>NC_019748.1:2562500-5041209 GCF_000317575.1 Stanieria cyanosphaera PCC 7437 | reverse complement strand
TTTATCAGTTGGGCAGTATCCCAAAACTAAATAGTACGATCTATATTTAGATTTAATTGTCAGAGTGCGATCTCGCCTTCGCCTCTGCTGCACAACACAAGATCGCAACACCAAATACAATTATGACTCAATTAGAAATTGCTCAACTTGGTAATCCTATTCTTAGACAAAAAGCACGCCTGATAGAAAATTTTAACGATCCAAATCTTTCTGCGTTAATTGATTCTCTGCTTCAAACTGTTGCTTCAGCTAATGGGGTAGGCATTGCTGCACCTCAAGTATCTCAATCTTATCGTGTATTTGTGATCGCTTCGCGCCCAAATATTCGTTATCCTCACGCGCCGATGATGCAACCAACTGTAATGATCAATCCTCAAATTATTGCTTATAGTGAGGAAAAAGTTCAAGATTGGGAAGGATGTCTTAGTATTCCAGGTTTAAGGGGATTAATTCGTCGCTATCAAACAATTGAAGTAGAGTACTATAACAGAGAAGGTCAAAAACAACGCCAAATATTGACTGATTTTGTCGCTCGTATTTTTCAGCACGAATTAGATCATCTTGATGGGTTGGTATTTTTAGACCGTCTCAATAGTAATCAAGATTTGTATACCGAAGAAGAATATCAAAAAATTGTTTTTTAAACCAAAATTATGAGTGAGTTGTCGGTCATTGGCATTGATTTGGGAGGAACAGCAATTAAATTAGGCTGTTTTCTGCAAGATGGGACTTGTACAGAATCTACCTCCATCCCTACTCCTCAACCCTCAACACCGATAGCAGTGATAGATGCGATCGCTCTAGCAGTAATCAAGTTAAATCAAACAAATCATTGCCAGGCAATTGGTTTAGGTACACCAGGTCCCACAGATGCTAATGGTAGGATTGCTCAAGTAGCTATTAATTTAGCTGGTTGGCAAGATGTTCCTCTCGCTGATTGGTTGGAAAGCAAAACAGCACTCCCAACAGTTTTAGCTAATGACGCTAATTGTGCTGGTTTAGGCGAGGCTTGGTTGGGCGCAGGGAAAAGATTTAAAAATTTAATTTTATTAACTTTAGGGACAGGAGTAGGTGGTGCAATTATCCTAGATGGTAAATTGTTTACTGGTCATCTTGGTGCTGCTGGAGAGTTAGGTTTAATTACTCTCTACCCCGATGGATATCCTTGTAACAGTGGTAATCAAGGCTCCTTAGAGCAATATACTTCAATTGCAGCAATTCGTCGTGCTACAGGAAAACAACCAGTAGAGTTAGGTAAATTAGCTCAGGCAGGCGATCGCGAGGCGTTAGAGTTTTGGCAAAGTTATGGTAAATTGTTGGGTATAGGATTAGCTAGTTTAATCTATGTGCTAACTCCCGAAGCAATTATTATTGGCGGTGGGATAAGTGCTAGTGCGGAGTTTTTCTTGCCTGCCACTTTAGCTGAAATTGAAAAGCGAGTTTTACCTAGTTCCCGTGTTGACTTGGAATTGTTAGTTGCTCAATTAGGTAATAAGGCAGGAATGGTAGGTGCAGCAAAGTTAGCTTGGCAAATGTTAGCAGCTAAATCAGGATAGATAGACGTAGAAGACTACGTCCTAAACCGAAGTAGAACTAAATTAATTTGATGGCACGGAAACCAAAATATAAACCAAGAGCAATTCCCGTGTAAAGACCAATAATCAGTACAAAAGAAATTACGCCACCCATAAACAATCTCCTTAGAATAATTTTAAAATTGTTTTATTGGTTATTTTACCATTGTGGTGTCAAGCTAAAAGCAATCAGCGTGACTACTCCCAACACTATAATCGAAGAGTTAGCGTGGGCTTTCCTCTGCTGTAAATAAACTTAAAAACGAACCAAAATAACTAATCAACCACAGTTCGGGCGATAAAATTTAGTCATAATTTTTGATTGGCAATGAACAAAAAAATAAACTTAATTTGAGCTTAAAAAAAAGTGAACGGTACACCGTCGCCCGTCGACGGTGCGGGGTTAACAAGCAGAGCGACTGTGTGCTGAATGCGCGTCCAGCACCTTGTACGCCCCGTGGCAAACCAAGTTCGGCAGACGACCCCTAGCCTGCGTTCACTGCATCTGTGCAGTCAATGTCATTTTCTGCCAAATTTATGGCAAGTATAGGTAATGAATCTAGCAGAAACGAACCATCATTGAACAACTTCAATCGCTTATTCTACAGTTATTAGTATAGATTTTATGCATCTTCAAACATTATGGAACAAGTTCTGCAATGGTGGTATGGAAGACAATTACAGCGACTGTCAGAGGAAGCTTTTAAAATTAGAGATGGTTTACTACAAGATTCTTTTGCCGTACGTCGCAGTATAGAATTGTCTTTAATCGACAATCGACAAATTTCCCAACAACTTTGCCTCAATTGGCTTAAGAAAGTAGAAGACTTTCATCATTCACTCAAAAATTTAAGCGATCGCTTATCTCCACCTTTTCTGGAAGATAGTTTTCCTCTAGCCATTCGACATCTACTTCAAAAATGGGCAATTAATAACGAAGAGATAAAACTAGAGTTAAATCTTCCCCAACAATGGCAACAACAATCAAACAATTCTGGATTAATTTTAAGTTTTCTAGATGAATTACTCAAAATATCTCTCGCCACAATTGAGCAACAAACCTTAGTAAAAATAAGTTTGTCACAATTTGAAGGTATAAATGAGCTTCAAGTTCAGATTTCTTATCCAGATGCAATAAGTCTAGCTCGTTCTTGTAATGCTCAAGAATTAAACTATCTACAAGAATCATTTCAAATCTTGACTTTAGGAAAGTGCTTCAATAAACGTCAAGAGCTATCGGTTACCTGGTATTTTCATTGGCAATCAAGTATTGGAGATAAATAATTATGAGTAAAGCTGCCGTCAAACAAAATGTCATGAAAGTTTTAATAGTAGACGATCATCAATCAGTTTTAACAGGAACTATTGGTATCATTCAACAGCAGTATCCAGAAGCAGAAATTTGGCAAGCACAAACAGTAGAAAATGCTTTAGAAAAACTCAACAGTTTTCAGCCCGATCTCGCGATTGTAGATCTATCGCTTCCGCTCAAACATGGGGATAATGCCGAACCTACTAAAGGAATTGAATTACTCAAAACCTTGTTAACAAAATATCCCACTCTCAATATTGTCGTACAAAGTGCCGATCCTAAAACTTTAGTCAGGCTAAAACCCAATATTTACGAACACGAAGGAGGTTTTACTGTAGTAGATAAAAGTGCTACTCTTCAAGAACTACTTACCAAAATAGATTGGTCGTTACAAGGATTGGTTTTTACTCCCAAAGAGATGCGTAACGGTTTGGAAGTAAAAGAAGAATGGTTAAAACTTCTCGAATTAGCTTTTGCTGAAGGATTAAAAGATAAAGAAATTGCCAATCGAATGAGAGTAGCAGAAAGAACCGTGCGTCATTATTGGACAAAAATTCAAGATGCTCTAGAAGTATATCCAGAAGAAGAGAAAAATATTCGTATCCTTACTGGAATTAAAGCTAAAGAAGAAGGTTTAATCGACTAATTTTTTAAGTTGGAGGTAATCGAATGAACTACCTCTATCTTTACCTTAAGCAAAGCAATCAAAAATAAAGCGAAATAAACTCAAGCGTGCGCCATGTTATTTCAAATAAGGCTTCAAAGTTTGTCGAAGTAGATTAATGAGAACACGCATTTTTAGGTTGCCTCAAAATCGCGAGTTGTCTGTCTGATTCATAGGGTGTGATTAAGGTATAGTTACTTTTAATCACACCCTTTTCGTTTTTACTTTGGCAAGCCTTCCTTTTCTTTTTTGTCCCGCACAGAGATTTTTATTAGCAATTTGTTTAATTAATTTTGTGTACTTGTTTATCAACAACCATCTTCAAAGACATATACAATTACTTCTTGCAGGCGAATAAGTTGGTCATAGAAAAAATATCCAGGTCTAACAGTACTACAAATATAATTATGTTTGCTAGACTCTTCGGTATTTGTCGTTCCTACAATTATTTGAATTTGACTGTCAAAAAGATCGCCTTTTTCCACACAGAAAACATTTTCTTTTATCAGTACACCTTCTAACTGGCGATCAATTTCTTGTAATATTTTTGATTCCTTTAATGTCTCTTCAGACCGAGCAAATAAAATCCAATCTCGTATTTTTATTAACTCTTGGATAGTAATAAAGAGTTCTAAATTTTTAGATTCGCAAGCATCATTAATCTTTTTTTGATTGTCAATATTTTCTGAATCTATCAAAATTAATTTTTCTTTTGAAGCCGACCAATCTGGTTCTAAATTGGCTAGTAAATTCGGTTTAATTTCTCTCGATTCAGTATTATGTTTAACTAGGTTTAGCTTTGATTGTCGATTGGGTTTTTGCTTATTAAAATTACTATCATCTAAACGTTCGAGTAAATTACAAATACTTTTCAAAATATCTAAAGGGTCGTCAAACTTTGTGTGTGATACTAAGGGCGATAATTGATTCAGATGTCGAGCTTGATTTTCAGCTTTTAAAGCTAATATTTTTAAATTTTCTAGATATTTTGTATATTCGAGCCAAGGAAATATGGTTTCTAGAAAAGATGAACTTAAAGAAGAAAATATTTTTAACATGGTTAGTAATGAATGTTTGTAAATTATTAGTCTAGAGAAATTGTCGATCAAATATTGTCTGCTATAAATAGAGGTATTTTTTCGCTTTACTAAGACGATAAAAAACTCTCTCAAAAGAAAGAGATAAAATTCGAGCAGCTTCGAGAGTATGGGTGTCTGAATTAATATAATCATTAGCTCTAGAACGCCAATAATACATAGATTCTTTGGCAATAATTAGCATTTCTGCAACAGTCGCTCTTTCAGGGTTACCGAGTCTTTCAGCGCAGGATGTACCGTTTTCACCAGTAATATTTAAAAGTTGTTGAACTTCATTGGGATGAAAATCTAGTTTTCCTAGATAATAACTGCGTAAAACTTTTAATTCTTGAAAATCGTGAGCATTAATTTCAATTTCTTCGATTTTAGCTAAAATTTTGTTAACTGCTTGCAGATCGTGGGTTTCACAAGTCGATCTCTCATCTTGATCGCAGTTTTGCTGAATTTGAAAACAAGCTGCTTTGATTTGTTGCAATCCAGTATTAAATTTGATTAAAAAAGCACGATTGCCAAAATGAGAAACTATTAGTTGTTTAAGTTGAGGAACACCACTAGCATCGAGCAATCTTTTTTGTAATTCTAACTGAGTTAAATTTTGCTCTCGCAATAACTGACAAGCTAAAAACACTCCATATTGTCCCAATCTGTCTAGAAGTGAAGAGCGATCGCTTTTCTGAGGAATTTGGGGTTCTTCAGGATATTCTTTACTAGTAAATCTTTCAACTGTACGAAGCAAACGCTCTAATCTTTCTTCTGACAATTCGGCTAATCTCTTAAGTGTCTCAAACTCTTCTTTAGCTAAAGTTTGCGCTCCCAAAGCCAAACAACCAGCGAGCGGGCGGATAGTATGAAATAAATGGCGTAATTGAGGATATTCTGACATTAAACGTTGGGCAATTTTTTCTCCTTGAGTTAAAGGATTATTTGCTTCTTGCCAATAAGAATCTATTTTAGTCAGAACTGCGATCGCGTTAATTGGGGTTATTTTACCTAAACTCGAACCTTGAAACTCTTCCATCGCTACTGCATCTGCTGTATGCACACTTTGGTTGAACAAGTAAAGTACTGCATCTGCTTTAGCTGTTTCAATTTGAGTTATTTCTGAGAGTTTCTTACCATGTAAATTTAAAAACTGACGAGTATTTTCCGAATCATCTTGATAATAAGATTCTAATCCTGGTGTATCAATTAAATTAAAAGTTTGCAAAATAGGGTTGGGATAAAAGACCTCAATATAGGCAATGTTGAGGAGGTATTGATGAGAGCGATCGCTTCTTTTGGTTAAATCGGCAAGTTCCGAAATAGATTTAGTTTCTGGCGGACGTTTATCTTTAAAATGCACTTTTAAAGAAGATTTTTCCCCATAACGTAACCAGTTAACATTAAAAGTAGCTTCTACCGTCCCCGTAACTACCAAAGCTTCACCGAGTAAAGCATTTATAGCAGTTGATTTACCAGCTTTAATTTTCCCCACAATTGCCACGCGCATCGGTTGTTCTAGTTGATACTCGCATTGTCGGATGAGATGGTATAGTTTTTCTAGAGAAGCGCGACTGCAAGTTTGTTGCAGGGCAAATTCAAAAAATTCTTTTGCTTGTTCCCGTAATGAGAGCATTTTAGCCATTAGCCCAGTCTCCAAAATCATTACTAGCTGTTGACATAGTGATTACATTTACGCTCTTTTGTTCATTTCGAGTTTGGCGTGTTTCATCTTCATTTGAATTGGTACTTCCGAGAGCGTAAGATGAAGCAAATGAAGTAAGATCGGTTTGTTTGATTTTTGCTATGGATGATTGAGGAAAAGAGCGATCGCTAACAGTTATTAGATTAGGTATTAAAATTTTTTGAGCGAGTGTTTCGGTGGCTTGTTGCAGTTGAGTTAATTGTTGTAGAGGAGCTTTAATCTCAAATAATCTCTGGCTAATTTTATCTTTAGACAATTTACGCGCCTGCTGTAAAGATTGTAAGCTTTTTTCCCAAGTTTCTTTTCCTAGGCGAATTTTTTCTTTTAATTCTGTTTGCAGATAACGTTCTAGACCGATCAGCCCTCGCTCGAGATTGTCTCGACAATAACTCAAACTATCTTCCGTAAAAGGTTTGATAATTTCTGCTACTTCCTTTTTGAGATTATTAAGTTCTAGTTGATTAATTTCTTTGACGCTTTTTTTCCAAGAGGCAGGTATACTCAAGACTCCCACAACTGCTGCACCAATTAATCTTCCGTTTCTTGCAAAATCACTAAATTTTTGACCGACAGAAAAACCAAATACACCGCCGAAAATCCATCCAATTGTACCTCCGATTAAGGTTACACTACCAGAATGAGAAGCAGCTTTTCGTCCTATAACAACAGTTTTTTTCCACCAATTCAGTTGTTCTCCCTGTCCGACTTGACTGAGGTCGGGAGAAGGAGAATTAATAGATAAATCGCCTATTTCAAAGGTGCTTAAATTTAATTGAGAAGAAAACTCAATTTTACTTTGAAGAATTTCTGCATCGGCTACAATTTCTTTCCCCAAACCGATTGCAAAATTATTAACATCTGTAACGATCAAATTAGCAATTTGTTGAGGTTCAGCAAGTAAACGAGGATCGTCTAGATATTTTTGCATTCTCAAGCGAATTTGTCTTGCTCCTCGCTCGAAATTGCCTGCCAAAACTTTCTTACGAATATCTTGAATACCGTAGTTTAATTGAGTTAACCATTGAGAATTATGATCCGAAAGACTTTTGTAGCGATTTTGAGCTTTTTGAAGTTGAGTTTCTAATTCATCTAATTTTTCTTGATTATCTTTTTGATAGCTTTGAAATTCAGTTTGCAAAGGTAACTGCATACTAGCTAAGTTATCAGCTAATTCATTGAGAGCGCGACTCAATAAGATTTTACCGCGTTGTTGGTTGAGAAGTTGCCACAATTGTTTTTCCAAAGTTTCAAAATTACTGTCTTCGAGATCTTCCGGGTCTTGAGATTTTAAATAAGCAAGTTTAGTCCGACTAGAAACTGGAATAATAGGAATAATTTCTTGAGCAAGTTGTAAAGTCTTAGCAAGCTTCTGACGATTGCTTTCTACTATTTCTTGATAGTTTTTGACTGCATCGATTTTGGTAACAATAAAAATAATATGAGGACAATTTTTATGTATATTCCTAATAAAATCTAATTCTTTGGTTGATAAAGGTGCGGTAGCATCACTCACAAACAGAACTACATCCGCATTGACAATAAAGGTATTAGTGGCTTGGGTATGCTCGATATTCAAACTACCCAGACCAGGAGTATCGACTAAAATTAAACCTTCTTTTAGTTTTTGATTGGGAGATTCGATTGATAATATTCGTGCTTGTTTGTGATTGTCTTTATTTCCTTTTTCGGTAACATAATCGGCAATTTGCGACCGCTCGATAATTATGTTTTCGGGTCTATCAAAATCGCCACAGAGAACAGTAATTTCTTCTTTCTTTCCATAGGCAATCGTAGAGACTAAATTAGTAGCAATATCCAGATCTACAGGAAAAAGAGCGGGTTCTTCTAAAATAGCGTCGAGAAGACTAGATTTTCCTTGTTTAAATTCACCAGCTACCACAGCCATTAATTTGCCGTTAATAAGATTTTGGGCTGCATTTTTTAATCTAGTTAATGTTGCTAGTTCTTGGCGTTCTTTAGCTAAATTAATAGCTTTTTGAAAAAGAGATAAAAGTTGTTGTTTTTGTCGATAAAAAGTGGTGTTATTATTCATAATTCATACTAAATTTTCTAAATAATATAAATTTAATTAATGACCAAAGCTTCGCTCTTTAAGGAATAAGGAAAAAGATCGATGGATAACTAACTTTTTCCTTTTTTCTTAAGGTAAAAGCCCCGTCCTTCTTCCTTGCCCCGAAGGAGTTTGATAATTTAGAAATTGCCGAGAAAGCGAGCGAAAAATTTGGGAGCTAGTGCGCGATAATAAGGTTCGAGATCGGGTTCGAGCAGTAAACTCAATAACTCTTGAAAGCGTTCTATCCACTGCTGTGAAAAAGAATTACCCTCAACTAAAGTTGACAACATTTCATCGTACATACTCAGCAATTCTCGCCGTTTCTGTTCGTACTCTTTAACCTTCATCCTGCTAACCCGAGCGTGGGGAAAAGTACCTACAGGTTCTGTCCAGATTAATTCTGGTGCGGGATTTTTGAAACGCAAATCGACGTATTCTACGGGAACTTGATTCGTCCAATCAACGGTAATGGTGGCAAAAGGAGGAAAAAGGGCAATTTGACCTTCTGAATTACGATTGGTGCTGAAAAAAGGCACAATTAGATAAACTTTTCCTTCTTGACGTAAGGGGATCGACCAACCAGTAGATGCTTCCATTGGAATTAGTTGACGGGCAACCGACATCTTGCGGATGTTTTTAAGCAATTTTTCGGTATATCCAATGGTTTCGGTTTGGGGAACTAGAGTGGAAGAATTATTCATGATTACCTCTTAAGATTTATTAATTAAACGGTTTGAATCGTGCGACCTGTAGTGGATACCATGTAGCTATTACTATCAGCCCAGGCATCGATGAATTCGTCGGCGGGAATCATTGTGCCTTGACCATTAGGACTACCGGGATCGTTGAGAATAACCATGGGATTATTGCGATCGCTATAATCGATACCGATTACCTGTACGGCATGGTTGCAATCTTGACCTGGAATACATCCAGAGGATTCGGAATAGTCATCTAAATAGTCTTCTTGGTAATCATCTTGACCGAGATTCCAAATTTCATCAGCATCGAGACTGACTAATACTTTGTCTCCATTCTCTAGCTTGGCACTGAGGTCTTCTAAAGTATTATCTTGGGTACGTTCTACTTCAAAACCGTAATCTTCCAGCAACCTACCTAAATTATCTAGGGAAGTACCGTAACCAGGACTGTAATAACCTTTATCGATCGCTTCTTGACGTAATTGTTCTTCAGAAAAATCCATTCCAGTTAGTTCGTCGAGAATGAATTCCTGAGAAACTATCGCGCAGGTATCTGGATAAGTTTGTTGATGCCAATTTTCTATGTCACTATCGGGATTACCTACTAATTCTACTTCTGGAAGAAATTCATCTTCTGGGAATAAGCTATCCTCTGGAAGAAAATCATTTTCTGGTAATAAACTATCTTCTGGAATAAAATCATCCTCTAGAAGAAATCGATCTTGAGAAGAAGCTAGAATCGGGTCTTCAGCTTCAGGCAATCCAACTATCTCGATTGAATTTGGGTTTGCTTGCCCTTCCCAATAATTTTCATAGTTATCATATCGCCAAGAATCAATAATGCCATCACCATTACTATCGATTTCGTAGGCAATAGTCGTTCCATCAACTATACCATCGTTATTGGTATCAGATTCGATTAGGTATCCTCCTTCTACGCCATCGCCGTCAGCGTCATAGGGTATTGCCGTACTTTCATAGTCACCATCACCATCAAGATCTAAGGTGATTAATTCGGTAGAATTGCTTATATCTATGCCAAAATCTTCGTACATATCCTTTTATTTCCTATTTATTGAAATTTACAGACTTTTTCAAAACAAAACTGCTGTCTATAACCCTCAATATAGAAAAATTAACTAGCCTAAAAAAGGATCGTTTCTGCTACTTTTATTGCATAAACAGGCAATTCAGTTGGTCAAAAACAACACCTAGATTGACAGAAATCGTCCTGTTCGTTCTTATTGGTAAATGGTCAAATAAAAACATTAAGCTACTTGAGCTATTAGTTTTAAATAATTAATTCTCTTTAATATCGATCAATTCAAGCTTAACAGTACAAAAATAACAATTAATTAGAGTAGCAAAAATGAAAACAAAATTTTTTATTTCAACCTTAGCAATACCAATAATCATTTGTACAAATATTATTTTTAATGCTCAATCTGCACGAGCTATTAATATTAGCAAACCTCTGACTTCATTTATAGTTAAAAACACAAATGGTATAACAAGAGCAGCTACCTATGCATGTTTACAAAATGAGCCATGCAAAAATAATCTTTATTGGGTAATCGGTGGAGGAATTGCAATTGTCTTGGTTGGTTCTTGTCTAAAGCGAGACTAAGCTGTTAATTGTTTGAATTAGGTATTATTAAAACCCATAACCCAGACTGAATAAGTGGTAATGAAATATTTGCATCACAGTTTAAATGCATAACAGTTTCAGCAGAATTTGATAAGTTAATACCAAATTAATTGACGCTCTCTCGCCAGAGACGAGAGATTCTTCCTTCATCCAGCTAACTTATCTAGCAAGCTTTCACTCACTAAACAGAGGTTAATCTGTCCAGAATCGTTTAAAGACTCGGTACGCCCTACCGCGTCTAATCCTTTATTTAAAATGTTTATAGCAGCATTGTGGTCACGGCAAAGCACTATACCGCACTCACAGATATGAGTTCTAGTACTGAGACTTTTCTTGACTCTTTCCCCACAACTACTGCAATCCTGACTTGTGTAATTCGGATTGACTGCCACTAACTTTCGTTGGAAGACCTTAGCAAAATACTCTAACCATTGTCTGAACAATGACCAGCTAGCATCAGTCACTGACTTAGCCATCCTAGTTCTAGCTAAACCTTTAATATTAAGATTCTCAATCACCACGATATCATTAGATATCATTACGCACCTTGCTAGCTTCACAGCAAAGTCTTTACGCTGGCGACTTACCTTAAGATGTTGTCTAGCTAGTTTTTGTCTTGCCTTACTACGGTTGTTAGAACCTCCGCGCTTACGACTTAAAGACCTCTGAAGACGTTTTAATTTCTTCTCAGCTTTGCGTAAGAATCTAGGATTCTCAACTTTATCTCCGTTAGAGTCGGTATAAAAAGACTCTAGACCAACATCTAAGCCGAGCGCATTGTGTGTTGGTGTACAATCTTCTAACCGTTTTTGGTCAATGCAAAACTGGGCATAATACCCGTCTGCTCTCTTAATTAATCTAATGCGTTTAATCTGCTCAATTTGATAGTAATGTAAATCGTAAGTTCCTATCAGTTTTAATCCACCAATACCTGTTTTATCAGTAATAGTTAAATATTTACGGTCTTGAGAGAGCTTCCAACCAGAGGTTTTATATTCAACACTTCTAGAGTTTTTCTTAAACTTAGGGAATCCCTTTTTACCAGTTATTTTTTTCTTACAGTTATCGTAAAACCTAGAAATAGCAAACCAAGCCCGTTCTGCACTAGCTTGTCTAGCCATTGAATTAAGGTTAGCAACGAAAGGAAACTCAGCTTTATTATCAGCTAAAACCTTGGTCAACTTATTCAAAGCAAAGCAATTGATTTTATCTTCTTTAGAAGAATCAAGCCACAACCGCAAGCATTTATTTCTAATGAATTGACTAATACGAATGGCTTCATTAATAGCTTGGCATTGATGCTTATTAGCTTTAACTTTGAATTCGTAAACTAACACCTGGTTCGACCTTTTCTAGATGTGTTATATTAATTGTACATTTTCAGTGTCTCACTCGTCAATTCAGTGAAAACTAGTTATTACAAAACTCGTAGAGCTACTTACAATCTCACTGTACATTTAGTTTTAGTAACTAAATATCGTCGCCAAGTCCTTACTAGCGAGATGTTGTCTAATTTAGAAGCCAGCTTCAAATCTGTCTTGGAAAAATGGGATGCTAAATTAATTGAGTTTAATGGTGAGGCTGACCATATACACGTTTTAATTAGCTATCCACCTCACAAACTATTGAGTGGTTTAATATCTAATTTAAAGTCAACATCTTGTAAGAACCTATGGAAGGATTATCAACAAGAATTAGCTAAGACATATTGGGGAGGTAAGAAGCTATGGACAGGTGCTTATTTTGTAGCAAGTTGTGGTGGTGTAACTATTGAGCAACTTAAAAAGTATGTACAAAATCAAGACTCGCCTCAATGAAGGTTCGCTATCATCTCGTCACGCCTAGGTGAGAGTCTTCTCGCTCACAATAGATAAATTATTTGTGGGTAGAGGCGGTCACGTAGTGCCAGCCTTCGCTGACCGTTTCTCTGCTACTAGGCTAAACCACGGAAAGCCGAATTGCGTAGGCGCGACGGTTTCCTTCTGCACCTTTAGAGAGGCAATTCTCCCTTACGATATCTGTCGCATTATTTTTTCTATTTGGTATAAGTTGGCTGAAATCTACATTTAGATTGACAGTAAATGTCCTATTACTCGCTACTAGTAGATGGTCTAATTAAAGCATCGAACTATTTAGACTATTACTTTTAGATAATTAATTTTATTTAGCGATGAATATTTTATTAGGTATTGATTTTGGTACTTGTAATTCTAGTGCAGCCCTAGTGATAGAAAATCACTTGAGGGTTGTCAAAGAACCTTTAAAACAAGGATACTCTTTTGCTTCTAGTGTTTATTTAACCGAACAGGAAGAAATCATAGTCGGACAAGCAGCAGAAAACAATCGACTGCGGGATCTCCGCAGATATCGGCAGCAATTTAAGCGAGAATTAGGAATCAGTCAACCTTATCCTTTAGGCGATCGCTTTTTTCTGCCCCAAGAATTAATCACAGAAATACTTAGAAAACTCAAAAGCGAAGCTGAAAAAATGGCAGCAGCACTAGGAAAAACATCAGTTAACGATGCTGTAATTACTATCCCTGCCACCTATCAGCAATACAAACGCCAATTAATGGAACGAGCAGCCCAAACGGCAGGATTTACCTCGGTCAAGCTTTTGGTAGAACCAGTCGCAGCAGCTACTTACTACGCTCATCACAATCAAGCACAATTTAAAGAAGGAGAGACAATTCTCGTCTACGATCTCGGTGGCGGTACTTTTGATGCTACCTTGATTACTAAAAAGGGTTCTGGATATCAAATTATAACCGAACCGATGGGATTGGAGCATTGTGGTGGTACGGATTTCGACCGTGCTATTTATCAAGACTTAAAAAATCGCTGTAGTCCCGCTTTACGGAAACAACTCGAAGATAGGGAAGCATGGCGAACGAGAATCAGCATCTCCGAATATTGTATCGATCTCAAACATCAACTGAGCGAAACAGAAGAGGCAACCGTCTGTATTCCTATTGGGACAGAAATAGAACAGTATCGACTAACCCGTACCGTTTTTAATCAAATGATTGCTTCTTCGGTTAAAGAAACTATCATCATTTGCGATCGCTTAATTCAAAATGCGGGTATTGATTGGCAAGCAGTCGACCGAGTTTTAATGGTAGGAGGTAGCTGTCGCATTCCCTATATCCAAGAAGTTGTAGAGAAAAAATTAGGGCATTCACCTTTATTAGTAGACGAACCAGAATTGGCAGTTTGTCAGGGAGGTGCGATTTATGGCACAAATTTTGCCAAAACTTCGAGTTTGGTCAACTCAAAGCCCAATTCAACAAAATTATTAAATGGGCGATATGCTTTTCAAAAACAACTTGGTAGAGGAGGACAAGGAAAAACTTATTTAGCTTCAGATTGCAAGCTTTCAGGTAATCCTCTCTGTGCGATTAAACAATTACAGCCAGTAAATGATGCCAAGTTATGGGAAACTGCCAAACGTCTTTTCCTTCAAGAAATAGCAGTATTGGGAAAAGTAGGAAATCATCCTCAAATTCCCCGTCTTTTAGATCATTTTATTGAAAATCAAAAATTTTATCTCGTCCAAGAATATGTTGAAGGACATTCTTTAAGTTTAGAATTATTACCAGGTGAGCGTTGGAGCGAAGAGCGAGTTATCGAGTTGTTGAAAGAAGTTTTAGAATTACTAACTTTTGTCCACGAAAACAACGTTATTCACCGAGATATTAAGCCAGATAACTTAATTAGACGCAAAATAGATAACAAATTAGTATTAGTAGATTTTGGAGCAGTCAAGCAAGTTAGAGCTTCTCGTATAACTACTAATTCAGGAAAGATTATTTCTACTTCATCTATTGGCACTATGGGTTATATGCCTCCAGAACAACAAAGAGGTCAAGCTTCTCCTAGTACCGATCTCTATGCTTTGGGTATGATTGGTATCTCGGCACTGACGGGAATTAGTGCGCTAGAACTACAATTAGAACACTCAGACTCCAGTACAGAAGAACTAAATTGGCAGCAGTTTGCATCGGTAGATAGTAAATTAGCTCAAATTCTTACCCGCATGGTTTCTTACCTGCCTAAAGACCGCTATCAAACTACAAAAGAAGTTTTTGAGGAGATAGATTCGTTTGGCAGACTGACAACTACAGTTGAGGAGCGATTAAAATTAATCAATCGACCACAGTTGAGTGAACGGTACTCCGCCGATGATAGGGTGGGAAACACTTCGGGCTTGCGTTCACTGCATCTCCGCAGTCAACAGAATTTAGTTATATTTTTTGACTGGCAATGCACTAAAACTCTTACAAGTCATTTAGCTTCTGTTTCTGATTTAACTTTTAGTTCCGATGGCAAAAATCTTGCCAGTGCTGGTGACGATGGAACTATTAAACTTTGGCATCTCGATAACTGGGAGCTAGTACATGAGTTTACTCGCAAGTCAGGCTTTTGGAAACGCGACACTACTTATTTCACTTCTGTAGCTATCAGTTCTGATGGGTTGGCGATCGCGGGTGGTTGCCTAGATAAAACAATTAAATTATGGCATCTCAAAAATGGTGATTTGATTCGTGAGTTTAAAGGTCATACCGACTCAGTTTATGCGACTGTCATTAGCCCTGATAATCAATTTTTAATTAGCAGCAGTCGCGAAAAAACCATCAAAGTTTGGAATTTATATACAGGAAAAGTTATTCACAATTTGGTCGGACATTCAGATTCAGTATATAGTTTAGCACTCGATCCTGAAGGAAAAATTTTAATTAGTGGTGGTCGAGATAATACCATCAAAGTTTGGAATTTGGCGAGCGGAAAATTAATCAATACTTTAAATGGGCATTTAGATTGGGTTCGTTGTCTGGCAATCAATCCCAAGCAAAGAAATTTTGTCAGTGGCAGTAATGATAACAAGATCGAGCTTTGGGATTTAGATACTGGAAAACTATTACGGACTTTTCAGGGTCACGAAAATTGGGTGACTTCTGTAGCGATTTCTCCAGATGGCAATACCTTAATCAGTGGTAGTCGCGATCAAACAATCAAATTATGGCGGTTAGATAGTGGACAAGAAATTGCTACCCTCAAAGACCATTCAGAATCAATTTGTGCTGTGGCGATCGCTCCTGATGGTTCGACGATTGCTAGTAGTAGTAAAGACGGAGTTATTAAAATTTGGCAACTTAATTAATTCTAATCTGTATTAATTAAATATTTACTAGATTTAACGATTGTTGTTTAGCCAAAATGTCTCGTTTTTTATTTTATCAAGATTTAAATTTAACTATTAATAGATAAGTCAAAAATATTCTTAAATTTTAATAAATAAAACTTTCAATATCTTTTAATCAATTTTAAATAACTTTCAAAATAACTAAGGAGAATAAAAATGATTCAGACTAAATCTTCAATTAAAACTCAGCAGTTTTCTAATGTAATGCCAATTTGGAAATTCTGTATCTTATATGTTATTACTTATGGATTTTATGCATATGCTTGGGGTCATAAGCAATGGAAATTTCTTAAAGACAGAGAAAATTTAAATATTAATTGTTGGCTACGCTCTATTTTGTTTCCTTTTTTTATGTATGGATTGTATAAAAAAGTTTTTGTGGTTGCGGAGAGGGAAGGTTATCGAAAAAAATCATCTGCTTTTTGGGGAACTGTATTTTATTGGAGCTTTGGGGTTGTGTTATTGTTCTCCCATAATGATCTGATTGGGATTCTTAGTTTTTTACCATTACTACCTCTTCTCAATGCAGCTAACTATTATTGGGAACAAGAACAATCTCATTTACCTATTAATACTTCTTTTACAATCAGAGAAGTTCTTTGGATTTTATTTGGTATATTTTCATGGATCGGATATTTGGTATATTTTTCTGGAGCTTAATTTTAATCAGGAGCAGTCAATCATATATCTAACAAGCTGTAGTGCGCGGACATCGCCAGCTTAAATTAAGGGAATAACGAACGGGGAATGTCCTAATCTTTGCTTCGACTAATATAACAATCTCAAATCATTTTAGAGAATAGCCAATGACAGAGGACACTCACAAGCAATAACTCTCCATTGTCAAATAGGATTACTATATATCAACTAACTAAAGTATCTTAATAACTGCGCTAGGAAAATAATTTCCTGACTAATAGTAAAAGTCGTCTAAAGACTACTGGGTAGTCATAAATTCTCTGAGAAAGCTTGAAGATGGTTTAATCTCAAAATTATCAATTTAATTTACTAACGCCAAAAAAAGTAAATGTCGTTTTCTGCCAATTTTCTTACAAATATAGGCAATGAATCTAGCAGAAACGAACCATTATTTAGTAACTTCAATCGTTTACTCTACAGTTAGTAGTATAGATTTTACGCATTTTCAAACATCAAAAAACAAATTCTGCAATGGTGGTACGAAAGACAATGACAACAACTGTCAATCGATTACCTCTATATCAATCCTCTCGAACTATGGAGTATTAAAAATGAATCAAGCTATCATTAAAATTTTAGTGATCGATGACCATGAAACGGTTTTAAATGGAACGATTGATGCGCTCGAACAACAATATCCCAATGCAGTTATCGATCGCGCTAAAACCAAACAAGAAGCAACTCTACAGTTAAATAGTTTTAATTACGACTTGGCAATTGTAGATTTAGTAATTCCAGAATCTTACGAACAACTACCTCAGTCTGAGGTAGGAATTGAATTATTGAGAACTTTATTCCAAAAATATCCTAATCTAAACATTGTCGTACAGAGTATAGAACCAGAAAGATTAATTTTGCTCAAATCTGCTATTGACGAACATCAAGGTGGATTTTGTGTCGCCAATAAAAGTCTGACTCTTCAACAAATGCTGACTAGAGTAAATTTAGCCTTGCAAGGAGAATGTTGGACTCCTCGCGAATTACGTCCTAGAAGCTTAGAATTGAGAGAAGATTGGCTTACGGCGATCGCTTTTAAATTTGAAGAAGGACTCGACGATCCGACAATTGCTAAAAAAATGCACAGATCCGAAAGTACAGTCCGCCATTACTGGACAAAAATTCGAGATGCAATAGAAGTATATCCAGAAACAGGAAAGGATTTGAAAATACAAACTCTACTCAAATTAATAGAAATTGGCATTATCAGTTATTAAAAAAAGAACTTTTTCGAGAATACATATTTTTTGCAGTACTAATCAAACTGCTGCTAACTTTTTTGGCAAACTTTCCAATTTAATAGTCAAGTATTTTTATCAATAATTCTAATTCGCTTTAGCTTTACTTGACTTCTGAACTAATAATTAGAATTAAATATGAATCCTTTTTTTTGGCAAAGCTTGAAACAAAAATTCAAACAAGAATTAATCATCTGGCGCATAGGTGCAATGCCTGGAATCTTAGTAATTTCTTTGATAGTCTTGGCGCGAGTAACGGGCAATTTACAGTTTTTAGAATTAGCAGCATTTGATCGCTTTTTACGTCTGCGTCCAATCGAACCTACCGATGAAAGGATTTTAATTGTCGGGATCGATGAAGAAGATGTTCAAAAAATTGAAACTTATCCCATTCCCGACCGCGATTTATCCGCATTGATCGAAAAAATAGCATCTAATCATCCTGCTGTAATTGGTGTAGATATTATTCGAGATCTACCAGTTCCTCCCGAAGATGCCGAGGGATACGCTCGATTAGTTAGAGTTTGGCAGAAATATCAGAATTTAATCGGTGTTGATAAAGCTTTACCAGATCGTGGGGGTAATATTATTAAACCTCCACCATCTTTACCTCCCGAAAGGGTTGGTTTTATTGATGCTGTTCTCGACGAGAGTAGTCTCAGACGTATTGTATTAAGCACTTCCAATCTTCAGGGAGAGTATCGAGAATCTTTGATAATAAAGCTGGCACAAATTTATTTAGCCAAACAAGGATGGACGATGGAGAATGTTCCTGATGATGAATGGAGCATTGCTTTTAATGATAAGGCATTACCTCGTTTACAACCCAACTCTGGTGCCTATGTTCGTGTAAATAGTGGGGGCAATCAAATCTTATTAAATCCTCGTAGCAACCAAACTCCTTTTACAATTGTTTCTCTCGAAGACATTAAAAATGGTAAAGTTTCCTCACAATTAATTCGCGATCGCATTGTTTTAATTGGAGTTACTACTTTAACCGCTAAAGATATTATTAATGTTCCTGGAATTCCTCATCGTCCCTTCGTATACGGAATCGAATTGCAAGCTCATGCTATTAGTCAAATTGTTAATGGGGTTTTAGAACAACGACCTTTAATTAAAACCTGGACAGATGGTTGGGAGTATGTCTGGATTATTTTTTGGGGTTTAATCGGAATTAGTTTGAGTCGTTTTTTGCGATCGCCCTGGTCGATTTTTGTCGGTTTGGGCATCACGGGAATTATTTTAATCGGGATTTGTTATGGCGCGCTGTTATTAGGTTGGTGGATTCCTGTCATTCCCAGTCTCTTGGTACTATCAATTAATGCTGCTGGTTTGACGGCTTCACTTTTCTATCGTTATCGACAGGAGTTGGAATATTTAAAATTGCGATCGCAAGATCGGCAAAAGAGTATCGAACGTATTTTTGATGCTATTCACGCTCAACCACTGCAAACTCTCGCTCAACTTTCGAGTAAATTAAAACAATTTAATTTTGTTTCCCCCGAAGATAAAAATATTTTAGTATCCCAATCAGAACAATTAGACCTGGAGTTGCGGGAACTTCGGGATTCGATTAGCAGGGAAATGATCAGAAGCGAAAATATCATTTTTATCAATGAAGTGCAAATTAATCTGCAAAATCCACTTCAAGATATTCTCTATCAAACCTATGATGAAGTTATGAGGAGAGATTTACCCTGTTTTCCTACTATCAAAGTTAGAATTCCTAATTTTAAAGAATTAGATGAAAGTAGACTATCTCTCGAACAAAAAAGCGATCTATGTCGATTTTTAGAAGAAGCCCTAATTAATGTAGGCAAATATGCCGAAGGCGTAACTCGTCTCAAAGTAAGCTGCGGACAAGAAAAGGAACAAAATTTTATCCGTGTTGAAGATAACGGTATAGGAGTTGAGATTGAAAGGCAAACAGAGCAGCGACAAACTGGAGGATGGGGTTCAAAAGCTGCAAAAAACTTAGCTTGGCAATTGGGAGGAAAATTTCAGCGTCGTCCTAATTTTCCCAAAGGAACTGTTTGCGAACTAACCTGGGCGGTTAATAAAAGTTGGTTTTGGTTTTTCTAGCTATTTGTACTATTATTGTTTTATTTTTTTTGCATAAATATGCAAATTTTTTGGGTTAAAACTACAGATTTTTTGGCATAAAAGTTTATTTAAGCAGCTTTTAAATTATTGTTTAATAAAATAGTTGAAAACAAAAAAACAAGATTTTTAAGTCAATATTTTATGTTAAAAACTTCAAAATACATTTTCGGTACTGTAGTATCTCTCTCTTTAATGGTCATTACTTACAGTATAGTTACAAAAGCAGAATCTCAAAATAATTGGCTAAAAAAAGCAACAGGAAATTATCAAAGTTTTATTTGGAATGCAGGTACTCTAACAAGGGGAACGACAGAATTTAATTTAGTTGCTCGAAATGAACTAATTGGTAGTTATACAATGAGAGAAAAACATTCGACCGTTTCTGGTGCTTTATCTGAGTGTCAATCAATCAAAATTGGTTTGATTAGCTGTAGATGGAATGATAAATACGGAACGGGAAATCTGACAATCGTTTTTTCCAAAGACTTTTCTAATTTCAATGGCTACTGGAATTTGGAAAATTCTCAACAAAAATTTCCCTGGCGTGGTTCGCGGTTGTAAGTTTTAGTTTTTAATAATAATTAGAAAGTATCAATTAAATTGTGTCTACAAAAATAATTATGAATAAGCCGAAGCAAATATTTTATAAATATAAACATCAATATCGATCTTGGCTTTTTTTACTTTTTATAAGCTTATTTATAACAATTCCAACTATAGCTCTAGCCAAGTATAAAAAACCTTCAAATCCATCTATTGCCAATGCTGAGGGAACTACCTCTACCAGAACGGGGGGATGTAGTAGTAATACTCAAACAAAACTAACCGCGATCGCTCCTCAAAGCTATATAGGACAAACTGTTTCTGCTCATCCTACTTTTGTCTGGTATGTCCCAGACACTAAATCTTATCCTTTAGAATTTCATCTATATCGACAAGATGCTGACAAGAAACTTGAAAGGATTTACCGATCTAGTTTACAAAGTTCTCCAGGATTTATGAAAATATCTCTTCCCGAACAAGATCAAGGTTTATCTGTCGGACAAAAGTATCTTTGGAAAGTAGTCTTGATTTGTGATCCCAACGAAACATCTCAAGCTTTGGAAGCAAAAGCTGAAATTGAAGTAGTTACTACTCCACCAGAATTAGAAAAGCAACTAGCTACCGTCAAACAACCACTTGCTAGAGCGGATGTTTATGCTACTTCTGGATTGTGGTACGATGCTTGGGCAGAAACTTTAAACACTACAGAACCATTAAAAGCTAAAGATTTACAATTAGCTTTGTTGAAGGATTTAGTAGAAACAGAAACACCTTCAAACGATAATATTGTTCTACAAAAGGAAAAAATAGAGCAGATTGTTCAGGTACAAACACGCCAAAATTCTTCTCAATTACCGTAACCCAAAAACGCGAGACTTTCTAGTCAAATTGAGTGCGGGCTACTTTGCATTCTTTTTATTACTTTTCTAAAGTAACATCTTGTAATGGTTCTCCAGTACGATGTTGAGCAATTTGAATAATTATTTTTTGTTCCAGTTTATTTAGGAAACCAAATAAGCGACCTTCAGAAAATAGATGATACTTACCTTTCATTAGGTTAGATACTTCTGGTTGTTTAATCTTCAAAAGAGTCGCAATTTCTTGCTGTTTTAAATGACGACTTTCTAATATTTGGCGGACAGTATAACCCAGTTTGGCACGAATCAATAGTTCTTCTGCGTCTTCTAAGTCCAGATCTTCAAAAACATTGCCACTACTTTTGATAAATTCGATTGGCGTGTTTTCTTCACTCATTAGTTTGACTCCTTCGAGATCTCAAGTGCTTGCTTATAACGTTTTTTAATTAAATCGACATCTTTCTGTGCCGTCTTTATACCCTTGGGCGATTTTTTCTGAAAAGCATGAAGGACATAAATGCAGTTTCCAATTTGTATCGCGTAAACCGTCCTGTAGGTATCAGAGTCAAATCGTGTAACAATCTCAAAAATTCCATTGCCTACTCCCTTAAGAGGCTTGGCGTTGTCTGGTTTATCTCCTTTTTGTGCATCATACAGAGATGAACCAATATCACGACGTACAGCATCTGGGAAGCTTTTGACTTGTTTGAGGCTATCTCCCATCCAAATAACTAATTTGATATCATTACCATTTGCCAATCACTTTCTCCATTTTATAAGTATTTACTTATAAATTCAATCTCTTATTTTGCCACACAAACACTATGAATTTTGAAAAAACAAGAGAAGTTATACTAAACACGTCGCTACAACCAATTACCAATCAAAATAAAAGGAGACCAGTAAGCAGGGTGAGAATAATCTCCTTCTTTGATCAGTTTAATTTGAGCCTGTCGTAATGCCTCAGCCTTATTGAGATTGGGATTTTCTAAAGCTGCATAAAAATCTCGAACGAGTTGGGCAGTTATGGTATCGTTAATTGCCCACAGAGAAGCCAACGCACTTTTTACTCCTGCTTGTACGGCTACTCCTGCCAATCCCAAAGCAGAGCGTTCATCGCCGATCGCTGTTTTACAAGCTGTTAGAGCTAGTAATTGAATTTCAGATGCTCCTTCTGGAGTGTTGCGAAGGATTCGATCTAGTTCGGAGATTGTTAGTTTGCGTCGATCGCCCGTGATTAAAAAAGTATCTTTTGGTTCGGCTCCAAATTCGCCGTGAGTGGCAATATGAATAATAGGATAGGTAGTTTGATTTAATTCTTGTTGTAGGCGATCGCGGGTGAATTCTCGATTTAATAGTTTCTTACTTCCTTTTAATTCTTGTTCTATACTTTTTACTTCTTCAGTAACTTGAGGTAAAGCGGGAAAGAGAGTATTGTTTACTTTAGCTTCTCGATCAAAACCCAAAGCTAATGCTTTTAACTGTTGACGATTGCTCGGGCTAAAATTAGTAAGTTTTAAACTAGGAGTAGTCGCGATCGCATATTTCTGGATTAAAAACTGTTTGCCATCGTAAAGTGCTGCCATCGGAATACTGCGTAAAATTCCATCTTGAATAAAGACTAAAGTTGTAATCTTTTCGCGTTCGAGATCTTCAGCAAAGGGTGCGATTAGTAAATTGTAGATATTTTCTGCCTGTCCGGTATCGTACACTTCATCAAAAAACCTTCCCAAACCCCGACGAAATTCAATAATTTCTTGTCTGAGACTCTCTCGATCTCGCTCGATCCAGGTAATTTTTTTGGTAGAGGAGGGAAAAGTCACTATAATTCCCGTGCGATTGGGTAAAATAATTGAGTTAAAAATGGCAGTATTTTTATCCGTACTGGTTAGAGTAGTCGCTCGGTTAAATTCTGCGATTGCACAATCGTTACCAAAATAGTTTTGTAACTCTGCCAGTCTGAGGGCATCTATATTATCGAGAGCAGAATTTAAATTAGTGATTGAATTTTGTTCTGTTTGGATTGAACTTAGGGTGGGAACACGTTCTAACTTAAGAGCAATTAAATCTCGATAAATAGGCTCGATGCGATCGCGAAAATCAAATTGTAGATTTTGATTAGCAGTTAATAAAGCATCCCGAATGCTTTCGAGAGTTTCTAGAGATTTTTCGTAAGCTGCGATCGCTTCTGGTTGTTTATCTTGTGCTTTGAAAATTCTTCCTGTTTGCCATTCCCATTGATAGAGACTATCTTTGTTTTCCAAACCCTGTTCGGCAGCTAAACGAGCTTGTTGGGTTAATTGTAAAGCAAGCTTGTATTCCTGGCGACATTCGTAAAGATGCCCTAATTCCCCAAAAGCAAAAGATTGAGCGCGATTATCCTGGAGATTTTGAGCGATAGAAACAGCTTGTTCTAAAAGAGCGATCGCTTGAGGATGTAAATTTGATTCTAGACATTGAAGGGAATTGTTAGTCGGAGGTTGTAATAATTTAATCAACTCGATAGTTGCGTAAACTCGATCTCTTCCTTCTGGTAAAGTATTCAATAAGGTTAGAGCTTGCTGTAGTTGTCGGGCAGCGAGATGATCATTATCCAGGCGATAATTAATAGGTAGGGTACTTAGCAAAACTTTAATCTGACTGAAAGAATTTTTTGGTTGAGAAGCTAGCTGTAAACTTTTTTGAAAACTTGCTAATGCTTGCCGATCTCGATTTATTGCTTTTTGTTTGAGTCGATTTGATTCTTCTTCGTCTCCTCTTCCTGATGCCAATTCGGCACGACGATAATTTATTCGAGCGAGGCTACTATAAGTATTACCGAGACTATTTAACGCCGATAGATAAAATGTTTTTTTATGATTAATTTCGGCAAGTTTTAAACTAGCTTCTAAATACTTAACTGCTGCTTGGTAATTTCCTTGTTGGCGATAAGTTTCTCCCAAACTTCCCTTAGCTGCTATCTCTCCCAATAAATCCTTTTGCTGACGGGCAATTTGTAAAGCAGTACCTGGAAAACAATTTTGTTCGCTTCCACATAGAAGTGCGATCGCACCTCTGTGTTGTCCTAAAAGATTGTATACTTGGGCTTGTTCGGTCAGAGATCTACCAACTTGTTGAGTATCTCCTAATAACGTGTAATTATTGATCGCACTTTGCCAGTAATCTGAAGCGAGATCGATTCGTCCGATTTCTCGGTAAGTTCTAGCCAAATTTTCTAGAACTATAGTTTCTGCTCGCTTATTTTGGTTATTTTGATAAGTTTTTAAAGCTTTTTCCCACAAGGCGATCGCACTTGAAAAATTACTTTGGTTATATAATTCCACTCCTTGCCGTACTAATTCTTCTGTAGATGTGTTTACTGGTGTTGCTTTAAGAGGAACACTCAACGACAAACAAAAAGTAAAACTACTCAAAAATAAAAGAGGAAGAAAACAGCGAACCCAAAATCTAGAGAAGCGTTTAAACATTGATCGAGTTTCCAGCTTTTTGAGTTATTTTACGAAGAATTGAGCGATCTTTTGGCTCAATCTCAGTATTTCTTTAAAAAAAAAGATTATTTAAACCGTTTAATCTCGCTCAAATTATGAGATATTAGTTTAATATTTGTTGTATTCTCTATTAAATTAAACTTGAAAGCAAAATATTAATTGAAGATTTACGAATACGATCTCTTGACCTTTTAAATAAAAAAGCACCCATAATATTTATGAGTACTGATAAATTTTAATGATTTAAAAATTTTAGTCAAAGTCTATTAAATTTCCTTGTAACCAAATTTCTCCTTCTATATCATCACCAACTTGAGGTTCGTAATCTTTTAATACATATTCAGAAGCATAAAGATAAACGGGTAATGTATGTTCTTCATCTTCTTTTATCAAAAAAACTTTGAGTTGATAAAATTTAATTCCATCGAAATTAAAACACTCAATTGCCTCAATTGGAGCGCGAAAACTAACATCATCAAAATATTTTTCATGGGGATAGAAGAAACACGAACCTCGTGTAGAAATCTGCATACTAGTAAAGTCGCCTGGCTCCAAAGACAAATTAGGGTCTAAAATTTTTTTTAGTTCGCTATTAAGATCTAGTTCGATAACCTTTTCCTCTGCTTTTCGCAACCTATAAACTAATCCTGCTAGGGAAAAATTATAATGTTTACCTACTTGGTATTTCTGTTTGTTTTTATAATAATGAGGGTCGAAAAAATTGATACTAGCTCCCCCTAAAGTAGATGCTTTAATACGTCCCTCAATTGGATTGCACCAATCACCGACTTCACAAACTTCTAAGGAACTTACTATACCCTCAGCACACCAAGGAAATGCACTATAAACATAGTAAGTCGTTTCTTCATCTGCTTCTGGTATAAATTTGGTGGCACAAAGCATAAAATAGCGTAAAGGAGTTTCAGCATAACTCAAACCAACAGCAACTTTTTCTTTTATAGTTTCCGTGTCATCGACTTCCTGGAAAAAGACTGAATCATCTATTTTAGCTGCTTGTCCTATTTTGCAGCAGATTTCATCGATATCTAGATTTGGATTGATTGCTTGCCAACTATCTCCGTGTCCCATATTTTTCCTCTCAATTTTAGTAGATTTATTTTTTGTGAAAAATACAATTATTTATTGGTATTTCTAGAAAAATTATTGTTAATAAAATATTATTTGTTACGCTTTTTAGAGTTAACAAAACTTTAAAAACATTTATTTGTTATTTACTCTTAGTAGCTCGGCAACAATTAATATTTAAAATTATGATTTTCAGGAAAAATTAATAAATAGCCTAGGCGGATTAATCGCTCTGCTAAAGTCAAAGCTTTAGATGTTTTTTCTTGAGAAGATTTATTTTGGCTAAGTTCTTCTTGGAGCGCAACATTAAAATCGACATTATTATTTAAACAAGATAAAAATTCAATCATTATTTTTCCCTTTTTATTAGATTTTTTTTGAAAAATCGAAGGTTGTTTGTTTATTTAACCGTTCTATATTTATTAGAATAAAGTTATTTACAAGTAAAAACATTAATCTTTTATGTCAACTTAATTGCTCGATCTAGACAAGATCAATGCAGAAAACTGCAAGATAGAAAAATAGCTTGAGATAATTTAGGTTAAAAAAATTAAAAAGGCACCGCTAGCTCGATGCCTACACAAGAGAAAAATTATTGTTTTTTGTCAACTAATTATTATAAAAGTTACTGAAGATAC
The DNA here is from genome assembly GCF_000317575.1 of Stanieria cyanosphaera PCC 7437. Taxonomy (NCBI): domain Bacteria; kingdom Bacillati; phylum Cyanobacteriota; class Cyanophyceae; order Pleurocapsales; family Dermocarpellaceae; genus Stanieria; species Stanieria cyanosphaera. The sequence goes on along the minus strand of NC_019748.1, from coordinate 5,014,600 downwards.
TGTTGATATTGCAGAATATTTTCTGCGTATCCAGACAAGTTTTCCATACACTGCAATGAATTCTCGGGAGGACTTGTAATTATACATTGTATATATTGGTTTTTTATATTTTGACAATTAAGATTAAGTGTCTGGAGTTCTAGATTATTAGGTTTAATACTTGCTTGGTACATATACTGATTGCATAATTGAATTACCAAACTTCCATTTCTTAAGGCAGTAGTATCAACTTGAGGAACAGTGGGAATTTCAATTGGTGGAATTTCTGCATTGGCTTTTAAGGGAAAATCTAAAGCAATAATCACAAAAATAGTTCCAATAACACATTGATAAAATTTACCTATAATAACCTTTTTTTTGAAGTTAGACATAATTGAAATTTCCTTAAATCAATTAGGATTTGTTTTTTAAAATTGCTCTATAACTAAAAGAATAAAAGAGGAATTAAATAAAAACACTAGTTGTTTATGTCAATTTATTTGCACAAAATTGCAGGGAAGATTATAAAGATTTTAACGATAAAAAAAACACCCATCGATTGATGAGTGTTGTAAGGTTTTAGGGCTAGAAAAATTGAAAATTTATGGTGCGACAAAATTTGTTGGCTCTCTATATTAGCTTAATTATTGTCTCAATCACTTAAAGATTAAAATTAATAATTTTAGTCTAAAGTAACTTGAGAAGTTTCACAAAGATTAAATCCATATTCTTCTTGATAACTATCGTCTGGAAAGACAGCTTTAATATCAAAAAGACAGCTATCGTAATCACCATTAAAATTTATATCAACTGACTGACCACTAGATAATATATCTCTTCCTAAAACATCTTCTTCCCAACTATCTGTATTAGTAGAAGATACGTACAATTGTGAAACAGGAGAAGCAGTTAAATTACGAAAAGTGAAATCTAAAGGATGTGCTTCGGCTTTATAAGTACTTATTGCTAAGGTTGGTAGTAAGAATATTGATGTTAATAAAGAATTAAGGCTTAATTTTTTTAACATATTTTTTCTCCATTTATTTTTTTATTAAAATCTTATATTTTGGTTGATTATTGTCCTTCTAAAATTCTTCTTTGCTCGATATAATTATCCAAATTCATCAAAAAAGTATGATATTGATCGTTCATGATTTCGCAACTGATTGGTTGAATGGAGGAACTTTGGCAACTTCCAACAACAGCCTCGCGCTGGAAATCTACTTGCTCGCGATAAATTTTTACTTCATCAAGTGAAAGCTGATTTAATTCCTCTGCTGACACTACATTTTGTGCTTGTGCAGATTTTGAGGAAGGAATAAAAAGTACAAAGCTAGTAGACAATACAATTAGCATTTTTTTGAAGTTAGACATGATTGAAAGCTCCTTAATAAAATTAAAATTTGTTTTTAGAATTGCTCTATAACTAGAAGAATAAAAAAAGAACAGATTAAAAACACTAACTGTTTCTGCCAACTTAATTGCACAAAAGTACATTTGCTTTTATCGATCTTGGTGAAGACAATTGGCGCGACTGCGTAGCAGCAGCAATGCGCGATCGCTCTCCAACCTGGAAAATTCAGGAAAAGTTTGGAAAACAACATCAAGAGAATTTCTGGTAAGATAGCTTTTCTTGGTTGGGTAGTCTGACAGTTATCTACATTTTGGTGACACGATTGTGAGGAGCAAAGTCAAGCGCATCTTTTCTCAAACAATGAAGCGTCGCATTTATGATGGAAAGAAAAACTAGTTCTCTGTTACTATCAAATCGTTATAGTAAACTTGCTAAATCATGGACAAAATTAGCATTCCCGATGTTCTTACCTTAGAAGAAACTTCAGAATACTTACGCTTACCAATTGAAACAGTTTTAAATCAGGCAGCTAGGGGTAATATTCCAGGTCGTAAAATTGAAGATAACTGGAGATTTTTAAAAGCAGCAATTGATGACTGGTTACGTTCTCAAAATAGCCGTTCGATTCTCCTTAATCAAGCTGGTGCTTTTGTCGATGATGATTCTCTGGCACAATTGAGAGAAAGTATTTATCGAGAAAGGGGACGCTCGGAAATCGGCGATTATCTAGCTGATGTGTAATGTATTTGCTAGATACCGATACTCTTACCCATCTCTATCATGGAAATTCCAATGTTGCCAGACAACTAGCAGCAGTAGAAGATGTAGATGTAGGAATTACGATTATTACCAAAGTTGAAATTTTGCGGGGAAGAATAGATCGTTTACTAAAAGCCGATGCTGGAGCAAATTTACTTAAAGCTCAAGAGTTATTATTTCGTACAGAAGAATTATTAAATCAGTTATTAATCGTACCAATTAGTCAAGCAGCATCATTAGAATTTGAGAGATTGAACGCAGTTTCTAAATATCGTAAAATTGGACGAGCAGATTTATTAATTGCCAGCATAATTTTAGCTAATCGAGCTACTTTAGTAACTAGAAATAAACGTCATTTTCAACAAATTCCTGGTTTAAAAATTGAAAATTGGGTCGATTGATAATTATATCCCTCAAATGCGATCTCGGCTACGTCAAGGCTTGAACGAGATCGCTTATATCGTTTCAGATTACAAGGGGTAATATTTAAGATAGAAAAAATAAGTTTTTTATAAACGATCGCGTTAAGAAAACAGTCTCTTAGGTTCGGAAGACTGTTATCAATAAGCTTATTCGTTGATAACGGAATTTTAAGTATAGCAGTACAAAGAAAGATTAGGACATTATTGTAAATCGTAGGGGCGATTGGCCAATCGCCCTGACAAGATTTGCGTGTCCTAACCTAAATACGTAGTGTTATAGATGAAAACAGGGGATGAAGAAAAATATTTATGCTTGTAACTCTTTTTTTGCATAAATAATTTTTCTATTGTTTAGCTACATCATAACTGGCTGATTCGCGGTATACCATTTATCATAGCCATTGGTGAAGTAGAGCCATGTTCCATTTTCTTGGTCGTACATATACAAAGTATACGAGCCACTCATTTCTTCAGTAGACTGTTCTTTGTAATAGCATACAGAATAAGTATTATTAGGCGTTTGAACCGTTGCTCGATAGGCACCACAATATGGATCGTATCCCTGAGAAGTAACGGAGACAGAGACTGGTACTACAGGAATTTGTGCAATAAGGGTTTCGCTTTGAGCATTCTTTACAGGAAAAGAAAAAGCAGGCACGTTTAACGGCATTAAAAAACAAAACGTTGTTATTCCGAAAAATAAACGAATTTGCCAGAATTTTTTATGGGGTTTGTTTGTGTTGTTTAGCATAGGAGTCTTGGTTGAAAGAGTTAATATTTAATTGATAAATTGCTCTATAACTAGAAGAATAAAAAAAGAACGAGTTAAAAACACTAACCGTTTCTGTCAACTTAATTGCACAAAAGTGCATTCACTTTTATCGATCTTGATAAAGACTTGACTCGATCGCTCTCTAAGCTAGAGAATTTAGAAAAGTCTGGAAAACGGCATGAAAAGAATTTCTGGCAGGATAGCTTTTAGTTGGTTAGGTAGGATTGCAGTTAGTGGCATCTTAATCTTCAACAGCGATCGCGTTCTCTCCCAGATCGTTCCAGATAATACTTTGGGTAATGAAAGTTCGGTAGTTAATACTAGAGATGCCACGAGTGACAAAATAGATGGTGGTGCAATTCGAGGACAAAATCTCTTTCACTCTTTTCAAGAATTTAATGTCGATGCAGGTAGAGGAGTATATTTTGCTAATCCAGATGCTGTAACTAATATCTTCTCTCGCGTTACGGGTAATAATGTTTCTAATATTTTGGGAACTTTGGGTGTAGATGGTGCTGCTAATTTGTTTTTAATCAATCCCAATGGAATTATCTTTGGGGAAGGTGCTTCTTTAGATGTACAGGGTTCGTTTGCTGCTACTACTGCCGATGGTATAGAGTTTGGGGAACAGGGTAATTTTAGTGCAGATAACCCAGAATCTCCTGGATTATTAACTATTAATCCTTCTGCTTATTTATTCAATCAAATTGCTCCTGGTGCGATCTCAAATAATTCTATAGCAAATAATAATATTGGTTTACAAATACAACCTGGAAATAATATTTCTTTGATTGGTGGTAATGTCAGTTTCAATGGAGGAAATATAACAGCACCAGCAGGAAATGTCCAATTAGGAGGATTAGCAGCCCTAGGAAAAGTTAGTATTAATAATAATGGTAGTTTGACTTTTCCCGAAGGTGTAGCTAGAGGAGATGTATTTCTCACTCAAGAAGCTTTTGTTGATGTTAGTGGTACAGAGGGCGGTAACATTACCGTTAATGCTAGCAATTTAAAAATATCTGGTAGTAGCGAACTACAGACAGGAACATTTTTTGAGACTGGTTTACCTGGAGGGCAATCGGGAGATATTATTCTTAATGCTACAGGTGCAGTTGAAATAGATGCCAGTACTCTTGATGCTGGAGTAGAAATAGGAAACGCAGGAGATATTGAAATTAATGCCACAAATTTTTCCTTAACTAACGGTGGAGAAATAACCAACAGCACTTTTGGTAAGGGTAATGCAGGAAATATAACTATTGATGTTAGTAATAATGTTCGATTGTCCAATGCTGATATCTTCAGTAATGTAAATGCTGGAGCAGAAGGCAAGGGTGGTCAAATTACAATTGATACTGGTAATCTCTACCTAAATACAAGTGCGCAAATACAAACGATTGTTCGTCAAGCAGATCGAGAAAATAATCTTGCTGGAGGAGTTGGGGATGCAGGAAATATAGTTGTCAATGCTCGTGGTAATGTAGCGATCGATGGTGTATCTAATGATGATAATCAATTTCCAAGTGGACTTAGAAGTACTGTAGGAAATGGTGCTGAAGGAAATGGAGGAAATATTGAAATTAATGCCACAAATTTTTTCTTAACTAACGGTGGAGAAATAACCAATAGCACTTTTGGTAAGGGTAATGCAGGAAATATAACTATTGATGCTACTGAAAACGTTTTTTTAGATACAGGTGGCATTTTTAGTAATGTTGGAAGTAAAAATGTAAGTCAAGCAGAAGGAGATGCGGGTGACATTACCATTGCTGCTAAGTTTATATCTTTGACTAATGGAGCGCAAATTCAATCAGGTGTATTTGAAAGTAACCAAGGCAATGGTAGTAATGTGACACTTAATGGTGGAGATAATGTAACTATCTCTAGTAGCGATCGCGGAACGAGTGGTATTTTTACGGATATCGAAAAAGATGTTGTTGGTAATGGTGGCAATATTGAAATTACTTCTCAAGGTTCGATTTTTCTAAATGATGCTTCGCTTAATAGTAAAAATGCTGGAACTGGATTTGCAGGAGATATTAATTTAAATGCCAAAAATAAATTAACAATTACCAACGATAGCGTAATTTTAAGTGATGGTTTTTTTGGACGTATTTTTCTCAACTCTTCAAATGATTCTATCAATATTAAAGATAGTTTCATTTTTAATGACAGCGAAAATTATATTCAAGATCCCGAACGCTTTGGTAAAATTCAAATTACATCTACACAAGGTTCAATTGGTATCGATAACTCTTCTATAACTACCGAAAATACTGGCACTGGATATTCAGGAGATATTAAGTTAAATGCTCCCAATGAAATCTCTATTAAAAATAGTAGAATCTCAGCAGAAGGTAATTTCGGTCGTATTTTTATCGGTGACTCAATAACACCATCTCAAGTCAAACTTGAAGGAACAAGAACGGGAACAGAAGATAATCCTGAATTTTCTAATCGACTCAGTACTACTAATTCTAATGCAGATGATTTAGCAGGTAGCATTACAATTAATGCTCGCAATAATATTAACGTTATTGGCAGTGAAATAGAAAGTAGAACAGAAACTACAAAAACTACTGATATTAACGATCAAGATGGATTTAATTTTAGTAAAATTACATTTAAAGTTGCAGAAGATAACCTAATTGGAACAATTACTATTAATCAATCTCAAATAAGTACTACTAATTCTGACATTGGATTTTCGGGAGATGTCAGGCTTAATGCCAGAGAAAAAATAGAAATTTTAGATACCTCAATTTTTAGTCGTGGTAAATTAGGTCGAATCTTAATTGGTAAATCAGATATATCTGGAGAAACCTTATCTCCTCAAGAGATAGTTTTTAATAATTCTCTTTTAACAGTTTCTAATGCCAGTGTTACTACCACTCCCAAAACTGAAATTAATGCTGGAGAAATTTCAATTGATGCTGTTAATAACATCTCTTTTGTAAATGATTCTCAAATAAACACTTTTACCGAACGTCGAGGAAATGCTGGAAATTTAACAGTTCAATCGCAAAATGGTGTTGTATCTTTCGACAATAGTTATGTTTTTAGTAACGTAAACGCTGGAGGTATTGGTGATGCTGGAGATGTAAATATTACGGCAGACTCAATATTTTTAACCAACGGCGCACAGTTACAATCTGGAGTTAAACAAACTTTTGATGATTTTATCCAAAGTGGAATTTTAGGTACTGGTGGTGATATTACACTTTATGCTAAGAAAAATATTGACTTGTCTGGTAATAGCCCAAACAACAAACCTAGTGGTATTTTTACAGATGTAGAAAGTATTGGTATTGCTGGAAATATCAACATTACTACAGATTCATTATTTTTAACTGATAAGGCAATATTAACTAGTCGTTCTTTAGGATTAGGTTATGCAGGAAACATAACTGTAAATGCTAATTCTATAAATTTGGATAATAATTCCAAGATTGAAGCATTAAATATACCTTCAACAGATATTTCAACTTCCCTATCTGGCGGTAACATTAACCTTCAAATTAGCAATAATCTAATCCTCCGCAACAGCGATATTTCCACTCAAGCTAGCAGTAATGCCAACGGTGGGAATATAAATATAACTGCCGATGCAGTTATCGCCTTTGATGACAGCGATATCTTTTCTTTTGCCGAAGGAGGAAGAGGAGGAAATATTATTTTAGATACTCCCGCTTATTTTGGTTCGAGTTTTAATTCAAATTCTTCTAAAATTAAACCTAATTCAGCCAATAACTTCTTTAATAACAACGATCGCGCCGATCTCAATGCTACGGGTGCAGTATCTGGAGTTGTTACTATTCCCGATGTCAGTTTTATTGAAAACAGTCTAGCCGATTTACCAGATAATTCTCTTAATACTGAAAATCTTATTGCCAATAGTTGCGTAGTTCCCAGCAGAAAACAGGAAGGTAAATTTATCATTACGGGAACTGGTGGTTTACCTGCCACTCCAGAAGATGCGGGCAATTCTAACTTTCCTACAGGAGAAGTCCGCGGGATAGAAACCAACGATCGCTCTTGGCAACCAGGCGATCCGATTGTCGAACCTACTGGATTATACCAATTAGAAAATGGTGAAACGATCTTGAGTCGAGAATGTTCTCCATAATCTCGTTGTAATTATTCAATAAATTACTCCGTTAAGTTCAGCCAAAATCCGATGCACTTTGAAACAGAAACTAGATCGATCCAATCTGTTTCACTGTAAGATGTTTCTTAGTCTTTTTTGTTCTTTGGCTTTGGTACGGATTTAAAAAGTTACGTATCTATATTTTGATTCAACTAGACCGCGACGACTGATGAGTGATGCAAAATGTTTGATAAAGTGGATGACAGTTTCAGGTTCTAGTCTTGCTACTGTATTTACTATAGCTTCCACTACCAAAGCACAGTCCCCTCCAGAAAAAATTCCCCCCAATACTCCCAACATTATCGAACAAACTATCCCCAAGCGATCTCCCCGTCTGACTCCTCCCTCTCCTGATTCTTCACCAACCCCAAATTTTCAAATTCCCAATGCATCACAACCTTCTCAATGTGTTTCCTCAACAACAGGCGATCTCGCTCCCAGCGAGCAGCGAAGCGATCGCTCTCGCATCTTGGTTAAAAAAATTGAAGTCTTGGGTAATACCGTCTTACAATCTCAGATCGAGCGAGAAGTTCAAAAATTAGAAAATCGACGAGTAACCTTTGAAGATTTAATTTGTCTTCGCTCTAAAATTACTCAACTGTATCTTAATCAAGGTTATGTCACTTCGGGAGCATTTTTACTCAACAATTCTTATCTCAATAGTGGCATTATCCAGATACAAGTAATAGAAGGAAAACTAGAAAAAATCGAAATCAAGGGATTAAAACGTTTACGGCAAGACTATATCAGAAATCGCCTTCAACTTGCTACTAAAACTCCCCTCAATCGCTATCAATTAGAAAATGGATTAAAATTACTGCTTTTAGACCCTTTAATCGAACGCCTGAGCGCAGAATTAACCGCAGGTAAGACACCAGGACGAAATATTTTAATCCTCGATCTACAAGAATCTCCTACTTTTCAAGCTGGAATAGGTGGAGATAATTACCGTCCTAGCAGCGTTGGTTCGGCACAATTTAGCATATTTGCATCTCAAAATAACTTACTTGGTTTTGGCGATCGCTTGAGTGGGGAATACGGTATTACCGAAGGACTCGACATTTACAACTTTAATTATTCCATTCCCCTCAATTCCCATAATGGTACTCTCAGTTTCGGCTACGATAATAGCGATAGTCGGATTATTGAAGATCGATTTCGAGATTTAAACATCAAAAGTAGAACCAGGAGTTTTTCCCTCAGTTTCCGTCAACCTTTTTACAAAACTCCCAACACTGAATTTGCGATCGCTCTCGGATTAGATTTACGTCGTAGTAAGAGCTTTTTACTCGGCGAACCTTTTTCTTTTTCTGAAGGAGCAGAAGATGGTAAATCCAACGTAACCGCAATACGCTTTTCCCAAGATTGGCTAGATCGCAAGACTAATAGCGTGTTAGCTGCACGTTCTCAATTTAGTTTTGGCATCGATGCCTTTGATGCTACGGTCAATAATACTGGTACTGACGGTCAATTTTTTGCATGGTTGGGACAATTTCAATGGGTACGGCAATTATCGTCAGGTACTTTACTAGTTACTAGAATTAACGGTCAATTGACTCCAGATTCTTTACTTTCTATTGAAAAATTTAGTCTTGGTGGGATTAATACGGTTAGAGGCTACCCAGAAAATCAATTAGTCACGGATAATGGTGTTTCTGGTTCTGTCGAACTTCGCTTTCCTTTAACATCAAATTCTTCAATTCAGCTAATACCTTTTGTGGAGGCTGGTACTGGTTGGAATAATCGCGAACCAAACCCCAATCATTCTACTCTAGCTAGTTTTGGGCTTGGCATCAACTGGTCGATTACTAATAATTTTAGATTACAGATTGATTACGGAATTCCCTTAATAGCTGTCGAGCGTAGTCAAAAATCGTTACAGGAAGATGGCTTACATTTTTCTTTAAACTATCAGCCATTTTAATTCAAAAGGGTGCGGAGCGAGATCGCACTTGACAATAAATTCCAGATTTTTGCTCCAGATATTATATGTCTCCAAAAGTATCTAATTTTTCAACTAAGCATCGTTGCAGTTGTTGCTTCTTACCAGATCGTTCATCATACATGCATTTTTCTGCCAGATTCCTTGTCAAAATCAACGAATAAGTTTGCACAAAAACCTAGTGTTTTTACTTTTGTCTTTGTTTATTCTTATTTTTATAAAGCAAAAAGGAAACAAGTAGAGGTTACTATGGCTACCAAATTCAAACAAATTAATCGTTTTTTAGATAAATTAGGCTTAAAATATGCTGTATTGAAGATATGGGTAAACAATTACTAGAGAATCTGGAAAGTAATTTACCCGATGGTTTAATTGAGGCATTGCATAACGTCTTAAGCGATCGCAGACAAAGACGCGATAGTTAATCTAGTTTGGTTACTCTATATTTTAATTCAGATTGACGACTTTTTTATTAACAAAAACTTTTGTTTATCTTTAAAAATATTTAAAATTAAGCAAGAAAGACGAGCAGACAGCTACTTATAAAAATATTCGCCTTGTTAACAATTTTAGTTTTGAATATTGCAGATATTGATTTAATTATTGTAGGAATTAACTAAAGATGTATAACAGTGAAATAGAAGCAATTATTGATGAATCATTAAAACAAGATTTTAGAATTTTAGATTTTAGTAATAATCCAATAACTTATCTCCCAGATAGCATCGGACAATTATCAAATTTAACTCACTTATGTTTAGCAAATAATCTATTAATAACTTATTTACCAGATAGTATTAGTCAACTAACTAATCTATAAGTTCTAGATTTAAGTTATATGCTTCTAACTGAAATACCAGAAAGTATTGTTCATTTAATTAATTTAAATTTTTTAGATTTAAGACACAACTAACTAACTAAAACAAAGGATTTAATTAAAAATGTATAACAGTAAAATAGAAGCAATTATTGATGAAGCATTAAAACAAGATTCCAGAATTTTAGATTTAAGTAATAATCAACTAACTTATCTGAAAACAATATTATTTCCTCTTCCACCATTATCAAAGTCAAAAGCGATCGCTAATCTTTATTTTTATAGTTCAAACAAAATAAAAGGCTAAAGTTAAATGAACCACTTTGAAATTCGATGCCAACCTATAATTGATGAAAATGAAAGCCAAAACGATCTAGGTGATTACGATATCGGTTTATACGTTGATGGACGCTCCTTTATCGAGATGGTCGAGGAGTTTGAATTGCCATTTGCTGGTGATTCGGCAGGAAAATATATTTGCCCTGATACACGATACACTGAAGACTTTTTTCTAGGTCGCCATCCAGAATATGGAGAAGAATACGATAAAACTGAGTTACTTATTTGTACTTGCGGTTGTTCGGGGTGCTGGCCACTTGCTACAAGAATTAGAGTAGAAAAGAATCGTGTCATCTGGGATCGATTTGAACAACCCCATAGAAGAAACTGGGATTATTCTGATTTTGGTCCTTTCGTTTTTGATTTAGAGCTATATAAAAAAGAAATCTCAAAAGTACGATTTATCAGAAAATTTTTAAGGCGGTCTGAATTTATTAACAACCTTTTACAGCGATCGCTTTAACTATTTAATGCAACATTAAGCCCGTTATTTGAATTAGCTCTCTGACCGCCTCATCCCTCTCAATCTCGACCTCAACAATCTGCTCGGTCAAGCGATCGTCAGTTATTTATCTCACTACATTTTAATTAACATTAATTACTGTTAAGTTTCGATTCAGTACTTATTTAAGATTTTCTTCCTTTTAAATAAAAATTTGGTCAATTATTCTGCGAAATATAAGCAATTTGTTCCCAGAATCACTTTAGTTACTGTTAATTCTGTTTCATTAAAAATATTTCTTAATAATTGCACAATATTCGCTTTGAGTAGAGATAAGCAACAAGAAAAAATTACAAGTAGGTCTTACTGATGACAGTTACTACAAATATACTCAATTCAAATGTTCCAAATTCTTCTTCCACAATTTCAGTTTGCTGCACTCGTCCCCTCATGTTTGGAGAATTATCGCTCCATATTAATGAAATAGAAGAAGAACAATTGTTAGAAAATCCAGCAGAACAAAGGTGTAGCGTTTGCGGAATGAATTTGGTTTTGCAGAATCACTTTGTACCCATTGAATTATTGGGTCAGGGTGGGTTTGGTAGAACATTTCGTGTATACGATTTGGAGACACCTGGTCAAAGTATTCGAGAAAAAAACGAGCGTGTTCTCAAACAACTATGTCCTGCTCAAACCTTAACAGAATCCCAACTACAACAAGTAACTTATTTATTTGAACAAGAAGCAAATATTTTAGGTAAATTAAAACATGAAAAAATACCTCAGTTTTTCAACTACTTTGCCTTTTCTCCACCCTCTGATTCACGTCAAACATTACCATTAGCTATAGATCTCAACCCAAGTCTCTGCTCCACAGATTACGGCACAAATTGTCATACCTATAATATCGAGTAGTTTATGTTCAATTAAATAATCAGTTCTGGGGTCTTCTAGGTTTTCAAAATGCTTCAGTAGTGACGCTGATGAATTGATTGAAGAATTCATCTTGAACAGTTATTTTAAGGTTCACTTTTCAATATCCCTTAATTTTTTAATATGCGTTTGCCCTGATGATACCTCCGTCGGATTTGACAAAATTACCCAATGGTTGTATGGTCCCACAGCTTTACAGGTTAGACATATATTTAAAGAGTTGATGAAGAGGATTGTTTTATCTCAGTGTTTGGGTGCAAAATGGGTGTTGTACACTTCTCAGACTTCATCTCTAAGTAGTTAGCAAGATTGGTGAGAGGCTGCTTTGGAGTCAGTGAGCAGGTTTGATTAAATCGGGATGACAGGATTTGAACCTGCGACATCCTGCTCCCAAAGCAGGCGCGCTACCAAGCTGCGCTACATCCCGTAGACCGCTAATCTAGTATAACTCAATCGAGGAAATAAAACTAGACTCAATCTCAAAAAACCATCGAACTAATCAGGATACCAAAACATTCCTTTAATTCCTTCTGGATCGACCATAAATCCTAATCGGCGATAAAAATTAACTACTTGAGGATCGGCAAACAAAGTAATATTGCTAATATCTGCGCTACGAAGTTTTTTAATCGTATATTTCATCATTGCTTTGCCTAAACCCTGACTTTGAAAATCGGGGTCGACTACTACGTCCCAAATTGTTGCATTAAAAGCACAATCTGAAGTAGCACGAGCAAAACCGATTAAACGTTTTTTCTTGCCTTTAATTTCCCACATTGACACGACTAAAAAGCTATGTTGGATAGCTTTTTTCACTTTACGCAAAGGACGGCGAGCCCAGCCCACGCGATCGCAAAGTTCCTCTAATTCGTAGAGGTCTAGATCTCTTTCTGTACTAAAGACAATTCGAGATTGAGAAACATCCATATCTGATGAACTTAGCACTTCACCCTCGAAACTGCTAGTTGTTGAATTAGCAGTGGTTTCAGTGTTGTTAAACAATTTTTTCCAAAAAACCATGCCAATCTGGCTATACCACGTTTAATAACCTTGCTTTGAGAAATTCTCATTGCATATCCCAGATATCTTAGTCCATTTTTGGCAGTAAAAGCAGATCTTTTCCGAAAAAAGTCAAGTCGTAGTGGGTTTAATTATTTACTTCCGTAAAATTTTTATTACTAATTAGTAAACTTAAGATAATTACAAAATCTGGAGATAGCAGCTAATCCATAAGATTACAATAAGATCAAAACTGTAAGACACTAAACCACAATCACAACCTTAAGTAGTGTTCCCAAGCGGGATAGTTTGCGATCCAAAGATTATACAACTATGACCAATGCAGCTTCTGCCCACAGTGGCAATTTCTGGAATTTTGATTTTTTTTCTCCTCATCCTGCTCAGGATAGTGAATTATTGCAACAATTGGGTTTTATCCCTGGTTTAAAAGAATTTTTGTTAATTCGTCAAGTACACGCTCTTGAACACGCTACTGTATGGGTTTTAAGTGATTTAGAACGAAGTTTTTCTCCTCAGCGCGATCTCCGCGATTTGAGAGATAATGAACAAATTGGCGGACTATCAACTGAAAAAGGTTTTTATCTTTATGGTAATATTCATCCTTTGAATCTTAAAAGGGCAGTTGGGATTGCTTTGAATCGTCTACTCAAAGGAGAATGGGACTTAGCTGTTCACCCTCGATGTGGTACTAATGTTTCAGTAGCTATGTTGCTCACTACAGGCATGATCTTTACAACTTATCTATTGTTACCACGAGAACCGATTGGACAACTAGTTGGATTAGGAATTGCAACTACTACCGCTGCCTGGATAGCACCTGAAATTGGTATGTCAGTACAAAAGTATTTAACTACGTCAATTCCGTTTAATCTTAAAATTAAGGAAATTGCTCAAACTACTGACCAATTGGGTCGTCCAGCCCATTTTGTTAGTGTAAAATGGCAAAATTCGCCATAAAACTTAAAATCTGGAGCGAAAAGACGATGACGATCCGCTCATATTTTGATGTTTAAAACAAAACAAGATATATGGCAATTAAACGCAGAGGTAAAGTTAAAGTTCTTCGTAATGATTTCTTTTGGTATCAGAATTTTGGTAGTGTGGTGTGAAAAATAATAACTTTGCCAAAGGCGAACGAGACAAAGTTAAATAAATCCTTCTTAAAATTTAGGTAAGACTGATAGGCTATTTTTAATTGTATTTAATCAAAGGATAGTTTTTAGCTTGCCAGAACTACCAGAAGTAGAAACGGTACGTCAAGGTCTTCATCAGTTGACCGTCAAACAAACAATTGAGGGTGGGGAGGTTTTATTATCAAGAACTCTTGCCTACCCTCTTTCTGAAGCAGAATTTTTACAAGGAATAGTTGATCAAAAAATTGCCAGTTGGGAAAGACGAGGTAAATACTTATTAGCTCAACTTCAATCTGCTTCTGCACAACCAGCAGGTTGGTTAGGAGTGCATCTTCGTATGACTGGTCAATTGTTGTGGGTGAAACAATCAGAACTCTTACAGAAACACACTCGTATTCGACTGTTTTTTGCTAACCATCAAGAATTAAGGTTTGTTGATACGCGCACTTTTGGAAAAGTTTGGTATGTACCACCTGGTTTACAACCAGCAGAAATTATCACAGGTTTACAAAAATTAGGACCAGAACCTTTTGCAGAAGAGTTTTCATTAGCTTATTTTAGTCAAAAATTACGTAAGAGTCGTCGTAATATTAAAACTTTGCTGTTAGACCAAGAATTAGTAGCAGGAATTGGTAATATTTATGCAGATGAAGCTTTGTTTAAAAGTAGGATTCGACCAACTGCGATCGCAACTGAATTGACCGACACAGAAATTAAAAAGCTTTATGTTGCAATTATCGAAGTTTTACAAGCAGCAATAGCTAAAGGTGGAACTACTTTTAGTGATTTTTTAAATTTGTTGGGAGTTAGTGGTAATTATGGTGATGCTGCCTGGGTTTATGGAAGAGGTGGTTATTCCTGCCGTATTTGTGGCAACAAGATTGAAAAAATTAAATTAAATGGTCGTTCTGCTCATTTTTGTCCTTATTGTCAAATTAATTCCTAAAAAAAATGATTGACCAAAAATCTAACTAACGATACTGGTAACAAAAGGAAAATTATTTGATGATTGAAATAGTAAAAAATTCTTTTGGTTTCTTATGACTATTTTATATGAGGATCGACAAATTATTTGTGATGAGGAAGCCATTACTATTAAAGATTATTATGCTCCTTTAGGAGGAGATAAAGTAATTCTTTATAGTCAGATTAATAGTATTAGTGAGCAAAAATTAACTATTTGGTCTGGACTTTCTCAAATTTGGGGTAGTTTGACTAATGTAAACGAAAGAAACAATGCTCCAAAAGTTTATTGGTCTTCTTTCGATCCTAAGCGTTTGTTCAAGAATAAAGCGCTCGTAATTGATGATGGTGAGTTAGTCAAATCGGTAATTACTCCAGATAATCAAGCAAAAGTTTTTCAGATTTTGCAAGCTAAAGCTGTTGCTTTATCTCCCGCAACTATTGAACCCCCTTCAAAAATATGATTAACAAATATTAATTTTGCTCAAGTAAGTCTTGTTTGAAATAGTTTTGATTAGTAAATCTAACCTTGAGCGCTTATCAATTGTAGCGTTAGGCGCGAACGACTGTTTTCCTGTACATCAGTAGAAACGATTTCTTAATATCTTTCCTTTCAGAGTACAAAGGTCAGGAATTTAAAATGTTAATTATTTAAGTAAATATCAAGATCAAGTCTAGATAACAGCGATATATATTAGCTGGATATATGTAATTGAAGCTAATTTGATGTAATCTATGGATTTAAAACAACGTCTTTATAATCATTTATTAGAAATTGTTAGAGAAAGAGATCCCTATGTTGCTTCAGGGGGTCATTTTTTTGTTAAACAATATATTCGTCAACAACTATCTCAATGGGGAGAAGTTGAAATTCATGAATTTCTAGTCGGAGCAAAAAGCTATGAAAATTTAATTCTTAATCTTGATTCAACTAACCAATCTAACTTACCACCTATTTTAATTGGAGCCCATTATGACGCTGTACCAGGAACACCAGGAGCAGATGATAATGCAACAGGAGTCGCTGTTTTATTAGAATTAGCCTCTGTTTTTGCCACCAAACCTGCTAAATATCCGCTTCGATTGGTAGCTTTTGATTTAGAAGAGTACGGTTTACTAGGTAGTACTGCTTACGCCAAAACTCTTAAGGAGGCAAATCAACCCTTGCGATTGATGTTATCGTTAGAAATGTTGGGCTACTGCGATCGCAATAAAGGTTCTCAAAGTTACCCTCCAGGATTAAAATATTTTTACCCTTCAACAGGTGATTTTATTACTTTAGTTGGTAATTTAAGCACTATTCCTGATCTGATGCGTTTAAGCAGTCGGATACGTAAACATACTCCTTGTGAGTGGTTACCAGTTTTCAATCAAGGTAAGTTGGTCAGTCAGACTAGATTAAGCGATCATAGTCCTTTTTGGGATCGAGGGTATGCTGCCATGATGATGACAGATACAGCTTTTTTACGCAATCCTCATTATCATCAACCTAGTGATACGATCAAAACTTTGGATTTAGATTTTTTAACGAAGGTTTGTCAGGGTTTAATTGAAGGGATTTATTCTCTTTGATAAGTTAAAACTGATAATTATTCGGCATTTTTTTAATGATCGATATCCAAATGCAAAACATAAGACCCAAGTTGCAATCGGCTTGACCACAATTCATATTCTACTTGCAAACTTGTTGGTGAGGGAGTTCCTTCTAGTTTAAGATAACGAGTAAAATTTCGTAAGCGTAAAGAACCGTTATTTTCGGGAGAATCGTTATTTAAATTATTTAACCAATAACGACTAATCCCATATATTCCTCGTTCCCAAAAATGACGATAGCTTAATTTACCTTTACTTTGCATAGTTAAAATTACTCGATAAGGTGAAATTTCTAACCAAAGTAATCCCTCATGAAACTCATCATGGGAATGATTTTCCGAATTAGCTAGCACAGTAGGTAAAGGAGAAAGAGTCTTTTGATTTAATAATAAATGAAAGCGATCGCGATCTTTTTGATAAAGTGAAGCGTTAGCTTCAATAATATTCCAAAGAGGCAAATCCGTCGAAATAAAAGATAAATAGACCGTTTTATGGTGATCCGCTAGCATTAGGAAATTTTAAAAATACTTATCATTTCTAAGATATCTCTTCTGGATAGTTAATCGCTAGATTTAGTTGGAAAAAAATTTAGGAAAAACTCTTGTCAAACATTTTTTTTTACGCTAAAGTTATTAACTGTTACGAGCGTTCCTCAGTAGCTCAGTGGCAGAGCGGTCGGCTGTTAACCGATTGGTCGTAGGTTCAAATCCTACCTGGGGAGTTTCTGTTTGCCTATATCAGGCAACAAATTTCACATACAATTAACTGACTGATAGTTTACTTTGACTTGTGTGTACACCGTAGCCTTCGACGGCAGGAAAATAAATCCGCGATCCTTTAGAAAGATTTTTAAGATCAAAGTTACTGCTATGTTCCCTTGTCGGTGCAGCTTCGGCAGCAACCCTATCAAATTCTGTGCCTTTAAGAGTTCCTAAGACAGTTTGTTCAGGATTAGGTAAAGCAGCGAGAGGGGGAATAGCCGGTTTCCACCGAGGTTCTCCTTTTTTGACTAATTCTGCTTCTCGTTTATTCGACTTAGCTAAAAGTAATAATGAGAGAAAGCGTTGATCTAAACAGGAGTATTAAAGCCATGAGCAAGTGGAAAGTTGTCATTATTGTTTTAATAAGCGTACTATTCTTGGCTGCCTGTAACGCTCAAAAAAATATTTCATCTAATCCTAATAATTCATCTTCTGAGACTAATACTTTAACGCGCATTCAAGAAAATGAAGAAGGTGTATCCGTTACTTCTAATACAATTAAAATTAGTCAGGGACAAATTATTTATGTACCTGTTTACTCTCATGCTTACCATGGAAATGGACAAAAATATTTTTTAGCCATAACCTTGAGTATTCAGAATACTAGCTTGAATCATCCGATTATCATTCGCTCTGTTCGCTATTACAATTCGGGAGGAAAACTTGTCAAAGAATATACCCAAGGTAATCTTCAACTTGCCCCATTAGCAAGCACAGATTTTTTTATTCCCGAGCAAGATGAAACTGGAGGTTCAGGAGCAAATTTTATTGTAGAATGGATTGCAGATCAGCAAGTTACAGAACCTGTCATCGAAGCATTAATGATTGCTACGCGATCGCAACAAGGCATCTCATTTGTTACTTCTGGTCGTGTTATTCAAGAACTACAACCTGAACAATAGACTTTATCTTGGTTAAGTTAAAAATTAAAAGTCAAAAGCTTGCACCCTCGTAAAGCGAATGTGTCAAAAGTTAAACCTCGACTAAGCTCCAACCTCTAGCAGATTTCATTTTGCCTTTGATTACAGGATAGAGATATTGAACTCTGATTCCATATTTTTTACCCAAATTTTCTGCTGTACAATGCTCAGAAATATTTCTTTTTTCGTTTTTCCAACTATAAATATCATGATATTTATATTCATCGATCTTATTAACAGATGGACTAACCTTAATAATTTCTGGAACATATTCTACGGAATCGTCCATAAGAATAACTTGTGCAACTAATTTGGCGATTTCTGGATTTTTAGCAGCCAAATTAAGTCTTTTTGTTCCATCTTTAACAGTAATTTTTTTCATTCCAAATTTGCTTTTTGCACCGTTGGAAATTAAGACTATCGGAGCGCTAACTCCAAACTGAAGCATATTTTCAGCGAGTTCAGGATTGCTATAGTCGGTAGTTGTAACTAAAAGAGCTAATTCACCTAATGTAGCTTGATAGGTTATCTTTTTCATGGTTTTTTTTTACCTGTGTGATTAATGGGATAGGAAGTGCAATTTTTTTTCTTTAGTTTTAGTTAGTCACTTTGATCGATGAAATTAATTAAGTGTTAACTCGTCTATTCTATTCATCTCGGCAAATTTACTCATCCGTGAATCTACTAAATTGAAGAATTTAGACTGGTACTGTGCAGTGAGGCTTCGTTTAGTGTATCCCCGTATAAAATATAAAATTAGAATGTAAAGATAAAAGCGATCGCACTTGATGAGCGAACCCCTCGCGAATTAAACTTAAATTCAGAAATCCTATCATAGTTAATAATAAGGTGAACATCTCAGAAAATTTATATGAAAGCAGAGTTGACCGCAATCATTGAGACAGCAACAGAAGGTGGATACTGGGCTATTTGTCCAGAAATTCCTGGTGCAAATGGTCAAGGTGAAACTATCGAGGAAGCTAAAGAAAGTTTGAAAAGTGCCATTCAACTCATTCTTGAAGATGTTTGGCAGATATTAGAAGGGGCTACCCAAAGAAGCAATTGAGGAAACCATCTCAATTCCATGAAACGTAAAGAATTAGAAAAAAAGTTGCATAAGGCTGGTTGTTATCTTAAACGAGAAGGTGCTTCTCATTCCCTTTGGATTAACCCTTAAATTGGAGTTGTTGAAGCTATACCGAGACATCCAGAGATTAAAGAAGCTTTAGCTAAAAAAATCCTCAAAAGCTTAAATGCCGAATAGTGCGACACCGAAAGAGCAGTAACGCGATCGCTATTAATTAAGAAACATATTTCCTGCTCGTTCTCCTGAGTTTGCTAAAAAAGTTTTTTTAGGGATTGTATGGGATAGTATTTCTGCTGATGAGCAAGGAGAAATCGCAGCAATGATTTTCCCTACTCAAAAAGAAATTGTGATTAATTCAAATATTTCTGGCTTAAAAGGTGGATTTGGACAATCTACAATTGCTCACGAACTTGGACACTGGGTATTACATATCAATCAACAAGTAGTCGAAAAATATATAGATAGAAACGACACAGAAATTCAACCTTTTTTATGCCGTAGTTCTCAATCTTTAAAAGAAAGAGAATGGCAGGCTCAGTATTTTGCTAGTTGCTTATTGATGCCAAAGTATAAGCTAATAGAATCTGCAAGAGGAAGGGATTTAACTAATTGAAGACATTTAGAGGCAATGAAAGATGAACTGGGTGTAACTATCTCTAATCTTAAAGTTCGTCTTCAACTTCTCAATTGGATTATTGTACCTAAATTTTCTAAACAAATTTATCTGGGCAAAAACGCACCCAATCAAAAATAAATTAAGATTATTTATAAAAAAAGGTGGCAATGCTTTCCTTGCTACCCTAATACTTCCATATTTTAACAAAATTATCGGCGTTCAAACTAGTAGCTTTGACACCTAAGAAAATAGTCATTTTTTCTATCTTTACTAGTAATAGAAAGATAGCGTTGATAAAAACTACACATCTCATTAAATTATCATTGAATACTTATTTTTTTTTGTTAAATAAATAACATTCCTAAATTGATATTTAGTATTCTTTTCGGTCAACTTAGATTAAAAAACCAAATTTTCTAAAACATTTGACTAATTTAGTCAATTGCTGTCAAAAAAGTATCAAATAATACCTAAAAAAATTTTAATCTATAACCAAAGATAGAAAACAAGTTCATAAATTTTTATTAACTTAAATATGTAAGTAACAAATTGTTAACTGAAGTTTTGGGAAAAATTAGGAATTATGGAAAATCAAGAGACAAACAACTATTATGCTGACCAAGCACAACGCAAATATGGTGAATTTGCTACTAAGTTTCAATTTGGTTCTAATCCTAGTGCCGAAATTTGGAATGGTAGATTAGCCATGATTGGTTTTTTACTAGCATTAATTATTGAGTTGAGTACAGGACAAAGTTTTATTCACTGGCTTGGCTTTATGTAATTATGTGATCAATTTATCCTTTTCGGAGAAAGCAATCTAATAGTTGCTAAGAATTAATCTGAGTCAATCATAAAATTTGACTTGGATTAATTTTTTTTTTAATTGAAATCAAATTATTTTTTTCGACAAACAATTTATAAAAATTACTTTAAAATTTGACATACATAATTGATTCAAAAAATAACGCTATTTAATTATTTGGTTAAATAATATTTAGTAAGATTCTGAAAATATACATCTATCTTTTTATAGATTTTTTCTTCAAAGTGTCCAAATGTTTGTGTAGAAAAAATAAGTAAGCAGAAAATCAATTTTGTTTTAAAATATATTGGTCATATTAATAAAAGCTATTTTAGTCTTACTTTAAAATAATCAAAACCGCCTAACAAATTAATTAAATCCATAATTAATTAACCTTAACCATTGCAAAAATGATGACCAAATCTTCTCAATCTGTTCGCTTGCTTATAGTAGAAGACTATCCAGATAATCGTGAATTATTAATGATTATGCTGCAAGCTATTGGTTATCAACCAGATTGGGTGAGTAATGGGCAAGAAGCGATCGCTCTTTTAGAAGAACAACAATACGATGTTATTTTAATGGATTGCCAAATGCCAGAAATGGACGGTTATGAAGCTACCCGAGTAATTCGACAACGAGAAAAATCTCAACGCCATACCATCATTATCGGCTTAACTGCTCATGTGATGAAGGGCGATCGCCAAAAATGTTTAGATGCAGGAATGGATGATTATTTAAGTAAACCAATTGACTTAGACAAATTAATCAAAATCTTAGACAATTGGTTACAAACCTTGGCAGAATAATTAATTTAAATTGTTCTAATAGATTGCTGTGCCATCTCCATCAAAATCTCATGAGTACTTTGA
This sequence comes from Stanieria cyanosphaera PCC 7437, assembly GCF_000317575.1. Taxonomy (NCBI): domain Bacteria; kingdom Bacillati; phylum Cyanobacteriota; class Cyanophyceae; order Pleurocapsales; family Dermocarpellaceae; genus Stanieria; species Stanieria cyanosphaera. The sequence goes on along the minus strand of NC_019748.1, from coordinate 4,992,924 downwards.
GCTTGACTACCTTCAGCAGGTTGTCTTTGAATATAACTGCCATCAGGCTGTAATTCCCAAGCTTGACGAGAATCAGCCAACATAATTCCCAGAATTTCTTGTAAATCTTGAACAATTTCAGGCTCTTCAATCGGTGTTACAGCTTCAACCCTGCGACTAAGATTTCGAGTCATCCAATCCGCACTACCAATATAAACTTCTTCTTGTCCACCATTGTGAAAGTAGAAAATCCGAGAATGCTCTAAAAAACGACCAATAATACTAATAATCCGAATATTTTCGCTAAGTTTTTCAACTCCAGGACGCAGACAACAAATACCTCTAATAATTAGATCTATTTGAACTCCTGCTTGAGAAGCTTGGTAGAGAGCTTTAATCACAGGTGGGTCTACTAAAGCATTCATTTTGGCAACAATTCTACCTGTACCACCTTTTTGACAATGTTCTATTTCGCGGTGGATCATAGCAATCATGCGATCGCGTAAATTAACTGGTGCAACTAATAATTTGCGGTAGGATTTTTGGCGAGAGTAACCAGTAAGAAAATTAAACAAATCAGTTAAATCTGCTCCTAAATCATCTCTACAGCTTAATAAACCCAAATCTGTATAAATTCTGGCTGTTTTAGGATTATAGTTACCCGTTCCAATATGGACATAACGACGTATTTTGTTTTGTTCTTGGCGGACAACCAACACTACTTTGGTATGGGTTTTTAAGCCGACTAAACCATAAACTACATGAACACCAGCATTTTCTAATTTCTTGGCCCAGAGGATATTATTTTCTTCATCAAAACGGGCTTTTAATTCCACCAATACAGCTACTTGTTTACCATTTTCCGCAGCAGCAATCAAAGCTTTAACAATTGGGGAATCTCCCGAAGTACGATACAGAGTCATTTTAATTGCCAAGACATTGGGATCGTGGGCTGCTTGGGTGATAAAACGTTGTACTGTACCGCTAAAGGAATGATAAGGATGATGTACTAATAAATCACTTTCTCGAATCAAACTAAAAAAATCTTCCCCATCTTCATTATTATTTAGATAATCTAATTCTTGTAATCGGTGTAATCGTGGCGGTAAAACCGAATGCCAAGGCGTATCTTTCAATTCTGGTAAGGGTAAAGACATCAAGGACATCAAATCTCCAAGTCCCAATAAACCATCGACATCATAGACATCCTGTTCACTTAAATCTAATTCTTCGATAATAGTTGAACGAACATTTTCTGGAGTTGAAGCTTGCAATTCTACTCTTACCGCCGAACCACCAATGCGACGTTTATGTAATTCTTGTTCAATTGCCAGCAATAAATCATCAGCTTCATCTTCTTCTACGGCAATATCTGCATTGCGAGTCACTCGAAAGGCATAACATTCCTGAATGTTCATCCCAGGAAAAAGATATTCTAGATTGTGAGTAATAATCTGTTCCAAAGGAACACCAGTCCAATGAGAAGGCTTGCCTTTTTGGCGCTGTCGCAACTCTTCTGGTAAAGCCACAAATCGAGGTAATACTTTAGGAACTTTAATTCTGGCAAATAATTCTTCTTTCGTTTCTGGGTCTTTAACTACTACTGCTAAATTAAGACTAAGGTTAGAAATATACGGAAAGGGATGAGAAGGATCAACCGCTAATGGAGTGAGTACAGGAAAAATATTTTCTTCAAATAAGCGATTGAGATAAGTTCTTTGTTCTTGGTTGAGATCGAGATAATCAAGGAAATAAATACCTTGTTTTCCCAACTCTTGTTTCAAAACCTTTTCAAAATGTTGATGCTGTTGCTGAACTAAAGGTTTCAAGCGATCGCTCAAATCTTGCAATTGTTGACTTGGTGTGCGACCATCTGGTGTTAGTTTCCTTACTCCTGCTTCTACTTGCTGTTTTAAAGCTGCTACTCTGACCATAAAAAACTCATCCAGGTTAGAGCTAAAAATCGCCATAAACTTGAGTCTTTCTAATAAAGGCGTTCTAGAATCTATAGCTTCATGCAAGACTCGACGATTGAATTCTACCCAACTTAGTTCGCGATTGAAATAGTATTTAGGGTCATTAAGATCGATTGCTTTGGTCGTATCTTTAGTAGTAGTCATGACTGTTTTGGCAAGTCTCTAGCAGTATGAGGTAAAAATTGAGTTTCTAGACAAATAGTAGCTAGTTTTTTTGAGCGTCAGCATCATGCTAGAGTAGCAAAGCGATCCTAAGAAAGGGTTAAGGAAGGTAAAATTGACCAAAAATAGTAGAGCGTGAAACAGATCGAGGTTCAATTTTGCTTCCACTTCAACTAGTTAGATTTAGCTAAAGTGAGCAAAAATTTCGCTTTCTTTATTGCTCTACTAAACTGCCAAAAAACTATCTTTTAAAAATCAAAAAAGAAAAACATCTTCAGTCAGGTTATCAATATCGACCTTTTCTACTGTAGCTAAAGTCGTATTCTCAACTTTAATAACAGCATTGCCAGAAACTTGGGTAATATCAAGATCGTCAAAACTTGCAACACCTGTTACTCTCAATATATCTTGGTCTATTTTAAAATCTGTAATAGTTTCTCCAGTCTGAGTTAAACTTAAAATAAACTGGTCAGCACCGTCACCACCAGTCAAGCGATCGCTACCGTTGCCACCTTTGAGGAAATCATCTCCTTTTCCTCCCTCAAGTTTATCATTCCCTGCTCCTCCTGTGAGAGTATCACTGCCATTATTTCCTTGAAGCAGATCGTTTCCGTCTCCACCAGTAAGAAAATCATTCCCGTTTCCGCCTACAAGAGTATCATTTCCTTTCGACCCTGTAATATAATCATCTTGATTAGCTCCTTTAAGATTGTCCGAATTATTTGTACCTTTAATTCCATTGAAGACGTTTATTGAGAGGTCATAATTACCCGAGTTGGAGTAACTGGTTTGTATATTTCCAGTTACAGGATCGTAACCTTCTATTTTTCCACTTACACCCACATAATACTCACCGTTAGCAGGAGCGGTAAATTCTAGATAAGAATCTTTTCCTAATGTTTCATCAATAGCAGCATTATTGTCACTTGATAGTATTTCTTTACCAGCAGCATTGATTATTCGTAACTGAGAATCTAATTCTGGTGATGCTTGTGGATCGACATCAACATCGATAATAGCTACTTGTCCCTTCTTCAGTTCAAATTTAATTAAGTCTACATCTCGAGAATTGTCTATAACACTACTCTCGTCAAAGCTTTTTTCTCCCTTAGGATTAATTCCACTATCATTAGCATCGGCAATTTTATTGTTAGGTTCACCTATCGCCATTTATTTTTCTCCAAATCGGTAAAATAAAATTAAAGAGAAATAATTCCTTGGCTATATTTTTACTGGCAGGAATTATCTCTACTGTTTGTAAAACGAGTAATAAGTAAACAGTTTAGTTAACCTTAGGTTTTTGATAACTTCTAACTGTTTAAATCACTCTTATCTAACTAAATAAATTATTTGTTTAGTTTTTACTGTGAGAAAAAGTGAGATATTTTGATCTATTAGGTTTTTATAGAATAAATTAAGCGATTTTGTAAATATTTATGAGCAAAAAGTAAATTTGGCATAAAATTCAAGATTTAAACCTAGTTAATATTTAGAAAGCCTCAAACTTTCCAAATTTTTATTTAACTAACTATATAAATGAACTTTGAAGAAGCACTAGTAATATTACAATCCTCTTTTGAACCAAAAGGTCTTAATGATCTTCAAGAGATGGTATTTTTGTATGCTTGGCAGGGAAAAACTTATGAAGAAATTGCTGTAATTTTGGACTATGATACAGATTATATTCGGCAGATCGGTTCTCTTTTATGGCGATCGCTTTCTCAAGCATTAAAAGAAAAAGTTACTAAAAAAAATTTTCGTTCTGTCTTAAAACGATACCAAGAAATCAGAGATAAACAAAAAGAACTAGATCTTTTTCTTAAATTGGAGCGAGGTTCTAAACCAGAAATCGCTATTGACTTAGGTAACCCATATACTATATCGATCTATTTTCCAATCTCAACTACTCAGACCAAAGCTAGACAGCAATTAGTTAACAACAATAGTGTTGCTGTAGCTAAACGAAAAGACGATTTACCTATTTTACCAGCAGATGAATTATTTTCATTTTTAGAAAAACTAGATGAAATTTATGCCAACAGCCTCCACAATACTAGTGATCTAAAATTAAAAAATATAACTTTGATGCTGTCGTTGAGCTTCGTATAATAATAAAGCACTCGTAATCGCCACGTTTAAAGATTCTACTTGATTACTCAAAGGAATTGTAACTTGACAATCTGCTAACCCAATCAATTCCTCGGATAATCCCGCCCCTTCATTACCAAGTAAAATAACTGTAGGGCGATGAAAATCTATTTCCCAATATGTCATTGTTGCTTGAGGTAAAGTTGCAATTATTTGATTACCCTGTTGTTTCAATTGCTTGATTTCCTCCGCCAGATTTTGACTGACTATCATCGGTAACTTAAACCATTCTCCTACCGACGCTCTTAATACTTTAGGATTATCAAAATCTACACTATCCTGACTCAACCAAATACCATCTACATTGGTTGCCACTGCTGTACGAATAATTGTCCCCAGGTTACCAGGATCTTGTAGCCTTTCCAATACTAACCCCAAACTGATTTTTTCTTGAGTTAGTCTCTGTGGTACTTTTCTGACTGCTGTTGCTACTATGCCATCAGGATTAATTGTAGTTGCGATCGCATCTAAAACTTCTGGAGAAACTAATTCTGTTTTTAGTGCTTGTTGAAAAATTTTCTGCCATAATTGCGGATGATTTTGTTGCCATTTAGGAGTACAACAAACTGTAATAAGCTCGTAATTTACCTGACAAGCTGCTGTAAGTAAATTAGTTCCTTCTAGTAGTAATAAATTTTGCTTTTGTCTTTCTCTACTACGATGAAGTTTACGAAGTTGCTTGATGAGGGGATTTTTAATACTAGTAAGCATTGCCTTGCCACCAACCCTTGACGAATCCTAGAAAACAAGGTGATACTTAGGTGCAAATGCGGAACCCGGGACTTGAACCCGGAAGTTCTAAACGAACACTAGAACCTGAATCTAGCGCGTCTACCAATTCCGCCAGTTCCGCAAAATATCTACACACAAATTACCATTATCATTTAGCCAACAAATTATGTCAAGAAAGCATTTAACAATTACATTCTCAATCATTCAATTAGTTTAGTTAATTTCAGGTAGAATCTAAACCAAATTTTTCTTATTTCTCAACTACTTAATTGTTTAATTTTTTCTCATTGAGTTTGGAGGATAAAGCCATTAACCTATCTCTAAAATTAACACAAACTCCACTTGTCTCAGCAGAAGACCAACCCCGATTAAAAATTGTTGGTAAAGCATCTCTGCAAGGAGAAGTAAAAATTAGTGGAGCCAAAAACTCTGCTTTGGTACTCATGGCAGGGTCATTGCTGTGTGAGGGAGATTCTCAACTCCATAATGTACCTGATCTAGTAGATATTAAGCGAATGAGCGAGCTTCTTAAAGCTCTAGGTGTAAAAATTGTTAAAAAAGACAATATCTTTGAGATTAACGCTACTGATATTGATCCCACTAAAGCTCCTTACGACATCGTATCCCAATTAAGAGCAAGTTTTTTTATTATTGGTCCTTTACTCAGTCGATTTGGTGTAGTTCGCATTCCCCTACCAGGAGGTTGTGCTATTGGAGCTAGACCGGTAGACCTCCACGTCCGAGGTTTACAAGCAATGGGAGCTAATGTTCGCATTGAGTCGGGAATTGTTCATGCCAATGTGGTTGGTAGAAATAGAAGACTTCAAGGAGCTAATATTTTTCTTGACTATCCTAGTGTTGGTGCTACCGAAACCATTATGATGGCAGCAACTCTAGCAGAAGGAGAAACCAAAATTGAAAATGCTGCACAAGAACCAGAAGTAGTCGATTTAGCTAACTTTTGTTGTCAAATGGGCGCAAAAATTAGCGGTGCAGGAACTAATACAATTATTATTTCTGGAGTTAAAAACTTATATCCTGTAAAATATAGTGTTATTCCCGATCGCATTGAAGCAGGAACATTCTTAGTCGCAGGAGCAATTACTCGTTCAGAAATATCCTTATATCCAGTCATTGCCGAACATTTAGCCCCAGTTATCGCCAAATTACAAGATATCGGTTGTCAAGTTATTGCTGAAGAAGCAGAACGTTTGCGAATTATTCCTGGGCAATTAAAAGCAACCGATCTTGAAACTCTGCCTTATCCAGGATTTCCTACCGATATGCAGGCACAATTCATGGCTTTACTTAGTATTAGTGAAGGCAATAGTGTCGTCAGTGAAACCGTTTTTGAAAATCGTCTTCGTCATGTTGCCGAGTTAAGTCGAATGGGTGCAGATATTCGAGTTAAAAGCAACCATGCTTTAATTCGGGGTGTTCCGTTTCTCTCTGGTGCGCCAGTCATGGCAAGCGATTTACGCGCCTCTGCTGCCTTGGTTTTAGCGGGATTAGCAGCCGAGGGAACAACTATTGTCTCGGGTTTACATCATCTCGACCGAGGCTATGACAATATCGAAGGAAAATTACGACAACTAGGAGCAACACTCGAACGAATTAATCCTACTTGAGAATAGGCTGGTTGGCTTGATCCTAGAAAAAAATCTCAACTGAAGATATGCTGAGAAATTGGGGAACTTAAGAACAGGGATAAAGGCAAAAATTCCTTGTTCCTAGTTCCCCGTCACTTTTATGCGATAATTCTTAATAGATATTTTAATATTTGTTTCAAATAGATAACTCTAGATATTGGGGTTTTTACCAAACCCACTCTTTTATATGAGCAATCCAGGTCAAGAAAAAACTTTAGCCGAGCAAGCTCCAGCTAGTTATGAATGCCGTTCTTGCGGTTATGTCTACGAGCCTGCTAAAGGAGATAATCAAACTAATATTTCTCCAGGTACTTTGTTTACAGATTTACCCGATACTTGGCGTTGTCCAGTATGTAAAGCGCGTAAAACTCAATTTGTCAACATTGGCGCTAAAGGAGCTCCATCTGGATTTGCAGAAAATCTCAACTATGGTTTTGGCGTAAATCGCCTAACTCCAGGTCAAAAGAATCTATTAATTTTTGGAGCATTAGCTCTAGGATTTTTATTCTTTATGAGTTTATACGCTCTTAATTAACTAGGTAAATATAAGCTTGCTTCTGTTTCTTTACTACTAAATAAAGTAAATTTATAGCTTTTCGCTCTTTTTTAGCCGAAATTTAGAAAGTAGAGGCACTTATGTTGACAATTTTGAGCTTAATTTAATAGTCAAACGAGAGCTTATCTTAATCGCTTCTCTTCACGAGTTATGGAATGTTTATGAGTTTATTTCTGAGAAGACTGAAACAAATCGCAATATTAATAACTATTTCTATACTTTGTCTTAGCTGTAGTGACCTTAATTCTGTAAGCTACAATCCTTGGCAAATTAAAACTTTACCGACAGAAGCTATTTTGTCCGATATTGCTTTTACTGACAATTCAAACCACGGTTGGCTAGTCGGAACTCAAGCTTCTTTGTTTGAAACAACCGACGGTGGCAATACTTGGCAACAAAAAGTTTTAAATTTAGAAGACGAAAAAGTTTCCTTTTCAGCAATTAGTTTTGCTGGAGAAGAAGGATGGATTGTAGGAAAGCCTTCTATCTTATTACATACTGAAGATGGTGGGACAACTTGGTCACGAATTCCTCTAAGCTCTAAACTACCTGGCGCACCTGATGGAATTGTGGCATTAGGCACTGCTTCAGCAGAAATGGTCACCGATTTAGGAGCAATTTACAAAACTACTGATGGCGGGAAAACCTGGAAAGCTTTAGTTGAAGGAGCAGTAGGGGTAGCACGACATATTAATCGCTCTGCTGATGGTAAATATGTAGCCGTTTCTGCCAGAGGAAACTTTTATTCTACTTGGGAACCAGGTCAAACCGAATGGACTCCCCATCAACGTACCTCTTCCCGTCGTCTCCAAAACATGGGTTTTAATTCCGATGATAGTTTGTGGCTCTTAGCTCGTGGCGGACAAATTCAATTTAGTGAACCTGAAGATTTTGAAGCTTGGCAAGAACCAATTTATCCTGAATTTTCTACCAGTTGGGGATTACTAGATATTGCCTATCGTAATCCTGAAGAGATTTGGGTAGCTGGAGGAAGTGGTAATTTACTTGCCAGTTTTGATGCTGGTAAAACTTGGCAAAAAGATCGAGAAGTAGAAGAAGTTCCTTCAAATTTCTATAAAGTAGTATTTTTGTCTCCTGAACAAGGATTTGTCCTTGGAGAAAGAGGAGTTTTGCTTAAATACGAACCCACTACCTAAAGTAGTTTAAAATCTAACTTCAATAGTTAAGAAACTAATCGGTTTCTAATCATGTAAACTATCTTGTAAAACTCTAATTGAGGAGAAGTCAAATTAATGGCAGGTACAACTGGAGAGCGTCCGTTTTCAGATATTATTACTAGCATTCGTTATTGGGTAATTCATAGTATTACTATCCCAATGTTATTCATTGCAGGATGGTTGTTTGTTAGTACTGGGCTTGCTTATGATGTTTTCGGTACTCCCCGTCCTAATGAATACTTTACTCAAGACCGTTTAGAATTACCCATTATTAACGATCGCTATAGTGCTAGCGAACAAATTAAGGAATTTAACCAATAGATTGTTGAGAAAAAATTAGTAAAAAACTATGACTAGTAATAATCCTAACCAACCAGTTTCTTACCCTATTTTTACCGTTAGATGGTTAGCGGTTCATACTTTAGCTGTTCCCACCGTTTTCTTTTTAGGTGCGATCGCAGCAATGCAATTTATTCACAGATAGGAGAATCAATGGAAAGAAATACTAATCCCAATCGACAACCAGTTGAACTTAATCGCACTTCTCTTTATTTAGGATTATTGCTGATTGCTGTTCTTGGTCTTTTATTCTCCAGTTATTTCTTTAATTAATTGGATTTAATGATTTAATTATTTAACAGCAATTAGGAGGAAAAAATTATGTTTGCAGAAGGAAGAATTCCTTTGTGGATTGTCGCCACAGTGGCAGGTTTAGGTGTAATTACCGTAGTTGGCATCTTTTTCTATGGTGCTTATGCTGGTGTAGGTTCTGCAATGTAAACTTTGCTTAGAAACTACTTTTGGATGATTTTTTTTGTAAAAAAACCGCCGGTTAATACTTCGGTTGGATTAGGCGAGGCTTCTTCTCCCTCCTCCAAAGTCAAATCTTAAACTGGCGGTATTTTTTCGCTGATTAATCAGATTTTTATTCCAAAGGACTAACTCTAGCTCGATATAATAATTTATCTCTTTGTTTATAACCAACGTAACGAACTTTAACCATTTCTCCTGGTTGCGCCGAACCTTTCATTAATTCATGCCAAATTGGATCATAAGGCAATTCTTCTCCGACAGATGCGATCGCTTCAATCCCCCATTGTTGTAATAAATGCTCGACTGGCTTAACTAATGGTAATAATTTTTCTGCTGATAGTTGAGGATTTTTGTGTACTGCTACTGCTGCTGTCGGCCATTGTAATAACCAAGATTCTAAAGTTTGGATGCTTTCCTGTTGAAATTCTTGATAGAGAAGTTCTTGCTGTCTCGAGAGTTGTTGTTGTAATTTTTGATATTCTTGTTGTAAGTTGACTAAATCTGGTTCCGGTTGAGCTAAAACATCAGTTAAATTGGATTGCTCAACAAAAGTTTCAATCAGTTTATTGAGCGGTAGTTTTAAGGTTGTAGCAATTTTTAAAAGTGTTTCTAGCTGCATTTTGGTGATTAAACCATATTGAAGTCTATTTAACTGCCAAATAGAAACACCAGAAAGACGACTTAGTTCTTCTACATCAGCAATATTTGCCTGAGTCATTAAATGTTGAAGTAACTCATGATTTTTTTGATATAAAAATTCACTCATGGTAATCTTCAATTGATTTATTATTCCATAACTAGTTTTTGAGTATTAAGCTAAATGTCTTTGTAAAACCGAACGAGGAGCTTGACGTACTCGACATTTAATCGTTTCTTTGCCTAGGCGTTGATGAGCTTCAAAACGATGACAACCAGAAAAACCGTAATATTTTCCTTCTACTTCTAAAACATCAATTGGTTCTTTTAAACCAATCGAGGCGATCGATTCCATTAATTGTTCCACTTTATGGGAATCAGTTTGCCGTGGTAAAGGTCGATAGATTTGCTTCAACGGGATATTTTTGATCTGAACCATTTTTGCCTATTTGATAATTCTTCCCAAAAAATCATACTCATTATGAGTTTGATTATACAGTCAAGACAGAAAATAAGACAATTTTTCTGTGAAAAAGCCAACCAAAAAAATAGCTTTGTAAGATGAGTTGGTAGTAAATAACATGAAAAAAACTGGAATCAAGTCTTTTTTGAACTCACTGTTTAATCAAATTGTCAATATTTTTTCCTATGTTAAAATCGTCGTTATTCTACAATCGAGTTGAGGCAAAACTTAACAATGGAGCAATGGTAACCATGAATAGCGATCAAACTCCATCTTTAGTTTCAATCGAAGAGTTTGTAGCCTCAAAACAGATTCGATTGTTTCAAGGCTTAAAACAAAATGGCTATAGCGGTCAGCTTGTTTTTAGAGATGAGCAACAACAAGAATGGATATTTTATCTTTATTGGGGAAGAATTGTTTACGTTACAGGAGGAACACATACTGTTAGAAGATGGCGCAGACATCTGGCAGTCAATTTTCCTCATTTAGCTCATCAATTATCTGAAGAATTAAAGTATTTTGACGAATTAAAAACCAAAGAAATTGAAATTACTTGGGATTATGATCTACTAGGGTTGTGGGTAGAAAAAGGTAAGGCTCATCGAGAAACTGCTCTAAAAATGATTCGGTCAATCACCACAGAAGTTTTTTTTGATATTACTCAAGCAGGAGACATAACTTACCATCTGAACCCACGCGAACAAACTTTATCTAACAGTTCGATTCGGGGGACAGCCCCTCAGCAATTTGCCATGATTGATTCTGAGCAACAAATTATTGAAGCTTGGAAAATTTGGCAAGTATGGCAAGAAGCTAATTTAGGAGAACGTTCTCCTAATCTTGCTCCAATCATTATAAATTTGGAAAAATTAGAAGAAAATACTTCACCAAAAACTTTTCAAGCACTAACTCGACTTATAGATGGAAAACATTCTTTAAGAGATATTGCTGTTCAAAAACAAACTGATGTTCTGTTACTGACTCGTTCACTTGCTCCTTATCTGCAATTAGGATTATTAGATTTGGTGCCAATATCAGATTTGACTATTCCTATTGCCATCTCTACATCGAAAATCGCTCCTCAAGACCAATTGTTACAAAATCCATTATCAAACACAACTCCAGACAATCATAATACTTTAATTGCCTTAGTCGATCACAATCTGGTTGTTTGTCAGCTTCTGGAAAAAATAGTCACTACAGCAGGCTATAATTTCATCTGTGAACATAATCCAATGAACGCGATCGCACTTTTTTTAGAACGTAAACCAGACTTAATCTTGATCGATTGGAATATTCCAGAAGTTAATGGCTACGAATTGTGCGCTCAATTGCGTCAATTATCTTGTTTTCAAAATGTGCCGATTATTGTTTTTTGTCAAAACGTTAATTTGATTGATCGAGTCAAAGCTAAAATGGTAGGCTGCTCAGAGCTATTTAATCAAGCGATCGAAGCTAAGTCAATTATCGATTTGATTAAGAAACATCTTACTCCAACAACCGCTATCAACTCTGTGAACTAGGGTTTCTTTTTCTCAATTGCCATAATTTTTAAACTCATCAACAAAAAAATTTTCATTATTTTGTAGTATTTAAAACTACTTAAACGATGTTTTAAACAAGACAAAAATTGCATTTAGAAATGAAATGATGTTATTTATCTGCAATTTTGGGGAACTATAATTAATGTCACTATCTAATAAATTCTATTTCGTCACTGTTAAATAGTAATAATTTTAATTTTGTGAGGGGCTTGTACGCCCCGTCAACTCGTTTAATTACTTATATTTTTAATTATTAATATATTTTAAATCTAACTAACTTATTGATTAAGTATTAAATATTGTCTGGTCATCAAGACCTGTTGAGGATAACTCACTTATGAATCAATTTTCTTCTCAAGCTATTAATAACAAAACAGATTCAATCAATATTTATCCTATCGATTCGCTAGCAGAATTATCAAATAATCAAGCTAATGGCTATTTAAAAGTAATAAATGATAATTCAATTTATTGGATTTATCTTCATCAAGGAAAAATATCGTATGCAAGTAATTCCATCGATCCTTTTGAAAGACTAGAGCGTCATTTACGTCGTTTAAGTCACGAAGCGACTACTTTAAAAAATGAGGTACGTTCTTCATTACGTTTGTCTTTTGAAACAGAAATTGAAACTTCTGCTGCATTACCTCCAGATTATCAATCAATTTGCTGGTTAATCGAGCAAAAATATCTGACTGAAGAATATGCAAATATTTTAATTGATAGATTAATCAAAGAAGTTTTTGATTCTTATATTTTATTACCTAATAATTGCCAAAATGAATTTAATAAAAATAATAAATTTACCCCAATTTTTTGTTCATTTGAGCTATCTACTTTAATTGAAGATACATCAAAAAAGCTCAAAATCTGGCAAAGTTTTACTCCTCATATTTCTTCTTTATATCAACGTCCATATTTTTTTAGTAAACCAGATGCTACAGTTGAACAACAAAAAATTGGTAAAATTCTTCGAGGATTTAATTTTCGTCAATTATCAGCTATACTCAACCAAGATGAACTGATGTTGGTTAAAAAATTTTATCCTTTAATTGCTAATAAAAATATTATCTTAAGAGATCCACAACCACCTTTTGATCAAATACCAAAGTTTTCTCAAGAAAATTTAGCAATTATTAGCAGATCTTTGTCACAACAAACTATTAGTGATGCAGATGAAATTAACATACCAGATTTACCAAATAATGCTCTTTCCCAAAAACAATGGAAAATAGTTTGCATAGATGATAGTCCAACCATTCTTAATGAAATTACTAGATTTTTGGAGCGAGACGACTTTTCAGTTTTTCCTATTACAGAACCATTAAAAGCCTTAATGAAAATTATTAGAATTCAACCAGATTTAATTTTGTTAGATGTAGGAATGCCCAATATTGATGGTTATAAGTTATGCTCTTTGATTAGAAAATATTCAGCCTTTAAAGACACACCAATTGTAATGGTTACTGGTAATAAAGGATTAATAGATCGAGCTAAAGCCAGAATGGCAGGAGCGACTGATTATATGACCAAACCTTTTACTCAATCAGACTTGCTGAATATGGTTTTTAGGTATTTAACTTAAAAAAAGTCATTTCTATTCTAATAGTTTTTATGGAGTTTATACAAAAAATGAGTACTGTTTTAGTTGTTGATGATACCCCTTCTACTAGAGAATTAATTTGTGGATATTTACGTAAAGCTGGCTATCAGGTTATTGAAGCTAATAATGGCAAAGAGGCTATGGAAAAAGCTTTAGCACATAATCCCGATTTGGTTATTACTGATGTAGTCATGCCAGAGATGAATGGTTTCGAGCTTTGTCGCAGTCTGAAAAAAAATCCTACTACTCAAAATTTACGTATTGTAGTTTGTACTTCTAAAAATCAGGATATTGATCGCTTATGGGGAATGAAACAAGGGGCCGATATTTATTTAACTAAACCTTTTACTGAAACAGAAATTATGGAAGCTATTCAATCAATTAATATCTAATTAAGTAAATTATATTTGAAATGTGCTGCGTTAAAAAAAAATTAACGCATTATATTTAGAATTTTTATTTTTTTATTTGTTGAGATGGAGAAGTTAGTTGTTATTAAATTATTTTCAATGCGTTCTTGTTTTAACTTTCAAAATTAACCTTGAAAATTTTAGTAATTATCGAGTTGTTTTGTATTAATTTATGACTCAGAATAATTCTCAGCCCAATCAAAAAAAACACAAACAAACTAATTTTACTAAAAATCTTGATTTATTTAAAATTGTAACTCAATCTGAAAGTAATCTTAGTTTTTATTTACTTAGAACAGTAATTACCGTAGCTTTACTGCCTTTAATAATTGTTAGTAGTATTGCTTATCAAATAATTCATCAATCTGCCGAAGAAAGGATTAATCAGCAGTTGATAGAACATTCTTTGTTAACCAGTCAAATGACCGATGAATTATTAACTAATGCATTAAATAGTTTAAACGCGATCGCAGAAAATCCTTATGTAATTAGTTCAGTTTTGGCTGCGGAAGAAAAAATAAGAATAGATAATTTATTCCAACTGAACATTAAAGAACTAGAAGAACGTTTTGCTGCTACTAAGTTACTGCAAACCAATCAAATTTTTAATGATTACTTAAAAAGCACGGCAAAAAATAATGGCTTTGGTGAAATTTTTATTACGGAAAAAAATGGTTTTAATGTTGCTTATAGTAAATCCACTTCTGATTTTGTTCAAAGAGACGAAAGTTGGTGGCAGTTAGCTAATTCCCAAAATAAATTTATAGGTGAATCAAGCTTTGACGAATCGGCTAATAGTTTTAGTTTTCCTTTAGTTCATAGTATTCGTGAACCAAAATCAGGAAAATTTTTAGGAGTAATTAAAGCAGTTTTACCATTCCAAGCTTTTAATCAAATCGAGGCTTATTTAAAATATATTGGTCTTAATAATACAGAGCAAATTCAAATTATAGATACTAGTACCCAAAAAGTAATTAAAACTATTAGTAAAAGTGCCACAACAGAGCAACAACAACCAAACTTAATTGGTGGTGAAGAAATTGCTACAGTTGCAACTTTTATAAAAGATGGAACTAGAAAAAATTTAAGTAGTACAGAAATTATTAATCAATTACCAAATCGTAGTAAGCTACAAAAATTATCAATCAAAGAATTTGGTCAAGCCAAGGAAAAAAATTTTTTTATTATTTCTTTTCTTTATCAAGAGCAAGTTTATCAATTACTACCTATTCCTAATAGTAATTTAGTTGGGATTGTTTCAATAAATAATGAAGAAATAGTAAGTGCTGGGAACGAAATAATTGGAGTTTTTCTTTTAATCGCTATGCTTTTGTTGTTAGGTACAACTGTGATCATTATTCTGCTTGCCCGTCAAATTGCTTCTCCAATTAAAGATTTAGTCGATAAAGCAGAACAAGTAGCAGCAGGAGACTTGAATATTATTGCCGAGCCTCAAGGTACAATTGAAACGAGAACTTTAGCATTTAGTTTTAACAACTTAGTTACTCAAGTAAAACAGTTACTCTCACAACAAAATGAATCTCTTCAAGAATTAGAACAAGCTCGCCAACAAGCAGAATTATTTGCTCATCAACAGCAAGAAAAAAATGAAAATTTACAACAAGAACTATTAGAATTGTTGGGAGATGTAGATGGTGCAGCTAGTGGCGATTTAACTGTTCGTTCTCGGATTAATGAAGGAGAAATAGGTATCGTTGCAGACTTTTTTAATGCCATTATTGAAAGTTTACGAGAAGTAGTTAGTCAAGTTAAACAAGCTGCGACAAAAGTGAATACTTCGATTGGTAAAGATCAAGGTGCAATTGAGCTACTTGCTGAAGAAGCCCTTCAACAAACAGAAAAGATTGGTAAAACCTTAATGTCTGTCGAACAAATGACTCGTTCAATTCAACAAGTAGCAGACAATGCCCAAACGGCAGCACAAGTTACTCAACTTGCTGCAACCAAGGCAGAAACAGGTGGGGCAAGTATGGAACGCACTGTTAGCAGTATTTTACAACTGCGCCAAACCATTGACGAAACAGCCGAAAAAGTTAAAAGCTTAGGAGATGCTTCTCAACAGATTTCACGGGTTATTTCTTTAATCAATCAAATTGCTATGCAAACCAACCTTCTTGCGATTAATGCCAGTATTGAAGCAGCTAGAGCAGGCGCAGAAGGAAAAGGTTTTGCTGTAGTTGCTGAAGAAGTCGGAGAATTAGCTACTCAGTCTGCCCAAGCAACCAAAGAGGTAGAAAAAATTCTCGCCAAAATTCAAAAAGAAACTGCGCAAGTAGTTGAAGCGATGGCAATTGGTACTACTCAGGTAGTCGAAGGTACTCGTTTAGCGGAAGATACTAAACAAAGTTTAGAACAGATTGTTCAAATATCTCGACAAATTGACGAATTAGTGCAATCGATTTCTAGTGCTACTGTTTCTCAAGCTGAAACTTCGCAAACTGTCGCCCAATTAATGGAACAGGTAGCTCGGGTATCAGATCATACTTCTACAGCCTCTCGACAAGTTTCTTCTTCTCTAGAAAACACAGTAGCGATCGCTAGACAACTACAAGCGTCTGTAAATACATTCAAGACTGGAAACGATGAATGAAGTTCTAGTAGCTAGAAAGTGGACTAAACCTTAGCTTAATTAACGACAGGGTAGATATGTCAGACGATAAAGAACTTCAGGTACGACTTCAATTTCTCGAAGAAGCACAAGAATATTTAGACACAATGGAGTCGGGATTATTGGGATTAGCTGCGGGAAAGGTTAATTCCCAGACAATGGATGGGGTTTTACGAGCAGCCCATTCCATTAAAGGTGGTGCAGCAATGATGGGCTTCCAACAGTTGAGTCATTTAGCACATCGCCTTGAAGACTTTTTTAAAATACTCAAAGTCGGAAAAAAAGAAGTAGTCGACAGCAACTTAGAAAGCTTATTATTATCTACTGTTGATTTTCTTCGTCAAATAATTGCCGTTAATCGTAAGCAACAAAATCCTGAGCAACATTGGCTAGAACAAACAGTTAATCCGATTTTTGAACAGTTACATCAACGTTTAGGCGATCCTCAACCAGAAGATGCTGCTGCTCTCCTCTCTGCTGAAATGGGAGAAGATATGAGTACTCTCATCTTTGAGACAGAAGTAGAAGAACTTTTGCAAAAATTAGAAAACAGTTTTGAATCTCCAGCTACAACTAACTTATTAGAAGAATTACTTTTAGCTGCTCAAGAACTTCAAGGTTTAAGCGAAATACTTGATTTGCCAGCTTTTGGGGAACTGTGTCAATCAGTCATTGATCAGATTGAAGCTAATCCAGAACAGTTATTAGAAATTGCTCAAATTGCTCTGCAAGAATGGAGGCGATCGCAAGCATTAGTTTTAATTGGTCAAATAGAAGTTTTGCCTAATCGATTAGAACTCAATTCATTGAGTAATTTTGAATTTTCGACAGTAGATACAGATAGTTTTAACCTAACTGAGTCTGAATTTTTTGGCGAAGAATTACCTAATTCTACTTTTATTCATTCTTTATTAAATACTAATAATTTAGAACAAGAGGCGTTAGAGCTATTTTCTTCTTTAGATGATCTAACTCCCGACGAACCACTCGAATCTTTTTCACCAGCTACCCTTCAATCTACCACCAAATTTGTTTCTCGACCTTCGGAAGAATCAATACCAGTTCAAAATAATTTTGTTTCATCCTCATCCTCGCCAGAAATTCAACCCCAAGAAAGTGTCAGCGATCAAACTATTCGGGTTTCGGTTAAACAACTAGAACAGTTAAGCGATCTGTTTGGGGAAGTTATTATCGAAAGAAATGGTTTAGATTTAAGACTCAAAAGTTTACGTCATCTAATCCTCTTACTTACCCAAAGAATTAAAAATCTCGAACAATCGAACTTTAAATTAAGAATTGCCTACGATAAAGTCGCTACCGAAGCGGTGATGACTCAAATTGTCAAAAATTCTGCTATTGATTTGTTTGCCACCAATATTGTCAACACTAATTTATCCAACTCTTCAACTATTACTATCAATCCTCTTCAACGACAAGACTTTGATAGCCTTGAAATGGATAGCTACAGCGATATCCATCTTTTATCCCAAGAAGTGATGGAAACTGTAGTTCAAATTCAAGAGGTAACCAAAGACCTTGAAATTAGTCTAGAAGAAACTCAAAAGAATGCCCGCGACCTCAACCGTACTACTAAACAAATGCAAGGCGCAATCAATCAAGTTAGGATGCGACCTATTGCCGACTTGTTAGGACGATTTCCTCGCGCTTTACGCGATATGGAAATGCAGTATGGCAAAAAAGTAGAACTCAAAATACGTGGTGCTTCTACTTTAATTGACCGTTCAATCCTCGAAGCTCTTAACGATCCTCTGTTACATCTATTTCGTAATGCTTTCGATCATGGCATTGAAGAACCAGCCAAACGTCGCGCTAACAATAAATCTGAACGAGGAGTAATTACTATTAGTGCTAGCCATCGAGGTAATCAAACTGTTATTAGTATTAGTGATGATGGACAAGGAATCGATCTCGAAAAAATTAAAACCAAAGCTATTTCCATCGGAGTTAGTCCAGAAGATTTGACTAGAGCTAAACCAGAAGATTTATTAGAGCTTATTTTTGAGCCTGGATTTAGTACAGCCGAGCAAATAACAGATCTTTCTGGTCGAGGAGTAGGGATGGATGTAGTCCGAACCAATCTCGAACAAGTTAATGGCAAAATCAACGTCAATACTAGTTTTGGGGTTGGTACAACCTTTACTATTACTGTACCTTTTACCCTCTCTGTAGTGCGGGTTTTATTAGTTGAAAGTAACGGAATGTTGTTAGCTTTGCCTACCAACGTAGTCGAAGAAATGATTGTACTCCAACCCGAAATGGTGCTACAAGCTGCTGGACAAGAAGTGCTTAATTGGGACGGATTTATTGTGCGTTTAATTCGTTTACATCAATGGCTTAATCTTTCTTCTTCTGGTTACTCAGCTAATAACGAGGTTGATGATCTTCCTGCTATTGATGAACCGACAATTTTAATGATTGCTCAAGGTAACGATTTAGTAGGTATTTTGGTTGACCGTTATTGGCAAGAACAAGAAGTTACCATTCGTCAGGTGGAAGGAAATATTCCTTTACCGCGAGGTTTTACTGGTTGTACTATTTTGGGAAATGGTCGAGTTGTGCCTCTGATTGACGCGATCGCTCTTATTGGTTGGATTGATAACGACCGCCATGTTCAAGGAAAGTCTTTACTTTCATCTCATTCTGCTGGCAATTTTCCAGAAGAAATACCTTCAACTACCGCTTCTAGGAAAAAGACAATTATGGTAGTTGATGATTCGATTAATGTTCGTCGCTTCTTGGCAATGACTCTAGAAAAAGCTAATTATCGGGTTGAACAAGCTAAAGACGGACAAGATGCACTAGAAAAACTTAAAACGGGAGCCAAAATAGATGCAGTAATTTCTGATATTGAAATGCCTCGTCTTGATGGTTTTGGTTTCCTAAGTCGAATTAAATCTGAGCCTAATCACAAGCATCTTCCCATTATCATGTTGACTTCTCGTAGCGGGGACAAACATCGAAAATTGGCAATGAGTTTAGGAGCAAAATCCTATTTTAGTAAACCTTTTAAAGAACAAGAATTACTTAAAACTCTAGAAGAAATAACAAGGGTTTAATCAACCATAAATAACAATGCAGACTTTTAACTTAACAGAATCATTATCAGAATCAATTCCACAACCTTATTTGCGTCTCCAATTAACACGAGATCTTAACGCAGTTTTACCAATGAAAAATGCTCAAGAAGTACTAATGGTATCTACTCGGAGGATTACAGCTATACCTAATATGCCTGATTGCGTTGTTGGTTTGCTCAATCAACGTAGCCGAGTGTTTTGGGTAGTTGATTTACCACAAATGCTTGAAATGCCAGCAATTGAGCGAAATTTACAACAATATCATCTGGCAATTATCCAGGCAGCTAATGTATCTCTAGGATTAATTGTCAAAGATATTAAAGGAGTAATGCGTTTAACAATTGAAGAAATTCAATCTCCTATTGGCAATGTTTCTCCTGGTTTAATCCCTTATCTTCAAGGTTGTTCTTTGCAGCAAAACGAAATTGTATTAGTACTTGATGCCGAAGCAATTGTAAATTCTCCAATCTTACATCAAAACTAACTAATGACTTACTTTTTAGTTTAATTTAAATTTATTATTATGGTTAACCAACACAACAATTTTTTATCTTTATCTGAGCAACCCAAATTTAGTTTTTTATTTAATAATTTAGTTCAAAGATGGAATAATTTAAAGTTTAGTAATAAATTAATTTTAATGTTAATCGGTAGTATTACTCTACCAATTATTAGCATAACTCAAATTAACATCTGGAATGCACAAAAACTTGCTGTTCAGGATTTAGAAAAAGTTTTACAGTTAGAATTAAAATTTTTAAACCAAACCATCTCAGTAGAACAAAATAACATCGCTAAAAACGCAATTATTTTAGATAAAACAGTAGAACAAAGTGAGATTAATCTTAATCAGATTGAAAAACAAACTACCGAATTAAACAAACTAAATCAAATTATTGCTTCCGTTAAAGAACTAGATCCTAACCGAAGTTTTTATTTAATTACTGATGCCCAAGGAAAAACGGTTGCTCAATATATTCAAATTATTGATGAAGATTTTTCTACTTATTCCTCCTTACCATCTGAAGAAAAATCCCTCATAACAAAATTTCGTTCAGTTTCTCCGTCAACAGGAATTAAACTAGACGAGTTGCCAATCGTCAAACAAACTCTTAATCAAAAACGTTCTTTATCAGGATTAGAATTATTACCAGAAAAATTATTACAGCAATTAGGACTAGCAGAACAGGCAAATATTGGTTTGCGCCAACAAAAGATAGAAGGTTTACCAGAGGCTAAAAAACCATTTCCTGAAGAAACATATAACACTGAGCAAGGCAAAACAGGCTTTGTTATGTTGGCAGTAGAACCAATTCAAGTCAATAATCAGTTAATCGGAACGGCTATTGTTGGTACTTTATTAAATCGTAACTATGAGCTAGTAGACCGACTCAAACAAAATACAGGTGTTTCTACAGCTACTATTTTTGCTCAAGATTGGCGCGTCTCCACTAATGTTCCTTATACAGATAAACAAACTAGAGCGATTGGAACAAGAGTTTCTCGGGAAGTAGCGGATCGAGTTTTAAATCAGACACAAGATTTTCTTGGTGCTGCTAATATCATTGGGATTGATTATATTACGGGTTACAGTCCTCTATACGACCATCAAAAACTACTTAACCCTCAACAAGCTAAACCCGTTGGCATAGCCTATGTGGGAGAGCCAAAAACTGAGCTTAACCAAAGATTAATGAATATCGCTTTGACAGGCTATGGTGTTGCAGGTACAATTTTACTTCTAATCACTATTATTTTAATTCCCATCACCAAATCTTTTTCAGATTCTCTACAACGGTTAGCTAAATTTGTTCAACGAGTAAGTAGTGGAGAACAAGGTCTACGATTAAATAATATTCAGCGACAAGATGAAATAGGAATTCTCTCTCAGGAAATTAATGCAATGATCATTAATTTAGAAAATAGTAGAGAACAAGAACAATTATTAGCACAAAGTAGACAACAACAAGCCGAAACGGAAAGAGAAAACCAAAAACAACAAAATGAAGCTCTCCAACAAGAACTATTACAATTTATAACAGACATTGAAGGCGTATCTGACGGTAATTTAACTGTTAGAGCTAATATTACTGAAGGTGCGATCGGAATTGCTGCGGATTTTTTCAACTCAATTATAGAAAGTTTACGAGATATTGTTACGCGGGTACAAGAAGCTACTAATAACGTAAATACTTCTGTAAGCGTTAACGAAGATGCAATTCGTCAAGTAACAGAAGAAACAATTCAACAAACTCATCAAATTAACGAAACTCTCAATTCAGTAGCAGAAATGACTCGCTCGATTCAAGTAGTAGCCAATAGCGCCCAACAAGCTGCTGAAGTTTCCCGTGATGCTTCGACTTCTGCTACCATCGGTGGAGAAGCGATTGAACAAACAGTACAAAGTATTTTACAGCTAAGAGAAACTGTCGCAGCTACAGCCAAGAAAGTCAAAAGATTAGGCGAATCTTCTCAAGAAATTTCTAAAGTAGTTTCTTTAATTAACCAAATTGCCATGCAAACCAACCTGCTTGCGATCAATGCTTCAATTGAAGCTTCTCGTGCAGGAGAAGAAGGAAGAGGTTTTGCAGTGGTAGCAGAAGAAGTAGGGGAACTAGCAACTAAATCTGCTGAAGCTACTAAAGAAATTGAAGAAATTGTTGAAAGCATTCAAGAAGAAACCGCAGAAGTAGTAGCAGCAATGGAAATTGGTACTGCTCAGGTAGTTGAAGGAACACGTTTAGTAGAAAATACGAAACAAAGTCTTGAGCAAATTGTTCAAGTTTCCCGTCAAATTGACGAATTACTTCAATCAATTTCTAGTGCTACAGTGTCTCAAGTTCAAACTTCTCAAACAGTTACTCAACTAATGGAAAAAATTGCTGAGATTTCTCAACGTACTTCTAGTGCTTCTAATAATGTGTCTTCTTCTTTAGAAGAAACGGTTAAAATTGCTCAACAGTTACAAGCATCTGTTGGTACTTTTAAAGTTTAATAATTAGTTTTTTAATTTAATTATATATGGCTATTTTTTCTACTCTACGCTCTCGACGTTTTGCCAACAAACAACAAGAAGTTACCCAACAAATGATTACTTTTCGCTTACGTCGGGAATGGTTTGCTTTACCAATTTTAACAATTCAAAAAGTGGTTCTTTTGGGTGAAGTTTATGGTGACCCTCACAAAACAGGTATTAGTATCACGAAATACGAAGATAAAGAAATATTAGTAATTGATGTTGGTCAAAGAATTTTTAATAACGCTCCAGAACTAGAACTTTTTTCAGAAAAAACTGAGTCAGAATTATCTTTATCAGATTTGCAACAAAGAAGATATCTAATTATTTTGTATAGTCAAAAACAAGATTTAATTGGATTACCAATTGATTCTCAACCAATCATGCGCTATGTGACTCAATCAGCTTTTAAAGCTTTACCAGAAAATTATCTAATTCAAGGTAATATTCAAGGTGTTAGTTCTCAAATTATTGATTTACCAGACCATCCTCCTATTTTTATTCTTGAAACTTCCCAATTAATTTAACTAACAGCAATTAATCATGGTTAATAATTAATTATTGAAACACAATTAATAAAGCTTTTTTAAAATCAATTTTTTAAACTAATTTGACTCTTTAAAATATCTTGGATTATCTATTAAAATTTATTAATTTAGCAAATTGTTGATTCTCAGATAGTTTTCGGGAACTCTAAAACTAAAGGAGCAAAATTTCCTGTAATTGTTTATCGGAAAGGAAACTAGTAATGACGACTGCCAAGGATGGAATTAGTCATACTCGTATTCAGATTCAACAATTTACTCTAGCTAAACAAACCGAGTTATTTGAATCGTTAAAACGAGCTAAATTTAGCGGTCAACTATTAATTAGTGATTCTCAAAGTACAACTTGGATTGTTTACTTTTATCTTGGTCGTATTATGTATGCTGCTGGGGGTAAACACTCAGTAAGAAGATGGAGAAGGCATTTATTTGCCTATTGTCCTGAAAAGCTAAATCATTTATCTGAAATTCAAGCAGAATTAAATAGTTTATCTTTAGAAGAAAGTAGAATTTCTTGGGAATATCAACTTTTATCTTTATGGATTGCTCAAAATAAAGTTACTCGCGAACAAGCTGATAATGTAATTAAAGCCACTGTTCTGGAAATTTTATTTGATATCAATCAAGCATTACAAATATCTGCTGAAATCATTAAAGACAATCTTTTATCTACGAGATTAACCTTAATTGATGCAGAAGAGTTAATGAGTGAAGCTTATCGGCTTTGGGAAGCTTGGCAAAACGCCAAACTAAGCGATCGCTCTCCTGATCTAGCACCAATAATTCGTCAACCAGAAGCTTTAAAACAAAAAACCTCTGCTCAAGTTTATCAAAATCTGATTCAACTACTAGACGGGCAGCAAACTTTACGGGATCTCAGTGTTCGCATGAAGCGGGATCTTGTCACTGTGACTCGCTCTTTGTTGCCTTATGTGCAATCTGAATTAGTACAATTGGTTTCGGTTGATGATATTCCACCACCAGTTTCCATTCCTCCTTTAGCCCACAAAATATCTAATTTAGTTACTCCTCGTCGCACCTTAGTTGCTTGTATTGATGATAGCCCTAGTATTTGCCAAACGATGGAAAAAGTGATTACTGAAGCAGGTTATCAGTTTCTATCAGAAACGAATGGTTTGAGAGCGATCGCGGTACTTTTAAATCGTAAACCCGATGTAATTTTTTTAGATTTGATTATGCCTAATACGAATGGCTATGAAATCTGCACTCAATTACGCAAATTATCTTGTTTTAAAACTACTCCAATTATCATTCTGACTGGTAATGACGGACTGATAGACCGAGTAAGAGCAAAAATGGTTGGTTCTACTGACTTTCTTAATAAACCAGTAGATAAAGATTTAGTTTTGGGAGTTATCGATAAATATCTCAATCAAAAAGTCTAGCTCAAACGTTACTTTAAATTCCTTTCAGGGAACTATAGATAATATCTATTCGCTTAATTAATTGCTGATTGAGGTGATTGCAATGGGACACGCCCTAATCGTTGATGATTCTGCTACGGAAAGAGCTATTTTAACCAGTTGTCTTGAACAAATGGGTATTTCTGTTTTAATCGCTACTAGTGGAGAAGAAGCCTTAGAAAAGATTCAACAAGCTCTTCCAGATCTGATTGTTTTAGATATTGTTTTACCCGGACGTAGTGGTTTTGAAATTTGTCGAGAACTTAAAGGAGAAACCAATACAAGTAAAATCCCGATTATTTTGTGTTCAACTAAAGGAACTGAAATGGATAAATTTTGGGGCAAAAAACAGGGCGCAGATGCCTATATACCTAAACCAGTAGATCAAGAAGAGTTGGTGCGCACAGTTAGAGCATTAATTCAAAGTTAAAATCAAAAATTAAGGCAAAAATTGTCGTGTCAGATTTTACCAGTAATCAAAATTTATTATTTTCTGATTCAGAGGCTATGCCTCATCAAGCTAAACAGCAGCAATTTTTGAAATTTTATCTTGAACCTGACACCAAAATTATGCTCCCTGTCGAGCAAATCACTGAAGTTCTCAAAATTGATCTCATTCAAATTATTCCAATTCCCGAAATGCCCGCTTGGGTTATGGGAGTTCATAATTGGCGGGGTGAAATTCTTTGGATGCTTGATTTAGGTAATTTAATTGGATTGAATGCTTGGTACGAACAAGAAAATACTACTCCTAATTGTACCGCGATCGTTTTGTCTACCAAAACAACTGAGCAAATTAAGGAACAACAGAGCGAAAAAACTAGCTTGGGATTAGTTGTTACTAGAGTAGAAGATATTGAATGGTGTAATCCTGATTTGGTTCAATCTCCTCCTGGTGCTGCAATTACTACTGAAATAGCACCATTTTTGCGAGGTTATTGGCTCAGAGAAGATGGCGAAATGATTTTAACTCTCGATGGCAATGCTATTTTAGCTGCTATGTTTAAAATTTAATTTTTTTTGTTATTACTAACTCTTACTTTCTATAGTTTTTTCTAACTTAAGTTATTTAACGCGATCGCTTATTTTATTTACCATTTTGATTATGACTCAAATTCCTCCTCGATTTAATAATGAGGTAGATTCACTTTTTTCTAACTCAATCAATTACTCAAAATATAGTCAAGTAAAAAAAAATTATCATGCTTGGCTCAAGCAATTTTATAATCTTTCTATTAATCGGAAAACAAGTTTAATTCCTTGGTTAAGTTTTGCTGCTTTGGCTTTAGTTTTGGGTATTGGAACAATCATTCTTCGTCAAAGTTTACAAGCTCAATTATTTCAACAAGCTCAATTAGGAACAAAAACAATTGAAGCTTTAATTCCAGAAGATTTTGTGAATGGAAAATCTCAAATTGTTAAAAATGTAGTCGGTGCTTTTAATGACAATGATACTTATAGTGCAATTTACTTGCGTCAATCTACTGGAGAATTTATTTTAGCTAGTTCTCTTACCAAAACTAATCAATCTTTAATTGCTGAGAATTTATTACTAAATCGAGTCAGCAAACAACCAAAACAAATTCTTACTCAAATAGGTAAAGTAAACAATCAAAAATATGCTTTGGCTGCCAAAGCTATTACCAATTTTAAGGGTGAAATAGTAGGAGTAATCGTCTATGGTAGTTCAACCAATGAGATTAATAGTATTCTTTGGCGCAGTATTTTAATTCAATTAATTTTAGCTTTAATAGTAATAATTTTACTATTGTTATTTACTAGAATTTTAGCTAGCGCGATCGCAATTCCGATTCAACAATTACAGCAAGTTACTCAAGATTTTTCTGAAGGTAATCTTAAAGCTAGAGCTACTGTTGGAACTACTGATGAAATTGGTTTGCTTGCTAGTACTTTCAATATCCTAGCTGATTCGATTGAAACAAACGAAGAAAAATTAAGACAAGAGGCTCAAAGCTCTCGTATTTTAAAGGAAATAGCTGTTCGCATCGCTCAAGTTTTCCAATTGAAAGAAATTTTTCAAATAGCGGTTACAGAGAGTCAAGTAGCATTAGCAGCAGATCGAGTAATCTATTATCAGTTTGATGATGATTGGCAAGGGAAAGTTGTTGCTGAAGCAGTTGCAGCAGGATATCCCGAAATTAAAGGAAGCGGTCTTAACGATCCTTGTTTTGCCGAACAATATGCACAACAATATCAAAATGGTCGCATTCAAACTATCGCTAATCTTGATCAAGCAGATTTAAGCGATTGTTATTTACAAATGTTAGCACCTTTTGCTGTTCGAGCGGTGATGACTGTTGGTGTAGTAACTGGTGAGAAATTGATTGGTTTGTTGATTGCTCATCAATGTGCTGAACCTAGAACGTGGCAAGAGCAAGATATTGATTTGTTAGTGCAAGTTGCTAGTCAAATTAGTAATGCATTTGAGCGAGTAAAATTACTTCAGCAGCAACAAATCGCTCAAGATCGAGAACGAAAAGCAAAAGAAGAACTACAACAAAGAGCTTTAGAATTATTAATGGAAGTAGATCCCGTTAGTAGAGGGGATTTGACGATCCGCGCTCAAGTCAAAGAAGACGAAATTGGCACGATCGCTGACTCTTATAATGCTACGATTGAAAGTCTACGGAAGTTAGTAACTAAAGTTAAAACTGCTGCTCAACAAGTTGCTACTACTACTAGTACTAAAGAAATATTTATTCAAGAGCTATCTGCTGGCGCGTCTGCTCAAACCAAAGAAATTAATACTGCTCTAGAACGAATTAAAACTATGACAGCATCAATCCAAGCAGTAGCAGCTAATGCTGAAGCTGCCGAAGCTGCGGTTCGACAGGCAACTGCTACGGTTGAGACGGGAGATCAGATTATGAACCGAACTGTTGATGGATTTGTGGCAATTCGGGAAACAGTAGCTGAAACTGCCAAAAAAGTAAAACGTTTAGGGGAATCTTCGCAAAAAATCTCCAAAGTAGTCAACTTAATTGGTAACTTTGCCGATCAAACTAATTTACTTGCTCTCAATGCTTCTATTGAAGCTGCTCATGCTGGAGAAGAAGGAAGAGGTTTTGCAGTAGTAGCAGAAGAAGTGCGATCGCTTGCTCGTCAATCGGCAGAAGCAACGGCAGAAATTGAAACTTTGGTGGCAGCAATTCAAGCAGAAACGAATGAAGTAGTGGCAGCGATGGAAGCAGGTACTGAACAAGTAGTGACGGGAACTAAATTAATTGATGAAACTCGGATGTCTTTGAATCAAATTACTACGGTTAGTCATCAAATAAATCAATTAGTTAATGCGATCGCTCAAGCTACTATCGAACAATCAAAAGACTCTGAAGTAGTGAGTCAAACAATGTCACAAGTGGCAACGGTTTCGGAACAAACCGAGATTGAAGCGATCCAAGTATCAAACTTATTCAAAGAATTATTAACTGTAGCTCAAGAGTTACAAGAAAGTGTTAGTAAATTCAAAGTTAACTAGCTATTAATATTCTGAGCTTAATTGTCAAAAATTTTTTGAAATGGTGACGTTTTTTCCCTCTCTTAAAAGCGGGAAATTTTAAAAAATCTTGTTGATCACTGGTAACTGATAACTAATAACCGAAATGACTCAGACTCCTGTACAACTTAAAAATTCTCATCAAAGTTTACTTTCTGTGGATGAGTTTTCTGCTCTTCAGAATAATCAAATTACTTCTAAAAAATCTGTTCAAAAAAATAACCTTAGTTTATCAAAAAAATTATTATTAATTATTTTACCTACTGCATTAGGAAGTTTAGCTTTTTCTAATTTAATTAATTATCTTCAGATTCAAGAACAAACAGAAGCAAAAGTTAAATTGCAACTAGAAAATGAAGTTATTTTTGTTGGGGAAACTACTACTCAACTTGTTCAGGAAAAATTTAATATCGACAAAACACTTGAATTAATTAGCACTAGTTTATCTAAAACTGATGCAAATTTAGCATCTCGTAGTCTTCAAATCATTTCAGCACAGACAGAAGTTGCTTTACAAACTATTAATGGTCAAGAAATTAATCAAAATCAAGAAATTATTGGGGGTAAAAATTTAATTGCTACTGCTAAATTAATTCAATCAAATAATGTCGAATCACTCGAAAATCAATTAAAACAACAAGACCTTTATCAAAAAATTATTGTCAATCAAGCCAAATCAGTTGTATCTTTCATTTATCAAAATCGTTTTTATACTTTCTTTCCTATTGCTAACACTGATTTAGTAGCAGTTTCTTCACTTGATTTATCAGAACTAGCAAAATATAATCAAGAATTAAGAGCAAATTTGATTTTTCAAAATTTATTATTAGGAACAATAGTAACTATAATTATTGTCTTGGCTACTAGTCAAATTGTAAAACCTTTAAGTAATTTAGTTAAATCTAGCGAAAAAGTATTTTTAGGGGAGCTTAATTTATTAGTTCAAGGCAAAGATACTTTAGAAACCCAAAGCTTAAGGCATAATTTTAATAATTTAATTATTAAGTTTCAACAATTATTACAAAAACAAAAAACCGAAGCTCAACAAGCAAAAATTCTTAAAGAAATTATTATTAAAACCAATCAGTCTTTAGATGATCTAATTCTTAAAGAAACTCTTGTTCAACAAATTAATCTAGCACTTAAAACAGACAGAGTAGTCTATTGCCAAATTAATAATTTACAACAAGGGGAAATTGTTGCTGAATCAATAACTACTAACTATGCTTCAATTTTAGGAAATTCATTCAAAGTTGAAGATTACCTGCCAAAAAATCGATTTAGTATAGTTCAAAATATAGAAAGAATTGAAACAGCTTTACTATCAAAATCTCAGCAGCAACAATTACAATCATGGCAAGTACAAGCAATGTTAGTTGCACCAGTATTAGTTAATCAAAAATTAGATGGATTTTTGATGATTCAAAGTTGTGCCACTCCCCGTCATTGGCAACCACAAGAAATCGATTTTGTTGAGCAAATAGCTTATCAATTAAGTTTTGCTGCAACTCGTGATTTTCTTTTACAACAACAACAAAATGCTGACTTAAAACAAAATCAAGCTCAAGAAAAATTAAAACAAGAAGTATTAAATTTAATCCAAAAAATTCAAAGTTTGTACTCAGGAGATTTAACTTTAAGAGCTAATCTTACTAGTGATGAGATTGGCAAAATTGCTGAAGCTTACAACATGAGTATTGAAAATTTACAACAACTGATTTCTAATTTTAAAACTACAGTTGCTTATGTCGAAGAAAATGCTATAGAAAATCAACAAATAATTCAAAACTTGACCACAGAAACAGTCCAAAACGCAGCAAAAATTAATCAAACCCAAAAAGAAATTCAACTGCTTAATGAAGCCAATTATCTGGTTAAGACTCATGCTTCTCAAGCCGAAGTAATTGCTAAACAAGCTAATCTAAAAATTTCAGCAGGAAATTTCGCGATCGCTAGTACCGTAGAAGAAATTAATTTCATTCAAGAAACCGTAGATGTCGCTTCTGAAAAAATAAAACTTTTAGGAGATTCTTCGCAAGAAATTTCTCAAGCAGTTAATCTAATTGCTCGTTTTGCTGCTCAAACTCATTTACTTGCCCTGAAAGCGTCGATTGAAGCAGCTAGAGCAGGAGAACAAGGTAGAGGTTTTGCTGTCATTGCAGATGAAGTCAGAACCCTTGCCACTCAGTCAGCAGGAGCGAGTGCGGAAATTGAAAATTTAGTAGCCAAAATCCAGCAAGAAACTCAAGCAGTAGTTGAAGTCATGGCAAAAGGTACTAATCAAGTGAAAAC
This sequence comes from Stanieria cyanosphaera PCC 7437, assembly GCF_000317575.1. Taxonomy (NCBI): domain Bacteria; kingdom Bacillati; phylum Cyanobacteriota; class Cyanophyceae; order Pleurocapsales; family Dermocarpellaceae; genus Stanieria; species Stanieria cyanosphaera. The sequence continues at coordinate 4,962,554 of NC_019748.1, read as the reverse complement.
AGGAGCAGAATTAGTTCAACAAACTCGTCAAAGCCTAAGTCAAGTAGCTAATGCAACTAGTGAACTTCAACAGTTAGTTGACGAGATCGCTCTTGCTTCTCATCAACAGATAGTCAATTCTGAATCAGTTATGCACAATATTACCGATGCAGCTATGACTGCTACCCAAAATACTCAATCAGTAACTCAATTATCAGCTTCGCTCTGCCAATTGAGTGAAGTAACGGAACAATTAAAACAACATTTTGGCAAGTTTAAAACCTAGTTGAGTTTTTGTCTTGTCGATGGGAAATCTTAAGTTAACTATTTAGAAACTCTACCTCAGCAGCAAACCATGTCTCTTAATCCTGATATCCGCGATCAAGCTTATCGGTTTTTTATCGAAGAAGCTCAAGAACTGTTGCAGGTACTAGAAACAGGTTTACTTAATCTGCGCGAAGATCATAGTACGCCTAGGGTTCACGAGTTGATGCGTGCTGCTCATTCAATTAAAGGAGGGGCAGCTAGTATTGAATTAGATGCGATTAAAACCTTAGCCCATCGTTTAGAAGATTTTTTTAAAGCTCTTTATAGTGAAAAAGTTAACTTCGATCCTGAACTAGAAAATTTACTTCTACAGGCATACGATTGCTTGAAAAATCCTTTGGTTGAACAAATGGAAATGGGCAGTTTTGACGCAGAATTTGCCTTAGTTACTGCCGAACCAATCTTTGCTCAGTTAGAAACTCTGTTAGGAGATGCTTTACAAGAATCCGATAATTATATTCCTAGTGCTAATGATTTAGGAGTCGATATTGTTGCTTCTATCTTTGAAGTAGATGTAGCCCAATCTCTTACTCATCTCTACGAAGTATTAACTAATCCTGACAACTATGATGTGATTGGTGAATTGAATGCACAAATCGATCTACTCAACGGATTTGCCGAACTATTTAATTTGTCTGGCTTTGCCGAAATTCTTCAAGCTGCTACTACTGCACTCAATCTATATCCAGAACTAAAACTAGACATTCTGCAACTAACGATCGCTGATTGTCAACAAGCAAGAGAACAAGTTTTAGCAGGCGATCGCAAAAGAGGTGGAGAACCATCTCCTACTTTATTGGCACTTACGGAAAGTAACGTTCATAATAATTTTGTTAGTGAGGATTTATTTCAATCGACAATTACCCCACAGAACGAATTATCTACCACTAATGATTTTTCTTTTGAAAATTTATTTGACGAAATTGTAGATCAACCTAATACTGTGGGAGAAACGATTAGCGAAAACTTGACTGATAATTTTTCTGTTAATCAAGAGGTGATTTTAGATAGTGCCATTGATAGTCATAATTCTTTGCTAGACGATGTTTTTGGTTCAGTTGAAGTTCAAACAGAAACAGATCTAGGATTTACTCAAAATCTTGAAACCAATCCTTCTTTAGACGATGTTTTTGGTTCAGTTGAAGTTCAAACAGAAACAGATTTAGGATTACCTCAAAATGTAGAAAATAATCCCTCTTTAGATGATGTTTTCGGTGCGGTTGATTTAACTAACAACGAGCAAGAAAAACCACAATCTTCTCAAGTAAATGAACTTCCTCCACAAAATCTAGAAGCAGCAATTGAATCAATTGAACAAATTTTTGAACATTTACCTTCTTTAGAAGAAGATACTACTTCCCTTTTGCCTACAACCAAGCAAAATCAACCTCTTAAAGTTCAATCAAAACCAGTTCAAGTCAGTACAAATCAACCTGTTGTTCCTACCCATTTGACTGTGAGAGTTGGGTTAGATCGTTTAGAACGGATGAATAATCTGATTGGTGAATTAGTAATTAATCGGAATAGTTTATCTTTGCAAAACGAGCAGCTACAAGATAACTTACAAGTATTAGTTCGTAAATTTTTCCGTTTTCAAGACACTACAATCAAATTAAGAGATTTATCCGATCGCTTGTTAATTGAGTCAGAACGCTACAATTTAGCTCATCCTCAAATTAATTCTCGGCAAGTCGGAGAAGCAACAGATTTTGATTCTTTGGAAATGGATAGTTATGGTCATTTGCACTCTTTGCTACAAGGCATTTTAGAAGAAATGTTGCAGCTAGAAGAAAGTGTCGAAGACATTACTTTGTTTGCTAAACAATCTAATCAAACCATCGAACAACAGCGTCAAATGCTGTCACAGATGCGTGATGAGTTGATGTGGGCAAGAATGTTGCCTTTAGAGCAAATTTTGCAACGTTTTCCTCGAACTTTACGGGATTTATCCAATCAATACGGAAAACCAGTTAATCTCAGTATGACTGGCACAGGAGTTTTAGTTGATAAAGCAGTTTTAGAAAAACTATACGATCCTCTCTTGCATTTATTACGGAATGCTTTCGATCACGGCATTGAAACTCCAGAAATCCGCCAACAGCAAGGTAAATCTGAACAAGGACAAATTGAAATTCATGCTTATTATCAAGGTAACCAGACTGTAATTGAAGTCAAAGATGATGGTCAAGGGTTAAATTTAACCAAAATTGCTAATAAAGCAGTCAAACAAGGATTATTATCGACCGAAGAAGCTACGCACGCTCGAAAACAAGAATTATTCAATTTGATTTTTGAATCAGGTTTTTCAACAGCGGATCGAGTTAGCGAAATTTCTGGCAGAGGGGTAGGGATGAATGTGGTTCGTTCTCAAATCTTGGCACTCAAAGGAACAATTGAGGTTAATTCTGTGCCAGGTAAAGGAACAACTTTTACCCTGAGATTGCCTCTAACTTTAACTATTGCCAAATTGCTAGTTGTTTCTCTGGGTTCAACAGCTTTTGCCTTGCCTTCCGATAACATTGAGGAAATTATTATCCCTACTGAGGAACAAATAAAAGTTTCAAGTCGCAAAAGATTTTTCTTATTGAAGCAGCAATTAATCCCAATTTATAGTCTTAAGGAAGTACTTCACTACAATTGTATACTTCCTCCAGTTAACTTAAGAAGCAAAGCTTTTGAAACGGTTGCTGCACCTAAAGATTGGGGATTACCTCTGTTGCTTTTGCGTCAAGGACAACAACTATTTGCTTTAGAAATTGACTCTTTAATTACCGAACAAGAATTAGTTATTAAACCTTTTGGGAAAGTATTGACACCTCCTAGTTATATTTATGGTTGTACGATCATGGGAGATGGTACTTTGATTCCTGTGATCAATGGCAATGTTTTAATTGACCGAATTCAAGGCAACGATACCACTAGAACTACTACTCCTTTATTTAGCAATATTTCTGTTGCCTCAGAAGAATTAACAGAAACAACAGCAGAATTAGATCATTCAATACTTTCAACAGAATCAACTAATATTCTTCCAGCTACAAGCAAGACGATTCAATCACCAACTATTATGATTGTCGACGACTCTACTGCTTTAAGGCGAACTATGGCTTTAAGTCTGGAAAAAAGTGGTTATCGCGTAGTTCAAGCTAAAGACGGAAGAGAGGCTTTAGAACAATATCGCAAAAATTCTGCGATCGCTTTGATCGTTTGTGATATTGAAATGCCTAATATGAATGGCTTTGAATTTTTAGGAGTGCGTCGTCGTGATTCTGAATTAAGCAATATTCCTATTGTGATGCTGACTTCTCGTAGTGGAGTCAAACATCGAAGTTTGGCGATGCAATTAGGAGCTAATGCCTATTTTACCAAGCCTTATATCGAACAAGAATTTCTCGTCGAACTCAAAAAAATCTTAAACCCTTCTGTGCAGAAAACTATTGCTATTCCCAAAACTCTACCAACTCAAACCATTTTAGTCATTGATGATTCTTCAGCTTTAAGAAAAACCATGGCATTAAGTTTAGAAAAGAAGGGTTATCGAGTTTTACAAGCTAGAGATGGACAAGAAGGTTTAGAACAACTCAAACAAAATCCTCAAGTCAACTTAGTTATTTGTGATGTTGAAATGCCTAATATGAACGGTTTTGAGTTTTTAACCGCTCGCCGTCAAGAAGTAAAGTTAGCCAAAATTCCTGTAGCAATGCTTACTTCACGCACCAACGAAAAACATCGTAATTTAGCTCAACAATTAGGAGCAATAGCTTATTTTACTAAACCCTATGTCGAAGAAGAGTTCTTCCCAGCCATTCTTAATCTGATTCGTAATTAAATTTTGGTTAATATGTTAGCAAAAGCGATCGCAACTGATAATTTAACAACTATTTCTGCTGGTACTCTCAAATTATTGGTGTTTGAGATGGGAAAGTTAACCCTAGCTTTACCTGTCGAACAAGTTAAAAAAGTAATTAGGTATCAACCGACTTACGGTAGTGGATTAAGTCACGTTAGTATTAGTCATTTAGGTGACGAAGAAATCACGATTGTCGATTTACACCAGAAACTATTTAAAACTAGTCAGCTAAACGAGTCTGAATCTCAAGGCTATTTTGTTATCACGAAGGCATTCAGTGGTAAAGGGATTGCAGGTGAACCTTTAGGGATAATTGTAATGAAAACTCCAATTTTGTTAGAAGTAAGTCTTGCTCAAATTCGGGTTTTACCAAACTCTTATCGTCATGCTGATACTTTAGAGATTGCTAGTCATGTTGCGATTGTACCTCAAGAATCTGAATCAAATCTTACTATTTTTATCCTAGATATAGATCGTTTAGTTTAGATGATTATATCTGTATTTGACATCCGCATTTGGGCGCGTATTGCCAAAGTTCAAAAAATTAAAATTTATTGGGTAGTCAAAAAAATATTTACAGCACTATCGAACATTAGAAATTAACCAACTGCGATTTCGCTACCAACAGTTGAGAGTAAATAATAAAGGTAAAGATTCAATCATGAGAATCTTGTTTAAAGCAACCAGAATGTTATTCTACGAAATAAATAAAACTATTAGATAGAATTATGAATAATCGACCAATTGTCCTTGGTATTGTTGGTGATAGTGCTGCTGGTAAAACAACTCTGACACAGGGAATTGCTCAAGTCTTGGGAGAAGAAAATGTAACAGTAATCTGTACAGATGATTATCATCGTTACGACCGTCGCCAAAGAGCCGAACTAGGAATATCTGCACTACATCCAGATTGTAACTATTTAGACATCATTGAACAACACCTCAATTTATTGCGTAACGGACAATCGATTCTTAAACCAATTTACAATCACAGTACGGGGGAATTCGATCCACCAGAATATATTAAACCAAGTCAATATGTAATTGTGGAAGGATTACTAGGCTATTCCACTCGTGCGATGCGTGACAGCTATGATGTCAAAGTTTATCTAGCTCCTCCGGAATCTTTACGTGCTACCTGGAAAATTAAAAGGGATACACGTAAACGAGGTTATACTGAAGAACAAGTAATCGAGCAACTACGACAACGAGAACCCGATTCAGAAGCTTATATTCGTCCTCAACGTCAGTGGGCTGATGTAGTGGTTAGTTTTTATCCTCCCAGTAAAGAATCTGAGCAAAATAATCTTTTACTTAATGTTCGTTTAATCCTCAGACCGACTATTCCTCATCCCGATCTTACTCGCATTTTAACCGCGGAAGGTAATCATTTAGGTTCTGCGATTAGGCTTGATTTAGACCGAGATATGGGTAAACCTGTTGATATTTTAGAAATTGACGGTCATGCCACTGTCGAGCAAGTCAAAGAATTAGAAAGGGTTATGTGTAATGATGTTCCTTATTTAGGTCAATTTTGTAGTTTGGAAGGAAATCAAGAAATTGGTAAAGTAATCGGAACAACAGGAGAAACACTACAAAGTTATCCTCTTGCTTTGACTCAGTTACTCATTACCTACCATATGCTCAGAGCTTTAGCTTGATTTTTTTTTGAAGTCCTCAGCTTAATTTGAGAAAAAAGTAAAACTTGGCTATGATTAGTCGCGATCAATTCTGATCCAGCCAAGAGTTTTTTTTCCCATTCTAAAAATTATTGAATTAGCCAATCCTAATTTAATAACAGCCTGAACAAGAAAACTGGAATTTTCTTGCAGATACGAACACCACTGAGGACAGTTTTCACAATCAAGACAAATTACCGTCGAACAACCCCAAGGTTCTCGAAAAACTTTCATGGTTTCAGGAAGTTCTTTGACTAAAGAGCGGAATCTAGAGATCGCAACTTTCTCAAAGTTAGCACTCGTACAATCAAGAGGGGATTCCATTATTGCTGCTCCTTTCTTTCACGCCAAAACAACTGTTTGGTTAATGCTTTTTTAGGCTAACATCTCTTTTTAATATCTGAATCTCTCGAAAGATAATTTTAATTAAATGTGGTGATTCACTCTGTTAGTAAACTATAAAAACATATTTATCATCTAAATCAAATTAAAAAAGTCGATATTGAGTACAAATTACAAAATTAAGCAGTAATATGCCCGAAATCGGACAATCAGCACCAAATTTTACGGCTAAAGATCAAAATGGTAATCTTATTAGCCTCCAAGACTTTGCCAATCAATGGTTAGTTTTGTATTTTTATCCTAAAGATAATACTCCTGGTTGCACTTCTGAAGCAAAAGAGTTTAGTGCTTATCAAAATCAATTTGATCAATTAAATGCAAAAATTGTAGGAGTTAGTCCTGACTCAGAAATTTCTCATGGCAAGTTTATAGATAAACATCAACTCTCAATTCAATTACTCAGCGATCCAGAACATCAAATTATTGATTCTTATGGTGTCTGGCGACTAAAAAAATTTATGGGTAAAGAATACATGGGAGTAGTGCGCTCGACTTTTTTAATTAATCCAGAAGGAAAAATAGCTTATATTTGGGACAAAGTTCGGGTTAAAGGTCATGTTGAAGCTGTGTTGAAAAAATTGCCAGCAAATCTCGATTAATAATTACTTATTTGCAATTTAAATAATAATGCCACAAAATTTGAGTCGCAACCGCACGCCAAGGTTTCCAAGCTTCAGCTATTAATTCTAATTGTATCGGTGTCGGACGAGTAGGAAGATTTTTAATTTTTTGTACAGCGATCGCCAAGGCTAAATCTCTTTTGGCAAAAACATTCCAGCGTTTGAAGTTTAATCCAGTTTTTATAACACAAAATATAAATAACGTCAATATTTATTTTATTAAAATTTGTTAAAAATACTGCAGTAAACACTCACATAATTTGTCAATATTTGTTGCAAAATATTTCATAATTTTTATCGAATTGTGTCAAATCAGCGTAATGCTGACATTTGCACAACGTTTTTTGATACAAACACTTAACAGAGCATAATTAATCTGGGTAAAAAATAATCATCTTACCCGAACATAATCTGATTGCAATTCGCCAGCATAAATTTAAGGAGAATCAATATATGTTCACTCACGTCAAGTCCACCATTCGTCGCGTAACCCCTGAAGCACTTAATGGACGTGACTTACTTAAGGTGGTCTATGTCGTGCTAGAGCCTCAATATCAGAGTACGCTTACCGAAGCAGCTAGGTCAATCAATAGTAATAATCCTTATTTAGCGATTGAACTGAGTGGTTACTTAATTGAAGAATTAAGAGATGAAGAAAATTACGCCAATTTTAAGGAAGATGTAGCGGAAGCTAATATATTTATTGCTTCACTCATTTTTATCGAAGATTTGGCACAAAAAGTAGTCGCAGCAGTGCAACCTCACCGCGATCGCTTGGATGCTGCGATTATCTTTCCTTCAATGCCTGAAGTAATGCGCCTCAATAAATTAGGTAGCTTTTCGATGGCACAGTTAGGGCAATCCAAAAGTGCGATCTCTCAGTTCATGCGTAAGCGGAAAGAAAATTCTGGGGCTTCTTTCCAGGATGCGATGCTGAAGTTATTGCGTACTTTACCTAATGTTTTAAAATACTTACCTGTGGAAAAAGCACAGGATGCTAGAAACTTTATGTTGAGTTTCCAGTATTGGTTAGGAGGGAATTCAAAGAATTTAGAAAACTTCCTGCTGATGCTGGCTGATAAATATGTTTATAAAGATAAAACAGTAAGTAGAGGTGTTCCTTACGCCGAACCGATAGTATATCCAGACATGGGTGTCTGGCATCCTTTAGCACCAAAGATGTTTGAGGATGTCAAAGAATACCTCAACTGGTTTAATAGTCGTCAAGATATTTCAGAAGATTTAAAAGATCCTTTAGCCGTTTGTGTCGGTTTAGTATTACAACGTACTCACCTAGTTACCCAAGATGATGCCCATTATGTAGCGATGGTACAGGAACTAGAAGCAATGGGTGCGAGAGTAATTCCCGTTTTTGCTGGTGGTTTAGACTTTTCTAAACCAGTCGATACTTATTTCTGGGATACCCTTAAAGGAACTGAACCCCAACCCTTAGTAGATGTAGTGGTATCTTTGACAGGATTTGCCTTAGTAGGAGGTCCCGCCAGACAAGATCATCCCAAAGCAATTGACTCCTTAAAACGCCTCAACCGTCCCTACATGGTTGCCCTACCCTTAGTCTTTCAAACTACTGAAGAATGGGAAGCCAGCGAACTAGGATTACATCCAGTTCAAGTCGCCTTACAAATTGCCATTCCCGAACTAGATGGGGCAATCGAACCGATTATTGTATCTGGTAGAGATGGTTCTACAGGTAGAGCGATCGCCCTACAGGATCGGATTGAAGCGATCGCACAAAGAGCAATGAAATGGGCAACTCTGCGTAAAAAGCCTAAGTTACAGAAGAAAGTAGCGATTACAGTTTTTAGTTTCCCTCCTGATAAAGGAAATGTCGGAACTGCTGCTTACCTGGATGTGTTTGGGTCGATTTATGAAGTAATGAAAGCCCTTAAAGGGAATGGTTACGATGTTGAAGATTTACCCGACTCTCCGCAAGCATTAATGGAAGCAGTCATTCATGATGCCCAGGCACAATACGCTTCTCCTGAATTAAATATTGCCTATCGGATGTCGGTTCAACAGTATGAAAGATTGACTCCCTATTCAGTTAAGTTAGAAGAAAATTGGGGGCCACCGCCAGGACATCTTAATAGTGATGGACAAAACCTTTTAATTTACGGTAAGGAATTCGGTAACGTCTTCATTGGGGTACAACCTACCTTTGGTTACGAAGGCGACCCCATGTTGTTACTATTCTCTCGTTCCGCTTCTCCCCACCACGGTTTTGCAGCCTACTACACCTACTTAGAAAGCATTTGGAAAGCGGATGCAGTACTACACTTCGGTACTCATGGTTCTCTAGAATTCATGCCAGGAAAACAGATGGGTATGTCTGGAGAATGCTATCCTGATAGTTTGATTGGTAGTACTCCCAATATCTATTACTACGCAGCTAACAATCCTTCGGAAGCAACCATTGCTAAACGTCGCAGTTATGCCGAAACCATTTCTTATTTGACCCCTCCCGCAGAAAATGCAGGACTATATAAAGGGTTACAAGAACTAAGTGAATTAATAGGTTCTTACCAAACCCTCAAAGACGGTGGAAGAGGTATCCAAATTGTCGACACAATTATCGATAAATGTCGCATTGTCAACCTAGACAAAGACATTACCCTCCCCGAAACCGATGCCAAAGAAATGACTCAAGAACAACGGGATACTATCGTCGGTTTAGTTTACAAAAAACTAATGGAAATCGAATCTCGCTTGTTACCCTGTGGCTTACACGTCATCGGTAAACCACCTACTGCCGAAGAAGCGATCGCAACTTTAGTTAATATAGCTTCTTTAGATCGAGAAGAAGAAGAAATTGTTTCTTTACCTCGTATCATTGCCCAAAGCATCGGCAGAGATATCGAAGAAATCTACGCTAATAATGATCGTGGTGTTTTAGCAGACGTTCAACTATTTCAAGAAATTACTCAAGCAACTCGCGCTGCTGTGACTGCCTTAGTTAAAGCCCAAATCGATGCCGAAGGAAGAGTTTCGATGATTTCTAAACTCAACTTCTTTAATCTGGGTAAAAAAGCACCTTGGATTACAGCTTTACACGAACATGGTTACAAAAACGTCGATTCTGAACTACTCAAACCCCTGTTTGAATATCTAGAATTTTGTCTAGAACAGATTTGTGCCGATAACGAATTAGGCGGACTGCTAAAAGCATTAGAAGGAGAATACGTCTTACCGGGACCCGGAGGCGACCCCATCCGCAACCCCAACGTTCTTCCTACAGGAAAAAATATCCACGCCCTCGATCCTCAATCGATCCCGACTCTAGCAGCAGTAAAATCAGCAAAAATCGTCGTAGACCGTCTCTTAGAACGACAAAAGCTAGATAATGGCGGAAAATATCCTGAAACCATCGCTTGTGTTCTCTGGGGTACAGATAACATCAAAACCTACGGTGAATCTCTCGCCCAAATTATGTGGATGGTAGGTGTGCGTCCCGTACCCGATGCCTTAGGTAGGGTGAATAAACTGGAATTAATTTCTTTAGAAGAATTAGGTCGTCCTCGTATCGACGTAGTAGTTAACTGTTCTGGTGTTTTCCGCGATCTGTTTATCAATCAAATGAACTTGTTAGACCAAGCCGTCAAAATGGCAGCCGAAGCTAATGAACCTTTAGAAATGAACTTCGTTCGCAAACACGCTTTAGAACAAGCTGAAGAAATGGGAATTAATCTGCGTCAAGCAGCAACCCGTGTCTTCTCCAATTCTTCTGGTTCTTACTCCTCTAATATCAACCTTGCTGTTGAAAATAGCACTTGGGAAGAAGAAAAAGAATTACAGGATATGTACCTCAATCGTAAATCCTTCGCTTTTAATTCTGATAACCCAGGAATAATGCAAGAAAATCGTCAGATTTTTGAAAAATCACTCAAAACTGCGGAAGTTACTTTCCAAAACCTTGATTCTTCAGAAATTAGTCTGACTGACGTATCTCACTACTTTGATTCCGACCCCACCAAAGTAGTAGCAAGCTTACGCGATGATGGGAAAAAACCCACTGCGTTCATCGCCGATACTACCACCGCTAACGCCCAGATCCGTACCCTTTCCGAAACCGTTCGTTTAGATGCCCGTACCAAACTACTCAATCCCAAATGGTACGAAGGAATGCTGAGTCACGGTTACGAAGGTGTCCGCGAACTCTCCAAACGATTAGTTAATACCATGGGATGGAGTGCAACGGCTGATGCTGTTGATAATTGGGTATATGAAGATGTCAACACTACCTTTATTGATGATCCTGAAATGTGTCAGCGTCTGATGAACCTCAATCCTAACTCCTTCCGTAAAATTGTCGGTACTCTACTCGAAGTTAATGGTCGTGGTTACTGGGAAACTTCTGAAGAAAACCTAGACAGATTGCGGGAATTGTATCAGGAAGTTGAAGACAAAATCGAAGGAATTGAATAATTTATAATTAATCTGGGTAGCCTAATAATATCGATGTGTAGAGTAGAGACGTTCCATGGAACGTCTCTACAATATTTAATGTCCCCTGTGCAGCCATGACATTATATAAAAACCAATATCGTAGTAAATCAATCAGACTACCTAATAGAAATTATGCTGCTAATGGCTATTATTTTGTGACAATTTGTACCCATCAAAAAATTAGCTATTTTGGTAATATTGTTAATCATCAAATGCAATTATCTTCTGTTGGTAAAATTGCCCAAAAATTTTGGTTGGAAATACCCCAGCATTCAAAATACATCTATTTAGATGAATATATCATTATGCCCAATCATATTCACGGAATTATAGTGATCGATAATCCCGATAACCCCTGTAGAGACGTTCCATGGAACGTCTCTACACCCAATGATGATGATTTATCGCAAATAATGTCAAAATTGTCACCAAAATCTGGTTCGCTTAGTACAATTATCCGTTCTTATAAATCTTCTGTAACAAGATGGTGTAAACAGAATAATTATAATAATTTTGCTTGGCAACCGAGATTTTATGAACACATTATTCGCAATGATGGTTCTTTAGATAACATTCGCCAATATATTGTTAATAATCCTCTCAAATGGTCAGAAGATAAAAATAATCCAAATATTTTATCACTTAAACCTAAAGAAAATAAGTGATTTGAATAATCTTGATTACTAATAAAAGTATAGATATAATTTTGAGCTATTAAAAATTAATTGATTTAATGAATAATTCTGCTGTTGAAGTTTTTCTCAATCGTTTTCCTGTTAAACGTCTTACTGAAGCTGAAAGAACTGTCCAAACTTACACCTACACATTTAATCCTTCTCCAGAACCAGGAAAAGAATATTCAGCAATTAATCGAATTACCTGGAATATTGGCACACCAGGAGTAAGATTTGGTTCAACAATTATTACAAAGCAACCAATAGCAGAGCGATATTTACAGGGTGAAAATTGGCTTTTAAAACCACAAGGTACACAATTATTAGATTTAAATAACTCTAACGAAAAAGAAGCTTTAGAAAGATTAGAAAGACGTTGGTTAGGTTGGAAACTTCGACAAACATCTGAAAAGTATCGGCTCGAAAATTCGCCAGAAGGAGGATTTATTTGGTGGAATTTAGATAAGACTATTTTACAAGGGTTAGGCTGGGAAGTTCATACAGGAGTTTGTTTAGATATCTCTATTCATCATTCAGGAGTAGTTCTTACCGAAATTGATATTCATCATCGTTTTTATACTTCTTGGACACTTGAGCAATGGCTGCAAACTTATCCGGATCTATCAATAAATTGGGTTCGCAATACTTATAACGATCGCTCTTGGAAATTTGAGAGAATTAGTGATGAAAATCCTGAAACTGTTATGATACCTTCGGGAAGTTTAGCTGATTATCATCGAAATCTAGAGAATAATCAAGCAAAAGAAACAGAAATTAGCAATGCAAAAGTGGTTTACGTCAGTAGCAAAGGCAATCAAGAAATACCTCATCTTTCTACTCGACTTCAACCTAGCATCACAATGGAAATGTTGAGTTGTTTACAAGATCGAGGTTCACAAGAAGCAGCTAAAGTATTTAAACAGATTCGTCAATCTTCTCAAGTTCGTTTTGACCGAGGAAGAGATATTGCTAAATGGCTTGCTAGTAAAATATATCATGTTGAGAAACAAATAAATCCTCAAAAAGCCGAGGGAATTATGTTGAGAAATAAATTTCCTTTGCTAATAACTAAATCCAAAAAAGTTTATCGACCGGAAGCAAGTTTTAAACAAGGTTGTTTTCGTACAGGAGAAAAACAATTCGGTTGTTTAGATTTAACTGGAAATGGTGATTGGTCAGAATTGATTAGAAATAAGCTAGAAGATTTAGCTCAAAAAAGTGGTGTAGATATTTTATTAGAACCAGCTAAGAAAACAACTGATTTACCCGATAGTTTATTAACTCGTAAACAATTTTGGCAAGATTGGGCAAACCAAGGAACTCACACAGTTTTAGTAATTACTCCTTGGCTACAAAACACGGAAAAATCTCGACTTCAAAGAGAAGCTTTGGAAGCGAACATTGCTCTTCAGTTTATGCAACCAATGTCTAAACCAGACAATTATCGAGCAGTTAATATTATTTTAGGTTTGTTGCTTAAGGCAAAATGGCAACCAGTCGGATTAGAACCTTTACAAGATGAATATGCAGCAGAGTTAGTAATTGGTTTTGATGCAGGAACAAATAGAAATTTGTATTACGGAACTAGTGCTTTTGCAATTTTAGCGAACGGACAGAGTTTGGGTTGGGAACTACCCGAAGCACAACCAGGAGAAAAGTTAAGCGGACAAGCGGTTTTAAATACTGTTGCGAATATTATCAATAGATTTCAAAGAATAGAAAACCGACTTCCTAAACGAATCTTGTTACTGCGAGATGGCATTGTACAACGTGACGAATTTGAAAGCGCGATCGCTCTTCTTCAACAAGATCACATTGCTGTCGATCTTTTAGGAGTCAGAAAAAGTGGTGCGGGAAGAATGGCAGTGATTAAGCAAACATCAGGTAATTTAATTGATGTTTTACCAGGAACAGCAGTACTTTCTCATGATGGTGAAACTTTCCGAATTGTTACTTCTGAGGCAAAAGCAGGAGGAAGTGCGCGTCCTTTACAAGTATTGAGAGATTATGGTGATGCACCCTTAGAAATTTTAGCTAGACAAATCGATCGCCTTTGTTTGCTTAATCCAGCTAGTGGTTATTCTGTTAGTCGCTTACCTTATGTAATTCATTTTGCTGACAAAATGGCAAAAATAGTTCAAAGAATAGGAGAAGTGGGAGTTTTGCAAGGAATTGATCGTCAAAAAATTTTCTTTGCTTAAATATTTAAAGAATATATTAACTGATAAACGATCGGCGCGATCGCGATCGCTGGTAAAAAAGAAGCTACCCGAATTTTGCTTATTTCCAATAAGTTAATTCCAATCCCAATAATCATTAACCCTCCTACTCCTGTAACCAAAAAAATCCGAGGATCATTAGCTGGATCACTGATAACATTTGCTAATAATCCTGCTAGCAGAGATAATCCTCCTTGATAGAATAAAATTACTAATAAAGAAAAACCAACTCCAACACCATAGATATTCGCAAAAGCGATTGCTACAATTCCATCCATCGTAGCTTTGAGAGAGAGTAAAGTATTGTCTCCAGTTAAACCATTATTAAGACAACCTACTAGAGTCATTGGGCCGACACAAAAAAGTAAACTACTAGCAACAAATCCTTCTGTAAATCGTCCTTTACCTCGAAATCTTTGCTTCAACCAATTACCGATGTTGGCTAATTTATCTTCAATTTCTAACCATTCTCCGATAACACCTCCTAAAATAATGGCAAACAAGCCTAAAATTGTGCCATCGATTTTTCCTGCTTGTACTTTAGCGAGGTTATTAGTCATGCTAAAACCAATCCAAAGAGTTAGTAAACCCACCCCCTGAGTAATAATTAGTTGAATTTTCTGAGGGATACGTTTACGAAAAATTAAGCCGATAGTCGTACCGATTAATACTGTCAGAATATTGATCCAAGTCCCACTTGTCTTCAACCAGAAATCTAGTGTCATTAAGTTAACAAAAAAATTTAACTGAGATTTTTGCTTAACGCTAAAATTAAAATAGCTTTTGTCAAGTTATTGCTAAACAATTTCAATCAACTTATTTTTACTGGATAAACCAGCTTTAATCGTAATTTGTGATTTGGCAACTTGGAATTTCTTGGCTAACATTTCAATTAGTTCTTGATTGGCTTTACCATCTCTCGGTGGTGATTTCAAACGAATTATTAAACTGCCATCAGCTAATTCTTCAATTTTTTGTTGCTGAGAATTTGGTTTAACTTTTATCGAAATTTTCATTTTTGTTTGTTTTAATAAGTTGTTAATTTAAAAAAATATCTTTAACATTTTATCGATTAATTTAGTTATAATTATTAATTAATTTGTTTATAAATCAGGCTAAAAATATTTATAATTTCATATTTATAAATTATAATAAACTCCACGATTGGCTGAAGTTGATTTAATTAAAAACTGCTCTATATTTTGAACGACATAGTAATAAGGTAATATCTACTTGTTAATTAAAACATAAAGATGAAAAAACCATCCCCTGATAATTGGGAAAAAGAATCTGAACAATCAAAAATTGATCACCCTTCTCCTGCTCAATCTCGTAAATGGCTAAAACTAGTAGTGGGAGTAGGTATTTTTTTATTAGCAAGTACTGGGGTCAGTTTAACCTATGGGTGGTGGTTAATTTCTCGTAAACTGATACCTTTAGTTGAACAAGAAGTTGGTGATTATCTTCATCGCCCGATAGAGATTGGTCAATTAGAAAGTTTATCTTTATCTTCGGCACGTTTTGGCGAAAGTATTATTCCTGCAACAGAAAATAATCCTGATACTGTTTCTGTAGAGGCAGTTAAAGTTGATTGGAAATCCTTAACCTCTTTACTCAAACAAAGATTAGCTTTAGACCTTACATTAGTTAAACCCGATATTTATATTGAACAAGATGAAAAAGGTACTTGGACACCAACTAATTTTGGTACTGCTTCATCTTCAGAACAAGGTTTTAAAGTCGATGTTCAAAGGGTTATTCTTCAACAAGCCGATCTTACTTTAGTAGCTCGTAATAAAGAGACTAAACAATTACAGCCTCAAGTTCAAGGTCAGATTAATCAAGGTGTAA
The DNA here is from genome assembly GCF_000317575.1 of Stanieria cyanosphaera PCC 7437. Taxonomy (NCBI): domain Bacteria; kingdom Bacillati; phylum Cyanobacteriota; class Cyanophyceae; order Pleurocapsales; family Dermocarpellaceae; genus Stanieria; species Stanieria cyanosphaera. The sequence goes on along the minus strand of NC_019748.1, from coordinate 4,946,489 downwards.
TTCAGATTTTAACTGACCAAGATTTAATTAAGTTTGATGTTGAAGGAAAGTTAAATCAAGGAGGAAGTTTTGATGTAATTGGAGAGGGAAATACTGAAACAGATATTATCGATTTGAATGTTATTGGCAAGGAATTAGCAGGAACAGAAATAGGTAATTTACTCGCTTTACCTTTAGGAATTGAAGCAGGTACAGTCGATGGCGAAATTGGCGTTAAACTTAGTAATGACCCTCTACCTTATCTTACTGGGACGGCAAAATTAAATCAGGCAACTGTACAAATTCCTGAGTTAGTTAAACCATTTGTAGATAGTAATGGAGAATTACATTTTCAAGGTTCTGAAGTTACTTTTGATCGGGTTAAAACTAATTTTGGTGAAGTTACGGGAGTCGTCAATGGTAGTTTGGATTTTAATGAACCAGGAGAATATCAACTCACTGCTAAAACTGATCCTGTTGAAGCACAGAAAGTCATTGAAGCTTTAGAGTTAGAACCACCTCCAATTCCGATTAAAGGTAAAATCGCAGGAAATATTGCGATTAAAGGTTCATTGTTGAATCCTGTAACTAGTTTTGCCATTGCAACTACTACTCCTAGTCGAATTGATCGCGTAGATTTTGATAAAATTACAGCCAACTTAGATTTGATTGGCAATAATCTCTATGTTCGTTCTTTTCAAGGTAATCCCAAAATTGGTGGGGTAGTTCAAGGCAATGGCACTATCGAACTAGCGGGAAAACAAAATCTGATTTTCGATGTGGCAGCGAACAATATTCCAGGAACAAAACTAGCTCGTAGTTACAACAATGATTTACCTGTCAATATTGGGAATATGGCTGGAAATGCCAGATTTTTAGCTCAAGCTAATGATTTGGCTACTTTAAGAGTGGTTAATGGTGAGGGTAATTTTGCGCTGGGCAATGGTACAGTCGAGGTTAATAACCTCAATTATGGCGCAGGTCAATGGCGATCGCAACTGCAAGCCAATGGAGTAGAATTTGGTAGTCTGCCGATTGGTAAGGATAGTGCGCCTACTCTTGCTAAGGGTTTAGTTGATGGTGTGTTTGAAGTTTCAGGTAAAAACAATGCGGTTGAGATAGATCGAATCTTGGCTACAGGTAAGGCAAATTTAACTACTGTTGGGGGTACAATTGCTATTCCTGAAATTGATTTAAATAATGGTAATTGGCAAGCAGCTTTAAATACTGAGAATCTTCGTCTGCAAAGATTATTTCCTGAAGTTCCTTCAGAATTTAATGATAATTTGAGTGGTAATTTTCTGTTAACAGGAAAGGTGGAGAGTAAACCGAATACGGAAACAATCATTGATGGTTTTGGTGATTTAACTCTAGCTCAAGGCAATGTTAAGGTAAATAAATTAGAGATTAGAGGTAATAATTGGAATGCCCTTGCCCAAGCGACTAATCTTCAATTAAAAGAATTAAATTCTGAAACTCCCGAGCAATTTGCAGGTTTAGTTAATGGTAATTTTCAAGTTGCGGGTACGGTAGATAATATTACTCCCGAAGGCATTAAAGCTAAAGGTGATGCCAGTTTAACTCTTCCTGAAGGAGTGTTTGATCTTAATAATCTTGCGATCGCTGATGGCAGATTTCAAACCCTAGTAATTCCGCAAGGAGTCGATCTAAGTTTATTTGCCGATCCTAATTCTGATGAGTTGGAATTAAATGGACAATTAGGTGGAGAATTAAATGTTACGGGAAATGTTAATAATATTAGTCCGACGGCGGTAGTAGCTAAGGGGAATCTTTCTTTTAGTCAAGGAATCGATCTACTCGAACAACCTTTTAGTGCAGCAATTACTTGGGATGGCAGACGTTTAGATGTTTTACAGGCAAAAGGCGATGGTTTAGATGCGACTGGTTATCTGGAATTAGACAAATCTTTCTTTAGCGATATTCCCGATAAATTAGCAGCCGTGACTGACTTCAACTTTGATGTGAACCAAGCCCAATGGATTGATGTTAACAAAATTCGTCTTACTCTTCCCAGTTGGGCAACTAATTTAGATTATTCAGGTAGAGTAGATTTTACAGGAACAATTGGCGGAATTCCTTCAGCGATGGAAATTGAAGGAGATTTACTGGTACGTGACTTTGTAGTCGAAAATCTGATCTTCGATCCTACTTTACAAGGCACAGTTTCCGTGATGCCTACTGAGGGGGCAAGACTCGCAATTGATAATGGACAACAAGCATCTCGTGGCAACAATCAAGACAAAATTGAATTGGTTTTGGGAGAAAATTTTCTCCCCGAGTCTTTCCTGCTGCAACATCAACAACTGGATGTAGTAGGTACAGGCACAGGAGAAATTGTTCAAATCCAAGCTAGAGATGTTCCAGTTGAGTTATTAAAAACTGTCGCCGTCAAAAATCCCGATTTTAATATACCTGAACAAGTTGCCCTACAACCTTTAACAGGAACGCTATCAGGAGAATTTATAACTAACCTCAATACTTTAGCAACATCAGGAGAAAACATTGTCATCACCAATCCCATCTTAGGTCGGATTAAAGGCGATCGCTTGACAGGAAATTTTGATTATGCTAATGGTAATTTTGCTTTAGAAAATGTTCGCTTTCAACAACGAGAAAGCACTTATCAAATTGCGGGCAATGTAATTCAACAACCAGACGATTTTGCCTTTAAAGGAGACATTACAGTTGAACAAGGACAAATTCAAGACGTACTAATTGCCTTAGAAATTTTTGAACTAACTGATTTAACCAAAGGTTGGGGCGATCGCAACTATGGTTTAACCAAAGATTTATACCAACCTCCTTTACCTTCTGCTCCTCAACCGCCTGAATCTCTCTTTACTGTAGGTACACCCAAGGCGACAATTTTTCAACAATTGCAAAAGTTGGCAGAAATTCAAGCTAAGTTAAATTCAGCGCAGCAAAATGAACAAGACCAATTTTTTGTTCCAGAATTAAAAACCTTAACTGGTAAATTTGATGGCAAACTAAGCTTTAATGGTTCTTTAAACCAAGGAATTACAGCAGATTTTGACTTTCAGGGCGGACAATGGCAATGGGGACAATTTACTGCTGAAAGAATCATTGCTAATGGTAATTTACAAGATGGAATTCTGACTTTGTTACCCGTTAGTATTCAATCAGATAACAGTTTAATTGCTTTTTCAGGAAGTTTTGGTGGTGAAACTCAATCAGGTCAATTAAGATTACTCGATGTTCCTGTTAGTTTAATTGAAAAATTTGTTAATTTACCCCCAGATTTAGTTTTTGGCGGAAATATTAATGCTAGTGCAACCCTAGCAGGTAGTCAAGCTAATCCCCAAGCTAGAGGTGAAATTAATGTTAACGACGCAACTATCAATCAAACTTCGATCCAATCAACCCAAGGTAGTTTTAGTTACAATGATTCCCGTTTAAACTTCTTTGCCAGTAGTGTAGTTGCTCCCAATGCCGATCCACTAACGATTACAGGTAGTATTCCCTATCAATTACCTTTTTCTAAAACTATTCCCGATAGCGATCGCTTGAATTTACAACTGAATGTCACCGACGAAGGATTGGCATTACTCAATATTCTTTCTCGTGGAGAAGTAAATTGGATCGATGGTGAAGGAGAAGTTAGTCTCGATATTTCTGGTAATTTTGACCAAGCTAAAAATCGTCCTACTAAGTTAGTCGCCAAAGGAAAAGCCTCTGTTAATCAGGGAAAAATAGCAGTTAGATCTTTACCCGATGCTTATTTGACTCAAGTTAATGGCAAAATCAACTTCAACTTTGATCGCATTCAAGTAGAAAGTTTCCAAGGTAATTTTGGTGGTGGCAAGATCTCGGCAATGGGTACTCTTCCACTAACTCAAAACCAAACTCAAAAAAATCCTTTAACTATTAATCTTAATAACTTAATAGTAGATCTTAAAGGTTTATACGAAGGAGCAGTAGCAGGACAACTCAAAATTCTGGGAACGGCAGTAGAACCAGATTTGACAGGAAATTTAACTTTGACGAATGGCTCTATTCTGATTGCTGATACTACTACAACGGCTGAGAATGCAACTATAGTCGAAGATAACAGCATTGCTGCTTTAACTGAATACAAAAACCTACAAATCCAATTAGGAAAAAATATTCAAATCATTCAACCTCCAATCTCAAACTTTACCGCTACAGGCAAAATTACGATCAATGGAACTTTTAATTTCCCTCTCCCAGAAGGAACTATTGCTCTTAAACGTGGTCAAGTCAATCTTTTTACCACTCAATTAAGTTTAGCAGGAGGCTATCCCAATACCGCTCGTTTCTCGCGTAACAATGGACTCGATCCTTATTTAGATGTTAGGTTAGTTGGTTCAGCCGTAGAAACTACTCGCAGTCCAATTCCTAACGATCCACTTTCTGCTGAAATTAATGATATTCCTGCCTCTAGCTTTGGAACTTTAGAAACTGTTCGTATTTCCGCTAGAGTCAAAGGATTAGCTAGTCAACTGACTAATAGCATTGAACTAACCAGTAGTCCTCCCCGTAGTCAAACAGAAATCTTAGCACTTTTAGGAGGAAGTTTTGTTGATACTTTAGGTCGAGGAGATAGTACTTTAGGACTAGCAAACTTAGCTGGTTCAGCCTTATTTGGTAGTTTCAATACAGTACTTAGCGATGCTTTTGGCTTGAGTGAATTTCGTCTCTTTCCCACTCAAATTATCGACCAAAAACGAGAAGGCGATCGCATTATTGGTTTAGCTGGAGAAGCTGCGATCGATTTAACTAATAATATTTCTTTTTCTGTACTCAAAATTCTCAATACCGATCTGCCTGCTCAATTTGGTTTTCGCTATCGTCTTAACGACAATTTCATCATTCGAGGTTCAAGTAATTTTGAAGATGATACTAGAGGTGTCATTGAATACGAATTGAGATTTTAGAATTGATTTTTGAGTAGAAATAATTCATCAATTATCCCTACTTGGAAAGAACAAACAATCTTAAGCTACAAAAGGCAAAGATTGCGCTTCAACTATACCTCTGTAATAAGTTTGTAACTGACGTGTAGCAGCAGCCCAACCCCAACGTTCCGCTTCTAAACGGGCATTTTCTCTGAGTTGTTCTCTTTCTGCTTTAGCTGAGAGTAAACGTTGTGTAGCCGTAATTGCACCTTGAGGATCATCGGGTTCAAATAAATAACCATTAACTCCATCAGTAACAATATCAGGAATACCGCCAGAGTTGGCAGCTACCACAGGGCAACCAGCAGCCATTGCTTCAAGTAAAACTAAACCTAAAGTTTCTGTACGAGAAGGAAAAATAAACGCATCTGCCGAGGCGTAGGCAGCAGCTAGTTCTAATCCTTGCAAATAACCAACAAAATAAGTATTTGTTCCAGCAAAATGGGCTTCTAGTGCTTCTCTTTGAGGGCCATTACCAACGATCGCTAAACGAGCTTCAGGAATTGCTTCTAAAACTGGTTTAATTTGATCGATTTGTTTTTCGGCAGATACCCTTCCAACGTATAGTAAAAGAGGACTTTCAGGGTTGCCTTCAGACAGACGCGATCGCATTTGAGCAGATTTAAGCTGAGGTTGAAACATTTCAGTATCTACCCCTCTTTGCCACAAGTCTACTCTTTCAATGCCACGACTTTCTAATGCCTCTACCATTGCAGTGGAAGTACAAAGATTTAATTGTGCCTGGTTATGGGCAGTTTTGAGCAGTTCCCACAACAATCCTTCTAAAGCACCCAAACCATAATGTTGTAAATATTGAGGTAAATGAGTATGATAAGAAGCAATTAAAGGAATATTGAGATTTTTGGCATAATATATCCCACTAATTCCCAAAAAAGCCGGATTGACTACATGAATTAAATCTGGTTGAAATTTTTCCAGAACATTTTTTGTTCCAATCGGAGGTAATGCGAGTTTTAGTTCGGGATACAAAGGAAGAGGTACACCAGGTACACCGTAAACTTTTGCCCCTTTATATTCTGTCAAACCGCCTTCAGGTGCTATAACGAGAACTTGGTCGCCATTGCGTTGTAAATGTTCAATAGTATGACGCAGACGAGTAACAATTCCGTCAACTTTAGGGAGAAATGTTTCTGTAAAAAGGGCAATACGCATAAATTTTTAAAAAACAAAAATTGTAGATTTTGACTAATTTCACAACCAAAAGCGAAGTAGCTAACTGGAAAGAAATCAACAAATAATTACTAATTAATTTTGTTCGAGAACAAATTTTAGATATATTTTCTAAATTATTATTGTGTCAGAATCTGAGCAATAGTTTTAAGAAATTTAGTTGAGCGAACTTCTATTAATAATGAGTAAAGGAAGCTTTCGGTGCTTCGGGTGCAACAGAAGAGAAATCAAAGTTTTTATTTTATAGCAAGCAAACTATAGTGCGCAGACATCACAATTTTAAACCAAGGAAACAGCGAAGAGGGATATATTTAGTTTTGCCCTGGTACTTATGTTTTTTGTTAAGTAAGTCAACCTAATTAACCGTTAAATTAATTTCCCCAAATCAAGATTCTTTCATGTTTAATTAAATGGAGCTAATTATCCCTCTAGTTCTCCCCTGTTAGGGGAGACACTATGGTAAAGAAATTAAATTACGCGCTTTTGTAACCTAATTTCAAAATTCCTTGAGGGATTGAAAAAAGTAAATAAATCTAGATTGGAGAGAATTTTAGCCAAGAGGTAAATCTAAATTAATCAATTAACCTCTACGCCAAGAAACTGTTGGTAAAATTTGATTCATGTCTACACGGTCTTTATATTTTGTCGCGAAGTTGAGCAGAGAATCTAAGAGAGAATCAGATAAATAGTGAGGTTGTAAACCTAAATCGAGTAATTTAGTATTTTTGGCGTTAAAATAATGTTCTTCTAATTCAACTCTAGGGTTTTGGAGATGATTAATTTCTACATCCAATCCGATCGCGACACCAGCTTTTTTGACCATCATTGCCAAATCACCAATACTGAACAGTTCAGTAAACTGGTTAAAGACGCGGAATTGTCCAGCTTCAGCAGGATTTGCGATCGCAATTTCCATACATCTAACTGTATCTCTAATATCTAAAAAACCTCTAGTTTGACCGCCTTTACCGTAGACTGTCAGGGGATGACCAATGGCTGCTTGAATACAGAATCTATTTAAAGCAGTACCGAATACACCATCATAATCGAGGCGATTGATTAACATTTCGTCCATGCCTGTTTCTTCGGTTAAAACACCATAAACTACCCCTTGATTCAAGTCGGTAGCACGTAGTCCCCAAATTTTACAGGCAAAATGAATGTTGTGACTATCATGGACTTTGGAAAGGTGGTAAAAACTACCAGGTTGTTTCGGATAGGGTAAGGTATCTTTGCGTCCGTTATGTTCGATAGTAATGTAACCTTCTTCAATATCAATATTGGGTGTACCATATTCACCCATCGTTCCTAGTTTGACTAGATGAGAGTCGGGAAAATCCTCTTTCATCGCATAAAGGATATTCAACGTCCCCACTACATTATTAACTTGAGTAAAGACAGCGTGTTCGCGATCAATCATTGAATAGGGTGCGGAACGCTGTTCGCCAAAATGAACAATCGCTTCAGGTTCAAATTTATGAAGGGTTTTACTTAAAAATTCGTAGTTAGTAATGTCGCCAACAAATAAATCAATTGATTTTCCTGTTAACTCTTGCCAACGTCGAATTCGTTGTTGAATCGGAGCAATTGGTGTTAGCGTATCTACGCCAAGTTTATCATCCCAATGTCTGCGGATAAGATTATCTAAAATACCAACTTCATAGCCTCGATTGGATAAATATAGGGCTGTTGCCCAACCACAATAACCGTCACCGCCAATAACCAAAACTTTCATAACAAATGTATAAATTAATCTGCTGATATTCGCTAAATTTATCAGGTATTGGTACTCCCTCAACCAATGATTTGCTCATTTTACTTAGCTCATTAATATGATAATCACTAAATCTGCTTTACTTCTAAAGGCTACAATCTCGATTATTAATTCTTTTCAGCAATAGATATTAAAAATTTAGTAAAGAAGGTGATTTGTATTTAAAAAACTTATCGTTAAAAATTTGCTCAAATCACGGCGCAGGGCTGTTTTAGCCTTTACAGATTAGACACATAATTTAAATTTTTACTTGCGGGATTTAAACTTTAGTTATAAGTGCGATTCGTTCAGTCTAAACTTGGAAACAGGAGGACGACTAGCTTCAGTTGAGTAACCCATTATAGGTAGAGTTTGCACTTCAATCCTCAACTGATGACAACTTCATAATTTTTTATTTGAGATAAGCTGTTTCACATTCCATTCTCATTAAAAAAGACTTTTGTCCGAACGTAATATGTTGAGTTTCTAATTTTATCTACTTACACCTAATCAGATTTTTTTGCTCATTGCAATTAACTGTGAACAATTATTCAAATGTCACTCGAATATAAGACCGATTAACTGCCGGAGTTCTATAAGTTCTAGTTCTAGGATTAATAATTACAGGATCGATAATTACTGAATCAGAAATTTCAGAATTAATAATGGTTGGATTAATTAATGTTCGATTGTAAATTCTACCTCGTTTAACTGGAACAAATCTTCCTTCATTTTGAGGACAATCAGAATAATAATAAGAGTTAGAATTGTCATAAGAATCGTAATAATTTTGGCGCAAAGGATTAGGAGTAACGTTTAAAGATCTAGGTGGCGTAGGAGAGGAAATACCCCCAAAATATATACTTGATTTAGGATTACTTGCTGGTAATGGGATATGAGGAGGTCGTGCATTAGCAACTAATTCCGTTGCGATCATCGTACTAATAACTAAAGCGATCGGAGTACAAGTTTTAAAACAATTTATCCCCATTTTGGTTTTGCTATTCATTTCTTTTACTTAATAAACTTATATTATTCATGGTATCTCTAATGTAGGGCAACATCAGTAAATACTCCGATAGAAAACATGACAGCAGAACAACAGGAAAAGTTTCGTCTTCGTTATCAAGCAGGAAAAAATGCCTTAGAAAAAGGAGAATATAATCTAAGCGTTCAATACTTGGAAGAAGCTAAAGAACTGGTTGCTAAATCTACTCGTTTAGGCGGAGAAGCCCAAATTTGGCTAGTTATGGCTTATCAAGCTGCTGGTCAATTACCAGACGCGATCGCTTTATGTCAAGATTTATGTAATCATCCTCATCCAGAAATTCGCCAACAAGCTAAACGTGTTCTTTATATTATTCAAGCACCACAACTAAAAAGACCAAAAGAATGGATGAGCGAAATTCCTGATCTCACTGCAACTAGTAACGATCAACCTCAGTATGTAACGGCAAAAAATCAAAGACAAAATAATCATCATCAAACTAAACTTTCTGATGAACCAGTCGATTTAAGCCAAGTTAATACGAAAGATAATCAGTTTATTTGGTTTGCTTTATTAATAATTATTTTAACATTGTGCGGATTATTTTTATGGAAATAACTATAGGCTCATTCAATACTTGAAGAGCTAGTCTAACATTGTGGTTTTTGGTAATGATTGAGACCTACGGTAGTGCGCTTCGCTTATGTTAATTGCTTTCAAATTATGCTTACTAAATCTCACCAATTTAAGAAGAGTTATAATTTACCAGTTTGATAATTTTTTGGTTGTTTGGTGCAAAAAAAAACAAAGTTATCAAATACAATCTTATGCAAAGATTAAGAGTTTAGATTTTCCAGACTATCCTTTTACAATTAAAAAAACGTCAGGAAACTGTATTCCCTTGTTTTAAATTTGAAAAAGTAAACAAAAACTTCGTTGCTCTGCTACTAGGTAAGAGTTTGGTAATACCAAATCAGTACTTAAATTTATTTATAGCAGAAATTTAGCAATTTGAGCTTATTTTAAAAAAAGGAGATTATTAATGTTGAAATTTTATTATTCTCGTCTTTCAGTTAATGCTCGTAGAGTTTGGATAACCTTGCTCGAAAAAAATTTAGAATTTGAACCAATTTTAATGAAACTGAATGGAGATCAATTTCAACCAGATTTTCTTAAACTAAATCCTTTTCATCATATTCCTGTCTTAATAGATCATGATTTTACTGTATTTGAATCCTTAGCAATTTTAGATTATTTAGAAGCTAAATATCCTAATCCTTCTTTTATACCAACCGAAGCAAAAGCTATTGCTAAAGTACGCACAATTGAATTAGTTACTGTTAATGAATTACCACCAGCTTCAATCGTTTTAATGAAGGATATGTTGGATGTACAAGTTGAAGAAAAAAAATTAGAACAAGCCAAACAAAAAATGGCTACAACTTTAGAATATTTTGAAGACAATTTAGATGATAATGAGCCTTATTTTATTGGAGAAAAATTAACCTATGCTGATATTGTAGCGGGAACAGCAGTAGCATCTATTCCATTATTAGGTATTCCTTTAGAACCTTATCCAAAAGTTAATCAATGGTGTGAAAATCTACAGCAGCGTAGCAGTTGGCAACAAACTGCACCTACACCAGAAGATATTGAGACTTCTAAAGCGATTATGAAAGCAATCTTACAGAGAAGGTAGAATCAGTTATCAGTAGAGACGCGACATGTCGCGTCTGTACACCAGTTAGCAAAGATTAAGTAAAAAATAGAGACGTTGCTTCGCACCCTTCGGGAACATGAAACGTCTGTACAAAAGCGCTTCGGCGTCAGAAACGTGAAACGACGGATCAAAGCGCGCAGCGTCAGAAACGCGATCGCGAAGGATCAAAGTAGTAATCAACAATCAACAATTAACAATTAACTAACAGGCAAAATGTTAAACTGTAGCTCGAAAAAATTAAAACCGTTGTATATTTCGATTAACCAAAAATAACTAATAGTTATGAATATTGAGCATCTTACTACTGAAGCTTGGGAAATTCTAGAACAATCAATTATTTATTATTATGAACTTCCTATAGGCACAGTAGCTGCTTGCGATCGCGAAACGCCTGCTTTAAACTATGACCAATGTTTTATTCGTGATTTTATTCCCGCAGCTTTAGCATTTTTAATTAAAGGAAAAACGGAGATTGTTCGTAATTTTTTAATCCATACTTTAAAGCTACAAATTAAAGAAAAACAATTAGATTTTTTAGAGCCAGGTAGAGGAGTAATGCCTGCTAGTTTTAAAGTTATTCATCAGAGTAGTGATCAATATTTACAAGCAGATTTTGGTGATCATGCGATCGGTAGAGTAACACCTGTTGATTCTTGTTTGTGGTGGATGTTTTTATTACGAGCTTATGTTAGAGCGACAGGAGAATTTTCTTTAGCTCATAGTCCTGAAATGCAAAAAGGCATTCGCTTAATTATGGAACTTTGTTTGTCGGCAAGATTTGATATGTATCCGACTTTATTAGTTCCTGATGGAGCGTGTATGATTGACCGTCGGATGGGAATTAATGGACATCCTTTAGAAATTCAAACTCTATTTTATACGGCTTTACGCTGTGCTAAAGAACTTTTATTAGATAATAATGAAAATGCTAATACTCATCAAGCAATTGATAATCGCGTATCTCCTTTAGTTAGTCATATTCGCCATCATTATTGGCTCGATTTAGAAAGATTAAATGTTATTTATCGCTACAAAGGAGAAGAATATGGAGAAAATGTTTTAAATCAATTTAATATTTATTCGGAATCTATTCCCTATGCAGATTTGAGTGAATGGTTACCAGAAGATGGCGGATATTTAGTTGGTAATTTAGGTCCTTCTCAATTAGATTGTCGCTTTTTTTCTTTGGGTAATTTAATGGCAATTTTGTCTTCTTTAGTGACAGAATTTCAAGCTCATGCTATTCTTAATACTATTGAAAAAAAATGGAAAGATTTAATCGGTTTTATGCCGATGAAAATTTGTTTTCCTGCTCTTAAAGATCGAGATTGGCAACTTTTAACTGGTTGTGACCCAAAAAACCGTCCTTGGTCTTATCATAATGGAGGCAATTGGCCTGTTTTACTTTGGCAATTAGTAGCAGTTGCTTTAAAATATGACCGCCCTGAAATTGCTAAAAGAGCTTTAGATACTGCTGCCAAACGTTTGCCTCAAGATGAGTGGGCAGAATATTATGATGGTAAAAATGGTCGTTTAATCGGGAAAGAAGCGAGAAAATACCAGATTTGGACAGTTGGAAGTTTTTTACTGTCTCAAGAGTTATTAAGCGATCACTCCGTGCCTCGGCAAAGCCGAGACCGCAAATATTTGGATTGGATTTCTCATGATTAATTTTTGAGTTTGATTATGAAAAATCCATAGTTATTTTTTGGGCTGAATATTTCATTAATTTACAGTCAAGTTTGTTGGTGTTTTTAGACAATAAAAAAAGTAAATCAAAGCGTTTGAATTGAGCAACCAAAATTTCTTCTAACTCAGGACTGATTTCTTGAAGTTAAGTTTTTGGTTAAATATTGACTGGAGCTTCTTCAATCTAATTATCAATAAAAATATTTGATTCCTTAAAAAATCTAGGATAACTTCAAACTTTGTTTAAAGCTAGTAGATACTAGAAGCTTAAAAATATACTGTATATCACCTTGAAATCCCTTGAACAATTGAACAACTAAAAATAACTATGAGAAAATTATTCACACTAGCCTTAATTGTCTTCTCACTTTTTTTGACCATTATTATCGATTTTAATTTTCAACCGATTAATATAGCTCTTGCAGGACAAGTAGATTCAGAAACTGCGCAAAAAACTAGGGAAGCAGCAGATAAAGTTGTCCAAGATGACCAAGGTGTAAAAGAGCAATTTGGTAAAAGTGAAAGTGGTGAAGAATTAATTGACAAAGCAAGAAATGAGGCGCAAAAAAAACTTGATTCTTTAGCAAACAAAGCTGATTCAAATCAATCTTTACCAGATCATGAACAAGTGTTTCTTAAAAATGTAGAGGGAAAAAATAAATAAAAAGTTAATCCAGGGTTTGGTTTAAGTTTTCATTTTGTTCAAAAATTTGGGTTTGAGAAAGATTTTTTAATCCCCAGCTAGCAATAGTCTTCAGTAAAGGACGAAGACTTTTTCCTTTGTCTGTCAATTGATAATTCATTCTGCGAGAATGATTGCTGTAAGGCTGTTTGACGACTAAACCTAATTCTTCAAGTAATTTAAGCCTATTGGCTAAAATATTGGTTGAAATTCCTTCAGGAGATGCTAAAAATTCTTCAAATCGCTGTTTGTTAAAAAACATCATATCCCGAATTATTAATAAAGTCCAGCGATCGCCAATTAAATCTAGAGTACAAGCTATCGGACAACAAGAGCGTCGCGGTTGTGTCATTACTACAATCTAAAAATTAATGATGGTGCTACTTGCATTTTACAAGTTATTCTGGTTATGATTAATTTTAACTTGCAATTTAAAAGTCATAATTATGAATCAATTTCTATCAACTTGTAAAACAAGAAACAACTTTACAACTGTAGATTTAGGAACTTTTGAGCAGTTATCCCAGTATACTTTTGCTGCAACCAGCAACCCACTTAAACTTGAAGGCAAAGTATTTCTCAAAGAACTACTCAATCTCACCAGCGCGGAAATTTCGCTAAACAATCTTCCGCCGAAAACATCCATACCTTTTTATCATAAACACCGCTTAAATGAAGAGATTTACATTTTTGTTCGGGGTCAAGGGGAATTTCAAGTTGATGATTGCGTATTTTCAGTTCGAGAAGGAACAGTTGTAAGAGTTGATCCGGAAGGAGAACGCTGTTTACGAAATATTTCAGATACCGAATTACTTGGTTGGATTGTCATTCAGTCAAGAGCGAATTCTTATATAGGTGATACCATTGAAGACGGTTTTGGGGTTGATAAACGAGTTAGTTGGGTTGGTAAACAAAAACTTGAATAGAAAAGGAAGTATTTTGTAGGTTAACCTTAAAACTGCAAAATTTGGATCAAAACTTTGTAAATAGCCCAAATATTGATGAGTTAAAGTTTTTTTATAATTGGGAAATATTTTTTTTACTAATACACAATTAATCTATACCTGCTCAAAAAAGATAACAAATCTAAATAAATTTAATGAAAATAGAGGTTAATCGCAATACATCAGCCATAGTGTTGAATTAAATTTTTATAACTAAAGGATGATTACTGTCTATTCAATCTTTGTTTATATGTAAACTGTACACAATAAGTATTTTTTTCTAGCTGAGAAAAAATGCTTGGTTCTGAAACGTAAAATCGGAAGGTAGAATTAAATGTACAGAAACTTTCTAGAAACTTTAAAAGCTAAATTCACTAACTTATTAACTATTGCGCTTTTATTAACAGGTTTAGTTTTCGGTAATCTTTTGTATTCAGTACCAGCTACAGCAAATTCACTAACTGCTGAAGCAGAATCTTATGCACAGGAAAGAAACACTAATGGTTCTAGTACTGAAACCAGAAGTATACCGACTCAAGTTAAAGATGCTTTTGGAGGTGCAAAAGATACTTTTACTGAAGGTACTAAAAATGCCCAGAAAGAAGTAGAAAACCTTGATTCTGAATCTTTAAGTAAACAGAAAATGGGTCTTAAAGGCAATACCAACAATAAAATTGGCGATTATCAAAACAACCTAGCTAACTAAAATAACGTGAGTTCGATGAATTCAATAATCTTGAGTTAGACGGTATTAGCACTCAGCAATTCCATAAAACCGTTAAACATCTGAATCATTCAGAACTCATGAAAATTTTCGTCGAACTCAAATTCATATCAATCAATCTGGTTAGTAATTTTACCTTTTATGGCTGAAATTGCGACTATTCTGGGAGAAGCTAAATAATTTTTTCCAGTAGGATCGCCACTACGTCCTTTGAAATTGCGATTGGTTGCATAAATACCTATTTCTTCTCGCTCTAGAACGCCTATTCCTGCATTAATACAAGCACCACAGCCAGATTTAAGGATTTGCGCCCCTGCTTGTTGAAATATTGCTAAATATCCTAATTTTTCAGCTTGTTGACGAACTTCTTGAGAAGCAGGAACAACAAATAAACTGACTTGAGAAGCAACTTTGTGTCCTTTTAATACTTTGGCAGCTTGAGCAAGATCGTTTAGTTTACCGCCAGTACAAGAACCAATAAAAGCTTTAGTGATTGTGATTTCTTCTAACTCACTAATATTAACTACTTGATCTGGTTTGGGTGGACGGGCAATTTGAGGTTCTAAGTTACTGAGATCAAATTGATAAACTTGTTCGTACTCTGTATCTGGATCACTGGTAACTATATTAAATTCTTTTTTTGTACTTTTTTGTTGAAGATATTCAATAGTTTTATGATCAGGTGCTATTAAACCACAGATTGCCCCAGCTTCGATCGCCATGTTGGCAAGAGTCATTCTTTCATCAATCGATAACTGTTCAATTATACTTCCCCGAAATTCAATTACTTTACCTGTCGCACCATGACAACCAATTTGACTAAGGATAAACAGCATAATATCCTTCGCGCTGATATCTTGAGGAAGATTACCTGATAACTCAAACAATAAAGTAGCAGGAACACGCAACCATAGATCGCCTGTAGCAAAAATATTTGCCATATCAGTAGTACCTACTCCAGTGGAAAATGCCCCAAAAGCACCATAGGTGCAACTGTGGGAGTCTGTGCCAGCAATAATCATGCCTGGGCGAATGAAACCTTGTTCGGGTAATAAAACATGACAAATACCCTGCGCTTCTCCTGAAGCAACTAAATCTAATAAATGACAACCTTGCTGCTTGGCAAAATCAACCATGCCTTGATACATCTCAACTGCGCCTAAATCTTTCCTGATCTCGTTAATTTGAATAAAATGATCCGCAACTAAGACAACACGGTTAGCATCCCAAACTTTAGCATCCTGACCAAAATGCTGATAAAATAATTGTCCTACGGGAAAAGCGATCGCATCATGGGACATAGCTAAATCTACTTTGGCAAAAATTACTTCTCCTGGTTGTACGTATTGATTTCCCGAAGCTTTGGCTAACAATTTCTCTGCTATTGTCATCGGGCGAGGTTTGGTGTGACTAGGAGGGATAGTAACTTTACCCTGAAGACGTTGTTGATTAAAAGCAATTAAACCCCCTGCCTGAGAAATAGCTTCAATAACAGAATTGTTTTGATTTTCGCCAATAATTTCTAAATTTAGACCGATATTAATACTATTGCGATAAAAAATTTCTGCAAAAGAACGAGCGCGAACTTTTTTAATTCCTGCTGCTTTAATTGCTAAAGGTGCGTATTCTCGACTCGAACCACAACCAAAGTTATCTCCAGCTTCGATAATATTGTATTCTTTTAATTTATTTTCTCCAATCAGATATTCTAAAGCATATCTTGCCAAGTGTTCTAGATCGCCATTTGTGCCTCGTTTGGCAGGAATAATATCATCAGTATTGATGTCGTCTCCTAAATAAAGAATGTTTTCAAACTTATTCATCTTTTTGGCTCAATTAAGTTATTCATCAAAAATATTTCAATCTTAGGCAAGATTTTCTGTTAATAACTAACTTTATAAAATAAAAAAATATTAAACAACCGGAGATTTTTTCTAAACTAATATGATAATAACTACTCAAAAAAAAATTACTTTATTTGCAATCACAATGTTAGCCTCCGGCTTGAGTATCTGCTACTACAAAACAGAAACAACTCAGGCAGCTAATCTAAAATCTTTACAAACTACTACAATAGCTCAGGCTAATCCAAATCAAAACGAGCTAATTAATCGTCTTTTATCTACGCGAGAATGTCAAGGTTGTGATCTGCGAGATGTTGATCTAGAAAAAGCTGATCTTAATGGTGTAGATCTCAGTAATGCCATTTTAATCGATGCAGATTTAGACCAAGCCAATCTAAGTAATGCTAATCTTAGTGGGGCAAATTTAACTGATGCAGATTTGGAAAAAGCTAATCTTACAGGAGCTAATCTTACAGGAGCTAATTTTACCAAAGCCGATCTAGAAGGTGCAAATTTAACTAATGCTGATGTGACCAATGCAGAGTTTACCGATGCAGATTTGGAAGGAGTAACTGGGTTAAGTCGCTAAAGCGATCGCTTTATAAGATCAAATCCGTTTAATTTACCATAATTATAATTTTATAATCACAAAGATTTTAGGTGTTTTTACTAATGGAGTTTAAGCGGGTTTGAGTTTATTTAACTCGATTGAGATAGTTTGATCCGATGATGACCCTGTTGCATCCATTGGTAAGAAACAACATTTAAAATAATACCAATTAAAAACAAAACTACCATCAAAACAATTTGATACCATGCGATTGGATCGACAAACAAATCAAGTACTACGTGAAAAAAATTCATGATTGAATAAACCACGGTTAAACCAAAATGAATGCTTCGGTAACGGTAAGAATTATAAAAAGCAGTACCAACTATAGCAAGCATTGGTAACAGAAAAAATGCTAACATTAACCATAAAATATAAGTAATCTCGTTAATATTTGTTGCTGCTTCCCCATGCCCATGACTAACATCTAGACCATGAAAAAGAGGCATTAAAGCTAACTGGGTATGAAAGATAGTTCCTAATAAAAAAACTGTCCACAGAGCAATTATTTTTTCTAGATAACTAACTTTAGTATTCATTTTTGTGACCTCAATTAAAGATTAAAACTAAATTAAACTAATTAGTTATATTGCTTGAAATTTCCTGAGAAAATTCTTCGTCTTCTTCAGCTTGAATTCCTTGAACTATTAATACAGAACAAGGAGCATGATGAGTAACATAATTACTAACACTACCCATAATTAATTCTGACAAACCACTGTACCCTCGACGACCAAGAATAATTAAATCTGCACCCCAATTTTTAGCGCGATCGCATATTAAAACCCCAGGATTTCCAATTCGATAATCTAATTCTGCGGTTATATTTTTAGCAGAAGCATATTCACAGTAAGTTGCTAACCAATCTCGGACTTGTTCAAGATCTTTTTGTAGACTTTCGTGATGCAATCGCTGAAAAGTATTGTACATATTAACATCACTTAAAGTCCCAATCCCAATCACAGGACTTATTTCTTCAGTTTGCAGATCTAGACAGTGAAACAGCATCAGTTGACTGCCTTGAGTTTCTGCTATAAATAAAGCTTGTTTGACAATCATTGCTGATTGAGAAGAACGATCTAAGGCAATTAAGATTTTTTTGAAAACCATAAACTTTACCTCCAATTTTTACTAGTTATAAATCACGGAAGTTAAATAATTTTAAAATATATTAATTATCACCAAAAAAACTTAATTCAATTAAAGAAATTGAGCTATTTTTTAGTTAGTTTTACTCGGGTAATTTTCTAGTTTAATTAATTATGTAAAGACTACTAATTTACTGACTTATCTTAAGCTTTGAATTAGATTGCAGTTAGTATGGTATGTTTAAGTATATTTTTATCATCTCTTAAATTGAAGAATTAAGGGTAAGTTTGCAATCTTTTTTTACTTGATTATGTGATTTAAGATTATGAGTATCTATTTTTTGGCTTCAGCGATGATGTTTTCTTGGCGATCTCGGTTTGACTAAAGCTCTGAGACGCTGGCTATTTGCCTCTGCCTCTTTATAAAAATTAATTATATTTTATATATTGAAAATATTAGTTAATAAAAAAGTTAAAGAACTAATTTTTTGATTGTTTCTAGCAAATCTGTTAATTGACTAATATTTTGATTTAACTGTATTGGTGCTTTGATATAGTTAGGATAACTTAGCTCTGTTCCATCTGGTAATTTTTTACTTACATAGCTATTTTTAAAATCGTTTTTACTAATAAAACCACGGATTTCTAACCAACCAAGGTTTTCATTAAGATTAAGTTGAGCTAATTGTAGACCCGCTTTAATTGCTTGATATAAAAATGTTTCTTTAATATGCAGTTTGACTAACACGAATATTTCTCCTTCCCAGTCAATTTCATGCTGTGGAATTGCTAAGTAGTTACCGTTTGTAGATTTTAAAGATATATGATATTGCTGCGGAATATCATACATTTGATAATTTATAACTACTTGAGTAAAATCTCCAGCATCTCTTTTTGTATTAGAATCACTTACTGTAGAGTAGTCGACAGGGAATTCAATATTATTTAAATTGGCGAGATATTTACTAAAACCATGCTCCGCTAGCTTGCCTCTGACTTCATCTTCAATTTTTCCAGTAAAGTTTCGCTGTCCTCTCATTCCATGTTTTTTCGACCTATGAAGAACTTCATCATAATTTTCAATGACAATTTTAGCGTCATTATATTCTAAATCTATTGAATGCTCGTATATTTTGAGAATATAGTTTTCTAAATCTCTTAATTGACAGCATAGTCGATTTCGAGAACCCCTAACTCTTTGGAAAACTATTTCTGGTTGAATAGTTTCATCTCCTATTTTGAGGTTGTTTTTTCTTCTAAACTCTAAATCTTTTGGTTGAATATCTCTTTTGCATAACTCAAAAAATTTTAAAGCTTGATTTGGAGTTAAATAAGTATTTTCATTGATAAATAATAGATCAGTTTCTTCGTTATTAATTGTGCTGACAAGATTATATTGTTGTTTAATTGTATTAGAAGCTGTATAAACACGACTACTGGGCATCATATCTTCTTCTTGTGTTAGTTCTAGAATTTTTTCTTTTTTAGCCGAATATTTTTCAAATATTAAAGGTAATTGCAACTGTTGATATTGATACAACCCATTTTGATTAAAATTTGTCTGCGTCAGCTTTTTTAAACTTTTCAAAGGTTTGTTTTGTTTAGATTCAAAAATCTGTTTAAGTTCGTCTGCTACAACTTTAATTGCTACAGGAGATACTGAATTACCTATTTGTCTGCGTACATCTGCTATCTTGCCTATAAATTTAAAATCATCTGGATAACCAAATAAACGCGCTCTTTCTCGATTAGTTAAAGGTCTAGGTTCAGAGAAATGATATCCCCATGTTCCTCCACCTCCTGCTGCAATAATAGTAGTTGCAGGTTTGTTACGATCTAATCTTCTATAAACATGAGAAATCATTCCTTTAACATAATAAGGAGAATCTTTAGGAATAGATTGAAAATTCCCACCTTCAGGAATTAGCTCTAAAATCTTTGTGGTTTTGGGTCTAATTTTAAGAGGTTCATTATTATAAATTGCCTTTTCTACTCCTCTTAAAGCTTCTCCAGCAGTAACATAGTTATTATGAGTGGATTGTGGCTTTTTATAATTAAAATCAATATCTTTTCTAATACCAATAATCAAAACTCTTTCTCTGAGTTGTGGGGTGCCATAATCGGCAAAATTGTAAATATCTGCATTAATTTTATAACCACAATTTTCAAAATCTTTAATAATTTTTTGAATAGCTTTTCTTTTGTTTGCTGTTAACAATCCTCTAACATTTTCTGCTACAAAAAATAAAGGTTGTTTGAGAGCTACTGCTTTAACAAAATACTGATAAAGATTTCCGCGATCGCTTTCAATTCCTTTTCGTTTCCAAATCATAGAAAAATCCTGACAGGGAAAACCACCTAAAATTACATCGCAATCGGGAATAGAAGAAAAATCAATTTGAGAAATATCGGCTTCGACAATATGATTGCCAATATTTAATTTATATGTTTCACAAGCATAGTGGTCGATATCATTTGCCCAAACTACTTGATAGCCTGACCAAATAAATCCTAAATCCATTCCTCCACAACCACTAAATAGTGAAACAATTTTCATAACAGTAATCAATCAAATTTTTTCTGATCTTAGATAAATTTTATATCTAACTTCAAAGACTTTAAATATACCACTTGAAAGTATGTTTTATGCGAGTAAATTATTATTTTCCAGTTGAAGTAATTTTTTTAAAACGGTAAAGATAAACCCAATCCGATCGCGGTTTCATTTTGATCGCGGACGCGGAGTTGATGCCAAGTAGAAAAACCAACTCGATTAGTTAAATATAATTCTAGTTGAGGATTACTATTATCATTAGAAGATTCTAAACCGAATAAAGATAAAGGTTGCCAACGAACACCTATATTCCAAGGAATTTCATTTTGTAAACTATTACCAATAAAAGCATTGCCATCTCCTGCAAAATTTGCTCCAATTTCTCCTAAAACACTAAACTCTTTTCCTAAAGGAATTGAACCACCAACATTAAAACCAATTAATTCAGTTCCTTTGCGTTGTAAGTAACCAACCATTGGTGTCAACCAAACCGCAGCATCGTTTTGAAATTGATAATGTAAAGGTAAAGATAACGTAAAAATAAATTCTTTGCCTTGTAGTCCATCATCTGCGCCAGGGTAAAAAAGAGGAATTTCTTTATTCAAATTGCGACGATCAAAGTCTTGGCGGTCATTATTCGCAAAGTTAGTTAAAACTTGATTACCAATGCCAATTGTTGTAGCTAAACTAGCAGTTAAAGGTTGATTTTCTGCCTGATTAAGTAAACGAATTTTTGCACTTAACCCTTGTTCAGATTCGTCTGTTTCTCCTGAAATATAATCCAAATAAATTCCTGCTTCAAAATCTTTTAACACACCATATCTTAAAGAAGTTAATAGTCCTTGACTACCTCCTTGCAGATTAAATAAAAATTGCCCACTCGATAAAGTTCCGCCATCAAAAAAAGCCAATCCATCAGTAGTAATTGGGGTATTATCAACCTGAGATTGAGAATTAAACCTATCGGGTTGACGACGATTAACAGCAAAAAGATCGGGCATAAAAACTATATTAGTTCCCAATGCCATTAAATCTCGATCTGCGGTTAAAGATAGAGGGGCAATACTGCCAAAAGTATTAGAAGCATAAACATCTAAAGCTAAACGAGGATTAACAAAATAACGTAAACCTGCATTATACGCGATCGCATCATCCGGTTCACCTGATTCTCGACTAATGCTGTTATTTCCTGTCAGAGGTAGAAACACATCTCCCCATAAGGTTAATTTCGGACTAATTGTATAGGAAACTGCACCAGCTAATCCCAAAACAGTCCCAAAAGAACTATCATCATTAGGTAAACGTTGAAAAAACTCGGCATTTTCTTCGTTAAAAAAAGCCAGAGTAGGAGATACAGTGAATTGCCACCTTCGATCTACCGTAGCAGTAAAAGGTAAATGAACGGCAGTATAGATATTACGGTTATTAACCTCTGTAGTTGTACCTCCTCCAGTCAAACGAAAACCGCGAGTACCCCAAGAAGCAGAAAAAACCCCACTCAATGATTGAGTACCCGACGCATTTTGCCATAACTTTTGTTTAAGTTCTAAAGCTGCCTCATTATCTTCAGTACGTTCCGAAGTAAAATTACCTTGACGGGCAGGAGAACTACTATCTACGTGTTGAAATTGTAAAGTAAGTTCCAACTCATCACTAATCCCCCAACTAAAACCAGTATTGTAATTTGAAGCAGTATCTGAATCATCTATGCCATTGTCAGGAACTAAATCAGGCAGAAAAAACAATCTACTATCAAAATTAATTACCACTTCCCCTTGTTGTAAATGCCTACTGATAGGTTGGGTAAATAATTGATTAACTAATGGACTGACAGTAAAAGTAAATTGAGTATCTTGTGATGATTTGATTTCTGACTTTTCACTGGATGGATCAACTTCTGTATTCAATGTAGGAGACGAAACTTCACCAGCCAAACTTACACCTGCAACTACCAAAATTGTTACATTGCAGAGGAGAAAAAAAATAAATCTCATGCGATCGCCGTTCACTTCCTCAAAGTATTCTGGAGGACACCTCACCTGAATTTAATTCAGATACTCATGCTGTCCGTTTTGAATGTACTCGATCATTGATCGCTTATCAATGCTTAATTCAATCTTTCGCTTGCTTCAGATTTTCTAGCAAAGCTTATTTTTACTAATATGTTATTGTTTTAAAGCAGCTTTGAGATTCCAAGTTGGATGAATAATCTGTCTACTTTTGAAAAAACTACATCAATTGAAACAGAATTTAATTCAGATCATCAGTTAGTACTTTATCCAGGGAATGTTCATGATTTATTATTAACTCTTCCCGATCACTCAATTACTTTAGTAGTTACTTCGCCTCCTTATAACCTCGGCAAAAATTATGAAAAACGTATTTCCATTGAGAATTATCTGCAACAACAAGAACCAATTATTGAGCAATTAGCAAGAGTTTTAAAATCAAATGGTAGTATTTGCTGGCAAGTTGGCAATTATGTCGAGAAAGGAGAAGTTTTTCCTTTAGATATTTTCTATTATCAAATCTTTAAAAAATACAATTTTTTGCTCAGAAATAGAATTATTTGGCATTTTGGGCATGGACTACACGCTCAATCACGATTTTCTGGTCGTTATGAAACTATTCTTTGGTTTACTAAAAGTAAAGATTATATTTTTAACTTAGATGCAGTTAGAGTTCCTTCAAAATATCCAGGTAAACGTCACTATAAAGGAAAAAACAAAGGTAAACCTTCGGGTAATCCTAACGGAAAAAACCCTTCAGATTTATGGCAAATTGCTTTAGAAGAATGGTCAAAAGAAGTCTGGGAAATTCCCAATGTAAAATCAAATCATCCTGAGAAAACTATTCATCCTTGTCAATATCCTGTTGAGTTAGTTGAAAGATGTGTTTTAGCCTTAACCAATGAAAATGATTGGGTATTTGATCCTTTTGCTGGTGTAGGTTCATCTCTGATTGCTGCTCTTAAACATAATCGTAAGGCAATCGGTTGTGAAAAAGAACCACAATATGTAGAAATCGCCACAGAAAGAATTAAAGCTTATTTTAACGGTACTCTGGTTACTAGACCAATGGGAAAACCAGTTTATCAACCAACAGGAAAAGAAAAAATTAGTCAAGTTCCTGATGAATGGAAAATGTAGTTTTAGTGATTTTTAATTAAATAAAATGTCGTCAAAATCATGATTTTTGTTAATATTTCATTGTTGATTGTTTTTCCTGTCTCTGCTGCTATAAAAGTAATATGAAATACTTAAATGCTTACTACAAATAGAGAAATGAGGAATAAAAAATTTAACTCCTGCCTCTTGCCTCTTTGTGATGTGTAGCATTATTTTTTCTATTTCATATAATTTAGTTAACTCTAATTTGTTTACGCCACTCAACAATTGCTTCTAAAGGATCGCTGATAGTTACGTATTGAGCCATTAAACTTAAATCTAAATTAGGTAATAATTGACTTTGTTGTCTTTGTTCGTAGCTATTATTTTGCAAATAATATATTTCAAACTGATTATTTTGCCACAACCAAACTTCAGTTACACTCAAACGTTGATAAATCTCTAAAATATTTGCACTACCACTAGTATAAATAACTTCAATCGCCAGATCTGGAATATTTTTATCTATGTCAAAACAATAACATTCATCTGGTTCTTTACCTGCTTGCTTGTCTACTTTACGCAAAGTAGTCGATCCTAATCCCCAAAAACGAATTCGATTTTCTTCCAAATAAGCTTCTAAGAGTCTACCAATATTTTTTTTGTCTAGTTCATGACGGCGACTAGGAGACATGATTTCCAAAATTCCTTCTAAAAAAGCCAAACGATAACCAGAACTATCTCCTAAGGCGTTTAATAATGTTTCGTAAGCTTCCCAACTTACTCCCGAAGTAATAAATTTTTCTTCAGGATCTTTAGCTTGAAGGTTAATTTGAGGAAAACTATCTAGTATTGCCGAAGTCATAAAAATAAAAAGAGTTTTTGTCTAATTTAAGATAATTACATTTTAGAAAATCGCAAAAAAAATAAATTAGCGATTGCGTCAGCGAACCTCTTGTGCAGAAAAGTGTAGGGATCATTCATGAATTATCCTAACTGTAAATGCTTCCATCAGGCATAATTGCACCTGTTAAAATTGCTTTATCTAAATTCACCTCTTCTAAAGAAGCCTCAAATAAATTCGCCTCCACTAAAAAAGCTCCTTGTAGATTTGCACCTCTCAAGTTTGCTCCTGTTAAATCTGCATCTGTCAAATTTGCTTCTTGTAGATTTGCTTGCGACAAAATTGCTTGACTTAAATTTGCACCTCGTAGAAATGTTCTTTGCAAAATAGCTCGGTTTAAAACTGCTCCTTGTAATTGAGCTTTTCCCAAAGAAGTTTTATATAACAGTGCTTCTGTTAAATTAGCTTCTCTTAAATCAGCTTCAGTTAAAATACTTTGACTTAAATTTACCAATTGTAACGATGCTCTGTACAAAACTGCTCTTTCTAAATTCGCTTTGGTTAAATTAGCTTCAATTAGTATAGTTTGACTGAGGTTAGCTTCACACAGAATTGCTTGAGTTAAGTCAATTTCTCTAAAATCTGCTCCTGTCAAATTTGCTTGACTAAAATTAATTGCTTGTAAATCTACTCCTCGTAACACCCGATAAGAAAGATCAACTTGTCTAAACTCTCTTTCCCCCATTGCATAAAGTCTCAGCAACTCTTCTGTGTTCATTCTTTTTCGTTAGCTTTAAAACTTGATTGAAAATGCCTCCTTAATTTCGTTAATAAAATTTAACAAAAAAACTTGGGTATAAATACTTAGTTAAGCTTTTATTAATAATTCCCTGCTTTATTTTTTTACTGGATATGACAAATTATTAAATTTTTAGTCTAAATATTAAAAAAGTATTAAATTGTTAGAACAAGTAGTCTCAAAAAATAAAAATTAATCTTTGCCTGACTCCAACTCGAGAGCAAATCAAGAAATGTTTATTTTACAGACTGAAAGAGAGAAATTAGTAGCAGCTATTGCTCTTCGGATTAGGCAGTCTTTAGATTTAGATGTCATTCTCAATCAAACTGTAGAAGAAGTTAGACAATTTTTACAAAGCGATCGAGTCCTAATCTATCGCTTTGAACCAGATTGGAGTGGACTAATTGTAGTTGAATCCTTAGCTTCGCCTTGGAAAGCTATTTTCGGTAAAAAAATTCATGACCCCTGTTTTACGAAAAATCACATCCAACAATATCGACAGGGAAGAGTTCAAGTTATAGAAAATATTTATGCTGCCAATTTATCTCCTTGTCACGTCGATTTACTAGCTAATCTTGAAGTGAAAGCCAATTTAGTAGTGCCGATTGTAGCAGAAGAAGAGTTATGGGGTTTATTAATTGCTCAACAGTGTAGTGGCACTCGTAAATGGCAATCAGCCGAAGTAGAACTACTTAAACAATTAGCGATTCAAGTAGGAATTGCAATTCAACAAGCTGAACTTTATCAACAAGTCCAAAGTTTCAATACTTACCTCGAAAGAAAAGTTAAACAGCGAACTAGTCAACTGCAACAGGCTTTACAGTTTGAAGCTTTAATTAGGCGAGTTACAGAAAAAGTTAGAGACAGTTTAGATGAAGGACAAATTTTGCAAATTGTTACTCAAGAACTGGCCAAAGTTCTCAAAATTGAACGTTGTAAAATTGAACTTTACGATCCCCTTCAAGAAATAGCAATTATTGCTTATGAATATACAACTACTTCTCTTACTTGCCAAGGTTTGGTTAGGCAAGTAGCTGATTTTCCTGAACTATATCAACAACTTTTACAAAAACAAACTTTACAATTTGTTGAAAGAATTCCCGAACTCAGTCCGAAAAAAATTCAAGCTACTCGATTAGTTTGCCCAATTTTTGATGACCAAGGAATTTTAGGAAATTTGTGGTTATTGAAACCTAGAGAAAAAATATTTGATAAATTTGAGATTCGTTTGGTACAACAGGTTGCTAATCAATGTGCGATCGCTATTCGTCAAGCTCGATTTTACGAAACTGCTCAAACACAAGTCAAGGAATTAGAAAAACTTAACAATCTTAAAGACGATTTTCTCAAAACTATTTCCCATGAATTACGTACTCCCATGAGTAGTATTATGCTTGCTTCTCAAACTCTAGAAAAACTGATTGAAACTGGTAATCAACAGAGAATTGAGTCTCGTGTCTTTAAGCAAGTATTTAGAATTTTTAAAAACTCTTGTAGGCAACAAAATAAACTAGTTAACGATTTACTGACTCTTTGTTATATCGATGCGGATAATGTTACTTTGATTCCCGAATGGATCGATTTTCAAGTTTGGCTGCCCACCATTGTAGAATCTTTCCGAGAACAAACTCAATATCATCAACAGCAATTAATTATTAATCTCTCAGCCCAATTACCTTTATTAGAATCTGATCTTTCTCTTTTAGAACGAATCGTCAACGAATTACTTAATAATGCTTGTAAGTACACCCCTGCGGGAGAGACAATCACAGTTTCTGCTTGGGCGACACAAAACAAACTTAATTTAAGTGTGAGCAATTCTGGCATAGAAATTGCCTCAGAAGAACAAAAATGCATCTTTGAAAAATTTTATCGGATTCCCAGTCACGATCCTTGGCAATATGGTGGAACTGGAATCGGATTAGCTTTAGTTAAAAAATTGGTGGAGCTTTTAGGCGCAACTATTGAGGTAGAGAGTCAAGCTAGTCAAACCACTTTTACGCTTCAATTTCCTTTAGAAACTAACAACCAAGCCTAAAAGGTAATTAAATTAAGTTAAATTTACAATGATGAACTAATTTGAAATTTGATGGCGTTTTCTTTCAAAGAAACATTGTCAGTATTTTATCAAGTTAGCATTTTAATTCAGGCATATTCTGCTAAATCTCGGATTAGCATCGTTTTAGTATTCAGGTAAGATTCTACCTTTTCTCGTTCGTGAGAGCTAAGTAAGATTTCTTGTTGAAGTCTCTCGATCACATAGGAAGTGAGTTTTGTATCGCTCCAATCGATAATTGTCTCAGTCTGTATTTTGCTGATAGTAGACCAAAGCAGACGTAGTATTGTTGAATTCATGATTACCTTCCTTCAGTCACTCTACTACTACAAATTAGTTCATCACCTTTTTTATTTAATAATGTTTTTATATTTTTGGGTGTGGTTTGCTCTTTTACGTTACAAATATTAAAATATTTTTCTACTCACGTTAGACACACCTTGGTTACAACCCTGATAATTAAAGACTTTGTAGGTTAGTTTAGTGATAAATTAAAATTGTAAACAATAATTGCACAACCCAACGCGATCGCAAGCCACAACAAAAAACACCAACGAGTTAATCCCAAAGCTTGTTTAACCGTTTCTGGGGTAATAGAATGAATCGCCTCACCTAATAATGGCTTTTGCTTTACTATTCCCTGATAAGTATTAACTCCTCCCAACTGTACCCCTAAAATTGCTGCATAAATACTTTCACTCCAACCAGAATTAGGACTAGGATCTTTAACTGCATCTCGACAACACAAAGCTAAAACTTGTTTGGGTTTTCCCGAACACAATGCCAAAGTTAGAACTGTTAAACGACAAGGAACCCAAGTCAATCGATCTTCCAATTGCGCGCTAAACCATCCTAAATCTGTATAAGGTTCATGACGATAACCAATCATCGAATCTAAAGTACTAGCAGCCTTATAACCCAAAACTAAGGGAACACTACCTACTCCCGGTAAAAATGCGCCCAAAATCGCATAAAACAGAGGTGCAGTTACGCCATCAACCGTATTTTCTGCTACAGTTTCCAAGATAGCCCGTAATATTTCTGACTCAGATAAATTATCTGTATCTCGACCTACATAAAAACTTAAACGAAAACGAGCCGTTTTAAGATCTCCTTCGACTAAAGCTTGAAGAACATCTTCTGCTGCTAGGGTTAAACTTTTTCCTGCAAAGCAACTGGCTAGCACAACTGTTGCTATTACTATCCCTAACCAAAAATTAATTAAATTGCTTCCCCAAACAATCAACCAACCAAACACACCACTACCAAAAATTAAGAGTAAACTCAATAAAATTCCTTGCAGGCGAAGTTGCCTCGGTTGCTGATACAAATTGAGGATCAATTTAGTAAATTTAGTAATGATCCAACCCATGACTTGAACAGGATGAAGCCAAGAGCGAGGATCGCCAATTAAGTAATCCCAAATAGCTGCAAGCAGTAAGACTAAAAATACCTGTTCTGGTGACAGCATTTTTGACCAGTTTATAAAAATAACGTTAAAGGCTTTGTTTTTTTGACAAACTTAAAGTAGTCTTTTTAACTATCAAAATAAATCTTGACATTAAATTAGAATGCTTTCAACTCTTCAATGATTAACTAGCCCGATCTTAATTGGGGTTATCAGTTAGTTATTTTGTATTTTATGAACATTTTCTTCCCAGTTTATCCCATCAAAAGATTTAACCAAAAATTGAGAGATTACATTCTCGTCTAAACAGCGAATATTGATATCTATCCACCCAGGATGAGAGCGGGGATAGTAAAAAGAATGAATGCCACAAATCGAGCAAAAAGTATGTTTAGCTGTCCCTGTATTAAAAGTATAAGTAGTTAAAAATTTTTCTCCTTTAAGTAAAGTGAAATTGCTTGGTGGTACAATCAAATGTAAAAAACCTTTTTTACGACAAATTGAACAGTTACAGTCTTCTACTTCCCAGCGATCAACTACTACTTGAAAACGCACTGCGCCACAATGACAACCACCTTGATAAATAACTGACTTTTTCTCTTCACTCATTGCTTTAATTTTGTCATTAAACAATAAAATTGTTTTCTTCTCCTTGGGCTGCTTGCCAACTGCGAGCATCATAGTATAAATCTGCCAAAGTTATACTATATAACGCTTCTTTCAATTTTTGGTTTAACTTTTGCCATAAACTAAAAGTTACCCAATCTTCAGCTACATTTATATCAGGTGTATAGCTAGATAAAGGATTAATATTTTCTCCTACTGCTGACAAAATTTGCCCTAAAGAAATTTGTTTTGGTTGACAAGCTAATTGATAACCTCCTTGAGATCCTCTAACTGAATTAACTAATCCAGCACGCCTCATTTCCATCAATAATTTTTCTAAATAAGGAGCAGGTAAATCCTGACGTTGTGCGATCGCATTCACTGATGCAGGCCCGTATCCTGGTTGCAAACTAAGATCTAACAATGCTTTTACACTATAGTGACCTTTAGTTGTTAATTTCATCTTCTGTTTTCAATTCTAAGTAAAACATTTATCAATAACTCAAATTTTTTTTTACAGATTCAATAATAATTTAGCTATTTAATTCAATTAATCTAGATTAAAATTTAATTAATTCTGCTTAATGAGTGTAAGATAGTTTTATATATAGATAGCAAAGTAAGATATTATTATCTTTGCATTCTTATTTTAGAAGCAAATCTGTAAACACCTATTAGTTTTAGTTTAAGTTGATGGCAAAAACAAACCAACCGCAACCTTTAACAGGACAAGAGTTGCTTATCAAAGTAAAGGAGTTAGGCAATCTCTCTAAAGAAGAAAAAGCAAGAGAGTGTGGCTATTACACCGTTACTAAAAATGGGGTAGAACGAGTTAATATGATGAAATTTCTTAATGCTTTGATTGATGCAGAAGGAATTGAATTAGATAGCACTTCTAACGGTCAAGGAAGAGGTGGTCGTTCTGCTAGTTATCGTATTAGTGTACAGTCTAACCATAATTTATTGATTGGTTCTGCTTATACAAAAAAAATGGGTTTAAAACCAGGAGATGAATTTGAAATAACTTTAGGTAGAAAACATATTCATCTTCGTCAACTTGATGCTGACGAACAAGAGTAAAAAACTACCAAGCTAAAAAAATAATAGCGATACAACTCAAGTCAATCCTACTAATTAGTGATAGTTAGAGTCATAATTTATTCAAAAAGACGTTGTTTAGTGAAAATTAACTAAACGGCGTCTCATAATTAATTAAATTTATTCAATAGTATTTGGTTGGTTTATTTTAAATTTTTTATTGCCAAAAACCAATCAACTGACTGGTCATTAATAACTGGAACGAGATTTTGCTTTGGTATCGATAAATATTCTAAAGTAGAGTGATCGATCAACATATAAGAATTAGCTAATTCTTGCCAGTATTGTTGAAGTTGGTTTTGTGTTACAGCAACTACTTGACGTTCACTATAGAAATTTAAAGAAGAACGATTATAGCTAAAAGAGGTATAAACAATTTGGTTCTTAGGTACATATTGTTTGATTATTTGGGCAACAGGTTTAACAGGATAAGCTTGATTTAATTCCCAAAGCCAGTGGGAGGAACTAACTAACAAAAAAAGAGAAATATAAGTACCCCAAAATAATAAAAAGATAAATTGTACTTCTCTTTTTGCTATCAATAAAGCTGTGACTGTCATAGTAATTGCTACTGAAGCACAAATCAATAAAAGAGACAGTTCTAATTTCTCTTGCCAAATCACATAAATGCCAGTCCCACTAGCAATAAAAGCGAATAAACTTAAAACTACAATCAAGGGACGAGGATAAACAATATAGCTTGGTAAATTATAAATTTGATACAGTTTAATTCCTGCTGCCAAAGCCAAGGCAGGGTAAATAGGTAAAATATACCAAGGCAGTTTAGTTGCCATTAAAGAAATTGCGACAAAATAAACTCCACTCCAAACTAAGATCAGTTTTGCCCAACCCCAATGACGATTTTCCCAAGCTAGTTTCCAACCATAAATAGCAAAAATTAACCAAGGCCAAGTAAATTTGAGAATTTCAACGAAATAATAACCAGGAAACTTCGGATTACTTTCAACTACTGACCAAATTCTTGCCCAGGATTGTATAATACTTTTCCAATCAAACACTAAATCTTGATAATAATGCCATTGAGCTACATACCAGAACAGAACTGGTATACTGCCTAAAATTATTCCACTCCAAAGATAAATCGAAGTAATGAGTCGGGGAGTATCCCAAGCTAAAAATATTAAAACAATTAGCCCTACTAACAATCCTATAATTCCTTGGGTCAGACAAATTAAACTAAAACTAATTCCAGCAATAAAAGTCCAACGTAAATCCCTTCTTGCCCGTAGAATAGACCAAAAAGTAAGTAATTGGAAACAAAGTAAAGGGCCATCTAAAACAGCTAAACGTCCGTAATGGACTATGGGAAGTAAAGTTAGATAAATTAATGCTGAAAACAAAGCTGGAATACGAGCAACAAAAATTTCTCGACCAATGCCATAAAGTAAAATTACTGAAATAGCAGTGAGTAAGGCACAAGGAAAACGCACCGTCCATTCATTAATACCTGCGATCGCATATACCCCAGCAATTAAGTTGTGAATCAGAGGAGGTTGATTGAGATAAGGTTGATTCCAAAGGGTAGGAAAAAGCCAACGCCAAGAATTTTCAGGAGCTTGCCAAATTTCTTTAGCGACTTGAGCGATCGTACTTTCATCTCCATCTAATAAAGGTAAACTACCCAAATTGATACTAAATAAAAGTAAGGATGCCAATAATAA
Source organism: Stanieria cyanosphaera PCC 7437 (assembly GCF_000317575.1). Classification (NCBI taxonomy): domain Bacteria; kingdom Bacillati; phylum Cyanobacteriota; class Cyanophyceae; order Pleurocapsales; family Dermocarpellaceae; genus Stanieria; species Stanieria cyanosphaera. The sequence continues at coordinate 4,914,165 of NC_019748.1, read as the reverse complement.
ACCAACAATACAAAAATATTCTAGCCACTGTTCTTCTTGACGTAGTTTATTTTGAGAGCGTTTCCAAAGAGAAGTTTGATGAGATGACATAATTAATTAAGATCGACTAAATTGTTAAGATAACAATTAATATTAAGGTGGTTAAATTTTTACCACTTAATTTTGCCAGGATTTACTGCCTAATTGTAGTTTTAATTGTTAACAGTTTTTACTGATATAGTTTTAATAGTTTATTCTCTGCAAAAGAAAACGTGAAATTTTTTTAGTCAACAGCTTAGCAGAACCAAAATGTTAAAATACCCCAAATAAATCATTTATTTTTTTATTTATAGTTTTATTGACAAACATCTACTCTAGTTTAAATTTTTTGTCTGAAATATTAGCAACTTTTCGATCCCAAATTTTCAGACCCGCGCCAGAACGTTTATAATCGATTGGCTTATGGAAGGATCTTTTGAATTAACTCTACAAATAGTTATTGCCGTTCTTGCCGGCATTAGCGCACAAGTTATTGCCGAATATCTTAAAGTACCTAGTATAGTTTTTTTATTACTATTCGGAATTCTTTTAGGATCCGATGGCTTAGATGTTCTTCATCCTCATCATTTAGGGATGGGTTTAGAAGTTCTTGTCGCTCTAGCAGTCGCCATTATTCTCTTTGAAGGAGGTTTAAACTTAGAATTACGCGATTTAGATCGAGTTTCAGGAAGCTTGCGTAATCTAGTTACCATCGGAACATTGATTACTTTAATCGGTGGTGGTATTTCTGCTCATTATTTAGCAGAGTTTCCTTGGTCAATATCTTTTCTTTATGCTTCTCTGGTAGTAGTTACAGGTCCAACTGTCATCAGTCCTTTACTCAAACAAGTGCGGGTTGATCGACAAGTAGCTACTTTACTAGAAGGAGAAGGTGTCTTAATTGATCCCGTAGGAGCAATTTTAGCCGTAGTAGTACTTAATACAATCTTAAATAGTAATGCTGCACCGATTACGATAGTCAGTGGACTAATTTTACGCTTAGGCATTGGTGCGCTGATCGGAGTTACTGGTGGCTGGTTGCTTGGTTTATTGCTCAAACAAGCTAACTTCTTGTCAGAAGATTTAAAAAATTTAGTTGTCTTGGCAGGAGTTTGGGGTTTATTCGTTCTTTCACAAACAATTAGAAGTGAGTCTGGACTAATGGCAACGGTAGTAGCTGGTATTGTTGTCAAAGCTTCCTCCCTTCCAGAAGAAAGATTACTCAAACGATTTAAGGGACAATTAACAGTTCTTTGCGTCTCAGTTTTATTCGTTTTATTGGCAGCAGATTTATCAATAGATAGTGTTTTTGCTTTAGGTTGGGGAAGTCTATTATCGGTATTTGCTTTGATGCTGATTGTTCGTCCCATCAGCGTGGCATTTTGCACTTGGAATAGTGGGTTGAATTGGCGACAAAAAGTATTTTTAGCTTGGATTGCTCCCAAAGGAATTGTTTCTGCTTCTGTTGCTTCTTTATTTGCTATTTTACTTACGGATAAAGGAATTAATGGTGGAGATGCAATTAAAGCCTTGGTCTTTCTTACGATCATGATGACGGTATTTTTACAAGGTTTAACAGCAAGGTTAGTAGCTAATTGGTTACAAATTACTTCTCATGAAGCAACTGGAGCAGTTATTGTTGGTTGTAATTATTTAGGACGTTTACTTGCCCGTCTGTTTAAGGAAGCAGGAGAATCAGTTGTTTTGATTGATACCGATCGCGAAGCTTGTCGCAAAGCAGAAGCAGAAGATTTACCTGTTTTTCAAAGTAGTGGACTTGATTCAGAAGTTCTTACTGAAGCAGGAATTAACTCGATGGGAACTTTTATCGCTCTTACCAATAATGGAGAAGTAAACTTAGTTTTAGCCCAAAGAGCAGTAGAAGAATTTCAGCCTCCAAAAGTATTAGCAATTTTTCCTCAAAGTAATCTCAATAATAGTAATAGTAAAAGTAAAGTTAGTCAGGCTTTTATTGCTCAACTTCCAATTAAAGTTTGGAATAATTATCTCAGCGAGGGACAAGTGAAGTTAGGAAAAACTGTTCTGCGAGAGCCAGAATTAACCTTTCAACAAGCTCATTTGCAAGCTTTGATTCGCTCAGGCGAACTGCTACCTCTATTAGTTAAGCGTAAAGAAAATTTACAAGTAGTCAAAGCCTCAGAGGAATGGCAACTAGGAGATGAAATTATTTATCTGCTCCACGATCCTAGACCAAAATTATTAAAAAGGCTTTCTGGTGGTAACCAATCTTCTCGCTTAGCTTTGGAAAAGCTTCCAGAAGTAGAAGAAATACCGATCGCTCCTGCTGTAGTTCCAACCTCAGAATCAACTAAATCAGAAGTTTTACCCTAACGGTAGATTATTAATTTTTAAGTTCAAAGCTGAAATAAATAGATTTTTTGAATAATTAAGCCAAATTACTAGCACTATCATAGGTAGTAAGAATTCTAATAAGATAGAAAAATACTTATGGATGTCAAATTATTAATGGTAGTTTTGTCTGGTCTATTTATCGTTGCTTCTTTGTTTTTTGGGACTAAAAATGGATTTTATGACTCTGATAATTACGATGGTAACGGTACTGCTCACTGATACAAGCAGTTTGAGTGTCAGAGTTTAGCTAATTTTACCCAATCACGAGTAATTGTCACAATTGTTGCTCAACTTAATTAATGCCCCTTGAGCTTTTTGATGTGATTAGCTTAAATTGCAATTACAGGACTGATTTGTTCATTTTTTAAAATCGATAGGGGCTGACTTCATGAATAAGCGTCGCACAGTACCCGCAACTAATACAAATTCTTTATCTTGTCTTCCCTATGGTGTTGGTCATAGTGATGAAGGAGTTTGTTTATTAGTAAAAATGGGAGTGCATCGCATTATTTTAGACTGTGGTTTAGAGAACATTAAATTATTTCAACGACAAAAAACACCACCTGCCGAATTCGCTATTTGTTCTCATGCTCATGTCGATCATTGTCGCAGTCTTTTTGCCTTACATCAAAGTTTTCCCCAGTTACCTATTTATACTACCGAGGTGACTGCCAAACTTTTATCTATTTATGAACAACAATCAAACAGTATTTCTTGGTGTCAAACTGTTCCCTGGCGATCGCAAGTCCAATTAGCAGAAGACCTCAGTTTTCAATTATATCCAGCAGGACATTTGCCAGGAGCAGCAGCAATTTTATTGACTTATGCCACTCCAGAGCGCAATTATAAGCTACTTTATACAGGTGATTTTTCTCTTTCAAATTTTCAATTAGTCGAAGGTTTATCCCTAGAAGATTTAAGAGGTATAGCTCCTGATATTTTGATTGTTGAAGGAAGTTATGGTACAGTTCGTCATTCCCACCGTCGTCAACAAGAAAAACAATTAATGGAGCGAATCGATCAAGCTCTTGCGGAGGGACGTAATGTTCTTTTACCTGTACCGCTCATTGGTTTAGGACAAGAAATTCTAAAATTATTACGCTCTCATCATCAGTTTACTGGTCGTGATTTAGATATTTGGGTTGATGGCAAAATCGCTTCAGCTTGCGATCTTTATTTAGAACTTTTGCCACAACTTCCTTTAGCAGTGCAAAATTTTGCCAAACATCAATCTTTGTTTTGGGACGAACGGGTTTGTCCTCGCATGAGAAGATTGACTAATAACAATGACTTGATGGAAAGTAAATTTCCTTGCATTTTGTTAGTCGATGATACTGCCAATCTTAAACAATACTTAAATGATACTTGGGGCGATTGGCTAATCTTAATAGCTGAATCTGCCCAAAAATATCTTGATGTAGATTTTGCTCAACTAGCTAATCAATCTTCCTCAAAAGTTGCCTTAGAAACTTATCTGCTTGCAGAACATAGTGATGGACGTAATACCACTCAATTAATTCATAATTTACGACCGCAACACGTCATTTTTGTGCATGGTTCTCCTAATTATTTAATGGATCTAACCAGCTTAGAAGAATTACGCAACCGTTACCAACTTCATTCGCCTTCGGTGGGTAATTTGGTAGAATTACATTTAAGCGATCGCTTTATTCAGCCAGCGACAACGCCTCCTAGTTATTACGAAGGAGAATTAAATGAAGTTGGTTCTGTAATTACTGTGGTTCTGCCTGATACTTTAATTAACGATTCTCGTTGGAATAATTTTGCCGATACTGGCATAGTCGAAGCTCGTTGGCAAGGAGAAGAATTAGTCTTAAGAGGCGTTTCTCAAAGAGAATTATTAAGTCAAAGTACTGAACCAAAAACACCAGAAGACGTTGATTGCTGTAACAATTGCTATTATTACGCCAACCAACGTTGTTTGAATCGTATTTCACCCTTATACGGTTTTAAAGTTATTCCAGAAGGCTGTTGTCCAGTATTTGAGCCTTTATCATCGGAAGATGGTCTGGAAGAATCTTAGTTTTTAGCTTGCTTTATTCCTGTTGCCACTCCGAGTTAGCTTCGGGAAATTGAGGATAAATCTGTTCAGCTTCTGGACAATCATCGGAAACAGCTAATTCTGAATTTAACTTCGAGACAGAAGCTAGTTTTTGAGTTACAGCACCGATACTTTCGAGACGTACCATTTCTTCCCAAGAACTAATTTCATCTTCTTCTTCAGTTTCATAGCGAATAGTCACCAGATCTCCCTCGAAATCAACAATGCGACCGCTTTCTATCCAGCGTTGCTGATCCCGCAAGAAAATACAAACTTCACGACCATCTTGATAGAGTTGATAAATCTTGCGGTGTAGCATGGGTTTCTCCTGTACGAGTAACTCCTCAATCTTAATCTTTTTGAATTTTTCCCTTAATGCTATTGTGACACAATGATTGAGGGAATTAAATGATGATTTTAGTTAAATACAAAAATACCTAGTTAAGTTAACTGAGATTGGGACACAAGATTGGCAATAATTTCTGCCACTACTTTTGGTTGTTCTACCATTGAGAGATGACCACAATCAGGAATTTCAATTACATTACTATAATTTTGTTGAAAAAGTTGATGAAAACTAGCTAAGTGATGAACATATTTTAATTCCATTACCTGGTCTTGTTTTCCAGCTAGAAAATAAACTGGCTGTTGTAGTTGTGCCACAATTTTGGGTAAAAGATGAACTTCTGCTTCTGTTGTAGAATCTAACAGCGCACCTAATGCAGCTTGTCGATTAGCTCGAACAAAATCAATTAATCTTTGACGACCCCAACTACTAGTCAGAGGACGAGCAACCATCATCCTGGCGAAAATCAAATCTAACCAAGGCAGTTTACTTAACCAATAAGGGCGAAATTTTACCAACTGCTGACCTACAGAGCGAAAACGTTCAAATTCTTCTTTGAGATAAATTCCTCCTCCAGAATTTAAACAAATTACTCCTTCAACTTTTTGTTCAATTGTTTTAGCTCCCCAAAGAGCAATACTTCCTCCTAGAGAATGACCAATTAACCAAACTTTTTCTATACTTAAATGTTGTAATAACAAATCCAAATCTTCTGCATAGGCAGCCAAAGTATAATTAAGGTTGTTATTTAAGCTATTGGTTGAATCTAGATTTGGTAATACTTGTGAATCACCAAACCCACGCAAATCATAAAGTAAACATTGATACTCTGGACTAAGCAGATCGAGCATGGGCTGCCAATAGTGGCGACTCAAAAGCCAGCCATGAATAAAAACTAAGACGGGAGTGCGAGATTTGGCAGTGCAAGGTGTTAGCTCGTATACGTGAGGAACCCCCAAAATGTCTATAGTTGGCATACTCCTATCCTATCATTTCATTAGTTAAGATCGAGAAAAGTAGAGACTAGGAAAAATCAAGCAATTTATTATTAGTACTTAACAGTCCAAATTTTTGCTTGAGCGATCGCGATTTTAAGCTAATTCGAGCAAAAAAGTAATTAAAATACGGTTTTGCGATTATGGGACTGTGGTAAGAACCGTACTTCCTTATCTTGACATTTCTGTTAATTTATAGTCAGGCTAAACTTTAAATTTATTAAAATTTCTAATTATTGTCAGCAAGTAACTATTGTCAAGGAGATCGCCATCAATGCCTTCCACGGATTTTAAAGACTATTACGCTATTTTGGGGGTGAGCAAAACCGCTAATCCAGAGGAAATAAAAAAACAATTCCGTAAACTTGCCCTCAAATATCATCCTGATCGCAATCCCGGCGATAAACAGGCAGAAGCTAAGTTTAAAGAAATTAGTGAAGCTTATGAAGTTCTTTCTGATTCGGAAAAACGCGCCAAGTACGACCAATTTGGTCAGTATTGGCAACAAGCTGGTCAAGGTGGTTGGTCTAGTAGTGGTGGAACTGGAGTTGATTTTGGTAATTTCGATTTCAGTCAATATGGTAATTTTGAAGAGTTTATTAATGAGTTATTAGGTCGCTTTTCTACTTCTGGGAATACTAGTAGTTCGCGTAGTTACTCTTATAATACCTCGGCGAATCGAGGCAGTAGTTATAGTAGTAATTTTGGTGGTTTTGGCGATTTTGAAGGTTTTGGCAATCAAAAAGTTGCTACAGATCGAGAAGCAACTATTCGTCTTAGCTTGAGTGAAGCTTTTAACGGTGTTACCAAACGTCTCAATCTTGGTAATGAAATGGTAGATGTTCGTATTCCTCCAGGAGCAAAACCAGGTAGTCGAATTCGGGTTCGGGGCAAAGGACAACCAAGTCCTTATAATCAGGCTAGAGGGGATCTTTATCTCAACGTTGAAATACAACCCCATACTTTTTTCCGATTTGAGGGAGATAATTTAGCTTGTGAAGTTCCCATTACTCCTGATGAAGCAGTTTTAGGCGCATCAATTGAAGTACCTACTCCTGATGGTTTAGTAACAATGAAAGTTCCACCTGGAATTCGTTCTGGTCAAACTCTACGTCTAAGAGGAAAAGGATGGTCACTTCCTAAAGGAGGACGTAGCGATCAGTTAGTACATATTCTGATTGCTACTCCCAGTCAAATTAGTGCTAAAGAACGAGAATATTACGAACAAATTCGGTCTATTCGCAATTATAATCCCCGCAGTAACTTGCGACAGGTTACATTATAAAAAATAACTTGACATCAGTAATTTTTATTTAAGATAATAAGAGATTGTGTGTCTAAGTTCCTGCTCGGAACAGGTAAAGGCATCCAAAAGCTGGACTAAATTTGATTTGAAAAAAATTAGTCGGCTACCTGTACGGCAATATTTTAGTTAATGCAATTTTATGACTTACGCAATTATTGAAACTGGTGGTAAACAACTACGGGTTGAACCAGGTCGTTTTTACGATATTGAGCTATTACACGTCGATCCTGATGCTGACTATACCGTCGACAAAGTTTTGTTGGTAAGTCACGACGATCAAGTTACTGTGGGACAACCTTTTATTGAAGGAGCTACAGTAGAAGGTACAGTTATGGAGCATCGACGCGGGAAAAAAGTCATCGTTTATAAGATGAAACCTAAGAAGAAAACCCGTAAAAAAAGAGGACACCGACAAGAAATTACTCGTTTCATGGTTAACTCGATTAGCATGAATGGCTCTGTGATAGCCTCGGCTGAGGCTGAGGAAGCAACAGCACCCGTTGAAGTTGTAGCTGAATAAAATTACTTATTAAATCAGAAGATAGGAGTAAAACATGGCTCATAAGAAGGGAACTGGTAGTACTCGTAATGGACGCGACTCTAATTCTAAAAGATTGGGAGTGAAACGCTATGGTGGTCAAGAAGTTACTGCTGGTAGCATTTTAGTTCGTCAAAGAGGAACTAAGTTTCATCCTGGTAAAAATGTTGGTCGTGGTAATGATGATACTTTGTTTGCCTTAATTGATGGCGTAGTTAAGTTTGAATATAAAACTAAAAGTAAGCAAAAAATTAGCGTTTATCCTGTAACTGAAGAATCTGCTGCTTAAAGTTTGTTCTGAGGAAGTCGAATCAGACATCGTTCGGAAACGTGCTGGGGGTAAAACTCCAGCCCACAAGCCCTTCGTCCACATTAATTTAGCATCAGCTACCCTTGAAAAATCAAAAAGCGATCGCTTTAAAACTAGATTAACAATTGGGATTAAGTAGGGTGGGGCGCACTCTAACTCACGGTTGGGGAGATTCGTCCTCTAGTTTAGTTGGAGAAATCCTGCTAGGTTATGATGAGTCACTGAACCAAGAATCTTCTCGCCTAAAGGCAGAGGAGCGTCAAGTGGAGCTATATAAAATAGCAAAAAAAAGCGATTTGTAAATGCAGATCGCTTTTGATATTTCCTAGTTTAATGGAGTATTAATTTAGTCAGCATACTCTAGTTTTGATTCTGGTGGATTGTTCGTTGAGTTAACCGTGACAGTTACATTAGCTGTAGCTATACCACCTTTACCATCGGAAATAGTGTAAGTGAAACTATCATTTCCTACATAACCAGAGTTAGGTGTGTAAGTTACAGTATTGTCTGAATTAACTGTGGTTTTACCGTTAGAAGAGTTACCAACAGTAACAGTTAGTGTATCGCCATCAGGATCGCTATCGTTACTTAAAACAGGGATTATTACAGATTGATTTTTGTCTGTTGAGCTAATATCATCTTGTGCTTCAGGACTTCCGTTAGGTTTAGGAGTCACTGTAACTGTAACAGTTGCTTCGGCTGAAACTCCATCTGGATCTGCAACACGATAAGTGAAGGTATCAGTTCCAAAATAACCAGTATTAGGAGTATAAACTACTTGGTCGCCACTGAGATTGACTGTACCGTTAAGAGGTTGGTTGAGAGTGATAGTTAAAGGATCACCGTCAGGATCACTATCATTAGCTTTAACGTTGATTGTTACAGGTGTAGCGTAAGCTGTTGTTGCACTATCATTTCCTGCAGTAGGAGGATTATTTGTCTTAGGATTGACATTTACAGTAACGATAGCAGAGTTTGTCGCGCCACTAGTATCAGCAATGGTGTAGGTAAAAGTATCAGTTCCATGATAGTTCAACTTAGGAGTATAAACTACCTTACCATTTGCTACTTGCACTGTAGCACCAGTGAGGCTAGTAACTGAAGTAATATTAATTGCCTGTTTTTCAGGATCACTATCATTCGCCATCACATCAATGGTGATAGGAGTATTATAAGGAGTGATCGCTGTATCATTGTTTGCCACAGGAGGTTTGTTGACGGCAGGTTCAGTAGGAATCGCTGCCAAGTTACTTTTACCAATATCTATGGCAAAAACAATGTCATTGTAGTCTTTGTCACCACCACCATAAAGGTCTTCCCAAGCTAAAATTAAGTAGCCTTCATATTCATAAGCAATCACGTGCTGTTGCTTATCAACATTCTTACTTACATCTGCATACCAAACATCAGGATTACTATTATTGGCTCCATTAGCACGTAACCGAAAATCTAAAGTAGTTCCTGCTGCAACTGTACCAAGACCGACATAATCTCCGATCCGTAAAACATTAGGACCACTACCTTCACTACCATCTCTAAAAACTAGTCCATTAATGCTAGTGCCACCAGAAGTAACTAATTGTAATTGATTACGATAACTCGCACCTTCGTTAATAAAATAAACTTTAAGGTCTTGCGCTTGATTAAGCCTTAACTTAGTAGAGTCTAACCTTCTAGCATTGAGTTGGTCTAGGTTTAAAGCACTAGATTCTGTATTAACAAATTGTTGAAATGCATCTACACCCTTTTTGCCATTAGGGTAGGTTGTATTATGGAATATGGTAGGATCAGAAGCTGCTCTGTAGAAAGGAAAATCACTGATGGTAGCGTATAAGGTGCTATAGTCAGTGCCAACGCTGCCTGATGGACAGTTTGTATTGTTACCGTTTTTAGCGTTTTTCTCAGCATCATAAATTTGAGCAACTGCACTGTCAATTTCAGTTTGAGTATATTTGGGTTTTACACTTGCAGCAGCTAAATCACTCCTAAATTTGTTCATTTGACCGTTGTTGCCAGGGTCGATTCTAATAGTAAAGGTTTTATTACGTAGAGTGTACTCAACATCATAATTATTACCAATTCCATTATTATTCTTTTTACAAGCTTTTTTGGCTTGTCCCGGAGCATTTTCGTTTGCTGCTTGTCCTAACGGGACTACAAATGTCCCTGTCATTGAAATAGCTAAGATACTAATAGCAGTCAATTTTTTTAATTTTATAAGATTAAACATTCTTCTTACCGAATCCTTTTGAGAATTAATATTTTTTTTTTAGTTAGTGTTTGTAGAAAATAAATCTAAATGCTTACTTAATTGCTTTAGTTATTTTCAAAATTAACAATTATGTTTTGTAAAAGTAAACTAATGAAAACACTGATTTTTGATTATAAAAAATAGATAAAGCTCATTAGTTTTCAATCATTTTTATGAAAAAATAGTGAAGTGGTCAAAAAGAGATAATTTTAATTTTTAGTAGTTATTTAAAAGATCAGTAAAGTTACTTAGAGTAAACAAAAGAGTCGGCAAGATAAATCCGACTCTTAAAAACAAATAACTTTTTTTGATTTTTTTTTTAAGCGCAATTTATTAATTGATGTATTACCAGTTCAAAGTTATGAACTAAATCCTCTGCAATAACTTTGAGAATTTAGTTGTTCAGTAGCTAACTTTTTCAAAGTTTCTTTTTGTTGGGAAGTAAGAAATGCTCCAGTATCAGCAAAAACTTTAGTTAAAGCTTCTTGTTTATTACCAATATCTTTCATGTAAGAACAAACTATTTGTTGAAAATCTTTTTGGCTAATCTTTTCTGTTTCTGCAAAAGCTACTCCTTGAACCATTAAAGTTAAAGCAACTCCAGAAAGATAAATTATTTTTTTCATATTCATATTGATTATTTGACTTTTTTCAAATTATCTTCTTGATTTGAAATAATCAGCATCGCTATTTATACTAAAAAATAATATAAAGTAAGTATGAACTAAATTAAGTAGTACCGATCAATTAATTAAAATTCAATAAATACAGAAAAAAAATAATCATTAAATTATTTAAGATTTATCACAAAAATACTATGATTTAAATCACACTGACTTTTTAAAAATCTTGAAAGGTAATTCCCTCAAGAAAGTTTTTTGCTTCGTTTATTGCATTTTGTCCCATTGTATTATTTAAGTACAATAAAAAATTAAAGCTATTAAAACTTACTAAAATAAAGAATTATTAGCTATCGAAATTATGAACAATCAAAATCTACTAAGTCGTATTACCTTTAATTCTAAAGTGCTTGCGGGTAAACCTATCATTCGTGGTTTAAGAATCTCTGTCGCTATGATCCTGGAACTATTAGCTAAAGGGGCAACAACTGAAGAAATTTTAGAAGATTACCCCGAATTAGAACTAGCAGATATACAAGCTGCGTTATTTTATGCTTATCAATTGGTGGATAAGGAAGAAATTACCGAAAGAGTTTCCGCATAGAAAATAAATTGTGAAATTTTTAATTGATGTTAATGCTAGTCGCTCTCTGGGAAATTGGTTAGTAAACAAGGGTTATGATATCGCTTATGTTAGCGATGTTAACCCACAGATGAAAGATGAGACAATTCTGGAATGGGCAATTCGAGAACAACGAGTAATCGTAACTACTGATAATGATTTTGAACAAATGATTTGGCAACAGCAAAAGTCTCATTGTGGAATTCTAAGATTAGAAAATTTACCCCGAAGAGAACGAGAACTCTTACTTGAAGATGTTTTGCAGTATCATACTCAAGATTTACTTGAAGGCAAAATTGTTATTGCTCTAAGAAACAAATTTCGGGTTCGTAATCGTTTTGATTGAATAGACATTTCCAAAAATTTATACCTATTACAATAGGGTAAACAATGTTCATCTTCTTAGTTTCTTCTCATAAAATAGCTTTTTAAATATTTAATTTTAGTTACAGAAACAGACTTATTACAATCACACTGAAACTTAATAAATTTAGTAATCGCTACTATTTCAACTACACAATTAGTATACGCAATAAACTCTAAACTACGAACAAAATCAGGAGTCCAAATATTTTCTTGGACAGATATATTTTGACTATCCAACCAGGTTAAAAGTTGACTTCTAATAATTCCTGGTAAAATACCTACTGATAAAGCAGGAGTATACCAACAACCATTGCACCAACCCCATAAATTACCAGTACTAGTTTCTAGCCAATTACCATTACTATCTAATAAGATGGCTTCCTTAGCACTTAATTGATGAGCTTTTTGTAAAGCTAGATACGAACCTAAGTAATTTCCTGTCTTGTGTGCAGCTAAATCGCGACGAAATAAATTATCTTCAGCTACCCAAGCAGTGATTCCTTGCTGTTGTCTTGCTAGTAAATCTACAGGTAAATTACGCCCTGTAATTAATTCTCTACCATCGGGTAAGATTGCTATCCTCAGAATGGGATAATGAGTTAATAATAATTCTGCACCTTGTTTTAATCTTTGCCAGTCAGGTTGTTGCCAATTAAAAGCTTGAATACTTTGACAAAGGCGATCGCAATGAGCTTGCCAATGAGTTAAAGGATGATCTAGTGACTGCTCATACACTCGCATGGTAGTAAAAACTGTCGCTCCATACAATAAACCTGGTTCATTAATACTAATTTGTAGCGTTTCATGCTCAATGAAATTGCCATCGTACCAATACATTTAAATTATCAATTTTGCTAAAGGTTTTCTGATAAATAGTATTTTCATATAGATACGATTTATCAAATGACTAAAAATAATATTCTTTGGTCAAAAGTTTGGGCGATCGCAGCAGTCCAAGGAGCGATTACCTTAACTTATATCGTCTACAATCTTTATCTTCCTGCTTTAATATTTGAGTTGCGCTTAAGTACGAGTTTAGCTACTACGATTTTAATTGTTGAACACGCCTTAGCAGCATTCATTAAACCAGTATTTGGTTATCTTTCGGATCGACAACAACGACGTTTTGGTACAAGAATACGAATGATTGTCATTGCAGCAATTCTAGCTTCAGCTTTCTTGATTATTGTACCTGTTTTAGTTATTTTAGGGGAGATTAATCCGATTTGGCGCAGATTATTTCCTACAATTGCGATCTCTTGGGCAGTAACTACAGCAATTTGTTATGTTCCAACTATAGCTTTATTAAGAAGTTGCGCTCCACCAGAAAAACTTGCTCAAGCTGCTAGTGTTTTAACTTTAGTAGTAACAATAATTAGTGCCTTACAATTTGATGTTCATAACTTAATTTTAAAATTAGGAGAAAGCTTTACTTTTACGATTAGCTCAATTAGTTTACTCGCTGCCGTAGCCTTGATTCGCTGGTTATATCCTCCTCAACGAGCTATGATTAATAATCATGAATTAGAATCAATTTATTTACCAATTTTTGCTTTGATTTTTACTATAGGTCTTGGCATTGCTTGGGGAATTAGATTTTTAACTCCTACTCTCAATAATGTCTTTTCTCTACAAATAGGACAAGATCATAGTCGATTAGCAATAATGATATTTTTTATTGCTTTAGGTTTAGCTGCATTTCCTGCGGGTAAATTAGCAACAAAATTAGGTAATTCTTTCGGAATGCTAGTTGGGTTAGCAGTAACTATTTTTTGTTTACAACTATTAATTTTAGTTCCCAATCAAATTATCTTGGGTATGATTTTAATAATCCTTATATTTGCTTTAAGTTTAGTTTTAAATAGTTCTGTTCCATTTGTCTTTAGTTTAGTTTTACATCAAGATACGGGATTGGGAACAGGTTTATATTTTGGTGGTTTAGCAGCAGGAATTAGTTGTTTTAATGTTGTTTTTCCCCAACCACAACAAATAACTATTAATATAGGCGCGATCGGTACTACAGTATCTTTTTTACTAGCCTTACTCGCGATCGCTTTCAGTATGCAATTGAAAATACAAGAAGATTGATATTGTCCCCCGCACGGGCAAGGCAGTGCCTTGACCGTACAACAGTTATCAGTTTAGTTAAAGGTAAAGGAATCATTTTCTGTACCAAACTATCAACAAAATTCAGTGTTGACTGACAAAGCTTCACCTGTTACCCTCAATTTTAACGATCTCATTGTGATGCAAAAATGTTTTCGCGATTTTTGTTTCTTTTAAGCAAAAGCTGCGATCGAAACCTTAGCTGCTACTTGTTCAGCAACAGACACTAAAGCTTGAGCCGAGGCTGAGTCTGGTTCAGCAATCACAATTGGAATACCTTTGTCTCCTCCTTCTCTAAGACTAATTTCTAGAGGAACACAACCCAGTAGAGGTACATTGAGTTCTTGAGCAGTTTTTTCACCACCACCAGAACCAAATAAATCATATTTTTTCTCCGGTAAATCTGGAGGAATAAAATAACTCATATTCTCCACAATTCCCAAAACATTAACCCCTAGTTGTTGAAACATTTTTAAACCACGACGAGCATCCAACAAAGATACAGTTTGAGGAGTTGTGACAATCACTGCACCAGCCATCGGTACAGCTTGAGCTAGAGTCAACTGGGCATCTCCTGTACCTGGAGGCATATCTACAATCAAATAGTCTAATTCTCCCCATTCAACTTGATAAAGAAACTGACGAATAATTCCATTTAACATTGGTCCGCGCCAAATTACAGGTTGGTCAGGATCGATTAGAAACGCCATTGAGACTAACTTAACTCCATAATTAAAAGCAGGTTCTAATACTTCCCCGTTAGTTCCTTGTTTAACCATGACGTTGGCATTACCGAGTCCTAACATATTAGGCGCATTAGGGCCATAAATATCGGCATCCAATAACCCTACCTTTGCACCTTTGTCGGCTAAAGCAACCGCAATATTAACTGCTACAGAACTTTTACCTACCCCTCCTTTACCACTAGAAACAGCAATAATATTTTTGATGCCTGGGACAGATTGACGGTCGGGTAAAGATTTTTGTTGAGGTGTTTCGGCAGTCACTTCTACTTCTACTGATTCGACACCAGGTAGCTGTTTGACAGCATTTTGACAATCTTCGACTATAAATTCTCTCAACGGACAAGCGGGAGTAGTTAAAACTAAAGTAAAACTAACTTTGTCACCCTCAATTTGAACATTGCGAATCATATTCAAATCTACCAGACTTTTCTGTAATTCTGGGTCTTGTACTGGGCGTAAGACTTCTAAAACCGATTGAGTATCGAGCATTTTATAGTTCTCCTGTGTGCAGCTACGAAAGCTTGATTGGATTAAGAATTAGTACCTACTTATAAATGTTAAAGGTTGATTGTCACGAATCGCGATCGTTTCTAAGGGAAAATTACTATGGAAGAATACAAAAAAGTCTATGAACAGAATTTCACTCTACGGAACTTGGCAATCTCCTATTACTTCTGAATTAATTGTTTCAACTACAATTGGAATTGGTGCAGTAACAGTTGATGGCGATGATCTTTACTGGTTGGAAATACGACCAACAGAAAAAGGTCGTAATCTTTTAGTTAGACGTACTGGGGAAGGAATGGTAGAAGATGTTACTCCTGCACCTTTTAATGTTCGTACTCGTGTACATGAATATGGTGGTGGAGCATTTTTAGTTGCGGATGGAATAGTATATTTTTCTAATTTTGTTGATAACAGGATTTATTATCATACTCCAGGTAGTCAACCGCAACCTTTAACCGCCCAATCAAATCGACGTTTTGCAGATTTCGTTTTAGATCGTCAGAGAAATCGTTTAATTTGTGTTTGTGAAAATCATTCTGATTCAGGCAAAGAACCAGAGAATACCATAATTACTATTGATTTAACCACTGGGGAAGTAGCAACTTTAATTTCTGGAAGTGATTTTTATTCTTCACCTCGTCTGAGTCGAGATGGAACAAAACTTGCTTGGTTGAGTTGGAATCATCCCTCAATGCCTTGGGATAGTAGTTATTTATGGTTAGCAAAGATTAATTCAGAAGGAATAGAGGAAGCTAAGTTAATTGCTGGTGGTGACCAAGAATCTATCTGTGAACCAAAATGGTCTAAGGATGGTACATTGTATTTTTCTAGCGATCGCAATAATTGGTGGAATCTCTATCGCTATCTTCATGATAGTACAATAGAACCTGTTGTTGAGATGGCAGCAGAATTTGCTTATCCTCACTGGGTATTTGGTTTATCTACTTATGATCTGGTTAACTCGAATTTAATTATCTGTGCTTATTCTCAGAATGGTAGTTGGCATCTAGGTAAAATTGATCCTGAAACTAAACAATTTTATCCAATTACAACTTCTTATACTGAAATTTCTTCTGTTCAAGCTACCGATCAAGGAGAAGTAGTTTTTATTGCAGGATATCCTACTCAACCCACCGCAGCAGTTAAATTTAATCCTGAAACTGAAGTAAGCGAAATTTTTAAAACTACAGGAGAATTAGAACTAGATACTGGTTATCTTTCTGCACCAGAAGCAATTCAATTTCCAACCGAAAATGGACTCACTGCTTATGCTTGGTACTATCCACCCAAAAATAAAGATTATTCTGCACCCGCAACAGAATTACCTCCTTTAATCGTAAAAAGTCATGGAGGACCAACTGCATCGGCCTCAGTTAGTTTAAGTTTACGGATTCAATATTGGACAAGTCGAGGTTTTGGTTATCTTGATGTGAATTATGGCGGTAGTATTGGTTATGGTCGTCAGTATCGTCAAAGATTAACAAAAAATTGGGGCATTGTTGACATTGATGATTGTGTTAATGCAGCTAAATACTTGGTACAACAAGGAAAAGTAGACGGCAATCGATTAGTTATTTCTGGTAGTAGTGCTGGCGGTTATACCACTTTAGCAGCTTTAACCTTCCGCGATACCTTTAAAGCAGGGGCAAGTTACTATGGTGTTAGTGATTTAGAAATTTTAGCTCAAGATACCCATAAATTTGAATCTCGTTATCTAGATGGTTTGATTGGAGCTTATCCAGCAGAAAAGAATTTATATGTAGAGCGATCGCCCATACATTTTACTGAACAATTGACAACTCCCGTAATCTTTTTTCAAGGATTGCAGGATAAAGTTGTTCCGCCCAATCAAGCAGAAATGATGTTTCAAGCGATTAAAGCTAAAGGTTTACCTACCGCTTACGTCACTTTTGAAGAGGAGGGGCATGGTTTTAGGCAAGCAGAAAATATTAGGAAAGCATTGGATAGCGAATTTTATTTTTATGCTCGTGTCTTTGGTTTTGAACCTGCTGATGCTATTGAACCAATCAATATTTTTAATTTAGATTAAAGATTGTTTGAGAGCAACTCGAAGAGCGATCGCTCTTAAAAATGATCTATAGTTAAGAAAACTTAGTCAGTAATCCCAAGATTTTTTTTGAGGTCGGTGTTAGTAAAGTACGACGGTAAGCATCGGCTGCTTTTTTAATTGCTTCTGCTTGAGTTGGATAGGGATGAATTACGCCAGATAAACCACTCAAACCGACCTTATTAACAATAGCCGTCGTCACCTCACTAATCATTTCTCCCGCATGAGGAGCAACAATTGTCGCGCCTAGAATTTTATCAGACCCTTGTTTGTGATGAATTTTGACAAATCCTTCAGTTTCTCCATCAGCGATCGCCCGATCAACATTACTCATCAAAATCTTAATTGTATTAACCTCAATTCCTCGTTCTTTAGCCTCATGTTCGTACATCCCTACATGAGCAATTTCGGGATCGGTATAAGTTACCCAAGGCATGATCAAACTACTGAGCTTAGAACGTCCCAAACCAAAGGGAGAAAAGAGCGTATTTTTAATCACGATCCGTGCTGCTGCATCGGCTGCGTGAGTAAACTTCCAATTCATGCAGATATCCCCTGCTGCATAAATTTTAGGATTAGTTGTCTGAAGATAATCATTGACTTTAACCCCGTTGCGATCGCGAAGCGCTGCGCTGGCGCGATCGTATTCTACTCCCACTGCTTCTAAATTTAATCCTTCCACATTAGGTGCGCGTCCTGCCCCAATTAAAATTTCATCGACGGTGACTAATTCGGTTTGACCATTGCAAGTATAGTATAGTGTTTTTCCTTCAGGAGTTTTTTCGACTCTTTGTATCTGAGAATCTAGGACTAACTCAATTCCTTCCCGAATAAAATTAGTTTGGACAATTTCAGCAGCATCAGTGTCCTCTTTATTTAAAAGATGAGAATATCGGTGAAACAGAATCACTTTACATCCTAAGCGACTAAAAGCCTGAGCCATTTCGCATCCAATAGGCCCCCCACCAATAACAGCAAGACGTTTGGGGCGTTCGGTAAGAGAAAAGACTGTTTCGTTGGTCAAAAAACCTGCCTCTTCGATCCCTTCAATCTTAGGGCGTACGGCTCTTGCTCCTGTAGCAATCACAGCTTTTTTATATTTGAGAGTCTTACCGCCAACTTCAATAGCATTGTTACCTAAAAAACGACCCGCTCCCAAAAATACATCAATACCCAAATTTTGAAAACGTTGAGCGGAATCATGATGACTGATAGCAGCCCTCAGTTTTCGCATTCTTGCCATCACCGTAGGAAAATCAACCTCTATTGTTTCGGGAGGGTTAATACCAAAAGCTGCTGCCTTCAGCATCTGGCCAACAACGCGAGCAGAACGAATGATACATTTGGAAGGGACGCAACCCACATTCAAGCAATCTCCACCCATTAGATGCTTTTCAATCAAGGCAACTTTTAAACCTAAACCTAAACCTGCTGCTCCTGCTGCGACAACTAATCCAGCCGTACCCGCACCTATGACAACTAAATCATAACAATTTGCTGGTTGCGGATTTACCCAATCGTTTGGATGAACATAGGAAACGAGTTTTTGATTATGTTCGTCCATTGGGAGAACTGTTACTTGCTCAAAAGCTGAATTTGACATAATTTTATTGATTTTTTTATTTAAATTACTCAGATAAAGTTGCTAAAAATTCCTCTGGCAGCATTGCTGGAACTGAAGAAGCTACAAAATCAGATTTGTTTCGTGTCACAATTAATTCCAGACCCTCAGCTTTTGCCGTTTCACTTGTGACTGCATCCTCAAAATCTGCGATAAAGCTTTGTAAAGCCCTCCGAATTACCTCATCTGTCACACTAGCAACTTGAAGACGCTGCAATAATCTTGATATCAGTTCACGGGCTGCTTTATTACCAATTTGACGACGTAAAATGTAGAATATATTGGTCACAGCATGACCTGAAACATAGCCCTGAACTTTTCCCTGTGCCACCGTATCCAACGCCAGTGCAGAAGCGACAATAAAATCTCGACGTTGAGCCAAAACATCTAATAGTACATCACTATCAAACAACACCCGCTTCAACTGTATTTTTCCTCCAGATAATCTACATAAGATTCTGTAGCCTCTTTTTCATTCAGTTCAATTACACCGATTAAACTTTGAGTCCAAGGATCGAGGTTAGTTAAAGGTTTGACTGTTGGACTCGGAGAAATAGATAACAGCGTTTCTTGTTGAATGGAAATCAGCAGCGATTGGACTAAATGCCAGCGATCGCGAATCGGTAATTCCAATGCTTGTTTTTTTATTTGGTTTAACTCCATTGCTCCTCTCTCCATTGCTTTTTCCCTTTAATTGTAAATTTATTAACTAATTAAGATCGAATCGTTTATTTGAATCGCTTTTAGGTTCTAGGACTTCATTTTCTAAAGCCTTACGAGCAATTTTAGTTACATAAAGGGTGACCGCTACCGTAGTGATCAAACCCACGATCCGAATTGTCCATTGTAAGGCAGGGTTAGCAGTTTGAGCTTCAGTACCGATGGTGGCAAGATTACC
Organism: Stanieria cyanosphaera PCC 7437; assembly: GCF_000317575.1. NCBI lineage: Bacteria > Bacillati > Cyanobacteriota > Cyanophyceae > Pleurocapsales > Dermocarpellaceae > Stanieria > Stanieria cyanosphaera. Next base: position 4,894,412 of record NC_019748.1, on the reverse strand, counting down.
AGCTAAAGAACCGATATAGACGTACATAATCGTTCCAGGAATCATTCCCACCGAACCGATTACATAGTCTTTCAGAGAAACTCCAGTAACTCCGTAGGCATAATTCAACAAATTAAAGGGAAAAATAGGAGATAAACGGGTCAAAAGAACAATTTTAAGTCCTTCTCGTCCAACTGCCCTGTCGATCGCGCTAAATTTTTGATTGCCTTCAATTTTTTGAGCAACCAAACTCCTAGCTAGATAACGTCCCACTAAAAAAGCTGCCGTAGCTCCTAACGTAGCACCAATAAAAACATATAATGAACCTAAGACTAAACCAAAGACAACACCAGCCCCTAAAGTCAGGATCGAACCTGGTAAAAATGCCACAGTAGCTATTATATAAAGAAAAATAAAAGCGATCGCTCCAACCACACCAACACTATCGATCCACTCCAAGGCACTGCGTAACCATTCTTGAGGATTAAAACCAATACCCCCAGAAGATTCTTGTGCCAAAGCAGGGTTAGCAGCAAACAAAATAGTAATACCAAAAATTACTAAAGTTAAGATAGTTAGTCGAAAAAACTTTGGTCGGTTTCTGGCAAAAATATGGTTCATGGTTTTAGGCATTTTTGGTGCTAGCATGGAACACGATTTAATTTTATCTGATGCTAAGCTTACTCAAGCGATCGCAAATTTTACTGAATTTTTATGTATGATCTTTGCTAAGATTTTTTTGATTGGCAAAATAGACTTAATAGCCATTAGTTACTAAACTAAATGGAGTAAGTTCTACATTGTTACGGAATAGAATTAGTATTAGTAGCAGCTATTTCTTCTGCATATTCCTGAAATTGTTAATGTCAATAAAATAGCAATCATAAAACGTTTCATTTCTTTTCACGGATTGAATTTTTTTTTGTTACTTATTATCTTTGCTAAATAAACTGAAAATAAGCTGACTCGATGAGCAATATTTTGTGAAAAGAACCTAAAAAAAATGAGTAGATTAATCAAAAAATAATCTTAAGAACAACTAGGTCTATTTAGGATTCATCGAATAATAAGAAGTCGGGTGTCAAACTAAAGCACGGGCAATACATAATGTAATAATGATCTTTTATCAAAGATTCTTATGATGGTCAATTCTAAACAAGACTCTCAAAGTCCGAAATATTGGGATTCATTAGGCTGCACTCTTTGTCAGGAACAGCAATATGGAGAAGCCCTGGCTGCTTTTGAGCGTGCGATTGAACTGGATCGTAATTATAGTAAAGCCTGGAATAATCGAGGTAATGCTTTAAGTGCCATGAAACGCTTTGCCGAAGCCCTTAATTCCTATGATAAAGCAGTTGCAATTCAACCAGAGTATCATCAAGCATGGTTTAACCGAGGGTTACTATTGGCTGAAATAGAAGCATATGGCAATGCCCTAGCATCTTATCAGCGCGCGATCGCAATTTTTGCCGATCCTTGTTATCTTCATGCTAAAGAAAAGATCTGGTTAAAAAAACAGCTTGTTGCCAGTAAAGCGATCGCTTAACTAAATTTATTATGTGTTCAACAATTCAGCTTATTGATAATATTTTAGTTAGCTTTTGTCTGACCGACAGAACGGCTTAAAATTATTCCGCTTTGTGAAGTTAGATTGAAACTCTCTCTATACACTTAGCCAGATGCTGGCTGCATTCGCTCGTTAGATAATTACTTACGAAGTTGAAAAAGCTGGAAAAACCGAGCCTGCTTCGACTTCGTTAATGGAGGTAAAATTGTGCGTTTCAAGCATTGGCTTGGTTTAATTGTTTTAATTGTTTCTTGTTACATTCTGTGGCAAATCAGGCAAGTTGTTCTTTTGGTATTTGCTGCTGTCATTTTAGCAACCATTTTAAACCGAGTGGTTCGGAGACTACAACAATCGCGAGTAAAACGAGGAATTGCGATCGCTATCACCATAATTATCTTATTAGCGATTATAGTTGGCTTTTTTGCCTTGATTGTGCCACGTTTGGTCACTCAGTTACAAGAAATAGTTAATATCCTGCCACAAGTATCCCAACGACTGCGTACTTGGATTGAATGGCTGCAATCTGTAATTCCTGGTTCGATGTTAGAACAGTTTGAACAGTTTCGAGGTTTAGAAAATCTAACTCAACAAATACAAACGTGGATTTCCCAACTCCTCAGTAACTTTTTTGTACTCCTCAATAATTCTCTCAGTGCTGTCCTAAATATATTGCTGTTTTTGGTTCTAACCATCATGCTCTTGGCAGATCCCACGCAATACCGACGCATTTTTATCTTATTATTTCCTGCCTTTTACAGAAGGCGCGTTGATGAAATTCTATTTGAGTGCGAAATTTCTTTGGTAGGTTGGATTAGAGGTACACTCATTACGATGCTTGTCATCGCCTTTCTATCCTTTGTCGGATTATCGATTCTGAGAGTACCATTGCCTTTTGTGAATGCCGTCTTAGCAGGTTTATTAGAATTTATTCCCAACGTCGGCCCTACCTTGAGTGTGATTCCACCAACCTTATTTGCCTTACTAGATGCTCCTTGGAAAGCTGGAGCAACGATTTTGCTTTATATTGTGATTCAACAGGTGGAAAGTTTAATTTTAGTTCCTTTAATCATGAAAGAAGAGGTCAATCTTTTGCCAGTATTTACAATTTTAGCAGTGGTCGTTTTTGCTAGTTTTTTCGGTTTTCTTGGTTTATTTCTAGCTATTCCGCTACTAATTGTCTCGCAAATTTGGATTAAAGAAGTTTTAGTTAAGGATATTTTGAATCATTGGAAGCAAAATCAAACCCACAATTGAGGCAGAGATATATCCGTTCTAAAAGACTGAGACAATATAAGACAAAATAGGAAAAACTATGACATCTTATATTGTTTGCTTAAATTCAGTTATTAGGCACTAAAATATTTAGACACTGGATGATAAGTAACAAAAGCAGTAGTGGATTGTTCTGGATATAATTGTTCGCTTTCATCCATATACATACCAATTCTTTGAGTATCTAATATCTCCAATTGTTTATACTGATCCGCAATATTCGGACAAGCAGGATAACCAAAACTATAGCGAGAACCACGATGTTTTTGTTGCAAAACTTCTTTAACATTATCTGGTTCTTCATCGCCAAATCCCAACTCACGGCGTATTTTGGCATGAGTCCATTCTGCTAAAGCTTCTGCTGTTTGTACCGCCATGCCATGATAGTACAGATAATTGGTATAATCATGACCTTCAAAAAGTTTTTTAGCGTATTCAGTCGCAATTTCGCCTACTGTTACCGCTTGCATCGGGAAAACATCCATTTTCTCGCTTTCTACAGGCGCAAAGAAGTCGGCAATACAGAGACGACGACCAGATTTTTGACGGGGAAAATCCCATTTTACTAGTTCTATTTTAGAATCATTCGGGTCGTATATGTGCAGAGAATTTTCTTCCGCCAGACAAGGGAAGTAACCATAAATTACTGTAGGATGTAGTAATTTTTCGGCAATAATCCGTTGCTTCCATTGATCTAGAATAGGATAAACTTTTTCAGCTAAAAACTGATCGTATTCTTCTCTTGATTGTTCTCTTGGTTTACGAAATTGCCATTGTCCAGCAATCAATGCTTGCAAATCTAAATACCAGAATACCTCTTCTAAATCAATTTCTTCTGGTGTAATGATTTTTGTTCCCCAAAAAGGAGGAGTCGGACGAAATATATTGACAGCTACTGCTTCTGAACGTTTGGTATCGATCGCAACTGGTTCTGGTTGTTTCGTTTCCTCATCAACAAAGATAGTATCAGGATTTGCATCACCAAAAACTTTGCCATTTCCTCCATTTTCTGTAGGGGCGAACGGTTTGCCCTTACCATCACCAAATTCATCTAAAAACCCCTTCAAATCATCCCAATTACCAGCAGCTTTTGCTGGCATTAATTTATCCATAAAATGCAAATCTGCAAAAGCATCTTTTCCATAAATTACTTTACCTTTATAAGTATTTTGGCAATCTTGATGAACAAATTTGGGTGTTAAAGCAGCACCACCCAAAATAACAGGAACAGTAATACCTTTTTCATTAAAAGTTTCCAAATTATCTTTCATAAAGGCAGTAGATTTTACGAGCAAACCACTCATGGCAATGCAGTCTGCTTTATGTTCTTCGTAAGCTTGAATTATATTTTCTACTGGTTGCTTAATCCCTAAATTAATTACCTTATAACCATTATTAGATAGAATAATATCGACTAAATTTTTACCAATATCATGAACGTCGCCTTTAACTGTTGCAATAATAAAAATTCCTTTACCTTTATCATCAGCTTCTTCTTTATCCATAAAAGGTTCTAAATATGCTACCGCAGCTTTCATAGTTTGTGCCGACTGTAATACAAACGGTAATTGCATTTGTCCCGAACCGAATAATTCTCCGACAACTTTCATGCCATCTAAGAGGAAAGTATTGATAATTTCTAAGGGAGGATGATTTTGTAAAGCTTCATTTAAAGCATCTTCTAAACCAATTCTTTCTCCGTCAATAATATGTTGTTTTAGTCTTTCATCAATGGGTAAGTTCTTATCAACTGCTTCGGATTTTTTAGCTTTCTTTCCTGCGAATAAAGTTGTTAATTCGCCAAGAGGATCGTAGGTGCAGATATCACCATCAAATTTTCGTCTGTCGTAAATTAAATCCAAACACACTTGTTGATGTTCTTCGTCTATTTTAGAGAGAGGTAAAATTTTATTGGCACTAACAATAGCTGCATCCAAACCCACTGCCATACATTCATGTAAAAAGACAGAATTTAATACTTGTCGCGCAGCAGGATTTAAACCAAAGGAAACATTAGAAACACCCAATAAAATATGACAACCTGGTAACTCTTCTCTAATTCTTTTAATTGCTTCGACTGTTGCTTTACCATTTTCCCTATCTTCTTCAATACCAGTAGATACAGGTAACGCTAAAGGATCGAAAAAGATTTCATGGGGAGGAATACCATACTCTACTGCTGCATCATAAGCACGTTTAGCAATGGCAAACTTTTTATCGGCAGTTCGTCCCATACCATCTTCATCGATAGTACCAATAACTACCCCAGCACCGTATTTTTTAGCTAATTCTAAGACTTGGAAAAATCTTTCTTCCCCATCCTCGTAATTAGTTGAGTTGAGGATACATTTACCACCAGCTACTTTTAACCCCGCCTCCATCTTCGTCCATTCGGTGGAGTCAAGCATGAGAGGAAGAGTAACATTATTCACCAGACGGGATGCCAGTTCGTGCATATCCTTTTCCCCGTCTCTACCTACGTAGTCTACGTTGACATCCAAAACGTGCGCGCCTTCTTTTACCTGCGCCTTCGCCATCGAAATAAGACTATCCCAGTCTTCTACATTAAGGAGTTCTCGACATTTTTTAGAACCACTGGCGTTTAATTTTTCCCCGACAATGAGGAAAGAATTATCTTGAATATAGGGTTGAGTACTATAAATAGAAGCTGCGGAAGGTTCGTAATGGGGCCGACGTTCTTTCGGTTTTAAATCCTTCGTCATCTCTGCCAACGCTTGAATATGTTCGTAGCGAGTACCGCAACAACCACCAACTATTTGCACTCCCAAATCTTCGACGAAGTGCATCAAAGACATCCGCAGTTCCATTGGCGTAAGCTTATAATGCGCCTGTCCGCCTACATTTTCGGGTAAACCTGCATTAGGTACACAGGACACAATAAATGGAGAATGTTCCGATAGATACTTAATATGATCTTTCATCAAATCTGGGCCTGTGGCGCAGTTTAGACCTAAAATATTGATCGGATATCTTTCTAAGATCGCTAACGCTGCATCGATTTCTGTCCCGACTAACATCGTTCCCATCTGTTCCATTGTCACCGAAACCATCAGGGGAATACGCGCACCTTTTTTCGCAAAGACTTCTTCAATGGCATTTAAGGCTGCTTTTATTTGTAAAACATCCTGACAGGTTTCTACTAACAACAAATCAACGCCACCATCATACAAAGCTTCTGCTTGCACTACATAAGCATCCCGAAGCGTATCAAAATCAATATGTCCTAGGGTTGGTAACTTAGTACCAGGACCCATCGAACCAGCCACAAAACGAGGTTTTTCTGGTGTAGAGTATTCTGTCGTCAGTCTTTTAGCCAATTCGGCTGCGGTTTTGTTGAGATAATACGCTTGATCTGCTAAATCGTATTCAGCTAAAACTATCGATGTTCCACCAAAAGTATCAGTTTCAATAACATCTGCACCAGCTTCTAAGAAACCTCGGTGTACCTTCTCCACCGCCTCTGGTTTAGTGTGTACCAGATATTCATTACATCCTTCATATTCCGCACCACCAAAATCTTCAGCAGTGAGGTTTTGTACTTGCAAGTTTGTACCCATCGCCCCATCAAATACTAACACATGGCGATCGCTACTGTTAAGACGGTTGAGAAAGTTACTGTTCATGGTTCGCGACTGCGGATCAACAGATGAATTTACATTAAGTCTTATTATATGGGTAGGTTTTGGGAAAAGGGTAGTTTATCTCTAGATTGCTTTGAAACCCAAGTGATAAATCTATCTGTGTTTATCTGTGGATGACTACCTAACGAAACTCTTAAAATCACAGTACCAGTCCACAAACCCGTAAAGCGATCAACTTTAGCAAAAATTTTGAAGCAAGCAAGAATAGATTTAGATTATTTTTTAGAGTTGTTGTAGGCGATCTATTAATTATCCCAAAAAGAAGGAAGAGTTTGAGATTTCATAGCTTATTGTAATCGATTGGTGTCGCTTTTTCTTCAGCAATTTGTTGTTTAGCTAATTTAGCACTAGCTATTAATTTATCTTGGGTTTTGTCAAAATAATTTTTGCATTTTTGTTCGTCTTGCAAATCCTGAATATATTCTTTTAAATGTTCAACAATTTTATCTTGTTTGTCTTTTGGTAAAGACTCGATATTAATTGCTGGTGATAACATTGTTATATTTTGAGAGATAAATAGGATTAGGCTAATTTTAACAAGACAGTGTAGTTACTTTTGATGGTTATTGCGAATAGAAGATGAAGAGGTTGATTTAAAAAGCGATCGCTCCGCGCCTCGGCTTTGCCGAGATCGCATTTAATAAAATTAGGAATCAAACCAATTTTCTAACTGTAAATTAGGAATATTAATAAAATGACGAGTGTTATTAGTAACTACAATATCTTGTCGAGAACGAGCAACAGCAGCAATTAAAGCATCTAATTCTCCTATCGCTTTACCAATTTTTCTAAGTTCAAATTGAATTTTGCAAAATTCGATAGCTGCTTTGTTATCAAAATCTATTGTAGGTAAAGCGTCAGCAAATTCAGTTAAAGTATTGAGATTTTCAACAACCCGATTAGAATAATAAACACCCTTATAAAGTTCTGCTAAAACCAAGGAAGAAAGATAACAATCACTATATTTTAGCTGAAACTGTTGAATAACTTTTAAATTATTTTTGAGAATAGCAATACAAATATTTGTATCTAATAAATACATATCAACTTACTTCAAAATCTTCAAAGTTGAGATCTCGTCCATGATATTTGTGACGTTCTTGATCTATCTCATTAAAGATTACATCTATCTCTAAATTATCTTTCCAACTACCAATAACTTTTTGGAGTTGTTGCCATTGGCTATCTCGATTAATTAAAGAAGATTCGGTAATTTCTATAGTAACTTCTGTCCCTTCAGCAATAGATATATTTTCCAATAGCTCAATACTGTTATTCCGTATAATTCCTTTAACTTTCATTTTATTGAACTAAGTATTATTTAATGGTTTATCTATATATTTTGTACTTGCTTACTTTGTACCCATCCCACCATCAAATACTAACACATGGCGATCGCTACTGTTAAGACGGTTGAGAAAGTTACTGTTCATGGTTCGCGACTGCGGATCAACAGGTGAATTTACATTAAGTCTTATTATATGGGTAGGTTTTGGGAAAAGGGTAGTTTATCTCTAGATTGCTTTGAAACCCAAGCGATAAATCTATCTGTGTTTATCTGTGGATGTTTTTTTCTTGCGCAAAGATAAAGTCAAGTATTTATTTAAATTTTTAAAACATTAGAAATATATAATTTTATCTACATAAATGTTACTTTGTTTAACATTTTGGGAAATATAAATAATGAACACTACAAGATTTTCAACAAATTTGTTATGGGTTTATTTGACAACTTTTCCAGTGTTAGAACTAAAAGCAATACTGATTTAAGTCCAGCAGAGTCTTTTGCTGGAATTATGTTAGCTACAATTGCTGCTGACGGATATCTTGCTAATGAAGAAATCCAAAGTTTAGTAGCAACTTTATATAGAATGAAATTGTTTCAAAGTTATCCTAGCGATCATGTTTCTAGAATGATTAACAAACTAATGAAAATTATTGAAATTCAAGGAGTAGATTCATTATTAAAAGTTGCGGTTTCATCTCTTCCAGAATATTTACATGAAACTGTTTTTGCCGTGGCAACTGATTTAATACTTTCTGATGGTGAAGTTTCTGATGATGAAGAAGCAGTTTTATCTAAACTTTGTAGATCTTTATCAATTTCTCAGGAAACAGTTAATCAAATAATCAAAGTTATGATTATAAAAAATAAAGGATAAATTTAAAACTTGAGTAATTTTAGTTAGATGGTGAATAATTATAATTAATTCATTTTATAACTAACATTTTTAATTTAAATTATCAAAATCAATATTAATATTCAAGTGAGTATTACAAATATTTGATAGTTTTATCTAGCCCCAACCTCTATTCTATGAGGCAATGGGCTTTTTTTATAGAGAGGCAAACTAACTAAAAAACTTTTCATAATTATCATGATTACCTATCCAAAACCAAGTTACAGTATCATTATCTAAAATACCGATCGCACGATAACTACGACTAATTCTAACTGACCAAATATTCTCTTAACTATTAATACATTTAAAATGCAAAGATGGAAGAGAGGGTTTTTTTTCCATAATTGATAAGCTTTCCTTGCGCTGCGCCTAGTTTTTTCTGTAAGCAATTTATAATTATCCCAAAAAGAAGGAAGAGTTTGAGATTTCATAGCTGATTATAATCGATTGGTTTGGCTTTTCCTTCAGCAATTTGTTGTTTAGCTAATTTAGCAGCAGCTATCAATTTATCTTGAGTTTTGTTAAAAGAATTGTTCCATTTTTCTTCGTCTTGCAAATCTTGAATATATTCTCTTAAATGTTCGACAATTTTATTTTGTTTGTCTTCTGGTAAAGACTCCATCATTTTAATTAACAGTATTAATTACTGGTGATGACATTGTTGTATTTTGAGCGATAAATAGGATTAGGCTAATTTTAACAAGACAGTGTAGTTACTTTTGATAGCTACTGAGAATAGAAGATGAAGAGGTTTGATCAAAGGCGCGATCGCGTAAACAAGTAGTGTTTTTTTTGTTATTAGTAATCAAAGCAACCGAGTTAGGCTACAAATCAACATTTTACTATAATAATTAAAGCATTTTCATTTTTTGTAGAGAAAAAAGATGAATATTTTAGAAAAATTTCAGACGATTCAACAACAAGGGCAAACCACTACAGAAGAAGCTTTGCAACTCTTTGACGAATTAGATACGGTAGATTTAGATTTCATGATCGGTAGATGGAAGGGTTCTGGTTTTCACACTAATCATCCGATGGATGGTTTACTGGAAACTGCTAACTGGTATGGCAAAGAATTTATTAACCCAGAGCAAGTTCATCCTTTGTTGTTTTTAGATAGCAATAATAAAATTTTTAAGGTCGATCCAAATCCAATTTTAATGAACTTAACACTTCGTTTTCCAATTCCCAGAAATGAAGCAATGAAATCTGTATTTACTTTTATGAATCCAATGATGAAAACGGAGGAAAGTAAAGCAAGAATTAGGATGATGGAGCATCGTCAGAAAATTAGCGCAACTATGATTTATGATTATTTGCCAATTAATGATGTTTTTAGGAAAGTAGATGAAAATATAGTCTTGGGTTTAATGGATTTCAAAGGAATGCAGCAACCATTCTTTTTTGTCTTAAAAAGAGATGTCTTAGTTTAATTTTACAGACCTTCTCTATTTGATGACCAAAACTTTTCTCTCTTAGAAATAGGGAGATAAATTGATTAGAGTCTAAAAAAATTGATTGGTAATAAATTAGTCTAACCAAAATTATGGATAATGACGTAGTTCCCTTTTTATTAGGTGTAGCTTTTTTGATTCTTTATTTAATATTTTCAGCGTGGACAGAGATGGGAACAAAACTGCCTTGGAAGAAATAAACTTTGTCAGCTTAATTGTATTTCATTCAACTGAGAACCACTAAATTACTTCCAATCAACTAAAATTCCATAAATACCCCAAATCGCCATTGCTCTTAAATAATGACTAGCGCGGAAAGTACCAACCGCAGTAATTGCTTCAGGAGTACGAAATTGTAAACCATTTTCATATACTTGTTTTACCACAGTTTCTGTTAGTTGAAACGCCTCTGCTTTCATTCCCATTTGCAACATAAAAGCTGCCAAACCAAAATTAATTCCCGTCCATACTTCCAACGGATGAGTATCATTAGGATTTACTGGACTACCATCAGGTAAAACTCCGTTTGCTGCGCCATATTTGCCATTATGAAACTTTAGGAAACAAGCCTGATAAATTTTCTTCAAAGCAGATTTAGTGTATTGTTCTTCGACGACATCAGGTAATCCTAATAATCTGGCGTAAAATTGACCACAAAGTTGATCCGCCATCACTACATCAGAATTACTTTGACTATCAAGACGGTAATACTCACCATTCCACAAAGTATCATGATAAAGCGATCGCGCCTGTTGTAACCATACTCGATAATGATTAATTACAGTTTCAATACCTTGAGGATAGTCTGGTGGTTGTAAATTAGGATTCATGGGAGGATGAGTCATTAAAATCTGACCAATTGCGATCGCAGCTTCTAAGGCAGCTATCCACAAACCACCACAATAGGCACTAATTCCTTGTAATCTCCAATCATCAAAGGTTTGATCTGGTGCGCCAGAGTTTTCAGGAATACCATCTCCATCGAGATCGAATTCTTTAAGATATGCCAAAGTGACAACAATACTATCCCAGCATTCCCAGAGAAACTCGCTGTCTTTTGATCCTGTTAGTACATAATCTCGATATACTTGTAGAACAAAATCACTTGGTAAATCTTTCCACAGATTACAATCTTGATAGGAAGTGTAGTTAGTAGCTTGCCAAGGATGTTCGTTAGGTGCGCCGAGATCGTGAGGAGTTGCTCCTGCTGCTTTACGAATCGCTTGCGCCCGATTATAACCAATAATACGAGGAGTATCATCTCCTTTCGGAATCGCTCTAGCAAAAGCTTCTAAAACCGACTTATCTAGCTTCGACCATAACATCATTAAACCAAACGAACCATACAGACGCACATCAAGACTTTCATACCAACGATAGTCCATGCACTCTAGTACCCCAAATTGTCCGATAGGATCGGTTTCGGTTGCTGCACTCCAAAGAGTACCACCTTGGGTAAGCAAGTATAATTCATTAAATAACGCCATTTTGAACCAATCTGGCAAATCTTGACGTTTTAAAATCGGTTCTTGCCAAGCTTGAATACTTTCTTGCCACCAATCGCTGTGTTTTAAAGCAGTTTTAACAATACTCCAGGCATTATTACCAGTACGTCCAAAAAAATCCGTGTAGCGACGATAATATTTAATTCCTTGAGCAAATTCTGTTACAGGCAAATCCCAAGCTAAAACAAAAGGTATTTGACGAGTTTTACCTGGATTAACCGTAAAACGTACTGCGATCGCAGAGGCAATTTGTTCCCCAGGATCTGCAGGGGTTTCATCTTGCCTATCTGGTAAAGAACCATCTGCTGCAAAATAATCCCAAACATCTGCACCATCACCATCAGGATGCCAACGACTGAGATAAAATACTTCTAAAGTTGGATTAGTTACAGTCGCGATCGCAATTTGTCCTTCACCTTCCTGAATTTCTGCATGGGGTTGAATGCGATTGAGTAAACAACCAACGCGATAGTTATCTTGAATCCATTGATTAAAGTTTCCCGTACTATCTCCCCATTTGGGTTGATATTCATAAACTGGACTACCATCATCCCTGACTTTCACAGTGGGAGATTTAATCGCATTGGTAAACCAACCAACCGTATTTTGCCAAGTCAGCATAATACTAAGCGTAATCGGCTTATCTGTGGGATTATGAACATTCCAGTCAAAAATAGCGACAGGATAACTACTTTCCTGATAATTTTCTGCCCAAATCGGAGAAAACTGTTCACAAGTCAATTGAGATTGAAAAACATCCTGGTATTCAAACCAACTGCGAGGATAAAGAGCGTGATAGTTTCCTTTTTCTTTCGGATACCATTGCCAACGAGATAAAGTTCCATCTTCAGGAGGTTCGGTACAGAGAGCATAAGCTTGAGTTTTAGCTTCCGAGCTTTCAAATACACTAAATTGACAAGCAGGAAGAGAACGAAAAACGTGTTCACCACCATCCAGATGCCAAAGATTAAAATCACCGCGATGAGAACGACCGATACAACCCGCACCAAAACCACCTAAAGGCATTCCATGCCAAGCACCATCATCCAAATTACTGCTGTAGCGAACTGTGTAAGGTTTTTCCCATCCTTTACCGAGAGGACGTTTCCAAGCACAATCAGGAATCTGAGTCAAAGATGTTTGGTTGGCTGACATATACTTAAATTAGCGACTAGGCAAGATTAGGATAACAATAAAATCTGCGATCAACCAGAATTTTGCTGAGATAAGTAGCTCCACTTAATTAAACATCAAATGTTATTTTTCCTACCTCCTCTACTTCCGTACAGACGCGAAATTTCGCGTCTGTACACTTCCCATATTTTATGAATAATTAGGTTGACTTACTTACTTAAGATTGCAAATGTTGAATCTATTAGCTCTAGCTGCGATCTCTGCGTAGCCGAGGCACTGTGTGAGAGGTTCGCTCTTGAGGAACGCGATCGCTTCTATGATTAGAACTTATTAATGCCTTTTAATCTAGACTTTCAATAGACGAAGAGAATAGCGAGAAATTTATCAGTAAAAAAGGGAGCGCATACACTTCATTTTTCAAAACTTTATTGCAAAATATTAATAATCTTGTCAATTACTTCCTTTAACTTATTTGCTGTCAATTGTCCTGCTTTATAAAGAATTAGTCCTCTATCGGCGGTAAATAATCGGTTAGGACGAATATTGCTGTTTTGATTTAGTCCGCCAGTTGTAAAATCATTGTTAGTAACTGCTACAGCATAACTATCTGTCACTGCTTGACTAGTAATCTGACAAAGAATTAAATCATCTCCTGTGAAGGTTGCAATAACTAAAACTGGCCGGCGTTTAGCTTGGCTTAGATCGGAGAAAGGGAAAGGAACAATTACTACATCTCCCTTTACAAATGCTGCCACGCTTCATTTTCCTCTGGAGTTAACCAATCTTTAGCTAATATTGACTCGCTAAGTAAAGCAGTTTCTCGTTGCTCTTGTTGATGTTTATATTTGAGAAACTGAATAAAGTTTAGTATTTCTGGTAAAAGTGATTCAGGAATTTGTTCTATCTCTTGAACCAGAGATTCTTTTGCATTCATCGTTTTGAATAACTAACTTTCCTGTATTCAATTATATTTGATATTAATTTTTCCTTGAAGTTTTAAGGTTTAAAAAAAGTAAATTACATTTGTATAAGCGATAAGTGTTCGTTTAAGTTTTTATAAATTTAACATTTTAAAATACTCAATCGAAGTTTAACCATAAAAGCGTCGGGGATGCGCCTCGCCATAGGCGAGAACGCTTATGAGTCTTAGCTTTCCTGAGAACGTGCTTTTGGAGCAAGTCTTTCGTTAGCTAATCGAACTAATTGAAGGAATTGTGGTTGATAGATAATTGCTAAAAAATTCACTGCTAAACAAGTACTACCCAATGTCAGCAAAATAAACGTAACTGGCGTAACAACACCGATCATAAACCAGGTAGAAATGTGTAAAAACAAAGTCAAGGCAAAGACAATAGATAAAGCGACAGTCAACCTAACTTTGGAGAGAGAAGATTGTTTAGCTAACAAAATTAAATTGACTAAAGTTGTAATTAAATTAGCTGGGACTAAAAAAGCACAGATAGCACCACAGTTTTGCCGAGAAAATTCAAAAATTGGTTCAAAATCTAACATAATTTCTGATTGAGGTTTTGTCTACGCTTATTGTAGAACAGTTATTCTAAAGTGTTTCTCCGTGCTTAAAGGTTTGTGTTATCTTTATAGATTTTTCAGATAAATTCAATTATCATATTGCAAACTTATTAAAAATTACCATTTAAATTAAGCTTAAGAAGCATTGATACAGCATTTCTTCAATTGATAAGGTATACCATTATCAGTTATCAGCGACCAATTTTTTACTTTACTAATTACTAATTTATGAGGGATGAATAATCAACAATTAACCATTAACAAACATTTGAGTATGTTTATAGTAGAGATTATTTAATAATTATTACCAAACTATTTATTATTTGATTAGACTTGAATTGATCTATAAAACTCTGATTTGAGGATTTGATTTAGTATGGCAAATGAAGAACATTTAGCTTTACTATACCAAGGAGTAGCAGTTTGGAATCAATGGCGACAAGAACAACCTCAAGTTATTCCTGATTTGAGTAAAGCTAATTTATATCAAATAAATCTGAGAGATTTTAATCTACAACAGGTTAATTTTTGTCAAGCAAATCTTAGTTATGCCTGCTTGGATCATGCTCAACTTATTGATGCTAATTTGCAAGGAGCAAATTTACTTGCTACTAGTATACGTCAAGCTGATTTAACCAGAGCGAATCTAGATTTAGCAATTTTGAAACAAACTATCATTGACTCAGACACAGTATTAGATGATAAACCAAGAAAAGTTTGGGAAATTGTTAATGGAGGAGGAGCTAATCAAAATTTGAGCAATCTCAATTTAACTTATACTAATTTATTTCAAGTTGATTTGAGTAATAGCGATTTGAGCAATACTAATTTAAATCACGCCAATCTTAGTAATGCTAATCTTAATGGAGCTTATCTTCATCTAGCTAATTTAACTGCTGCTAATTTATACAAAACAAACTTAGAAAATGCTTATTTAAGTCATGCTAATTTAACCTCTGCTAATCTTAGTCATGCTTCTTTAATTGGTGCTTATTTAAGAGACGCGATCGCAGATTTTGTCAATTTCCGAGCCACCAAAATTAATCATCAAACCCTCCTCGATCATAAATGTAATTTAATTTGGGAACTAGTAAATCAAGGAGCAAAACAAAAAAATTTAACTGGTGAAGATTTGAGTAATGCTAATCTTAAAGGTGTTGATTTTTCCGAAGCTGATTTAACTAAAACTAATTTTGGTAATTCTGATTTACAAGGATGCAATTTTGTTCAAGCTAATTTGACGAAAACTAATTTGGCTCAAGCTAATCTAGTTAGTGCGAATTTTGATCAAACTAATCTAAAATCAGCTAATTTATCTGGTGTCATTAAAGAGCAAACTACTCAAATTTATCCTAACTCTTTTAGTGATTTGGGAACTCAAATTAGTAAAAATATCAAAGAAAACGATACACAAATTAAATTAGTAGAACTTCAACCAATTCAAAAAAAACATCAAATATCTAAACTGGAATTAACTTGTATTTTTGTTTTAATAACTACTATTTTAGCAATAGTATTTTCTTATATTTTCTGGCGTTATCAAAATAATCAGCCTTTATTTGAACCTCCACAATTAGAAAATCTTTTTCCTAATCAAAATTAATTATATTAATTCTCTTTGATTTGTGAATCTAAATTATTTTCAAGAAAAAGAAAAATTAAGATTTTTTATGAATAATTTAGTCCTGCTATAAAAAAAATAAAATTATTCAAAAAACTTACTCCAGATCGTCTTACTAAATTTGTCTTTTAACTCATCATAATTAATAATTTTATCTCGCAAGGAAACTTGATTTTGTTTTTTTGTATAAGTATTTAAAAACCAATAATTTACCTCTAAAAAATTTTGTAACTCTCTAGTGATGAGCAGTGTATTACTAACTAGCTCTTCATAATATATGGTTTGAATAGGATGCTTGTATTTAGCAAAAAACTGTTCATATTCAGTTTCCCAAATTTTAGTCTGCTCGAACGCTTGTAAACATTCATCGTAATCTAAAGCAATTGGTTCGAGCATCAACTCTTTTTGATTGTCCAATAAAATCCATTGATTATTTCTTTCTGCTAATTTATGAGAAACATGAGCTTCTAAAATATTTTTTCGCTTCAGATGAATTATTTTCACATCTGACATTTTCTGTAAATAACCCCAGATATTTTTTTGCTGCCCTCGTTTTGCTTGATCATAAAATAATTTAAATCCTACTGCCGATACCAAAGGAAATGTTTCACGGTACACTACCTTATTTAAAAATTCAATTGGATTATTTTTTCTTAGTTGTAAAATTTGCTCTGAATTATAACCAGGATATCCCCAATAAATATGCTCTTCTTCTGTAAAAACTTCGCCAAAAGCTCTGATTTGAGGATGAGATTGTAGTAAACTAACTAAAAAATTTGAGCCTGTTCGACTACGACAAAGTATTAAAAACTTTTTATAATCGCGTTTTCCGGAAATAATTTTTTTTTCAACAATTATTTCACAGAGATTTATGAGTTTTCTCTCTAACTTTTTGTATTGATAATATAGCTGAGAATCGCTGAATTTATTATTGCTAATATTTAAAAAAATAGATAAGTTGTTACGCATTTATGTTACCGGTTAAGAAAAGACTAGAGTTAAACGTATAGGGATGACTCAAGATGTTGCAAATTACCATAGACATCGTTAAATTTCCCCGCCGATGGCGAACCTGCTTTAGCTCAATTCTACCGAACACCGAAAGTAAAAGCTTAAAAAAAAATATGTAGTCTAAATGCATATCTTTAGCAATAATAAACTAGCAGTTTTCCTTGAGAAATGCAAGAGACAGATATCTTGTGTGGTCTATATGTAACACGACTACATGAGAATTTATTTAAGTAGCAAGTATAATTAATTATTAATATCAACTAAATAAATTTAATCTAAATGGGCGAAATCACAGAAAGCACAATAAGGACAAATCTGACAATTTGCTGAGGAAGAATTGGCAATATAATTACCTGCATTAATTTTTTTTACTAAACTTTCTATTTCTTCAGTAATTGCAGTTAATTTTGTTTGCGAAAAACTATGTACATAATCATGTCTTAAATAGGCTATATGTGCCTGTTGAGATTTTAAAGCTTGAGCATAAGCCCACAATTGAAAACGGTGATCTTGAGGATTAATATCACGATCGCTTTTATAGTCTAAGATCCAATTTTCTCCTACTAAATCGATCACACCAGTAAAAGTAATTTGTTGAATTTGTAGGGTAATTTTTGCTTCTTTTGCTATTGCTGTAGTATAAAAAGATTGATATTGAGGATGTTGCCAAAATCGACTAGCTAGAGCGATCGCTTCTGCTGCTGCTGCTTGACTCCAACTTGGATCTGCAAAAGCCATTAACTTTTCTACTTCAAAAATATCATATTCTAAAGCCTTGTGTACTAGCGTTCCTACTTGGGAGGCGTAAGCAATTCCTTCCCCAATTCCTGGATGCCCTTCTAAAAAACGATATTGAAAGCGGAGAGGGCAACGATTAAATTCGCTTAAAGCGGTAACTGGTAGTTCAAAAATACCAGAACCAACCGAGTCGATTAATAAAGGAGGTAGAGAGGTGACATGGAACGTCTGTACGGGAGGTAAAGGAGGTAAAGCTGCTTCGCCAGTAAAAGAAACAGTTTCAATCTGAAGATTGGCTACATCTAAACCAGGTTTTAATCTGCTTAAATCTCCTTGATCTGGTTCAGTTGCGCTTAAAAAAAGGTAATCTCTTGCTCTAGTTAAAGCTACATACAAAACACGCAGTGCTTCTTGTTCTTCTCGTTGCTGTTGTAAAAATTTTAAATAGGTATAAAGGGCTGGTGTTTGAGTTTCTCCTGCCAATTCCCATTGCCAAACAACTCCCCAATAAGAATCAAAATAAATCGGTTGAGAAATGTTTGGACGTTCCCTACTTAAATCTGCGATCGCAACTACTGACCATTCTAATCCTTTAGCTGCAAAGATCGTCATCAGAGATACAGCGTTACCTACATCTAAAGCAGGGCGAGCAATTTCACTTTCACTATCATAAAGACGTTTGAGACGACGTACCACCCCAAACAGATCATTTGTACCTTGTTCCAATTCTGTAATCAATTCCCGAAATCCCTGCCAGTCTGCCATTCTTCTCGCTGCACCTGATAGATTAGCAATAACTGCGGTATATCCTGTTAAACGATCTGCAATTTGGATTAAACGCGAAGGTGCTTCTTGATAACGCAGTTGTAGTAGTTGAGAAAGTACCTTAACAGGATGTTCCAATTCAGGTAGTGAGGCAGAGGCAATTGTTTCCCACCAATCAATTTTACTTTCTTTTGAGATGCCCAGTTGAAATAAAATGCGATCGCTAATGGCAAAAAAAGGACTTCTTAAAACTGCGATCAAAGCAATATTATCCTGTGGTTCGACCAAAAAACGTAATAATGCCCAAGTATCTTTAGCTTCTCTAGTAACCAATAAATTACCACCGCCTGAAGGTGCGACAGGAATTCCTGCTGCTGCTAAAGCTTCTTCATAATATTGAAGAGGTGACCAAGTTCGAGTTAAGATTGCGATATCTCGGGGTTGAATAGGGCGTAATTGTTGGGTTTGCTTGTCATAAACAGGAATTTTTTCAGCCAACATTTGCTTGATTTTTTGAGCAAGATGATACGCTTCTACCCGTAGACGCTGACTTTTACTACTATCAGGATGTTTTTCGACAGCAAAAACTTGAATATATTTTTCTTCCTCGCCCCTCTTCTCCTCCGCCTCTAAAAAACGATCGCTTCTTAACTCCTGATGTAAATCTCCTAATAAGGGTGCAAAAATCTGATTAATTTGTTTCAGTAAGGGTTGATGAGTACGGAAACTTTGACTGAGGATAACTTCTCGACCGTTATTATTCAAAATTTTTTGTTTAAATTGTTTAAATACTCTCAGATCTGCCCTTCTAAAACCATATATCGACTGTTTAACATCACCAACAATGGTTAATTGGGCTGTTTTGGTTAAAGTTTGTAGTAATTCTGCCTGGGTAGGGTTAGTATCTTGAAACTCATCAACTAAAAAAACTTGCCATCTTTGTCGATAATATTTTTGTACTTGCAGATCTCTTAAAGCTTTGAGGGCATAAATTTCTAAATCGCTAAAAGTTAATAATCTAGCTTGCCATTTTAATTTGCCCAAATAATTAGTAATATCTTGATAAGCTTCAGTTAAAGCAGGAAGTAATTGTTTCAATTGTTCGTCCGCTTCAGTCAAAGTCAGAGTAATCAATCCTGTTTGAATAGTTTTTTTGACTAACTCTCGTAGGGATGTTAGAGCTTCTTTAACAACTCTAAAACCGTCATCTTGCCAACTTTTTTTACTGCCAACACTAAGCTTAATTCCAGTTAAAAATGCGATCGCATTATCAACATTTTCTTCATCTTCCAACTCCGTCATGGCAACTAAAGTATCTTGCCGAATAATTTCTAACTTATCTCCTACTTGTCCTTGATACTGAGATAAAATTGACCATGTTTTAGTCCAAATTGAATCATTAACTAATTTTTTTAAACCTTCCCTTCGTGCATATCTGATCAAAGTATTCCCATCTTGGATACCTTGTTGTAAAGCTTTAGTCGCCGTATAGGGATCTGTCCATAAACCACTCATTACCTTAGACATTAAAGAAAAAGGAATCAACTGATAAACTTGTGGTGGTAAACGGATTAAAGCCGACTCTAACGCCTCATCAAGCCAAATTTTTCCTTCTAAATCGTCAATAACTGTAAAATCAGCAGGTATACCTGCTACTGAGGGATGTTCCTCACAAATTCGACTAGCTAAAGCGTGAATCGTACTAATTGTTGCTGCTTCTAACTCCGCTAAAATATCTGTGCGTTGAGGTAACTGTTGACTAATTAAAATTCTAATCCGCGATCGCAATTCCTTAGCTGCTTTTTCTGTGAAGGTAACCGCAACTATTTCTAAAGGAGATAAATTTTTTTCTTTTAAATAATACAAATACCTCTCTGCTAACATATGAGTTTTCCCCGTACCAGCACCAGCCGTAACTACTACACTAGTAGGTAAATAAGCAGCAAGTTGTTGATTCGGAGTTAAGTAATTGTTAGCCATAAATATTAAATAAAAATTCAATTTTAATTGTTACAAACCTGCTCGTCTTAGTGTACAAGTACGATTACATAATTAATTACACATTTTAAATTTCCTCCTGCTTTTTACCTTTTGCCTTGTCTCTACTAAATAATTAATTTTGCACGACTACTTATGCTGTGGCAGTAAACTTTTAGGTTAAGACATAAGACTCTTTTAAACAAACTAGATGCTTATTTGTCTAGAATATTTTATTAACTAAATTATGATTATTTAGACCTAAAAATAAATTAATTTTTACTTACGAATTTCAAAACCATCAAATTCTTCACCATCATCAACCAGAACTTCTACTTCCAGCTTGTTAACTACCGCCGACGGTGGTCCAGACTTAGCCCATTCCAAAAACTGATCTACTTTTTGGGCTTCTCCTTTTGCCATAATTTCTACATTGCCATTGCTCAAATTTCGGACAAATCCATCAATTCCTATTTGTCTAGCTTGAGAGCGAGTAGACATCCTAAATCCTACACCCTGTACTTGTCCTGAAACTATTGCTCTGATCTTTTTCATCTCAATTTCAAGATGTCACAGTTTTGAATAACCATTGTAAAGTAACAATAGAGAGAAAAACTTTTTAAATTAAAAATGCCTAAGCCTACTCAAGCTCATCTTGACCGCACAATCAAAAAGAATCAGCCGTTAGAACTAAAACAAAAAACTCTTAGCCAAATGCAATATTATATGGGGGCTAAATTAATTGAGGTTGGAATTGATCCTCAATCTGTTATTTATCGCTGGTCAGTTAAACATAAGGAAGACGAGCAAATTTGTACTCTAAGTGCTTTTTGGGGTGAATCTAGAAAAAAGCTTCTCTCTGGAGAAGAACCCCTCACTGGTGCGGAGTTGATTGACTGTGCTAGAGCAAATGCTTCTTCTGGCATTAAAAAAGCAGCGCAGTTATGTGGTTACAGCACGGATGTGAGCGGTTTTCAGACAGCATTAAAGCAAACTAGTCAGGAAATGGGGCTGTCGATTGAATCTTTGAAGAATTTACTTAATAATTGATTTTGCTAAAATTAATCTTCACCTGCAAAGATTGAGATTAAGTCTTTTCTGAATTGGGATGTAACAGTTTTAATAATTGCTGAAGAGCGCGACCGCTTTATGACTAAAAAATATCTTTAGACCAAGTGAAGATTAATCATTTTATTTAAGAATAAGTTTTAAGCGATCGCTTGTTCGTAACGCTTATTTACTTCTTCCCAGTTAACAACATTCCACCATTGAGTCAAATATTCATCTCGTTTATTGCGATATTTGAGATAATAAGCGTGTTCCCAAACATCGTTACCCATAATTGGATACATCCCATCCATCAGGGGACTATCTTGATTGGGAGTACTCATTACCTGCAATTGGTTATTAGTATCCAAAACTAACCAAGCCCAACCACTACCAAACTGTTTGCTGCCAGCCTCATTAAACTGTTCTTTAAAAGCATCAAAGCTACCAAAAGTTTCAGTAATTGCTGTTGCGATCGCTCCTGTGGGATTTCCTCCGCCATCGGGACTCATAATTTGCCAAAACATTGCATGGTTGACGTACCCACCACCATTATTACGAACGGTTGTTAAAATATCCTCGGGAACAGTATCCATATTTCGCAGAATGTCTTCAGCCGATTGATTGGCTAATTCTGGATATTGATTAACTGCTTGGTTGAGTTTTTTTGTATAGGCAGCATGATGCTTATCGTGGTGAAACCTCATCGTTTCTGCATCAATATAAGGTTCAAGGGCATCGTAAGCGTAAGGAAGAGGAGGTAGTTGAAAAGGCTTGTCACTAGCTGCATCGGAAGATTGTGCTATAGCTAATTTGGGGAAAGTTCCAAACATCGCAGCACCAGTAGTTGCGCCTAAAATTAAGAAAAAATTCCGTCGATTAAGAGACATATTTAAATTAATTAAATTTCAGCGAATAATAAGAGAATTGTATCTCATACTAAAGATTATAAAGATTAGGAAGCTAAATCGACTCTTGAGAAAATTTATGTTCACAAATTTATAATTATTGTCAGTCTCTAAACCCGAATCGATAGAAAAAAAATATAAAACTATTAAAATTTTAATCTAAACAAAGCGATCGCATGGAACATTTATCTCTTCTTGAACAAGTTGCTAATTCATTTTTAACTAGCTCAAATTTGCCTGATTCGGATACTGTAGTTGAGGCATTATTACAAGCAGAAAAGGAAGCAAGACAAAGAAAAAGTTCTGCTTCTTTTGAACAATTAATTGGTACTTGGCGATTATGTTTTATTACTGGTACAAAAAAAACTAGACAAAAGGCTGGTATTGTTTTGGGTGCTGGTAAATATATTCCTAAGTTTATTAAGATTACTTTGACATATTTTTTAGATCAAGAACAAGGTAGAGTTAATAATTGTGTTGAAGTTGGTGGCTTAACTTTATCTCTGACAGGCCCAATCAAATTTTTAATTAAAAAAAATATTTTAGCCTTTGATTTTACCCAAATGATTGTCAAATTATTTAACTTCAAAATTTATCAAGGTTATATCAGGTCTGGTAAATCAAAAGAAGAAAAGTTTTATCAAGAAAAAATTAATCAACAAGCTTTTTTTGCTTATTTTTTAATCCAAGATCGTCTGATTGCTGCTAGAGGTAGAGGTGGCGGATTGGCTTTATGGACTAGGATTGATTAAGATAATTTAATTCAAAAAAAATATCTATTACTTGGTTATCATGTCTAATTTTAATTATCCTTTGAGTAAGGAAACTGAAGAGCGCGATCGCTTTTTTAATATAGAAATAAAAGACCCTTATCGTTGGTTAGAAAATCCTGATAGTGATGAAACTAAAGCTTGGGTTGAGGCACAGAATGAAGTTACTTTTGGTTATTTATCTCAACTGGAAATTAGGGAAAAATTAAAAGATAGAATTACTCAATTATGGAATTATGAAAAATTTGGTATTCCTTTTAAAGAAGGCAACCGCTATTTTTATTTTAAAAATGATGGTCTACAAAATCAAAGTGTTTTATATACTTTAGAATCTTTAGACGGCGAACCAAAAGTATTATTAGACCCAAATAAATTATCAGCAGACGGAACAGTTGCTTTATCTAGTTTAGCAATTAGTGATGATGGAAAATCAATGGCTTATGGTTTATCAACTGCTGGTTCGGATTGGATTGAATATAAAGTAAGAGATGTGGAAACAGGAAAAGATTTAGTCGATCATCTCAAGTGGATTAAATTTTCTGGTGCATCTTGGACAAAAGATAATCAAGGCTTTTTTTACAGTCGCTATGATGAACCTAATGAAAAAACTAAATTAGAAGAGGTTAATTATTATCAAAAACTTTACTATCATCGGTTAGGAACAGAACAATCTGAAGATATTTTAATTTATCATCGCCCTGACCAAAAAGAATGGGGTTTTAGTGGTAGTGTTACAGAAGATGGACGTTATTTAGTAATTAGTGTTTGGCGCGGTACCGATCCAAAAAATTTGATTTTCTACAAAGATTTACAAGAACCCTTATCAGAAATCATTGAATTAATTAATGAATTTGAAGCCAATTATGATTTGATTGATCACGATGATTCAATTTTTTGGTTTAGAACAGATCTAGATGCACCTAAAGGAAAAATAATTGCAATTGATATTAATAGTCCTGATAAAAATAACTGGCAAGAAATTATTCCCGAAGCCGAAGAAACTCTCGGAGGAATTGCTACACTTAATAATCAATTTGTAGCTGATTATCTCAAAGATGCGCGATCGCAGGTTAAAATTTTTAGTTTAGATGGTACTTTTATTCGTGAAGTAGATTTACCTGGTATTGGTTCTGCGGGTGGTTTTAATGGCAAAAGAACCGATACCGAAACCTTTTATGCTTTTACTAGTTTTACTACTCCCGCTACTATTTATCGCTACGATTTGGTAACAGGAAAAAGTACGATCTTTCGTCAGCCAACCGTAGATTTTAATCCCAATGATTATGTAACCAAACAAGTCTTTTATCCTAGTAAAGATGGAACAAATATCCCCATGTTTATTACCCACAAAAAAGACTTACAACTAAATGGAAATAATCCCACTTGTCTCTATGGTTACGGTGGTTTTAGCGTTTCTCTTACCCCCAACTTTTCTATTGCTAACTTAGTCTGGATGGAATTAGGAGGCATTTATGCCGTACCTAACTTACGAGGTGGTGGTGAATACGGTGAAGAATGGCATCAAGCAGGCACGAAAGAGAACAAACAAAACGTCTTCGATGACTTTATTGCAGCAGCAGAATGGTTAATTACTAATAAATATACCTCCTCTAGCAAACTTGCGATCGCTGGTGGTAGCAATGGAGGTTTATTAGTCGGTGCTTGTATGACTCAACGTCCAGACTTATTTGCAGCAGCCTTACCCGCAGTAGGAGTAATGGATATGTTGCGTTTCCATAAATTTACCATCGGTTGGGCGTGGTGTTCTGAATATGGTAGTCCCGAAAATGAGTCAGAATTTAAGACACTATATTCCTATTCTCCTTTACATAATCTCAAATCAGGAACAAAATATCCAGCAACTATGATTACTACCGCCGATCACGATGACAGAGTTGTACCCGCCCACAGTTTTAAATTTGCAGCAGCTTTACAAGCAGCCCATGCAGGAGATAATCCCGTGTTGATTCGCATTGAAACCAAAGCTGGACACGGTGCAGGCAAACCTACAGCCAAAATTATCGAAGAAATTGCCGATCAATGGGCTTTTTTAGTTGATAATCTGAAAGTAGAAACGTAACCTGTTAAGTCTCTACAGGTAAATCAACCGAAAAATTAGATGCAGCTTAGAAGGTACGGTAATTTGGGTAAGGAAAACACCCATAATTATTGCTTGACAGATGGTAAATTTGACCAAGCCAGAAAACTTTTTAGGCTTAAAACCAAGCAATAGCAAAGCTTTGAAAATTTAAAGCTCGATCTTAATAAATTTCTTAGCACTCTCTCTTTAAGAGTGCTAAATTTGCATAAGGAAACACGATCAAATTTCAAGACAAAATTCTATGGCAAAAATTATCTCGTTTAAGGAAGAGTCAAGAAGATCGTTAGAAAAGGGTGTAAACTCCCTAGCTAATGCAGTTAAAATTACTCTTGGTCCCAAAGGGCGCAATGTTTTATTAGAAAAGAAATTTGGCGCACCCCAAATCGTTAACGATGGAATTACCGTTGCCAAAGAAATTGAATTAGAAGATCCTTTAGAAAATACTGGTGCTAGATTAATTCAAGAAGTCGCTTCTAAAACTAAAGATATTGCTGGAGATGGTACAACTACCGCAACAGTTATTGCTCAAGCATTAATCAAAGAAGGTTTAAAAAATGTCACCGCAGGGGCTAATCCTGTAGCATTAAGAAGAGGTTTGGAAAAAACCACTGCTTATTTAGTCAAAGAAATCGTAGCTGTAGCCAAACCAGTAACAGGAGATGCGATCGCACAAGTAGCCACCGTTTCGGCTGGTAATGACGAAGAAATCGGGGCAATGATCGCTGAGGCGATGGATAAAGTAACTAAAGATGGCGTGATTACCGTTGAAGAATCAAAATCTTTAGCTACAGAATTAGATGTAGTTGAAGGAATGCAACTTGATCGCGGTTATATTTCTCCTTATTTTATTACTGATCAAGAAAGACAACAGGTTAATTTTGATAACGCCTTAATCTTGATCACTGATAAGAAAATTGGTGCGATCGCCGATTTAGTTCCTGTCTTAGAAAAAGTTGCTCGTTCCGGTCAACCTTTATTAATTATTGCTGAAGATTTAGAAGGTGAAGCTTTAGCTACTTTAGTTGTTAATAAAGCTCGTGGTGTTTTAAATGTAGCTGCGATCAAAGCTCCTTCTTTTGGCGATCGCCGTAAACAAATGCTTCAAGACATCGCCATCCTAACTGGTGGACAAATGATTTCTGAAGAAATCGGCTTGAGTCTAGAAATGGTTTCTCTTGAGATGCTAGGTAAAGCTGAAAAGATTACCATTGACAAAGAAAATACTACAATTGTTTCTGGTGGTGGTAAAACCGAAGAAATTCAAAAACGAGTTGCTCAACTACGCAAACAATTAGAAGAAACTGATTCCGAATACGACGCAGAAAAATTACAAGAACGCATTGCTAAACTCGCTGGTGGTGTTGCTGTTATTAAAGTTGGTGCAGCTACTGAAACCGAACTCAAAGACCGCAAACTTCGTATTGAAGACGCACTTAACGCTACTAAAGCTGCGGTAGATGAAGGAATTGTTCCTGGCGGTGGTACAACTCTAATTCATTTGGCGAATAAAGTTGTTGATTTTAAAAATCAATTAAGCAACGACGAAGAAAAAGTTGCTGCTGATATTTTTGCTAAAGCTTTGGAAGCTCCCTTACGTCAGTTAGCTGATAATGCTGGAGTAGAAGGAACAGTTATTGTTGAGCGAGTTAAAAATACGGACTTTAACGTTGGTTACAATGCTTTAACTGGTCAATTAGAAGATTTGATTGCTGCTGGTATTATTGACCCAGCTAAAGTAGTTCGCTCTGCGGTACAAAATGCAGCCTCTATTGCTGGTATGGTTTTAACTACAGAAGCATTAGTAGTAGAAAAACCCGAACCTCAAGCTCCCGCAATGCCTGGTGGTATGGATGGCATGGGCGGAATGGGCGGAATGGGTGGCATGGGTGGTATGGGCATGATGTAATGCTCGATTTAACCTATGATCCTTAAGCCTAATTAATTGTTAAACAGTCTGTTGGTTTCAGCAGGCTGTTGTTTTTTAGCTCAGATGAGCTTATAGCTTTTCATGCCTTTACAGATTAGACATGAATTTAAAGAATTGATGAAGAGGATTGACTTAAACTACGTATTTGGGGAATAGTTGGGGAATAGATGTAAATCCCAATTCATCTCTAAGTAGTTAGCTCAGGGCTAGAGACGCTGGGTTGTAATAAACGTCAAGGGTTTCAGATAAGCTGGTGACAGGATTTGAACCCGCGACCGGCTGATTACAAATCAGCAGCTCTACCAACTGAGCTACACCAGCAACAAGAATTAATTATATACAGATATCTAAAAAATAGCAAGGTTATTTAATTATCTGGCTTTTTAATTCTCAGACACCTTTTATTGTTCTCAACCGACAAAATCTGAGGGCAACCTTATGGTTACCCTAGATATCAGTAAGATGATCCAATTAGTTAATTTGATTTGCCAAGAGATAACTGATGCTTTCGATTTAAGCCATATTACTTTCAATTGCCCAACGTGCTAACTCAGTACGGTTATTTAAGCTAGTTTTGTTGAGCATATTAGAAACATGGCTTTCAATTGTCCGTTGACTGACGTTAAGTTGTTCAGCAATTTCACGATTAGCCATGCCTTTAGCGACTAACTGCACTACCTTTAACTCTGTTGGAGTGAGTTCGACATTATGGGGAACTTGGATTGTTGCTACTCCGTCTATGCCTCTAGCACGACCTTGCTCCCAACGTTTGATTTGATTGAGAGAAGACTCTACCTGTGCTACTAATTCTTCTGGTTCAAAAGGTTTAACCATATAAACATCAGCACCTTCGTTTAAACCTTTGACTCGGTCTTGACTTTGCCCTTTAGCCGACAGAAACAGTACAGGAATTCTATTTGTCCGAGGTTCTTGTCGAATATGTTGAACTAAAGAATAACCATCCATTTCGGGCATCATAACATCGCAAATAATCATATCGGGGATACTCTGCTCTAGCAAATCTAAAGCTTCTCTCCCATTTTCTGCTGTCATGACGTTATAGCCCCTAAATTCAAGATAGTCTTTAACCAGTAAGATTAGGTTAGGGTCATCGTCAATAAGTAGTAATTTTTTACTATCTCTTTGAGAGTTTTCTTTCATAAGTAACACTTTTGATTCTGCTGCTATTTCTGTGTGCATTTTTTGTTCCCCATATTATTTATTGAAATGCGAGGGGTCTTACTGATATCTATTTTTAAGCATCTGTTAATTTAACTAGACATAAGCAAGCAAGTAATAGGAATTACACTATAGTAATATTGAGTCGATCATTTAATTTGATTGTTTTTTGTAAACACGGATTTGGTATCAATCTTGATTAGGTGATATTAACCTTAAGTTTTGATAACCGCAAAAGTACAATCAACTAATCAATAATACTCTGATTATTGTCGATCTGTCTTGTGCTATTAATCTAAGTATAATTACTCTTAAGATATCTAACATAGGTTTTGCTGAAAGAAAAAGTTAATGTTTTAATATGTCTGATTTTACTCAACAAATTACTGAATTAATTAGAACGCGTCGTTCGACTAAACCTCGTTGTTTTAACGGAAAAAGAATAGAAGATTCTCTAGTTTGGGAAATTTTAGAAAATGCTAATTGGGCTCCTACCCATGGCTTAACTCAGCCTTGGAGATTTAAAGTTTTTACTGGTTCTAGTTTGGAAAAGTTGGCAAACTTTCAAGCAGATTTATATAAAAAACTGAGTGAAAATACTAATTTCAAACTAGAAAAGTATGAAAGAATGAAGACAAATATTCTTAAGTCTTCTCACGTAATTGTTATTTGTATGAAACGACAAATATCCGAACAAATACCTGAAATTGAAGAAATAGAAGCAGTAGCTTGTAGTGTACAAAACATGGCTTTAACAGCTACTGCCTATGGTATTTGCAGTTTTTGGGGTTCTGGAGGAGTGACTTATACTCAAGAATTAAAAGATTTCCTTGGTCTGGAACAACAAGATTATTGTCTTGGTTATTTATACTTAGGGTATAGCGATCGCCTTAGTCTGACAAGTCGTCGCGATCCAATTAAGCAAAAAGTAGAATGGTTTGATTAAAATTTAGCAAAACTTAATTTAGGGATTTTTGGAAGATTTAAAAATATTATAGTTTAAGTTTTAAGTAACTCTAAAAGTTGATTTTCATCAAGTTGAGGAATATTAAGTTCTTGGGCTTTAGCTAATTTAGAACCTGGATTTTCTCCTATTACTAAATAGTCAGTTTTATTACTAATTGAATTAGTTACTTTTCCTCCTGCTTGTTCGATTAAATCTTTGGCTTCATTACGTTTAAGGGTGGTTAAAGTACCAGTAATGACAAAAGTTTTACCAGTAAAAGTATTTGCAGTTAGATTAGATTGAGTCTTGCTCGAAGAATTATGGTGTTTAAATTGCAATCCTGCTTTTTGTAAAGCTGATACTAAAAGTTGATTAGCAGGAATTCTAAACCATTGGAAAACTGATTGAGCAATCTCTTCTCCTATTCCATAAACTGCTTCCAAAGATGCTACAGATGCGGTGGATAAGGTTTCAATGGTGGGAAAGTTTTGAGCTAATAATTTGGCATTAACGCTACCAACATAGCGAATTCCTAAACCGTATAAAACTCTAGCATAGGGTTGATTTTTAGAATCAGCGATCGCTTTAAGCAATTTCTGGGCGGATTTTTGTCCCATTCTTTCTAATGCAGCAATTTGTTCTATTTCCAAAGAGTAAAGATCGGCAATAGATTTGACTAGGTTTTGTTTTATGAGAAGGACAACAATTTTTTCTCCCAAACCCCTAATATCTAAAGCATCACGGGAAGCCCAATGAATTAGACTCCCTCGTAAAATAGCTGGACAAGAACTATTGACACATCTAGTTACTGCTTCTCCCTTCGGACGAATTAATTGAGAATTACATTCGGGACAATGAGTAGGCATTTGGTAGGGTTGCGTATCAGGAGGGCGCAATTGAGACATTACCCTTACTACTTCAGGAATAATTTCCCCTGCTTTACGGATAATTACCGTATCGCCAATACGGAGATCTAATTCAGAAACGCGATCGCTATTGTGAAGAGTTGCCCTTTGTACGGTAGTTCCTGCTAGTTGAACTGGTTGCATCACAGCCATTGGGGTTACTGCGCCAGTTCTACCGACATTGACAATGATATCCTTAACTATAGTAGGAGCTTCTTCGGCTGGATACTTAAGTGCGATCGCCCAACGAGGAAATTTTTGAGTAAAACCTAATCTTTGTTGTAGAGAGTAACTATTGAGTTTGACGACGACTCCATCGGTTAAATAAGAAAGATTACGTCTAGCTGTATCCCATTCTTGATAATATTCTTCTACTTCTGCTAGAGACTTACACAATTTACGGTTAGGATTTACCCGAAATCCCATTTTTTGTAATAACTCTAAAGATTCCCATTGAGAAGTAGGATGATTCGGATGATTGGGAAGATGCAAAGTATAAGCAAAAAAATTCAATTTACGTTTATCGACGACTTTAGCATCCAACTGTCGTAAAGTACCAGCAGCAGCATTACGAGGATTAGCAAATAAAGCTTCTCCAGATTGTTCCCGCTCTTGATTAATTTTTTCAAAAACTGCGATGGGTAAAAAAGCTTCTCCCCTTACTTCTACTATAGAGGGTGGGTTATCTAAATTGAGTCGCAAGGGAATAGTTCTAATAGTACGGATATTCTGAGTAATATCTTCCCCTGTCACTCCATCTCCTCTAGTAACGCCTCGAACTAAAATGCCATTTTCATAAGTTAAAGCCAAAGCAGAGCCATCAATTTTTAACTCACACACATAGGCAAAATCCTGAACATCTGGTGCTTGTCGTTGCCATCTTTCTTGCCATTTGGCTAATTCTTGCTGATTAAAAGCATTTTCTAAACTATAGAGAGGAATATTGTGTTTAACTGAAGTAAATTGCGAAGCGGGTTGATCTCCAACTCGTTGAGTTGGGCTATCAGGAGTAATTAGTTCTGGATATTGAGTTTCTAAATCTTGTAATTGACGATAGAGTTGATCATAGACAGCATCCTCCATAATCGGATTGTCCAGGACATAATAAGCATATCCTGCTTGAATTAATTGTTGTTTCAGTTGAACTACTTTTTGTTGAATTTCTGGTGTTGCTGTCACGGTTATTGCTCTACAGTAAATTAACAATTACCAATCTAGTATATTAGTACTTTTAAGAAGAAGAATAAGCAATTTAATTGGATGTAATAAAAAATATCCACGGCTTTTACACTGATGAACGCCGATGGAATTATTGGTTAGTAGTGTTAATGGTTGATAAGTGATAACGGGTGTGCTTTCCAAGCTCAAATTACTAAATTTATATTACGAATTAATAAAAGTATTATTGATACATTTCTTGAATAAAAAGATTTGTAAAAGTTTTGGTATTAACTAATATTTCTGATTCAGTTTGAGAATATAAATCGGCTGTACGATAACCTTTTGCTAATAAATTTTCTTGGGTTTGGATTAGCTTTTGGGCTGCTTGATTTTCTCCCCATTGTTGTAGCATTAATCCTACCGCATTAAAAGTTCCTAAAGGATTAGCAATGCCTTTTCCTGCTAAATCTGGTGCTGTTCCATGAACTGGTTCGTACATTCCAAAACCATTGGCATTAATACTAGCTGAACCTAATAAACCTATCGAGCCGACTAAAGCTCCACCAAGATCGCTGAGGATATCTCCAAATAAATTACCAGCTAGAATAACATCAAAATGTTGAGGATTAATAACTAACTGCATGGCTAAAGTATCAACTAGCATTGGTTCAATTTTAACATCGGGAAAATTATGTGCTTCTGCTTTTACTAAAGCACTCCAAGGCAGATGAGGTAAAGCATTTTGTTTATGAGCAACTGTTAGTAATTTTTTTCTTTGTTGGGCTTTTTGTAAAGCAAATCGAGCAATTCTTTTGATTTCCCAATCATAATATTTCATGGTGTGATAACCATAATCACCTTGTTCATCTTTTCCTCTTCCTGCTGCACCAAAATAAATTCCGCTCACTAATTCTCGAACAAAAAGAAGATCTACACCAATTAATTTCTCAGCTTTAAGACTAGATTTATCTAATAAACTAAGAAGAGGACGAACGGGACGAACATTGAGATAAAAATCAAATCTTTTTCTTAATTCTAATAATCCTCCTTGACTAACTGCACCAAATAAAATTCCATCAGAATTTTGACATAATTTAGCAGTAAGTTCTGGAAAATAATTTCCTAATTGTTGATAAGCTGATTTGCCGATTAAACCATAATTGATATCTAGAGAGAATTGATAAATTTTAGCTAATTCTTGTAAAACTAAGACAGCAGCATCAACAACTTCTGTACCGATTCCTTCTCCAGGTAAGACTGTAAGTTGGTATTCTTTTTTCATTAATACATAAAAGTATAAATTTTGATTTGAATTGGATATTAGTTAATAATTTTTAGCTTAGTTCAAAAACATTTAATTTATAAAACTAACAGCTTGAATAAAAGATTGTAAAAAAAGTATTTTTCAAGACACTATTGTTTTGAAATTTGTATGGTTGAGCTTACTTAGTTTGATTAATACTTTTAATTAGTCCTCAAAGGGCGAGTGCGCGGTCAGCTTCGCTGGCGCAGAAGCGATCGCGTCGCAAGTAAAAAAAGCAAGACCACAAATAATTGGTTTAACAATGTTTTTTTACTAAGCAGAAAAAGCATGAGAGATTTTTGACATACTTAGAACTCATTTAAGCATCTTTCGAGAGCCTCAAGTGCAAGTATTAGCAACGTAAATCAAGCTTTGCTAAGAACGAATTATTTAATTAACATGATGAAAATAGTCTGTGGTTATCAAATGTTGTTGCTCTGTTTTAGGTAAAATAGCGCATTAGTCGTTGTATAGGGTTAATAAATATTATGGGTCGCGCGGAAAGAGTGGTGCTGGCATACTCTGGCGGAGTAGATACTTCTGTCTGTATTCCTTATTTAATCAATGAATGGGGTGTCAAAGAAATAATCACTTTAGCAGCAGATTTGGGGCAAGGAGAAGAACTCAAACCAATTCAAGAGAAAGCTTTAAAATGTGGAGCGGTAGAATCTTTGGTGGAAGATGCCACAGAAACTTTTGTGAAAGATTATGCTTTTCCTGCCATTTGTGCTAATACTCTTTATGAAAATCGTTATCCCCTCTCCACAGCTTTAGCTCGTCCTCTGATTGCCAAATTATTAGTCGATGCTGCCGAAAAATATGGAGCGGATGCTGTAGCACATGGTTGTACAGGTAAAGGAAACGATCAAGTTCGTTTTGATGTCGGCATTATGGCACTCAATCCCAAGCTAAAAGTTTTAGCACCAGCGAGGGAATGGGGAATGAGTAGAGAAGAAACTATTGCTTATGGAGAAAAATTTGGGATTGAATCTCCTGTTAAAAAATCTTCTCCCTATAGTATCGATCGCAACTTACTCGGACGCAGTATTGAAGCAGGACCGTTAGAAGATCCCATGACAGAACCCCCAGAAGAAATTTATGCGATGACTAGAGCGATCGCAGATACTCCGAATGAACCAGAATATATAGAAATCGGTTTTGAAAGAGGAATTCCTGTTAGTGTAAATGGCAAAACGCTCAATCCTATTGAACTGATTTCTCAATTAAACGACATCGTTGGTAAACACGGAGTAGGACGAATCGACATGATTGAAAACCGTGTTGTCGGGATTAAATCGCGGGAAATTTACGAAACTCCTGCTTTACTCGTCTTAATTAACGCTCATCGGGATTTAGAAAGTCTTACTTTAACTGGAGATGTCACTCGTTACAAACGAGGCATTGAACAAACTTATAGTGAATTAATCTATCAAGGATTATGGTACAGTCCTTTAAAAACTGCTCTTGATGCTTTTATTCAAACTACTCAAGTTAATGTTTCTGGTACTGTCAAAGTTAAATTGTTTAAAGGAAATGCCATGATCGTCGGTCGTCAATCGGATAATTCTATTTATGCTCCCGATTTAGCTACTTACGGTGCAGACGACGAATTCGACCACAAAGCTGCTGAAGGTTTTATTTATATTTGGGGTCTACCTACTAAAGTTTGGGCGCAAAAAACTAAAGGATAAGCTTTAATCATCATTTGAGTAGGGATGGGGTTAGAAAGATTTTTGACACCTCATCCTTTTTGAAACTTCTTGATTATGGAAAAATGCCTAATCATCTTTAGTCGTTATCCCGAACCTGGCAAAACCAAAACGCGGATGATTCCGGTATTAGGTGCAACAGGTGCAGCAAATTTACAACGTCAAATGACAGAACATACTTTGAAACAGGTTCAGCAACTGCAACAATTTGGTTCTGTAGAAATAGAAATTCATTTTACAGGTGGTAATCACCAATTGATGAGCGAATGGTTAGGTAAAAATATAGCCTATTATTCCCAAATTACAGGAGATTTAGGCAAAAAAATGGAGTTTGCTTTTGCCCAAGCATTTAATAGGGGAAAACAAAAAGTAGTCATCATTGGAATAGACTGTCCCGATCTCAATTCATTAATTTTAAAAACAGCATTTGTTGCACTTCAACAGCAAGATTTAGTTCTAGGTGTTGCTGAAGATGGCGGTTATTACTTAATTGGGTTAAATCGCCTCGTACCTGAATTATTTAAAAATATTAGTTGGGGAAGCGGTCGCGTTTTGGCACAAACTGAAGCAATTGCCAAACAATTAGGTCTAAATATTGGTTATCTTCCTCAATTACGAGATATAGATCGTCCTGAAGATTTGTCAATTTGGCAAAAATATCAATAAAAGGTTGATAACTGGTGTAGAGACGTAACACGTCGCGTCTCTACTGATAACGGTTTTTAATTATTTACTATTACCCAATCCTAAAAAATCTTTGAACCATTCAAAAAATCTCGCTACATCATTGGCGGAAATTTTTAGTAAAGATAAAATGCCAACCACGATTAAAATTGTGCCGATCAAAAAGTTTTTTTCGTATAAAGATAAACCAACAACAACGATGAAATAAGGAGAAACAATTCGACTAATTTTTTCTACCGCCAGAACTAATTCAGATTTTTCCTCTAATTCAGGTTCTTTTTCTTTTTGTAGCACAGTATCTTGTTGCGTAATTACTGGTTCGGGTTGAGGAATTGAAAGTTTAATATCTTGTAAGTTAGGCTGTTCTGGTTTTTGTGGTTCACGGGGTTTTCCAAACATTGCTCGCTCTCAAATGCTAACTGGTTTAAGCTTATGGTAGCTACAAATTTGAATAGTTATACAGACAAAAAAAGGCAACAACTGCCTTTATAAAAATCAAATTAATTCAGTTTAGGTAGTCATTGAGCTAAATAGCTTGATGCATAGCCCGATGATTATCATTATTCGTATATTCTAAATGAGACATCAAAGGATAAAAAGGTTGATGAAGACTAATTAATTGTGCCAAAGTTCTTTTCAATTGAGTACGAGGAACGATCGCATCAATAAAACCATGTTGTAATAAATATTCAGAAGTTTGAAATCCTTCAGGTAATTTTTCTCTAATAGTTTGTTCAATAACTCTTCTTCCTGCAAAAGCGATCGTTGCTTTAGGTTCGGCGATAATTAAATCACCTAACATAGCAAAAGAAGCAGTCACACCACCAGTAGTAGGATGAGTTAAAACAGGAATATATAATAAATTAGCTTCTTGATGAAGATGAAGTGCGCCAGAAATTTTTGCCATCTGCATTAGACTCAACATTCCTTCTTGCATTCTTGCGCCACCAGAAGCACAAACAATGATGACAGGAAAACGTTCTGCTGTAGCGTGTTCGATCAAACGGCAAAGTTTTTCCCCCACTACAGAACCCATACTACCGCCCATAAAACGGAAATCCATCACTCCTAAAGCAACAGGTAAGCCATCTAGTAAACCAGTACCGATTTTTACCGCATCAGTTAAACCAGTTTTTTTCTGATATTCAGTAATGCGATCGCGATAAGGTTTACGATCTTTAAATCCTAACGGATCGGTAGGGCTAATTTCTTCAGCTAGAGGTTTCCACGTATTAGTATCAATTAACTGGCGAATGCGTTCGTCACTATCAACCATCGAATGATATCCACACTCGCTACAAACTAACTGATTTGCTTTGAAATCCTTAGTATAGGCAACAGTGGCACATTTTTGGCATTTTGTCCAAAGTCCGTCAGCAATTTCCCGTTCTTTTTTAGTTTGAATTGCGGGTTCTGTTTTTCTAATGTTGGCAAACCAATCAAATAAAGACATATTCTTAAGACTATTTTCTCAATTAAGCTTTTTAATGATCTTCAGGGGAACTCAATAATAGCAAGGCTGTCCATTGATTTTTAGTATGAACTTGTAA
This sequence comes from Stanieria cyanosphaera PCC 7437, assembly GCF_000317575.1. NCBI lineage: Bacteria > Bacillati > Cyanobacteriota > Cyanophyceae > Pleurocapsales > Dermocarpellaceae > Stanieria > Stanieria cyanosphaera. The sequence continues at coordinate 4,857,824 of NC_019748.1, read as the reverse complement.
AGCTGCTTGACTTCCCTGTCCGAAGTATATACCTACACCGATATCAATAACACGACTGGGAATATCATAGGCTGCTAAAATTTGTTGCATTAACTCTGCCTCCCAGCGAGCTTTGGTCATCCTTACTGTAATCCAAGACACGGTTTTATCTGAATTTCAACTCTAATTAAAAAGTTATTGGTTAATGATGCGTATATTAATAGATAAATTGGATGTGATTTAAGTTTATTTTAAAGGAAAGAGAAAATAAAAAAAATCTGGTCACCTTTTTGAACTAATCTTCCCGATTTTATGCTTCCTTGCTTTGTATCGAATGAGGAAGCTTGCCAGAAAACAATTTTATTTTTTTTGGTTCTAGCTGCATAAAATGATTGAGTCTGACATAACTAGAGAGTGAAGATAAAAAATTAATTACCTTAGAGGTCTAGAAAAATGAAAAAAACTGCTCTCATCATCTCCACTCTTGCTTTAGCTCTTTCTCCCGTAGCTGCTTTTGCCCAACAAGCTCAAAACAGCGTTCAAGCTGGTTCAAATAGCGCATTAACTCAAGGTTACGGAAATATCGTCGATCAAACTGTCTCTAACGATTTAACTCAAACTCAAGTTGGCATCGGAGGTTTTTCCGTTGATCCTCAAATTCAAACCTCTGTTCAAGCTGGTCAAAACGTTGGTGTTGCAGTCGGTGAAGGCAACGTAATTAATCAAGGCGTTCATAACAATGCTGACCAATTCCAATCTGACTTTGAAGTTCCTGCTTTTCCTTACTAATTTTCGTTCAGAAAATTCATAAACTCTCTTTACTCTGCTATACCGAGGTCATTAAATGACCTCAATTTTTTTTTATAGATCTAGATGTTTTTTCCTAACTTATAAATTTTTAATAAAAAAATTAATGATATTCACAAATTAAATAGGATTGTTATAGTTAGCTAATTGCTACCATAAATCTTAGTTTGATTAATTAGAAGTAATGTCTATAATTCTCAAAACATTTATTATTTCTTCAGCAACTTTTGCTCTAGTCTATTTACTTAGAGGCTTTGGGATTCTTTCTTTTTTACCAGGAGGAATTATTTTAATCTTGTTATTAATAACTATTGGTTCTGGTTTAACTTGGGGAATTGCCAAAACTAGAAGATTTTAATTAATATTTTGTATTCTCAACAAATAACTCATGAATGTAATAGTAATTGGCGGTGGTGCAGCAGGATTTTTTGGTGCCATTGCTTGTGCTACGGCTAATCCTCATTTGAAAGTTACTTTACTCGAAGCTGCTCGTCAACCTTTAGCAAAAGTCAGAATTTCTGGTGGTGGTAGATGTAATGTAACTCATCACTGTTTTGATCTGGCTGAATTGATCCAAAATTATCCCAGGGGAGGAAAAGCTTTACGGAGTGCATTTGCTCGTTTTCAACCAAAAGATACAATTAATTGGTTTGAATCTCGGGGAGTTAAATTAAAAACAGAAAGCGATGGGCGAATGTTTCCCATTACAGATAATTCCGAAACTATTGTTAATTGTTTAATTGAAGAAGCTAAACAAGTAGGAGTAATTTTAAAAACAGGTGTTGCTGTTCAAAACATTAGAAAAGACCCCACAGATAATCAATTTCAAATAGAGCTAAAAAATGGAGAAATTTTAAAATGTAATTGCGTTTTAATAGCAACAGGTAGCAATCGATTAGGTTATCTTTGGGCAAAAAATTTAGGACATACTATTGAATCTCCTGTACCTTCTTTGTTTACTTTTAATCTGAAAGATAGTCGTTTGCAAGATTTAGCAGGAGTCAGTGTAGATTCTGTTCGAGTTCGTTTATTAACTTCAGAGAAACATAAATTAGAACAAACAGGAGCTTTGCTAATTACTCATTGGGGAGTTAGTGGCCCTGCCATTTTAAAATTATCTGCCTGGGGAGCTAGAATTTTAGCAGCACATAATTATCAACTTCCCTTAGAAATTAATTGGTTACCTCAAGAAAATTTGGAAACCGTTAAAGAAAAATTACTAATAACTAAAACTACTCATTCTCGAAAAAAAATCTTAAATTATTGTCCTGTAGGATTACCAAAACGGTTGTGGCACAATTTAGTTAATTACGTTGACATTAATCCAGAAAAAACTTGGACAGAATTAAGTAAAAAAGAACTGCATCAATTAACAGAAGAAATTATTCGCGGACAATATCAAATCAAAGGTAAAGGAGTATTTAAAGAAGAATTTGTTACATGTGGAGGTATTAATCTCAAAGAAATAAATTTTAAGACTATGGAAAGTAAAATCTGTCCAGGACTTTATTTTGCTGGTGAAATTTTAGACATTGATGCCGTTACAGGTGGTTTTAACTTTCAAAATGCTTGGACAACTGCTTGGATAGCTGGAAATGATATCTCATTGCGCCTATGCTGTGGGCCTGCGAAGCAAATTAATAAATAAAACTAACTTTTATTGTTTTCTTCAATTTTACTATTTTAAAAGGAAATAATAAGACTTTATATTCTTCTTTCTAGCCACTCTTTTCCTCCAGGTAAATTAATAAAATATTCTCTAATAACAGACAATAAATCTTTAGTTGAATATTGATAAGAAAAATTTATTAAAGACGACGCTGTTTTGATAATTTGTTCTTTGTCGACAATCTCTTCCAATTGAATAGGAGTATATGTACCACCACAGACTTCTATACTAGCTTCTAAAATTGCTACTTCAAAAGCTTCTTCTAAATATTCAGACCAGTTATCTTGATCAATATAGTAAGATTTTTTATTGTCTTTTAAATTGAGTTTTTTAATTTGTCTGACCGAATCACTTATCGAAGCTGCCCAAGAATTTGTTAAGCGTTTTTCTACTTGATTTTTAATTAAATGAATTAAGAGGCGAACTAGAAAAGATTCAAGATTACGTAAAATTGCTTGTTTGCCCATTCCTTCTAATTCATCAACAATCTCCAGTGCATCTTGATAGCGTCCTTCAACTATACTTTGCCTGAGATCGATTAATTCTTGAACCATAATATTAAACCTATTTATATGTTCTCAGAAGACTGAATTGATCATCATTACGTTAAGGTAGATCGGTAAAAATTAGTATTTAATTACTTATTAATATGTTAGAACAAATAGACTACACAAGAGGTGAAAAGTCTAAGTCTTAATTTGACTGAAACCAATACTGCTCTTTCCTTTGCATAAATTCTATTTTTTCTCGCTTCAACACTCCAGTTATCAAAAAAACGATGGTAACATAGTAGTTTGCAGTGTTATACAAACCTTAACTGAGACTATGAGCTTAACTCAACAACGTAAACAAGAATTGATGTCCGAATATCAAATTCATGAAACCGATACTGGTTCTGCTGATTTACAAGTTGCGATTCTTACCGAGAGAATTAATCAACTAACTCAACACCTTAAAAATAATGATAAAGACCACTCATCCCGTCGTGGACTATTGAAAATGATTGGTCGTCGTAGAAATCTCCTGTCTTACATTCAAAATAAAGACCAAGAACGTTATCAAAAACTAATTGCTCGTTTAGGTATTCGCCGTTAATTATTTACCTAAAAAATTATGTCTTCTGAATCAAAACGGGGTCGTCTTCCTTTTGAACCCCGTCAAAATAAGAAAAAAAAGCCCAAAAAAGAACCTGCTGCTGTAAATAATACAGTAGCGGAATCACCCAAAACAGCAACTAAATCTGAAGCTAGTATTGGAGCTATTCCTAATGCAGTGAGTAAGCGCATGGCTCGCCGAATGGCTATGTTCTGTACTGTTCCCACTGGTTTGGGAATGTTGTCCTTTGTGCTTTTTTACGTGGTAAAAACTAATGATTTATTAGAATTGCCTTCCTTTGTTCCTCTAATCGTTAGCATTAGCTTTTTTGGGATCGGAATGATTGGTTTAAGTTACGGCATTCTTTCTGCTTCTTGGGATGAAAAACGCACAGGTACTTGGTTAGGAATAGAAGAGTTTAAAATTAATTGGCAACGAACAATTGCTGCTTGGCAAGCTTCGCGGAAAACTACCCAAGAAGATTAATTTTATTGAGCTTAATCCTCCAATTCCAACTGAAAAATGACTACCATGTCTTCTATAGTGAAGCGATGAATCGAGAATCCTAAAAGTTGAATGATCAAAACAAATACTTCAAAATTCGGGCTTCATCTTCATAATTCATCGTTTTTTGGTCGTCTTCATCCTTAAGGAACTTAGATATGATTGTCGTAATGAAAGTTGGTTCTCCAGAATTGGAAATAGAACGTGTCAGCACCGAACTCCAAGAATGGGGACTAACACCAGAAAAAATTATTGGTAAACATAAAGTAGTGATCGGATTAGTAGGTGATACAGCTTCTTTAGATCCTTTACAAATACAAGAAATTAGCCCTTGGATTGAAGAGGTATTACGTGTAGAAAAACCTTTTAAGCGAGCTAGTCTAGAATTTCGTAATGGAGAATCAAGTCAAGTCATTGTTCCAACTCCCGATGGTGCAGTAAGTTTTGGCAAGAATCATCCTGTCGTAGTTGTAGCTGGCCCTTGTTCGGTTGAAAACGAAGGTATGATCGTTGAAACAGCCAAACGAGTCAAGGCAGCAGGAGCAAAGTTTTTGAGAGGAGGAGCGTATAAACCTCGCACCTCTCCTTATGCCTTCCAAGGACATGGTGAAAGTGCTTTGGAATTGTTGGCAGCAGCTAGAGAAGCGACTGGTTTAGGAATTATTACGGAAGTAATGGATGCTGCTGATTTGGAAAAAATAGCAGAAGTCGCCGATGTTGTTCAAGTAGGGGCAAGAAATATGCAAAATTTTGCCCTGTTAAAAAAAGTCGGAGCGCAAAATAAACCCGTATTATTAAAACGCGGTATGTCTGCTACTATCGATGAATGGTTGATGGCAGCTGAATATATTTTGGCAGCAGGTAATCCTAACGTTATTCTTTGTGAACGAGGTATTCGTACTTTTGATCTGCATTATGTTCGTAATACCCTCGATTTGTCAGTTTTACCTGTTCTTCGTTCTTTGACTCATTTACCAGTAATGATCGATCCTAGTCATGGTACGGGTAAAGCAGAATATGTTCCCGATATGGCAAAAGCTGCGATCGCAGCAGGAACTGATTCTTTGATGATCGAAGTACATCCCAACCCAGCTAAGGCTCTTTCCGATGGCCCTCAATCTCTTACTCCCGAACGTTTTGACCATTTAATGCAAGAGTTGGAAGTAATGGCTAAAGTCATGGGACGTTGGGCAGAATCACCTATGGCGATCGCTTAAAAGACTAACGAAGGAGCAGAGGAGTAACGAAGAGTAATTAATAATAAGACTAGGTTTCTTGTTATCTCCTTTTCTCCTCTTCTTCCTCCATTGTTTCTAAAATAAACAAACGGGCTAATCTATCATAAGTTCCAGCACCGATATACTGTGGATATTTATGAGAACGGCTGTAAATCCAAATTAGTTCTTTTTCGTGATAAATCCGAATATCTGCAAATAAGCTTTTACAATTAGGAATTAAGGCTTTAGCATAATCTAGAGCTTCTGTCCAACGCTCAAACTCTTGCTCGCTATTTTGATAAACTACTTTAAACATAATCAGATTAACTAAAAAATAAATTGCTTTACATATTGTTATAGATTTAATCAAAAGAGGCAAATGGAGAATTATCAATCGTTAGATTTATTGTTTGGTGGGTTAGCGTTATTTATTGTTATTGCTGGTTTAATAATGTTATTTCAAGGTATGGCAAGTTTTGGAGATAAAGAGAAATAAATTTTTTTTGAATAACTAAGTTTATTTTAATAATTAATTAGAAAGAGCTTATTTTTTTTTGTTGCAAATCTTGGGTAGAAGTTTATATAAAATCCAAACATGAACGCTACAAATTAATACTCCTACTTCCTCTACTTTTCATCTGTAGCAAATTTTAAAGTATTTCATATTAGCCCTGCACAACCAGCACATAAATTTATTCGGAGCATAAATTTAACAATTTGATATTAAAAATTAAGAAATTATAGTATTTTTAATTGTTTGATTTTACTAAGTAAAGATAATTATTTGAAATCAAAGGATTATTACCATAAAATAAAATTTTATTACTTAATTTATATTTAATGTCATTATGTAAACGAACTTAATTCAATCCCTATATCTTACAATTACATCAAATTATTGTTAGCGATCGCGTATTAACAAGTATCTTCTTCAAGATTATGGTAGATAACAAAATATTGTTGAGTTGAAAGTAAAATTGTTAATCAAGCACAATTTTTATAATTAATTATGTCTGATTTTCTAATTGCTCAAATCACTCAAATTGTACAAAGATTATCAGCCTTGACTAAAATTGATCTTCAAAATAATTGGCATTATACAAATTTTGATTTTGCATTTGAGTCAGAGAACTTAATAGCATTAAATTTAAATGAATGGCAAAATATTGTACTCAATGAGCGAAGATATATTGTTTGGGAAAAAGGACGTAAAATTTATTGGTTAGCTCAAAAAATTATTGTTCCTGAACATCTACAAAACTATCCTGTAACAGGATTAAATTTGCGTTTAGTTCTAACTTGGTGGGCAGAAGATGCCCAAATTTTTGTTAACGGAAAGTTGGTTCAACAAGGAGACTTGTTTGATTCTTCTACTAGAATTTTATTAACTAATAATGCTCAACCTGGTGAAGAATTTGTAATTGCTATTCGCTTAATTAGTCCAGGACATGACATTGGTGCATTAATGCGATCGCATTGTGTTTATGAGAGTAATTATAATCAAATCGATCCTGGTTTTGTAGCAACCGAATTATCTATTCTCTCTAAATATTTAAATCAATTTGAACCAGAAAAATTAATTGTACTCGCTAGCGAAATTGAAAAAATAAAATGGAATTTAGTTCTTGATGCTGAGGAGTTTAATCGCCATCTCAATCATTTACGTCAGCGATTATTACCTTTAGCTAAAAATATTAAACAACGTTGTTTTTATCCTCTTGGTCATGCTCATTTAGACATGGCTTGGTTATGGACTACAAATGAAACTTATCAAGTTGCCGAAAGAACTTTTCAATCTGTTTTAAATTTACAACAACAGTTTCCTAATCTTACTTTTGGTCATACTACTTCTGCTCTTTATAAATGGATTGAGCAAAATCGACCAGAGCTATTTTCAGAGCTTAAAAAAGCAATTAAGCTAGGAAAATGGGAAATTTTAGGAGGAATGTGGGTAGAACCCGATGTTAATTTAATCAGTGGTGAATCGATTATTCGTCAACTATTTTATGGTCAAAAATATCTAGCAGAAAAGTTTGAACAAATTGCTACAATTGCTTGGTTACCTGATAGTTTTGGTTTTAGTTGGCAGTTACCTCAAATTCTTAAAGGTGCTGGCATCGATTACTTTGTGACAGGTAAGTTGCATTGGAATGATACAACTAAATTTCCTTATGGTTGTTTTTGGTGGGAATCTCCTGACGGCACCAAATTATTAACCTTGATGTCTCCTCCTAATGTTACAGGTGTAATGGATACTAATCCCATCACCATGACTAATTATGCAGTTGAATGGGAATCTCAAACAGGATTGCAAGATATCTTTTGGTTACCTGGAGTGGGTGATCATGGAGGAGGCCCTACTAAAGATATGTTAGAAGTAGCAGCAAAGTGGAATAATTCTCCTTTCTTTCCTCGAATTCAATTTACTACTGCCTCTCAATATCTAGCCAAAATCAACCAAACCAAGCTTTCTCTTCCAACTTGGCAGGATGAATTATATCTGGAACTTCATCGTGGTTGCTATACTACCCACTCTGATCAGAAAAAGTTTAATCGTTATTGTGAAGGATTACTTTATCAAGCAGAATTGTTTGCAACTCTCGCAAGTACCATTAATGAGAACAGGTTCGATTGCGGCACACTTTCCCATTATCTAGATAGTAACCCAAATTTTGTCAATAGTCAACCCTGGCAATCATTAATTGAGATTGCTTGGAAAAAAGTTTTATTCAATCAATTCCACGACATTTTACCTGGAACATCGATTCCTGAAGTATTTGCAGAAGCAAATCGAGATTGGCAAGCAGCAATAGAAATAGGGGAAACCATCCTTAAACAAGCTTTAAGTGCGATCGCGTCTCAAATCAAATTACCTGCACCGCCTCAACCTAATGCAAAACCAATTGTGGTTTTTAACTCTCTTAATTGGCAGCGAGATGAAGTTGTTAGTATTGCTGCGACTAAATCTAATTGGGAAGTATACGACTTACAAGGAAATAAACTGCCTTCTCAACTTAGTTGCGACAATCAATTATTATTTCTAGCAGAGGCAATTCCTTCGGTTGGTTATCGTCTGTTTTGGTTAGTTGCTAGTGAAGTCACTCATGCAAATTCATTTCCGAATCATTTTATTCTTGAAAATCAATACCTGAAAGTAAAAGTCAATCCCACCACAGGAGATTTAGATAGTCTGTTTGACAAGACTAATCAAAAAGAAATACTCCAAGGTGCAGGAAATCAACTACAAGCTTATCGCGATCGAGGACAATATTGGGATGCTTGGGATATCGATCCTAATTATCAACAATATCCCTTACCACCTGCAGAATTAATTGCGATTGAATGGTTAGACTACGGAACAATACAACAACGTCTACGAGTAATCAGAAAATTAGGTTCATCAGAATTTACTCAAGATTATCTTCTGCAAACCAATTCTCCTTCTCTAAAAATCACTAATGTAGTAAACTGGCAAGAAACTCAGGTAGTTGTCAAAGCTGCTTTTCCTTTTAATCTAACCAGTGATTATGCTACTTATGAAATTGCTTGCGGTGCGATCGCACGTGCTACCGAGCCTCAAACCAAAGTAGAACAAGCAAAATGGGAAGTACCAGCTTTAAAATGGGCAGATTTAACCGATTCTAATCAAAATTATGGAGTTAGCCTTCTTAATGACTGTAAATATGGTTACGATAGTCAAAGCGATCAATTACGTTTAACCTTGCTTCGTAGTTCTTTATGGCCAGATCCTACGGCAGACAAAGGAATACACCAGTTTACTTATGCTATTTATCCTCACATAGGTAGTTGGGAATTAGCAAGAACCGTTCATAAAAGTTACGAATTAAATATACCGCTTCAGGTAATTAATATAAATATTATTTCTTCAAAAGAACAACAATTATCTCCTGTAGGAAGTTTTTTAGATTTATCAGCAGAAAATTTAATTTTGATGGCACTCAAACCAGATCGAGAAACAAAAAATTTGATTTTACGTTGTTATGAATGTCATGGAAAAACAACCGAATTATATTTACAAGGAGATTTAGATTTAAATATAAAATATCCAGTTGATTTTTTGGAGCAATCAATATCTAATTCCTCTGCTTTGACTCATCCTAAATCTTATCAAGTTCAACCTTGGCAAATTATCAGCTTAAAAATGAGTTAACTTTCATTTAAAATACTTTTCAGAAATCAGGAAAATTGTTTATGCCAAAAGAAATAGAAAGAAAATATTTAGTTAAAGGAGAACAATGGCGTACTTTAGCAACAGGAATAATTTATCGTCAAGGATATATACCGACAGTAGGCAATCAAACTGTTCGAGTTCGCTTGATTGATAACCAAGGATATTTAACAATTAAAGGACCAAGAATTGGTATTTCTAGAACAGAATTTGAATATCCTATTCCTCTAGAAGATGCTCAAGAAATGCTACTTAATCTCTGTGTTAAACCTTTGATTGAAAAGAAAAGATATAAAATAAAATATCAAGATTTAATTTGGGAAGTTGATGAGTTTTTTGGCGAAAATGCAGGTTTAATTATTGCCGAAGTAGAATTGAAATCAGAAAATCAATTGATTCATTTACCAGATTGGATTGACCGTGAAGTAACTGATCCCAAATATTTTAATTCTAATTTAATTAAGCATCCTTACAGTAAATGGACAAGAAAACATTAAGTGATATATAGCCTTTCTCGCTCTTGGTGAGGTACACCATTACCAGTTACTAATTAGTAATTACTAATTATGAGGGATGAATAATCAACCATTAACATAAGCGAAGCGCACTACCGTAGGTCTCAACAATCAACTATCAACTATCACCTGAACTAATAAAAAAAACTAAAGCTTTAGTATATATCTTGGAGTTGTTATTGTTCTTTAATTATTAAGGTAAAAATGAAATAACGCTTTGGATTGGATCGCTAACAACTCGTGATCTAAAGATTGATACACTCAAAAACGAAGCAAAGCAAGATTAAATATGGAAAATTTTTGGGACAAAGTTTTACAATTCTGCCAAACTACAACTAAAACAGTAGGCGATCGCTTGATAGCTGATTTTGGAAAAATACAAGCAATTCAAAAAGAAGATGGTAGTCTAGTTACTAAAGCCGATCGCTCTTCTGATAACGAACTAAGAACAGCAATTATTAATACTTTCCCCGAGCATGGGGTATTAACAGAAGAAACCACCCAAATTTTTCCTGATTCTCAATGGTGTTGGATTGTCGATCCGATTGACGGCACAACTAATTTTACTCGTGGTGTACCGATCTGGGGAATTTCCCTAGGATTATTGTATGAGGGTACACCAGTTTTTGGTTTTGTTTATTTACCTCAACTGAGACAATCTTTTTACGGTTATTGGGGTGGCAATTCTGGATTAGAAATACCTACAGGTGCATATCTAAATAATCAACCAATTCATACCAATCAAGACTCTCCAAGCAAAAGTCATCTCTTTAACCTCTGCGCTCGTAGTACTGAAATACTGAAAAATCCTTTTCCTTGTAAAATTAGAATGATTGGCGTTGCCAGTTACAATTTACTTTTAGTAGCTGCGGGTGCAGCGATCGGTGGAGTAGAAGCAACTCCAAAAATCTGGGATTTAGCAGCAGTGTGGGTAATTGTGCAAGCTGCTGGTGGTAAATTTATCTTTTTAGACTCAAAACCCGTTTTTCCGCTGCAAATTGGTCAAAATTATGGAAATATTTCTTTACCTTGTTTAGTCGTCAGTCGAGCGGAATTAGTTACAGAGTTTTTACCTTTAGTAGAGTTTTTAGGCAAATCGAATTAGTTTTTACTTACCATGATTATTTTGTCGCGATTTCAGGGAAATATAAACAGTGTAAATCCTGAGATAATTTTATTCTGACGAAATAAACCATGAATGTAGTAAGAGTATTTACTATTGCTAAAAACGGTTTCCAAGAAGTAATCCGCGATCGCATTCTCTATTTTGTTGGTTTCTTTTCCTTATTACTAATTCTTGCCGTTCGATTAATTCCAGAAATTGCTGCGGGTACTCACGAAAAAATTTTACTAGATTTTGGTATTGCTGCAATTGCTCTATTAAGTGTAATAGTAGCGATCTTTGTTGGTACAAGTTTAATCAATAAAGAAATTGAAAAGCGTACTCTACTAATGTTAATTCCTAAACCAATTAGTCGAGCCGAATTAATTGTTGGCAAACATTTAGGATTAGTTGCAGTATTAGCTGTCATGGTAGGAATTATGATGACAATTTATTTAGCAATGATGAGCTTTTCTGCAATTGATTATCCTCTGGTAGCTTTAGCAATTTCTGCTGGTTACCTTTTGCTAGAGTTATCTTTATTAGTAGCAGTTGCAATACTTTTCGGTGTATTTACTAGTTCTATCTTGGCAACTCTCTTAAGTTTTGGTGTATATTTGATGGGACACTTTAGTCAAGACTTAGTAGAATTAGGTAAATTAAGCAAGAATGAAAGCATTGAAACTTTAACTACCAGTTTGTATTTAGTATTACCAGATTTATCTCGTCTCGATCTTAAAAATGAGGCTGTTTATGGTTTATTACCGAATTATACCGATTTATTTAGTCATGCTCTTTATGGTTTTCTGTATACCATTTTACTTTTAACCATTGCTATGATTATTTTCTCGCAAAAAGAGTTTTAGAAAACAGAAGGCTAAATTACATTCAAGAAGACTTTTCTTAAAAAAAGATTAATATCAATCCCAAAATTTACATCATCGATATCAATACAATATAAATTATAAATAGCATCTCACCAAGATTTACCGAACTAAGTTCAATCCTAGACCAAGCAATTTTTTATGTTTAATAGTTCTGGATTGAGTTTACAATTAGCACCCAAACTTAATTCGATCAACAATGTGAATCTGTTAATTTTGACAGACGAAGTTACTGAGCTAGAAGCTATCATTAAAACATTAGAAACGGCCGAGATAAGTTTTACTTATGAAGCTACTAATGTTGAAGAATCTTATCTTTATTTAGACAATCAAGTCTATGATGCTATTTTATACAATTACTGCTCATCTGAAAATGATTTTATTTGCGAGTCTCCCTTAGAGCGAATAGATTGGTGGCTGACTAATCCTATCAAAATCCCTTTAATTTTGATTACAGAGCTATTGGGAGATGAAATAGCTACTCAATGTATTCAATCGGGAGTAAGTGGCTACGTTTTAAAACACAAACTTCATAAACTACCGCGAATTTTAGAAAAAGCATTAATTAATTTTTTTCATTATCAACAACAACTTGAAGTCAAAAAACAACAAGAAGAATATATTAAAAAACTAGAACAAGAAAAGCGTGAGTGGCAGATAGCTGAAGCTACCAAACAAGAATTTATTTCTCATTTAAATCATGAACTTCGCAATCCCATCGCAGCAATTTTAGGGTTTGCTCGGATGTTAAAAGAAGAAATTTATGGTTCTCTTAATGCTAAACAAATGCAATATATTAGTGGTATTGCTAGCACAGGAGAACATCTTTTAGAGTTAGTTAATGACTATCTAGACTTAGCAAAATTAGAAGCTCAAAAAGAAGAATTGTTTTTAGAAAATTTAGCAGTCGAAGATATTTGTCGTGCTTCTTTAGCTATTGTTGAAGACAAAGCTCGACAAAAAGGAATAGATTTAATTCTGAACCTTGATAAAAAAGTAGATTTTTGTGTAGCCGATAAATTACGTTTAAAACAAATCTTAGTTAATTTACTTTCTAATGCAGTGAAGTTTACTCAAGAAGGTTCGGTTACATTACAAGTACAGTTCCACAAAAATATGCTTAAATTTGCTGTAATTGATACAGGAATTGGGATTTCTCCAGCAGACTGTCAAAAACTTTTTCAACCCTTCCAACAAATTCATACCCCTCTTCATCGTCTTCACAAAGGAACTGGTTTAGGATTAGCTTTATCTCAAAAATTAGCGAGACTGCATGGTGGTGATATTACTCTTGCCTCAGAAATTGGTAAGGGTAGTTGTTTTACTTTATCTATACCTCGTCTGGAAAAAAATCAATTATAACCTTGTTTATGGTTGATGGTTAATTAACAACTGATACTCCTAAGTCTAAAAATTCTTTTATAGTTTTGTTATAACCTCTTGATTACTTAGGAATAATGATTCAAGAAAAATTAACGCAACTAACCAGCTTATTTCAAGATCTGGAACGAGCTTTAATCGCTTATTCTGGTGGTGTAGATAGTACTTTAGTCGCCAAAATTGCTTATGATGTTTTAGGCGATCGCGCTTTGGCAATCACAGCAGTTTCTCCTTCTTTATTACCAGAAGAGTTAGAAGAAGCAAGCCTCCAAGCAGCAGTAATTGGGATCAAACACGAGTTAATTGAAACTCAGGAAATGGACAACCCCAATTATACTTCCAATCCTACCAATCGCTGTTATTTTTGTAAAAGTGAACTTCATGACACCTTAAAACCCTTAGCCATAGCTAGAGGTTATCCTTACGTAGTTGATGGAGTAAATGCCGACGACTTACAAGACTATCGTCCAGGAATTCAAGCAGCTAAAGAAAGAGGAGCGCGATCGCCTTTAGCAGAATTGGGTATAACTAAAATGGAAGTAAGAGAAATTTCTCGTTATTTGGGACTTACTTGGTGGGATAAACCCGCACAACCTTGTTTAAGTTCCCGTTTTCCCTACGGAGAAGAAATTACGGTTGCTAAATTACAAAGAGTAGGAAGAGCAGAAATTTATTTACGGCAATTAGGTTATCAAAATTTACGAGTTCGTAGTTTCGGAGATACTGCCAAAATAGAATTACCTAGTGAACAAATTCAAGAATTCATCCTGAAGGTTAATTTACCTGAATTAGTTAGCAAATTTAAAGAGCTTGGTTTTCTGTATGTCACTCTCGATCTCGAAGGTTATCGCAGTGGTAAATTGAATCAAGTTTTAAGCTTGTCCAAATAAACACAATATACTACAATAGATCAAGTAGTAAATTAATTTAAAGGTGAATAACTGTGGCACAACGACTAAAGCGATGGGAATCACCACGCCGTCAGGGTCGCAATGACAAAGGAAAAGGTGGTTCTGCTAGGGCAAGACAACTCCGTAAACAACAACAAATGCTCCGCCAAAAATTACAAGATAACTCGCAAAACAAACAAAATAATCAATCATCTGGGAGGGAATTTAACCCTCCTTTATTTTTTGAAATAATCAGTGATTAAAGTTAAAGCATAGCAAGAACACTTGAATGATTTTGTTAAAAGAAAGCGATCATCACAGTTATTTTTACTATGAAGTAATTCATTTGAACTAAATTATACCTTGGGCTTTGTACCACTGTTTCGCCTCATTCATTAAAGACTGATTGACTTCTTTCCAAGTTAAATCAGCAGCTTCTAATTCAGCGACACTTTCTTTTTGCACATCTAAAGCAAACCACTTGAGAAAATCACCCATTCGCTTCAAATCATATTGTCCGTCACAAGCTTCTGTTACTGCTTGTTGTAGTCTAGCTTCTGTAACAAAAAGATTGACAAATTGAGCAATATTTTCGACTTTTTCAGGAGCAATAGACACAGGTTTTGCAGTTTTGATAACTTGATGTTTAGCACCTTTAGCTTTAAACATATAATCGGTATAATTTGCTCTTTCAACTATCGAATTGGTATCAGGATACATCACTAAACCTTCGCCAATCCCTTCGATGCCAAAAGTAGCTTTAACCCAAGGATCTGATTTTTCTACAGCTTCTACCATCTCATTAATAGTATGAACAGCAGCTTTTAATTGTTCTTCATTCCCAAAGTTCAAAGTAATAGCTGCACCATAGTAAGGAAGTACAAAAATATCTTCATGCTTGGGTAACATTTGGGAAATTTTTTCGGGACGAACTTCCAGCTTTTTAGGCGTAATAAGATCGTCTCCTATTTGAATAGCAAATATAGCAAAAATTTTGCGTTTTAATTGGGAGATGGCAACACCTTTTTGAATATTATTACCACACCATTCGCCAAAGATCGCGAGATTTTCAGAAGTTCTTAAAGCAGAAAAATATTCTAAATTATTTTCAACCCAAGCAGCAAAACCTGCATTATCAGATTTAGAAGTAATGATTTGACTTCTTTTTTGTGCTGCTACTTTTCCTTCCGTAGTAACTTGAATTCCTGCGTTTGTACCGTGTAATTTAACTTTAGCGCGATAAGTAATCGTAACAGCCTCACCCAAAATATCCAAATTACGCTTTACATTATGGAGCAATTCAATACTCGTCCATTTTTGAAAAGTTAGCTTATCTTCTGAGTTAGTTGCTGTATCAATTAACTCTGACTGACAATAAACTTCTGAAAGATCTTCACCTAATTCTGCATCAACAATACCCAAAGCCATCCCATGAGAAGTAACACCCCGCAGCTTACAAGGTTTAATTTTAGTACCATCTTTTAACACCGAACCACCTAACGCTACGGCGACAAGATCTCCTGGTTGATATATATTCTCTAAATTAGCAACTATTTGTACTTGATTAGACTCGAAGCAGGCTTCGATCTGATTGGGTACTTCCATAATATAAATACGCAAAGCGTCTGCATTAGGATGTGCGCGAACATCACTAACTCTCATTGCAATTACACTCATTGCAATCAACTTCCTTCGGGAAAAATCAATTTGTAGCTTCCCGTCAGATATTTATACTACAAAAAGATTACAAAAGTCAAACAATAAATACAGCCAGCCGTCGACTGGCACCACGCGGTCGCATTATTTTCAAATATATAATGTTGCTAAAAATTACATTATTGTTGTGTACTTATGTTTGACGTATCGCTATAACTTATACCAATTCTCAACAGTCAGGCTTGTTATCTATCTAGAGACTTTTGCTCAACGATATTAATTTAACCTTAAAACTTTAAAAGAAAAAAGGTTCTGCATAACACAGAACCAAATTTAGTCAGCCAACAGTAAAAGCTGATAATTTAACGAGCAGTTCCTTCCAGATGATCGACACGAATTGGATTAATTAAATACAACTTCAAAAGTTCCCAACCATTAGAAACGTAGTAAGGTAATTTGCGTAATCCTTTAATCAATTGAGGAGCGTTAGAACTATCAATTTCTCTCAATTTTTCATTGTTGCTTACGCAAGTTTCTAAGCGGTTATAAAATTCTGGTCGATTAACATCAAGAATAACAGGGAAAACTCTGCCTGCGTTCTCATTAGTTTTTTCAATGACATACTTATCGTATTCTCGCGCATCCAAACCGATAGAAGCGTAGAAATCAGCACGCTGAGTATCGTTGAGATACATAGTAGCAAAAACTGATAAGAGGAAGAAGCGACACCAGAGTCTAGCTTTCCAGTCATTCAGGAATTGGGGTTGCGCTTTCATAATGGCATCAAAGAAATCTCCGTGACGATTTTCGTCTTGACACCAATTTTCAAAGAAACGGAAGATGGGATAAATTCTATCTTCTGGATGTTTTTCTAAATGACGATAGATAGTAATATAACGCCAATAACCAATCTTTTCAGAGAGATAGGTAGCGTAAAAAATAAATTTGGGTTTAAAGAAAGTATATTTACGGCTTTTGGTTAAAAATCCGAGGTCTAAAGATAAATCAAAATCGGACATCGCTTTATTGAGGAAACCAGCGTGACGAGCTTCATCTCGCGACATTAGGGTAAAGATTTCTGCCAAAAGAGGATTTTTGTCTTTTAAACGTCTACCTAATTCTTTATAAAGTAAAAAGCCAGAAAACTCGGCAGTACAGGAACGTTCTAAAAATTCTACAAATAATTTACGAGTTTCGCCATCTATACAATCCCAAGATTGATTAAACTCTTCATCTCGCACAAAGTGATGACGATTGTAGTCGGTACGAAATTCTTCTAAGATAGCCCTCAACTCGTCTTCATTAGCTGAGAGATCCATTTTTGCCATCTCTTCAAAATCTGTAGTGTAGAAACGAGGAGTAAGAATTGTTTCTTGTGATGGGACTTTAATCCCAGGACGCATTTCTTCAAACTGGGGTTTTTTTAGACTATCTACCATTATCTTCAAATAGTTAACTGGTGGTTATTTAAATTAGACCGCTTTAACAATTGCAGTTTTTAGGCTCGTAAAGTTACATTTTGCAATATTGAGAGACTATTATCGCGATTAGTTAACGAATATTAACCAGTTACCAGTTATCAGTGAGCAGTTACCAGTTACTGATTATTACTAAACAATGAATAATGAACGATGAAAAATTAACTATCAAATATTAACAAAACTTAAAAAAAAACATTATATTAATTCATGTTGAAAATTATTTTTGCCTGCTTGCTTAACCTTATACATTAATAAATCGACTTTTTGGAGCATTTCAGAAATTGAATTTAGTGGTTGAATAAAAGTTATGGCACCAATACTTAAACCAACTAAGGAAAATTCTGTTTGAGTTGTTTGTTGACAGCAATGAGAAACTTTTTTTTAAACAATTTGAGCAGATTCATAATTAGTTTATGGTAATAATAAAGCAAATTCATCTCCTACTAAACGAGCAAAAATATCGGTAGCACGAATTTCTTTTTTAATTGTTTGAGTAATTATTTTTAATAACTTATCCCCATGATGATGTCCATAGCGATCGTTAATTAGTTTAAAATCATCGATATCTAAATAAGCGAGAGTGAAAGGTCTTTGATATCGCAAAGAACGTAAACTTTCAAGTTGTAATAATTCTAAAAAAAAGTTTCGGTTAATTAATTCTGTTAAAAAATCAGTCCTAGCTAATTTTTGTTGTTCTTCATAAGCTTGTTTTAAAGCTGCGAGTAGGGAAGCAGTAATGAGAAAAAAACCTAATCTAACCGAAGCATTCCAATAGGGAAGCCAAAAATAATCATAAACATTAGCGTGTAAATCGGCTATAAACCAACTAATAGTACTCAAAATGGAGCTAACAATTTCCCACTTTTTCCTACATACCAACTGATTAAAGTAATTGGCAACAAATAAAAAATAGACAAAGCAATGTCAATCTTTATTACATAATCGATCGCGCCAATCAATCCGATTAAAACTAAACTAAAACCAAGAATTAATTTTGGCGGTAATCGATTTAGAAAATTAACAATTATCATTAATTTGTTTTAAGTAAACAACATTAAAATTGTTTGCACTAATCCAACCAAAAATCCAAGAATACCTCCTAAATTTACGATCGCTTGTAGTTCATTTTTAACGATTCCTTGAATAGCATCTTCTAATTCTTGAGGAGAAGTAGCCATGACGCGTTCAATAATAACTTTATCGATTGATAAGATGGGAATAACTTGAGTAATTAAGTTTTCTAAATCTTTTTCCAAATAACGCTCCAAAATTAAAGCTAATTCTTGACTAACTATTCCCAAAGAATTATTAACAGTTGCTGAGGAACGTAAGCGATTAATAATTATAACTGCTACATTTTTCCAATCAACTGAATCTCCCAAACCTTGAATAAATTCTGACCCTCGACTTTGTAAATAATTACGTACAGTTTCGCGAGTAGTTTTACGAAATTGTCTCACAGTAGCCACAGGTAGATTTTGTAAAGAAAGATTTTGAAATAAATCTCGTAAACGATTACGAATTTCTAAAGAAAAAATCAATTCTTTTAAGCGAGCATTAGTAATTTCTTTTTCATCAATACAAAAAGTTCGTAAACGAATTAAACTATTACGCAAGCCAAACAGATTGGCAACTACCCAATAAGTACCACTAGATTTTTCTCGAAATCCTTCATCAATAATTTGAATATTGCGATCAGTTAGAAAATCAATGATACCTCTACGTAAAAGATCTGGAGGCAAAACTACTTCTAAAAGCCAATCAGAAAATTGTCTAGCTTGAGCATCACTTAATTGAAAATCTAATAAAATTTGATCAAAAATTTGATTAATTTGCTCTTCTAAAAAATCTTCTCGACGGGCTAAGACTTTAAGTAGACGAGGTAAAGATTGTCCAAATAAATCTTTTAAAACATTAGCTAACACTTTAGCTGTTTTTTGTTCTTTATCAGATTGAACTTGGTCAAGAGCAAGTTTTAATAGCCATGATAAAGCACTTTCTACTCGTTCAGTTTTGAGCAATCGTTCAGCTAATTTTTGTAATTCTTCTGGGGTAAGCAACGACCCCATGATTGTATCAGAAACTTTTTGAGCTAGACGCTCCTGATTGCTGGGAATTAATCCAGGAGTAAAAGGTAGTCTCCGCTTGCCAAAATAGATTGCTTTGTAGGGACGAAATAGCATTTTGATGGCTAAATCATTAGTGAAATAACCAATAATACTCCCTGCTATAGGAGGAACCATCAATAACCAGAGATTTGCAAGTTCCAAGGTCGTAATTAATCAATAATGAATTGTCGATTTTAGGATTACCTATGTTCTATTATCACTATTCCCTTTAGTAATGACTAATACTCCCATCATGTCGCCAGCAAACAAATAGTGAGTAGCTTGTTCAAATCCCGCTTCACGGGCGAGTTTGACTTGTTCTACTCCTGTGGGAAACCGCTCTAAACTAGGAATCAAATAGGCATATTCTTCGGTCATACCAAACTGTTGTGCAGTAGGAACGACAAGGTTTTGTAAATACCATTGTTGAAAAGTACGCGCGATCGCTGTTTGGGGACGATGAAAATCAAGGATAGCTGCCGTTGCACCAGGTTTGAGAACTCGGTATAACTCCTGTAAACCAAGGGAAATATCAGTAAGATTGCGTAAGCCGTAGCCCATCGTCGCACAATCAAAATAATTGTCTGAAAACGGAAGATTGAGTGCATCTCCTTCTAGCCAACTAATTGGTAAATTAGGATTAAGTCGTTGATGTCGAGCAGACGCGATCGCAAGTTGAGAACAAGCAAAATCTACACCAATTACTTGACCAGTTGCACCAACTTGTTTCGCCAACATCATTGCCAAATCTCCACTACCACAACAGAGATCTAAAGCGCGATCGCCCTGATGAGGATTACTCCATTTTACACTCATCATTTTCCAGATGCGATGCTGTCCCAAACTTAACCAATCATTCAAGCGATCGTATATGGGCGCAATACGGTCAAATAGAGCTTTGATTTCCGTAGCTTGAGGAGTAGACTCTTGATTCATAACTAGATTACAAGACATTAACAATAGCAATACAAAAGAGTAACAATTTTAGCTAAAATTATGATGCTAAGTATATTTTCGGAATATAAAGTAAGCTTGTTCAAAGTTGTTTAAAGTAAAGTCACCATGAAACTTAAATCAACATTTGCAATTTTTGCAGGATTAGCTGTAGCTTTGGGTGTTACCATTGCTCATCCCGAAGCTAGTTCGGCAAAAAATAATACTTATTACTGTGCCAAACTTAATGGCGGTTGGAATACTTTTGTTAATACTCCTAGAGGTAGAGTAACCTTAATTAACTGGGTGAGAACTGTTTCAACCCAATGGACTCCTGAATCTCGTTGTTCGGCAGTTTCTGAAAGATTCCAAAAGTTTCTCGATAATGGGAGTCTTAAATACATTCGTACTGGCAATGTTAACCGTCAACCAGTGATTTGTGTTGCTGAAAATCGAGGTGGAACTTGCCCAGATAAAAATGTTTTAATTACCTTACAACCAGGAGCAGATCCAGAAGAAGTACTAATTCAATTAATCGACTTTCGTCGGAGTGTCAGCGGACAAACTATCGTCCTCAGCAACGATGATGCCGGATTTTATCAAGATGGCGAATTTTACGTCGACATGGAAAAGTTTCTTGAAACAGTTCCCGTTGATAAATAAACATCGAGAAGTGTCTGGAATGAAATTATGACTGGTTACTAAGAGCAACGTCAAAAAATTAATCAATTAGCACGATTAAAAGGCGATTTATGGATTTCAAGCCCCAAGCTGTCAAGTTGTTAATTTGCCTTGCCAGCATAGGCTTATTGTTACCAGGAGACGTTTCTCGATTATCCTCAAAAACTCTTGCCTCGGCTTCTCCACATTTACTCCTCACGCAAATCACTCACAACACTGCCGAAATTACTGTTAGAGTATGGGGAATAGAGGCTCTTGGTTCGGGCATAATTATCAATCATCAAGGATCTGGTTATACTGTTGTTACTAATCAACACGTTTTGCGAGCAGGCAAAGCTCCTTATCAGATTCAAACTTCCGACGGCAAAATACATCAAGCCACAGTTGTTTCAAACTCATTATCGAAGCAATACGATTTAGCTTTGTTACGTTTTCGTAGTAATCAGAATTATAAAACCGCTAGATTAGGTAATTCTGCCGACCTTAAAGTAGGAGAACCAATTTTTGCTGCTGGTTTTCCCGCCCAAATAGACGAAATTACTACTCCTCAGACAAAATTAACCCCATTAACCCAATTTACTTTAAAAACAGGGAGAATTGCCGTAATCTTAGACAAAGCTTTAGAAGAAGGTTACCAAATTGGTTACACTAACGACGTAAAAAAAGGTATGAGTGGTGGCCCGTTGGTCAACAGTAGAGGAGAAGTAGTAGGAATTAATGGTAAACACGCTTATCCCTTGTGGGAAGCACCCGATTTCTTTGCCGATGGTTCCCAACCTTGTCCTCCTTTACAAGAATTAATTACTCGTTCCAGTTTAGCCATTCCAGTCGAAAAAATTACGGAAATTCAGCCTAATTTACAACTAAATCGTTCGGTTCAATCTTCTTTAGCTTCAGAGGATGCTGCTGTGTCTGTGATCATTGAAGACTCAGAAGAAAATGGCAATACTGCCGAATTGATTTTTAAAATGCAAGCAGAAGCAGAAGCAAAAAAAAATTGTAGAGAGTTACCTGGAGAATCAGACCCATCGGAGGCTAAACAATGAAATTTTCTCATACCATCACCGCAGCTTTGATTGGAGTAGCACTCGCTACAACCTCACCCACTTTAACAGTGGCACAAACAGTTATATCTCAGGCTTTAAATCCAGAACAAATTAGTCTGCGCGCCAAACAAATTACAGTGCGTATTGATGGTAGCGGGATTGGTTCTGGTGTAATTGTTGGACAGTCGGGAGAAACTTATAACGTATTGACGAACTGGCACGTAGTCAAAAATTCTGGTCAATATACAGTAGAAACGATTGATGGAAGAGTGCATCAGGTTGACACACAATCGGTTAAACAATTATCAGGTTTAGATTTGGCTGTTTTGACATTTAATACCAACCAAAATTATCAAACTGCTGAAATTGGTAATTCTGCCCTACTAAACGAAGGTCAAAGTATTTATTTTGCAGGTTATCCTGGAGAATTAAAGCAAGAAAGCGATCGCTATTATCGCTTTTTTACGACTAATTTAGTTGGTATTTTACCCAAACCAACTGAAAATGGTTATGCTTTAATTTACAATGGCGAAGCTTTTCCAGGGATGAGTGGCGGTCCTGTTTTAGATAAAAATGGTATGTTAATTGGTATTCACGGGGAAGCTAATATTCATGCTCGTACTTTTGGTACTTCCAATTACGCAATTCCGATTGATACTTACCAAACTGCAATTGCACCTAATTCTACTCCTCAACCAGAAACTACAGCAACTACACCTCAACAACCAGAAACCACAGTAACAACACCTCAACAACCAGAAACAAACGTAACTGTTGCGGATACTCCTTCTAACGAGCAAACTCCCCAAGAAATTGTGATAGATATTATTCCAGACGATAATTCTAATTCTTCGTCAAATAAT
The DNA here is from genome assembly GCF_000317575.1 of Stanieria cyanosphaera PCC 7437. Lineage (NCBI taxonomy): Bacteria > Bacillati > Cyanobacteriota > Cyanophyceae > Pleurocapsales > Dermocarpellaceae > Stanieria > Stanieria cyanosphaera. Next base: position 4,834,825 of record NC_019748.1, on the reverse strand, counting down.
TCTCAATCTTTATCAGATCAACCACAGTCACCATCAATTACTCCGCCTGTAAATAGTCAACCGCCAAAACCACAGCAAAATTCAACTACAATTTCTTCTATCCCTACTTTTAGTTCCCCTACTTCTTCAGGTAATCAATTTTCTCCTGAAGTAACTCAACCAACCCAACCAACTCAACCTGCTCAAACGAATCAAGCAACCCAACCAACCCAAGCGAATCAAGAATTTAACTCGTTAGGTACAATAGGCACAACCTTAATCTCTGCTAGAACCGGAATAGATTACGCTCCTTTGAGTGATCTTTTAGAGCAAGGAAAATGGGAAGAAGCGGATCGTCAAACCTACGAACTAATTGAACAAATTGTCAAAACAGCCAAAAATCGCAATCCCCATATGTTCATTGAACTAAAAACTATTGCCGAATTTTCTTGTACGGATATTCAAACCATCGATCAATTATGGCGTAAATATAGCGGTGGTAAATTTGGTTTTACTCCTCAACAAGAAATTTGGAATAGTGTTAATGACCAAGGTGATTTTTCGACTGAAACTTGGCGACGTTTTGCTACTTCTGTAGGTTGGAAAAAAGGTGATGTAGCTAGCAGTAGTGGCTATTTATTGTACGAACAATTAGACTTTGATCCTACCCAAGCACCAAAAGGTCATCTACCATGGTGGTTTGCCTTATCTGAAGAAGAACAGAATGTAATTAAACACTTGTTTGCCCGTTGTAATTTGAATTCTGTAGCAGAAAACAAGCCAGGTAATAATCCTGAAAAACCTCAGACAGAAACACCTGCTAAACCAACCAATAATCAGCCTTTTTAAAGATTTTTATCGCGATTTCACTCTAATAAAATTTATTTTTGATAGATTTACAAAATAAATCTAATGACACATTATCAAAAAGCACTTAGACTTAAAACCACAGGGAAAGCTCTCCATAAGATTACAAGTCAAATAGAACAAATAGTAGCCGAATCAGGCGTAGAAATGGGACTATGTACCGTTTTTGTCCGTCATACTTCTGCCTCCTTAGTAATTCAGGAAAATGCTGACCCTGACGTTTTAACAGATTTATCTAATTTTTTAGCGAAATTAGTTCCAGAAGATCCTATGCGCTACATTCACAATGCTGAAGGTCCCGATGATATGCCTGCTCATATTCGTTCTGCTTTAACTCATACCTCGGAACAAATCCCAATTGCTAGAAATAGATTAGTGTTAGGGACTTGGCAAGGAATTTATCTTTGGGAACATCGTCAAAGAAGTCATCAACGGGAAATATTTGTCCACATTAGTGGCAATTGATCAATAATCAATGAGTAGGGGGAATTCATGAATTCCCCCTACAGATCAAGAGCTAAAATGCGTTCATACGCACCAGATTAAACTAGACTGCTTTTAATTAGCTGATTTGGGTACCCAAACCGAAACTGAACCTGCTGGACAGCGGAATTCTGCCCAACCCTTATCATTAGTTACAATAGGTTCTTTGATATGTTCGGTAAGATCAATGTAAGTATGGTTAGGCTTACCAACTTCCATCCATTTAGTACCTTCTCCGCCATTACTTAACACCACAGCCATTCCGCCTGGGTGTTCTTCATCGCCGAGACGTGTCCAACCAATACAATTAGCATGATCGAAATAATCATACTGGTCGCCAAAAGCATATTCTTGACGAGCAAATAAAAATTTATCAATAATCCACTGATGTTGATCAATCCAGATTTCGTATTCTTGTCCGTCATTGCCAGTATCTTTGTAATGCGCGCCATAATAATCGGCATAGAAGATACAGGGATAACCATCTCTTCTTAATAAAATTAATGCATAAGCTAGGGGTTTAAACCAACTTTCAACTACAGATTCTAGAGACTGTAAGGGTTGAGAATCATGGTTTTCTACTAAAGTGACAGCTAAAGCAGGTTGCTGTTGTACTAATGTACCGTCAAAAATTTGACGCATATCGTAGTTATTTCCCGCCTTACTAGCTTCACTGAAGTTGTAATGTAAAGGGGCATCAAATAAAGCTACATCTCCACCAGTAACTTCGATAAAATGATGCAAAGCTTCAATATGATTAGACCAATATTCACCTACTGCAAATAGTTGTTTGCCAGCATAGTTGCGACAGTGATTGAGCCATTCGGGGAAAAATCCTGCTCTAACGTGCTTGACGGCATCGAAGCGAAAACCATCAACATTGGTGGTATCCATATACCATTCGCCCCAATATTTGAGTTCGCCTCTTACCTCTGGATGTTCCATATCCAGATCGCAACCCATTAAATAGTCAAAAGAACCTTGTTCTAAATCTACTTGCTCGTCAAATTTTTTATCTTTAAATAAATAAATGGCATTAGCATCGCCATCATAAGCATTGTAGTCAACAGCATCAAAATGCCACCAATGCCACTCTAAGCTAGAATATTTGCCTTGACGACCAGGGAAAGTAAAATGTGTCCATACTTTAACCTTTTGCATTTCTCCAATGGCATGATGTCGATCATTGGGGTTAAAAGGTGTTGCCTCAACTTCTTCCTGTTCGTCACCACCAAGTTTATGATTTAGTACCACATCTGCATAGACGTGTATGCCAGCTTCTTGAGCAGTTTTAATGGCTCTAACATACTCGTCTTTAGTACCGTACTTAGTCCTTACCGAGCCTTTTTGATCGAATTCACCAAGATCGAAAATATCGTAGACACCGTAACCAACATCGTAACCACCTGCTGTACCTTTGTAGGCTGGAGGTAGCCACACGGCAGTAATACCTGCTTTGGCTAGATCCGCTGCATTTTCGGCTAATTCATTCCACAAGCTGCCATCAGGCTCGTTATACCAGTGGAAATATTGCATCATCACACCATTAAATTCGGTCATGAAAAAACCCCTTTTATGCAAAGCAATTTAATCTATAAAATTTTGAAAATTTTAAAATTGGCAAACCTTGCAGCGAATTTATCCTGAGATTCATTTAGCTTGCTGTCGCCAAACGAATTTAAATTAACACAAAACCAGAATATTCTAATCTATCTCAAGATAGATTTTTATGCATCTGTGCAGTCATAACGAATAACAACAAAGTAGCTATTGATTAGAATTTTCTTGATCTAATTTTTGTTCTTCAGTTGATTGTTCTAGATTTTCTTGCAAAATATCGAGAACAATTTGAGGATCGGTAGCTTCTTTCATCATTTCGGCTTCCCAATCATAACGGTTATGAACTATTGGTATATCTTTACGTAATTCTTCGACTAGCTCAATTAATTTGGCAATTTTTTGCTCTGTTAATAAATTAATCTGTAAATTTAAATGCGATCGCTGTTCGGCTAATTTATCTTGACGAGTTTGTTGTACTAATACTCCTGTCGCAATTAGCAAAGATGCAATATCAACTCCCATTTCTTCTAGATTAAATTTAGGAAAATTCCAAGGTAATAAATGTGGAGTAAAATGACTACAGAGTCCCCAAGTAATAAAAAAAATTAGTTGTAGATATAAAAAAATAGATTTCCCGAAAAAAGATGCTATTTTGTCTAAAATTTGCTCGTGAATGGGAATATTGCGTTCTTGTTTTGTCTGGAAACCAATGATTGTTTCAATATTTTTAACAACTTGCTCAGATAGTGGATATTTTTTGCCATCGATATAAATAGATGCAGGCGATTTTGACGTAGTAGAATCTGATTTTTCTGGTTTAGAAATCATTTTAAATAACACTTTTGATTGACAAATTTACTAACAGATCGGATTTGATATAACGTTTCTCATCTTGGTAAGGTACACCAGTTATCAGTGACCAGTTACTAATTACTAATTACTAATTACTAATTTATGAGGGATGAATAATCAACAATTAACATAAGCGAAGCGCACTACCGTAGGTCTCAATCATTAACAAAAACCAGTATTTTAAGGTGTACCTCTAAAGAAGTGAGAACTGCTATAGTCTAATCAAAGAGTATATTAAACAATTTACTGATTAATCATTTTGTTGTAATTTGCTCTTAAATACTTGTAGCTACAGAAGCATCAATTAACCAGCGTACAGTTTGAGGAAAAATAATTACAATCATCAAGACAATAAACTGCAACACCATAAATGGAATCGCACTTCTGTGAATTTCAATAGTACTAATTTCTTTAGGAGCAACACTTTGAAGATAAAACAGAGAAAAACCTACAGGTGGAGAGATAAAAGCGGTTTGTAAATTAATTGCCATCACTACCCCAAACCATACCATATCAATTCCTAAAGCTTGAGCAGCAGGAACAAATAAAGGCATAGCAATAAAACAAATTTCAATAAATTCTAGAAAAACTCCTAACAGAAAAATAGCAATATTACTAACAAACAAAAATCCCCAAAAGCCTCCAGGTAAACTGGTTAGTAAGTTAGTAATCCAAGTTTTACCTCCCAGAGCATCAAATACTAAACTAAACAAGGAAGAACAAAAGAGAATCATCAATACTAAAGCAGTAATCACTGCTGTCGCGTGGGCTGCATCTCTAAGCAATTTAGGGTTAAAGCGTTGGTTGATGGCTGCTAAAAGACAAGCTCCTACTGCTCCTACTGCTCCTGCTTCCGTAGGAGTGGCTAAACCAAAGAAAATACTGCCTAAAACTGCAAAAATTAGGAACAATGGTGGTAAAACTGCTTTAATTATCTGTTTTAATAAAGCCTTGCCTTTGGGAATAACAAGATCTTTTGGTAAAGCTGGTACTATTTCTGGTTTAACCATTGCCAGAATTACCACATATAACATATAAGAACCAGACAACATTAATCCTGGTATTAATGCTCCTAAAAATAAATCTCCTACAGAAACTCCAATTTGATCGCTGAGAATGACCAAAACTAGACTAGGGGGAATCAATTGGGCTAAAGTTCCGGAGGCAACAATGACTCCTGAAGCTAATTGTTTATCATAGCCGTAGCGCAACATGACAGGTAAAGATAACATTCCCATTACTATGACAGTAGCAGCCACTACGCCTGTGGTAGCAGCGAGGATCGTTCCTACTAAGATTACGGCTAAGGCAAGTCCACCCTTTAATTTTCCTAATATAATGCCAATGGTTTCTAATAATTCTTCTGCTAATCCTGATTTTTCTAAAACTGCACCCAAAAAAACAAAATAGGGAATTGCCAACAGAGTAAAGTTAGACATTGTGCCAAACCAGACGTTGGGTAATAGCAAAAGTCGATTGAGATCGAAAGCACCAACACCCAAACCAATCAAACCAAAAATAATTGCAGTACCAGCAAAAGAAAAGGCAACAGGATAGCCACTCATCAAAATGAAGAAGAAGCCTACAAACATCACAATTGCCAGCCACTCAAAACCCATTCTCGTCTCCTATTCAATCTTGGTATGATCGGAAGTTTCTAAACGTATTTGTTCGGCTACCTGTTGAAAACCCAACAAAACAGCTAGATATTTGATTGCTTGAGAAATACTTTGTAACAGTAACAAAATTAAACCAATCGGAATCATAGTTTTAATAGGAGCGCGGGGCAATCCATTGGCATCACCAGAAATTTCCCATGTTCCCCAACTGCCATCGGGTAAACGTCCCCAAGAGTTTAAAACAGGATTGAAGGTTACCCAAATACCAATTAAACAAAAAGGAATTAAAAATAATACTGTACCTAAAAAATCAATTAGCGATCGCTGTCGTTCATTCAATCTTCCATAAAAAAAATCTACTCGCACATTATCGCCATGTTTGAGAATATAAGCAAATCCTAGTAAAAATAAAATTGAAAATAAATACCATTGCAATTCAATTAAGGCGTTTGAGGATAACTTTACTCCGATAAATCGCCCTAGATAACGAGCCATGACATTATAAAAACCGATGCCAACGGCTAATAAAACTAACCAGTTGAGCAACCAGTCAAGCTTTTCAATACAATTATCAATCGCTTGAGAAATTTTAAGTAGCGAGCTTAGCAAAGCTGAGGCGGGGTTCACTCCCTTCGGTCGCGGTCGCATAAATCTCCTTTGAGCATTAATTAATTAAATTAAATAACTCATTCTACCTAAATCACTAACCTTGACATATATATTGAGAAAAAATATTTCGTGAGGGAGTGTTATGAAACGTCGATCTGTTGTAAAATATGCTTCTCAAGCAGCAGTTGCCACAACGGGAATAGCTATTATTGGTGGCTGTCAAACTGCACAAAACCAATCTTCCACAGCAAATAATGAAATAGCTGATTTACCCAATCTGCAATGGCAAATGGCAACTAGTTGGCCTCCTTCTCTTGATACAATCTTTGGTGGCGCACAGGTTTTAGCGGATCGAGTAGCAGCTTTAACTGGCGGTAAGTTTAAAATTTCTCCCCGTGCTGCTGGCGAAATTGCCCCTCCTTTAGAAGTGTTAGATGTGGTTTCTCAAGGTGCAGTTCAATGTGGACATACTGCTTCTTATTATTACATTGGGAAAAGTCCTGCCTTAGCTTTTGGTACAACTGTTCCATTTGGGTTTACTGCTCAACAACAAGATGCTTGGTTATACGAAGGTGGCGGTTTAACTAAATTACAAGAAATCTATGCCAGCAAATTTAATCTTATTCAGTTTCCTGCGGGTAATACTGGCACACAAATGGGTGGTTGGTTTCGCAAGGAGGTTTCTACCCTCAAAGATTTGCAAGGGTTAAAAATGCGGATTCCTGGGTTAGGTGGGCAGGTAATGGCAAAATTGGGCGTAACAGTCCAAACTTTGGGTGGTGGTGAAATTTTTCAAGCACTACAAACAGGCGCAATTGATGCTACAGAATGGGTAGGACCTTATGATGATGAAAAACTGGGACTAAATAAAATAGCAAAATTTTACTACTATCCAGGTTGGTGGGAACCAGGGGCAACTTTAGAAGTACAAATTAATTTAAACGAGTGGAATAAACTTCCCCCCCAATACCAAGAGGCAATTAAAACTGCTGCTTACGAATCTAATGCAACTATGTTAGCCCGTTATGATGCTCGTAACAATGAAGCTCTGCAACGTCTGATTGAAGCTGGTACACAACTACGCCCGTACAGTGAAGAAATTTTAACCGCAGCACAACAAGCTGCTTTTGATATTTACGAACAGTTTGCTGCTAAAGATGCTGATTTTAAAGCAATATATGGAGAATGGCAACAATTTCGCGATCGCATTTATGCTTGGGATCGGCTTAATCAAGGTAGTTTTACTAACTTTGTTTATTCTAAGATGAAACAATAAGGAGTAGTTATCAGTTACCAGTAGGGACAATTCATGAATTGTCTGTACAGCAGTTACCAGTTTAGTTCTAGATAAACTGATTATTTTTTGCTTCAACTATCAACCAATTGTCTTGACTGTTGGCTGATAACTGTACTATTTCTTGCCAATAATATATTTATATGAAATGTAAAAAAGAATGCTACCAATAGTTTGATTTTAGATGAGGTTCAGCTAAGAGCGTATAGCTAAAAGCTAAAAAACGATCCGAACCGTAGCAAAAATTGAAGTATTTCATATTATTAAAAGCATAGGAATCGGGTTATGGGTTTAAGTGAACAAATTTTAGCGCAGCGAAATGATGGCGTTTGGGAAAGATTACAAAGTGCGGATCGCTTTTGGAATGTTTTTCGGAAAGAGCAAATTAATCCTACCGAAGCTGTTAATGTTAGTAATGAATCTTTGGGCAAAACTGATTGGGATTTGGTAATTTGTGGTGGTACTTTGGGGATTTTATTGGGTGCTGCTTGTACTAAATTAGGTTGGCGAGTTGCTTTAATTGAGCGAGGAATACTTAAAGGCAGAGAACAAGAATGGAATATCTCTCGTCAGGAATTACAAACTTTTATTGAATTAGAATTATTAACAGAATCTGAGTTAAATCAAGCAATTGCAACTGAATATAATCCTGCTCGGATTGGTTTTTTGGGTGGTGAAGAACTTTGGGTTAAAGATGTTCTTAATATTGGAGTCGATCCTGTATTTTTACTCGCTAAACTAAAAGAAAAATTTTTACAAGCTGGTGGACAATTATTAGAACAAACTCCTTTTACTAAAGCTACAGTTTATAATGATGGGGTTTTAGTAGAAGCAGGAGAATTTAAGTTAACAACTGGTTTGTTAGTTGATGGTATGGGGCATTTTTCCCCGATAGTAAAACAAGCTAGAAAAGGAATTAAACCCGAAGGTATTTGTGTAGTTGTCGGTAGTTGTGCTGAAGGGTATCAAGAAAATTCTACAGGAGATTTGATTTATTCTTTTACACCTATCATTAATCAATGTCAGTATTTTTGGGAAGCTTTTCCTGCCAGAGATGGACGCACTACTTATATGTTTAGTTATCTAGATGCCGAGCCAGCTAGACCTAATTTAGAATGGTTTATGGATGAGTATTTAAGATTATTACCTCAGTATCAAAATATTGAATTATCACAACTAGATTTTAAGAGATTTTTATTTGGTTTTTTTCCTGCTTATCGTCAAAGTCCTTTGCATTTAACCTGGAATCGTATTTTGACAATTGGTGATAGTAGCGGTAGTCAATCTCCTGTTAGTTTTGGTGGTTTTGGTGCAATGGTTAGACATCTGCAAAGACTAACTTCTGGTATTGATGAAGCAATAAAATCAGATTGTTTAAAAAGTAAAGATTTAGCTTTACTTCAACCTTATCAACCAAATATTTCTGTTACTTGGTTATTTCAAAAAACCATGAGTGTTGGTATCAATGAAAAAGTCAATCTCAATCAAATTAATGATTTAATGAATGGCGTTTTTGCTGTTATGAATCATCTTGGTGATGATGTACTAAAACCTTTTCTTCAAGATGTAATTCAATTTGCTCCTTTAGCAAGAACTCTGCCTTTAGTTAATCCAAAATTAGTGTTACCAATTTTACCCAAAGTTGGCATCAATGGTTTACTTGATTGGAGCATTCATTATTTGAATTTGGCATTGTATAGTGGTTTTTATCCTCTCGGAAAATCAATCCAACCTTTAGTTAATTATTTATCTCCTACTCAGCAGTATTATTATCATCGTTGGTTAGATGCTTGGAAATATGGTTCTGGTGGAGATTTTCATGTTAATAAATACTAATTTTAATTAGATCAAATAAACTACTATACACTTAATTTACTGCTAAAGAAAAGTAAGGGGTGTATAAAGGCAAGGGCTTTTAAACCTTATATTAAGTAGATAAGCGTAACTAATTATAAAACAGAAAAATGCAAAGGAAGCAGAAGTACTTGGGTGCAGAAAAGAACAATGAAAGCTTTATTTTATATTTAATTTTGCCCTGGTACTTAGTTGTGGTTTTGAGACAGAAATTGTAGACACTTTTAATAAACTGAAAAACATAAAACTTTTGTAGAGATGTAATAAATTAATTCTCTACTTTTGAATTTTAAATTTAAATTAATCTAAATTCGAGTTAAACACATTGAGATCAAGACTTGAGCAAATACAGATTTCATTGCTATTTTATGCTTGATTTTGCAATGTGCCTGCTATAAATATTAAAATAATTACTAAATACTTAAACAAATTGCTTTATAAATAACCAATGGATTATCAATTAGCTTGGCAAAATTTTTATCAAGAAATTAATCGGGCAGATGAAGATATTGATTTAGCAAAAGCCTCACTTTATTATGCTCAAGCTGAGTATCCCAGTCTCAATATAGAAGAATATCTCAATAAGTTAAATACAATAGCGGAAGAAATTAAAGCAAGACTACCACAAAGAAAATATCCGCTCAAAGTAATTAATACCATTAATAACTATCTTTTTGATGATTTAAAATTCAAAGGTAATCAGCAAGATTATTACAATCCTACTAATAGTTTTTTAAATGAAGTAATTGATCGTAGAACTGGTATTCCTATTAGTTTATCAGTTTTGTATTTAGAAATTGCTAAACGAATTGATTTCCCTATGGTAGGTATTGGAATGCCTGGACATTTTTTAATTCGTCCAGAGTTTGAAGAAGTGGGAATATTTGTTGATGTTTTTAATCAAGGCGAAATTTTATTTCAACAAGATTGTGCTGAAAGATTACAACAATTATATCCAAAACCAATAGAATTAGAACCTCGGTTTTTAGCAGCCGTTAGTAATAGACAAATTTTAGCTAGAATGCTGACTAATTTAAAATATATTTATTTAAATCAAAGGCAATTTAGTAAAGTCTTAGCTACAATTGATGGAATTTTAATGCTGTTTCCAGATAATCCTAACGAATTACGCGATCGCGGTTTACTCTACTATGAATTGGATCAGTGGGATAAGGCTTGTTTGGATTTGGAATATTATTTGGCTATGTTGCCTAATGCAGAGGATGCGGATATGATTCGTTTGTTGCTTGCCAAAATTCGCTAATTATTTATAAAGTTTTTTACATTAATAAAATATGAACAAGCTTTTAGTTTTTGGTTGATAGTTAATTATTTGTCTACAGATAAACACAGATAAAGTTATCAGTTGGTAGTGTTTTTTGTTAATTGATAACTAATAAATCTTCTAGATGGATCTCAAGAATTTAAAAATTGCTATAAAATAATGTTTTTTAGTATTATTATCCCTACCTATAATCGTTTACCAATTTTACAAAAGTGTTTACAAGCTTTAGAATCTCAACATTTAACTGATGATAAAGTTGAAGGCTACGAAATTATTGTTGTTGATGATGGTTCAATCGATGAAACATTAACTTGGTTGAGTAATTTTAAAACTAATTTACCTCATGTAAAAACTTTAATTCAATCTCATCAAGGTGCTGCTGCTGCGAGGAATTTAGGAGTTAATCATGCCCAAGGTGATACAATTATTTTTATTGATAGTGATCTGGTAGTTACAGAAAAATTTCTTCAGGCTCATGCTGATGCTTTAGTAACAGGAAAAGCTAAACTTGGAAGCGATCGCGTCTTTACTTATGGTTGGGTAATTAATACTGCTAACTTTGAAAATCCTACTACTGAACCTTATAAAATTACTGATTTTTCGGCTGCTTATTTTGCTACAGGAAATGTCGCGATCGCCAAAAAATGGTTAGTAGAAGCTGGACTATTTGATACTCGTTTTCAACTGTATGGTTGGGAAGATTTAGAATTAGGAGTTCGTTTAAAAAAATTAGGATTAAAGTTAATTAAATGTCCTGAAGCAGTTGGTTATCATTGGCATCCCCCTTTTAATTTAAATCAAATTCCTCAGTTAATTGATAAAGAAATTGAACGAGGCAGAATGGGAATTGTTTTCTATCAAAAACATCCAACTTGGGATGTTCGGATGATGATTCAAATGACTTTCTTGCATCGTTTATTATGGGGAATTTTATCTTTGGGTGGTAATTTAAACGAAAAAACAATGAAGCCTTTGTTGCAATGGTTAATTAATCTTGGAAAACCCCAACTTGCCTTAGAAATCGCTCGAATTTTTTTAAATTGGTATAACGTACAAGGTGTTTATGCTGCCTATCAAGAAATGAAGCAAATTGAGCAAGTTAAAAGTTGAAAATCACCTTATGATTGCACCAAATAAACATTGTTTTTGATAAGTCCAAATAGTTATGAAATATTGTCTTGCTTGACAGTAATCATATCCTTTTAATCGGATAGATTTTCGATGATATTTGTCAAGATTGTATTTCATCAATTCAAAATTTTATGTTTATAGCAGGATCACCTCGGTAATGCGATCGCTGTTCTTGCTGTACTTCTCGCTCATGTTCTAATACTAATGCTATGTAACAATTAATCATTAACAACAATCGAGATATTCAACTACAATTTAAACATCTAAGGCATTTTGTTTTAATTCTTCGAGGCTGACATAATTTAAAGCAGATTCTTCTGTAGCTGGTAAAACAACTGGTGGTGCAACTCCAGCATCTAACGCTTCTTTCCAACGACTGGCACACAAACACCAGCGATCGCCTGGTTGTAACCCAGGAAAATCAAACATTGGTGCTGGCGTACTCAGATCGTTACCTTGTGCTTTAGTAAATTCAAGAAATTCTGCTGTCATTTCTGCACAGATAACGTGCGCACCGCGATCGCTAAGATTAGTTTCACATTTACCATTACGATACCATCCAGTTACAGGAGAGCCACAACAAATTTCTAATTCGTTACCAAGTACATTGCGTGAATTTTCCATTACTTTTTACCTCAATTATTTTGATTATTGTTTTAAATGCTGCCATTCTTGTTGTAAATATTTAGTCCATTGTGCAGCTAAGTTAATGTCAGTAAAAGGAATTTTAATCGAATTATTATTATTCAAAGTAAAGTTTAAGACAGGTTTTCCTTTGTCAGGAAGATTATCTAAATTTTCAATAGAATGGTTTCCTACTAATAAATCAATTTTTTGAACATCTAATAACGAAAAATTATTTAAATTCAGAATTCCTTGGCGAGTAGGATTCCCCCAAGTGATTTCACTACCTTTTTTACCTAAAACTGCCAAAAAATCGTATTTAGCCTTATCATACTTTTCTGACCAAATTCGATAACCTTCTACCTTTTGATATTCATTCCAACCACTCCAAGCTAACCAAATAAAAACTCCTAATAAAGGTAACCAGAATAAACCCCTTTCCATAATTTGCCCCTAATTTTAATTATTGATAATTTCTGTTGATTTTTTCAAAATAGTTCCACATCTCTTACAAAAAATTGCATCAGAATCATGTTGATATAATCCACATTCAGAACATTCATTTTCTACCAAATTTTTATTTTTGAGTAGTTGCTTGATTAATTCACCAAATTGCCAAGGAATCAATAAGACTCCTGTTAAAATCATTAGTAAAGTTACAGCTTTTCCCGAATCTGATAACGGAGTTACATCACCATAACCTACAGTTGTCATTGTAACAACCACAAAATAAAAAGCATCAAAAAAGTTTTTGAAACTGCCACTATTAACTTGGTGTTCTATTTGATAAATTAAACCAGCATATACAAAAAGTAAACAAAAAACAGTTAGAAAAATCCGAGTATAAATAACATTATCTTCAGCTTTGATACCTAGTATTTTAAAACCTATATGCCAAAAACGAATAATTCTAATAATTCTGAACCATCTAAAAATACGAAAAAATCTAAAATCTATCCATTCTATCAATAAAGGTAAAATAGAAATAAAATCTATTAAAGAAAAAAAACTGAAGAAAAATTTATAGCGATTTTCAGCAGTCCAGAACCGTAAAATATATTCAATAGTGAAAATAATTAAAATAATTGTATCTAACCAATCCAACTTAACTATGATGTTAGGAGCAAGAGGATAAGTTTCAAGAATAAAAATTAATGAAGAAAGTAAAATTAATCCCAAAATAAGTAGATTGATTACTAACCCTGTAGTAGTTTCAACCTTATCAAAATAAAGAGCAATCTTTTTCCTGAGTAAAAGCATCAAAATTAGATTTTCTCTTAATTATCATTTTTATTTTAAACAAATAAATTGCAAATATACGGATTTTTTTTTATAAACTAATTTACTAAAATTTGCTAGCTTAATTCAAAAATTGAGGTCTAGTTTGTTGATTCGTTGCCAAAATTTGCTCTAAATTTTCCCAATTTTCTTGTTCAATGATTTTAATTATTCCGTCTAAACTATGACGATACTGATAAAGCGATCGCAGTAATTCTAAACGATTATATTGTGCCATCATCAGACCCAATTCAGGATTACCACCACCAACTCGACTGGTATCACGAAAACCAGAACTTGCTAATTGTTGAGCTAATTCTAATACTTTTACCTCCTCTTCCCCTAAACAAGCAGCAATCAAACTAGTACTGATCATCACAGGTAAATGAGAAATTAAAGCAACAGCGCGGTCATGTTCTTCGGGAGAACAGATATAAGTATTTGCTCCCAGAGATTGAGCAATTTGGGTTAATTTTTCTACTGCGGTTGCTCTAGTTTGGGCGGTAGGAGTAAAAACATAAGCTGCCCCTTCAAACAAATTAGCTACTGCTGCATCAATTCCCTGTTCGCTTGTTCCTGCCATAGGATGTCCACCAACAAAATTAGACCATAACTGAGAACAAGGTTTTGCGATCGCACCTTTGACAGAACCAACATCAGTAACGACCGCATTGGGATTAAGATAAGGAATAAGTTCTTTGACAGTAGAGATGATTGTAGCGATTGGTGTACATACAAAAATGATTTCTGCTTGAGATAAAAGTTTCAAATCTGTACTAGCTTGGTCGACAACACCTTTTTCTACGGCAATCAAACAAGTAGTTTCCTTTCTAGATACTCCTAAAATCTGATGTCCTTGAGTTCGTAAATCTATCCCCAAAGAACCACCAATCAAACCCAAACCAACAATCCCAATTTTCATAAGCTGTAGTCACAAAAACTCCACTGTCATTATCTGTGTTTCTTGGTTCTTTTACTGCATTTGAGAGAAGGTTAATCTTTAAATAAACAGGTTCAAGCTATTGCCCATTTAAATTTTATATTCAGAATTTTTCTGAACTTTTACCTTTTTCTCATTTGAACCCACAAATTAGATGCTAACTAACTCATAAACAACTGCACCAAATAAATAAGGACGTAGCAACAAACTACATCCTTACTGATAACTGGTCACTGATAACTGGTCACTGTTAAAGCTTAGTACCACATTCAGGACAGAAATGATTAGTACCAGGATTTTTTGCTCCACAATTACTACAGTAAATTAACTCGATCGCTTGGTCTAATTTATTTCTTTGAGGTAAACCAAGCATTTGAGCATTACTCTTGCCAGGCGCAACCATTGGATAACAGTTTTCATCTCTTCTAACTCGTACATCAACTAAAACTGGTCCTTGATGGGCAATCATTTCTGCGATCGCATCCCTTAGTTGCTCACGGTTTTGAACTACCATGCCTTTAATACCATAAGCTTTAGCTAAGATTTCAAAGTCAGGCATTCCGACTTCCATATTGGAACAAGAATAACGTTCTCCGTAGAAAGCTTGCTGCCACTGACGCACCATGCCTTGCCAACCGTTGTTAATAATTACAGTTTTGACATTGATACCGTATTGCGCCAAAGTTCCCAATTCTTGCAAATTCATCTGGAAACTCGCATCACCACTAATACAGATTACTTCTTCATCAGGTAAGGCAACTTTTGCTCCCATTGCAGCAGGCATTCCATAACCCATTGTGCCTAAACCTGCGCTAGAAATCCAACGACGAGGGCCATTTTTCAAAAATTGTGCAGACCACATCTGGTGTTGTCCAACATCAGTAGTGTAATAGGCATGGGGTGCTTGACTACCAATCTCAACAATTACTTCTTGGGGAGATAAACTATCTTTGTGACGAGGCACTTCCAAAGGATAATCCTCACGCCAACGATTAATTCTTTCTAACCAAGCTTTGGTTTGTTCAGTGTTAGTAGGAAGATTTAATTCTCTAACCCTCTGCAAAATTTGTTCTAGTACCTGACGTACATCACCGACAATGGGTACTTCGGGAGTACGGTTTTTACCTACTTCGGCAGGATCAATATCGATGTGAATTACTTTAGCGCGGGAAGCAAACTCATCTAATTTCCCTGTTACGCGGTCATCAAATCTTGCCCCAACTGCAATCAACAAGTCACATTCACTAACAGCAAAGTTAGCATAAGCAGTACCGTGCATCCCCAACATTGACAGTGCCAGAGGATGGTGTTCATCAAAAGACCCAATTCCCATTAAAGTTGTAGTAACTGGGATTTGAAAACGTTCGGCTAATTCCTGAATTTGACTATGGGCATCTGCTGCGATCGCACCACCACCAACGTACAGTAAAGGTTTTTCTGCTGCTTCAATTAATTCGATAGCTGCACTAATCTGACGAGGATTACCTTTGACAGTAGGACGATAACCTGGTAATTTTACCTGTCCTGGTTCAACGGGAATATAATCAAATTCTTCTAAACCGACATCTTTTGGTACATCAATCAATACTGGTCCCGGACGACCGCTTGTGGCGATATGAACAGCCTCTGCGACAATTCTTGCCATATCTTGAGGTTGCCGAACCACATAAGAATGTTTAACTATCGGTAAGGTAATGCCATAAATATCCGTTTCTTGAAAGGCATCAGTACCAATCGCACTAAGGGCGACTTGTCCAGTTATAACTAATAAAGGAATTGAGTCCATGTGCGCCGTAGCAATCCCTGTCACCAGGTTAGTTGCACCTGGCCCAGAAGTACCGAAGCAAACACCTATTTTACCAGTAGCACGAGCATAACCATCGGCTGCATGAGATGCACCTTGTTCGTGTCTGACCAAGATATGCTGAATGTCTCCCCTGGCTTCAGCACGATACAATTCGTCGTAGATAGGTAGAATTGCACCCCCAGGATAGCCAAAAATATGCTTAACGCCGTGACGACAGAGACTATCAATCAGAGCATAAGCTCCAGTACGACGTTGGGGAATGTTAGTAGAGTGTGGGCTTTGAGGAACGCTTATTGAAACCACGAGGCAAACCGTCTAACTTGCTTAATTAATAATTATCTTAGAATTTGTTGTCTATGATGCAACACGAAATGAAAGAAATTGATATATCCAAATTTTCCTAGTTTAAAGGAATTTGTTAGTTCTGTCGAGGGTTTACATCAAAGAATTTTTGGGACTTTTGGCTAATGGGATTATTTTAGCTAATTAAATTTAGAAGGGAATTTATTTCACAGTTTCGTGACATTTTAGGATAAATATTATGATTAATGAACTGGATTAGAAACTCTGCGAGATTGTGGTATTTATTCAATTACTAGTAAGCAATCAAGATTTTAATCTCGATGGACAAAAGATTTTTTAATATATTTAATTTAACCGAAGACCAAGCGATCGCGTTATTAAAAAAGCCTTTAGCTGAATTAGAAGATCAATCGGAGCGTTATGTGGCTGCTTCTCATTTGATTAATTTTCCTACTTCTCGCGCTATTAATGCTTTAATTGAAACAATTCAAGACCCTAATCCCGAACTATATCATCGGATTGCTAGGCGTAAAGCTGTAGAGAGTTTGGGCAGATTAAAAGCGAAAGAAGCTTTACCTATTATTCAAGCTTGTTTAGCTGATGAGGATGCTTACACTGTCGAAAATGCTGTCTGGGCAATTGGGGAAATTGGAACTGAGGAGCGTTCTATTTTGGCAGAAATAGCTAATTTATTGGATAAACCAGGACAAAATTACCGTTTAATTATTCAAACTTTAGCTAAATTTAACTATCAACCTGCCTTAGCTAAAATTCAATCCTTAACCGATTCTGAAGATGAACCAACTGCCAGTACCGCGATCGCAACTGTGGCTCGTTTAACAGGCGATTATAGTAAAATCGGGCGAGTAGTTGAGTTTTTACAACATTCTAGTGTTAATGCTAGACGCGCTTGTATTCAAGATTTAATCGATGCCAAATATTATCCTGCCCTTAAGGATATAGCTAAATGTCCTGTTTCCATCGTGTTTCGTCTGCGGGGAATAAGATTGTTAGCAGAGAAAGGAATAGCTGAGGGGGAAATTAATTTTACTCAAGTTGAACCTAGTTTAGATCAAGTCATACGCGATCGTCCTCAAGACTTAGAAATGGTACATGAATACGACCAAAAACCGAGTTTAGAATTTCTCATTCGCGAACTTTATCATACTGATTTTGGACGTTGTTATTTAGCTAGTCAAACTTTACTAGAAGAATATCCTCAAGAAGCACCCGAAGCCTTAATGGAAACATATCAAGCCGAAGCTTATAATGATTATGGAGCGCATTATCATGTCATTAAACTCTTCGGTTGGCTTCAATATCAACCCGCCAAAGAAATTATTATTGAAGCTTTACACAACAATCAACCCCAGTTTCAAAAATCTCGGGCAGCAGCAGCGATCGCCATAGCACATTTAGGTGCTACTGAAACAATTCCTTTACTAAAAAATGCTCTTACTACTTCTATTTTCGATCTTAAATACGCTTGTTTATTAGCCTTAGAACAATTAGGAGATTATTCTAGTTGCCAAGTAGCTACCGAAGATGCAGACTTATTAATTAAAACTAAAGCCAATCAAATAGCTAGCATTAACAATTAATTACAGTTTTTGTAGACAAAGTTAATTGAGGATCAATCAATTGTCTATTAATCAAAAATATCCCGATTTAAAAAATAAAAATCCCATAGTTCGCGAACGAATTATGCAGCAAATAGTTGAAGAATACAATGAAGAAACTATTAATCAATTAATAGAAGTTTTAGATTCAGAAGATGCAGATTATCGACGTACAGTAGTCAAAACTCTTAATTTAATTGGTTTAGATGCTGTTCCCGCTTTATTAAAAGAACTTAATCAAACTGACAATTCCTTAGCCAAAGCTAGTTGTATTAATGCTTTAAGTAGTATTTCCAATCAAGATGAAGAAGAACGATTTCTCAGTCAAATTTTAACTAGTTTGCAACAAGCACTAGAAGACCCCAATCCGATGGTACAACTATCTAGTGTAGGAGCGATCGAAACCTTTGGAGAACAAGCCTTTGACATTTTGACTGCTGCGATCGCTTCTGAGAATCTCTTGGTACAAGTAGCAGTTGTTAATGCTTTAGGTTCTTTAGGAGATCCTAGAGGTTTAGATGTTTTATCTTCTTTATCTCAAGATCAAACTGTCGACCCCTATGTCAAAGAATTAGCTGTTAGTGCTTTATCTCGTTTGGAACAGGTAATTAAATTTAATAGTTAAATAAGTATAGCCATTCTAGAATTGGCTTTAACGGTTATCAGTTACCAAAGATATAAGTCAAATTTTAATATTATTTGATGAAAGTACCTGTTTGGGCAACTCCTCCAACTAATTTAAGTTTATCAACTAATGAAATTCATATTTGGCGGGCTAATTTAAATTTATTGCCTGAAGAAATAAAACAATTAGAACAGATTCTTTCTGAAGATGAGCGATCGCGTGCTAATCGTTTTCGTTTTCCCCATCTTAAAAACCGTTTTATTGCTGCTAGAGGTAATTTAAGAAAAATTCTTAGTTTTTATCTTCAGATTGAAAGCGAGTTTATTGAGTTTGAATATAGTTCTCGTGGTAAGCCTCAATTAGCAGCAAATTTAAATAAAATTGGGCTACAGTTTAATCTTTCTCATTCTCAAGATTTAGCTTTGTACGGGTTTAGTATTAATCAAAAAATTGGCATTGACTTGGAACATCTACGAGCTATTTCTGATGTAGAAAAACTCGCTCAAAGATTTTTTTCCGAGCGAGAATATAAGTTAATTACTAATAGTGACCTCAATTTACAACAACAAGTTTTTTTGCAATTTTGGACAGCTAAAGAAGCTTATCTTAAAGCAACTGGTGAAGGTTTAGTTGATTCTCTTGCTGAAATTGAGTTTTTAATAAAATCAGATCAAAGCATCAGTTTGCAATCAGTTCATGGCAATACTAAAATTGCCCAGAATTGGTTAATTGAGAACTTTATCCCTGATTCTGATTACATTGCTACTGTTGCTGTGGAACAAACCTTATCTAATAACAATCAACCAAAAATTTGTTTTTGGGAGGCAGGAAAAATTATGTCCACTGATAAACGCAGATGAACGCGGATAGAGTTATCGATTGGAATTGGTTGTTATACCATTTTCATGCATTAACAAGAGACTTGGTAGGTTGGGTAGAACGATAGTGAAACCCAACATTAATAAGATTTGGTTGGGTTTCGTGCCTCAAACTAATTAGCAAAAGCGAAACCCTGAAGTTTCTAGCAAAGAGTCTAGAGACTTGGTCGATGTTTGGAAGTCAGAGGTCAGTTTTTACTTATTACTTATTACCTATTACTTATCAAATTGGTATTAGTTTTTGTTTCCTACATTTTAAGCAACCGTTACTTCAGAAGATAAATAAACATCCTGAATTAAATGAAATAATTGAACTCCTTCTTCAAAAGGACGTTGGAAGGTTTTTCTTCCAGAGATCAAACCACAACCACCAGCCCGTTTATTAATTACTGCTGTCCGTATCGCTTCCGCGAAATCATTTTTACCAGTAGCACCACCAGAATTAATTAAACCACTGCGTCCAGCATAACAATTGAGGACTTGATAGCGAGTTAAATCGATAGGATGTTCACTGGTTAATTCACTATAAACTCTTTCGTCAGTTCTACCGTATTTTTTTCCCGTCGCTTTAACAACTGCTTGATAACCTCGGTTACATTCGGGTAATTTTTGTTTGATAATATCAGCTTCAATTGTCACTCCCAAATGATTAGCTTGTCCTGTTAAATCGGCTGCGACGTGATAATCTTGGTCTTGTTTAAATACATCATTACGCAGATAACACCAGAGAATAGTAGCCATTCCTAATTCGTGGGCGCGGGCAAAGGCACGACTGACTTCTTGTATTTGTCGAGTAGATTCTGGTGAACCAAAATAAATTGTCGCCCCGACTGCCACAGCCCCCAAATTCCAAGCTTGTTCGACTGAAGCAAACATAATTTGATCGTATTGATTGGGATAGGTTAGTAGTTCATTGTGATTGAGTTTGACAATAAAAGGAAGACGATGGGCGTATTTACGAGCCACCATTCCCAAAACACCTAGGGTAGTAGCCACGGCATTACACCCTGCTTCTAGAGCAAGTTTAACGATATTTTCTGGGTCAAAATAAGTAGGGTTAGGTGAAAAAGAAGCTGCTGCCGAATGTTCGATGCCTTGATCGACAGGAAGAATAGAAAGATAGCCAGTATTGGCAAGTCTACCTGTAGAATAAAGTTGTTGCAGACTACGAAGAACTTGAGGATTGCGATCGCTATTGGCAAACACACGATCTACAAAATCTGCTCCTGGTAAATTAAGCAAATTTTGAGATATTTTAGCTTGATAGGTTAATAAATCTTCTGCTTCATCACCTAACCAAGAGAGAAAGGATTTCTGTGGAGAAAAAGTAACAGTCATGGCAGTTTGTGATTTAGTTATTGCTGCTTATCTTTTATTGTGACTATTACTTTGATGATCTAAGTTCTGTCTCAAGATAGTTTTCTCGTTTTAATATTTTAACTAAAGTCCTATTTTAACTAGCCAGTTTAAGATTAATTGATTAACTACCTTCGGTTTTTCATCATGAGGACAATGACCAGCACTAGGAATAGCATGAAATTCTACTTGAGAATTAGTTGAAGTGAGGTCTTGATAAATTTTTGCGCCTTTAATAGGTGTCCAAGGATCTTTTTCACCCCATAAAATTAATAAAGGATGTTGCAACTTAGGTAATAAATCTTGAGGTTTTGGCCCTGGTGGCGCAGTAATTACCGAAGCAAACACTTGATGAGCATTAGGATCGCAAGAAGGAGTATAAAGCATTTCGACCAACTCATCAGTTACCGCAGTGCGATCGCGATACACTTGATATAAGGTACGGCGAATTCTAGTTTTCTGACGAACATTATTAAAAATAAATTTCCCACTCACAGGTGAACTTACCAACTTAGTAA
Source organism: Stanieria cyanosphaera PCC 7437 (assembly GCF_000317575.1). Taxonomy (NCBI): domain Bacteria; kingdom Bacillati; phylum Cyanobacteriota; class Cyanophyceae; order Pleurocapsales; family Dermocarpellaceae; genus Stanieria; species Stanieria cyanosphaera. The sequence goes on along the minus strand of NC_019748.1, from coordinate 4,813,344 downwards.
ACGTACCCATGATTAATCGTAAAGGGAAATTTAATTCATCAGGACGGTGATTTAATCCTCCTGCACAATTAATTAACACTCCTCCTGCTGCTATTTCGGGATGTTCAGTAATCAGCATTAGACTAATCAAACCACCAATTGAATTCCCAACAAAAACCGTCGGTTCGTTAATATGGGTTTGCCAAAAATCTTTAATTTGACTTTGCCAAAGTTCTAAAGTGTAATTTAAAGATGGTTTAGCTGAACCACCAAAACCTAAAAGATCGATCGCAAACACTCGATAACCTTGCTTTGCCAAAACAGGAATATTCTTTTGCCAATGTCCAATTGAAGCTCCAAAACCATGAATTAGCAACAAAGGCTGTCCTTGTCCCATGACAGTGTATTCAATCGAGTGACCCTGCCAAATCCAGGCTAGTTTTTCAATTTTATCCGTTAAAAAAATTTGTTTTGTAGTCACAACTGTAAGTTAGTTTGATCTAAGTCTAGTTGTTTTGATGATACAAAAATTAATATTTTCTGGAAAGTATTTTATAGTGACCAGTGACCAGTGACCAGTAGAGACGTAACATGTTACGTCTCTACAGTGACCAAATTAGCTTTTAATTCTCTTATTAATTAAATTTTCTTAAAATTCTGCGAAAATAATAAAGAGAGTAATTTTAGACATTGCAGCAATGCCTGTAAATGATTTAGAGATAGATATTGCCACTTACATCGACCATGCCTTACTTAAACCTACTGCGACTACCCCAGAAGTAGTCAAGTGTTGTGAGGAAGCTTTACAATTCAATTTTCCTGCGGTTTGTATTTACCCTACTGCGGTTCGACAAGCTGCTGAGATCCTTCATGGTAAAAAAACTCAGATCTGTACTGTAATTGGTTTTCCTACAGGAGCAACTACTTCAGCTACAAAGCTCTATGAAGCACAAGAAGCAGTAGACAATGGCGCGACAGAGTTAGATGTAGTAATTAATTTGGGTTGGTTAAAATTGGGGGAATCAGATCAAATTTATCAAGAAATTGCTCAAATTTGTGAAGAGACAAGAAGCATTGTTAAAGCTATTCTCGAAACTTCTTTACTGACTCCTACAGAAATAAGATTAGCAGCAGAAATATGTATGGATGCTGGTGCAGCCTACCTCAAAACTAGTACAGGATGGGTTGGTGGTGCAACGGTAGCTGATGTGCAATTATTACGGGAGGTTTCTAAGGGCAGAGTAGGGATTAAAGCTTCTGGAGGAATTAGAACAATTCAACAAGCAATCGAATTAATTCAAGCAGGGGCAACCAGATTAGGAACATCTCGCGGGATTGATTTAGTTCATCAACAAAAGCAGGAATTTAATAATTCTCCAACATGAATCAAACCTATAAAGCAACAGGAATCAATCTTAAAGGAATGCCACTAGGGGAAACAGATCGCTTAGTGACAATTTTAACTGCTGAATTTGGTTTACTTAGTGCGATCGCTCCTGGGGCAAGAAAATATAAATCTCGCTTAAGAGGTAGAAGTGAGTTATTCGTAATTAATGAATTACTGATAGTCAAGGGGCGATCTTTAGATAAAATTATTCAAGCAGACACAATTTATACTTATCCAGGTTTAAGCCAGGAATTGGGTAAATTAACGGCTGCCCAATATTTAGCAGAATTAGTTCTGAGTTTAGCGTTGAGCGAACAGTCTCAAATTGAATTATACGAACTACTCAAAGAACATTTACGACGAATTGAACAATTAAACAATCAACTAAATATTTATGCTTACCTAGCTCAAGCAGTATTTCATTTTTTAGCACTAGCGGGAATTGCTCCTCAAGTTTATACTTGTTGTCTGACTCAAAAGTTGCTTTTACCCAATTTTGCTTATTCTAATTGGCAAGTTGGTTTTAGTTTTTTGAGTGGTGGAATTGTCGATTTGTCTCCTTTAAACTTGCCTCAACAAAACGGAGCAAAAAAATCTCATAATAACAATATTATTAACCTAAAAACTCATAATAATAATTATTTGACTAACCCCATTAACTATAAAATAAATGGATTAGAATTAACTTTGATTCAAAATCTTAGTGGTGAAAGTTTACCAACTCGAGAATTAATTAATAATTATCCAAGTTTTTCAGTTGATTCTCTTAATTTAGCTTGGATTAGAATAGAGCGAATTTTAAGAGAATATGCTGAATATCATTTAGGCAGTTCAATACGTTCTGCTTCATTAATAGATGAATTGTATTTAGTAGAATTTTAAAATCAATGGTTAGTTACTAACTGTAGTTTAACTAAGTTGAATAAAGTAGAATGCGACTATCGGAATCTAATCAAAAAAATGAAGAAACTGTCACTCAAATAGCAGAAAATTCTTATCAATATTCTTCTGAATCAAATGCCAATCGAGGATTTATTCCTGTCCTCAAAAACAAACGTTTTTTAACTTTGTGGAGTGGACAAATTTTTTCCCAACTGGCAGATAAAATTTATCTAGTTTTGATGATTGCGATTGTTTCCAGTCAGTTTCAAGCACCAAATCAACCAATTGGTCGTTGGGTATCCCCAATTATGGTAGCTTTTACGATTCCTGCGGTTTTATTTGGTTCTTTAGCAGGAGTGTATGTTGATCGTTGGTCAAAAAAAGCTGTATTAGTTATTTCTAATTTATTGAGAGGAATTTTGGTATTGTTGTTACCGCCTTTGTTATGGTTAGCTCAAGAGCAAAACTATAATTTGGGACAATTGCCTTTAGGATTTGTGCTGATGTTGGGGATTACTTTTTTAGTCTCGACTCTAACTCAGTTTTTTGCACCAGCCGAACAAGCCGTAATTCCACTAATTGTTAAGCGAGATCATCTTTTAGCAGCTAATTCTCTTTATACTACCACCATGATGGCGTTACTGATTGTGGGATTTGCAGTAGGAGAGCCTTTATTAGCAGTAACTGAAACTTTAGCCCAACATTTAGGATTGCCCTGGCAAATTGGCAAAGAATTATTAGTAGGTAGTGCTTATGCGATCGCAGGAATTCTGTTAATTGCCCTCAAAACGGAAGAAAAACAACAAGATCTTTCCCCAGAAAGTCCTCACGTATTTCAGGATATTTGGGACGGAATCAAGTATTTAGGCAAAAATAGTCGTGTCCGCAATGCTTTAGTTCAATTAGTGATTCTTTTTTCGGTTTTTGCTGCTTTGGCTGTTTTAGCAGTGAGTATGGCGGATAAAATTCCTCAAATTGAAGCAGCCCAGTTTGGCATTTTACTTGCTTCTGCAGGCGTAGGAATGGCTACTAGTGCTGCCATTTTAGGTCATGGAGGTCAAAAATTTACCCACGCTCAATTAAGTTTAGTTGGTTCTTTTGGGGTGGCTATTTGTTTGGTAGGTTTGTCTTGGTCTACTCAAAACCTTTGGTTAGCTTTAATCATGACAACTTTATTAGGAGGATTTGCTGCTTTAGTAGGTATTCCGATGCAAACTACTATTCAGTCAGAAACGCCTTCAGATATGCGTGGTAAAGTTTTTGGACTGCAAAACAACGCGGTTAATATTGCTTTGTCTCTTCCTTTGGTTCTAGCTGCCGAAGCCGAAGCTAGATTTGGTTTAGAGTCAGTATTTTTTGGTTTAGCAGCTTTAGCTCTGGTAGGAGGGGTCTTAACCTGGTATATTTCCCATACAGGCAAAATCAATCTTAATAAAGTTGACGAATAGGATAGTAAATTATCATTTATTAATGTTTAGTAACTTTATTTTTTGTCGCTTTTTATAAAAGAGCATTTGAATGCATATCGCTTGGTTGGGAAAAAAATCGCCTTTTTGTGGCAACGTTACTTATGGTCGAGAAATCACAAACTCACTACTAGACCGAGGTTATCAGGTCAGTTTCCTGCATTTTGCCCAAGAAGAAAGTCAACAAGAAAGCTGGCCCAATTGTCCAGAAGTGTTTTTACCGTTTATTTATAAATCACAGGTTTATACTATTCCGACACTCAAATCGAGTAAAGTCTTAATGCGATCGCTCAAGGAACTGAAACCAAATTTAGTTCATGCTTCTTTGACTCTTTCGCCTCTAGATTTTTTATTACCAGAAATTTGTGAAGAACTTAATTTACCTTTAGTGGCGACTTTTCATCCCGCCTTTGATAGCAAAATTCGCAACCTCAAATCTAGTACTCAATACCTCACTTATCAACTTTATGCGCCGTTTTTAGCCCGCTACGATTGTGTAATTGTCTTTTCTGAGATTCAAAAAGATTTACTCATTAAACTAGGAGTACCAGACGAGCGAGTAGCAGTCATTCCTAATGGGGTAGACGAACAAAAATATTCTCCTGGTTATTCTAATCTCAAGTACCAATTAAAAACTAAACATCTGTTTTTATATCAAGGGCGGATCGCTACTGAAAAAAATGTTGAAGCCCTCCTCAAAGCTTGGAAGTACTGTCCGATGGGAGAAGATTGTAAATTATTAATCGTTGGCGATGGCCCTCTCAGAGCTTCTCTTCAACCTGCTTATGGTAAAGAACATAATATTGTTTGGTTTGGTTTTGTGCCTGAAGAAGAACGTCGCATTGATATCCTTCGGGCTACTGATGTCTTTATTTTGCCCTCTTTAGTAGAAGGTTTATCTCTTTCTCTGCTAGAAGCTATGTCTTGTGCGATCGCATCTATCGCCACTGATGCAGGGGCTGATGGTGAGGTTTTAGCTGGTGGTGCAGGAATTGTGCTTGACACTCAAGGGGTAACTACTCAATTAAAAACGATTCTGCCTCTGTTTCGAGATCATCCTGAAATGACTAGTTTATTGGGTCAAAAGGGTAGACAAAGAGTTTTAGCTAAATATACTTTGAGTCAAAATTTAACTAAACTAGAGCAGCTTTATGCAGAGGTCTTAGAAAAAAGACAGTTTCAGCTTAGTGGTAGATAAAGAATTCTAATTATAGCAGTACACGTTAAATCATAAATTAGGACATCAAAAAAAAACTAGCGAGGCACTGAGTAGTCGCTTTCACAGGATTTTTAATTAATATAACACTACGTATTTAGGTTAGGACACGCAAATCTTGTCAGGGCGATTGGCCAATCGCCCCTACGATTTACAATAATGTCCTAATCTTTCTTTGTACTGCTATATATAACTATTAAAATTTACAATTCTGCGCAAAAAATTAATTAATTTTTAAGAATTGCGTTAAATTCTTTTGTTTTAAGGGAATACTAAAAGTCTACTAATAGATAATTTCTAATCATCTTGCGATGAGTAATTATAACAATTCAATTCCTACTTTAACCTTGATTCGGGAACGCCAGTTGCAGCAGGATCAACTTATAGACTTTAGAATACCAGCGACTCAAGATCGACATCAATTGAAACTTTTCCAATATTTCTCCCTGGTAAGTTTGGTTGCTTTTCTCGTTGCAATCCTGTTTTTAGTGACATTTTATCGTCATCAGTCTTTAATTATTTTAGTCAATTCCCTTATTTTAGATTCGCTCTATTTTGTGCTTTTTTTGATAGTTAGAAAAGCCGACCAAGCCATTACTACTCAAACTCTAGCTTTACAACAATTTCAGACACAATCTCAACAAAAAGTTCAATTAGAAACAATTGTCGCCGAAAGAGCCAAAGTTACAGCAACTATTATCGATAAAGTGCGTCGCTCTCAAGATACCAATACAATTTTTAAGGTAACTACTGAAGAAATGCGTCGAGTGTTACAGAGCGATCGCTTAATAGTTTATCAATTTAATCCCGACTGGAGTGGTCAAGTAGTCGCTGAATCAGTAGGTGCTGGTTGGGTTTCTCTGTTAATCGAGCAAAATAACGATGAAATTTTACAAGGCGATCGCATCTCTCTAGATCGCTGTATCCTCAGAAATTGGTCTAAAGGGGATCTAATCGAACCCGATAGTTTTCTTCAGCAAACCAAGGGAGGAAAGTACACTCGTGGGCAAAAATTTACGGCAGTAGATGACATTTATAGCAAAGGTTTTCCTGACTGTTATGTCAAGTCCCTCGAAAAATATCAAGCCCAAGCCTATTTAATCGTACCGATTTTTCAAAAACAAAAACTTTGGGGTTTACTGGGAGCATATCAAAACAATGGTACGCGTATCTGGCAAGATTCAGAAATTGAGTTGATGATCCAAATTGCTAACCAATTAGCTATAGCTCTACAACAAGCAGAATTTGTCAATAAACTCAAAAAAAAGACAGAAAATCTGAAAAGAGCTTTAAAAGAACTTAAAATAACCCAAAAACAATTAATTCATCAAGAAAAACTCGCAGCTTTAGGTCAATTAGTAGCAGGAATAGCCCACGAAATTAACACTCCTTTAGGTGCGATTAAAACTTCGGCAGATAATGCTAATAAAGCTATCGACAAAACTTTAACCCAACTTCCTCATCTTAATTACTTACTCAATGATCAAGAACAGGAAACTTTTTTTAATCTAGTTAGCCAAACTTTTGTTAGTAAACCATTTTTAACTTCTAGTGAAAAACGTCCTCTAAAAAAGAAGCTACAACAACAGTTACAAAAGTATGAGATCGATAATTGTCGCAACATTGCCGACACTTTATTTGATATCGGGATTTACGAAGAAATAGAGTCATTGTTGCCCCTACTAAAACATTCTAAAGTAGATTGGATTTTGGAACTTGCTTATAATTTGACTCGTTTGGGAAGTAACAATCAAACTATTCTTACTTCTGTAGAAAGAGCTTCTAAAGTCGTTTTTGCGCTCAAAAATTATGCTCGTTCTGGAGTTAATGATGATAAACAATTGATCCAAATAACAGAAGGATTAGAAACTGCACTGGAGATTTATCACAATCAACTCAAGTATAAAATTGAGGTAATTCGTAATTATCAAAGTGTCATGGATATTTGGGGTTATCCTGATGAATTGATTCAGGTTTGGACCAACTTGATTCATAATGCGATTCATGCCATGAAAGAACAAGGCAAATTAATTATTAGTACTACCACAGAAAATGATGGAGTCAAAATTGAAATCGTTGATTCTGGTTCTGGTATTGCTTCAGAATCGCAAGCAAAGATCTTTGAACCCTTTTTTACAACTAAGCCATCAGGAGAAGGAACGGGTTTAGGCTTACATATTTGTCAAAAAATTATTGATAAACATCAAGGTAATATTGCCGTTGAAAGTCAACCAGGACATACTAAATTCAGTATTTGGTTGCCTATAAATAATGAGCAATCAACGATTAATCAATAATCCAACAAAACTATGCCTGAATCTGCCATTATCTGTGTCGATGATGAAATAACCATTCTTGAGAGCTTGAAAGAACAGCTTAAACGAAGTTTTGGCGATCGCTATATTTATGAAGTAGCAGAAAGTGCTGCTGATGCCTGGGAGATTATCGAAGAATTAAAGGCTGACAACATTAATATAATTTTGATTGTCTCTGATTGGTTAATGCCCAAAACTAAAGGAGATGAATTTTTGACTCAAGTGCATGAGCGTTTTCCTAACATCATAACTGTAATGCTGACTGGACAAGCCGATGAAATTGCTATTGAGCGAGCTAGAAAGCAAGCAAATCTTTATGCTTGTTTATACAAACCATGGACAGAAGCCGAATTAAATCAAATTATTACTTCAGCCTTAGATTAAATAAAACTCAAGACTAGATTTATATAGAGAAGTATCGACGTAATGATTAAAACAGCGATTATCTGTGTTGATGATCAAGAAATTATTCTAACCAGCCTAGAAGAACAACTAAAACGCAATATTAGTAAAGATTATGACATTGAGTTGGCTACTAGCGCTCAAGAAGCACTTTTGTTGTGTGCAGAGCTTGAAGCTGAAGGAATTTCCATTGCTCTGGTGATTTCCGATCAAACAATGCCAGAAATGTCTGGAGATGAGTTTTTAATTAAACTTCATGCTTCTTACCCTAAAACCTTAAAAATTCTTTTAACTGGACAAGCTGAGGCTGATTCTGTTGGCAATATCGTTAACGCAGCAGCACTTTATCGCTATATTGCTAAACCTTGGGATGAAACCGATTTGATTTTAACCGTTAAGGAAGCCTTGCGACGCTACGGACAAGAACAGCAATTAGTACAGCAAAATATTTTATTGAAACAAACTAACCAAAAACTACGAAAATCTCTCAATCTGCTGCTAGCAACTTTGGAAGCTACTGATGATGGGATTTTGGTTTTAGATAATCAAGGCAAAATCATTATTTTTAATCAACAATTTGCTAAGATTTGGGAACTTAATTCTTATATCGGTGAAAACAATAGTGATGAAGTTTTTACCCGAGTTTTTCAGCAACTAGTAGCACCTTATACTTGCGATTTAACCAAACAAAACTTTCAATCTCATCCACAAAAACACGAGCTTTTGCAACTCAACAATGGCAAAATCTTAGAATGTTATTCTCAAACTCAACGACTAGAACAAGAAATTGTTGGCTTTGTTTGGGGTTTTCGAGATGTTACTGAACGAGAACAATCTCAAGCGATCGCTCTTAAAAAAACTTTTTATGATACTTTAACAGAATTACCTAAGCGCAGCATCTTAACTTGTCAACTGTCTGAAGCTATTACCAAAGCTCAACAAAATTCCGATAGACTGGCAGTAATGTTTGTTGATTTAGACCGATTTAAGGTTATTAACGATACTTTAGGTCATACCGCAGGAGATCGGTTAATACAAAAAGTAGTACATCGTTTGAAAGACTGTGTTAGAGAAAAGGAGCTAATTGCTCGTTGGGGAGGAGATGAATTTACGCTACTATTACCCAAAATTAATAGTCAAAAATATCCTGAAGCGATCGCTACAAAAATTTTAGAAACTCTTAAACCTCCTTTTTATTTGGAAGATAAACAGATTCATTTAACCACTAGTATAGGCATAGCTATCTATCCTGAACATGGTACAAATGTCGAAACTTTAATGAAAAATGCCGATGCAGCTTTATCTCAAGCTAAACAACAAGGACGAAATAACTATCAATATTACGATCCAACTATTAATTCTCAAGTAAATAATCTTTTAAAAATCGAAAATCTGTTGCATTCTGCTTTAAAACAAGAAGAATTGCTTCTTTTCTACCAACCTATAGTTAATGTGATGACTGGTAAGATTGTCAAAATGGAGGCTCTCTTACGGTGGCAAAATCCCCAATTAGGATTTGTTTCTCCTCAAATATTTATCCCTTTAGCAGAGGAAAATGGCACAATTGTTCCTATTGGTGAATGGGTACTTCAAACTGCTTGCGCTCAAAATAAACTTTGGCAAGAAATGGGATTATTAGCGATCAAGATATCAGTTAATTTATCTGTGCGTCAGTTTCAGCAACCCAATTTAGTCACGACGATTATCAATATTCTTGAGCAGACTCAATTATCACCATTTTATCTGGAATTAGAAATTACTGAAAGCGTCACTATGCGTGATGTAGAGTTAGCTAAAACCATTCTTACAGAATTAAATAAAATAGAAATTACTCTGTCTATGGATGATTTTGGTACTGGCTATTCTTCTTTAGGATATCTCAAACAATTTCCCTTTCATACCCTCAAAATAGATCGTTCTTTTATTAAAGATTTAACTACTAGTTCTCAAGATTTAGCAATTGTGAATGCCATTATAGCTTTGGGAAAAGGACTCAACCTTACTGTAGTAGCTGAAGGAGTAGAAACAGAAGAAATAAAAAATTTACTTAAAAATATCGGTTGTGAATACATTCAAGGTTATTTGTTTAGTAAGCCGTTACCTGCTGCTGAGGCAACTAAATTATTAGAAAATCATCACTTGATCTAATCTAAATCATTCTCATACTCAAATCTAACCAAGAAGATCTTGTGATTGGCGCACTACTAGAAATATAATCAACTCCTGTTTCTGCTACAGCGCGAATTCTTGCTAAAGTAATATTGCCCGATGCTTCAATTTTGATTTGACTGTTTTGATTACGAATCAGTTGAACCGCTTGAGTCATCATTTCCAGGGACATATTATCTAACATAATAATATCTGCACCGTGTTCTAAAGCTGCTTGTACTTCCTCTAAATTGCTAGTTTCCACTTCAATTGTTAAAGGATAAGGTATATTCTCCCGTAAAAGTGCGATCGCGCTAGCAATTCCTCCTGCTGCTTGAATATGATTATCTTTGATCATCACCGCGTCATCCAATCCCAAGCGATGATTAACCGCACCTCCAACTTGAGTAGCATATTTTTCTAAAATTCTTAACCCTGGAGTGGTTTTCCGAGTATCTACTAGTTTGGTGGGTAAATCGGCAATTTGTTCAGTGTATTTCCTCGTTAATGTCGCAATCCCACTCAAACGCATGGCTAAATTTAAAGCAACTCTCTCTCCAGTTAATAAAGCTTCCTGATTTCCGTCAATTTTGGCAATAATTGTCCCTAACGAACAAAATTCTCCTTCTGCTATTATCGGATCGAAATTAACGTTCTCATCTAATAATTGAAATACTCTAGCTGCAATTGGTAATCCTGCGATGACACCCTCTTCTTTAACAATCCATTCCGCCTTACCTTGCTTGACTTCCCCGCTAAATAATCCTGCGCTAGTGCGATCGCCTCTGCCAATATCTTCAAGTAACCATTGACGTAAAAGAGGTTCTAAAATTATTTGGGCAGGTAAAACGGCTTTCATCAGAAGTTTTGGAACTCAATTTGGTGTATGTTAGATTTTAAGCTGCTATGCGGTCAAATTGCATCTTTGATTTGGTTAATTGTTTGTCCACAGATGAACACTGATAAACACAGATGGAGTTATCGGTTGGTATTATTTTTTTTTGATAGTTGATTGGTAACTGGTAACTGAATTAAATATTCACTCTCGGTAATCGATGTTTGAAACCGCAAAGAATTTCCCAGGAAATTGTATTTAAAGTATTTGCCCAATCATCTGCTGAAATAACAAAATCTCCATCTTTCCCAATCAAAGTAACAATTTCGCCTGGTTGTAAATTAGGTAAATCGCTGACATCTAACATTAATTGATCCATTGTAATTGTCCCAATTTGACGTACCAATTGACCACGAACGATCGCTTTTAAACGATTAGAAAGATGTCTAGGGACACCATCCGCATAACCAATTCCGACTACAGCGATAGTTAAATCTTGATCCGCTACAAAATGATGTCCATAACTAACTCCTGTACCAGCAGCAATTTGTTTGACTTGAGTAATTTTCGCCTTCAGTTGTAAAACTGGTTTGAGAGCGACTGTAGATTGTAGATGAGAAGCAGGATAAAGTCCATACAAAGCTAAACCAACTCTAACAAGATCATAATCTAAACTGCGATCGCTTAAAGTAGCAGCCGAATTAGCCAAATGCAAACAGGGGGGTGTTAGATGATTTAATTTCAGTTGAGAGATCGCTGATTGAAATCGTTGTTGTTGCAATTTCATGATGGTAGGATCTAGTTCATCAGCAGTAGCTAAATGAGAGTAAATACTAGCTATACTTAAATAAGGTAGTTGCTGAACCAGTCTGACAAATTCTGTTGCACTTTGCCAGTTAGTACCAAGACGAGACATTCCTGTATCAAGTTTGAGATGAACAGCCAAATTTTTTTGACTACGAGCTAAAGTTTCGGCAAAAATTAGAGCCTGTTGAGGATTACAAATCGTTGGTTCTAATTGCCAAGCTGCCACTGCCTTAATTTCTTCAGCCGTATTGATTGCCCCTAAAATTAAAATGGGCGCATTAATTCCCGCTTGACGCAGTTCGATCCCCTCTGCCAAAGTCGCGATCGCTAAAACTGAAGCACCATGAGCTAATGCTGTTTGAGCTACAGTAACTGCACCATGTCCATAGGCATCTGCTTTGACTACAGCCATTAATTCTGTTGCAGGAGAAATAATTTGTTTAATTTGACGTACATTATGAGCTAAAGCTTTTAAATCAATCTCTACCCAAGCTCGTTGACGATTTACCAAAGATAATTGTTCAATCCCAGTAGTTGGTTGCCAACTAAGCATAAATAATTAACTCCTCTACACCCAATCTTTATCCACAAATATTAGACTAGAAATTGAGAAGGTCAAGAGGTATTTCAGTTATCAGTTAGTAATTAGTAATTACTAATTATCAGAGATGAATAATTAACCATTAACCATCAACAATCAACAATTAACAGTTTTCTGCTTTCTGCATAAAGTACTGAATACATAATGATTTTTCTTTGCTAGAACTGATTATAGGAGAAAGCATACGAAATCTGGTTCTCTGTGCTAGTATCTGTGATAAACTATCATATCTCGGACAATGGGCAAGGTTCTGGTGCTAAACGCCTCTTACGAACCGCTCAATATCACTAGTTGGCGCAGGGCGGTTGTACTACTTATAAAGGGCAAAGCGGAACAACTCGAACATAACGGCAGGTTCCTTTATGCCGATGTTCCTCTACCGACGGTAATTCGACTTCGTTACTATGTTAGAGTTCCTTATAAAGAAATTCCTTTAACTCGTCGTAACGTTCTAGAAAGAGATCGTCATACTTGTCAATACTGTAGGGCGAAAAATGAGCAATTAACTTTAGATCACGTTATTCCCCGTTCTCGCGGTGGAGGAGATACTTGGGAAAATTTAGTAGCAGCTTGTGTGCGTTGTAATGTCAAAAAAGGCAGTCGTACACCAAAAGAAGCTAATATGTCTCTTCTGACTCAACCCCGCAGACCCCATAGTAGCCTTCATTTTGAAATTGTCAAGTATACCCAAGGCAATCATAACCAAGAATGGAAAAAATATGTCATTGGAATTTGAAATAAGACCATACTATACAATCGTTTAGTTCATGATAAACTCAAACCTCAGATAGACATAAATGTATATTTACCGTGTTATTCGGTAATTTATAAATTGCTTATAATTTTAATATGCCATCAAAATTAAACACTTCCTCCAATCACAATTCTACGATTACAAAAACTCCTGCAAATCCAGGAATAATTAATTTGCCTTTAGAAGGAACAAATCTTAATCGAGAAGAACAATCTGACCGCGATTTAAGCCAAATTGTTAAAAAATTAGAACAAACTTTGGAAAAACATCGAGGAGAACGGCAAATTATTGTTATTCAAGATTTTCCTGACCCCGATGCTCTTTCTAGTGCGTGGACTTATCAATTAATTGCAGAAAAATATGAAATTCAGTGCGATATTGTTTACTCTGGAACTTTATCTCATCAAGAAAATATTGCCTTAGTTAAATTGACAAATTTACCAGCTAAACGTAAAACCGCACCAAGTTTTCAAGCTGAGGATTTATCGGTTTATCAAGGTTGTGTTTTAGTTGATAGTCAAGGTACTAACAGCCAACTTTTTCCGATTATCGAACAAGCTAAAATACCCTTGGTAGTAGTAATTGATCACCACAGCAAACAAAAAGATTTGCTTGCCGAATTTATCGATTTGCGATCGCAAACAAGAGCAACTGCGACAATTCTGACTCAATATCTACAAGAAGGATTGTTAAACTTCAACACCAGTAATACCAAGCATATCAAATGTGCTACGGCGTTAATGCATGGTTTAAGGTCGGATACTAACCGTTTAATGCAAGCACAAGAAGAAGATTTCCTCGCTGCTGCTTATCTAAGTCGTTTTTATGATTCTCAATTACTCAACGCTGTTTTACAATCTGCCCGTTCACGTCGAGTGATGGATGTAATTGAAAGATCTTTGAGAAATCGGATGATCAAAAACAATTTTTCCATCGCAGGTGTTGGTTATTTACGCTATGATGACCGCGATGCCATTCCTCAAGCAGCAGATTTTTTGGTGACTGAAGAAGATATTCACACCGCAGTAGTTTATGGAATTGTTCACGACGAAGATGATGATATTGAAGTAGTGATTGGTTCTTTGAGAACTACCAAACTTACGCTCGATCCTGATGAATTTATTAAAGAAGTGTTTGGTCAAGATAATTATGGCAGATTTTTTGGTGGTGGTCGCCACATGGCGGGAGGTTTTGAAATTCCTGTTGGTTTTTTAGGTAGTTTTAATGATAATTCTGACTACGCTAAACTCAAATGGGAAGTTTTTGATACTCAAATTAAACAAAAACTATTGCGTTTGGTTAATCCTGATGATGATGTGATTCAAACTGACTAAATATAGCATTTCTTAATTAAATGAAATCTAGTCGGATAGTTTGATTTTTGTTGATTGTTAATGGTTGATTATTCATCCCTCATAATTAGTAATTAGTAACTGCTAACTGAACAAGATGGAAGTTTATTTAATTCGTCATGGTATTGCTGCTGAACGAGGTACTTATACTAATGATGACGAGCGTCCACTAATTGAAAAGGGTCGGATTAAAACTAAACAAGTAGCTGAAAAATTACGAGCAATTAATTTGAAATTCGACCTAATTTTAACTAGTCCCTTAATAAGAGCGCATCAAACGGCAGAAATTTTTCAAAAAGTTGGTTTAACTAATCAAATCGAAATTTTTGAATCTCTTGCACCTGATAGTGATATTAATAAGTGGTTAGAGTGGTATTCTCAGTTTTCTGAGCCTAATTCAAATTGTAAGTTGGCTTTAGTTGGTCATCAGCCAGATTTAGGAAATTGGACAGAAATGTTGGTATGGGGAACTGTTAAAGAACAAATTGTAGTTAAAAAAGCTGGTATTGTGGGCTTAAATGTACCAAAGATTGAAAATCCTTTAGGTAAAAGCGAATTGTTTCTGTTAACTTCTCCTAAGTGGTTGATTTAGCTCAAATAGCGATCGCTATTATTATTTTCATTCTTGCAACAGCATAATTCATAGTGGATTAAGTTGAATCTTCCAAGGCAAAGAACGTTCTTTTAATTCTAGCCATTTATCTTTAAAAACTTCTGCTTGGATATGGTAATCTTCAGAATCATGAGTGGGTTGATTTAATTTAAGATACAAAGTTATTCGGTGTTGAGTTTCACTAATAGTTGCCAACCAACAAGAAAAAGTATTAATCTCTTCGGTGTTCGGAAAAACTAAGAGAATTAAACACTTTAAAAGCAGAAATAATTAAAATTAAGCCCAAAATAAGTTTGAGTAATCTGGCAGAGATTATTCCTACTAGCATCCCTCCTAAAATTGCCCCAATCATTGAGCCTAAACTCATTGGGATAACAGTATTTTTAAAAATAACGCGATCGCTGTAAGCTTGTTTTTGAATATAGCGAACAATGCCAACGATTACTGTCGGTAAACTCACAATTAGACTTCCTGTACCTGCAGTTTTAATATCTAAACCAAAACCAAAAATAAGAGTTGGAATAATTAATTCTCCTCCTGCTACACCCAGTACGCTACTAACTAAGCCAATTGCCAAACCACAAATAATTCCGAATATAATCTGCAAAAATAAAACGTCTGGAACAATTGCTGGTAAAGCTTCTGGTAAAAAAGCTTCGACTATTAAAGCCAAACCAATGGAAACTAAAAATACTAAAATAATTTTTTCTAACTGTTCATTAGAAAGCTTTCTTGCCCAAGTTGCACCCAACCAAGCAGAAATTCCTGCGCCAACAATTAAAGACAATAAGATCGGTTGATTAGGTATTAGAGAATTAAATGCTAGGGTTTTACTACGAATAAATAAGGAAAAAACAATTGTTACCAAACTGATCGCTAAATTTAAAGGTACTGCTTGACGGGCAGAATAATCCAAGTAACCGGCTAAGACTGGTAAGCGAAATTCAGCACCCCCTAAACCCATTAAGCCACCTAAAATTGCAATGGGAATTGCTATAGCAAAAGCAAGTTGGCGATGATATTTGTGCCACATAAAATAGATTTCATGGTTGACTGTTAATTGGAATTAAATCATATTCTTCAAAAATAGTTTGAGCTTCAGTAATCATGAATTATTGATCATTTAAAAAAGATAAGGGAAGGCTCATATTTTCTGCAAAACCCAGAATACCGCGATCGCGATATTCATATAATAAATTTCCATCTCGATCAAACAGAAAAGTTCCTCCCCGTTGAGTCAAATAAGCCGACTGAGGAACGTAGATTGAGAAGTTACCCAAAACTTCTGTCATATTTCGCAATCGTAGAGTTGCCAGTTCAAATGGACGCTGAAAACCACTTCCACCTGCTAATTTAAAAAATGAACCTTTTATTGGTGGTAAGGGTTTGGCACGCACAATCTCATCATCACCAATTAATTGAGGTGCTTTTTTATCTCCCTTATAACCACGAAAAACTTCGGATAAAGTGCCAGGACTTCCAATGCCAGCACACATTAACATTAGAGAAAGCCAAGTATTTTGTCCTCTTGAAAAAAAAGGAAGTTTAACAGATAAACCTTGATAAAGGTTCAGTTGTTGATGTATCTCTGCTTTGGGATCGACAAATAACCATTCCTGGGGAAATCCAGTATATTCACAAAATTTTTGACCAGCGTGGCGATCGCCAATGCCAATCGCTCTAATTGTTATTCCCTGCGCTTGAATTTGTTGCGACTCTCGTTTTAGCCACCAAGCATATTCTAGGCTGTCAAAATCTCCTAATTGTGACCAAATAAGTATGAGTAAACGATTTGCTGAAGAGCAACCATCGAAAAGTTTGGCGATCGCTCCGTCACTAATCCGTAGTCGTTGAGTCTGACTCAAAATAGAATAAACATTCATTACGCTCAAATGGCTAAAAAGGCTCTAAATTATTTTCTCTTACTCTTTGAATGAAGTATCGGTGAACTTATAATTATTTTCAATCAACTTAATTAAAGAGATCGCTCTTATTGAAAAAATGCTCGATTAATATTTGTATGCACAAACATGGGAAAGATTTTGTTTGAGTTAAATTTTAGCTGTATTTTAGTTCGGAGTATCCAGCAATCGCAGAAATTCAAGTATCTTCCAACAACTGCAACACCTTGGAAATGGATGTTGGTGCTGCAACAAAGCTTTCTAAACAAGATATCCGCATCAGTCTAAAAGCTTCAACTTATGATGGCATTTTTTCTGCTTTTTTTGGTTGCGTCACTGCTGAAATTTTACTGAGCAATTTTTTATTAGAATTGGGTGCTAACAGCTTAGAGATAGGAATGCTTTCAGCCATCCCGATGTTTGCTCATTTTTGGCAGCCACTTGGAGCAATTTTGGCTGAGCGATCGCTCAGTCGTCGTCAATACAATTTACGTATCTTTGTTCCTGCTAGATTACTGTGGTTGCTTTTAGCTATGGCAACAATCGGCTTTGAAAGAGGTTGGTGTCGCTCGCATCGATTAATAGAGTTGACGTTGGTAGTTGTTTTTCTCGCTCACACTTTTGGTGCTTTAGGAATTGCTAACTGGACTAGTTGGATGGCTGTTTTAGTGCCTCGTCGTTTGCGAGGTCGTTATTTTGGACTTCGTAACAGTGCAGCTAATTTGACTAATTTGTTATCTGTACCATTGTTGGGTTTGTTAGTGTCTCGCTGGCAAGTTAGTACTGTAGAAAGTTATGGGTTAATTTTAACCGTAGCTGTAGTGGCAGGATTAATTAGTGTGAGTTTTCAATTGTTGATGACGGATGTTAATCCACAACAAGGAACTAATACTATTAAGAACGACCTACAAACACCAACATTTTTAACTGTTTTCCAAGACGCTAATTTTCTCAAATTTCTTGTTTTTAACAGCTTATGGATGTTTGCTGTTAACTCCAGCGCACCTTTTTTCAATATCTATCTACTTAAAGATCTAGGTTTGGCTCTTAGTTGGGTTACTTTTTACAGCAGTTTGACGGCAGGAGCAAACGTCTTAATGCTAGTAGTGTGGGGGAAGTTAGCCGATCGCATTGGCAACCGTTCTATTTTAATTGGAATAGGAATGGTAGTCTCTATTTTGCCTTGGTTGTGGTTAGGAATTGACGGCGAGTTCCTCTCGACAAGATTTTGGTTACCTTTGCTCTATCTTTTTACTGGCGCAACTGTCTCAGCGATCGATCTTTGTAACAACAATCTACAAATGGCAATTGCACCTGTTCATAAACCTTCGAGTTATTTTGCGATCGCTGCTGCTCTTGGTGGATTGAGTGGCGCACTAGGTGCTACAACAGGTGGTATTTTAGCTCAGACTGCTTACATTGGCGGTCTACCTGGATTATTTATCCTTTCTTCTTGCTTGCGAATAATCGCGCTCTTACCTTTACTCTTTGTTCGTGAACCAAGACATGAAAGTTTTGTAGGATTTGCTATGTTGAGGCAGGTAATGGTTTCTTTATTCTTACGACAGCGTATCTCCTAGCTCGACGATTGCCTCTTATTTAAATCATTAGCGTTACTTTACTGTCTATGTACCTAAAAATTTTTACAGTAAAGATTGTAATCATTACCATCTAAGCCCCTGAAAAAATTTAAACTCTTCATGCCAGCGTCCTATCTCTAGGTGTTTTATGATAGAAAAATGCAAAATCTTACTTTAACCAGACCCGACGACTGGCATCTGCATCTACGGGACGGCGAGGCACTGAAAGCAGTTCTGCCCCATACAGTACGTCAGTTTGCCCGCGCCATCATCATGCCGAATTTAAAGCCTCCAGTACGCTCGGTAGCTGATGCTGCTGCTTATCGCGGTCGCATTATGGCAGCAATTCCCGCTGGCAAACAGTTTGAGCCACTGATGACCCTCTACCTCACCGACAATACCAGCCCCGAAGAAATTATCGCAGCCAAAGCATCCCAGTTTGTCAAAGCGGTAAAATACTATCCTGCGGGTGCAACCACCAATTCAGACTTCGGTGTGACGGACATTCGGAAATGCGATCGCGTTTTTGAAATGATGGAACAGGTAGACATACCTTTATTACTGCACGGGGAAGTGACAGACCGAGATGTGGATATATTTGACCGCGAGAAGGTGTTTATCGAAAAACATTTGATCCCTCTTAAGGAGCGATTTCCCAACCTGCGGGTGGTACTCGAACACATTACCACCGCCGATGCTGTGCAGTTTGTCCTAGCGACTAACAATATTGCTGCAACCATCACGCCTCAACATCTATTGTTTAGCCGTAACGTTATCTTCCAAGGTGGCATTCGCCCCCATTTTTATTGTTTACCAATTTTGAAACGAGAAGAGCATCGCCTGGCACTTTTGCAAGCAGCAACATCTGGCAATCCCAAGTTTTTTCTAGGCACTGATAGCGCACCCCATCCCCGCAATAGCAAAGAAAGTTCCTGTGGCTGTGCGGGTTGTTATTCAGCCCTCCACGCCATGGAGTTATACGCAGAAGCTTTTGAGAGTGCTAATTCTCTCGATAAACTTGAAGCTTTTGCCAGTTTCTATGGAGCAGATTTTTATCAACTCCCCCGCAATAGCGAACAGATTGCTTTGACCAAAACAACCTGGCGTATTCCCGATGAAGTTCCATTTCCTGAATCTGGACTCGTTCCCTTATGGGCAGGTCAAGAGATAAGATGGCAAATGGTTTAAATTAGCATGACAAAAATAATTAATTTAGATGATAGTGTTATGGAAACAATACTGCTTATACTATTTCTTATGCATTAATCAAGAGACTTAGTGTGAAGTTAAAAGTCAAAAGCTAAACATCTCAAGTTATTCGAGATTTAATTTTAATAATTATTAATTGGTAAATGAATCCAGCGAATGCGTGATAATTGGTATAAGTTTTTTGCTTTTTAGTTTTGCTCAATTTTGGCAAGTGCAATCTTTCTTTCAGTTTGATTGTGTTTAATTACAACAAAAATCTAAGCCGTTAACTATTCGATCTTTCTCACAATTCTGGAGGGTTCATGCGTAAAGGATTGCCAAATCTATAGTGCTTGTTGCTTCCAGAAAAGCGATCGCCACCTAGCTCTAAAAACTAATTTTTACTTCACTAACAACAGAATATGCCCGATTTTCATATCAATTACGTTCCCACCTTTACGCTTTTACAAAAAGAGACACTAGTTGCCATGGAAGAACGTCTCTTACAAGCATCTACTCGTATTCCAATCGGAGTTCTTATTCCTGCTCTTTTTAGTGATTTAGCCAGTTCTGCAATGGCTCATATCATCGAAGAGTTATCGCAAATGCAATTTATTCAAAAAGTTTACATCAGTCTAGATCGGGCAAATGCAGAAGATTTTCATCGAGCTAAAGAAATTGTCGCTCTTTTAGGAGATAAAGGACGCTTACTCTGGAATGATAATCCTGAAGTACAACAAGTAATTAAACAAATTGATGAGCTACTTCCGTTAGGACCTCGCGGTAAAGGTCGAGCGGTGTGGACTGCCTTAGGATATATTCTCGCTAAGGAAGAAGTAGCTGTTCTGGCTTTTCACGATGCGGACATCCTAACTTATGATCGTCTTTTTATGGTACGTCTGCTTTATTCGGTCGTACATCTTCGTTATCAATTTGCTAAAGGATTTTATGCTCGTTATGGCGATCGCCTTTACGGTCGAGTCGTGCGTCTGTTTTATTTTCCTTTTGTTCGTTCTCTGCGGGAGATTTTGGGCAATTTAGATTTTCTCGAATATATGTCAGATTTTCGCTATCCTCTAGCAGGAGAATTTGCCATGTTTACTAGTATTGCTCGGGAAATGCAATTTCCTTCTGACTGGGGTATCGAAGTAGGAATACTCTCAGAAGTTTATCGTCTGATTCGAGTACCCCGCATCTGTCAAGTAGAGTTAACTAATCGTTATGACCATAAACACCAAGAAATAGGTAGTGGTTCTCAACTGGGACTCCAGAAAATGGTTGGTGATATTGCTCGGACTTTCTTCGCTCAAATTTCTTCTCAGGGAATAATACTCAGTCGAGAATTTTTTCGGACTCTAAAATTGACTTATTTGAATCATGCTCGTGGTGTAGTTGGAGTATATGAAGCTTTTGCAGAAATGCATGACTTAAATGCCTACGATTTACATCTTGAATTAACTGCGGTGGAAACTTTTGCCAATGCTCTCGATACGGCTTTTGACGATTTTCATCAATATCCCTTTGGAGCGCCTTTGATTCCAGAATGGCGACGCATTGAAGTAGCGATCGATGGCATCATGCAAGAATTAACGACAGCTTTAGATCGTACTGAACCCTAATTTTGAAGAGTTAAAAGTCACAATCGGCGAATTTAGTTGTAAATAATAACTCAATCAAATTGTGATCGCGATCGCGAATATAAATAGAAGTAAGCTTTCCTGTGTCTCCAGTTCTTAGAGTTGGTTATTCAAGGATTGGTATATCGTGCTATTTTAAATGAGCGATCGCGTATATATAATCTATTGATAACGATCAATTAAGAAGGCTTAAACTTGATCCGTCAGACGAGATGAAACCATACCCCTACATTTACCAAAACCGATTCTGGCAGAGCCTTTTTGCTCGCAATATCCATGCAAAATCACTTCATCCCCATCAGCGAGGAAAGACCGCACCTCCCCAGTAGGCAGTTCAATAGGCTGAGAACCAAGTCGAGTAATTTCGAGCAGAGAGCCTTGAGAGCCTTCTTCAGCACCCGAAATAGTGCCACTAGCTAACAGATCTCCCGAGCGAAGATTGCAGCCATTACTAGTGTGGTGGGTCAGCATCTGAGCGATCGTCCAGTACATTTGCCCAAAGGAAGCTCGACTTAAACGCAATGGCTTCATTTTTTGAGCGCGCATCTGTGCGGAACTCAACAATAACTCAACCGTGAGATTAATTCCACCCAGTTGATGATCCAGTTGTGAATATAAATAGGACAAAGGCGAGGGATCTCCTTCAGGACGAGAAAAAGCAGGACAGCGAAAAGGAGCTAAAGCTTCTAAAGTTACTACCCAAGGAGAAATTGTAGTCGCAAAACTTTTGCCTAAAAAAGGCCCAAGAGGTTGATACTCCCAAGCTTGAATGTCTCGTGCTGACCAATCGTTGAGTAAGCAAAGTCCGAAAATATGTTCTTCTGCCTTGTCAATAGTAATAGGTTGTCCTAATTTATTGCCAGAACCAACAAAAAAACCAACTTCCATTTCATAATCTAGAAGTTGAGAAGGTGCAAAAATAGGAGTTGATTCCTCGGGACTTTTCTGCTGACCTTGGGGTCGTTTGATCGTCGTGCCACTTACAATAATCGAAGAAGCACGTCCATGATAAGCAATTGGAACATATTTGTAGTTTGGTAGTAAGGGATGGTCGGGACGGAATAGTTTGCCTACATTAGTGGCGTGAAAAATAGAGGCGTAGAAGTCAGTGTAGTCACCAATTTGGGCAGGTAATAGTAACTCTGCCGAAGTCATAGGTAGAAGTATTTTCTGATCTAAAGGTGGGTTTGATCCATTTAATCGTAGCAGTAAACTCAAGCGATCGCGTAATGCTGATGTTGCCCAATTTCCCAGAGCCATTAATTCATTCAAGTTTGATTCCAGACAAACTTCTTGTAAACGTTCGGGCAGTCCTTGAAGAAGTCCAACTTCACGGCATACAAATAAATCGAGAATTTGCTCACCAATTGCTATACCAATATGGGGCTTTTCAATTGTATTTCGAGGTCGAAATATGCCAAAGGGCAAATTTTGAATGGGAAAATCAGTTTTTGTTTGATTGGCTGATTCTACCCAACTGCGTAAATTAGGATCGTGAGTGTGATTAATTGAACGATTCATTAGCTTTAGGTTAGAGATAACGACTCAAGCTCATCTAAAGGCTCTTGAAAGGAACAGGAACCAAAGGAACGGTAAAAAAGTTGACGACTTTGTTTTATTTCTGAAGTGGTTAGTTGTTTGTCATTCCAAGTAATATGATCTTCCTGAAATTGAAAACTTTCGCTGGATGATTCTTGCAGCACTAGTACTGCTTCTTGCTGAGTTATTTTTTGCCAATAGACTAACGCTGCTAAGAGCGTAACATTAATAAAACCCTGCATGGCAACAGAAAGACTATCGGGTTCATAGCTGACGGGATATTTTCCTGGTAAGGCATGATGCAGTCCCGCAGTTGCTTTAAAAGGAACTTGAACTTCTGCGCTGGCAAAAATGAATCGACATAGTTGCTCTACTGAGGGAAAAGCTTTGACATTGAGTCCTCCTGTACGAATTTTAGCCGATGCTTTTGTTCCCTTTAACACAGATAAATATGTCTCTAAATTTTCGGATAAAGGAATTTCAAAAAATGATTCAATTTCATTAGGAATAAGGAATATGGCTCTACTTATTTCTTCAGGTGAAAGTATTGGAAATTCTACAGATGCGATTTGGATTTTATTTCTGTAATTAAAAGCTTGAATTTGCTTCAGTTCTAATTCCCAATTTTCAGACAGAATCACACTGAGTAACCAATGATTAACTATAGTATTTACATCTGTTACAAGTTTTTCCAAGTCTTGCAATTGAGATAGTGGCAGAACAAAGCGACCTAACATCCATTGATCAGAAGTTTGAAGGTATCGAGCGTAAAGAGCGATCGCGTCTCTCAGTGTAAGTTTGGCTGGGGGGAAAAGTCCAGCGTAGTCTACAATCGTTCCAAGAAGTGCTTTTAAGGATGAGAACATGAGGAATCAACTTCTATATTTAAACCGTAGGTAAAGCTGCAATCTCAAGCAATGCTGTTAACAAACGATCAATCTCTGCAATGCTGTTGTAATGAACCAAACCGATCCGAAGCAATCCACCACTCGACTCAATGCCCAAACGCTCGGTAAGTCCAAGGGCATAAAAATTGCCATGCCAAGTAAAAATACCGCGATCGCCCAACGCCTTAGCAACAGCATAGGGAGTTTGTTCTCTCAATCGAATTGCAACGGTGGGAGTCCGCCAATTAAATTTTTGAGGAGCGCTAATCCCATAAAAAGTTAAACCAGGAATCTGTAACAATTTTGTAATTAAATGTTGGCATAGTTCTCGTTCGTAGTTAGCAATTGCTGTCATTGCCGTAACTATCGCAGTACGACGATTTTCAACCGATGGCAAAATTTGACGACCGAGATCGGCTAAATAGTCGATTGTAGCTACTACTCCCGCTAGTCCTTCATAATTGAGAGTCCCAGTTTCCCAACAAGCAGGAATTTCTTTTGGGGCGGGTTTAACTTTGTAAGGGCGCAGCCGACTAAAATGTTTCCGTTTGCCATACAGAACGCCTACGTGAGGGCCAAAAAACTTATAGGCAGAACAGGTTAGGAAGTCGCAATCAAGCTCCCTAACATCAATTAAACCGTGAGGAGCATAATGAACTGCATCGATAAAGACTAGGGCATTAACAGCATGAGCTATTTTTACTACTTCTGCCACATTATTAATTGTACCGACAGCGTTAGAAGCATAACCAACCGCTACCAATTTTGTCCGTTCATTAACTTTTTGTTTCAAGTCAGTTAAATCTAAGGTGCAGTCTTCAACATTAAGATTGACAGTCCGAATAACTACCCCTTGTTCTTCTAAAGCTAGCCAGGGAGAAACATTGGCATAATGATCCAGTTGCGTCACAATAATTTCATCCCCTGGTTTTAATTCCCGTGCGATCGCTCTACTCAAACTGAAAGTCAGCGTGGTCATATTTGCACCAAAGACAATCTCATCGGGACTACACCCCAAGAAATCTGCCATAGCTAAACGAGCAGAATCGATTAGTTCATCAGTTCGTCTACTAGTAGCAAACTCTCCGTGGGCATTGGCGTTAGATACTCGAAGATAGTCGCTCATCGCCTTCATTACCGAATCAGGTACTTGAGTACCACCAGGGCCATCAAAAAAAATTACAGGTTCGCCGTTAATTTCTTGGTCGAGTGCTGGAAACTGAGCGCGTATCTTTTTAAGGTCTAAACCAACCATAGCTGACTCCTGTAAAATACTTTGTATTTAAATTACCTTCCTAGATCTCAACGAGCTTATTACTATTAATTGCAAATGAACTTTGAACTTCAAAGCGATTTTTACCTAATTGAAAACTGCTGTAATTAATTAGCAGGAGGTAGCAATCCAGGGCAAGTAAGCACAAATACATCTCTAATTCCTAATTGGGAACGTAGAGCCGTAATTGCCGATGTGTAGTGGAAAAATTGCTCGTCGTTAAAGATTAAAAACTCTCCAGGATTGAGAATTTTAGAAAGCACGGGTGGATCGTTTTTAGAGCGGTAAAGAGATGTAATTCCTCCTTCAATCTGGTGTCGATTAACGCAGAAAATACCTACTAAATCTACTCCATCTCGATGAATTCCTTCAGGAGCAGGTTGACCTGTTTGCCAAGCAGATGTTGTCGTTCTAATCTGATGAACTGCAATTTCATTAGAGTCTGAGCAAAGCTGACAAAATTCAGAAAATTCTAAAACAATTTTGGCAAAATCCTTTAGTTTGATTAGTTCGTCTTCTATTTCGGGATATTCTCTAATGATATCTCCCAGTAAAGGATTATATTTTTTACTCTGAAATAGATAGTTATGGGGTAATTTAATTATTTTATTGTCAACTATTTGGAAACGAGATAAACGCCTAAAACGATATTTTTCTTTTAGATAAGGATCACTTAATAGATTGCCAAAGAAATAAGTTAGTCTATCTAGATTGATAGCATTAATTGTTTCCAAAGCATAATCTGTAAGACAATTAAATCTTTTGTTTGTTAACGACTTTTGCATAATAATGACCTCTATTGATTAGGTAAAAGTTATTCTGATTTTTAAGTCAAATGAATCATAATCATGTAACAGCAATTGACCATACCTGAAATTACCAGTCAGATTAAACTCGCTCAAATGCGATCGCAGTGCCTCCACCTGTACCATGACAAACAGAAGCTAAACCTAAAGTTAGCTGTTGTTTTTGAAGAGCGTTGAGTAAAGTAACTACAATTCGCGCTCCAGAAGCACCAATGGGATGCCCTAAAGCGATCGCTCCTCCATAGATATTCAGGCGATCTATAGCAACATCAAATATTTTGGTAAAAAGTAAATTGTTAATGGCGAATGCCTCGCTATTCTCAAACAAATCAAAATCAGTTATTGATCTGCCGAGTTTTTCTAACAGTTTCTTGACGGCCCAGATTGACAACTCTGGAAAACGCCAAGTTTCTCCACCAGTCCATGTACCTCCCAATACTTTAGCAATGGGTTTTAGTTCGTAACGTTCCAATGCCGACTGGCTAGCTAAAATCAAGGCTGCTGCTCCGTCTGAGATTTGGCTGCTATTGCCCGCAGTGAGAACTCCATTTTTTTGAAAGGCAGAAGGAAGTTGAGCAAGACGTTCTAAAGTTGTATCTGGACGAACTCCTTCATCTTGTTCTATTAGTTGAGTGCCTTTGCTAGTTGTAACTTCGATTGGGACGATCTCAGATTGAAAACTACCGCGCTTGGTTGCTGCTGCTGCCCGTTGGTGAGAACAAAGAGCCATTTCATCTAAATCTTGACGACTGAAACCATATTCGAGAACCAACCGCTCGGTTTGTTGTCCCATGCTTTCGCCAGTAGTAGCATCTGTCAATCCGTCGTAGAGTAACAAATCTTTTAACGGTTCTGATCTATCTGAAAGTAATTTGTAGCCCCATCTAGCTCGGTGAGAGAGAAAAAAACCAGTTTGGGACATCGATTCCATCCCACCAGCGAGAACCAAATCTGCTTCGCCAGCACGGATAGCAGTAGCTGCATTAATTATGGCGATCGCACCAGAAGAGCAGACTAGATCGACTGCATAGCCATTAACAACATTAGGAATTCCAGCCTTAAGTGCAGCTTGACGGGGCAATAATTGTCCGTGTCCCGCTTTTAAAACATTGCCAAAGATATAAAGGTCTAAAGCTGCTCCCGATATCCCCGCTTGTTTTAAGGCAGCTTGCATCACATAAACACCTAAATCTACTGGAGATAGATTCGCCAACACACCACCAAACCGACCGATGGGAGTGCGAACTGCTGAAACAATATAGACTTCAAACATACATTTTATTGAAATTTTTCTGATGAACAGTACCCTGCCGTAAAACGACAGGGCTTGCGTTCACTTCGTCAGAATTAGTTCTATAGCGATCGCGTAAGACTCGACGCATCAGTTTATTAGAAGCAGTACGGGGTAAAGCCTCGACGATCTCCAAATCGTGTATTTTAAATAAGGGATTGAGATGTTGCTTAATTGCTTGCTGTAGAGAAATCAGGAGTATTTCTTTGTCTGTGTTCAAGTTAGGCGTGACTACAGCGTAGATTACTAATTGACTGGGGCCTCCTTGAGCAGGTTCAACCGCGATCGCAGCAGTTTCGCTGACTCCCTCTACAGCATTAAGAACTTGTTCTATCTCTACCGAACTAACCTTGATACCACCCAAATTCATCGTATCGTCAACACGACCATGTCCGCGATAGTAAGAGTTAGACAGACGCTCAATGCGATCGCCATGACGGCGTAGGGAAATAGAGGGAGTATTAGCAAAGTAGACTTGATGGTGATCTTGATTTAATAATTCGGTAGAAAGTCCTATTGAAGGGGGAATAATAAATACTTCTCCTTTGTCGGCAGGTTGACCATTTTCATCAAAGATAGCCAAGTCTAAACCCAAAGCAGGAGTAGTAAAGATCGAAGGAGTGCATGGTTGTACTAGCGTACCAGTCAGATAGCCACCACCAATTTCCGTACCACCGCAATATTCAATAATTGGTTTGTATCCAGCTAGAGACATTAAAAAGAGCATATCTTGGGGCGTAGAACATTCCCCTGTAGAACTGAAGGCTTTGATCGCACTCCAATCCAATCCTTGCATACAGTCAGTTACTTTCCAGCTATTTACTAAACTAGGTACTACCCCCAACATATTTACCCGTGCATCTTGGACAAACTGACCAAATCCTCTCTTAGTTGGGACATCATAGTAGAGAGCTATAGTTGCTTGGTTGATCAGGCTAGCGTAGATTAGCCACGGCCCCATCATCCAGCCTAAGTTAGTCGGCCAGGCTACTACATCTCGTGGATGAATATCATGATGTAGATGTCCGTCTACAGCACACTTGATTGGCGTAGTCTGATTCCAGGGAATAGCTTTAGGCTCTCCTGTAGTACCCGAAGAAAACAGAATATTAGTATGAGCGTGAGGATGAGCCGAAAAAGCAGTGAATTGATCTTTATAAGTCAGAAAATCAGTCCAAAATAAATCTTGTTGACGCAATTTAACCGATAAAGATGAATTTGTTTTGACTGCGATCGCTTGAGGCGCATCTGCTTCGATTATTTTGGAGTAGAGGGGCAACTGTTTACCAGCACGTAAAATATAGTCTTGGGTAAAGATTGCTTTGGCTTTAGATAGATGCAGACGAGTGGCAATTGCCTCAGCAGCCAAACTATCAGCAATGGAGACTACCACGCAACCAGCTTTAATAATACCCAAGTAAATAGCAACAGATTCAGCAGTCATGGGCATAGCAATCGCGATAGCATCACCAGGAACAAAGCCATTGTCTCTCAAACTATTGGCAACTCGATTGGTGAGAGTTTCAAGTTCTTCATAAGTAAGAGTAGATAAAGAGTCTCCTTCCTTTTGAAAGATAATGGCAGTGTCATCTCTAGGTGCTTGAAAACAGCTTTCGACAATATTCAGACGCGCACCTACTAACCATTGAGGTGATTCTATCCCTTGAGAAAAATCGACAATTTGAGTATATTTTTCCCTAAAACAAATATTTAGTCGTTCAATCATCACTTCCCAAAACTCAGCACGATTTTTACTCGACCAATTATGAAGTTCTGAGTAAGAAGCTATTTTGAGTTTCATGATCAAGGCAGCAATATTGGTAGCTGCAATTTCTTCCTTAGAAGGAAACCAAGCTGGAGGATTGCCTTGACTAGTGTTCCAGTCACAGAAGACAGTCTCATAAAGAAGTTGGTGTAAGGCAAAAGGATGCTGAGGTTTGAGTATTGTTTGGCTGATATTTTGCCAGCATTCCACCGCTGGTAAAGAAATAAGCCACTGATTAATTTGTGGTAGGATCGCGGTGGCTATTGTTTGGTTCACCCCACATTTGACGATCTGATCGAGCGATATGTGCTTTGCCATGGCTATCAACCTTCTAAAAGATTTAACCCAGCGTTATGCTTTGCTTTTGCTTCAATTTTTCTTCTAAAATGAGATGCTTTCACTACAGGTAGCACTGCTTGAGCATTTCTCTACATAAATTCTCATGCAACATCATTTGCCTAAATATTTGTAGCAAATATTCTCTCGCCTGTTCTTTGTTTAGTCCGTCGATTTCTTTTTTTAAAACTTCTAATTTAAATTGTTGCTCTAAGCTGAGTCCTTGTTCTTCTGATGCGTCCATAATTTCACCTCTGCATTGTGCAAAAGCTCTTGAATAGCCTGTTTTAAAACTAATCTCTAATTAGGTATTGAGCCTATAACAAGCTTTTTATTTAGTTACTAAAAAAACTATTACTTTTAGTAATAATCGTTAAATTGTAATTCTCAAGTCATTACTATTATAGCGAATAATTAATCCCATAGTACTAATTAATACCAGGAAAAATTAATAAATTATAAAAAGGGATCGAGCTAATAAGGTTGTATTTTGATTATATTTACATTTAGTCTTTAATCTTATAAAAATGATGCTCGCCTGTTTAAGTTAAAGGAAGTATAAATTTTTTTTATCTTTCAATATTTTTATAGCATCTAATTTAATCATCAAAATTTCCGCGTCTGGAATACTTTGATAAATATCATTTTTAGTGGTTCAAAGAAAAATATTTAATTATGATAAATAATCATAAAAAAGATGGTTTCCTAGCATTTTGAGCAAAGCGGTCTCACCAAAGCCGAGGCACGTACGCGATCGCTTATTAATCAAACTTAAGAGTAGAAGCGCGATCGCCCCTTGTTCCACAGATCGATTGTAGACGAGTCTTGTATCCTGCTTTGGTTAGTACTTCAATAATTTGCTGTAAATGAGCAACTCCTCGCGTCATCATTACTAATTCCAACTCTGCTGAGTGTAATGGTAGACAGCTAAATTCCCTTTGATGGCGCACTTCGATAATGTTGGCTTTAGTTTCACCAATCAACCTAGCCACTTCTGCTAAAGCACCAGGCACATCCCTAATTTCAACTTCCAGTCGTACTAGTTGATTAGAACGAACCATGCTGCGTTGTACAATCTCTGCAAGGATAGGCAAGTCAATGTTACCACCACTGAGAATGATGCCCACCTTCTGCCCGACGAACCTCTCACTATATTTAATTAAAGCTGCCAATCCTGCTGCACCTGCTCCTTCGACAACTGTTTTCTCCATTTCCAAGAGTAATCGCACCGCTTCTTCAATTTCATCTTCGTCTACCAGCAGAATCTCATCGACTAACTCGCGGATAATTGATAGGGTTAGTTTTCCTGGGGTTTTAACGGCAATTCCTTCCGCAATAGTCGAGCTACCGCAGATAATCGGTTCGCCTTGTAAAGCTTGTAGCATCGAAGGAAAGCGTTGAGTTTGTATGCCCACAATCTTGATCTGAGGACAAAGGCTTTTTGCTGCGATCGCATTACCTGCAATTAAACCACCACCGCCTACGGGAATTAACAGAACTTCTAGATCGGGATGAGAGGTAAGCATTTCTAAAGCGATCGTTCCTTGTCCAGCAATAATCTGTTCGTCGTCATAGGGATGGACGATGTTTAAGTTCTTCTCCTGAGCAATCTGTTTACCTAAAATGATGGCATCATCTAAAGTTTCACCATGAAAAATTACTTCTGCCCCAAAGGAGCGAGTTCTTTCTACTTTGATATTAGGTGTAAAACAAGGCATGACTATCACGGCGGGAATGTTTAAACGTTGAGCTTGATGAGCAACTGCCTGGGCATGATTGCCTGCCGACATCGCGATAATTCCCTGCTTCCTTTGTGCAGCAGTTAAGGAAAGTAGTTTTACTAAAGCACCCCGATCTTTAAAAGAACCTGTAAATTGTAGGTTTTCCATTTTAAGAATTACTGTTGCTTTTGCCATTTCTGATAAATGTCGCGAATAACGACAGGGAGTATCAGACGCTTGCGCCAAGATCGTCTTAGCTGCCTGGCGAATGTTTTCTAAGTTTGGCGGTCTAAAAGTAGCAAGCTTGATGTTCATATCCGTCTAATTAGTAGTAATAAACTTCTATTGTTCAGGCCTTTATTTTCCCTTCTGCCTTCTCCCACCGATAACATGACTATTCAACAGGATACGATCTTAGATTGCCCCATATTGTTTACCAACACGGACAAAGGCATCGATACAGCGATCAAGATGCTCTTTTGTATGGGCAGCAGAAATTTGGACACGAATGCGAGCTTCTCCTAAAGGAACAACGGGATAACTAAAGCCAATTACATAAATACCCTCATTTAATAAATCCCTTGCCAGATACTGAGCTAATTGTGCGTCATAAAGCATAATCGGCACGATGGGATGAATGCCAGGTGCAATCTTAAAACCACAATCAGTCATATGTTGACGGAAATAGCGCGTATTTTCCATCAAGCGATCCCGAAGGGATCCGCTTCGCGGTGCGCGTAAATCATTAGTTTGGCTTAACAAATCCAACACTTTCAGGGTGGTATAGACAACCATCGGGGCGACAGAGTTAGAAAATAAATAGGGTCGCGATCGCTGTCTGAATAGCTCAATCATCTCTTTCCGTCCGCTAGTAAAACCTCCTGTAGCACCCCCTAAAGCTTTTCCCAAGGTACTGGTAATAAGGTCTATTCTTCCCATCACTCCGCAATGCTCAATCGAACCTCGTCCTGTTTCACCTAAAATGCCTGTGCCATGACTATCATCGACCATCACTAGGGCGTTGTATTGATCAGCAAGATCGCAGATTTGCTTCAGTTGAGCAATCTCGCCATCCATACTAAAAACACCATCGGTAGCAATCAGGCGAATTTTGGCAGAATGTGCCTGTTGTAGTCCTTGCTCTAGTTCTTCCAGATTACTATGAGCAAAACGATACCGCTTGGCTTTACACAGACGAATGCCATCAATAATACTGGCATGATTTAGGGAATCGCTCAACACTGCACAATCAGCATCTAAAAGGGTTTCAAAAAGTCCAGTGTTAGCATCGAAACAGGAACTATACAAAATTGTATCGTCCGTACCAAGAAACGCCGAAATCTTACCCTCTAATTCCTTATGAATGGTTTGCGTGCCACAGATAAAACGCACCGATGATAAGCCGAAACCATATTTATTTAAACCTTCTTGAGCAGCAGCAATTACTTCGGGATGGTTCGCCAGTCCCAAATAGTTATTGGCACAAAAATTTAGTACTTCTCGACCTTCTTGAACTAAAATCTTGACATTTTGGGGAGAAATCAGCATCCGCTCTTCTTTATAAAGTCCTGATTGGCGGATCTCATCGAGATTTGATTGAAAAATATCGGTGGCGGTGGCAAACATAAG
The DNA here is from genome assembly GCF_000317575.1 of Stanieria cyanosphaera PCC 7437. NCBI lineage: Bacteria > Bacillati > Cyanobacteriota > Cyanophyceae > Pleurocapsales > Dermocarpellaceae > Stanieria > Stanieria cyanosphaera. Next base: position 4,781,034 of record NC_019748.1, on the reverse strand, counting down.
TTAAATGTCCAAATAATTAGGTAATAAATAATTAAGTGATAGGTAATAGGTAATAGGTAATAAGTAATAAAGGATAAGCTGTTGTTCATTTAAATTGCATATTCAACCTCTGCTTCTGCCCTTTTAATTCTTACTTTTTACTTTGACCTTCCCTAGCTTAAGAGAAAGATGTCCAAGCATATCGGCAACAATAGCAGGCAGATCGTAGCTATGCTGCCAGCCCCAATCAATTCGTGCCTGGGAATCGTCGATTACTGAAGGCCAAGAATCCGCGATCGCCTGACGAAAATCGGGCTGATAGTCGCAAGTAAAATCGGGGAGATGTTTTTGAATTTCGGCAACTAGTTCTGCTGCCGAGAAGCTTACCGCAGTAATGTTGTAGCTGGAACGTATTTTTATCGCTGTCGATTTTGCTTGCATCAATTCCAGGATGGCTTTAATGGCATCTAGCATATACATCATGGGCAAGCGTGTTTCTGGACGAACAAAGCAGGTATAGCTACCTTGTGTCATTGCTCGATAAAATATTTCTACAGCAAAATCAGTCGTACCTCCTCCTGGAGGAGTGTTATAACTGATAATTCCTGGTAAACGGAGACTACGGACATCGACCCCGAATTGATGAGCGTAATATTGACAGAGTAATTCCCCCGTCACCTTGGTAATACCGTAGATTGTGGAAGGTTCTTTAATGGTTATTTGGGGTGTTTTAAATTTAGGAGTATTCGTTCCAAATACAGCAATAGAACTAGGGGAAAAAACTTTCAGGTGATAGGTTCGGGCTGCTTCGAGTATGTTTTTAAGTCCATTAATATTAACATTCCAGCATAACTCGCGATCGCGTTCTCCCTTGGCAGATAAAATTCCTGCTAGATGGTAGATAGTATCCACCCCATACCATTTAATAATTTCTTGAAGTCGCTGACTATCTGTTACATCTAAAACTTGATAGACAAGTGATTCATTTTCTAGATTAGAATTTGCTTGCCGACTACTGGCAATAATTTGAGTATTTTTATCTTGTTTACTCAACTCCTTAACCAGATCACTACCAATTTGACCTGTCGCCCCAGTTACTAAAATTGTTTTTGCCACAATAGTATCCATCCATCTTCCAGAATTTATTTAGTGCAGGTAGAAATCACTAGCCAGTCAATTTAACGAGAAAACCTTGTCATCAAGAGGTTAATCTTCTGCCTTCTTGCACTAGAAACAGTAAGAGCGGTCGCTCCTCAAACCATCCCAAAAAACAGCGATCGCTTTGAGAATTTCTTGCCCTCCTTGGAAAAACTTTTCTTGATCAAAATTTGGTTGAAAGTAAACTTCCTCCAGTTCCTCCAACGTATGTCCTGCGTGCTGTGCTTCGACGCGGTTGTGCCAAGTAAAAAAGGCTAAACGCAGCTCTGGGTGCCTAGTTTGTGCGATCGCGGATAAACCATCTTCTAGTTGTTGCCAAAAACCTGCTGCTGCCCAATTTTCAACTGCAAAACTAGCTCCTTGAGCAATCTGCGGATCGTCGCTACCGTAAAGGCGGATTAATTGATCGCAGAAATGTAAAGTTGTTGGTCTGCCATGTTTGCGTTTACCAATCTCTGCAAAACTTAGTCCTAGTCCTTCAGCTACTCCCAATAACCATTCAAAATGAGCAGCACGAAAACGACAAATACCTCCATCTACTGTTCCTTCAGTGCTGACTAGTTCGGGGTCACCTTCGCGGTCTTTTTTCTCCTCGCTTAAAGAAGTGGAACTGTTCATCTGTGGTTTGGGATTGCGGTAAATTACTCCTAGTTCGTTGAGTAAAATTTCTCGACTAGACCGCGATTGTTGCAGAGTAGGCGCGTTAATTGTTTTGAGTAAGGCTGCTACCAGAAATTGATTGGAAAAGACAGAAAATTGTCGAATAAAGTGTCTTAATTGTGCGTCTGTTGCCTTACCCCGACTGAACCATTTAGTATATCTATTATCGATAATGATACGATGATGCAATAAACGGCGATCAACCTCAGCAAGAAAATTTTGAAATTCTTCTACCTGTTTCTGAGTTAATTCTCCTCGACCTAAACGTTCCTGTATCCGCGTCGAAACGGTTAAATTACCTGAAGTTTTTGTTAGAGTTTGAATAATCATTCTAAAGTTGCTCCCGATTTAACAATTAAGCTCATCCACATTTAACTTGCCTCTTGCCTCCTGCCATCTGCCTTTACCTCAACCAGTCAACTAGATATTGATCGGCTCACTCCAGCTATAGGGATAGTCTTTGTCCTCAAAAAGCAATCCTTGCGTGGTCAACTTAAGTGGTCGAAAAGTATCGATCATCACCGCAACTTCATCGGTTCGTTCCTTTCCAATCGATCCTTGATATTTTCCTGGATGAGGCCCGTGAGGTATACCACTAGGATGAAAAGTAATCGAGCTTCGCTCAGTACCTAGACGAGACATAAAATTGCCCTCAACGTAGTAAATTACTTCATCTGAATCGACGTTGGCATGGTTATAAGGAGCAGGAATAGCTAAAGGATGATAATCAAATAAACGCGGGACAAACGAACAAATCACAAAGCCAGAACCTGCAAAGGTTTGATGTACTGGCGGAGGCTGGTGAATTCGTCCTGTAATCGGTTCAAAATCCTCAATATTGAGAGCAAAAGGCCAAAGATGTCCATCCCAGCCCACAATATCTAGGGGATGATGTTGATAGAGGTAACTAGTTATCCCACCTCTGGCTTTAACGCGAACCTCAAATTCTCCTCGCTCGTCATAGGTAATTAGCTTTTCTGGTGGACGAAGATCTCGTTCGCAATAGGGAGATGTTTCCAAAAATTGTCCGTACTCGTTGAGATAGCGTCGGGGAGGTTGAATATGTCCCCATGTTTCCAGCACTAGCATTCGTTGTTCGACATCTGCATCGGGTAAAATGCGCCAAAGAATGCCTGTGGGAATTACCAAATAATCACCTGGCTGATAGTGAAGGATGCCAAACTGACTTTCTAAGATGCCACTACCATCATGAATGAACAGAATTTCATCCCCATGAGCAAAACGATACCAATACTGCATCGGTTCGCTTGGTCGAGCAATTGAGATACAAAGATCTGCATTGCCTAGAAGTGGAACACGAGACGCGATCGCGTCCGCGCCTGCTTCGCAAATCGCATCTCCTCTTTGTGATACAGTGTTGGTGCGCAGATGACGAGGATACAAAGGTGCTGATTCTTCATAGATGATTTCTGTTGGTTGTTTCCAAACAATTCGTTGGATTTGGGTAGGTGGACGCAGGTGATAAAGTAAAGATTGAACCCCTGAAAAACCCAGAGTTCCGATTAGTTCTTCGTGATATAAAGAACCGTCTGGCTGACGAAATTGAGTGTGACGTTTGTGAGGAATGCTGCCCAGTTTGTAATAGTAACTCATAATTTTGACTCCACATTCCTAGAGATTGCCTCTTCGTACTTGCTCGCGCTCAATGGCTTCAAATAAAGCCTTAAAGTTGCCTTCCCCAAATCCCTGAGAACCACAGCGTTGAATTACTTCAAAAAATAGTGTTGGTCGGTCTTCTACTGGTTGGGTAAAAATCTGAAGCAAATAACCTTCGCTATCGCGGTCTACCAAAATTCCCAACTCTGCCAGTTTCTCAATTCGTTCATCGATTTTGCCTACTCTTTTGTCAATGTTTTCGTAATAAGTTGGGGGTACGGCCAAAAACTCTACCCCTGAATTTCTAAGTTGAGATACCGTTTGAATAATATCGTTGGTTGCGAAAGCTACGTGTTGAATTCCAGCACCGCCGTTATAATCCAAGTATTCTTGAATTTGAGACTTACCTTTGCCTTGGGCTGGCTCATTAATCGGTAGTTTAATGCTGCCTTTTCCGTCTTGCATCACCTTAGACATCAAGGCAGAGTATTCTGTGGCAATAGTTTGATCGTCGAAATGAACTAACAATTCAAAACCCATTGTCTCGGCAAAAAATTGTACCCACTTTTCCATCGTTCCCAACTCAACATTGCCGACCACATGATCGATACGGGTTAATCCCACACCCTTACCAGTAGCTGATTTTCTTGGTACAAAACCAGGAGCAAACACTCCCTTGTAATTACTTCTTTCTACAAATTTAATTAAAACTTCACCATAAGCATGAATGGCTGCATAACGAAATACTCCCTGTTCATCCTCTTCTTCAGTAGGTGGAATAGCTCCCCTAGCACCCCGCTTAGTTGTCTCACGGTAAGCACGAACAGCATCAGGAACTTCCAAAGCAATTACAGCTATAGCATCACCATGAGCGATCGCACTTTGACAAATTTGATCATCTCCACTCAACCCTGTACTCAACACCAAACGAATCTGACCTTGTTCCATTAGATAGGATGCCGTTTTGCGCTCTCCTGTTTCTAAACCTCGATAAGCAGTATTAGTAAAGCCAAAACCTTGACTATAAAAATGTGCTGCTTGTTTAGCATTACCAACGTAAAATTCGAGATGATCAAAGGATTTGATCCGACAAATTTCGCTCATGGGAATTCCTCCCTTCCCGAGGTATCGTCAGTATTTGATCTGCTTTTGATGATTAATTTCTTGATGCAAATAAATTAGAGAAGACTATAACTCGGTTTTGATTATTAACTTAATTAAAGTGATTAGAATAAAAAAAATAACTATTACTCTTATTTAAGTATAGATCGTTTCTTTAAAAACTTGATTCAGCTTTAAAAATGAACTAAGCTAGATAAAAAATATTATTCAAAGGAAATTGACCTTGAATCCCAAAGAGCCACTAGAACAGTTGGATGAAATGGATAGGGCTATCTTGCGTTTGTTACAAGAAGATGGTCGCATCAGCAGTGCAGAATTAGCTCGTCGAGTCAATCTCTCAGCCCCTGGACTCCAAAAAAGACTGAAAAAGCTCGAACAAAAGGGGACAATAGACCGCTATGTTACTTTGGTCAATCGCGAAGCTTTAGGTTTGGATTTACTTTGTTTTGCTCAAGTTACTCTCACTCATCATCAGTCAGAGTGTGTCAATAATTTCTGTACCCAAGTACAAGAATTACCAGAAATTTTAGAATGTCATTATCTTGCGGGAGAATTTGATTATCTTTTAAAATTTGTAGTTGCCAACCACCAGCATCTAGAGAAGTTACTACGCGAGAAAATTATCCCAATTTCAGGTGTAGATAAGATCAGAACTAGTATCGTTCTTAATGAAGTCAAAGCTTCAACTTCATTACCGTTGGATTAGAAAATGTCGAGTACTTAAAAAATTTTATTTTTTATCATAGCTAGGATTGCTCCATCAACAGTGGCAAAGTGATACAATTCCTAACCATAGCTAGGGGTGTCTGAAGTGCCAGGCTGAGATAGTCCCTTAGAACCTGATACTGGGTAATACCAGCGGAGGGAAGCTGTTTATTGAGGAAAAAAATATGAGAACACAATGGGTTGCCAAGCGGAGTGGACAAAGTAATGTTACCCAAATACACTACGCTCGTCAGGGAATCATCACTGAAGAGATGCACTACGTTGCCAAACGAGAAAATCTTCCAGTCGAACTAATTCGCGATGAAGTAGCAAGAGGAAGAATGATTATCCCCGCTAATATCAATCACGTTAATTTAGAACCGATGTGTATTGGTATTGCGTCTAAATGTAAAGTAAATGCCAATATCGGTGCATCTCCGAACTCTTCAGATCTTAGTGAAGAATTAGACAAATTGAACTTAGCCGTAAAATATGGTGCTGATACGGTGATGGATTTGTCTACTGGAGGCGGTAATCTCGATCAAATTCGCACAGCAATTATTAATGCTTCTCCTGTACCCATTGGCACTGTACCAATTTACCAAGCTTTAGAAAGTGTACATGGCAAGATTGAAAATCTCACTCCTGATGATTTTCTGCACATTATTGAAAAACACGCTCAACAAGGCGTAGACTATATGACCATTCATGCAGGTATTCTAATTGAATACTTGCCCTTGGTAAAAAATCGCATTACTGGAATTGTCTCTCGCGGTGGTGGTATTATTGCTCGCTGGATGCTACATCATCACAAACAAAATCCTCTTTACACCCATTTTGATGAGATTATTGAGATTTTTAAGAAATACGATGTTTCTTTCAGTTTAGGGGATTCTTTGCGTCCTGGTTGTACCCATGATGCTTCGGATGAGGCACAACTATCGGAACTCAAAACTTTAGGACAATTGACTCGTCGCGCCTGGGAACATGATGTACAGGTGATGGTAGAAGGTCCCGGTCACGTGCCGATGGATCAAATTGAGTTTAATGTCAGAAAACAAATGGAAGAGTGTAGTGAAGCACCTTTCTATGTTTTAGGTCCTTTGGTAACTGATATAGCTCCTGGTTACGATCATATTACATCTGCGATCGGAGCAGCGATGGCTGGTTGGTATGGTACAGCAATGTTGTGTTACGTCACTCCCAAAGAACATTTAGGTTTACCTAATGCAGAAGATGTTCGTAATGGCTTAATTGCCTACAAAATTGCTGCTCATGCTGCTGATATTGCCCGTCATCGTCCTGGTGCTAGAGATCGAGATGATGAGCTTTCTACGGCTCGTTATAATTTTGACTGGAAACGTCAGTTTGAATTATCCCTCGATCCTGAACGCGCCAGAGAATATCACGACGAAACTTTACCAGCAGATATTTACAAAACTGCTGAATTTTGTTCGATGTGTGGGCCTAAATTCTGTCCGATGCAGACTAAAGTTGATGCCGACGCATTAACTGAGTTGGAAAAGTTTTTAGCTAAAGAAAAAGATAAAGAAACTCTAGCTCACAGTTAAGTCTGGATTGATTTTTTTGTGATTGTTTTGAGGGTAGGCTGCTCGTAGCTTACCCTTTTTTGTAGTTGAAATATTGAACAATAGAGTTAGCTCACTAATTCTGAATTATCTTATACTAAGTTGGAGTCAAAAGTCTAATTTTGTCATACTGAGCGAAGCGAAGTATCTTGCGAGATTCTTCACTTTGCTTTGCTCCATTCAGAATGACATATTAGAGCGCAACTTAGTATCAACTGATGTCTTTTAATTCCCTCGATCGCATTATTGCCCTACTCGAACAACAACCAGGTTGGGAACAGTATCAACAGTATCGCCAAGTGATGAACTGTTGGCAAGAAGTAATAGACCAAAAATTAGTCCAACATACCCGCCCTTTATATATTTCCAGGCAAATTCTTTGGGTGGCTATTTCCAGTTATAGTTTGGCACAAGAATTATCTTTACAAAGATTTTCTTTACTTCAAAAACTCAATCATCAATTATCTTTTGTTCTCAAAGACATTCGTTATTCGCCTCAACATTGGTATCAAAGCAAAAATTCACCAAGCAATTCTACCCAATCATCTCATCCCAGCCAGATTGAAATTAGTCAAACTGAAAGTAATATTCTTAACTCTACTCCAGCTAAAGACCTTAACACTGCCGTGCAACGTTGGCAAAAAATTCTGCAAGAGCGATCGCAGCGGTTACCTGCTTGTCCTCAATGCAGTTGCCCAACTCCCATAGGAGAACTAGAACGTTGGCAATTATGTTGCCATTGTATTAGCCAGAAATGGGCTGCTCAATCTCATCATCTTACAGCTAATTTAGAAGCAAATAAACAACAAAAAAAAAATCAAGATTGACTTAAAATAATTCAATTTACTTTGATCCCTATCAATTTGAAACTATTTATAGTTAGATCTACCTAAAACTAATTGTATTAACCACTACTAAATTTAAAAGCTTGTATCTGTTTATTAACCAATAATAAAGAGAATATAAAAAATAAATAGGGATTGGGGATCGCTAAAAGCTATACAGGATAATAGTTGGAATTGCATAATTAGGACTTTTGGCTTTAAGCAAAATAGAGATGTGGGTTAAACAGTTTGAGCTTAATAAAACCAATGAAAAAAGCAAGTTTTAATACTCCTGCTTGTCGTTATTGCCGTTATTACAATTCAGAAGGGCGTAGAGGAGGCTCTTGCCAGAGGTTAGGAGTACCAGTTGAAAGTAATTGGATTGCTTGTTCACTAGCTTCTTCTCCTTTTGACTCTCCTTGGGACAATCTTGAAGAAATATTACTTTTAGAAAACACGTTTTCACTAAATTGTACTAGTCAACTTTCTGCTGTTGAAACAACTCATTCTGAAAACATAACTGTCGATATCAAAAAGCTCTTACCAAATAAAAATTAGTTTAAGTCAATTCCCATTTTTAAGATCATTAATAAAACTCATTTGTTGAAAAAAATTTAAAGTAGAGTCGCATCCAATCTAAAGATTTTTAGGTGCGACTCAAAAGTTAAGTATTCTGGTTTTTAAAACAAAAAATTGAGAAAACAACTACAAATTTAGTTTGATAGCATTTCTATTTAAGTAACAAATAAAGGTTCAAATAGTGAAATAAATTGAATCAGTTTGATGTAGAAACGCTATCTAGTTTGAAATTAAGGTAACCAAGGATACTGACGAAAATCAGGAGGGCGTTTTTCTAAAAATGCTTGTTTTCCTTCCGTTCCTTCTTCTGTCATGTAATAAAGCAAAGTTGCATTACCCGCTAGTTCTTGTAAACCAGCTTGTCCATCACAGTCTGCATTAAAAGCAGCTTTGAGACAACGAATGGCAATGGGACTTTTTTCTAAAATCTCTTTTGCCCATTTAATTCCTTCTGTTTCTAATTGTTGTATCGGAACAACGCAGTTAATTAAACCCATTGATAAAGCTTCGGTAGCGTTGTACTGACGACAAAGAAACCAAATTTCTCGAGCTTTCTTTTGTCCGACAATCCGAGCTAAATAGCTAGCACCAAAACCGCCATCAAAACTGCCAACTTTTGGTCCTGTTTGTCCGAAAATAGCGTTATCTGCTGCAATAGTTAAATCACATAAAAGATGAAGCACATGACCACCTCCGATCGCATAACCAGCTACCAAGGCAATAGTTACTTTAGGAAGAGAACGAATCAGACGTTGTAGATCGAGAACATTTAAACGAGGAACTCCTTGATCGTCAAGATAACCTGCTTTTCCTCTCACACTTTGATCACCTCCCGCACAAAAAGCGTATTTACCATCAGTATGAGGGCCTACCCCAGTGAGTAAAACCACACCAATAGAACTATCTTCTCTGGCATCACAAAAAGCATCATACATTTCAAAAACAGTTTTAGGTCGAAAAGCATTTCGTTTATGAGGACGATTGATACTGATTTTGGCGATACCATCCCATTTTTGATAAAGGATATCTTCATAAGTTTTGGCTGTTTGCCATTCAAATTCCATAGTTACCGCGATCGCTCTTAGGCTTGAATTTACAAAAAATACAACTTTCGGAATATTACCGCAAGTCAGGAATTTTAGGATAATAAACCAAACTTACCCAGTAAATTTTATTAACGAAATTAATTCAGGTTGATTTTGTCAAAAAAAATCGAATTAGTAGTTTAAACGACAGGGATCGCTGAAAAAGTTTTAATAAAAAATGGGATCAAAAAAACAATAGCAATTATAATAAAACAGTTTATTAAAAATAAAATCAAAAAATAATTAAACAAATATCAATAAAAAATGAATATTGTTGTTGTTGATCGAGGAAAAAAAATGAATAAATTACAAATAATTCGTTGCCCTAACTGTGGAGATTTGGCAGAAAGATCTCACTGTACCCAAAGTCGGATCAGAAGGACTTCCTGCGGTAGTTGTGATTATTTATTAATACAATGTTTGGATACAGCCAGAGTAATTGAAGCCTATGCCCCAGGAATTACAGCCGATTTTAGCGCATCTCGTTTAAAGATGTCCGCAACTGCCCACAAGCAGCATCAGCTTCTAAACCGCGAGAATACCTTACGCTAACAGCAATCTTTCTTTGCTTCAGAATCTGAGTAAATTGAGTAATTCGCTGTTGACTAGGACGTTGATAATGAGCTTCTTGAATTGGATTATAAGGTATAAGATTAACATGAGTTTGAAAACCTCGTAAATGTCGAGCCAATTCTTCTGCGTGTTCGGGTAGATCATTGACACCAGCGAGGAGAATATATTCAAAGGTTATTCTTCTACTGGTAATAGTGACGTATTCTCGGCATTCTTCTAATAATTGCTCTAAAGGATAATGATTGGCACTTGGTATGAGTTGTTCTCGTAATTTTTGATTAGAAGCATGAAGACTAACCGCAAAAGTAACTTGTAATTGATGTTGAGCTAGTTGACGAATTTTGCCAGGTAATCCTACCGTTGAAATTGTTAGATTTCTTTGTCCAATGCCTACATCTTGATTAAGAGAATGCACTGTGGTTACTACTTGTTCGAGATTAATTAAGGGTTCTCCCATGCCCATAAACACGACATTACTAACTCTTTGCCCAAAATCTTCTTGAACTGTGAGAACTTGGTCGACAATTTCACTAGCTTGTAAGTTGCGGGTATAACCACCTTTTCCTGTAGCACAAAAGTCGCACGCCATCGGACAACCAACTTGAGAAGAAACACAAACAGTTAAACGTTTATCAGTTGGAATACCGACGGTTTCAATGGTTAAACCATCTTGCAACCGTAAAAGATATTTGCGAGTGCGGTCGGGTGCAATGCTGCGATAATCAATGGTAGAACGCCCAATCGGAAAATTTGCCATCGATTCCCGCCATTGTTTCGGAAAAACAGAAATTTCCAAGAGCGATCGCGCTCCTTTTTGATATAACCATTGATGTAACTGCTTACCACGATAGGCAGGTTGTCCTTGTTGTTGTACCCAGTCGGTTAATTGAGTTAAAGATTTTCCTAATAAAAATTCTTGGTTGCTGATTGAAGCAGGTTTATTTTTTGTAGAGATATTCATAATAATTTAGTTAATATTTGATGGTTAACTAGAATTGGTGTAAAGATAATTCATGAATTATCCCTACTGATAATTGGTGAGTGTGATTAAGCGCAAGAGACTAAAACTAATTATGCCTAAAATAGCAGCAGCAGGTAGAGTAATTACCCAAGCGAGAATAACTGATTTAATTGTTTGCCATTGAACTTTTTGAGTTTTCTGCAATATACCAATCCCAACTACACTACCTACTAAAGCATGGGAAGTGGAAACAGGTAAACCAATTCGAGAAGCTAACAAAATTGTGGTAGCTGTGGCAAGTTCGGCACAAAATCCACTGCTAGGAACAAGAGTGATTATATCTTCTCCAATAGTAGTAATAACATTTTTACCTTGAACAGCTAAACCAGCTACAATTCCTAAACCACCAAGAATTAAAATCCAAGCGGGAATATTAATCCCATTAATGGGAACAGTATTATAGTTAAACACATATACAATAGCTGCTAAAGGAGCGATCGCATTACCTACATCATTAGAACCATGAGCAAAAGCGACAAAACAGGCACTAAATACCTGAAATTTTGCCATAATTTTTTCTAAAGCTGCTCTTTTTTCTGTATGGCTTTGTTTAGCTTTTTCTAACTGCTGCCAACTAAACCAACTAATAGAGATCGCGCCTGTTCCCCCAACTAATAAAGAAAGATCGTGAAGCGGAAGTGGAAAAGATTGAAAGATATTTTCTTGCCAAATTCTTGGTAAAACGATCACACTAAAAATCGCAACTAAACTGCTGCTTAACCAAGGAATCCATTCTTGTAAACGGGTAAGAGAATCAGAAGTATTTAATAAATAATTTTGCAGCAAGTTATAAAAAAAAGCAGCAATAATCGCACTAATTATAGGTGTAACCAACCAACCTAAACAAATAAAACCAATATTGCTCCAATCTACTGCATTTTGTCCAACAGCAACCCAACTAAAACCTGCGATCGCTCCTACGACAGCGTGAGAAGAAGCGACGGGTAAACCTTTGCTAGTAGCAATTTGTAACCATAAACCACAGGCAATTAAGACTGATACCATTCCCAACACAAATAGTTGAGGTTGGTCGCTAAAAAGATCTGGATTAGCTATTTTAGTAGCTAAGGTAGCTGATACTTCATGTCCAAAAATAATAGCACCAGTAAATTCTAAAATACCAGCAATAATTAAGGCTTGTTTGAGAGAAATTGCTTTTGAGCCTACCGAAGTTCCCATTGAATTAGCAACATCATTAGCTCCCAAATTCCAAGCCACATAAAAAGCTAAAATTGCAACTAAACTAAGTTGAAAAATAATTCCTAAAGACAAAATAATTCTCGCTAATAATATTTATTGAAATTGATTTTAAATTAGTTAAAGTTTAGTTTATTTAAAATCTATCTAAAGACTGAAAGTTACTAATTTATTTTCAATCAGATTAAATATCAAATTCAAGTCATAATCATACTAAATCCTGTTTGGATACAATACTTAAAAAGTTAGTCAAGGTAGCGATGCGACCGCCTTTGAGGAAACCTCAAAGGACGCAAGCGCATCGAGGTAGAAAGCAGAAAGATTTTAGGCTAATTTATACTGCTAACCAATAAGTGTACTTTATTAATCGGATTTAGTATTATTTAGTTGAATACCTGAAAATTTTTTACTTTTTACTTTCCATTTGAAGGTCTAGCATCTAATGCACCTTTAGGATAAACAATTCGCTTGTGATTAAATTGTTGCCAAACTCGAATAAACACTTCAGCAATTACTGGTAATTCCTCATATTTTAAACCGCTATCTACTAATTGCTGGTCTTGCCAACGAGCTTTAAATATCTTTTTGATCATACTCAAAGCTTGTTCAGGAGTTACATCTTTAAGCGATCGCAAAGCAGCTTCGCAACCATCAGCCAACATCGTGATTCCTGCTTCTCGCGATTGAGGAACCGGACCATCGTAACGAAAATCAGATTCGTAAACTATCGTGCTTTGTCTTTCTGCAATCTGTTTAGCTTGATAATAAAAATAAGAAATAAGTAAAGTACCTTGATGTTCGGGAATAAAATCGCGAATTGCTTTAGGTAAGCCATACTTGCGTGCCATGATTAAACCCTCGGTGACGTGTTTTTTAATTATTTCAGCACTAAGCCAAGGGTCATCAATTTCATCATGTTTATTAGGACCTCCCATCTGATTTTCGATAAATCCTAGAGGATCATGCATTTTACCAATATCATGATACAGAGTACCAGCCCTAATCAATTCAACATTGCAATTTAATTCTCTAGCAGCAGCTTCCGCTAAAGAAGCGACAAACATCGTATGCTGAAAAGTTCCTGGTGCTTCGGTTGCCAATCTTTTGAGGAGAGGTAAATTAGGATTAGAAAGTTCTGCCAAACGAATAGGAGTAACCACATCAAACAATCGCTCTAAAAAAGGAGAGATTCCCAAGGCAACTACACTCCAAGCGACACCAGTTAAACCATAAAAAATCGCTCCAGGCAAAACGACAGACCAAATAGTTGTAGGAGTGGCACTAACAATCAAATTAGTAAACAGGTAAACTCCACCTTGAGTAAGACCAACAATAATGCCTAATCTTGCCAATGCCTCACGAGAACGCAATTTTCCCGCGATCGCTGCTGCTAATAAACCTCCTGCTGTACTAGCTAGTAAATATTCCCAACTAATACTGGTACTACTAAAAGTTAACAATCCTGTTAACAAACTAATCTGACAAATAGCTAAGGCAGGACTGTAAAAACTACTAACCAATAAACCAATAGCAGGTAAATTATTATAAGGAACGTTGAGAATGACCATAATTGGCGAACTCAAACTCAGCAAGCAAAGCAAAACATAATCTCGCTGACGTAAAGAACGATGAATTCGCTGCTGAATTAATAAAAAAGTAAATACAGAAGTTGTTACCAGAATTGCCGAAATTTTTAAACCAGTCCAATTGGTAGTACGACGACTCAACCCAAAACCATCCAAAAGAACAAAATCAGCTTGAGTAATAGTTTCCCCGCGATCAACTATGACTTCTCCTTGTTTGATTTCTACCACTACTGGTTCAATTGCTAAAGCAGCTTTTTCTGCCATAGTTTTAGTGGCTTCACGGTCATGTTCCAAATTAGGCTGTAAAACTGAAAGTAGTAAATTACTAGCTAAATGAGCCGTTTGAGGAGGTATTTCTGGATTTAGTTGAATATTAACTGCTTCTTCAAGCAAATTAGAAGGCATACCAGGAGGAATTCCTTGAGTGAGAATCCTTTCTGCTGCTTGCATGATACTGGTTTTAGTAGTTGCCCAAACCGAATTATTTAAATTAATTAAAGTATTAATTTCCTGTTCATTAAATTGATTAATTTGTTTAGCTTCAAGTTTTTTCCAAGCTTGAGCATAACGATAACGAGCTAAAGTAATTTTGGCTGCTAAAGCTTCAAATTCTTCTAATGAGTGATTATCAGCATAAGATTGTAGCTCAGTCACTACTTTAGTTAGTTCAGGGTTAACTTGCAGTGATTTTGTGAATGGTTGCTTATTCTCAACAAATTTTAAAATTGTATCTAATTCTGCTTCTGAAATTGAACGAAGATAGTGTTGACTTTCTGTAGAAATTTTTTGTGGGTCTAAAAAAGGAAAAGGAGCAGATAATTGGCGAATTTGTTCAATATATTCCAGATATTTAGCTAAATTTAATTTAATTTGTCCAGTAACAACTTGATTATTTCTGAGGATAGGTACAATACCAGTTTGAACTTCTTTTCGTTTTTCTGTAGTAGTTTTTTGGTCTTCAAATTGTCCATCATGAGGAGCCTCAATTTTTACAGGAGCAATTGTACCTACAGCTAACTGAGGCTGATTATAAAAACGATAACCAACTACACTAGTAAGGGAAATTAAAGAAACTAATAAAATTACTAGAGCGTTTCTTTGACGATGCCGTCGACGGATAGTTCGTTGTTGAGAGAGTTGCTGAGGCGAGACTACCGTAAGTTGTTTGTTGCTTGCTTTGGCTCTCCACCAAAAATTTAAATTACATCGGTTTTGATGTTTGTGTCGCCAAGCTTCAAGTTGTTCAGTTAATAAAGACAAGCTTTTCATAATGGGTGGAGATCTAAAACATTGGCACTGCTTGAATTAAATTGCGTCTTAAAAAATCTAGAAGTAGTATTGTAACCAAGAGTGAAAGAAAAAAATTTATTGTTTTAATAAATTAGAATTTTGTTGAGAGGGAGAAACGTCGAGGATGTCTTGTCAGGTTGGTTGCTCCTGTTGAGAAATTATTTTTAGAGAAGCTCGTGGTTGAATAACTCCAGCAGCAGCAACAATTGATGTAGAAATTGTCTCAAGATTTGGCTGATACATCCCTAACCAAGTAGCAAGTAAACGTTGAGATTCTTGTTCGAGCCTTCGGTAACATCCATTGTTTTGACTTGCCAAACGCCAACTAAGAGGAATTCCAGTTCTACCATTATATGCTCCCGCCAAAGCTCCTGTAAGAACAACCACTGTTAAACATTGAGAACCTGTATTCATAGCTCGACGAATACAAAGAGAAAAATTTTCTGGACTAGATTGAAAACAATACCAAGCTAGAGCGATCGCATTTTGCATCGGATGACTTTGATCTTCTTGGTCTAACTCCTCCACCACTTCTTGTAAGCTTTTACCCTGAGATGACAGGATTAGAGCTTGATTTAACCGTTTAACCAAAAAAGCTCTTGGCTCTCCTACATCTAATATAATGGAGTCGAAACCGTCAGTAAAATTTAATTTTTCTCTTAAAATCAAAGCGATCGCTTTACTGAAAAAGTAAATAGCTTCTTTAACTTCTATACAATGGTGAGCAAAGAACGATAATCGTTGCCATTGCTCTTTAAACAAATATAAGTTGTCATGGCACAACAGCACTAACGGTAAAACTGCACAAATTACTTCTTCGCTACAATGACTTAGTTTTTCCAGTTCTAGTTCCAAAGCTATTTTTTGCCAATCGAGTTGTTCAATTCTTTCGCAGTTGCAGAGAATTTGAGCTATTTTTTCACCAGCTAACATTCCTTCAGAAGCTTGAGCATAAGTTATTTTTTGCCAATCTGATGCTTGCAAATTACTAGTTAAAGCTTTCCCAATCGCACTACCTAGCCACGCACCTTGAAATCTGTTTAACAGTGAATAGCGGTTCATTGGTTTAATTGTTTTTTAGCTTACTTCTTGTGGTCATAGTATGACAAAACGATTTGAAAAAACTCAGAAAATATACTTAAAGACTCAATTAAATGGCAACAAATAGCCCGATAATTCTTGATCAATGATATTCAATTCTAAAAATACTTGTCATTTTTTCAGCTTGTTTGGCTCAAATATTGGCTTTGATTGAACAAAAAGCATCATGAGTAGGCAAAGCAGTTTGATACGATAATTTCATAATCATTAAAAATTTCAACCCATGATAGTTACTACTACTGATCTTGTTCAAGGTTACACTGTTGAAGCTTATCTAGGTATTGTCACTGCTGAAGTCGTTTACGGAACCAATGCCTTAAGAGACTTTTTTGCTGGAATTCGAGATATTATCGGCGGTCGTACTGGTAGCTATGAAAAAGTTTTTGAAAAAGGACAGCAAAATGCAATTGCAGAACTAAAACAACGCGCTCAAGCTTTAGGTGCTAATGCCATTATCGGAATTGAAATTGATACAGGTACAATTAACGTCGATAGTCAAGGTGCTTTACTACTGATTACTGCAAGCGGTACGGCAGTTAAACTCAGAAATTGAACAAAAACTTGGAATTATTTCCTAAAATTTGAGTTTTTTGTTTAAGTCAGATTTTATTCAACTAAGAATATTATGTCCCACTCACAAGAACAATTAGTTTCTCCGCCTCGTTATCCAGTATTAAATGTCTCAGTTCATTTGCTTAATGATTATCAAGGATGGCTAGTCAATCGACTTAATCGTCAATTAGGCACTCATGTAGTCACACTTAATGCCGAGATGGCAATGTTGGCAGAAAAAGAACCAGAGCTAGCCGAAATCATCCAAAATGCCGAATTTGTAATTCCTGATGGTTCTGGAATTGTTTTTTATTTGCGTTTACGTGGTCACAAAATACAACGTTGTCCAGGAATAGAATTAGCCGAATCTTTTTTGGCTAGCCTTGAAAATCAAGCTCAAACTTATTCTGTTGCTTTTTATGGCGGTAAACCAGGCATAGCAGTAACAGCAGCTAAGGTATGGCAGCAAAAAATCCCTAAGCTGCAAATTATTGCCCAGCATGGTTATCTCCCTCCAGAAGAACAAGCTCAGTGGCAACAAACTCTTCAAGCACAACAACCTCAAATTATTCTCGTGGGTTTAGGAGTTCCTCGACAAGAGTTTTGGATTCAAAAAAATCGTCATCTTTGTCCTAATTCTATCTGGATTGGTGTAGGTGGTAGTTTTGATATTTGGTCAGGTTACAAATCTCGCGCACCTGCTTGGTTAAGTGATAACCATCTTGAATGGTCTTATCGTTTATATCAAGAACCTTGGCGATGGAAAAGAATGCTCGCTTTACCTCAGTTCTTTTGGCGTTCTTTAAGATAATTTTTTTTGAGTAGGGGCAATTCATGAATTGCTTCTACTGATAGTTGTGATAATTTTTTATAATTAGGAAAGAAGCAATTAAATTAAAACAACTTTAAATTTAAATTATTTTTGACGATGAACTCCGAGCAAAACTTAGATAATTTATTAAATGAATTAAAATCTACATATAAGGATTCTGATAGTTTACCCCCAAATTATAGTAGCGAAATAGGAAATTTGCTTGATGAGGTTAAATCTGAATTAAAGACAAATAAAAAGTCAAAAGAACCTAATCGAAATCAAATAACTCAAGCTCAGTCTCAAGTTGATGAATCTCTTGATTTAATTAAACAACAATACCAACAGAAGCAAAATTTATCTTCAGCTAAAATAAAAAATACTAAGATTATTCAAAATAACTCACAACTAAATGAATCTTTTGAGTCAATCAAAGCTCAGTACAAAAATAAACAAACTCATCAGCAAGCTCAAGAGCAGTTAAACTATAACAGAAATAAACAAGAAATTATTATTCAAGAACAGCAAAAACAATTACAGCACAAACAATTAGTTCAACAAGCAGAACAATGGTTAAAAAACCTCGATCCTAATTCGGACGAAGGTATGTGGTTTAATGAGCTTGCTGAATCATATCCTTCAAGATTAGAAGCAGCTATTAGTTATTTATCAACTTTAAAATCAATCTAGTTTTTAGATGTATTTTTTAGCAATATCTCCTATTCCTTTGGCAAGAAAAGCTTCTCCAATAGCTGCCATTTTCCATTCACTATCATGTCGATAAACTTCTCCCAAAATTAAGGCATTTTTATTCTGATACTGACTTCCAGAAAGTTGATAACGAGCAATTTCTTGATTATTATTCAAATCAACTAATCTGACAAAAGCATTGTCTACTTGAGAAAGTTCTTGGTTTCTTTTTTGGGCTTCATAAATGTTAACTAAAAAAAGCAACTTACTTAGTCTATCTGGAACTTTGGGCAAATCTACAATAATTTGCTCATCATCTCCTTGTCCATCGCCAGTTAAGTTATCTCCCAAATGAGTAATAGCCCCTGAAGAATGTCTCAAGTTAGCAAAATAAATAATGTCTGATTTATCAGTTAACTTTTGATTTTGATCTAAACAAATTACAAATGAATCTAAATCAAAATTAGGAGAAGAACTAAACCAACCACCAGCTTTTTTGGCTACATCCCAGCCTAAACCACACATAAGTCTAGTCAGATTAGGAGCTTCTTTCTTCAGAGAAATGCGTTGTCCTTTTTGTAAATTAATCGTCATTGTTTAACTATGGTAGCGATTTAATAAAGCCTCTAATCCTCCTTGATAACCCGCGCCAACTGCACTCATTCGCCATGTACCATCTTTGCGATAAAGCTCTGCCATAATTAATGCAGTTTCAATGGAATAATCTTCGGCTAGGTCATAGCGCAAAACTTCTTGTTTGGTTTTCACATCTACAAGTCTTACAAATGCATTATGTACTTGTCCAAAGTTTTGTCTGCGTTGATCTGCTTCATAAATCGTAACTGTAAATACTAGTTTTTCAACCTCATTTGGTATCTTGGTAAGGTTGACTAGAATTACTTCATCATCCCCTTCTCCTTGTCCTGTTCTATTATCTCCCATATACTCTACCGAAGGAGGTTGTTCTGGGCTTTTGGGATTGTTATAAAAGATAAAATGGTTTTCTGTCAAAATCTTTTCATTACTTCCCAACAGGAAAACAGAAGTATCTAAATCGAAATCTACACCTGAGTCTGTTCGATTGATATCCCATCCTAAACCTACTAAAACCGCTTCTAGTCCAGGTGCTACTTTTTCTAGTGAAACTCGCTGTCCTTTTTGTAGAGATATAGCCATATCTTTTTGCCTATAAATTTAGAATCACTAATGTAAATTTATATCAATTTTGAACTGTGTTTACCTCTACCATAAGTACTGAATAATAATTTTTCAATTACGCGATCGCTTTATAATTTTAGATTAAAATAAAAGCTTATTGTAAATTAATTTGTCTTGAAAATTCTACAAATAGCAAGAACTTATTAAAAATAGCAAAAACTTGCAAGATTTTTTGGGGTCTGTTCGGGTAATATTATCAAGCCCAAGATTGATTAAATCACAGTTGACAAAATATCTTTCTAAAGGTGAATAGCAAATTCAGGATTTTTGATTTATTTTAAGTTAGCAAATAAAAGTTAAGTTTTATAAACTGTAAATATTATTAATAGTAATAAATAACTAATGAATGACAGACCTTTGGTTAGGGGTAGGTTATTTGCTCTAATTGTCACAGTAACTTTGTTAACTGCTGCTTGTAGCAAACAAGAGCCTCCTCAAGCAACTCAACCTCCAGCAGTGCCAGTAAAACTGCAAAACTTAGAACGTGCTGCAATTAGAGATAGTTCTGAGTTTGTTGGTAGTTTAACGGCTAAACAAAGAGTGATTTTAGCTTCTCAAGTCGATGGCAGAATAGTTTCTATTTCGGCTACAGAAGGAGAAGCAGTTCGCCAAGGACAACCTTTAATTCAACTTCAATTAACAGAAGCGCAAGAAGAGGTTAATGCAGCAGTATCTAATATTAATATCCAAAAAGCTAATCTCGATAATGCCATAGCACAGTTGCGAACTGCTCAAGCACAAGAGGCAGCAGCAGCAGCAGATGTCGCTCAAAAACAAGCAGATCTACGTCAGCAAGAAGCGGAAGTAGAGTTGGCTCAGGAAAATTTAAAGAGAGTTGAATTTTTGGTTACTGAAGGCGCAGAATCTAAACAACTTTTGGATGAACGTAGCCGAGATTTGAAAACGGCTCAAGCTCAACAAGATGCTTTAGAACAAGCTCTTAATGCTTCACAAAAAAATCTAGTAGCTGCCCAAGAAGGAATCAAAGCTGCTGAGGCAGCAATCAACCGAGAAAAAGCTGCTCAAAATCAGGCTGAAGCTCAATTAGGAGTAGCTCAAGAAAATTTGTCTTATAACCGTTTGGTTGCTCCGATTGACGGTGTAGTGGGTAATATTGTTCCCAAAGTAGGAGATTATATTGAGGCTGGACAAGAATTAACTAATATTACTCAAAATGACACTCTGGAGTTGAATTTGAATGTTCCGATTGAACAGGCATCTCAATTAAAACCGGGATTACCAGTCGAAATTGTCGATCAATCCGGTCAAGCTAATGTTAGAGGTAAAATTAGTTTTATTGCTCCTCAAGTTAATCGTACTCAACAATCGATTTTAGCTAAGGCAACTTTTCCTAACAATGGCAATTTAGTTGATGAACAATTTGTTAAAGCTAGGGTAATTTGGTCGCAACAATCAGGTGTCTTAGTTCCTACTGAGTCAGTTTCCCGAATTGCTGGACAAAATTTTGTTTTTGTTGCCCAGGAACAAACAGGAGAAGATGGCAAAACTACATTAGTAGCTAAACAAAAACCTGTGACTTTAGGTGAAATTCAAGGACAAGCTTATCAAGTTATTTCTGGTATAGAAGCAGGAGAAAAATTAGTAGTATCGGGGATTTTAAATTTATCTGATGGGACTCCGATTAATCCAGAGTCTTTGACTAGCAAGAATAATTGAGGGAGAGGGGGAGAAACCTAGTATTTAATCAAATCACCGCACCTATTGCCTCTCTTGATTTGAATAGCTATTAAACTAACTTTTAAATAATCATGTTACTTAGTATTGCCGATATTTTTATCAAGCGACCTGTTTTAACAACAGTTTGTTCGATCATTATTGTTTTAATAGGAGCGATCGCAATTCCTTTGTTGCCGATTTCTCAATTACCGCAAATTGCTCCAATTCAGATTGAGGTTTCTGCTACTAATCTTGGGGCAGACGCTCAAACTACTGAAAATGCAGTTACTACTATTATTGAGCGGGAAATCAATGGTGTGGAGGGGATGCAGTACATTTCTTCTAGTACTAATGATAGTGGTATTAGTGCGATTAATGTTACTTTTCCCGTCTCAAGCGATCGCAATCTGGCTCAAGTCAATGTTCAAAATCGAGTTGCTTTAGCCGAACCTCGTTTGCCTAGTGTAGTTCGACAAACTGGGGTGAGTGTGGTTCAGTCTTCTCCAGATTTACTTATGGCGATCGCTTTTTATGCCAAAAATGGCGAATATGATGACTTGTTTTTGAGTAATTATTTAGATACTTATGTTGCGGATCAAGTGCAACGGGTTGAAGGGGTAGGTAGAGCGAGAATTTTTGGTGAACGTCGTTATGCGATGCGTCTTTGGCTCGATCCTGCTGCTTTAGCAGCGAGAAATCTAACTGCTCAAGATGTGGTTGATGCCCTGCAAGAACAAAATGTTCAGTTGGGGGCAGGAAAAATTGGTCAACAACCAGCACCTGAAGATCAAAGGTATGAGTTTACCTTACGCACAGAGGGTAGGTATGAAACTGCTAATGAATTTGAGGAGATGGTAATTCAGGTTGGTGAAGAGGGAGGTTTAGTTCGACTCAAAGATATCGGCAGAGCGGAATTAGGCGCAGAAAATTATGATACTGCTGCTAAATATAATGGTTATCCTGCAATTGGGTTGGGTATTTTTCAACTTCCTGGAAGTAATGCCCTCGATGTTGCTAAAGCAGTCAACGCGAAAGTAGCAGAATTGGCGGAAGATTTTCCTCCAGGCTTGACTTATGAGCTTGCCCTTGATACTACTGAATTTGTGGAAGTTTCTTTAGAAGAAGTAGTTTGGACTTTAATTATTGCTGTTGCTTTAGTAGTCCTAATTATTTTTATCTTTTTGCAAGATTGGCGAACAACGATTATTCCTGCGATCGCGATTCCTGTTGGTTTGGTAGGAGCTTTTGCTTTTCTTTTGGCATTTGATTTCCAAATTAATACTTTAACCATGTTTGCGATGGTATTGGCTACAGGAATAGTAGTTGACGATGCGATTGTGGTAGTAGAAGCGATCGCTACAAAAGTTGAGCGGGGAATCAAACCTGTTCAAGCTGCGATTGACACTATGAATGAGTTAAGTGGAGCAGTCATTGCAACTTCTTTAGTTTTAATAGCAGTATTTCTGCCTGTTGCGTTCTTTCCTGGTTCAACAGGAGTAATTTTTCAACAATTTGCTTTAACTATTATTTTTGCGATCGCACTTTCTACTTTCAATGCTTTGACTTTTACTCCCACGATGTCGGGTGTATTATTAAGTCCCCAAGATGAACGTAGAGGTTTATTAGGTTCATTTTTTAATAAGTTTAATCAGGGTTTTGGTTGGACTGAAACTAATTATGCCAAAAGCATTACTTTTTTAACTAGAAAATCGGTTAGATATATTGTTGTAGCTGCTTTTGCTGCTATGTTTATCTTTACGATCTTTCTATACAATCTCGTTCCTACAGGATTTATTCCCGAAGAAGATCAAGGTTACTTTTTTACCATTGTTCAAGCTCCTGATGGAGTTTCTCTTAACTACACTCAAGAAATAATGGAACAAGTGAGTGCAGAAATAGACAAAATTGAAGAAGTTCAAGATTACTTTAGTCTTTCTGGTTTTAGTTTTGGTGGCAATGGTAGTAATCGTGGTTTTGTCTTTGCCAAACTCAAACCCTGGTCAGAAAGAAAGGGCGAATCTAAATCAGTCTATTCTATTCTAGGTCAGGTTAATGGTGCATTTCAAAATATTACAGGCGCGAGAGCTTTTGCTATCAACGCTCCACCAGTAAGAGGATTGAGTAGCTTTGGCGGATTTGAAATGCAAATTCAGGATCGTCGCGGTTTACCTCTATCTGTATTAGTTGAAAATGCTAACCAAATAATAGCAGCAGCCAACCAAAGACCAGAAATAGGTGCAGCTTTTACTCAATTTGCAGCCAATACTCCCCAAATTGAAGTTGAAGTTAATCGCGATCGCGCTAAAGCTCTTAATATTAATATTGATGATATTTTTTCTACCCTACAAACCTATTTGGGTTCTAGTTACGTCAATGATTTTGTACTCGGACAAAGACAATATCGAGTCTACGTGCAAGCAGAATCAGATGCTCGTTCCAATCCTAATGATATCGGTCAATTATATGTTCGTTCTCAAGATGACCAAATGATATCGCTCAATAACTTAGTTACACTGAAAGAATTTACAGGCCCACAAATTATTAACCACTATAATCTCTTTCGCTCTATTAATATCCAAGGTTCTCCTGCACCTGGATACGGTACAGGACAAGCGATTCGAGCAATGGAAGAAGTTGCTGCTCAAACCTTATCCCCTGGATTGGGTTACGAATGGACAGGAACAGCTTTAGAAGAGGTTAATTCAGGCGGTCAAGTTACTTTAGTGTTTGCCCTGGGGTTAGTCATGGCATTTCTCGTCTTAGCTGCACAATACGAAAGCTATGTCGATCCATTGATTATTATGTTAACTGTTCCTCTAGCTATTTTTGGTGCGATCGCAGCTATTTGGTTTCGAGCTAATCTACTTCAAACGGGTAGTATTTGGCCGATCATTAATAACAATATTTACTGTCAAGTTGGATTAGTAATGTTAATTGGTTTGGCTAGTAAAAATGCCATTTTAATTGTTGAATATGCTAACCAATTAAGAGAACAAGGACTAGGTTTAGTTAAGGCAGCAATTAAAGCTGGAAGAGAACGTTTTCGTCCGATTCTAATGACCGCAATTTCTAGTTTAGTTGGGTTTTTTCCTTTAGTAATTGCTACTGGTGCAGGTGCTTCTAGTCGTTGGTCTTTAGGTACTGCTGTCTTTGGAGGACTACTGTTTGCAACAGTTTTAACTTTGTTTTTAGTTCCTTCTATTTATATTGTGATTAAAAGTTTAGAAATACGAGTCTCTAAACTAATGTCTTAAAAATATTCACATTGCTACTTTTCAATTGCCTGTAGGGAAAATTCATGAATTCTCCCTACAAATTTTTTATGTAAATATTATTTTACTAAAGAACCGCCACAACTAGAGCCATTTCCAGCCGTACATCCATAACAATAATTAGCTGTTTTAATTTGATTAATTACATCTAAACTTTTTGCTTCTAACAATTTATCTATAGTTAATTTTTTACCTTTAAAATCAGTAGCAGCTAAATTTTCCATCTGATTAAAATCGCAGTCATAAACATTTCCTAAATAATCAATTGAAAGTTGATTGATACACATTAAATTAGGTACAGTAACTCCATTAAAATTACTTTCTAAAAACTTGAGGTACGAATCTTTTAAATTTTGTCTTTGTAAATATTGTTTAGTTCTTCCTACTGGAAGATTAGTAATAGTAAATAAATGATTAAACTTAAGCTTAAATTGTTCTAATAAATATACTTTGTAATCCTGTTCTAAATTCTTTTGATCGGGAGTTAAAGAAAATTTGTTCTGATTCGGTAAAGCAGGATTATAAACTAGATCTAGAATTAATTCTGGTTTTGTGCCATAACCTAATTGATTTAATTTTTGAATAGCTTGAATAGATTTATGATAAACTCCTGCGCCTCTTTGTTTATCAACATTGGTTTCTAGGTAACATGGTAAAGATGCGACTACCCTTAATTTATTTTCAGCAAAATATTGAGGTAAATCTTCAAATCCAGCTTCAAAAAAAATCGTTAAATTAGAACGAACAATAACTTGTTTACCTGCTTGCTTAGCTGCTTCAACTATTGGTTTAAAACCATAATTCATCTCTGGCGCACCACCAGTTAAATCTACTGTTTCTATTTGAGGAAAAAGATTAATTATTTCAATTAATTGTTGACAAATTTCTGGAGATAATTCTTCAGTGCGTTTTGGACTTGCTTCCACATGACAATGAGTACAAGCAAGATTACATTTTTTGCCTAAATTAATTTGTAATACAGTAATTTTTTGTTTCTGTAGAGGAGACTCAATTTTTTGAGCAAAAGGCGTTACTGTTAAATTATCAATTTTTTGATTAGTTGTTAACATTATAGTTGTTTGATAAGATTGACCAAAGAAATTCACTTGCTGCGATCGCCTGAATTATTAGTTAAATAGCTTAAATTATCATCATCGTTATATTATTACTATAATTCCTCAGTATAGAAATAATTTTGATGTCAAACTTCTCACTCGATCCGGCCGTCTATCCGCTATTAATCTTTCACTGCTTTATTGGTGCGATCGCAGCGTTGTTAGCCAAGCACAAAGGCTATAATTTCTTACTCTGGCTAATTTTAGGTTTGATTGGTGGAACTTTTGCTTTTATGGGGATAATTGTCATGAAAGATCAAACAAAAGAATCTGATGCTGCGAAATAGAGTAATTATGTTTAAATTCTAAGCAAAAGCGAATAGAGTGAACTCCTCACTTTTGCTGAAGCAATTTTTAACTAATTTATTTCAAATTTAGATAAAAACAAAGGAATTGCTATCTATAGTAAGATCTAAAACATCTTCAACCACAGCGATCGCTTCATCTGCTGAACCTTGCCAAAAAATGGCTGTTCCTTTGGGTAAACCTTCTGGAGAAGCACCAAGATAATAGTTATCGGCACTACCATGAAGTTGAAGAACATCACCGCTAGCAAAGTCGGTAACGAGAACGTAATCTTCCCAACCTTTAGCAGCATAATAAGGCTCAAAAACATTACCTAATACAAAGACATCTTTTTCTTGACTACCACTAAGAAGATGATCCGAATCATTTTCTGCTGTCAGCAAATCGTTATTAGAATCGCCTACTAGAGAAGTTTGAGCGAGATTTCCGAGCAGTGTGTCTGTGGCAACATCGCTTTCTAAATTTAAATCAATATATGGAAGCAAGTCAATGTAGTTAAGATTGAAACCAGAACTATTCAGATTAATTTTTAGTTCATGAGTACCAGCAGTTAGATTTAGAATTTTTGCGATCGCATCAGACCAAGACTGCCAGCCACCTGTACCATTAAAATTTAACGTCGTAGTTTGTCCATCAATGGAAATATCGAGACTATGAGTAGCATCTACATCTGAAGCAACACGAACAATAGGCTGATACAAACCAGTTTCAGGAATATTAACGTTATAGGTTAGCCATTCTCCTGAATCAATCCAGCCTACAGTATATCCGCCACCAACATCTTCAGAAACACCAAGATCGACATCATCATTGCGATAAACTCCACCTATATTACCAGCAGTAGTATCGTAATAGTTGGTGTAATCTTCAACTTCGATCCGAATTCCTGCTGCGGGAACTAAATCAATGTAGTTAACATTAAAACCAGAAGTTCCTAAATCTAGTTTCAGTTCGTGATTACCAGCAGTTAGATTAAGGTTTGCACCTGCGACATCAGACCACGATTGCCAGCCACCTGTACCATTAAAATTTAACGTCGTAGTTTGTCCATCAATGGAAACACTCAAACTGTGATTGCTATCTAGTCCAGAAGCAACACGGGCAAACAACTGATAGGTAGAAGTTTCAGGAATATTAACGTTATAGGTTAACCATTCTCCCGAATCAATCCAGCCTACAGTATATCCGCCACCAACATCTTCAGAAACACCAAGATCGACATCATCATTGCGATAAACTCCACCTATATTACCAGTAGTAGTATCGTAATATTTGGTGTAATCTTCGGCTTCGATCCGAATTCCTGTTAAACGATTGCCAAAATTAAGGTTTTTAATGATTTCGCCAGTACCAATAGAGACTTCATGGGCTGTATAATTTTTAGGATTAATAACGGGGCTAAAACTGATAGCTAAGTCATTATTCAAATAGTTCTCGTTGTATGCTACTTGAGTTCCTTTTGTACCATCAGCGTTTTCTAAACCAACCGTGGCACTATTAAAAGTGGCATTCAGGTTGTCATACTGATAGACAATAGTTCCATCAGAGTTCAGAATAGTTTGAAAAGTTAAAGAACCTTCAACTTCGTAACGAGGAACATCCTGATATTGAACAACGAATTGTTCTTCTGTTGGATTGTAATAATAGTAAATCGAGCCTCCAACCTTGGGATTTAAATCATCCCAAAATGGTGCGATCAAATTATTAGCATCATAAGAACTCGGAAGCCAAGAGTTGTAGTAATTTGTTGCATCCTTGCCAAAGGTAAGATATCCATTTGAGGAAATTTTGATGCTGTTGTATTCTTCTCCATAGAAAGAAAAGTTAAACGGTAAGGCAACTTCTGCGTAATCGTCATCACCCAAATTCAATTTTGTACCAACAGAAGAGATATCTACCCAGTTAAAAGAAATACCTCCTGGTTGAGTACTATCAGACCATTCGTATTCAACTCCAACAGGATAAGTTTGTTGCCATCTAGGTGGAAGTTGTTCAGCAACTGTGTAATTACCAAAGTGTAAATTGGTGAAGGAATAAAAGCCGTTAGCATCCGTGACAGTAGAAACTTCTCCTTGATCAAGTTGACTATTCTGATTTTGATCTAGGTAAATTGTCAAACCTTCTAAACCAGGTTCACTTGCATCTTGCTGACCATTTCCATTGAGATCATGCCATTTAATTCCTTGAATTTCTCCAGGAACAAGAAAAGGATTAAAATTTAGATAAATTTCCGAATCGTTGCCGTTGTAGTCTTGCCAAACTACTTTGTCACCTGAGATACGCGGACTATAATCACTGGTATCATTATTGGTTAGTTGAATGGTTTGAGAGCCATCATAGAGATAAATTTCTGAATCGTTACCATCGTAACCTTCCCAAACAACTTTGTTGCCTGAAATTTGTGGACTATAATCACTAGTATTATTATTAGTCAGTTGAATGGTTTGAGAGCCATTATAGAGATAAATTTCGGAATCGTTATCATCGTAGCCTGACCAAACTACATTGTTACCTGAAATTTGTGGACTATAATCACTAGTATTATTATTAGTCAGTTGAATGGTTTGATTACCGTCATAGAGATAAATTTCCGAATCGTTATCATCGTAGCCTGACCAAACTACATTGTTACCTGAGATTTGTGGACTGTAATCGCCTGTACCGTTGACAGTTAGTTTGTTAGTATTAGTACCATCATAAAAGTAAATTTCTGAATCTTTGCCGTCGTAGCCTTCCCAAACAACTTTGTTGCCTGAGATTTGCGGACTATAATCACTAGTATCATTATTAGTCAGTTGAATGGTTTGAGTCCCGTCATAGAGATAAATTTCTGAATCGTTACCATCGTAGCCTGACCAAACTACATTGTTACCTGAAATTTGTGGACTAGATTCATAGATATCATTGTTAGTCAGTTGAATGGTTTGAGAGCCATCATAGAGATAAATTTCCGAATCTTTGCCGTCGTAGCCTTCCCAAACAACTTTGTTGCCTGAGATTTGCGGACTATAATCACTAGTATCATTATCAGTGAGTTGTACTACAGTTCCACTATCGTGATTATAGAGATAAACTTCAGAATCGTTACCATCGTCGCCCTGCCAAACAACTTTGTTACCTGAGATTTGCGGACTATAATCACTAGTATCATTATTAGTTAATTGAAAAACCGCAGATTGATTCTCCTCATTATTGGAGTTAGTCGAATTGCTATTCATTACATCCTCCTTACAGAGTTAGATCGGATGTTAATGTCTGAGCTATGTCTCAATTCAAAACAAACTCATATTCGGCAAACACTTGTTTGATTAATATTTGCCTTTTTGATTATTTTTTCACGTTCAAGCTTCTCCTCAGCACATTAATAACATTTGACCTAATCTGTGCTTTTGTTAAAAACTTTTATCTTGAAATTTAAAATTATCTATCTTAATTATGGATTAGAAATATTTTTTGAGCTTTAAAACTTTATGATCCTAAACAAAATTAACTGATTTAAACCAAGGCATCAGCGATCGCTTTTAATTAATTTTATGACTATTGTTCAAAGTTATCAGCAGTATTCTTGATACGTTCGTTATTCTAATCTAAAGAAGTGAAGTCTTCGGTAAAACAAAATGAATAAAGATAGTGTTTTAGCTTATGTAAAACTTTACCAACATATTTTAGAGCAATATCATATTACTCTTTCTGAAGAAGATTTTAAAAATATTTATAAACTTGTTGAACTAGTTTTTCAGTTAGACGATCTCTACGATCTTGTTGGTAAATCATTTAAGAACCATGAATTAGCTAAAATCAAAAAGACAATGATTAATTTAATGCCTAATAATCATCCGATTGGTTTGTCGGCAATTGAAACTTTATTTCAAGCGATGGAAAATGAAATATCTTTAAATTTAAGCGAGTCATTAACTAAATATTTAACAGTTGCTAGTAAAAGTATTGGTTCAGGGATTTTAACAGGTTATTTAGCTAGTAGATTGGCTTTAGAATCAAAAGTTTGGTTTTCAAAAATTATAATTGAATTTAATGATGAAATTGATACAATTATCAGATTAGCAAATGATTATTTAGATTTAAATACTCATCAAAAACGAAAGTTAGCAGAAATTCCACAAATCAAAGCATTAAATTTTTTTAACAATAAATCTCAATACAAAAGATATTTATTTTCTAGATATGTCATTCACAAATTTCGTTACTTGGTTTACTTGATTAGATTTAAATATTTAAAACTATCTTCTAATTGGAAAGAGCATTGGCAAGCTATTATATGTTCAGAATCAATTCTTGATTGGGCATTTAAAGTTTATGTAATTGATCGCAATTCTTGTCAAGAGTAGGCTAAAGATTTTAATGAAATTAACAGGTGCTAAAATTCTTCCAGGTTAACAATTATAAGCGTTACTATTTTACTTGGTATAAAAATTTTGAGTGGGATTGTTTTAATTATAATATTTTCGTTTTTCAAGTAAATTTAGCAGTCTCTTGAATTCATAACAACTTCTTTTAACTAAGAATAATTAATTTAAAGCTAAAGAAGATGTCGATTTAATAATATTCATTCCTGCATCGGCAAAACGTTGAAAAGCTAAATTAGCTTGCTCGGTAAAATCTATAATTCCAGGAATAACAACAGGAGAAGTACAATCTTCTAACAAATAAATTTTTTTAGATAAGTTAATATCTATTGTTTGAATCTCGGTTAATAAGTTGTCAATTGTCCAAGCAACACAGTGACTTTTAGCTTGTCCTGCAATAATTACTGCATCAAAATCAAGTAATTTTTGAATTAAGTTAGTATTTTTATTAGCTATGGATTTACCATCAGCATCGCTTAAGACTTCGGGACACAAAACCGAATAATTTTCGGTTAAGGGATTACTACCTTTTAATTCAAAATGAGTTTGACTATTTCTAGCAAGATTATGAAAAAAAATTGCTTCTTCTACTGCCGAAACTAAAGCGTGTCCGATGCCTCCTAACATGGAATGATAAAACCAAATTGTTAAAGGATACTTGCCATCTTCACTCAGTTTTTTTACATAATGTAGAGCGTATTTTTCTAATTTTTCGTAATCACCATTAGTTAAACTATATGCGATCGCTTGATTAACTTTCCATCTTTCTGTTTGAACATCTTCTAAACTAATCATGGTGGCGGGTTCGGGATGATTACCTAATTTATCAACCCAAAAAATTGGATGGAAAATTTGCATTGCTGTATGAGTATCCATCGTCGGAATAATTTCGGTAATTACATTTAAATTACGATAGATAAATTCGCACAACCGCACGTTATCTTCTACAGCACTTATTCCCGATTTACCACCAACAAATAATTCAAAGTCGGGAAGACAAAAGGTATTTTGTACATCGATTAATAATAGACAAACACGGGTTTTATCTTCTAATGCTGATTGAATATCATATTCTTTTGCCCAAAGTTTGGCTTCTCTTGCTCTTTGTTGATAAGGTACTCGGTACACTTTATCTACTTCTTCGGCATTAAAGAAATTAGGAATAAGTATTTGTTTAATATTTGATGAAATCATAATTCAAACTCGTACAAATATTTTGTTATTAGGTAATCAATTTTTTAAATAATATAACTTAATACAATTCATATTTTAGTAAAGTACAAGGAATCGAACCATTGTAAACAGCAAGACGGCGAGAAGTTCTTAAGCCAATTTTTTTAGATAATTCTTTATTGCCTGTTAAAACATAAGCTGTCCATCCTTTAAATCTTTGTTTAAAAATATCTCCTAATAACTTGTATAGTTCTCCTAACTCTTCTGTATTTCCTATTCTTTGTCCGTAAGGAGGATTACAGATAATAACGCCTTCTGAAGTTGGTGCTTCAATGGTTGCTAATTCTTGTTGATAAAATTCAATTTGATTTTCTAAACCACAATTTTGAGCATTAATTTGTGCTAGTTCAATTACATCAGCATCGCGATCGCTTCCAAAAATTGGTTGAGGAAGTTGAGTTAATTGATTGTTTTTTGCTTCAGTAATAAGTTGTTGCCAAAGAGTTGAATCGAAATCTAACCACGATTGAAAACCAAATTTTCTCGACAATCCTGGAGCAATATTTAAAGCTTTTAAAGCTGCTTCAATAGGTAAAGTTCCCGAACCACATAAAGGGTCTAAAAAAGGTAAATTAGGTTTCCATTCTGCCATGTCTAATAAGGCAACAGCTAGAGTTTCTTTTAAAGGTGCTAGTCCCATCGCAGGACGATAACCTCGGCGATGTAAACTCGAACCAGAACTATCTAAACTAATCGTACAAAAATTGTTATTAATATGAGCATTAACTAATAAATCAGGATGATCGGTTTGAATATTGGAACGTTCACCAAATTGTTTTTGTTGTTGGTCAACAATGGCATTTTTTATTTGCAATGCTGTAAAATGAGTATGATTGAGATTAGAATTTTTTCCTGTACAATTAACAGCTAAAGTCATCTCTGGATTTAGATATTCTGACCAATCAATATTCTGAACATTGCGATACAATTGCTCGGCATTATAACTTTTTATCTCAGCAATTGGAACTAAAACTCGAAAGATTATTCTCGACCAAAGATTAACTCGATAAAGTAAAGTTTGATCTCCTTGAAAATAAACTCCAGTAAAATCTGGACGAACATTTTTTGCTCCTATTTTTTCTAATTCTTGAGCAGCAATTTCTTCTAAACCACGAGCAACTGTAGCAAAATAATTATTCATGTTGTTGATAGCGGTCAATTATAAATTTTATTAAAATTTTTTCAAAAAAAAGCAGTAAATTTTATTATAGATAAAACTGTTGCTTGTTAGAAAACCAATTAATACACAGGTAAATTTCAGTATCAAAAAAACGTTAATTATTTTTTTATAGCAGTACAAAAAAAGATTAGGATATTACATTGATCGTAAGGGCGATTCGCGAATCGCCCTTACAAGGTTATTGTGTCCTAACCCTAAGACGTAGTGCCATAGTTTAGATTCAACATTAAAACCATTGACAGTAAATGTTTCAAACGTAATATCCATTCGTAAGATTATAGGTATAAAAATGATTTTTCAAGCTCTCCAGATACTTTATAAGAGAATAAAGTTTACTTAAATAGCCGAAAATCAAAACTAGAGGCAAAAAATAGACAAGAAATTTTTGTCGAATCAGTTGCTCATTCTTGTCTTGGAATTCTTTTTGGATAACAAATAAAGTATCTTTAAAAACAGCTATAGTATTAGCGATCAAGAACTTGAGCAAATATTGCAACAGGTTAACCTGCCAGATTTAGCCAAAAGATTCGATGGTTTCAACCAACAAAGCAGCACTTCTATCACTAACTCTGTAACAATCTAAGCTGCTTTAAATTTAAACAATAGTAATTCTTATTAACTTGATTCGGACTTCTGAATTCTGATTAATACACGAGACTATCAGTTACTAAAATCAACTCCTGCATAAATATCTGCTAGTTCCAATTTTAAATCGACACAAGTCAAATCAATCTCAAGCTCTTCTGCTTCATATTCAGATAATAACCATCCCGACTCCGTTTTAGCATATTGCATTACATGATATTTTTGCTGTGAAATCAAAATATATTCCTTCATTTCAGGAATCGAGCGATAATAAGTAAACTTATCTCCTTGGTCGTAATTTTGAGTAGAAGGAGAAAGAATTTCCGCAATCATCACAGGATTAGTCACTGTAGTCGTACCTTTATCTGCATAGATAGGTTCTCCCTGAATTAACATGACATCGGGATAAATATAGACGCGATGGCGAGGTATCCACAATCTAACGTCAGCTATGTATACGCGATAGTTTTGTTTTTTGAGATTAAATTTTAAATTGCTATACAGATTGCCTGAGATTTCATTATGATTGGTCGTTCCTCCTGTCATGGGAATGATTGCTCCGTCGCGGTACTCACTTTTGTATTCTGCTTCTTCCTCTAGCTTCAGATATTCTTCTGGAGTATAGTTATGAGCTTGTAATTGCATAGTAGGGATACCAACTGCACTGTTTTTGTTTTAATCCTAGTTTAATCAGTGCAATTAATTATGTAAGAATATTTAAAACATCATGTTGTTTGAGCCATTGTTAATAAAATCTAAGCAAATTTTTAGATTAATTGAGCATCTTGATTAAAAAATCGACGATAAACACTTTCAGTAATTAAGAAAGTCGCCGTCAAATTAGTTAATGCGATCGCAAAAAGAATTAAAATTTGATAAGAAGCTGCATCTAAAGGATTACCACCAGCTAAAACTTGCCCTGTAAACATTCCTGGTAAACTTACTACTCCTACTACCATCATTTGATTAATTGTCGGAATTAAACCAGCACGAATGGCATCTTTTTGATAAGTCGTAATAGCTTGTTTGGGAGTAGCACCTAAAGACAAATGGGTTTCAATTTCCAAACGATTGTGCTTGATGGTACTAACTAAACGTTCTCCTGCCAAGGAAGCACCATTCATCGCATTACCTAATAACATCCCCACCAAAGGAATTAAATATTGAGGTTCGTACCAAGTGGGCGGTTGAATAATTAGCAGGATAATATAGCCTATGGTTAAACTACTGCTAGCAACCAAAGAAAGCCAAATCATGGGAAACAAACCTTGAATCTTTTTACCGATGCGGTTACGAGTAACAACCGTAGCAATGGAGATCATCACTCCTATAATTAACATGACTGACCAGGAAGTATTAAGAGCAAAAATAAACTCTAAAATATACCCGACTACCATTAACTGTAATAATGATCTTCCTGCACTATAAAGTAACTGTCCTTCTAAACCTAATTTTTGCCACAGGGAAAGTGCGATCGCAATGCCAATAATTCCTAGTGCCAAAATTAAATCGGTAACATCGAGTGCAATGAAATTATCCACGATACTTTAAGTTAGTCACAAAATTTGGTTTCATAAGTATAAATTTTTAGGTTGAGTAAAACCAGTGAAGCAAATTCCCCCTGTAGATCTAACCAGACAACACGAACTAATTGAACAAGAACTAGCTACGGCTGTTTTGGCAGTGTTAAAATCTGGTCGTTATATCGGCGGTACAGCAGTTACAGATTTTGAACAGCAGTTTGCTAATTATATCGGTGTTAGTGAATGTGTGGGCTGTAATTCAGGTACAGATGCTCTTTATCTGGCATTAAGAGCCTTAAATATTGGTCAAGGTGATGAGGTGATTACTACTTCTTTTACTTTTATCGCCACAGCAGAAGTCATTACTAGAGTGGGTGCAAAACCTGTTTTTATAGATATAAATCCCGATACTTTTAATTTAGACCTAAATCTAATCGAAGCAGCTATTACAGAAAGAACTAAAGCTATTATTCCCGTGCATTTATTTGGGCAACCGATTGATATGACGCGGTTAATGGCAATTGCCGATCGCCATAATCTTTATGTGATTGAAGATTGCGCTCAAGCGATCGGAGCAGAATGGCATAATCACAAGGTAGGTAGCATCGGTTATATTGGTTGTTTTAGTTTTTTCCCTACCAAGAATTTAGGTGCTTGTGGTGATGCTGGTGCTTTAACTACTAATGATCAAAATATAGCTGTTCAAGTAAGATTACTCAGAGAACATGGTTTAGAACGTAAATCCGATCAGAAAATAAGTTATCGTCACCTCGTCACAGGATTAAATAGTCGTCTTGATGCGCTTCAGGCTACTATTTTACAAATTAAATTGCGTTATTTAGAACAGTGGAATCAACAACGTACTGAAGCAGCCCAGTATTATCAACAAATTTTACAACCTCTTCCTGCTTTAAAACTACCTAAAACTCTACTTGAAGGAAAAAGCGTCTGGAATCAATATACTATTCGTATCCCAGATTTATTTAATCAATCTGAACTAACCAGAGATCTGATTCGTTCTCAGCTAGGACAAATGGGAGTAATTTCGATGGTTTATTACCCATTGCCTCTTCATCTTCAACCTGTTTACCAATCTTTAGGCTATCAAAAAGGGCAACTGCCCGTATGCGAACAAGCTGCCCAAGAAGTATTATCTTTACCTTTATTTCCAGGAATTGAAACGGAGGAACAGCAACAAGTAGCTTATTGCCTCAAAGATTGCTTATCCTTTTTACCCAATCATTAGTCATTATTGATGAAACAAAACCAATGACAGCCGTTTCATGAAATATTATTAGACTCTAACTTGATGATGATGAGCTAGAGCTTCGACAATACTCCGAACAGCAGCTACCATAGCAATTTCGTTATCAAGTTGATTAATTGCCGAACCAATTCCCACTCCAGATGCTCCAGCCGCGATCGCTAGAGGAGCAGTTACACTTGATAAACCAGAAGCGCACAATACTGGTACATCAACTGCACGGGAAATCGCATGAGTAGCAGCCAAAGTAGGAGCAGCTTTTTCAATTAATCCCTGAACGCCAGGATGAGTAGGATGAATGCTAGTACCACCCTCAGTTTGAATAATATTAGCTCCCGCTTTAACCAATTCTTCTGCTAATTGTACTTGCTCGTCTAAAGCCAAGATATGAGGAACAGTAACCGACAAAGTTACATCAGGTAAAAGAGCGCGAGTTTTGTAGGTTAAATCTAAAACTTCAGGTGCTTCAAAACGTCTTCCTTGAGCGTAAAAACTATCAAAATTACCAATTTCAATTAAGTCTGCGCCTGCTTCTACTGCACTTACGAATAATTTGGGTTCTACGGCTGAAACACAGATTGGTAAATTAATTAGTTGACGAATACTTTCAACTAAAGAAGGTTCGGCAGCGATATCAACAAAAGTCGCTCCGCCTGCTGCTGCTGCTTTGACAATCGTTGCTACTCGCGCACCATCGAAATTATTTAAGCCACTAATTACTTTCAGAGCATTGTTTTGCTCAAAGGCTTTTCTGAGATGAGGATGCATCGTCATAATTTACTTATGTATCTAGTTGTAATTTGTTCAGTAGCAATTAGACTATCTTATAGCGCCCCCTTTATGCTACTAATCAAACAAAATTTTGCTATTCCTCAATAAACTACTTAATTTCTTTCAATCAATCACAAATTATTGAGTACTTGTGGCTCGAATGGGTGAATAATCCCCTGGTTGAGACATACTGACACTATAAATAATCGGAATCAATCCTACTGCTAAAGAAGACACAATCACCAAAAAAATTATTTTTAGCTGTTCGGCTTGACACCAACTAGGGCGAATAATTTCAATTTTTTCGTAAGTTTTCATTTTCTAATCATCTCAATAATTTCAAATAAGTTCCCTTACTTTATTTTATTATTTTCTGTTGTAACGAATGTTACTAATTTGAGAGAAGATTAAACAAAACATTATTTGCTTAAATCGCAGCAAAAAACATTTACTTTAGGTCAAAGTATTTTCTATTGAGAGTTAGTTAGGATGAACAAACAGACAATTAGGTGAACAAATCAAGTAATAATGTCTAGTTTAATTTTGTTTTGGCATCGTCGCGACCTCAGACTCACTGATAATGTCGGATTAGCAGCAGCCCGTCAACAAAGCTCTAAAATAGTAGGGGTATTTTGTCTCGATGAAAATCTGTTAACCAAAGATGACGTTGCACCAGCTAGAGTTACTTATATGATTGGCTGTTTGCAACAGTTGCAGCAGAGTTATCAACAAGCAGGTAGTCAATTATTAATTATCAAAGGCAAACCAACCCAAACCATCCCACAACTCGCCGAAACCCTTCAAGCTAAGACAGTATTTTGGAATTGGGATGTTGAACCTTATGCTAAAGCTAGAGATCAAAAAGTCAAAGCAGCATTAACCGAAAAAGGTATTGAAGTTTCTTCTCTTTGGGATCAGCTTTTACACGCACCAGGAGAAATATTAACCAAATCTTCCCAGCAACCCTACACGGTTTATACTCCTTTTTGGAAAAACTGGATTGAGCAAAAAAAACAGAATGCAATTACAAAATTGAACCAATTTGAAAATTTAACTGACGAAGAATTTAATCAAGCTCAACAGTCAGGAGTCATTAATTTACCTACCGCCAAAGATTTAGGTTACATTTGGGATAACCCGTTAATTCTTGCACCTGGAGAAACGGCAGCTAAAGAAAGATTAGTAGAATTTTGTTCTCGTGCGATCAACGAATATGACGAACAAAGAAACTATCCTGCCGTAGACGGTACATCTCAACTAAGTGCAGCCTTAAAATTTGGTGCGATTGGAATTCGGACTGTGTGGGAAGCTAGTACAGAAGCTCATGAAAACTGTCGCAGCGATGAAACTAGAGATAATATTCGTTCTTGGCAACAGGAATTAGCTTGGCGAGAATTTTATCAACATTGTATGTACTTCTTTCCTGAACTAGAACAGGGTGCTTATCGAAGAGAGTTTAAAGATTTTCCTTGGGAGAATAACGAAGATTATTTTCAAGCTTGGTGTGAAGGCAAAACAGGTTATCCTATCGTTGATGCAGCCATGCGTCAGTTAAATGAAATAGGTTGGATGCACAATCGTTGTCGCATGATTGTTGCTAGTTTTTTAACCAAAGATTTGATTATTAACTGGCAATGGGGAGAAAAATACTTCATGCAAAAACTTTTCGACGGAGACTTATCCGCTAATAATGGTGGTTGGCAATGGAGTGCTTCTAGTGGTATGGATCCTAAACCTCTACGTATTTTTAATCCTGCTTCTCAAGCACAAAAATACGATCCTGAAGGAGAATATATTCGACAATGGTTACCCGAATTAAGTTCAGTAGACAATGAGTATTTAGTCACTGGCAAAATTTCCAAATCTGAAAGAGAAAGATGCGATTATCCTCAACCAATTGTTGACCATAAAATACAACAAAGAAAATTTAAAGAGTTATACCAAAGTCAGAAATAGATTGAAGCTATGCATGATATCCGTATTTGTTTTTTAGGCGAATCTTTTGTTAATGGTACGGGAGATTCTACTCATCTTGGTTGGACAGGAAGATTGTGTGTTAATCTCTCTCAAAAGAGTTATGCAGTAACTTACTACAACTTAGGAATTCGTCGGGAAACTAGTACGGAACTTGCTCGTCGATGGCAAAGTGAAATAGTTAGAAGATTGCCAATCTATAGTGATAATCGCCTGGTGTTTTCTTTTGGCACCAACGACACTACCTTAGAAAATGGTCATTTAAGAGTTGAATTAACTCAATCTATTACCAATGCAAGGCAGATTTTAACCACTGCTAAACAAAAATATCCCGTTCTCATGATTAGTCCGCCTCCTATTTTAGATAACGAACAAAATCAGCGTACTCAAATTCTTGCTCAACATTTTGCTGCTTTGTGTCAAGAATTGCAGATTCCTTATTTAGATGTTTTAACTACTTTATCAAAATCATCGGTTTGGATG
Organism: Stanieria cyanosphaera PCC 7437; assembly: GCF_000317575.1. Taxonomy (NCBI): domain Bacteria; kingdom Bacillati; phylum Cyanobacteriota; class Cyanophyceae; order Pleurocapsales; family Dermocarpellaceae; genus Stanieria; species Stanieria cyanosphaera. The sequence goes on along the minus strand of NC_019748.1, from coordinate 4,741,930 downwards.
GCTGAAGTCGAGACTGGGGATGGCGCGCATCCTAATCAAGCAGGCTATACAGAATTAGCTTCTTTAGTTCAAAATTGGCCAGCTTGGTTAAATTGGTTTTAGTAATCTAACATTTCTAAAGCCTTATTTTTAATTAAATCTAGATCGATTATTTGTAATATTTCTTGTTCGCTACGTGTTCCTTCAAATGCTTCTAAAGATGCGTTTCTTAAAGCAGGAAGAACAGCATCATCAATAATTTCTTGCAACTCTTCTTGGTTGGTATAATAACCACCACTTTTACGTCGTTTATTAATTCTATTAATTCTTTCTACTGAATTCTTAATTGAGACTTCCCAAGATTTAGTAGTTCTTTTTTCTGCCTCTTTTTTGATTAAATGTAACAATAAAATAATCGCATAGCTATAAATCCTTTCTACTTTATCTTCTTTAGACATTGTTTCGAGTTCGTCAACAATTTCTAATGCTTTTTGATAATTTCCAGAAGTTATACTTTTTCTAAGTTCTATTAATTCTTCCATTTTTTAACTCTCATTGCATTATATTTTTAAATTTTAACTAAATTCAAGTTCTATCTAAAATTCAACTTATAAAATCTTTCAGGTTTAATATTTTTTAAAATAAAACAAAGTGTATATTGTTTTTTTGAACAAACAAAATAACGCATATTTAATTAATCGAAGCTTTTCAGTCAGATAATTTTCACACAAAAATGTGGACGATGCATTACTTTAGACGTTAATTCATAATCGTAGTTCAGTAAAAGGGGTCTGCTAGTCTTCGACGCACTAGGCTATGCCACCCTTCGGGAAGCGTGTTCGCAGTCGCAACGAGCGAGGGGTTCACTCCCTTCGTTCGCGGCCAGCTTCGCTGCGCCGAAGGCGACCGAGAAAAAAGCTATCAATGGCAGAAATATATAACGAAGCAAAACCTAATTTACTACTAAATGATATTGTAACAACTTCTAACACTGCAATTGAAGACCAAGCTTCCCAGCGCTCAACTGGTATAAGTTCTAGTTGTTTCAGTCAAAGTTTAAGCGATAAAAATCTCCATTTTTGTATTTTTAACTTGTCATTTATTTACAAAACTTAATATAATATCAAGAAATAGCATTAAGTATATGTGCTTAACATTATGGAAATTATTCAAATTCCGTGGTTAACAGCCACAATTATTTTTCCCTTAATCGCCTCGCTTGTAATTCCCCTGATTCCTGACAAAGAAGGGAAAACCGTAAGATGGTATGCTTTGAGCGTCGGCTTAATAGATCTAGCATTAATGGTCTATGCCTTCTGGGATAACTATAGTCTTGAAACTACTAAATTTCAACTTACAGAAACCTATTCTTGGATTCCTCAATTAGGATTAAATTGGTCAGTCGGTGTCGATGGTTTATCGATGCCGTTAATTATTTTATCGGGCTTAATTACCATTTTGGCGATTTTGGCTTCTTGGAAAGTGAGTCATAAGCCAAAACTATATTATTTTTTAGTATTAGTGTTATTTAGTGCGCAACTTGGAGTATTTGCAGCGCAAGACTTCTTATTATTCTTCATAATGTGGGAAATTGAGTTAGTTCCCGTTTATTTACTAATTTCAATTTGGGGCGGAAAAAAACGTCAATACGCAGCAACAAAATTTATTCTCTATACTGCCTTAGCTTCCATCTTCATTTTAGTTGCTGGTTTAGCAATGGCATTTTATGGAGATAACGTAACTTTTGATATTACTCAACTAGGTTTAAAAGACTATCCTTTAGCCTTAGAATTGCTGGCTTATGTGGGATTTTTAATCGCTTTTGGTGTCAAATTACCGATTTTTCCACTCCACACCTGGTTACCCGATGCCCATAGTGAAGCTTCTGCCCCAATTTCGATGATTTTAGCAGGAGTATTGCTAAAGATGGGTGGTTATGGCTTGATTCGTTTCAATGTTGAAACTTTACCCCACGCCCATATTAAATTTGCTCCCCTATTAGTTATCTTAGGTGTAATTAATATTGTCTACGGTGCGTTTACAGCCTTTGGACAAACTAATCTGAAACGCAGATTAGCATCTTCTTCTATTTCTCACATGGGTTTTGTATTAATTGGGATTGCCTCTTTTACTGATCTCGGTTTAAATGGGGCAGTATTACAAATGGTATCTCACGGCTTAATTGCTGCTGCTCTTTTCTTCCTCTCTGGTACAACTTACGAACGTACCCATACCCTAATGATGGATGAAATGGGAGGAATGGCGCAGAAAATGCCAAAAACTTTCGCTTTATTTACCGCAGGTGCAATGGCTTCTTTAGCTTTACCAGGGATGAGTGGTTTTGTAGGCGAATTATCAATCTTCCTCGGTGTGGCAACTAGCGATGTTTATAGCTCTGCTTTCAAAGTAGGAGTAACATTCTTAACTGCCGTAGGTTTGATTTTAACTCCAATTTATCTCCTCTCAATGTTGCGTCAAGTTTTTTATGGAGAAAGTAACCCTCAACTCAAAATTGACAATTATCAAGCAGATGTTCAACCAAGAGAAATCTTTATTACTGCTTGTTTGTTAATTCCGATTATTGCGATCGGTTTGTATCCTAAGCTAGTTACTAGTACTTATGATTTGAAAACTGTAGAAGTAGCATCCAAAGTCAGATCTGCTTTACCTGTAATCGTACAACAACAAGAACCATTGCTTAATGCTAGTCTTTTAAATACCTGGCAATCTCCTGCTTTGATTGCACCTCAATTACCAAAGTAATAAAATCAGAGTATCAAGAAAACTTAAAATCATTCCAGCTAACTGATTTAAATTTGTAGCTGGATTTTTTTGTAGATCATATTTTCCTATAAAACTAGAAATAGATAGCCAGTTTTTCCCTTTGCCCTCTATCCTGTAAATAGGAGTAATTCGAGTTACCAAAAAGGAAATGATTATGCCTGGTTTTGACGATTTGGTAAAAAAAGCATTTTATTTGGGAGTAGGAGTTGCTTCTTATGCCCAAGAAAAAGCTGGTGCCACTATTAATGAACTTAGAAGTCAAGCTCAAAAATTAGCTGATGAAATGATTGCTAGAGGAGAGCTTAACACAGAAGAAGCGCGTAAATTTGTTGATGATTTGGTTAGACAAGCTCAACAAGACAGTGTTAATCCTGCTCAAGAAGATACAAAACCTAAGCAACCTCGTCAAATTGAAATTCTTTCTGACGAAGAGGAAAATAATCAAGCAAATTCACAACCTAAAATTGATAATTTACGCGAGCAAGTTGAATCTTTGCAAGCAGAATTACGTCGTTTAAAACAAGAATAAAGTCGATTAATTAAAATAATCTGGTTAATCAAGAAAAATGACAGACTGGTGGAAGATTTTAGCAACGGCAGCAGAAGAAGTTGAACAGTTTTTTGAAGAAGTTGGTAAAGCAGTAGAAAGTTTTACAGATGAAGTTGGTGAAAAAATAGAAACTGTTGTTGAACAAGTACAAGAAACTATTATTATCGAAATAGATCAATACGTACAAGATTTTTTTGAGTTGATTATTGAGGCTGGTAGTGAAGTAGAAGAAATTCTGTTTGAAGATTTAGAAGCTCTGACGAATGATTCAGAATTTATTTTCATGCGTCAAGAATTACCTACCGCCAAACATCATCCTGCTTGTATTGGTTGTTGTAATTATCATGGTGTAGTCTACGGAGAGAATTTATTAGTTTGCGCCATGCATCCTTATGGTTGGGATGATGAAAATTGTCCAGATTGGGAAGGTAATCGTAATAATACTTCTAATTGAGAGAAAGAACTTTAATAATTTAATGTCTATTTCTTAGTATTTTTATGCTTACTTAAGATTTAAACCAGGAAATTGTTGTTACTCTATTAATATAGATGATTACTGTAGGGAAGTTTTATCGCTGTGTTCCCTTACTACACATTGAAGGAGAGCGATGTCAAATGTGTAGACAGTCAACTACGTATTCTAGAACGTTATGGAGTTTCTATCGCTTCCTCCATTAAAATACTATTTACGGGAGATTAAACTCTCCAGCATAGCGATCGCAAATAGTATGCGTTACTAGATTTTTACTTATCTCAGGTTGGCTCAATAGCGATCGCTGTTCAAGAGCTAAAAGTATGATATTTAAACTTGAGCAGTTTGTTGGGAAACAGTTTTACTGGTTTGCTCTAAAGAATTAGTTCTTACAGCGCGAAACATTCCAAATCGACAAAGACCGGTGCCAAACGCTAACCTCATCAGTAATAAGGTAGGTACTTCTCGTAGAGATTTAATGAAACCAGATAAACCAAAACGCACTAATCCTTGAGGTCTAGCTATACCTTGCCAAATTGAATCTAACCAAGAAGGTAATGTTGCTTGTGTCCAATCTGCGGTGATTACTTCTCCTTCAACTAATCCTGTCTCTACTAGAAGCTCAGAAAAGCCTTCAATACTAGAAAAAGCAGGATGTGACCATTGGTCTAATAATTGTTTCATAACTGGTTTTTCCCAGAAATTTAAAGGTTTTTGGCGCTCATCCCTTTGATTCCAGTCAGCTACAACCAAAATTCCACCAGGTTTTAATACTCTCATTAATTCTTGAGCAAAAACAGCTTTATCTGGCATATGGGGACCAGCTTCAACCGACCAAACAACGTCAAAACTAGCATCGGGGAAAGACAGTTGCATAGCATCATCTACGAAAAAGTTGGCATCAACTCCTTCAGGGGTTAACTCCTGGGCGCGTTTGACTTGTTGAGGACTAATAGTTACACCTGTGACAGAAAAACCATAATCCTGGGCTAAAATACGACTACTTCCACCAATACCACAACCAACATCTAAAAGAGTTGTGCCACGAGGTAATCGATCTAAACCTCCCCATTTGACCATTTCATGAACAAAATCAAGTTTTGCAGTGATAAAATCTTTTCGTTGCGGTGGTGAACCATAATGACCCAAGTGGATGTGTTCGCCCCAATAAAATTCTAGAATACCGTCTTCAGTCCATTCGTCGTAAGAATTAGCTACAGAGTCAGACGATTGATAACGGCGAGCGGTAATGAAATAGAAAACAATCCCCAAAATCAGTAGGACAACCAGAAGTGCAAAAAACGAATAAAACAAATTCATGAAAATATAGTTTTAACATTTCTTAAAAATTTTATCTCATTACTACACTCGGAGAAACAATTACCAAAGCCATTAAAGCAATCGATCCAGAAGCAATTGTAACAACCGATCCTAAAAATAAACTGGTTGAAATTGACACACGAGAATCACCTGATGCCATTGCACAGGTAATTACAGCAGCAGGTTATACCGTTACTTAAAAAAAGTCTCCCAGTCTATTTAATTTCAAGCTAGGAGGTGAGAAATGGAAAATACTAATTTAAAACTACAAGGCATGAGTTGTGCCTCTTGTGCCAAAAACGTTGAAGACGCAATTGCCTCAGTTCAAGGTGTAAATGAATGTAGTGTTAATTTTGGTGCAGAACTTGCTAGCGTTATTTACGATCCTAGCCAAACCGACATAGCAGCGATTCAGAATGCAGTCGATGCAGCAGGGTATTCAGCTATACCTATGCAAGATGAAATACTTGCCCCAGAAGATGATACAGAACAAAGAGAACGACAAGTTGAAAATCGCCAATTAACTCGTAAGGTGTGGGTGAGCGGTATTATCAGTGCCATTCTGGTGATTGGTTCACTACCCATGATGACAGGATTACCCATTCATTTTATTCCTGCATGGATGCACCATTCCTGGCTACAATTAGTACTAACTACACCAGTACTATTTTGGTGCGGTTCGTCTTTCTTTATCAATGCTTGGAAAGCCTTAAAACGCCATACGGCAACCATGGATACGCTGGTGGCAATTGGTACGGGTACAGCTTACTGTTATTCTTTATTTCCTACCTTCTTGCCTCAATGGTTTATCACCCAGGGACTTACACCTGATGTCTACTTTGAAGCAGCAGCAGTAATTATTGCCTTGATTTTACTAGGAAGATTATTAGAAAACCGCGCCAAGGGACAAACTTCAGAAGCAATTCGTAAATTGATTGGTTTACAAGCCAAAACAGCACGGGTAATTCGTAATCATCAAGAAATAGATATCCCGAGCGCTGAAGTGATTCTTGGAGACATTATCTTAGTACGCCCAGGGGAAAAAATTCCCGTTGATGGCGAAATTGTTGAAGGTGCTTCCACCATTGATGAAGCGATGGTTACAGGTGAAAGTGTCTCTGTGAAAAAGCATCCTGGAGATGAAGTTATTGGCGCAACGATTAATAAAACTGGTAGTTTTAAGTTTAAAGCCACCAGAGTAGGTAAAGATACTTTTCTAGCCCAGATTGTCAAATTAGTTCAGCAAGCACAAGGCTCAAAAGCACCAATTCAAAGTTTAGCCGATCGCGTGACTGGATGGTTTGTTCCTGCGGTAATTGCCATTGCGATCGCTACTTTTATCCTCTGGTACAACATCATGGGAAATATAACGATGGCATTGATTACGACAGTGGGTGTGTTGATTATTGCTTGTCCCTGTGCGCTTGGTTTGGCGACTCCCACTTCAATTATGGTGGGAACGGGAAAAGGAGCGGAAAACGGTATTCTGATCAAAGGTGCAGAAAGTCTGGAAATGGCGCACAAGTTAAGAGCGATCGTACTTGATAAAACAGGAACGATTACCCAAGGTAAACCTACTGTAACCGATTTTGTCACTGTTCGAGGAATTACAGATGGTAACGAATTAAATATCTTACGTCTTGCTGCATCTATAGAAAAAAATTCAGAACATCCTCTAGCCGAAGCGGTAGTTAGGTATGCTCAATCTCAAAAGGTTGAATTACACGACGCAAAAGAATTTGAAGCGAGAGTTCGCTCCTTTGTCGCGATCGCGGGTAGTGGTGTGCAAGGTTATGTCTCAGATCGATGGATACAAATTGGTACGCATCGTTGGATGAACGAGTTGAGAATTGATACTAGTGACTTACAAAAAGATTGGGAACGATTGGAGTATCTTGGTAAAACTGTTATTTGGATTGCTGTAGAGCAAAAAATTGAAGCCATTATGGGCATTGCTGATGCGGTGAAACCCTCTTCAGTTAAAGCGATTCGAGCCTTACAAAAAATGGGTTTAGAAGTAGTCATGTTAACTGGAGATAATCGCCGTACTGCCGAAGTTATTGCCCGTGAAGTAGGAATTGAGCGCGTATTTGCTGAAGTACGCCCCGAACAAAAGGCATCGGTTATTGCTTCTCTTCAGGAAGAAGGGGAGCGAGGGAAAGGGGAAGATAGGGAGAGTAAAAAAATAAAAGCCCGAGCCAAAATAGTAGCAATGGTGGGTGATGGGATTAACGATGCACCAGCTTTAGCACAAGCTGATGTAGGCATGGCAATTGGTACAGGAACAGATGTCGCGATCGCAGCTAGTGATATTACTCTAATTTCTGGTGATTTACAGGGAATTATCACTGCCATTCAACTAAGTCGCGCTACTATTCGTAACATTCGTCAAAATCTTTTCTTTGCTTTTATCTACAACATAGCTGGCATTCCCATTGCAGCAGGAATTCTTTATCCTTTGTTCGGTTGGTTGCTTAGTCCGATTATTGCTGGTGCAGCAATGGCGTTTAGTTCGGTATCGGTGGTAACCAATGCCCTGCGTTTGCGTAACTTTCAACCGAAAATATTTGTTTGAGTCACAGCCCCTTTAGAAGTCAGAAGGTAAAAAAGAAAAAGAAAACAATTTCTAAAATAGCTTACCAATATGAAAACAATTATCTTTTTTAGTACATGGGCAGGATTTGGATTTTTGCTTGGAGTAATTTCTGGAGCGATATTATAGGAGGTTTAACAATGGCAACTAAAAAAGCGATCGCCTTTAGCATAGCAAGTTTGGGAATTGTCTTAGGAATTGCTTCAGGTAATGCACTCGCCCAAATGCCTCACCAAATGAACCAACCTAAAGCACAGTTTCAAAGGATTGAACAGCCATTAAGTAATAAGATTATTGTTACGGTTAGTGGATTGGGATTGATTGGTTTAGAACTATGGTGGTTTTTATTAAGTAAACCTAAATCAGCACGAGCAACTACAAAGGGAAACATTCAAGAGATTACAGTTACTGTCGATGGTGGTTACGAACCCAGTCAGATTGTAGTTCGATTGGGTCAAAAAGTACGATTAAACTTTGACCGCCAAGATGCTAGTAGTTGTCTTGAAGAAGTACGTTTTCCTGACTTTGAGACCGCTCAAACCTTACCCCTCAACCAAGTTACATCAATTGAATTTACACCCCAAAAACCTGGCAGATACGAGTTTACCTGCGGTATGAATATGTTTCGGGGAGTCGTTGAAGTTTTATAGCAATTAGGCAATTGATTTAATTGAGCTTGAATCCGTAAAAACAATATTGCGATTTGTTACACAACAATGTTAATTTTGTTTACATAACTACAAACAAGATTAAGAAATGCTTAAGCGAACAGGTTGTTTAGCAAATAGGCAAAGATTAATGAATGTTAAGTGGAAAAAGCTTTTATTCAAAACTACGATTTGGTTAGTAGCAGAAATTTCGCTTAATTCTTTAGGACTAGACAGCCTAGCTGACTACAGCGAATTTTTATTTGAACGTACAATGATCATGCCTAATACGATGGATATTATCTTCCTAGTTTAAAAGCAGAAATAATTGAAGGTTGAACTCCAATCTTTTTCACGACTAACTGATGCAACCAAATATTCCATAATGCCATGGTGATAGCTGTTGCGATCGCAGCACCCAAAATTCCAATCATAGGAATCAAAATACTATTTAGAATTAGATTTAAGAACGCACTACAACAAACTACATACGCGCATTGACGATGATATCCAGTCATTTGCATGATATATCCTACCGGACCAGCCCCAACATTAACTAGTTGTCCTGCTATCAAAACAGTCATTTCCCAACGCCCTGCTACAAATTCTTCTCCAAATAAACCCAACACTGCATCAGCATTAATTATTAGTGCGATCGCTATCAATAAAGCAGGGAAAAATAGCCAACGAGCTATATTAGCAACGAGTTCTTGTAAATCTTTCAGTCTTCCCTGAGTATATAGAGTAGCAAACATTGGTGCTGCGATCGCATTAACAGCAACTAGAATAAAGCCTACCCAAGCAGACGTTTTGAGTGCAGCAGTATAAATTCCCACTTGAAACGAACCCAGAGTTGAACCAATCATGAGAATATCGGTTTGGGATAAAATCATGTGTGCGCCATCATTAAGTAACAAAGGAAAAGCAACCGCTAACCATTCTTTGGGAACATAAATCGACTTGATCGCATGACATTTTTTCTCAAACCAAACCTTAAAGCACCACAATTGAGCAATTATGACAACTGCTAAACTAACCATTGTGATTATTAGTGCTAATTTACTAGTAAGCTCTTGACCATAATAAGCCGAACCAAAAATTACTAATAAAGGCAAAAAAACAGCCGATGGTAAATAAGCTAAAGCAATTTGTTTACTTGCTCTAGTCATTTCTAGTTGTTGTCTGACTAAAGCCAAAAGTGGTACAGTCCACAATCCAAATTTAATGCTGTCGCTGGGAAGAGAGCTAATTTGAGAAAGCCAAGCAACAGTCGTACTACCAACTACGGCGAGTAATAAACTACTCAACAGAACTACTCCCCAACTAGACAAAATTAAGCCTTTTAATCTTCCCCAATCTTGCTTGACAGTGTATTCAGGTATAAAGCGTAACATAGAATTGGGTAATCCTAATCCTGCTACATAACCCACCAAAGTCGCGATCGCAATTATGTAATCATAAGTTCCATAGTCTGTTGCTCCCATCCATCTGGCTAACAAAACTTGTGTAAAATAGCTAATCCCAGCACCTAATAATTGTGAAGCTAAGGCTACTCCAGCACCTCGAAATAAGAGAGGAAATAATTCGGTTTGCTCTACATCCTTGCCTACATACTGAGCAAGCCATTTTTTCATAAATGATTCTCCGTCAAGAGTAAAACTAAAACTGCAAAGTGCTACATAGGTTAACTCAAGAAAAGTGAATCGAGTAGAGGCAAAAAAAAACATCTCATCCGAAGCTGAAATGTTTGCAAAATAAAGGTCAGTGATTTTTACTTTTGCTCTGGCACGATTGTAATAAGAGTAACAATGGAAAAAAGTTTAGATATGTACAGTTAAGTTTAGATTTTCCAAAACAACCACCAATCTGCACTAGGATAAAAACAAGTAACTTACAAATTAACCTCAAAGAAAACTGTGAATGATAACTTCAGTAAACTGCTTCAATACAATATTTCTGGCTTGGGCTGTTGGCTGACTTTGATTCTAATTGCTGTTTTATTAGGTTCAGTTGGCTTAGGCTGGATTGTTAATGGGTTTTTAATTTTATTAGCTTTTTTATTAATTACACCAGTATTAGCTTTCTGGGGCTTGCAATGGTGGTTAAAACGTAATTTAATTCAAGATAATTGTCCAGTATGTAGTTATGAATTTACTGGTTTTAAAAATACAGAATTTAAATGTCCTAATTGTGGTGAACCTCTTCAGGTAGATGGAGGTAAATTCCATCGCATAACTCCTCCAGGAACAATTGATGTAGATGCGGTAGAAGTATCAGTACAACAATTAGAAGATTAAATATAGTTTTTATTTAGTTGAAATATTTAGAGTAAACTGATAATTAGCTCCAGTGCGATCGCCAATAAAGATTTGATATTGTCCTGGTTCCCAGACTCCAGAAATTTCTGGTTTAAATCCTGATACTTCGTCTCCCAAAGCACAAAGAGTGTCTCCTGATTGTGGCCCAACTACTAATAAAGTTGGTTGACCTCCTGTTGCCTGGACACTCAAGCGCATATAATCAAGGCGTTGAGGTAAATCAATTACATAGTTGGGAGAGCTAGCAATAAAACCGCAGCCTTTACTATCGATTGAACCTCCCGATTGTCCTTGAATAGTTTGAGTATTGGTATCAAACTTTAGTCCATTTCCTATTGGTTTAGCTGCAACACTATTGGCACTATTTACCAAAATAAATAGAGTCAAACTAATAGCACTAACTAAATTACTGAATTTTTTCATACATTTTTACAGCTTCCGCTATGATTTGAGTTTAAAAGCTACTATTAGTTTATTAGGCTTAAAGACGCTTTTATATATCGGTTGTTCCAGTTTTTTAACAGTCCCTAATGGAATCAAGTAAAAAGTAGAGACGTAACATGTTACGTCTGTACAAAAGTAAAAAGTAAAAAGTAAAAAGGTTATGTTGAGCAATAGTGAAGGAATATGCTCAACCTTTAGCTTGAAAAGCATAAGAAGTAAATAGAAACAAAATTATTAAGTTTTAATGAAGAATTAAATTTTTTGTAAAATTAAATCATTGCGATCGCTGATTTTTCCTTGCCAACCTGGTTCAATTACGTTAGTTCCTGTGGGTTCAATAACAATAGCTGGAGAGTTAATCATGTCTCCTGGTTGTAATTTTTCTCGGTCGTAAACAGGGGTATCATACCAAGTATCGGCAGTGTAGATTTTTACTGTAGCAGTTGGTTGAAGTGGAGTGTTTCTGGTTGGTTGAATTTCAATTTCCTCTGGTTGATAGGTAGGACAAATTAATTCGATAGAAACTGTTTCAACAATTAAAGCTTTGTTTTCAATCATAAAACCGTAGCGTTGTTGATGAGTCTGTTCAAATTGTGTTCTCATCTGTTGGATACTATCTAAATCAACTATTAAACTTGAGTCTGTACCTTGATATTTAAGATGAACTTTTTGTAAAATTTTAATTTTTTTTGTCTCTTGGGTTTGTTGTTGATTTAATTCTGCTTTAGCCACTTTAATTAATTTAGAAAAAACATTGGTTAATTCTGTTAATAATTCTTCGGTTAATTGAGCTTCTACCGACTTTTCTTTAATAATTCTAAGATCAGCTAAACCAATTCCATAAGCAGATAAAACTCCTGCATAAGGATGAATAAAAATCTGTTTGATTCCTAGAACATCAGCGATTAAACAAGCGTGTTGTCCTCCTGCACCACCAAAACAACAAAGAGTATATTCGGAAACGTCATAACCTTTTTGAAGAGAGATTTTTTTGATCGCATTTGCCATATTATCTACAGCAATAGTTAAAAAACCAGAAGCAATTTGTTCGGGTGTGCGATGGTCACCAATTTGTTCAACAAGTTGGAGAAATTTTTGTTTTACTATTGCTAAATCTAAAGAAGAATCGGCATTTTTACCAAATACTTGAGGAAAAAAATCTGGTTGTAATTTGCCAATCATGACATTAGAATCAGTGACGGTTAAAGGACCTCCTTTACCATAGGCAGCAGGACCGGGATTGGCACCAGCAGATTCAGGGCCAACTCTATATCTACTGCCATCAAACTGTAAAATCGAACCACCACCAGCAGCAACAGTGTAAATAGACATCATTGGCGATCGCAATCGAATTCCTGCAACTTCGGTTTCAAAACTGCGTTCGTATTCTCCTGCAAAGTGACTGACATCGGTGGATGTGCCTCCCATATCAAAACCGATGATTTTATTCAATCCCGCCATCTGACAAGTTTTGACTGCACCAACAATTCCACCCGCAGGTCCAGAGAGTATGCTATCTTTACCTTGGAATAAATCGGCATCTACCAATCCCCCATTAGATTGCATAAACATCAGTTTGGGATGATGCAATTGATTTTTAACTTGATTAACATAACGACGCAGAATGGGAGAAAGATAGGCATCAACTACGGTAGTATCGCCTCGACTAATCAGTTTAATTAAAGGACTGACTTGATGAGAGATCGAGATTTGAGTAAATCCAATTTCTTGAGCGATCGCGCCTACAATTAATTCGTGTTGAGGATAGCGATAACTGTGCATTAACACGATGGCACAACTTCTAATCCCTGCATCGTAAGCAGTTTGTAAATCTTTTCTAACTGTACTAGTATTAACGGGAATTAATTCATTACCTTGAGCATCATAACGTTCTTCGACTTCGACAACTGTTTCATAAAGCATTTCTGGCAGAATAATTTCTAAGGCAAAAATATCGGGACGATTTTGATAACCAATCCGTAACGCGTCTTTGAAACCTTTGGTAATAGCTAAAACAACGCGATCGCCTTTTCTTTCTAAAAGTGCATTAGTCGCAACGGTTGTACCCATCTTAATTACTTGAATTTCTGCTGTGGGAATTGGTTCATCTTTGGCAATGCCCATCAGATATCGAATACCTTGGATTGGTGCATCAGTGTACTGTTCGGGATTTTCTGAAAGTAATTTGTGGAGAATAATTTTACCTTGAGGAGTTTTGGCAATGATATCTGTAAAAGTGCCACCGCGATCAATCCAAAATTGCCAACCTGGAACAGAATTAGAAGTAAAAGTCATAATTAATATAAATAAAATGATCTAAATTTTTTAAAAAAGCGATCGCTAGCAATTTATTAGAGCTAAAATTAAGCTTATTTTGATCCCAGTCAACTAGGTAAATTGTCACTCAATAAAAACAGATGAAGGATTGAAAAAAATAAATAGTAAGAAGAGAAGAACAAAGTAAATATTAAAGAAAGATAGCTCTCTTAAACTTTTGAACTAGATTAATTATGTTTCCAGTAATTTATTCAGAAGACTTTCTTTTACATGATACAGGCTATGGTCACCCTGAAAAACCTGCTCGTCTTAACGCGATAGTCAAAGCATTACAACAAGTTGCTTGGCATGATCAAATAAACTGGCAACTGCCAACCCCCGTCACTGAAAGAGAAGTCTTACCCTATATCCAAGCAATTCATACTCAGAAATATATTGAGATAGTACAACACATTGCCGAAAGTGGAGGTGGTTATTTAGATTTAGATACTCCTATTTCAACTCGTAGTTACGACATTGCTTTACTCGCGGTTAGTGCTTGGTTAGACGGAGTAGATCTAGTGTTGAATCACAATAATCCTGCTTTTGTTTTGGCACGTCCCCCTGGACATCATGCTACCTCTGAAACAGGAATGGGATTTTGTCTTTTTTCTAATGCTGCGATCGCAGCTAATTACGCTTTACAACAACCAGGAATTAATCGAGTTGCAATTCTTGATTGGGATGTTCATCATGGTAACGGGACAGAAGCAATTGTCGAACATAATCCTCAAATTGCCTATTGTTCGCTACATCAGTATCCCTGTTATCCAGGCACGGGGGAAGCAAGCGATCGCGGATTACATCAAAATGTGCTTAATATCCCAATGGTAGCAGGCAGTACGATTATCGAATATCAATCGGCATTTGAACAACAAGTAATACCTTTTTTAACTAAAATTCAACCAGATTTATTAATTGTTAGTGCAGGATACGATGCCAATGTTTTAGATCCTTTAGCAGAAATTGCTTTACAACCTCAAGATTATGGTGTACTAACCAAATTTTTATTGTCAATTACTCGCCGTTTATTATTCGGTTTAGAAGGTGGCTATCATTTAGAGGCATTGGCAAAATCAGTAATTGCCACAATTAACTGTTGTCTTTAAATATCTTCGGCTAAGATAGTTATAATTCTTGCACTCTACAACTCATACCATATTTTGCTCAGATTAAGTATTTTTTGGTATTGACATTTCTCAACCATAATAACTGTTACACACATGAGTTCTTCTTTTACTGTCCACGGATTATCCGTTTATCAACTAGTTCAACAAGCATCTAATTCCTGGCAAGAATTATTAATTAGTCCGAATATTTTTCAATCTTATTTAACTTTAACTCTTGAGCTTTTAAAAGAAAGACAAATCTCAACAGAAATTTGGCTCAAATTACCTCAGACTAAAACTTGGTTAGGAGAAATAGAAAAGTATTTACAACAAGATAATATTAAACATATTTATTGGTATGGTAGCTCCAAAAATCATCCAGCTTTTTTATTGCCGGAGAGTCACTTAACAACTAAGATTACACCAATCAAAATTGTTAATAATGCTTGGCTCAAAAAAGAATCTTTTCTGATTGTAGTTTCCCCTCAGTTATCTTGTTTGATTTTGGCTCAGTGGCAAAAAGCAAAAATCTCGACAGAATTAAACAATAAAAGAGTCCAACAACCTTACTTAAAAGCAGTTTTAAGTTTTGAATCAAGTTTAATTAAAACTGTGATTAATGAACTAAATCAGTTAATTCATGAACCAG
This sequence comes from Stanieria cyanosphaera PCC 7437, assembly GCF_000317575.1. Classification (NCBI taxonomy): domain Bacteria; kingdom Bacillati; phylum Cyanobacteriota; class Cyanophyceae; order Pleurocapsales; family Dermocarpellaceae; genus Stanieria; species Stanieria cyanosphaera. The sequence continues at coordinate 4,726,749 of NC_019748.1, read as the reverse complement.
AAATAAATCAAATCACCTTGCCTGAACCAAACAAAAATTATAATGAAAATGGAGAAGAAACTCAACTAATTACTGATTTATTACGTAAACAAATAGAATATACAGAAACTTTACACAATTCTCTCAATTATTTAGCTAACAATCAAAGTAAAACTAACACTTTTGCTCAATTTGTAGAAATACAATCTGAATTTCTTAATCAATTAGTGCGGGAATTACGTTCGCCAATTACTCGAATGAAAACTGCTTTGAGTTTACTAGAATCAAAACAAATCAAAGGAGAACAACGTCAACGTTATCTAGAAATACTTGATTACGAATGCGATCGTCAAAATTCTTTGATTTCTGGTTTGCTGGAATTATTACAATTAGAAATTCCTTTTGAGGTGGACTCAGTTAAGCTGGAAGATTTAGTTCCAGGAATTGTCAGTACCTATCAACCCTTAGCCCAAGAAAAACAAATTTTATTAGGCTATACTATTCCTAATAATTTACCTGCTGTAGCTTGTCCTAGTTCTTGGCTTAGGCAAATCATTATTCATTTACTAAATAATAGTCTTCAATTTACTCCTGCTCAAGGTAAAGTTTTCGTTCAAGCTAGTTTAAATAATGAATTTGTTGAACTAGCGGTAAGCGATACAGGTATAGGAATAGATGCTCAAGAATTAACTAAGATTTTTGATAGTTTTTATCGAATTAGAAGCACAGAAAACGAACAAGTTTCTGGTGCAGGTTTAGGTTTAACTATTGTTCAACAACTCGTACAAAAATGTGGTGGTTCAATTGCGGTCAGCAGTAAAGTAGGAAAAGGTTCGATCTTTAAAGTATCGCTACCAATTGCATTAGCAGAGTTGAGTGACAATTAAAGGCAAAACTATTAAACTGAACCAGAACTGCCTAAAGGTAAGAAAATTGTTAATTCTTCTCCTTGTTTTGGTCTTTGTCTGACAGTAAATTTTCCACCTAAAGCTTGAAAAATATTTTTAGTTACATCCAAATTCAAGCTTAAACATCCAGTTTCGGGTTGAAACATTAATAATTGACCGAGAGATTTGAGCGGATTACTCGAAAGACTAGCTTGAGATAAGACTTGCAGTTTGAGTTGGTTACCCACAGTGGAAACTTTGACATGAACTTGTCCGCCTGTAGGTAAATTGCGAGTACAATTTTCTACTAATCCTGTTAAAACTCGGTCGAGCATCGCAGGATCGCTGACAATATTAGGTAATTTTTTGGGTAGAGTTACTTCTAACTCAACATTTCGTTTTTTTGCCTCTTGTTGCCAGCGAGGAATTGTTTGTTGAAAGATCTGTTCGAGGGAAAAAGGTACTAGATTAACTGGTTTGTTAGTAGGAGGAGTTGCTTCCAATTCTGCTGCACGAAAAATCAGTTCCATTCGTTCGATTTGTGCCGTACATTCTTGATCGATTGTTTGTAGACGCTGAATTACATTAGGTTGAAAATCTTTTTTCCTTTTCAGCAACAGTCTTGTTAAGGTACGAATGGTAGTCAGAGGAGTCCGAATTTCGTGGGTAAGAGCTTGTAACAAGTCCATTTCTAACTGACTACTAACGGTAGGAGTAGAAAAGTTAGTTTTGTATTCCAGCACTTCCCCTTCAGGATGAGTAACCGTTTCTTGTGGTTTAGTTTTACTGATTGCTAAGGCAGTTAAATCGGGTAAATGTTTGAGTAATTGACGGCTAAAATGACTAACTAAGCGATAATCAGGGATTGGGGGAGTAAATTGCCGAACTAAACGGTCTAATTTTGATAATTGATGATAATTAGCCAAAACTAATCGCGATCGCAAGGTTGCCCAAGTTAGTTGAATTATTTCGGGTTCAAAGGAAAAATGAAAGGTAGGAAGACCTTTTTCATCTTCTCCCAAAACCATTACCAACCCAAACTCGTTGGTTAAAATCAAACAAAATTGTTCTAAGGCGATGGGATCGTTGGGAAGTAAGGGTAATTCTAAAATTGAGCAAGGTTCAGGAGTTGGTTCGATTTTTGTCTCAGCAGCACAAGGCATCAACGCTCTGGGATTAAAAGCATCAGGCGTAAAAACTCCTGTATGAAAGTGAGATACAACAGCTAAATTACTTAAAATGGGGACAGGAGCAGAAAAAATTAATCCTTGTTTTGTTTGATTAAGGCAATTGTTTTGTTTTAGTTTAGATAAAAGGATTTTTTCGACAGTTGCGATCGCGCCAAACCATTCTCTTTGAGCTTTTAATTCGGCTAATTTTCTTTGTTCATTGAGATTTTGCTCTAACTGCTGACTGGTTACTGTCAGAGAAGACTCAATCGTCAAAGAATTTTCCTCGATCTTTTGATAGCGATTGAAAATATCACTAAGCGTTTTCAGTAACCACGTCTTCACTATTATTCGACCTCCTCGGACTTCACACTGCTCTTATTAATACCCAAATATCAAATATATCTTGATAAGTATTGTCATATTATTGTTTTTATAGTACAAGTCCCAGTAGTTAATAGAAAGCAGTAAAACCGAACTAAAGTTTAGCGATTTCCACTCTAAGTTTTTAATCAGCAAGAAGAGAATCGCTTGAATTTAACTTGCTTTCGCCAGAAGTAATCTCTTCTAATCTAGTTATGTCATTCCTTGAATTTTTAGCTAATCTCAAGATTAAATCTACTAAAAAAAATTGCCAAATTTTACTTATTAGTAGCTTTTTAAGTTTCTTTCTGCTTTTAATTACTGGTTGTCAAAGCCAAGTTAAAACTAACGACAACATTGTCCACATAACTCTGTGGCACGGAATTAATCCTCCAGAAAATCGGGATGTCTTTAATCAATTAGTGAGCAACTTTAATCAAACTCACCCAGATATAGAAGTAGAAGCATTATATATTGGTCAACCGGATGCCCAGCTACCTAAGATTTTTGCTGCTACTGTTAGTGAACAACCACCAGATCTGTTGTGGTTTGTGCCTCAAATTACAGGTAAATTAGCTCAGTTAGACGCTCTTTTCCCTGTAGAAAACTGGTTAAATAATTCCCCGATTCGCCAAGAAATTGATCCAGCAATGTTTCCTTCGATGGAACTAAATGGGCATATTTTATCCGTTCCTTTTGCTACTAATAATGCAGCCATTTTTTATCGTCCTAGTTTATTTGCACAAGCAGGAATTAATGATCTACCCCAGACTTGGGAAGAGTTGAAACAAGTAGCACAAAAATTAACCAAAGATACTGATGGCGATCGCCGTATCGATCAACATGGTATTTTATTATCTTTAGGCAAAGGAGAATGGACAGTATTTACTTGGTTGCCTTTTATTTATAGTGCAGGTGGAGAATTATTAACAGAAAATCAACCTAATCTAGTTAATCAAGGTACGATTGAAGCATTACAATTTGGTGCAGATTTAGTTCAAGAAAATCTCGCCATTTTATCTGCACCAGAAAGAGGATACGAATTAGATAGTTTTTTAGCGGGTTCAGCAGCGATGCAGATAACTGGTCCTTGGACATTAGGACAATTGCAAGAAACAAACACAGATTATGGTGTATTTCCTATTCCTGCTAATAAAACTCAAGCTGCGGTAATTGGTGGTGAAAATTTATTTGTATTTAAAACTACTTCTGAAAGAGAAAAAGCTTGCCTCACATTTTTAGAATATATTTTAAGTGAAGAATTTCAAACTAATTGGGCATTAAAAACAGGTTATTTACCTATTAATCTCAAATCTCAACAAAGTAGAGAATATCAACAATTTATTGCTCAAAATCCTGTTTTAAAAGTATTTTTAGACCAGATGAAAACAGCGCGATCGCGTCCAATTATTCCCCAATATAATCGTCTTTCGGAAAATTTGGGCAGAGCGATCGAAGCCGTTCTACTAGGAAAAGAAACACCCCAAACCGCTTTAGCCAAATCTCAACAACGTTTGGAACTAATTTTTCGTAATTAAAATCTAAATAGGTACAATATAGTCAGTCAACGAAAACAATTAAAATTCTAATCAGAAGTTGACGATGACAATAGCTACTGTGACTTTTAACCTGTTGATGACTAATTATTTCGGTGCATTTTTACCATCTATCCCCATAGATAGTTTATTTTCCACTCAAGGCATTATGGTAATGCTATTGGTGGCCTATGCTGGCGCAATGTGGATGTTTCTTAGTAGTGCGCCCAAAGTTTATACAATCATGGTTTCGGATCTCAAAGTTGCCCAACAATTTTATGAAGGTCTATTAGATCTACCAACTGCTGATGTACCGCTACAGTACTATTACAATTATGAACAAACACTAGGCGCAGGCGCGATCGATCCTCTATATATGTCAACAACTGCGACTAATCCTAGTTTGGGTGCTTCGGATGGACTTTGGTATCAACTCAAAAAAAATACTCAACTCCACGTCATTTCAGGTGCTAGCCTAGGGACTAAAAGTCGTCAACGTCACGTTTGTTTTGACCATGATTGTTTAGAAGAAGTTTTGTTAAGAATACAAGCACGACGTTTACGATATAAAATTCGACGTGATAAACCATTAAACTTTTTAGTTAAAGATTATGACGATCGCGTCATTGAAATGGCAGAGGTTTCTAATTAACAACTAAAAAAAGCGGGAATCAAACCCGCCTTAGTAACTTATAGCAGTTACCAGTTACTAATTACTAATTGGATGAATAATCAACCATTAACACAAGCGAAGCGCACTACCTTATGTCTCAGTTGTTAATGTACCTCACCAGAATAAGAAACGCTATCTTGAGTTAAGAATCAATTAAACTGCGTATTTTAGTAATCAAATTGTGTAACTCAGATTGATTGAGCCGATAACTCAAAGGATGAGCAATTAATCTAGCTGTACTCTCGTACAAAATATCAATTTCAATTAAACCATTTTCTTTTAAAGTTTTTCCTGTTGAGACTAAATCAACAATTGCCTCAGACATACCTGTAATTGGTCCTAATTCTACTGAACCAGATAAGGGTACAATTTCTATCGGTAAATCTATTTTGCGAAAATATTCCCTCGCACAGTTAACAAATTTCGAGGCTACTCTACCATTAGGCGGTAATTCTACCGAACTACGATAACTACTCGTTTTTGGTACAGCTACCGACATCCGACAATAACCAAATTTTAGATCGCTTAAGTTGGCTACTTCTGGCTGTTTCTCTCGCAAAACATCATAACCAACAATACCTAACTGAGCTTGTCCATATTCTACATAAACGGGAACGTCTTGCGCTCTAACCAATAAAGCAGTAGCGGTGTTGGTAGGATCGCTGATTTGTAATTGACGATTACTTTTATCGAGAAACGCACTAAAATCTAAACCAACTTGTTTAAATAATTCGATGCTATCAGTTAACAACGCACCTTTGGGTAAAGCAATAGTAATCATGTAATTTTTAACTTAAGCGAATAACTACCAACTCATAAGATACATGACTAAGCTTACATTAATTATAGGGAACAAAAACTATTCTTCCTGGTCATTGCGTCCCTGGTTAGTAATGAAAAAGATCGGTTTGGATTTTGAGGAAATTCGGATTCCTTTATATCAACCAAATAGTAAACAACAATTACTGCAACATTCTCCAGCGGGAAAAGTTCCAATTCTACATCATGGCGAAATTACTGTTTGGGAATCTTTGGCTATTTGTGAATATTTAGCGGAAAACTTTGATAGTAATATTTTACCTCAAGAGTCTACGGCAAGGGCGATCGCTCGTTCAGTAAGTAGCGAAATGCACGCAGGATTTTTAAATCTACGTAGTTCAATGCCGATGAATTGTCGAGCTAGATTACCAGGAAAAGGAATGAATCCGCAAGTAGCAGTAGATATTGCCAGAATTACTTTTATTTGGCGAGATTGTCGGCAAAAATTCGGTTTTGAAGGTGATTTTTTGTTTTGAAATTTTACTATTGCTGATGCGATGTTTGCTGTTCCATAAAACTTATCTATAGCTATCCACTATAGTGTTTACTTCCTGTTTCATCCTAGAAGTGTCGGCACTATCTAGTCCGCAGGCGTTACTTCGGATAGAACCTATCCTAGTTGTTATAAATTCTTCAGGTGTATTAGCTAGGTTAATCGCTGCCTGTAAATCTCGCGATTCAGTATGATTACAGGTAGGACATATAAACAGTCTGTCTTTCAGCTTTAATTCAGTATGCCTTTCATTGCACTTTCTACAAAGCTTACTACTTGGATACCATCTATCAACTATTTCTACAAAACCAGCGTACCAGCTAACTTTATATTCTAATAACCTACGAAATTCATAGAATCCTAAGTCACTAATGGCAGATGCTAACTTACGATTAGCGATCATACCTTTAACATTAAGGTCTTCTATTCTCAAGGTATGGTACTTACGCAGTAAGTTGGTAGTAGTTTGTTGTAAAAAGTCCTGCCGAATATTAGCCGTTCTCGCGTGTAATTTAGTTACTTTCTGAAAGTATTTCTTGGCATTATTAGAGGCTTTAATCCCCTGCTTTTTATTACCTAACAGTTTATTTCTAGCTCGATATTGTAATTTAGCCAGCTTGGTTTTCGCTTGTTTGAATGGCTTAGGAGCTATTATTTCAGTCCCATCTGATAATGTGGCAAAGCAGGTGACACCTAGGTCGATGCCTGTTTGATCATAAACTTCATGAACGATTGGTGCTATTCTTTCAGCTTTAACTGCAAAAGATACGTACCAATCACCAGCTTTATAACTAATAGTAAAAGTCTGAGCGATATAACTTTCAGCTAATGGTTCTTGTAGTCTGAATGTTCCAAGCGTTGGTATTTTTATTACTTTACCTTCTGGAACTAAAACTACACCATTAGAACTATCAACTGTAAATGATTGCCCATGCTTCTTTAACTTCTGCGTGGGTTTATTTGCTAAACCTTCACGCCAACGCTTAAAAGCACTAGCTAAGTCCCTAAAAGCGTTCTGGTAAACTCTAGACGACATTTCATTCATCCAGGCGTACTCTGACCGCTTCTTAGTTATATTAGTCAGACACTTTTTAATCTCACCTAATCGTTTGCTATCTGATGCCTTGCAGTCTAAAGAATCCCAGAATAAAGATAAACCATAGTTATAAACAACACGGGAGAATCCAGCCTGTTTAGCCATTACGGTTTTCTCTTTATTATTGAGTTTTAATTTCCTTTTAACTGCAAACATTAGAAGCGTAAACTTGTCTATATGAAAAAGTTTAGCCTTATTTATCTGGATTTTCCAAAGAAGAGTAGACTATTTTTTTTAATTGTTTTTTGTAGTTACGAAGACCGTAAAGGCGACAGCTAAAAGTGTGGATAATAGCCATTAAATCTTCAACCATTTCTTGCTGAGGCGATAAAGACTCACAGTTAGCAACAAGGATTTTACAGCCATACCAACTAACAAATTCCTCTACAAAGTCAAAAGCAAAGCGACGGAGACGGTCTTTATAGGCTACAATGATTGTTTCAACTTCACCCATACGTACTTGTTTCATTAGTTTTAAGAATAACTTACGCTTAAAGTTAAGACCGCCTCCGACTTCTTTAATCCAGTCATCTACTTGAAGACCTTGACAATTACCAGAATTGCTCCATAGCTTGTACTTGATTAGCTAATTCTGGCGACTGACCTTTAGAAGATACGCGGCAATACACTATTGTTTTACCAGTTGTTCTAGGTAAATCTATATTTAGAGCTAGCCTTAAATCCTCGTCTGTATAGTACCTTTGGTTACCTGTACTGCGACTTGGTTTAAGCCTACCCTCTCTGTCCCATCTTCTTAGTGTCGATGGCGATTTGTTAATTAGTTTGGCAAACTCTTTAACTCTATACAACTAAACTTAACCATAATGAATAACTATAGAGAATTATAGTTAAGAAAATCAATGCTTATTCAGCCTCCTGTAGTAATTCGCTTTGTTACTTATGGAGTACAGTTGGATAGGGTTTCACAAGCTTATGCCGAGCAAATTTGGCAAATGCCAGAAATGCAGTCTTGGATTGAAGCTGGTTGTCAAGAAGAAGAGATTTTGCCTCAGTTTAAAGTTTAGATTTGGAAAGGTTAGTCAAGCAGCAATCTCGCTCAAGCGCGAGGCACTTCGCGGACAGCTTCGCTCTCGATCGCGTTTAGTCAATGATTACTTAAAATAATTGAGCTTCTTTTGAAACAAAAAAGATTTTTATTAATTAGATAATATTTGCTGATAATTCCGTGAGAATATATTTCTAATATTTTTCTTCGCAAGTGGTAAGAGTGTAATTTGATTGCCTCATTACCATAACGTGATCTTTTCTGTAAATATATTTATCCGCGACGCTTTTAACAAAATCTCTAAGCTAAAATGGTTAATTCCATCTCTCAAGTTAAGACTGAACAATCACCTAGTTTTAATGGCAACGGTTTGCGTAAACCAATTATTGCTGCGATTGATATCGGGACTAATTCTATTCACATGGTAGTTGTACAAGTTGAACCGCATCTACCAGCTTTTAGTATTATAGCTAAAGAAAAAGATACCGTTAGGTTAGGAGATCGCGATCCGAAGACTGGTGATTTGACTCCTGAAGCGATCGCTCGTGCTTTGGCTGCTTTACGACGTTGTAAGGATTTAGCTCATAGTCTACGTGCTGAACAAATTATTGCTGTAGCAACTAGTGCGACAAGAGAAGCGCGTAATGGACAAGCTTTTTTACAACAGATTGAATCAGAATTAGGAATTGTTGTAAATCTTATTTCTGGGCAAGAAGAAGCGCGGAGAATTTATCTTGGTGTCTTGTCAGGAATGGATTTTGGCGAACATCCTCATGTGATTGTGGATATTGGGGGTGGTTCGACGGAGTTGGTTTTAGCAGATATTCACGAACCTCGTTTTTTAAGTAGTACTAAAATCGGGGCTGTCCGTTTAACGGCAGAATTTGTTCATAGCGATCCGATTAGTGAAATTGAATTGAATTATTTGCGTGCTTATGTACGAGGAATGTTAGAACGTTCCGTTGAAGAAATTTGGCAGAATTTGCAATTAAATGAAACACCTCGCCTGATTGGTACATCGGGTACGATTGAAACCTTAGCTGTAGTTCATGCTTTAGAAAAACAAGGTATAGCCCCCAACCCCCTCAATGGTTATCAATTGAGTCGTAAAGACTTAAAAGAGATCGTCAAAAAATTAGCAGGGATGACTTATCAGGAACGCTTTGCCATACCCGGAATTTCTGATAAACGAGCGGAAATCATTGTTCCTGGGGCAATTATTTTATTAGAAGTGATGACAATGCTTAATTTCGACTCAATTACCATTTCCGAGCGATCGCTACGAGAAGGAATGATTGTCGATTGGATGCTAACTCATGGCTTGATTAATAATCGTCTGCGTTACCAAAATGAAGTTAGAGAAAGAAATATTTATAAAATTGCCCATAAATATCAAGTTAATTTAGATTTTAGCGAACGGGTAGCTAATTTTGCTCTGAGTATTTTCGATCAAACCAAAGAAATTCTACATAATTGGGGCAGTTTGGAGAGGGAATTACTTTGGAGTGCAGCAATTTTACACAATTGTGGCATTTATATTAGTCATTCATCCCATCACAAACATTCTTACTATTTAATTCGTAATGCTGAGATTTTAGGTTTCAATGAATTAGAGTTAGAATTAATTGCTAATATTGCTCGTTATCATCGTAAAAGTAAACCAAAGAAAAAACACGAAGCTTATCAAAAAATACCATCAAAAGAATCTCAATTAATTATTAAACAATTAAGTGCAATTTTGCGTTTAGCTGTAGCATTAGACCGTCGCCAGAAAGGCGCGATCGCAAAAGTAAAATGTACTTACAACCAAGATACCAAAATTCTTTATTTAAATTTAATTGCCTCAGAATTAGGTGATGATTGTGCTTTAGAACTTTGGAGCTTAGATTATAAAAAAGTAGTTTTTGAAGAAGAGTATGGTATTAAAGTTATTGCTAGTTTATCTTGATGAATCAGCAGTTATGGAATGATTTAATTGAACAAAGTAAACAAGATTGGTTAATTGGTTGGGAAGCTCAAGCAATTTTAAATTTAACTAATCAAAAAATTATTCAATTAAAGCAATTACAAACAAAGAAAGAGCTACCTTTAAATATTTTATTAGCCGAAACAAATCCTAGAAGTTTTATTGCTAGTTTTTTTGCGAGTATTATTACTAACAATTATATTTTTCTGTGTAATCCTGATTGGCAAAAATCAGAATGGCAACAAGTTTTTGAGCTAGTTGACCCCGATCTAATATGGATAGAAAATAAAATTAAACTTTTACATGAATGGCAAAAACAATCAACAAAAAATCAGAATTTAGATAATCCTAAAAATATCTTTCAATCAAAAATCAAAACAAGTTTATCTACTCCAAATAATTCTTCATTAATTATGATTCCGACGGGAGGTTCCTCAGGAAAAATTCGTTTTGCTATCCATACGTGGTCAACTTTAACCGCTTCAGTTCAAGGATTTTGTCAATACTTTCAAATCAAAACTATTAATTCTTGTTGCCTTTTACCTCTTTATCACGTTAGTGGTTTAATGCAATTGATGCGCTCTTTTCTTACCAAAGGAAAACTAATTATTTTTCCTTATCAAAACCTAAAACAAGGCAAGCAACCTAATATTGATCTTGAAGAATTTTTTGTCTCTCTTGTTCCTACTCAATTACAATTTCTTTTACAGTCTAATCCTCATTGGTTAGCTTCTTTTCAAACAGTATTGTTAGGAGGCGCACCGGCTTGGCAATCTTTATTAGATCGAGCAAGAAAATATCGAATTGCGTTAGCACCTAGTTATGGAATGACCGAAACTGCCTCTCAAATTGTCACTCTTCAACCAAAAGATTTTTTAGCAGGAAATAATAGTAATGGTCAAGTTTTACCCCATGCCCAGGTAACTATAATTGACGACAATCAACAATTACTAATAAACGGAAAAATTGGACAGATTTTTATTAAAAGTAACTCTCTTTCTTGGGGTTATTATCCTCAATTCAATCCCAATCAAATACTTAATACAGATGACCTCGGTTGGTTCGACAAACAAGGTTATCTTCATATTATAGGTAGAAGCAGTCAAAAAATTATTACTGGTGGAGAAAATGTTTTTCCCTTAGAAGTAGAAGCAGCAATTTTGGCGACTGGTTTAGTTAAAGATGTTTGTGTGATTGGTTTACCAGATTGTCACTGGGGACAAGTGGTGACTGCGGTATATGTACCAAGCAAATTAGATGTTTCAGAAAAATTAATTCAACAAAAGTTACAACAGCAATTGAGTAAATATAAACATCCTAAACTTTGGTTTTCAGTTGATTGTTTACCCCGTAATCAACAAGGCAAAATTAACTATCAACAAATTTTAGAAATAGTAGTCATAGCAGATCTAGCAGTACAAAGAAAGATTATGTAATGAAGAGTAAATGATCATATATTGTTCGAGCAAAAGATGCTGATGAGTCGATCTACTCAGTTGTCAAAACTTGCAAAATTTAAAGAAGATATTTTGAAGAGTTAAGAATTGCATGATAATCTTTACAACCAATCACTAGACTAGCCAAATGTTCTTAAATGCTCAATAGCAGTTCTTAAAAGTTAGTAGGATATTTAAATTTAGTCTGTAGGATACGCAACATTAGCAAGAGAAAATTTGGTATTTTGTCTGAATTAACTGTTTAAGTTTAACTAGATTTGCTGTTATTTGTTGGGAGTAGAGTTAGATTTTTACAGATTTATTAAGCATCAAAATTTTCTATTGGAAGCAAAAGACTAATAACTAGTTAAATATTTTATTAAAGCAAGAATTGCCTCAAATCACGACTATCTTAGATAGTAGGGGCTTATCATGACAGCAATGAATTTGGATACAAAATCAAAAAATTTAATAAAATTGGATCAAGAACCAATTCATATTATTAATCAAATTCAGCCTTACGGAGTGCTTTTTGTTCTATCTGAACCAGATTTAGAAATTATCCAAGTTAGTCAAAATATTGCTACTATTTTTAATCGAGATCCTCACGAGGTTTTGGGGCAAAAACTTGAAGAAATTTTAGATTCTTTTCAGGTAGAACAACTAAAAACTAATTTGACCGCAGAAAATTTTGATTTTATTAATCCTACTAAAGTTTGGGCAAGGACTAAAGGAGATGATTTTGTTGTCTTTGATGCAGTTTTTCATCGCAATAGCGATAATTTATTAATTTTAGAATTAGAACCAGCCTTAGCTCAAGAAAATATTCCTTTTTTGAGTTTTTACCATTTAGCTAGAGCTTCAATTTTTCAATTAGAAAAAACTACTAATCTTCACGATTTTTGTCAAATTATTGTTAGAGAAGTTCGTAAAGTGACAGGTTTTGACCGTGTCATGTTGTATAAATTTGATGAAGACGATCACGGTAGCGTTATTGCTGAAGAAAAACGAAGCGATTTAGTGTCTTATTTAGGTTTACACTATCCAGAGTCGGATATTCCGCGACCAGCCCGAAAATTGTTTAGTTATAATTGGATTCGCTTAATTCCTGATGCTCAGACCCAACCAGTGGAAATGATTCCAGCTATCAATCCTATTAGCGATCGCCCTCTAGATTTAACTCATTCAATTCTCCGCAGTGCTTTTCCTTGTCATTTAGAATATCTTCATAACATGGGAGTCGGAGCTTCTTTAACGATATCTTTGATCAAAGACCAAAAATTATGGGGTCTAATTGCTTGTCATCATCAAACTCCTAAACACGTTCCTTACGAGTTACGGAAAGCTTGTGAATTTCTAGGCAGAGTAATTTTTTCAGAAATTTCCACCAAAGAAGAAACGGAAGACTATGACTATCGGATGAAACTTGCTTATATTCATTCAAAATTGATGGATTATGTAGCTGAATCTGATAATTTCGTCGATGGTTTGGTCAAAGGCGACCCTAATTTACTCGATCTTACCAATGCTCAAGGAGCAGCTATTTGTGATGGTGGTAACTGGACACTGATTGGCAAAACCCCTTCTGAAGAAGACCTCAATTATCTAGTACAATGGCTCAGAAATAATATTCAAGAAGAGGTATTTTGTACTGATTCTCTGGCTCGTCTTTACGCTGATGCCGATAAATACAAAGATGTTGCCAGTGGTTTACTAGCCATTCCCATTTCTCAACGTAACTATGTTTTATGGTTTCGACCAGAAGTAATTCAAACAGTTAATTGGGGAGGCGATCCGAATCAAGCTTACGAAACTAAACACACCGACGGAAAAATCAAACTTTCGCCGAGAAAATCCTTTGAATTGTGGAAAGAAACCGTTCGTCTCAAATCTTTACCCTGGAAAGCAGTGGAAATTACGGCTGCTTTAGAATTACGAAAAGCGATCGTTAATATCATTCTTCGTCAGGCAGATGAATTAGCTCAACTCGCTAAAGATTTAGAACGTTCTAACGCAGAATTAAAACGCTTTGCTTATGTCGCTTCCCACGACTTACAAGAACCATTAAATCACGTTTCTAATTATGTCCAACTTCTAGAAATGCGCTACGGCGAAAATCTAGACGAAGATGCCAAAGAATTTATTGGTTTTGCAGTTGAAGGGGTAAGCTTAATGCAAACTTTGATCGATGATGTTTTAGCTTACTCCAAAGTTGACTTACAAGGAATTGAATTTACTCTAACTGATGTAAATCTTGCTTTAGAACAAGCTCTTACCAATTTACAAAGAAGAATTAAACAAAACAATGCGGTAATTACCTGCGAACCTATGCCAACAGTAATGGCTGATGGAACGCAATTGATGCAACTGTTTCAAAACTTGATTGGTAACGCGATCAAATTCCGCAGTCAAGAATCTCCCAGAATTCATATTGGTGCAGAAAGACTTGAAGATGCTTGGCTATTTTCCGTTACCGATAACGGCATTGGCATTGATCCCCAATTTCACGACCGCATTTTTGTGATCTTCCAACGTCTTCATACCAGAGATGAATACCCAGGTACAGGCATGGGTTTAGCCATTTGTAAAAAAATAGTGGAATGTCATCGCGGAAACATCTGGGTAGAATCAGAATTAGGTAAAGGAGCAACATTTTACTTTACCATTCCTGTAGGAGGACGCGATCGTGACCGTAGAAGTGGACGAAAACTGTAAAATTATCTTTTTAGTTGAGGATAATCGAGGCGATATTCGTTTAATCGAAGAAGCCCTCAAAAATAGTTCCGTACCACATCAAATCGTAGCTGTTAGGGATGGGGTGGAAGCTATGGCATATTTACGCCAAGAAGGTGAATATGTTGATGCTGTTCGTCCCGACCTAATTTTACTTGATCTCAATCTGCCCAAAAAAGATGGTCGAGAAGTTTTAGCTGAAATCAAAACCGATCCCAAATTAAAGCGAATTCCTGTAGTTGTTTTAACTACTTCTAAAAATGAAGATGATGTGATTCAAAGTTATGACTTGCACGTCAACTGCTACATTACTAAATCTCGTAATTTAAACGAACTTTTCAAAATTGTTAAAGGAATTGAAGAATTTTGGTTGACTACCGTAACTCTACCTTCTGAATAAAAGATAATTAACCTAGAATAGAAATTGAAAGCGTTTTAAAATCCAGGAGTAATAGCAAGAGTATAAACGTATGCCTGGAAATGCAGTAAAAATTTTGTTGGTAGAGGACGATTTAGCAGAGGCAAGACTGCTTCATGAAGTTCTCAAAAGTTTCGGTCTTAATCAGTTTAATTTAGTTCATGTCAAAAGACTAGGAGAAGCTCTCCAACAATTGCAGCAAAGTTGTTTTGATGTCATTTTACTCGATCTAACTTTGCCAGATAGTCAAGGATTGGATTCTTTAAAGTCGATTATTCAGCAAGCTCCTAATTTACCAGTGGTAGTTTTGACTAATACTAATGACGACCAACTAGCGATCGCAGCAGTCAGACAAGGAGCGCAAGATTATTTAGTTAAACGTAGTATTAATGTTGAAGGATTGGTTCGTTCTTTACAATATGCAATTGAACGCAAACGAGTTGCTGAAGTTTTAAGAGAAGAAAATGAAGTTTTAGAGCATCAAATACGGGAACAAACTGCTCAATTAATTAAAGCTCAAAAAATTAATCAATTTAAATCCGATTTTGTGGCGATGTTTTCTCATGATTTTCGTAACCCTTTAACTACGATTATCGCTTCTGCGGGTTTATTACAACAAAACAAGTATGAATTACCTGAAGAAAAAAAACTCATGCTTTTGCAACACATTCTTTCCGCAGGTAAAAACTTGGCTCAACTTTTAGAAGAAGCACTATTTATTGGTAAATCAGATTCAGAACAATTACCTTATCAACCCAAAAATTTAAATTTAGAATTATTTTGCCGTAATCTGCTTGAGAAATTACAGCTTAATTTAGAGCAACAAAATCAAATTATTTTTACAATTGACGGAAATTTTCAGGATACAATTTGGGATGAAAATTTATTACAACATATTTTAGGTAATTTATTAACTAATGCCTTAAAATATTCCCCTAAACATAGTATGGTTAAATTTGAAGTAATTAAACAGGGGGAAATCGCACTGTTTAGAATCGAAGACCAAGGAATAGGAATTCCAGCCGATGAATTGAAACATTTATCTACGTTTTTTTATCGTGGTAGTAATGTTCGCCGAATACCTGGAACGGGTTTGGGTTTAGCAATTGTTAAGCGATGTGTAGAAGTTCAAAAAGGCACAATTGAGTTTCAAAGTGAAGAAGGAATTGGTACTGTAGTTACTGTGACTTTACCTATAATCAAACATAACTAACCTATATTTATCTGGCAATTTCAGCTTTACCAAAGCACATTCAAACCATAGCTTCTAGTAAACTCCATCAAAATTAGAATAGAACGGTAAAAATTCCAACTTCAATTAAAATAGTAACGAGCTTGATCTCGAATCAACTGATACAATGTTTTTTTAATCATCTCTACAACAATAACAGTATCGGTACCAAGTTAATTACACTAGAGTCTAAATTCATGACAAGTATTACTATCGAACAACCACAGTTAGATTTAGTTACCATTAATCAACAATTAGCCAACGCAGACGCAACAGAATTGATCAAATGGGCAAATCAGACTTTTAGCGATCGCTTGGTAATGAGTACCAGTTTTGGTATTCAAGCAGCAGTAATGTTACATCTCGTCACTCAAGTTATTCCTGATATTCCCGTTATTTGGGTAGATACCGGTTATTTACCTGCTGAAACTTACAAATTTGCTGAAGAATTAACTACTAGATTAAACCTTAATCTCAAAGTATATCAATCTTCTATTAGTCCTGCTCGCATGGAAGCATTATACGGAAAACTTTGGGAACAAAACGATGTTGAAGCTTTCAATCGCTATGATTATCTACGTAAAGTAGAACCAATGCAAAGAGCCTTAACAGAATTAAATGCAGCAGCTTGGTTAGCTGGATTACGTCGAGAGCAAACTAAACATCGTCAACACTTAGCTCCTATCAGTCAACAGGAAAATCGCTACAAAATTTATCCAATTTTAGACTGGCATTCTCGCGATATTTATCAATACCTCACCACTCACGATTTACCTTATCATCCTTATTTTGACCTAGGCTACGTAACAGTAGGTGATTGGCATTCTAGTCGTCCTTTAACAACAGATGATTCTCACGAACGTGATACTCGTTTTCGTGGACTTAAACAAGAATGCGGTTTACATCTACCTCAAACTCCTGGAGAATTAGAAAGTCTTGATTCGAGTAATCTCTAATCATGCTTTAGTTTAATTCGAGTTTAAGAGAAGGCATTAATCTCTGTAAATTTTTTAAAGATTTACTTTGCCAGGTAATTTCTTTTGAACCAATTACATTCATTTGAATATTTCTTTTTTTACGTACTTCAATTACAAATTTCGAGAGCATACTAATTCCCGAACTATTGAGAAATTTTAAATTTTTTAGATCTAGAGTAAGTTCTGTTGGTTCTTTTTCAACTACATCGTAAAGCAACTGCAAAATAGGAGAATACTCCTCCGTTCCATTAAGTCTAAGTGATCCTTGACAAAAAATGGCAGTAGTCAGAGGATCATAACTTACGCAATAGTCTTCGGTTTTAATTTCCATTGGATTTTTTTTTACTATTACTAAATATTAATATTTTTAAGGGAAGTTTTTAGTCTTTAAGATAAATATAAAATCAATTAAATTACATTGCCAATTGCACCATCGTAGTTACTGTCATTTCTTCAGATTGCTCATCAAAGCTATCAAATTTCCAGCCCAACTTTGCACCATAATCATTTACCATCGTTAAAAATCCTAAACCAGATACTGCTGCATTTTCCTCTGTATTGTTATCTTCTAACTTACGAAGATATAATTCATAAGGATCAAAAGAAAGCAACTCTTTGATGTATTTTTGAAACTTAATAACCGCTTGACAATGAATACTATTAGTAATTTGAAAAATAATTTTCTGCTCAATTAAACAAATTCGGATACTAATAGGTGCTGAAGATAACTGATTAGTATATTTCATGGCATTTTCTAACAACTCATTAGCAATATAACTAATAGCATCCTTAGCTTCCACTTGTTTGATTAAAGAATCAGACTCTTGGTCATTACAAGCCAGAAAACTACTGAGATAATCTGCTAAAAAATCAGCAGATAAACCGTTATTGCGCCATCTTTGTTGTAACGATACAGAACTAGGAGAAAAACTTACTATTAAATATTCTTGACTTGAAGGTAAATTTTCCAGAAAATCTCCAAATACCTGATCCATATTAATTGTAGATTGACAATTCATAAAAGCTAATGTTTTTACTTAGTGACTACATTTTAATTAGCAAGTTACTTTTGTTTAAGAACAACCAAAGTAATATCGTCATAAACTTTTTGTCCGCCTATATATAAACGTAAATCTTCAATCACAAGTTGTTTAATTGTATTGGCAGACTTGTACCAATTTTGTTTAACTACATTGCACAATCTTTCTAAACCATATTGCACCCCCAATGTATTTTCAGCTTCAGTCACACCGTCGGTATACAAAATAACTACATCGTCGGCATTTAACTTGATCTGAGCAGAAACAATAAAATCAGCGATCGTTTCTTCTAATCCAAGTGGAAAACCTAAATCAACTGTGTCAATTCGCTCAATTTCACCACCAGCGCGGACGACAATAATCTCTTCATGTTGTCCACTCAAATTTAACTGACCGGCTTGATAATCGATTAAACAAAAAGTCAAATTCTTATCAGAATTCATTCGTTGAACATTTTTATATATTGTGCGATTGAGCGTTTCTAAAAACTTGATCGGATCTGTTTCGTTATTTTCCATCAAAGTTCTGACGGCAGTTTGTACCATAATGCTAAGAACACCACTTTCGAGTCCATGTCCAGTCACATCACCGATCGCAATTTTAACTTTGCCATCATGATGCAAAACATCATAGTAATCTCCACCCACTTCTTCGGCCGGTTCCATAAAACCAGCAATATCTAACTCATCAAGTTGACTCAATTCTTGCTCTTTGGGCAAAATCATCTGTTGTAAACGTCGAGTAATATCTAATTCAGCACTAAGGCGAATATTTTCTGCTTGCAAACGTTGATTTAAGTTCGTAATTTCTTGATTAGCTTGAGCTAATTGCTCTAAATAACGCGCTTGTTGATCTCGTAGTCTTTTTTTCTCCAAACAAGCACTAATACGTGCTTTTAGCAGCACTGGATTAAAAGGTTTGGCTAAATAATCTTCTGCTCCCATTTCGATACATTTGACCACACTATCAATTTGATCGAGAGCCGAAATCATAATTACAGGAATATATCGCCATTGACTATCACGAAGAGATTTTAAAACTTGATAACCATCCATCTCTGGCATGATAATGTCTAAAAGAATTAAATCGTATTCTCCTGTTTGGATCAGTTCTAAGACTTGTTGTCCGTTAGCTGCTGTGCCTACCTGATAACCTTGTGCTTTGATCTGACGAGAAAGTAAATCGCGATTAGTTGGGTTGTCATCTACCACCAAAATCTTTCCTTCAGATTGGTTGGTTAAGGAAATTACAGAATTTGAATCAGAATTGCTCGCAGGTTTTGACTGTGATAAAGAAAGAGGATAAGTTTGGTTAATTAATAATTGTGGTTGAGAAAAATTAGGAAGCTCAGCCAAGATTTTGAGGAAATTTTCGGCAGCAGTATAAATTTTATTGAGATCGCAGACAAACTCACTGTCTGCTTGTTTTAAAAGTTGTCCACTGCAATTAATAACTGTTTGAGCAGGTATTTCTAATTGAAGAGTAATTTGACTTAGAACCGAGAGACTCAGATTAAGTTGGTCATTTTCTGATTGAGAAGAGTTAAGAAGAGTATTGACCAATGCCAACAACTGAACTCCATTTTCTCTGATGACTTGTAATTCTGCACTTAAAGCTGCTGTATCTTCTGTTTCCAATTCTTCAAGCAGCATTTCACTGTAACCAATAATGGCATTAATCGGCGTACGGAGTTCGTGACGCAGATGAGCAAGCAAAGATAATGGAGGACAGCTATCAGTAGTCATTAAGGATTATTGATATTTTGCCAAAAGATTGGCAATTTTTTCTAGTAAACGAGACAACTCTATCGGCTTAGTATCATAATCATCACAGCCAGCTTCAAAGGCTTTTTCGCGATCGCCAGACATAGCATGAGCAGTCAGAGCAATTACGGGAATGTTGTTAGTTTCAGGATTAGCTTTTAATTGTCTAGTCGCTTCCCATCCATCCATAATTGGTAAACTCATATCCATTAAAACAAGGTTGGGATGTTCTAAAATCGTCATAGCAACTCCCTCTGCACCGTCGACAGCAATAACAACTTCGTATCCTCGACGTTCTAATCTTCGAGAAAGCATATCTCGATTCATTTCATTGTCTTCAACTAGCAAGATTTTCGCCATAGTTGTAAGGAAATAAGGAATAGGGAATTAGATTACTGCAACTTGTTTACTACTCTGTCGAGAAATTGCTTCTGATAGAAGATTATGTAATTGTGTCAACAAAACCTCGCTCGTGTAACTACCTTTTTGAAAAATTTTGTTAACGTGTCCCTGTAATCTTTGACGTTCTAATTGAGTCAAGTCTTTGGCAGTTAAAACGACTACAGGAAGAGAGCGTAATTGTTCTTGTTGACGAAGTTCGTGAATTAATTCAAAACCATCCATTTCTGGCATCATTAAATCAGAGATAATTAAATCTGGAGTTTGGAGATTAATCGCTTCTAAAGCTTTACGTCCATTCTCTACGGCTGTTACTTGCCAACCTTCTTTAATCAATTGACGAGCTATAATTTCTCTTGTATTGTCATCATCTTCAACAACCAAAACTGAATTGGCAAAATACTCTAAACTATATTTTTGTAAAACTGAGACTAACTGTTGCCGATTAATTGGTTTGAGTAGATAGTCAGCAGCACCCAAAGCATAGCCCAAGTTTTGATTATCGACAATACTCATCATGATTACAGGAATATGAGATGATTCTGGGTCAGCTTTAAGCGCAGCAAGAACAGTCCAACCATCCATTTCAGGCATCATCACATCAAGAGTAATTGCTTGTGGCTGGAGTTGTTTAGCTAAACGCAACCCTTCCTGTCCACTAGTAGCAGCTACAACTTTAAATCCTTGTTTAGAAAGAAAACGGCTGATTAAATCGTGGATTGTAGGATCGTCATCAATTACTAAAATAGTGTTTTGACCTGCTGAATGAGTATCCAACTGTTTAACATTGCGATCGCCTTTTCCTGATTTGACTAATTTCTTAACTTCGATTGGTAGGTGAATCGTAAAAGTAGAACCTTTGCCAAATTGACTTTCGACCACAATATCACCGCCCATCATCTGACAAAACCGTTTAGTAATTGCTAGCCCTAAACCAGTTCCTCCATATTTACGAGTAGTAGAAGCATCTGCTTGAGTAAAAGCTTGAAATAATCTACTCAATTGTTCTGGACTCATACCAATGCCTGTATCTTTAACTTGCAAACTCAGCCAATGGTGTCCCGAATTGAGATATCGCTCAACTTTAAGAGTTATAGTCCCGTTTTCTGTAAATTTACACGAATTACTCAAAAGATTAAATAAACTCTGTCTAATTTTAATCAAATCTGTATGCATCGTACCCAAATTGTCGGGTAAATCGATCTTTAAATGATTACCATTTTTTTCAACTAAAGGCTGAATTGTCGCAACTACATCTTCAACTAGATTGCGAACCTCAAAATGTTCTGGATAAAGTTCCATTCTGCCTGCCTCAATTTTAGACAAGTCAAGAATGTCGTTAATTAAACTTAAAAGATGTTTCGCAGCACCATGTATTTTATGAAGATCGGGAAGAAAGTCTTCTTGACCAAGATCTTCTGCTTCTTCCATCAACATTTCACTATAACCAATGATGGCATTCATAGGTGTGCGTAATTCATGACTCATATTAGCTAGAAAAGTACTTTTTGACTGATTGGCTTTTTCCGCTTCAGTACGAGCTTTTTCTGCTTCTGTAATACTTCTGGCTAGTTCTGCAGTACGCTCTTGAACCCTAATTTCTAATTCTTCTTTTTGTTGTAGCAATCTAACTTGAGTGTGTCGAAGTTGTTGAAGAGTTTTTAGTAATTTAGTCGTACGTTCTTGAACGCGTTGTTCTAATTCTTGATTAAGCTTAATTAAAGAATTCTCCGCCGTTTCTCGTTGTGAAATTTCATTTTTAAGAATTTTATTTTGTTGGTCCATAGTTCTACTCAAGTTACGTAGCTGCAGTTGGACTCTAACCCTAGCTATTACTTCTTCTTGTTGAAAAGGTTTAGTAATATAGTCGACAGCACCCAGACTAAAACCTTGGACTTTGTGTTGTGTATCTGAGAGAGCAGTCATAAAAATAATGGGAATATCGGTAGTAGCAGCATTTGCTTTAATTCTTCGGCAAGTTTCAAAACCGTCAATTCCAGGCATCATAATATCGAGCAAAATTAGCTCTGGTTGATGATACTCGATTTGCTCAATAGCAGTTTCTCCATCAAGTGCGACGGCAACTTGAAATCCTGCACTCATTAAAGTTTCTGAAAGTACTTCTAAATTATTAGGATTATCATCGACGATTAAAATACTTTGCCCAACTGGATTAACTGTCATTTTTGCCTCGATTCTTTATAATAATTTGAATAAAAATGGGGAATAAGTTTATTTTTTAGTTTTTTAATTAGAGCCGTAATCATACGACTTTCTTGTTTTAATAATGAGGTGATAAATTCTAAATTTTTTAAATCACATAATCCTACTCATTGAGAGATTATTAAATGTGTTTCTAATTCATTAATTTAACCTTGAGCTATATTAATAAATCTGAGGTATTCGGCTGTGTAACGCTTCCCATCTTGCGGAAATAGATACTGCTGACTTTCTGCTTTGTTGAACTATTTCATATAATTCTTCTTGAAAAAAATACTTGGTTAATAAATAATATTTTTCTGCTATTTCTATCCCTTATTGCCAGATTCTTAAATCTTTAAAATCATTGAGATCATTTATATTTTTTTGTTTTCTATTCCCCATTTACTATTCCCTTTTTTTGTTTTATTTTTATGAATACTGCTCAATAAATGATCGTAATTGTTTAAGCTGAAATTTTTCAGCAAATTTGCGTATCTGCAACACAAAAGGAATAAACTTGGCATCTAGTTTTTCAATACGTTCAATCTCAGTAAGAACATTATTAATTAAACCTTTACGACTTAGATCGAGAAGTAAAGCTAAATCTTCGGTAGATGGTGGAACAATATCAGTAGTATTAGAAATAACATCATTTGTTTGAGCCAATGTTTCAATTGATTTAGTTTCTTCGTAAATCCACTCTAGTTCTAAGAGGTTTTGTAACGAAGTCAACAAATTTTCAGCTTGAATGGGTTTGGGCAAAAAGTCATTAGCTCCAGCATTTAAACTTTTTTGCCTGTCACTTTCAAAAACACTAGCAGAAGACACAATTACTACTACATCTTGTCCTTGAGGAGAAGAACGTATTTGGGAAAGCATTTCGTAGCCATCCAGAATTGGCATTGATATATCAGTAATGATTAAATCTGGTTGGTTTTGAGCAAATTTATCTAAACCATCCTGACCATTTTCTGCTTCTAAAACTTCAAAACCCAATGGCTCTAGTAAATTCATGACTACAGAACGATTTTCCCAGCGGTCGTCTACTATCAAAATTTTCCGTTTTTGATCAAGTGTACAAGCTGAAAATTCGATGTCAGAAGTTAGTTCGCTAGACGAAATCTTAGTTTTAAAACCTACAATAATACCTTCGGAGACTAACTTAGCAGATTTGATCCAACTTGTAGTTTCTGGTAAATCAACATCAAACCAAAAAGTACTACCTTTTCCTAATTCACTTACTACTTGAATGGTACTGCCCATCATGGCAACAATTTGTTGGGTAATAGCTAATCCTAGTCCTGTTCCTTCGGATTGTTTTTCGACACTTCCTACCTGTTCAAAAGGCAAAAAGATTTTGGTTAAATGCTCTGGACTGATACCAATCCCACTATCTTCTATCTGAAAACGAAGACGATAAAGAAATTGGTTTTCTTGACTATTTTCTACTTTTTGAGAGTAAACTAAAAAAGTTACCGTGCCTTCGTCAGTAAATTTAATTGCATTACTGAGTAAATTGATTAAGACTTGACGTAAACGTTTGTCATCAGTCTGAACACCAACTGGTAATTGACCTTCTTCTAGATAAACAAAAGCAATACCTTTCTGGTCAGCTTTAATCCGACAAATTTCAACAACTCCCTGAATAAAAGAAGGAAAATGAAACTCTGTTCCATGTAGTTCCATTTTTCGAGCTTCGATTTTGGAAAGATCCAGAACATCATTAATCAAAGTCAACAGATGAGAACCACACTGATTAATAATATCAACTCCCTTTTTCTCTTTCTCAGACATAGTTCTAGATTGCTGAAGAACTTGGGCATAGCCTAAAATGCCATTAAGAGGAGTTCTTAATTCATGACTCATATTAGCGAGAAATTCGCTTTTAGCTTGATTGGCAGTATCGGCTGCTGACTTTGCTTGTTGTAATTCGGCAGTTCTTTCTTCTACTCTCAGTTCTAATTCTTCAAAAGAGGCTTTTAATTGAGCAGTCATGCGATTAAAAGAATGTTCTAAAACTTCTAGTTCATCAGCACCTGCTATTTGTAATTTTTCATTGTTATTATCTGTTTGTGCTAACTTTTGGCACTCTTCCAGAATTGGTTGTAAACGAGAGTTAAGTCTGTGAACAAATAAAAATACTACAAAAGCCAAAATAGCACCTGCACCCAATGCGCCTCCCAGAGCAATAGCAAGTACAGGAAGTAAGACAACTGATTGAGGAACTGCTGCTAACATCAGCCAATTAGTTCCTTCTATATGTTGATATGCCCAGTAGTTCCCCTCTAGCACAAAAAGTCCAGAGTCACTTTTGCCAATTGTTTGCCACACAGCTTGTAGTTCTGGAATATCTTTATAAGTTGCCAAATCCTTAGCTTTTTGTGAATTTGGAGGATATGCAAGTAGATTACCGTTTTCACTTAGAATCATAAAGTATCCACTTCCCCAACGAGATGGTGCTTCAATTTCTTCAGTTAAGGCAGTAACATTAACATCTAATCCAACAACACCTATTAGCTCTTGTTCCATATTTAATACAGGAGCAGTAACTGTTGTCAGAGCTATACCCGCCCATTCATAGGGTTCCATCCAGATAGAACCATTCGCTGCAACAGGTAAAGTATAGTATTCTTGCTCGACGCAGCTAGAGTCTAGTTCACAGACATCTGTTTGCCTGATATTATCAAAAGGAGGTGGTAAAGGTTGACCAACTTGATCCGAAATATTTTGATCGAGAAAAAAGTAAGGCCAATAAAATTTTTGATTAGGCAGAACTTTATAGGGAGCTTGTCCAAAACCTGTACCCATCGTTAAAGATGAACGTTTTTTGACAACTTCTAAAATCATTTTTTCATAGGCATCTGGATCTTTGGTTCCTAAATAATTGAGGCTTTTAATTCCTGCCACTAGCCCTAACATGGTTTGTTCTGCTCTACCAAGTTTTCCTTCTATTGATTTAACTTGAGTGCTGAGATTACTTTGTATTTCTTGCGTAGCACGATTTTCTAAGGCTTGATAAAAGAAATAGGACATACCTCCTAAACCTACTAAAGCACCACCTAGCACATAGAAAAATAAGGTTGAACCAATAGAATTGCGTATAGACCTATCCATAAATTTATAAAAATCTTAAATCTACTTATATGCTTAATAGTTCCCCAATAGAGCCGACTTTTAACATTTTGGTGTTTGGTTGAGCGTCAGGATATGGAAAGCCATTTTTTATAAAGTAGGAAAAATAAATTTTTAGAAGATTGGTATGAATAGAAGGACAAATAATTGAAGTTTTGGCAAGTCCATTAAGAGTGTTTTGGCAATCAAAAGCTCTGGCTGTTGAAAGAAAAGTTTCGAGATAAGTCATCTGATTTTCAGATTTTTCTGTAAAAAGCGATCGCATTGGAATCAATGCATTATCTGCATCACTACTTAAGTTAAGTAGTTTAGCTTGCCAATCTTGATGAGGAAGTAGTTGAATGTTGTAACCCAAATCTCTGATTTGCTCAATAAGTTTTTTCCAAGGCAAAGGTTCAGGATTAACGATATGAAAAGCTTGATCTAAAGATTTGTGCTGTCTTGACAGATGAACAATTGCTTTGCTAGCGTAATCGATTGGAATTAAGTTAACCCAATGATTTAAATTAGGTGCAGCTTCAAGCTGTATGATCCCTTTAATAATTCTGCACATCAAATCATTGGTGTGGGATGCGCCAGTTTGACTATGACCAGTCAACATTCCAGGTCTGTAAATACAAGTGGGGATTCCTCTAGAACGAGCAGCAATAATCAGTTGTTCTGCAACCCATTTAGTTTGTGTATAACCTTTATCTACCTCTTGACCAGAATCAAGATGTTCATTTTCTCCAATTACTTTCTTACCAAAATTAGTCAGAGGCTTAAGTACATCGATTGTGGAAATGTAATGAACAGGAGTAACTTTGCCTAAACTAGCTAATCGTAAAATTTCTTGAGTTCCCAGTACATTAATAGGTTTTAGGGAAGCGTAGGAATAGACTAAATTGACAAATGCACCAGCATGATAAATTAGATCAAGTTTACTAGCCAATGTTTGAAATTGTTCCTTAGTTAATCCTAAGAGAGGCTCAGATAAATCTCCAATCACAGGAATAATTCTCGAAGCTATTTCAGAATTCCAGAGTAAATAACGTTCTAAATTAGCTTGAATTTTTTGTCGTCCTGCTTCAAAATTTGAGGCACGGACTAAACAGTAAATATTGGCTGAAGTTTCTTTGAGAAGTTCATCGAGTAAAAAAGCACCAAGAAAACCAGTTGCACCAGTCAAAAAGATATGTTCAGGTTCAGAAGTAAATTCAATAAAAGGTATTTCGGGTTGAATTGTTGGGTCTAAGGTAGTTTCAAATTGCCAATCAATCTCAGCTTTTTGTTGAATGGGAAAAGCAGAGCCAGAATTTTGGACAACATTTATTCCTTCGATTAATCCGGTAATGGTTGGCTCTTTGAGTAAATAAAAAATAGGTAAGGCAACATCAATTACTTCTTCTGCTTGAGCGAGCATTTGAGCAGCTAAAAGAGAATGTCCTCCCAGTTCAAAAAAGTTGTCTTTAACGCCAATCTGGTCAATTTCTAAAATCTCAGACCAAATTTCAGCAAGCTGTTCTTCTAAAAGAGTTGAAGGAGCAATATAATCTTCATTCAAAACTGGTCGTTCTTTTTTGGGGTCTGGTAGAGCGCGACGGTCAATTTTGCCATTGGGCGTTAAGGGTAAACTTTCCATCATTACGAATGCAGAAGGAACCATATACTTAGGTAATTTATCCTTCAAAAACGCTCGGAGTTTGGGAATTAAAGTATTTTTTTCTTGAACAGGATTATTGGCATAAGCTTTCCAAGGTTTGAATTCTAATACTGGTTCTGGTAAAGCTAAAATATTTTGTTGAGTTTGTGATTTAGGTTGCAAGATTACATCATATTTGCCAACTGCGTAGGATTCTGTCCAAGTGATGTAAACCTGATAAGGAAACTTTTCCGACAAACTCCAAAATTGTTCGGGATGAATTCCCGTTGATTGAGACAATTCGTGGATGCGGTGTTTTAGTTTTTCTACGGTTTCTGGTTTGTTATTACTAACCAGTATTTCTGTTCCTTTGACCTCCGCAATAATTCTTGCATCAGGGATGTTGGTAATTCTGAGAGTTTCTAGCTTATTTTCTTGTAGTAATTGATAAATTTTGGGAATTGATAGCTGTTGTTGTTCCCAATCAAAACATAAAGGTTCACTAATTGTTTCTATTTTAGTTTCAACGTGCAATATTACATCAGAACGAAATCTAATTAATTCGTTTTGAGTATGACCACGCTTCAGTAAAGTTTCAACCTGACTAATTTGAGGAAGATTATGTTTTAAAACATGGAAAAAGTCAGGATGAATAACAAGCTCTTTATCTTGAGCGATTCTTGTCTGGATACGTTGTTTGAGTTGGTCACAAGGAAGAAAATCAGGAACTTGAGCAAGTTGAACTCCAGTATGAAAAGCTTCTAGGAGGGGTAAGCTACGAACGTCACCGATAAAAATTCGACCTCCTGGTTTGACCAATTTAACAGCCTTTTCTAAAACTTGAACTAAATAATTGATGTTTGGGAAGTACTGAATAACCGAGTTAATAATAATAGTATCAAAAGATTTTGGTTCAAATTCTTCTAGATCATGGGCTGGTTTAGCTATTACATCAACATGATCAAGATTTTCTTTGCTTAATCTTTGCTCAATATGATTAATAGCTTCGGCGGATAAATCTATACCAGAATAATGGGTGCAGTGAGGTGCAAGACGAAATAACAGTAGCCCCATACCACAACCAATTTCTAATACTGTTTGAGGGCGGAAAGAGAGAATTCTCTCAATAGTACAATCAACCCATTCATGAACTTCTTCGCCTGACATGAGCGAACCTGTAAAACTATCATTCCAACCAGTGAAATCAAATGTAGGATCGCAACTATCGGAAGACTGACTGTAAGTGTCGTTCCATACTTTAATCCATTGTTGAACCTCTTCGTTAAGAGAAGAATCTGTTACTGTTAATAGTTCTGAATTATCTGATTCGGTTTTGGGAACAACATAAGCAACTAAGTTTTTATCTCCAGATTCACCTTCTCTAGGAACAACTACAGCTTCTCTTACCTCGGGATTTTGAATAAGAACACTTTCTATTTCTCCTATTTCAATTCGGAAGCCACGAATCTTGACTTGATGATCAATACGACCAAGATATTTAAGATTACCATCAGGTAAATAAACCGCTAAATCTCCAGTTTTGTAAAGTCTGGCATCGGGTTCGTTACTAAAGGGATTAGTAATAAACTTTTCAGCAGTTAATTCTGGACGATTAAGGTAGCCTCTGGCTAAACCTGCACCACTTATATATACTTCTCCTTCTATACCATCAGGAACAAGTTTAAGTGGATCATTTTTTCTACGGGCTGGATATTCTACTAAATAAATCTGTGTATTGGATATTGGACGACCAATTAGAGGAATTTGATCCCATCCTTTTGGAATTACGGCAACAGTAGAATAAGTTGTATCTTCTGTTGGGCCATAAAGATTTACAACTTGTCTAATATGATCTAGCTGGTAAAGTTTTTGTACTAAAGAATTTTGTAGAGGCTCACCTGCTAAATTGATAGTATTAACTGATTTGGGAATACCATGAATTTGGTACAAAGTTGCGATCGCTGATGGAACAGTATTAATTAACGTGACTTCTTTAGCTGCTATCAGTTTAGGCAATTGAAGCGCATTTTGAGCCAAAATAATTTTACCACCGCAACTCAGAGTTACAAATATTTCAAATATAGAGAGATCAAAACAAACTGAAGTAGAAGCTAATACTCCTTGTAATTGCTCGCAAGTAAAAAATCTTGTAGCCCAATCAATTAAAGCAACTGTATTACGATGTTCAATTGCTACGCCTTTGGGTTTACCTGTAGAACCCGATGTGTAGAGTACATAGGCAAGATTGTTTGATTTTGTTTCGTTAATCAGATTATTGATTGATTGTTCAGAAAATATTTGCCAATCTTTTTCTAAAAAGACTGTTTGTGCTTGATGTTGAGGAAGTGCTTCTGTTAAATGTTTCTGAGTTAATAAAACTGGAAATTGAGCATCTTCAGTTATGGAGGCTAATCGCTCTTGAGGATAAGCAGGATCTAGAGGGACATAAGCACCACCAGCTTTAAGAATACCTAAAAGTGCAACGATCATCTCAAGCGATCGCTCTACACAGACTCCTACTAATGTTTCTGGTTGAACACCTAGACTTCTAAGATAGTGTGCAAGTTGATTAGCTTTTTCGTTGAGTTCTCGGTATGTCAGTTGTTGGTTTTCAAAGATAACAGCTATTGCATCAGGCGTTTTTGCAACTTGAGTTTCTACTAACTGATGAATGCACATATCTTTAACTGCTTCAAACATTTGTTTTTCCTGGATTAGTTATTAGGAAGAAGGATTAAGCGATTTATATAAAAATTATGGTTGGGGTATTAACCACTAAAAATAGTGATTTTGTTGGTAGTTAATTACTCAAACAAATATATAGATAGTCAAAACATATTTCTTAACTATCAATGTTCAATGGTTATCCAGTTAACAAGTGTGATTAATTAATATAATTATTGGTGATTTGTCTTAGTGACAAACCCCTTAAAAAATAGTAATCAAATAATGTTTTGTTTAAAGCAGTTATAAAATGAATTTGAAGAGAAAGCGTGAAAAATTACTTAACTTAAAAATTAGTTTAATAAAAAGTCAATAAATTGTCAATTGAGAATTTGATTAATTATTTAAACAAAAGATAAAGTCGAGAGTCCAATCGTAACCAATAACCTATTTAAATAGAAAATTTACTTAAAAAGTTATAATTGTAATTTTTATGTTAGTTAAAAACCACAATCAGTATATTTGTATAAAATATCTAATTTTGTTTTCTTTACATTTTATTCATACAAAAAAAAATTCTGCCCAAACCAAAAACTTTTGAGCAGAAAGTAAGATCAAGTATCTTGCGAGATTCTTCCTGCACTGTGTTTAGAATGACAATTGATCAATTGAACTTCAGATTATAGGAACGTGGAAATTGTTTGATCACCAATAATAAAAAGGATTGCATATTTGACATCTGGTTACAATTTCGCGGTTAAGCCTCCATCAACAACAAGATTATGTCCTGTAATATAAGAAGCTTCTTCAGAAGCAAGAAACAAAACTGCATAAGCAATTTCTGCTGGAGTACCTTGACGTGCTAGAGGAATAATTTCTCCTAAGGAAGATTCATCTAATGGTGTTAATTCATAAATAGGATCGTTAAAAGGAGTATCGATCCATCCTGGACAAACGCTATTGACTCGAATACCATCTTTGGCATATTCAACAGCTAATTGTCTGGTTAAATTCACCAACCCTCCTTTAACTGTGTCATAAGCCATTAAATCTGGTTCACCCATCAATCCAGATACAGAAGAAGTAATAATTATGGTGCTGTGTTGAGTTTGTTTTAGTTTAGGAATACCGTATTTAACGCAGAGATAAGTCCCTGTTAAATTAACTGACAAAGTTTTGTACCAATGTTCATCAGATGGAGTGTCAGCAGAACCTATCATTAAGACACCAGCATTACAATGTAAAATATTGAGATAACCGTAGATATCAATTGTTTTCTCAAACAGTACTTGTACTTGCTCTGCATTAGAAATATCTGTAGGAATAGCGATCGCGTCTCCACCAGCGTCACGAATACTAGCTGCGGTTTGTTCAGCTTCTTTTGCTCTAAGATCAGCAATAACGACTTTAGCTCCTTCGTAACTAAACAGTTTTGCTGTTGCTGCACCAATCCCTGAAGCTGCACCTGTGATTACAGCAACTTTATTGGCTAATCTTTTCATAAAAAAGTTTTCCTTTTAAGTATTGGTACAAAAAAAACAAAGAGAATGGGGAAAAGAGAACAGGACACTAACAGATATTTCTTCGTAATTTGAATATCGCTAGAATGTAAAGGTAGAACGAAGTGTACCAATTACAAGATCGTCATTGTCTTGATTATGATTGGGTGCTGTGAGCCAAATGACTCCAGGAGTAATCGCAATATTATCTGTAAGTTGATATTGATAAAAAGCTTCTACGTGCAAAGACGTATCTTGATCTGTATTATCAAGTCCTGCTAGTTGAACACTAGAATCAGTTACTTTGGGTTCCATGCCAACTACAACACCTCCCAAATTCCCCTGTTTACCAAGATCGGGGAAAGCTAGAGTAACAGCCCAGTTCCAAATATCAAGACTACCACGGTCAATTGTACCGTTGAGAGTAGAAAGAGTAAGAGTATTGGTATAACCACCCCAACCACTGAGAACAAAGCGATCGCTAAGTTGCCACGAAGCCTCTACACCATAGGAGTTACCAACTGTGGGTACTGCTTCGCCAAATTCTGTTTCGGTAAAAGTACGAAAATTAGCTAAATTGCTACCTGCAAAAGTGTCACTAGCATTATAAGCATGAACATAGGTTAAACCTAACTTGAAGCTATCACTAGGTTTAAAAACTACTTGTCCTAAAGCAGAATAAGGGCCATTTAACAAACCGCTTCCTTCTAATGGATCGCTAGCACCACCAGCTAAATAACCTAAACTAACTTCAAAGTTATCTCCCAAATTAGTTCTGGTACCGATACCTGCACCAGCAACTTGATTATAAATCGGGTTACGATTGCCAAAGTAAGAAATTGCGCCACTACCACTATCATCGTAACTATCTAGAGGATTGATTGTATCGGCAAAATCGTAAGCAAAACCACCTAAACCTTCAACTACAACTTGAGTGCGATCGCCAAGAGGGAAATAATAGGATGCGGTAATTAACCTCAAATTATTGTCAACATCTTCACTGAAACCGATTTGTCCTTCAAAAGTATTGGTAACATCACTAAAAAAAGGAAAATTACCAGTTGAGAAGAAAGTTAGGAGTAAATCTTCGCCTGTAAAACTAGTATTAAATGCTAACCTCGCGCGATCGCCCAAAACTGGAATTCGATCTACTTCATTACCATTAGCATCATCTCCAGTAAAAATACTAGCCAAACTAAAAATTACTTCTCCTGATAATTTGGTAGTGGTTGAAAACTGATGATCCTCTAAAAAAGTAGTACGTTCTTCTAATTGATCTACTCTACCGTTGAGAGTGGCTAATTCGCTTTGAAATTCTTCTGTCAATCTTTGCAACTTATCCAAATCCTCTCTGGTTACCGTCTCAGAAGCAGCAATTAATCTTTCGATTTGATTCAAACAAGCATTTAAACCAGCAGCAAATTCATAACGAGAAAGAGATTGATCACCACGAAAAGTTTGATTAGGATAACCAACAATACAACCATAGCGTTCTACTAAAGAGCGTAACGCTTCATAAGCCCAATCTGTAGGAGAAACATCGCGTAATTGAGAGACATTACTTACCTGTGAGAAGGATTGATTTTGATTGTAGCGATCAATTTGTTTAAGTAAATTTTCATGAGTGGTTACCGATGCCGTTTTTTGAGATTGATTATTTTCTACTTCGATGGCAGTAGCATTTCCTCCTTGGCAAACAAGTAAAGCTGTTCCCAAACATAAAATGGTAGTTGATTGTAATTGCCATCGTTTCTGATTACTGACATTCTGAACTGTAACAAGCTGGTTAATTTTCATATCACTCCTCAATCTAGCTAATCCATAGCTAGTTAAAACCACTTGTATAGTTCCCACTTAATAGGTAGAAATAACAGTTTTTAGTTACAAAATCTAAAGCTTGTTATTATTTCATAAATTGTGTCAGTTTAATTTGGACGTTGATAGTATCCGTAATCCTTTCTAAGATTTTGTTGAAGAAGAATAAAATTGTAATCGATTGTCTTCTGGATTAAGACCTTGATAAATAAATTCTTGACAACGATTTTGTTCGTCGGCGACTAATACTTTTGCTTGATGTCCGTTTTGCATTACTTCTTCGCGATCGCGTTGTTCATAAGCGATAATAATTAAAAGATCTCCTGGTTGACATAATAAGGCTGCACCACCATTGGGACAAATTTCCCCTGTATCAGCTTTACCAGGAATTGCGTAAGTAGACCAACGTTTGCCATTATTGAGATTAATTACATCAACTTCTTCTAGGGGTAAAATGCCCACTTTGTCCATCAAATCTTGGTCAATAGTAATACTTCCGACATAATTGACATTTGCTTCGGTTACCCTCACACGATGAAGTTTAGCGTGCATTAATCTGATTGTTGCCATTGATTCTCTCGATACTGCTGTTTTATATGATAAACCGCTATTAATTATCAGTGATCGCTTATCAGTGATCGGTAACCAGTTGATCTAATTATTGTATAGATTATTGTTAAGCTTTTATATTCCTTTACTTAATAAACGATGACGGTTATTGAGAGGTGTTTGATAATTGGGATTAACTTGCAAGGCTTGATTATAAGATTCTAACGCTTGATTGATTTGTTTTAATCCTTCAAAAGCAGCACCACGATTATTCCATGCTTGTTCGTATTCGGGATTAATGGTAATAGCATGATTGTAAGCTGCGATCGCTTGTCGATATTGTTTTAAAGTTAAGAAAAGATTTCCTTGATTATACCAAGCTAAATATTCTTCTGGTTTAATTTTTAATACTTGTTGATATGCAATAATTGCTGCTTGATAACGTTTTTGTTTAGTCAATAAATTTCCTTGACTATACCAGGCTAAATAATAATCTGGTTCAATTTTTAAAACTTGTTGATAAGATGCGATCGCTTGATTATATTTACCAATTTTTTCGAGAGTTTTACCGCGATAATACCAAGCTAAGTGTTCTTCAGGTTTTATTTTAATTGCTTGTTCGTAAGCTATAAGTGATAATTTAAATTTACCTAATTTTGTCAACGCATAAGCCTGATTATACCAACTAATATAATCATCAGGATTTAGTTTTAGTGCTTGTTGATAAGATAAATTTGCTGATTGATATTTTTGAAGGTGACTTAAAGCAATTCCACGACGTAACCAAGCTGAAGCTAAATTTGGTTCAATTAATAAAGCGCGGTCAAAAC
Source organism: Stanieria cyanosphaera PCC 7437 (assembly GCF_000317575.1). Taxonomy (NCBI): domain Bacteria; kingdom Bacillati; phylum Cyanobacteriota; class Cyanophyceae; order Pleurocapsales; family Dermocarpellaceae; genus Stanieria; species Stanieria cyanosphaera. The sequence goes on along the minus strand of NC_019748.1, from coordinate 4,692,454 downwards.
ATAAAATTGATTCTTGATACTTCTTAAACTGTTGCAGATTAATGCCTCGATTAAGCCAAATTTGATAGTTATTAGGTTTAATCTGATCGTCATCTAACTTACAAGTTGTTTTTTCTGTTAATTTATTAACTTGCTCAACAACACTATAAATCTGATTTAAAGCCAACCAAGCAGATTGTTTTGTTGAAGCTAAATTATTAAACTGAGTTGCTAATAGTTGACTGGGAAAAACTAAGCCATAACCAAATAACCAAACAAAAGTTAACCAGAGTTTATTTTTCATACAATTATCTCTTAAGTTAGGTTGGCTAATTGTTTTGTTTATAGCTTTTGAAGTTTGATTTAATGGTGATTTGAATCAGTGAATTTAACTGAAAATTAAATTTTTCAATTATGAAAAAAGAAGAGTCTGAAGTTTATTTACTCAACAATTTATTCATTTACAATCAAAGCTCAAAATTTTAGCCACCTATAAACTTAGACAACCAATTGACTAAATAAAATAGAGTTTCTCCACTTGGTAATTGACTAACTGGTGCGGGAATCATTTCTCCGCGAAAATCAAGTAACTGAACCACAATCAAATAAGCGATCGCAATTAAAATAGAAATTGCCCCAGTAATAATGGCAACAATTTTTCCTCTATCCATAAAGTTACCTTTAATTTTATTTGAATATATTAATTATTTTATAATCTATCTTAACCTAGTTGATTAAATTATGTTTGAATAATTGTTTAATCACAAATTGATCTTTGAGCATTGATAAGAAAAAAAATCATGCGGGTTGTCATTCAGCGAGTTAAATCTTCTTCGGTAATTGTAGATGGAGAAATTGTCGGTAAAATCGGCAAAGGATTAAATTTACTAGTAGGAATTGCCCCTAGCGATACAGAAGTAGAACTAGATTGGATGGCACGTAAATGTCTAGAGTTAAGGTTATTTCCAGGAGATTCTAATAGTAGTAAATGGGAAAAGTCGGTAGTCGAGATTGATGGAGAACTATTAGTAATTAGTCAGTTTACTCTTTATGGAGATTGTCGCAAAGGTCGTCGTCCTTCTTTTAGTAATTCTGCATCACCCGATTTAGCAGAAATATTATATGAACAATTTATTCATAAATTAAAACAAAGTGGATTAAAGGTAGCCACAGGAAAATTTGGTGCAATGATGCAAGTTAGCATTGATAATGATGGCCCTGTTACTTTGTTATTAGAACGAGAAAGTAATAATTAAAATTTGTGAGGGTTGCACTTGATTTAACCTAACCTACAATATTTACGATCTTGGCGCAGCCAAGGCGCGAAGCGATCGCACTACCAATTAAGAAAGTTATTTGAAAAACTACACCTTAATCACAACAACAATCGTAGTTAGTCTATCAGCTTAGACAGCTTGTTTTATGATTGAATAGTTATTTGTGTTTTATAAAAATACTACAGACTCTATGTGTGCTGAAAGAACTTTACCTAAATTCGATTCTACTTCTATAAAAATTACTAAAGAAGAAGGATTGATGCTCTATGAGGACATGGTCTTAGGACGCTTATTTGAGGATAAGTGTGCTGAAATGTATTATCGAGGCAAAATGTTTGGTTTTGTCCATTTATATAACGGTCAAGAAGCAGTTTCTACAGGAGTAATTAAAGCTCTGCGACCAGACCAAGATTATGTTTGTAGTACTTATCGTGACCACGTTCATGCTCTTAGTGCTGGTGTACCTGCTCGCGAAGTCATGGCAGAGTTATTTGGTAAAGAAACAGGCTGTAGTAAAGGTCGCGGTGGTTCGATGCATATGTTTTCTGCCGAACATAAACTACTGGGAGGATATGCGTTTGTAGCTGAGGGAATTCCTGTTGCTACAGGGGCAGCTTTTCAAAGTAAATATCGTAGAGAAGCTTTAGGAGATGATAATTTTGATCAAGTATCAGTTTGCTTTTTTGGCGATGGAGCAAGCAACAACGGTCAATTTTTTGAATGTTTGAATATGGCAGCTTTGTGGAAGTTGCCGATGATTTATGTAGTAGAAAATAATAAATGGGCAATTGGGATGGCTCATGAACGAGCTACTTCTCAACCAGAAATCTACAAAAAAGCCAGTGTGTTTGATATGGCTGGTTATGAAGTTGATGGTATGGATGTATTAGCAGTTCGTGCGGTTGCTCAAGAAGCGATCGCTCGCGCTCGTGCAGGAGAGGGGCCAACTTTAATTGAAGCGTTAACCTATCGTTTTCGTGGTCATTCTCTAGCCGATCCTGATGAATTGCGTTCTCCAGAAGAAAAAGAATATTGGGCAGAAAAAGATCCGATTGAAAGATTTGCTAAATATCTTCAAAACAATAGTTTAGCCAGCAGCGAAGAACTCAAAGAAATTCAGAAAAAGATTCAAGCTGAAATTGATGAGGCGGTTCAATTTGCTGAAACTAGTCCCGAACCATCTCCTAGCGAGTTACATCGTTATATTTTTGCTGAAGATTAAAAATTTTGAAGAAGAGTTTTTGGCATGGCTGCTGCCATGCCTTTGATTACTTGGTTAAATTTAATCAATGTATCCCATTAAAGTAGAAGGATCATCAATTTCGTTAGAAGCAACAGGACGATTGCCCATAACTGAGTAAGTTTCGCTGACTTTTAAAGTACTAACCGCGATCGGTCTGGTACCAGAAACAGTTAAGGAGTTACTAATTTTCATCCCACTTTTAACGATAGGACGAGCAGCACCTACTGAAGAATAAGTACTAACTACTTGGAGATGACTAGGTTCAACAGGACGATTACCAGGAAGTAAAGTATTTTTGTGTACTGATAAGCTTAAAGTTTTTGCTTGTTGTTCGTCAGTATGGTGGTCTGATTCTACTGTTTGAACTTGATTGCCATTAGTTTCTACGTTTTCAACAGTCATAAAATTATCTCCGAGGTTTTACCAATAAACTTGTTATCTACTTTTTTTTATTTTCTCTTAATAATTAGCAGTTTGATTTAATTTTGACATTCATTGTCGTTCCCTGCAAGATACAGTTAAACTAAATTGATAAAGAGAGTAATGTATTTTATATATAAAATCAGGAAAAATTATTCTTTCAAACTAGTTTGTCTAAGTGATAAGATTTGCTGATATTGGCGCAAAATTTCTTTTCTTTTTTCTAAGTTGCGTCGCTGACCAACTAATGTTTCATCAAGCATACTTCTTATTTCTTGTTCTTGAGCAAGTTTTTGTTCTAAGGTAAAACGATCTTGATCTGTAGCAATATTAAGTTTTCTTTGTAACCTTTTGACAGTTTGGCGTTGTAGAGACAATTCTTCTTCTTGTTCTTTAACTAGTTTAGTTAAAATATCTAAATCTCGTTGAAATTGATTAACAATTTCTTTTAATTTTTCTATGGGAGTATGATCTAGTTCTTCTAAATTAACTGTGGAATTGAAAGAAGTTTTCTGTTTAGATTCTCTTGCTAGACGAGAAATAGTTTCCCATAATTCTTCTTTTGGTTGTCCTAATAATTTTGGTTGTTCTTTAGTTAGTCTATGTTCAAGACTATGATAATAGTATCCATGAGGCTCTGAGGTAGGACTTACACCATTAACGACAATACCTAAAACATTTTGTCCAGATTGTTCTAGAAGTTCTTTAGTAAATTTGGCGTTAGTTTGATCAACAACTCCAGGCTTGACTACTAATAAAATCCCATCAGTTATTCTGCCAATAATCGACGCATCAGGTGCAAAATTTAAAGCAGGTGTATCGATAATTACGAAATCATAACGTGTAGCAAAAAAATCAATTAAGTTAATCATTTTTTGCGAATCAAGCAAAGTTACTGGGCTAGGTGGAATAACTCCTGACGGCAGTACATCTAAGTTGAGCATAACTTCTTTAATGGCCGAGCTTGGATTGATTTGTTCAGCAATTAGATTACTTAAACCGCAGTTATTGTATAAATCCCAGATCCGATGTTGGATAGGATGATGTAAATGGGCATCAATTAAAAGAACTCGATGACCTACTTGAGCCATTGCAGCAGCCAAATTAGCAGAAATGGTAGATTTACCTTCTTGGGAAACTGAACTGGTAACAACTATAGTTTTAATTTTTTGATCGCAACTGAGAAACCGAAGGTTAGATTGAAGCATCCGATAAGATTCGCTAATCGCAAAAGCAGAATAGTCTCGGACAAATAGTTTAGGAATTAAAGGATCTACTTCTTGCTTGCTTAGTTCTGGTAGTTTAGATTGCTCGGCAGCAGGAATAATACCTAGCCATGTATAACCAAAAATCTGCTTGGCTTCTTCAAGAGTTTTAATCGATTTATCAAGTATTTCTAACAGGTAAATTGTACCTACTGCTACTAGGGTAGCTAATAATCCTGAAGCTAGATAGCTAATCGCTTTGTAGGGAACTGGTTCTGCTGGAACAACTGCTTCAGAGACAACGCGAAAATCACCTGTATTTTGATTTTCTGCAATTCTGACTTCTTGGAATTTTTGTAGTAGTAAAGCGTAAGTGGATTGAGACACTTCTAATTCTCGCTGTAAAGCTTTTAGCTGTTGCTCTAAGCGAGGAAAAGTATTGATTCTTTTTTGATAGTCAGTTTCGATTTGAGATAATTCAGCTATTTGATTAACTAAACCACGATTAGTTGCTTCTAGCTGAATTAAATTGGATGTTAGTTCTTGTTGTAGTTGTCCGTTTTGAAGATTACCATAAAGTAAGTTAACGCGATCGCCTGAAATTTGTTGTATGCGTTGGTTGAGTAAACTTTTAAGAGATTGAACTTTTTCTGTTAATTCAACGATTTTAGGATTATTATCTGTATAACGACTTTTTTCCTGAGCTAATTCTGATTCTACTTGTTGAAGTTGTTGCAATACTTCTTGAACAGCAGGAGACTGACTAAGATTAGTAATTAATGCTGCTCGATTGGAATCCATCCCTAATTTTTGTTTTAAAGTATTGGATTCATTACTAATTTTGGCTATTTCTGCCTTAGAGTCAATAATTTGTTGCTGTATTCGATTAACCAACTCAACAATTTTAGGTGCTTCTGTTTCTAAAGAGACAATTTTATTTTTTTCTTTATAATTCCGTAGAGCTAATTCAGCGTTAGCAACTGTTGCTTGTGCTTTGGGTAATTGTTCTTCAAGAAACTTGCGAGCAGCTACTAATTCGGCTCGATTAGCTGCAATATTCTGTTGTAGAAAAACAGAAATTAAAGTATTAGTAGCCTCAGCAGCTTTTTGAGGGTTTTGAGATTGATAAGAAACTGACAAAATATCTGTACCCGTTAGATTTTTAACGTCAAAATTTTCCAGAAATTGCTCAGGTTTTATAGGCTTACCTTTTTCATCTTGCCAATTTAATTGAGCTAACGTTTCTTTAACAACAGGTTTAGAACGAAGAATTTCCGATTGAGTTGTCAAAGGATCGCTTTTTAAGTTATAACTACTTTCTTGATGTTCTGCTGCTGGATTAATCAGAGAATAAGTTGGGTTGACTCTTTTATAAAGTAATTCTCCGGATGCTGAATAAATAGGTTTTTTGAAATTGGTTGCAATTATGCCAAGAGTTAAAATAGAAGTAAAAACTGTTAATGCAGGTAACCATCGACGTTTAATAACTAAAGGTATTAAATTAGGTTCAAAAGTTGAATGGTTAATTTTGGTTGATTCCATAAAAGTTTTTAATTAAAAAATAAGAACAAAAAATCCAATTATGAATTTTTTAGACCTCAGTAAAATACTTAGGTATCTCTACGCAGATTTTATCCTAGTATAATAAACGAAAAGAACAAACTTTAGTGTATTTACTGAAAATTTAAATTGGATTTTGTCTTAATCTTTATTGAGCGAAAAGTTAATGGTTAAATTTATTTAATCTTTAGTTAACGCTTAAATGGCTATATTAAAAAAAAAAGGTGTAAAAAACTACATTTTAATAAGTACAACAAAGTTTAATCGCATCAATTACCTGATAAATATCTGTTTCAGTTAAATTAGAACCCGAAGGTAAACAAAGACCAGTTTCAAATAATTCTTGTGCTATGGCACCATTAATACATTCACAATCTTTAAATACTGGTTGTAGATGAAGGGGTTTCCAAACAGGACGAGTTTCTATTTGTTGTTGCTGTAGTTGATCACGAATTTTTTCTCTGTCACTGCCAAATTTTTTAGGGTCAATGGTAATACAAGTAAGCCAACGAGTAGATCTGCCATAAGAAGCTTCAGGCATAAATTTTATTCCAGGCAAATTAGATAATGCTTGGTAATAAAGAGAAAAATTATGTCGTCTAGCTGCAACTCTATCTTTAAGCACAAGCAATTGACCACGACCAATACCAGCTAAAACATTACTTAGACGGTAGTTGTAACCTATTTCAGAATGTTCGTAATGAGGAAAAGGGTCGCGAGCTTGGGTTGCTAGAAAACGAGCTTTGGCGACTAAATTTTCATCTTCGGAGATTAACATTCCTCCGCTAGAAGTAGTAATAATTTTATTACCATTAAAAGAAAAAATTCCAATCCGTCCCATCGTACCAGGAGATTTGCTTTGATAGGTTGCACCCAAAGCTTCGGCTGCATCTTCAATCAAAGGAATATTGTAGCGATTACAAGCTGTTAAAATTGGTTCGATGTCAGCACTTTGACCGTATAAATGAACTAAAACTACTGCTTTAGGTAATTTTCCTCGTTTAGCTCGTTGATCTAGAGCTTCCTGTAATAAATTAGGATCCATATTCCAAGATACGCGATCGCAATCGATAAAAACAGGTGTTGCACCTAAATAAATAATTGGATTAGCACTAGCGACAAAAGTCAAGGTAGAACAAAATACTTCATCTGCTGGTTCAACTCCAACTAATTTAAGAGCTAAATGTAAAGCTGCTGTTCCAGAAGATAATGCTGCTGCATATTTTGCACCAATTGTTTGACAAAATTCTTGTTCAAAAGCATCTACATGAGGTCCTACTGGGGCAATCCAATTAGTGTCAAAAGCTTCTCGAACAAATTCCAATTCTCTATCTCCGATATGGGGGGTAGAGAGTAGAATCGGTCTAGTCATGTGTTTATCTTTTGTACTGATACAGTTGATATTTTTAAGCTGATTTTATTCTTGATTGATCAAGTATAGTCAAGTTTGCAGTGGAGTTTTTGATTGCAGATAAATTTCTCCAACAGCGATCGCCATTAAACTAAGAATTAAGTTGATTTTGATTCCCTCAAACCCTAGCACACTATCAACAATAGCGCAAAGTAAAGTTAATCCCATGTAGATTAAGGCAACTTGTTGATGAGAACAACCAGACTGTTGTAAACGTTGATAAAGATGACTGCGATGAGCTTGAAATATATTTTCTCCTCGCCAAAAACGACGAAGCAGAGTATAAATGGCATCTCCAATTAAGGGAAAAGTAATACTAAAAGCTGACCAAGCTTGGAGATAGTTAGAATAACTACTATTTAAAAGAGCAATCGGAATTGTTGCTCCTAATGCGGTACTACCTACATCTCCCATAAAAATTTTAGCTGGTGACCAATTCCAATATAAAAAACCGATTAAAGCGGACACAAGTAACCATAACCAGGATTGATGAAGATAAATGGCTAAAAAACTTAATTGAATAGTAGTAACACCAGCAACTAAACCATCTAATCCATCCATAAAATTGTAGAAATTAATCAGGGCGGTAATGCCGATTAGGGTAAAACTAAAAGTAATCAAAAAATTAACCGAATCAAAGTTTGATAGTTTAGGAAGAGGTGCTTCACCAAAACTAATAATAATAATAATTGCTGTAATTAACTGCACTAAATATCTAATTCGGGCAGGTACGTCACCGCGATCATCAATAAAACCAATAATAGCTACAGGCGCGATCGCAATTAAGAATTTAACAAAGTTTAAGTTAAATAATTGTTGAGAAGTAATTTGAGGAAAAAAATTGATTAAAACTGTAACAATAAATCCTGTAATAGTAAAAGCGAGCAAAAAACCCAAGCCACCTCCACGAGGAATAGGTTTATGATGAGAACTTCGTTCATTAGGAATATCGAGAAGTTTTTGATTAAAATATTTTTTGAGTACAAAAGTAATATTTACACTCAAAGTAAAGCTTAAAATTAATAAAACAATCATAGTCATAAGTAGGTGAGCAAAATTAATTTATACATCAAATAAAATTGCTATAGTAAACCTTGAGCAATCCCTTGTTTAATTGTGTAAGGTGGTTGCCAATTAAGAGTTTTATAAAGATAATTACTGTCTACCACCAAAGAGCCTAACAATCGGTTAATAATTACACTGTTAATAGGTAATTTTCGCTTGATTATATAAGTAATTAAATCTCCCAAATAACCCAGAAATTTTAACACCATAGGAGACACAGGAATAAGAATAGAACGGGTATTTAAAGAATTGGCAATTTGCTCAATCAATTCTAGAGTAGAAAGAGCTTGGGTATCACTAATCAAAAATAGCTGATTTTTGGCATGGGGATTAGTCAAACAAATAGCGATCGCATCAACTAAATTGCCGACATAGAGAAAACTACGACGATTTTTGACTGATTTGAGCGGTAAGGGTAAACCCGATTTAACTAATTTAAGTAAACTTGCCATGTTGCCTGGATTACCAGCACCGTAAACCAATGTAGGACGAAGGATAGTCCAAGTCATATTAGTATTACTTGCTAATTCAATTAAAGCTTGTTCAGCTTTTAATTTGCTGCGTCCATAGGCTGTATCTGGTTGGGGTGGAGTTTCTTCTGTCAAAATTTGATTACTTAAAGTAGCAACTGCACCTATAGAACTAATAAAAATAAAATGTTTTACTCCTGCTTGAATTGATTGTTGAACTAAATTGGCTGTTCCTTGAGTATTGACTCGTATAAATTCTGCTTCTGGGTCTGGAACTTGTTCCTGTAAAATATGAGCGCGGGCTGCTAAATGAATTACGGCATCTATTCCTATAAGAGCTTGACTCCAATCAGTATCACCATCAATTTCTCCCACAATGATTGTTTTTACTGTGGTTGATAATTTTGGTTGACTATCTTGATTACGAATTGCTGCTATCAGTTGACAGTTGTTGATTAGGTTTAATCTAGGGATTAAATGACTACCGATAAAACCTGTTGCGCCAGTAATTAAAACTTTCATAACTTATTAAGCGAGTTTTAAATAACTATCAGGACTTACGTAAAATAAAGGTTTTAGATTCTTCACTGGTGTTCAGAATGACATAATTTTGTTCTTACTGTGTAAGTCCTAACTATGTAAGTATTTTCCCGTAATTTTTCCAGTAAGAATCACTTGTTCGTATACTTTTAAAGTTTTTTGATACATTTGCTCAAAGGTAAAATTTGATTCATACCTTAGACGACCTGCTTTGCCCATATTTTGACGTAATTGAGCATTGTTAACTAGTTCTAACAGTCGTTGGTGTAGTTGATTGACATCGCCTCTGGGAATAATATAACCAGTTACTTTATCAAGGACTATTTCTGGAATACCACCTACTTCAGAAGCTACTACGGGTAAACCTGCTCGCATAGCTTCGATAATACTGCAAGGTAAACCTTCAGAATCAGATATTAAGGTAAAAATTTGCGCTTGAGCTAAAATATCTGCAACATCATTACAAAATCCCATAAACTTGACTTTTTCTGCTATTCCCCATTGAGCAACTTGAGTTTTAATCTTTTCTAGATCAGGTCCGTCTCCTACCAAAATTAATTCTGCTGCTGGAATGTCTTTAAATGCTTTAATGAGACTAAAATGATCTTTCGGTTGAGCAAATCTAGCTACCATCAAAATTTTGATTGGTTTAGTGTAACTGAGATTAACTTGGAAAGGTACAGAAATATCTGGCATTCCATTGTAAATAGTTACTAATCGCTCTGGATTCATTCCTGATTTGATGCCAATTTGGCGACTGGATTCGGAAACACAAATAATTTTAGCTGTTAAAGGTTCTAAAAATTGTTCAATCACTTGATAGATTGTACGACCGGGTTCAGTTAAAGTTAAGGTAAAAGACCAATTATGAGCAGTAAAAACACAAGGTTTATTGGTTATTTTTGCAGCTAATCGTCCTAACACTCCTGTTTTGCTTGAATGGGCTGCAATTAAATCAGGTTGAAACTGACGAATCGTTTTGATTAAAAACCTTAATGAAGCAAGATCTTGAATCGGGGAAATTTTTTGTTCTAGAGTTTCACAAGCAATCGATTTGATTCCAGCTTGTTCTAAAACTAGATTATAGATTCCTGTTTTTCCCGTAACTACTAAAACTTGATGTCGATCTTGTTGAAGAGCGATCGCTAAGTCTTTAACATGAACTTGCGCACCAGCAATTGTATCTGCCCTGGCGATAGGAAAAAGAATTTTCATAAAAATTTTTGATTTAAACTAATAACTGTTAATTAAAAAAAGCACGATAGGCTGGAAAAAAATTAGATTGATAAAGTTTTTCAGGAGCAATATTCAGTTTTTTAGCTCGCAATTGAACCAAATAATCATATTTTTTTTGATTAGTAATTAATCGCATTGTATTGAACTGATGTCTCAGCTTAGAAAAACCTGCTTTAAAGTTATAAACAGCATCTTCTGTACCACCAACGCCACCACCCAAGTGTAAAAATTCATTACCGCGTCGATGCGCCCAATAGCGAGCGTAATCAGTTTCTAAACTACTGGGAGAAAGATGAACAAATTTATCTTTTGTACCTCCTAAAGTACTTTGGACAATGCCACAAACTTCTGTATATAAACCTGCACAGGCTATTTCGCTTTCATATTCAACAATACACAGATGTAGTTTTTCTCCCAAAGCTTGGGACATCTGCTGATAATAGTTGCGGTCAAAAGAATAGTAACTATCAGTAGCCTGGACTCTTGCCATTGTTTCTTGATAAATTGTGGTAAATTCGTCAATATATGGTTCTATTGGCACAAATTTTGCTTCCATGCCTAATTTTTTGCCTTTATTAATTGTACTTTTGTGTCCTTTGCGTGTATGGGACCATAATTGAGCTTCGGGAATTCTCAGATCGATGGAAACCGTTTCTCCATTGGGAGTAAAACTGCCTGGAGGAAAAAGTTGCTCAAAGTTTTCGTTCAGAATTGGATGCATTCTTAAAAAAACCGAACAGACATTTTTTTGGTACAAAATTTCCTTAAATTCCTGCCAAGCTTGAGCGATAAATTCTGGAGAAGCGATCGCTGCTGAACTTAATAAAATTCCTGGATAACCGTAGGGAGACTTAAGATCGAAAATATCTTCTTCGTATTGAGAGAGTAAATAAGGCACAAAAAATATTTGATCTTTGTCAAAAATAGCGATCGCTTCTGGTAACCCACTGTTTCTACTTGCTTCCAAGGCAATATATTCTGGAAGTTGATAAATATCATGGCGAACTTGTTGTAATATTTCTCGCCATAAAGGATTAAATAGATCTATTATTTGAGATTTCATTGTTATAGGTGAAATGGCATCTTAGTTGGCTTGATACAATTCGTAATACAGAGTATATCTTTGAGCTAGATCTAAAGGGAGATAGCCTCCATTTATCTTTTCAAACAAACTACAGCTTCTAATTTCATCAACAGGAAGCGGGTCTGTGATCGGGTCTGTAACATATAAAATCAACATATTTCTGGGAGAATCAGTATAAGATTTCTGAATATTTTCTATTACTTTTGAAAAAATATCCGAACCGAAAGGAGCAAAAAAGAAAAATAGACATTTGCCCTGAGGAATGGGGAAGTTAACTGCATCAACACAAATAGATTCAATATCAAAACATTTTTGTTTCGGATTGTTGTACTGTTCAAGGTTACTTAGTGCAACTTGATGTAACTCATGAGCAAATTCAACGCCGATAATTTTGCGAAAAGGATAGTCAGAAGCTACCAATAAAGCTCGTCCTTTTCCAGAACCAAAATCTATAAAATTATATTCACTTAAATTGTAAGGAAGATATGAAAAGAGAGTTTTAAGGGTTTTAATCGGTATAGGATCGTAAATAGTACCAGATTTAACATTGTTGCTATCTATGGTAAGTTCCTGCAAATGAATAGAACCGCAAGTATCAACGTTATATTTGCGATCAAATTTTTTATCAAAGTATAAGCCTACTAATCGACGAAATAAAGGAAAACCGTTATTCAAAATCTCCTTAATCAGTTCGGGAAAAGTCCTTTCACTTACAAACAGATAAATTTTTCTTTTAATGGATGCAGGATTATGAAGATTTTTTTGGTTAGAGAAGATCATAATAGTTTTGAATTTTTTTGATATTTGTAATTGAATTATTTTGACCAAATGACAGGAAAAATATCAGGATCGCTAAAATCTGGTTCTCCGTTAGGCAATTTGCGACACATTGATTCTAAAAAATGATGAATTTCTACACCATTATTCCAATAAGGTTGATAATGATTATCTCGGTCTTGTAAGTATAGGGCAAATGCTTGACGAGGAAGATTGGAGTGATTGGGATAGCTACCATGAATTGTATAACTATGGTGAAAACTAATTTGACCCTTTTTTAACAGCATTGGTACTTCTACAATTTTTCTTCCTTCCTGGGCAAATTGTTGTGCTATTTGTTGAAGATTTTGAGAATTGAAATAACGTAAATGTTCTGTGTTTGACCATTTATGACTGCCATCGATCACTATTAATGGTGATCTTTCCAGGCTGAGATCATGAAATGGAATCCAAGCGGAAAGCATTTTTTTGGATGTACAGTTAGAAGAGTAAGAATAATCAGTATGCCATCCCACTACACCCCCTTCATTTTCTTTAGTTACAGGAGCTTTGTAAACTAGGGTATCTTCAAATAATCTAATTTCTGTTGTACCAGCTAATCTAGCTGCGATCGCACCAATGATTGGTTGAAGCATTAGCTTTTTTAATTCTTTTTGGCGATAAGAAACGTGTTGATTATTCCGAACTGCATCACCATCTCCAGGTTTCCAATCACTATAGCCAGTTTTATAGGGAATTTCTGCATCTATTTCTCCTCGATAAAATTTTTGACTGCCAATAATTGCTTGGTCAATTATTTCATCTGGAATAACTTTTTGTTTAGTAATAAACCAGCCATGTTCTTGATAAAAACTGACTTCTTCATCTGTGGGTAATAATTCTAGTTGTTGAGAAGATAAATAAAATTTGAATTGATTTTTTTCAACTAATTTAGTTTTTAAAGATTCGTTCATATTTTTTTAAGATTGTATGATTATTGTTTAAGGATGAAAATTATCAAGAATTTCAAAAATACGAAAAATATCATCAGAATTGTATCTTTGATCGGTAGGAATAGTTAAAATCTTTTCTGATAAAGCGATCGCATCTAAATCATCAAAAGCAACTCCTTGGTCTGGCTGTCGCCAGTGAATCGCAGGAAAAATATTGTGACTAATTAAATATCTTCTTAAACTATCTCTAATTTGTTGATTTGAACAAACTATAATGCTATTAAACGGAACAGTTTCGGCTGACCAACTGTCAAATAAAGGTTGCCAATAAAGACTTGGATTTTGAATATTTAACTGGATAAATTCACTAATATTGCTTGCTCTTTGTTGGCGATACTTGTCAAGATCAAGAAAATTTAAAATATTCTTAGTAAAAGCTGAAATAACTGAATTAGTTTCATCATCTAGTTCATTTTGACCCTCAACACTCAGTTGAAGATAATCATCTTTATTAACTGCCAAGCCATTAAGATAACTATGCTTTAAAATCATGCTAGTCAATCTTTTATAAGATCCAGGAGATTCATGACCAAAAGGTTTAGTTAAAGGTAGATTTTTAGGCGACCAAAAGATTCCTCCATCAGGAATAGGAAGGGTTTTATGCAAAGACGCAACTACATAATCGGCAGTGCTATTTTTTGCCCAATTAGAAACAGGATCATGTGTATGATCTTCAATTAAAATCACATCTTGATTTTGTTGCTGCCATTCTTGCCAGAGTTGTTGTGTTTTGATGCCAAATAAATTAACTGCTATTACTACATCTCCTGGTGATACTTTCAAACTATTGAAATCAGGAGCAAATTTAGTTGGTAAATCTTGATACCAATGAACCTCAAAAGCAGTTTGTAATTTACTAACTAGACTCATGCAGTAAAAGGATGGTACATGAATTCTGATTCGTTGTTGAGATTGTTTTTGCAGTAAAGGTTTAAGAGCTAAAAGGCTAGCTGTTGTAGTCGAAAATAGTTGATAGTGATTGGGCATCCAAAAAGATGATGGTGATGACATTAATATTTTTTCTGACCAATCAAAATCCGAACCAACTTCCCATCTTTGCATTGTTCAAAAATTTGCGTTCAATTGTACAGACGTAACATGTTACATCTCTACTAACTTTTTTGATTACCAAAAAATTCTTCTCCCGTAGCATGACCCTCTTGGCTAATATCTTCACGCTTGAAAACCACCAAAATTGTCATTAACAAAATTTTTAAGTCTAGCCATAAATTCCAATGATCGACATACCAAACATCGAGTTGAAATTTCTTTTCCCAATCTCCATCTAATTGACGACGACCATTGATTTGCGCCCAGCCTGTAATTCCTGGTGTTACTTCATGACGACGAGCCTGTTCTGGGGTATAACGGTTTAGATAACGTACCAATAGAGGCCGAGGACCAACAAAACTCATGTCTCCTTTCAAAACATTCCAAAGTTGAGGTAGTTCATCTAAACTAGTACGACGGAGAAACTGACCAAACTCTGTCAGACGTTCTTCATCGGGAAGTAAATTGCCTTCAGCATCTTGCGCATCGGTCATGGTACGAAACTTATAAAATTTGAAAATACGACCATGTTTCCCTGGACGGTTTTGGGCAAAGATGACTGGACTACCCATGTTAAGATAAACAGCGATCGCAACAAACAAAATTACAGGAGAAAAAAGCAGTAGAGCGATCGCAGCAATTAATCGGTCTAAAAGATATTTAATGATTTGACTGATCAACATGATAAAAATATCAGAAAAAAATTTATTATTAATCGACTTAATTTTTATTAGCTAAAATGCTTAAATACAAATTTTCGTATTTATGAACAGCAGAATTAACTGAATCTAAAGAGAAGTTTTGCTCAATTCTTTCTCTTGCTTGTCTGCCTAAATTATTTCTGCCTTCGTTTCCTAATTCGATCATTTCTTGCCAAGCTTTAGCTAATGCTTCTGAATTTTTAGGCGGGATGACTTTACCTACATCCCCTACAATTAAACCTGCATCGCCAACATCTGTAACTACACAAGGAACTTCACAACACATCGCTTCGCCTACAACATTAGGAAAAGCTTCTCCAAAAGCTGAGCATAAAGTTGCAATATCTAAAGCAGCAGTTAAACGAGGAGTATCGTGACGTTCTCCTAATAAGTGAACACAATTGCCGAGATTTAATTCTTTAATTTTCTGAGATAAAAAATAATTTTCTGGAGTTACTTCTGGTCCAACTAAAATAAAATGTGTTTCAGGATAATTATTAGTAATTAAGGAAGCTGCTTGTAAAAAATTGTCTTGATCTTTCATGGGATGAAAACGAGCAATCAAACCAATTAATAAAGATTCTGTTGATATATTTAATTCCTGACAAACACTAATTTTGGCTTCTGAGGAAGGTTGAAATAAATCAGTATTAAAACTATCGTGAATCAAATAAGTTTTTCCTGGAGGATAGCCTAACTTTTGATGTTGTAATTGACTAGTTTGAGAAGAAAAAACAGCTTTTTTAATAAATTTAGAGGTTAGGGCAGATAGTTTTATAATAGCTTGTAGACTAGGTTTTTCTAATTTTAAATCAGGAATAGAATGATGAATACTCCATAAAACAGGAGTCTTTTTTAAAGATAAAAAACTAGCTGCTTGTGCTGCTAAATTGGCATGATACATCCAACCTTGAATTAAATCTGGTTGATGTTGATGAATGTGCTTAACTAATTTCCAGATGATCTGAGGGTTAGGTAACTGTCCTCGCCCTATATTTAGGGTATAAACAGGAATATTTAAAGCCTCAATGCGATCGCCAAATGTTCCTCGATCCATCAAAGAAAGAACTATTGGATCAAACTTATCCCGATTAATTCGAGATAAAATTTTATAGAGCATCATTTCTGCTCCTCCAGTTCCTAATCCAGTAATAACAAATAAGATTTTCATAAATTTGTGGTTGCCTTAAAAGTTTTTTAAATTTATTTTTTAACAAAATTTATTTATTTTAATACCATACTTTGATTATTTTTTTGATAGTTATTTGCTTGATTTGTGGTTTGATTATAGATATTTTGATACAAGTCAATAATTTGTCGAACGTCATATTCAGTCATTTTAATTCGTCCCTTTTTACCCATCTCAGCAGTTTCTTGAGGATGTTCAATGATCCAATTCATTGCTTTGGCTAATCCATCAACATCTCCTACTTTGACTAAAATGCCACAACCTCCAGACAATAAATCTCTAATACCTCGAATATCAGTACCAATGACAGGAGTTTCTAAACACAAAGCTTCCATAATACTTCTAGGTAAACCTTCTCGTTTGGAAGTAAGCAAGGTAGCAACAGCAGCACGAATTAACACGGGTACATCAGTACGAAAACCTAAAAAATGTACTTGTTTTTGTAATCCTAATTGGAACGTAAATTGTTCTAATTCTTCTTGAATCAAACCATCTCCAGCCAAAGCTAAATGAACATCAGAACGATTTAGTTTTGCCAGGGCTTGTAACATATCTCGATGACGTTTATTAGGAGTAAATTCTGCTACTGCTAAAAACAATTTATCTTCTGAAGTTAATCCTAATTCTTGACGTACTTTAGTAATTGGTTGAGAAGAAATTAAATCGGGGTTATAAAAATTTGTATCTACACCAATTCCAGGAGTATAGTAAATTTGTTCTGAAGGTAGAATTTGATATTTTTTAGCTGCTGCTTCATCTTCGCGGTTAATCACAATTAAATAATCTGTCCATTTTCCTGCTAGTTTTTCTAAATTCAAAAAAATGGTATTGGTAATAGGATTACCGCCTGAATGAAAATGAAATCCGTGAGCAGTATAAATTAATTTAAATTGTTTAGATTTACGCCAATTTCTAAGAGCGTAGCGAGTAACAAAGGCAGCCACGGGAGTATGAACATGAATTAGATCGTAATTTCCCTGAGCGACTACCTCTTTGATTCTGGGTACGGCAACTACAAGATTTCTGGGGTCTAAAGGATTACGCGACCATTTAATATCCCAAACTCGGTCAAAAATACTTAAGCATTGAGCATTAGCAGAAATATCTTGAGCCATGCCCTCAACTTGCCAGCCTTGGGAACGAAAATGTTCTACAAATGGTGCAAGAAAACAGCTTAAAGTTTCTGGAATTGTCGCAACAATCAAAAGTTTTTTCATGTTTGTTTAGTTTGAGAATAGATTTGATTAATTTTTTCACCTAATTTTTTTCGAGCTAACTCTAATTCTGCTGGTTTTTTGGTCCAGTTTCTCCAATCAGCACCAACATCACGAGCTACTTGTAAAGCCCATTTTTCTAACCCTAATTGCTTTAATATTTCAATGTATTCGTAATCTTCTACTCCTTCTCTAATCCATTTCAATCTCATTGAAGGAACAATTGTTTTAAGTCCGACTTCTGTTCCTCGATAAACTAACATTCCTTCTCCTGGAAAATTCTTTTCCCCATGAACATATACTGGTACTTTCTCCCAAGGCTCGTCTGTCCAATCGTCAATGCGCCAATACAAAACTCCTTTGATGCCTAAACTTTGACTAATAAAACCTTGCCCAATCCTAAAATCAATTGGTTGAGAATCAATTGTCCATTGAGGAGAGTAAGTAGCGTCGTAACCAGAATAAAACCAAATTTGATCTCCTTTATTCATCGCTTCTTTGATTCTGTTAGTCGCGGTATCGTACCATTGAGGTTGTACGACCCAAATATCAACAAAATCATCAATTTCGGGGACAGGAGTCATGACTACCAGATGTTTTACTCCAGCTTGTTGAATATTTTTGCCCCATTCTTTAATGGCAGAATATAGTTGAGGACAATGGTCAACTTCATCTACAGAGTAAATATATTTCAGTAAATTAGATTGATTTCGCTCAGCAGCAGCACGAATGTCTTCTAAAGAAGGAGCAGGTTTCATTCGACAATTGTGATAATTTGCTCCACTCCAAAAGGGAAGACTAACCGAAGTTAAACCCCATTGAGAAATTAATTCTGGATCTTTGATAGTATCAAGATCGTTTCTCGGCATGATTTTGTGCTGAAGCAATTCAATGTAGTTTTCCTGATTGGTTTGTTCCCAAAAACTAAAAGAAGAATTTAAAGAAGGTTGTAACGGTAATTCAAAATTCCAGACAGTTAAACTAATTTCTCCTGTAAACTTACCGCGATCGCTTGTTACTGTATAAGTACCTTTATATTGACCAGCTTTTGTGTTTCTAGGTACGAATATATCTACCCAAATTGGTTGATTTTCACCACTTTTGAGGTCAAAAGGAACTGCATCTAAATTTGCACCAGTTAAGTCTTTGCCTGTTTCTGGATTGAGAAAAGGAATCAAACCGTCTGCATACCATCCAACTCGTGAAGTTAAATTATTTGTCCATTCTTGAGTACTAGGTTGGTCTATATAAAGATAATGTTCTCGATACAAAGTAATATTTTTATTACTAATAATTTGCTCATTAGCACTGGAAAGATCAGAAATTGAAACATTAACATTAGTTACGTTTTTTGTTGGTGCGCCAACTACAATTTGAAAAGCTTCATATTCTCCTCGGGCTGCATAAAGCTCTATAGTATTTTTAAATTTAGAGTTGGGTTGCTCGTTTAATCCAATTCTTTCCATGTTACTCGTTACCCAAACAATCGGATTATTCGATGACAAATTTTTGGTTCTAACCAGTATTAATAAAATTGTTAAAAAGATAATTGTCAACCAGCGAAAGTTTGTAAAGAAAGAAAAAATTTTCATTGATAAAATAGAACATCTAAATAGTAAACAAACAAGTTATAGACACTTAATTTAAACATTATTTATAATTAACTTTTTCTTTTCTTTGATATTACTATATCGACTCAAACAAGCAATAAAAGCCAGGCTAAGTAAAGAGTAATTATCATATAAAACTGTATGAGTGAAAAAACCGACAATAATATAATAAATAGCAAATGTACGAGCTAAAGCTTTGATTGAACCTCTTGCTTGCCAAGTAATTGCTAATACTAAACTAGGAAAAATTAACATTCCTAAAAAACCATGTTCGACTAAATTAACTAAATAGATATTATGAGGTCTTTCTCCATAACGGTCGATTTCTTCTAATTTTAAAGGACTATTTATTTCTCTCGAAGAACTCAAACCATTACCGATAAAAGGATGGGCTTCAAATT
The DNA here is from genome assembly GCF_000317575.1 of Stanieria cyanosphaera PCC 7437. Taxonomy (NCBI): domain Bacteria; kingdom Bacillati; phylum Cyanobacteriota; class Cyanophyceae; order Pleurocapsales; family Dermocarpellaceae; genus Stanieria; species Stanieria cyanosphaera. The sequence continues at coordinate 4,673,030 of NC_019748.1, read as the reverse complement.
TATGCCAAGCCTCAAGAGCCAAATTCAAACGAGAATTACGATCAGGATCATCAGTCCCAACTGGATTTTTTAACCATTGAATTCGAGCGATCGTATCACTATTAAAAACATAAGTACCATCAGGTTTGGTAAGATAAGCTAAATTATCTGCTTGAGTAAAAAAGGTAGTAAACAATAAAAATATTCCGATCAATAGAGAAGTAATCTGCTTACGTTTAACTAGATGGTGAAAGTTAAACATCAGTATGACGATAAACCATCCTAAAAAACCACTTCTAGAAAAGGTTAGGGATATGCCGAATAAAACTGATAAAACAAACAATAAACGATAATTTTTACTAATTAAAACGATACTAAAAATCATGCCAAGAATTAATCCCATTGCTGATTCATTAGCATTAACATAAAAACCTGCTGCCCTACCTGCAACAGATTCAGGTAACTTCATAGTTTCGGGATTGATAAATTCAATAATATTCGTAAAAATTGCCAAGAAAGTTGCTAAGAAAAAAGCTTTTCTTGCCCAGGTAAAAACGCGAAAATTATCGGTAGTAAATAAAACCGACATGATTAATAAAAAAAAGATGGCTAAACATCTAGTTTCTAAATCTTGTATAGTAGTTTCAAAAGGTATTCCTGGTACATTAGGTGATGCTATTAACAATCCAAAACAGGATATGGCTAGATAAAAACCACTCCAAATTAAAATAGGTTTAGGAAAATAATTTAATTTAGATTTTAAATTTAAAACTAAAGGGATAATTGCGATCGCGAGGATTGCCATCCAATGCAAAGGTGCAATTGGTACTCCATATTTTCTTTCTAAAAATACATCTGCTTTCGTAAAAAAAATTGCTATAGCTACTACGGCAATAAAACATTGATAAGTTAATAAAAACCTATTTGAACTAGAAAAATGTGGTTTAGATAAATCAATATTCATTTTTATTTTATAAAAAACAAATTATATAGAATTTAAAAAAGACAAATATTGCTCGACTGCCGAATCAATCGAAAAACAATTTGCTCGTTCAATTAAAGTTGTTTGAGCTAAAGGATGTTCTAGTGCTTGTAACATTCCTTCAGATAAAGCAACCGAATCTTGGATTGGAACTAAGTATCCATATTTACCACCGACTAAAATTTCTTCTGGCCCGCTAGGACAATCTGTAGAAACTACAGTACAACCACAAGCCATCGCTTCAATTAACACTGTCGGTAATCCTTCTTCGCGAGAAGATAAAACAAAACAACTAGCACGACTCATGTATGCATAAGGATTTTTCACAAAACCTGGTAGCGCGACATCCTCACTAATTCCCAAATCAATAGCCATTGCTTCTAGTTGAGAACGTAATTCTCCTTCGCCCAAAATAATCAAACGGGCTGACTTTTTCTGTCTAACCATGGCAAAAGCTTGTAATAAATTGGGAAAATCTTTTTGAGGGTTCAATCTGCCTACGGCTAAAAACACTGGTGGCTGATTTTCGCCAAACCAAGGATGTTCTAAAGGCTCTGTAGCGTTAGCAAATAATTCGTCATCGACAATAGGGTTATGTAAGACTTTAACCATTCCTGTAGGAAAATCCAAACAATTTTCTAAGTCTCTAGCTACACCATCAGAAACCCCAGCAACTAAATCTGCACTTGGATAAAGCCATTTCATCAATGGCGGAACTAAATTTGCTCTTGCTAAGTTACTTTTACTAGCCGATAAAGTATTTTGCTCGACTAAAACCAATTTAGTATCAATACCAGACAGTTTTTTAGCCAACGTAGCGACAACATTAACATGACCCATATTGCCAATTAATGCCCAGGGTCGATTTTGGCGGAGATAATTGATTAAAGGAAATAAAGCTGTAATAACTCTGCCAGTGTTCAAATTAACGATTCTGACTTGTTTCGGTACGCGGTCTAAATATGGGCCTTCTAACTTAGCTAAAACCAAATCTAAATCAAAATCATTTCGTTGAGATAAGCCTTTAAGCATCTTAACTACGGCTTTTTCCGCTCCTCCGCCATGAAGAGCATCTAGAAAAAAAGTAATTCGTTTTTTAGTCGTCATTGAATTTTTTCCTTGATTAATCCGTACATCAAACTTTCCCATTCTTCAACAATTCGTTCTAGATTGAATCTTTGAATTACTTCTGGAGCTTTAGCAGCCAATCTTCGTCGTTTTTGCTCATCTGTGATCAAACTTTTCATAGCAGTAGCCAACGCCGATACATCTCCATTGGGTATTAAAATTCCATCTATTTCATGGCGAATCATTTCCCTGGGACCGCTTGGACAATCGGTTGCAATGACTGGCAAGCCACAAGCTAATGCTTCACCGTGAGCCATTGGAAAGCCTTCATTACGAGAAGCCATGACGAAAAATTTAGCTTGTTTCAAAACCCGAACAGGATTGGTTAAAGCTCCCGTAAAAACGACTTTGTTGGTTAAACCGAGCGCATTTTTTTGATTTTCTAACTCTTCTCGCAGTTCTCCTTTTCCCAAAATTAGTAATTGCCAATCGGGAAACAAAGGTGCAATTTTTCCAAAAGCTTGAAGTAATAAATCGAATCCTTTTTGTTCGGTTAAGCGACCCATACTGACAATCCAGTTTTTGCTAGAGTCTACCGATTCTGGAAGGCGATCGCTTTGGGTCTTTTCAACAATTACAATGGGATTATAGATTACAGCACGTTTGTTTGCCGATAAAGGTTTCAGGCTGCTATCTACTCCTTTACTAACACTGACTACCATCGATGATTGAGGATAAGTCCAGCGTCGTAGAGTTTCCCAAATTTTGCCATAGGAAAAAACTTGTGGGTCGTTGTGTTCAGTAACGATCACAGGATATTTTGCGCCGAAACAAGCTAAGATCGTACAGATATTGGTTATTCTCAAAAAAGAAATAACTACATTCGGTTTAGTCGATTTGAGCGCACGTTTTAAGCTGCCGATTCTTTGAATATTGGCAATCAAACCTTCAATTGGGTTGGCTGACTCGCTCATAATTCCCAAAGCTAAACGAGATGCTTCTGGCGGTAATTGATAAAAATCGCTATTTTGAGCGGAAAAAGTTACCACAGTAACTCGATGTCCTTGAGCGATTAAACCTTCGGCTAACAAAACTAAAACTCGCTCTGCTCCTCCGCTACTTAGAGTTGAAATTACTAATGTGATGTTAAGTTTGTCCTCATTCATTTTGCAAACATATTTTATTTAAATGTTTGTTAGTTACTACATATAAAAAAATAAAAGAAATTAAATAAACCAAACTAGTAGATAAAGCAATTCCTTTGACCCCTAACCAAGCCATCAAAACATAATTGCCAACAATATTAAAAATTAAATTAATCGCCGATCCCCAGGCTAAAAAATAATTGATACCCAAAGAATTAATTAATCTAACTACAAAAATTGCAGCAATATAAAAAGGAATTTGCAAAGCATAACAAATTTGAATGGGGTAAACTATATTAGTATCTTCTGCAGTAAAAGAACCTCTCTCGAATAATAATTGAACTATCAGTTTAGAGGCGATTATAAAAGCAATTGTCAAAGGAATCGTACTGACAAAAATTAATTTTAAATACAATCTAAAAGTACGTTCTACTTGAGTCCAATTTTTTTGAGCAATAGTTTTAGAAAAATAGGGAATAACCGCCGTACCTAAAGCTAGAGTAATTAACGTTAAAGGTAAAGCGATGACACGATTGGCATAGCCTAATGCAGAAACACTTCCTGCTGGTAACATGGCTGCCATTGATTGGTCTACCAAGTTAGCACTACACATTAAAAAAGCACCAGTAACCACTGGTAAATATTGGCGACTAACTTCCGTTAAATTACCATCAAATCCTGTCCATCGCGGTATTATTTCCACTTTTTGTCGACGCAAACCGATGCCTAAAATAGCAATTTCGACCAGACTGCCCAAAAGTAACCCTATTGCTAAAGCAAAAATTCCCCAATCAGGAAAAACGAATAATAAAATTATTGTGGCAATGGGAGTAGTGGCAGGAGAGAAAGCAGCTAGAGCAAAACGTTCTCCTGCATTCAGAACCCCTCCCCAAATGCTGACAATTCCAGATAAGAGAATTAAAGGAGAAATTACCCAAATTAACCGTTCAGTCAAAACTAATTTTTCGGTTGAAAAACCCGATGCCAATAAGGGTAGATAGAGAGGAGTCATCAAAACTGTAGCAATTGCGATCGCTATTAAAAATATTGTCGCTACAATAAAGATATTTGATAACAATTTTTGAGTAGTTATTCGTCCTTCCTGCTCTCTAGCTTTGATGTATACAGGAATTAAAGAAGATTGGAACGAACCAGCAACTACATTAATCACAAAAGAAGGAACGACTAAAGCAATTAAAAATGCATCTAATTGATCTCCAGTGCCAAATTTCCAAGCAACTACTAGTTCTTTACCTACAGAAATAAACTTGACTAAAGCAGTTAAGATACCAACAGTTAAAGCAGCTCCAAAAATTTTTTTATTGATAGAACCACGAGTTAACTTACTCCATAAATCGAAGATCTTTTGCGATCGCAATTCGATTTTCATCTACTTTTACTTCACCTCAATTTTCCTATTTATTGTTGGTTTATAGCAATTTTCGAAGTCAGAAATACACCATTATTCAGTTATCAGTTATCAGTGACCAGTTATCAGTTAATAGGGAATAGGTAATAAGATTAAGTCTTTTACCTTTTTTTTACTTTCTGCCAATTAACCATTAACTATCAACTATTAACAAAAATTAAGGTGTTAATTTACCTTACGAGAATTAAGAAACGTCGTATTTAAAGACTTGGTATTAAATTTTCAAGCAGCAACTTCGGCAATTGTTGAACGGTCATTGGTCTAGAAAAGAAATAACCTTGTCCGTGACTACAATTTATTTCTCCTAATTGTTGTAATTGCATTTTCGTTTCAATTCCCGTAGCCACAATTTCTAATCCGAAGTTGTTTATATTACTGGCAATAGAACTAACTATTTCAAAACTTTCGAGATCTTTATCAATGCGATTAATTAGAAAACGATCAATCTTGATTCTGTTAAATTGTTTGTAAAGTAAATTAGAGTGCAACTGGTTATAAAGCGGACAAATTCTGCCAAAGTTATCGATCTGCAATTGAATCCCAATATTATGTAATTGAGAAACTATTCCCATTGCGCTATAGGGATTTTCTCGCAGGACATTTTCAGAAATTTCTAGTTTTAAACTCTGAGGTTTTAAATCATATTGTTTTAAACAAGATTTAATATGTCTGATTAAATTCGGTTGCAAAATTTGAATGCTGGGAATATTAATACTGACACTCCAAAACTGTTGATTGGGAAATTCTTTTTGCCAAGTATAAAGTTGGCGACAGACTTCTTTAATGACCCATTCTGTAATTGGTATCAGCGAACCAGAAGCTTCAGCTAAAGGAAGAAATTTAATCGGAGTTAGTTCTCCCCACTGAGGATGATGCCAGCGTATTAAAGCTTCAAATTCACAAATTTGTCCTGTAGCTAAGTTAACTATCGGTTGATAATATAAACGTAATTCTTGACGATTAATAACTTGTTGTAAAGCTTGTTCTAAGTCTTGAGTTTTTAGTCGATTAAAATTAGCAATAGTTAAGATTTTATTATTTATTTCGGCTAAAGTTTCACTAGAATTAATCAAGCTAAATTGAGTTCGATTATTATGTTTAGGTTCTTGTTCTGGTAAATAATTGGGTTTGTAACCAGAAACTACCTGTTCCAATAAGAACAAAATTAAACTGCCATCATGTTTTGTTGCTGCTTGACAAAGTCTTGCGATCGCTAAATCTAAATTCTCTGGAATCATCTCATTAGCGTTTTTGACGATCAACAGTTTTTGATGTTGAGTTTGTTCATATTCTTCTCCAGGAATCAGTAATTCTTCGTATAGTTTTTCTCCTGGACGCAATCCAGTAAAAATAATCTCAATGTCTTTGCCAACTTCGTAACCTGAAAGACGAATTAAATCTTTGGCTAGATCGACTATTTTGACTGGTTTTCCCATGTTAAGCATAAAAATTTGCCCTTGACGACTTAAAACCGCAGCTTGTAATACTAACTGCACTGCTTCTGGAATCGTCATAAAGTAGCGACAAATTTCAGGATGAGTAATTGTGATCGGTCCGCCTTTAGCAATCTGTTTTTGAAAAGTCGGAACTACACTGCCTCTACTTCCTAAAACATTACCAAAACGAACTACAACAAAAGGTTTACCACTAGTTTGAGCAGCTTTTAGTACCAACATTTCTGCGACTCTTTTGCTAGCTCCCATGACATTAGTAGGATTTACCGCTTTATCAGTAGAAATCATCACGAAATTCTGCACTTGATACTCAATTGCCAAATCAAGCAGATTTTTAGTACCAACTACATTGTTCGTGATTGCTTCTGACTGATTTAATTCCATTAAAGGAACGTGTTTGTGAGCAGCAGCATGGAAAACTATATCTGGTTTAAATTTTCTAAAAGCTTGTTCTAGACGCGATTTAAAGCGTAAATCAGCAATAAAAGGAATTAAAATGGGTATTGGTTTACTATTTTTAGGCTCTTGGCGCAAAATTTGTAAGATCTGTTCTAATTCCTGTTGGATATTAAACACAGAGTTTTCACCGTGTCCAACCAAAATGATGGTTGCGGGACGACAACGAAAAATTTGTCGACAAAGTTCGCTACCAATTGAACCCCCAGCACCTGTAACTAGGACTTTCTTTCCTGCTAAAAACTGAAAGACTTTTTCTGCATCAGTTTGAATTGGTTCTCTTCTGAGTAAGTCTTCAATATTAATATCTCGAACACTATTAACTTTAATCTGATGACTAGGATGATTGAGAATTTCTTGAATTCCAGGTAGGGTACTGGTTTTAACTCCTAGTGCTTGACAAATATCGACAATTTCGCGAATTATTTGTCCCGAAGCTGTTGGCATCGCAATGATGACTTGCCGAATATTATAAGTAGAAACTACTTCAGGCAAATCATAACGATTCCCAACTACGACAATGCCTCGAATTTTGAGGTTTAATTTTGAAGGATCGTCATCGAGAAAAGCTACTGGTTCAAGTCCTAATTTAGGATTTCTTTGGATTTCATGCAATAGTGATACACCAGCATCTCCTGCACCAACAATCAAAATGCGATCGCGTTTAGTAAATTTTCTTTTGTTTTGACTCGCTCTTTCTGTGGCACGAATACTAAAGCGAATTCCCCCTACTAAAACTAAGCTCAAAATCCCATCTAACAAAGGTAGGGAACGGGGAACTAAATAATTAGGTGAGCTAATAAAATATTGGAGAATACTTAAAATAATAGTCTCTACAATTACTGCTGCAACTGTTAGGCAAGCAATTTGTAATAATTCATCAATGCTGGCATATCGCCAATAACGTTTATAAAAACCAAGACTAGAAAAAATAGTTAACTTAACAATTAAAGAAAGTAAAGTTGCTATTATTAGTCCGTATTTGTATTCTTCTAGAGCAGTAAAACCATCTAGTCTAAGAATGATGCTTAATAAAGGAGTAATTGAAAATACAATTGCATCTAAGAAAAAAAAGTGACGGTTATTAAGCGTCAAAAGCTTTTGACCAAGCCGAGCTATCATAGACTTTGATTCCTTATAAGCTTGTGAGATCTAATGTTTTGAGTTCGTGGTTAAACAAAAGAAAACAATTATGTTTAGCTTTTGTCAATGTAGTAGTAGAAATGCATTGACGCAAATCTATATTAAATAAGCTACTAAAGTAATAATCATTGATAAATCACTAATTATCTACTGAGTACTACAAGTATATTTACTTATTTTTTATTTTTATTTTATTTTTAAGAGCCAAATTTGGCTCTGAGTTAATCATTAATTATTTAATTGAAGTTTTAAATTCACAAAAAAACCTCAGTAATTCATCAACCTCCTAATTTAGACTTCATAAATTAATAGTGTTTTAGTTTACAAAAAATTTACTTTTGTTTGGATAATTAAAAAATGAAAATGTTAAAAACTGACAATTTTTAATATACACTAAACTTGATAAATATTATTTTAAAAATAAACTTATTTTTAATTAAGAATCGTATTTACTACTTTTTCCACCCAATCAATGTGAGTGAATATACAAATTTGCAACAAATAATCGCTTAAAGGAAATTATAATTGATTGAAAAATAAACTCCGTTTTCCTGTAAAGAATTGCCTGAGTTTTCTAAATTCACCAACGGGATACCCCAGTCGAGACGAGCATTAAGACGATTACCTGCTGAAAAGTTTAAACCAATTCCTACCGCAGACAGAAAATCTTGCTCAATTGGAACATCATCACTATTCCAAACTGTACCAAGATCGAAAAAGGGAGTCAATTGCATGATTCCATCGAGTTTTTGGACACGGAAGAGTGGAATTCTTAGTTCTGCCGAAGCAAATAGGCCGTTATCTCCTAACAATAAATCTTGACGATAACCACGGACACTATCTACTCCACCCAAACGAAATTGTTCTAATGGTACTAAGGCAGTGGTGGCTAATTGCAGATCTCCTCGTAGTAACAAAAGAAAATCTTCATCTAAACGACGCACCCATTGAGATTGTCCTCGCCAAGCAAAAAAGGTACTATCGGGAGAGGAAACATCACCTAAGTTTGAGTCAAATGCTACATATGTCTGAAGATCTTCATTAGAAGTAGCATTAAACCAATCTAATCCAATACTAAATTGAGAACTTAACGCAAAAACTTGTTGTTCGTCTCGATTAACCAACTCTTGAAACAAACGTAACGCAGAGATCTTGGTTTTTCCTGCTTCATCTGCACCGCGAGACAACGCAAAGGGAATGTCTAATAAAGAAGTTTCGCTTTCTTGACGAGAAAAAGAGAAACCTAAAGCTAGTTCTTGATTAGGTCGATTAATCAAAGGCTGTCGCCAACTTAATTCATAATAACGGGATAAGGATTCAATATCTAAAGGATTGAAAGGTTTTTCAATGACATTGTTAGAGTTATTACCATAAGCCAACTTGAGCGTACCATTTTTGGGGTTGAGTGGTAGAGCATAAGCTAAATCAATTGCATCGCTACCATCAGTATTGGTGTAACCAAAAGAAAATTGATCACCAAAACCAAACAAATTCTTATGAGTTAAACCAATTTGACGACGATTTGTGCCGACGCTAGGACTACGAGCATTATCAAAGGTTGTTTCTACACTAAAAGCATCTGCTTCCTCGATCTGAACTTCTAGTAAACTTGTACCAGGACGAACACCTGCTGATAATTCTGCCGAAATATTTTTAATTAAAGGATTCAGGCGCAGCATTTGTAATGCTTCTAAAAGAGCTTCTACTTTAACTGGTGTTTGACCAGCAGTTTGCAAACGAGAAACAATGTAATTAGGATTGAGGCGTTTAGTCCCTGTCACATTAATTCCTTCTAACTCTCCTTCTTTAATAGCAATGGTAACGACTCCGTTTTGAAGTTCTTGAGGAGGAATATAAGCACCAGAATTAAGATAACCGCGATCGCTATATAATTTAGTAATGGCAGAACGAGCTTGAAAAAGTTCGGATAAGCTTAAAGGACGGTTTTGATAAAATGCAGTTGCTGCTGCTAATTCTTGTTGAGTAAAAACTGTACTGCCAATGACTTTAAATTTTTTGACAATAATTGATTGGGGAATATTTGGTGGTGTAGGTAGTAAAGATGAAGCAGGAGAAACATTCAAGAGAGATTCTGAATTTTGAGGTAGATTTAATGGCTGTTGAAGTTGTTTGGGGATTTTGCCTAAATTATTAACTTCTGCTTTAAGAGGTTGAAGATTATGGCTTAAGCAAGCTAAACCCGACAACCAAAAGGAGAAAAGTTTAACACATTGAAATTTTGAAAAAAGTGTCAACCGTTGCCAGCCAATCTTGGTTGTAGTCATGATTAAATTAATGTTTCAGCTTCAGATTAAAAGTTCTCCAAACAATCTAGTTATTCATACTGAAACTAAGTCATGTTAATTGAGATTTGTAACAGCTTTGATTGATAAAGCAATTCTTTTTAATTTTTCGTTAACATCTAAAACTTTGACCTTAACTACCTGACCAACTTTAATAATTTCATTAGGATCTGAGACAAATCGAGCCGCTAATTCAGAAATATGTACCAATCCATCTTGATGCACACCAAGATCGACAAAAGCTCCAAAATTCACTACATTAGTGACTATACCTTCTAAAATCATTCCTGGTTTAAGATGGGTAATTTCTGTAATTTCTGCTCTAAAAGTTGCGTATTGAAATTGTTCTCTAGGATCTCTACCAGGTTTTTTTAATTCTGCGATCGCATCTTGTAAAGTAGGTAAACCAATTGTATCAGTAATAAATTGATTAAGATTAAGGTTATTGAGGCGATTACCAGCTTGATTGATTTGTTCTAAAGGAATGTTTAAAGCAGTCAGTAGTTTTTTAACTAAGGGATAACTTTCAGGATGAACGGCTGTATTATCTAAAGGAAAATCACCATCGCGGATGCGTAAGAAACCTGCTGCTTGTTCAAAAGTTTTTGCTCCCAGTTTAGGAATTTTTAGTAGCTCTCGTCGATTATTAAACTTACCTTTTTGATTGCGATAGCTAACAATATTATTGGCAATTGTTGGGGTAATTCCTGAAACAAACACTAGTAATTCTTTAGAGGCAGTATTTAAATCTACTCCTACATAATTAACACAACTTTCTACAGTTTCGGCTAATTTAGTTTGAAGTAATTTTTGATCGACATCGTGTTGATATTGTCCCACTCCAATTGATTTGGGATCAATTTTAACTAACTCTGCTAAAGGATCTTGTAATCTTCTGCCTATACTAATTGCTCCCCTAACAGTAACATCTAAATCGGGAAATTCAGCGCGTGCTACTTCACTAGCAGAATAAACAGAAGCACCAGATTCATTAACAATTACTTTAATAGGTTTAGACTTTAAATCTTGAAAAATTTCTGAAATAAACTGATCGCTTTCTCGCGAAGCAGTACCATTACCGATCGCAATTAATTCTATCTGATATTTGTTAATTAAACTGATGATTATTTTGGCAGCTTGTTGTCGTTTTTGGTCACCAGAATGGGGAAAAATGGCTTGATATTCCAGAAATTGCCCTGTTTGATCGAGAATTGCTACTTTACAACCAGTCCGAAACCCAGGATCTATAGCCATAGTTGGTTTCATTCCTGCGGGAGGTGCTAACAATAAGTTGCGTAAATTGGCTTCAAAGGTTTTAATTGATTCGTTGTCAGCGTATTGTTTGCGATCCGCTCTTACTTCTCTAATTAAAGCAGGTTTAATCAAACGATTAAAAGAATCTTTGAGCATTTTACGATAAAAATCGCGAATTTCTACTACTTTAGTGTTAATTTCTTGTGATTCTAAATAATTTAATACTTCTGCTTCTTCAAAAGCAATTTCTACTGTTAAAATGCCTTCTGCTTCTCCTCGATACAAAGCCAAAATATTGTGAGGGGGAATTTTGCTGAGGCTGCATTGATAGTTGCGATACATTTCGTATTTAGTACTGCCTTCGGGATGCTCATCTTTGATCCGAGCCACAAAAACACCTTGTTTGAGCAAATAATCACGTAAATAAGCTCTAATTTCTGCTTTTTCTGCTACTAATTCCGCTAAAATATCTGCTGCTCCACTTAAGGCTTCTTCCTCGGTTTTTACGCCTTTAGACTCATCAACATATTGAGTTGCTGCTTGAGTTAAAGATAGATTAGGAGAAGTTTTGGGTTGATTATAAGATTGAATTAATAGAGCTAAAGGTTCTAATCCTTTTTCTTTAGCAATAGTAGCCTTAGTTCTTCGCTTTGGTTTATAAGGTAAATAAAGGTCTTCTAATTCAGTTTTATTGAGACAAGTATTAATTTGATTGTGGAGAGATTCTGTTAATTTATTTTGAGAAGCGATCGCATCTAAAATAGTTTGTTTGCGTTGCTCTAATTCGGTTAAATAAGTATAGCGTTCAAAAATATTTCTCAGTTGCACTTCATCTAATGAACCAGTTTTTTCTTTACGATAACGAGCAATAAACGGAATAGTTGCTCCTTCTTGCCATAAAGCTAAAGCATTACTAACATTTTGTCGAGGTAAAGAATATTCTGTAGAGATAATTTGTTCGATGTCAATCATAATTATGGTTGATAGTTGACTGATAACCAGTAACGGAAATTTAGTCGGTAAATTAAAAGATTTAGGCTAAATAACCCAAAATATCAGCAGATAATTTTAACAATAATTCATCTAGTTTTTCTTACAGCTATCATACGTGATCGCTTGAAATTTTAAATAATACAGCTCAAACTTTGTATCGTTTTCGGAGATATCTAAATAATATCATTCATGAATGCATATCTCGAATTGGATGCGATCCAGATCGCACAACTAGTTCCTAGTCAAAAGTTAGATTAGATTTATCAAATTATTCTTATTAATGTAAAAAACTAGAAAAAATAAAAAATATGGATGAGAAACTATTGCCACCATCACAGTTATTTTACCTCAAACATTTATTGGATAAATATAAATGGCAATCTCTTTTAGATGTAGATTCTTTTGAAGATGAAAATAAAAATTATCCAAAAGAATTTTATTTATCTTGTTTATGGGATGTTTTCAAAACATTAAACGATTATTATAAAGGTAAATTTGGATTTTTATTTAATTGCTTGCTTCCTGAAGGGTTAACATCAAAGTATTATATTTTACATATTTTAACTGAAAAAGAAAAAGATCAATATTTTAGATTAAAGTTTATTGAAAGCGAAAACAAAGCCATTGACTTTATGAAACAGATAGAGGAAAAAGCAAGTAAATATGATTGTGAAGATTTAGAATTATTCAGTACTCATTCATTTGAAGAAAATTTGGAAAATCTAGCTACAAAAGTTAGAAAAGCTGTATTCGGTTTAACTGAAGCAGAAATTGAAGAACAGAATGAAATTATGGAGCAGGAGGAATATGAGCAACTTGTAAAATTTTCTCTTTCACTTGCACATGACTATGATGATAACCCTTAGTCTAAAGCAAAAATATTCAATTATAATCACCATTTTATATTGAACAAATCGTTGAAAATGTTTGTTACAAGTTATCATACCAAATTTTATTTACATAACCTACAAACAATAATTGTACAACCCTTGCTGTTTTTCAGTCATGGGCATTAATAAATGTGTAATTTGGTAATCGGATTTTCTATCAATTATCAACTAGAAATTAACAATTATTTTTGAATAATTTTATCTACTTTTTCTTGAAAAGCTAAATTAATTAAAGATTTTAATAATAATAAAAACCACAAACCTGACAAACCAAACAAAATTAAAGCAACTTGTTTATAAGTACCAACCAACAAAATTGCTGCTGCAATTAAAGTGAAACCTGCTAAACAAGTATAAATTAAACTTTTAATTCCTAACTGAATTTTTTTTAAAGCACGCTCGCTTTCTAAAGAACGAACACGGACTTGCAATTCTCCTAATTCTAAACGAGATTCCAAACGATTAATTGATAACTCAGTACGACTTGGTTGATTTAATTTATATTGAATAAAATTCTTAGTTTGCTTAGCTAAAGTTCCTAATAAATTTCCCTGTTGTTGAGTAAAAGCAATATTTTTGAGAAAAGGTTGTGCTGCTGCTAAAAGATTATATTGAGGATCGAGAGCGCGAGCGATCCCATCCAAAGTAGTTAAAGATTTGATAATAAAAGTCATTTGTGGTGGTAAACGAAATGGCTGCTGTTCAAACATTAAATAAATTTCACCACTTAACTGTTCAAATGCTCTTACATCAATTGGTTTATCTCGAAATTCTTCTAATAAAAAATTAACCATTCTTTTTATTGGAGTCATGTCTGCAACTGGTTCAATTAACCCCATATAAATTAAAGTTTGAATTACTTCATCAGTATCCTTTTTTAAAACAGCAAAAAAAGTTTTTACCATTTGATCTTGTGCGATCGCTTTAACTTCTGCCATCGTGCCAAAATCATAAAAAATAATTTCTCCCCTGCGACTTACTGCCATATTTCCTGGATGGGGATCCGATTGAAAAAAGCCATCTTCTAATAGTTGTTTAAGATAACAAGTAATACCTAATTGAATTACGTCTTTTGTATTTATTTGACTTGCTTCTAAAGTAGGGCGATCGTCTATTTTGATTCCTGGAACATATTCAAGAGTTAAAACTTTTTTAGTTGTATATTCCCAATAAACTTGAGGTACTAAAACACGATTATAAGTTCTAAAATTTTCTCGAAAGCGGTCGGCATTTTTTCCTTCGTGAATATAATCTATTTCTTGGTATAAAAGCTCAAAAAACTCTTGATAAATTGCTTCCAAATTATACTTTCTTAGCTTAGGCAAAAATCGATTACCCAATCTAACTAAACGATGTAAAAGTTCAAAATCAAGATTAAATAATGCTTCTAAACCAGGACGTTGAATTTTAACAACGACATCTTCGCCTGTATGCAATCTTGCTTTATGTACTTGTCCTAAAGAAGCAGCAGCCAAAGGAATTGATTCAAAATCCCTAAATAAAGTATATAAAGGTTTCCCTAATTCTGCTTCAATTACTGCTACTGCTAACTCTGAACTAAAAGGCGGAACTCGGTCTTGTAATAAACTTAATTCCTGCACATATTCTAAAGGAATCAGATCAGCACGAGTTGATAAAGCCTGTCCAATTTTAATAAAAGTTGGCCCTAAAATCAGCAATTTTTTAACCAACCATTTCGCTCTTCGATGTCTTTGTCGACTAGAATTATTTCCAGTTAATCGATCTTGCCACAAAAACAAAAGTAATCTGATAGCAACCTGAAAGATCATTAACTGGCGAGTAAATGGTGAATAGCGATAATTAGCCTTAGATGACTGAGGCAGGTTGGTCTTTTTAAGCATGATTTTGCCCTGCTGATTCATAAAAATTCGCTATTCTTATGCTCACTTTTAAGGTAATTAATATTTAACAAGTATAAAGTATAGCTTTAATAACTAAAGCCATTAAACTATTTGCAACTGAGGTAATTTAATCGTAAAAGTAGTTAAAAACACGGTAGAATGCTCCACTGGTTCACTAGTAACCTCAATTGAGCCGTTGAGATGCTCGACTAAATATTTTACCAAAGCCAAACCTAAACCAGTACCAGGTACGGCACGATTCGTAACTCCTTTGCCTCGACGAAACTTATCAAAAATATGAGGTAATTCTTCTGGTGTAATACCAGCACCACGATTGACAATTACAATAGTCATGGTTTGTCCTTGCAAAGTCGGATGACATTCTGCTTGCAAATCGATAGTAGTATCTGGATCAGAATATTTACCAGCGTTTAATAGTAATTCCGTTAAAATATGCTGTAAACTTTCAGAATCAGTATAAAATTTAAGTTCTGAGTCAGACAAATTAGTTTTGAGGGTTAATCCTTTATCAAACTGCCATTTTTTAGTAAAAGCTTCAGCCAATTCACCAATAATTTGGTTTAAATTTAATTCTTGAGGATGGAAACTAAATTCGCCTGATTCTACTTGTTGTAGAGTTAACAAATCTTTAATTAAGTTATATTCCCGATGCCATTCCTGTTCAAGAATATTTAAATATTTTTCTCGCAGTTCTTCAGATAATTGAGGTTGACGTAACATCTTAATGGCAATCTTCATGCTTGTTAAAGGAGTTTTTAACTCATGACTCATGCTACTAAGAAAATCATCTTTAAGCTCGTTTAATTGCCGTAATTGGTCAATTTGCTGGCGCATTTTTTCGGATAATTTCGCTTGAACATCCAAACTCCATTTCAGTTGAGCCGTTCTTTCTTCAACAATTGACTGTACTTGAGTTAAGGTTTGTTGATGAATCAAAGAAGTGCTAATTTGAATAGCAATCCAGTTAATTAAATCTAATTCATCGCTCAACCACAATCTGGGTTGATTTTGTTGTAATACTAAAAATCCTAAGACTAAAGAAGATTGAGATTCGCTAGTTACACTTCCCATTAGAGGCATAATTAACAAGGAAGACGAATTCTCGGCTCTAAAAAATTCGGGTAAATTAGGGTCGCTAAAATCTGGAAAAACGGCATGATCCGAAATTGCTAATGGTTGAGGTGCTTGTTGAATTGCTCGTTCAAGCCAAGCAGAATCAGTTAAGTTAAAAGAATAATTAAGCTTATGGCGATCGCTTGATGGTTGTTGCAACCAATGATAATTCAATTGTACGGTAGCTTTAAGTCGATGACGGTTTTTTTGTGCCAAGAGTGGGTCTTTGTATTTAAGCATGAAAATTAGACCACGATCTACCCCAAGAGCTTTGCCAATTTCTGCCAAAGTTAAATTCAGCAAAGAATTTAAATCTGATATTTGACTCATTTCTCTGCTGAGGTGGTTGAGGAGAGTTTGATATCTAGTTTTCAGTTGTGCTTGTTGTTGTAGTTGAATTTGAGAAAAAGCAATTACCACGGATTCTGAAACTGATTGCAATAATAAGTGTTCGGAACTATTCCATTGATAGGGCTGAGATTTAAATAGTAAAATTGCTCCCTTGACGCGGTCGTTAATAACCATGCCTAATAAAGCTTGAATGGGAAACTTTTCTCGCTCTTCAATTGTTAACCAACTGAGAGATTCTTTACTTAAATCTGCGCTCGCAAAAGACTTCTTTAAACTGTCTTTGAATAGATGGAGTCCACAGCTAGATAAAGGGTTGTGTGTACAAGAAACTTCCATGCCTTGATCACGATCAGAATCTCGATGCTCAAACTGCTGATAAAAATCTAATATTGCTTGGCAATCAAGCGTGAAATTTTGTCCAGACCAAATACCTATTTGACTGTTATTAGCCGAAGTACTAGGGGTGTAAATGACAGCACAACCATCAACCTGAAAAAAGTTACCTATCTGACCGGCTATATGAGACAAGATAGTTTGGGAATTGGAGTCAGTCAAGATGACCTGAATTATTTGTTCTTTAATCTGATATGATTCTGCTAAATGTGGCATAGTATCAGCTAAATATTCCTGCTCCTAAATCAGGTGAGGGGTCTTCCCCAGCTTATCAACGCTAAGGTTGTTATCCCAGACGGGGCGCGGAGCGCACTCCGTCAAGGTTGTCAAGTAGATGAAGAAGATTCAAAAAATTGAATAGACCATTTTAACGTTTGTCTAAATTGATCACTTCCTCACAATTCAAAGTTTGTTGGCTTTAGACTTAAGCTATTCAACAAACTCGCTTAACTGCTCCTTACAGACCTAGCATTCCCATTTTGAGCTTATTTCTACCAGCGCAATGCTAGTAATTTTTGGATTTCATTTGAATTAAACATTAAAATTCAAAAGTGTTGGAATCCTTTAGCTAAAGTTAATACTTGGGAAAAATTTGACTTGTTACTATCTGTCAAAACTACTTGTTCTTCAGCAGTAATTTGTCCAATAATAGCTGCACCTGTATTTAACTGGTTAATTAAAGCTTGAGCAAATTGAAAAGGCAAACAAAGAACTAGCTCAAAATCTTCTCCGCCATACAAGATCCACTCCCAAACTTGCTTTGAGTCAACTAGTTTAAACAAACTAGGCTGTAGTAAAATTGTATTTGCTTCTATGATGGCACCAACTTTACTGGAACGACAAATTTGTACAATAGCATCGGCTAAACCATCACTACTATCCATTCCTGCGATCTCTATTGAGGAACAATCAATTTTTTGTAGCTTGGAAATTACGTCTAATCTGGGTTGAGGTTTTTGATGAGCTTGAATTAAAAATTCTTTTTCTTGGCGGTCAAGGTTTTTACCTAAAGTAGGATTGAGTAACAATTCTAAACCAGCCCGTGAAAGCCCATGATAGCCAGTAATTACGACTGCATCACCGACTTGAGCATTGCTACGACGAATGATTTTATCTGGGGTGACTTCCCCTAAAGCAGTAATACTAACCGTAGTGACAGAAGAACGACAAAGATCTCCTCCGACAATTGGAGTATTAAATTGCTGTAAACATTCAAATAAACCCTGATAAAGTTCTTCTACCCAAGCGATAGTAACTTCTCCAGGTAAAGCTAAACCAACTGTAATTCCTAAAGGACTAGCTCCCATCGCTGCCAAATCTGAAAGATTAGCTGCTGCTGCACGCCAACCCACATCAAAAGCAGTGGTAGTGCGATCGCAAAAATGAATTTGATCAACTAAGACATCTGTTGTCACCACTAATTGGTGTTTAGGTTGAAGAGCTAGTATTGCCCCATCATCACCAACAATCTCAGCGTCACAAAAAAGCTGTAGTTTGGCGAGTAATCCTTGTTCACCAATATCTTTAACTAACTGCATTTTTAGAGAAAAAAAAGAAGGTTGGAGATATAAGGTAGGGCTATTTTAGTCAAAAATAGAAGTGAAGGGTCTGGAGAAACCTACTATTATTGTTTGTAAATTCTCCTATTGCACCTTCACCATTCACAGATAGATTCGCTGCGCTAGGCTTGTTGTTGCTTCTGTCGCACCCGAAGCTTCCCTTCACCTCTGCTAGTCAAACCCAACCATCCCCTTATGATCGACGGAAGTTATTGCTAGCCAGCCTTGGGTTGAACTAAATTATCCAAACCATCGATCACCTTAGCTGAAATAATTTTATCGTCCGCAGTTAACTCTTCTAACACCTCTTTTCCTTTAACTACATAACCAAAGACAGAATAACGTCCATCCATCAAGTTATAACCAGGAGGAGTTAATTCGGTATCAAACTTGAAGAAAAAGAATTGAGAAGAACCACCATTAGGATCATTGGCTGGACGAGCTAAAGCTACTGCACCATAAGCATTAAATGGCAGTACAGGTTGGTCTAAATAACGACCAAGTTCTTCTAAAGTAACGCCATATACTGGTTCAGGATCATTTTTAACCAAGACTTCTAAAGGAATTGCTCGATATTGATTAGTTTTAGGATCGATAAAACCTTCCTCTTCGCCTGGAGGATCTCCTGCTTGTAAGACATAAAAATCTTCAGCACGGATAAAATTCAAACCGTCATAAAAACCTCTTTGTACCAAATCGACGAAATTTCCACCATTGATCGGCGCACTATAACCGTCAACTACAATAGTTAAATCTCCCTTGGTAGTGGTTATTTCTACGGTAGCTCGACCAAGCAACTGAGGTAAGTTCGTATATTCTTCTGGTATGGCAAAAGGAAATCCCGTTACCATCAAAGCTTCTAATTGTCCGATTTGGTTGAGTATTTCCGCTCTAGTTTCGGAAATGGCATTTTTATCCTTGGCTTCTAATTCTGATTCAAGTTTGCTGATGCCTGTATTAATCTGTTCTAGTAAAGCAGAGGCTTGCGATTGACGTTCTTCCGGAATACTCGCTAATAATTGTTCGCGACGATAATTTAAAAGATTTTTAGCATCTTTGACATCCCGACTAATTGTTCCCCAGCGTTTACCACGTAATTGATTAGAAATGTCTTCTAGATCTGCTTGGATTTTTCTGACAGTATCGTTATCAATTGGAAGAGCATATCTGAGAATCGCTAATGGATCAGTAATGGCATCCCCTTGTGCCAACATACTTTTACGACTACCAGCTAAAGCATCACTCTGATGATTCACCAAACTGCTACTCAAAAACATTAGCAGAGCTAAAATAGCAGCAGTAGTTGTTTTGAGTAAAAGTTGATACCAACTTTTTGTTTTAGTTTTCATAAATTTATTAATTGCTCTTACTCACACAGAAGAAAGCATACTAAGGTGTATGTTCTTAGTTCTTAATTACTCTTGTCAACATTTCTTTACTATTAACTTCAAACCTAAGAGTAACTAAGCATAAATATTTTTATTATTGTTACTAAATTAAGAGAGACCCACTCATCAGGTAGAATGGAATTTTGATCTTTCTAGACTGGGTATTAAGAGCTGCATGATTTCTAGTAATGATTTTCGCACTGGCGTAAGCATCGAGTTAGATGGTTCTGTCTGGCGAGTAGTAGAGTTTCTTCATGTTAAACCAGGTAAAGGTTCTGCATTTGTAAGAACTAAGTTAAAAAATGTTCAAACAGGGAGTGTTGTTGAACGGACATTTCGGGCGGGGGAAACTGTTCCTCAAGCTAATTTAGAAAAAAGAACGATGCAACATACCTATAAAGAAGGAGATGATCTTGTCTTTATGGACATGGAAACTTACGAAGAAGCTCGGCTAACTCCGGCTCAAATTGGCGATCGCGTCCAGTACATTAAAGAAGAAATGGAAGTTAATGTGCTGTTTTGGAACGGGCAAGTTATGGAAGTTGATTTACCTACTTCGGTAGTTTTAGAAGTAGTTGATACCGATCCTGGCGTAAAGGGAGATACTGCGACAGGAGGCTCGAAACCCGCTATAGTTGAAACCGGAGCGCAAGTAATGGTACCACTATTTATTTCCATTGGCGAAAGAATTAAAGTCGATACTCGCGATGGCTCTTATTTAGGAAGGGAATAACTCTATTTTTTTTGGAGTTATCTTCTTGGTTATCAACTCTTAATTATGGTTGCTGGGGCTAAAATATAATTGCTCCGAAACCTAACCAGTCGCTAGAAATTTAGGTTGTATAGTTTGTGTCTATAAATTTTCAAGAACTTAGAGAGTTATTATCAGCGATCGCTCAAACTGATATTGCAGAGTTAACCTTAAAAAGTGACGAGTTTGAATTGATGGTACGCAAGGGGACAAATATTGCCCCTACAGCAACTACAATAGTAACTCCTGGGGTAACGGAAGTTGTTCCGCCTCCTGTTCCTTCTAAATCTGTAGTTTTATCAAATTCTACTCCAGAAACTTCTCCAGCACCTGCAATAGATAAAAAATGGGTAGAAATTACTTCTCCTATGGTAGGAACTTTTTATCGCGCTCCTGCACCAGATGAATCACCTTTTGTCGATACAGGAGATAGAATTAGTAAAGGCCAGACAGTTTGTATCATAGAAGCAATGAAGCTGATGAATGAAATTGAAGCTGAAGTTTCTGGACAAGTGATGGAAATCTTGGTACAAAATGGTGAACCAGTAGAATACGGACAAACTTTAATGTGGGTTAATCCCGATTAAATTTTTACTAATGGAACTTTTAACCATTCTGCTTGCAGGATTTTTTTCGATTTTAGTTCCTGGAGGTTGGGCGATTGAACGTCTTGCCAGTAATAATTTGAGTGCTAATTTGACCAAGGTAGAAGAGTTAGCAATTAGAATTGAAAATTCTCCCAGTTATCAACTAGTGTTTGGTAAGTTGGGAGGAATTAAACTGGCGAGTCGGGGTGTAGAAGTCCAACCAGGATTAAGAATTGATACCTTAGAATTGGAAACAGACTCAATCGATGTCAAGCTACAAGATTTATCAAAAGGTAATTTAGAACAACTGCGAACTTCTTTAAATCAACCTCTACAAGGAGGAGTACGCATAATTTTAACTGAAGCAGACCTCAATCGAGCTTTGCAGTCACCAGCAATACAAAATCAACTGCAAGAAGCTTTAAATCGTTTGATAGCTCGTAAAGCAGGCTCTTCTATTAGTTATCAGTTAATCAATCCTCGTCTAGAATTACAAGACGGCAATCGTTTGAGTTTGGCTGTTAGTTTATGTCGTTCTTTTGCTCATCAAAATCGGGTTCAAAGTTGTTCAACAGATGATGAGGAAAGCAAATCAGAATTAAATCTTAAGCTGGAGTGGGGGATAAAAACCGTAGCAGGAAGAAAAATAGAGTTAGTTGAGCCGATTGGTATCGTAAATGGTCGTCCAATGTCGGCTAGACTGTTAACGGGATTTGCTCAAGGAATAAGCGATCGCTTAGATTTAAATACTTTGGAGGAAAACGGGATTTTTGCTCGACTTTTACAATTAGAAATAGATCAACAGCAAATTGCACTAGCAGGTTTTGTCAGAATGGAAACTTTTGACTCAAATTTAGTAAACTCGATTAAATAACAGTTGAGTTAGTGCAACTTTATTATCTATATTTCGACTACATTATCTATAATTTCGACTACTAATCAGCAGCTTTTTCTCAATTAGGAAAACTACTATGCATAATCAGAAACAAAGTCGTCGTTTTTCTCTTCCCCTAGTAGCTGGCATCGCAGGTATTATTTTAGCCCTTGGCGGAGGTACAGCTTGGTTGGCAAAATATGCTATGGAGCAGAGTAACCAATCTTCAGTTCCTCCTGTTGCTAATGATCCTCCTGTTACTGAAGTTCAACCTCCTGTTACTTCTGAACCAGTCAAGCAAGAAAAACAAGTAGAAATTTGTTGGCTCAATCCTACCGAAAATAAAATTGAATTGGTTACTACTACCTTGACTTTTGAAAAGTCGGTACAACCAAATCAGGTATTGGAAACTGCTTTTAAAAATTTGCTGTCAGGACCTGATAGTGAGAAGTATACTACCACTATTCCTAAAGAAACCAAATTACTTGGATTGCAAACCAAACCCGATGGCGTTCGGATTAATCTTTCTCAAGAGTTTACTTCTGGTGGCGGTAGTGCTGCTATGAGCGGTAGATTAGCTCAAGTAATCTATACTGCGACAAGTTTAAATCCGGACGCAAAGGTATGGATTGAAGTAGAAGGAAAACCTTTAGAGACTTTGGGTGGCGAAGGATTAATTATTAATCAACCGATAACTAGAAAAGATTTTGAAACTAACTTTAGTTTATAAAATATTTTAGTGAGGAAAGAAGACATCACCAATTGTAGTTAATTTATTTCACTTAGCAGATTGATTAACTTGCTCAACAATGCGATCAAAATACCAATTTAATAAAGGCGCAATTAAACTATGAAAGCGATTTAAGATATTTATTTCTAATCCTGGTGCGATCGCAAATTGATGGTGATTAATTCCTTTAATAATTTCTTGAGCAATAGCTTCTGGTTGCCAAATTTGAGCAGTTTTGGTAATCTTTTTGGTAGCTTCGGGTTTGGTTTGGTTTTCGGCTGCCAGTTGTGGAGTATCGGTATCGGGAGGATAAACAATCGATACTGCAATATTTTTCGGTTTTAACTCGCCTCTGAGGGCTTCAGCTAATCCTCTCAGGGCAAATTTACTTGGAGAGTAAGGAGTATAACCATATAAACCAATTAAACCAGCACCAGAAGAAATTAGGACGATGTGACCTTTTCCTTGCTTTTCCATTGCAGGAATTACGGCTTTGATAGTATATAATGAGCCAAAATAATTAACTGCCATAGTTTTTTCAAAGATTTCGAGCGGAATTTCGGTAAAATAACCAGGATGGGCTATCCCTGCTGAAGTAATTAAGAGATCGGGATTACCTAAATGAGCGATCGCTTGTTGAATTGCAGTTTCATTTTCTATGCGATCGCTAACGTCGGCAGCAAAGGTTAAAACTTGTTGTTGAGAGTTAATAGTTGAGGCTTGAATTTCTTGTTGTGCTTGAGATAATTTGTAGGGTTCGCGAGCAATAATAGAAATATTAGCACCTAGTTGAGCTAGAAGTTTGGCTGTAGCTTTACCAATTCCACTAGAACCTCCAGTAATAATAGCGTGTTGCTCTTGAAAATTTGGTTTCATTTATTTTTAAATAATGAGAGATAAAATACCAAAAATATCTTGGTTTTTGTTGATTGGGGTTTAAATAATTAATAAATTAGTTTTAATTTTAATTAAATATAAATTGACAATAACCATAGTACTAAAGGAAGAGTTACAAAACTCATCACAGTAGAAGTCACAATCGAGCGAGCAACAAAATTGGCATCACCACCAAATTCAGTGACTAAAACTAAAGAATTAACTGCGGTAGGCATCGCACTTTGTAAGACTAAAATTTGCAAATTTAAACTTTCTAAATGAAGATTTAAACCAATAAAATAAGCAATCAAAGGAGCAACCAATAAACGTAACATTGCAGCAAAAATTTCTTTAATTCTTAGTTCAAATTGAGTATGAGACAATTGCATTCCCAATAAAACTAAAGCTACAGGAATTGCAGCTTGTCCTAATTCTTGAATAGCCAAATCAATTTGAAAAGGAAATTTAAACGATAATAAACGTAAACCAACTGCTGCTAAAATTGACCAAAACAAAGGAAGTTTTAAAATCAAACGAGTACTATAATCAAGTCCCTTGCCTTTAAGAATAGCAGGACCAAAACAAAACATTAGAATGCTTGAACCAATCATATAAAGCACCGCTCGTTCTAATCCTGCTGCGCCAAAAGCAAAATTAGCGACAGGAAGACCGATGTTGCCATTGTTAGAAAAAATTGTCGTAGCAATTAAACCTTTTTGTAAAGAAGGTGTAAGTTTCCCAATTTTGTTAATTACCCAAACTAATAAATAAGTTGTACAAGAAGTTAAAGCAAAAGCAATTAATAAATCTTGAGTACTTTTAAGTGAAAGAGTAGTTCGGTATAAACTGTCAAAAACTAAGGCTGGAGATAAAACATATAAAGTTATTTTGGAAACGGTTTGATTATCTAATGGTAAAGTGCGACCAGCAATAAAACCAATTAAAATAATTAAGCTAACAGGAAGAACCGCAGGAAGAAGAGGAAGCATTGGTAAGTTTACAGTTAGCAGTAAAAACGCAACATATCGCGTCTGTACAATTATCAATTAAGAATCACAACTAATGTGTTCGTAACGACGAATATCAGGTTTTTGAGCGACTAAACCATTAATTTTGTTAATAGCTTTCTGAAGATGAGGACTAGTAAGATGAGTTTCTAAAGCTGCTGTTGAAGTCCATTCTTCCACAAAAGTAAAGTCTGTCGGATCGCAAGTATTCTGCAATAAATCGTATTGAATACATCCAACTTCAGCGCGAGTCGGTTCAATTAGTTCCATTAAAACTGCTTTCAGTTGTTCTATTTTGTCAGGAAGAGCAATAACACGAGCAACTACTCGTACAGATTGAGACATATTGATCATTTAAAATATCTTAATATTTACTATGAAAGAAAAGCGATCGCGCTTGAGCAAAGCTTAGATAGTTTTAATAAACAAGACAGAAACAATGATTAATTAAATCTTAAAATAATGCCAAAGGTTCAACTTGATGTCTTGTCAAACAACAGCACAGCGATCGCTTTTTAAACTTAGTCGTGAATAGCGTTTAATAACACTTCTGCTAAAGTCATATCTTCCATATCATCTATCGTGATTGTATCGACAATATCAAACTTGGCACCAGCAGATTCTAGTTGATCATCTAAAGCTTTAAGAAATTGAGTTGCTTTACGATCTTTCCCTACCTGAATTAAAGAAATACCTAATTCTTCATCACGCTCAATTTGACGAGAAGCTTCGATAATAACTCTCATGACAGCTTTATAATCATCAGGTTCGCCGTCAGTAATAACTAAAATGGTTTCGCCATTGGGTTTAGCTTCTCCTGCTACTTTTCGTTTAAAATAGTTGTCTACTGCATCTTGAAGTACACTAGCTAAATCAGTACGTCCCATCGGTTCATTTTCTTGATAAATCTGAGTGACTTTATCAGAAGTTACATTATCGTATCGGCGATATCTACCAGAAAATAAATAGACAGTAATTCCATCTGGATCGATTTGTTCGCAAGTTCTAGCTAAAGCAAGAGTAGATTCTTGTGCTGCATCCCAGCGAGTTTTTCCTCCTGGTTGATCGTTAGTGGACATACTGCCACTTTTGTCAATAATTAACGTATAGTCACGTCCTTCTACCACTGAACTTGCCGTCATGTTACTCTTCCCTCATTGTAATTGATTGACAGGACATTCCTGAAGTATCCCGTTCTTTATACAGCCTATTACAATGAACAACAAAAGGCTAAAAAATCAAAAATTTTCTCAGAATTAAGAATTGAAACAAATTTTGACAGTTTAGGTAAATTGTAAATAGATGTTGCAACCCTTTGGAAAATATTTAAATATCATCTGATTAAACTTCCTAGCGTTAACCTAATCATAATAGGAGAATTATCAGAAACAATCATGGATAAAGATTTGCATAAATATCGGATGATCTGTACTCTGACTTTTGGCGATATCTACGGTCAGATTATTGTATGGTTGATTGTAATATTTATCAGCCTTGCTACTACTTTGGCATTGTGGAGTAGTACTAGACAAATTTACGCTTTAGCTACCGTAGGGATTATTTTAGTTTTATCTCTACCCTTTTTGTTATTTGCTTTTGTGACTACTTTATTTAATCACATTGAGTTTGCACCAATGGAAGAAGATGCATCTACCCGCACTAGTAATAGTATAAGTAGAACATCTAGTCAAAAACCTGCTCAAGCAGCCGGCTAATGATTAATAAAACTTTGTCAGATCAAAGTAGATAAGAAACAAAATATAGCTATCTTGGTTGAATAAGGGAGATTTGGTAATAGGTTTAAAATTTAAATTGTATTAATTACCAATCATACTTTATTCAGTTGAAAGTATAGCATTGCTACATCGGTTAGTAGTAAACGTTAAAATTGATAAGTTTATGTTGAGGGTTGATTGTTTATCTTGGATAGCAATCAACTTTTAATTATGATAGTTAACAATTATTTTGTTTAATTTATTATGATTAATCTAAAGTTAGTTAATTGAGATTTGATTACGATTTAAAATGAAATCTCCAATAATTCTTTTTGATACAACGATGAGAGATGGAGAATTAACTCCAGGTGTCATTATCAATCTTAAGCAAAAAATGCAACTAGCTCAACTATTAGAAGAGTTAAAAGTAGATATTATTGAAGTTGGTTATCCAGGCTTTTATAAAAAAGATTTTGATGAAGTCTTTGTTATCTCTCAAGTAATTACTAAGTCTATTGTTTGTGGATTAGCTGGTTCTAAAGTTAAAGAAATTGAAACTTTGGGTGAAGCTATTAAACCAGCATCTAGAGGAAGAATTAATATTTATACTAACGTTAATACTAAAATACAATCTAAATTTGACCAGCAACAAATTTTAGAGTTAATTCAAGATAGTATTACTTTAGCTCGAAACTATTGTGATGATATTCAATGGTCAGCTTTCGATGCAGTTAATGCTCAACTAGATTTTCTTTGTCAAGCAGTAGAATTAGCAATTAATAGTGGTGCAAAAACTATTTGTATTCCTGATAGTTTTGGAACTTTATCTTCTGAAGAATTTTATAATTTAATTTCTAAGATTGTCAATCAAGTTTCCAATATAGATCGAGCAATAATTTCAGTTCATTGTCACAATGATCTTGGTTTAGCCGTTGAAAATTCTATCGCTGCTTTAGCTACTGGTGCAAGACAAATTGAGTGTTCAATTAATGGATTAGGTGCGAGAAAAGGAAACGCAGATTTAGCAGAAATTATTAAGGCAGTTGAACAACAAAATAATTCTCAAATTAGTTGCGAAGAAAATTTAATTTCTCAAGCTTCTGATTTCGTTAATCGAATAACTCAAAAATTTTCATAAGTATTAAAGTGTTCTAGAATTTTTTTAAAGCGATCGCAAAATTTATATTTCGTTAATTATTAACAAAAAACCGTATTTAATTAAGCTCCCATTCCCGAATATTGTTTTAATCCTTTTCTCCATAACCAACGATTAGCAACAAAAAAGATTATTCCCCATCCTAAAACAATCATACTACTACGAACAAAATCTGTTGGTAATCCTACTAAAAGTGCTGCAGGAAAATGCATCAAATAAGGAAACGGAGTCCAATCAACAATAGTTCTCACCCCAGGAGGAAATACTTCTAAAGGTGCAATCATTCCTGATAAGAAAATATAAAATAAATACCAAAATTGTTGAATTGCACTAGCTCTTTCTGTCCAAAAAGCAAAGATGGCAAAAGTATATTGAATAATAAATCTTAAAGTGAACGCCATCACAATTGCCAGACTACATAAGAAAATATTTTTGAGACTTGGTATCCAAAAAGAATCGGGATAAAGCAGAAAAAATAAACCACAAAATAAAAACATGAAAGGAATTCGAGTTAATTTTTCAGCTAAATGTCTAGCAACATGATGCCAAACTGGATCGATTGGTTGTAGTAAATGAAAAGAAAGTTTTCCTTCAATTACTTCTCGCTCAAATTCCCAAATTACCCAAATTGTAGTAAATTGCCTAACTAAAAATATACTAAAAAAATAGCGAGCAAAATCAACAGAACTTAAACCAAAATTACCAGATTGGGAAGCTTGAATCCAAACTCCCATTAATATAATCGGTAACGAACCTGATAATGCCCACAAAAAAATCTCTGCTCGATACTCAAGCATATGAGCATAATAAGTAGATAATAATATTGTTGCTTTTTTAACAATCGATTTCATCTGATTTGAGTAAGTAATAATTTATTTTTTAGCTTTAACTCCACCAAATAAGGCTAGTTCAAAGATTTTAAAAAAACAATCCACCTCGATAAAACCAATTTCTCTTAACCAATTACATTGATTTTCTACACTAGCCAAAATATTAGCTTGTTTGTCAGGTCGATGATAATATTGTTGTGCTATTTCTTCTTTTGATTGAGTGGAATTTTGTTGTTGATGATAAGCGTAAAGATGCTCAATAAATAATTCATTAAAAGCTTCTTCTCCAAAGTTACTTTGAGAAATAACGTGTTCTAAATTTAAAAACACTCCGCCCGGTTTAAGAATATGATAAATTTCTTGATAAATTTGTTTTTTTCTTTCATCTGGCTGATGATGAATAGCAAAACCAGAAACAATCACATCGAAAGGAGATAATTGTTTTATTGCATCAGTCCAATGAGTTAATCCAAAGTCTTGTTTAATAAAAATACCATGATAAACTTTTGAATTTAGATTAGTTTTAGCCTCTTGTAGCATGGCTTCAGAAAAATCTAGTAATACTCCTGTAGCTTGAGGATATTGTTGCCAAATTGCTTGACTTAAAATACCATTTCCACAACCTAAATCTAAAAAATTACTAACTTTTATTTGAGTTAGATTAATAATTCTCAACAGACAATCAATTTGTTCTTTTGCTAAAGGAATCGCACTTCTGACTCCTGATAAATAAGTATGAGCTAAATCTTTATTTTGCCAAATTTGATAGTTTGATTGAGCTTGAAAATTCATTGTTTAATTTAATATTTGATTATTTATTGATAACTAAAAAGCTCTCAAAGCTCTAGTTGTACTGTATTAGTAACAGCAATTGATTCATTGATTTTGGGATAAAGTTTTAGGCTAGCATAAAAAGCTGTAAAATTCTTGAACTGATACTCTTTTTTTAGTTCATTTAAGGCAAGGTTTAATTTTTTTTGAAACAAGTAAGGGTTTTCTTCACCAGGACTAATTAAGTTAGGAATATAATTGAAATCACCAAAAAACTTTTGAAACAAACTATTTTTAGTAAAAGTATTGGCGTTTAAATAAATTTCTAAAATATATTCTGTTTTGAGGAATAACTCCATTTGAGTCCAAAAAACATGACAGCCAATCTTAATTTCAACCAAATCTTTTTGATTAATAATCTTTAAGGTTGCGTTTTTAATCTCAGCCATTAATAGTTCAAAAATATTATTAGCAGTTTAAAACGATTTACTTGTTGTTTAACTCTGGCTAAGATAAGGCTTTTTATGCATTGTTAACTAAAATTAACATAATAATAATTGAAGAGTTTTAAATTATTTCAACAATACTTGTTGTAAACATTCAGCAATTCTCTCAGCAGCACCTGGTTTTCCCATTCTTTGTTGACCATTAATGGCAATAGATTCAAGTAATTTTGCATTATTTAGTACACATAGCATTTTTTGAGCTATTTGGTTCGATTTTTCGACTAAAATAACTGAAATCCCTAATAAACGAGTTTGCGCCTCGGCAAAAGCAGCTGTAAATTGAGGCCCTGTTCCTGGCATAGTAATGACAGGTTTACCTAAACCAACAAATTGTTCGGTTGCCGTACCCGCCATTGCGATCGCTAGATCGGCAAGTTGTAGAGATTCGCTGTAAGCATTCTGAGTGAGAATTAAGCTAGCATTTTTTTTACTAAAGATAACAGCTTGAGGGTCATTAATAGGAAGAGAATTAATTGCTAATGAAGTTGTATTCCAACCCTGACACAATAAATACTCTTGAAAAGGTAAAATCTCTAAACCTGGCGCGATCGCAGCAATAAAAAGAATTGATTGTAATGAAAATGTTTTAATAACTTCTGAAGTAGCGTCAATAATTTGTTGCCAATTATTTAAAGCTTCTGGCATTCTTGAACCAGGTAGTAATAAAATAGATAGAGTTTGTTTTTCTGCTAAACTTGTTAACTTTTTTATCTCTGTTACTTCACCAATACCATCCATCATTGGATTACCAAAATTGTACACAGGAATAGACCACTGTTTTAAAATTTCGGCAGTTAAATCATCTCTGGGAAAAACTGCTAAGGCGCGATCGCGACTCATTAACCAACGTTCCCAAGGCAGATAAACTGAACCAAACCAGCGTTCTAACCAAGAAGTACGGTTTAACCATCCTTGTTCATCTCTTAAATAATATTCTGATTTAGCAGTTCCAACAAAAGCATAATTAGTATTACTTAACCACGCAAACAATAAAGGAACAATATCTCCTACTGCTAAAATGAAACCACCACTTTTACTCCATTGTCGTATGATCTTCAATTGGGCTAAAGTTAGCTTAAGTAAACCACCTTGAAGATCGCGCCAAAATTGTTTACTATCCATATAAATAAAACCACCAGAAGGCATTTGTTTTACTTGACCGACCAGGGCAATATTATTTTTAATATAAGCATTACCTTCACCAACAATTGGTAAAGCAGCTATTTCTAAATTAGGAAGATTAACTTTAAGTTTTTCTACAATACGAACAGCAATAACATCTTCTCCGTGACCATTACTTATAACTAGTAGTTTCATAAATTTAATCCAAATCATCTAGTAAAAGTAATTTATCAGAAATAATCTTTTCAAATGTCCTTTAAAAACTACAAGGCGAAGTGATAAATCTGCCGTCAACGCGTGTGACTCAAACCAAGTTCGGCATCCCTCTCGCTCAAGACCGCACTCGCTCAACTATGATATACTACTACTCAAAAGCCCAGAAGTAGGCGTGTCAGTGCGTCGAACTGGTATATACCAAAATACTAGAAGACGCTGAACAAGAGGTTTGCCAAGGTTTTCCTTAAATAAGCCAAATATATTTTTTCGGCAATAAGCCACAATATTGTCCTCACGGACTTCAATACGGCGAGGAAACCTGAACGGCTGTGTGCAGGAGGGCTCCTCGGAACCTTGTACGCCCCGTCGCCGTCGAGTCCTCCTCTACTGTCGGGCAGCCAGTGGAGTTTAAACCAAAATACTCGCGTAATCGGTCTGGCGGGGTATAAGTGATTAGGCTGTACTAGCTAAGAGGTTGCGAGGCGAGAATTCCACGCGGTTCACCCGTGGGAGTGTCAAAAACTCTTACCTCTAACAGATATAGCGTTTCTCACCTTAGTAAGGTACACCATTATCAGTTACTAATTACTAATTACTAATTATGAGAGATCAACAATCAACCTCACCGAAGGTGCGCGTAGCGACTAACAATTAACAATTAACGATAAACAATCAACAAAAATCCATATTTTAGGATGTACTCCATAGAGCGTGAGAACTGCTATAACATAGTTAATTAACCCAAGTAAATGGGAAAATAATGCTTATTTTTACAATTATTGTTAATTTAATCATAACTTTATTTAATTTATATTTAGCTATTAAAATTTGGCAATTACGCCAAAAATTAAGTTTAATTGCTCATGAATTAAACAATTGTGAAATTTTTATTCATTCTATTTTAGTCACTACTCCTAATGTCTTGATTCAAAACAAAAACAATCTTGCTCAGGTTCGACAAAAATATCAACTGTTACAATTACAATTAAAACAAACTCAACAAATTATAATTGTACTCAATTGGCTTTATCAAGCATGGCGTAAAGTAAAGACGTAATATGTTACGTATCTACAGTTATTAATTGACCATCAACATATAATTACTTAATTTCAGGATGTTCCGTTGCCAAAGAAACTAAACCTAATTGATTTATTTGAGCAATCATTTGATATAAACGACCCAAATTTTTTTGATTAAAATAAAAAACTAGCCTAGGTAAATCTACACTTTCATCCCACTTTTCTCCTGGTAAAGCGGTACTTTTTTCGATTTTTCCGTGAGTTAAAATATCAGCAAAATCTTGATTTAATTGGTCTACTATTTCATCAGATAATTCTGAATTAAGACGCATAACAAATTGTTGACCGACATAGCGAGAAGAATGATAAACTCGATAAAAATTTCTAATCGTGTTGCAGGCAACATCCAAGCGGTCGGTAATAGTATATAAACTGGGGTCTTCAGAACTAATCAATCCTCTAATAACAAGACGCTTCCCAATATATTCATTCCAACTATGCCAATAGTCTCCACCAGGACGATCAATTAATACTAGTGGTACTGGTCCATATTTGCCAGTTTGACACAATGTAAGGGTTTCAAACGCTTCATCTTGAGTACCAAATCCACCAGGAAATAAAGCGATCGCATCACTTTCCCGAAGAAAAAACAATTTACGAGTGAAAAAATATTTAAAATTAATTAATTTTCCATCGCCTTGAATTAAATTGTTGGCATTCTGTTCAAAAGGTAGTTTGATATTCAAGCCAAAGGAATTTTCTCTACCTGCTCCTTCATTGCCTGCTTGCATAATACCACCACCCGCCCCAGTAATCACCATAAAACCTAACTGAGTGACGCAACGAGCAAAATCAACTGCCATTTGATATTCTGGCGTATTAGATGCAATTCTGGCTGAACCAAAAATAGAAATTTTCCGAGTGTGGCGATAAGGATAAAAAGTTTGAAATCCTTTTTCTAAATCTTCTAACGATGCTGCTAATATTTTCCAATCAAGGCGATCGATTTCTTTTCCCGCAATTCTAATCAATACTGCTAAAGAACGTTCAATCAATTTGCGATGCTTGTGATGAGGCAGATGATGAATTAGATCATTAAGCTCTTGAGACAATAAATTATCTAAATTGTTTTGGTCTGAAGATAAAGCCATAAATTATGCTGTCGTGGCTGTATTTTGATTGTAGACCAAATTTTTGCTTTTTTTTGTAGCTGTATCCAATTTTACTTTTTAAACAAATCTTAATAATTTATGCAGTAAAATCAGCCTCAGCATTAGTGTAATAAGACTAGCTGAAGCTGAAATTAGAAAGAACTAAAGATATTTTTCTAATGTGTTAGCTAAAGTAGTTTTAGGTACTGCACCTACCACCATATCTACTCGCTGACCACCTTTAAAAATCATTAGAGTAGGTATGCTACGAATTCCATATTGACTAGCAACTTGGGGATTTTCATCAGTATTAAGTTTTACTACTTTTACTTGTCCTTCGTATTGTTCGGCGATTTCATCTACAACTGGTGCAACCATCCGACAAGGACCACACCAAGGAGCCCAAAAATCTACCAAAACAGGAACATCGGACTCTAATACTTCTTGCGTAAAACTTGAATCTGTCACTGCTGTAGCTGCTGACATTCCTATATATCCTTGATTTAAGATTTTCCTTTAATTTTACAAGATTTTATCATAGCAAAAACCAATCTCAAGCAATCTAAACTATGGATAAGTTTGAAGAAATTTTTAATCTAATCTGTTCATTTGATTGATCATTCTGCTATTATCTTCCTAAAAAAAGGTAACCGCCCGCATTTGATCTCGGGCGGAGTGTGGTGTGAGGAGTGAACGGAAACTTTCGTCTCCGCCTTTTCTATTCTAGATTAGAACTTTGAATTTGTTGGGTTTTTCAGTAGAAATTAGCAAAAAATTTACCACATTCTTAACATTAGTTTTAGAATTTTTTCAGCTTGGTGAAGTAGTAGCTTAAATATCGGTCAACTACCACGATATTAAGGTAAATAATGTTATTTAAATTAAACAAAAATCAAGGATTGAAGATCGCTATCATTGCTGCGATCGCTTTTTTTCTTTGTACCTTAAGTTTGACTCTCAATCGTCATTTTAGTTTTTATTCTTCTTACGACCAAGGCATTTTTAACCAAGTTTTTTGGAATGGAATTCATGGGCGTTTTTTTGAGAGTACACTTTCTTCTCAACTATCGACTAACGTAGTTCATAGTGGCGAAGTACCTGATGTTAATTATCATCGCCTAGGACAGCATTTTACGCCTGCTTTGCTGTTGTGGTTGCCGATTTACTATCTGTTTCCCCATCCTGCTACTCTAACGGTGTTGCAAGTTACCTTAGTTACCGCAGCAGGGTTAGTTTTATATAACTTAGCAAGAATTTATGTTCAACCTGCGATCGCAGTATTAATTACAATTAGTTTTTATTGCGCCAATACAATTTTAGGGCCTACTCTGGCTAATTTTCACGATATTTCCCAAATTCCCTTGTTTATCTTTAGTTTGTTACTAGCGATGGAAAAACGCTGGTGGTGGCTATTTTGGTTGCTAGCAATTTTAACTTTAGCTGTTAGGGAAGATAGTGGCATAACTTTATTTGGAGTGGGAGTTTATC
This sequence comes from Stanieria cyanosphaera PCC 7437, assembly GCF_000317575.1. NCBI lineage: Bacteria > Bacillati > Cyanobacteriota > Cyanophyceae > Pleurocapsales > Dermocarpellaceae > Stanieria > Stanieria cyanosphaera. The sequence continues at coordinate 4,638,447 of NC_019748.1, read as the reverse complement.
TAGTTTTAAGCAAACGCCATCCTCGCACAGGTTTAATTTTAGCTAGTCTCAGTTTTCTCTACATCATCGCCTTGACTAACCTGATTATGCCCTTATTTTCCGATGACATTTCTAAAAGATTTATGTTGGAAAGATTCGGACAATACGCCGAGGGAGAGGAAGCTTCTACCCTAGAAATTATTAAAAATATGTTGCTTAACCCTGGGCGTTTAATTATGGAATTATTTACGCCTTTTTTTCCGACAATTAAATATTTACTAGGACAGTGGTTACCTTTAGCTTTTATTCCTGCCGTTTCTCCTGCTGCTTGGAGTATTGCTACTTTTCCTTTATTAAAACTATTTTTAGGACAAGGACAAACCGTCTTAGCAATTTCCCTTCGTTATGCCATGAGTGTCACACCAGGATTGTTTTATGGCGCAATTCTTTGGTGGGGTGGAGAAAGATTTGGAAATTTTCAACAACCAATCCAAACTTATCAACCACGCAAACTTTTGCCTCAGTTTCGGCGTTTCTGGATTATTTGTATTGTTTTATCTTTATTTTTTACCATTACATCTAATCCCAGTCGAACTCTTTCGTTCCTCATCCCTGATTCTATTCAACCTTGGGTTTATGTTTCCCTCCCCGAACAATGGCACAGAGTACCTCAAATTCGCTCAATTTTAAAACAAATTCCACCTGATGCGAGTGTATCCGCTACTACCTATTTAATACCTCATCTTTCTGGACGTAGAGCCATCATTCGCTTAACTGGATTGGAATTTCGTAACGATGCGGGTAACGTCGAAACAGTAGATTACATCATCGCCGATTTATGGCAACTACAACGTTATCAAATAGCTTTTGATGAAGATCGAGTTGCTTTACAAACGATTACAGAATTAATTGAACGGGTTACCAATAACCAAGAATACGGAATTATCGATTTTAATCAGGGAGTGATTTTATTACAAAAAGGAGCCAATTCTAATCCCGACAAGAGCGCAGCTTGGCAAAACTATCGTGAGAGGCTAAGTCTGCCGTCGTCAAGCAGATCGTGAACGCCAGGGGCGTATCTGCGCCCCACCTGTCAAAAAATCCAAATATATTAGGTAATTGTTACCAACCAACTCGATCTCCTCTTGATAAACTGCCATAAGTATGTAAATTTGTATCCAATTAGAGAATTAGAGTAAGCGTGGGGATGGGGTTGATGAAGATTTTAGTATTAGCTTGGGAATTTCCGCCTCGAATTGTCGGTGGGATTGCACGTCATGTTGCAGAATTGTATCCAGAAATTGCTAACTTAGGACACGAAATTCATTTACTCACTGTTGAATTTGGTTCAGCCCCTCGCTATGAAATAGTAGATGGAGTTCATATTCATCGCGTATCTGTGGCAGGAAGTTATGACTTTTTCCACTGGGTCGTTAATATGAATGAAAGCATGGGTAATCATGGTGGGAAATTAATTACAGAAGAAGGCAATTTCGATCTGATTCATGCCCATGATTGGTTGGTTGGAGATGCTGCGATCGCTCTCAAACATCTTTTCAAAATTCCTTTAGTAGCTACCATTCACGCGACTGAGTATGGTCGTTACAACGGAATTTACACTGAAGAACAAAGATATATTCACGGCAAAGAAACAAAACTCGCTTACGAAGCTTGGCGGGTAATTGTTTGTAGTCAGTATATGCGTTATGAAGTTGAACGAGCTTTACAATGTCCTTGGGATAAAATCGATGTTGTCTACAATGGCATTCGTCCAGAAAAAAAACTACAAGCGGATAATTTTGATCGAGTTAGTTTTCGCCGTCGTTTTGCCGAAGACCGTCAAAAAATAGTGTACTATGTCGGTCGCATGGCTTATGAAAAAGGTGTATTTGTCTTACTTAATGCTGCCCCAAAAGTACTCAGGGAAATGGGGGGTCACGTTAAATTTGTGATTATTGGTGGTGGTAATACCGATCATCTCAAACAACAAGCTTGGAATTTAGGCATTTGGGATCATTGTTACTTTACAGGTTTTATGTCTGACCATGATTTAGATAAGTTTCAAACCATTGCTGATTGTGCTGTTTTTCCCTCTCTCTATGAACCTTTTGGCATTGTCGCTTTGGAAAGTTTTGCAGCAAAAGTTCCAGTTGTGGTTTCAGATACAGGTGGTTTACCCGAAGTAGTACAACATACCAAAACAGGGGTTGTGACCTATGCTAACAATTCCAATTCCCTCGCCTGGGGTATTTTAGAAGTTCTCAAAAATCCTGGTTACGCCCAGTGGTTGATCGATAATGCTTATCAATCTTTAGCAACTCGTTTCTGTTGGAAAAAACTAGCAGTTGCCACCGAAGCAGTTTATGGACGCATTTTACACGAACGGACGCAATGTACTTGGGAATAATTGTTCAGTTATCAGTTGCCAGTTACCAGTTACCAGTATTAATTATTAGGGAACAGGGAACAAAAATAAATATTCTTTCTTTTTACTTTTTACTTTTTGTCTCCTGCCTTCTGCCTCCTGCCTTTAATTTCTTTTAACAAAAGCCAACAAAATCTCGACAATTAGGAAAAAGTATGGCATACCAATAGCGAAAGTGTAATCAAGCCAATTTAGTATGAAAGTACGTTTCTGGGGTAAATTTACTCTCTTCATCGCGATTGTTACTTTTCCTCAGTTTTTAACTGCTACCTCACCGTCAATTATTTGTTTCTCTACTAGTGACAGGTACTCTGCTCTGCAAGGGCAAAGCCTACTGCCACTGGCGTTCCCCAGTCAAGCTGCGGAAATCGAAAAAATTGGCAAACAGGGTCAAGATGGTCAATCTGGAGAAAAGGGTCAAGATGGTAGAAACAGCGACAGTCTAACTATTTTTGCCGATGGTTCTCCTATGACTTTAGATTTAGCGGGAGAAAACGGTCATGCTGGTACTAATGGTAGTGCTGGTGCTAACGCCAATTGTCAAGAACAACCAAAAGACTTCAATCGCAATATTCAAGGTGCTAACGGTGGCAATGGAGGCGATGGCGGTGATGGCGGTAATGGTGGTAATGGAGGTTCTTTAACTGTTTATACTACTAATAAAGAAGATCTCAAACAAATTTTTATTATTGCTTCTGGTGGTGAAGGGGGAGAACCAGGTAAAGGGGGAGAACCAGGACAAGGTTGTAAATGTTCAAATCCTGCTTGGAATCAACCAACTTGTTCAGGGAAACCTGGTAGTGATGACTACAATTGCACTACTAGCGAATTTAAATGTCAAGAAGGCTATGATGGTCAATTAGGTCGTAACGGTAGAAAAGGTAGAGTAGGAAGTTTAGGTACTATTACTCTAATTAATTTAGATAAATCTCTAGCACCCGATCAACCTACTGCAACTATTGCGATCGCAGAACTCAAAGACCGAGGTTTTACTTTATCTAAAAATATCTGGGAAACTCACGATAATGCAACTGCTTTGTTTGCTCCTGGTTCAATTATAAGCGATCGCTATCAAGAATTAGTAGCTCGTCATGAACATACAGTTTTAATGGTTTGGGATGCACCTCAACCAGTCAATGATTTTGCCGACTCAAAAATTACACTGAGTTTAAAAGGAGCAAACGATGCTGAAATTGGTATTCCTGAAGACCTTTGGTTAGAAACTACTAGTTCCAAACAAAATAAGATTACAGAATTGTTTGTCTTTAATGCTGTTCGCGCTAAAGATGCCACTCGATTGAAAAGCGAAGGATTATCTGGTCAAGGAACTAATCTTCAATTAAATTTAATTGATAAGGCAAGTCAATCGGATGTAGTTTCAACAGATTTTTCTGTTAAATATCGTGTCAGCAATTCCGATGATGGTGGTATATTCCGTCGTTCCTTTGATTATCGCACTAAATTTGAAGGAAAAATACCTCCTAAGTTAATTAATCGCGATGGAGATAACTTTGTCATCAAATTAGGTCAGTTACCAATTCCACAAGAATTTCTCGAACCAGGTGTACAAATTGAAATACAATTAAATGCCAATCGTTCTTTAGCTGGTAACTCCAAACAACAGCAACTTATTATCAGACATAAAATTAAAGATTAAAACCTAACAAATTTTTCTAAAAACTTTTTTATAATTTTAATTTCTTGCCTACTCCAACCAGGAATAACGAACAGGTAAAAATGTAGAGGATCATGAGCAATTGCGATCGCTCCGCGCCTCGGATTCGCCGAGATCGCATTTTATTAATTCTCAAAACAATAATAAATTTTCTTCACCCTAAAATTTATTGTTTCTCTTGGTATTTTTCACCAAGATTATTCTTTTGATAGGGTTTAATGTTTAAGCATAGTTACTTTTCATCAAACCCTTTTTCTACATTTCTTTTCAAGTTTTGTCCTTTAGTAAAAAGTTAAACAACTAATAACCAATTGATTAAACTTTTGCTTCAGTACCTATCTCACTACATACCTCATAAAAAGAAGTAGTAGGTGGAGTCTTGTACAAATGAGACATCTGCTTCAATATAGCTTCATAAGCTTCTGAGACATTATCTTGCATATCGTCAATTTTGTCCCACATAATCACAGCGATCCCTTCATCTGTTCCTGGTTTTTGCAGCAAATATGCTCCTTTAAAGCCAGTAGTATAAGTAGAAACAGCCTTTTCATAGAGTTTTTGCGCTTCAGCAAATCTACCAGGTTTAAATTCACCAATAGCGACGTAGGCATATTTATGTTTAAGAAAATCGAGAAATTCAGACATTGAAGTTTTTTCCTAAATTAGTCTTGTTACTTACGATTTACGCTCCAAATTGTCTGATAGCGATAGTTCTAAAGAGTTTTTTAATCTCTAGCTATAAAAAAAATTTGTGCCAATTTAAAAAAATTAATTTGATTCCACAGTGAACCACAAATCCTCGATTGAGAACATTAACAACTTGCAAATGATTATCAATTAATTTAGTTTGTTGCAAATAAATTGCCTAGACAATTATCATTGTCAATAGATATACTCGACTGAAAGCGACTTTAAAATGCCTCATTACAATGCAACTTCTCTCAAAGCTGAATTGAACGCTAAAGGTTGGCGGATGACACCTCAGCGAGAAAAAATTTTACACGTTTTTCAAAATTTACCCAAGGGAAATCATCTAAGCGCAGAAGAACTACACGGTTTGTTGGACAATCGAGGAGAGTCTATCAGTCTATCAACAATTTACCGTAGCGTAAAATTAATGACACGAATGGGAATTCTCCGAGAATTAGAATTAGCCGAAGGACACAAACACTATGAATTAAATCAACCCTATCCTCATCATCACCATCATATTGTTTGTATTCAATGTAACAACACCATTGAATTTAAAGATGATTCAATCTTAAAACACAGTCTCAAACAATGTGAAAAAGAAGGATTTCAACTCATTGACTGTCAGTTGACAGTAATGACTATTTGTCCAGAAGCATTGAGAATGGGATGGCCATCTGCTTTGCCTAGTAACTGGTGTTGTACTCGTGCTATTTCTGGAGGTAAAAAATTACAAACCCAATAGTTCCTTATTAAATTAATACTTCACTTTAACTCCACCACGTTAGGATTTTAAGCAGACATTCCCAAATGAAATCCTAAAGCTTTTTTCTTCATCATTTGAAAAATGTTATAAAAACCATTAGCTCGTGAGGGAGTTAAACTCACTTTTAAACCTGTTTCTTCGATAAAGTCTGGAGTTACTTGAATTATTTCTTCAGGAGTTAAACCGTCTAACCCTTCAATAAGTAGTGCAACTAAACCCTTCACTAATTGGGCATCAGAATCTCCCTGATACCTAATTTTTCCATTTTCCAAATTAGCAGTAATGTATACCTGAGAAACGCAGCCATTAACTTTATTCTCTGGAATTTTATCTTCTTCTGGCATGGCTGGCAATTTTTTGGCATACCAAAGCAATTGCTCATAACGCTGTTTTGGATTAGAACGACGTTTAAAACGTTCGACAATTCGTTCTAAATTTGGAGGCAGAGGTGTGGTCATAGACGAGATAATTAGAATACTACTAAATATTTCTAGAACAATTACATAAAGTCTAGGACTAGCCTCATATTAACATTTCCTCAGTTTCTAGCTCGGTATTTTTTGAGCAATCACAGAAAAACCTGTTTTGAGTTTACTTAAATGAGTTCCTTTGTCAGATAAACTTGATTTTGAGAGGTAATAGGCAGTCACGAGGTTTTTTTTGTGAAAAGAGTATTAGCCATAATTCTTGGAGGAGGCGCGGGTACTCGTCTTTATCCATTAACTAAATTAAGAGCAAAACCAGCAGTACCATTAGCTAGTAAATACCGCCTAATAGATATTCCTGTTAGTAATTGTATTAACTCAGAAATTCAAAAAATCTATGTTTTGACTCAATTCAATTCGGCTTCTTTAAACCGACATCTCAATCGAAGTTATATTTTTTCTGGCTTCAGCGAAGGGTTTGTCGAAGTGCTATCAGCACAGCAAACTGCTGAGGGCTTTCGTTGGTTTCAAGGTACAGCCGATGCAGTAAGGCAATACTTAAATCTTTTAGAAGAGTGGGATATTGATGAATATTTAATTCTCTCAGGAGATCATCTTTATCGAATGGATTATAGTGAATTCATTCAACGTCATCGAGATACTAAGGCTGATATTACTTTGTCTGTTGTGCCGATTGATGAAAAACCTGCCTCTAGTTTTGGTTTGATGAAGATTGATTCTCAAGGTAGAGTAATTGACTTTAGCGAAAAACCGAAAGGAGAAGCACTCAAAAATATGCAGGTAGATACTACCGTTTTGGGGTTGACACCTGAAGAAGCGAAACAAAAACCCTATATTGCTTCTATGGGGATTTACATATTTAAAAAAGACGTTTTGGTGGATTTACTCAAACGAAACTTAGAACAAACGGATTTTGGCAAAGAAATTATTCCTGCTGCTGCTAAAAATCATAATGTTCAAGCTTATCTTTTTAATGGTTATTGGGAAGATATCGGAACTATAGAAGCTTTTTATCACGCAAATTTGGCTTTAACTCAGCAGCCTCAGCCACCTTTTAGTTTTTATGATGAGAAAGCTCCCATTTACACCCGTTCTCGTTATTTGCCGCCAAGTAAAATGCTCAATTGCCAGGTGAGTGAATCCATGATTGGTGAGGGTTGTATTCTCAAAAATTGTCGAATTCATCATTCTGTGTTAGGAGTTCGGACTCGAATTGAATCTGACTGTATCATTGAAGATACTCTCCTGATGGGTTCTGATTTCTATGAACCTTTTGCCGAAAGAAATTCTGGTTTAAGCGAGGGACGTATACCTGTCGGAATTGGTGAAGGCAGTACAATTCGGCGAGCGATTATTGATAAAAATGCTCGGATTGGGCGTAACGTGCAGATTATTAATAAAGAGGGCATTGAAGAGGCAGAAAGAGAAAGCGAAGGTTTTTATATTCGTAGCGGTATAGTTGTAGTTTTAAAAAATGCCACTATCCCCGATGGAACAATAATCTAAGCCAAAACAGTTTTATTTTCAGAAGGAAAAAAGATTCGGAACATTAAATTAAAATAAATTCTAATTTTGTTCTTTTGACCTTTTCCTTCTGTTTTTTTAGTTATTTAATTTCTTTATTCGCTGCTAGCTGCAATTTTTATTTGTGTGAATCAACTAAAAGAAATTATTCTTCATTTGCCTAAATCTCTAGCTGACTCTTCGGTTTAGTTTAACTCAATGCTTATTCTATCTTGCCAGCAGATACAATAAAAAATCTATAGATACTTACTATCCAGCTACAAACTATGACTACTGCTGCACCGAAAAAGATAGAATACGAAGCAATCATTGGCTTAGAAACTCATTGTCAACTGAATACTGAAACCAAAATCTTTAGCAGCGAATCTACCAAGTTCGATCCAGATAATCCTAATACCAACATCTCTCCTATTTGTTTAGGATATCCTGGGGTACTGCCTGTTTTGAATGAAAAAGTTCTCGAATATGCTGTTAAAGCAGGTTTAGCTCTTAACTGTACCATTGCACCTTATAGCAAATTTGACCGTAAACAGTATTTTTATCCCGATTTACCGAAAAATTATCAAATTTCCCAATTCGATCTGCCTATTGCCGAACATGGTTGGCTAGAAATTGAAATTGCGGAGAAACCTAATTCTGAACCAATTAGAAAAAGAATTGGCATCACTCGTCTACACATGGAAGAAGATGCAGGGAAATTAACTCACGGAGGAAGTGACAGACTTTCTGGTTCGACTTATTCCTTAGTAGATTTTAATCGTGCTGGTATTCCGTTGCTCGAAATTGTTTCCGAACCAGATTTACGTTCGGGCAAAGAAGCAGCAGAATACGCTCAAGAATTACGTCGCATTATGCTTTATTTGGGTATTAGCGACGGTAAGATGCAAGAAGGTTCTCTGCGCTGCGATGTCAATATTTCTATTCGTCCTGTCGGTCAAACAGAATTTGGGACTAAAGTAGAAATTAAGAATATGAATTCTTTTAGTGCCATTCAAAAAGCGATCGATTACGAAATTGAACGTCAAATAGAAGCAGTTGAAAACGGCGAACCAATTATCCAAGAAACTCGTCTGTGGGAAGAAGGTTCTGGACGCACAATTAGTATGCGTTCTAAAGAAGGTTCTAGTGATTATCGTTATTTTCCCGAACCAGATTTACCACCAATTGAAGTTTCAAATACTCAACTAGAAACTTGGAAAGCGGAACTACCAGAGTTGCCAGCAAGTAAAAGACATCGTTATGAGTCAGAATTAGGATTATCTGCTTATGATGCGAGAGTTTTAACTGACGATCGCTCTGTGGCAGAATATTTTGAAACTGCGGTAAGTGGGGGTGCGGATGCCAAACAAGCAGCTAATTGGATCATGGGTGATATTGCTGCATATTTAAAGAATAGTGGTTTAAATATTACAGAAATTGCTCTCAAACCTGAAAATTTGGCTGAATTAATTCAATTAATTGACAAAGGTACTATTAGCGGAAAAATTGGCAAGGATATCTTACCAGAACTTTTAACCAAAGGTGGTTCAGTTCAAAAATTAGTCGAAAGCAAGGGATTAATTCAAATTTCTGATACGGGAGAGTTGGAAAAAATTATTGATGAGGTAATAGCTGCTAACCCCAACGAATTAGCTAAATTCCGTAGTGGAAAAACTAACCTTAAAGGTTTCTTTGTCGGACAGGTGATGAAGAAAACCAGTGGACGTGCAGATCCCAAATTAACCAATCAATTACTAGACCAAAAATTACCAGGGTAAATTAAGTAATTTTAGTATATTAATATCTTGGTAAAATTTATTAAGATAGAAAAACGACACATTGCCCTTGTTCAGTAGAGCAAGGGTTTAATAATTTTAGAGATTTACATCGGTTCAACAAAATAATTAAAAAGATTTAAAATTGTTTATTTTATTATTAAAGATATTTTATAAAAAAATCTAGCTTTTCTCACATTAATGAGATACAGTCAATATCCTGTTTTTTTGTTGATGGTTAATTGTTGATTGTTGATCATTCCCTCTCTACTAACCACTGGTAAAGGTTTATTTCATCAATTTAAGAATTGCTATATCAAAGAAAGCAAATAATTTTCAGCAACACAAAAATATAAATAGTTGTATTTTAATTATTACCAGATCGTTAATTAACATTCAAAAAATAAACTTACAAAAATACCAGCCCAATTTCGGGCAGGTATAATTTTAGATGTATATTCTCTTGCTGTATTATGGCATTCAACCTAGAAACCGATCTAGTCAAAGTACTAGAGAAAATTGACAACAAAATTGATAAACTTGACCAAAAATTAGACGACTTAAAAGACCAGCTTAATTCAGTTGACAAAAGATTAGTAGTAGTAGAAACCAAATTAACAATAATGGAAGGCTCTCAGCGTGGTCAGATTTGGTCATTAATTGTCATCTTAGCAACTGCTGTTTTAGGTATTTTGATTGCTGGGGCAAGGGTATTTTTCTTTCCAAATCCTTAATTATTATTTGCCTCAACCTTCGACCAAATCTTGTTTTTATTTTTAAAATTGAAATAACTATAAACCTGATACTTACTCAAAGTTCGAGGAGAAAAGTTGCTTAAATGTAAGGGCAGTTTATGAACCGCCCCTACGAAAAATTATAATGCTTGTTCTACTTCGGCAATTTCGGGGATTTTTTCTCTTAAACGGCGTTCAATTCCCATTTTTAAAGTCATCGTCGAACTGGGGCAAGAACCACAAGCACCTTGCAATCTTAGTTTAACAATTGGACCTTCAATTTCGACTAACTCGACGTTACCACCATCAGCCATTAAATAAGGGCGCATTTCGTCGAGAACTTCTTCTACGTTTTGTTCAGTTAGTGCTAATGACATTATCGATTATCCTTTTTAAGGTTTTACTAATCCAGTTATTTCGATCCTAACCTTTACAGGTTAAAGAATTTCAAAGTTATCTATATTACCTAAATTAACCAGATAGCGATCGCGATTAAACGACGGTTGCAGGTTCGAGTAATTTGATATTACTAAATATGAACTCTGTGGTTATTTTTTCACCTTCTTTATCAATCGATTCGATGATTTGTTCCGTAGGAAGGTAGTAATTACCAAATTTTTCGTAGCTTTCTTTAAATTCTCGTTTGCCTTTTAATTCATTTGTTTTAGAATCACGGAAGATCGCATTATAACCAGTGGAAACGTAACCATTGCCCGTGTCGAGACTTTCATTAGTATTGATCACAAAAGCAATTGGTCCCATCACCCGGCTGACTTGACAAATTTCTGTACCACGGATTTTATAATTAGAACCCATAGCATCGCCTTTAACCAAAATTTCTACGGCACCAGTAGCATCTTCTTCACCGAGAGAAAAAGTGCTTTTACCGTGTGCCTGTTCAAAAGAGTTGCGTTTGCGGTGAGTAATAATATCCCGCATTTGGTTATAAACGCTTTCTTTAACTTGTTCGTCTTCAATTCCTGTAACTTCTACAGACAAATCGCTATTGACACGAATATTTGCTGTATAGACTTCCTCGCTTTGTTTGAGTTCTAAATCAGTTGTGTAACCTGGAAATTGCTCGTCCCAAGTATAGCGATTTTCATAAGCTGCACGAAAGCGATCGCGGGCTAGGTTATTCTCTGTCATAATTGATTAAATGCAAAATTTACTCTTAAATCTAGTTTAAAAAGATTTGGAATTGAGCAAGGTACGGGAATCAGCACTATAGTCGGGGTAATTCATGAATTACCCCTAGGTTATTAACGTTGAGCTAATTTTTTAGCTTTGATCTTGCGAAGACGAATTGATTGGGGAGTTACTTCTACCAATTCATCTGACCCAATATATTCTAATGCTCGTTCTAAACTCATATCTACAGGAGTTTGTAATTGTACCAATTCATCGCCTGTTGCCGAACGATGGTTAGTTAATTGTTTGGTTTTACAGACATTTAAATCCAAATCTTGAGGACGGTTGTGTTCGCCAACAATCATGCCTTTGTAAACTTTAGTACCTGGCGTAATAAAGAAGACACCTCGATCTTCAGCATTTTTGAGGGCATAGAAGGTAGCAACACCTTCTTCAAAAGCAACCATTACACCGTTGTAACGAGTTTCCAATTCTCCTGATAGCGGACGATATTCCAGGAAACTATGATTCATAATTCCTTCACCGCGACTGAGACGAATAAATTCACCACGGAAACCGATCAAACCTCGTGCAGGAATGACAAATTCTAACTGAGTCCGTCCGTTAACTCCCGTTTGCATATCCTGCATTTCTCCTTTTCTTTGTCCCAGACGTTCTATACAACTACCAACTGCTTCTTCAGGAACATCTAAAACTAAATATTCAAAAGGTTCACAGGGTTGACCATTAATTTCGCGATAAATTACTTGAGGCTGAGAAACTTGGAACTCATAGCCTTCTCTTCGCATGGTTTCGATTAAGATGCCTAAATGTAGTTCACCTCTTCCCGAAACTAAGAATTTTTCTGCCGAATCAGTTTCCTCAATGCGTAAAGCGACATTAGTTTCCAATTCTCGATACAAGCGATCGCGTAATTGTCTGGAAGTAACAAAGTTGCCTTCTAAACCCGCAAAGGGAGAGTCATTGACAGAAAAAGTCATCTGTAAAGTAGGTTCGTCTACTTTAATCAAAGGTAACGCTTGAGGATCGTCTGGAGAAGTGATTGTCTCACCAATATTGGCATCAGCAAAACCAGATACGGCGATAATATTACCTGCGCTAGCTTCTTGAAGCTCAACCCGAGATAATCCTTCAAATCCCATTAATTTGGTCAGTTTAGCTTTGACTATCTCGCCATTTTCTTTAACTAAAGCTGCTTGTTGTCCTGCTTTAATCGTACCGTTATGAATTCTACCGATCACAATCCGACCTAGATAATCAGAGTAATCTAAGGTCGTTACCTGTAATTGTAGGGGTTTGTTAGGATCGCCTACTGGTGGGGGAACATGATGAATAATTGCTTCAAACAACGGTTGCATATCTACCCCTTCCTCATCCAAAGATTCTTTAGCATAACCTTGGATACCAGAAGCATAAAGAGTAGTAAAATCACATTGATCGTCATCGGCACCGAGTTCGACAAACAGATCGAAAACTTTATCTACAGCAGTATCAGGATTGGCATTAGGGCGATCGATTTTGTTAACTACTACAATCGGACGTAGCCCTTTTTCTAAAGCTTTTTTGAGGACAAATCTAGTTTGAGGCATTGGTCCTTCGTTAGCATCGACAATCAGGATACAACCGTCAACCATACCCAAAACCCGTTCGACTTCACCACCAAAATCAGCGTGTCCAGGAGTATCAACGATATTAATCAGAGTATCTTTGTAGCGAACCGCAGTATTTTTGGACAAAATGGTAATACCTCGTTCTCGTTCGAGGTCATTAGAATCCATTACGCAATCTGGGATGTCTTCTCCTTCTCGAAAAATACCCGATTGTTTTAAAAGCGCATCAACTAAAGTAGTTTTGCCGTGATCGACGTGGGCAATAATAGCAACGTTGCGAATTGGAAGAAGAGACATAGGATTGGTATATGAACTGAAATAGTTTGTATCGTTGGCGCAAAATTTCTTAATAATTATAACTCAGGTTAGTAACCTTGTTTGCTAGTCATTGGTCTTTAATAACCAAGAAAAATTGAGATAATCACATTGACACAGAAAAAAATCACCGATGAAAAAAAACAGTGCCTTTTGGTTAGTAGCCATTGTTGGTTTAATTGTAGACCAGTTATCCAAATATTTAGTAGTACAAAGCTTTACCGAAGTAGGGAATACTCTACCTTTATGGCAAGGAGTCTTTCATTTTACTTATGTCATCAACACGGGGGCTGCTTTTAGTGTGTTTCGTGGTGGAGTAGGATGGTTACGCTGGTTATCTTTAGCCGTTAGTATTGGGTTAATGATTCTAGCTTGGCGCGGTCCTAAACTACCCTTATTAGAACAACTAGGTTATGGGTGTATTTTGGCTGGGGCATTGGGTAATGGAATTGATCGCTTTATTTTCGGTTATGTAGTAGATTTTTTAGATGTACGCTTAATTCAATTTCCTGTGTTTAATTTAGCTGATGTTTTTATCAATGTTGGAATTGTCTTGTTGCTGATTGCTAGTTTTAAGCCCACTACCCCTACTCAAAAAAGTAAAAGATAAATCTCTCTTTGGTAGAATTTTTTTTTGCTTCGAGCTTATAAAATTTCCTACTATATTTTTCTATTTTGATCGGTTATTCTTTGTCAAAGAATTTTTATTTTCAAAGCAAGAATAACAAATTATCTCGCTTTTAGATAAGCTAGTTAAGGATATCTAGCTGTATGGGTGGCATCAAAGAGAGGAGTCGATTGAGTAAGCAGTATACCTTTGTCGAAGTATTAGCAGAACGAGTAGCCAAGCAGCCCGAGCAAACTGCTTTTACCTTTTTGCAGGATGGAGAAACGGAGTTAGATAGCCTAACTTATCAACAATTAGAACAACAAGCTCGTGCGATCGCATTTCGATTACAAGAGAATCATGCTCAAGGTAAGAGAGCATTGTTATTGTATCAGCCAGGATTAGAATTTATCAGTGCCTTTTTAGGTTGTCTTTATGCTGGTGTCATTGCTGTACCTGCTTATCCTCCTCGTGCTAATCGTTCGATTGAGCGTTTACTGGCAATTGTTACCGATGCTGAAGCGACTTTTGCCTTGACTACTCAAGCACTTCAAGAAAAAATCGAAACTAAATTCCAAGAAAATAACCAAACGGAAATTCAATTTATTGCTACTGATACAATTGAGATTCAACTGGCTAGTAATTGGCGCAAACCTAACCTCACAGAAGATACTCTGGCTTTTTTACAATACACCAGTGGTTCGACAGGTAACCCGAAAGGGGTAATGGTTAGCCACAGCAATATTATTGCTAACTCACTCTCAATTAATCGTTGTTTTCAAAATACTCCCGAACATATTGGGGTTTCTTGGCTACCGCCTTATCATGACATGGGTTTGATTGGTTGTATTCTGCAACCTATTTATGTCGGTGTCTCGATGTATATGATGGCACCTGTCAGTTTTTTACAACGCCCCTATCGTTGGCTACAGGCTATTTCTAAATATCGGGCAAATACTAGCGGTGGTCCTAATTTTGCTTATGATCTTTGTGTAAGTCAGATTACCCCCGAACAAAGAGACACTCTTGATCTCAGTTGCTGGGAATTAGCGTTTTCTGGGGCTGAACCAGTACGGGCGGAAACTATTGAGCAATTTAGTAAATATTTTAGCTCTTGTGGCTTTAAACAAGCAGCTTTTTATCCCTGTTACGGGATGGCAGAATCTACTTTATTAATCACTGGAGGCAATAAACAAGCTGAACCAGTTTTAAAAAGTTTTGATAAATTAGCTATAGAAGAAAATCGAGCAGTTGCGCCTACTGATTCAGAAATGGCTACCGCTTTAGTCGGTTGTGGTCAAAATATTCAACAACAACAGTTAATCTTAGTTAATACCGATACCTTCACTCAATGTTCGGAAGGAGAAATTGGGGAAATCTGGGTTAATAGTGCAAGTGTAGCCCAGGGATATTGGCGGAATCGAGAACTAACGGAGACAATTTTTCAAGCTAGTTTAGCAACAGGGGAAAAGCCTTGGTTACGAACAGGTGATTTAGGCTTTTTACAAGCAGGGGAATTATTTGTAACCGGTCGTTTAAAAGATTTAATTATCATTCGTGGACGTAATTATTATCCTCAAGACATTGAACTAACAGTTGATAACGCTCATCCTGCGGTTCGTGCTGGCAATAGTGCTGCTTTTGCGGTGGAAATTGAGGGAGAAGAAAAGTTAGTTATTGTCCAAGAAATTGAGCGGAGTTATCTGCGTAAGTTAAACGTAACAGCAGTAACTAAAGCCATCCGTAAAGCAGTTACAGAACAACATGAATTAAATCCCTATGCAATAGTTTTACTCAAAACTGGTAGTATTCCGAAAACATCAAGCGGTAAGATTCAACGTCATGCTTGTAAGGCTGGTTTTTTAGAAGGTAGTTTGCAAGTTGTCGGCGAGTGGCAGTCTGGTAGGAGAGAACAGCCGTTCGCCCGTATGCATTCATCGGTATATCAATTACCAGTTGCCAGTCAAAAACAAATTAGTATTCAAAATTGGTTAGTAGAAAATATTGCCCAGAGATTGGGTGTAGATGTTAGTGAAATAGATATACAAGAACCTTTTGCAACTTTAGGCTTGGATTCAGTTCAAGCTGTTAGATTATCGGCGGATTTGGAAGATTGGTTGGAAGTTAAATTATCACCAACTGTGATCTACGATTATCCCAATATTATTAGTTTAGCTAGTTATTTGGTACAAGAAGAGCAAGAGGAAATAGATGTAGAAAATATCAATCAAAAGTTAATTAATTCTGACATTGCCATTGTCGGGATGGGTTGTCGTTTTCCAGGGGCAAATAATCCGCAAGAATTTTGGCAATTATTGAGAGATGGTAAGGATGCTATTTCTAAAGTTAAAGGACGTTGGCAGGGAGAAGATTGGGGTGGATTTATTGAAAATGTCGATCAATTCGATCCGCAATTTTTCGGCATTACTCCCCGCGAAACCCAAAGAATGGATCCCCAACAAAGGTTATTGTTAGAAGTTAGTTGGGAAGCCTTAGAAAATGCTGGCATTGCTAGCGAACAATTAACAGGCAGTGCTACAGGGATATTTATTGGGATTAGTAGTAGTGACTATTCTCAATTACAGTTACACTATGGTACTGAAATAGATGCCTATGCAGGGACGGGTAATGCCCATAGTATTGCAGCTAATCGTCTTTCCTATAGTTTAGATTTACGAGGTCCTTCTTTAACCTTAGATACCGCTTGTTCTTCTTCTTTGGTAGCGGTTCATCTTGCCTGTCAAAGTTTAAAACAGGGAGAATGTCAAGTTGCGATCGCGGGTGGGGTAAACTTGATGTTATCTCCAGAATTAACCGAAACGTTTTCTTTAGCAGGGATGATGGCAGGAGATGGACGTTGCAAGACATTCGATGCCGAAGCTGATGGTTATGTCAGGGGTGAAGGTTGTGGTGTAATTATTTTAAAACGTCTTGAAGAGGCAAGGCGCGATCGCGATAATATTTTAGCAGTTATTAAAGGATCGGCAATTAATCAAGATGGTAAAAGTAATGGTTTAACTGCCCCTAATGGACTGGCACAACAAGCAGTTATTCGTCAAGCATTGATTAATGCTGGTGTACAGGCAGGAGATATTAGTTATGTTGAGGCACATGGTACAGGCACTAAGTTAGGAGATCCTATCGAAGTTAATTCTCTTAAAAATGTTTTAATGCAGGGCAGAAAAGAGAATCAAACTTGCTATTTGGGTTCAGTTAAAACTAACATTGGGCATTTGGAGGC
The DNA here is from genome assembly GCF_000317575.1 of Stanieria cyanosphaera PCC 7437. Taxonomy (NCBI): domain Bacteria; kingdom Bacillati; phylum Cyanobacteriota; class Cyanophyceae; order Pleurocapsales; family Dermocarpellaceae; genus Stanieria; species Stanieria cyanosphaera. The sequence continues at coordinate 4,621,529 of NC_019748.1, read as the reverse complement.
AGCAGCAGGGATTGCTGGTTTGATTAAAACTGTTCTTTGTCTACAAAATCAAGTTATTCCCGCTAATTTACACTTTAATCAATTAAATCCTCATATCAATCTCGCTCAGACTCCGATTCAAATCCCTAATGATTTACAACCTTGGCAAGTAGAAGACAAACCCAGATTAGCAGGAGTTAGTTCATTTGGTTTTGGGGGAACTAATGCCCATGTAATTTTACAAGAGGCAGACAAGCAAACCCAAAATTCTGAATTGATTGAACGTCCCCTTCATCTATTCACTATTTCTGCTAAAAATGAACTAGCTTTGCAAGAATTAGTAGGAAACTATGCCAAGTTTTTACAAAATAATTCTGATATTTCTTTAGCAGATTTTTGTTATACAGCTAATACAGGTAGAACTCATTTTGAACATCGTTTGGCACTTGTTACTGAGTCTAAGGATGATTTAATCAACAAATTAATTAATTTTCAGACAGACAATAAAATAACTCGATTAAATTACAGTTTAGTTGATAAAAATAACCGAACTAAAATTGCTTTTCTATTTACAGGGCAAGGTTCGCAATATATTGGTATGGGTTATCAACTTTATCAAACTCAGCCAACTTTTCGTCAAGCTTTAGATCGTTGTGACCAAATTTTACAACCTTATTTAGAAAAATCTTTAATTGAGGTTCTGTATCCCAACAATGTAGAAATAATTGATGAATTATCCTTACAAGATTTACATAAAACGGCTTATACTCAACCAGCTATTTTTGCAGTCGAATATGCTTTAGCACAATTATGGTTGTCGTGGGGTATTCAACCTGATCTAGTCATGGGGCATAGTGTTGGGGAATATGTCGCAGCAGTTATTGCAGGGATATTTAGTTTAGAAGATGGTTTGCAACTAATTGCCGAACGAGGTAGGTTAATGCAAGCTTTACCTCAGCAAGGGGCAATGTATGCTGTTTTTGCTAATGAATCGATAGTTCAATCGGTAATTGAAGGTTATTCAGAACAAGTTTCAATTGCTGCAATTAATAGTCCCCAAAACATTGTCATTTCTGGAGAAGAAACAGCTTTACAACAGATTATTTCTAAGTTGGAATCTCAAGGAATTAATTCTAAAAAGCTCAATGTTTCTCATGCTTTTCACTCTCCTTTGATGCAGCCAATTCTAGCTGATTTTGCTAAAGTTGCTGAAAAAGTAACTTATTCTTTGCCTCAAATTCAGATTATTTCTAACGTTACAGGAAAAATAATTACAGAAGAAATAACCACGGCACAATATTGGATTAATCATGTCATTGAACCAGTAAAATTTGCTCAAGGAATGCAATCTTTAGAGCAAGAAAAATCTCAGATTTTGTTAGAAGTTGGGGCTAAACCAATTTTACTCGGAATGGGGCGACAATGTGTAACTAAAACTCAAGGTTTATGGTTGCCTAGTTTGCGTCCCAGAAAACAGGACTGGCAGCAAATTTTGCACAATTTGGCTGAATTGTATAGTCAAGGATTAAAAATTAATTGGCAGGAATTTGACCAAGATTATTCACGTCAAAAAGTTGCTTTACCTACTTATCCTTTTCAACGTCAAAGTTACTGGTTGGAAAGAAAAAACCAAAATAATATAGTTAATACAGCTAGAAAATTATTACCAATTCAAAATAATAAAATTGATTTCTATAAAATTAATTGGCAACAGCTAAATATTAATGATTTAACAATTACTGCTAAAACTTGGATTATTTGGACAGAAAATCAGGAATTAGGAACAAAAGTTGCTCAACAATTTCAAGCAAAACAGCAACAATGTTTATTAGTTAATGAACAAGAATCTCTTGAAAAAATAGTAGATTGTTTTCGACAAAATCAGCAAATAGCAGGAATAATTTATTTAGATGATTTAGTTGATCATCAAGAACAATTAACTGATCGAGTAATTATTACTCACTACCAAAAACATTGCCAAAGTATTTTATCCTTAGTTCAAGAATTATTTAAGCAATCTATTACTACATCAATTTGGTTGGTAACTAAAGGTAGTCAAAATATTAATGAACCAATTAATCAATCGGCAATCATCTCAAGTTGTCTCTGGGGTTTAGGAAAAGCGATCGCGTCAGAACATCCTGAGTATTGGGGTGGTTTAGTTGATTTAAGTAATAATTTTTCAACTGAGGAAATTGATAGTTTAATTACTGCAATTAATTATTCTGAAAAAGAAGATTATTTAGCAATTAGAAATAAACAGATTTATGTAGCTAGATTACAGGAATTAGAGTTATCAAAACAATCATTAAAAATTAATTCTGATTCTTATTTAATTACTGGAGGCTTGGGGGCATTAGGGTTAAAATTAGCCCAATGGTTAGGAGATAAGGGAGCTAAAAATTTAATTTTAGTAGGTAGAAATAAACCTTCTTTAGCAGCCCAAGAAATTATCAACAAATTAGAAACCAAAGGAACAAAGGTTCAAGTTATTCAAGCTGACATTACTAATTTAGAAGCAGTAAACCAAATAATTGCTCAATATCCATCTTTAAAAGGAATTATTCATGCTGCTGGTGTATTGAATGATGGTTTATTACAGAATCAAACTTGGGAGAGATTTGAGCAAGTAATCACACCCAAAACTATTGGGGCGTGGAATTTGCACCAAGCAACCCAACATCTAGATTTAGATTTCTTTGTCCTCTTCTCTTCGGTTGCTTCCTTAATCGGTTCACCAGGACAAGGTAATTATGCCGTAGCTAATGCTAGTTTAGATGCGATCGCTCTTGTGCGTCAAGCCCAGGGTTTACCTGCCCTTAGTATTAATTGGGGCCCTTGGGCTAATTCGGGAATGGCTGCTGCTAAAGGGTTTAATCGTCAAGGTTTACATTTGATTGAACCTCAATCAGGGTTAGCGGTTTTAGAGCAATTATTAAGTAGTAAGATTAATCATGCTCAAATAGGAGTATTATCAGTTGATTGGCAAGAGTTAAGTCAACAGTTTCCGCCTTTAAAACAGTCTAATTTCTTTGCTGAGTTGATAAGTTTAGAAGAAACCGCAGCATCTTCTGCAAAAGTACAGGTTTTTGACGACTTATTAGCCATTGAGCCAGAAAAAAGAACCGAATACCTAACTAACTATCTTCAAGGTGCGATCGCAAAAATTTTACAAGTCGATCCTAATCAACTTGCCACTACTGATAGTTTATTAGACCTTGGCATGGATTCTTTGATGCTAATGGAAGCCATTAATCAACTCAAGGGTGACTTGCAACTGATGCTTTACCCAAGAGAATTTTACGAACGTCCACGCATTGATCATTTAGCTGGTTACTTAGCTGCCGAATTTACTAAAACCCACGATAAATCAGTAGGGGCGAACCGCGGTTCGCTCTTACATAACCATCATTCTGTTTCTGATCTCTTAAATCAGAATAAAAAGAGCAACCACACCAAAAAATCCGTTTCTTTACAGCCCCCTCTTTCTTCTCCCATTGCCTTTATTCTTTCTAGTCCAAGGGCAGGTTCAACTCTACTCAGGGTAATGTTAGCAGGGCATCCTCAGCTTTGTTCTCCTCCCGAATTGCATTTACTTCCTTTCGATACTATGAGTGAGAGGGAACAAGAATTAGGAATATCTCAGTTAGGAGAAGGGCTAAAACGAGCCTTTATGAGCTTAAAAGGTATAGATGCCCAAGCAAGTCAGGAACTAGTTGCCAATTTAATCAAAGAAAATCTTTCCGTCAGAGATGTTTATCAACTGCTGCAACAACTGGCAGGCGATCGCGACCGCAGAGAGCGAACCTCTCGCTCCGCGCCTCGCCAAGGGCGAGATCGCATCTTAGTTGATAAATCTCCCACTTACGCTAACAACCAAGAAACTCTAGCCAAAGCAGAAGCTTTATTTACCAACGCTAAATACATTCATTTAGTTCGTCATCCCTATGCCATGATCGAATCTTTTGCCAGAATGCGCATGGATAAATTAATTGGTGCAGGGGATAGTAATCCTTACCATGTAGCAGAATCGATCTGGAGTAATAGTAATCAAAATATTCTTGATTTAAAAACTAGAATTGGTAGCGATCGCTATTTCTTAGTTCATTATGAAGAATTAGTCGCCCAACCAGAAAAAGTGATGCGGGAAGTTTGCGACTTTTTGGCTATTCCTTTCGATCCAGGAGTTTTAAATCCCTATCAAGGTGAGCGCATGACGGATGGAGTCAATAACGCAGGTATGTCTGTCGGCGATCCCAATTTCCTCAACCACAAACAAATCGATGCCAATCTAGCTAATGCTTGGCGAGAAATCAGATTACCGATTGTTTTAGACACATTAACTCAAACTATTGCCCGCCAACTAAATTATGAATTACTTGAAGAGGAAATCAACTCAACTGCACATCAAGAGATGCGCGAAATTTCAATTAATGTCAGGGGTTTAAGGATCTGCTTATGTAGTTGGGGACCAGAAGAAGGACCTTTAGTAGTTTGTCTTCATGGTATCCTCGAACAAGGTGCAGCTTGGTCAGAAGTAGCGATTCGTTTGGCTCAAAAAGGTTATCGAGTGATTGCACCAGATTTACGTGGGCATGGACGTTCGGATCACGTCGGTAAGGGCGGTTCTTACAATTTACTCGACTTTTTGGCAGATATTGACGCGATTGTCGAAAATTTAGCAGATCGAGCCTTTACTTTAGTGGGGCATTCTTTAGGTTCAGTAGTAGCTGCAATATTTGCTAGTATTCGTCCGCAGCAAATTAATAATTTAGTTTTAGTCGAAACAATTTTACCGAGCGAAGTAGCAGAAGAGCAAACAGCAGAACAATTAGCTACTCATCTCGATTACCTAGCTTCGCCACCCGAACATCCAGTCTTTCCTAATGTTGAAGCAGCAGCAGAACGTTTACGTCAAGGAACTCCAGCTATTTCTAAAGCCTTGGCAATGTTACTGGCAGAAAGAATTACCGAACCCTGCGAAGGTGGTGTGAGATGGCGTTGGGCAGCTTTATTACGTACGAGGGCTGGTGTTGGTTATAATGGCATCGAGCGATCGCGTTATTTGGGATTACTCAAACGCATCAAAGCCCCTATTACTTTAGTTTACGGCGATAAGAGTAATTTTAATCGTCAAGAAGATTTATCTGCCCAACAAATTGCCATGCCTGATGCGGAAAAAGTTGTAATTCCTGGTGGACATAATTTACCTTTAGAAGCACCTTCAGCGTTGGCAAAAATTATTAGTAGTGCCGTAGCTTTAACTAATAAATTGATTCCTTAGATTGATGGTTAATTGTTGTAGAGGACGGGGCGTCTCTTGGTTCAGGCGTTTATGTTCCCGAAGGGTGGCGTAGCCTTCCCAGTCCTCGAATCAAGTTCGAGGGACAGCCCCTCCAATTCATGAATTGCTTCTACTTGTAACTTACAGCAGTTTTCGATTGGATAGACTGCTATATAAGTAATAAGTAATAGGTTTTAGAGAAAAGTCTGTTGTACTGATTACTGTAACGCTGATAGTTGATAGCTATTTATTTAATGTATGGGTTCTATTTAACTGAAAATAGCTGTATAAAAAAAATTACAATTTCTAGAAAATAATTTACAAAAACTTCATAATCAAGGGTTGGCAATCTTCTGAGTAGTGAGATTATACTGGTAGCGAATTAGGTAAAAATTCGGAAAATTTAAATTAATTTATTTGATAACAAAGTAAAAAAAGAACATCTACTTTGCAAGTAGATCGATTTTTTCTATCTGATTGAGAAATAAAAAAAACTATTAAAAACCAATTATATTTTGACAATTAATATAACAAAAATGAGGCTTTATTATGCCTAAATTATTAAAATATTTTCCTTGGGAATGGTTACTGTTGAGCGCGGTTTCAGTAGCTGTAATTCTCCGAATTATTAATCTTGAAAGTCGAGAATTTTGGTATGACGAAGTTTTATCTTTACTCTTAGTCACAGGACAAAAGAAACTTTATCAAAATCCTTCTGATGTACCTATTTTATTAGCTAATTATAAATCTTTATTATCGTTACCTATAGAAAATAGTTTTGGAGATGTTCTTCAAACAGGAGAAAAATTATTAAAAGGTTTGGTAGCTGAACCCCATCCACCTTTGTTTTATCTTGGACAACATCTATGGTTGCGTTTATTTGGTAATTCGGTTGCAGCAATGCGTAGTCTACCAGTTGTTTATAGTATTGGGGCAATATCTTGTAGTTATGGTTTAGGTAGACATTTACTTGGACATCGTGGCGGTTTACTTTTAGCTGCTTTATTGGGTTTAAATCCTTTTTATTTGTTTCACTCTCTCAATGTCAGAATGTATTGTTCTCTCGTTTTTTGGACGGTATTGAGTGGCTGGGCAATCTTGGAGACGATTAAAGCAGTAACAACATCTCAACAAACTAAAAAAGTTGTAATTTGGAGTTTGATTCTTGTTTTTTCTGTCACAGCAGGATTTATGACTTTCTATTACTTCTTATTCTGGGTAGCTAGTTTAGGAGTATTAGTATTGTTGTTAGACCGCAAAAGATGGTTATACTACGGTTTTTTATTAAGTACTGGAATATTAATTACTACTCCTTGGTTACTGTGGGGAACAAGACAACAATTAAATAATGCAGATTTAAACAGATTTGCTGCTTCTGGTGGTTTGTTAGCAACAACTTGGCAGCATCTTGAAGAAATGCTACAGACTTTTGGGAATCTTTTATTAATCGGTGATTGGGCAAATATTTTACCTCCAGTCTTGATTACTGTAACAGGAGTTAGTGCAGTTGCGATCGCGATTGGTTGTGGTTACAGTTTAGTTAAACACAATCAAAGACAAATTTTATTCGTAGCTTTCATTTTTGGCATCTTACCCCTGTTAATGATGGTTGCGGTAGATGTAATTTCAGGAAAATTTACCGTTGGTTTTGGTTTCGGGCGATCGCTAATTTTTATTCTACCTGGTTGTTTATTGTTAATAGCTGCGTGGATCGAAAAAGCCTCGGGAAAGTGGCAAACTCTAGCAGCAGTCGGACTACTTTTCTTTTATTTAACTGTTGGTACTGCTGATTTCTCGTTGCGTCATCGGTGGATGTTTCAGCAAATTGCGGACATAATTGAGCAAGAACCAGCCCAAACTAGCTTAATTGTAATGAATTCTCATGCTTGGGGTCACGTTCTTCGTTTAGCTTATTATTTACCTTCCGACTCCTCCGTAATGTTACTTGCCCAACCTACTACTAAATTAATTCCTGCCTTAGCCAATACTTTGACTACAGGATCGCAATCATATTCACGTCTGCTTTGGCTAAAAAGCGATCGCCCTGTATGGGGAAAACCAGCAACCACGATTGAAAAACAACAAATCGATGCAGTTTTAGCACCCCAGTTTCAATTAGTCCAACAACAGCGATTACTAGGAACTTGGGAATTAGATCATTTCACCGCTAGTCTTTATCAACATCGTTAATATTCTTAAAATATATGAGTTTATATTCTAACCTTCTTCCCGTTCCTTCTGGCATATTAGAAGTCGCCTCATCGCCCGTTTGCTATACAGAAGAAATCGTAACTTCATCCCTGCAATTTTCTTTAATCATTCCTACCTACAATGAAGGGGAAAACGTTCAAGAAATTGTCAAAATTCTCAGTCAATTACTCGATAGTATCATTCCAGGAGAATACGAACTAATTGTAGTAGATGATAACAGCCCTGATGGTACTTGGAAACTGGCACAGGAATTAACCATTCAATATCCCCAATTAAGAGTAATGCGTAGAGAACAGGAAAAAGGATTATCTACGGCGGTTATTCGAGGCTGGCAAGTAGCTAGAGGCAAAATTTTAGGTGTAATCGATGCAGATTTACAACATCCCCCTGAAATCCTGCTACAACTATGGCAAGAAATGGTACAAGGTGCAGATTTAGCGGTTGCTAGTCGTCACGTTGAAGGCGGTGGTGTTAGTGAATGGAGTGTAGTGCGTCGTTTTTTATCTCGTGGCGCGCAAATGTTAGGATTAATTATTCTTCCCGAAGTTATTGGTCGTCTTTCTGACCCCATGAGTGGTTATTTTATGGTACGACGAGATGCCATTGTGGGCAAACCACTTTCTCCCGTTGGCTATAAAATCTTGATTGAAGTAACTGGTAGAGGTAAAATTCGTTGGATTGGGGAAGTAGGTTACGTATTTCGAGAAAGACAAGCAGGGGCGAGTAAAGTTACGTGGAAACAATATATTGAATATATTCAACATTTACTCAGATTAAGATTTGATTTATGGCCGGTTAAAAGATTTTTGCGTTTCGGTGTGGTAGGTTTTAGTGGTGTTTTTGTTGATTTGGGAGTATTTTACGTTTTAAGAACTGTTCTAGGATTGGCTTTAACTCGCAGCGCAATTTTATCTTCCGAAGTAGCGATTATTAATAACTTTTTATGGAATGATTTATGGACGTTTGGAGATATTTCTAGTCGCCAAAAAGGTATGGGAAAAAGAATCAAACGATTACTGAAATTTAATGTAGTTTGTTTGACTGGTTTAGTGTTAAATGTGTTGCTGGTTAATTTCCTATTTAATGTTTTAGGAGTTAATGAATATCTAGCCAAACTAATCGCGATCGCTGCTGTAACTCTGTGGAATTTTTGGTTTAATCTTAAACTTAGTTGGCGGGTTACTGATGCTCAAAAATAGTTGTAGAGACGTACCATGTTACGTCCCTATATTAATTATAAATCTTATTTTTTAAACCAACGCATAAATAATTTTTCAAATTCAACCCAAACAAAAATTAAACTACTAAAACCAAGACAGATAAATAACTGTTGTGCTGTTAATAATTCTGTATTAAAAAACTTTCGTAGAGGTTCAAGATAAATCAACATTAACTGTAATAACGTAGTTACGACTACAGAAGCTAATAAATAAGGATTAGAAAAAGGATTAATTTCAATCGTTAAACGTTCATGCGATCGCACTGCTAAAGCGTGTCCCATCTGGGCAAGACAAAGAGTAGTAAATACCATCGTTTTCCAAGCATTGGGATTACCTGATTCTTGTCCCGAATTATATGCCCAGACCATTAAAGTAATCGTAATAATTGAAAAGATAATTCCAATCCGAACAATATAAGCCCCCAAGCCTCGGGCAAAAATACTTTCTTTGGGGCTAAAAGGAGGACGTTTCATAATATTTGGTTCGGCAGGTTCAACTGCTAAAGCAAGGGCTGGTAATCCATCGGTTACTAAGTTCATCCACAGAATTTGGAGAGGAGACAAAGGTACGCCTGACAAACCAATAATCGGTGCAGTAGCTATCACAATTACCTCACCAATGTTGCTACCCAAAATATATTTAATGAAACGACGAATATTACTGTAAACAACTCTTCCTTCTTCTGTAGCAGCGACGATAGTAGCAAAATTATCATCTAGCAAAACCATATCACTGGCTTCTTTACTTACATCTGTGCCTGTAATGCCCATGGCAATGCCAATATCTGCTTGTTTGAGGGCTGGTGCATCATTGACTCCATCCCCAGTCATGGCGACAAATTTACCCTGTTTCTGTAAAGCTTGAACAATACGAAGTTTGTGTTCAGGAGAAACTCGGGCATAAATATTGACTTGTTCGACTTCTTGTTCGAGTTCGGGTTGGGATAAATGTTCTAATTGTTGACCACTAAGAATATGATTTCCTGGTTTAGCAATGCCTAGTTGTTGTGCGATCGCATTAGCTGTCAGTTGATGATCTCCTGTGATCATTACTGGACGAATTCCTGCTTGTAAGCATTTTGCCACAGCTTCTTGGGCTTCTAGTCTGGGTGCATCTAACATTCCCACTAAACCTAACCAGATTAAGTTTTGTTCGGTGTGTTCTTCTTCTTCGGCTGCTGGTATCTCTGTAAGGGGTTTGTAGGCAAAACCTAACACTCTTAAAGCGTTGGCTGCCATTTGATTATTAGTTTGCAGAATTTGATTTCTTTCTTGTACAGTTAGGGGTAAGATTTCATTGCCCTGGTGGTAAAATTGACATCTTTCTAGAATTAATTCAGGAGAACCCTTGGTATACATCACCAATTCTGAATTGCGACACACCACACTCATGCGTTTGCGTTCTGAAGAAAAAGGAAACTCTGTTACTCGTTGAATTCTGCTATTTAAAGTTTGTTGATTGAAACCTGCTTTTCCTGCCAAGGATAGTAATGCGCCTTCGGTTGGATCTCCTAAAATTTGCCATTGTCCTTGGTCGTTTTGAGATAAAGTTGCATCGTTACAAAGAACACAAGCAGTTAATAAGGTTTGTAGTTCAGGATAATCTGAAGCTTGAATTGTTTGTTGCTGTAAATTGAGAAAATTTCCTGTGGGTTGATAACCTTCCCCTGTAATGAACCAAGAATGTTGAACAGCTTCTACTTGCTGAACAACCATTTTATTTTGTGTTAGTGTTCCAGTTTTATCCGAACAAATAGTATTTACTGAACCAAGAGTTTCTACGGCAGGTAATTTACGGATCAACGCCTTGCGTTTAACCATTCGTTGTGTACCCAACGCCAACGTAACTGTAATCACGGCAGGCAAACCTTCTGGAACTACCGCTACTGCCATTGACAAAGAAACTTCAACTAATTCTTGAATTCGACTCCAACCTGTTTGTAAAACTCCAATCAAAATTACTACTGCAACCAACACCAGCGAAGAGGTAACTAAAACCTGTCCTAATTGATCCATTCTCTTTTGTAAAGGAGTCGGTTCATTTTCTACCGATTGCAGCATCTGGGCAATTTTACCCAATTCCGTCTCCATACCCGTTTTGACAACAACTGCTTTGCCTCTCCCTTGTAATACTTCTGTACCAGTAAAAACTTGATTAACGCGATCGCCCAACACCGTCTCTTCAGCTAAACCTTCTGCCAGAGGGTATTTATTCACAGCATTTGCTTCTCCAGTGAGGGCAGATTCTCTAATTTGAAGATTAGAAGCTTCAATGATTCGTCCATCAGCACAAAGTTGATCACCTGCTTCAAGAAAAATAATATCTCCTGGTACGAGATTAGGTGCATCTACTTCAATTCTTTGACCATTTCGTAAGACTTGAATTTTAGGAGAAGATAAATTCTTTAGGGCAGCTAAAGCTTTTTCAGCACGACTTTCTTGCAAATAGCCCAACAACCCATTTAAAATGACAATTGCTAAAATTGCGATCGTATCTTTAAAAGGAATTTCTTCTGCCGATAAATTATTTCCTCGTATATTAATTAAATCTAAAATTCCCGAAACAATTGCTACTCCAATCAACATCAGGAGCATGATATCTTGAAACTGGTCGAGTAAAATTTGCCAACTACTTCTACCAGCCTCTTCTTGAATTTCGTTTTTACCATAATGGCTGAGTCGTTGTTCTGCTTCTGCGTTAGTTAAACCAATTTCAGGATTAGTATTAAGTTTTCTTAAGGTAAAATCTATTGATTGAGTATGCCAAGGCAGTTGAGTTTCAGGCATGGAAAAATTATTATTCAGGGAATTCACAAAAGACTCAGGGTAGTAGTCAGAGATATTTAATTATATAAACTTCAATTCTCGGACTCAAATATGAAAAACTACCTATGAGTTGGGATCAATTTTGACAACAAAGATAGTCTTTTAATAGTCACAATATATCTAATACTGATTGATTCACCGAGCATGATCCTTAACTCAGCGAATTCACTTCCTTTTGACGGCAAAACTATTAGACCAATTGCAGCTTGCTCGATTTATGGCATTGCTTTTTATGAAGATTTGTTATGGGCAATTGATTCTAGAAATGGCTATTTATTAAAAATCGATCCTCACACCGATAACACTATCATTGTCAATTCTCAAAACTGGTCAAACTTTATTGGTGCAACGGGACTAGCAATTGCAGACAATCTTCTCTGGTTTACCACCGAGGATAGTATTTATTATTGTGACTTAGCAGATCCTCAATTAAATCCAGAATTATTTGTCAGACTATCTTATCGCGCCGATGGCATAGCAGTTTGGCAGTCAACTATTTATGTCACTTGCCAAAAAACAGGAGAAATTCTGATCTACAATCGCGAAACCAAAGAAAAAATTACTCATCTTTATAGTCCAGGCATTGGCATCGAAAATATTGCCGTGAGAGACGAAGAAATTTGGTTGACTGACGATTTAGAACAAACAGTTTATTGTTTAGAACGAGCTACGGGAAAAACAATTTTTAGTGTTTTAACTCCCTTTGAAGCTCCCACAGGACTAGCTTTTTATCTCGATCCTGCCACAGGAAAGCAGACTCTCTACGTTGCCTATGCTGACCGAGAAATTTATATTCGGGATAATCCCAATGCTAATCCTAATTATGAATTACAATATCGCGATCGCACTTTTATTCATCCACTTTATTTCCACTACGACCCAGAAAAGCGTTACTCTCTTTCTAATGGTTATTTGGTCGAGATGTCTTATGCCGAGGAAATGTCTCCCCTCGATCCGATTGAATTAAAAGACGTAGAGTGGCGCATTGCTTTACCAGCAGAAACTGACCGACAAAAAATTAGGAAAATTGAACCAATTGGGTTACCTTTTACCGAAGAAATTCAGGATGGACAAAGAATAGCTGTGTTTAAGTTTGATGTCCTCAAATCAGAAGACCGCTATGTTTTTGGTTGGAAAGCGACGTTAGAAGTTTGGAGTATTAAATATCAGATTAAACCGCGAGATTGTGAGAAATTACCCGAACTAGAGAACGAATTTCGTCAAAAATACTTAGTAGATGACGACGATTTAGCAATGGATACAGAAATTATTCGTCGTGCTGCCGAAGATGCCATTGGCAGAGAAACCAATATTCTTAGAAAGATATACAGTATTCGTAACTATGTCTACGACAAATTATCTTACGGAATTAAACCTCATATTGATCCACCCCATATTGTTCTCAAACGTGGTGTTGGTTCCTGTGGCGAATATTTAGGATTACTGTTAGCTTTATGTCGTCTCAATAACATTGCTTGTCGAACAGTTGGACGTTATAAATGTCCGCCTTATCCTCACCAAAAAGGAATTCCTCTTCTACCAGATTACAATCATGTCTGGATGGAGTTTTATTTACCTGGGATAGGTTGGTTACCGATGGAATCTAATCCCGATGATATCTTTGAAGGTGGTCCCTATCCAACTCGCTTTTTTATGGGACTAGCTTGGTATCATGCAGAAATGTCTAAGGGTGTACCTTTTGAAGTTCTGAAAAGTGAAGGAGTTGTAGTTAATAAAGAACAAGTTTCTATTGGTGAATTGGCAATTAACCACGTGCGTTTTACTATTTTGGCAGAGTTATCACCCGATTAATCAATGATTAGGCGTTGTGGTTCAAATCTAATTGATTCCTTTTCAACAACGCCTCTGGTTACCAATGAATTTGACTGAGAATATAACGCAAGCGATCGTAATCATCTTTTAATAGAATACTCAGATTTCTTCCTACTTGAACTAACCAATCTCGATTTGCCTGACGTAAGCGATATACTTCTCTAATCGAAGCTGCTACTAAAGATTCTACTGGTACATCTTTGACTTGAAGTAGTGTTCTTAAAAAATCTAGTTTTTCGGTAAAATTAATTACTTCTACTGCCTCACAATGATAGACACTTTGATGAATTTGAGGAGGACGAGGTGGTAAATATTGATAAGAGTGACCTAATTGATGACTATTGCCATTTCCCGAAACAGAAGGCATTTCAAATCCCACGATCGCAGCTTTAAATTCTGTTTTGAGCATAGCAAAGATTTGAGGCTGTTGTTCTCGTAATTCTGCTAAACTCAAACCCAAAGCTCTAGCACGATGAATACTATCAATCGGTGTAGTAGTTACATAGGTAACAACCGCATAGATTTTATTACCAGATTCTTCATCAATAGACTTAACCCAACTGCCAAAAGGAGGCATTTTGGGAAAATTTAAATCGTCTGGTTCTAAACATTGAGCTAAAAATTGTGTAGTTGCTGTTTCAATTACTTCAGCAATATGGTGCGGATGGCGATTATCAACAGCAAATTGAGGTAAGGGAAGACGCATAAATAATCTTAATGCGTTAACTATTTATTCTAACTAGCATTATTATAAGTGCATCTTCTTTCACTGTTAGTTATTTTTTCTTACCTTTGCTTAAATCGACTGCTTCTAACTCAGACAGTTTAAAGGTAATTAGCTTATCCCAGTTTCCTCCTTCAAATAACACTGCAACACGATTATCATCAATCCTTTGTACCAATCCTTGAAATTTGTAATAGGTATCATCAGGGTTAATCACTTTAACTGTTGTACCAGGAAGAATAATTGCCATAATAATCAAATCTGAAGTAACTTTTTTTATTTAGCTTATCAAAGATCGCTGCTACTCCATAGTCTCTTTGCAATTCGTTGTTGGCGAGACTGGTAACCTTCTTTTTAAAAACTAGTTAAATTTTTTGTAATTTAAGTAAAACAACTGGGAAAACTAAAATTATCTAGCTAAAAACCTTCATGAAATCAAATAAATAAATAATTTGGTACCAAACTGTTTCCTAGCTAATCAAATGTCCATATGGAGGATTTGATTGATTAATGAGTGTTAATTACTAGATGACTTTTAGCAAGGGTATTAATTTTATGTTTTCTCCTTACTATTCACGTCTCTTATTCGGTTCAAGTTTGACTGTGTTGTCATTACAATCATTGGTTGGACAAATTCAAAAGGCTGAAGCGATTAATATTAATTTTGATTATACTTACGATGATAATAGCTTTTTTAGTGGTACAAACTATGGTCGGCGAAACATTCTCGATCAAGCTGCTAGTTATTTTGAAAATTATATTAATGATAGCTTACCAGCACTTCAGCCAAGCTCAGGAGAAATTTTCGGCATTGCATTTACAGATCCGAGCGATACAACCACCAACATATCATTAACTAATCGAACAATTGCTCAAAATGAAATTCTGATTTTTGTCGGTTCCGATGAACTAAATTCTAACACTTTGGGACTTGGAACAAACGGTGGTCATTCGATTGGATATTATCCGAATGGTAGCTTACATCTAGCATACGAAGCTAGAAAAACAGAAGCTTCTTTATGGGGAGGCTCAATTTCATTCGATCTAGAATACAATGCTAGTACTTCACCCAATGGAACAAAATGGCACTTTGGCTCAGATCAAACTGGATTAGACAATGATGAAGCCGATTTTGTATCTGTAGCTATTCATGAAATTGCCCATGTGATGGGTTTTGGAACGAGTAGTAATTGGAATAGTATAGTATCAGGAACGAATTTTACTGGTAGTAAATCTCAACAAATACATAATGGTTTAGTTCCTTTAAATGGTGGACATTGGCATGATAGTGTCACAATTGATGGTTTAGAAACTGCAATGGATACAACCATTACGAGTGGAACTCGCAAACTAATGACAAGACTTGATTATGCTGGAATGGAAGATATCGGTTGGGATGTAGATAGTGAAGTTTATACTATACCCTTTGAATTTTCTCCTAGTCTTGGTATTTGCGCAGTAGGAATAATATTCGGCACTAAAAAAGCTTGGAGTGTTTGGAAAAACCAAAAACCTTAATTGTTATTGATTTGCGAATCACAATTAGCTACTGAGCTTTAAATTAACCCAATAGCATTGCAACAGTTTATTATAAAGCCACAGGTTAACTCCCTTCGACGCTCAAAGAAGTCCGCTGGCGCATATGTGCTTGCGTTTGATGTTGTGGTTATTTTTTTTGGTTTTTGTGAAGATACTCTCTCTATTAGCGATGTGTACACTATATTGAATCAAGAGTCTGCAATAGTGAGATAATTTTGATTACTCTAGATGTAGTTGTCCAGATAAATCATGCCAACAGATTGAGGTAGTCTTTCATGAAACGCAAACATTCCAATCTAGTTTCTTTAACGTCATCAACTACCATGATGTTAACAGCTTTTCTGTTATCTGTTGGTACGGCTAATGCAAAAGAGTTTTATGCAGCTACTTCTCAACCAATTTTGGCACAAACTACTACCGAAACACCAACTACACCAAACTCAGAAATTCAGCAACAAATTCAAGCAGAAGCTAATCGGATTTTTAACCGAACTCTTACTCAGTTTAATTTAGTTATTTTAGTATCTTTAGCGGTTTTATTAACAGGTGTCTTAGCTTCTTTATGGTTACTGCGAAGATCTGTTGCTCGGGAAGTTGCTCATCTAGTTAGTAAAAATCTTCAAGAATTAACTACTGCTAAACAACAACTTCAACAAGTTACAGAGCAAGTTCAAGCAATCTTACAAAGTAATATAGAATTAAATCAAAAAATTGCCCAACAAACAGAGGTTTTTTACCAAGAATTAAACGGAAAAAAAGCGGATGTATCAAAACTTTTATCGGAATTAGCTCAACTGCAACAACAAAGTATTACAACGATCAAAAATCAAACTAAAGAAGGGCAACAAAATCTCGCCAAATTTACGAATCAGTATAGTGAAGAAATTGAAGAATTAACTATTCAGGCAAAACAAAAACAAAATCAAGTTATTCAAAATCTTCAACAACTAAGTCAAGAATTTCCTGGTCGACTTGAGGCGATCGCTTTAACAGTTACTCAACATAAAGATTCAATTGTAGAACAACTTAATCAATCTAATCAACAATTTGATCGACTACTAAATCAACTTCAAACTGAAGCTGAACAACAGCAAACCTCTCATTATCAAAATTTCGAACAATTAACTGCTGAATTTAATACTTTACTTACTAAGCTCAAAAACGAAATTGAACAACAAAAAACTTCTTCTTCTGATGATTTAGAACAATTAACTATTGAATTCAAAGCTTTATTAACCAAACTGCAAACTGAAGTCGAACAACGACAAACCTCTCATTATCAAAATTTAGAACAATTAACTGCTGAATTTACTCCTCAATTAGATCAACTGAAACAACAACTACAACAACAAAAAGATACAATCGCTCAAAACTGGCAACAGGCAGAGCGCAAAGTTATTCAAAAGTTAATGAATATTCAAACAGAAGTTCAAAAAGAAAAAGATACCCTTGTTGCTAATCTAAATCTATTAAGTTCTCAATTTCAACCTCAACTGAATCAAATTCAGACAGAAATTAATCATCAAAAACAGGAATTCTTAACAACTTTTCAAAAATCCGCTTCTGATTTAAATGAAGAGTTAGCAAAAATTAAAGTTACTGCTACCAAACGTCAAGAAAATTGGGGTCAAGGTTTACAACAATTAGAATCACAGTTAACAGAAAAACTAACTCAAATTTATCAAGAAATCGAACAAAAAGCTCAACAACAAAAAGATTTATATTTACAACAATTAAATCAGTTAACTACAGAACTTACCACTCAATTAACTCAAGCTCAAACTGTTAGTCAAGAACAAATTAAACAAATTGAAGCAAACGTTAAACAATTAGAAACTCAATTTAAACAACAGTTAAATCAAAAGCGATCGCAATTGGAAGATCAATCGAGTCAAACTCAACAAAATTGGTTACAATTACAACAAGAAATTCTCACTCAATTTTCCCAACTCCAAGCACAATTACAACAACGTCAAGAACAAACTATTTCTACTTTTAAACAATTAGAAACCGACTTTGCTCAACAATTAAGTCAGTTAGAAAGTAACGCCACTACTCAAAAAGAGCAAATCTTACAACAATTAGCTAAAATTACTCCATCAGAAATCGCCGAACAAGCTGTTGCCGAACTAAAAAATAACTTACAAACTCTCAACAAACAATTAGAAACTGCCAAAATTAATCAACCTCAATTATTCTTTGATCCTGCCGAATTAATTCAACAAGGTAATGATTTATTAGCAGCAGGAAAAGCCGAAGACGCGATCGCTCTTTATGATAAAATCCTAGAAATACAACCAAATTATGAGCAAGCTTGGTATCAAAGAGGTTTAGCCCTCAAAGAATTACAACGATATGAAGGCGCGATCGCAGCATTTAATAATACAATTAAAAATAATCCTAACAATACAGACGCTTGGTTACAAAAAGGAATTAGTTTTAGCAGACTAAAACGCTATGAAGATGCAGTAATTGCCTACGATAAAGTAATCGAACTAAAACCAGATTATCATCAAGCTTGGGTAGACAAAGGTGTCGCCTTGGGAATGTTACTGCAAAACGAACCAGCTTTTCAAGCCTTTGATCGTGCCGTACAAATTCAACCAGAAGATGCTGTCGCTTGGATGAATCGGGGTATGGCATTAGATATGTTAGAAAGATATCAAGATGCCATTGCTTCCTACGACAAAGCACTAGAATTACAACCAGAATTAATCAAAGCTTGGCAATATCGAGGAAAAAGCTTACGTCAGTTAGAACAATACGAAGAAGCCATTAACAGTTGCGATCGCGCTATTGCCATCAAATCAGATTATGCGATCGCTTATTATCTTAAAGCTACCTGTTATGCTTTGCAAAGTCAAGCCGAATTAGCGGTAGAAAATCTCAAACAAGCAATTACCCTCGATCCTAAATATCGTAACGAAGCCAGAATCGATCTTAGCTTTGATGGCATCGCTCAAAACGATCTTTTCTGGGAATTAATTGAAGGAAAAGAGGTTGATTAACAGAAAAGAGTAGACTTCTGGCATAAGTTTTCAAAATCTGGTTGAATTGAGGCAGAAGGCAGAAGCTATTAGTTTTGATTTGAAATTTATTTTCGCAAGAAGTCTAGTAAAACGAATTCATAGATTTAAAGAGTTTTTGTGTCCTAACCCGATAACGTATCGCAATATCATATTAATTTACAATCAAAAGTCTAATTTTGTCATACTGAGCGAAGCAAAGTATCTCGCAAGATTTTTCACTTCCTGAAGTTTACCCTCAAACCAAGTGAACGGCTTTCAGAATTACATTAAAATACGCAACTTAGTATCAATATTTTTTTTATTACGATTTTCAGTTGAAGATAACAGAACTAATAACTTTTTTTTATCACGCCTTCTACCTTCTGCCTAATACAAAAATGTAGTCTACTAAGCACGAAAACTGCTGTAAGTATAACATTACATTTTTTAGTTAAAGTCCTAGTATTTTACGTAGGTGTTAATAGCTATTCAATCTTACAAAATTTTTGCTATCAATTTTTTCTGCTTGATATTATTTAAATAAATTTACTGACTATTAGTCAACAATAATATATTCAATTTTGTCAATATTTATCCTTTAATTTTTAAGATGTAATAGCCTTAATAGTGAATAATCATTGGCTTTTATAAACGCTAGTACCAATAAGCCATAACATTTTTTTTTTATTATTCAAACTAGTTAATGTTGCTTATTTCAGCATTATTTTTAGAATAATAAAGTTTTTGGGTTTAATTCAATGTAATTGTTGTTTTTACTGATGTGACTTGTAAAATCGTTGTTTAACATAGCAAATAGCATTTGATATTGATCGAAATCTCAAACAAATTGTGATTGAGCAATAAACTTGTTGAAAATATAACGCGGAACAAACACCAGTGACTTTTACATCTAACGTTTTTATTTTTTAAAACAATAAACTATGTAACACTTCTCAGTTTATTCAAGTAAATTTGATTTAAATTTTCTTGCTCTTCATATGTATTTCCTTACAGGTAAATTTTTACAGTATAAATTTGAGAACTGCTCGAACCAAAAATTATGTAAAAAGTCAATTTTTATTTTTCGACAACTTTATTGAATTTCAAATGCTAGCAAATCCCTAAATCTATCAATCTTAATCAGTTGGATCAAAGAAATAAACTAACTAACTTATTAATTAGTAATCTTTATATGTCTCAAGCAAAAAAAAATAACTATTCCAGCAGAAAAAACTCAGTTGATCAAAATTCAACTAAACATTTAATTTTAATTGATTCCAATCTCTCTAATTATTCATCTTTTCTGACAGGAGAAATTCCAGACGCAGAAGTCATTGAACTGGAAAACGGTGATTTATTAAAAAATATTGTCTCCGAAGCTGAAATTCAGACAGTGGATTTAACTGAAGACAATCTTGATGACCTTACCAAAATACTATCGTCGTCTCAAAATATTAATAATTTACATTTAATTACAGCTTTTGAGTCAGATGAGCTTCAACCCTATCTTAAAACCTTAATCGAATCAGACAAGGCTTTTACTAACGACGCGACTGTCTATCTCTACCAATATCTACCAAAAACTCAAACTCTCAACCTTCAAGAAAGATTATCACTGGGCAATTCAATTCCTGTTCAAGCTGAAGCTAATTTAGTCCTCAATGTCGATTCCGCTACAGTTACCACCGACTTAGACGACTATCCCCCTGGTGCTACGGCAATTATTACTGGCAGCAATTTTGACCTTGGAGAAACTATCGAACTTCAAGTCCTACACACCGACAACATACCTAATACAGGTGGTGGACACGAACCTTGGCAAGTTACCGATGGTGGCGCAGAAGATTTAGATGGCAAAGTCGATGGTAAATTCCAGACGACTTGGTATGTCAACCCCGACGACTCCGCTAACTCGGCTTTTAAACTAACCGCCACTGGTTTAAATTCAGGCGAAGTAGCAACCCATCACTTCACCGACTCTAACCCCGCCGTACAGTTTTTCTATATTCCCAAAAAAGAAGCAGATATTTTAACTGCAATTAAAGCAGTTGCTACTAATACAACATCGAATTTTAACTCAGCAACTGATATTAATACCGTAATTTCCATCACGGTTTCCACTAACAATACTATTATTTACTACGACCATTGGGAAAATGGTTACGAATCTAATCTTAGTAACCCCACCCAAAGCAATACGCAAATTTGGGGCGACAACGATCCTAGTAATGGCATTGCACCAGGATACACTACAGATGTACTTAAAGCAGGAAACATCATCAGTTTAACAAATAGTGTTAATCCTTCGACTACTAGCAGTGTCGTTGACTATGATGGCGAAGATAAAATTGGCGCATCTAAAGCCATTGTTATTTCTCGTCCCTATTGGCCTACACAGAATAGTAGTACGGGTGCTAGCGGAACTCTGATTGCGGAATCAGTTAACGTTTACGACACTAGTAAATGGGGTACTTCATATAAAGTACCTGTCGGAGAAAACTTTTCCTCTTCCGTAAACTTTGAATATACTGCTCTGTTTGTTACCGCCGCAAAAAATAATACCACTCTGACCATTACCGGTGCAGACACTACTGGAGATAACGTTGCCGATGGTACTATAACTACTACCATTAACGAGGGTCAAAGCTATTTTCTTAATGGCGGAGTTCTTGTTGGTACACAGGTTACTGGCTCTAACCCAATCCAAGCTCACCTACTAACAGGTGACATTGGTTCTACCTATGCTACACGTGCCTATACTCTTGTTCCTACAAATCAATGGGGCAACAGTTACTATACTCCAGTAGGAACGGTAGTATCAGGAAAACCAACTGATGTTTATCTCTACAACCCTGCTACTAGCGGTTCTATTACCGTTAAGGCTCAAACTCAACAAGGTACGACAGATGTTTCTGTTCCGGCGGGAACATCTGTCCGTCATCGTCTAACTACTAATTCTGGGGCGTATTTTTATACTACCAACATTAACGATACCTTTTTTGCTACCACAGCTTTTGATAGTGAAAATAGCGCACACGATTGGGGTTTTAGTCTCATTCCCGAAGAAAATTTGACACCTATCATACAGGTTGGTTGGGCTCCCGGTAACGGTGCTAAAAATCACAACGGTAATCCTCTTTGGGTAATGGCAACTGCTCCCACAACCATTTATGTCGATTACGACGGAGATGGTGTAGCTCTCAATACCGATATCAATGGTACTAAGTACGATGCGAGCTTCAACCTTGGCACGTTACAAACAATTCAAATTACCGATACCAAAAACAATGACTTCGACCAATCGGGAATTAGAGTCTACACCGTTGATGGTACAAATTTGGCAGGTGCTTGGGGACAAGATGCCAACGCAGATACGGGAGGAACTTCCCTAGATTTAGGTACAGAAATTCTACCTTTACCCATTGCCTACTCTTGGAAAGAATTTGCTTTAGTTAATGATGTTAACAATGACGGTAATGTCGATCCTGGAGACACCATTGAATTTACTATTAATATCAAAAACGATGGTGTAGTCGTTCTGGGCAATGTCAATGTCAGTGATATCATTCCTAAAGGCACTACTTATATAAGTAGTAGTACCAAAATAGACGGTACTAACATTGGTGATGATACCTCTGGTACGACTTTTCCCTTCGATGATGACAATATTTTTAATAATATTGATGACGGTCTAAACATTGGTAACGTTCCTGTAGGAGGTTCTGCGAGTGTTACTTTCCGGATGTTGGTTAACAACCCCTACGATGGAAATTTAGCTGGCATCACCAACTCCGCAGCAGTCGATTCCGATGAGAATAGTTTAACTATTGCGGTTAATGCTCCCGTTGACATTCCTACCCAAACCAAAACTCTCTATCTATCCGGCGTTAGTGATTTAGACCGCATCAATCCTGTTACTACTAACGATACTACCACGTCTACAAGTAGTAATCTAGGTATTACTAGTGTTGCTAGCGATAATTTTAGTACTGGTAACTATACAGGTGGAACAGGCTGGAAAGCTGCTTGGAGTGAGAGTAGCGATGATAATACTGCCACTGGTGGACAAATTCGTGTTAATACCCAAAGGCTGCAATTTTTACAAGCTGGTACTACTGATGCCATTCAACGCAGTGTTAACTTAAGTGGTCATTCCAAAGCTACTTTAAGTTATGACTGGCAAACATCTAGTCTAGAAGAATCAATCCAAGTCTTAATCTCTAATTCGTCTACTGGTACATTCACAGTTTTAGGTACTTATACAGGGACTACTAGTAATAGTGCTACTTTTGATATTTCTAGTTACATTTCTAACGACACAACCATTAAGATTCAAAATAATTCTGGTAACTGGAACGAAGCCAATGACATAGCTTATTTTGACAATTTTAATATTAATGCTGGTATCATTAGTACCACATTCAACCAGTCCATCTCAATGAAATCAGATTTTGAGATGCCTTCTGGTAAACCAGTTACTGTTAGTGCTTATATTAATGCTAGTACTGGTACGCCTAGTATTAGTTCCAATATTGCTGCCACTGTTACTTATGACTCTGGAACTTTACTTAACCTTAGTAACCCCACTTCTGTTGTTTCACAAGGAGGCGGAGTCTACTTAGTTACTTGGACGGGTACTCTTAACAACAATGTTACTATTCCTACTGGACAAGATGTCAGTTTAAACATTACCAACAATCAATCTAATCTCAATTTTACTGTTCTTTCCGATAGCAATACTTATCCTTCCAAGATCGATTTAGCTACCAGAAGCGTTATTGATATTACCTCTATTGGTATCTACGATAATTCCTATGCTAATGGTGGAGGTAATCTAGTTAATGCTGCTTCCAACGGAAATACCGTATATCTGCGCGTCCAAGTAAAAGACCCCTTTGGTGATTATGATATTACAGGACTAGCTATAAATATCACCGATCCTAATAACAATAATCTAAGTACTATTAACCTCACCAGTACCAGCGATGTT
This sequence comes from Stanieria cyanosphaera PCC 7437, assembly GCF_000317575.1. Taxonomy (NCBI): domain Bacteria; kingdom Bacillati; phylum Cyanobacteriota; class Cyanophyceae; order Pleurocapsales; family Dermocarpellaceae; genus Stanieria; species Stanieria cyanosphaera. The sequence continues at coordinate 4,597,916 of NC_019748.1, read as the reverse complement.
GACACTACCACCGATGGAAAAAGGATTTACGAATATGCTTGGACTCCTCCAAGTACAATAGGAAACTATACTCTTAATGTTACTGCCAAAGAAGGTTACGAAAATACCGTTACTGATACTGCTAGTACTACCCTCAACCTCAACAATGGTACTGTTCCCAATGTCATTATTGGCGATGCTACAGCAACCGAAGGCAATTTACTAGTATTTGATGTCAGTCTCTCTACTGCTAGCACTAGCGATATCATTCTCGACTTAGCTACTACTGACGGCACGGCTACAGGAATCAGCGACTACGAAATTAATGGCTTTGAATATAGTACTGATGGCGGTACAAATTGGATTGCAGCAGGTGGCACTAACGGTAGTCGGGTAACTATTCCTGCCGGGAACACCAACATTAAAGTACGAATTAATTCTGTTTCCGATTCAACAGACGAACCCAATGAAACTTTTATTCTCGGAGTCAAGAGTGTCGTTAGTGGTAGCGTTGGTAACACCAGCGATACAGGAACGGGTACGATTACTGATGATGATCCAACTCCCAGCATTTCCATTAGCGATGTCAGTCTTACTGAAGGAAACAGCAATACTAAGCAATTTAATTTTACTGTCAGTTTGAGTAATGCCAGCAGTCAAACCGTAAGCGTCAATTATGCTACTGCCAACGGCACTGCTACTATAGCTAATAGCGATTATACTTCTGCCACTGGTACAGTAACTTTTGCCCCTGGCGAAACCACTAAAACTCTCACTGTCAATGTTACTGGCGACACTACCGTAGAACCTAACGAAACTTTCTTTGTCAATCTTTCCAGTGCTACCAATGCCACAATTATCGATTCTCAGGGAATTGGGACGATCCTCAATGATGATAATATCGCTCTTCTTGCCATTAATGATGTCAGTGTTACTGAAGGAAATAGCGGTACTAAAATATTAACGTTTACAGTTACCCGCAGTGGTTTGACTACCAGCGCAGTAACCGTTAATTACGCTACTGCCAACAACACTGCTACTACCGCTAATAACGATTACGTCAGTACCAGTGGCACTCTTTCCTTTGCCAGTGGCGAAACCAGTAAAACGATTTCGGTAACTATCAACGGAGATACACCTCCAGAAGCCGATGAAACCTTCTTTGTCAATCTTTCCAATGCTACTAATGCCACGATTATCGACTCTCAGGGTGTTGGGACGATCCTGAATGATGATGCTAGCGGTACTATTACTGGACGAGTGCTGGCAGACACCAATAATGATAATACAGGAGATACTCCTCTTTCTGGAGTTACTATTGAATTACTTGATAGTAGTGGTAATGCGATCGATAGCGACCCTAATACAAGCGGAGTCCAACCAACAACTACTACTACAAATAGCAATGGTGATTACACTTTTAGTAATGTTACCCCAGGAAGCTATCGGATAAAAGAAACTGACCCTACTGGTTATGGTAGTGTCAGTGATGGAGACACCACAGACGGTAATGATGACACTCCTGCTAACACTAATACCAACGATAATTTAATTCCTGTCACTATAACAGCGAATGAAGTTGATAGCGGTAACAATTTCGTTGACGAACAACTAGGAACTATTAGTGGTACAGTTTTAAAAGATACTAACAATGATGATATTGGAGATACTCCTCTTTCCGGAGTTACTATCGAGTTATTAGACAGCAATGGCAATCCTATTGATAGTGACCCCAACACCACAGGAATTCAACCTACCACTACTACTACCAATAGCAATGGTAATTATAGCTTTACCAATGTAGCACCAGGTAACTATAAAGTCGCTGAAACCGATCCTGCTGGTTATAGCAGTGTTAAAGATAGCGATAACAACGGAAATAATAACCTCATCGATGTAACTCTGGCGACAGGAGGTTCTTCTACAGGCAATGATTTCGTTGATGAACAGTATGGTTCAATCTCAGGTAACGTTTCAGCCGACACCGACAACAACAATACAGGTGATGTCAACTTAAATAATGTCACCCTCGAACTGTTAGATAGTAGTGGTAACTCCATTGATAGTGACCTTAACACCGCAGGAATTCAAGCGACTACTACTACTACCAATGCTAGCGGTAACTACACTTTCAGTAATCTTGCTCCTGGTACTTATCAAGTTCGTCAAACCAACCTGACTGGATATGGTGATGTTAGTGATGTCGATGGTGGTAACCCCAATTTAATTACCAACATTAATGTTACCGCAGGTGGAGCAGTCACTGGACGTAACTTTATTGACGAACAGTATGGTTCAATCTCAGGTAACGTTTCAGCCGACACCGACAACAACAATACAGGCGATGTCAACTTAAATAATGTCACCCTCGAACTGTTAGATAGTAGTGGTAACTCCATTGATAGCGACCTTAACACCGCAGGAATTCAAGCGACTACTACTACTACCAATGCTAGCGGTAACTACACTTTCAGTAATCTTGCTCCTGGTACTTATCAAGTTCGTCAAACCAACCTGACTGGATATGGTGATGTTAGTGATGTCGATGGTGGTAACCCCAATTTAATTACCAACATTAATGTTACCGCAGGTGGAGCAGTCACTGGACGTAACTTTATTGATGAACAGTATGGTTCAATCTCAGGTAACGTTTCAGCCGACACCGACAACAACAATACAGGCGATGTCAACTTAAATAATGTCACCCTCGAACTGTTAGATAGTAGTGGTAACTCCATTGATAGTGACCTTAACACCGCAGGAATTCAAGCGACTACTACTACTACCAATGCTAGCGGTAACTACACTTTCAGTAATCTTGCTCCTGGTACTTATCAAGTTCGTCAAACCAACCTGACTGGATATGGTGATGTTAGTGATGTCGATGGTGGTAACCCCAATTTAATTACCAACATTAATGTTACCGCAGGTGGAGCAGTCACTGGACGTAACTTTATTGACGAACAGTATGGTTCAATCTCAGGTAACGTTTCAGCCGACACCGACAACAACAATACAGGCGATGTCAACTTAAATAATGTCACCCTCGAACTGTTAGATAGTAGTGGTAACTCCATTGATAGCGATTCCAATACTTCAGGAATTCAAGCGACTACTACTACTACTGATAGCAACGGCAATTATACTTTTAGTAATGTTACACCAGGAAGCTATCAAGTCAAACAAACTGACTTAAGTGGTTACATCAGCGTCAGTGATGGAGATAGTACTAATGCTGGTGATGATACTCCTACCAACACTAACACCAATGATAATCTGATCCCTGTCACTATTAATGCTAATGAAACTGATAGCGGAAATGATTTCATCGACGAACCACTCCGCAGCATTAGCGGTACAGTACTAGCAGACACCAACAACGACAATACAGGTGATAGCCCACTATCTGGAGTGACAATCGAGTTGTTAGATAGCAGTGGCAACTCCATTGACAGTAACTCAACTTTAGCAGGAGTACAACCAACCACCACTACGACGGCATCCGATGGTAGCTATAGCTTTGCCAACTTAGCACCAGGCAACTATCAAGTTAAACAAACCAACCTGTCAGGCTACCTGGATGTCAGCGACATTGATGGTGGCAATCTCAATAATATTTCTGTTAATCTCAATGCTGGCAACAGCACAGGTAACAACTTCGTTGACGAACAAACAGGTACTATTAGTGGTCAAGTACTAGCCGATGCAGCAGATGATGATAATATCGGAGATAATTCTCTCTCTGGAGTCACCCTCGAACTATTAGATAATAATGGTGACCCAGTTATTGATGGCAACGGCAACCCGATTACTACTACTACCGATTCTAATGGTATTTATTCTTTTACAGGAGTTGCTCCTGGTACTTATCAAGTTCGTCAAACTAACTTAGCTGGTTATGGTGATGTTAATGAACTCGACAGTATTGATGATAGTGTTTTAGATACTGACTTAGAAACAGCTAATGTCGATAACGACAATCTCCTCACTGTTGATCTAACTGCTGGTGAATCCGATACAGGTAATGACTTCATAGATAAACTCTTTTTAAAAGGTACAGATAGTGCTGAAAACTTTACTGCTAGTCCTGGTAATGATGTCATCATCGGTTACAAAGGCGAAGATACTCTAACTGGTGGGACTGGAAACGACACTTATTTCTTAAACGAAACCAGTGATGGTTTAGATTCAATTACCGATTTTACTCCTGGAGAAGACAAAATTGATCTCAGTCAAATTTTGGTTGATGAAGTTACTAACTATACAACTGGAGATCCATTCACTCAAGGTTATGTGGAACTTTTAGGATTTAACCATCCTACCTATGGTGCTAGTACTATTGTGCAAATTGATTTTGATGCTGGAGATGAATCAACTGTTGGTGATTTGTATCACAAAGACATAGTATTCCTTCGAGGAGTTGATGTTGCTAACTTGCAGACTTCAAGAGATTTCATTATTTAAATTAGAGCGGAATTATTTCTCTGTTTTTGTCCTTTAGTCTAAAGAAAAATTTATGTCTATTTCTGTGAAAAATTTGATTCGTATTACCAGCATTGCTAGTTTTCTTGGTCTAACTAACATTATTATTGTTAGTCCTACTCAAGCTTATTCTGTAACTTTTTCTAATGGAGATTTTGAAGAGCCTGTTGATTTTAGTAATGGATTTGGTGATGGCTGGGAGGGAGCAGGTAATATTAGCCTTCAAGGAACCTATAGTAGTGTCGCTCCTTATAATGCAAACCAAGCGGTAATTACTACTGCTTGTCCTAATACGATTCAGACAGGAGAATGTTTGGATGATGATGGTGATACATTACCTCGCAATGATGACTCTCCTACTCCCGTAGGAACTTTTAATGTATCGGGTGAGGATCAAATTAGCGCAAGTTTAGAAAATACCAATAATTTGCAGAGTATTTTGGGTTTGTCGGATAACGCTTTTTCGATTTACCGAAAAATTGGCGGTGTTACTTACGATGGTACTAATGGGAATCCCGTTTTAAGACGTACACCCAAAGAAGGTTCTGCTATTTATCAAGATATAACAATTGGTAATGATGGCGACCCAATTGATTTTTTTATCAAATTCAATTGGGATTTTTTGACTAATGACGGCGCGGGAGATTTAGGTAATAAAGATTATGGATTTATATCAATTACCAGCAGTTCGGGATATGAACAGGTATTTGTTTTAGAAGATAGTACAGGTAATATCCCTACTTTAGATTCTAATGATACAGATTTTGCCACTAATACCGATCCTTATGCAGCTTATACTTCAAGTAATTTAACTCTAACACCTGGAACTTATCGAGTTGGGTTTGGTGTGATAGATGTTGATGGAGTAAGTAATAGTTCGGCTTTGTTAGTTGACAACTTTAATGTACAACAAGTTCCTTTTGAATTTTCTCCTACTTTGGGTTTGTTTATTATCGGTGGTTTATTTGGATGTGGTCGCTTGCGCTCTAGATTTCAATCTAATAATTCCATTGAAATAGAACAAATTGATAACTGATAATTGTAGAGACGTAGTAGAGACAATTCATGAATTGTCCCTACTGTTAAAACATCCATTCCAAATTAATTCCTACTCTGCTCTCGTGATCTTGACGGGAGTTTTGTTTTTCAATCTCAGTGGATAAACGAAGTTGGGGTGCAACAGCATAACCAACTGAAAGATTAGTAATTCCTACTTCTTCGTTACTACCAGGAGCAATAAAACTTTGGGAAAGAGAAAAATCGGCCGCGCCACTACGGGATAAAGCGAAAATCAAACGTAAACCCAAATTGACACCATCAGTAAAATAATCATTGCTTTTAATGTAACGATAACCAACTAAAGGAGCAAGATTAACATAGCTACCAAGAGGAAACAGAAAATAATGTACATTTGTTCCAACCGCAGTGCGATTGCCATTCAAGGAAGCTTGATAGTCAGCACTTAGAGTTAAACCACTACGCCCTAAAAAAATATCTTTGATCGCAAGATTAACTCCTGCTGCATCATCTGTAGAAGGGAATAACACAAAACCCAACTGTAAACGAGTACGAAAACTAGGCTCTTGACGAATATCTTCTAGTACATTGGGTACTTGTTTTAACCAGCGTTGTAAGACAGGGCTATCTTTGATAATTTCTGGAGGTACGTCAATTCTGGGTGTTTGAGGCTTAGAGTCTGGTTGTGAATTTTGTGCAGCTAAAGGAGTATTGATTACCCAAATCAATAGGCTGACACTCAGAAATTTTAGCCAATGCACCACTCGTTATTCTCCCAATTCTAAGAATAATCAAAAACTTATCGATCTTAACTCTTAATTTTTGGGTTATCCTTTCCTCTGCTATCTTCCTCAGCAACCAGCTTAAGCCACTGAATGATATTTTCTGGTAAAGGAATTTTGATTCTAGTTTTAGGATTGATACAAACGTGACGGGTGCTTCCTTGGGCTAACTTTTTTTCAGAAGCAACAATTTGATATGCGATCGCAAATTCTGGTTTGTTTAATTGTTTTGCTGTTAAATTAATTGTGATTTTATCTCCACAAAAAATCGGCCGAAAAAAACTCATTTCACTATGAACAATTGGTATTGCTACAGAAGAGTCTGCTAAGAAATCTTGTAAACTAATTCCCCCCATTGCCAAAGATTCTTCATAAGCTTGGTGACAGATACTCATGAGGCTAGCAAAATAAACCACTCCAGCAGCATCTGTATCAGCTAGATAAATTCTACGAGAATAAGCAAAAACCATTAATTTTGTTATTTTTAGTTTTAGAATCCTCTCTCTAATTTAAGATTTAATGTTTCCTGATTTTCTTCCCACTCAAGTTAATCATCTTACCGAAGCAAGCTCGATTGAATTCGCTAAACAAATTCAACAACATTCAATTTTAACTCCTTTAAGCCCTCTAAAAATTCCTACCGCTTATGTTCAAGCTGGTAATGGCGGTACACCTATTGTACTCTTACATGGTTTTGATAGTTCTTTATTAGAATTTCGCCGTCTTTTTCCCTTACTTGCACAACAACAAACGACTTGGGCAGTAGATTTATTAGGTTTTGGTTTTACTGAAAGACCAATAGATTTAAACTTTAGTAGTACTCAAATCAGAACTCATCTCTACTATTTTTGGAAAACTTTGATTGAACAACCAATCATTCTCGTAGGTGCTTCGATGGGAGGTGCAGTTGCAATCGATTTTACACTTAACTATCCAGAAATAGTCAGCAAATTAATTTTGATCGACAGTGCAGGTTTAACAAATCCTCCTGCAATTGGTAAATTTATGTTTTCACCATTAGATTATTTTGCTGCCGAATTTCTTCGCAATCCTAAAATTCGTCAAAATATTAGTAGGTCTGCTTACTATGACAAAAGCTATGCTTCTTTAGATGCTCAAATTTGTGCTGCTTTACATCTGCAATCTGTTAATTGGCATCAGGCTTTAATTAAATTTACCAAAAGTGGTGGTTACGGCTCTTTTGCAACTCAACTCAATCAACTTGAGCAACCAACACTGATTATTTGGGGAGAAAATGACCGAATTCTTGGCACTAAAGATGCTCCTAGATTTAAGCAACTGCTTCCTAACAGTGAATTAGTCTGGATTCCTAATTGTGGTCATGTTCCCCATCTAGAACAGCCAAAAATCACAGCAGAAGCAATTGCTAATTTTGTTTAACAAGTCGGGCGCACACCGTGCGCCCCTAAAAATAACCAATTTTATTTTTTAGGAGATAGCAACATCATCATGTTACGACCTTCTCGTTTTGGTGCCTGTTGCACTTCGGCTACAGATTCCAAATCAGTTGCCATGCGTTTGAGTAGTTCTTCGGCTAAATCCGCGTGTTGAATTTCTCTGCCTCGGAAACTAACTGTTGCTTTAACTTTATCTCCTGATTTGAGGAAACGTTCAGCATTTTTGACGCGCACATTGTAATCGTGTTCTTCAATTTTGTAACGCATCTTTACTTCTTTAACATCAGCATTGTGCTGTTTTTTCTTGGCTTCTTTTAATTTTTTATCCTGTTCGTATTTATACTTGCCATAATCCATGATTTTACAGACAGGGGGATCTGCTGTTTCGCTGACTAGAACTAGATCTAGATTCTGTTCTTCAGCCCTGGTTAAGGCTTCTTGAGGCGTAATAATTCCCAGTTGAGAACCATCACTGTCAATAACACGAATTTTAGGAAAACGTATTCTTTCGTTGATTTTAGCTAGATCGCGATCGTTGCGTCTTTTTTCTCTCACAGGCGTATGTCGATTGTTTCTTTTGGTTTAGTTAACTAAAAAATAGATAAAATATATTTACTTGACATTGTACTAATTTTGTCAAAAACCAAATTATTAATTTAGGTTTAATTTCCAATTTAACCTACGATGCATTCAACTATCAAGCTATGAGTAGATAGACTTTGAGCGATAAAATTATCATAATGTAAATAATTTTAAATTAAAGTTTACTTTGACGATAACTATCAATTGGTCACAACGAATTGGAAATCAAAGAGACTGGGTTTGGCGTGGTTGGCAAACTCGCTACTCTTATTTCAGAAATAATTTTGTTGGCAATACACCTCTGATTTTGGTTCATGGTTTTGGTGCTAGTATCGAACACTGGCGATTCAATCTTCCTGTTTTGAGTCAACACCAAACAGTTTATGCCTTAGACCTTTTAGGTTTTGGCGCATCTCGTAAAGCTTCAGTTGACTACAGCATTAATCTTTGGGTAGAACAACTTCATGATTTTTGGCAAACTTTTATAGCTCAACCTGTAGTTTTAGTCGGTAACTCCATCGGTTCTTTGGTTTGTTTGACCGCAGCAGCTACTTATCCCGAAATGGTTACGGGTTTGGTAATGCTCAGTTTGCCCGATGTATCTCTCCGTCAAGCAGCAATTCCTCGTCCTCTTCAACCAATAGTTACAGGAATAGAAAATTTGGTAGCTTCCCCTTGGCTAATCAACACTATTTTTAAATTTGTAAGACAACCTACTACAATTCGTCGTTGGGCTGGAGTTGCTTATTGCGCTCAAAATGCGATCGATGATGAATTAGTTGCTATACTATCTAATCCTGCTTATGATGAAGGGGCTGCTCAAACCTTTTACCGTCTTTTTCAACGCATTAGAAGACCTCAATTTGCTCCTGCTGTTACAGAAATTTTACCTCGATTGAATATTCCTATTCTCTTAGTTTGGGGTCGTCAAGACCGCATGATTCCTTTTGCTTTAGCTGCTAACATTGCTCCTCTCAATCAGAATCTCAACTTAATAGCTTTAGAACAAGTTGGTCATTGTCCTCACGATGAGTGTCCTGAGCAATTTAACCAAATTTTATTAGATTGGTTAAGTCACCATTTTCCCGTAGTTCAGGAAGACATTAAATAATTTCTAGAGAAGTGTTTTCCTAAATTAAGATATTAAGATATATAGAATAGAACGGAACGATTAATTTTTTAGTTTGATTTTCAGATGAAACATACAATCTCAGTTTTAGTAGAAGACGAAGCAGGAGTTTTAACTCGGATTGCAGGTTTATTTGCCCGTCGTGGTTTTAATATTGAAAGTTTAGCAGTTGGACCAGCGGAACAAGTAGGTATCTCTAGGATTACGATGGTAGTACCAGGAGATGATCGCATTATTGAACAATTAATTAAACAATTATATAAACTGATTAACGTTCTTAAAGTACAAGATATCACTCAAGTTCCTAGTGTCGAACGCGAGTTAATGTTGGTTAAAGTTAATGCTCCTGCTTCTGGAAGAGCAGAGGTTATTCAAATTGCTCATATTTTCCGCGCTCGGATTGTTGATATGTCTGAAGATACTGTTACTGTAGAGGTTGTGGGCGATCCTGGTAAAATGGTTGCGATCATTCAGATGCTTAATAAGTTTGGTATTCGTGAAGTTGCTCGCACTGGCAAAATAGCTTTGGTAAGAGAGTCAGGAGTTAATACTGAATATCTTAAATCTTTGGAAGCTAAAGTATATTAAAAAATCAGCGTTGGTTAATCAAGGTATGATAAACTCGGTGAAAGCGATCGCTCTTCTAGCGGGGAATTTTTTGGCATAGGGGACAAGACATCCCCAAATTTTAGCTCATAAATTAAGAGCTTAGTCAAATATCCTATCATATACAAATGCAGATTCCTTTCTGCTAGATTTAACCAAGTTCTTAGATTTGGTCATTTTTACTATATGTTCACAGATTAGACCTTAATTTAAAGAGTTGATGAAGTAGCTTGATTTGGGTGTCAAGTGGTCGTAGTAAAAGATCAAGTTGCGATCAGTTAGTAGTTAGTGAGGTTGGTAAAACCTTAAATGACAAGGTTAGTGGGAGTTTGATCTCAAGAGCGGGTAGGGGGAATCGAACCCCCATCATTAGCTTGGAAGGCTAAGGTTTTACCACTAAACTATACCCGCATAAAGAATTGATTGCTTAGTTGACAGCATAGGTAATAATAACACTACATATTGGGATGATGTCAAGCCTATTGCCTTAAATTTTTTGAAAAGATAATTTTAATGATGAAAATGAACTTCATCAAGAGCAGTCAAATAATCCATTGCTGCTACTAATTTCGATTCATAATTATAAGCAAACTCTTCAAACCACAAACCTTCTTCAGAATTAGGTTCTAATTTTTTGAGCCACTGTTGAGCTTTTTCTTTTAATGCCTCTTTTCGTCTCTGCTCTTTTTGCTCTTGTTGTTTTTGTTGACGTAGTTGTTCTTGCTGCTGTAACTCTTGCTCTTTTTGCTCTTTGGCTTGATATTCTTGTTGTAGTTGACTGATTAAATCATGTTTATTAGTTGATTGAGGCAATGATGGCGAAGAGATTTGTTTAGAAAAATTATTTTTCTGAGATAGTTCAGATTGATCTGATTGTTGATCTACTTCTGCTAATAAAGCGTCTAATAATGCTTCTGCTGGTGAATTCACTAAAGCTGGCGTAGGGTTGCTTTTTAGTTCTTTATGCGATCGCACTGACGAACTTACATTGTCACCCAACGATTGAGTTTCTTCGTTTTCTTGATATTCTGTTTTAATTTGAGCGAGTAATTCATCCATTTCGTTCATTATCAATTTGCCCAAGCTTCAAACAACAATCATTATTTAAGCAAGGGTACAATCAATTAATGGTATTTAATTATTAGCCCTTGCTTAAGTAGAAAGCCAAACTAAGCTGCTATTAAAGTTTCTGATAAAGGTTTCCAGTTAAAATAACGCTCTCCTCCTAACTCTAAAGCTACTTTAATCCGAGGCTCAATTTTTGGTAAATTAATCAAGTATTCAATCTCTTGACGAGATAAAATATTTCCTTCCATAATCCACAGTACCAACCCTTTAGAATTATCTGGTAATTCTTCCAACTGATAACTTGCAACAGGAGGTACATAATAAATATGACCTACAGCAGCTTCTTGTCCAATGGTTTTTTTCCCTAAATGAGGTGGACGAACACCGTGAACTCTCATTAAATACGCATCCAAATCGCCCAATCCCCTAGCACTCAAATTAATTGTATGATAGCCAGCAGCCCTCAAACGCCTTTGATATCTTCCTTCAGAGCCACCCTCTAATGGAACATATAAGCCTAAAGCTCCTGATTTCTCTAGAGCGCGGATAAATGACTTTCCAGTGGTAATCAGTGCCATATTACTTACTATTGTTATAAATACTTATTTTGATTCCTGATTGATTATATATTTTAAAACTTGTTCAAGTATTAGCGAATCCTTTCTTGCAAAAACAACTCGCTATCGTTTATAATGTCTGATCGTGACTAAATTTACTTTTATGAATTTAGCTCACACAAAAATATTAGCTCTCAGACAATCAAAGCAACTTAGTTAAATTTTAATGGCTAACTGCTTGGTCTAGCTAGTATTAAAAATAAATTACTGTTAAAAGTTAAAACTTGAGCAGTAATATTGACAAAAAAACACATCATCTTTTACCTCCTCAAGATACTGAAGAGCTAATTCTTTAAGTCTTTCGGGTCAAAGGTAAATATAAATCTAGATTGATGGGAATAAAATCCAAAAATCTGGTAGTAAATCTTAGCTCAAAATACCTATATTAAAAGATTGCTGCTATACATCTTGTTAATGGCGGTTGGCTATGTACCCGAATAATTTTTATCTAAGGGTAAAAAAAAGTTTAGGTAAACAAGATGTTTTTTTTGTCAATACAGTGACTGGAAATGTGGAACTTAGTTCACCCTCCATCACTGTCAATACAGTAGCAAAATTGAGTCGTCACCTTGGCTCAACTATTAAACTGTTGTTTAGTAAAAAAAGGGGCTAAATTCTGTGGCTGTCGGCATTCTCGGCACAAAACTGGGCATGACCCAAATATTTGACAAGGAAACGGGTAGTGCCATCCCCATTACCGTTGTTCAAGCTGGTCCTTGTGTCATTACTCAAATTAAAACCAAAGCAACAGATGGCTACAACTCCATTCAAATTGGATATGGAGAAGTAAAAGAAAAGGCTTTAAACAAACCTGAGTTAGGTCATTTAAAGAAATCTGGAGCTACGCCTTTACGCCATCTCAAAGAATATCAAATCGATGATGTTTCTTCTTTTGAGCTTGGTCAATCAATTAACGCCGAGCTTTTTAGTGCTGGAGAAATCGTTGATGTAACTGGTACTACCATTGGTAGAGGCTTTGCTGGTTATCAAAAACGTCATAACTTCAAACGCGGGTCGATGTCTCACGGCTCAAAAAATCACCGTTTACCTGGTTCAACTGGTGCAGGAACTACTCCTGGTCGTGTTTATCCTGGAAAAAGGATGGCAGGTCGTTATGGTGCTAGTCAAGTAACCATTCGTAAGCTTACGGTAGTAGAAATAGATTCTGAAAAAAATCTTCTACTTATCAAAGGAGCCGTTCCTGGAAAAGCAGGAGCATTGTTAAGTATTGCTCCAAGTAATATCGTCGGAAAAAAATAACCACTCACAATTATGGTTAATTGTATAGTCAAAAACTGGCAAGGGGAAAATGTCGGCGAGGCAACCCTAGAATTAAAAGTAGCTAGAGAAGAAAATGCGTCTCATATTGTTCATCGAGCTTTAGTGAGACAAATGAATAACGCCCGCCAAGGTACTGCCTCTAGTAAAACTAGAGCAGAAGTAAGAGGCGGTGGTCGCAAACCTTGGCGACAAAAAGGAACTGGGCGCGCTCGGGCTGGTTCAATTCGTTCTCCTCTGTGGCGTGGTGGTGGTGTCATCTTTGGACCGAAACCAAAAGACTTTAGTGTCAAGATGAACCGCAAAGAAAGGCGTTTGGCTTTAAGAACCGCTTTTACTAGTCGAGCCGAAGATTTAATAGTAGTAGAAAATTTTGCCGAGCAACTTGCTCGTCCCAAAACCAAAGAAGTTGTTACAGCTTTGGCAAGATGGGGCGTAGAAGCAGAAGCCAAAGTTTTGTTGATTGTAACTGAGATTGACGAAAACGTTTATCTTTCGGTGCGTAATCTTAGCAATCTTAAACTGCTTAAAGCAACTAACTTGAATATCTACGACATCTTAGAAGCTAATAAAATTGTTGCGACTACTGATGCTTTAGAGCAAATCCAGGAGGTATATCGTGACTAACTATAATCCTCGCTATTTGGCCGATTTAACAATCAAACCGATTGTGACAGAAAAGGCAACTTTGTTAATGGAGCAAAACAAATATGTATTTGATGTTTTGCCTAAAGCTACTAAACCAGAAATTAAAGCAGCGATAGAAAGTTTATTTGATGTCACTGTAACTAAGGTTAATACTCTTCGTTTACCTCGGAGAAAACGTCGAGTAGGTAGATTTCTAGGCTATAAACCTCAGTACAAAAGAGCAATTATTACCTTACAAGAAGGAGATTCAATTACTCTGTTCCCTGAAGTATAAACTTGAACAGGGAAAAATAGCCGAAATGCTTTTGCGCAAGTCCTAAATCCAAAATTTGATTATGGGTATTCGTTCATTTAGACCATACACTCCTGGAACTCGTCAAGCTACAGTTTCAGATTTTGCTGAGATTACCAAGACTAAACCCGAAAAGTCTCTAACTAAATATAAACATAGAGCCAAAGGTCGTAATAATCGTGGCGTAATTACTAGTCGTCGCCGTGGTGGTGGACACAAACGTCTCTATCGTCAAATTGATTTTAAGAGAGATAAATATAATATCAACGCAGAAATTATTGCCATTGAATATGACCCCAATCGTAATGCTCGCATTGCTTTAGTGCAGTATGAAGATGGCGAAAAACGTTATATTCTTGCACCTGCTGGGATCAAAGTAGGCATGACAATTATGTCTGGGGCTGATGCTCCCATCGAAATTGGTAATGCTTTACCTTTAAGCAAAATTCCTTTAGGAGAAACAGTTCATAACGTAGAACTTAGAGTCGGCAGAGGTGGACAAATAGTTCGTGCTGCTGGAACTGCTGCCAAAGTAATGGCAAAAGAAGGAGATTACGTCACCATTGGACTGCCATCTAAAGAAGTAAGAATGGTTCGTAAAGAATGTTACGCTACCATTGGGCAAGTAGGTAACGCCGAAGCTAGAAACATCAAACTAGGAAAAGCAGGACGTACTCGTCATCTTGGTAAAAGACCAGAGGTTAGAGGTAGTGCGATGAACCCTGTAGACCACCCCCACGGAGGTGGAGAAGGACGCGCTCCCATTGGTAGAAGTGGTCCAGTAACACCTTGGGGTAAACCGGCATTAGGAGTTAAAACTCGCAAGCGCAACAAACCTAGCAATAAATTAATTGTTCGTCGTCGCCGTTAAAGATAGTTATTCTTCACTTGGAAAAATTATGGGTCGTTCATTAAAAAAAGGTCCTTTTATTGCAGATAGCTTGCTTACAAAAATTGAAAAGCTAAACGAGCAAAACAAAAAAGAAGTTATTAAAACTTGGTCGCGAGCTTCTACTATTTTGCCTCAAATGGTAGGTCATACTATTGCAGTTCACAATGGTCGTCAGCACGTACCAGTTTTTGTGAGCGATCAAATGGTTGGACATAAATTAGGAGAATTTGCTCCTACTCGTACATTTCGAGGTCATGCTAAGAGCGATAAAAAAGCTCGCCGATAAAGATAATTAATCATGTAGAGCAAATTATGGCGATAGATAGTAACAACGAAGTAAAAGCGATCGCTCGCTATGTCCGAATGTCTCCTTATAAAGTTAGGCGAGTCTTAGATCAAATTCGCGGTCGTCAATATCGAGAAGCATTGATTATTCTCGAATTTATGCCTTACAAAGCTTGTGAACCAATCCTCAAGGTATTGCGTTCTGCTGTTGCTAATGCTGAACACAACGCTGGACTAGATCCTAGCAGCTTGATTGTAAGTCAAGCTTATGCAGATGGCGGTCCTGCTTTTAAGCGATACCGTCCCAGAGCTCAAGGTCGTGCTTATCAAATTCGTAAGCCTACCTGTCATATTACTGTAGTCGTTGCTCCTGAAGCGACCGCGCCATAGTTCAATCAAGTCTTGACGAGGAAATATTTGTGGGACAGAAAATACATCCAGTTGGATTTCGTTTAGGTATTACTAAAGACCACCAGTCTTGCTGGTATGCCGACACCAAACGTTATCCAGAATTACTTCAAGAAGACCATCTGATTAGAAATTATTTAGCCAAAGAGTTAAATAATGCAGGCATTTCTCAAATCAGAATTGAGCGCAAAGCTGACCAGATTGATTTGGCAATTCATACTGCTAGACCTGGTGTTGTAGTTGGTCGTGGTGGTACTGGAATTGAGAAATTACGTACTGAATTACAAGAAGCAGTTGGTAATAACCGTCAGATCCGAATTAATGTAATTGAAGTAGCTAGAGTTGACGCTGATGCAGCTTTAATTGCTGAATACATTACTCAGCAACTTGAACGAAGAGTTTCTTTCCGTAGAGTTGTTCGTCAAGCAATTCAAAGAGCTCAACGAGCAGAAGTCCAAGGAATTAAAATTCAAGTTAGTGGTCGTCTCAATGGAGCCGAAATTGCTCGTACAGAATGGGTAAGGGAAGGTAGAGTTCCTTTACATACTCTTAGAGCCGATATTGACTATGCTTATCGCACAGCTTTGACTATCTACGGAATTTTAGGGGTCAAAGTTTGGGTATTTAAAGGGGAAATTATTCCAGGACAGGAAGATATTCCTGCTGCTGTTCCTAATCAAGCTCCCCGTCGCCAACGTCGTCGTCAGAAATTTGAAGACCGTTCAGAATAGTCAACCCGATTGCAACCACTAGCATAATTGACTCAAAATCGACCAAACAATAATAGCTAGAGACCAACTATGTTAAGTCCTAAAAGAACCAAATTTCGCAAACAGCAACGTGGGCGGATGAGAGGCATGGCTTATCGAGGCAGTACCATTAACTTTGGTGACTTTGCTCTTCAAGCTACAGAACCTTGTTGGATTACTTCTCGTCAAATCGAGGCAGCTCGACGAGCAATGACTCGTTATGTTCGTCGTGGTGGTAAAATCTGGATTCGCATTTTTCCAGATAAACCAGTAACCATGCGCCCTGCTGAGACTCGTATGGGTTCTGGTAAAGGCTCTCCCGAATATTGGGTAGCCGTAGTCAAACCAGGACGAATTATGTTTGAAATGGCTGGTGTTTCTGAAGAAGTAGCCCGCGAGGCAATGCGTTTAGCTGCTCAAAAGCTACCAATTAAAACCAAGTTTATTACTCGCGAAGAGGAGTTAGTCTAAACTATGGCATTTCCAAGTATAGAAGAGGCTAGGAAATTAAGCGAAGAAGAATTAGCTGAGGAAGTTTTGGCAGCTAAACGAGAACTTTTTCAATTAAGACTAGAACAAGCAACTCGCCGTTTAGAAAAACCTCATTTATTTAAACATACTAAACATCGTCTGGCTCAATTACTAACTGTTGAGCGAGAACGTCAACTCAAAGCTGCGACAGAGGAGTAAATTAAATTATGGCAGTCAAAGAAAGAGTTGGATTAGTGGTAAGCGACAAAATGGATAAAACCGTCGTTGTTGCCATAGAAAACCGCTCTCCTCATCCAAAATACGGCAAAATCGTTGTTAAAACCCAAAAATATAAAGTACACGACGAAAATAATCAATGTAAAATTGGCGATCGCGTAAAAATTCGCGAAACTAGACCTCTCAGCCGTACTAAGAGGTGGGCGATCGCTGAAATTCTTGAAGCAAAAGATTAATCTTTTTTCTCAAACTAGAAGAGATTCAGACCGTGATACAACAACAAACCTATCTCAATGTTGCCGATAACAGTGGTGCTCGTAAGCTGATGTGTTTGCGGGTGCTTGGAACTGGTAATTGTCGTTATGGTGGCATCGGTGATGTGATCATTGCCGTTGTCAAAGATGCCATTCCCAATATGGCAGTCAAAAAATCAGATATCGTTAGAGCGGTTATTGTTCGTACGAAGCAATCTTTACGACGCGAAAGCGGTATGAGTATTCGCTTTGATGATAATGCTGCTGTAATTATCAACAACGATGGTAATCCTAGAGGAACTCGTGTGTTTGGACCAGTAGCACGAGAACTAAGAGATAAAAACTTTACTAAAATTGTTTCTCTGGCTCCGGAGGTAATCTGATGGCAAATTCAAAAAATCAGGTTAAAAACCCCAAAATGCATGTCAAAAAAGGTGATACTGTTCAAGTCATCTCTGGTCGCGATAAAGGCAAAGTAGGCGAAGTTCTACAAGCAATACCCCAATCGAGTCAAGTGGTGATTAAAGGAGTCAACATTAGAACTAAACACGTTAAAGCTCAACAAGAAGGAGAATCAGGTCAAATTGCTACCTTTGAAGCTCCTATTCATAGTTCTAACGTCATGCTTTACTCCACTAAAGAGAAAGTTGCTAGTCGAGTTTGCTACACTTTCACCGAAGATGGTCGCAAAGTACGTATGCTCAAAAAAACTGGAGAAATTATCGATTAATTGCTTCAGTTACCAATAATCTTTCTTAAAGTGGTCATATTTAAATCATAACTACCCCTGACCAAGCCCAGGGAAAGGAAAGTAAGTAAACAAAATGGTACAAAAACTCAAAACAACTTACCAAGAACAAATCGTACCTAAGCTTCAACAGCAATTTGATTATCAGAATATTCATCAAGTTCCTAAAGTAATCAAAGTAGTTGTTAATCGTGGTTTAGGAGAAGCATCTCAAAACGCTAAAGCTCTTGAATCCTCTATTAATGAGTTAGGTGTGATTACTGGACAAAAACCAGTAGTTACTAGAGCCAAAAAAGCGATCGCAGGATTCAAAATTCGTAAAGGAATGCCTGTAGGGGTCATGGTTACTTTACGAGGAGAACGAATGTATGCTTTCCTTGATCGTTTGATTAATTTAGCCTTACCTCGGATTCGAGACTTTCGTGGTGTCAGTCCCAAAAGTTTTGATGGTAGAGGTAACTATAGTCTTGGTGTCAGAGAACAATTAATTTTTCCAGAAATAGACTATGACAGTATTGACCAAATTCGAGGCATGGATATCTCGATCATTACAACGGCTAATACTGATGAAGAAGGTCGCGCATTACTCAAAGAAATGGGAATGCCCTTCCGCAATAATTAATCCTTAGTATCAGGAGACTAAAAGTAAGTAATAATGGCGGCAAACGATACTATCTCAGATATGCTGACTCGCATTCGTAATGCCTGTATGGTCAAGCATCCAACTACCCAAGTACCGGCAACCAACATGACTCGTAGCATCGCGCAAGTTCTTGCTAGTGAAGGATTTATAGATGGCTACGAAGAATCAGGTGAAGGCATCAAAAAATATTTGGTAATTACCCTTAAATATAAAGGGAAGAATCGTCAACCAATTATTAACACTCTCAAACGAGTAAGCAAACCAGGATTGCGAGTTTACTCAAGACAAAAAGATTTACCTCGTGTCCTTGGTGGCATTGGTATTGCAATTATTTCTACCTCTCATGGGGTGATGACAGACCGCGAAGCTCGTCGTCAGGGAATTGGCGGTGAAATCCTCTGTTATGTCTGGTAGTACAAGGAGTAATTATTCATGTCTCGCATTGGCAAGCGTCCCATTCCGATTCCCAATAAAGTAACAGTAAATATTCAAGAACGTTACGTTACAGTTAAAGGTCCCAAGGGAACTTTGGAGCGAGAATTACCAAGCCTCGTTTCCGTTAAACAAGAAGGAGAAACTCTACTGGTCGTTCCAGAAGACGAATCTCGCAAAGCACGTGAACGTCACGGTCTATCCCGTACTCTAGTTGCCAATATGGTTTCTGGAGTAGCCGATGGATTTGAAAAGCGTCTGCAAATTCAAGGTGTAGGTTATCGCGCCCAAGCTCAAGGCAAAAAATTAACCCTCAACGTTGGCTACAGTAAACCAGTAGAAATGACTATGCCTGATGGGATTCAGGTAGCAGTAGAGAAAAATACTGAAATTACTGTTAGCGGTATTGATAAGGAAGTTGTTGGTAACGTAGCTGCTAAAATTCGAGCGGTACGTCCTCCCGAACCTTACAAAGGTAAAGGGATTCGTTATTTAGGGGAAGTTGTTAGACGTAAAGCTGGTAAAACAGGTAAGAAATAAACTATGAAGTCTTCTCGTAAACAATTAGTACAACGTCGTCATCAACGAATACGCAGAAAAGTAAATGGCACTGCCGAACGTCCTCGTTTATCTGTGTTTCGTTCTAATCAGCATGTTTATGCTCAAATAATCGATGATGTTGCTCAACATACTTTGGCAGCAGCATCTACTCTAGATTCTGGTTTAAAAACAGAATTATCGTCTCGTGCTACTTGCGAAGCGTCGGCTGCTGTAGGTAAATTAGTTGCTCAACGAGCATTAGAGCAAGGAATAACCAAAGTAGTCTTTGACCGAGGCGGTAATCTTTATCATGGTCGAATTAAAGCTTTAGCTGAAGCTGCTCGCGAAGCAGGTTTAGATTTCTAACCAAGCAACATCAAGAGGAACTCAAATTATGGCAAAGACTCAGTCACGGAAAAAAAGAAACCGTGCCAAAGAAAAAGAAACTAATTGGCAAGAAAGAGTAGTTCAAATTCGCCGTGTTAGTAAAGTTGTCAAAGGTGGTAAAAAACTCAGTTTTCGCGCCATAGTTGTAGTTGGCAATGAAAAAGGACAAGTAGGGGTTGGAGTTGGTAAGGCAGCAGATGTGATTGGTGCCGTTCGCAAAGGTGTAGCGGATGCGAAAAAACAACTAATCGAAGTTCCTTTAACCAAATCTAACTCGATTACCCATGTTATCAATGGTGCTGCTGGCGGAGCTAG
Source organism: Stanieria cyanosphaera PCC 7437 (assembly GCF_000317575.1). NCBI lineage: Bacteria > Bacillati > Cyanobacteriota > Cyanophyceae > Pleurocapsales > Dermocarpellaceae > Stanieria > Stanieria cyanosphaera. The sequence continues at coordinate 4,577,657 of NC_019748.1, read as the reverse complement.
AGTATTTATGCGTCCTGCTGCTCCTGGTACTGGTGTAATCGCTGGTGGTGCTGTCAGAACAGTTTTGGAATTAGCAGGCGTTAAGAACATTTTGGCAAAACAACTGGGTTCTAATAGTCCTCTTAACAATGCTAGAGCAGCTATTGACGCTTTAGAAACTTTACGCGCTTTCTCAGAAGTTGCTAAAGAAAGAGGTATTACGCTTGAGCAAATCTATGCTTAATCGATCTTTTGAGGAAAATATTCTATGAAATTAAACGAACTTACTCCCAAACCTGGCTCGAAAAAACGTAGACGTAGGATTGGTCGTGGCATTTCTGCGGGACAAGGAGCAAGTGGTGGTTTTGGGATGCGTGGTCAAAAATCTCGTTCTGGAACGGGAACTAAACCTGGCTTTGAAGGTGGACAAATGCCGCTTTATCGTCGAATTCCTAAACTAAAACATTTTCCTTTAGTTAATCCTAAACAATACACCACGATTAATGTAAGTCAATTAAATACTTTGCCAGCTAATGGTGAAGTAACATTAGAATCATTAATCACCAATGGTATTGTCACCAGTAATGATGGTTCTCTAAAAGTTTTAGGCAATGGGGAATTAAATGTCGCTTTGGTCGTGAAAGCAGCAGCTTTTACAGCTAGTGCTAAACAAAAAATTGAAGCTGCTGGTGGCAGTTGTGAAATAATTGAATAATTAGAAAGTTATTGCGTTTGGTATATCATAAGTTTGAAGGTAACAAAACAAAAAAAAATAATAAGATTTACCATCAAAAAACTTATTTAATTGCCAATCAAATCAAACCAGAGGTAACCTTTCATGGTTCGAGATAAAACGCCAACCGCACAAGAAACTTTTTTACAAATGGCGCAAGCAGCGGGTCTTAGAGGTCGGCTGCTTGTCACCATTGGTCTTTTAATATTAGTACGCTTAGGTATTTTTATTCCTGTACCTGGTATTGATCGAGCGAAATTTGCAGCCGGGATTCAAAATCTTCCAGTTTTAGGTTTTTTAGATATTTTTACTGGAGGTGGACTTTCTGCTCTTGGTATTTTTGCTTTAGGAATTTTACCTTTTATTAATGCTTCTATTATTATGCAGTTGCTCACAGCAGCAATTCCTTCCTTAGAAGACTTACAAAAAAACGAAGGAGAAGCAGGAAGAAGAAAAATTTCCCAAATAACTCGTTATGTTGCTTTAGGTTGGGCAATCATACAGAGTTTAGGAATTACGATTGGTTTACTTCGTCCCTACGCTACAACTCCAGGAATTTGGTTTGTAGTTGAAACTGTAGTTGCTTTAACTGCTGGTTCAATGTTTGTGATGTGGGTATCGGAATTAATTACCGAACGAGGAATTGGTAATGGAGCTTCTTTACTCATTTTTGTGAATATTGTAGCTGTATTGCCCAAAACATTGGGTCAAACTATTGAATTTGCCCAGAAAGGTGGCAGAGAAGCCGTTGCTCAAGTGGTAATTCTGCTCCTGGTTTTCTTGGTAATGATTATCGGGATTGTGTTTGTTCAAGAAGGTACTCGTCGTATTCCAATTATTTCCGCTCGTCGTCAAGTTGGCAGAAGGCTATATCGGGAAAGAACTAGCTATCTACCTTTGCGACTCAATCAAGGCGGAGTTATGCCCATTATTTTTGCTTCGGCAGTATTAATTTTGCCTTCTTCTTTAGCAGGATTTGTGGGTGGTGAAGGTACAGTTGGTCAAATTGTCAATCAAATTGCGATCGCTTTACAACCAGGTAACTGGACTTATGTAGCTTTTTATTTATTGCTGATCGTATTTTTCAGTTACTTTTATGCTTCTTTAATCGTTAATCCTGTAGATATGTCTCAAAATCTTAAGAAGATGGGAGCTTCTATTCCAGGTATTCGTCCTGGTAAGGCAACTAGTACTTATTTAGAAAAGGTTTTAAATCGCTTAACCTTTTTAGGAGCAATCTTTTTAGGTATTGTGGCAACTGTTCCTACTTTGGTTGAAGGAGCTACCGGAGTTACCACTTTTAGAGGATTAGGAGCTACTTCACTCTTAATTTTAGTAGGGGTAGCAATTGATACAGCCAAACAAATTCAAACTTATGTGATTTCTCAACGTTATGAAGGCATGGTTAAACAGTAATTTTGAGAAACCTTAGTTTAGTAAATAAAAGGTTTTGGAGGACACCAAACTAAGAAAGTACAAGGGAAAAGGGCAAGATTAAAAACTTATTCAACTGTTTTAGTCTTTAACCTTTTTACCCAAGCTCTTTTGATAGCCGTGTAACAATTATAGTGAAAAGATTAATATTTTTAGGACCACCTGGCGCAGGAAAAGGCACTCAGGCTCAAATTTTATCTAAGCTTTATCATATTCCCCATATTTCCACTGGCGATATTCTTAGACAAGCAGTTAAAGAACAAACTATTTTAGGAAAAAAAGCTCAGAGTTATATGGATCGAGGGGAATTAGTCCCAGATGAATTGATGCTTGACCTTATAGAAGAACGTTTAGGTCAATCAGATACAGAAAAAGGCTGGATTTTAGACGGTTTTCCTCGTAATGTCAGTCAAGCTGCTTTCTTAGAAAAACTTTTACAAAAAATAAATTTATCAGCCGATTTTGTTTTGAATTTAGAAGTGCCTGATGAAGTTTTAATTGAGCGAATGCTAGCTAGAGGTAGAAAAGACGATAATAAAGAAACTATTAGCCGTCGCTTGGAAATTTATCGCGAACAAACTGCTCCAGTAATTGACTTCTACCGTCGGCGTGATTTGCTTAAAGTTGTCAATGGCGATTTAAATTTGGAAAATGTTACTTCTTTATTAAGAAGTGTAATGGATAGTTAAGTTTAGCTAGGCATTAATAATAAATAATAGGACTAGCCTTTTGATAAGATTTATTAAACAGGCTAGAATTTATATCTGTGCGATTATTTTTACTGTTATTACCAATCAAAGGTAACAGTTTTGAACTAACGGAGGAAAAAACTTTGGCTAAACAAGATTTGATTGAAATGGAGGGGACAGTTACTGAATCTCTTCCTAACGCTATGTTTCGGGTTGATTTAGATAATGGATTTAATGTTCTTGCTCATATTTCGGGTAAGATTAGGCGTAATTATATCAAAATTTTGCCTGGAGACCGAGTTAAAGTAGAATTAACTCCCTATGACCTGAGCAAAGGCAGAATTACTTATCGCTTAAAAAATAAATAAATTGCAGATATTTGAAGTGATATTATCATCATTTGCGGGATAATAACATTTGACATAAGAGCAAAATATAAATAAAATTATAAGCTTGCAGTGTTGCCAAAATTAGGCATGAAAGTTAGACCATCAGTAAAAAAAATGTGTGAAAAATGCCGCGTCATCCGTCGTCGCGGTCGTGTCATGGTGATTTGTAATAATCCGAAACATAAGCAACGTCAGGGTTAGTTATTTTTGACCAAGACAATAAAAGATTAGTAGTAACAAAACCAATAGGGAGAAAAAAAACGTGGCACGAGTTTCTGGCGTAGACCTCCCCCGTGACAAGCGTGTTGAAGTCGCGCTGACTTATATTTACGGGATTGGTTTATCGCGGTCTCAAGAAATATTAGCAGCAACGGGGGTTAACCCTGATACTAGGGTCAGAGATCTATCTGATGAAGATGTCGCTACCTTGCGATCGCATATTGAAACCAACTATCAAGTCGAAGGAGATTTGAGACGTTGGGAAGCAATGAACATTAAGCGTTTAGTAGATATTGGGACTTATCGTGGTCGTCGTCACCGCATGGGTTTACCAGTAAGAGGACAAAGAACTCGTACTAACGCTCGTACTCGTCGTGGTAGAAAATTGACTGTCGCAGGCAAGAAAAAACCCCCAGGCAAAAAATAATTACCAATTTAGTTCAATTGATTTTAGTAACTACAATAGCGAAGTAATATGGCGCAACCAAAGAAAAAAAGCGGCGCAAAAAAACAAAAAAAGAATGTTCCTAACGGAGTTGCCCACATTCAATCTACTTTTAATAACACAATTGTGACTATTGCTGATACGAAAGGAGATGTTGTCTCTTGGGCATCAGCAGGGTCTAGTGGTTTTAAAGGGGCTAAAAAAGGAACTCCTTTTGCTGCCCAAACTGCTGCTGATAGTGCAGCTAAAAGAGCGATGGAACAAGGAATGCGCCAAATAGAAGTTATGGTCAGCGGACCTGGGGCAGGCAGAGAAACAGCGATTAGAGCTATTCAAGCTGCTGGTTTAGAAATTACTCTAATTCGTGATGTTACCCCTATTCCTCATAACGGCTGTCGTCCACCAAAAAGACGTAGGGTATAACAGTACCAGCACCAGGTTAGTAATTCAGTAGTAATTCGTGCTGTTTACAGTTCGCTGTCAAGCAGAAGGGAGGTCAGTCTGTGGCGCAATTTCAAATCGAATGTATTGAGTCTAAGACTCTAAAAAATCAAAATCAGTATAGCAAATTTGTTCTCGAACCTCTCGAACGTGGTCAAGGGACTACATTAGGCAATGCTCTAAGAAGAGTTTTATTGTCAAATTTAGAGGGGGCTGCTGTCACAGCAATTCGGATTGGTGGGGGAATGGCAAAAGATGAAAACAGACAAGAACATAAGTTTGGTTTTGCTACCCACGAATTTGCCACGATTGAAGGAGTAAGAGAGGACGTTTTAGAAATTATTCTAAACATGAAAGAAATTGTCCTCAAAAGCTACACCAATCAGCCCCAAATTGGTCGTTTGGTCGCGACCGGACCTGGAACAGTAACCACTGGTCAGTTCGATGTGCCTTCAGAAATCGAAATCGTCGATCCTAATCAATATGTTGCTACTTTAGCCGAAGGAGCAACCTTAGAGATGGAATTTCGGATTGAAAAAGGCAAAGGTTATCGAGCGGTTGAAAGAGGTAGAGAAGAAGGAAGCTCTTTAGATTTTCTGCAAATTGATGCTGTCTTTATGCCTGTTACTAAAGTCAATTACAGCGTTGAAGATGCTCGCGTAGATGGTTCAGGAATCAGAGAAAGACTGATGCTTGAAATTTGGACTAATGGCAGTATCAAGCCTGAAGAAGCTCTATCTCAGGCAGCAGGAATAGTAGTAGACTTGTTCAATCCTCTAAAAGACTTAACTTTAGAAGAGATTCAAGACGACTATATTGAAGACGAAGATCCTACTAGTCAAATTCCCATTGAAGAACTACAACTTTCCGTTAGAGCTTATAACTGTCTGAAACGGGCGCAAATTAATTCTGTGGCAGATTTGTTGGATTATACCCAAGAAGACCTCTTAGAAATTAAAAACTTTGGTCAAAAATCGGCAGATGAAGTTATTGAAGCCTTACGTAAACGATTGGGAATTACTTTACCTCAAGAAAAATCAGCTAAAACATAAAGGAGATAACTCGGAATGCGTCATCGATGTAAAGTTCCACAATTGGGATTGCCAGCCGATCAACGGCGGGCATTGTTGCGTTCTTTAGCAACAGAAATTATCCGTAATGGTCAAATTACTACAACTTTAACTCGTGCCAAAGCAGTACGCAAAGAAGTTGAAAGAATGATCACCTTGGCAAAAAATGGTTCGTTAGCAGCTAGAAGACAAGCTCTAGCTTATCTTTACGATAAAGATTTAGTTAGCGAACTATTCAGAGAAGTCAATAGTCGTTATAGCGATCGCGCTGGAGGTTACACTCGAATTGTCAGAACCAAGCGTCGTCGAGGAGACAACGCAGAAATGGCAATTATCGAGTTAGTGTAAATGGATTGAGGAGGGATGATTAATCATCAACAACATTTGATTAAAAATCCTGATTCGGTCCAAAGAGTTGCTTTGGTAATTCAGTATTTGGGAACAAATTTTCATGGCTGGCAACGACAACCTAATCAAAGAACTGTACAGGAAGAGATAGAAATCGCTTTAGCTTCTGTAGTTGGTCATTCTGTAATAATACATGGAGCAGGACGTACCGATGCAGGAGTCCATGCAGCAGCCCAAGTAGCTCATTTTGAATATGTAGGTCCAATTCCTGCTGTCAAATGGGCAAAAATTCTGAATAATAAATTGCCACAAGATATACTAATTAGAGCTTCCGCTCAAGTATCCCCTACTTGGCACGCTCGTTTTTCTGCTTTGTGGCGACGTTACCGTTATACCATCTATACAGATAAACAACCTAATTTATTTGTTCATTCTGTCAGTTGGCATTATTACCAAACTCCTTTAGAAGAATCTCTCATTCAAACTGCTTTAAATCCTTTGATTGGAAAGCATCATTTAGCTGCTTTTAGACGTTCTGGTTCTCAAAGAAAACATTCTTGGGTAGATATACAAGAGGCGGAATGTTATCGTAACGGTTCTTTTCTTAATTTAGAGATTCAAGCTAATGGTTTTTTGTATGGCATGGTAAGACTATTAGTAGGAATGCTGATAGAAGTAGGAACAACAGAGCGATCGCCAGAAGACTTTACCGAACTTTGGCAAAATCAAAGAAGAGAAGAAGTTAAGTATTCTGCCCCAGCAAAAGGGTTATGCTTGTTGAGAGTGGGTTATCCAGAATTTCCTTTCCCAAAACAAGTCTGGTACGATACTCAACCAAGTTTTACCCTAGCTCATTAAACTAAATATCTTAAACTAATCCACTAAATATTCTCAAGAAAATGAATAAAACTCCTTTACCCACTCAAGAAACTTTAGAACAAAAATGGTATGTAGTTGACGCTGCCGAGAAACGTTTAGGTCGTCTCGCTTCGGAAATCGCTATCATTTTACGAGGAAAAAATAAACCAACTTTTACTCCTCATATGGATACAGGTGACTTTGTTATTGTGGTTAATGCTGATAAAGTTGTGGTTACAGGGAGAAAAAGCAGCCAAAAACTCTATCGTCGTCATTCTGGTAGACCTGGAGGGATGAAAGTAGAAACTTTCGAGCAACTTCAAACTCGTATTCCTGAAAGAATTATTGAGCAAGCAGTCAAAGGGATGTTACCCAAAAATTCTTTGGGTAGAAAACTATTTACTAAGTTAAAAGTTTACTCGGGTTCAGAACATCCACACCAAGCACAACAACCAGAAGTTTTAAATATCAATACTATTCCTGTCGGAGGTAAATAATGCAAACAACAGAATCACAAGACCGAGTAGTTTACTGGGGTACTGGTCGTCGTAAGTCTTCAATCGCTAGAGTTCGTTTAGTACCTGGTAATGGACAAATTGTTGTCAATAACAAACCAGGAGAAGATTATTTTAATCGTATTCCCGGTTATCTTCAAGGGATCAAAGCTCCTTTAGAAACTTTAGGCTTTGAAAACGAGTACGATATATTAGTTAATGCTCATGGTGGTGGTCTAACTGGACAAGCTGATGCAGTTAAACTAGGTGTAGCAAGAGCTTTATGTCAACAAGACCCTAACAATCGACAACCACTTAAAACTGAAGGATATTTAACTCGCGATCCCCGTTCTAAAGAACGTAAAAAATACGGTTTACACAAAGCCCGTAAAGCACCTCAATACTCGAAACGATAAAATTATACTTAGGAAGATAAAACAAAGATTGAAATTATGCCTAAACCTGATATTCATCCTACTTGGTATCCTGAAGCGAAAGTCATTTGTAATGGCGAAGTTGTTATGACAGTAGGTTCGACTCAACCAGAAATTAATGTTGATGTTTGGTCTGGAAATCATCCCTATTTTACTGGAACTCAAAAAATCATTGATACCGAAGGGCGAGTTGATCGCTTTCTGCGGAAATATGGGATGCTTGATAGTAAATCCGACGCTTCTAATTCAAACAAAGAAAAATAGTAAATTAATTTTTTTTATTTTCCCAGCAGTTGCTTCATTTTTGGCTGCTGGGTTTGTTGTATTTATTTTCTGTAAATCTCAATTAAAACAATTAACTATTGCATTTTGGAGTTATCGATCATGGCTGAAGTTTATTTATTAGAAAAACTAAAATCGGTAGAACAAACTTATCAAGAATTAACTCGTCGTTTGGGAGATCCTGACATTGCTACTAATCCAGATGAGTTACAAAAAATAGCAAAAATCCGTTCTTCTCTAGAAGAAACTGTAAATACTTATGAGGAATGGAAAAAAGCAACCGAAGAATTAGCTGGTGCTAAAGAAATTTTTAAAGAAGCTGGTGGTGATTCTGAAATGAGAGAAATGGCAGCTTTAGAAGTTGATCAATTAGAGGAAAAAATCAATCAACTAGAAAGCAGACTCAAAATTTTATTGCTGCCTCGCGATCCTAATGATGATAAAAATATTATGTTGGAAATTCGGGCTGGTACTGGTGGTGATGAAGCGAGTATTTGGGCTGGTGATTTGGTAAGAATGTACTCTCGGTATGCGGAATCGCAAAACTGGAATGTCAAGCTTGTCAGTGAATCTTTGGCTGATATGGGAGGTTTTAAAGAGGCGATTTTAGAAATTCAGGGAGATTCTGTTTATAGTAAGCTTAAATTTGAGGCGGGAGTTCATCGAGTCCAGCGAGTTCCTGTAACCGAAGCAGGGGGAAGAGTTCACACTTCTACTGCTACAGTAGCAATTATGCCAGAAGTCGATGAAGTAGAAGTACAAATCGATCCCAAAGATATTGAATTGAAAACTGCTCGTTCCGGTGGTGCAGGTGGACAAAACGTGAACAAAGTAGAAACGGCAGTCGATTTAATTCATAAACCAACAGGAATTAGAATTTTTTGTACCGAAGAGCGATCGCAACTACAAAACCGTGAACGAGCGATGCAAATTTTACGAGCTAAATTATACGATATGAAGTTAGCCGAACAACAACAAGAAGTTAGAGGTTTAAGACAATCTCAAGTAGGAACGGGAGCGCGTTCAGAAAAAATTCGTACTTATAATTACAAAGATAATCGTGTTACTGATCATAGATTAGGACAAAATTTTGCTTTAGCCAGTGCGTTGGAAGGTAATATTGAAGACATGATTCAATCTTGTATTTCTCAAGATCAACAAGAGCGATTAGCTGCACTTGCCAATTCTCCTGATACAGCAGAAGCTTTGAATTAAATTAGTCAAAAGCGATCGCTTTTAATTTCAAGTGAACGGTACACCCGTTCTGAATCCTTCGCTTTGCTCGAGGATAAACTCCTCGAATGGGAAAGGAACTGAAGAATCTCGGCAGTACCTGCGTTCACTGCATCTGAGCAATCAATAGTTAAATAGCGCGATCTCGCCCAGGAGCGAGGCGCAGAAGCGATCGCGCTTTTAATCCTTAATCAGTAGCTCTAAAAAAAGTTATTTGTTGTTTTTAGAGCAAGATCATGATGTTCTAACCTAAAAATGTACTGCTATACATATTACATCTTGAAGTAACGTAATCAAAAATAGATAAATAAAACAAATTTATTTCAAATTATATTTGGTGACTAGTAATTTTTTCTTATTCAATTTAAATATTTAAATCTTATCTCTTCTTCATAACAAATTTAAAATCTTTTATTGAAAATAAATATAATAAACCAGCAATAATACCTAGACTAACAGTAATTAAAATAAAAATTTTTAGGCTCAAAACTAAGCTTATTTTTAACTAATTTTTCAATTCCTTTAAATTATTTGTTACTTAATTTAACATTAGATTTTTTAATGCTTGAGCAATATTTTGGTTTAAATTTTAAACTCAAAAATGTGCGCTTAAGTTGATATTTTTTTTAAATATTTGGGAATTATAAATAGAAAGAAAAAATATATTAATTTACTTGGTTTGAGATTAACTAGAGTAAATAAATATGAGGAGATTATAATGCAGCAACTAGAGCCAGATTTAAGCTCAGAAAATATAACATCTAATTTATTGCAATTTAAGTTGTTACAGTTAAAAGAAACAGCTTATAGCGGAAGTTTAAAAGTCAAGACCACTACAGATTTGAGTTGGACATTAAATTTTCGTCTTGGACGTTTAAGTTGGAGCACTGGCGAAAGCAATTTAGAGAATCGATTTCAGCGACAGTTGACGTTTTGTTGTCCTGAAATTGTTAAAACTGAATTGAAAAAATTTGAATCTCAAACCTCAAAAAATAAAGAATGTGAGTTTTTAGTACAGCTACAAAGAAAGCAATTAATTCAAAAAACGCAGCTTACTAGCTTGATGATCAATGTAGCAATTGAAGTGTTGTTTGATATTCTTCAATATATTAATCAAACTCGCGATCGCTTATCTTTTGAAATTAATTTTAACGATCCTAATAGCAAGTTGGGGTTGCTTTTACCTTTTATAGAAACAGAAATAATTTTCAAAAAAGCTACCAAAGCTTGGCAGCAATGGCAAGGTGTGGGATTGGGAGCTTATTCACCCAACTTATTTCCCATCATTCAACAACCAACACAACTCCAAAAACAAATTATTTCTAGGGAACAACAACAAGTTATTTCCTTAATCAATGGAACACAAAATCTAAGAGATTTAGCACTTAAAAGTCGGCAAAACATCGTTAGTTTAACTCAATCCCTGATTCCATTAGTCGATCTAGGTGTGATTTCTTTTTCTAGTGTTCCTATCGTTAAAAGCTCTGACTTTCAAGTTATTGAGCAAGAAAACACTGCCAACTCAAATTCCTTAGAAAAATCACCTTTAATAGCTTGTGTTGATGATAGTCCTTTGATCTGTCAGGCTTTAGAAAAAATTATTACTAAACAAGGTTATCGCTTTATTTGTATTCAGCAGCCGATTAAGGTAATCCCGACACTGTTAAAAAATAAGCCTGACTTCATCTTTTTAGATTTGTTAATGCCCATCATTAATGGTTACGAACTTTGCGCTCAACTTAGGCGAACTCCAAGCCTTCAAAATATCCCAATTGTGATTTTAACAGGTAAAGATGGTCTAGTCGATCGCATGAGAGCCAAGTTAGTCGGTTCAACAGATTTTCTTTCTAAACCAGTAGAGTCCGAATTAGTTCTGAACATTCTTGACAAATTTTTAGCCATAAAAAAATAAATCTGAATTATGAATAAAGTTCTTTTAGTTGAAGATAGTCTAGTAGAGACAGAAAAGTTGACTAGCTTGTTAGAAAAAAAAGGATTTTCTGTGCTTGGGGTTCGTAGTGGAGAAGAAGCCCAACTGATATTAAAAAGACAAAAACCCAATCTTATTCTATTAGACGTAATTTTACCTGGATTGAGTGGCTTTGAGCTTTGTCGAAAACTTAAAGCCAACCCAGAAACTCAAACAATTCCCATCGTAATATGTTCAACCAAAAATAAGGAAGTTGATAAAACTTGGGGCAAAATGAGCGGTGCTGATGCTTATTTGACCAAACCAGTAGATGAAACTACATTACTACAGACAGTCAATGAATTTATCAAATAAGAAAACTTTGCTTCCAGCAACCAAGGCTTTTACTTCACTGGCAAACAGCGAAGAAATGCTTCAGTTTGGCAATAGATTGCAGCAAAATGGCGAAAGATTTCTCAAATTTAGTCTTAATACAGAAATTAATGCTTTAGTTTCCCTCTCAGATTTGCGTGGAGTAGTCGATGTAACTCTTAAAGAAATTTTGCCAGTTCCTCAAATAGCAGAGTTTTTATTAGGAATAATGAATTGGCAAGGAGAGGCAATTTGGATCATAGATTTAGCAAATTTACTAGGAGCAGTACATTGGAGTCGGCGATCGCCTATGCCTCAATCTGGCATGGTACTGCTGGTGGAGTTAGAAAACCACAACCATAAGATCGGGCTTTTAGTTGAGCAAATTAAAGGAATTGAAATTTATGAGCGTCAATTTTGTTGTAGCGTTTCCCAACTCAGTTCGCTTGAACCATTACATGGTTTTTTACAAGGTTATTTTCTTGATGCTGACGGAAATTCTTTAATGCTCTTAGATGTTCGAGCGATTACTACTGTCTTGCAAACTTAATTTTATTTCCAGCGGTTTTCGTGCCTAGTAGACGAAGTTTAAGCAGACTCGATCCGTTTTGAACCACATCATTGATATCAGGCAGCAGGCAAAAAGCAGATGAAAAAAGTTGATTAAGTGTGTTCTATTCCACTAAAAATCGCTGTAATTTTTTTAGCTATTAACTACCAAACAAAAAGGTGTTTTATGAATAAACCAGATGAAGTATCTATGGAATCAATCTCGAACGTAGAGCAAACTGCTGACAAATATTTAAAAGAAGCAAAAGTATTAGAATCTCAACAATCAAATCAAGATTCTCCAATTCAAACTGATTGGTCACAAACAACAGAAACTAGTTTATTTAAACAAGAGCAAATTCGTTTTGAAAAAATTCGCCAGCAAATTCATCAATTAACTGAGCGCGACAGCTTATTAAATACAACAGTAGCAGCCCTTCGAGAGGATTTACAAGCTAGCCGTGTTTTGATTTATCGCTTCAACAATAGTACTAGTGGTCAAGTAATAGCTGAATCTTTAGTTTCAGGTTGGACTCCTAGTTGGAAAGAAAATCTTCCTTGTTTGGTTTTTGGCGCTCAACAAGCAGCAGATTACTCAAACCAAATAGTAACCATTAAAGATCTTGCCCAAACTAGACTTACTCCTTATCAGATGCAATTGCTAGAAAAATTTCAAGTTAAAGCATCTTTGAGTTTGCCAATTTTGCTAAAAACTAATACAGCACAGGTTGACTCTGAAGGGGTTTGGGGTTTGTTGGTGATACACCAATGCGATCGCCCTCGTCAGTGGCAAGAAACGGATATTATTTTAGTCGAGCGAATCATTAAAGAACTAAGTTTAGCCATTCATTATACAGAAATAGTTTCAGGGCGAGAACATGATGCTCTTAGGGAAAAAACTTGTAATAAAGTTTTGGAAAAAATTCGCAACTGTTCGGAATTAAGTACTATTTTTAAAACGGTTACTCAAGAAGTAAGAAAACTGCTACAAGCAGACCGAACTGTAATCTATCAATTTAATTCTGATTGGAGTGGAAAAGTTGTCGCTGAATCGGTAGGTAGCGGTTGGGTGTCTTTGTTGGTTGAACAAAATAATGATGAACCGGATAGCTTTTTGCGCGACACTCAAGGAGGAGAATATGTTAGGGGGCAAAGATTTTCGGCGGTAGAGGATATTTATAGCCAAGATTTTTCCTCCTGTTATGTAGAGTTGTTAGAAAAATATCAAGCTAAAGCTTATTTAATTGTCCCGATTTTCCAAGGAGAGAAACTGTGGGGTTTGTTTGCTTCTTATCAAAACTCCAGTTCTCGTCACTGGCATCAATCGGAAATTGATTTGATGATGCAGATTGGCAACCAATTAGCCGTAGCTGTGCAACAAGCACAATTGCTAGAAAAAATTCACAAGCACGATCACGAATTAGTACAAAGCAACGAAAGAGAAACTGCGATTGTGCAATTTTCGGCGCGATTGGTAAGTCGTTTAGCCGAACTAGCTGGAGAAAGTACCGATACCAATACTATTTTAAACTTTGCTGCTAGCGAACTGCGTCAAGTGTTGAAGTTAGACCGAGTTGGAGTTTTTCGCTTTTATCCTGACTGGACAGGAGAATTCATCGTTGAGTCTGTGGGCAGTAATTGGTTAAAGCTAGTTGGAACGGAACTAGCTCAGGTTAGAGATACTTATCTTCAAGAAACTCAAGGAGGACGTTATGTTCGCCGTGAGACTCTTATGGTAAACGATATTTATCAAGAAGATTATAACCAATGCCACTTAGAGCTTTTAGAGCAATGGGGTACTAAAGCTTATGCGATCGCGCCAATTTTCCAGGGAGAAAAGCTCTGGGGACTTTTAGGAATTTATCAAAATGATCGTGTTCGTCATTGGGAAGTTTTTGAACGGGCAATTTTAGAGCAGGTTGCTACTCAAATTGGTGTTACTCTACAACTTTCAGCCTATCTTGTGCAGGTACGCTCTCAAGAACAGCAGTTGAGCGAAGTCGCTGAACGAGAACGAACCGAAAGAGAAAAGCTTCAACAAGGAGCTTTAAAAGTTCTTCGTGCTTTAGAGCCTTCTTTCTCTGGAGATCTTACCGTTCGAGCTCCTTTATCTGATGATGAAATTGGCACGATCGCTGATGGCTACAATACTACTATTCAAACTATGCGGGAGTTAGTCAGGCAGGTTCAGCTAACTGCCAATCGCGTTAGTCAGACTTCTGATCATAATACTACATCAGTGACTAAATTATCTAGCGAAGCTCAACAGCAGGTAGAGCGTTTACAACTAGCTTTACAAGAACTACAACTCATGGTTTCTTCCACTCAGGCAGTGACAGCTAATGCTCAAAAAGTTGAACAGGCACTTCAAGAAGCCAACCGCACTGTTAATAGTGGTGATTTATTAATGGAAAGAACAGTAGACAGTATTTTAGAGATGCGAGAAACTGTCTCTGAAACAGCTAAAAAAATTAAACGTCTTGGTGAAGCTTCGCAAAAGATTTCTAAGGTAGTCAATTTAATTGAAAACTTTGCTACTCAAACTAATTTACTCTCTTTAAATGCAGCGATCGAGGCAACCCGTGCTGGCGAATATGGTAAAGGTTTTGCTGTTGTAGCCGATGAAGTTCGTTCATTAGCTTATCAATCTGCTAACGCAACCACAGAAATTGAACGATTGGTTGACGAAATTCAACTTGGCATCAAAGAAGTAACTGAAACGATGGAGCTTGGTATTACTCAGGTAGTTCAGGGGTCTAATTTGGTCAACGAAACTCGTCAAAGTCTGAGTGAAATTGTTACTGTTACTAATCAGATTAGCGAACTTGTAGAAGGAATTTCTCGAACAACTATGACTCAAAGTCAGCAGTCTCAAAGCTTAACGCAAGCTATGACCGAAGTTTCTACACTGGCACAAAATACTCTTGAAAGTTCAACTGTAATTTCTCAATCTTTTCAAGAACTATTGACAACTTCTCAAGAACTACAAACTAGCGTCAGTCAGTTCATAGTAGATTAATCAGGATTATTGTTATGAGTATCGATTCAGATGAGAGAGAGGAACTTTACCAATACTTTCTGGCTGAAGTTCCAGACTTATTAAAAACAATTGAAGAGACTTTAATTAGTTTGTTAGAGGAAAAAACGGTCGATAAAGTTCATACTTTAATGCGTAGCGCTCATACTCTTAAAGGAAGTGCTGCTAGCATTGAGTTAGAAACTATTCAGGCTATTGCTCACCAATTGGAGGATGTTTTTGAAGCTTTATATTCTCCTGAACTAGAAATTGACCCTGAATTAGGTTCGCTGTTGTTGGAAGGTTATGAATGTTTGCGTACTCCTTTATCCGCTACTTTAGCTGATTTTGCTTTTGATGAAATTGCAGTCTTAGAACAAACCACCGCAGTTTTTGAGCAATTAAGGACTAGACTAGGAGATTTTTTAGAGCGAGAAGCACCCATTTTTTCTTCAGAAGAACTTGGTTTTGATGTAGTTGGCTCAATTTTTACCGAAACTATTCCTCAAGAGCTAGAACAACTAGCAGCAGTTATTGCTAATAACGAACCCCAGCAGATCGAAGAATTGCTTCGCTCTCAGGCAGAGTTTTTGATCGATTTGGGAGCTTCCTATAGTTTACCAGGATTACAGGAAATTGCTCAAACCGTTCTTCAGGCATTAGCACAACACCCCGATCAAGTCATCCCCATTGCTCAGGCAGCGTTAGAAAATTTTACCCAAGCTAAGACCTCGATTGTAGCAGGAGAGCGCGATCGCGGTGGTGAAGTCAAGAGCGAACTACGTCAATGGACAGAATCTCTAACACCCTCTTGCAATTTAGATGTTGAGGCAATTGTTCCTTATCTTGACTCTATTGTAGAAGTAGAAAATGCTGAACTAGTTATGGTAAATACTACTAACAATTTGGAGTCAGATTTTACTCTGCTAGAACAACCAATAGAATCAGAAGCTGAGACGGTTATTGAAAACAGTATTTTGCCAACAGCAGAGTTAGTAGAAACTAGAGCTAAATATTCTCCGCTCGATCAAATTCTTCAGTCAATTTGGACAGGTAAAACAGAACCTTCAATTTTTGCTGCTGAAACTACTAATAATGCTGAAGCAACTTCTGTAAATCCTTCTCCCCAGATAGTGAAAACACTTCCTAGTATACGTGTGGCAATTGAGCAACTTGATCGGCTTAATCATACGATAGGGGAACTTTTTATTAAAGAAAATCAACAAAATTTACAATCTGAGCGATTACAACGTTTTACTGTAGAAGCCTTGGAGCAATTTCGTCTTTGTCAACAACAGCTTTCTCGCATACAGGATTGGTCTGACAAATATTTACTTCATTCTTATTCTCTACAAAAAAAACAAGCTTTGGGAGTATTTTTGCCATCTTCGTCTTTCTCTTCTCCTCAGCAGAAGGTATCTCAATTTGATGTTTTGGAGATGGATGTTTACAGCGAACTGCATCTTTTACTCCAAACCTTAGCAGAAAGCGTCATGCAACTGGGTCAGCGAATCGAAACAATCGAAAAAGTGTCTCAGCAAAGTCATCTTCAGATCAGTAAACGTAAACAACTCCTTAATCACGCTCAGGAAGAACTATTTCAAGCAAGAATGGTTTCTTTGAGTACGGTATTCAATCGGTTTCCGCGCCTTTTACAACAACTCGTTGCCACGCATGGTAAACCTGCCGTTCTCAAGTTGAGAGGTACAGAAGTAATGGTAGATAAAGCGATCGCAGAAAAACTTTATGACCCTCTACTTCATCTAATTCGGAATGCCTATGCTCACGGATTAGAATCTACTTCTGTTCGCCTTCAACAAAGAAAATCAGAAACTGGACAAATTAATATTCGCGCTTATCACCAAGGCAATTTGACTACTATTGAAGTTCAAGATGACGGAGGCGGGTTAAACTGGGAAAGCATTCGTGCTAAAGCGATCGCAAGCCAAATCATGACTCCTTTAGAAGCTGCTAATGCTTCAGAAGCTCAACTAATCGAAGTTTTATTTAAACCAGGATTTTCGACAGCCTCAACCCTGACTGATTTATCCGGTCGCGGTGTTGGTTTAGATGTAGTGTGGAATCAGGTGCAAGCTCTTAAAGGCTCTATTTCTGTACGTTCTGTATTAGGTCAAGGAACAACTTTTGTTTTACAATTGCCTCTTTCTTTAACTACTGCTCGTTTATTGCTTTGTCAAAATCAAAATATCATTTACGCTCTTCTATCTACAGAAATTAACCAGATTATTTTACCTTTACCACAACAAATCCACACTCAAACTACTTTAAGCGGACAAAAACAAACATTTTTGCGTTGGGGCAATGAAAGTAATCCAGAACTTATTCCTATTTGTGCTTTTGCTGATTTACTTCAGTATGAGTATCCTCTTGTTTCGGAAAAAGATGGTTCTGTGCTTAGTTTCTTTCCTCTCAAGCAACAAAATCAGTTTCAGCCTTTGTTGATGTTACAGATTCACAACCAAAAACTATGTTTAAAAGTAGAACAGATTTTAACTGAGCAAGAATTGGTTATTAAAACTCTTGGTAATATAGTTGCTTTACCGAATTACATTCAAGGTTATAGCGTTTTAGGCGATAGTAGTCTTGCTTTAGTAATTAATCCTGTCGAATTAGTTGCTGACGCTCAAAGAAGCAATGTAATTTCTAGTTCTGCGGTCAAAGTAAACACTAGTTTAAAACCTGTTTTTGCTTCTCAACCAAATTTATTAATGCTAACAGAAGCAATTAAAAAATCAAACAATACAACTATTTCAAATGCTGCTGAAGTTCCTAAAATCTTGGTCATAGAAGATTCAGTGGTTCAACGACAAAGTTTAAAACTTACCCTAGAAAAAGGTGGTTATCAAGTAATCCAAGCAGGAAACGGTCAAGAAGCGATCGCTTACTTTAAAGAAAATCCCGAAATCACTTTGGTAATTTGTGATGTCGAAATGCCAGTCATGAATGGTTTTGAGTTTCTTGATTATTGCCGTAATGACAGTAGCTTATCTCAAGTTCCCATAATTATGCTTACTAGTCGTAGCTCTCCCAAACACCGTCAAACTGCTTTGTCATTGGGAGCTAAATTTTACCTAACCAAACCCTATTCTAATCAAGAACTTTTAGAAACTCTTGCTCAACTAATCAATTTTTCTCAGATTTGATTTTAATTATTTTATATTTATAGGTTCTATTTTTATGCTCAATCTGTTTTCTCCTCGCCAGAGGTTGTTTAACAAAACCGATTCTGCTCAAGCTAGCTTACGAGCAATTATTTTTTCGATTAAAGATTATTGGTTTGCTCTTCCAATTGAGGCTGTGATTAAAATTCTTCCCTGTCCCCCGATTAACAGCCCCAGTAAAGAAGGTATTAGCATTGTCGATTTAGAAGATCGAACGATCACAGTTGTAGATTTACTATACAAATTAAATCATCTCGAAGAAGGAAATGAAATAGAAAAAATTTGTGGTCTACAACGTTTTTTAATTTTAACCATGACGCAAACAGAAGAGATATTCGGTCTTTTAGTTGAGCATTCTCCTACGTTGATTGATATTCCTTTGAATTCAATTCGTACTGTACCATTATCTTACCGTCACGTTATTGAACTTAATTTTGTCAAACAAATGGCAATTTTAACTGATACACAAGAACATAAACTGCTTAAAGTGTTTCTTCTTGGAACAGTTTGATCTTAGGTTTGTTGAAACAACTAGATGTTGTAGCTGACGAGGAGACTAGGAGATAACTATAACGTCCTAATCTTTCTTTGTACTCTATTCTTTCTTGGCCTATCTTAAAAGCAATTTGCTTTAATTGAGTAGAAAAAATTAATTATGATCAGCGTTAGTATATTTAAATAAAGAACCACAAGCTACACGGGTTCGTTTGGCTGCATTGTTCCATAACATTAATGCTACTTCTTCTAATTTTTGATTGTCTGCTTCTAACATTCTCGACAATACACTAGCATTGATAAACGACCAAAAAGAACAAGATTCTAGCAGATAGGGTTCTTGAGTTTCTGAATGGATGCGAAAATCATAGAGGGAATAATCGCGACATCCTAAAGCACAATGAGCATTTTTGACTGCTTCAGCTAGTTTATCCCATAATTCGGGAGATATTTTAGCTGGACAAGCAATATTTACTGGTTGTCTGAAGAGCATTCCATCAGATTTAGTGCCTAGTTTACTATCTACAGTTCTAATTGGTTTGTCTTCGGTTAATAAATATTCAATTGCAGGTAAAACGTATAATTCCTCTTCTTTTTCGATTACACCAACGCGCAATTCTCTACCTGGGATGTATTCTTCTATTAACAAAACATCATCATATTCAAACCCTATTTGCAAAGCAGTTTCGATTTCAGATTCTTGTTTGACTAGAGTTATCCCCATCGAATTATCTTCAGAATTTGGTTTGACGACAAAGGGTAAATTGATAGTTAAACTATCGCCTCTTTTAAATTGCTGTGCTTTTGCGATCCGAACGCCTACAGATGATACGATGTTTCTGGTATGAGATTTATTAGTAGCTAATGCGTTACACTCTGCTCTAGAACCTACTACAGGAATACCTACAATATCTTCAAACAAGGCTCGATAACTAGTCATTCCAGGAAAACAAAACATATGAGGCACAACTACATCGACTTGAGGTAATCGAGCGATCGCTGTTGGAAAAGGTATTTTAGCAGATAGTTTGTCTAAAGATTCACCAAGTTGCCATAAACCATCGGGATGCACTACGGCGTAATAACTTCTTACCTTTGCTGGTTGCACTACTTCCCGTGCATAGATCAGAGACAATTTGTAGTAAAATTGGGAGACAGCAGAACCAACTAGATGTAAAACTGATAAAGAAGGAGTCTGTAAAGAAGATTCGAGTCGATCTGTCGAAAATATTTTGCTTGTCGTCATAATTTAGTAATTGTACAAAATTAATTCCATGCTTGAGATAGGTTATCGGTGTCAGCTAATGCGGGCGAAAATAAAGCCTTTGAGCTTTTACCTAATACCTAACCAAATCATGCATTGTGTAAATAGTTGTGCTTAGGTATTTAATTTTTAGCAATAATTAGGTAATCAAAAATACCAATTTTGCAAACACAGAATATTTTAAGATTTATGTCTTACTTTTGACGTGATACTTTCGATAGAAGTACAGAGAAACTGGATTGAGAAGTAAAAAGTAGAAGGCAGAAGTATAAAAGTTAATTAGTTGTGTTCTATTCAACTGAAAAACACGGTAATTTTTGATTACTTCCATGCATCTGTACACATTTATCTTTTGCATTTTTATACTAATTAATTAGATAGACGTAATAAAGAACCGCGATCGCTTTTATAAACTTCAATTCTGGTTTGAAAGGCTTCTTTGAATTGAGGCATATGGGTAACTGTTAAGATACAGGCAAAATCCGATGCGATCGCATTAATGGCTGCAACTAATCTTTCACAACCTTCACTATCTTGAGTACCAAATCCTTCGTCTACTATCAGTAATTGTAGAGAAGTTCCTGCTCTTTGTGCTAGAAGTTTTGCTAAGGCTAAACGAATTGAAAAGTTAATCCGAAAAGCTTCTCCACCAGAATAGGTTTCGTAGGGGCGAGTACCTCTAGCATCTGCGATTAAAATATCTAAAGTATCGATTAGTTTAGTAGTTTTTTTACTGCTACTTTTACCTGCTTTTTGAGTTAAAAATTGAACGTGAAATTGGTTTCCAGTTAATCGAGCTAAAATATGATTAGTTTCTGCTTCTAGTTGCGGTAAGATATTTTCAATCATTAAAGCTTGAATGCCATTTTTACCAAAAGCTTGTCCTAATTCTTGATAAATTCGATAATTTTTGTCAATTTCTTTGAGTTGTTGGCAGTTAGTTGTATATTGATTTTTAAGTTCTTTAATTTGAACTAAGGTTTGTTGTAATCTTCCTGTTTGAATAATTAATTCATCTAATTGTTGACGACGTTGATGAATTTGTTGTTCTAAAGTTTTAATTTCCTGGCGATAATCGTTAATTTGTTCTCGTTGAGTAATATAATTATCAATTTGTGTTTGACTAACAGTTTTATCTTGTAATCTTAATTCTAATAATTGTTGTAATTCTTGCAGACGAATTTGCAATTGGGGATACTGTTGTTTGGCTTGAGTTAATTCTTGATAGCGTACGTACCAAGTTTGAGCCTGACGAAGTTGAGTAAGAAGGTTTTGATGTTGAGTTTGATCGTAACCTAATTGAGCAATTGTTTGTTGTACTTGTTCAATTTGTTGTTGAATTTCTGAAGTGGTATGTAATTGTTTGATCTCTTGTTGTAAAGATTGAATTTGTTCTAATAATTGTGGTTTTTGGCTTTCTAGATTAGCTTGTCTTTTTTTAGCATCTTCGATTTTTACTTGTTTAATTTCTGCCCATCGCCAACGTTCTACTTCTCCTCTAACTAAAGCATGAGTTTGTTCATCATAATTAAAATTTTTTATTTCATTATTTAGTTGAGTTAAATCTAATTGCAATTCTTGAGCATAGTTACCAGTTCCTAATAAGTTTTCTAATTCTTCTTGTTCTGCTTTAATATTTTTAAGTTGTTTATGAATTTCTCCTGTTGCTTCTAATTGAGCTTCTAATTGTCCTATTTGTAATTGCAGAGAGTCATAAGTTGTTAATTCATGGTCTAATTGTTTATATTCTTTTCTTAATAATTGTAATTCTCTTTCACAAGCAGCTAACTGTTCTCTAATTACCCAAATTTGTTCTTGAATTTCCTTTTGTTGTTTTTGAGTTTTATCAATTACATGACTGCGATGATGTTCATCTAATTCTCTTTCGCATAAAGGACAAACTGCTTCGGGAATACCTAATAAATCTAGTTTTTGTTGTAATTCTTGAAACTGTCTTTCATAAACTCTTTGATTTGCTTGTAAAGTTGTTTGAAAATCTCTTCTTTCTTCTCCTTTTTCTCTAACTCTTTTTTGATAAACTTTCTTTTTATCTAGTTCGTCAATTTGAGCGTCGATAGTTAAGACTGCCTGACGCATTTGTGGTACTTTAGCAATTTGTTCAGCTAACTGTTCAGAAGCTTGTTGAATTTGCTCTAGTTTAACATTGAGTTTAGTTTCTGTTTTTTCAATTTCGAGTTGCAGATTGTTTTTTTGTTGTAATAAAGGAGCGACATATTGTTGAATTCGGTCTAATTCTACTAATCTTTGACGATGGAGATTGAGTTGTTCTAAACCTGCTTCTACTTCCGAGGAACGAGCTAAAACTTGCTCGATTTCTTGTTCTTGTTGCTCAACCGCTTCTAAACGAGTTTCTACCTGACGAATTTGTAAATTTAATTCATTATTTTGTTGATTTAATTGTTGTTCTAATTGAGTTAATTGCTTTTGTACCTGTTGATAAGTGGCAAATTTAGCTAAAAAATCTTTTTCTTGTTCTTGCCAACTTAATAATTGATTATACTGCTGAACAATTTCTGGTTCTTGGGCAATTAATTGTTCTAGTTGCTGTAATTGAATTTGTAAGAAATTTAAATCTTTTGATAAGCGATCGCAATCTTGAAGCAGATTTTGGTATTGTGTTTCTTGAACTGTAATTTGTTGTTCCCAGGCTTGACGTTGATGTTCAATTACTTGTAAATCTTGTAGACGAGTACTATTTTGTTCTTGTAATTGTTGCAGTTGATTAATTTGAGTTTCTAAACTAATTAATTCCTGTTGTGTAAACTTTTCCTGCGCTAATTGTTCTTCTAATAAAACTATACTTTGTCTCAGTTGTTCTGCTTGTCCTTTATATTCTTTAGCCAAATCTTTTGACTGTACTGCTAACTGTTCATAACGATCTAATTTTAATAAATCTGCTAAAATTTGTTTGCGATCGCTTGGACGACGCAACATAAATTCATCTGCCCTTCCCTGTCTTAAATAGGCAGAATTAATAAACGTATCATAATCTAACTTTAAAGCAGTAGTAATTTCCTCTTGAGTTGCTTTCATTCCCTTAGCAGTAATCGAACGAAACCTGCCCGACTCAGTTACCACCTGAAATTCCAACGCACTACTTTTTCCCCGAGATCTACTGCGGATAATGCGATAAGTTTGTTGATGACAAATGAAATCAAAATCAACTCGCACATGATTTACTCCTGCATGAATCACATCATCTTCTGTTGCTGTACGAGTTTTTCCCCAAATTACCCAAGTAATTGCTTCGAGTAAAGAAGATTTTCCTGCCCCATTCGCCCCACAAATACAAGCAGTATGTAATCCTCGAAAATCTAAAGTTGCTTCACGATAACTTAGAAAGTTTTTCAGCGTTAGTTGTAAAGGAATCATGCTTTACTGAAAGTATCCTCAAGAGCTATTTAGTATATTTGCATTGTTTTCTAGTCTACGAGAATATTCAAAGTTTAGTTTATAAATTTTAATATAAGTAGGGGTTTAGTACTGTCAAATTCTTACCAAACCTGACAAAATCAATAATAAACAAAAAATTTAGAGACATTCTGAAAAGAACGTCTCTAATGATTAAGATTAATTAGGTTAGTTTACTTAAATTTTACCAATCTATTCTGGAGTTTGTTTGATAAATTTCTCCTTCAAAAGGCTGTACTCCAATCGCAGGATATTCGTCGTCATTAGGTCCAAAAATTCGCGCAAAAGCTTCAGTAAGATATTGGATGAATTTTTTTAAGTTACGCTCAACAATCATAATTTTTACCTCGAATTTTGCTAACGATAAACTGCAAAATCTCAATACAGAAAGGTTGTAAATAAGCTCGACAGCGTTTATGTTTTTCTAATCCAATTTTTCCTAAACAGCAACGAATAAATAATAGAAAAATAATAAAATCTATTGCACTTAATAATTCCTTGCTTTAGGATAATTTTGAAATTTACATAAGACTCATGATTTAATTATGAGAGTATTTCTGAGAATTTAGTTGAGACCGCAACAATTGTTGAAGCTTGTTGATAATAGTTATTTTTATTGTTTGTTTTTTTTAAGTTTTTTTAAGTGATTTATTTATCCAATCAATTACATAGTTGATGGTTAACCGATAACTGATTTAATGAACTACAAGCTAGCCGTCTTCGACTGAGCTAGCTGTTTCTGACGCTTCATCTGAGCTACTTGCTTGAAGCTTCCGCACCAAGTAGAGGTAGGCTCATCTACGCCTGGAGAGGACAGTTCCTGCCTTATCACACCCATAACGCCTATAAAGCTTGCTGATTATAAGCTTTAGTGTTGTGAATATTTTATGCAAAGCTAGAGTAGTTAGTCAAATTATATAACGCTAACCATTCTAGCTTGTATAGTCACAAAAAGCTCCGACTGATGGGTCGAATAAAACCTTACAAGTCCCAGTAGCACCATTGCGATTCTTCCCTACAATTACTTCCATCACTCCATTATCCTCAGTGTCCGACTTGTAATATTCATCTCGATAAAGCATTAAAAGAAGATCGCCGTCTTGTTCAATATCTCCACTGTCTTTCAAGGAAGCCATAGCAGGACGCTTATTACTTTGAGATTCAACACCTCGGTTAATTTGAGCTAAGACAACAAATGGTACGTTAAACTGTTTGGCAATATCCTTACAAGCCCCACTATATTTGCCGATAACTTGCGCTCTATTCCCTGCTGCTCTGTCTCCTAGTTTCTGAATGTAGTCCAGTACAACTAATCCTAGTTCTCCTCTTTTCGATTGGATTTTCCTCAACTCAGAACGAATTTTAGCAGGGGTTAATTGTTCGGCTGGAGTGTCATTAATCTCGATGGGTAATTCAGCTAAATTACTCAAACCATTAACTAAAGAATCCATCTCATCTTCATAGATGACATTGTTCATTAATCTTTGAGAGTCAATGCCCGTGTGCATCGCTAGAAATCTCTTAGTCAACTGTTTTCTGGACATTTCAGCAGAAAAGAAGACTACTGGCTTTTTCTCTTTAATAGCAATGTGATTAGCCAGGTAACAAGCAAACCAAGACTTCCCCATACTCGGACGTGCTGCAACAATAATTAAATCCTGTTTAGTTAAACCACCAATTAAAGAATCCAAGTCGGTTAAACCAGTAGAAAAAAGAGGTAATGAACCTTGTTCTAATTCATTGAAGATATCAGCTAGACAGTCATTAATTGGTTCAGTAGTAAACTTATCTTTCTTATCAGTAGTTAGAGCGAAGAGCTTGGATTCAGCGAAGTCAAAGACTGTTTCTAATTCTATTGCTGTATCGTATCCTAAATCGACTATTTCATGACCAGCAGCAATTAAACGACGACGCTGATACTTATCTAAAACCAAGAGACTGTAGCGGTCAATATTAACGGCTGATACAGTACGATTTAACAGTTGTGCTAATTTAGTTGTACCTCCAACTTTTTCCAGTAATTTATGGTCTGATAGCCAAGTAGAAACAGTCATCAAATCTACTTGCTTATCTTTGTGATGTAACAAGAGTGCTGCTTTGTATATCTGTTGATGAGTAGAAATAGAAAAAGCTTCTACTGGTAGAATATCAGCAACAATGGTAATTGCCTTTGGGTCGAGTAATATTCCTCCTAAGATAGCTTCTTCAGCTTCAATGTTAGTGGGAGGTAAATGATTATCATTCATCTTTGTTAAAAATACTGCTTAGTTTCTTAAGTTGAGTCAAACTAACTTGTTCTTTTTGTGGTTTGTCGCCAGCCTTAACTATCTTTTGTTCGGGTTGATTTGGTTGTTGATGAATAGTTTCAGATTTAGTCCAACCTTCTTGAATTGCCTTATTCAACCAACCACCAGCATTAGGAATATCTTGTTTAGTAAGTTGGTCTTTTAAAGCTTCAATCGCATCTAATACTATTTCATCTGAAGCTGTATGAATAGTCTTAGTCAGGGTAGGATTTAACTTAACTCCTACCACTTGTAATTGAGTCAGAATATTGGAGCTAATATCACTCTGTTTTTTCTGATTAATTGGCGTGACTTTGGCATTAGTTAAAGATTGTTCTAACTCTTTTATTCTTGCCTTTAGGCGATTATTTTCTGCTTCTACTTGACGCAGTTCGATAACTTTACCTTGAGCTATTTCAATATGTTTTTTCAAGTCTTCGTTTTCATTACGTAACCGACGATTTTCTTGTCGTAATTTACTAATAATTACCGCTTTAGACTTGTCTGTAGCTGGTTGAAACTGAGGAGTTTTATTTACTATTCCTCCAATAGCTGCTTTTTGTTGGTTGCGTAGTTCGGCAAGACGATTTTTAATCTCAGGATATTTATAGAGGTAGCTAACAGATAATCCTGCTGCTTCTGCTATGGCGTTAAAAGTAATAGTTTCTCCAGAATCTAAGACTTGTTGAATCGCTTTTTCCAGTCTTTCTTCTGCATCTTTTTTCTTAGCTGCTGCTGCTTTGACTAATAGCTCTGGATTGCCTTTAGAGTTGTTACTAGGGCGAGACATTATTCTTTCTCCTCCCATTCATTATGACCAAGACCTCTCATGGTTTTGTGTTTTTCCATTCCAGAGATAATTCTCTTGAGTCTTTCCGCTCTGGGAACGTTCTTTTCTATCTGTCTTTGATAGCCTTTTTGACGAGCATTTTCGATAATTTTTTCTGTCTCTTTTAATTCCTGTTTATGGCTATCTAAGAAGTCTAAAGTTGTTACCCAACTACCACAGCTTTTACAAGGTAAATCTTGATGGGGACAAGTCTGTGTCCAGAGTAAAGTACAGTAACCATTATCTGTAGTTTGTACTCCCATTCCTTTCTTTATCCATTGCATTTCTGCTGTGTCTAAATCAGGATTAACAGGTGCTACTATTTCACCTTCCATGTTGAAGTGGGTATTGTCCCACACTTCTTTCATTTTCTTTTTCTGGTCGTCATTAGTCAGGTGAATATAGTGCATAGACATCGAAGGAGAAGCATGACCGCCACGCTGCATAATGTGAGCGATGCCCATACCTTTTCTAGCTAAATCTGTTAGATGAGTATGACGAAATCTGTGGCACTTCCAAACAGGATATATTTCACCAGAAATATCAGTAATGTTATGTTCGTGAGCCAATTGATGAAGATATCCTCTTATTAAAGGTTGTTTGATAAGTTTTTTAACAGGAATAAAATGAGAAAGTTCTCTTTTTACACTTGCCCTTCTTTTTGGGGTATTAGTATAGGATGCAAACCATCCACTACCTTCTGTGCTGCAAAACAAATAGCTAAAATCTCTTCCTAAGTTATTTTTAATAAACTCTTGCTGTTGTAAAATACTTTGAGCTAATTCTTTACTAATAAATAATCTGTCTTCTTTTTTAAGCTTTATTCTATATAAACTAACCCACCAATCTCCATCTGAATCTTGGCTAATACAATTTAGCTTTAAACTACATACTTCTGATATTCTCATTCCCGTTTCAATAAGAATACTAATTGCTATTTTTATTGGTTTTGGAAGAGAATCAAGATGTTGACGTATCTGTTTAATGACATCAGAAGGAATTTCTTTAATTATTTTTCTTTCAGCTTTAGGATAATCAGATTCAAAAATTAATTGTTTACTGCTAATCTCTATGAGATTGTTAGAATTACAAAATTCAAAAAAATACTTTAATGTAGTGATAAAGATAGATAATGATTTAGATACTTTTAAGTCTTGAGAAGCATAATTAATTGCTTCAATCACTAATAATCTATCTATATCCTGCGGTTTTACTGTCGCTCTTTTTTCGGTTAAATATCGTGAAAAACGTCTAAACTCTGTTAATTTTCTTAAAAGCTCGCTGGTGCTATATTGCGAAGAATTATACCAGATATAATCTTTCACAGTTTTTTTAAACCATTCAGGATTAATCATTGAGAAATTAGCTGTATATAAACCTCCAGTAGTTGCTTCTTTCCCAAAAACTCTTAAGTCCCATATATCATATATTCGCATTTCTTTGGGAGTAATATCCGAAGGTAATATATCTTTAGCAGACTGTAATTTTGGATTTTTATAGAAGAAACGACCACAATCATCACATTTATATTGTTGTCTTGCTTTCGATTTTGCCCAAGTTTTTACTTTTATACTGCAACATCTAGGACAAACTATTTCTTTGTCTTTAGACTTTGATATCGATATTTTTTGCATTTAATCTTCCTCGCACTTAGCTAAATACTGTTTGTAAGCAGCTTTTTGGTCTTTGTTTAACAAATGCACATAAGTATCAATTGTGGTTTGGATACTGGCATGACCTAAGCGTTCTTGAACATAAATTAAATCCATTCCTGCTCTAATTAATTCTGTAGCGTGGGTATGTCTTAATAAATGTGCTGTGGCTTCAATTCCTGTTTTTTCACTCAACCTTCTAAATAAACTTTGAGCAGTAGAATATCTCATGGGCGAACCGATTTCATTACGCCACATATTGATAAAGACATAATCAGAATCTACATCAGGAAAATCATCATCTAAAACGTAATTTTCATAAGCTTGAATTGTTTGTCTTGGTACGCTAATAATTCTTGTTTCACCATCTTTGACTCTGGCATCATTGAGATTATCATCACGGGGAATTACATGGATTTCATTCAATCCCATTTCACTGTGAATATCACTATGGCGTAACCCCAAAGCTTCCCCAATTCTCATACCTGAGTGATAGAGAAGTACAATTAAAAACTTGTCCCGAAGATTGGCACAATTATCAACTAAAGTTTGGACTTCTTCTTTAGTTAAACACCCAGGAAAAGTTCTAGGTTCTTTGACTTTTAATCTCTTAGTTTTTACCCTCTTATCTTTCTTCATCTCATAGAGAAGTGACTTATACCTTCTCTGGACTGGGTAGCTAGTTTGATACAGTTCTCGGCTTTCTATCCTCTGATTTCGGGCGTGAAACTCGTAAAACTGATAAATCACACTCATCATGATATTGACTGTCTTTTCCGTCCTTTTTGCCGTTTGTGGGGCAATAGAAGGAACACCAGGAATAGAATCGGGTAATTGTAGCCAGAGCATAAATTCCGCTAACTCTTTCTCCCAACATTGTGTCCAGTCGAGACTGTAAGCTTCCAAGTACTCAAAGAATAATTTCAAGTGGTGGGCGTAGTTCTTCAGCGTGTTTGGTGCTTTGCCTAACGCCATCAGGTGTTGCAGATAATCTGTGACTGGTTCGATAGGAAGATAGTCATCACTAAGTAAAACCCAACTGGTTTGACCTCGAATATTGACCTTCTGAACTCTCATTATATGCTTTGTGTAATTATCAAGATTTATATTTACACAAAACGTTAAAAAAGGCAATTATCTTGCCTTTGTTGTTGTTGTTTAATATATTAAATTAATGTTGTATAACCTGCCCCCTTGCATAGTTGAGACAAACAATAGCTGATGCCACGTCTCTATCACAAGTGTAGAGGCATTTTTCGCAGCTATGAATACGCTCAGACAATGCTTTTTTCTTTTGATGACCACAATTGGGACAAGTCTGAGAAGGTTTTACTTTTTGAGTTGGTATCTCGATATAAAAACCTCCAGCTTCAGTAACTTTGTACTCAATTAGACTTTTTAAGTTACTAATCCCTACATCTAAAAGAGAGCGATTTAAGCCAGATTTCTGTTTTTTTCGCTTACCTTTGGACTTGCGAGTCATCGCTTTTAAGTTTAGTTTTTCTGTAGCAATGAGGCTATTACAGCTAACTATCTCTACTGCTACTTTATGCTGCCAGTCCTGTCTTTGTCTGGCAACCTTGGCTTGTATTTTAGCTACTGCTCTATTGGCTTTTTTCCATTTACGAGAAGCTTTAACACCTTTCTTTGGTGGTCTTTTTCTTCGGCTTTGTTTAGCAATAGAATTAACTTTTGCTTGTGCGCTTTTTATAAATCTAGGATTATCTATTACATTCCCGTTTGAGTCGGCTACTGCATGATAAGTTCCAAAGTCAAGGCCTACTGCACCTTTATCGGTTTGAAGACGGGATGGTAAGCAATCAACAGTAATTGAGGCGTACCATTTACCTTGTTTGAACATCATCGTACAAGTTTTTGGTATTCCCCAATCACGAGCCTGCCCTCGCATTTTGATATTGCCGATGTTGGTTAGCTTGAGATAACCATTTTTACCTGAGCTACAAGCTTTCCATCCAGCTTTACAAGGATAAGTCCATCCTTTGTAAAATCTAGAACTCTTAAATTTAGGATAGCCAGACTTCAGCTTAAAGAATCTAGTAAACGCATAATCTACTCGTTTAACTGTAGCTTGTAGGGCATGACTACCCAATTCTTTGTACTCTGCCCAACAATCCTTAAACTCAGGTAAACAATTTTGCTGGTCGTAATAACTAACTGATTTACCAAACCGCTTGTAAGAAGTTTTTCTGTGATAGGCGCAAGCGTTATATAGCAAGCAGTGAAGTTTGCGCCAGTAATGTAATTGCTGGTTCTGAGTTTTAGTTGGGTATAGCCTGAAAGTAATTCGTTTAGTCGCCATAATAAGTTCTATTATTATTTGCAGCTATACCTTGTCAATATGCAACCTAGAAAAGGTTCTCACAGTGTTTTTAGTGTTAGACTACACTTTGTTTTTGTCACTCACTATCGACGTAAGGTTATTACTGCTCAAATGCTGGAAAGGATGAGAGAAATGGTGTGGCAGGTGTGTAGGAAGATGGACTGTGAATTAATTGAGTTTTCTGGTGAGTCCGACCATGTACACGCTTTAGTAGATTTCCACCCTAAAAACTCAATATCTGCTGTGGCAGGCTCATTAAAAGCAACGACAAGTAGAACAATGAAGCGAGAATTTCCTGAACAAGTGGCTAAGTTTTATCAAGGTGTTTCTTTTTGGTCAAAGTCTTATTACGTTGCCTCTACAGGAGGCGCACCAATAGAGAGAATTAAAGAATACATTAAAAACCAAGATAAACCTACTAATTAAGTACCAATCTGCGAGGCATCGAACCTCTTGATTGGTGCGCTATCCTTACGGACATATCAAGCTGCCGAACTTGGTTCGGCAGTCTTGTCCTCCCCTAATCCGCTTCGCTGAGATTAGGGACTGACGCGCTGACGTTCAAGAATTGCTATCTGTTAGAATTTTTTGTTTTCGTAAAGATTGGTTTTTACTTTAATATTTATGGTATTATTTACCATAATAAGGTTAGATTACCACTAATAAAACTATGATACCAGAAGAAGAACTAATAATTTCTTCCCAAGATTATTCTTTATTGACCGATCTTTATCAATTGACGATGGCAGCCTGTTACACAGGGGAAAAAATTGCCGATCGCAGGGCTAGTTTTGAATTATTTGTTCGTAAGTTGCCTTCTAACTTCGGTTATTTGATTGCGATGGGGCTAGCTCAGGCGTTGGAGTATTTAGAGAAGTTGCAGTTTAATCAAACTCAAATCGAAGCTCTTCAAGCTACAGAAATCTTTGCTCATGCACCAGCACAATTTTGGTCTTTATTGAAGTCAGGAAGATTTGATGGAGATGTTTGGGCTGTTTTGGAAGGAGAAGCAGTTTTTGCCAACGAACCAATCTTAAGAGTAGAAGCACCGTTATGGCAGGCGCAGTTGGTTGAAACTTACTTACTCAATACAATTAATTATCAAACGATGATTGCTACTAAAGCAGCCAGAATGCGAGATATTGCAGGAAAGGAGGCAAAATTACTAGAATTTGGCGCAAGAAGAGCTTTCAGCCCTCAAGGAGCGATGTGGGCAGCTAGAGCAGCGTTAGCAGCAGGTTTTGATAGTACTTCCAATGTTTTAGCAGCCTTAAAATTAAAACAGCAACCCAGTGGTACAATGGCTCATGCTTTGGTTATGGCAATTACAGCTTTATCAGGAGAAGAAGATCAAGCATTTGAAGCTTTTGATCATTATTTTCCCCAAGCACCATTGTTAATTGATACTTACGATACCATTGCTGCTGCCAAAAGAATAGCTCAGAAAAAGATTGAGGTTAGTGGTGTCAGAATTGATTCTGGTGATTTAGTAGAGTTATCTCAACAAGTACGTTCTTTATTGCCTGAGATCGAGATTTTTGCTAGTGGAGATTTGGATGAATGGGAAATCAATCGCTTGCAAAAAGAAGGGGCAAGTATCAATGGTTATGGCATCGGCACACAACTGGTAACAGGTACACCAGTCAATGGAGTTTATAAGTTAGTAGAAATAGATAGTATTCCCACAATGAAACAGTCTAGCAGTAAAGCCACTTATCCTGGTCGCAAACAAATTTTTCGTCAGATTATCGATGGTGAAATTGCTCAAGATAGATTGGGATTAGCTACAGAAGCACCAAAATCAGGAGAAAAATCTTTATTACAACTGATTATGAAAGATGGTGTCAGATTACAACCACCAGAAACCTTAACTGCTATTCGTCAACGTACTGCTAATACTGTGGCAAGTCTGGCAAAACCAACCCGTCAAATTAGTAATCCTCAATCAATCGCAGTAACCATCTCTGATGCTTTAAAATCTCTACATAATGCTTGCTTACAAACCAATCAACCGCTAATTATTAAAAATTAAATTAATCATCAATGACAAAAATAGCTTTATTTGGCACTAGTGCAGATCCGCCTACTTCTGGACATCAAAATATCTTAAGTTGGTTAGCACAGCATTACGATCTAGTAGTAGTCTGGGCATCAGATAATCCTTTTAAGGAACATCAAACTAGTTTAAAACATCGTACCGAAATGTTACGATTAGCCATTGCAGAAATTGCTCAACCTAATAAGATTTTACTTCAAGCAGAATTAAGCGATCGCAAAACTTTAATTACAGTTAAAAAAGCTAGGAAAATTTGGGGTGAAGAGGCAGAATTTACTTTAGTAATTGGTTCAGATTTAGTCAAACAAATAGTAACTTGGTATCGCATTGAAGAATTATTTACCCAAGTACAACTTTTGATCGTACCGCGTCCTGGATATAGTATTACAAAAACCGATTTAGAAGCGATTAGTAAAAAAGGAGGAAAATACGCGATCGCAACATTAAATGTACCTCAAGTTTCTTCTACCGATTATCGTCGAGAAGGCGATCAACAAGTAATCACTCCTGCGGTACAAAATTATATTACCCAAAAACATTTATATAATACAGTGACTAATTACTAATTATGAAGGATGAATAATCAACGATTAACATAAGCGAAGCGCACTACCGTAGGTCTTAACTATTAAAAAAAATAAGACCCAATCGATAACTTCATCCGTATTCATCTGTGAACAAACAATTAACCATCAACAATGAACTATTAATAATCAATCAAAAATGAAATTTAATTCTGAAGTAGTTTTACAATCTAACCATCAAGTTTCAGAAGTAAACAGCGCATTAGCAGATTTTAAAGTTGGGGTAGATAATGTTATTTTTTCAGTCGATACTCAACATAATCGTTTATTAGTTTTATTACGTAAAAGAAAAGAAGAACCTTTTAGTAATTATTGGAGTTTGCCAGGTACTTTAGTTCGGCAAGGAGAATCTTTACAAGCTGCTGCTTATCGAACATTAGCTGAGAAAATTCAAGCCAATAATTTATACTTAGAACAACTTTATACTTTTGGTGATCCAGGTAGAGATCCTAGAGAAGCACCAGAAAGTTTTGGAGTACGTTATTTATCTGTTAGTTATTTTGCTTTATTAAGATATGAAGAAGCAAAAATTATTGCTAAACCTGCTCTTAATTTATCTTGGTATCAAGTTAAAGAAGTTCCTCAACTTGCTTTCGATCACAATCAAATTTTAGAGTATGGTTATCGTCGTTTACGTAACAAATTAGAATATAGTCCAGTAGCGTTTGATGTCTTGCCAGAAGAGTTTACTTTGAATGAAGTTTATCAACTTTACTGTACAATTTTAGGAGAAAACTTTTCAGATTATTCTAATTTTCGTTCTCGTTTATTAAAGTTAGGATTTTTATTAGATACAGGGATAAAAGTTTGTCGTGGTGCTGGTCGTCCTGCAAGTTTATATCGATTCGATGCAGAAGCTTTTGCTCCTTTAAAAGATAAGCCATTGGTCTTTATTTAAATGAAAAATAAAACTAAATTTTTTGACATAAAATTATCTAAATTTGGTTTAATAAAGTCAAATTTTCTTATTTTTAATTTAAACATTTTCTAAAAAAATATAAAATGAAATCACCAAAAGAATGTCAAAATCTTCAAGAAATCAGAACCGAAATAGACCAACTAGATCGCGACATAATTAATCTGCTAGGACAAAGATTTGAATATGTCAAAGTAGCTTCTAAGTTTAAAACTAATGAAATTAGCGTTAAAGCCCCAGAAAGATTGCAAGCAATGTTAACACAAAGAAGAATTTGGGCAGAGTCAGCAGGATTAAATCCTGATGTAATTGAAGAGATGTATCAAAATTTAGTTAATTATTTTATTAATGAAGAGTTACAGTCTTTGCAAAATAACCGATAAATTATTTAATATTTGACTAGAACTTACAACCAAACAACTGTGCAAAAACTTGAAAAGCTTTATAAGTAAAAAATCACCCCTTAATTTAGTTAGCCAATAATGATTTTAAAATTATGACTATTCTTTATGCAGATCGATATATTATTTGTGATGATGAATCGATTACTATCCATTGGTATTATTTTCCTTTAGGTATTAGCAAAACAATTACTTATGATCGGATTAAAAGTATAAAAGAAGAAGAATTGAATTTACTCCAAGGTAAGTTAAGACTGTGGGGTATGGATTTAACTCCCTATTGGTTTCATTTAGATTTACTTCGTCCAGCCAAAAATAAATTTATTCTAATTGATGATGGAGAATGGATCAAACCTGCAATTACTCCTGAAAATTATCATAAAGTTTTGGAAATTTTGCAAGACAAAATATTGGTTTAAAACTCTAAAAAAGTAAGTCAACTAACTATAAATAATTAATAATTAAGACAAAACTTATTTAAAAGCCTAAAAATTTTTGTATTTTGATATAAATATTATGAAAATAGCCGTAGCTCAAATTAATCCTACCATTGGCGATCTTGTCAATAACGCTAAAAAAATTCTTGCCGTAGCTAATAACGCAGCTAAAAAAGGAGTACGTCTTCTGTTGACTCCTGAATTATCCCTTTGTGGTTATCCTCCCAGAGATTTATTACTTTATCCTGGGTTTGTGGAATCGATGCAGCAACAATTAGAAGCGATCGCACAACAATTACCGAAAGGAATGGCAGCTTTAGTAGGTACTGTGGAAGCTAATCCTTCTGCTACTTCTAAGGGACAAAAACCTTTATTTAATAGTATGGCATTATTAGATGAAGGCAAAGTCCAGCATATTTTTCACAAACGTCTTTTGCCTAGTTACGATGTTTTTGATGAAGATCGTTATTTTCAATCGGGATACGAAACTAATTATTTTGCTCTTTCTCATCAAAATGCAGTTGCTTCGGATCTTGACGATTCCTTTTCTGAAGAATCTTCTTTGAAAATAGGAGTGACTATTTGTGAAGACTTATGGAATGATGAACAATTTTGGGGCAAACGCAACTATGAAGTTAATCCGATTGAAGATTTAGCCTATTTAGGTGTAGATGTCGTGGTTAACTTATCTGCTTCTCCTTATAGTGTAGGTAAACAAAAACTTCGAGAAGCAATTCTTCATCACGCTGCAACAAAATATAAGTTACCAATCATTTACGTTAATCAAGTTGGTGCTAATGATGATCTGATCTTTGACGGGAATAGTGTGGTTTTCAATCGACAAGGGGAAATTGTTTCTCATGCCAAAGGATTTGAATCAGATTTAGTGATAGTGGAATTTGATCCGATTCAACAAAACCTTTCTGCTTTAACTCCTATAAATAAACAAGGGGTGATTTTAGATGAAAATGAAGAAATTTTTGCTGCTTTAGTCCTAGGAGTCAAAGATTACGCTCACAAATGTAATTTTTCTCAAGTAATCTTAGGCTTAAGTGGAGGAATTGACTCTTCTTTAGTAGCTGCGATCGCAACAGAAGCAATGGGTGCGGATCGGGTGTTAGGGGTATTAATGCCTTCTCCCTATAGTTCGGATCATTCCATTACTGATGCCGTAGCTTTAGCCA
This sequence comes from Stanieria cyanosphaera PCC 7437, assembly GCF_000317575.1. Lineage (NCBI taxonomy): Bacteria > Bacillati > Cyanobacteriota > Cyanophyceae > Pleurocapsales > Dermocarpellaceae > Stanieria > Stanieria cyanosphaera. Next base: position 4,541,705 of record NC_019748.1, on the reverse strand, counting down.
AAAATTTAGGAATTAGATACGAACAATTCCCGATTCAAGAAGCAATGTCAGCTTATGACCAAATCTTAGCACCTTTATTTACAGGCACAGAATTTGGTATTGCCGAAGAAAATATTCAATCACGGATACGGGGTAACTTATTAATGGCGATCGCAAATAAATTTGGTTATTTACTTCTTTCCACAGGTAACAAATCAGAGATGGCAGTAGGTTATTGTACTCTTTATGGAGACATGAATGGTGGATTAGCAGTAATTGCCGACGTACCCAAAACTCGTGTTTATTCCCTCTGTCGCTGGTTAAATCGCCATCAAGAAATTATTCCCAATCATGCCATTAATAAACCACCCAGTGCCGAATTAAAACCAGGGCAATTAGACCAAGATTCTTTACCACCTTATGAAATTTTAGATGATATTCTCGACCGTTTGATTTGCCAGCATCAATCCGAACCAGAAATTATTCAATCTGGACATCACTCAGAAGTTGTTCATCAAGTGATCAAATTGGTTGCCCGTGCCGAATTCAAACGCCGACAAGCACCTCCTGGTTTAAAAATTACAGATCGCGCTTTTGGTACGGGTTGGCGAATGCCTATTGCTAGTCGCTGGTTAGTAAATTAACTTGTTCTACTTCTTCAGCAGTAATTATTGGTATTTTCCAACTGATCACAATACTCCTAATAAAACTAGCCAAAGGTACAGCTAAAACCAAACCAAGTAAACCAGCAATTTTTGCCCCGATTAATAAAGACAATAAAATTAAAACAGGATTTAGTCCTGTAAAACCACCCAATAAACGAGGCGCGATCGCATTTTCAATTACTTGTTCAATAATTACGGCAACTACCAAAACTCTTAGTCCCAACCAAATACTATTCAGAGCAACTAAAAAACTAATTATTCCAATACTTAAAGCACCACCAAAAGGAAATAAGGCCATTACTCCTACCCCTACTCCAAATAATAGAGCAAAAGGAACTTGAATAATCAAAAAGGCAATTGTCATAGTGATTCCCATAGTAGCAGCTACGACAGCTTGACCAATAAAATAATTTTGAAAAGTTTGTTGTAAAATTTTAGGAATTTTAATTGCTAAATTTTGAGGAAAAAATTGAAAAAATCCTTCCCAAAGTTCTTCGCCATGAAGCAAGAGATAAAAAGTTAAAACGATAGTTAAAATCAAATCCAAAATACTACTTAAGGCTGATAATAAACCACCAACAATTTGTCCACTTGTTTGTTGTAATTGGCGAGAAATTCTTCCTAATAATTCTGATGAGATATCGGTAACATTTACAGGTAAATTACGCTCAGTTCCCCAGGTTTCTAAAGAATTTAGTTGCTGTCTACCCGATTCTAACCAACTAGGCAAACGTTCTAACAAAGCATTTAATTGCTCAATTACTAAAGGAATTAAAGTGACACCTAAAATTACCAGTAACAAAACTACCCATAATAAAACAATCAAAACAGCTACACTACGTTTAACATGCCATTTCTCTAGTTGTCTGACAGGATAATCCAAAATAAAAGAAAGTAAAGTCGCAACAATTAATTTACTGATGATTGCTTGAAAATATTGAAAGACTATCAATAACAGCCAACCATTCAAAATAATCAATGGTACAACTAATCCAGTTACAAACCACGGTGGTAGTTTAAAATTTAGTTTCATAACTCCAAAATTGATCTCCTAAAACAAATATTAGGAGAAAAATCAACTAATTCCCTTGATATGAAATTATCACCTCAAGAAAAAGATAAATTAATGATTTTTACTGCTGCCTTACTAGCAGAACGCAGAAAAGCCAAAGGTTTAAAATTAAATTATCCAGAAGCTATTGCCTATATTTCTGCTGCTATTTTAGAAGGTGCAAGAGAAGGAAAAACCGTTGCCGAATTAATGAGTCATGGTACAACTCTCTTAACCAAGGATGATGTCATGGAGGGAATTGCAGAAATGATTCCTGAAGTGCAAGTCGAAGCTACCTTCTCTGATGGTACTAAATTAGTAACTGTACATAATCCCATTCGGTGATAAACCGAGTGCAGAGGTGTAAGGGAGAAATTTTTAACAATAATACTAATGTTGTCCTCTTCTCCTCTTCTTCTAAAGCAAATTATTGATAACTAATAACTGAAAAAAATGATTCCAGGCGAAATATTTACTCAACCAGGAGAAATTGAATTAAATCAAGGGCGAGAAACAATTAAAATTTCAGTAGCTAATACAGGCGATCGCCCTATTCAAATAGGTTCTCATTTTCACTTTTATGAAGTTAATTCCGCTTTACAATTTGATCGGGAACGGACTAAAGGAATGCGATTAAATATTCCTGCTGGTACGGCAGTACGTTTTGAACCAGGAGACGAAAAAGAAGTAGAATTAGTTGCGATCGCAGGAAGTCGTGAAATTTATGGTTTTAACGGCTTGATTAATGGTCAATTAAGCTCAAATTAAATCACCAATAGCTTAACTTTTGTACAGACGTAATATATAGCAATTCTCAAAGTTATAAGGTACACCATTATCAGTGAGCAGTTACTAATTACTAATTACTAATTATGAGGGATGAATAATCAACAATTAAATATTAACAATTAACCATAAACATAAGCGAAGCGCACTACCGTAGGTCTCAACCAAAACCAGGGAGCTAATGTACCTCATGAGAATAAGAAACGCTATATCTATTACGTCTCTAATCCATTAATTTTGAGTTTTATGATAACTAATAAGCCAACTTTATCTTCAGATTTTATTAATTTAGCCAAGGAAATTATTGACGGTAAAGGTTACGTTTTACTACCTAATTTACTCACTCAAGCAGAAGCTAAAACTGCTAGTAATTTGATTTTAGAATTAGCTGAACAAGAAAAAAAAGTAGGAAAATTAGTAATTCAGGAACAAAAAGAAAGATTATATGGGTTGATTTATCAGGGGAAAATTTTTGAAAAAATGGTACAGCATCCTACTGTACTATCAATAGTAGAAACTATCCTGGGACAAAATTTAATTTTAGGAGGATTTTCTGCTCATATTCTCCATCCAGGAGCTAAAAGAATGGGAGTTCATGTAGATTACCCCTATTGGGCAATGTCTTCTCCTTTTCCCCGATCTCCTATTTTAGAAATACAAGTTATTTGGATGGTTGAAGATTTTACTGAAGATAATGGCGCACCATTATTTGTTCCCCACAGTCAAAAATTAGCCATTAAACCAGAGCTTGAAGAGTTTGAAAAAACTGCTATCAAAATAACAGGAAAAGCAGGAACAGCTATTATTTCTCATGGACTTTGTTGGCATGATACTTCAGTGAATCATACCCAAAAACCACGAGTTTCAATTTTAGGTAACTATACACCTCAATTTATTCATCCTTTAGAAAATAATTTATTTAATTATCGTCAAGAAGTTATTGAGCAAGCTACTCCTAAATTAAAGTATTTACTGAGGCACGATTTGCAATCACATCAACAGCAAATTTTTGCTATGAATTTTAAAATGAACTTTTAATTGCATAAACTCACTGTCTACCACAAACCTCTTCTACCGTTTGGTAAAATTGTCATCCAATTAGTTTTAGCTTCTTTCAGTTGTGCTTCCGTAATATTGGCATTGGAAAGATTTGCACCACAAAGGTTTGCGCCTTTTAATTTAGCTCCCGAAAATTGAGTAAAACTTAAATCTGCGCCTCGTAAATCCGCTCCTTCTAAATTGGCAGAATAAAGATAAGCTCTACATAAATTGGCATTGCGTAATAAAGCTTGTCGTATATCTGCGCTACTTAAATCTACTCCTGATAAATCTGCTCCTTGTAAATTTGTTTTAATAAACTTAGATTCATGAAAATGCGCTCCAGCTAGGTTAGCTTTTTCCAGATTTTGTTGACTGAGGTCTTTTTGGTTAAAATCTCTTCTACCAGTGGAGTAATAATCTAGTAAAGCTTGAGCCTCTAATTTAACTGGTCTATTCAAATCATAAGCACTCGTTCCAAAGGAAGTTGATTTTTTGAAATCTGAGCTATTTTTACCAATCGAAGTTCCTCGACTAAAACTAGTTCGATTACTATGAGTTTTTTTAAAATCTTGACCGGCAATAGTTCGTTTGGCAGCAGGGTTAATACTGGTGTGGCGAGAACGAATATTATCAGCTATGCGAGATGTAGAACGATTACCTCGACTTGAAGAATTACTAAAAGGATCTATATTACCGCTAGAATAACTAATCATGCTTTCTGATAAGCTATCAAGATGATTTTCAATGTCTAAAGCTTGTAAGGCTTCCTCGGCAGTTTTGTAGCGATTTTTAACTGATACTTCTAGCATAGTATGCAAAATCTCAGAAAAACTCTCACTCACGTTGAGATATTTGTCCCAATTAATTTCTCCTGTTAAGGGGTCACAGTCCATATTTTTGGGTGCTTTACCTGTCAGCAGATAAATACAAGTAACTCCAAGAGCATAAATATCGCTGGCATAAACAGGACGCATAGCTAGTTGTTCTGGAGGAGCAAAACCTGGTGTACCGACAGCAAAAGCAGTTAAAGCAGTGTTGTTGTTATCGGATGCTACCGTATTAACTTGATTTTTAACCACTCCAAAATCAATCAGAACTAACTTATCATCAATCTCGCGACGAATAATATTAGCTGGTTTGATATCTCGATGAATTACTTTTTGATTATGAATATCTTTGAGAATAACTAAAATTTCTTTGAGGACTTGTCTTACTTTTTCTTCGTTAAGAAGACCATGTTTTTTAACTTCTTGTTGAAGATTATTACCTTTAACAAACTCTTGAACTAAATAAAATTGTTTGCGGTCTTCAAAATAATCTAATAGTCTAGGAATTTGGGGATGACTGCCAATTCGACCCAAAGTTTTTGCCTCTCGTTCAAATAATTGTCTTGCCATCGAGAGGAAATTAGGATTGTCTGTATTGGGGCGTAATTGTTTAATGACACATAAAGGATTGCCAGGCAGGGAAATATCAGCAGCGAGAAATGTTGCACCAAAACCTCCTTTCCCTAACCCTTTGACTAAATGATAGCGATCGCGTAATAATAATTTTGAACCACAAGCTTGGCATATTTTTGCTTTGGGGTTGTTAATTGGTTTTGGACAAGAAGGATTTAGGCAGTAGCTCATTCAAAATACCCATAAGGCTCTGTCTAGCAATAAATCTCTCATTTCAGATTTATTAATTTTTTAGCCGAAAAGCTTAAGATTAATTGTTGTAAACTACAAGTTTTCAGCTATTCAATCACAAGCATATCCTAATTTTTTTTAAATAGGTAAGAGATTTAAAAGAAGAAATTACGAACTATTTTTTACCTATTTGGTACTAAAAAATCTCAGTAAATTATTTAAAGAAAAAATCTCTTCAGTGTTTTTAGGGATTGTTTTATCTAGTCATTAATTAAACAGCTTTTATTTAAGTGAAAAATTAAAAAAAAATCAGTAATTTTACCGAAGCTTAAGTTATTAATAGTTAATTTACTTAGTTTAAAAACTAAATTAATTGACAATACAGTTTCAGTAAATTTACTTGCTAGAGTTAAAATATTTAAGCTAAAGATTGACTGCAAAATGTCCCGAGGAAATCTTGGCTTACAGAATCGTTGTATTGACAAATCAAGAAAAACTAAATGCGCGTCTCTTTAAATTGGCTCAAAGAATTAGTAGATGTCGACCTAACGGCGGAAGAGTTAGGTAAAATATTGACTATAGCGGGTTTTGAAGTCGAAGCGATTGAGGATCTGCGGACTTTTGCTGATGGAGTAGTTATTGGCAAAGTTGTTCAAAAAGAACCTCATCCTAACGCAGATAAATTAAGTGTCTGTCAAGTAGAAGTAGGAGGAGATGCGCCCTTAAATATAGTTTGTGGCGCAAGTAATGTGAGGGCAGATATTTTTGTTCCTGTGGCAACTTTAGGAACTTATTTACCTGCCATCGATCTGAAAATGCGCCGAACTAAGTTAAGAGGTGTTCCTTCGGAAGGAATGATTTGTTCTTTAACCGAATTAGGGTTAGAAAAAGAATCTGATGGTATTCATATTTTTACTGAAGATAACCTTCAACCAGGTCAAGATGTTCGACCTTTATTAGGATTGGATGATGTTATTTTAGATTTGGCGACTACTGCCAATCGGGCTGATGCTTTATCGATGGTAGGAATAGCTAGAGAAGTGGCAGCTTTAACAGGTGCAACTTTAAAACTTCCTGATATTCCCCAAGATGAAGTTGCTCAAAATCTTCAAATCCAGATTGAGGTTCAAGATTCCCAAGCTTGTCCAGCATATATAGGTACAGTTATTGAGGGAGTAAAATTAACTTCTTCTCCCAATTGGTTGAAATGGCGATTGCAAGCAGCAGGAGTGCGTCCAATCAATAATGTGGTAGACGTGACTAACTATGTGTTGTTGGAATGGGGGCAACCTCTTCACGCTTTTGATTGCGAAAAATTACAAAGGGTAGCTGGAAACGATGCTTTAACTATTGGGGTGCGTTTTGCTGAGGCAGGAGAAAGTTTAACTACTCTTGATGGTCAAAATCGAGAACTTAATCCTCAAAATCTTCTGATTACCGCAAATAATCAACCTGTAGCTTTAGCTGGTGTGATGGGCGGAGAAGATACGGAAGTTGACAATCAAACAGTTAATTTGGTTTTAGAATCTGCCTTATTTGAATCAGTTACCATTCGTCGTTCAGCACGAAGTCAAAATTTACGTTCGGAAGCTTCTACTCGTTATGAACGAGGAGTTAATCAAGTAGAATTAGACTTAGCGGTAGCTAGAGCGATCGCATTGTTACAAGAATTAGCTGGAGGTACGGCAGTTGCTCAAACTGTGGCTGATGCTCGTCCAGATTTTGCTAGTCGTGGTTCGATTGAGTTACGTTTAAGCAGAATTAATCAGGTTTTAGGTCAAGTTAAGCGGGAAAATGGTGTTGGTGAGATTGAAGTTGAGGAAGTAGAACAAATTCTGAGTGCTTTGGGTTGTCAGTTGGAGTTAATTCCAGACAAAGAGAGTACTTGGAAAGTAACTGTTCCTTCTTATCGTTATCGGGATTTGGAGCGAGAAATTGATTTAATTGAAGAAGTAGCTCGTCTTTATGGTTACGATCGCTTCTGTGATACTTTACCTGCTAAAACTGAACCTGGTTATCTTTCTTTTAATTATCAGATCAAAAATAAATTACGAGCCTTATTACGTGGTGTTGGATTAACTGAAGTAGTACATTATTCTTTGGTTAAACCCACAGGAGGAGAAGTTACCTTAGCTAATCCCCTCTTTGCCGAATATTCGGCTTTACGAACCAATTTAATTGCTGGTTTGATCGATGCTTTTGAGTACAATCAGTCTCAAGGCAACGGTTCACTCAATGCCTTTGAAATTGGACGCATTTTTTGGAATTCTGATGCAGGGTTTCAAGAGGCCGATGCTGTGGCAGGAATTATGGGCGGAGATTTTTATCCCCAAGGTAGTTGGACTAGAGGCGGAAAACCTGCACCAATGAGTTGGTATCAAGCTAAAGGTATTTTGGAAAGTTTGTTTACTAATCTTGGTTTAACGATATTCTATCGTTCAGATAGTACAGATCAAAGACTACATCCAGGGCGCACCGCTTCTTTGTGGTTAGAGGGGAAAAATTTTGGTATTTTTGGGCAATTACATCCTCAGTTGCGTCAACAACGGGATTTACCCAATGAAATTTATGTTTTTCAATTAGACTTCAATATTTTACTTGCTGTTTTGAGTCAGGAAGAAGTAATTACACCAAAATTCCAAGTTTATTCTGCTTATCCAGGTACAGAGAGAGATTTAGCCTTCTTTGCTTCTACTACTTTATCCGTAGCCGAAATAGCTCAAGTAATCAATCGGGCAGGAGGTAAATTATTAGAAAAAGTCGAATTATTCGATGAATACAAAGGTAAAAATGTCCCTGAAGGACAACGCAGTTTAGCTTTTAGTCTAATTTATCGCTCAAGCGATCGCACTTTGACTGATGAAGATGTTGAACCCGTTCATCAAAAAGTCCGCGATACTCTAGTCAAGGAGTTTGAAGTAACTTTGCGTAGTTAAAAAAAAACTATTTATAATTAGGGTTTGGCAATGCCAGACCCTCTTTTTTTGACTAAGGGAAGTCATTTTTACTCAACGGCTTGACCTGTAGAACCACCAGTATTTTTTTTAGCAATTTGCTTATCCCGATTTTTTGCCCATTTTTCTGCTTGGGCAGTAGCAATTGGGATGGCACGTCCTTCTTCATAACCATCATCTAAGAGCGCATTAGCAATATCAATCGCTTTTCGTCGCACCTCTGCGGTTAGGTTTTTCATAGAAGTTGGATAATCATCATATGTCCAAGGCATAGAACTATCTCCTTGAAATCGAAATTTTGCGGCACAGTTGAGCCAAAATTGAAGGGGTAGATATCTCTCAACAATTACACCTATTTAAAACACTATTTGATCGATTAACATCATCCACAAGAGAGAAACAGTAGCTAGAAGTATTAAACTTGTTCATCAAACATCCGCGCTATTCTAGTCAAGGAGTTTGAAGTAACTTTGCGGAGTTAAAAAAATTTGTAGGAGAAACAACCAATTTACCCCTACTTTTTCCTTTAAATTTAAATATTGAGACGACCTGTAGTAAACAACTGATATCCACCCACAAAACTAGCTAAAGAAAGAACAAATTGCCAAAGACTAGTAGGATTTAAAATAGCTCGACTGCTAGCAAAAATTAAGATAATTCCAATAGCGATAGCGAAAAGACTTAAAAGTTTATCTCGGCTGGGTAAAACAAAGAACATTAAAACTCCTGCACTTAGGAATAAAATAGAAGTATCAGCAGCAATACCGCGCCACCAATAGGGATAAACATTAGTAGTAAAGTAAATATTTTGTCCTAAAAAATAAATTCCTAAAAGTAACAAAGCTAAACCAATCAGTCTGAGTAAAAATCTCATCTTTTTGTCATTAATAAATCTTCCAGTTTTATATTTCCCAAAGGAAGACATAAATTTAATCAAAATAGCTGAAGTAAAACAAATATGGAATGTCAGTTATGTGAAAGGGAAATGGAACGGTTAACAGTTCATCATTTAATTCCCAGACAACAAACCAAAAGAAAAAAACTAGCTCCAAGTCCAACCATAGATATCTGTTCTGGTTGTCATAAACAAATCCATGTTTTATTCGACAACAAAAAGCTAGCTAAAGAATTAAACACTTTATCAACATTAAAAGATGAGCCTCAACTACAAAAATTTTTGGCTTGGGTTAAGAAACAAACTCCCCACAAAAAAGTTACAGTACATCGGAAAAGTAGTAGGAATAATTCATGAATTATCCCTACTGGATGTGTCGCTATAAATTAATAAATTACACTGCTTGTGCTTCTGGATAAAAAGGAAAATCAGTATATCCTTCTGAATCAAACGAATACCAGATATTTTGTTCGGCGGGAGGATTTAATTCCCAATTGTTGGCAAAACGCTCAACTAAATCGGGATTGCTAATAAATGGTCTGCCAAAAGCAATCAAGTCTGCATTTCCTTCTTCAATTGCTGTTTCGGCAGTTTCCTGGCTATAGCCACAGTTACCCATTAAAGGTGCATCAAATACTGAACGAAACTCTGCTAAAGTCATTGGTTCTCCCTGTTCGTGGAAACCAAAAGCTAAACCATCGACAAGATGCAAATAAGCTAATCCATAGCTGTTTAATTGTTTTGCTACATACAGAAAAGTTTCACGAAAGTCTGGCGAACCCATATCATTATAATTACCATTAGGAGATAAGCGGACGGCAACCCGATCGCTAGACCAGACAGTTAAGATAGATTCAACAATTTCTTGCAGAAAACGGTAGCGATTTTCTAAACTTCCTCCATAGCGATCGCTTCTGTGATTGGTTTTAGATTGCAAAAACTCATCAATCAAATAGCCGTTGGCAGCATGAATTTCTACGCCATCAAAACCAGCTATTTTTGCTCTTTCGGCAGCACGACGATAATCTTCGACTATGTTTGGGATTTCTTCAGTTTCTAAGGCTCTCGGTATTTCGTGATTCTGTTTACCCTTGGGAGTATGAATACCTTCTCCTTGAATTGCGATCGCGCTTGGTGCAACTGGTAATTGATTATTTTCTTGAAAACTACTATGGGAAGCTCTGCCACAATGCCAAAGTTGTAGAAAAATTGGTGTTCCTTGAGCATGGACTGCGTCAACAATCTTTTGCCAAGCTTGGGTTTGTTCGTCGGTGTAAATTCCAGGAGTATGTTGCCAACCGTTGGCTTGTGGGGAAATAGTAGTTGCTTCTGTAATAATTAAACCTGCTGAAGCTCTTTGAACATAATATTCTGCCATCAAATCATTGGGAAGGCGTTCTTTTCCTGCACGCGATCGCGTTAGGGGAGCCATTGCTATCCGATTTTTGAGAGCTAAATCTCCAAGTTTAAAATAACTGAGTAAATGGGGAGAATTTGTTGAAATAGGCATTGGTTTAGACAACTTGATATGATTTTGTTGAGAAAAGATCAACCATAAATCATTATGCCGAAATATATTATGTGGGGTAGTTATTGCGATAACGCTTTAGAAAAACGAACTCCTTATCGTCAGGCACATTTAGACGGACTTGCCCAACAAAAAGAACAAGGTATTTTAATTACTCTTGGACCAACTAAAGATAATACTAAGGTTTTTGGAATTTATGAGGCAGAATCAGAAACTTTAGTCAGGCAGTTAATCGAATCAGATCCCTATTGGCAAAACAGCATTTGGACTGAATATCAAATTAAAGAATGGATTCAAGCGTTTTAGCGAGCTTTGCTCCATTTGGTGAGGGCATCTTTCACGTCTGGTGGCAGTTGACGCATCACTTTACCTTTCTCGCGATCAACTCCTACTAACGTAACTCTTCCTGTTACATAAAGTTCGTCTCCTTCAGGAGATTGGATTTGATAATCCCAGTGAATTCTGACTCCTTCGGTTTCGGTAAGACGAGTTTTAACTACGGCTGACATTCCTAAACGGACAGGACGATGATATTTAAGTGATAACTCTACTACTGGCAAATCGCAACCAAGAGCTACTAGATCGGCAAACTCTATCCCAATCGAACGCAGGCATTCTACCCTAGCTGCTTCCATCCAAGTTAGATAAGTACCATGCCAAACTATCCCAGCGTAATCTGTATGATGGGGTTGAGCTTTGACTGGATATTCAAACCAATGTTCGGTAGTTGCATTAATACCGGGATCGTTTTCTATCGCTGAGGTGGGTAATTTTGGTAATTTGGGTTCGTTAACTTGCGTGTCTGACAATTGTTTGCTCCTCTTTACCATCTAGCAAATAACTATTTTGTTTTGTTTGTAATTGATGCATATGATTGAATAATTGCCAGCAATATTCCTCTGACAATCCACAGGTAATAGCACCACGTAAGACAACTTGAAAATACCAGTCATTAGGGGGAATTTCTTGAGTTAGTTTATCAATTACTACATAAGTGCGAACTTGTTCGTAAGAGCTACTATGACTTTTAACTGTGACAAATTCTTGTCGATAACCTCGACGAGGAACTTCTTCTCTTTCATCTAAGCGATCGCTTAACCGCCAAGGCAAGTAATATAATACTCCTTCGATCTGAGATTGAGTATCGGCAATAATGTCTAATACACCACAGTTGCGTAGTAGAGAACGACGATAAAATCCTAAACGATATCCTGAAAGTACAGCTTTCCCAACTACATAATGATGGGTATCTTCTCCTAGCGATCGCTTTAAATCTACAGGACACATACAAGAACCGTAGGCAAAGTAGTAGAAACTTGGTTCTCGTTCTTTTTTAAAGGGATGCTTGCCTAAAGACTGTTTCTGCTGCCAGTTCATAAGTAATTAACATAACTTGAGTTATTTTATGCTAATTTTACTCAGCTTAATCTCTAGATACAGTAATGTCTAACAATCATTAACAAATATCAAAATGTTAACGCACATTAATAATTAATTTATGCTGGAGAATCCCGCTGCCACTACTTTGTTGAGTGATAGAATTACCAACCCCAGAAAATTGAATGGTTACATTGGCATTACTAGGAGAATAATTCCCGACAATTTCAATAGTATTCATTCCTTTAACTAAACGAGGAGCTAAATCTAGAGAAGTTTCAGAACTATTTAAACTAATTAACTTGCGATCGTTAACTGTAATTGTACCTGTAATTTTTGTACTATTGGTAATAATCTTTAAGTAATGTGAGCTAGATAAATTTCGACTATCTAGAGTAATAGTAGTTGAGTTTTGTTGCACTGAAGTGTTAACAGTTTGATTGCGCCAAAATTGATCAAAACGTCTCATAGGATCTATTTGAGCTAAATTAACTAAACTATTGGTTGGTTTGACTATCAATTCGCGATTAAGGACAACGGGCAAATTAATAAGATTAATAATTGTTACTATCCCGATTAAAGTAGCCGAGATTAAATTCATGTTGCTGAAATTTACATTAATAATTTAATTATAGAAAATAGTTATTCTGGTCTAATTCATCTGAAACTGTTCTCAACAATTAAATGACTTTAAACCCTGAAAAAACAACCAAACTTAGTAATCGATTTGAACAAGCTTTAGTTTATGCTACTCGTCTCCATGCTCAACAAGTTAGAAAAGGTAGTGGCGTTCCGTATATCAGCCACCTTCTTAGCGTTGCTGCCTTGGTAATAGAAGATGGAGGAGACGAAGACGAAGCGATTGCGGCTTTATTACATGATGCCATAGAAGACCAAGGCGGAGACAAAACCCGTCAAGAAATTCGGGAAAAGTTTGGTGAAACAGTAGTGAATATAGTCAACGCTTGCACCGATGCTGAAGTTATTCCCAAACCGCCTTGGCAAGCAAGAAAGCAAAATTATATTGAGAAAATGCGTCATGCTTCTCCCCAAGTGCGAAGAGTCTCAATGGCAGATAAATTACATAACGCTCGTTCAATTTTAGCTGACTGGCATCGAGGAGAAAATGATATTTGGAGTCGTTTTACAGGAGGCAGAGAAGGAACTCTATGGTATTATCGTTCTTTAATTGAAGTGAATCGACAAGCAGGTTCTAATTTTCTTACTGAAGAATGCGGTCGCGTGGTAAAACAATTAGAGCAAATTTGAATTTATTATCAAACTAGCCAAGATATTTGTCGGTAACTACTTCTAAAATTGATATGTCGGTCGAATTAGATGCTCAAATCCAAACACGTTTAGGAATATCAACCGAAAAAATTGCTCAATTCTGCCAACGGTGGCATATTACCGAGCTACTTTTATTTGGCTCTGTGTTAAGCGATCAATTTCATGCTCAGAGTGATATTGATATTTTAATTCGCTTTGCACCTAATGCTCGGCAGGGATTATTAACACTGGCTAAAATTAAGCATGAATTAGAAGAAACTACAGGAAGACGAGTAGATCTAGCCCTAAAAGAATCTATTGAAAATAGTGAAAACTGGATTCGTCGCCACGAAATTTTAAAAACAGCACAAGTAATTTATGAACAGAGATAAATCATCACTTCTCGATATCTTCAACGCAGCAAACCGAGTCTTGCAATTTGCTAAAGGAATGGATAAATCTGTCTTGGCGACTAACGAAGAAAAACAATCAGCGATTCTTTACCAAATAATCATTATTGGGGAAGCAACTAAACGATTATCACCAGAATTTCGTTCACAATATCCTGAAATCCCTTGGAAAGATATAGCTGGAATGCGCGATATCCTTGTTCATCAATACGATAAAATTAATGCAACTACTCTTTGGGATGTTGTTGAAAAAGATATTCCAGAGCTTTTAGAACTTCTTAATTGTTTATTTCCAGATTTTAGGTAGCTGCACCTAATTCAACAACAAAGTTTGAAGCTGTCACTTAATCTAATGCTTTTCCAATCCCGTAAGCTGCTAAACCTGCTAATGTTCCCACTCCAAAAGCCGTGTCACCGACAGCAACACCAATACCGCCAATCGTACTACTGGCTGCTGCACCGACAATTGCACCACTACCAGCAGCGATCATAGCTGACTTATCAATCTTTGATAGTTGATTTTTAATGGTTGATTATTCATCCCTCATAATTAGTAATTAGTAACTGGTAATGGTGTACCTCACCAAGAGCGAGAAAGGCTATAGCTGTTGCCATAATTATTCTGTCTTTAATATTTTAAATATAATGCGATCGCGATTAGGTGCAGCTTTTCAAAAAGCGATCGCTCTACAGTTTTAATCTATAGGCTAGTTCAATTACTTAAAGTTAATTATTAATTTTATCAGTTAACTTTTGATAATTGAAATATTATATAAATTAAACTTTTTATCTCTTGTAACAACAGTCATAGATTCACAAATAGCCTGAACAATTATAATACGATCAAAAGGATCGTTATGATGATTAGGAAGTTCTTCGATGGCCAAACCATGAGTAATGGTAATAGGTAATGGTTGAAAATTATTACTTTCAATTTGTACTTCTAAATCATCTGGAGCAGTTAATTTTCCCAGAGATTTTTTAATTGCAATTTCCCAAGCTGATGCAGCCGATATAAAAACTAAATTATCTTGATTAGAGATAGCCTTTTTAGCAGCTTGGGATAGAGTTGGATGATTAGTTAGCCACCAAATAAGAGTATGAGTATCAAGAAGTAATTTCACTCTTCTTCTCCTAAAAAACCAGCCAAAATCTGATCGGGTAACTCTTCATCAAAATCATCAGACATTATTACTTTTCCTTCCCAGCTTCCAGGTGTTCGAGGTTGTTTTGTTGCCTCATAAGGAATTAATTTAACCAATGGTTTTCCTGCTTTAGCAATAATGACTTCTTCCCCAGCTATTACTAATTCAATTAAGCGAGATAAATGAGTTTTCGCTTCATGGATGTTAGTTATTTTCATTTTATGACTTAGCTAGACTTAGTTTAATTATAAAGCAGAAGAAGTTTTTAAATAACAGATCGGGATAAACATTAATAATAATTTGCTAATTAAACTAATCAACCAAAAGTTCAAAAACTTAAATAGCAACTCTTTTAACACTAGTAGTTGTATATATTGCAAAATCTGCGAACAGTCTTGATCAAAAGCTTAAGAACATCACTGCATAAAACTGAGATATTACACCTAGAGATATATACTGACTTTAAAAGTAACTGGTAAGCTAATGTGTCCTCGTGCTGTTGCTAAACCCCGTCCTCAAGCTGTTTCTAAACAAGAAATAGCAAAACTCTGGCTTTTTTTGGTTGGAGTCAATCAGTATCAGGATGAAAAGAGTTTACCATCTCTGCAATATTCTGCTTTAGATTGTCAAGGGTTGGGAGAGGCTTTAACTGAAGCGACAGAAACCTTTCCTGCCAGGGAAATTATAGTTCATCACGATTTTGCCAACCAGAAACCAACGGTTACTCAGGTACGAAACACTTTACAACACATTGTTAATACAGCTAAACCGCAGGATACGATCTTATTTTATTTTTCTGGACACGGAATTTTAGAAGCTTCAACTCAAAAAGTAGTTCTTTGTCTAACTGATACTTATACAGATAAATTATTAGAAACAGGATTACCTTTACAGGAATTATTACAATGTTTGGGTCAATGTGCAGCTAGTCAACAGTTAGTTTGGTTGGATGCTTGTCACAGTGGTGGGATGACTTTGCGAGGCACCGAAGGATCTACTTTACCTAATCCTACTACGCAATTGGTACAAGTTTTAAGGAAAAAGGCAGCCCAGAGTCAAGGCTTTTATGCTTTGCTTTCTTGCGATCAGACTCAGCAATCGTGGGAGTTTCCCGAATTAGGACACGGCGTATTTACTTATTATTTGATGCGAGGTTTACGAGGAGAAGCAGCCGATTCGGTTGGGATGATTGAGGCAGATGCTTTGTATCAATATGTTTATCATCAAACTCTGCGTTACATCGATAAGACTAATCAACAAATTCGTTTAATTAATCAACAAAAAAGTAGTCGAGGTGAAAGGCAATTAAACTCTGAATATCCTTTGCAAACTCCGAAACGCATTGTTGAAGGTTTTGGTAAGGTAATTTTAGGTAAACGTTCAACTGATCATAGTTTTAGTAATCCCCGTCAGGCTTTGGTAATTGATGGATTGGGGATTAATCAGACAACATTAGGCTTAAGTAAGATTTTAAGGGGTACTGGTGGCTTTAATTTAGAATATTTCCCCCAAACCGATACAAACTGGACTGAAGTACGAAGCGCGATCGCAAGAAGTTTGGATGCGGAAGTTTCTCAGAATACTGTACTCCAAACCGATCTTAGTACTGTATTTTTATACCTCCGTGGATTAATTAAGGAAACGGAAACGGGAGAGTCTTGGTTATTTCTCAGAGATGGAGTCAAGTTATCTCGTTCTTGGTTGAGAAAAATTTTACGTAATTCTCGTGCTTCTCAACAGATTATTATTTTAGATTGTCCTGGGGCGAGTTCCATTGCAGAATGGGTGGAAGATTTAAGATTGGAATCGGATCGCGGACAGTGTTTGATTGCTGCTGCTTCTAATCTATCTAATTCGCAACAATTTACCCAAGCTTTATTGGAAACACTGGCAAAAGCGGATCAACAATCGGGGTTTCCTGTGGCTGCTTGGATTACTCAATTACAAATTCAATTAGCTGGTACAGAAGTAATTCCCAAGATTTGGTTATCGGGTACTAGAGGTGTTATTGAGGTTTTACCAGGCAAAACTAATAACGGCAATAAAGATGATTCGGGAGTATATGACCTGGGAATTTGCCCTTATATGGGCTTAAAAGCTTTTACTGAAGAAAATGCCCAATATTTCTATGGTAGAGATGCGTTAATTCAAAAATTACTGCTTCAAGTTAATCATAGCTCGACCATTGCTGTTGTCGGTGCTTCTGGTTCGGGTAAATCCTCAGTAGTTCAAGCAGGATTAATTTCTCAACTGCGTCAAGGTAAACAAGTACCAGGTAGTGAACAATGGTGGATTAGTTGTTTACGTCCAGGACAAAAACCCATTCAAACTCTAGCACGGACGTTGGTTGATGGTGGGACTGAAAAAGAAAAAGCTCAACAACAGCTACAAATCGAAGGCTTACTTTATCAAGGTGTAGAAGGTTTTGTGCAATGGTTACGCAGTCGCAGTGAACCAGTGGTAATACTGGTAATCGATCAATTTGAAGAAATCTTTACCTTAGCAGGAGTTACCGACCGTAATAACTTTTTAGAATTAATTTTAGGAGCGATTAAATTTGCAGGCGATCGCTTTAAGCTAATTTTAACAGTTCGGGCGGATTTTGTGGCTACTTGTTTGGAAATTTCCGAATTGGCACAAATCTTACAACAATCTAGTGTTTTAGTTCCTCCCTATTTAACCGAAGATGATTATCGAAGTTCGATAATTAAACCAGCCGAACAGGTAGGGTTAAAAATTGAATCGGGATTAGTAGAATTATTATTACAAGATTTAGATCGTTCCGCAGGCGACTTACCTTTATTACAATTTGTTCTTCAACAATTATGGGAAAATCGTCAGGCGGGAAAGTTAACCCTCTCTGCTTATCAACAACTGGGTGGCATGAAGGGTGCGTTAGAAAAACGGGCGCAAGAAGTCTACGAAAATCTCGATCCTGAAGCCCAAGCTTGTGCTAGATGGATTTTTCTTAATTTAACTCAATTAGGAGAAGGAACAGAAGATACTCGCCGTCGCATTAGTAAATCAGATTTAGTGGTAGCTAAATATCCTGCACCTTTAGTAGCTAGAACTTTACAAGCTTTGATGGCTGCTAAATTAATTGTAGTTAATCTCGACCAAGGAATTCACTCAGGATCGGGGCAAAGTCGTAGTGGTGATACCCCTGCCAATGATGATGAACTCTTGTTAGAAGCGATGAAACAAGAAGCTACTATCGAAGTAGTTCACGAAATTCTCATTCGTCATTGGTCAACTTTACGGTGGTGGTTAGAGGAAAACCGAGCTAGATTAAGAGCGCAGAGGCAAATCGAACAAGCAGCACTACTTTGGACTCAAAAAGGTAAATCTCCCGACTTTTTACTACGAGGAGTTCGATTAGGAGAAGCAGAAGAAATTTATATTAAATACACCGATGAATTAACTGAAGTTGCCAGAGAATTTATTGAAGCGGGTATTGATGCAAGGGAAGCCGAACAAAAAGAAGCGAAAAGAAGGTTACGACGCGCCCAACTTACCGCAGCTACTTTAGGAGTTTTAGGTTTAGCCGCAACCGCTTTTGGTGGTTTAGCTTATCGTCAAAAAGTTTTGGCAGAAATTGAAAATATTAATACTCTTACTAGTTCGGCAGAAGCTTTATTATTATCTAATCAACAATTAGAATCAATTCTGACCAGTATTAAGGCAGGAAAAGAATTTAATAAAATTGGCAATTGGGGTCAAACTTTTGTTGGTAGAGATAATTGGGAAACGACTAAAGTAAAAACAGTTAGCACTTTACAACAAGCTCTAGATAATACTCAAGAATTGAATCGTTTACAAGGTCATAGTCAAACAGTTAATACTGTAAGTTATAGTCCTGATGGTAAACTGATTGCTACGGCTAGTGATGACCAGACTATTAAAATCTGGCATGAAAATGGTGAATTAATTGCAACTTTAACAGGACACCAAGATCGAGTTACCAATTTAGCTTTTAGCAACGGTAAGATTAATCTTTCTAATTTAAATCAAGAAGGAACAACTTCTTTAGTTAGTGATGAAAACTTATCACAGGATAATTATGTCTTGGCTTCAGCTAGTGCAGATGGAACTGTCAGATTATGGCGTATTCAAAACAATCAAATTGAACCTTTAAAAACTTTAACAGGACATCAAGATTGGGTAACTGATGTTGCTTTTAGTCCAGATAATCAAATAATTGCTTCTGCTAGTCGCGACAAAACAATTAAATTATGGCAATTAGATGGAACTTTAATTACTACTTTATCTGGTCATAATGGTTGGGTCAATACAATTGATTTTGCTTCAGATAATTTACTCGCTTCTGGTGGGGAAGATAATCAGATTAAGTTATGGGAAATAAATAACCAAACTAGTAAAGAAATTCGTACGATTACAGGAAATCAAGACCGAGTTACTCAAGTAAAATTTAGTGCTGATGGTAATGAGTTAATTTCTGCTAGTGGTGATGGCGAAGTTAAACTTTGGCAAGTCAAAGATGGTAAGCAAATTAATTATTTTTCTCATCAAGAACAGGTTAATAGTGTTGCTTTTACTCCCGATAATCAATTAATTGCTACTGCTACGGCTGATGGCAGAATTAATATTTGGAATAAAGATGGTATTCTGCAACAAGTTTTAGTGGGACATCGAGGAGAAATTACCGATCTTAATTTTAGTCCCATAGAAATAAATGGCAATAAAAATCAAACTCAATCTTATTTATTAGCATCAGCTAGTGTAGATAAGACAGTCAAAATTTGGCAAATTAATAATTTATCTGCATCCGAAGCAGGAGGAATTTATAGTGTTGCCATTTCTCCTACTTTTCCAGAGATTTATGCTGCTGCTGGTTGGGATGGCAAAATACAACTGTGGCAAAAATATCCTGATCAAACTAAAGAATTACTGCGGACTTTACCAGGACATCAAACTACAATTTCTGATTTAAAATTTAGTCCCGATGGAAAAGTTTTAGCTTCGGCTAGTTGGGATAAAACTATTAAATTATGGCGAGTAACAGATGGGAGTTTACTGACTACTTTACAAGGTCATCAAGATGGAGTAAATAGCATTGCGTTTAGTTCTAATGGTCAGTTGTTAGTTTCAGGTAGTGAAGATCGAACAGTTAAAATATGGCAGCTTAATAATGATCAAGCTGAAATCTTAAGAACTTTAAAAGGACATCAAGATAGTGTTAAAACTGTAGCCATTAGTCCTGATAATAAATTAATTGCTTCTGGTAGTTATGATAAAACTATTAAAATTTGGAATGTAGAAGGTAAATTATTAAAAACTTTATCAGGACATAATCTCGCTATCTCGTCTTTAAAATTTAGCAAAGATGGCAAACTTTTAGCCTCTGGAAGTTGGGATAATACGATTCGTTTGTGGCAGATAAAAGAGCAAAATTCATCCTCACAAATTTTAAGCGGACATCAAGATGGTATTACAGGTCTTGACTTTATTGATCGCGACGATATCCTAGCTTCTAGTAGTGCCGATGGTACGATTAAACTTTGGGATTTAACTAATAATAGTTTATTAAAAACTCTCCAAGGACATTCTTCACAAATCAATAGTTTAGCTATTAGTAATGACAGTCAAACTTTAATTAGTGCCGACGAACAACAAGGTTTATTTTGGTGGAATTTAAACTTAGATAACTTATTAACCACAGAATGCGATCGCGTTAATAATTATTTAGAATATAATCCTAATTTATCTAAAAGCGATCGTTCAATTTGTAATTGAATTGAACCTAAAATAATTATAAAAAATGTTAACTGGAGAAAAATATTAATGCAAACAATCTCTATACCCAAAGAATTTCGAGTAACTTCAGAACATCAGTTTAATTAATAAATTTAATTAAGCAGCGTGCTTCGACTAAGCCTGAAGAATAAAATCATTAGTACTCAAAGCAGGAATTTCGCTTACAGTAGCAAATTGCGCGCCCAAACCTAAACCAGTTGTAACTCCGTTTTGATTGTAAAATAAGTTACCAGTAGAACTACTATAAACGATAAATGCATTTGTAGTATCAACAGCAAACTCACTAGCAACACTAAATCCACTACCTACGATACTAGTCAGTGCAGTAAAGGTGGTTTTATCTAGTACAATTTTGTCAGTGCCACCAACAAAGTCTGCAATTCGATCTATTCCTACTGCACTAGTAGTAAAGGCTGCATTTGTATTGTAAATAAATTGGTCATTACCAGCACTACCAGAGAGGCTATCATTACCACTTCCTCCAATTAATGTATCATTGCCAGTGCCACCGACGAGGGTATCATTGCCCGAATTACCATTAAGGTTGACAGCACCGAGAGTAAAATTGGAAGCCTCCAGGATGTTATTGCTACTACCACCAGTTAGAGTTGCAGCTTCGATAGAAATTAGAACATCAGTTCCATTGCCAATCAAACTGGTATTGGTGAGAGTAAAATTGAAATTACCAGATTCACTCAAGCGATCGCTACCCAGTCCACCATCTATTGTGTCATTACCAGCACCGCCAGAGAGATTGTCATTGCCAGCGTCACCATTAAGAATGTTATTCGCACTATTACCTTTGAGCGTATTATTAGAGGCATTACCTGTACCATTGATAACACTCGTTCCAGTTAGGGTTAGATTTTCTAAATTAGTGCCTAAAATATAAGTAATGCTGGAAGAGACAGTATCGACACCTTCGTTAGCATTTTCTGTAATTGCATCGGTTGTAGTGTCTACAATATAAGTATCATTACCAGCACCGCCGATGAGCGTATCTACACCTCCATCACCATCAAGAGTATTATTTACGCTGTTGCCTGTTAGTATGTTGTTAAGAGCGTTTCCCTTTCCATTAATAGCAGTTGTGCCAGTCAGAATTAGGTTTTCTAAGTTAGTTCCTAAAGTATAGGTGGTGTTTGAATAAACTGTATCTGTACCCTGACCAGTATTTTCAGTGATTAGATCGCTAGTAGTATTAACAACATAAATATCATTTTAGTAATAAAACCTCTTCCTTATTCATTCCAATACGTATTTTTTTGTAGTTTTCTCTAACAGTTTTACATTGCTTTTCATTAAAATCAGGTGCGAAAAATTTATAAACAAACAAACAACTGGGAATTGAAACACATAGAATAAGGAAGATAATTAAAAATTTTAATTTTATCATTCAGCCGAAGGCTGGCACATACGCGATCGCAGCAAAGAGCAAAAATCAGTTTAATTAAATAGAAATTATTTGGTATTAGTCATGTTACTCTTCAGGTAAATAGTCGGGATTGAGGATTTGGTCTGGAGTAAAAGGAGAAAAAGTTGGAAAAGTATCAAGGGGTAATCCCGTTTCATCAGCAGCCTGTTCTCTGCTATCCTGGTAACATTCATCGAAAACTTCTTTAAAATAACGTTTTAAGCTGGGACTAGCAGAAAAAGCTTTTCTTAATCTCCGTCGATGTTCTCTGATACTAGCCTTCCAGCTATTAGATCTTTTAACTGGCTGATATTTATACTTAAGTAAGTGCAGCAACACAACTACCAAATTGCTTTCAATCGCTCGTTGCTCATTTCTGCCCATATCTTCAATTTCTTCAACTAAATTAACTGCATCTACCTCATTAAATTTGCCTTCTTTGATTAGTTGTGCAGTGTGTGATAGCCAAAGATAATAATCGCGCGAGTAGAGATTATTTGTATCGGTAGTTGATGACAATCGAGCAGTCATATTTATACTTCAGTATTGTTTTATTTTCTTTTTTCTGAATAAATGAATTATAAGAAAAACTTTGAAACTATTTAAAGTCATTTAATTAAGCGATCTGTATCAATAATTATTAGCAATCATTCCTTGAGTTTAAATATGATACTCAGCCATATTACAAAAGTATAATAAGAGAAAGTAAAATAAATTAATTATAAAGTGATCGCTTCGCTGGCACTGCGTGATCGCCTTAATAATTATCTAGAATATAATCCTAATTTATCTAAACGCGATCGTTTAATTTGTAATTGAACCTAATCTAAAATAGTTATTAACAAGATTGGCTGGAGAAAGATGTCAATGGAGACAATCTCTATTCCCAAAGGATTTCGCGTAACTCCAGAACAGTTCGAGCAACTGGCATCCACCGAACAACTAGCACGATTGGAGTTAACTAAAACTGGAGAATTAATTATCATGAGTCCTACGGGTGGCACGGCAGGAAGAAAAAATAGTCGCTTGACACAGCAGTTGAGAAACTGGGCGGATCGAGATGGTACTGGAGAAGTATTTGATTCTTCTACTCTATTTGTTCTACCCAATGGAGCGAGAAGAAGTCCTGATGTTAGTTGGATTAAACTAGAACGATGGAATCAGTTGACTCAATCTCAACAAGATGGATTTCCTCCCATAGCTCCCGATTTTGTGATTGAGTTGGTAAGTCCTAGCGATCTTAAAAACCAGCGATATGAAGACTTACAAGCAAAGATGCAAGAATATTTAGATAATGGCGTTAAGCTTGGTTGGTTAATCGAACCCGAAGCTAAAACAGTAGAAATATATCGTTCCCAAAGTTCAGTAGAAATTTTGAATCATCCTCAAACCTTATCAGGAGAAAATGTCTTACCTGGGTTTAGTTTAGATTTAACCGAAATTTTTAGTAATTAATTAAATTAAAGCTCAAACTTGTTGCAGTCTTCTATCGATCCATTGTTTTGCCTTTTTGATCGCTTCGAGCCGACTAACTGCACTGGGTACAGCAACTGCACAACCTCGGTCATAATTTGCCCAGGCAGCATAAATCACCTGTCCGTCTAACTCCGTGCGGTCAATCTCTATTTTGAACCCACGATAAGGAAAAGAAAGAATAATTTTAGGATAATGAGGATCGGTCATGATTTTAATAATTCCATGACTAGAAAGTTAACCAGGGAGGGTAAAGGCAATACCCAACCCTCAGTTAATTTGTATCTACGCAGCAGACAAATTTTGAGCTACAAAGTCCCAGTTGATTAAATGAGCGACAAACTCATCAATGTAAGATGGTCGTTTGTTTTGGTAATCGAGATAATAAGCGTGTTCCCAAACGTCCATAGTTAGTAAAGGAACTTGTCCACTAGTCAAAGGATTATCAGCATTTAAAGTTTTGGTAACTTTGAGCTTATCTCCATCTAAGACTAACCAAGCCCAACCACTACCAAATTGAGTTGCACCTGCATCTTTAAAAGCTTCAACAAACTGATCGAAACCACCAAAATCAGCTTCAATTTTTTTAGCTAATTCTCGTGTGGGAGTACCGCCACCATTAGGTTTCATACATTGCCAATAAAAAGTATGATTCCAAGCTTGGGCAGCGTTATTGAAAAGTCCTGTTTTACTAGAATCTCCTGCGATCGCTTTAATTACTTCTTCAATCGATTTACTATCAAGTTCAGTTCCTTTGACTGCATCATTGTACTTATTAACATACGCAGCATGATGTTTATCATGATGAAATTCTAAAGTGCTTTTGGAAATATACGGTTCTAAAGCTGTGTAGTCATAGGGAAGAGATGGTAATTCGTATGCCATGATTGTTCGTCCTCTCAAAATAACTTGGCTAATCGGAAAAGTAAAACTTAAGAGTATTTGTCTACTTGTGATAACTCCGTAGGCAAATTAACGAAGTTCAAACAAGCTCAATCCTTACAAAGCAAGATTTGCTTAATTGACTCGCAGTCAGATAGTATCGCAATCTGGAATCACGCAAAATCCTCATCCTGGGGAGGGGGATTAGATACGAGTCAGAATTGCTTAATTAAAATCAACCCCTGCCTGCTTAAGCAGTAGCTTCGGAAACACTTCAAATTTAAACTTCTACTTTAACTCCACGCCAAAAAGCAATATAACCTTCTATATGTTTTGCTTTTTCTTTAGCTTGAGGATAATACCAAGCTGCGTCTTTATTTTCTTGACCATCAACCACAATCGTATAGTAGCTAGCTTCTCCTTTCCAAGGACAAGTTGTATGAGTATTACTTTGGCGAAAATACTCTTGATTAATTGAGTCAGGAGGAAAATATTGATTTCTTTCTACTACTAAAGTGCGATCGCTTTCGGCTAAAATTGCACCATTCCAAATTGCTTTAGGCATTTTTATTCCTTGTTGTAATTATCTTTTCTGTAAATCTAACTTTAATTTTTCTGATAAAGCATAGTTTAGTCGATAGGAAGCTTGAGGATAAGTTGGTTTGAGTTCTAAAACACGACGATAAGCTTGAACAGCTTGATGCCATTGTTTTTCTTCTGCCAATTCTTGACCCAAAAGAAAATATAATTCCGCATTGTGAGGATCATACTTGATTGCCTGACGATAACAAGCGATCGCTTCTTGTTTTTCGCCTTCCAAACTTAAAATTTGTCCTAAACGATAATAAGCTGGAATAAATTGTGGTTTTAAGCCAATTGCCTGGCGATAACAAATCACTGCTTGGTCTAGTTTTCCTTGTTTTTGTAGTAATTTACCCAAATAAACGTGTTCTGAGGCTGGAGCTAAATCTGTTTTTAGACTTAGTGCTTGATAACGACGTTGAAGAGCTTCAGAAGTTTTCCCAATTTTTTCTAAAGCATCGGCTAAATACCAATAAGCTTCAGCAGATTGATAATTAATCTTGAGGGCTTTGTGATAACAATTAATTGCTATGTGCCATTGGTGTTGCTTAGCATACAAATTACCCAAATCTAATTGAATTTTGGCAGAATCTGGTTTTAATTGAGCTTGTTTTTGATAACGTTCAATTGCTTTATCTAGTTGTTTTGTTCTGGATTGAGTGTCTCGGGTGCGGGAACTTGCTTCCCGCACAGGAGAGGCAGTGTTTGCACTCGTTTCAGAAACCGATGTTAGCAGAGTAGTTTGATTAGGAACTTCGTCCGAACTTTGATGTAATAATTGTTGAACTTGTTTGAGCCTAGCTAATTGAGGCGTGCTTGGAGAATTATTAGTTGAATTAGCTACTGGTTGAGATAAATTTAATTCTAAAGCTTTACGATAATAACGAGCAGCTTCTTGCCAATTGCTTTGTTTTTCTAAATTTTTGGCTATTTCTTGATAGGTTACTACTGATTGAGATGGTAGTAAATTAGAACTGGGCAAAGATGATTGAACATTAGTTTGAGTTTGGTGATTTAATGCTTCTAATTCTAAAAATTTTGAGTGAAATAGTTGAGCTTTCTCTGGTTGATTAAGCTGTTGCGAAATTTGAGCTAAATTTTGATAAGCTTCAGCAAAAGTAGGTTTAATAATAATTGCTTTTTGATAATATTCAATCGCTTGGTGCCATTTTTGTTGCCCAGCATAAAGACTAGCTACTTTAGCGTATACTTCTGCCAAATCTGGTTGAATTTCTACTGCTTTAGCATAACAATCCATTGCTTCGGCGGTTTTTCCCATTCGCTGTAAAGCATTGCCCCAGATTTTATAAGCTTCGGCTAAATTAGGACATAGTTGGGTAGCCTGTTGACAAGCGATCGCAGCTTGATGCCAATTATGGCGATCGCAAAAATCTAATGCTTGTTGTAAATAGACTTGAGCAGCTTCCCATTTAATCGTAATAGTTTGCTGACTATTAATTTGATTGTCTACTCCAGAAAAGAGCGAATGATAGGAATTGTTTTCTGCTAGTCTAGAGTTAAGATTAAGCAATTTTTGCTTAGTTTCTGCGGATAAAGGTTGAAAAGCAAAAGCAGACTTGAGTAAATTATCTTTTTTTAGTAATTTGTTGATGACTAATTCAGAATTAGATTGATGAGATTGCTTTGATTGTTGCCAAGTTAAAGATTTAAATACAATTGCTTGTCGGTAATAATTAGCTGCTTGTTCGATTTCTCCTCTTTGTTTATAAGCTGCTGCCAATTGTTCATAAGCTAAAGCGAGATTATTGTTTTGTTGTAGATTAATCGATGATTTTGGATATTTAACAGCCAAATGAGATGTTTGTTCGATAGCTTGACGATAAAGAGTAATTGCTTCTTTTAACTTACCTTGTTGATGAAAATCATCCGCTTGTTTAAGCTGTGATTCAAAATTATGATCTGGTTGGGCTAAAAGCTTTTCCTCTGATTTAGGCGATAATTTAGAATTGACTTGAGGCTCTAAAAAAGTCTTCAGGAGCTTAAACATAATTAACTAATAATTGATTGCTAAGGAACACTATTGCTTAAGTATATTTACGGATTATTAAATAGAAAATTAAATTATTGTATCTAATTGTTACTAAGATACAAAAAAAAATCAGTAATTACACTACCATCTAACAAAAATTTGTTAAAAAGTTCAATGTTTTTACTGAATCTTCAAGTTGTAAAATAACTGATTAATATTTGAAAAAATACAGTGAACGTCACTTTATTATCGTTCATTAGCGTGTACTACTTAAGCCGGAGTTTATTTCGCTGTTACACGAAAAAAGCGCAATTTTAATAGTTAAAAAGCTAGAGAATAACCTGCTACTAGACGTAGCTGACTCCGTTCCCCATTATTGCCAGCAAGATCGCCTTCTATTCCTAAATCTAGAACACTTTGATAACCAATCTGCTGTCTCATCCCAATTCCTAAAGTTACAATTGTGCCATCCTCTTCGACTTCACTAGCTTTTATTCCTACCTCAGCTAAAAGATTGGGATCAAAACGTTGAGGATAACCTAGAGTACCGAAAGTATTCGCGATCGCTGCAAAACGTAGAGCAAATTGAGAACTTACCTCAGCAAACAAACGATCTGTGCGATACAAGTTATTAAGTCTTCGTAAGCAAAAGCAGATCCGACTGCTACTGCATTTAAATCTAAGGCTAGAGGTTTGATATTGTAGATATCGCAATTGTAAGAGCCATACATGAAATAGATCGATCCATTTGAATAAAAAAAATATCAATCAGCAATCAACTATCTGCTGTTATTATTTGTAGCAATAATATGTAGATCGACATCGTGAAGAACTTTAAGTAACTCTTGAACTGGAGAACTACGTAACAATAATTGCCAACGAGATCGGCGTGTTTGTCCCAAAACTATTTGAGTAATAAAATATTTTTTAGCAGTTTGAGCGATCGCTGTTGTAATATTATTACTATCGACCCTAATAAATTCCCCACCTATTTGTTCAGACAACTTTTCGCACATTTCTAAATACAAACTCTCATCTTTAGTTAAAAAACGGTCTGGATTATTAACATATAAAACATACAAACGCGATCGCATTTGACTGGCGAGTCTTGCCCCTCTTCTTAATAAATGAGACGAATTAGGATGAGTTGAGATGCAAACTAAAACTCGTTCCTGAATACTACAGTATTTATCTTTTGGAGTAGTAGATTCGGCAATTTCTTCGAGATTATCGGCAATTTCTCTGAGGGCTAATTCTCGCAGCGCAACTAAATTGTGTCGTTGAAAAAAATTTTGTAGCGATCGCTCTATTTTATCGAGGGTATAGATTTTACCTTCCCGCAAACGTTCTTGTAGAGTTTCTGGAGTAACATCAACTACCACTACTTCATCAGCTTCATCTAGTATTCGATCTGGAATTCTTTCCCTGACTACCACTCCAGTAATTTTTGCTACTAGATCGTTTAGACTTTCTAAGTGTTGAATATTTACCGTAGAAAAAACATCGATTCCTGCTGCTAAAACTACCTCTACATCCTGATAACGTTTTTCTCGCTGCGAACCTGGTACATTGGTATGAGCTAATTCATCGATTAATACTAACTGAGGTTGACGCTTCAGTATCGCCTCCGTATCCATTTCAGTTAAAGTATGATTGCCTCGTTTAATTTGCTGACGAGGAATTAATTCTAATCCTGATGCTGCTTCGGCGGTTTCTTCTCTGCCGTGAGTTTCTAGTAACCCAATAACTACATCAATTCCTTCTTCTAATAATCCTTTAGCTTCTTGTAGCATTCGATAAGTTTTACCGACACCTGGAGACATTCCAATGTAGATTCTATGTTTACCCCGTCGTTGAAAGAATTGGTAGGCAGAGGAATCGGTTATTTTATTACCTTCAATCATAATTCAAGTTGTTCGATTGTAACCAAACCGCCTTCAGTAAATCCGATATTTTAATTTTGAGTTGTACTCTATTAAAGTATTACCATTGAAAATTTATTCCTTTTTACTTGCCATTACAGCTACATCTTTTTTCAGTTGCTCTCCAATTTCATCTTCAGCTAAATCGTAATCCATTTGCAATCCCAGCCAAAATCGGGGCGACATATCAAAATAACGTGCTAAACGAAGAGCCGTATCTGCTGTAATACGTCGTTTGCCGTGAATAATTTCATTAATACGTCGTGCAGGAACTCGAATAGTTAGAGCGATTTGATTTTGACTCAAGTTTATAGGTTTCAGAAATTCTTCTAAAAGCACCTCACCAGGATGAATTGGCATTAGCTTGTTTTTGTTCATTTTTTTTATTATTTTATAGCGATCGCTACAAGTTCAAAGTGTGTTTCAATGCTTCATCAATCTCTGATGTTGGTAATGAGCCAATCACACGATAAACTGCTGATGTTACAATCGTTGCCAGGTTATCAGTCATGACAACTGAATCTGTGAGCAAACCTGACTGCTGCCCCTCAAGCGAATTTAGCAAAATGGTAACGCGACTGGGATGCCCTGCTCGAAACATTTGGCTAGTAATCATAGCAACGATGATGTGGGATAGTCCTGTCTGTAAATCATCCGCTTGTACGATTAATGCAGGTCGTGTCTTTGCAGAACTTAGGTTGGAATTTGGGAACAGAACCAAAACAACATCACCCCGATTAAGAGTTGGCTTTGGCTGCGTCATAGTTATCATAAATGCTCATTTCGGGACTATCCCAATCATCTGAAAAAGTCGTTAGACTGGCGCGTAGAGCCTCTGCTTGCTCTCGGTCAATTCCTTGAGATGCTAAATCTATATCATTCTTTGTCACAAAGGTAACAATTACGAAAGTCCCTTCAGGCATATTATTGGGATTCTCTGTAAGTTCTACACGACCGTTGCGATAAATCCCTTCAACACTTACTAGCATTTTTTCTCCCTCAATCCTATACCTAACAGAATTATAACTTGAGCAAGAATTCACTTTTGAACCCACTCTACTACTACTTGTTAAGCTGCATTAAACGTCAAGATATATATTTAGTTACTTTTACTCGTTGTGAAATTATTTAAAAGCGATCGCAGCTTTCAAGAGATGGTACCCAAAATTAACTACATCCGTTTCAGCAACTCATCATACTCATCATGTGTGCCAATCCAGTACCAGTAGATATGGTTGGACTCCAATAAGCCTAAAACACGATAGCTAATAGTGACACGAGCAGAATAAATTGGTTGTCGTTGACTGACTCGTTTGAATTGAAGACTGGGATGATAAGGATCTTTTTTCCACAGTGCATAAGCTTTAACAGCTTGTTCTTGAATCGATTTAGGAAGTTCACTCAGTCGCTTACGAAAAGTTTTGGTTACACTTGATTTCATTTTCAGGTTGGAAAAACTTCATCAAGTGGAACAGTTTCACCCTTATCGATTTCCTCGCGCACTATTGCAGCCATCCGATCCCATTGCTCATCAGTCGTAGCAGCAAAACGGGTATCCCATCTTTCTTCTTCTTGTAATTCTGCTAGAAGTCGAGATGCAATCTCATCTTGTTTGTCGGGTGGAAGTTTTTCAATTTGAGCAATAACTTGTTGGAGTAATTTAGTCATAGTTCAATAGCAATCAAAACTATAGTATTTTAAAGTTTAACTTCAATTGATTTTACTCGTTGTGAAATTATTTAAAAGCGATCTGCTCCGCAGCCAGCGAAGCTGACCGCGACAAAGGATCGAGGGAACATCGATTGTTACCAGATAGTTAAAATTGTCAAATAGTTAGTGAAACGAAGAGATTAAACTTCTCAATCACCCGCCACAGATAACCTCTTAGTGATCGCCGACTACCCTAGCAAGCTATTGTTTTTTGACAGCATCAATGTCACTGTCATCATATATCCACATTGGTCTAACACCCCGTGAGTGCTTAAAACCAAGTTTTTCATAGAATGGAGCAGCACTGTTGATCGCCAGCAATATTTGCTGATGAAAATCAATATAACGACTTTGAAGACGTTTCATAATCTCTCGCCCTACACCCATGTTTTGATATGATGGCAACACTAATAAGTTAGAATAATAAACAACTAATGCCCTATCCGAAATAGCGTTACCGAGTCCAATTAGCGAATTTTGATGCCACGCCGAGATAACTGTTTGCGAGTTTGAAAGGGCGAATAACAGTGCATCCGGCTTTTCTGCCGATGACCATCCGCACTGAGAATAAAGATTGACTACCTGCTCGCGGGGCAACTCTACCTCATCTCGATACTCAACTTCTTCAAAAACCATTGCTAATGCTACTGATACAGTAATCTCTTGTCTAAGATATCTTGACGCTTACAGATAACTTTTCAGCTACTAGCTCAACGAAAAGATAGATTAGCTCGACTATTTAGTTTATTATACAAAATTGTTCCGTATAATTACCTTTTTTAGTATTAATATGTTCCTTTTGTCGCGTAAGGATTTCAGTGAGAATTAGGAAAACAAAATATTTACCAACAGTTCTTACAAAAGAATAACTATCATTAAATCTAACTTCGATTTAAATTATCCAAAGCTAAATTAAGTGTCAAAACATTAACTCCTGGTTCGCCGAAAATACTTAAAAATCTCCCTTCAGTATTTTTATTAACTAAAAATTCTACTTGATTAGTATCTAATCCTCTAGCTTTGGCTACTCTTTGTATCTGTGCTTTAGCTGCTTCGGGAGTAATGTGAGGATCTAAACTCGAACCAGAAGTATAAACTAAATCAGCAGTTGGTTCGATTCCTTGTTGTTTTAATTGGGTAATAGTTTCTTGAACTCTTTTAGTTAAATCGGTATTACTTGGGGCTAAATTACTTGCGCCACTGACTCCAGTAGGTTTGGCATCATCGCCAGTGCTGTAATTAGTAGTACTAGGACGACTTAAAAAATAGCGATCACGCAGTGCCAGGCTTGCCCGATCGCTTGTAAAATTCTGTCCGATTAAAGCCGAACCGATAATATTCCCTTGAGCATTAGTAATTAAACTACCATTTGCTTGATAAGGAAAGATAAATTGCCCGATTAGTATTAAGAGAAATGGATAAATTAAAGCCGTTAATAACCACAAGATAAAAGTGGTACGAATGCCTGTAATTGTTTCGCGAAGAATAGACATAGTTAAAAAGTCAAAAGTCAAAAATTAAATTGATACTAAATTAGAATCTTTCTGGTTGAAAGATTACGGTGAATAAATAAATAGATAAGGCTATAGTTACGCAATATAAAATAGCGATCGCGTAAGCCGTATTCTTAGTAATTTCATTACCTGAAGCAGCCATCACCGCAGGGGCAATAACCAAATTCAAACTCATGGTTAACAATAAGACTATCGCTAAAGGATTTTTCAGAAAGCGATCGCGTATATTTTGAATTGTTTCGATAGTATTATTAGTTAGAAAAAACTCATTCGTTTTATTTAATTTCATGATTTATACCTCGTAAAAACTTATTACCTATTACTTAACTCAAACCAACTCCAGTAATAAGTAAATCAATAACTTTAATTCCTATAAAAGGTGCAATAATTCCACCTAAACCATAAAGTAAAATATTTCTAGTTAATAATTGATTGGCACTTAAAGGTCTAAACTTTACCCCTTTTAAAGCCAAAGGAATTAAAGCGGGAATAATCAAAGCGTTGTAAATTAATGCAGATAAAACTGCCGATTGAGAACTTGTCAAACCCATCACATTCAAACTACCAATTCCTGCTGCTGCAAACATGGCGGGAATGATGGCAAAGTATTTAGCAATATCGTTAGCCAGAGAAAAAGTGGTTAACGCACCGCGAGTTATTAATAACTGCTTCCCAATAGTAACGAGATCGATTAACTTAGTCGGATCCGAATCCAAATCCACCATATTGGCTGCTTCTTTCGCTGCTTGAGTACCTGTATTCATTGCCAACCCCACATTAGCCTGTGCTAAAGCTGGTGCGTCATTAGTACCATCTCCCGTCATCGCGACTAACTTACCTTGTTCCTGTTCCTTTTGAATGACGGCAATCTTATCTTCTGGGGTAGCTTCGGCAATAAAATCATCAACTCCTGCTTCTTGGGCAATCACTGAAGCGGTAATGCGGTTATCTCCAGTTAACATCACGCTTTTAACACCCATACGACGCAACTGATCGAAACGTTCGCGCATTCCTGGTTTGATAATATCTTTGAGATAAATTACCCCATACATATCTCCGTCTAATGCAACACCCAAAGGCGTACCACCGAGACGGGAAACTCTTTCGTAAGCATCATCTAAATCTGAACTAACTTCACCACCGCGAGAACGCACAAAACCTTTGATCGCATTAATCGCCCCTTTTCTAACTTCCTTACCGTTAGGTAAATCTGTACCACTCATACGAGTTCTAGCAGAAAATTCAATCCCTTCTGCGGAATGGGGTTCAAATGTAATTTTTGCCCCTAGTTTTTCGGCGAGTTTCACAATTGATTTGCCTTCGGGAGTAGTATCAAATAAACTAGCAGCTAAAGCGACTTCGGCTAATTCTGCTTCTGTATGTCCGTTGACAGGAATAAACTGTTCCGCTAAACGATTGCCTAGAGTAATCGTTCCCGTTTTATCTAGTACTAAGGTATTAATATCTCCACAAGCTTCTACTGCCCTTCCCGATGTCGCTACGACGTTAAACTGCGCTACCCGATCCATACCTGCAATTCCGATCGCACTAAGTAAACCGCCGATTGTAGTAGGAATGAGGGCAACTAACAAGGAAATTAGAGTTACTACTCCCACAGGAGAACCCACATAATTAGCAATGGGGGGAATCGTTGCGACGACGATCAGAAATACTTCAGTCAAGACTGCTAGTAAAACCGTGAGGGCAATTTCGTTAGGAGTTTTAGTTCTTTCTGCCCCTTCTACCAGGGCAATCATTCTGTCTAAAAAGCCTTTACCAGGATCGGAAGATACTCGAATTTTTAACTCATCCGAAATAATTTTAGTGCCTCCCGTAACTGAACTTGCCATATCGGAACCTGGTTCTTTAAGAACGGGGGCAGATTCTCCAGTTATTGCCGATTCATCAACGGATGCAACCCCTTCAATTACTTCACCATCAGCAGGAATGATTTCTCCTGCAACTACTTGAATAATATCGCCTTTATGCAGATTGGTAGAACTAACTTCTTCAATCTTTCCACTGGGTAAAACTTTTCTAGCGGTAGTATCGGATTTAGTAGAACGCAAAGAGTCTGCTTGGGCTTTCCCCCTTCCTTCGGCGACTGCTTCAGCAAAGTTGGCAAAGAGAATAGTGAGGAAAAGAATTACGGTAACTAAACCGTTAAAGAAGCGTTGGTTTTCTCCTGGAATACTGCCAAAAAGATCTGGATTAATTGTTAGTAAAGCAGTAATAATTGTGCCTACCCAAACCACAAACATGACGGGATTTTTTAACATCACTTTGGGATTGAGTTTGACAAAAGCATCTTGAAAGGCGCGTTGATAAAGTCCTTTGTTGCTGACTTTTTTCTGTTTATTTTGTTGATGGCGCGTACCTGTTGCTGCCATCGGGCGATTGTTGACGGTCATAATTTTATCTGTGTCGAATAATAGTTAATTAGTAGCTATCTGAAAGACTTCTGCGATCGCAAAATATCAACATCAATGGTTTTAGTTATATAAGAAACAGTTAACCAAGAATTTTTTCCATAAAAACTTGGCAGGGACTATCGTTATAGCGATCGATAAAGTAAAAGCCTAGTTTTTGATAAAAAGAGATCGCCAATCTTTGTTTTTCTTGAGAAAAGACATCTAAACGGATTCGCTTATAACCTGTTCTTTTAGCAAAATCTACAAGCATCTTCGCGAGTCGAAAACCTAATCCTTGTCCTCGATAATTTTTCTGCAACCACATTCGCTTTAACTCACAAATTTCATCATTTAAGCGTTTAATTCCTCCACATCCAATTACAGTGTTTTCATCCATCACTATCAAAAACGTACCTTGTCGATCAAAATAATCGACTTGTACGCGATCAATATCTAACATTGGATCGTAAGTTTGAATTACTTTTGGTGTTGCCTCAAACAATTCCTGACAAATTTGAAAGATAAGGTTTTTGACATCTGCTGTTTGATGAGGCTGAATTTGCTTGATTATAGGCATTGATATATGTCTGATAATTCTTCTTTGTTGAGGGCGATCGCATCGGGCAAGTTTTCAGGATAATCGATAGTTATAGCAGTACAAAGAAAGATTAGGACATTATTGTAAATCGTAGGGGCGATTGGCGCTCTCGCCCTGACAAGATTTGCGTGTCCTAACCTAAATACGTAGTGTTATAGTTGCAGGGACATTATTTTTCTCC
The DNA here is from genome assembly GCF_000317575.1 of Stanieria cyanosphaera PCC 7437. Classification (NCBI taxonomy): domain Bacteria; kingdom Bacillati; phylum Cyanobacteriota; class Cyanophyceae; order Pleurocapsales; family Dermocarpellaceae; genus Stanieria; species Stanieria cyanosphaera. The sequence continues at coordinate 4,506,522 of NC_019748.1, read as the reverse complement.
TTGAATTGTTAGCTTCGATCTTATAAATTTTTAGCGATTTCAAATCCTTCAGCAATTGCCCCTAATGCCAAGACTGGGAAAAAGGTAAGTGCGCCGAGAATTAAAATGACTCCTGCTGTAACTCCAGTAAATAAGGTTGTATCGGTACGCAAAGTTCCAGGAGTTTTGGGTACTGGTTGTTTGCGAGTCATGTTATCAGCGAGTAAAAGTAAGGCAACAATGGGAATATATCTTCCTATAATCATTGATGCTGCTGCGGTAAGATTCCACCAGACAGTATTATCTCCTAAGCCTTCAAAACCCGAACCATTATTAGCTGCTGCGGAGGTATATTCATAAACAACTTGGGAAACGCCATGAAAACCAGGATTACTAATACCTGCTAAAGTGTCTGGATTAATAAAAGTAATCGCACTGGGAATTAAAACAGCAATGGGATGAACTAGCAAAATCACACTAGCTAAAACGATTTGTTGTTTTTCAATTTTTCTTCCTAAAAACTCTGGGGTTCTTCCTACCATTAAACCTGTTAGAAATACAGTTAAAATAAGGAACACAAATAAATACGCTGTACCCGTACCTTGTCCACCCCAAACTATTTGTAGAAACATATTAAATAAAGTAGCAAAACCACCAGTCGGCATTAAAGAATCGTGCATTCCATTAACTGCGCCACACATCGTTCCTGTCGTAGTCACTGCCCATAAAGCAGTCTGCGCCCACCCAAAACGAACTTCTTTTCCTTCTAAATTAGGTGCATTTGTACCCAGAAAATTGTTAATAATTGGGTTGCCGTAATATTCTCCTACTGCTGAAATTACAATTAAAATTACATAAATAATAAATACCATCCCAAATATTAGCCAACCTTGTTTTTTATTTCCCGCTATAACTCCGTAGGTATAAATTAAAGAGGTAGGAATAACTAACATAATTACGGTTTCAATTAAGTTTGAAAAACCATTCGGATTTTCAAAGGGATGGGCAGAATTAATGCCAAAAAAACCACCGCCATTTTCCCCTAATTGTTTAATAATTTCAAAATGAGCAACAGGCCCTCTAGCGATATATTGAGTTGCACCTTCTAAAGTATTAGCAACTGCTGGTGGGGCTAAAGTTTCTGGTACACCTAAGATTAATAAGACAATACCACCTACTATTGAGATTGGTAATAAAATACGAGTAATTGATTTAGTTAAATCTACATAAAAATTACCTAAAGGATTGCCTGTTAAACCACGAATAAATGCGATCGCGACAGCAATTCCTGTTGCTGCGGAAGTAAACATCATAAATCCCAAAGCGAACATTTGGGAAGCATAAGAATAAGTAGTTTCTCCAGAATAATGCTGTTGATTAGTATTAGTAACAAAAGAAATAGCTGTATGCAAAGCTAAATCCCAACTCGGTGCAGTTAAACCCGTCGGATTTAAAGGTAAAAGGCCCTGAAAAATTAGGATTAAAAACACAAATACTAACATAACTAGGTTACTAATCAGTACGCTTCTGGCATACCGCCAACCTGTCATATTTTTTTGGTAATTAATACCACCAACTGTATAAATTAATTTTTCAAGTGGTTGTGCGATCGGCTCTAAAATAGTTTTCTGTGCTAGAAAAATACGAGCCATATAATTGCCAAACCACGGCACAATTAAAACTACAATTAATAGCGTCAAAGCTATTTGAATAAAACCTTGAATCATCTTATCAAAGCAAAAATTTATTTGCGGTCTAATAAAATAATTATTTCAAGATTTCGATTAGCTGACAATTTATCAATTATTATAATTTTTAGTCTATTTACTAATATTTAAATCTAAATATAGATGTATATACTTGCAGTTATAGGAGATATATATACGAATCAAGAAATATTTTAATTATTATTAGTAACGTAAAAATAGATAGATTTAAGGTTGAAGAGCGATCGCTTTTGAGTTCAGTTTCTTTATGATATAAATTAAAACACTTGTAATACTCAATAACTACCAACTTCAATTAATTCCCCTGGCTTAACAGTAAACAAAGTTTCACGTACTTTTGGGATTAATGGCAATAAATCGGAAATACGATTTGTACGGGCTACCATAACTATTACTGCAATACCGGCTTGTTGTAGATTTTGCTCGTATTTTATATTACGGTCACTCGTTAGCCAAATAGTAAATTCTGACTCAGATATTAATTTTAGTAATACTCCATTTTTTGTTCCCGACCATCCCATTTCTCTGACTGTTTTAATATCTAAATCAGCAAATTCTCGTTTTAAAGGGTTAGGAACACACTCATCAAGCAGGATGCGCATAAGTAATTAGCATTTCCTTAGCCAATTCTAGAACAGATATGGCATCTTGTTTAGTAACACTGGGAAAATGATCGAGAAATGTATCTAGTGAATCTCCTGCTTCTAAATAATCAATTAAGTTTTTAATGGGGACGCGAGTTCCTCTAAATACAGGAGTTCCTCCCATAAGTTCTGGATCGCTAACAATGACATCACTTTTAGTTGTCATGACACAAATCTAGTTACGATTTATTTATATATCATAGCTAGATATTTGAAGCGAAAAAATTTGAAAAAAGTGATCGCGCTCAATTATCTGTTAATCTTCTCCAATTAGATCGTCAATTGCTAAAATAATTTCTTTCATCTGTGCAATATCTATTTGACCGATGTAATCTCCAATTCTTTCATTTGAAATAGTACGAATTTGAGTAATTTTAACCCAAGATTGTTTAGGTAAAGATGAGCAATCTAATTCTAAAATCAAAGGATATTTTACTCTAAGTTTAACGCTCGTAATTGCTAGAATTACCGTTGTTCCAGAACGTTGATTAAAAATATTATTACTAATAATTAATACTGGTTGATTTCCACCTTGTTCTCTACCACGTATAGGATTTAAATTTGCCCAATAAATTTCTCTTCTCAATATTCTTCCATCCAATCGTCAAATCCTCCCCATTCAGCAAACTCTTGTTCTTCTTTTGGTTCGAGTTTGGCACACTCAATTTCAAATCTTTGACGACGTAGAAAGTTTCGATTAGCTTCAAGATTAGCTGCTATTGCTTGAGAACGATTAGGATATATTTTTTGTTCTACTAAATAATCAATTTCTGCTAATAAATTTTCGTCTATAGTAATAGCAATTTTCTTTTGCATAAATTTAGACTTAAGTATGATAAATATCATACTTACTAGTTTAGTCTAAGCAAATTAAATATAAAACACAATATTTTATAAAGCGAAGCGATCAACTAAAGCAAAATTGTAGTTTTTTGTAGCCATCTATCCTGATAAAATTAGATTAAGCCGACACTAATTTAGCTACTGGTAATGGTTTTCCTTCAGCTTGTAAATGTAATATCAGTTCGTCCATTACCTCCAAACCAGATTGTAAAGCTTCTTGATAGGTTTCTCCATAAGTAACAGGTTGCATAATCTCATCAGCAAAATCTGGAAGATAAACTAAATAACATTCATCTTCTGGACTTCAGGCAATAGTAATTTGATATTTATGATTCATTTTTTGCTCTTTGTATAGCTTGTTTTACTTGTTTTTATGAATATGATTTGGCATTCGATCCATCTTTTCCAGGTAAGTTTACTCTAATCGTAGTCCCAGGATATTGATATATTGCATGACTACCTTTACCTCGTTTAGGCATCAATTCAAAACCAGCTTTGAGAAGCATTGCTTTCAATTCTCTTATTTTCTTCGGCACATCTGTTTTGTCTTTTTTAGTGCATATATTTCATGATATGTCAAATATATTTTCAATTTATCAATCGTCTTGATCGCATTGTTTGGCTAATTATTCTTACTTTTGCGAGCGTAATTATTTTGGAATACACTACCCCACCAGAATATGTCTTTGGTTATTTGTATACGGGAACAATTTTGCTGGCAAATCACAATTTAAGTACTAAAACTATCTGGCGAGTTACCTTAAGCGCGATCGCTTTAACTATTTTTAATTTATTTTTCCCTAACCTCGAACCGCACAATCCTGCTACGATCGCTAATAGATTAATTGCTGTCATGGCACTAGCAGTTACGGGTTGGTTAAGTATTCGCAATCGTTACTCTGAAGAAGCAGTAGCTCGTTCCCAAGCTCAATTACGCACTCAACAACAATTAGCTATTTTACGAGAAGATTTCGTTTCTACCCTAACTCACGATCTCAAAACTCCCTTACTAGGGGCGATTGAAACTATTAACGCCTTTCAAAATGGGCAATTTGGCGCAATTACTCCTACCCAAGCTAAAGTTTTAACCATGATGAGTAATTCCCATCGCTCTAGTTTGGAATTAGTGCAAACTCTATTGGATGTTTATCGGAATGATATTGAAGGAATTCAACTCAAACGCGAAACTATAGATTTAAGTGCGATCGCATCGGAAGTAATTGCTAACTTAACCAATCTAGCTACAACCCGTCAAGTTTATCTTTTCTTGACTCATAATGAATCTAATTTTCGTTCTCGTTTTTTTGTGAATGGGGATGCCTTGCAACTACAAAGAGTTTTTAATAATTTAATTGTTAATGGGATCAATCACTCACCTCGTAATGGCAAAGTTGAAATACACTTAGCTAGTGATGGTGAATTTCATGTCATCAAAGTTCTCGATAGTGGTAAAGGAATTAGCTCAACCGAATTACCTCATTTGTTTGAGCGTTTTTATCAAGGAGGCAATGATTCAAGTAAAGATAATTTTTCTGCTCGTGCTTCTACTGGCTCAGGCTTAGGATTATATTTAGCCAGACAAATTATTTATGCTCATGGAGGTACAATTTGGGCAGAAAATCGCTTACCTCAAGGTGCAATGTTTGGTTTTCGTTTACCAGCTATTGCCGAGTAATCAGTTTTTATTCATAGTGCGACCAAACAGAAATAATTCTAATCGTTTTAGTGACATCATTCACAGAATAAATCAGACGATGCTTAATATTAATTCTCCTTGAATAGTAACCTTTTAAGTTACCTAATAATTTTTCATAGGGAGGTTGATAGGGGTTTTGTTTTATAATTGCAATCAGTTGTAGAACATTTCTAAATCTCTATCGGTACAATATATTGTACGGTCAAAAATATTGGCTGCAAAAATTTAACTATCGTTATGAATACAATTCGCCTTTTGCTAGTAGAAGATGACGAACTATTTCGCCTCGGACTGGTAGTGAGATTACAACAAGAAGCAGGGATCGAAATCTTAGCCGAAGCGAGCGATGGAGAAATGGCGGTAGAATTAACCAATCAATATCTACCTGATGTGGTTTTACTCGATGTTGGTTTACCAGGAATAGGCGGAGTAGAAGCTTGTCGTAAAATCAAACAATTACATCCCAATATACCCATTTTAGTTTTAACTTCCCATTTTAAAAAACAATTAATCGAACAGTTAATTGCAGTAGGTGCGTCGGGATACTGTCTCAAAGGAGTTGAAGCCGAAACCTTGATTTTAGCCTTGCGTTCGGTTGCTGCGGGGGCTTCTTGGTGGGATGCAGCGATCACCTCAGAAATTCGTGCAGCATTTCAATCTTATTCTGTGAAAGATACTAATGAAAATAATCCTCTAACAAGCAGAGAAACAGAGATTTTAGCTTTAATTGCAGCAGGAAAAAGCAATAATGAAATTGCCCAACAACTCCACATTACGATCGGGACGGTTAGAGTTCATGTCCATGCTATTTTACAAAAATTAGAAGTACGAGATCGCACTTCGGCAGCTATTATGGCAATTCAACAGGGATTAGTAATTATCGAGCAATAGGTTTAATTCAATGAAATTATTATTAGTAGAAGATGAAGAAGATTTGGGTGTTGCAATTAAACGCACCCTCAATCAAAATAATTATGTAGTTGACTGGATTCAAGATGGCATCGAAGCTTGGGACTATTTAGATACACCACAAACTCAATATAATTTGGCTATTTTTGATTGGTTATTACCATGGTTATCAGGTGTAGAATTATTAAAAAGATTGAGAAAAAAAATAATCCTTTGCCTGTATTAATGTTAACGGCTAAAGACAGTATGGCAGATAAAGTTACTGGTTTAGATGCAGGAGCGGATGATTATTTAGTTAAACCTTTTGGGATGTTAGAATTACTCGCTAGATTACGAGCTTGACAAAGGCGATCGCCTCAGTTAGAACCTCAACAATTGCAATTAGGTAATTTAGGTTTAGATTATTCTACTAATAGTATTTGCTTAATTTTGGAATACCTAAAGCCGAACAAAAACTAAATTAATAGCGATCGCTCTCGGCAGACAGGTGGTTCTGGTTTAGGACTTGCGATCGCATCATCAATTGTACAAGCTCATCAAGGAAGTATCTTTACGATTCGCTTACCTCGAAAAAAGAATAATTTTCCTTTGTGATATTTAATAGTCTTAATTGCTTAAAGAGCAACAAAATTGAGCAAAATATTCCAAAAAATTTTATAAATTCAAACTTTAAAAAATAAAATATTCTACGAATTATTTACTAGCATATATACATTTAAAGCAAAACTTAAATCATGGAACAAAGACAACTTGGACAATCAGATGTTCACATTACCCCAATTTTAATGGGAACTTGGCAAGCAGGTAAAAAAATGTGGGTAGGAATAGAAGACGATCAAAGTATCCAAGCGATCCGTGCAGCATTTGAAGCAGGAATAACTACTGTAGATACAGCAGAAATTTACGGTGAAGGACATTCCGAACAAATTGTAGCCAAAGCATTATCCGATGTCCGCGATCAAGTAGTGTATGCCTCCAAAGTCTTTGCCAATCACCTAAAATATGAAGAAGTAATAACAGCTTGCGATCGCTCTTTAAGCAATCTCCAAACAGACTACCTTGATTTATACCAAATTCATTGGCCTTCTGGTTCTTTTAACACACAATTAGTTCCCCTTGAAGAAACCATGAATGCCTTAAATCATCTCAAACAACAAGGAAAAATCCGAACCATTGGCGTTTCTAATTTTTCTCGTAACCAATTAGAAGAAGCCTCTCAATATGGCAGAATTGATAGCTTACAACCACCCTATTCTTTATTTTGGCGACAAGTAGAAACCGATGCTATGCCCTACTGTATCGAAAATAATATTTCTATTTTAGCTTACTCTTCGTTAGCTCAAGGATTACTCACAGGTAAATGTGACCGCAATCATCAATTTGCCGAAGGAGATCACCGCGCCAAAAATAAACTTTTCCAAGCAGAAAACTATCAACGCGCTCAACAAGCTTTAGATCAACTACGCCCAATTGCTCAAGCTCACCATTGTACTTTAGCTCAATTATCTCTAGCTTGGTTAATTGCTCAACCACAAACAAATGCCATTGCAGGCGCACGCAATGCTACTCAAGCAACAGCTAATGCTAAAGCTACAGAAATTAAACTTTCTCAAGCAGAAATTCAAACAATCGATGCAATTGGAAGACAGGTTACAGACTATCTGGACAACAATCCAGTAATGTGGAATTGGTAAAAAAAAGCCAGTATCCTAAACAATTAATTAATAATTAGACTTTTACCGTCTATTTAAAGATATTTTATGGAATAAATATCGCTGTATTTCGGTTTTTTTTGCTTTATAAAAAAAAATGAATGATAGAAGTCTATACCTCTATGCTTTAATTTCTCGCTTTAAAAGTGTCAAAACTTATAAAAGTAAAATTATGTTGATTGCCTTTGTAGGCACTCATGTACCACTTCTATCAATCTTGGCTTATGTAGTTTTCTCTCATTCATTAACCTTAACTGCGACTATTCATCTTCTCGCGATCGCTATAATCGCTACTTTACTTGGTACTATAGCAACTCTTTATGCCTTACATCATCTGTTAGCACCAGTAAAGCTAACTTCGCAAGCATTACAACATTATCTTGAACAAAAAAAATTACCTAACTTACCAACTTATTTTAATGATGAGGTAGGTACTTTAATGGCAAATACCAATCGAACTATCAAGCAATTAGATCGATTAATCCGTTACACAACAAATTACAATAATTTGACTGGATTACCCAATCAACATTTATTTCAAAATCTTCTCCAACAAACCTTAGCTCAAGCTAATGAAAATCAACAAATTGGTGTAATTATTGTCCATTTAACTAGCTTTAAAGATATTCATAGTATTTTAGGTCGTAAAATTAGCGATTTATTACAAAGAAAAATTGCCTTGCGACTAGCGAATAAAATTCAAAAAAATGCTCTACTTGCTCATCTTTCTGAAGACGAATTTGGAATTATTAAAAAAAACTTGAAGAATTTTGACGATTTAAATGTTTTTGCTCAAGAATTACTAGAGTTATTAAATAAACCTTTTTCTTTGTTTGGAAAAGAAATTTTTACTAATCCTAAACTTGGTATTACTGTTTATCCCTTTGATGGCATTACAGTCGAACAGCTTTTACAAAATGCTAACACTGCCCTTTATCAAACTCGCCAAGAAGAACATCAAAACTGCCAATTTTATTCAATTAAAAATAATGACAAACTTCAAAGAAGATTAGCAATTAAAGAACAGCTTCGATACGCTCTAAGAAGGGGAGAATTATTTCTTCACTATCAACCTCGAATCAACCTTGCCAATAATTATCCTGTTGCTGTAGAAGCTCTCTTACGCTGGCAAAATCCTCAACTAGGACTTGTTCCTCCCACCGAATTTATTCCAATTGCTGAACAAACGAAACTAATTTTATCCATAGGTGAATGGGTTCTTAGAAGTGCTTGTATTCAACAACAAATTTGGCAGCAAGAAGGTTTACCATCCTTGCGAATATCAGTTAATCTATCAGTTAGCCAATTTAAACAAAGCAATTTAATTAAAAAAATTGATAAAATTTTGGCAGAAACTGGTTTTAATCCTAGCTATTTAGAATTAGAAGTTACTGAAAGTTTATTTGTAGAAAACTTTGACCAAACCATTCGACTATTAAAACAATTAAAAAATCGAGGTATTAACCTTTCACTAGATGATTTTGGGACTGGCTATTCTTCATTAAGTTATTTACAACAGTTTCCCATTGATACTCTGAAAATAGATCGTTCTTTTTTATTTGATGTGCCTTCTAATCCCGATAATACTGCCGTTACCAAAGGAATTATTGCTTTAGCTCAAAGTTTAAACTTGCATATTACTGCCGAAGGAGTAGAAAATTCGGCTCAACTTGAATATTTAAAGGCACAAGGATGTCAAGAAGTTCAAGGATACTACTTTAGTAAACCGCTTTCAGCTTATAACCTCGCTCGTTTCTTATCTTCTTATTATCGCCAGCTTGAGGAAACCGCTAGTTAAAGAAATTAAACAGTTTTCGATCTAATTTTAATAGCAATGAAAAATTAAAATTTAATATCTTTACAACTTAGTAATTGTTCAAGCCTAATTCCAACTAAGGCAACTAAATTTTTTTGATTATCTAAAAAATGGACATAACAATTACCTTTTATACTTAGATTCAGATAAATTAAATTTATTACTTGCTCTTAACTATAGTCTCACTCAGTAAATATTTACAGTGAAATACTTTTTTCTATCAGATGGATGGACTTATACCAGAGTCTGGGAATTCGGCGGACTTTGGGATGAAAACAGTTGGAGACGTAAGCCACAAATTAAACGTCTTAATTGTGGAATTGTTCAACAACAAGAAACTTTATGGCTTTATCAAGTAGAAGATGCCGTCATTATGGTCGAAGTTAAACCAACTCAAAATCTTAACGGAGCTTCACCAAATATTGGACAAGTAGTATTAAAACGCCTCATTACCGCAGAGCAGGTGATTGAAATTCTAGCTCAATCAGAAATTTTAGTTACCTCAGTCTCTAATCAAAATAAATTATAACTTTAATTTTTTGTAATAATTCTTAACCTTTGGGCGATTGGAATTCATAACGCTTGCAATAGGTTCTAACAATAGTTACACTTCTTTAAATAAACAGAAATTTCAAGGCATCCTTGATAAGTCTAAACTCTTGCATTTTGATCCAGTCAAAAATAATCTAGTTTTAATTTAAACCAAGTGAATTTGACAATCAAAATCCTGTTTTCAGGTAAGAGATTTAGCGTATAAACCAACTTACAAATAAAAAAAGTCTAAGTAGACAAAAACACTCAACAGGAGGAGCGTAGTCAATGGGACTACCTTGGTATCGAGTCCATACAGTCGTTCTTAATGATCCAGGACGTTTAATATCCGTACACCTAATGCATACTGCTCTTGTAGCAGGATGGGCAGGTTCTATGGCTCTTTATGAGCTAGCTCTTTTTGATCCTAGCGATCCCGTACTCAACCCCATGTGGCGTCAAGGTATGTTTGTACTACCATTTATGGCACGCCTAGGCGTTACTGGCTCTTGGGGTGGCTGGAGCGTTACTGGAGAAACTGGAGTTAATCCAGGTTTTTGGTCTTTTGAAGGTGTTGCTGCTGCGCACATCGTTTTATCTGGTTTGTTGTTCCTAGCAGCAGTTTGGCACTGGGTTTATTGGGATTTAGAACTATTCCAAGATACTCGTACAGGTCAACCTGCGCTTGATTTACCCAAAATGTTTGGGATTCACTTGTTCCTATCTGGTCTACTTTGCTTTGGTTTTGGAGCTTTCCACTTAACTGGTCTTTGGGGACCTGGTATGTGGGTATCCGATGCTTATGGACTAACTGGTCACATTCAACCAGTAGCACCTGAATGGGGACCGGCTGGATTTAATCCCTTTAATCCAGGGGGTGTCGTAGCTCACCACATTGCTGCTGGAGTTGTTGGAATTATCGCTGGTTTATTCCATCTCAGTGTTCGTCCTCCAGAAAGGCTTTATCGAGCATTGAGAATGGGTAACATTGAAACTGTACTTTCCAGTAGTATTGCTGCTGTTTTCTTTGCTGCTTTTGTAGTTGCAGGAACTATGTGGTACGGGAGTGCTACAACTCCGATTGAGTTATTTGGTCCTACTCGTTATCAATGGGATCAAAGCTATTTCCAAACCGAAATTCAACGCCGTGTAGAAGACAACCTAGCTGCGGGCAATACTCTTTCTCAAGCTTGGTCAAAAATACCTGAAAAACTAGCTTTCTATGACTATGTAGGTAATAGTCCCGCTAAAGGTGGATTATTCCGTACTGGAGCAATGGATAGCGGTGATGGAATTGCTCAAGAATGGTTGGGACACGCAGTATTTAAAGATAGTGAAGGCAGAGAATTGAACGTTCGTCGAATGCCTAATTTCTTTGAAACTTTCCCTGTTGTTCTAACTGATTCTGATGGTGTAGTTCGAGCAGATATTCCTTTCCGTCGTGCTGAATCAAAACTAAGTGTTGAACAAGCTGGTATTACTGTCTCCTTCTATGGCGGTGCTTTAGACGGACAAACTTTTGACGATCCTTTTGTAGTCAAAAAATATGCTCGTAAAGCTCAGTTAGGCGAAGCTTTTGCTTTTGACACTGAGACTTTCAACTCTGACGGTGTCTTCCGCACTAGTCCCAGAGGATGGTTCACCTTTGGTCATGCTTGCTTTGCTTTATTGTTCTTCTTTGGTCATATTTGGCATGGTTCTCGTACTCTTTATCGAGATGTCTTTGCTGGTGTTGACCCAGAATTAGAAGCAGAACAAGTAGAATGGGGCTTTTATCAAAAAGTTGGCGATAAAAGTACTCGTCGCGGACAACCTATCTAAAATAGGTTTTCTGTTTACAGCTTGATACCTATTTCAGGGAGAGTAGTAAGTTATAAGCTTGATTGTTTACCTTACTTCTCTCTCAGTTTGAGAAAAAGTAATGACTAACTAGTCAACCAGACAATTATTTGATTGTTTTCTTGATAGACTATAAATTGACGGTGAAAGACTCAAAGGTTTTTTCCGATTGTCCAACTACCGTATTGACGCAATTAGGAAATTTTTACAATGGAAAGCGTTGCATATATTTTAATTTTAACTATGGCATTAGCTGTTCTCTTCTTTGCCATAGCGTTTCGCGAACCTCCTCGCATTGAAAAATAAAGAACTTACTCAAAACTAAACAGTTTTAATTTGATTAAATAGACTGAGCCGTTTTTTACTTTTTATCTTCTAGGTAGAAGTAAGATATAATTACGGCTCAGATTTTGTTTTGATTAATTAAAAATTGCTTAGGCAATCTAAATAAAAAAACTAAATCGGAGTCTGACGGTAGTTTAGATTGGTAGCTATCATGCAATGTCCATATTGCCAAAGTACCGAAAGTCGAGTTTTAGAATCTCGTTCTACAGAAGGTGGGCAAAGTATTCGCAGAAGAAGAGAATGTTTACGCTGTAAGCATCGTTTTACAACTTATGAAAGAATTGAATTTGTACCAATTACGGTAATTAAAAGAGATGGTAATAGAGAATCATTTGATCGTTCTAAATTAATTCGGGGAATGATTCGAGCTTGTGAAAAAACTGAAATAACTTATAAAAGAATTGAAGCAATTGTAGATGAAATAGAAGCTCAATTACAACAAAGTTTTGAAAGAGAGTTTACTACCAATGAAATTGGTGAGTTAGTTTTGAAATATCTGCGTCAGGAAAACGAAGTAGCTTATGTTCGCTTTGCTTCTGTTTATCGTAAGTTTAAAGGCATTAAAGATTTTGTTGAAACTCTTAATCATTTACAAAAAGAAGATTTAAACAATTCAGAAGACGATAACATTTGGCAAAATTTAGAACAGCAAAATGCTTCAACTCCTTTATTGGATTGCATTTCTTAACTAATCTAATGATTAGGTGATGTCAATAGTAGTTTGAGGTTGCTCATTGACAAAAATAAAGATTAAAAACTGTTATTTTTAGGATATGATATTAATTCTGTGTTTATACTTTACCAGTTAGGTAAGTATAACTATCTGACATCAAGGCTAATTAGCCAATGCCAGCACACATCCTGCTAACTTTTAAAATGCTTATCAAAGACGGTTATGAATTTCAGAACAAGGTAAGATAAGTAAATAGAGTTTGGCTACAATTCTTCTCATTGAGTACAAACTATTACTTTATAATCATTCTCCAATTTTTTTGGGATAGAGAAGTTGGTAAAAAACTCAATGTAGGTGTAGGCTGCACAGTATAAAGTGAGTGTACATCAGCAGGAGGCACGCTAACCAAGGAGATAATAATCACAAGGACAATAAACACACATGATCAATCAGAAAGAAAACGTCACAAGAGATATTGGTTTTACACACGAGGATTTTGCTGCCCTTTTAGATCGGTATGATTATCATTTTAGCCCTGGAGATGTTGTTCCAGGAACAGTATTTAGCGTAGAACCTAAAGGCGCTCTGATTGACATTGGTGCTAAAACTGCTGCCTATATTCCTATCCAAGAGATGTCGATTAACAGAGTCGATGATCCTGCTGAAGTACTTCAGCCAAATGAAACCAGAGAATTTTTTATTCTTACAGATGAAAATGAAGATGGACAATTAACTCTTTCGATTCGCCGTATCGAGTATATGCGTGCTTGGGAACGAGTTAGACAACTTCAACAGGAGGATGCTACTGTACGCTCAAATGTTTTCGCAACAAATCGAGGTGGAGCATTAGTAAGAATTGAAGGATTGCGGGGTTTTATTCCAGGTTCTCATATTAGTGCTAAAGAAGCTAAAGAAGATTTAGTAGGACAAGATTTACCACTGAAGTTTTTAGAAGTAGATGAAGAGCGCAATCGTCTTGTTTTAAGCCATCGTCGAGCATTAGTCGAACGCAAGATGAATGGTTTAGAAGTCGGTCAAGTTGTTAGAGGTTCAGTTCGTGGAATCAAGCCTTATGGAGCATTTATTGATATTGGTGGTGTAAGTGGGTTGCTACACATTTCAGAAATTTCTCACGACCATATTGATACTCCTCATAGCGTTTTCAATGTCAATGATGAACTGAAAGTGATGATTATCGACTTAGACGCGGAAAGAGGTCGTATTTCTTTATCTACGAAGCAACTCGAACCTGAAGCAGGAGATATGTTGAAGAATCGAGATTTGGTATTTGAAAAAGCAGAAGAAATGGCTGAAAAATACCGTCAGAAACTACTAGCTGAAGCACAAGGATTGACTTTGGAAGGAGAAGAAGAGACCGCAGCAGTAGATGCCACCGAAGAGATTTCTGAAGAAGAAATGGTTGCTGCCGTAGAAGACTAAAAAATTAATTTCAAATTAAAGTGATTGTAAAAATACTTGAGGGATCAAGCCCTCTTTTTTTTATCAAAACTTTTTAAGAGGAGCAATAAATTTTTGGTCACCATTAAATGTTGCGATCGCGCCTGGAATAATATTCAAGCAATTATCTTTGATAAAGATGGTACTTTAGAAGATTCTCATAATTTTTTAAGAGAGTTAGGTATTACCAGAGCGCGGATCATTGATGCCCAAATTCCTGGAATTGGTGAACCTTTGTTGATGGCTTTTGGAATTGATAATAATTTTCTCGATCCGACGGGATTGATGGCAGTTGGCAGTCGTCAGGAAAACGAGATTGCTGCTGCTGCCTATATTGCGGAAACTGGATGTAGTTGGTTTAAGTCAAAACAAATTGCAGCTAATGCTTTTGTTGAAGCAGATCGATATTGTCAGAAAACTGCGGTTAATGCGCCTCTGTTTCCAGGCAGTTTAGAATTAATTAAATTATTGTCCCAAGTCGGGTTAAAATTGGGAATCCTTTCTGCTGATTCTACAGCTAAAGTAGAAGAATTTGTGAAAATTCATCAACTATCTGATTATATTCAACTAGCGATGGGTACAGATCGCGGATTAACTAAACCCGATCCCCAGTTATTTATTCAAGCTTGTCAAAAATTAGAAGTTGAGCCTAGCTGTACTGTCATGATTGGAGATTCTCAAGGAGATATAATTATGGCTCAAGCAGCAGGTGCAGCAGGCACGATTGGAATTGCTTGGAATGGCTTTGAGGCGACTCATCTAAAAAAAGCTGATGTAGCGATTACTAAGTGCCTCGCTGGGAGCGAGATCGGTTGTTGGGAACAAATTCAGGTTTTGCATTAATCAATTTTACCATTATTATATAAGGTTAATTTAATTGAAAATTTTGTACTTCTTGTATTTAAGTGAGGTAATATAGTTGTCCCGTCGTTATTTATTTACCTCGGAATCTGTCACCGAAGGTCATCCCGATAAAATTTGCGACCAGATTTCTGATACTATTGTCGATGCTTTACTATCAGAAGATCATCATAGTCGCATTGCAGCAGAAGTCGTTGTCAACACAGGCTTAGTGTTAATTACAGGCGAAATTAGTACTCAAGCTCATGTTAATTATGTCGATTTAGCTCGTCAGAAAATTGCCGAAATTGGCTATGTTAATGCAGAAAATGGCTTTTCAGCTAATAGCTGTTCTGTTTTGGTTGCATTAGACGAACAATCTCCAGATATTGCTCAAGGTGTAACTGCTGCTCAAGAACAGCGTGAAGAACTTAGTGAGGATGAGTTAGATCAAATTGGTGCAGGAGATCAAGGCATTATGTTTGGTTTTGCCTGCAATGAAACTCCTGAATTAATGCCGATGCCGATTAGTTTAGCTCATCGGATGTCTCGTCGTTTAGCAGCAGTACGTAAAACTGGCGAATTAGCTTATTTGCGTCCTGATGGCAAAACTCAAGTTTCCGTAATCTATGAAGATGGACAACCCATCGGCATTGATACGATTTTAATTTCTACTCAGCATACCGAAACTATTGGCGAAATTACCGAAGGTAGTGCAGTTCAAAATAAAATTAAAACCGACCTGTGGGAAGCAGTAGTTCAGCCTGTTTTTGGAGATTTGAGTGTCAAACCAGACCAAAATACCCGTTTTTTAGTTAATCCGACGGGTAAATTTGTGATTGGTGGGCCTCAAGGAGATTCTGGTTTAACAGGCAGAAAAATTATTGTTGATACCTACGGTGGTTATTCTCGTCATGGTGGTGGTGCTTTTTCGGGTAAAGACCCTACTAAAGTAGACCGCAGTGCTTCTTATGCTTGTCGTTATGTGGCAAAAAATATTGTCGCTGCTGGTTTAGCTGATAAGTGCGAGGTACAAGTCAGTTATGCGATCGGTGTAGCTAAACCTGTAAGTATTTTTATAGAGACTTTTGGAACGGGTAAAGTTTCAGAAGAGAAACTCTTGACGTTAGTTAAAGAATATTTTGAATTTCGTCCTGCTGGGATTATTCAGACTTTAAATATGCGTCGTTTACCTTCTGAAAGAGGTGGTCGTTTCTATCAAGATGTCGCTGCTTATGGTCATTTTGGTAGAAATGATTTAGATTTACCTTGGGAAAAAACTGACAAAGCAACTTTGCTTAAAGAACAGTCTTTGTCTGGTACGCTTGCTTAAGCTGTTAATTATTAAATTTTATAGCGATACGCTAAAGAGTTAGGACACAAATACTATGTGGCAGGGTCGTCAAGGTGCGAAACCTAGCCCGTTGGGAACAATCAAATCCTGAATAAGTTCAATCATGTCTTAATCTCTACTCGTACTACTATTGTTTTGAAAACTTCCTATCCTATGAGTTACTGGGTAGGAAGTTCTTTTTTGAAGCAATTACAGTTATGTTGGAAGGTAACTGTATTAATTGATAAGCTCTAATGTATACCGTCAGTTTAATCCGCGCTCAATCTTACGAGTTAAAAGAATTACGTAAACAAATTCAATATTTAATTGAACCTTTAGGAGGAATTAACGCTTTTGTTAAAGAAGGCGATCGCGTTTTATTAAAACCCAATTTATTAACGGGTAGTCGTCCGACGAAGGAATGTATTACACGTCCTGAAATAGTTTATTGTCTCGCTCAATTGGTACAAGAAGCTGGTGGTAAACCTTTTTTAGGGGATAGTCCCGCTTTTGGTAGTGCTAAAGGAGTTGCTAAAGCGAATGGTTATTTGCCTCTAGTTGAAGAATTAAATTTGCCCATCGTTGAATTTCATGGTCAACGGTATCAAATAGAAAGTAATGGTTTCGATCATCTGCGTTTATCTAAAGAAGCGATGGATGCAGATGTGGTGATCAATTTACCTAAAATCAAATCTCATCTGCAATTAACTTTGACGATGGGAGTAAAAAATTTGTTTGGTTGTGTGCCAGGTAAAATGAAGGCATGGTGGCACATGGAAGCAGGTAAAGATGTCCACCGTTTTGGTGAGATGCTAGTAGAAACAGCCAAAGCGATCGCGCCTAGTTTAACTATTGTTGATGGAATCATTGGTCATCAAGGAAATGGCCCTAGTGGTGGAGAACCGCGTCAATTAGGAATTTTAGGTGCATCTGCTGATGTGTTTGCTTTAGATATTGCGATCGCAGAAATTTTGAATGTCAATCCTGAATTAATTCCTACCATTGTGGCGCAATCAAAGTTAGGATGTTGTTCAGATTTAGCTCAAATACAATTTCCTTACCAGCATCCGATAAATTTAAAGATTGAGGATTGGAAATTACCTGACGCGCTGATGCCGATTGATTTTGGCTTACCTCGTGTACTTCGTTCCACTTTTAAACATTTTTATATTCGCTTTATCCAAGAACCAATTAAAACTTATACCTCAAAATAAGTCATACAAGAGGGTTTTTAGTTAAATTGGCTACAAAAACGGAGCTTATTAAAGCTTAAGCTATTATTACCCTCCGATTGCTTATTCAGACCGCCCAAATCTAGAGGCGGTTTTTTATTTAATTATAGTGAATCTCACTCTTGATCGGGATCAAAAACGGTAGAGGGCATTCATGAATTGCCTCTACTATTTTATAGAACTATTCCTTGGATTGAAAAAATTACACAGTAGTTTCACCAAGATTGACTTTGACGACTTTATTCTTTTCTTCTTCAGCTTTTGGCAAAGTTAAGTTGAGAATACCGTTTTTGTATTCAGCAGTAACGTTGCTGTTTTGAATTCGTGCCGGTAAAGGAATTACTCTAGAGAATTTACCGTAACGAAATTCGGAATGAACTTTACCATTTTCTTCAGATTTAGTTTCTGATTTGCGTTCGCCACTGATTGAAACATGGTCTACTGTTACTTGAATGTCTAAATCTTTAGCAGACATCCCAGGAACTTCAAGTTTGAGATGAATAGCATCTTCAGTGTCAGTCAATTCAGCAGCAGGAAATTTAGCTAGATTAGAAAATTCACCCCAAGAATTAGGAGTTAAAGCATCACGGACGGCTGAAATGGAGGAACGACCCCGCGTCGGCGGTAAGCGGTCAGACCCCACGCCGACGTAAGGCGCAAGGGAATGCTGACCGAGCAAGGGAATGCGTTCCGATGAGGCAACCTCAAACATACCGTTCTCATCAAAAAGACGGTTTAGTTGACGTTGTAAAGAATTAATTTCTTGCCAAGGATTATAACGGATAATTGTCATAACTCTTTCTCTTTTAATATGAATACTTACTCGATTAATTGATTGGTTACATCAACTATTTTTAACTTCAATTCTTATGTTATTAAGAGAGATAAAAAAATGTAAGTGTGGTTGTTTTCCATTACCAAGTGTGGTTTTCTGCACGGATATCTTAAACGCGCGAACTAAATTCGCGCCCCGTGTCCTCCCAAACAAAAATGATTAGAATGAGTAGGGAAAACTGTAATCGCTCAGTTCGGTTTAGATATTCTTTTTGAGTTATTTATACTTGCAATTATGATCAATTCTCGCTTTTTTAATTGGAAATTCCTGATTACAGGATTATTGTCGCTTGTCTTTTTAGTTGGTATCAATCTGTATAATAGCAGTCGCGATCAAGCACTATCTTTAGCAGCAGTACATCAAAATGACAGTCCTATTCCCACAGCCTTGGCTCAAGCTGAACCAGCTACTCCTGTAATAACCGAACAAGTTCAATATGCTACGGTTAATGGGCAAAAAATAACTGGTTATCTGGCTCGTCCTCAAAATGCAGTTGATGGTTTACCTGGTGTGATTGCCATTCATGAATGGTGGGGACTTAATGACAATATTGAAGCGGTTACTAGAAGACTAGCGGGAGAAGGATATCACGTTCTAGCAGTAGATTTGTATAACGGGCAAGTTGCTCAATCACCAGAGCGAGCCAAAGAATTGATGACTACAGTAAGTCAAAATCCTACCTTAGCTCAGGAGAATTTACAGCAAGCTTACACTTATCTGACAGAAAAACTACAAGCCCCAAAAGTAGGCTCAATTGGTTGGTGTTTGGGTGGTAGTTGGTCTTTACAAACTGCACTATTATTTCCTGAAGCCTTAGATGCAACGGTTATTTATTATGGCGGTCAAATCGGTGAAGCTACCAAAGAGCAATTAAGTACCCTTACTATGCCTATTTTAGGGATTTTTGGGGCAGAAGATGAAAGTATTCCTCTAGCGACAGTACAAAAGTTTGAAGCTACTTTAAAAGAATTAGGTAAGCAAGCAGATATTCAAGTTTATGAAAATGCAGGACACGCTTTTGCTAATCCTTCTGGCGATCGCTATGTTCCTGAAGCTGCTGAAAAGGCTTGGACTGAAACGATTAGCTTTTTGGCACAAAATTTACAATAAGCTTTTGGACTCTGACATTTCTCTAACGCATCAGCTTTTTGTTTAGCCATAAATTTACAAAATCTAACACCAAGATTGGGAATAATTAATTTAATCGTTGTTGATTGATCACAAAACATCATGTCTTAAATCAACACACTTGTTCAGCGATCGCATTAAACTGTTATACAAATACAGTCTCTCGCCAAGCATTAGCTAAATTTCAAGATTGTGAGAGCAAAAATGGCTATAAAATAGGATTGATTGGAGATTTATATCAATGTGGCTAATTACGACGGGTATTCTTCTGACAACCTCAGTAAGTTTCATTGAACCAGTTCAAGTTAGTGCCGAGTTCAACAATTTAGTTGATTACAACGGTAATCTTGCCGAGGAGATGGTAACTTTTTTGAATTCTGTCGCAGTTAATGGTGAGTTTGTTCGCCAAATCAATTTTTTACCACCAACTGCCCAAAATTTTACTCCTGTCAGACTCAGCCAAACTTCAACTACTATTACACCACCAACCGCTACCAACTTTACACCTCTTAGAGTAGATAAAACTCTGATTATTCCTGAAGAAGCCAGTTTTACGGCAGGAAATACGGGTTGGAAACAACAAACTGTTTTCGGTTCAATTGGAATTAACGGCAATTTTAACAAAGAAGCTACTTTTACTGGTGGGAAAGCCTTTTTGCAGACAGCAACTGAATTTGGTTCTTTAAATATCAATGCCAATCTTAATGCTCAAGCGCAATTTACAGGCGGTAATGCTTCTTGGCAAGCTAAAACCTCTCTTGGTTCAATTGGAATTAACGGCAATTTTAATAATGAGACGCAATTTACTGGCGGTAATGCCTCTTGGCAAGCTAAAACCACCCTTGGTTTAATTGGAATTAACGGCAATTTTAATAATGAGACGCAATTTACTGGTGGTAATGCCTCTTGGCAAGCTAAAACTTCCCTTGGTTCAGTCGGAGTTAGTAGCAAGTTTGACGAACAAGCTAATTTTATCAGTACCAATGCTTTTTGGAATACCGAAACTTCCTTTGGTTCAATCGGAATAAGTGGCAATTTTGATGATGAGACGAGCTTTACCGGAGGAAATGCTTCTTGGAAAACTAAATTATTTTTAGGTTCGGTTGGTTTGAATGGTAATTTTGACGAACAAGCTAATTTTACTCAAGGTAGTGTAGAACTAACGATAGATACTGGAGTTGGTTTAGTTGGTGTGAGTGCCAAAATCGATGATGATACTAATCTTTTGGGAGGAACTGCTTCTTGGAAAACAAAAATGGGGATTGGTTCAATTGGCGTGAGTGCCGATTTAGATGCTAACGGCAATATTACTCCTAAAATGGGAGTTCAAATGCCATTTTAATAGTTTTGGTAATTGATAAATTGATTTATAAATCAACACAAACCATAGTTTTGACTCTATTTTATTCATGTGATAAACGATAAAAAAAAGTCTTGATCTCTTTACCCTTTGGTATCAATACCGAGGCAGAACACAGATCCAAGACTATAATTAAACACAAAGATTGTCTTTTAAAATTTGTTGAAGTAATATTCTCAATTCAGCAATAACACTCTTTAAATAAATTTGTACTAAATCTGATTAGTTTTAAAACCATCTTTTGTCAAAATTTATTGTTATCGAGAGAAAACCGGAATGCTAAAAATGAAACTTGAAGTTTGGCGAAAATTTGTTCTAAAAAATGTTGGTTTTGCTGAATTTCCGCTTAATTGAACCAAAAAACACAAACAAAAAGTTACTGCAATAGCTAATAATAATCTTTCCCACATCGCACTATTCCTCTCAATCACACCGTTAATTTTAGTATCCCTCATTTAATAAAATTCAGCCATATTATTCTCTTGAAAATATTAAACTTGACTAAAAATTATTAATTTTTTTATTTTTTAATCCTGAATTTTTTTGTTTAATTATTGTCAAAATTTATTTTATGATTAGGTTAACAGAATGTTTTTCCACTGAAGAAAAAATAGAACCAGCCTGGACAATCTCTTTAACTGCTGAAGAAAGAAAGCGATCGCGACAAAAATTAGAACTTACTCCTAATCAGTATATATATATCTATTTACCTAGAGGAACAGTTCTTCACGATGGTAATTTGTTGCGTTCAGAAACAGGAGAACTGATTGTAAGAGTTTTGGCCAAACCAGAACCAGTTATGACTATTCGGGGCAAAACTACTTTAGATTTAATCAAAGCAGCTTATCATTTAGGCAATCGTCATGTAGCCTTAGAAATTACTTCTGACTATCTCAGAATTTCTCCCGATTCAGTTTTATCTTCTTTATTAATTCAATTAGGTTTAGAAGTTATTGAAGAAATAGCTCCCTTTCAGCCAGAAATAGGGGCTTATGGTCATATTCACAATTATGAATGAAACAATTTTATCTTTACTTCAATTAACTAGTCCTAGTTTACCTTTAGGAGCGTATAGTTATTCAGAAGGATTAGAATCTTTAATTACTCAAGGAGCAATTTCTACTGCCGACTCTTTAGCTCTGTGGTTAAAAAGAGAATTAAATTATGGTGCGATCCGTCTTGAAGCAGCAATTATGCTGAGAGCCTATTTCAGTTTAAAAGTAGGAGATGTTCAGGCTCTTGATGATTGGAATAGTTGGAGTAGTGCTGCTAAAGAATCTTCAGAATTACGATATCAAAGTTGGCAAATGGGAACTTCTCTTTTACGATTACTAAGGGAATTACAACCACAAACTGACAAGAAGTTGCTTCCCATCGAACAATTAGTTCAAATTTTCGGTAGACAATGTAACTATTGCGTTGCTTTTGGCATTGGTGCTGCTTGCTGGCAGTTGAGTTCCGAGAATGCTTTACTCGGTTATTTACAAAGTTGGACGGCAAATTTGATTAGTGTAGGAGTAAGAGTGATTCCTTTCGGTCAGACTAAGGGTCAAAAATTATTGTTTCAACTTAATCAAGACATTGTTAAAGCAACAACAACAATTATTTCTTTATCAGATGATGACCTCTGTAATTGTAGTTTTGGTCTAGGATTAGCAAGTATGACTCACCAACATCAACACGTTCGTTTATTTCGCAGCTAATTTTCTGCTCCAAGGTGCGCTCATTCCCCGCATTCTTCTAAGAGGACGTAAATTTAGTTTTTGTAACATAATCAGCACGAAAAAAGCCAAATCTTCTACTAAATATCTTTTCCAAAGGCGTTTGGGTTCTAACATTAATCTAAACAACCATTCCAAACCAACCATACTCATCCACTTGGGTGCGCGCTGACGGTAACCAGCTTCAAACTCAATCGCTGCACCAATTGCAAAAAATAGTTTGATATTGTGTAGTTGGTCTTTGTATTTATAAATCCACTTTTCTTGTTTAGGAGCGCCCAAACCTACTGCGAGAACAGTTGCTCCAGAATTATTAATCATCTGAACAATTTTTTGACATTCGATTTCGTCTTTTTCAAAACCAAAGGGTGGGGAATAAGAAGCAATCACCATATTGCACCCAACTTTATCGTTAATATTTTGATGAGCATCTTCAACTACATCTTGTGTTACACCGCCTAATAAAAAGATCTTGACGTTTTCGTCATTACGGTAGTACCAATAGAAAGCTGGAAATAAGTCAGAACCAGATATTTTTTCTTTTAAGGGTGTGCCAAGAAATTTAGAAGCATACAATAACAATTGACTATCGCAGACTCGGTAATCAGCCGTTTTATAAATGCGATAAAAATCTCGGTCTTTTTGTAATTTGATGATGTGGTCGACATTAGGAGTAAAAACTACACCTCCATATCTGAGTTTTTCTAACAACTCAGCCATACTAAAATTGTCAATTAAAACACTTAAAATATTGATTTGTTCCACAGTCGTACCTCGCCAAGTATTGTATATTCTTTGATCTAAATAGGTTGGTTTTTAAAAAGTTATGTATGTTACTAGGTACTTTTTTTGCAAAGTAATGCTTCTTAAAAACATTCCTTTGAGTTAATATACCTAATAATTACTAATACTCGGCAATATAGTACAAAATTAACTGGTAAATAAAGGTTAACAGTCTTGATTGTTACCTTGAAATTTCCTAGTTTTAAGGAATTCTATTTAAGTATATACTACGGTAATGATACTTAAGTTAATTCTGCGACAATCTGATTATTTAATAACATGGTTTGAGTCAGTAAATCTTCCACCGAAAGTCGTAGATAACGCTCTTGGTCAACCCAAAAAGATATTTTAACTCGATCGCTCCCAGGATTACCTAAGGGTTCTAATCGAGCAATTGTTCTTGCGCCTGCTTTGTCATTCAGTGGTTTCACCGTCATGGTTTGGTCGTTATTACTTCTGGTTATCAAGCGATCGCCATCAAAATAAACTTCTAAACCTACATTGTTGACACCCATTTCACCAATAATCAATTCGATACTCGGTTGATTTTCTACCGAAGCTCCCAAAACCAATTCTACAGGTTGTGCCATTGGATAAGGTTGTCCGGCTTGAATAATTGGATGCCAACTATGACAATTTTGTTTCCGATTCCAGTAACGAATGCCATAACTGTGATAGAGAAAGTCTTGAACTTGAATACCCTGAGCAATTGCTAATGCGCCAGTGGCAATCGCTTCAAAAGGGCGATCGCAACTAATTTTGTCTTGATCAAAATATTGTTTGATCCAGTTTTGCACTGCTGGCATTTGTACTGTACCACCTACCAATAAAACAGCGTTAATGTCTGTTTTTTCAATGCCGTTTCGCCTTGCTTGTTGTAATACCTGAGTCATTAACTCATCAAGTTGAGCAAAAAATTGTTGTTGTTGAAGAATTTTTTCTAAACCAGAACGGTCTAAATTTAATTGATAACTTTCGAGAGTTTCATCATTAAAATAAACTTCACTAGCTTCCTGTTGAGTCGAAAGCTGAATTTTTAACTTTTCTGCCAAACGGGTAGTTAAGGAAGATTTGGTTAAACCTTGTGTAGCTGCAAAATAATCTACCAACCAATGATCAATATCCGTTCCGCCTAAATTTTGACCAGCTTTAGCCAATACCCGTGCAGTAGCCTTTTTTTGAGAAGAACTTTCGCCAAGGAATTTTTGACCCCATTTGAGAATAAAACCTTGAGTTGCTTGACTTTGGCGTGACAATTGAACTAGAGATAAATCAACTGTTCCGCCACCAAAATCAACTACTAAAATTAATTCTTGTTCGGCTGCACCATAACCCAAAGCTGCTGCGGTAGGTTCATCTAAAATTCTGATTTGTTCGACACTAAGAGAGTGGCAAATGTCGGTTAGCCAAAGGCGATAGGCTTCAAAACTATCAACTGGTACAGTTAAAACTAAAGATTGTAGATTAGCTTGACAATCGTCTTGCAGTTGTGCAATTAACTGTTTGAGAAACCATTCCCCTACTTGTTCAAAAGTAACTAATTGTTCGTCTAATTCGGGTAAAAAACCTTGAATTTCAGTACCAATACCTCGTTTAAAGCTACGGAAAAAACGAGCATCATTGGTTTGGTCTAAACCGCGATCGCGTACTGCTTGTCCTAAAATTACTTTACCTCGACTAGCATCTTTAACATAAACCAAACTAGGGATTAAAGGAGGATTATTGGCTAATAATTGCGATAATCCAGATAATTTTACTGTCTCTGCTGCACCAATTGCCGAATTCCAACGAGCAACAACTGTATTGCTAGTACCAAAATCAATTGCGTAAGCATTGTTCTCAATAGAAGTAACGCTCATTCTATCTAGATAATTGTCTTTAACTCGTAGAATAACATTCTAGTAGCCTTCAACAAAATTCTAATCATTTATTTGGTAGCGTTTAGATAGTAGGATCAAAGCCAGATTGCTATAAGCATTTTTCACTGTTTAAGATTACAGTAAACCTCTGGGTTTTGTTAATAATTGATTTGCGTCTCCTGAATTGAATCGCATTTTTCAAAAGGCAAATTTAAAAAGACTGTGGGCAGAATTTTAATCTCCGCCCTGATCAGCTATATAACAGAGTACCTTCGACTCGCTCCAGCTTAAAACCAAGTTCAGGTTTTAACAAACAATTAAATTACCATAAAGGATCAGAATATAAATTAATAGTGAGTTCTTTAGTGCCAATAGGAACCGAACTAATACAAGCACAAATAGCAGTACCATCATTTAATTCAACTTCACAGGCATGACAAGAACCCATTAAGCAACCAGTAGGAATAAACACTCCAGCCCGTTCCGCCACCTGTAATATTGGTTCTCCAGTTTCTGCTTTCACGGTAATATTATCAGGTAAAAAGCGAATTGTGACAGTCATATTTCTCCTAATAATGACTAGGCAAAATTGGTTTTAAATTAATATTAGCTTCCACCAAATTAGTCAGATCATTTAAAACTGCTTCTCGTTGTTCTCGATAGTTAGAAATCCCAGTAGGTAAAGAAGCCATTCCCCTCTGTTTACGAAGATGATTTAACCAAGAACGTCGCCAAGGGCCATTGTCAAAAATACCATGAAGATAACAACCCCAAACTGATAAACTGCGATCAACCAATCCTAATCCAGTATCATCAAAAACAGGACGATATTCACTAGTCAAATCTCTATTTTTATAATTGAGTAAACGAGTACGTCCCTGATGTATTTCGTAACCATCAACTGGTAACCCTGCTTGGGGAAATTTAGAAATAACTTGTCTTTGACGAGCAATTTTATTAGCTGTAACTACAGTATGAACTGGAAGCAAACCTAATCCTTGAAATTCTCCACTTTCTCCTTCTAATCCTTCAGTGTCAATAATTCTTTCTCCCAAAATTTGATAACCACCACAAATGCCTAAAACAGTTCCTCCTGCTGCTGCATACTCTTGAATTTGTTCAGCCATGCCACTTTTTTTCATAGCCAGTAGATCGGCAATTGTAGTTTTAGAACCCGGAATAATCACCGCATCAGGATGTCCCAGAGAATCTTTTAAACCAATATATTTAATACTAACTGTAGGTTCGGATTCTAGAGGATCAAAATCAGTAAAGTTGGCAATTCTTGGTAAGCGAATGACATGGATATTAAGTTCTCGATTTAGTTGATGAATTCTTCGCTCTAATAAATCAAGCGAATCTTCCGCAGGAAAAATCTGATCATGCCAAGGAATGACCCCTAAAACAGGAACACCAGTACGTTGTTGTAACCATTCAATTCCTGAAGTTAATAATTCTTTATTACCTCTAAATTTATTAATTACAACTCCCTTAACTAAGGCTCTTTCTTCAGGCTCAAGTAATTCTAACGTACCAACTACATGAGCAAAAGCTCCGCCTCTTTCAATATCGACAACTAAGATAGTTGAAGCATTTAAATGTTTAGCGATCCGCATATTAGTCAAATCCCGATGTTTGAGATTAATTTCTGCGGGACTACCTGCCCCTTCACAAACTAATAAATCAAACTCAATTGATAAGCGATAAAGAGACTCTTGTATTACCTCCCACCCCAGATCAAAATACTTTTCATAATATTCTGTTGCTTTAACAACTCCTACCGCATTGCCCTTAATAATGACTTGAGAAGTCATATTACCCTGTGGTTTAAGCAAAATCGGATTCATTTCTATTCGGGGAATTACTCCCGCAGCCCATGCCTGTACTGCTTGTGCGTAGCCAATTTCTCCTCCTGTTGGCGTGACATAGGCATTTAAAGCCATATTTTGTCCTTTAAAAGGAGCTACTCGCCAACCTTGTCTTACTAAAATACGACACAAAGCAGCAGTTAGGAATGATTTTCCTGCATGAGAGGTTGTTCCTACCACCATGATCGCTTTCATCGATTAATCCCCTGCTGAAAAACTTATCACATTTATAACAATTACCAACGCAGATTGAATTGCTTGAAAATTATAGTGACAATCTTGACCAACGATTGAACAGATTAATAATACGCTCAGACATGGTAGGGTTCGGCAAACTATTACCCTGTTTTTCCCATTTAGTTACAATTTGTCTTCCTAAAGGAGTAAGACGAAAACTATCAGTCAATCCTTGCCCATCTACTTCTCTTCTGAGTACACCAACCTTAATCAGCCAGATTAATTGTGCTTCTGCTTGATTTTCTGATAAAGCTTTTTTTGTGTAGTTATTTTGCAACCCGCTAGACTCGGCAATAGTTGGCAAAGGTACGCCGTGATTGAGCATAGCGGTGAATAAACTTAACTTGAAAGAAGAACAACATAAAGCAATTTCTGCTCTTGTGATAGTTAAACTGGAATAAGAAACTGATTGTTTAGCTCTAGCAGGAAGAAAACTCATTTTTTTATATAATTAGCAATTAATAATCTTAATTGTGATTTAATAAAAAACTATACATTCATCTTAAAAAAAAATACTTTTATTTTGGTGAATAAACTCAGCATGAAATTTAACTATTAAATAGTTTATGTCAAGATTTATTGCTTGAACCCTTATCTGGTTTCCTAAGATTGGCAAAATTTACGGAACTTATAAGTTGAAGGAGCAGATAGAGAATTATATTCCACTTAGTTTTGGTTAAACAAGCAAACATCAGATCTTTGTTTTTTGATGAAGAATTTGGAAAGATAGGTTAATTAACTGTTTTTTATCAAAGCTTTACCTAAAAACTGTTTTAACCCAGTTTCAAGCTATATTTTTCAACAAAATAACTTAACATTTTTTTGAAAATATTGATATTTTTGTATGACTTTAATAACATTTTTAATTTTATTTGGTGGACTGGTACTTTTAGTTATTGGTGCAGAATTATTAGTCAAGGGAGCATCTAATTTAGCAGGGATATTAGGTATCCCCCCTTTAATTATTGGACTAACTATTGTTGCTTATGGTACTTCTTCTCCAGAAATGGCAGTCAGTGTCATGTCTAGTTGGGCTGGGCAAGCAGATCTGGCGGTTGGTAATGTGGTGGGAAGTAATATTTTTAATGTTTTATTGATTCTTGGTTTGTCTGCTTTAGTAACTCCTTTGATAGTAACTAGACAGTTAATTCGTTCTGATGTACCAATTATGATTGGGGTATCTATTCTTCTATTGATGTTTGGACTAGATGGCAAAATCAGTCGAGTAGATGGAATTATTTTTTTTGTGGGGGGTGTTATATATACGCTTTCTTTGGTTTATCAAAGTCGTCAACCAAACAATAATTCTGAGCAAGATGAATTTACTAGAGAATATGGTTATACTGGCGAACGTTCTAGAATAATTTGGTTCAAAGATTTAGTTTTTATTGTTGGTGGTTTAGGATTATTAGTATTAGGTTCTCGTTGGCTTGTTGATTCAGCAACCACGATCGCTCGGGCTTTGGGAGTCAGTGATTTGTTGATTGGATTGACCATTGTTTCGGCAGGAACTTCTTTACCCGAACTTGCTACTTCTGTAATTGCTAGTCTTCGTGGTGAAAGGGATATTGCGGTTGGTAATGTCTTGGGAAGTAATATTTTTAATATTTTGGCAGTATTGGGATTGGCAGGAATAGTTGCACCAAATGGACTCAATGTTTCTGAATCTATTATAGAATTTGATGTTCCTGTAGCGATCGCAGTTGCTTTTGCCTGTTTACCAATTTTTTATTCTGGTAATCAAATTAATCGTTGGGAAGGATTACTATTTGTTTTTTACTATCTGGCTTACGTTGGTTACCTAATTTTAAATGCTATTAATCACGATAGTTTACCTGTCTACACTACTATCATGCTTTTCTTTGTGATTCCTTTGACTGTAATTACTTTAGTTGCAGCTATGTTACAGGAACGACAAGCCAGACGTAAGAAAAAAATGGATAGACATTTGTGATCTCAAGTTCGCTTTATTCTATAAAATTCTTGGGCAGGGGCTTGCCCCTTTTTTTGCTCCTTCGTTCATGCTTCTGACGCTTCGCGCTTTTGTACAGACGCTTTATGTTCCCGAAGGGTGCGAAGCAACGTCTCTACTTTTTATTTACTAAGGTGTAACTATATCAAAAGTACTTCATATCAAAGGGCAATCCGATGAGAAAACCTCATCGGTTGATACGCCCCGTCACGCTTACCGCCAACGCGGAAACGATAGTAGATTGATTTGACTTAACGAATATATTCTTTAAGAATGCTGTTACGGTTGGGATGACGTAGTTTACGCAAAGCTTTAGCCTCAATTTGACGGATACGCTCGCGGGTAACGTTGAAGATTTGTCCAATCTCTTCCAAAGTTTTCATTCTTCCGTCATCTAAACCATAACGTAAACGAAGTACGTCTCGTTCGCGAGGGCTTAAAGTATCAAGCACATTTTCTAGATCTTCTCGCAACAGACTCTTTGAGACTTGATCTTCTGGAGTTTCACCATCAGCTTCGATAAAATCTCCCAAACGAGAATCTTCTTCCTTACCAATAGGAGTTTCTAGAGAAATAGGCAATTGAGCAGATTTAGCAATAAATCTTAACTTCTCAATCGTCATTTCCATCCGAGTAGCAATTTCTTCCTCGGTAGGTTTACGTCCCATTTCTTGAGATAGAAGTTTGGTAGTTTTCTTGATTCGAGAGATAGTTTCATATAAATGGACAGGAAGACGAATTGTCCGAGATTGATCTGCGATCGCTCTGGTAATTGCCTGTCTGATCCACCAAGTAGCATAGGTAGAGAATTTATAGCCTTTTTCGTGGTCAAATTTCTCGGCTGCTCGAATCAAACCTAAAGAACCTTCTTGAATTAAATCTTGGAAGGATAAACCACGATTCATGTATTTTTTGGCAATTGAGACAACCAGACGCAGGTTAGATTGAACCATTTTATCTTTCGCTCTTCTGCCATAGAATAAACGACGGCGGAATTCAGGCAGCCTCATGTTAACTTCTTCTGCCCACTCAGCATCACTAGGATAGCGCTCAAGACGATCTGCCATCCGCTCTCTGATTCTTTCTAATTCAAGTAAGTCAGCGATTTTCCGAGCTAATTCAATTTCTTCTTCTGCCCGTAAGAGTCTGATTCGACCAATTTCTTGTAAATAAATCCTAATCGAATCTTCAGTATAAGGTTTTTTACGACCACGTTCTCCACGACGAGCAGCAGTTAATGCTGTTTTAACAGTCTCTGCATCTTCTAGCTCTACATCTAATTCGTTATCGCTAACGTCTTCATCAATTAATAATTCCCAACCTAATTTTGGCTCTTCAATGGTCGCTAGTACTTGATTTGCCTGCGTCATGCCGTTTTCCTCTTGCTCCTTCAGTAAATTTGTCAAAATTAACTGTATTTATTTTTGGTTGTGGCTCAACCTCAATCTAATCAATGTGCTAACACATAATAGGCGTAAGCACTAAAAATTCCCCTTCCCTTAGCTTAGTTTTAATTAAGCAATTTTGGCTTTGGGTATTTTCAACTAAAAAAACATAATTCTTTCCGATTTTAGCTTCGATTGTTGGAAATGTGGTGAAGTTTTCGCAGGAATTATGCTGTTTATTCATGAAAATTGTAAAGAAACTTTGAACTAAATTTTAATAGATCTCTCTTTGGCATTGTAAGTAATTTAACGAAAGAATGGCACAGATAAAAATATTCTTTTAAAAATCAAGTTTTGGGCAAACTCTTGTACTAAAGATTCAAAGATTAAATAAAGGCAAAAAAAACGCTAAAATCCCCTAGGAGGGCATTGAAAAAGGCTGATGTAATTTAGAAGACTAAAAGATATTAGTGTAATTATTTACTTCAGCATGAATAAATTCTCAATTCTAATTGCGATCACGCAGTGCCTCGCCTTCGGCGCGATCGCAATTGCTTCATCCTGGCTTAGTAGTTGTAGTCCGTCAACAAATCTTAACAAAAATGAAACTGAGGCGGTTGCTGCTGAAACAGGAATGTTAACTTTAGTTGCAAATGGTGAAGATTTTGTCCGTCAAGGTTTTGTGTCTAAGGATGGCTGGCAAATAAATTTCAATCATCTTTATGTAACGTTAGCGGATGTCAAAGCTTATGTAACGGAAGCTCCTTTTGATCCAGAAACCAAGCAGGAAATTAAACCTCAAGAAGAAGTTGTTCTTTTGGAAGGAAACAAAACTGTTGATTTAGCGGAAGGAGAAGCAGAAGCTGAACCCATTGTAGTGAATCAAACTGAAGCTCCTGTAGGAACGTATAATGCTTCAAGTTGGAAGTTAGTTCCGGCGCAAGATGCTCCTGCTAGTGGACAAACAATTTATATGGATGGAATAGCAGAAAAAGATGGTCAAACAATTAACTTTTTAATTGGAGTTAATTATCCAGTTGAATATGTTTGCGGTGAATTTGTGGGAGAAGAAAGAAAAGGAATTGTCCAACCAGATGCCACAGGAGAATTAGAAACTACTTTTCATTTCGATCACTTATTCGGAGATCAATCAGCATCAGCTACAGATGTCTTGAATCAAGAAGCATTGGGTTTTCAACCATTAGCTGAGTTAGCCACAGCAGGAAAATTAGAAGTCGATCAAAGTCAACTTCAAGAAAGATTATCTCCAGACAATTATCAAAAATGGCAAAATGCGATCGCAGGATTAGCTCATGTCGGAGAAGGACATTGTGCAATTAAATCCCAATAATTGAAATTCTTGAGGAAATTAGGGGAAAATCAGGTAGCTCGAGAATTTAAACTCTACAATTTTAAATTGGTAGCAATCAATTAGTTATGAATAAGAGGAATTGGTTAATTTTGATAGTTTTATTGCCTATGTTAGGAAATGGCAAGCAAGTTTTAGCTCACGGTGCGCAAATTGGTTATAGTTCCACTCAAGCATTAGAAATTCAAGCTACTTACGATGATGGTACGCCGATGAGTAATGCTCAAGTAGTAATTTATGCTCCTAACGATCCTAGCCGTCCCTGGTTGACAGGAACAACCGATCAAGAAGGAAAATTTGTTTTTGTCCCGAATAGTGAGCAATCGGGTAACTGGGATGTCAAAGTACGTCAAGCTGGACATGGCAAAATAATTACGATTCCCGAAAATGCAATTTTAGCTTCTGAAACAGAAACAAATAATTCCCAAGAGCTAGCTTCTTCTAATAATGCTATTTATAATCCTGTACAAAAAATAGTAATGGCTGCGGTTGGTATTTGGGGATTTATCGGCACAGCTTTATTTTTCTCTCGAAAAAAAGCACCACAACAATGATGTTTTGGATGTAGTTTTACTACTGGCAATTGTTATTTTTGGCTAATTGAATGCATATTCCTGATGGTTTTATTCCTCCAAGTCTTTGTATTGCTGGTTATGCTCTTACTGGTGGTGTTACTTGGTATTGTCTACGCAAAATTAACCGTACCACTAATCCTTCTCAACAAATTCCTAAAGCATCGCTACTAACAGCAGCTTTTTTTGTCGCTTCTTTAATTCATATTCCTCTGCCACCAACTAGCCTTCATTTGGTCTTAAATGGCATGATGGGAACTATTTTGGGTTATTATGCTTTTCCTGCTATTTTGATTGGTTTATTTTTTCAGGCGGTTATGTTTCAGCATGGCGGTTTATCTACTTTAGGTGTTAATGCTGCCATGATGGGTATTCCTGCTTTATTGGCTTATCATTTGTTTCAACTCAGAAATCGTATTAATCATAGAAAACAGTTGTGGACGAGAATTTTAGCTGCTTTAGCTGGTGCGGTTTCTTTAGGATTATCAGCCTTAATTTTCGTCGTCATTACAATTACTAACATTTCTCAAGATTTGAATGTACAAACTGAAAAAAACTTAATTTTGTTTTCTTTGGTTGGGTATTTGATTCAAGCTTTATTAGAAGGAATTTTTACGATGATGTTGGTTGTGTTTTTAGATAAAGTTAAACCCGAAATTCTGAAAGGGTGATTGACTAATGAAGCTAGCTTTAGATCGATATGCTTATTTAAACTCTCCAATTCATCAATGGCGACAGACCTATAAATTTGTCGGTTTATTAGGATTAATATTTGCTTTTGCTTTTGTGCAAAAACTTATTTTATTGCCAGTTATTTTATTAATTGCTGGTATTATTTATGGTTTGTCTAAATTACCTTTTACTTTTTTGATTTCTAGATTACGTTATCCTGGCTGGTTTATTTTAAGTGTAGTAATTTTACTTCCTTTTTTAGCAGGAGATACTGTAATTTGGCAATTGGGATGGTTGACAATTAAACAAGAAGGATTACAAGCAACTTTTTTGGTTTCTGTTCGTTTTTTTTGTATTCTAACTGTTAGTTTGGTTTTATTTGGAACTGCACCATTTTTAACTAGTATTAAAGCAATACGCTCGTTGGGACTTCCTGCAATTATGGTAGATATGACTTTATTGGCGTATCGTTATTTGGAACAGTTGGGTGATATGTTAGTAACAATGCAAAGAGCAATCAAACTAAAAGGATTTGACAGTAAAAAACTTAATTACCGTAATTTAAGAATTTTAGCTCAATTAACTGGTAGTTTATTAATTAGAAGTTACGAGCAGTCTCAGCGAGTTTATCAAGCTATGGTTTTACGAGGTTATGGTTATCAAAATAAACCAAAAAATTCTGGAGTAATCATTAAAAATATCACTAGAGATAGATATAGTTTTAATGCTATGATGATATGTTTGTTGTTAGCATTATCATTAGTTTTAGCCGAAGTATTTTTGTCTATTAATTATTAGAATTCTGATTTTATTTTATTGCTCCAAGTCGAATGAAAGAACTAACTAGAATTTTTCCACAAAATAAATTAAATGTTACAGCGTTGCAAGTTAGTAATTTGTGTTTTAATTATCAGCAAAATTATTCAGCTTTAACTGATATTAATTTAAAAATTGGTCTGGGAGAAAGTGTTGGTTTAATTGGAGCTAATGGAGCAGGAAAAACTACTTTATTTTTAAATCTTTGTGGAGTTATGACTCCTAGCTATGGCGAAATAAAATTATTTGATCGCCTAGTAAAACCTGGAGAGTTTCGTTCAGAAATTGGTTTAGTTTTTCAAAATCCTGAAGACCAATTATTTTGTCCTACTGTTAGAGATGATATTGCTTTTGGACCAGAAAATATGGGTTTGTCTCCTCAAGAAGTACAACATCGTGTCAATGAAGCACTGTCTTTAACAGGCGTGAGTCATTTAGCAGACAGAATTCCTCATCAACTCTCTGGTGGTGAAAAATGTATGGTGGCGATCGCATCAGTCTTAGCTATGCGTCCCAAAATTTTACTCTATGATGAACCTAGTGCTAATTTAGATTTACGCTCAAGAAGAAGATTAATCGATTTTTTAAAAACTTCGGCAGAAACGATTATGATATCTTCCCACGATTTAGAATTAATTTTAGAAATATGCGATCGCGTTATTCTACTGAATCAAGGAACTGTTGTAGCGGATGGTTTGCCTGCTAAAATTATGAGCGATCGGGTTTTAATGGAAGCCAATGGGTTAGAAGTGCCTCATTCTCTTACGAAGTCAAAGCAGGGTTCGCCGTGAGAAGTCTGAGTACCTTCGACACATGAACGAAAGCAATAAAAATTTAAATATAAAATTGATCTTCATGACTGTTTTAGCTGGAATTGACCATCTTAATGTTCTCATTGTTGGTGCTAGTCGAGGTATCGGTCTAGGTTTTGTGCGTCAGTTATTATTAGATACTAGAATTAATAAACTTTATGCTACCTATCGCGATCAAGAATCTGCAATTGAATTAATCTCTTTAGCCGAACAATTTTGCGATCGATTAGTTATTCTTGGTTTAGATGTTACTAATGAATCACAAATAGCTACAGCCGTAGCCAAAATTAATTCAGAAATCACTCAACTTCATTTAGTAATTAACTGTGTTGGTATTCTTCACGAAGATAAACTACAACCTGAAAAAAGTCTTAAACAAATTGAACCCGAACATTTAATCCGCTACTTTCAAGTTAATAGTATGGGTTCGGTTTTATTAGCTAAATATTTATTACCTTTGTTGCGACACAAACAACCTAGTATTTTTGCTGCTATTTCCGCCAAAGTTGGTAGTATCGGTGATAATCAACTAGGAGGATGGTATGGTTATCGTGCTTCCAAAGCAGCCTTAAATATGTTTATGAAAACAGTAGCAATAGAGTATAGTCGAAGATGTCCTCAAACTATTGTTGTTACTCTTCATCCAGGCACAACCGATACCGAACTTTCCCAACCTTTTCAAAAAAATGTTCCTTCAAACAAATTGTTTGCTGTAGAAAGAACTGTCAATCAATTATTGATAGTACTATCAAACTTGAATCTTAATGATAGTGGTAAATTTTTTAGTTGGGATGGCAGTGTTTTACCTTGGTAGATCAAATTTCAACTAAGCGGGAGTAAACTAACACTTTCCCGCTCAGTTTTGAGCAAAAATATAATGATTGCACTTAAGATTATTTGTTGCGGAGTGAAACAAGCTGTTCACTAACAGTTTTTAACGAATGATTATCATTAGCTAAGTTTTGAGTTCGAGCATTATCTACTGTACCCAAAGCGATAACACTAATCGTCAATCCAACAACAAGATCGAGAGTTACTTTTTTGCCTTCATACCATAACATCTTACCTACCTCACACCTCACACTTAAAACTTGCCCTCACTGTCCTAATAATAGGGTTCAGAATTCGGCTCTATGCAATTGTTTCAAAACTAATTCTTTCCTTTATTGAAGCTCAAGTGAAGACAAAAGTTCCCATATTTAAGCAAATATTCTCAAAGATCTTCATAATCTTTCATATACTTGTTTTAGTTGCTTACCAGAAACAGTGATCTAGATTGATTGGTAGAACAAGCAAAGCTATCAAAAGATAGTTGAATTTTGAATTTTAGTGGTGAAAAAATAATTGAATCAAACTATGCTCGATATTATTTGCATTTATGCCACAAACTATACCTTCTGTGACTAAACTTGATCGTCTTCGTCGTCTTAGTCAATTGCTTGATAACGCTATCGGTATTCCAGGAACTAAATATAGAATTGGACTCGATCCGATTTTGGGACTATTGCCTGGTGGTGGCGATACTGTAACGGGTGCTTTAGGAGCTTATATTGTTGTTGAGGCAGCACGGATGGGATTACCCAAAGCAGTTTTATGGCAAATGGTAGGAAATATTTTACTCGATTCTGTAGCTGGTTCTGTTCCAGTTGTAGGTGATTTGTTTGATATTGGTTGGAAAGCGAATGTTAAAAATATCGCTTTATTAGAAAGTCATTTACATCTAACTAGTTTAAATCAAAAAAGCGATCGCATTTTTTTGGTAGGATTAATTTTGGTGTTGGCAATTATTGTAATTGGATTTGCTGCTTTGACGGTATTTGTAATTCATTGGTTGTGGGGTGTCTTAGTTAATTGACGTTCTTCATATCAATGAAATACAGTCAAGCTTATGGTTAATTGTTGATAGTTGATTGATTTTTTAAGAACAATTTTATAGTTGTTATTTTATTTAATAAGATTAAACAAATCTATAATTAATTCTCTCTTGTTGTAGTTTTTAATTCAGAGTAAAACAGAGTAGTCTTAATTAAGAAATCAAATTTTATGACTAAAAGTATTTTATCTGATTTCAGCTTAAAATTAGTTATTTCTTCAGGAATTGCTATAGCTGGATTAAGATTTTTTTTGGCTTTTTTCTTTGGTCAAAGCGCACCAACTTGGTATGTAATTACTTCTTATATTTGTGAACTTTTAGCCTTTTTAGGTGCAGGTTGTTTGTGTTTACGTAACTATTTTCATCCTAAAATTATCAGTGATAGAATGATTTGGCTTTGTTTAGCAATCGGAACTTTATCTTTTTTTATAGGGGATTTAATTTTTCTCTACTGGGAAGTAATTTTAGAACGTTCTCCTAACATTACCTTAGCAGATTTGTTTTTTGTGAATTTTTATGTGTTTTTAATTGGAGGCATGATTCTAGCTGTAATGTTTCGGAAAGTTAGATTAATGCCTTGGCAATGGGGAACAATTATTTTAGTTGCTGCGATCGCGATAGGTTTAGGTTGGTGGACTTCTTCTCCTTCAGACACTGTTGAGGTAGAAATTTCGACCGCTATTACTGAACAAGTTGTAGAAAAAGCACCTGGATGGGTAATTGCAACAGAACAACTTTTAGAACCAATTGTTAGCCCACTCAATCTATTTTACG
The DNA here is from genome assembly GCF_000317575.1 of Stanieria cyanosphaera PCC 7437. Classification (NCBI taxonomy): domain Bacteria; kingdom Bacillati; phylum Cyanobacteriota; class Cyanophyceae; order Pleurocapsales; family Dermocarpellaceae; genus Stanieria; species Stanieria cyanosphaera. Next base: position 4,468,909 of record NC_019748.1, on the reverse strand, counting down.
TTGCTGGAGATATATTTATTTTAGTTTTAGCAGCAACGATAGTAATAACTTTTTGGGGAGGCAAATTTTCTCAGACTTGGATGGCAATTGGTTGTGCTATTTTTGTTCATTATTTAGCAGATCTTAGATATGCCTATATTGTTACTCATGATAGTTATACAACTGGTGGAATAATTGAATGTTTTTGGACAGTTAGCGGTGTTCTTTTTGCGATCGGTGCTGCTTTAGAATATAACTTATCTAATCGTTCTCGTAAGCGTTTACGCTAATTTTATTTCTACAATTTAAGTAAAAGTCAGAAGACAAAAATAACCGCTCAATGTTTTAGATGTAGTCTTTTTCGCTCTTGGTGAGGTACACCATTACCAGTTACTAATTACTAATTATGAGGGATGAATAATCAACCGTTAACATAAGCGAAGCGAACTACCGTAGGTCTCAACTATCAATGCTCAACCAGTAAAATGAACTGTATCTCATTAATCTGAGAAACGCTACAACTTGTTTTCAATTTAAAAACTATTGATTATGAATCAAGTAATTGTAATTCTTCAACGACAGAATGTTAAAATTTCTGAAACAAAACTCTCTGAATCAAATACTCAAATCTTAACTTTTACTTATCACAATAAAACCTATGAAAAGCTCAATATTTCATTTAAAATAACTTTGCAAGATAATGCCTTAAATTTTTGTAAAAATTATTTTGATAAACATCAAAAACAATGTATATTACTCGATGAAAAAGACATTTTTAGTGTTTGGAGCGAAGTTTTACCAATATCTGAAATAAAAGAGCCAAGTTTGAGCGAGAGTGAAAACTCAACATTAACATTTACTACTGCTAAAAATTTATATGTTACTCAGGCTACTCTATTAATAGTTCAAATTTTACTCACTGATATTGAAGATTTAATGGGAAATCGACACAAAGAAAATTTTAAACAAGAACTAATCAAAATTTTTCAAAAATCTAATCTTCCTGAAACAGAATCTTTAGAAAAAATTAACTCTTTACTGATGGTAGACCCTCTCAACAAAAATCAATTACCATCTTGGGAACAAGAACAAGTTAAACAAATATTTTCTTCACTAATTTTTCTAGCTACCAAATACTTTAACAATACAAGTTTTGTCGAAGAAATTCTTGAAATTTTCCAGGAGCTACCCGAATACAATGAGCCTGAATTTCTCAATTGTTGTATGCAATTTGTTAATCTTTGTAGTATTTAATTACTCATAATGAATAAAACTATTGGGATACTCGCTTTAGTTTTAGGCATAGGAATTATGACTTTTACTAATCCGAATCAGCAACAATATGTTCAATATGCTTCTGAACAAATAATTCGAGAACTTCCTCAAGATTTTTGTAACAACTCTCAACTAAAAAAATGGTTTGATTTTGCCAATCAAAACTTAAGCCAACTTTGTCAATCAGGATTAGGGTTAGGATTGAATTTAGGCAAAGAAAGTGTTAAACAAATCATTGATAATAATACTCAAAGACAAAATTTAATTTTATTAAGTCTCTACACAACAAATATAGCTAATCGACAATATCAAACCGCAGGATTATTTGGTAAATTTATTACCTTCAAAAAAACTGAATGATCTTACTGATCTCTATTTTGGTTGGCAGTAATGCCTGTCAAAGTAAGTTGAATCTATGAACCAAGAATCCGCGTCAATTTATTGCGCGGAGTGTCAAAATAACCAATAGAGTACTTTTAAAAAATGTAAAGATAGTTCATGACTTTATCTTCAAACCAGTTTGAGGCACAACCAGAATCTAACACTACTTGGAAAATTAAACTTTTGTATGATGGTGAGTGTCCTTTGTGTTTGCGGGAAGTTAATTTTTTGCAGCAACGCGATGCAGGTAGAGGAATAGTTGCTTTTGTAGATATTGCCGATCGTGATTATACTCCAGAAGCAAACGGCGGAATTGATTATGAAACTGCAATGGGAAGAATTCATGCAGTCTTACCCGATGGTACAGTAATTAAAAATGTGGAAGTTTTTCGACGGGTTTATGAAGAATTAGGCATGGGTTGGCTTTATGCTATTACTAAATTACCTATTATTGGTGCTGTAGCGGATTGGCTTTATGGAATTTGGGCAAACTGGAGATTAAAACTTACAGGTAGACCAGATTTAGCTACCATTGTAGCCCAGCGCGAACAAGTGAAAGATTCAGCAGGACGATGCCGATTAAATTAAGGTATTGATCTCGAATATCAATTGACTAGGAGAGTGGGATCATAATTTTTCTTTTTACCATGCAAAGCAAAGCAATCTCTAGATTAATCATAGAAGCAAAATTAATTTAATGAAGAGCGATCGCCTTTTAACTTTGATTACTGCTGCCCGTCAATTTTATCAGCAGGGTTGGATGGTTGGTACGGCAGGTAATTTGTCGATTCGTCATGACGATAAAAGTTTTTGGATTACTGCTAGTGGAAAATCTAAAGGTAAATTAACTCAACAAGATTTTGTCCGAGTTAACCTAGCAGGGGAAGTGATGGAATTGTCTCATCCTGATAATCGCCCTTCAGCAGAAACTAGTATTCATCAAGTTATTTATACTCTTTTTCCTGAAGCACAAGCTTGTTATCATGTTCATTCGGTAGAAGCTAACCTCGTTTCCAACTTAAGTAATCACGAGGCAATTTCCTTACCTCCTTTAGAGATGATTAAAGGATTAGGAGTTTGGCAAGAAGATCCCCAAGTGAAAATGTCTTTGTTTGAAAATTATTTAGAAGTACCTCGGATCGCCCAAGCAATATACGATCGCTTTACAATCGCTCTTCCTGAGATTCCTGCCTTACTCATTCGCAATCATGGGGTAACCGTCTGGGGGCGATCGCCAGAAGAAACTCAAAATTATCTAGAAATAGTTGAATATATTTTTCGTTATATTTTAGCTGCTCGCAATTACAGTTATCAGTGATCAATTCAAAAATACCAGCGCATAATAAATTGCAGAATATAAGTTAAAGCTTTTGTATCTAGCTATTACGTCGACAAGGATATTAAAAATTTTCCTAGCGCGATCGCGCATTGAGCTTTGATGTTAATATCAGTTGATTTAAAACAACAGCATCAGAAAATCAATATTAAGTTTAAAGAATCGATATGATATGAAGCGGAGGACTTCGGGGAATCAAAATGACTAAATTTGTATTTATAACTGGTGGTGTAGTTTCCAGTATTGGGAAAGGGATTGTTGCAGCTAGTTTAGGTAGATTACTCAAATCTAGAGATTACTCTGTATCAATTCTCAAACTCGACCCCTATATTAACGTCGATCCAGGTACGATGAGTCCTTTTCAACACGGAGAAGTATTTGTTACTGATGATGGTGCTGAAACAGATTTAGATTTAGGACACTACGAACGTTTTACTGATACTGCTATGTCGCGACTCAATAGCGTTACGACAGGTTCAATTTATCAGGCAGTAATTAACAAAGAAAGAAGAGGCGATTATCAAGGAGGAACTGTTCAAGTCATTCCTCATATTACTACCGAAATTAAAGAAAGAATTCATCGCGTAGCTAAAAACACCAATTCTGATGTCGTTATTACTGAAATTGGCGGTACAGTCGGAGATATTGAATCTTTACCTTTTTTAGAAGCAATTCGTCAGTTTCGTAAGGATGTGGGCAGAAATAACGTAGTTTATATGCACGTTACCCTAATTCCTTGGATTCCTGCTGCCGGTGAAATGAAAACCAAACCAACTCAACATTCAGTTAAAGAATTACGTTCGATTGGGATACAACCTGATGTTTTAGTTTGTCGTAGCGATCGCCCTTTGAAACCAGGTTTAAAAGATAAAATCTCAGAATTTTGTGACGTACCTGTAGAAGCAGTTATTACTTCTCGCGATGCAAGTAGTATTTATGAAGTACCTCTTATTTTAGAACAGGAAGGATTAGCCAAAGTAACCTTAGAATTATTGCAACTAGAATTAAGACAACCAGACTTATCAGGCTGGAGTAAATTAGTTGAACGGATGAACTCTCCCCAGACTAAAATTAATATTGCGATTGTTGGTAAATATATTCAACTTAGTGATGCTTATCTTTCAGTAGTAGAAGCTTTGGGTCATGCTGCGATCGCTACAGAAAGTGAAGTTAATTTACGTTGGATTAATGCTGAAGATATAGAAGCTAATGGGGCAGACAAATATTTACAAGATGTCAGTGGTGTTATCGTACCAGGAGGATTTGGACATCGAGGTGTAGATGGAAAAGTAGAAGCGATCGCTTATGCTAGAGAAAATAAAATCCCCTTCTTCGGACTTTGTTTAGGGATGCAATGTTCCGTAATTGAATGGGCGCGTAACGTAGCCAATCTTGAACAAGCTAATAGTTCAGAATTTGAACCAGAAACTCCTAATCCAGTGATTAATCTTCTACCCGAACAACAAGATGTAGTTGATTTAGGTGGCACAATGCGATTGGGTTTATATCCCTGTCGTCTCAAAACCGATACTTTAGCCTTTTCTCTCTATCAACAAGAAGTCGTTTACGAACGTCATCGCCATCGATACGAATTTAATAATGCCTTCCGCAATCTCTTTTTAGAAACAGGATACGATATTAGTGGGACATCTCCTGATGGTCGCTTAGTCGAAATTATTGAACTCAAAGATCATCCCTTTTTTATCGCAACTCAGTTTCATCCAGAATTCCGTTCTCGCCCTAGCACTCCTCATCCTTTATTTTTAGGATTTGTTCAAGCTGCCTTGGCAAAAAAACCATTGAAGATGAATCATTTAGATCTCAGCTTTCCCGCATCTGAAGAATCAATCTTAGTTGCTGATCATTAACAGTTATTAATAGATGAATGTTGATGGTTAATTGTTAATTGTTAATTATTCATCCCTCATAATTCATAACTGCTGTACAGACGTGTCGCCGACACGTCTCTATTGATAACTGATAACTGAATTCATGTCCAATCAACGTCTAACTCTTTCTTTGTCCAATGTACTTTTACTAGCTGCTGTCGGTTCGCTATTAGTACTGTTGTGGCAATTAAAAAATCTCATTGTCGTGTTGATGATTGCAATCGTCATTGCTGCTACTTTAGCACCGATCATTAAAACAGCCGAAAAACTCAGTATTCCTCGTTGGTTAGCCGTAATTCTGGTTTATCTTGGTTTAATCGCCACTTTAACAGGAATTGGCTTAATCATTGGTCCCACAGTCGCCCAACAAATTGAAAATTTTATTAACAGATTACCATCTTATTTAGAAGTTGTGCGATCGCTATTAGAAAGATTAGCATTGCGTTTTGGTGTGAGTGAAGCGGATACTCCTACTATTATCAATCAATTATTCGATCCCCAGGCATTAACTGCGTGGGTAATTAGTTCTAGTCAACAATTGCTGATTAGTTCTTATGGTGTTACTAGAGGAATTATTGGCAGTGTCTTGGGTTTTTTGTTGGCATTACTATTTTCTGGTTATATGTTATCTGGCTCAAATACTTTATTACAAGGAATAGTTAATTTGTTTCCTTATCCTTGGGATGTACGTTTATCTGCCCAAATTGAACCAGTTGCCAGACGAATGGGAGGCTATCTTCAGGGTAGAATCTTAGTTTCGGCTATTTTGGGTGTAGCGATTAGTTTAGGTTTGGGAATTTTAGGCTTATCAGAATTTGCTCTCGGTTTAGGCGTAATTGCTGGTTTTACCAACCTAATTCCTTTTTTTGGTCCAATTTTGGGTGCAGTTCCTGCTTTAATTGCTGCGATCGCTCAAGGAGGTTGGACGTTTCTTTGGGTTTTCTTACTGTTTGTAGTAATTCAAAATGTAGAAACCTATGTTCTCGATCCTCTGTTAGTAGGTTCTTCAGTAAGAGTGCATCCTCTTTATCAATTGCTTGCTGTTTTAGGTGGAGCGCAAGTACTAGGAATCTTGGGTGCGTTAATTGTTCCACCATGGGTAGCTGGTGCATCAGTATTATTAGAAAATCTTTACACTAAACCAAAACTATTAAAAGAAGCGAAAGAGATTTAGCTTTGTGAGCGAGAAGCGCAATGTCTATCTGTTAAGAAAGCGTTGAGATGGTGGGCAAACTTTTCACGGTTTTTATCTGCTAGAGTTATTTATAGCAATTGTTTGAGACTTTCTGCCATGACATCAGTAGTTTGTCCAGAAACACTAAATAATAGAGCTTCTCGATAAATTCTTCCCGCCGAACTGTTCAAGTAGTTAGCTGCACCACTAGTAGCAATAATGGCTGCTTGACTACAACGCCCGGCTAAATTAATTGCCCAAGCACGGAGTTGCAGTTTTTCTTGATCTGAAGAATTAGATTGAGTAATAACTTGAAAAGTTTTCTTTTTACAGATAGTTAATTCTCGATCAAGCTGTTGCCAAGATTGTTCTAAAAAAGCAAGTTGTTTTTTTTGATAAATTTGTTTGAGTAGATTTAAGGCTGCATAGGCACATCCCATGGCAAAAAAGCCGTGATGCAAAATATTTTTTTTGCTACCTTCATGAATTGAATTTGGTGGTTTAATTGAAACTACTTGTTGATCAGGTAAAAACCATTGCTTGATCTTTCCACTAACTGTATTAGTAGCAGTTGTGGCAATTAATTCCATTGGTTGACTTAGAAGAATTGTTCCTGAAGTATCCTGTGTTTGAGTTTGTAGCGGAAGTAGTCCATAAAGTTCTCTACCATCGGGTAAAGCTGCACCAATGATAAATTGATCAAAAAAATCAAAGCCTGTGATCCAAGGAACTTCACCATCAAGCAAATAGCCACCTTCAACTTCCCTCGCTTGCATCATAGGTTTACCACGTCGACGTAACTGAGAAAAACCAACTCCAATTAAGATTTTTCCCTTACTCATTTGAGGTAAATATTGTTGCTGAAGAAATTGGTTTTCACTAGCGACTAAAAAAGAACCCGCGCTTTGATGCTGAGTTTGTAAAAAAGCCAACGCACCAGAAGTTGATGCGATCGCAATTTGAAACTGTCGATATTCAATTTCACTAAAACCAGCACCGCCTAAATTTTCTGGTACTCTGAGAGCCAAAAGATTTCGTTTTCCTAAACCTTGTAATGCTACTCGCAGTTTATCTGACTGGCGGTCGATTTGATTGGCTTTTGGGGCGATTTCTTGCTGTAAATATTGTTGAGCAATTTCTAATAGTTCTTGTTGTTGATTGTTCATTGTTAATTGTTCATTCCTCATATCAACAAAAACCAGTATTTTAATTTAATAGCACTCAACTTTTTAAGGGCGCATTGCCCTGCGCCCCTACTGGTAACTGATAACTGATAACTATTGATAAGCGTCCATACCTTCACAAGAACAAACTAAATTGCGATCGCCGTAGGCATTGTCAATTCTGCCTACCACAGGCCAAAATTTGTGTTCTTTTGTCCAAGGTGCTGGATAAGCTGCTTGTTCGCGAGAATAGGGATGTTTCCATTCACCACAAATTAATGATTCAGCCGTATGGGGGGCATTTTTGAGAGGATTATCCACAGAATCGATCTGACCATTTGCGATCGCGTCTGCTTCGTGATATATAGCAATCATGGCATCACAAAAACGATCTAATTCTTCTTTTGATTCGCTTTCAGTTGGTTCGATCATTACTGTCCCGATTACTGGCCATGATACAGTGGGTGCATGGAAACCATAGTCCATTAACCGTTTAGCAACATCTTCAACTTCTATACCAGCTTGCTTTTTGAGAGGACGCAAATCAATAATACATTCATGGGCGACTAAACCGAATTTCCCTGTAAATAAAACTGGATAGTAAGCTTCGAGACGTTTAGCGATGTAATTGGCGTTAAGAATGGCTACTTTGGTAGCTTCGGTTAATCCTTTTGCCCCCATCATGGCAATATACATCCAAGAAATAGTCAAGATGCTAGCACTACCCCAAGGCGCAGCAGAAATTAAACCAATTGATTTAGAATCTTCAAAAGAGAGAGAAGTAGCGGGAAGATAGGGAATTAAATGAGCAGCTACCCCGATTGGTCCCATGCCTGGACCTCCTCCACCATGAGGAATACAGAAAGTTTTGTGTAAATTGAGGTGACAAACATCTGCGCCAAAATCCCCTGGACGACACAAACCAACTTGGGCATTCATATTTGCCCCGTCCATATAAACTTGTCCACCATATTGATGGATAATTGCGCAAATTTCGGTAATTTCTTGTTCAAATACCCCATGAGTAGATGGATAAGTTACCATAATTGCAGCTAGGTTGTCGCTGTGTTTGGCTGCTTTAATTTGTAAATCTTCAAGATCGATATTACCTTCGCGATCGCATTTTACCGCAACTACTTTCATGCCACACATTACCGCACTGGCCGGATTTGTACCATGAGCAGATTCGGGAATTAAACAAATATTACGATGTTCGTCCCCTCTGTCTTGATGATATTGACGAATTACTTGTAGTCCAGCGTATTCTCCTTGAGAACCAGCGTTTGGTTGTAAGGAAACTCCTGCAAAACCTGTAATTTCTGCCAGCCATGCTTCTAAATCAGCAAAAAGCTTTTGATAACCTTGAGTTTGGGAAAGGGGCGCAAACGGATGAATATTTCCAAATTCTTGCCAAGTGACGGGGAGCATTTCTGCTGTAGCATTAAGTTTCATCGTACAAGAACCCAAGGGAATCATGGAAGTAGTTAGGGATAAATCCTTGGTTTCTAATTGATGAAGATAACGCAGTAATTCTGTTTCCGAATGATAACGGTTAAAGACTGGATCGCTCAGATAGTCGCTAGTACGTAATAATGATTCTGGTAAAGAAGAATCGCTCGTTAATTCTTCAACGGTAAAAGGTAATTTGTTTTTTCCTGCAAAAATATGCCAGAGGGCAATTAAATCATCTAAAGTAGTAGTCTCATCAAGAGAAATTCCTAAAGCGCGACCGCTTAATAATCTTAAATTAATTCCTTCTGTTTCTGCTACAATGGCGATCGCTTCGGCATTACTTGCTTCTATTTTTAAAGTATCGAAGAAAGATTCGGAAGCAATTGAATATCCCAGTTGTTTGATTCCTGCTGCCAAAATCACAGTCAATTGATGGACTCTGGTAGCAATCTTTTTAATTCCTTCTGCCCCATGATAAACCGCGTACATCGAAGCGATTACGGCAAGTAAAACTTGAGCAGTACAAATATTACTGGTTGCTTTATCTCTACGAATATGTTGTTCTCTGGTTTGTAAGGCTAACCTTAAAGCTGGTTTGCCATGAACGTCTTTAGATACTCCAACAATTCTTCCAGGAATTTGCCGTTTATATTCTTCTTTGGTAGCAAAATAAGCTGCATGAGGACCACCATAACCTAATGGTACACCAAATCGTTGACTATTTCCTACCGCAATATCTGCTCCAAATTCTCCAGGGGGAGTTAATAGAGCAAGACTGAGTAAGTCTGCTGCCACAGTGACTAAAGCTTTGGCTGTGTGTGCTTGTTTAATAAACTCACGATAATCGTAAATAGTACCGTCTGTGGCAGGATACTGAACTAATGCGCCAAAAATAGGCGTGGCGAAATCAAAGGTACGATGATCGCCGACAATTATTTCTATTCCTAAAGGTAAAGCTCTCGTTTTAACAACTTCAATAGTTTGGGGATGACAAGCATCAGATACGAAAAAAGCATTAGCTTTAGTTTTACACAAACCATAACTCATACTCATCGCTTCGGCTGCTGCCGTACCTTCATCTAATAAAGAGGCATTCGCAATTTCTAACCCAGTCAACTCAATAATCATGGTTTGGAAATTGAGTAACGCTTCAAGTCTGCCTTGGGCAATTTCTGCTTGATAGGGAGTATAAGCTGTGTACCAACCAGGATTTTCTAAAATGTTGCGTTGAATCACTGGTGGGGTGATACAGTTGTAATATCCCATCCCCATAAACGAACGATAAATTTTATTCTGAGACGCGATCGCACCCAAGCAAGCTAAAGCTTGAGTTTCACTTTTCGCTTCAGGTAAATTCAATGATTCTTGCAGACGAATAGCGCTTGGGACAGTGCGATCAATTAGTTCATCTAAATTTTTGTATCCTAATACCGCGAGCATCTGCGCGATTTCTGTAGAATTAGGACCGATGTGTCTAGCAATAAAATTATCAGTGAGCTTTAATTTTGCTTGTGTTAAATTATCAGTCGAATTATTAATAGTTGTTTGATGGTAGTTAATATCAAAATCAAGCATAGGAGTCTGTTTAATTAGAAAAATAGTGGCGCATCGAGAATTTGGTTCTTGACGCTACCACTTAATGTTTAATTAGGTATGTTGTTACAAACCTTAGCAAATTTTTTTAGAATAGGAAATAAAAAATTTTCAGATATTTTTCCAAAAATTAGTTGAGGGAGGATTGATTTAATCGTTTCCTTCTACTTGAGCGCGATATTCGCTTGCAGATAAAGCATCGGGTATATCATCATCAGGATTTTCTACCCTAATTTTGATTAACCAACCTTCTCCATAAGGATCATCAGCAATTAACTCTGGAGATTCGATCATAGCTTCATTTCTTTCTATTACTGTTCCAGACACGGGGGGATACAAATCCTCCACTGCTTTAACAGATTCGATACTACCAAAGCTTTCTCCTACTTCTAAAGCATCTCCCACCTCTGGCAGTTCGAGAAAAACCAAGTCACCTAATTGATCGATCGCAAAAGCACTCACTCCAATAGTAGCAATCTCTCCTTCTAAACGAATATATTCGTGAGTGTCCAAGTATTTTAAGTCTTCAGGATATTCTAGTTCCATCTTACGTCCTCATTCGTAAGTAAGATTTAGTTTACATTGTTTTTTGGATTTAACCGCAAATTATGGACTAGTTTAACCATATTGGCGAGCATTATGGCTAGGTAATTTAAGAGAGACATTAAAATTTATCTTAAGCAGCCAAAATAGTCAACACTATGGTTGAATATACGGAGGAAAATTTTCTATCCCCCACAGTTAATTTCTTTAAGAATAATTTTAATTGCTGAGATTGTAATCAATCCCAAAAAAAAACTAGAAAAATCTATGCATAGATCGACAAAAAACACTGGTTACACCGAGGCTAAAATTTAGCTTTTTTGGGTGGAAACTGGTTCGACTTCTACATCGATCACATCTTGGCCAACATTTTCTTGAGATACTCCAATGTCTTGTTTATTAGATTTAAATTTATCTAAGAATAATTGAGATAGTTCTGTTACTAATAAAGTCGCGAGCATAAAGTCATCAATTTGACCTGCAATAGGAATAAAATCAGGTGAAATATCAATAGGACTGATTAAATAAATTAAAGTACCAAGAATGATCCACCAGCGATATTTAGGGTTGCGGATTGCGTTACGATACCAGTTGTAAAGAGAGGTAAGAGAAAATTTCATTGTTTCTTCCTAATTAAAACCTGCTTTTATTTTGACAAATTGCTCTGATTTTCCTAGTGTGGATAACCTCATCCAATAATTGCGGTAACTACTATATTAATTCTTAATTAGTCTATCAAAAGATAGAGATAATTCAGGAAGGCTCTCTACTTAATTTTGAAAGATAAAATTTATTTTAATTTGTTCAAATAATTAAACTTAATCTTTTTTATTTTAGTTGATGATAAAAATCTCTTACTTAATAGTTTTTGTAAAGCTAAATCAGAGCTATTAGATAATAAAAAATTTTTAATAACTACTTGGGCTAAAAGAGCAAATAAAACAGTGATTATTAAAATAACTGGTAAATTAATTGAAGCTACAATTAACATTAAAACTACAATTATTGTTAAACCTAAAGATAAACCCCAAGACAACAATTGGCTCTCTTGAGCAAGGTGACGTGCGAACTGAGAGGTTTGTTTCTTGCGACTTTTAGAAGCCAACCCTGTGCGTTTACTTGATGATTTTAGTTTGAGTTGATTTAACATTTGTTCAATCACCCAATAATGAGCATTGATAATTCGTTGGAGTAATTGAAACTCTTGCAAGTAATCATGGCGAATTTGTTGAACAATTTTTCCATCTAAAGAAATTGTGCTTTGAATAACGGCAGTTTTTTCTTCGTCTTGTTGATAAAAAGAACAAAAGTTTAGTTCAACAGAAAAATTATTTTGATGATTTAGTAAAACATAGGAACGAAAATCAGTTAAAATTTCCGAAGCAAACTGAAACTTGCGATTGGTTTCTTGCCATAATTGTATTTCTCTCAGCAAATTTTCATTAAATTGAAAACAAACGCGGTTAGGTAAATTTTGCTGACGACTAACTTGAATTTTTTCAATGTGAATCCACGAATCTGATTTCATACTATTATCAGTTACCAGTAGAGACTACGCGGTGCTACGTCTGTACATCAATTAACAATTAACAAAAATTAAGGAAATGAACTGTATCTCTAAAAATATAAACTCGCTATATTTTCTTTTTTTTAGCAATCAAATTAATAATAGTTTTAAAAAGTGAAGACCATTGTTTTTCACCCCAAAAAATACTATTTTGATGCAGATTTAAAATTTGTGATTGATGAGGATGAGTCAAAATAGCTTGAGAATAACAATTAAAAATTTTCCCATCTAACTGAATTTTAGTCTGAGCATAAATTGCAGGAGAGTTATTGTTTTTAAGATTTAAAAGTTGATTTTGTTGATCTAAACTTTGTTTAACAGTTGCTAGCTGGCGTAGAGTTCGTAAAAAATAATAATTATCTAAAAGATTAAAAACCGAAACAGTTGTTTGCTTAGTAGGATCGGGAATCGGCTCGGGAAGTTGAGTAGGAAGACGTTCCCATTCAGAATTAGATTGACTAAGAATAGTTAAATTTTGTTTGGCTTGAGCTTCTTGTTCTGAGTCATAAAACTCAGAAGCAGGATCGATTAAAAGTAAAGTGTAGGCTAATTCTAACTGACGACGAAGTTGTAAATAGCGATCGCATAAATCAGAATGAATCTGAATCTGTTGAAGCTGTTGCCGAGAAATGAGATATATTTCTTGATAAACTTGCCAAGGAATAAATTGTTCTTTGGTAATTTCTTCAACAAAAGTGGTATTAATTTCTAGAGCAGTAACTTCTCCTAATGAATCTGTTAAAGAGTTGAGCCACTGTTGAAATTTTGAGTGAGGAGGTTTACCTCGATCGTTATTTTGCTCAATAGCTGTTGAATATTTGTTTGCGCTCACAGCTTTAGTATAAAAATTTTAATTCTTTCAAGTATAGTTCTCGATTTATTAAACTGCTATTACTAAGGATGATTGGAATTTGGCTTATTTTTGTCAAAAAATCTAGCTGAAGTATTGGGTAAAAATTCGGTGTTATCAAGTTCATCCCAACGAGCAGCTTCATTTAATTCTAAAGAGTCAATATCTAAAATATCTGCTGCCATTGCTGAATCATCATCCTCTTCTTGTAACCATTCTCCCCATTCTTCTTCTACTGATTGTCTGATAGCTTGATCTTCAGGCTCTGCTTCTAAATCCTCTAAAGATAATAAATTAGTTTCATCATCATCTTCTTCGGCACTGATAAAAGTAGTAGAATAGCGATCGCGATTTAATTGTTCCTCAACTTCAAGTTGATTAATAGTAGAAGCTGAATTTAATTGAACAGAATTAGAATCAATAGACATTGACTGGGAAATTTGGTCATGAACATTTTGAGGCGATTGAGCTTCAGGTGACCAATTTAATTCGCGGTATTCTCCACTCTGTTGATAGTTTTGTAAAACTGCCATCAAACGAAACATCTGTTGTAGACTGAGTAAATTTTGTTTAATAGTTTGATGACCCCTCGATACTTGATCGAGATGAAATTGATGAACTTGTTGATCAGCGTCATTATGAATAAAGCGATCGCCGATTTCGTTTTTGATTTCTCCAGCAACTAAATTAATTTGGGTACGTAAACGATGTCCTGGTTGGGGTTGAGTTGAAGTAGACTGAGTTTGATTGGGAGAGGCAATCCAGGTAGTAATTTCTAATTCTGGAGTTTTGCTCATCGCGATCACAAAAGCTTCAGTTAGTTGTCCCGCTCTTAGAGCTTGTTTAAATTCTGCACTGGCTGCCATAAAAATTCTCCTAATTAATGATTTTCAGTAAAAGTTTGGCAATGCCAAACCCTTACATAAATTAATTTTGATCTTATTCGGTCTGAGAAGACGATAAAGCTGCTGGTTTCGATTGTAATCGCGGAAATGAAGTTTTGGGTAATTCTGATAAAGTTTCCGTGAGAACCACAAACATCTTTTGCAGACTTTCAAGATTTTTAAGTAAAATTTCTCGTCCTTGTTTGACTTGTTCTAGATGTAATTGTTGAATTGCTTCATAATCGGAATTGCCGATAAATTCACTACCAATTTCGTTTTCAACTTTGCCATCTACCAAATTAATGCTGGTACGTAAACGATAACCGGGTTGGGGTTCATCTTCGGGAAAATCCATCGTTGAAGAAGATACCCAAGTAGTAATTTTTAACTCAATTGCTTCACTCATTGCTAGAGTTAGGGCATCAAAAACTTCTCCAGCTTTAATTTTGGCTTTGAATTCTTCAATTGCTGTCATACATTTAAGAGTCAAATTAATAATTAATTATTAGGCTGCTTGAGGTTACGAGCTTTGTAAAAAGTTTCTAAACTTTTGCGATCGCCAACGTAACGCCAATGCCAAGGTTCGTAACTAATTCCTTGAGGATTGTTACGAGGAAAAGATAACTCATAACTATAGCGACCCGCATTATTTTGTAACCATTTAAAGGCAGCCGTGTTTTCAAAGTCAGGACTGACGTGAGTTGCAGGTACTTTACCATCACCGATGTCGACCGCATAACCAGTGTGGTGTTCGCTGTAACCAGGAGGCGCACTAACTTCTGCTCTTTTGCTAGTATTTTGACTTCTTTCGGCTTTGACCCCAAAAAACAAGTAATCTTGCTCGGAAATAGAACGATAACCAGAAATAGGTGTTAAACTAATTCCTTCTGCTGCTGCTGCTGCTTGCATTTCGATAAATTTTTCGGCTGCTTTTTGTTCGAGACGAATTTTGCCATCGGCAGTAATGGAACTGAGTTGATCAGGGGAAATTTCCTGATAAGGTAAATGTCCAAGTACATTTTCTATCTTTTCAGAAGCTGGTTGGGGAGAAGGTTTGGGTTTAGCTGGTGGTGCTGATACTGAGGGTGGAGGAGTCGGAGAACTTGGTATTTTGCTCTCAACTTCGACGCTAGAACGTGATAAGAAAAAACTCATTAGTAAGGCAGTCACGCCTAAACTAAAGATTCCAGCTAAAATTAGATTTAAAGGTATGGTGGTAGACTTTTGTTTATCTACTTTTTCTCGAATTGCTTCTGGAATATCATCCATAATTCTTGGGAGATTGTGGATTTAATGGTCGACAATTCCCCCTGGAAAGTTCCCTATTTACGGGCAACTCCATCTTGTAGGGCTGCTTGTCTGACAGCACTAGCTACAGCATCGGCAACTCTAGGATCAAAGACAGAGGGAATAATATGTTCTCGGTCTAAATCTTCCGAATTAATTAAAGCCGCGATCGCTTTTGCTGCTTCCAGATACATATTAATCGTAATACCTGAAGCTCGGCAATCTAATGCACCCCGAAATACTCCAGGAAAAGCTAAAACATTATTAATTTGATTGGGATAATCACTTCTTCCTGTTGCCATGACAGCCACGTCATCATAAATTAATTCTGGTTGGATTTCAGGAATTGGATTGGCCATTGCCATTACAATTGGTTGGGATGCCATTGTATGAACCATTTCTGGTGTTACCACTCCAGGCGCACTAACACCAAGGAAAACATCGGCATCATGCATCGCATCGGCTAAAGTACCACTAGTAGATACGGCAAAGACTTTTTTTTCTTCACTAAGATCGTTTCTTTGTTGAGAAAGAATACCTTTGGAATCACAAAGCCAAATTGTAGTTGCTCCGGCTTTTTTAAATAAATTAGCGATCGCAATTCCAGCAGCCCCTGCACCATTAATGACAATCTTAATTTCTTCAAGGGTTTTTCCGACTAATTTTAAGGCGTTATACAATGCTGCTAAACTAACAATCGCTGTACCGTGTTGATCGTCGTGGAAGACAGGAATATCTAATTCTTTTCTTAATCTTTGTTCGATTTCAAAACAACGAGGCGCAGCAATATCTTCTAAATTAATGCCACCAAATACAGGAGCAATATTTTTAACTGCTTCAATAATCTTTTCTGTATCTTGAGTAGCCAAACAGATGGGAAAAGCGTCAATCTTGGCAAATTCTTTAAAGAGTAAAGCTTTTCCTTCCATTACAGGTAAGGCAGCTTGGGGCCCTAAATTTCCTAATCCTAAAACGGCACTACCATCAGTTACCACCGCAACTGTATTACCTTTAATCGTTAAAGAATAAACTTGTTCAGGCTCATCTGCGATCGCTCGACAAATCCTACCAACTCCAGGAGTGTAAGCCATTGCCAAATCTGATTGTGACTTGAGGGGCAATTTACTCACCATCGAAATTTTTCCCCCTTGATGAATCGCAAAAGTGCGATCGCAATAACTAATTACCTTGACACTCGGTAAAGCTTCAATGGCGGTAATAATTTTATCTGCGTGTTCACTACTAGAAGCATCGATACTTAATTCCCGTTGAGTATATTTTAAGTTACGTTGCAGAAGAGAAATATCTCCTAAACTTCCTCCCACTGAAGCGATCGCACTCATCACAGAAGCCAAAGCCCCTGGACGATTAGGAATTTCAAGTTGAACAGTTAAACTATAGCTGGCACTGGGGTTTAAATTTACCATTGATCAAATTAAATTTTTGCTTATTCTAAAAATAAAACCCAAACATAAACTGTATCGAAAGGTTATTTTATGATTTGCCTTGCAATTGTTTGATCAAGTGAGATAACTCAGGCAAAATCAACTGCGACATAGCCAGTCGAACCGCATTAGAAGAACCAGGCAGCGAAAAAATCAGCTTTTGATGATAAACTCCTGCAATTGCTCGTGACGCGATCGCTCTTGAACCAATTTCTTGATAACTCAACCAACGAAACAACTCTCCAAATCCTGGTAAAGTCTTTTCCAAACGAGTCGCGATCGCATCATAGGTAGTATCTCTAGGTGCAATTCCTGTTCCGCCATTAAAAATTAAAACATCTAAATCATCGCGACCGCTCAATTGAATTAATTGAGTAATAATTTGTTCTGGTTCATCTTTAACAATTTGATATGCTGCCACCTGATAACCAGAATCAAGCAAAAGTTGCTGAATAATTTGCCCACTGTGATCGGTTTCAATGGTACGAGTATCGCTGATAGTAATCACCGCACCAGCAATTTCCCAAAAATCTTTATCTGGATGAGGAGTAGAATTCATATCTAGTTATTTATCATTTATTTTGGGTAATTATTTGCTGATAACTAGCAATTTTAAAATTAATAATATATATATTTAATACAGGGGAAAAAGTTCATTGTTGCTAACAATAAACAATCCCCAAATCTCAACTATGATTTAGTTAAACCTAAATCGTGTTCTTCTGCATATCTATCCATAAAACGAATAAAACGTTCCCATTCTTCGGCAGATTTCATAATTAAAACAGCTTCAATTGCTGTAGGTTTGCCATTAACAAATTTTCCTTTAACTTCTCTAGTAACAATCTCTCCTTCTTCGTCAACTAAGTACATTCCAGTTACTTCATCAGTACTTTCTTGACTCAAAATTTTAGGGAATTCAAAATAAAAAGTAGCTGTACCGCTATTACCAGTACGAGAACGAGTAACGCGAATATCAGGAATAACTTCTTCTGTTACACCTCTAGAAAATTGAATTTCTGCCATAATTAAGTTTGTCTTGATATTTTTGGTGCTAGATTTATTGTTTCATCATCTCATAAATTGCTCTTTGTTCCTGCGCCAGTCATTTCAGTTAGCAGTAGAGACGTGTCGGCGACACGTCTCTACACCAGTTATGAATGATGAAGGATGAATAATCAACCATCAACATTAATACCAAGATTTTGACTGTATTTGATTAACGTGAAAAATAGCCTAAATTAATTTTTAGGCGAAAATAGCAGCACAGGAAACCAACTACGTCGCAAAACATCATTAGCCAAACTAGGAACAGTCCATTGTAAAAGAGTATTACGATAGTCAGTAGCAACCGCGATCGCGCTAAGATCAAAAACTAAAGCCGTTTCGAGTATTTGTTGAAGAGGATTTCCTACTTTTACTTCAGTATGTACTTCTATCCCTAACTCTTCTAATTGAGCTTTAACAGTTTTTAACTTTTGTTGTGCTTCTTCAACACGATATTTAGCCAACATTCCTTGTCTAGTACTGTCATCAATCACCCAAATCAGCAAGCATTTTTGAAAAGACTTTTCAGGACGATTTTGAGCATAATGTTTGATTTGCTCAAGCAAATAATGCGCTGAAGGACCATCATTGTAGGGAATAAGCAGATATCGCCACAAATGCTGACACCGTAAAGATAACTCTTCTTCAGTATAAGTACTAATCAGTTGAGGACGAATGATCATTAGTGGTTGAGCAGTTTGTTTTGCCAAACCAACGCTAGTACTACCAAAAAATTTTTCTTGTAGTAAACTCCGAATCGGTGTACCTGTAAGAATTACGTCGATTGAATTAGCCTCTAAAATTTTGGGAATAGTGTCTAATGGTTTTCCTGAAACTACTTCAATTTTAACTTCTATTCCTTCGGGAACTTGCTCTAATGCTTCGGATAATCTTTGTTTAGCTGCTTGAATTTTTTCTTTGTCTATACGGGGTACTTCCCCTTCTTCCCACAAAGGCACACTATGAAAAAAAACAATTCTTTTTAAACCGCTCTGAGCTAAATCGGGAACGAACTTAACGAGGCGATGCAAACCATCATTAAAATCAGTACAGATTAGACAACTATTAAACATAACCAGGAAAATTACCTTTTCCCTTAACCCTATCAAAAAAAAGTTTTCTTCGTTGAGAATTTTTAACTAATAATTCCGATTCACCCCAACATCCCCAGCTAGTTTCTAATTCAGAAAATGGCAAGAGAAGGAGGTTTCCTCAGTGGACAATCAGTAATTTAATTTATGGTTGTTCCAAGATAGAGTCTAATCCCCATTGATGTTTAATAAACTCTTTATACATATTTTCTCGAACAATCATTTGCTCGTAAAGTGTAATCAAAAACTCTTGAGCTTGTTCATGACTCATTTGTTGAACTTGAGCTTCAAAAGAGCGGAGATTGAACTGTTGTTCTAAAGATAGATTTATCGGTGATAACATAACTTAAACTCCTAGTCACTAGATAATTGCCAGAGGCTGTGTAGCAGCTTTATACGCAAAGCGTCTCTTGGTTTGCCACCCTATAAGCCCCGCGAACGTTGAATCAATGAAATCATTTTTTTTTCTCCATATCAAGTAATGTAACAACAAATTGACAAGATGTACATATAGATATAAGGGTATAAATGTTAGACTGACAATAATAATTGAGAGTTTTTACCTGAAAATAATCACTAATAAATTGACTAATAGTGTAAACATTCTGTAATAATCAAAATAGACCTAAAATTCAGGTAAATCCTCTTGAGGAGGAATTTGGCTAGTTAAAGGTACGATCAAACTCTAACTAACCTGCTTTTCGAGGGTAATGTATTTTGACAGAGTCAATATTTTGTAACTTGAAACAATTTGCCAAAGAACCAATCCTATGAGAACATCTTTGGCGAATTTATTCTATTTTGGCTCAGTCGCAACTAAAAAAATGTTTGTTGTGTACGTCAGATTGAGATGGATTTATATCAGGAGGTAATTTTTCATGTCTGTTCGTCTTTACGTCGGTAATTTGCCCAAAGAACCAATCGAACGCGATGCTTTAGCAGCAATGTTTGCTGAAGCTGGAGACCAAGTTTCTACTAAAGTAATTAAAGATCGTAAAACTGGCAAATGTCGAGGGTTTGCTTTTGTTACAGTTCCTACCGATGAAGTAGCTGACGAATTTATTGAGAAATATAATGGTCAGTCTTTTATGGACAGTAGCCTAAAAATTGAAAAAGCTTTACCTCGTTCAAAAGGCAAAACTAAGGAAGATCAAGCAGCGACTGAAGGAACAACTAGTCCTACTACTGCTTCTCCCAAGCGAAAAACCACTAAGCGAGGCGGTAAAAAACCAAGCAATAAAACTACTCAGCAGTCAGACTCGATTCAACCAGATCCTCGTTGGGCTGATGAACTAGCTAAACTCAAAGAAATGCTAGCAGCAGCTAATAATTAGCTAACTGTAATTTCAAGGACTGTCAATTACTTGTTTTCTGACAGTTACCTTCTTTTTACAGTTCAACTCAAAATGAGCAAAAACGGTGAAAAATCTAGCCAAAGGAGGCAAAATTCAGTTTTTCAGTGTGAATTGATTTGCCTTCCTTCAATAAAAAACTAAATTAACAAACAAATATAAGGAGTTATTGACAATGGCTGAAAGGAGCGATCCTGTTCAAATAATGAAGCAAGAAGTAGGTAAAGCTGCTGCTGCTCGTGTTAAATCAAATTCTATTGTAGGACTCGGAACGGGGTCAACCACAGCCTATGCCATTGAGTATTTAGGCAAGCGTTTACAACAAGGGGAAATTAAAAATATTGTTGGTATTCCTACTTCTTTTCAAGCAGAAGTATTGGCAAAAAAATATGGCATTCCGTTGACAAGTTTGGATGCTGTAGACAAAATCGACATTGCAATTGATGGTGCAGATGAAGTCGATCCCCAAAAAAACTTAATCAAAGGCGGTGGTGCTGCTCATACCCGCGAAAAAGTGGTAGATAGTTTAGCAGAAGAATTTATTGTCGTGGTTGATGGCAATAAATTGGTAGATAAATTAGGCTCGACTTTTTTACTTCCTGTCGAAGTAATTCCGATGGCAATTGCACCAGTGATGCGCAGTTTAGCCAAATTGGGCGGTAAACCAGAACTAAGAATGGGAATCAAGAAAGCTGGACCAGTTGTAACCGATCAAGGTAATTTGGTCGTTGATGTCAAATTTGAGCAGATTGATAATCCTGCTGAATTAGAAAAAACGATTAATAATATTCCTGGTGTTTTAGAAAATGGATTATTTGTAGGTGTAGCTGATGTTATTTTGATTGGCGAAATTAAAGACGATCAACCAGTTATCCGCGAAATGTAATCTAAAAAATAAAGTAGGGACTTTGCTTCAAATTGTCCCTACTCGTAAAAGTTTAATTTTTTTATACTGTAGAAATATCTTGTTCTTTTGCGCTTAGTAAGTCATCAATTTTTTTAGTATACTCATCGGTGACTTTTTGAATCTGGTCTTGTAAATCTCTGGCTTCATCCTCAGAAATTTCACTGTTTTTTTCTTGTTTACGTACCGCATCGATCGCATCACGACGAATGTTGCGAATACCGACTTTTCCTTCTTCAGCTAATTTTCCCGCCATTTTTACTAATTCTTGACGGCGTTCGCTTGTTAAAGGTGGAATATTCAGTCGAATTACTTGACCATCATTATTAGGAGTTAAACCCAAATCTGACATGGTAATGGCTTTTTCAATTTGCGCCATACTACCTTTATCATAGGGTTGAATCACAATCGTAGTTGCATCAGGAGTACTAATATTAGCGAGTGATTTTAATGGTGTTTCCGTACCATAGTATTCTACTACCACCCGATCCAACAACGAAGCATTAGCACGTCCGGTTCTAATAGTATTAAAAGACCGTTGAGTTGCCTCGACAGTCTTTTGCATATGTTCTTTAATTTCAGCTAACTTCACAAAAACCTCCCACAATAGTTCCAACAGGTTCACCTTTGACGGCACGAATAATATTGCCTCCAACGGTAAGATCAAAAACAAGAATAGGAATATTGTTTTCTTTACATAGGGCGATCGCGGTACTATCCATAACTTTTAGTTCGTGGTTTAGTACGTGACCATAAGTAAGACTTTGATAACGACGAGCATGGGGATTAATTTTCGGATCGGCATCGTAGATTCCATCTACTTTAGTTGCTTTAAAAATCACTTCTGCATCAATTTCGGCTGCCCGCAAAGCTGCGGTGGTATCTGTGGTAAAAAAAGGATTACCCGAACCTGCACCAAAAACTACTACCCGACCTTTCTCAAGGTGACGAATAGCTCGACGACGGATATAAGGTTCTGCTAGTTCTTGCATTGCGATCGCACTTTGGACTCTGGTGGGGATGCCAATTCGTTCTAAAGCATCCTGTAACGTCATGGCATTCATGACAGTAGCAATCATACCAATATAATCAGCCGTGGCTCGATCCATTCCCGCAGCAGATGCTTTGACTCCACGAAAAATATTACCACCACCAACGACAACAGCGATTTGTACACCACTATTGACTACATCCGCTATTTCCTGAGCGATTTCGGAAACTACTTTTGGGTCAATGCCGTACCCAAGTTCACCCATTAATGCTTCACCGCTCAGTTTTAATAAAACCCGCTGGTAACTCATCCCTAGAAAAATAACCTCGATCTTGCTTGTGATTTACCTCCCCATAACATACCAGTTTTTAGTCATTTGTTGTTTCTTTGTTCGGTTAGAAGTTGCCAAATTGCTGAAGGAATTTACGATTTGTTTGCTCGCCAAATAATTGAAGAGCCAATTGGTTCAATATAGGTAGGACTAATTTCTTTTCCTGCGAGTAAAGCGGAAATGTTATTGCGTAAATAATTATTGGTGACTTGAGCGGCTGATTCAGAACAATCATCAATACTGCCTGCGTAACGAATAACTGCTTGACTATCTAATAAAAATACTTCGGGAATAACTGTTGCACCAAAGGATCGAGCAACATCTTGGGTAGGATCGCGCAAATAAGGAAAATTTAACTGATTTGCTTGAGCAAAACTTTCCATACTTTCAAAACTGTCTTGAATCGTTCCGTCGGTATCGTTGGAATTAATTCCCACCAGTGTAAAACCATCTGTTGCAAAATCAGCTTGAATTTGTTTGAGACGTTCTAAATATTTTTTGACATAAGGACAATTGTTGCCCAAAAAAACGACACCAAGGGCTTTAAATTTTTCCAAATAACGACCAAGATGATAAACTTGCTTGTCTATTCCTGGTAATTCAAAATCAGGAGCATAATCACCCACAAGATTACAAGCTACTGTCATATAATAAGATTTCCCATAAGTAAATAATATTTACCACTAATAATCTAAGAGTGATTTGACGAACCTGCAAATAGTTAGTTATACCAACCCTGGCTTAAACCTTGATAACCAATTAATTTATAGACTAATTTGGCAGCAGTAAATTCGGAGACTACTGAGTCTTGTTGGGGAGCGAGTTCCATTACGTCACAGCCAATTACTTGATATTTGGTAAAGACGGTTTTTAAAAACCTAGTTAATTCGTACCAATTTAATCCTCCTGGTTCGGGAGTTCCCACTCCACCTATTAAACTAGGATCGATCCCATCTAAATCAATCGTGATAAACACTTTTTCTGTGGTTATTTTAGCGATCGCTTTCTCAATCCAATCGGAATGATAATAAATATCTCTAGCCCAAATCACAGGAATTTGCTGATTTTTGATTAAAGTGGCTTCTTCTTGACAAATACTGCGAATGCCTATGGGTAAGGTGGGTAAACCCATGTCTAAAACTCTTCGCATCACACAAGCATGATTGTAAATCGAACCTTCGTATTCGTGCCTCATGTCGCCATGAGCATCAATTTGGATGACGGTAAAAGGCTCATTTTCAGCTAGGCGATAGGCTTTCACCACACCTTCGGTAATACTATGCTCACCACCCAAAGCAATGACAAATTTGCCATCCGCAATTAGTTTTGCTACTGTTTCAGTGGTAACTTGTAACATCACTTCCGCAGTCAAAGAGGGGTCGCTCGTCGTATCTGCGATCGCTTCATGAGTATAAATGCCTGTCTTTATACAGGTTTGGACTTCAATTTCTTCGTCATAGGCTTCTAATTGGTCTGATGCTTCGAGAATTGCGAGCGGACCATGTTGACAACCTTGACGATAAGTAGTGGTTTTTTCGTAAGGAATCGGTAAGATTATTGTTTTTGCTTCAGCATAGGTAGCTTGCGCTTCTAAACCAATAAATTGTTTCATAATTTATTTAAATATGTTTTAATTTAAACTTAGGGTTAATTAATGAGATTATGGGCAATGCCATAACCTCACGTCAAAGGAAAAGCATCTCTTATCCTGATTAACGAGCATCTGAAAAACTCTTTGAAAACCAACAACCAAAAGTGTTCGCTTGATAACTACAATCAAAAATGAACCTACAAGCGATCGCTAAATTATTTTAAGCTGCTAATTAGAGCAAAAACCAATTAATTGTTACTTAATGAGTTTTTGTTCTTTAATTGTTTGTAATTCTTGCAGTAGTACTTCAATTTCTGCTTGAAGATGCAGGTATTTTACTTGTTGATCAGCTTGATAAAATTTGGTCAATCTTTCTGTATTAATTGTTGCTACAGAATAATCGCTTGAATTTTTGACTGGAGAAGACAACAGAGTCGACATAGGACTAAAAGAATTATTAATTATTTTATGTAACTCACACCAATTTGGGATTTTAGCTTATTTAAGAAATTAGGTTTAGTCAATTAGGTCAATTTCAGAACTGTCATTCAAGCCAAACACCTGATTAAATCTGGATTTGCGGTTCATTTATTAATGAGTATCAATAACTATTGATTTTTTTTATCAAAGATATCAATTTATTTAAACTGTACTTGTCTTTTAAACTAGAAAGAGTAAAAGAGCAGGTTGCTAACGTGATAGATGTTAAAGAATTCACAGTTTGGAAAAAGCAGTGCTTGCCTCTGATTCTATTCATTTGAGAGCTAATTTAACTCCTGACTGATGACTGATAACTAATGACCAAACTAGACTGGGATATTTCCATATTGTAGAGAGGAAACATGGTACTGCTATCCAAAGGATTTGAAATTGAAATTTACACAGGAACACCTCAAGGCGAGGTAGTTGGTTTATCAGACCAAATTGTTAAAAATTTGGACGGTTTTGTCCGTGAACCGGATAATCGCAATGTGGAATATACTACTGCTCCTTTTTGTAATTATGACCGTTTGTTGTGTGCCATTTTAAAACCCAGACAAACTTTGCGGAGTTATTTACGAAGTCTGGGTAACTACACTTTGATTCCTGGTAGTACTTTATCCCTAGGAGATAGTAGTCGCTTTGAACGTTCTGACCCCAATAATCCCTATCATAGCTATATCGAACAAAGCTACGGAACTAAAGTAGTTACGGCGAGTATTCATATTAATATTGGTATTGCTGAACCAGAAAAATTAATCCAAGCTTGTCGTCTGATTAGAGTAGAAGCTCCTTTGTATTTAGCGTTGAGTGCTGCTTCACCTTTTTTAGATGGCAAAGCAACAGGTTTTCATTCAACTCGTTGGCAAATGTTTCCTCAAACCCCAGAAAATGTTCCTTTGTTTGAAAGTCACGCACATTTTATCAATTGGACGGAAACACAACTTGCTGCTGGGACAATGAAAAACGTTCGTCATCTTTGGAATTCCGTTCGACCCAATGGCGATCGCAGACCTTATAATCTTAATCGTTTAGAACTAAGAATTTGTGATTTAGTAGTAGATCCGATCGCTTTACTGGCAATTACTGCTTTATTGGAAGCTCGATTAATTGAAATGCTAGACAATCCTATGCTTGACCCTCTACAACAAAGTCGCTTATCTAACACTCATTTAGCAGAAGATTTGATTACTGTGACGGCAGAAAATGAGTTAGCAGTTGCTCGTGATAGTTTAGATGCTCAATTAACCCATTGGCAAGATGGCAGAAAAATCAAAGCCAGCGATTGGATTAGCGAACTTTATCAACAGGTGTTACCCATAGCTAAAAATCGTGGTTATAGTTGTTTCTTATTGCCTTTAAACAAAATTTTACGTAATGGCAATACTGCTCAACAGTGGTTAAAACTGCATCAACAAGGAACAGACATCAAAGACATTATTCAGCAAGCGATTCAAACGACAGAACAACAAGAAAGAGAATTAGAAGACAAATTATGTCAAACTATTCTAGTTGCTTAAATTAGCAAAAAGTGTCCAAATGTCGCTTCGTATTGTTCTAGTTCAACCACAAATACCTCCTAATACTGGCAATATTGCTCGTACCTGTGCTGCTACCAACACAGAACTTCATTTAGTAGGGCCGTTAGGCTTTGAAATTAGCGATCGCTATTTAAAAAGGGCGGGATTAGATTATTGGCCTTATGTTAATCTGCATTATCATCAAGATTGGCAAGCTTTCTGGTCTAATTATCAGCAATTAGGAGGTAGATTACTAGGATTTACTGTTCGTGGTACTACTCATTATTTAGATTGTCAGTATCAAGCTGACGACTGGTTGCTATTTGGTAGTGAATTGTCTGGTTTACCAACTGAAGTACTAGATTTTTGTAATTACAAAGTTTATATTCCTATTTCTCAACCAGAAGTAAGAAGCTTAAATCTCTCAGTTAGTGTGACAATTGGGCTATTTGAAGCTCGTCGTCAACTTGACCTAGGAACTCGGGTCTAGCTTCGCAACGGTTCTAAGTAAAGCGACGGGGCGTTGTTATCGTGCGGAATTCTTCCGTACACAGCCTCTCAAGAATCTTGAAGCAAATCCGTTGACTATCGAAATTAAGAACTTAATCAGGCTCTTGTCTAATTTGCAATTTCAGGTTAATCTTTCCTAGAAATAATTAAGTTTTATAAGTATCTTTTATAAACCAATCTTTTACGATCACCAAAAACCTAAAAGGTCGGATAAATTTAATATCATTCTAGTTTTGATCAAATATCAAAACAGTTTTTTGTAAGTAATTAGTTTGAGGAAATTATCCTGAAAAAGGAATTTAGAAGTATGCAGCAGAATTGTCCCTTTGCTTCAAATCTTTCTATCTCAGAAGCATCTCATCCAGAGCCAATTAATCAAGAGCCTCACTGGAGAACACCAGTTCCATCAGACGGGACTGTTGAACGACCTAGTACCTGCGATCGCAAAAACACCTATTCGGCAGCAATGTTTAGTTTATTATTTTCTTTGAGTACGACTGGTATGTTTTTAATGTATCACCAGCAAAAAGCTCAAGCTGCGGTAGAACCATTTGTGAGTGACCGATTTTTATCAAGTTCGAGAGAACCAATTTTTTTAACTCAAAATATTCCTAATTTAATTACTGTACAACCCATTTCATCAGCCCAAATTTTTCTAAATACTCAAATTGTTGAGCTACCCAAATTAGATTCAGAAGTTTTGCTTCCCAATCAATCTGCGATCTCTTCATTACCCTTATCCTCTACAGTTGCTTCGCCACAACAACCAACCCTTTTAAATAAACTTAAACAAAAGCAATTAGGACTCCTCAACGCAGAACAAACCATCCAAATAGCAGACATACCTTCTGCCAATTCTTCAGATTTCCGTCCCAATGCTCAGATTCAACCACAGACAACTGTAGTTATTCTTTCTAATCTGGATCAAAGTCCTCACAGTGTTCCTCAATTACCTTCTTTAAGTGTTGAAAAAGATCTTGCCAAACAAATCTATACAGTTAAACCAGGAGATACTCTTTTTAAAATTGCTAGTCTTTTTAACACTTCTTCTGAGGAATTAATTCAAACTAACCAACTGAGTAACCCTAATTTATTAGCCGTTAATCAACAGTTAATTATTCCTAAACCACAAGTTTCTAATACTGACGAAGTCGAAGCAAGCTCTGCTGTGAGAAGGCAAAGTACTTTTGAGAATAATTCTAGCTTACAATCTCCTACTAATTTGTCTGCTTCACAATCAGTACCAGTTGCTTCCGTTGCATCAACGAAGACAAACGACTTACCAGTTACTCAAGACCCATATATTGCTAGACTAAGAGCCGATCTAGATCAACTGCGAGAACAATATCAAACTCAAACTAGAAATACTCAAACCAATTTGATCAGTACTGCTGCTACTAATGTCAATAAATATAATCAAAATTTAACAATCCAGATTGGAGCAACTATTAATCCAGACTTACCTCCTTTATCCTCTCCAGAAGAATATTTACCTAATAGTCCCGCTCAATTTGAAGGTTATTTATGGCCTGCTCAAGGAACACTCACTTCTGGTTATGGTTGGCGTTGGGGTCGAATGCATCAAGGAATTGATATTGCTGGCCCAATTGGTACTCCTATTATGGCTGCTGCTACTGGGGAAGTTGTATCTGCTGGTTGGAATTCTGGAGGTTATGGCAATTTAGTTAAACTAAAACATCCCGATGGAAGTGTAACTCTTTACGCTCACAACAATAAAATTTTAGTTAGTAGTGGACAACAGGTAGAACAAGGACAACTGATTGCAGAAATGGGTAGTACTGGTTTTAGTACAGGACCTCATCTACATTTTGAAATACGTCCTAACGGAGAAACTGCGGTTAACCCAATTGCTTTTTTACCAACTAAATAACAACGAAGAATCAAGTTATAGCGATCGCCACGTTGGCTCAATTGTTTGAGTAGATGTGGCTTTTCATCAGGAAGTAAAAAGCGCTTCGGCGTAAAAGCTGTGGATGAACTATCAACGCTCAATCAGTATCGAACGTATGTATCTCATAGAGCGTGAGAACTGCTATAAACAATTTTTTGTGATAACTTGCTAGAGGTTATTGATGTCAGAGTAGAAGGAAGCTCAATGCAAACTCAAGATCTAGTAACTCAAGATCAACTTCAATTTGCGATCGCGAAAAGTCAAGATTATTTATTATCGATTCAAAATCCTGATGGTTATTGGTGGGCGGAATTAGAATCAAATGTAACGATTACCGCCGAAGTCATTTTACTACACAAAATTTGGGGAACTGATCAAACTAGATCACAAGCACTACAGAAAGCGGAAACTTATTTGCGATCGCAACAAAGAGAACATGGTGGTTGGGAACTCTATTACGGTGATGGCGGAGAGTTAAGTACTTCGGTAGAAGCTTACATGGCGTTACGATTATTGGGAGTTGCTGCCCAAGATCCAGCCTTGATTAAAGCTAAACAATTTATTCTGCAACGTGGTGGCATTAGTAAAACTCGCATTTTTACCAAACTACATCTAGCGTTGATTGGTTGTTATGACTGGCGGGGGCTTCCTTCGATTCCACCTTGGATCATGCTGTTACCCGAGCATTTTCCCTTCACTATTTATGAAATGTCTAGTTGGGCGAGGGGAAGTACAGTACCTTTATTGATTGTTTTTGATCGCAAGCCTATTTTTGTGACTAAGATAACGATCAATTTAGATGAATTGTATGCAGAGGGAGTTAATAATTGTCGCTACGAATTACCTCGTAACAACGATTGGACAGATGTTTTTTTATGGTTAGATGATGCTTGTAAACTAGCAGAAAATTTCAATCTAGTTCCTTTTCGAGAAGAAGGATTAAAAGCTGCGGAAAAATGGGTGTTAGAAAGACAAGAAGCTACAGGAGATTGGGGTGGCATTATTCCTGCTATGCTTAATTCTCTTTTGGCTTTACGCACTCTAGATTATGAAGTAGATGATCCGATTATTCAAAGAGGATTAGCAGCAATTGATAACTTTGCCATTGAAACTGAAGATTCTTATCGGGTTCAACCCTGTGTTTCCCCTGTTTGGGATACGGCTTGGTGTTTACGAGCTTTAGTTGAATCTGGTTTACCACCAAATCATCAGACTTTAGTTAGGGGTGGACAATGGTTATTAGATAAACAAATTCTTGATTATGGGGATTGGGCAGTCAAAAACAAACAAGGAAAGCCTGGCGGTTGGGCATTTGAATTTGATAATCGTTTTTATCCCGATTTAGATGATTCTGCTGTCGTAGTAATGGGATTGGCAGAAGTTCAACTACCAAACGAAGCTCAAAAACAAAGTGCGATCGCTCGTGGTGTGAACTGGATGGCAACTATGCAATGTCGGGCTGGTGGTTGGGCTGCTTTTGACATTGATAATGATCAAGATTGGATCAATCTCATTCCTTATGGTGATCTAAAAGCCATGATAGATCCGAATACTGCCGATGTAACCGCTAGGGTATTGGAAATGTTAGGACAGTATCATCTTGCCATGAAAGCAGACCAAGTTAATCGCGCTATTGCTTATTTAATTAGCGAACAAGAAAACGATGGCAGTTGGTTTGGTCGTTGGGGAGTAAATTATATTTATGGTACAAGTGGGGCATTGTCTGCTTTGGCTGTAATTGCACCTAAAGATTATCAAACTGAAATTGATCGGGGTGCAACTTGGCTAGTTAGTTGTCAAAATCCTGATGGAGGTTGGGGAGAAAGTTGTCGTAGTTATCACGATCAAACCTTAAAAGGCAAAGGAGTTAGTACCGCTTCCCAAACAGCCTGGGCATTAATCGGTTTATTAGCAGCTTATCAAGCCACAGGTTTTAATGCTCAATCAGCGATAGAAACAGGAATTAATTACTTACTTGCTACTCAAAATAATGATGGAACTTGGTACGAAGCAGAATTTACTGGTACTGGTTTTCCCTGTCATTTTTATCTAAAATACCATCTTTATCAGCAATATTTTCCTCTTCTGGCTTTAGGACGTTATCAAAAGTTAATGAAATAGTTTTTTAGTTTATGTCAATAATGCGAGCCAGATTAAAATAAATTAAACAATATAGCGTTTGTTAATTAAATGAAATACAGTTCATTTCGTTTGTTGATGGTTGATGGGTAAAAAGCAAGAGGCAGGAGGCAGAAGTAAAAAGTAGAGACGTAACATGTTACGTCTGTACAAAAGTAGAGACGTTGCTTCGCACCCTTCGGGAACATGAAGCGTCTGTACAAAAGCGCGATTTTGTCCACGAGCGAGGCGCATCCGCGGTCGCGAATAATCAAAGTAAACAGTAGAAGACAGAAGGTAACTGGTGTAGAGACGCGACATGTCGCGTCTCTAATAACTGATAACTGGTCACTAAAAAGCGTTGTATTTTCAACAAATTATTTTTGTGTAGGGGTAATTCAATAATTGCCCCTACAGAATAGATCGCTTGTAAATGATGTTTTAGTCTATTTAATTTGAAGTTTGGATAAAACCTAACGTTAAACTGTCAGGAGCAAGGAAATGATCGAGATGGTAGGCTCTTTCTTCGGTTTTGAGTAGAATTTTCTCGTATAAATAGCGAGTAGCGCGATCGCCTAAACTTTCTGCTTGGGCTGCCTGACGACGAATTAATTGAATAATTTCTTGTTCGGCTGCTAAATCGTGTTCTACCATTTCTCGACAACGATAAATACCATCAGCTTCTTGTTCAAAACAGCATAACTCCGCTAGTTTAGCTAAATTAGCTACAGGAACACCTCCCAGTCCATTTAATCTTTCGGCTAGATCGTGAACGTGTTCTTGAACATCATCGTAGCTTTCGTTAAAAAATTGGTGTAAAGAATAAAATTCAGCCCCTTCAACTACAAAATGATGTTTTTGGTATTGTAGGTACAGTGTTTGAAAACTAGCTAAAACAAGATTTAAACCTTCACAAATCGGCTCAGTTACGCTTTTGTCCAGCATGACTGGATTGTTACCTACCTCGCCAAAAGCTCTTACTAAACCTTGAGTAGTAGCCATAGTGTGTTCTCCTTTCATTTAGGCAGGCTTATTGATAATACTTAAACCCTAACACAAAATCACAAAGAAGATTCTAAAAGAATTATCAAATCAGGTAATCAAGAACCTTATTTATTAGTAATTTTCGTCTTTAACTCAAAATTTGTTTTCCAGTTTATTGACATTTATTATCGTTTAATGGTTATACTATTTTTAAGTTGAATTTTAATGAGTTTAATTCTCAATAAGCATAATTAAATAATATTTAAAATGGGTAATAATCATCAGAATTTAGCAACACAGCAAGTTGTTAATGTTAAGTGGGCAGAGAGATGGCAAGTATATCATCGACTGCAAGCATTAGAAATTGAGTGTCAGTGTGGCTCTAATCAACCTTTGCAAATAGAAATAAATAGTACTAAAACAGCAATTCAACTATGGAGTGTCGCTAGACAAGTTACTGCATCTCGCTACGAATTGATGCACTGGTTAGAAAATTGCTGGCAAATAAAATTCGATCAACCAAAAAATTAAATTTAAATTAGGAGCTTACTATGTCTAGAGCGGAATATTTAGTTTCAGAGTTTGATTTAGTCGGACAATTAGTAGATATTATTATTAAACCTGACAATAGAATTAAATATCTTAAAATAGCTACTGATCGCCGTGAATATTGGATCAAAGTATCTAAACAAATCGGGAATAACTTGAGCCAAATATTACAGTTAGGGTGTAAGGTACAAATTCAGGGAGAATATAAACAAAGCTGGAAAAATGGAAAAGTAAAATACAAAGCTCAAGCAGTTACTTTAGTAGATCGCCAAGAGCAAGAAAACTTGATTCAATCTAAATTAGCAGTTGGTTATTTAAATCAAGCACAAGAACAGACCACTTCATCTACCAAACCAAAAGCTAAAGTATTAGTCTGCAAA
The DNA here is from genome assembly GCF_000317575.1 of Stanieria cyanosphaera PCC 7437. Lineage (NCBI taxonomy): Bacteria > Bacillati > Cyanobacteriota > Cyanophyceae > Pleurocapsales > Dermocarpellaceae > Stanieria > Stanieria cyanosphaera. The sequence goes on along the minus strand of NC_019748.1, from coordinate 4,436,331 downwards.
AAATCAACCTGCTGGAATAGAGGAGGAAAAGCAGTTTGTGAGTTGCTAGAAGAAAGCCTTCGCGATCGCGGTTTAACAAGTCAAGTTCAAATCAAAACTACTGGTTGTCTCAAACAGTGTAAAAAAGGACCAAATCTGGTGATGATGCCAGATAAAACTCATTACAGTAAAGTCCAACCACAGCAAGTTCCTCTTTTAATAGATAAGCATCTAGTTTGAAATCAGACAGAAGAACAAAACTAATTGACTGTATTTTAATTAATTGAAAATTATTGTAAGTTTTAGGTTGTTTTAGCTAAAACCTGCTCAATTTGTTCTGGTAGTTGCAAAGGACGAAAAGGTTTAGTAAAAACTGCTGCTACCTCAAGATTAGCCAAACTTTCTTGAAGAGGAGATTGAACTTTGGCTGTTAATAAAATTACAGGAATACTTTGAGTATCTGGATTTTCCTTTAATTGTTTAAGAGTATAACTACCGTCCCACTCTGGCATCATTAAATCGAGAAGAATCACGTCAGGATGGTTTTGTGCAGCTACATTCAAACCTTCTTGACCAGAACTAGCGGTAAGTACTGTCCAATTTGCGGCCATTTCTAATCCTAGTTTAGCAATAGCACGAACATCGTCTTCATCATCAACAATTAGAACACATTTACTCACTATCTTGCTCCTGTTTTGATCAATCAGCACATTAGTTCTTGATTGTAAAAAGCGATCGGGAAAAACTAGGGATGATATTTAATTAACTACAAAATAATTTTTTTGCTCTATCTAAAAGTGATCCTGCTCAAAAACACAAATGTTTACAATAGATAAGCAGTTAACTAAAAACTTTAATATGTATTTAACTTATTTTGATAGCAATTCTTGGCTGATAGAATTTGAAAACAAAAGAATTTTACTTGACCCCTGGTTAGTAGATCATTTAGTCTTTGGCAATCTTCCTTGGTTATTTAAAGGAAAAAAAAATCAATCCTATCCTATTCCAGAAAATATCGATCTGATTCTTCTGTCTCAAGGATTAGAAGATCATGCGCATCCTCCTACCCTAAAACAATTAGATCGAAATATTCCTGTGGTAGCTTCTCCTAATGCTGCCAAAGTCGTTAAAGAATTAGGCTACACTCAAATTACGACCTTAACTCACGGTGAAGCTTTTAATCTAGAAAATCGAATTGAAATTAAAGCTCTTCCTGGTTCTCCAATTGGTCCAACTTTAGTTGAGAATGCTTATATTATTAAAGGCTTAGAAACTCATCAAAGCATTTATTACGAACCTCACGGATATCATTCTAAGTCTCTCCAAGAGTTAGCATCAATTGACGTAATTATCACCCCAATTATTAGTTTAAAACTTCCTTTAGTAGGTGCGGTAATAAAAGGGCAAGAGTCTGCTTTAAAAGCTTGTCAGTGGTTGCAACCTCAATATATTTTATCTACAGCAGCAGGTGGAGATGTTAGTTTTGAAGGTTTGTTAATATCCTTGATTGATGAAGAAGGAAGCGTAGAAAAGTTTCAATCTCTACTAGAAGAAAAGAATCTTTCAACTCAAGCAATTAATCCTCAATCAGGCAGAACCTTAGAATTAAAACTAAATCGACGACAACCGATTGTAAATAACTAAATTAGTGCAATGTAATTTAACAAAATGTAATGAAATCAAAACAAAATTTCTGTTCTAAGCCGTTCAATATTTGCTAAAAAAAAAGTATCTCCCTAAATTAGGGAGACTATACACAAAAATCAACTATTAATTTCTGACACTATGGTCTATTCGTGGTGTCAGTCTTTTATTGGGCGGGTTCTGTTTCTGGTGTCATTTGTTCAGCAGTTTCTTCGGGGGTTTCAACTTCAGCAGCAGGTTCAATTACAGTTCCTTCGGTAGCAGTTTCTTCGGGGGTTTCAACTTCGGCAGCAGGTTCAACTACAGTTCCTTCAGGAGTTTCAGTTTCAGTAGATTCAAGTTGAACAGAATCTTCAGGAGTTGTGGTAGAAGGAGTACTGCTATTAACAGAACTACAAGCACCTAATAATGCTGTCAAACCTAAGATTACAGAGAGAGCTTTTAATTGAAGTTTCATAGTATTTACTGTCAAGATTTCTTCTTTTGGTTTTCTAAGATTAAGAGTAAAAAGTAAAAAATTTGATAGAAATTACTTCAAATAAAAAAAAATTTTAGGGAACTTTTTTACAAAAAAGTAGTCCTCTTGATTCTTATTTATTTAAAGGGTTTAAAGCCTGTTCAAATCTGATTGATCAAAGTTACTTATTGTTAGTTGTAATAAAAAATCTTGAAGCTTAGGGAAAAGAAAAAAAAATTATAGTAAGATTACTTCCGTAATAATAACCAAGAAGTTAGCTTGCTTTCCTCATTTTTTACTTGAAACTAAAACTAATTTTTATCAAAACTAACTGAAAAATCTACTTTTATACTGATTTTAACATATCAAAATAGATTCAGTATTAACGCTCAAGTTACTCTTGCTTAATTTTTAATTTTTATAAGCTTTATTTTTATTTTTAATAAGGACGAGATAAATACTTACGTTAAATTAATGATGATCACCTTTTGTTGATAATTATTAGACAAGATAAGTAGAGAAATTACTGAAATTAAATGTAAAGGATGTAGCTAGATGAAGGCAGAAGGCAGGAGTTAATAAGGTTTAAGAGTTTTAGTATATTTGTCAATCGCATTTGGTATGATTTTTCAAATTCCAAATGCCAAACGAATAGCATTTTTGTCCTAGACGTAAATTTCGAGAAAAAAAAGTTTGTTATTTTTTAGAGTATTTGTTATACTCGATAAGGCGACGCGGGATAGAGCAGCCTGGTAGCTCGTCGGGCTCATAACCCGAAGGTCGGTGGTTCAAATCCGCCTCCCGCCATTAAAAAAAAATTATTTAGCTCCTACATTTGAGAAAAGTGTAGGATCTTTTTTTAGAGGGAAAATTTTTTGAATCTACCATAGACAAGGTAATTGTGCCAAGCTGGTAGCGGTCTGGGTAATCTTTTACAGAGGGAATGGAAAATGACAGTGGAAATACGCAAGCCTATTTTAGTAGCAGGAGTAGGTTTAACTTTTGCTTTATGGTTATGGAATAGTTTGCATCATTCATTGGCAGAGATTGGGGAATGGGCAACTTTAGGAACAATAGCTCTTGGTGGTGGTTTTTGGTGGTATAAACAAAATCAATCTGATCAACAAATATCAGAGTTACTTTTACAACCTCTTCAACCCGAAGATATTGAAAAAGCTTTGGCAGAAGTTAATCAAATTGTTAGTTCTATTGAAACAGAAGCTCCTACATTAGATATTGTTAATCTGAAACAAAAAATAAATCAATTACCTGAGCATTTAAAACGGCAAGAATTGCAATTTGTCGTTACTGGAAGCAAAAATGTAGGTAAAACAAGTCTCAAACAGATTTTAGAAAATCAAGCAAACGAGCAGAAAATTGATTGGGTAGAAACTAAAGCTTTATTATCAGATGCAGAGTTATTGGAAGAAGAAGTTAGAGAAATTGCTTTAGCTGCAGATCTAGTTTTCTTTGTAGTTGCTAGTGATTTAACTGAATCTCAATGGCAAATTTTGCAACAGTTAGTCAAATCTCGGCAGCGAGTTTTATTAGTTTTTAATAAGCAAGACCAGTATGCTTTAGAAGAAAGAATTTATATTCAGCAACAAATACAACAAAGAGTAGCAAAAATTATTCCTTCAACAGATCTTTTTGCGATCGCTGCTGTACCTAATCCAATTAAAGTACGTCAACAACAAGAAGACGGTTCAACTAAAGAATGGTTAGAAACACAACCACCAGAAATTAATGATTTAGTGGATCGTTTAACTACCATACTAAATGAAGAAAAAGAACAATTAATTGCTAGTACTACTTGGCGAGAAGCAATTCAACTCAAACAACAAGCTAAAGAAATTTTAAACCAAATCAGACGCGATCGCTCTTTACCAATAATTGAACAATATCAATGGATTGCAGCAGCGACAGCTTTTGCTAATCCCGTAGCAGCATTAGATTTATTAGCTACAGCAGCAGTCAACACTCAGATGTTGGTAGATTTAAGTGGTATTTATCAACAAAAATTTTCTTTGTCTCAAGCACAAAACGCTGCTGGTATTCTTGGTAAATTGATGGTGCAGTTAGGATTAGTTGAACTCTCCACAAATGCGATCGCTGGACTACTCAAAACCAATGCCTGGACTTATGTTGCTGGTAGTGCCGTACAGGGGGTAAGTGCTGCTTATTTAACTCGCATTGCTGGACTAAGTGTGATTGAATACTTACAAGAACAAGAGATTAATTTAGAAGATACAAATGGTATCAATCTTGAAAAATTAACCAATAAATTGCAACAAGTATTCCAACAAAATCAACGTACTGCTTTCTTACAAAACTTTGTCAAACAAACTGTTAATCGCTTATCTGGAGAATTATCACCTTCAGCATAAAAAATATTAGGTTGAGGTAAGCAAGCAAAGCTAACATCAATTTGAAACAAACAAACAACAGATAATTTTTCTGTAGGGGCGAACAGTGGTTCGCCCTTATTTATATTTTTATAAAAACAAATAATATGTCATACTAAATGCGTTTGGCTCACCCAAGCTTGAATAAGACTGAAAAGCTTTACAAAGCTAACTTTTACCAAACAAAATTATTATAAAATATTTTGAATTCAAGTTAATTTTTATGTACTTAATTATTGAATAACATGAATTTAAAAAGATTTATTTCTATAGTTATTAGTGTTGCTATCTTAATAATTATTTATTCCCAAATAGAGTTAACCAAATTATTAGCAATATTTAAAAACTGCGATCTTTTTTGGATGATAATCAGCTTAGGAATGGTCATTCCTTTGACGTTATTTACCTCCTGGAGACTACAACAATTAATTCCTCAAGAGAAAAATTTAAGCTTTATCGAAGCAAATCGTTTAATTTTGGGGTCAAGCGTTTTAAATATGGTTTTACCTTCCAAGATGGGAGATATTGCCAAAGCTTATTTTATGCGCGAAAGAAATAATGTTAGCGGTTCTCTTTCCCTAGCAATCGTAATTTTTGAAAAAGCTTGTGATTTATTATCCTTACTTTTATGGTGCGTATTTGGCTTACTTGTTTATCCCGCTAAAGATCATTTATTTTGGCTAATGACAATAATCATCACAGGCGGATTAATTATTGGGATATTATTATTATCTTCACATCAATTTGCAGATTTATTTTTTAAATTATCAGCGAAAATAGCACCCCGAAAACTTGCTAAAAAATTAAACAATATGCGTCTTGCTTGGCAAGAGATGCATCATTATTTTTGGGACAACAAACAACAATTATTACTAATTACTGTTACATCTATTTTTATTTGGTTTCTTCATTTATTACAAATCTGGTTATTTATTATCGCCCTTAAAGCTTATGCACCATTTATAGCTAGTTTAGCTCTTTCCCCTTTATCCATTTTAGCTGGTTTGCTACCTTTGACTTTTGCAGGAGTAGGTACACGCGATGCAGCTTTAATTTTCTTTTATCAACCATATTTTAATCAAGCAACAGCAGCAGCTTTAGGATTACTTTGTACTTCTCGTTATTTTCTTCCTGCTGTAATCGGATTGCCTTTTCTGGGACAAATGTTAGCAACTGCTAAAAAATTCAATCAAACTAATTAAGAATTAACTAAATCGAATTTTATTTAATAACTGTGTTTTGCTTTTTTCTAATCTGATTTGATTGTAATATAGAATCTAAACTAGGCATCTGTTGTCTACAACTAGGGCAAAACCAAGTCATTTCTGAACGATAAATACAGCGAAGTAAAATATCTTGACAACAAGGACATTTTTTCATAGTAAATACCTCAAATCTGTCGCAATTTATAGCTAAAGAAAATTTGAGTAAACAGGTGAAAAATGAGATGTAGAATCCCATTATGCTTTAAATTTCAATCATCTAAAGCAACTAAAATTTGTTTCAATAAAAAACCTAGAGCAAATCAAATAATTAGAATGATTTGCATCAAAGCTTAGTTAAGTTTCACTAGATAAGCACATCGTTCTGCTATTCTAATATGAAATACTTAAATGCTTGCTACAAATGGCTGACGCGGTTAGAAGAAGACTCAGCGACGCTAAGATTGATATGTAGCATTCTTTTTTTATTTCATATAACTAGTCAAATCCTAGGTCAAGCTATATATTTTTTGACTGATTGAAAAACAATTAAAAACTACTATTAATTTTAGCTGTTTAAATTGTTGGTTTTTTCTGATAACAATAATTATGAAATTATCTTTTGACGATTTACACCGTAATTTTACTGATTTTTACAATAAATATAAAATTATGTATTTAGAAGTTACACCGTAAATCTACTGTTTTAAAAAAATAATTTGAGTCAATTACATAAAAACACGGAGAGAATAGTATTTTAACTCTTAAAAAGAATCAAATCAATCAAAAAGCTAAGCCTCTATTACTCAAAAGCTCATGAAGAAAGCGGAGTGAGTTAAATTTAATCTTTTTATCTCAGGAAAAAAAAACGATGAGAATAAATCGGTCATGTTTTGAACAACGGAAAAATGGCTTCTCGCTGATGCTACTGTGATCGCTAAACCGAAAATATTTTTGAAAGAAAAATCGTTAAGTAATCATTTGCCAAGCTTGAGTGAGCAAATTACTTAACCATTTACGCTGTAATCCGTCTAGCAAACTATCATCTTGTAAAACTTCCGCTTGCAACTCTTCTAAAGATTGTCCTTGTTGCCGAGCAATTTTAACTATACCAGCTACGGCTGTAGCGATTAACTCTTCATCAATCGGAAGTTCTCGTAAAGCAAAAATTTCTTCTGGGGTAGCTGGAATGGGATAATTCATAATTAGCTCATCAATAAAATTCACAATAAATTAAAAATTATGTTTTTATAGTAATTTTTCGTTATATATGGTCAGTTAATTAATATTTGGCAAGTTTAACTTATTTTTAGTCAACCTGACTGCGTCTTTTTGCCTAATTTAGCTTAAATTAATAATTTGCAAATGAAAGAAATACTTTATCTCGAAGTTCCAACTCCAGATACTAATGCTGTTTGCACTTGGCTACAACAAAAGTGGCAACCTCAGCTAGGTAAAAAAATAGCGACTCCAGATGGAATTCGTCTACAATTTTCTTCACCGTCCGAAGCGAATCAATTAAATAGTGAGTTGTCAATCTTTGTATGGTCTGTACAGCGTACTACATACTTGAAAATTTTTCAATGGGGAGAAAAACCTATTAGGGAAATTGTTTCAATTAAACAACAACTCGTCAAAGCTCTTCGTGAAGATTTTCCTCCCCAATACCCTGCACCTCCTGCCATAGACTTAACTAGACAGTCAATTTTTGAGGCGCTAAAGCCTTACTATCCTCAAACAGTTCATTTTTTTCAAAAAATGCCTCATGGAGAATACGATCTCAATCGTGTTTATTGGTGGGAACAACGTTGGCGAGAAAGTGTTTGTAATCCCCAACAGCCAAAGCAGGTAATTTTTAAAGTAGCAGAAGAACAAACCAGTAGACAAAGAAATGAACAGTTTGATTTAATCTATATTGGGGGCGCGTTGGGTGTCATTCATGCTGCGGTGATGGCACAAAAAGGTTATCGGGTTTTATTAGTAGAAAGATTGCCTTTTGGTAGGATGAATCGGGAATGGAATATTTCTCGTGATGAGTTTCAGAGTTTGATTAATTTAGGTTTGTTTACGTCTGAAGAATTTGAAGAAGTAATTGCTAAAGAATATCTGGATGGATTTAGTAAATTTTTTGATGCCAATAATCCTCCTCATTTAAAAGCCCCAGTATTACATACACCTAAAGTTCTCAATATTGCTATTGATGCAGAAAAATTATTAAAAGTCTGTGGAGATAAGTTAAGAAAAGCTGGTGGTGTGATTTGGGATGAAACTGAGTTTGTTAGGGCAGATATTAGCGATCGCAAAGTTACGGTTCAATTAATAGATCTTACTACGCAAACCGAAAAACAAGTCGAAGGTCAATTACTAATAGATGCGATGGGTACAGCTTCCCCAATTGCTTGGCAATTAAATGGTGGACGTGCTTTTGATAGTGTTTGTCCGACAGTAGGGGCGGTAATTGAAAGCGGATTTGCCCCAGAAGTTTGGGATTCAAGATACGGTGATGTTTTGAATTCTCATGGAGATATTTCTCGTGGTAGACAACTGATTTGGGAGTTATTTCCTGGAGGGAATGGAGAATTAACTTTTTATCTGTTTCACTATCATCAAGTACATCCCGAAAATCCTGGTTCATTACTAGAAATGTACGAAGACTTCTTTACGATTCTGCCAGAGTATCGCCGTTGTAATATGGAAGACTTGGTCTGGAAAAAAGCAACTTTTGGTTATATACCAGGTCATTTTAGCACCAGTAATAGCGATCGCACTGTCGCTTTTGATCGTTTATTGGCAATTGGCGATGCAGCTTCTTTACAATCTCCCTTAATTTTTACGGGTTTTGGTTCTCTGGTTCGTAATTTAGAACGTTTAACTACTTTACTTGACACTGCCCTTAAACATGATTTACTGACTGCTCAAGATTTAAACCAAATTCGGGCTTATCAAAGCAATATTTCGGTTACTTGGCTATTTTCTAAGGGAATGATGGTACCTACTCATCAAATTTTACCTCCACAGCGAATTAATTCAATGTTGAATACTTTTTTTGGTTTGCTTGCTGCTCAACCACCAGAAGTAGCGGATACTTTTATTAAAGATCGTACCGATTGGTTTACCTTTACCCGTTTAGCTTTAGTCGCAGCTAGACAAAACCCTGCTTTATTATGGTGGATTTGGCAAATGGCAGGTACTCAAGACTTACTTCGTTGGTTGGGTTCTTATTGGGCGTTTAGTTTTGATGCGGTGAAAAAACTTTTCCTAGGAAATTGGTTTGCTGGTTGGTTGAAAAAATCCCAACCTTGGTTAGAAAAACAATATCCCAGCTTGTGGTTAAAGTTATTGAGTTTAAACTATCAGTTAAAATATTAGGCTAAAGGCGACTACCGAAGCTAGCAGCAGAGACGTAGCATGCTACGTCTGTACGATTATTATTTGTCTGTTAATTATTTACTGCTAAGATAGTTTTTTCAAAATTTTGTTTTAATTTATCTATGTCACGTCAACGTTTAAAATCAGATTTACCAACTAAAATATGTCCTGTTTGTGGTCGACCTTTTACCTGGCGAAAAAAATGGGAAAAATGTTGGGATGAAGTTAAATACTGTTCAGAAAGATGTCGTCGTCGTCGTTCTAATGATACCTAAAAAAATTACTTAAATAAAAACTGTATTACTAAATACAATTCATGATCCTTTCATAGATAACTATTTTAAGCAGCAAATGTAAATCAGCTAAAATTCTAAAATCACAATTCTTCTACTGTCTTTCAGTATCTTAAATTACTTAGACAGTATTTTTTTTGCTAGTTAGAGAAAATTATGTCATCCAATCAGGTACAACCAAAATTAATTATTCACGGTGGCGCAGGTGGTCATATTAGAAGTAAAGGAGGATTGGAAGCAGTTCGTAACTGTCTTCACTCAATTGTAGAAGAGATATATAGTCTACTCCTTAATGGTGCAAGTGCTACCGAAACAGTGCTGAAAGGATGTCAACTTTTAGAAGACGAACCTCGTTTTAATGCTGGTACAGGTTCAGTTTTACAATCCGATGGACAAATACGCATGAGTGCTTCCTTAATGGATGGTGCAGCCCAACGTTTTAGTGGTGTCATTAATGTTTCTCGTGTCCGCAATCCCATTGAATTAGCTAAAGCCTTACAAAACGAAAGCGATCGCATTTTATCGGATCATGGTGCAGCAGAATTATTAAGAGAACTCAATTTTCCCATCTACGATCCGCTTACAGATTTACGTTTACAAGAGTGGATGCAGGAAAGAAAAGATAATTTCCGCAAGGAAATGGCAGGAGTAATTGCTGAAGAAGAATTGGCTTTACCTCATGAAGCACGCCGAGGCACAATTGGGGTAGTGGTTTTAGATGCCCAGGGAAGATTGGCAGCAGGAACATCTACAGGTGGGAAAGGGTTAGAAAGAATTGGTCGAGTTAGTGACTCGGCTATGCCTGCTGGTAATTATGCTAGTCAGTTTGCAGCCGTTAGTTGTACGGGTATTGGTGAAGATATTATTGATGAATGTCTAGCAGCTAAAATTGTTATTCGGGTTACTGATGGTTTATCCCTCAAAGAAGCCATATTGAAATCGATGCAAGAAGCTTCTCAACGTCAACGAGAGTTGGGGGCTATTTCCATTGCTGCTAATGGAGAAATTGCTTGGGGAAAAACCAGCGAAGTGCTTTTGGCTGCCTATCATGATGGTGAGAAAATAGACGATACTTTGGAATGGGTAGACGATGAATTAGTCGGTTATCAATTATAAAACAATGAAACAAATACAAGACTACAATCGGTGGCTTGAACAAACAGCGATCACTTCGTGCCTCGGCTTAGCAATTCTAACGTTGAAGCAATGAGTCAAGAATTTGACCTTCATCAAGATGCCAAGATAGACCTCAAAGAACTAAAAGTGCTTTGAAAAATGCTGTAAGATCAAGTCCTGATAATAACTTAAAATAAATCCTCTCCGCGTCCCTCTGTCCCCTTATCAATCATTACATTCAACTGTTTAGGCGAACCCGATCTAATTCCCGTCACTGTAAACAAAAATGAAAATTAAACAAGAAACTGTATCTATGTACACTCGTGATGGAGTGAGATTGGATGCAGATATTTATCGTCCAGATACCAAGGAAGATTTACCGATCCTGTTGATGCGACAACCTTATGGCAGAAAGATCGCTTCTACAGTTGTTTATGCCCATCCTAGCTGGTATGCAGCCCAAGGTTATCTGGTAGTAATTCAAGATGTACGGGGTAGAGGTACTTCTGAAGGAGAGTTTGATTTATTGACTCATGAAATAGCAGACGGGTTAGATACGATTAATTGGGTATCTCAACTACCAGGCAGTACGGGCGAAATAGGGATGTATGGCTTCTCCTATCAGGGCATGACTCAACTATACGCTGCGGTAGAACGTCCCCAAGCTTTAAAAGTAATTTGTCCCGCCATGGTTGCCTACGATCTTTATCACGATTGGGCGTATGAAAATGGCGCGTTTTGTTTACAAGCAAATTTAGGTTGGGCGATTCAATTAGCTGCGGAAACTGCCCGTTTAAAGGGAGATGAAACAGCTTATTACCGATTGTATCAAGCCTCTCACAGTTTACCCTTAAGCGATCGCATTCCTGCCAGTCCCGATATTCTTAATGAATTAGCACCAGATTCCTTTTATCATCTTTGGTTAAAATACTACGATCCTAATCATCAATATTGGCAAAAGCGATCGCTCAAAAACCTCATTCAAGATGTAGATTTACCAATGCTACACATTGGCGGATGGTTCGATCCTTATTTACGAGGAACACTGAATCTTTATCAGGCTATGACAGATAGAAGTAGATTTCCTCAACATCTAATTGTAGGGCCCTGGGCGCATCTACCTTGGGGTAGAAAATTAGGCAGTATCGATTATGGTAGTGAAGCACAAAACCCCATTGATGAAGCCCAAATTCGCTGGTTCGATTATTTTTTAAAAAGAAAAGATACAGGAATTTTAGACGAATCTCCAATCTGTTTGTTTGAAATGGGTAGTAACCAATGGTGTGAATGGAAAGAATTTCCTAGTCAAAAACAAAAAATTTACTACTTTGTTAGCGATGGTTTAGCTTCGATGCGAGAAGATAGCGGAATGTTGTGGGAATATGAAGAAGAAATCGCTTCGGACTCTCTATCTACTCAAGAATTATTAGCAACTGACTTATTAGAAACAACAGAAGATCATTTTCCTAGTAGTACTGATATTTTAGTTCACGATCCTTGGCGACCAGTACCTGCCTTGGGTGGTCATGCAACTTTTCCAGGTGGTTCTTTTGAACGCTCTAGTTTAGATTGTCGCAGCGATATTTTGACTTATACTTCTGCACCTTTAGAACAAGAATTGCACTTAGTAGGAACAGTTATTATAGAAGTTTATTGTACTGCTGATACTCCAAGTTTCGATCTTTGTGCAGTTTTATCTCAAGTCACGCCCGATAGCAAAGTTTTCAATCTTACGCAAGGATATATCCGAGTAGATACACCACAAACACCAATTACAATACCGCTACAACCCACTTGTATACTGATTCCTTTAGGAAACTCCTTGAGGGTTAGTTTAAGTGCAGCTTGTTTTCCAGCTTATCCTGTCAACCCTGGTACAGGAAGCTTAAGTGATCAAACGCGTTTAATTGAAGCTCAAATTATTACTTTAAAGATTTCTTCTAGTTTAGATTTTCCTTCACAGCTTAAACTATCTGTACTTTGAAATGCTGTTGTCATTGGGTAATGCGATCGCGTTGGTGGCAATTGTCAACTGAAAAATCGAAATTTTAATTTTTATGCGGTTTTTTCGCAACAATTAAGCAAAATATCAACTAAATTATCATTTTTTTGGCTTTTCTAAACGGTAAAACCGCTACAAAAACTAGGCTTGCTACAATCTAATATGCCTGTTTGATTCTCAAAGCTAGAAAGAAGATAGATCGGCAGTTTCAAGCAACAACTTCAATGATAAGAATTCTTTTTAATATTACCAGGATATTATTTTATGAATTTATCAAAAAATGGTGTAAGCCAAAATCATTATCAAACTCTTGAAGTGAGCGACAAAGCTACTCAACAAGAAATTAAACAAGCTTATCGACGTTTAGCGAAAGTATTTCATCCAGATAGTCAAAATCAGAATGCTGACCATAATAAAATTATTGCTCTGAATGCTGCCTATGAAATCCTCAGTAACCCCCAAAGTCGCCGTCTTTACGATCTAGAACTAGATTCTGGACAAACTCTTAATTCCGTAATCAATCGTCAAGAAAGAACAACTCACGCCAACCAACAATATCAACGTTATCGACAAGCAGGCAAAAAAGAAGAACTACAATACCATCAATGGCTCACAGAAGTATATCGTCCAATCAATCGTTTAATTAGTTTAATTATTAATCCTTTAGAAACTGAAATCGATTATTTAGCAGCCGATCCTTTCGACCAAGAATTAATGGATAATTTCTGTGAATATTTAGAAAATTGTCGTAATTACTGGCAAAAAGCTTCAAACATTTTTAGCTCTCAACCAAATCCTGCTAAATTAGCTGGAGTAGCTGCTAATATGTACTATTGCCTTACTCAGATTGGTGATGGGATTAGAGAATTAGAATGGTTTACTCTCAACTACGACGATCATTATCTTCATACTGGACAAGAAATTTTTAGAATTGCTCAAGGATTACGTTGGCAAGCACAAGAAGCAATTAAATCTTTAATTTAGTTGAAACACTGATTCTGAAATTATGTTGAAAATTAGTTTATCCTGAAAAAGAAGAATATTTACTTAACTTTACATAAAATCGCGATCGCGCAATATAAAAAATGATTTGTATCATTAACCGTCGAGCTAAGTTTTCTGCTAGTCATCGTTATTGGTTACCAGAACTAAATCCAGAAGAAAATCAACGCTTGTTTGGGGCTTGTAGTCGTTTTCCTGGGCATGGACATAACTATGTTCTTTATGTGTCTCTTAAAGGAGAATTAGACCGCTATGGGATGGTACAAAATCTATCTCATGTCAAACAAGTTATCAAAAAAGAAGTGACTAGTCAGTTAGACTACGCTTATTTAAATGAAGTTTGGTCAGAATTTCAACAAACTCTACCTACTACAGAAAATATTGCCCGAGTCATCTGGCAAAAATTAGCACCTTATTTACCTTTAGTCAATATTCAATTATTTGAACATCCCGAACTCTGGGCAGATTATCAAGGAAACGATATGGAAGCGTCTTTAACTGTTAAAACTCATTTTAGTGCTGCTCATCGCTTGGCTTTACCTAACCTCAGCTTTGAAGAAAATACCGAAATATACGGCAAATGCGCTCGTCCTAACGGTCATGGACACAATTATCATCTAGAGGTTACAGTAACAGGAGAAATCGATCAACGTACTGGTATGCTAGTTGATTTAGGAGCTTTACAAAAAATTATTGATGATTATGTAATAGAACCTTTTGATCATACTTTTCTCAACAAAGATATTCCTTACTTTGCCGAAGTAGTACCAACGGCTGAAAATATTGCGGTTTATATTACTCAATTGTTACAACAGCCCATTCAAACTTTAGGAGCAGAATTAGATAAAGTTAAATTGATTGAGAGTCCAAACAACTCTTGCGAAATTTATTGCCGTCGTTCGCAACAAAATGTTACTTTTTTGCAGCAGCAAGAGCCAGTTGTAGCCGTTTAACCCAAGTCAGTTAAACAGTTACAGCAAGCTGTAAAGATAAATATTTAGTTCGATTCGGGTACAATACTATTCGTGATTTTTTAAGGACTATTAATACTTGCTTTGATAATGCCACTAAGCAAGAAGAAGTGTTTGATAATATGGGCAAAAGTTAGTCAACGAATTGTTTAGATCGCAAGCTAACTACTAATAAAATGTTCCATATAACCAAAGGAGTGCTGAAAATGGAATCTGAAGCTCAAAAAATAGATGTGCAAAACCCTTCTGGTTTTAATACTGAAACAGCTGGAATGATTGCTCCCGCGAAGCCCTCACCAGCAGATAAACCCTGGCAAGAATGGATCGAAGTAGGGAGTGATTTCTTATCAAAGTTATATGATTATCTAGGAGAGTTTATCTCAGATAACAGAAAACTTCTGATTAATTTAGGATTATTGTTTGGTGCGATCGTAGCAGTTAAATTAACTTTAGCTATCCTTGATGCGATCAATGATATTCCTCTTTTAGCTCCTTTGTTTGAACTAGTTGGTCTTGGCTATACTGGTTGGTTTGTTTATCGGTATCTTTTAAAAGAATCTACTCGTCAAGAGTTAGTTACTGAATTTGATGCTTTGAAAAAACAAGTTCTGGGCAATGAAACCACCAACATATAAGTAGCATTTTTCCATAAATGTAGATAAAAATCTAACCAGACTTAAACTACATTAATTGGGAAATTCTGTTCAAAATTTTTTAGTCCCCACGAATTAATTCTGGGGATTATTTTATTGATTATTTTAATAACTTCATTTTTCGGATAATTACTTGCTGCATTTCTATAATATTTTGCCAATCTTCAAGCTCACTAGAAGTGGCACAAGCAGTAATTCTCTTTAAAGTTTTTTCTAATTGTTCTGCCAAACTTATAGCCTGTTCGGTCATCTTTTTGATTTGTTTCTGTTCATAATATTGAAGAGCTTGACTACGTAAAACTTGTAAAGTTAATTCTTCTCCACATTGACCAGGGAAAACTTCTAAACGTAATAATAAACGTTCGTGTTGATAATATTTTTCTATGGCGACTTTTTTGCGTTTATCTACAGGTATAGGAGGCAGTTTAGCTAAAGCTTTAATTTGGTTGATAATAGCTTGAAAAACTTGAATCGATACTTCATTTAATGAAGATTGAACTACTCCATCTTGTCCCCAAATAATTCTGCCATATTCTGGATATCTTTCTAAAAAAAGTCTACCAATTCCTCCGTTTAAAATTCGGGCTAATAACTCTTGCCAAAGTTGCTGAGGAGTTAAATTAGCTAAAAAATCTGCTGATTCTGATAAATGTTGAGGTTCTATGTCTAAATTATTGGCTGATTTTTGAGGTTTTAGGTTTGATTGAAGATTATGATCTTCTGGTTGATCTACGATTAAAGTTGCTCTTTCGTGGAGATTAGAATTAGAATGCTCGGGTTTATTTTCTGGTGGATTTTCTGCCAAGGTTGGTTTATAGTCAGAATTAAAAGAATTATTTAAGTTTTCAGAAGTATCAGCTACAGTCAACTTAGAATCAGAATTAATTAAATAATTTTGCTCAGAAAAAGAAGTCATCACAGTTAGCTTAGAATTGCGGTCTAATTTTCTAGCTTTTGATTTTTTTTGATTTTCAGGATTAGCTTTTAGATAGGCTGCTAAAATTGATTGATGCTCATCATAGGCAATTTCTTTCGTTTGTAGAGTATAACCTAGAGAATTAATAATTAAACCAATAAAATTGAGTGCAGATTCATCTTCAAGATTGACCATTCCTAAAGTTAGATGTTGATTTTGAAGCTGAAGAGGTAAAACTTGATAGTGAAGGCAACATTCTAAAGGTAAGATCAGGCTAATTAACTCAAAAATCTTATTTATATCTAAATTTAAAGATTTGATTTGATGATCGGAAAAGTTGTCGACAAAATTGGGATTTTGATTGGAAGATTGATTGTTGTAAGAGGACATCCTTAGCGGTACACTCCCAGAAAAGCTTTAGTTTAATTTAGGTAGAAATTTTTATAAAACGAAATATAGGTTTGATCTAAACTTAATTTACCCAAAATACCCAATAAGATTACTACAGTGAAATTCTTTCTCACCAATGAGCTAAAACGTTTAATTGATCAGATTCGATGGCGTTTACCAGCTTTGCTTTTTGACTAGATAGGTTTTATTCTTCTCAAAAATAGAGCAAAAAATGAAGTTAAGTGAAGCAATAAGGTTAATTTTGAGCAATTCTTCTAGATTGTGACCACCTTTACCAAACCAGAATTTTTTGATTAGAAAAAAAATCAAAACTAATTTAACTTAAAAATAAGCTAATTTCTGGGTCTGTCCCTATCATTTCAGGGCGGAGTACTTTTGACTGGTGGAATGACGAGTTAGCGCAGACACCCGAGTTCAACTTGGGTGTACCGCGTGACACTAAAATAAAAGATTGCAGCAAACTATAGCAGAAAAAGTAATGAGCGAATTTGATTACGATTTAATTATTATTGGTGCTGGTGTTGGCGGACATGGTGCAGCTTTACACGCAGTTAAATGTGGCTTGAAAACAGCGATTATTGAAGCTGGAGATATGGGCGGTACTTGTGTTAATCGTGGTTGTATCCCTTCTAAAGCTTTACTAGCTGCTTCTGGGAGAGTTAGAGAGTTTAAAGATACCCATCATCTTAAGGATTTGGGTATTGAGGTGGAAGGAGTACAGTTTGACAGAGGAACTATTGCAGCCCATGCGTTGGATTTAGTTAGTAAAATTCAAAATGATTTAACTAATAGTTTGACTCGCCTGAAAGTAGATATTATTCGCGGTTGGGGTAAAGTTGCTGGTAAACAAAAGGTGACTGTGGCAACGGATCAAGGGGAGAAAACTTTTACTGCTAAAGATATTATGCTTTGCCCTGGTTCGATTCCTTTTGTACCTCCAGGAATTGAAATAGACGGGAAAACGGTTTTTACTAGCGATCAGGCGGTTAAATTAGAATCTTTACCCAACTGGATTGCAATTATTGGTAGTGGTTACATCGGTTTGGAGTTTTCTGATGTTTATACTGCCTTGGGATGCGAAGTAACGATGATTGAGGCATTAGATAATTTAATGCCTGGTTTTGACCCCGAAATTGCTAAAATTGCTCAACGAGTTTTAATTAATCCTCGTGATATTGAAACCTATACGGGAGTATTCGCGACTAAGGTTACTCCAGGGACACCAGTAGTAATCGAATTAACAGATGCTAAAACCAAAGAAGTTATTGAAGTTTTAGAAGTAGATGCTTGTTTGGTAGCTACAGGAAGAATTCCTGCCACGAAAAACTTAGGCTTAGAATCTCTGGCAGTAGAAATTGACAGACGTGGTTTTATTCCTGTTAATGATAAAATGCAAGTCATTCGAGATGGTGAACCTATCTCTCATCTTTGGGCTGTAGGCGACGCGACTGGTAAGATGATGTTGGCTCATGCTGCTTCTGGACAAGGTGTAGTAGCAGTAGAAAATATCTGTGGTAGAACGAAAGAAATTGATTATCGTTGTATACCTGCAGCAGCTTTTACCCATCCCGAAATTAGTTATGTTGGTTTGACTGAAACTCAAGCGAAAGAATTAGGTCAACAAGAAGGATTTACCGTTGCTACTGCTAAAACTTACTATAAAGGTAATTCTAAAGCTTTAGCGGAAGGGGAAACCGAAGGGATGGCAAAAATAATTTATCGTAAGGATACTGGTGAATTATTGGGTGTACATATTATTGGGATTCATGCTTCCGATTTGATTCAAGAAGCTGCTAATGCGATCGCGAAACGAGAATCTGTTCAAAATCTTGCTTTTAATGTTCATACCCATCCTACCCTTTCCGAAATTTTAGATGAGGCATACAAACGCGCCCAGGTAGTTGGTGTGTAGTAAATCTGTAGGGGCGTTTGGCTAAACGCCCATTAAATTTAATTAATGATCAATATTTTAGAAACAAATGCAAATTAGAAGAATTAATCCAAACCCTCAAGTCAATACAGGAGAAGTAATTTATCAAGCCAATCTTCCCGATGCCAAACCGCGTCATATTTTAGAAGAGATTGTGTGGTATAAAGAAACTGAAGTAGCAAAAATGCGCGATCGCTTGCCTTTATTAGAATTACGTCAGCAAGTAGCTACTGTAGCGCCACCGAATAATTTTTTAGCTGCTTTAAAAAATGGCAAAACTGATCCTGCTTTAATTGCTGAAGTTAAAAAAGCTTCCCCTTCTAAAGGAGTAATTAAAGAAGATTTTAATCCTGTTGCGATCGCAAAAGCTTATCAAGCTGGTGGGGCAAGTTGTCTTTCGGTTTTAACTGATGAAAAGTTTTTTCAAGGTAGTTTTGACAATCTCAGTTTAGTTAGACAAGAAATAGATTTACCTTTACTTTGTAAGGAATTTATTATTTATCCTTATCAAATTTATTTTGCTCGTGCTAAAGGAGCGGATGCGGTTCTTTTAATTGCTGCAATTTTATCAAATCAAGATTTAAAATATTTTACTAAAATCATTAAAGCTTTAGGTATGACTGCCTTGATTGAAGTTCATACTTTGGCAGAATTAGACCGAGTTTTAGCAATTGAAGAAGTCGATTTAATTGGTATTAATAATCGCAATTTAGAAAATTTTACTGTTAGTTTACAAACTACTAATGAGCTTTTAAAATCTAGAAAAGAAGTTATTAATTCACGAAATATATTAATAGTTAGTGAATCAGGATTGCATAATTCAGAAGATTTGAATTTTGTCAAAGAAGCAGGAGCAAATGCAGTGTTAATCGGAGAATCTTTGGTTAAACAAAGCGATCCAGAACAAGCTATTTATGAGCTTTTTGGTTATTAAATATAATGATTTAATCCTAACCCTATTTTGACACTTTTCGATATTTATTATTAATCAAAGGTTTGAAATAAATAATACTTAAAATCAAAATCCATTCAGTTAGAATACCAATCCAAATTAAACGATTACTGAAAAAACCTAATTTAAAAATAGAAACTTTTTCTGAACGACAAGCAGAAACATTACCATCTTGACAGGCAACAATAGTAGCCAAAGTTAAGGTAGTTGCTTGTTGATAAATCGCAGTAGTATTAGCATCAGCAGAATGAGATAAAATTGCCGAACTAATTTCTTGTAATTGGGCAAAACTATAACCATGACTCCACCAGACTAAAACAGATGAAAGAAGTTGGGATGTCTGTTGCTATGGTTGAGACTGGAGGTGATCCTGGTCATTCCGCAGCACGTCACACTTATGAAAAAGCAAGTTTTCGATTATTTCCAGTTGCTAAATACTTAAAAAAGCTCTAATAATAAATATCAGCATTAAAGACACAAATTACAGAAGACCTAAATCCTGTAAACACAGTCTCGTAACTTCTAGCCTTACTGCTGGATCGGTTTCTGAATTCAGATCGAGATTGGTAGCAAAGAAATAAACTTGGTCGTTTTGTTCTAAATATCCCACATACCAACCAATATTAGGTGTTACAGAAGTGGCCCATCCTGTTTTTGCCCGAAGAATATAATCGGGTGTTTGTTCGGCAATCATAATGTCTTTGACCAAATCAATAGTTTTTTGGGAAAAAGGCAAATCATTTTGGTAAAGACGACGAAGAAAGGCAATTTGCTGTTGAGGAGTAATTCTTAATTCTCCATCTAGCCAAAAGTTATCAATATATTCTTCTGCACCAATGTTTTGATTGCCGTATTGAATTTGATTAACAAAATCTTGCATCCTTTGATGCCCAATTTTACGCGCCAGCACTTGATAAAACCAAACTGCCGAATACTTATAAGCAAGACGAATATTTAAATCTTGATTCCATTCTTTCAAAGGAGAACCATTCAAACCTTTTTCAATGCCATCCCATGTCAAAACGGCAACATCATCTTTGATTGCGCCAGTTTCTAAAGCGATCAAAGAATTAGGAATTTTATAAGTTGAAGCAGGAAGAAACGCGGTGTTATTGCGACGAGGATTATGTTGATAAAAGCGATC
Organism: Stanieria cyanosphaera PCC 7437; assembly: GCF_000317575.1. Lineage (NCBI taxonomy): Bacteria > Bacillati > Cyanobacteriota > Cyanophyceae > Pleurocapsales > Dermocarpellaceae > Stanieria > Stanieria cyanosphaera. Next base: position 4,415,885 of record NC_019748.1, on the reverse strand, counting down.
GCTTTGGAGGTCATAAATGATAATCGAGCCATTTACGCCTAAATCATCAAAATGACGCTTAAAATCAATTCTTTGCTCTATTGGAGGCTCGGTTTGAGAATAAACCTCATGGTTTTCAACTACCAAACTCCCAACTACAGCCAAAATCAACAGCAATAACAGACTGAGCAGTTTTTTCATTATTCTTTTCCTATTCAAGCGAATCGCTATTATATATTATGTGGGAATACTAATTATGAGTATTAACTATTTCTAATGTAGTCTTTTTAAGAATTACTTTTTTCATTCAATCTTTTTTACGATTCAATTAAATTGATATTAATCAAAGTGACCAAAATTATCAAAAATTTTGTCTCGCGATCTCTTGAATAAAGAAGCTTTCAATCTCATTACTATTTATTAAAATTAACGAGATGAACTAGTTATTAATAATCCTGCTGCTGCTAAACCTAAAATATTAGGTAACCAAGCTGCTAAAAAAGGAGATAGTACTCCCCAAACACCCATTGAACTAATAATAAATGAAAGTAAATAATAAGCAAAAATTAAACCAACACAAATACCAAAACTAGTTGCTTTACTAGTATTTTGTGGTCTAGTACCGATCGCAGCACCAATTAAAGCAAAAACTAAACAAACAAACGGAAAAGCTATTTTTTCTTGAATTCTAACTTCTAATTTACGAACTTTTTTATCATCGCCTCTTAATTTAACTATCTTTAAATATTCTTGAGCTTGCAAAATATTCATTTGTCCGTAATCTCTACCTTCTTTAGTAATATCTAAAGGAGTCCGAGGTAAAGCTAGTTTTTGATGTTGAAAACGAACAATATTTCGATAAGAACCATCATTAGCAATTAAATAAATTGTGCCATTAAAAAAATCCCAAGTGTTTTCAGAAATATTCCAAGTAGCAGATTGAGCAGTAACAATTTGATTAACTCCTACTTGCGATCGCTCAAGAATAGTTAAACCCTTCATTTGTTGTCCGTCAAACTCTTCGGCATAAAACAAACGAGTTAAAACAGTTTCTTTATTACCATCGGCAAGTTCTACTTTGCCATATTCTGGATAAATAATATTTCTTTCTTTAAAAGAAGGTTCAATTTTATCTAGTGCTTTTTCTAAGGTTAATTCAGCTTGATAATTAGCAGCAGGAGAAACAAAATTATGAACCACAAAAGTAATTAAAACGACAAAGAAACTGAATACTACTACTGGAACAAGTAAACGATAAATATTAACGCCAATACTACGTAAAGCAATCAACTCACTATCACTAGAAAGTCTACTATAAGCCATTAAAGCTGCTAGCAACATCGACATCGGAAAAGCCAAGACTACAAATTCAGGAAGTTTAAGAAATAAAACTTGAATGGCAACACTCAACAGTAATCCCGATTCTGTTACTTTTCGTACCAAATCGAATAAAGTCCCAATCGATAATGCTAAAGACGTAAACATTCCCATTCCAAACAGAAAGGGTAAGAATAATTCTTTAACAATATATAAATCCATCACATATAAACCGAGATGAGACTTAGCTAAGAATTTGAATTTACCAATATTCATAAGCCTAAAAATTACAGCCAAATCAAAAGATTGATGATTACTAAATCTGAAAATTGTCGCCTAAATAGTATTGTCGCACTAAGGAATTAGCGTAAAGTTCTTCTGCCGTACCAGAAGCCAAAATTTGACCATCTCGCATAATATAAGCACGATTAGTAATAGCTAAAGTTTCTCGTACATTGTGATCGGTAATCAAAATACCCATATTGCGATCGCTTAAACTAGCAATAATACTTTGAATCTCAGCAACAGCAATCGGATCTACTCCTGCAAAGGGTTCATCAAGTAGTAAGAATTTTGGGCCGTTCATTCCTGCTGCTAAGGCTCTAGCTAATTCGGTTCTTCTTCTTTCTCCACCAGATACTTGAGAACCCATCACTCGATCTACTTGTTCGAGACGAAATTCTTGAAGTAGTTGTTGCAAACGAATTGATTGAGCCGGACGAGGTACACCAGTTTGTTCTAAAACTAATTGAATATTATCTTTAACAGTAAGATTACGAAAAATACTTGCTTGTTGAGTTAAATAACCAATTCCTAAACGCGCTCTTTGATGAAGCGGTAAAGTAGTAATTTCTTGATCCTCTAGCCAGACTTTACCTTCATTGGGTTTAATTAAACCTGTAGCAATATAAAAAGTTGTAGTTTTTCCTGCTCCATTAGGCCCGAGTAAACCAACAATTTCTCCTGGTAAAACTCTGAGATTAACTCGGTTGACTACCACTCTTTTGCCATAGTTTTTGTGAATGTTTTCCAGGATCAGAGCCATAAGCTGTTAATCATTTAATTGACTGGTTAGGAATGAGTGGAAGACTTGGTGGCGGTGAGATAGGGATAGGATTTGATGATTTACTTGCTTAGCTTGCTAAATTTTATTACTCCAAATTATTGATTAATTGTTGTTTTCGATAGCAGAATTTGGCTCGGAAACCAAATAAGTAGATTCTACTTGTTGATTACTTTTCGGAGCAGCAATAAACCTTCCTTCATCAATCAAATAAGTCATAGTTTCAGCACGCATACTGTTACCTTGCTGAATTACATAAACATTGCCACTTAATACTAAACGACGCTCTCGACTATAATATTGAGCTTGGGTTGAAGTAGCTTGAATTTGTCTAGCTGGGTAGTTAATTTGAACATTTCCTCTGGCTGTAAAAACTCCTGTTTCAGAATTAGCTTCTTGAACATCAGAACGAATAGTAATGCCTCCCCCTGGAGTGGGAGTTTGAGCTTGCAAATTTTTAGAAGGAGTAGCAAAAATAATTGTACTCGCGACTGCGATTGATAAAAATTGCGATAATCTCTGACGTAAAAATAGCGACGACATCATCATAATTTACAAAAAAATAACTTATATATTTGCTTGTTACTTTTTTAGTAGTAATTCAAGCGTTTAGACGCATACATTTTATGGTATGTTTCCCATCTAGTGTAGAGCAACTGGGAAAATCATTAATTTTAACTAGGATTAATTGTCATAATCATCGGTAATTTGTAGTTAGAATTAGTTTGATTTAACTGTCGGGTAAATTCTTGGATGTGTTCTGGTTCAATTTGTTGTAGTTGTTGGAGAAGTTGACTGCTTTCTTCGATTAAACTAGCTACATCAATCTCTTCATAAATAGGTTGATAATTACTTAATCGTTTAATTCCTTCTCCTAAAAGAATAACTGCACCACGCCAATTTTGATTACCCAAATGGTAGCAAGCAACAGCAATTTGTAAAATACCTTGATAAAAATTTTTGTCAGGCTCAACAGCTTCTAGCCAAAGAGCCTCTAACGTATCATGACAAGCATAAAACTCTTGTTGATTAAATTGTTCTATACCTTGCCAAAATTCTTGCAATGCCATGATTTTTTTATGCTTTCATGCTGTCACGAACTTCTTTAATTAGTTCAAGAGCGATATTTTGCTCATCTCCAGCAAATTCATTATCATCAGTAATAAACAACATACAATGACATTCTTTGCGTTCACGCATTGGTACACAGGGACAATTCCAAAAAGTATTTTTTACCTCAGCTTCTTTATCTTCGTAATGACGACAAGGACAAAGAGGTGCGCCTAGTTCTTCTTTATGTCTAGCTAACCCTTCAATTACTACCGCAGTTACAGAAAGATCGGAACAAAAATAAGTATCAGTTCGTTTAGCGTACTGTTCGGCAAAATTCTTCATTGATTCTAGGATTTTATCCTGATCTATAGCTGTACTCATAGTTTTTAAACCTTGTTGTAGATAAACAAATTTTTGTGAGTTATTTTGTTTATTCTAAGACAAATTGGCTATTGAGATGGGAAGTACGCCAGTTACCAGTTATCAGTTATCAGTTACCAGTGATGACGGTTATTGTCCCCCTTTCTCCCTTTCTCCTGGTTCTATGCTCAAAAGTCTACTTAGTTTATTCCTTCAGTCTCCTTGTTGCTTATGCCAACGTCACTCAGAAACGATTCTCTGTCAATTTTGTCAAAAACAAGTACACAACTTTCAATTATCAACCTCTAGTTCTACGTGGACAGGCAATCTACCTTACTTTGCTTGGGGCAAATATGAAGGACAATTAAAACAAACCTTAAGCAAACTCAAATACGACCGCCAAGCTGAATTAGGTATTCTGTTGGGACAATGGTTAGGTCAAGCATGGTTAGATGCTGGTATGGCTAAAAAACGAGCAAAATTAATTGTTGTACCCATTCCTTTACATCCAAATAAACAAAAAATTAGAGGTTTTAACCAAGCAGAATTAATTGCTCAAGGGTTTTGTCAGATTACAAGCGATCGCTTGTTCGCCAATGCTTTAATTAGAATTAAAGATACTCCTGCTTTATTTGGTCTAACTCCTCTTCAAAGAAAACAAAACCTTCAAGACGCTTTTACTCTTGGTAGAGTTTGGCAACAACAACAACCTCAACTTCCTGTATTATTGATAGATGATATTTATACTACTGGAACAACTGTTCAACAAGCAGCAAACGTTTTACGCAAACACAACATTAAAGTTTATGGAATGGCGGTAATCGCTACCCCAAAATTCACTTCTTAGTATTTAGAGAAAGACTTGAAAACGATAGGATTGATATAAGAGCAAGGTTAGCTTAATAATTTTATGACTAGTACAACTCAATCTATTTATACTGATAGCCAAATTGTTGCTTGGTTACGAGGTTTATATACTATCGCTTGGTCAGATGGACATTACGATCCTGAAGAAGAAGAGTTAATTGCTCAGTTAACTAGAGAATTAGCCAATCTTGATAGTTTTGAGCGGTTAGAGCCGATCAAACCTGAAGAATTAGCTATTGCTTTAGGCAAAGACCCTGAAACGGCTGAAAACTTTTTAAGAACGGCTGTCTTGGTAGCTGTGGCTGATGGAGTTTATTCTGCTCCTGAATATGAATTGTTACAGCAGTTTAGCCAAGCTTTAAATCTAGAAATAGAAGCTCTTAAATCTTTAGAAAATACTCTTTATCGTCCAGAGGAAAGTACTTCTGAAAGAATTGCTAAACAAACTCAACCGCGTTTAGACGTTTTACATCCAGTCAAAGATTGGCTTGATGGCATGGAAGTTCAAGACCCCCGTTTGGCTCGATTTGTCTGCAAAGTAATTCCTTCTCAATGTCCGTTTGAGAGAGACATTAACTTATTTGGACGTACAATTGCTCATATTCCCCCTTTGTGTAAGCTTAATCCTCTTTACGAGCAGTTAGTAAGTTTGCGTTTTCGTTCTTTATCCTACTTAGCTGACGATTGCGGTGAAGATATTTCTGAATACATTTAAACAGTTATCAGTGACCAGTGAGCAGTTACCAATTACTAATTATGAAGGATGAATAACTAACAATTAACCATATAACAATCAACCATTAACAATTAACTATCAATCATATTTCAATGCAATTTATTGATTTAGCAGAAATAGAAGTAATCGCAGGAAAAGGTGGCGATGGAATTGTTGCCTTTAGAAGAGAAAAATATGTTCCTGCTGGCGGTCCTGCTGGTGGTAATGGCGGTAAAGGCGGGTCGGTAATTTTATTAGCAGCAGAAAATTTACAAACTTTGCTTGATTTTCGCTATGCTCGTCAATTTAAAGCCGACGACGGCAAAAGAGGTGGTCCTAATAATCGGACTGGAGCGCAGGGAAGCGATCGCATTATTGAAGTTCCCTGCGGTACGATGATCTATGATGCGGATACAGAAGAGTTATTGGGTGATCTAGTTAATGCTGGTGATACTCTTTGTGTGGCAGAAGGAGGCAAGGGAGGTTTAGGTAATAAATATTTTCTTAGCAATCGAAATCGTGCGCCAGAACACGCTTTACCAGGATTACCAGGAGAAGAACGGCGTTTACGTTTGGAATTGAAATTAATTGCTGAAGTGGGGATTATTGGTTTACCTAATGCAGGTAAATCTACACTTATTTCTGCTTTATCTTCTGCCCGTCCTAAAATTGCCGATTATCCTTTTACAACTTTGATTCCCAACTTAGGAGTAGTCAAAAAACCGACAGGAGATGGCACAGTTTTTGCTGATATTCCTGGCTTAATTGCAGGTGCTTCCGAAGGTATTGGTTTGGGTCATGATTTTTTACGTCATATCGAAAGAACTCGTTTATTGTTGCATTTAATTGATGCTACTGCCGAAGAACCTATTAGTAATTATCGAACTATTCAAGCCGAATTAATCGCCTATGGCAGAGGATTAGCTCAAAGACCACAAATAATTGCTTTGAATAAGATTGATGCGGTAGAACCAGCAATTTTAGCTGATGCGATCGCACAAATGAAGCAAGTCACTAAAGACCCGATTTTTACCATTTCTGCTGCAACTGGTTCAGGATTAAATAACCTACTACAAACAGTCTGGTCTACTTTAGAAACAACTGAGTTTTCTGTTCAAGTTTAGCCAAATTGAGATTAATTTTTTTTTTAGATTTTACTCAAAACTTAAATTAAAATTAAGCTTTTAATCAGATTTTTAAACTGAATTTTTTCAAACTTAGGTATATTAATCTACATCATTCAGAGAAACTTTGTGTAATTCTGATTAAATGCTATTTACTAGTCATTTTACCTCCCAGAATCTCCTCTTCAACTCAAACAGTTTGATAGAGAGAAGATTATAATGGGTGTTTGTAATTTTTAGTGAACGGTACTCCGCTTATGATAGGCGTAGCCTGCGTTCACAAGGGGCTGTGTGCGCACTTTATAAGCCCCATCGCGTTTCCGCGGTCACAAATTAGCTAAAAGACTGGTAAACAATCAGGTAGAAGGAGAAATTTGTGGTAGTAAGTGGTTGTTCCTGGCAAAGACTTGGTTTCAAGCTAGCTCTTTTACGAGTAATCAATGCCAAAAATCCGATCGCTATTTTGTCTGTTCTCCTGTCGTGGAGTATAGTACTTACACCAACCTTGGCAACAGCAGAAGTCTTGGGAGTAGTGAAAAGCCAAGAAAATGCTAGACAATGGGCAGAAATTACCAACCGCTTACAACAAGTAGGGGTAAATTATTGTATCGTCGATACAGCTAATTGGCAAAGAGAGTTAGATTTGGGTAATATTAGTGTTTTATTCTTACCCAATGTAGAAAATTTAACAGGCTCTCAAGCCATAGCTTTAGAACAGTGGATGAATCGCGGTGGCAAAGTAATTGTGACCGGGCCGACAGGAAACCTTTCACAACCGCAAGTTCGTTCTCAATTGCGATCGCTTTTTGGAGCTTATTGGGGATTTTCTCTTTCTTCACCTTCAACTCTAGAACTATCTGCTAACAGCCCTTCAGAATGGTATGATCGACCACAACTTTCTCGTACATTTATTGGTGGTGCTGTAATTCCTGCCAACGTCGAGAGTCAAACCGCAGCAGTGTGGTTAGCTAATGGTAATCCTGCTGCTGCCGTTGTTACCAACAACTCTACCTTCTTGGGTTGGCGTTGGGGAGTCGATACCGTTGCTCCTGCTTCGATGGATAGCGCTTGGTTACAGGCATCACTCAATCGTTATGGCATCAGCACCTATGGACAATTCAACCCTGAAGGTTATCAACAGCCAAAACCTTGCAACCCTAACAGCTTATCGATTGAAGAATCAAGACCTTTTCTACCAGGTTGGCAAATTCAGCCTCCTTCACCACAATCCAACTTCAATCTGATTCCACCCTCAAATGCGATCGCACCAGAACAAGCAGCAACGATGACTCAAGAATTAGAGGGTTTAATTAATCGTTTTGCCAGTACACTGCTTACTGCTGATGCTAACGCTAGCAATATTGGAGATTCTACGGAAAAAGTTATCGAACAAGTACTTAGTCAACAAAGTAAACAAAATAATTATCAGTTTTTTAATCGACAGTTAGTTTCCTCAAACAATATTGAAACAGTACTTAGTCCACAAACCAAAGGCAATACTGTTCAGTCTTCTAATCAGCAGGTTATTTCCTTAAATAGTAAAGCTCATCAAGCTCTCAAAGAAGCCAAAGCCAATCTCAACAAGTTTCATAGTCTACTAGCACAAAGAGACTATCTTCGCGCTAAACGAGAATGGCAAGATACACGGCGCAATCTTTGGGATAACTATCCCACCGATCGACAAGTAGCACAACCAGAAATTCGAGCAATTTGGCTTGACCGTGGCACAATTGTCAAAGCTAGATCTGAGTCAGATTTAGCCAAAATCTTTGACCGTTTGGCAACAGCAGGAATCAATACAGTTTTTTTTGAAACAATTAACGCGGGATATACAATCTATCCGAGTCGAGTTGCCCCCCAACAAAATCCTTTAGTCAGAGGATGGGATCCACTTGAGTCAGCCGTCAAACTCGCCCATGAACGCAACATGGAACTACACGCTTGGGTATGGGCTTTTGCTGCTGGTAACCAACGGCACAATCTGATCCTTAATTTACCCCAAGATTATTTAGGGCCATTACTATCTAGATATCCTGACTGGGCAAACCCAGACCGAGAAGGAAATAAGTTTCATTATAATTCTGGTAAAGCTTTTCTCGACCCAGCCAATCCTGGAGTGAGAAGATATCTTTCTTTGTTATTAGAAGAAATTGCTACTCGCTACAAAGTAGACGGAATTCAGCTTGATTACATCCGTTATCCTTTTCAAAGTCACACTGGTAGTAAAAGTTATGGTTATGGGATTGCTGCCAGACAGCAATTTCAACAACTAACAGGAGTAGATCCCGTCAAACTACAATTAAGCGATCCTCTTTGGTCACAATGGACTGGATTTAGGATTAAACAAATTGATAGTTTTGTACAAACTGTTTCTCAAGATTTGAAACAAAAACGTCCTGATTTAATTCTATCGACTGCCGTATTTCCGATGCCTCGGCAACAGCGTTTAGATCAAATACAACAACACTGGGAAGAATGGATTAGACAAGGATGGATTGATTTACTAGTCCCAATGACCTATGCTATGGACACTTCAGAGTTAGAAAAATTGGCAAGTCCACTTTGGAATTCATCTAGTCAAGGCTCGGCACTACTTTTACCAGGAATTAGGTTACTTAATCTTCCTGATGTTGTGGCAGTAGATCAAATGCAGCTATTAAGAGGTATGCCCACAGAAGGCTACGCTTTGTTTGCAGCCGAGAATTTTAATTCTAATTTGGAACAGATTTTCAGTCGAACTCAAGGACGTTTGACAACTCAAACTCAAGAACCTTTACCCCATCGTCAGCCTTTTCAAGCTACAGTATCTCGCTATCAAAATTTGCAAAAAGAATGGAATTTTGCTCTCAGTAATAATCAATTAGTTTTAGATGAAATCAGCTTAAAACAATGGGCAAAAAAAGCAGATAATTTAGCTTTAAATTTACAACAATTAGCCGATGAACCTTCTCAAAAGCATTTTCTCTCAGCCCAATTAGCTCTTAATTCGTTCCGTCGGGATTTTCCTGAGTGGATGGAAGCAGATAAAACTATTAGTGCTTATCAAGTACAAGTCTGGCAAAATCGCTTAGACACTCTTAACCGTCTTCTCAGTTATGGAGAAAGAAGAGTTTTAAATCAAACTCCAAAAATAACCATCAATTAGATTACCTTACCGTAATCATTGAGTATAGAAAACAGAGACACAGTTTTGTTCAACCCAAACCCGATAAGATATATAAAAAGTAGCAGCAATTATTTGTGAATTTCTTGTTGAGGGAACGCTTAGTTTATGGCAAAAATCGAAACTAGAACCGAACCCATGGTTCTTAACATGGGACCTCATCATCCCTCAATGCATGGCGTATTGCGTTTAATCATGACTCTGGATGGAGAAGATGTAATCGATTGCGAACCTGTCATCGGTTACCTTCATCGGGGTATGGAAAAAATTGCAGAAAATCGCACTACCGTCATGTATGTACCCTACGTTAGTCGTTGGGACTATGCAGAAGGGATGTTTAATGAAGCAATTACAGTTAATGCTCCAGAAAAGCTTGCCGGTATCGAAGTACCAAAACGCGCTCAATATATTCGCGTCATTATGTTGGAGTTGAACCGTATTGCCAATCATCTATTATGGTTAGGTCCATTTATGGCTGACATTGGCGCGCAAACTCCATTTTTTTATATTTTCCGAGAACGGGAAATGATTTATGACCTTTGGGAAGCTGCTTCAGGCTACCGCATGGTCAATAATAACTATTTTCGCGTCGGCGGTGTTGCTGTTGATTTACCTTATGGTTGGGTAGATAAGTGTGAAGATTTCTGCGACTACTTCGATCCCAAAGTAGACGAATATGAAAAATTAATTACTAATAATCCTATTTTCCGTCGTCGTGTTGAAGGTGTAGGTACAGTTACTCGTGAAGAAGCAATTAACTGGGGACTTTCTGGTCCTATGTTAAGAGCATCTGGAGTGAAGTGGGATTTGCGCAAAGTTGATCATTACGAATGTTATGATGACTTCGATTGGGAAGTTCATTGGGAAACTGCTGGTGATTGCTTTGCTCGTTATTTAGTTCGCATTCGTGAAATGCGAGAATCGGTTAAAATCATTCGTCAAGCACTTAAAGGATTGCCAGGCGGTCCTTATGAGAATCTTGAAGCGAAAAGAATGGCAGAAGGTCGTAAATCTAAGTGGAATGATTTTGAATACCAATATATAGCTAAAAAAGTTGCACCTACTTTTAAAATTCCGACAGGCGAACATTATGTCCGTCTCGAAAGTGGCAAAGGAGAATTAGGTATTTTTATTGTTGGTAATGACAATGTTTTCCCTTGGCGTTGGAAAATACGTGCAGCCGATTTTAACAATTTGCAAATTTTGCCTCATCTACTTAAAGGTGTAAAAGTTGCTGATATTATGCCAATTTTAGGAAGTATTGACATTATTATGGGTTCAGTTGATCGTTAATGCTTTCGATAGTTTTAATAACGTAATGTTTTTGAGGTGGGATAAAACCTACCTTTTTTTTGGGCTTAATATCCAATTAAATGGCTTTGATCACAAATTAATTGATTGTACTGGGTAGCTGCATAGTAAATTAAACCTAAACGTATCTAAGATTGTGACAAAACAAAGTAAATAATCACTATTTTAATTATTGAGGTCTAGAAATCATGAAAACATCTACTTTTGGTATCTTAGCTACTGTTGCTTTAACTTTCTCTCCTTTAGCTGCTTTTGCTCAAGAAACACAGGTTATTCAACAAAATGCGTCTAATTCTGCGATCGCAGTTGGTAGCGGAAACCACATTCGTCAAGATGTCAATCAAAACTCGGTTCAAAATCAATTTGATTTTGATGGTTATACTAATTCTCCTTCTACTCAAACATCTATTCAAGGTGCTTCCAATTCAGCAGCAGCCATTGGTCAAAACAACAATATTACTCAAGGTGTCAATCAAAATTCTCTACAAAATAGTGGCAATGATTTTTCTCAATATTTTAAATACTAGTTGCTTTTATATATAGCGTTTCTTACATTAATGAAATATAGTCAATATCTTAGTTTTTTGTTGATAGTTGATGGTTAATTATTAATTGAAAACTTGTCAATGTCTTATGCTGATCTGACAAATTTAAGAATCGCTATATAAAAACATTTTTAATCCTTAACTAATTATAGATATTAATCACGATAGTTAAGGATTTTTTTTGATTATTAATTTTGACACTACTTTTTGTCGACGGGATTGAGTTTTTTGAGGCGTAAATATTTTTTAAGAAGCAATATAAGTAATCAAATACATCAAATTATTGCTCATCAGTCAAATTAGATGATGAAACCGATGCTTTAGGAATTTTAACAGCAGGTTTATTTACTGCCACAGCTACCATAATTGATTCATGATTTTGTTTCTCTACAGAGTTTGCCATCTTAAACCCTAAATTTTCTCCAGAAGACAAACCAGATATGACTGCTACAAATAAAGCAGCTACTGCACTTCCTCCCCAATACAAAAGTCGCCGTTTTCGTTGAGAACGGTCTATTGCTTGAAAGACATTAACTGACAAATCTGCTGTAACTTGTTGATTAGTTGGTATAGGAATACTCTCAAATTTGCAGTGCAGTTGGCGTAGTTTATGATAAATTTGTCTGATTTTGGGGTCATTATCCAACCAATCTTGTACTTGTTGACGTTCTTGGGGTGTTACTTCGCCATCCAAATATGCGCTCAATAATTCAAAGCAATCTGGTGTAGTATTTTCACCTTCCCAATCACTCAAATAAAATTTGTGACTCGACTCAAAATCGTCAAACTTAGATGTCATTCTTACATCACCACTGGGTAGAACTTAAATATTGAGCTTAAAAAGCAGGGAAAAAATTACTGCCAAAGCAACTGTATTTGTGCCAGAAAATTTTTTGTCCTATTACCAACATACTACCCATCAAGATAATTTTGCAATACCGATTGTAGTTTTAATCTCGCTCTGGCAATTCGAGATTTTACTGTACCTAGAGATACTCCTGTAATTTCTGCTATTTCTTCGTAAGCCATACCTTCAATTTCTCGTAATACAATAGTAGTACGAAAAGCTTCTGGCAAATCTGCGATCGCTCTACGAAGTTGGTCATAAAATTCTCTTCTGGTCAAATCGTCATCAGGACTAGGATAATCTGACGGCAATTCCCAATTAATTTCTCCATCAGAGATAGAAAGGGGAGCATCTAAAGAGACTGGTTCGGCTATGCGTTTTCGTTTGCGTAATTCGTCATAAAACAAATTTGTGGCAATGCGACTTAGCCAGCCCCTAAATTTAACTGGTTCTTGTAAACGATTAATATTGCGGTAAACACGAATCCATACTTCTTGAGCTAAATCGGCTCTCTCTTGCCAATCAGGAGCAAGATGATAGAGTAAGCGGTCAACGTGAGATTGGTATCTACGCAATAATTCAGCAAACGCGGATCGGTCTGGCTGAGAGCCTTCCTGACAGCGCACAATCAGATCATAGTTAGAGAGTTTTTCCGGAGACACAAGGTTTTTAGGATCGGTCACCTCAACTCTTGACCATGATACAGGAAGAGATTGACTCATGTACTTATCTACAAAAATCTAGATAGGGTTTCTTGGTTGCTAGACCAAATTTTTTTAAAAAAGTTCCTTGATTGTCTAATTAGAAATTTGCTTTTTGCTCATAATCAGGAGCATAATCTTTGAGCATATTACTTAATTGACCAGCAAGATCGGAATGACTAGTTTTGCTAAGAGCTTGTCTTTCGGGGAAGAAAGTAGGACGGTCTAGATAACGGGCAATAGCATCATTAACTTGTTGATTGATCAAATCTTGTAATTCTTCTCTGGCACGTTGCCGTTGATAATTAGCACCTTCTTCGGTAGTAGCGTAGAGAGGAGGCAAGCGATTAAGAGCATAAGCAGCAATATCTCCTACATCTAGAGATTCTTCGCTAGTTTGTTCAATTTCAGCAACACGGGTAATAGCTTGGCTGAGTACTAATTCTTCCATCACGTTGATAAACTGTTTACGAGGAACAGCAACAACTTCCCCTGTGAGTAAAGCTCCCATTAATTTATCCAAAGCCATATACTCTTCAACCGACAGTTCTGCTGCGGTATCACAAATCTTTCCGACTTCTGCTTCCATGCTTGGAGTTAAATAGCCGTCTTGAAGAGCCTGTTGTACTATTGCTTGAATCCCCATAGTTTCCCAAATTGTGGCAGTGTAAATTTCAAAATAATGCTTCTGACTATCTTAATCTTTCCCCAGAAAATCGCAAATGGCGTCATTAAATTACTGTTTTTATCGAAAAGTTTATTTAATCTAAATAAACTTCACTAATTTAAGCCACATTCTCATTTTTTCTAGTTAATTTCACCGAATCGCCACGGAACTGGATCGACCGAGACTCCGTGAACATACAGACCCCAATGTAAATGCGAACCGGTAGATGCTCCAGTTGAACCAACTGTTCCAATTGATTGCCCTGCCTTGACTACATCTCCTTCCTGGACATAAATATCTTGAAGATGAAGAAAAATACTAACTACACCTTGACCATGATCGATGCCGATAGTATTACCGTGAACTTGAAACCCTTCTGCTTCTTTACCTATTAATTTAACTACACCAGCAGCAGGAGCAACTACTGAAGAACCTGTCGCTCCAGCGTAGTCTACGCCTCTGTGATAATAATCTTGGGCAAAAACACCATTGTAATAACGACGTATCCCAAACTCAGTAGAAATTCTACCTGCATTAGGTTTAATAAAAGAACCTTGCCAATATTTTTGGGGTGTAACTAAAGCTTTGAATTGAGCAACTCGATTCAATTCGGTTTCGGTGGCTTCTCGGTCAGCTTTACCTGTTAAAGTGATTCTTTGGACAGAAAAAGAACGATTTTTGAGCCAAACAGCCAAGTTTTTGGTTTCTCCATCACCTTGAACTCGAATAGTTAACTTACCAGCTTGATTGAGAGGAGAAGTAGGTAGTAAAGCTCGATAGCGATCGCCTAAAGAAAAAACTGGATATTCTTGTTGTTCAACCATAACTTTGGGTTGAGAACTAGAGTCAGTTTTGACAATGACAGAAATTGTATCGCCTAGTTGAGGTTGAGCAGGAGTAATTTTAACTTCTAAAGCTTTTAAAGGAGCAGCAATAGTCAGCAATAAAAGGGTGCTAATCCAAGTTAGACTAGGTTTAAAACTAAATAACATAGTGACCTGTGTTGTTGACAATGGAAACAGTCAATAGTTTATTCCACCTAAATAAGAATCTCAGTAATTGTTGAGAATTATAATTTTTTAGTCAAGGAAAGGAGACAGTTTTTTGTAGGATGTTCAATAGGGAGCAAAAACAAAAAACAAGCAAACTTAGTCTCCCTTGGAGCAAGGCTTGCTCGCACTTCTCTAATCCATGCTCTCATTCCTAACTATTTCAAATCAATCTATTAATTTTAATGGCAAATTTTATGTATATGTAATTGTTGGGTTTGAGGACTATGGTTGCTGATGCAAAATTGGTTCGTATTTCAAGAAGAAATTATAGATGAGCATATCTAAGTCTGTGGTAGTTCAGCTACTGAAACATTTTCCCAGTTGGCGACCACAAATGTACTTTAAATCTTCTCTGACTGCTTTATCGCACGCGATGGAAGATCGAGTTTTGGCAAGTTCAGACTCACCCTTGATTATTGCTTCTTTTCAAAAAGAACGTTTTTATCGTCAAGAAGCCCATCGTTATCGACGTATTGCCCAAAAAACTGACCAAGTTTACGTTTTAGCTGCACCAGAAGCTGAATTTAAGCATAGTTCTCATGTCTATGAAACAGTTGCTTTTGAGCCTACTGATAGTTTGGCGCAAGAATGGCATTTGGTGGTGATTGGAGAAGATTACGCTAGCTGTTTGATTTGTCACGAAAAAACTAACTTTTTAAATGATAAACAAACTAGTTCGGCAATGGATAATAGTCGTCGTTTTGAAGGTATCTGGACTTTTGAGCGCCAAATTAGTCTTAAGGCTGCCGATCTTCTTTTGCAACGTATTTTAAAATATCGACCAGAATTAAATCAAAAAATTGAGCGGGGACGCAAAATTTATTTGGCAACAAATCCAATTGAATCATCTCCAAAACTTTCACCAAGAGAATTAAAAAAACTAGAAAATAATAATCCCGATCCTTTTGTTCAAAGATTAGTAAGTTATTTACAAGCGGGTCATTATAAACTACTTAAAGCAAATAAATCTTTAGCAATTAAACAACAAAAAGAACAGTTATTAAATTCAGTAACTGATGCAATTAGACGTTCTTTAGATACGGAAGAAATTTTACAAGTTGCTGTGCAAAAACTAGGAGAAGGTTTAAACGTTTGTCGGTGTCTGGTATATCGCTGTAGTGAAAAAGATAGCGCAGCAATTATTAATCATGAATTTATCAGTTCAGGCATAAAATCGGTTAAAGGACAAACTTGGCAGTTAAAAAATAATCCTTTATTTGAAGAAGTAGTTGAATTAAGAGATAGTTTAAGAATTGATGATACTCGTCTAGATCCTAGAATCAATCAACAGGCTTGGCAACAAGGTACAGGAGAATATTTAATTAATTTAGTACAGACTTGTTCGATTTCTTCTTGGTTGTTAGTTCCAGTTTTGTATCAAGACCGATTATTAGGCATGATGGAATTACATCATTGTGATGAAGTTCCGATTGTTTGGAAGGAAGACGATGTAGCCTTAGTAGACGCGATCGCAACTCAAGTGGGAGTAGCTTTGATTCAAGCAGAATCCTATGCTAATCTGGAAGACCTCAACGAACAATTAGAAGCATTAGACCGTACTCGTTCTAATTTAGTGGCAATTACAGGGCATGAATTACGTACGCCTCTATCAACCATTCAAGTCTGTTTAGAAAGTTTAGCTAGCGAACCCGATATGTCTCCTGAATTACGTCAGGTGATGCTTAATACTGCTTTAGCTGATGCGGAAAGAATGCGTAATCTGATTCAAGATTTTTTGACTTTATCTCGTCTAGAAAGTGGCAGAGTCGAGTGGAATAGCGAAGCCTTATCAATCAATGAATGTATTGAATTGGCAATCAGTAACGTGCGATCGCGTCTTAGTCAAAAAAAACTACCGCAAATTGTAAATCTGACTCCTGCTGAATTACCTTTGGTACAAGCAGATGGAGAATGGCTAGTAGAAGTATTAGCAAAATTACTCGATAATGCCTGCAAATTTACTAACAGTGAGGGACAAATTACCATTGCAGCTAAACCTAAAGTTGGTAACAAATTAGAAGTCACAATCACTGATACAGGTAGAGGTATCGAGCCAAATCGCTTAGAAACAGTTTTTGAGCGATTTTATCAAGAAGAAGGAGCTTTAAGACGTAGTGCAGGAGGAACAGGTCTAGGATTGGCGATTTGCCGACAAATTGTCAAAAATTGGGGTGGGAAAATTTGGGCAGAATCAGAAGGAAGGGATCAAGGCAGTCAGTTTCATTTTACTATTCCTGTTTTTAATGAGGGTCTGGGCGATAATCAAGCTACGGCTGAGTTCAACCAACCTACGAAAAAACCAAAATCGCAAAAAAAACATAACACTCAAAGAAAAAACTAACAAACTGTTACAGTTCTTGACAGAGCTATGAGAAGGACACAGACTCAGTGATAGCATTCCCTACATATCCAATTAATATATCTGTGAGAGAAATTTTCTTATGGCAGAACAACTTAGTGGAAAAGCACCTCAATTTGGTGGCAGCACTGGCGGTTTACTTTATAAAGCACAAGTAGAGGAAAAATACGCCATTACCTGGACGAGTCCTAAAGAACAGGTATTTGAAATGCCCACTGGTGGCGCAGCAACTATGAATGAAGGTGATAATATCCTTTATTTAGCTCGTAAAGAGCAATGTATTGCTATGGGAGCTCAACTGCGGACTAAATTTAAACCCAAAATTGAAAATTATAAAATTTACCGCATTTATCCCAATGGGGAAGTTCAATACCTTCATCCTGCTGATGGTGTTTTCCCTGAAAAAGTTAATGAAGGTCGTGAATACAACGGCAAAATTGACAGAAAAATTGGTGATAATCCTAATCCAGCAACCATAAAATTCTCTGGTAAAGCTACTTACGAAGTTTAATTTTATTTTTATGGGGATTAATGACTAGAGACTGGAAGGAAGATGATAAGATTTGTTATTGCTTCATGCCTAGTCCCTAATTTTTAGTCCCCAATTACCGTCATGATTTTCCCCGATTTTACTCAGTTTTCTGCCCTTGCCCAGCAAGGCAATTTTGTACCTGTCTATCAAGAGTTAGTCGCGGATTTGGAAACACCTGTATCGGCTTGGTATAAAGTTTGTGCAGGTCAACCCTATAGTTTTTTATTAGAGTCAGTTGAAGGCGGAGAAACCCTTGGTCGTTATAGTTTTCTCGGTTGCGATCCTGTTTGGGTACTAGAAGCTAGAGGAGAAGTAACCACTCAAACGTATCGAGATGGGTTGGTTAAAAACTTTAATGGTAATCCGTTTGAAATTTTGGCTCAATGCCTTGAACCAATTAAACCAGTAAAATTGCCTCAATTACCACCAGGGATCGGCGGATTATTTGGGGTTTGGGGTTATGAATTAATTCGTTGGATTGAACCAAGAGTACCAGTTTATGAGCCAACTTCCGAAGACTTACCTGATGGTGTTTGGATGCAGGTTGATAATTTGATTATCTTCGACCAGGTCAAACGTAAAATTTGGGCGATCGCTTATGCGGATCTCAGAGAGACAAACACGGATGTACGACAAGCTTATCAAGAGGCTTGCGATCGCGCTGCCAAATTAGTTTTAAAATTACAATTACCGCTGCCAGTAGAAGCTAAATCTTTGGAGTGGAAAGCCACAGATCAATATACAGAACAACCACCATTAACTTATTCTAGTAACACCTCTGAAGAATTATTTTGTCAGAATGTTCTAAAAGCCAAAGATTACATTCGGGCAGGAGATATTTTTCAAGTAGTTTTATCGCAGCGATTATCAACTACTTACACTGGTCATCCTTTTAATTTGTATCGTTCGTTACGAGTAGTCAATCCCTCTCCCTATATGGCTTATTATCAGTTTAATGATTGGCAACTGATTGGTTCATCTCCAGAAGTGATGGTCAAAGCTGAACGCTGGGAAAATAACAAAATTAAAGCAACCCTTAGACCAATTGCAGGAACAAGAAAAAGAGGAATCAACCAAACGCAAGACCGAGCATTGGCAGAAGATTTATTACAAGACCCCAAAGAAATTGCCGAACACGTAATGCTAGTAGACTTAGGACGTAACGATCTTGGTCGTGTTTGTGTCAAAGGTAGCGTTACAGTAGACGAATTGATGGTGATTGAACGCTATTCCCACGTGATGCACATTGTGAGTAATGTAATTGGAGAGTTAGAAGCCAATAAAACGGCTTGGGATTTACTTAAAGCTTGTTTTCCTGCGGGTACAGTTAGTGGTGCGCCTAAAATTCGGGCAATGGAAATTATTAACGAATTAGAACCAGAACGTCGTGGTCCTTATTCAGGAGTTTATGGCTACTATGATTTTGAAGGACAACTAAATAGCGCGATTACAATCAGAACGATGGTAGTTCGTCCCCAATCAAACAACCGTCATTTAGTATCTGTGCAAGCAGGGGCTGGCTTAGTAGCTGATTCTGTTCCTGAACAAGAATACCAAGAGACTCTTAACAAAGCTAGGGGACTTTTAGAAGCAATTCGTAGTCTTAACTAGAATCTCAGACAGAAATTATTTCATCAGATGAGAAGGTAAAACGATTTGAGAAACTAAAGGTCTTAAATCATCAACTGAAACTGTGCCAAAGGTCATAATAGTAGGCATTTCTACAGTAAAGTCGATTAAAGTTCCACTGCGACCATATTTGCATTGACCACCATCAACAATCAAGGAAACTTTGTCGCCAAAAAAACGTTGAGCTAAATTAGCATCAGTAACTTTGGTGTCTGCAAAAGAAGCAGCAAGTCCTACTAAAGGAAAGGGTAGTTCGTTGACTAAATCGTAAATAAAGCGGTCAGGACAAGCTACAAATACGCTTTTGTAACCATCAGTAATAATTTCAGATAAAGAAGGTTTAGCTGGCATAATCATCGTTACAGGATAAGGAAAATGGCTCATCATTTCCTCTGCTGCTCGATTGACTATTACTACTTGTTCAGCTTTTTCTCGACGAGTGAATATAGTTAAAGGTTGAGGAGATGTAGGGGGTTTAATCTGTCTAAGTTTGGTTAAAGCTTGATGATTATTACCATCGACGACTAAAGCATAAACTGTATCTGTTGGCAGAATTATGACCTCTCCTGCTTGTAGACGATTTTTGATTTCGGGTACTAACTGCCAATTTTTTTGAACTGCTTGTTGTATCATTAGTTTTTTTTATAAGATTTGCGAGCTAATCGTATCAGCTTATACAGTATTCAAATCTTAAATGCTAATTTTACGAACATACTTCTATCAAAAGATAGAGTTATTACCAAAATAAGCTGTGATACCAATCAATTCGATTAGTAGTCTCAATTTTTAGTATTAGAAAATTTTATAATAATAATTGCTACAATCGCTGTCGTACAGCGATCGCTTGTTGCGCCAGCGGACTTCTTTGAGTGCAAAGTATGAGCAAACCTCTGGTTCTTAAATAATAGTTATAAAAAAAAAAGAAAAAGCTCTAGAAAAATTGCAAAATTCAAGAGTTTCTTCCTTATAAAAATCAAGTTTTTTCTACTGAACTAATAATTTAAAGTAAATGTTCAAAATGAGGATTTTGTTGCAGCGATTTAACTACTTCTTTGATTTCTTGAGTACGATCTTTATGAACTATCAGAGTGACATTGCCGTCTCGCACTACAACCACATCTTCTAACCCAATCGTCACAATTACTTCTTCGCGATCGCTAGAATATAAAATTGTTCCTTTGGTATCTTTACCAAGATGAGTAGCCATTTCAACATTATCTTCTTTTCCTTTAAGCAGTCGTTCTACCCCATTCCAGTCGCCAAGATCATCCCACCCAAAATTAGCAGGTAAAACGTAAGCCAACTGAGTTTTTTCCATCAAAGCATAATCAATACTTTTTTTCTCTAATTGAGAATAAGCTGCTTGTCCTTTTTGAATAAGAGGTTGAATAATTTCGGGAGCATGAACAGTTAATTCATCTAAAACAACTTGAGAGCGAAAAATAAAAATGCCACTATTCCAACTAAAATTCCCAGTTTCAATAAAAGATTGAGCCGTAGATTGATCGGGTTTTTCGGTAAAACGATTGACTTTATAGGCAATTAAAGAATCAAACTTTCCTGTTGTCTCTCCTTGCTCAATATAACCATAACCAGTGGAAGGATAATCGGGTTTAATACCAAGAGTAACGATCGCGTCTTGTTGTTTAGCGAGTTGAGTAGCAGCTTGTAAAGTTTTAAGATAAGCTCGACAATCACCAATCCAATGATCGGCAGGAAAAAATCCTAAAATTGCGTCTTTGGTGTGAGCTTTTGATACTTCTAGAGTTGCCCAAGCTACAGCAGCAGCAGTATCTTTGCCTTCTGGCTCAACTAATAAATTAGTTTTTGGAAGTTCGGGTAATTGTTCTATTACACCCTCAGCAATCAAAGCCGAAGTAATTACCCAGAGGTTTTCCCATCCTCCTGCCAAATCTAACAAGCGATCGGCAGTTGCTTGCAGAAGACTTCTACCACTACCATCTAAACACAAAAATTGTTTGGGTTTTTTTCTGCGACTGAGTGGCCAAAAACGTTCTCCTTTTCCGCCAGCTAGAATGATTGGTACTAACTTTGTCTCCATTCCCATTTGTCCTCGGGTATCAATCTTTCCTATCTTCGCTTCTCATTATCTGTTTTGACTACGATTAACTTAAAATCATTGACAAATCAGAAGTGAATGATTGTAATGTAAATGAACTTTAACTGAAATACAATAAAATTAAAAGTTTACTCTCAATTATCTGTTTTTTTAGTAAAAAATCTGGCTATTTTAATCCAATTAAAAAATTCATCATCGGGATATTGTTTAAACTTAAAGCTTTACTGAGGGTAATGAAGTACAGCCAACATTCTGGTGTTTGTTATTGGTTAATTGTTAATTGTTGATGATTGATGATTGATGGTTGATTGGTAACTTGCTATTTGATAACTGATAACTGGTAACTGGTCACTGATAACTGATTTAGATATACCCTTAATCCAAATATAATCTGATTGAGTCAATAAGATTGCATTGATAAATAATTGCTTTAATGCTAAAACACTTAAAATATTCTTTTTATCAAAAAAATCAGATTAACTTGAATTTTAATCGACATCAAAAATTATTATCATTTCGTAATGGTTTATCTTGGGGAGTTATTGTCAGTTTGACTACCATTCTTTCTGGAATAATTGGAGCAAGCTTAACTTCAATTGACCCAATTAATCATGCAATCATGACAGTTATCGAGCAAACGAAAACTTCTAATTTATCACCAAATCAATCCGTTGCCAAGTTGAATCCTAATTCTTTTGAGCAACCAGTTAATATTCTTTTTATTGGAATTGAACCTGTAAAAAGTGTTTCTGATCGTTACTCTCCTACTTTTACTGGTTCAAGCAAAACAATTTTACTATTACAATTTAAACCTCACCAAAAAACTCTTAGAGTTATTAGTATCCCTAACGATAGTCAGGTAAAAATTTCTGGAATTGGTCAAACTAATATTAGTAATGCTAATCGTTATGGTGGAGCTAAGTTTTTAACTCAAGTAGTTAGTGACAATTTTACAGATTTAGGAGTTTCACCTAACCAACCTTTAACTATTGATGGTTATTTTAGAGTTTCCTATCTGGCTTTAGAACAATTAAATAATTGGTTTATTACAAAAAAAGATGTTAATCCAACTATTCTGACTCAACTTAGGCAACAACCTCACAAAAATCAAAATGACTTATCCAATTGGCAAAGACAAGAGATTTTTTTGAAACAATTGCATCAATATTGGCATTCTCCTGAATTAACAAATAATATTCCTAAAATTCTTTCTAGCCTTAAACAATATATTGATACTAACTTAACTTCAGCAGAAATATTAGCTATAGCTAATTTTATTCATCAATTAGAACCAGAACAAATTAATTTAACTATAGTGCCACAATATGTCAAATATCAGCCTAAAAAAACTGATTTACCAGTCAAAATGCTTGACAATGATCATTTAGCTCAGATTGCTTCTGCGGAAACTAACTATTCCTTAGAATTAAAAAATCTTCCGATCGCAGTACAAAATACCACTGATAATCCAGAATTAGCTAGTCGTCTGCTTGATTTTTTTAAACAACGAGATTTTCGCAATGTTTATTTGATCGATCATCTTCCAATCAATTTAAATCAAACCGAAATTATTGTTGAACGAGGAAACATCGCTTTTGCAGATTATCTGAAAAAAAGCTTGGGTTTAGGTAGATTAGAATTATCTCCTACTAGCGATGCCAATTTTGAATTGACAATTCGCATTGGAGAAGATGCTCAATATCTTAATGTAGAAGATGATTTTATTCGCTATTGATTACAAGAGAATGCTAGTTAAACTCCTCCGCAGTTTATTAGCTTTAGTCATTATTTTTTCTTTAGCCATTTTGTGGGTTTTGTTAGATGCGCACCCAGCTTTAGCGCAAGAAAGTGCAGTTAACTATACTTATAGTGAAATACGCGATCAAGATTTTTCTCATAAAGATTTAGCTGGTGCGGTTTTTGCTGCTGCTGATGCTAGAGGCGCAAATTTTGAAGGTTCAGATCTGAGTAATTCGATTTTAACCAAAGCAGTTTTTTCTAACGCTAATTTAGCAGAAATAAATTTGACTAAATCTTTAATGGATCGAGTGGCTTTAGATAATTCTAATCTTACCAATGCCATTATTCGTGAGGCAGTAGCAACCAGTACTAATTTTGATGGTGCTACTATTACTGGGGCAGATTTTTCCGATTCAATTCTTGATCGCTATCAAATTTATCTACTTTGTAAACGGGCAGAAGGTGTAAATCCTACCACAGGAGTTTCCACCAGAGACAGTTTGGGTTGTCGATAGTTCGATAAGTTAATGGTTAATGGTTGATTGTTAATTATTCATCCTTCATCCTTCATAATTAGTAATTAGTAATTAGTAATTAGTAACTGGTCACTGATAACTGTAGATTAGCTATCTAAAGCTAAACCATTTTCTGCTGCATGAGCTAATTCTGTAGCAACGCGATCGCAATAAGGACGAATCAACCACCACATGATCGGTGATAACCAACCTTTGAGGGTAATTGAATAGGAAATATAACTACCACAAAGGGTAGATTCTACTTGATAAGTTATTCTTTGTTCTAATCCTGCGATCGCAATTACCCTCATACTGAGTAATTCTAGTGGACGTACATTTTCCACAAACATTCGGATCGGAATGGGAGTCAAGCGAGTGACTACTTGATAAATTAAACCAGGTTTAGCAATTAATCCTCTCGGAACATTTGTACTAGCAAACAAAGGATGCCAAGAAACGTCAGCCAAATCGATTAGTTTTTGCCAGAGAATTTCAACAGGTGCATCACTGACGGCACGATAGGTTTTGAATACTAAAAATTTGCAGGAGAGTTTTCCTCTGTTGGCAAAGAGTTTGAAGGAAAAACAAAAAATCATAGCTCTCTCCTCTTGATCTTGAAATGCTTAGGCACATATTGTAGGCGATTAAAATTAAACTGAGATCAGTCTTGGGTATATTAAGATATTTTGCGTTTCTAACCTCTCCATACCTCTACTCTGGTTCAGTATTAGTTTGAGCATATACAATTTTTCAATACTTTTAAACGTAGCAAATTGAGCAATAAAGCAATGACAGCTATCAAAACAGACATAACCAATACCTTTATTCCTCCTGCTGACTCCAAAGAAAGAGTGAGTCAGTTTATGAAACAACTACAAGATGAAATTTGTACTGGTTTAGAACAAGCTGATGGTGAAGGCAAATTTAGAGAAGATAGCTGGGAAAGAGAAGAAGGCGGTGGTGGGCGATCGCGAGTTATGCAAGCAGGGGCAGTTTTAGAACAAGGCGGTGTTAATTTTTCTGAAGTTTGGGGACATCAACTACCACCTTCAATTCTCAAACAACGTCCCGAAGCAGAAGGACATGGTTTTTATGCGACTGGAACTTCAATGGTACTTCATCCTCGTAATCCTTACATTCCCACAGTCCATCTTAATTATCGCTATTTTGAAGCTGGCTCTGTGTGGTGGTTTGGTGGTGGTGCAGATTTAACTCCATACTATCCTTTTGCAGAAGATGCAGCCCATTTTCACAAGACTTTCAAAGGTGCTTGCGATCGCCATAATTCGGAATATTACCCTGTCTTTAAACGCTGGTGTGACGAATATTTTTATCTCAAACATCGTCAAGAAACTAGAGGCATAGGTGGGATCTTTTTCGACTATCAAGACGGACAAGGACAATTGTATCGAGGACCTGATCCACAAGGAAAAGCAGCGCACTATAGTAGGGACTTAGAAGAAATTAAACCTCGTAATTGGGAAGACTTATTTAGTTTTGTACAAGACTGTGGTAAAGCCTTTTTACCTGCTTATGTACCAATTTTAGAAAAAAGAAAAGATACTGAATACAGCGATCGTGAACGCAATTTTCAACTCTATCGTCGCGGTAGATATGTCGAGTTTAATTTAGTATATGACCGAGGCACAATCTTCGGTTTACAAACGAATGGACGTACCGAATCAATTTTGATGTCATTACCTCCTCTAGTTCGTTGGGAATATAATTATCATCCCGAACCAAATACTCCTGAAGCAGAATTATATAATACATTTCTCAAGCCTCAAGATTGGGCTAATTGGCAACCAGTTTAATCAACAAAATAAAAATTTTTTTAGATTGGGTTCAGTAAAAAGCTGAACCTACTTTTTTTATTATTATCATTGCCGAGGTATTAACAAAATTAAACCTGTGTTTATCTGTGTGTATCTATGGATATTTTTGCTGATCTAAAATTAGAATTGAAACATTCAGATTAAACCACAAATAAAATTTAAAATTCCCATCCTATATTATGAAAATCTTTATAATCTTCTGAAAAAAAATTTCTTCTCCCAATATAAGATTCTTTAATTATTTCAAAAATAAATTCATACACTTCCTCAAATTTATTAAACTCATCCCAAAATAATTTAAATTCTTTCATCCAAGGAAAAATAGTCACAATATAATTATCAATAACTTTACTTACAGATAAAGAAATAGATACTTTTTCCTCTGTAGACTCTTCCAAATTTTCAGGATTGTCGTATAAGGTCAATAAAACTTGAAAGTGCATTGTACCTTGATCATCAAAAGAAATGTTGTCTTGCTCAAAAGAACAGTCAAAATATTCACCCATTTTTTGAACAAAAACATCAGTAAAATCTTGACAAGTTCGACAGTTTTCTGCTGCTTCCTGTTTCGCCTTGGCATAAACTTGACATAATTCTTCAAATTTTGACATTGCGCTCTAATTATAATTTGATCGTTGATTATATCTATTCTTGATTAAATAAAAATTAAAAACAAATCGTAGACACATTTGTATTGTACAAATATTTATATTCTATATTTCATTAACAATTATCAGTAATCAGTTAGTAAGTAGCAAGTAGCAATTAACCATTAACCATTAACAATCAACCATTAACAAAAACACTGTATCTCTAAAATTGAGAACCACTATATTAATTTAGCTAAATTGCAAGTTCTCGACGATAATTAATGATTTCCTGGGGAGAAATTGCTCCTTTTTCTGTAATAATTGCCTTAATTAAACTAGCAGGGGTAACATCAAAAGCAGGATTATAAAACTCTACACCCGAGGCACAAATTTCTGTATTACCAATTTGATAAATTTCGGAAGGATGTCTTTCTTCAATCGGAATTTGACTACCATCACTAATACTAAAATCAACTGTCGAAAAAGGTGCTGCAACAAAGAAAGGTATATTATGTGCTTGAGCGACAATTGCTAAAGAATAAGTGCCAATCTTATTAGCAGTATCTCCATTAGCAGCAATCCGATCCGCTCCAACAATCACTGCATCAATCATACCCTGCTGCATACAATGAGCAGCCATACTATCTGTAATGACTGTAACAGGGATACCCTCTTGAACACATTCCCAAGCAGTTAATTTAGCCCCTTGTAAACGAGGACGAGTTTCATCAGCATACACCCTTGCTAAACGATTTTCTCGCCAGGCAGAACGAATGACTCCTAAAGCTGTACCATATCCAGCAGTAGCTAAAGAACCAGTATTACAGTGGGTAAGAATTGTTAATTTGGTTGGTTCGCTTGGCAGTACAATTAAACCGTTATCACCGATCGCTTGACAAGTTTTGAGATCTTCTAATTGTATAGCTTGAGCCGTTTCTAGTAAAATTGCCTTAATCTGTTCAACATTACCAACCGATTCATAAGCGATTTTGAGCATTCGCGAGATTGCCCAAAAAAGATTGACGGCTGTAGGACGAGTTTCTCGTAATAATTGAGCAATTTTCTCTAATTTTTTGAGGAAAACTTCGCGATTTGTTGTCTGTATTTCTTTTGCTCCTAAATACATTCCGTAAGCAGCAGCTACACCAATGGCAGGCGCACCTCTAACGATCATTGTCCGAATTGCCTGTGCCATGTCTTCACAAAGACTGATTTCTACTACGCTATATTCTCCTGGCAAGCGAGTTTGATCGATGAGGAAAACTTTGTCGTTTTGCCAGATTACAGGATAAATATGATTGACGGAAGAAGATGTCATAGAATAACCGATTGAAGAGAAAAGGATTGATGATCTTTTTAAAATTTTAAATTTGTAACTAAACTCTTGACAATCTTAGAACAAACTCTTTACAACACTAAGTTGTTTAGTTCCCAAAACTGCGCAACATAAGTTCACATTTTATAACTTTATGTTAGTTCCAAAATTGAGCTAAATTGGAACAGAATCTTTTTGGGATCGCTAAAGTGCCTTACTCATCGGTACGTCCAAGCCATAATCGTCAGGCAGAGGAATCGTCTATGTTTTTAGACCCCAATTTAATTAAAGCAGCTAGGAGAATCTATCGCACTTATTGTAATTTGCACTCTAAGATGAATCGAAAACCATTTGGAGTAGCAATAGATAGAGATACTCATCGAGGCCAATTAATTTTCCGAGATAAGCCTATTTTGTTACCAGGAGAATGTTTTATTCATATTAATCAAATAGAAGCAGAAATGTACTGAGCAATTTTCAGGCGAATTGTAAATTTTAAGTTGTAAGTGGGCATTGTTAACGTAGCACTTACAATTTAAATCTTTACGACTATGGTAGAAACGCTAGTAAACGTAATTGCCAGTATTTTTGTCTTGACATTTGGTGCTGCGATCGGTAGCTTTTTAAACGTAGTCGTTTATCGCTTACCAGCAGGTATTTCATTAATTTATCCTTCTTCTCGTTGTCCTAAATGTTTTCATAAATTAGGTAAAACTGAGAATGTACCAATATTAGGATGGTTATGGTTACAAGGTCGTTGTCGTTGGTGTAAAACTATTATTTCTAGTCGTTATCCTTTAGTAGAAGCAGCCACAGGAATTATTTTTCTACTAGTTTTTTGGCGATTTGGCTACAGTATTAATACCTTAGGATATTGGACTTTTCTTAGTTGGTTATTAACTTTATCTTTGATTGATTTTGATACCATGACTTTACCTAGTTCTTTAACTAAATCAGGTTTAGTTTTAGGATTAGTATTTCAAATAATTATTGGTTGGCAAGTTGCAAGAGAAACGGGAATTATCAATCAATTAATGTTTGGTATTGGGGGTGTAGTATTAGGTATTTGGTTATTAGAAATCATCCGAATCGTTGGCTCAATTATTTTTCAACAAGAAGCTATGGGTGATGCTGATGGCAAATTAATGGCAACTATTGGAGCTTGGTTGGGATGGAAATATGTTTTTTTATCTAGTTTTTTAGCTTGTGGAGTTGGTGCTTTGATAGGAATTACTGCGATGGGATTGGGTTTACTTAATCAAAAACAACCAATGCCTTTTGGACCATTTTTAGCTTTAGGAGGAGCATTAACTTTGTTTTGGGGTGATTGGTTTTTATCTTTTTATTTAAGCTTTTTTTAACTAAAGATTTATCAAGTTTTAGTATGTACATTTTTGTAAAAGATTAAGACAAAATAACTCAAGGAATTTATTAATATGCTAGAAATGTTTGTTTGGATAACTATAGCACTACGTCATAGGGTTGGGACACAAAAATATCGTAAGGGTGACCGCTTCGCTGCACCTTCGGAGACATGAATCGCCCCTACGAGCAATAATAATGTCCTAATGTTTTTTTGTACTGCTATAACTAATTGGCTAAAAAATTAAACTAATTGTTCTAAAATTTAAAAGCATAATGATCTATAAACCAACCAAACAATGGCTTAAACACTTTGTTACTCTGTCTTTAAGTTTATTTGTTTATGAATCATTCTCTGTTCCTCTCTCGGCAACCTCATCACCAAATCCAGACCAAACAGTAGAATGTGATCTTTTAGTCGTTGGAGGAGGTTTAGCAGGGGCAGCAGCTAGTTATGAAGGTTTACTAGCAGGAAAAACTGTTTGTTTGACAGAGATTACCGATTGGTTGGGAGGACAAATTTCTTCTCAAGGAACATCTGCTTTAGATGAAAGAGATACTCAACGCGCCCAACTATTTTATCCTCGTGGTTATTTGGAATTAAGAGAAAGAATTGAGAAATTTTACGGTGAATTAAATCCAGGAGATTGTTGGGTTAGTCAATCTTGTTTTTTGCCCAATGATGCCCACACTATTATCTCGCAACAACTTCAAGACGCAGCCAAAAAAGGAAATGGAACATTAAAGTGGTTTCCTTCTACGGTAATTAAAGATTTAGATATTGATACTGTCAATGGCGGGCAACAAATCACTAGCGCAGTTGCCATTCAACACCAACCAGCACCTAATACAGCACCTCTCAACACCGAACCTCTTTCCCAAACGATTGAAGACGCATATACCTATGAAGATTCAGAGCGTTTTGAAAAAAATATTATTCGTTTTGTACCAAAATCTTCTCAACAACCTACAAATTGGTACGTTATCGAGGCTACTGAAACAGGAGAAATCATTGGTTTAGCAGATGTTCCTTATCGTTTAGGAATCGACCCTATTTCTTCTCATGAACCTTCTGCTTCTAGTTTTACAAACGATCCTTACTGTACTCAAGGATTTACCTATACCTTTGCGATGGAGGCAACAGAAGAACCACAAGTTCATAGAATGCCTCCTTTTTATCTTCAGCATCATCAATATTACAGTTATGAATTAGAACGACTGGCAAGTTTTGATTTGGTATTTACCTATAGAAGAATTTGGAGTCCAAAAAAAGGACAATCAGATAAATTTGGGGGAATTTCTTTCACAAAACCAACTCCTGGCGATATTTCGATGCAAAACTGGACTTGGGGCAATGATTATCGTCCAGGAACAGCAAAAGATAATTTAGTTTATACTCGCCAACAACTCCAAGCAACAGGACAACTAGAACCAGATGGTTGGATGGGCGGTTTACGGACAGAAACTTTACAAAAAGGAGAGGATCACGCCCTCGGTTATTTTTATTGGTTGGTAGAAGGAACAACTGATTCTCAATTGGGAGACGGGGTTAAAAAACCTAATCCTAATAATCGTTTACTAACTGGATTAGATTCACCAATGGGTACAGTTCATGGTTTATCTAAGTATCCTTATATGAGGGAAGGCAGAAGAATTATTGGTAGAGTTTATCCTGGTTATTCTCAAGGATTTACAATTTCTGAAATTGATATTTCGCGAATTGATTATCGGGATGAATATTACCGCAATACTTTATCTCCAACAACTTATCGTAGTTTGTGGCGGTTAATTGATGGTTTAGAAGCTGTTTTTAATCGAAATGCTGATATTGATTCTTTAAAACGCCGAACTCGTTCGACAATTTATCCTGATTCTGTAGGTATTGGTCATTACGCAATTGATTTTCATCCCTGTATGAGTGAATCTCCTGCTGAAAAACCGGGTAATACAGAAAAAGCAGGAGAAAGAAGAGGACAAGGGCTAGCTTATCCTTTTCAAATTCCGTTTAGGTCGATGATTCCTCAAAAAATCGATAATTTGATTGTTTCTGGTAAAAGTATTGCGACAAGTCATATTGCAGCAGCAGCTTATCGGGTACATTCCTTTGAATGGTCTTCTGGTGTAGCAGCAGGCATGACGGCAGCTTTTGCTTTAGACCAGGGAATTCTACCTTATCAAATGGTAGACGAGATTTATTTAAAAGAAAAAGAATTACAAGCACTTCAGAAAAAACTTAATGAAAGTGGCAATCCAACTGCGTTTCCGAATACTTCTATTTTTAATCAATCTTGGGATGATTGGCGTTAGATAAGCTGTTAATCATTTAATTTAATGGTTAAGAATGAGTGGGAGACTTGGAGACACGGAGAATTAGTTTGCTTCTCATTAATTGAGATAAGAAATTTTTGTAAGTAAAAGCGATCGCTCTTGTGGGTAATGTCTAATATAATTACAACAAAAGACTAGTCTTGATCGTAAGATTGTTCTGGTAAAAAACAAAATCAGTAACAAGCTCAAATAACAATTAATGACAATTTACGATTGGATAGTAATTGGTGCAGGAATAACTGGTTCGGCACTTGCTTACGAACTGAGTAAACAAAAATTTAAAGTTCTTCTGCTTGAAAAAGATGTAGTTCCTAATAATGCTACTGTATACAGTTATGGTGGTTTGGCTTATTGGTCAGGAACAAATCAATTAACTCGTCAACTGTGTCAAGAAGGAATCGAGTTACATCGCAATTTATCCGAAGAATTAGAAGCAGATACAGAATTTAGAGAATTAGATTTAGTTTTAACCATTGACAAGGAAGATGATCCTATCCAAATCTTGCAAAACTACTCTCAGTTTGCCGTTACTCCTGAACTTTTAGATCTCCAAGCAGCTTGTGAACTAGAACCATTATTAAATCCTAAAGCGATCGCGGGTATATTAAAATTACCTCATGGTCATATTCATCCGCAAAAAACTGCCCAAGCTTATCAACAAGCTTTTCTTCGTTTGGGAGGCACAATTGTCTACGAACCTGTGATTAAATTACTCGGTAGTGAACATTTAATTCAAGGCGTAGTCACTTCTCAAAATACTTATTACGCTGCTAATACTGTAGTTTGTGCAGGCGGTTTAACTCGTTCACTACTTAAACAATCTGATATCGTAGTCAAAAATTATTTTACCCATGCCCAACTGATTACAACTCCCCCTGTAGATTTTAAGCTGCGTTCTATTATTATGCCTGCCAGACAACAAAGATTTGCCTTAGAAGCAACTGCTAGTGAAATCGAACAACAATCTCTTTGGGATCGATTAGATGATCAACCGATACAATCTATTTTAGATGCAGGTGCAGTTCAGTTTCTGGATGGTAGTTTATGTATTGGTCAAATTAGTGGGATTATCACTAATCCAAATGTCAAGTTTGATCAAAGTTTAGCAGAAGTAAAAATTCGCCAACAAGTAGCTAAGATTCTACCTTTCGTCGAAAAAATTCCAGGAAATTTTCATCATTGTTTAGTGGCTTTTACAACTAATTCAATTGCTGTAATTGGTAATGTCAAAAATTGGTCAGGAGTTTATGTTTTTAATGGTTTTACTAGCCCTTTAGTCTTTGTTCCTCCTTTAGCCAGACGTTTTGCTAATTGGGTAGCAGGAAAAAAAGATCAAATTATTGTTCAGTTAAATAATGATTGTCAATAAACAAAAATGAATTATTGGTTAATGAAATCCGAACCCAATGTTTATAGCATCAACGATTTAGCTCAGGAAAAACAAACAATTTGGGAAGGGGTTCGTAACTATCAAGCTCGAAATTTTTTAAGACAAATGCAGCTAGAAGACTTAGCTTTTTTTTATCATTCTCATACTAAAAATCCTGGCATAGTAGGTTTGATGAAAATAGTTAAAAATAATCTTGCCGATCCTACTCAATTCGATCCTAACAATCAATATTACGACCCTAAATCAACTTCAGAATCTCCTCGCTGGCAAACAGTATTAGTTGAATTTGTGCAAATTTTTCCTGAGATTATTACTTTGAGTAAATTAAAACAAGAGTTTAGTGAGGAGCAATTATTAGTCATTAAAAAAGGTAATCGATTATCAGTAATGCCGATAGAAAAAAAAATTGCTGAAAAAATTTTGACTTTTTAAATTAATTGTCTAGTTGTTAAGTTGAGGTAGTAACCAAGCCAAACCAGCAGCGATCGCTTCTGCTAAAATACTGATTAAACGAAAACAAGCGACCGCAGCTAAAATAACTCCCTGAGAAATAGGAGAATCAGCTAAAATAGCGATCGCAGTTGCTTCAAATACACCTATCCCTCCAGGCGCACCAGGAACAATTAATCCTAGTAACCAAGCAAAACTAAAAGCACTCATTAAGCTAGGTATTTGCTGGGGTGTAAAAGAATATAAAGCGAAAACAGTCAAAATAAATCCGACTCCCCTCAATAAAACAAACCCAATTTCTCCTATTAAAGGCAGAAGAGGATACGTATGAAGGTGAACTTGATTGCCTTCAGTTAATTGTGCTTTACTACGACTTAAACGCTGCAAAATTGGTTGAAGAATTCGTGGATGAATACCAATCAAGACAGTAGTTAAAGCCAGAATTTGTAAACTCCATACTTGAATACTAAAACTGGTGTGAACCCAACCCATCAAACTGCTAACTAAACCAATGAGTAAAGCTGCTGCTGCCATTAATAATGGTTCTAGTAAAACACTTAAAGTAGCTTCTCCTAAAGAACCTCCCGCCTTAGAAACGGCTGAAATACGTCCATAAAAATGCCAGATATTACCAGGTAAATATTTAGCAATATTAGTAATCAAATAAATTTTAATGCCCCACCATCGATTAAAAGATTGCCGAAAAACTGCTAAAATCCAAGTCCAAACATAACCAGACCAAATATGCGCTACCAACGTAATAATTAAAGCAGCTACTAGTAGCCACCATCCTTGAGAACTTACTTTAATAGTCGTGACTTCTGCAAAGCGATCCTTAAAAGTTTTGAGCAGAAAAAACAAACTTCCACCCAAAATAAACCAACGTAAATAGGGTTTGAGTGGGGCAATAATTTGCTTCATAAAACGATTAACCTAGTTTAGCTTCAGGCAAAATTAACATGGCATCACCAAAAGAATAAAAACGGTATTGTTTTGCGATCGCTTCATCATACAAAGCTAGTAAACGTTCTCTACCAATCAAAGCACTAACTAACATCAACAAACTAGAATAAGGTAGATGAAAATTAGTAATTAAACCATCAACAATTTGCCAACGATAACCAGGATAAATAAACAGATCGCTTTTACCACGAAACGGCTTTAATGTTTGATTTTGAGAAGCTTTGGCAGCAGTTTCTAAAGCGCGAACTACAGTTGTTCCTACAGCAATGATTCTTCCACCTCTAGCTTTAGTAGCGTTAATTTGCTCGACAGTTGCTAATGGCAATTCAATCCATTCTTGATGCATCACATGATCGGTAATATTTTCTACCTCCACAGGGCGAAATGTCCCTACTCCTACATGAAGAGTTAAATAAGCTTGATTGATACCTTTAGCTTGTAATTTTTGCAATAATTCTTCAGTAAAGTGCAATCCTGCCGTTGGTGCTGCGATCGCTCCTGGTTGTTGAGCAAAGATAGTTTGATATTGTGAAGACAGCGATAACGAATTTGAAGGTTCTGATGGAAAAGAATCAGGATTAATATAGGGAGGCAAAGGAATTTGCCCAAACTCCTCTAACATCTGCCAAAAAGATCTACCTTCAGGACAAAAAAATTGTAGAATTCTTCCTCCTGTCGCTTCATCTCGCTCGATTACTTGAGCTTTAAATTCTGCTTCCTTAGTTACACTCTTGTCAACTGAATCAAAATAAATTTCTGTTCCCAACTTAAAACGTTTTCCTGGTTTCACCAAAGCTAACCAGCAATTGTTTTTTTTCTCTTCTAAAAGTAAAATTTCCACAGGTGCGCCTGTAGCCTTATGACCATATAAACGTGCCGGAATCACCTGAGTATTGTTGAGAACTAATAGATCACCTGGTAATAACCAATCAATTAGCTCAGAAAAACGACTGTGAAATTGGGTAGTAGGTGAATTCACTACTAATAAACGGGAACTATCCCTTGGGACGGCTGGAGTTTGAGCAATTAATTCTGAAGGTAGTTCGTAGCCATAGCTAGAAAGCAATTTATCTAGATTCATACTGTAAGTAGTAGTTCAATTTGATTGTGAAAAATGGGTGATTTCCCCTATAGTACGCCAAGAAAATCGGGTGCTTTTCCCCTAGGCGAAGGGTTTAATTTTTTGTGACACTAGATTAAGTAAAGCTTCAGTAAATTGTTTATGGATTACCTCTACTTTCTAGCTAATGCCAGTCTGACTTTACGGACAATCAATTATCTTCGGATTATGAAGCACGCCCGAAATGCTTCAATTACTGTTATTCATCAGATTGATGGCTGGATTGTTAAAGTTAGATTTCCTCAATCTCTTACTCCTGAGCTTCATGGTGATTTTAGAGCATTTATGAGTGAATTAGGTATTACTTATGACCCAGAAATGCGCTTGCAGATGGTATTTTGGAGTCTAGAAACAGGACAGTCTCCTGTAGAAGTCATGCGTCGCTATCAAGTAGCAGTAGTAGCTCACGGAATGCCTGATACTAAAGAAATAGAAGCTTTTCGTCAGCAATTCACCAGGGGATTAGGCTATTGTCCAGAAACCTTAGCTTGAATCTCCATGTCCTATTTTTGTCTTGAAGAAATCATCTTAAATGATTATTTAACTGGACAATATCATTGGTGGGATATGAGAGCGAAAATATACTTGGCGTTGGTGAATCAATCAGACCTTCATTCACCAACGCCACAGGTTTAAGGGTATAGTCAATAGCTGATAAATGAGCAATTATTCCACCATTTCGATTGTTTCTGTAGTAGAAATTAGTTTTACTTTTGTACAGACGTGTCGGTGACACGTCGAAGCGCTTGTTACTGTAAAAATTTTGTATCTAATAGCGTTGCAATCAAATAATTTGTCAGCGCAGCAAGACGACATTTGACAATTTTTTAGCCAAGATATTTAACTTTGCCACTGGTGGTTTTAATTTTTGCACGCGAACCTTTATTCCAGACAACCACCATAGCAATCAAATTTCAGCAGTGTAAAATAGGATCAAATCTTGATTCCATCAGCCAACGCGAACCTCCTAGGAAAATTTCCTACGGTACAGGTTCGCGTTATTAACTTTGTTGTTTAAAATACAAGCTTAAGCTAAAAATATTACATTTAAAAAATATTTCCAGGAAAAATACTAATGATACCTTTAAATGATGATAATCCAAGCTACACAACGCCAGTAGTTGTCTACGTATTAATTGGCATAAATATTGCAGTTTTTATCCACCAAGTGTCTTTGGGTTCTCAATTAAATGATTTTTTTCAGCTTTATGCTGTTATTCCTAGACAATTAAGTGCGAGTTTTGCTGGTTCTCCTTCTAACCAACCTGTACCAGAATATTTAACCCTGATTACTTCTCAATTTTTGCATGGTGGTTTGGCTCATATCGGCTTTAATATGCTATTTCTTTGGATTTTTGGCAATAATATTGAAGATTCTTTGGGACATTTCAAGTTTTTGCTTTTTTATTTGGGTTGTGGTATTTTAGCTGGTTTAACTCATTGGTTTTTTGATATGAATTCTATTACTCCTACGGTTGGTGCAAGTGGTGCGATCGCAGGTGTGATGGGAGCATATATTTTAAAATATCCCAAAGCGCAAATTTTGACTTTACTTCCTTTAGGTTTTTTTATTACTACAGTTAGAATTCCTGCGGTATTTTTTCTGGGTTTTTGGTTTGTTCAACAAGCTTTTAGTAGTGTTGCTTCTTTAGGATTACCAGAGAATACTGCTGGGGTGGCTTATTGGGCGCACGCAGGGGGGTTTATTTTTGGGGCGATTTTGGGGCCT
Source organism: Stanieria cyanosphaera PCC 7437 (assembly GCF_000317575.1). Classification (NCBI taxonomy): domain Bacteria; kingdom Bacillati; phylum Cyanobacteriota; class Cyanophyceae; order Pleurocapsales; family Dermocarpellaceae; genus Stanieria; species Stanieria cyanosphaera. The sequence goes on along the minus strand of NC_019748.1, from coordinate 4,379,184 downwards.
CTATTAGGTTTGTTTAGCGATCGCTCTCGACCTCGTTAAATATTAGAGACGTTCCATAGAACGTCTGTACATCAATCTACTTACTAGCTTTTAAGTTCAATCTCGATTTAAAGCCGTCATAATTGCCTGTTGGGAAGTAGTTTGATAAACCTGAATTAAATATTGTTTCAAAGCTTCGGCATCAGCAGTAGCTAAAGGAATTTCTCCTAACAAATCCAAAATAATTTTACCTTCAGTAGGAGGAGTAATAACTACTAAAGAGGGTTCTAAAGGCTCGTTATATTGCCAAAAATTTTTTAAATCAGTGTTTTCTGAAGTTTTTGTTTTGGTTGATTGAGATGACTTTTCTGTCGCAATTACATCTGAGGTTGAGTCTAATGAAGAAGTGTTTGATTCAGAATTAACTTTATTGCTACGTAATTGCCGAAGTGTATCCAAAATTTCAGTTTTAGTACGTCCTCGCAGTTGAAATAAAACAAAAGGATCTTCACTAAAGCGATCGCTCAATTGATAATAAACAGCAGCAATATGTTTACAGGGATTAGCTTTATCAGGACAACTACAACGGGAACGAATTTCGGTTAAAGAAAAAGGAAATAAACTCAAACCATTTGCCGTAAAGACATCTTCAATATTGGCAGGCATTTCTCCAGCTAATAATTGAGCCGAAAAAATTGCTTTTTCAGACATTGTTTGAGTAATAAAACTCCAATCTTCATCAGTAAAAGAAGCTAGGGACAATGATACTTGATAAGGTTGGGCTTCACTTCCTTGCACTTTGGCTAATACTTGTGAACCCACAAACTCAATACTGAGAACATTACCTTCTCTGGCGTAGTTTCTACCTCGTTCGAGACGTTTTTTAAAACGATAAGAATCAAGTAATTCCAACCAACGTTCTACCCACCATTGACGGTTTGCTAATTCCATAATTTTTAATCCACGTTGATGTTGTCCTGATTAAAGATTAACTTTGCCAAAAATCGGTGACACTATAACCTAATTGTGCCAACATTTGCGCCAACAAAGGCAAACTCAAACCAATCACATTACTATGACAGCCTTCAATTTTCTCAACAAACAATCCGCCTTTTCCTTCTAAAGCAAAACTACCTGCACATTTAAGCGGTTCTCCACTAGCAACATAAGCTGCTATTTCGCGACCGCTAAGGTTAGCAAAATAAACTTTTGTAATGCCACAACTAACCAGTTGTTGATTTTGTCTTAAATCTAGTAAAGCATGACCTGTATACAATATTCCTACTTTACCGCGCATAATTTGCCATCGAGCGATCGCGTCTTGGGGAGATTCTGGTTTGCCATAAATGTTTCCTGCTATTTCTAACACAGAATCACAGCCCAAAATTAAAGCATCAGAAAATTGATTTACCACAGTTTCAGCTTTGCACTTAGCCAAAGTCTCGACTAATTCAATTGCATCTTCAGACTGTATTTGAGATTCGTCAAAATTACTACTGCAAACTATGGGTTCTATTCCTGCTAATTGCAACAATTTTTTTCGGGCAGGAGAAGCTGACGCTAAAACAAAAACTGGTACACTCACAAGCAACAATTATCTAACTGTAAAAGATCTGGCAGCTACTTCAAAGGTGTCTTGAACTTTTGACCAACGATCAGTAGTAGTTGACAAATTAAAAGTAAACAACTTACCCCGACTAACTGCCACACTAGCAACATTGTGTCTTGGTTGTTGATTGGGTAATTCTACTTCATATTCTAGAAGATAATAAGTTTTTCCATCTCTGTCTTTCGATTCAGCCGTTAGAAATTCAGCCTGACGATCAAACTCAGGATTATTCATCATTTTAAAAAAACGATAACCTACTTCCGAAGGAGTTCCCAGTTCTTCTAAAGTAGAATCAGCAGGAACATCACTAACAATTACACTCAGATTTTCACCACGTTCAATTAAATCTCTAAATACTACATCTACACCAGGAGAAGGTTTTTTTAAATCAACTGGAATCCAACCGTTGGGATAAAGAAATTCGTATCCTTGACTAGGATTAACATAACTTTGTAATCCACTAACTCCTGCCGAGCAACTAGAAAGAACTATACTTACAACTATTAATAAACTAGCAATTAAAGATTTCCACATTTGACGATTATTTCCCTCCAATTTTGAATTTAATAATTTACTTACACCAAAAAAAATATAAATTCCCCCGCGCTAGCCAACTGTTTGTAAAACACGGGGTTGATCGTACTAATTTTTTTTCTAATCGTTTAACTTGCGTTAGAAGCAAACACTGCTACCGAAATTACTCCACCGATCAACAACAAAGCAAGTACGCCAAAAACTAAATAGTTGCGTTGTTGAGTTTTAGTCGGGGGTTCGGCTGTATACATTCTTGGTTCGACAGCAAAATTATTGAGTCTTCCCCCGTCTTCTTCGGTATATGGCATGAATTAAAACCTCTCAATTTTTAGTTGTAAATCTTGATAAATCTTAGTCTTATTTCACTAGATCGTACAACAAATATATACATAAGATTTTGTCTATCTACTGCTAAGTACCAAAAAAATCATTGCAGCAAAGGTTAAGACTTAATTATTTTCCAAGTTCTAACTTAAAATTTAATTCGTTAGAAACCACTGATACTTCTTGCAAAGTCAGTTTCAAAAATAAATCGGAAGAAACCGCAGTAGCAGCAGAAGCAACAACTCCTTTCCCCTGGGAACCAACGCCATAACCAAAGTTAAATTGCCAACTATTTTGATGATTACCAAATTTTTCGCCAGAAGCGACTCGCCAACCTGCAATTGTTAAATATTCATCGTTCTTTTTAATTTCACGACTTTCATAGTTAACAAACAGAGAACAAATTAAACCTGAGTCTTTTAAAGTTAAAACATCGTAACTCAATTCTGAGTGGGTTTTGAATGTATTACTTACATAAGCTAATTTTAAATTGTCAAATTGAGAAGTAATATTCCACTGGAAATTATTCTGATTGTCCAGTCCCGCGATCGCATTAAGCGCAAAATTTTCATTTTTGACAGCAAATTTAATTCCTGCTTCAAGAGAATCCTTTTTACTATTTCCCTTGGCTGTTAAAGTTAAACCAGATACAACTCCCCATTTGAGATCGAATTTTTGTTCCTGCTCGTCAGTATAAAAGTTTAAAACAAAATTCTCAGATGCAATTGCTGCCTCAAGAGAATCTTGTTCGCTGTTCCCCTTAGCTGTCAAAGTTAAACCAGATGCGACTCCCCATTTGAGATCGAATTTTTGTTCCTGTTCATCAGTATAAAGATTCAAAACAAAGTTATCAGATGGCTTAAAGTTGAGATGAGAATGTAACTCAATTCCCTCTTTTCCTGTTTTTACAGAAATATTGGTTTGCAAGGGTAAGTTACTTGGTTTATAAGATAATTGAGTAAAACCTAAAACTAAATTGTCATAAACAAAACCAACACCTACAGTAACGTCTTGAGATACTCCTTGTTGAAAAGCAACACCACCGCGAAAATCAGGAAATTCTCCCAAGACATCAGTTTTTTCGATAAGATTTTTTTTCCCGCCACCAGAAACCGTCAAGGAACTAGTTCCCTTTGGTAAAGAAGGAAAAGAAGAATTAGACTGAACTAAATTATGATTGTTTTCCGCTCCCCAAGTCTCAACCGCAGTTAAACCCCAATATTTTTCTTTATTTTCGCTTGACCAAAAAGTATTTTGAAATCCTAAAACAAGATTTCCTTGTTGTTGATGATAAGTAAAAGGAGCTTTTTCTAAAGATAAAGGTTTAGAATCAGAAGTAATTAAATTAGGACTAAAACTATTGCGATTTACAGACCAATTATCTATACTATTAATTCTATAAATGTCTTTTGTGTTATCAATCGAGAGAAAATATTTAAGAGTTGGATAATTTAAATCTGAATCAGCAGCTAAAATTGAGTAATTTTGATCGCTCAGTGTTTTTGCTGATAAAAAGATTGGCTCAGTTGGTTTTGATTGTTGAGAATAAATTGATTCTGCCCAAGCAGGATAATTTAAACAAAGGCAGCACAAAATACTGCCAGAGAGAAGCCTGGTTAGTATAAGTTTCATTGTTCTCTGTGGCTGTGTGAGGGAGAAATTTAAAGTTAATTTGGAGCGGAAGAAACTTAAGTTTTTGCAACAATCCTGACGACTGATGCAGTTCACTTATGAATGTTTATTTCAATAAAAAAATTAGACCTCCCTAAAAATAACTTTTATATTTATTTAATATTTGCTCAAATTTTCTTACCTACTTTTTTATTTTATTGTGCTTTCTTTTGAACCCGCAAGAATGAAGGTTGCGTTAAGAATCTGTTTTAATAAGTTAAAGATTCTATAAACTTTGCTCAAAGCCAAATCAAGACTATGAAAAAAAGAAATGTATTATCTAGCGACTGGGTTAAATCTTTAGGCTTGTCAGTCTTTTTATTACTTAGTTGGGGAGTAAATAATTCAATCCGAGCAGAAAATTCTGCGAATGCACCAGCAGCACTACAAGAAACTATTACCAAAATCGATACGGCTGCTAACAATCAAAATTTAAAAGCAGTAATGGAATATTACAGCCCTAATTTTACTAATACAGACGGTTTAACTCCTACTTCTCTTTCTCAAGCTTTAACTTCACTATGGAAGACTTATCCTCAATTGCAATACACCACAACAATTAAATCTTGGCAACAAACAGGAGATCAATTAGTAGCTGAAACAGTAACTCAAATTCAAGGGACAAGTCAATCTCAGGGTAGAACGATGAACCTTGATACAACTTTACACTCTCGTCAGTATTTTCAAGAGCAAAAATTAGTTCGCCAAGAAATTTTATCTGAGCAAACTCAAATAACTACGGGGGATAATCCTCCTGAAGTAGAGGTTATTGCACCAGAAACAGTCAAAGTAGGAGAAAAATATAATTTTGATGTAGTGGTCACCGAACCCCTAAAAGATAAGGTTTTATTAGGTGCAACAGTAGAAGAGCCAACAGGAAGCGATCGCTATTTAAATCCTAGTAATCTTGAACTAGAAGCTTTACCTGCGGGCGGGATTTACAAGTTGGTAACTGCTCCTCGTCTACCTGAAAACCATTGGTTGTCTGCAATTTTAGTCAGGGGAGACGGGATTACAATGGTAACGAAGCGAGTCAGAATTGAACAATAAATAATTACTACCTACTTGGCTTTCTTAGCAGATTTAGAAAGCCGATTGTTGCATTTTAAATAAATCCTGTATAATAAAAAGCCGTGGTTAAACACGGTCAGTTTTTACTCTTTAAATAGGTAGCTCCGTAAATAGAGCCACTAGCTTCTGATACAATAGTTTCTGTTTGGGTGCATAGCTCAATGGATAGAGCACCGCCCTTCTAAGGCGTAGGTTGTAGGTTCGAGTCCTACTGCACCCGTAAAATAGTTTATATAGCTAGTAGGACTTTTGCCTACAACCTAGTACCTTAGAATGACGATATCCGTCCAAAATCCGTCCATTAGTCACCACTCTACTCCTACCCAAAAACTCAAATCAAGCTACTTCATCAACTCTTTAAATACGTATCTAAACTCAATGGTTCGGACAACGGGGCAGTAATAGCTTTATGGTTGTCTTAAATATCTCTAATTCGTCCAGCCAAATTTGCAATCACTGCGATTAATTCAGCAGGTTCAACGGGTTTGGCAATATGGGATTGAAAGCCTGCTAAAAGGGCAGCCGTGCGATCTTGGGTTCGGGCATAAGCGGTTAGAGCGATCGCAGGAATTTTACCTCCCCGTTGTGGTTCTAGTCTTCTGACTCGACGCAACAGAGCATAACCATCTTGATCTGGCATTCCGATATCACTGATTAAGATATCAAACGGTGGTGAAGATTCGCTCAATAATAAGATTGCTTCGTTTGCTGAAGCTGCTGCAATGACTTCTGCTCCACAAACTTCGATTGTGTAGATCAGTAAATCCCGCATATCTGGGTCGTCATCTACAATCAGTATCTTCAATTGATCTAGTTGAGAGGAGCAGTTAAAAGGAACGCTGCCTCCTACCACTGGATGCACCCGTTCTGGTTCAATTACTGTCGCTCTAACCGCCATCAGTGGAAGTTTTACTGTAAACGTTGCGCCTTGTCCTGGTCCTGGGCTTTCAGCATGAACTGTGCCACCATGCAACTCTACCAATTGACGGACAATAGCTAAACCCAACCCCAGTCCACCAAAGGAACGAGTAATGGAAATATCTGCTTGGCGAAACCGTTCAAAGACGTAAGGAAGGAATTCGCTACTGATACCTTGACCCGTATCTGTTACGACAATTTCAATATGAGAATTAATGCGTTGTAGGTAAACCTGAACTCGCCCGTGTTTAGGTGTGAATTTGATCGCATTGGAAAGGAGATTCCAAACGATTTGCTGTAACCGCTCGTGGTCACCTAAAACTGGTCCTGCTGCTGGATCTAGCACCGATTGAATCCGAATGGATTTGGCATCGGCAGCAGGTCTTACTGTATCAATTGCTGCCTCAATCACTGACAATAGCTGAATCGTTTGTACATTGAGGCGAATCTTACCTGTAATAATACGTGAAATATCTAAAAGATCATCAATCAACTGCGCCTGAGATCTAGCATTGCGCTCGATTGTTTCCAAAGCACGATTTCTGGTTACCTCATCTGTCTCTCTCGTGCGAAGAAGCTGAGACCAACCAAGAATGGCATTCAGGGGAGTTCGTAATTCATGAGAAACATTTGATAAAAATTCATCCTTCAATCGATTAAGCTTTTCAGCTTCTGCTCGTGCTTTCTGTTCCTGCACCAGAAGTTTAGCTCGTTCTTCTTCTGCTAGTTGGCGTTGTCGAATTTCTTTGGCTAATTCATCAATTTTTTTGTTTAACAGCGTAAATCGACTACTAGCGGATTCCCTATTTTTGAAGCGCAACAAAATAAGTGCTGGTGATTCTGGTGACCAAGGGCGAATTACCGCACCTTCACAGCGATATAAATAAGTTTCTCCATTATTATTCAACGTTAATGAGCCAATTACCATTTCTCTACTGCTTGAGCAAGCACGCAGATACTGTTTAATTTTATCGGCAGGATCGCTGAAAACCTCAAAGAGCGTCTTTTCTTGAATAATTTGACGATTTAGCCCCAAAATCTTAGTTAATGAAAGGTTGGCAGCTAGTATTTGACCAGAACTTGTAACTAGGAACATAGGTTCTGGTAGGGGTCTAGCGAATTCGAGAAACTGTTCGGGGGTCATCCCTCGTTGTCTCCCTTAAAGTATTCTCTTCCTTGAGTTTCTTCTGCTTCTGGTGTGAGTTTTAAATAAACGACCACTTGACATTCAGGCGCACCCATTGCGATCGTTTCTTTTAGTTCTACTTTGGCGTACCCTAAATTTTCTGCTGCAATAGAACCAAAAACATTAGAAGTCATCATACACATTGCCGGGCGATCAATTACCTTTTCGGCAAATGGACAAACACGGTTTCCTAAAACAATTTTTTCATCTGTTTGTTCAATAATATAAAAATCACCTTGGATTCGCTTCTTCAAATCTACCAAAACATCAGCTACTTGTTCTCGCGTTAGATAAGATACTTCTAGAGCCGTTTTATAGTCGTGGTTGATTTGCCTTCCCATGTTTTGACCCACTACACTAATAAATCCTGACGCTTCTTCTAAACCGACTATATCTTGTAATGTACCTGCTAACTCTCGAATTAAGGTACGTAAAAACACATCTCGTTCTAGAGCAATTGTGATATCTTTGATTGGTGTTTCAGCCTTAGTCAAACTATTCATAGTAATATCGCGTCAATAAAGTTAAGCAGAATTTTATTTAAAAATGCCATTAAAGTGACATATTAATTTCAGTAGTGACACATTAATATAACTAAAAATGGGTATTAATTTTAAGATTGTTTTGTTTGGCAATAATACTCAAAAAAACCGAGCTACTAATAACGCTACTATTACTACTTATATTTGATTAAGGTGCTTTAAAATGGTAGTCCAATCTTTTAGGAGAAAACTATAGCGATCGCTACGCGCCTCGGCTGTGCCGAGATCGCAAAGTACAGTCTGATTTTTTTTTGATTTAGCTACAGCAGTTCTTAAACAGGTAGAGGCCCAAGGGTGCAGAAGTAAAATATATCTCAGTAAATTGAGCAATAAAGCAGTCAAGCGAAGCCTAGTTCTACAAAACTGCATTTAAGACTTTTAGGAAATAAGATCGCAACAAGTAACTTCTGGATCGATCTGGTTATTGTTTGCAGGATCTTCAACTCCTTTAACTAGGAAGGCAGCTAAAACTAAACAAACACCTCCCAAGGCTACCGCTAATAAGCGATCGCTATGTAAATAGTTCACCATCACCCAACCCAAACCTAAAGAAGCTACAATTTGCGGAGCTACAATAAATGTATTGAAAATACCTAAGTAAAAACCTGTATTTTTGGTTGTCAAACTATCAGATAAAATTGCATAAGGAATTGATAAAATGCTAGCCCAGGCTATACCAAAGCCAATCATGGGTATTAGAATCAAATACTGATTATGAATAAATAACAAAGAAATAGTACTTAAACCACCACAGAAGAGACACAAAGAATGGGTTGCTTTACGACTGGTAACTCGAACAATTTTCGGAATAAACCAAGAAAAAATAAAACACACTGCGTTATAAACAGCAATACAAAATCCTGCCCATTCAATTCCCGCCGTATATGAAGGAGAACCTTCTATTATTGCACCAAAAATATGATGAGCGATCGCAGTTGGCAAATAGAGAAAGACACAAAACATTCCTAACCACGTAAAAAACTGCACGCCTGCTAATTGTTTCATAGTATTAGGCATGGTTTTAATGAGGAGCAGAATTTCTTGTCCAATAATTGTCAATGATTGATTTGTAGATTGACTATTATGCTCAATGGTGTTTGGAGGATTTTCTTTTGTAGTAAAAATAGTCCAAAATACAGTGAATAATAAAATGATTGCGCCTAAATAAAAGGATATTTTTACAGTTAAAGGAATTGTATGTTCAGAAGTACTGCTGTTAGTTATGCCAAAAAAGTGATTGAGAAAAAATGGAGTTAAAGAAGCTATAACTGCTCCAAAGCCAATAAAAAATCCTTGGATTGTATATCCTTTAGTAATTTGTTGTTTGGGTAATAAATCAGATACAAAAGCCCGAAAAGGCTGCATACTAATATTAAAAGAAGTATCTAAAATCCACAACAAACCTGCTGCAATCCACAGACTAGGAGAATTAGGCATTAAAACTAGTGCGATCGAACTAAGAATAGCACCAATCAGAAAATAAGGTCTTCTTCTACCAATACAAGTCCAAGTGCGATCGCTAAAATAACCAATAATTGGTTGAGCAAATAAACCACTTAGCGGTGCAGCTAACCAAAGAAGAGGAACTTGTTCGGCATTAGCTCCAAGATATTCATAAATAGCACTCGTATTAGCTATTTGTAAAGTCCAACCGTATTGAATACCAAAAAAACCAAAACTCATATTCCAGAGTTGGCAGAAACTCAGAGTCTGCTTGTTTGTTTTTTCTATTGTCATTTTTGTTTAATGTTATGAGCCAAAAAGTTAACGTAGCAGATATTTTCTTTTCCCGTAAGCTACGTTTGATGCGATAAAAATAAGCAGTAGTTTTTAGACGATTGTTTAATTTTAAATGTTCCGTGCGCAAAACAAAGCAATTTTTAATTAACGAACAATCTCTAAACTTAATTATTTTTATAAATTATTTATATAGCAGTACTCAATCATTCATGAAAAAATATTAACCTACTTTATACTTTCTGCCTTCTGACTTCTGCCTTTTGATAATAACTTATGTTCACAAATCTTCGAGGATTGCCATAACTCATGTAATTAGTAAGGTTAAGTCTAACTTGGTTAGTAACAAAAAATATATAATTTTAAATATTTAAATACAATTATCTTCAATGGGTTCAACGTTTTTAATTCTTTATAGTAAGCCTGGCTGTCATTTGTGTGAAGGATTACAAGAAAAATTAACTCAAGTAAATCAGCCCAAATTTATTTTAGAAATTCGTGATATTACTACTAGGGAAGATTGGTTTGCTGTTTACCAATATGAAATTCCTGTACTGTGTCAAAAATTACAAGATAGAGAAAAGCCCTTACCCCGTCTTTCTCCTCGCGCTTCTGTTAAACAATTGGAACAAATGTTACAGAAATATTTAATTTAATCAATCTACAAATATAGCCACAATCAATCAGGAACAAGCTAATAATATCTATCATCCAATCATCCAAATTTACTCAACTGAAAAATCAAAATGATGAAACTGCGTGAGTTACTGTTGAAAATTTCTGGTGTGAGAAAAATCTCCGAACATTCTGCTTTAGATACCGAAGTCAAAAGATTGTGTACCAATTCTCATGCTTGTCAAGCAGGAGATTTATTTATTGGGATGCCAGGTACAAGAGTAGATGGAGGTGAATTTTGGCAAAGTGCAGTAGCAGCAGGTGCGGTAGCAGCTTTGGTTACTCCTCAAGCAGTAGCTAAACAACCTCCTAACCAGGATGCTTGTATAATTGAGGCGGAAGATATGGTGGCTGCTTGTGCTTCAATTTCTGCTGCTTTTTATGAATATCCTGCGAAAAAACTTAAGTTGATCGGAGTAACAGGAACGAATGGCAAAACTACGACAACTCATCTGATTGAATATTTTTTAAGTAAATCTCAGTTACCGACAGCTTTATTTGGTACTCTTTATACTCGTTGGCTTGGCTATCAACAAACTGCACTACATACTACTCCGTTTGCAGTTGAGTTGCAATCTCAGCTAGCTGAAGCAGTTGAAGCAGGCAATAAATATGCAGTCATGGAAGTAAGTTCCCATGCTTTGGCGCAAGGAAGAGTGAAAAATTGTGCTTTTGAGGTGGCTGTTTTTACTAATTTGACTCAAGATCATCTCGATTATCATCGCGATATGGAAGATTATTTTCGCTGCAAAGCTTTATTGTTTAGTCCTGAATATCTCCCAGGCAAAGCTATTATTAATTTAGATGACATTTATGGTGAGCGTTTGATTAAAAAGTTGGATCGCAATCGGGTATGGAGTTACAGTGTGAGCGATTCTTCGGCTGATTTATGTACCAGCAATTTAAACTATCAACCTAATGGAGTTAGCGGTATTTTACATACTCCTGTTGGCGAAATACCTTTTAGTTCGCCATTAGTCGGTCAATTTAACCTTTCTAATTTACTAGCAGCAGTAGGCGCAGCTTTAAATGTAGGTGTTGATTTAGCTACCATTGCCGAACATTTGCCTCAATTTAACGGTGTGCCAGGCAGAATGGAAAGAGTGCAATTTAGCGATCGCCAAGATGTTAGCGTGATTGTTGATTATGCTCATACTCCCGATAGTTTAGAAAATCTTCTCACAGCAGCACGTCCTTTTATTAAAGGCAGAATGATTTGTGTCTTTGGCTGTGGAGGAGATCGCGATCGCACTAAACGCCCCCTTATGGGTAAAATCGCTGCTGATTTAGCCGATGTAGTGATAGTTACTTCAGATAATCCTCGTACCGAAGATCCGCAAAGGATTTTAGCTGATATTTTGGCAGGTATTCCTGAGTCTGCTAATTCTATTGTAGTTAGCGATCGCGCTTCGGCAATTTATTTGGCAATTAGTGATGCACAACCAGGAGATGGAGTGTTAATTGCAGGGAAAGGGCATGAAGATTATCAGATTTTAGGAACAGAAAAAATTCATTTTGATGACCGCGAACAAGCTAGAGAAGCATTAAATACTCGTTTGAGTAATTTAATTTATTAATTATTACGATAAATCAGGGCAAAAAGAAAATTGGTTTTTTGAAATTGCCCTTTTTTTTTGGCAAGATTGAACCAAACAGACTAATTTATAAGAATGATTACTTAATTATAAAGCTGGCTATCTTAATTACACCTACTGCCATATACTAATTTTCACAGTCTCTTTGTGACTAAAATAGACATAATATGGCTAGGGGAAGACGTCGTAACTCGCGAGATTCAGCAGTAACTAAAACAAAATTAAATATTCCTGTTTCTCCAAGCACTTTTCGTAACTTAGAACAAATTGCTAAACAGCTAAAATTATCTCAATCTAATTTGATTGAAAAAATAGCTAAAGGCGAGATTACAATTGCTGCTGTTGAAGCTAAAGAAAATATTAATTTTGATACAGAATCGAAAGCGAGCAATCAAGCAGAAAATTTATCTTTTTCTAGTTGTCAATCAAGTCAAATCCAGTCAGAAAATGTAGTCGATCAAGAAGCTTATTCTCAGTTGCAAAGACAACTGCTATCATACCAAACTCAAATTGAACAACTAAAACAACAAAATAATCAATTTCAATCTTTACAACAAGAACTATCTGCTAAAAATCAACAAATTAGTCAGTTAGAAGAACAATTAAAGCAAATAATTTTAGAAAGAAATAATCAAAGCAATAATTTAATCAGTAATGTCTTGTTATCATTAGCATTAATAGCTTTAGTCGCTTTATTGATAAAATCTTATTATTTCAGCACAATTGTTCTTAACTAAAGCATTCGGAGGTAAATATTATGGCAAGAAAAAAACGCGCAACCGCTACTAAATCTTCAGCTTCAGATCTCATTGGAAAATCACAAATTGGCATTTCTTTAACACCTTCGGCTTTAGAAAATTTTAATAAAATAGTGAAGGCAACTGGTTTAAATAAATCAGAATTAATTGAAAGTTTAGCTAATGGAACTCTCGCGATCGCTAGTACAAATGCAGATCAAACTATTGCTTTTGAATCTATTGATAACAATCCTCAGATTACAGTCTTAACTGGTGGAGTTGCTCCTGAAACTAGTACTATTTCTGATATTGAAGGGTTAAATCAAAAAATAATTCAACAAACTGAAAATATTTCCCAATTAAACAAAGATTTAGAAACAAAAAATGATTTGATTGAAAAAATTAAGCAACAACTAAAAGAACAAGAACAACAATTAGAAAAAGCTCAACAAATAAAAAATAACGAAAAGAAAAAGAAATTAGCTGAAGATTGGGAACTACAAATTAGTCAGTTAAAACAACAGTTAGCCGAAAAAGAAACATCTGCTAATAATTTACAACAACAACTACAAACCACAGAACATAATCTTGCTCAACTAAAACAACAGTTAGAAACTCAAGAGCAATCTAGCAAAGATTTACAGCAGCAGTTAGTCGAAAAACAAACTGTCTTAGAACAAGAATTAGGACAAAACCAAACCTTAAAACAACAGCTAACTGAACGAGAACAATCTGTTAGTAACTTACAACAAGAATTACAAAGTAAAGAAGATAGCTTGGTTCAATTACAACAACAAGTTACTCAACAATCAGAACAAATTAATCAATTACAACAACAGTTAGAAACTCAAGAGCAATCTAGCAAAGATTTACAGCAACAGTTAGCCGAAAAACAAGCTGTCTTAGAACAAGAATTAGGACAAAACCAAACCTTAAAACAACAGCTAACTGAACGAGAACAATCTGTTAGTAACTTACAACAAGAATTACAAAGTAAAGAAGATAATCTTACTCAAATTAAACAACAACTAATACAACAGGAACAAAATAATGAGCAACTACAACAGAAGTTACAAACACAAGAAAATAATATTAATCAACTAACACAAAAACTTCAAATCGAAAAAAACAATCAAGAAAACTTACAACAACAAAATAGTCAATTAGAAAAACAATTGTCCGAAACAATAGCTAGTAACGAAACGCTTCAAAATGACTTAGAAGAGCAAGAAACTTTGTTAGATAATTTACAAATTCAATTAAAAGAACAACAAGGATTAACAACTAAGCAAACTCAAACTAACAAATATAAAAACTGGGCTATTATTATTTTAGTGTTATTACTTACTATAGTCTCAGCTTTTTTTGCTAGAACATTTTTGTTTAATTTTAATTAACGAGTTGCAACTTGAAATAATTTTTAGTTATAAAGGCTGGAGTAATTGCTCCAGCATATTTTTGCTAATAAATCGCCATAAAATTTCAATTTAGTTCACCACAAAATAAATTGAGTTATTAGCTTGAAGTTTAAATTCTAGATCGTATGTTTAAGCTAACTCACCTTAATTGTAAAACAAATATTAAGATAAACTTGATACTTTTAGTGATATTTTTTTTTGACTGACAATGCAGTATCGACGGTTTGGACGGACAGAATTACAAATGCCAGTGTTTTCCTGTGGGGGCATGAGATATCAATACAAATGGCAAGATCTACCTCAATGGCAAATTCCTGGAGATAATCAACGCAATCTGGAGGCAACTATTCGTCGTTCCTTTGATGTTGGGATTAATCATATCGAAACGGCTAGAGGTTATGGAAGTTCGGAAATGCAACTAGGTAAAATTTTACCCAAATTACCCAGAGAAAAACTAATTGTTCAAACCAAAATATCTCCTCAACCTGATCCGAAAGAATTTTGCCGACAATTTCATCAATCTCTCAAATTTTTGAAATTAGAATATGTTGATTTATTAGGACTCCATGGCATCAATAATGAGGAAACTTTTCAACAGAGTTTTCGCCCAGGAGGATGTTTAGATGAAGCGAGAAAATTGCAAGCAGAAGGCAAAGTGAGATTTATTGGTTTTTCAACTCACGGATCGACACAAATTATTATCAAGACGATTGAAACAGGACAATTTGACTATGTAAATCTTCATTGGTATTACATCAATCAAAATAATTGGTTAGCCATCGAAGCTGCCCAATGTCAAGATATGGGCGTATTTATTATTAGTCCTTCTGATAAAGGAGGAAAACTCTACGATCCGCCTCAGAAATTAGTGCAACTCTGTCAGCCTCTCAGTCCGATGGTATTTAACGATTTATTTTGTTTGTCCCATCCTCAAGTTCATACTCTTAGTTTAGGGGCTGCTAGACCATCAGATTTTGATGAACATCTTAAAGCACTATCTTTGCTAGACCAAGCAGAAACAATTTTATCACCAATTGTAGAACGACTTGAACAAGCTGCGATCGCAACTTTGGGATCGGAATGGGTACGTACTTGGAATGTAGGGTTACCTAATTATGAAGAAACACCAGGTAAGATTAATATCCCTGTGATTTTATGGTTGAGAAATTTAGCTCTAGCCTATGACATGGTAGAGTATGCCAAGATGCGGTATAACCTTTTGGGTAATGGTGGGCATTGGTTTCCAGGTGCAAAAGCGGATCGAGTTAAACAGTTTAATTTGCAACCTTGTCTAAAAAATAGTCCTCATGCAGATAAAATTCCTGATTTATTAATCGAAGCAGATCATTTATTAGGGGGTCAAGCAGTACAGCGTCTTTCTAGAAGTTAAGCCATTATAGTTTTGATTAATTGCTTGCATTAATTGATTTTTGTGTATATATTTTTTATTATCCATATACTTGATTCTATGAATAATAAGCATAACTAATCAATGTATTAAAAAATAAGCATTTTACAAATCCGTGAGTTGCACGTAAACATAGAAGAAGAAACCTTAAGAAATTTAAACTACTTTCTAAGGAGTTACTCATGGTTGCACTCACAGATATCGATCAAACAGCTAAATCTACTGGTAGACTGACTTTACAGACTGTCGAGATTGCGCCAGAAACTACTGCGATTCGTTGTCTGGATTGGGATCGCGATCGCTTTGATATTGAATTTGGCTTACAAAACGGTACAACCTACAATTCTTTTATCATTCAAGGGGAAAAGTTAGCTTTAGTTGATACTTCTCACGCTAAGTTTCGTCAGTTATATCTTGAATTACTTACAGGTTTAATCGATTTATCTCAACTAGATTATTTAATTATTAGTCATACCGAACCCGATCATAGTGGTTTGGTTAAAGATGTTTTGGCGTTAGCACCCCAAGTTACCGTAGTTGGTGCGAAGGTAGCAATTCAGTTTTTAGAAAACATGGTGCATCAGTCATTTAAACATCAAATAGTTAAAAATGGCGATCGCCTTGATTTAGGTAACGGACATCAATTAGAATTTGTTTCTGCTCCTAATTTACATTGGCCCGATACAATTTTTACTTACGATTATCAAACTCAAATTCTCTACACTTGCGATGCGTTTGGGATGCATTATTGTGATGAACCTACTTTTGATGAGGATTTAGAACTAATTGAGGCAGACTTTGAATATTACTATGACTGTTTAATGAAACCCAATGCCCGTTCAGTTTTAGCTGCCATCAAACGAATGGAAAAACTTTCCTTGGGTACAATTGCTACAGGACATGGCCCTTTACTACAATACCATCGTGGTGAATTAGTTGAACGCTATCGCCAATGGAGTCAGGCACAAACTAAAACAGATACTTTGGTTGCCATCTTTTATTGTGAAGATTATGGTTACAGTGATTATTTAGCTAGAGCGATCGCGCATGGGATTACTAAAACAGGAGTTGCAGTAGAATTAGTCGATTGGAACGATACCGAACCGCAAGAAGTAAGGGAATTAGTTTCCCAAGCAGCAGGTTTAGTCCTTGGTATGCCACCACAATCAAACCAAAACGCCCACGCTATTCTCAGTACTATTTTAGCAGCAGCACACAGTAAACAAGCGGTCGCACTATTTGAATCTGGTGGCGGAGAAGATGAACCCATTTATCCTTTACGCAATAAATTTCAAGAAATCGGCTTAACTGAAGCATTTCCACCCATTTTAGTCAAAGAATCTCCCACTCAAATCATTAATCAAGTCTGCGATGAAGCTGGTACAGATTTAGGACAATGGTTAACCCGCGATCGCACTGTTAAACAAATTAAAGCCATTGATAACAGTTTAGAAAAAGCTTTAGGCAGAATCAGCAACGGCTTGTATATTATTACTGCCAAAAAAGGTGAAATTTCCAGTGCGATGGTTGCTTCTTGGATAACCCAAGCAAGTTTGAATCCCCTAGGAATTGCGATCGCAGTAGCTAAAGACAGGGCAATTGAATCTTTTCTACACATCGGCGATCGTTTTGTGCTAAATGTTTTGGAAGAAGGTAATTATCAGGGCTTAGTTAAACATTTTCTCAAACGTTTTCCTCCTGGTGCAGATAGATTTGAAGGAATTAAAACTGTACCTGCTAATAACGGTTCACCGATCATTGCTGAATCTCTTGCATATATTGAATGCGAAGTTAGCAGTCGCATCGAATGTAGTGATCACTGGATAGTTTATAGTACTGTGCAAACTGGCAGAGTAGCCAAACTAGATGCCCTAACTGCAGTTCACCATCGCAAAGTAGGAAATCATTACTAATTACTAATTATGAGGGATGAATAATCAACCTCACCGAAGGTGCGCGTAGCGCGATCAACAAAAAAATAATACCAACCGATAACTCTATCTGTGTAAAGGCTGTGGACAAACTATCAACAATTAACTAACTACAATGCAAAAACTGATTAACACTTCCCCAACTCCCTGGTACAAATTACTCAATAGTGGTGGAGTAGTTAGAGCTTTGGAATTTATCCAAGACTTAATTATTGTCTCACTTTGTATCGGTTTATTCAGCTTCATGGTAATTCAGTTGCAAGAGATGTTTATTTCTCTGCTACCGCCTTTAAATTTTACCGAAGTTACAGCAGATATTTTGTTTTTGCTGATTTTAGTTGAATTATTTCGATTATTAATCATTTACTTACAAGAACATCGAGTTTCGATTGGAGTTGCCGTCGAAGTTTCCATTGTTTCAGTTTTAAGAGAAATCATTGTCAAAGGAATTTTAGAAACACCTTGGACTCAGGTATTAGCAACTTGTTCCTTTTTATTAGTTTTAGCCGTTTTATTAGTAGTCCGAGTTTGGCTACCTCCTACCTTTGAAGGCATCGATCCAGAACAAAAAATATCTCAAAGATACAAAAAACAAGCAATCAACAATCAACAATCAACAATTAAAAATCATGGTACAAGCAACTATTAAACCAACACCAGCTAAAACAAGAGACGTTCAAGTAGCAACAATTGGCAATAATACTCAAGTATTGCGATCGCGTACTTGGGATAGATTAAAGTTTGAAATTGAATATTCTCGTCAAAAAGGTACAACTTCAAATTCCTATCTGATTCAAGCAGATCAAATCGCTTTGATCGATCCACCAGGACAATCTTTTACGCAAATTTATCTGGAAACTTTAGAAAAATCTTTTAACTGGCACAAATTAGATTACATCATCTTACAGCACGTTAATCCCAATCGCTTGGCAACGGTACAAGTATTAGCAGGAAAAGCACCCCAGGCGAAAATAATTTGTTCTAAACCAGCAGTTAATGCCCTCAAAGCAGCCTTAACTTTTCCCGAATGGCAAACTCGCATTCAAGTAGTTAGAGAAGGGGATACTTTAGATTTGGGACAAGGACATCAACTACAATTTATTAGTGTTCCAACTCCTCGTTGGGTAGATGGATTTTGTACTTACGATCCTCAAAGTAAAATCCTCTACACGGATAAATTCTTTGGCGCACATTTGTGCGATGAACCTATTTTTGATGATAATTGGAAACAATTAGACCAAGACCGTCGTTTCTATTTTGATTGTCTTCACGCCACCCAAACCAAACAGTTAGAAACTGCTTTAGACAAATTTACGGCTTTTCCGAATAAAATCTATGCTCCTGCTCATGGTTCGTTAATTAAATATAGCCTCAGTCGCTTTAGCTATGATTATCGTCAGTGGTGTCAACAGCAAAAAGCTCAAGAATTAAAAGTAGTTCTTTTGTATGCCTCTGCTTATGGTAATACCGCAACTATGGCTAATGCGATCGCTCAAGGATTGGTACAATCGGGAGTAGCGGTAGAATCAATTAACTGTGAACTTGCTTCAACTGAAGAAATTACCCAAGCAATTCAAACTTGTGATGGTTTTATCATCGGTTCGCCTACTTTAGGTGGTCATGCACCTACTCAAATTCAAACTGCTTTAGGAATTATCCTCGCTAACGCAGCCAAAACTAAATTAGCAGGGGTTTTTGGGTCTTATGGTTGGAGTGGTGAAGCGATCGATGTGTTAGAAAATAAACTAAGAGATGCTCATTACAGCTTGGGATTTGAACCAATTCGTGTCCGTTTTAGTCCTACTGCTACTACTTTAGAAGAATGCCAACAAGCAGGAAGAGAATTTACTCAAAAACTGAAAAAAACCAAAAAATTACGTACTCCCAAACAAGCTGTTACAGAAACTCAAATTGATCGCACCGAACAAGCAGTCGGTAGAATTGTCGGTTCTCTCTGTGTCTTAACTACTTTTCATGATAACCAACATAGCGGTGTTCTCACTTCTTGGGTATCTCAAGCAACTTTTAATCCTCCTGGTTTGATGATTGCCGTTGCCAAAGAACAAAATGCTGATTTAATTAGAAATCCAGGCGATAAATTTGTCCTGAATATCCTCAATGAAGGTAGAAATGTCAGAAGAAACTTTTCCTATCAAAGTAGTAACTCTTTTAACAATTTAAATACCAAAACTGCTAGCAATGGTTGTTTAATTATTGAAGAAGCTTTAGCTTATCTAGAATGTACCGTTCATAGTCGGATGGAATCAGGAGATAGAACTTTGATTTATGCGGTAATTGATTGTGGTGAAGTTCTAGAAAATCATGGAATTACTGCAATTCAACATCGTAAATCTGGCAGTCATTATTAATTTAGAATGATTATCTTAGTTTAAGTGTAATATCTTCTTTGTTGTTGATTGTTGATTGAGAATAGCTTGACTTTGTTTCAGATTCAAAGATTAGGGTGGGCAAAACACAAATTTAATTTAATAACCTGATTAAAAATACTTTTGCCTACCTTACCAGTTTAGATCTTATCTGTATAGAAACTGACTAAAAAGCCATAGTTATGACAAATGAATTAGTTACACATTAAATACTTCTTTAGATTCACTCACTTAATTCGCGAGGAGTTCACTCAATAGACATCTCCAATAATTATGCTGAAACTATTATGAAAGGGTGCAAAAATAAGGGTTTCTGGAGAGGTTTAATTAATTCGCGATCGCAAACTGAACCGATACTACAGCAGTAATATCTTTTTCCAGGGAAGAAGTATCATAAATCCCATAATCGCTTACATCCGTTGAGTTACGGGATGTAATTTGAAATACACCTGTTGTAGCACTTCGGATCGGACCAACTTGATTGCCAGTACTTTGACTAATCGCCTCAGCCCTAGCTTTAGCATCTTTAGTTGCCTCAGCAACCATTTCTACCCGCAGTTGACTGAGTTTGGTATATAAATATTGGGGAGGATCGACAACTAGGTTAATTCCTTCGTTGATTAACTCATTTGCTTGCTGAGAGAGTTTCGCATATCTTTCTACTTCATTGGAACGAATTTCCAATTGCTGAATTAGACGATAAGCCAAAATCGCACCCGTTGCACTCCCGTTTGCTGTAATTTCTGGGATAGATTCAGATTGAATAGTACTTAAAGTAAGAACATCATTTGGTACTTGTTGTTCTTGCAAATAGGCTTGTAACTTCTCCATTTGAACTTTCAAGCTTTGGTAGGCAGCTTGTGCAGTTGGCTCTTGGCTAGATACAGAAAAACGTAAAATAATATAGTCTGATTGAATTGGTCTTTTAGCAGAACCAGTTACTACCAAA
Organism: Stanieria cyanosphaera PCC 7437; assembly: GCF_000317575.1. Taxonomy (NCBI): domain Bacteria; kingdom Bacillati; phylum Cyanobacteriota; class Cyanophyceae; order Pleurocapsales; family Dermocarpellaceae; genus Stanieria; species Stanieria cyanosphaera. The sequence continues at coordinate 4,358,513 of NC_019748.1, read as the reverse complement.
ACATCATTGGCTTGTTTAAAGTCACTAATTGCTTTGGAAAATATAAAAGAACTCACAACCAAGGAAAAAGAGAGTACAGCTAATCCAGCAAAGAATTGTGGAAAATGCTCTAGTCCCGAAGATGCTTTCATCTATTTTGCTCCACAAAAGGTAGCTTGCGATCAATGACGATTCAACTGTAAGCTAAGTTCCTTAAAAAGGTTCTAAGTAAGTCAACCTAATTATTTATAAAATATGGAAAGTGTCGGAAGTAGAGGAGGTAGGAAAAATAACATTTGATGTTTAATGAAGTGGAACTACTGAGAAACAATCAGACCAACAATCAAGTATATTCCTGAGCATAAAATTATGATATAATAGAGAACTTGCTTTAAAAAATTTAAGTAAATATTTCTTTTAGATACAATTCGCAATAAGATTGCTATGGATAAAGCCAGCAAACGATACAACATTGTTACTTTCGGCTGTCAGATGAATAAAGCCGACTCTGAGCGCATGGCAGGTATCCTAGAAGAAATGGGATTTCGATGGGCAGAAGACCCCAATGAAGCAGATTTAGTTCTCTACAATACTTGCACAATTCGAGATAATGCCGAACAAAAAGTTTATTCTTATTTAGGTAGACAAGCAAAAAGAAAACACGAACAGCCTGATTTAACTCTAATTGTAGCTGGATGCGTTGCCCAACAGGAAGGAGAACAACTATTAAGACGCGTTCCAGAATTAGATTTGGTCATGGGACCTCAACACGCTAATCGACTGGAAGATTTACTTCAACAGGTATTTGATGGCAATCAAGTAGTTGCTACCGAACCAATTCATATTGTTGAAGATATTACCAAACCCCGTCGGGATAGTACAGTTACTGCTTGGGTGAATATAATTTATGGTTGTAATGAACGTTGTTCTTATTGCGTTGTACCTAACGTAAGAGGGGTCGAACAATCTCGGACTCCTGAAGCAATTCGGGCAGAAATGGAAGAATTAGGACGACAAGGATACAAGGAAATAACTCTCCTCGGACAAAATATTGATGCTTATGGTAGAGATTTACCTGGTAGTACTGAAACAGGAAGACATCAACACACCTTAACCGATCTACTTTACTATGTTCATGATATTCCAGGTATAGATCGAATTCGTTTTGCTACCAGTCATCCTCGTTACTTTACCGAAAGACTAATTAAAGCTTGTCAAGAATTACCAAAGGTGTGCGAACACTTCCATATTCCTTTTCAGTCAGGAGATAACGAAGTCCTTAAAGCAATGAAGCGTGGTTATACTCAAGAAAAATATCGCTCCATTATTGCTAAAATCCGTCAATATATGCCCGATGCTGCCATTAGTGCTGATGCTATTGTTGGTTTTCCTGGGGAAACAGAAGCACAATTTGAAAACACTTTAAAACTAGTCGAAGAGATTGGTTTCGATCAATTAAACACTGCTGCCTACTCTCCTCGTCCTGGCACACCAGCAGCTTTATGGGATAATCAATTAAGTGAGGAAGTAAAAAGCGATCGCTTGCAAAGATTAAATCATTTAGTCGCAACTAAAGCAGCAGAAAGATCTGAACGTTATTTTGGTCGGATCGAAGAAGTTCTAGTTGAAGCAGAAAATCCGAAAAATCCTACTCAAGTAATGGGTAGAACCAGAGGCAATCGTCTCACTTTCTTTCCTGGTAAGATTGAAGAGTTACAAGGTAAAACAGTCAAAGTCAAGATAACTGAAGCACGCGCTTTTAGTTTAACTGGAGAAGTGGTGGATAAAAAATTAGTTTCTGGAGTCTGTAGCAACTAGCTCAACATCTTAATCAAACTAATGTCTGTTAATACTAAGCCATGCATATAACCTTAATGCATAATCCTACCGCAGGGCAAGGACAGCACTCAAAAGAAAAACTGTTGCAGATACTGCGAGAAGCAGGATACGATCCTACCTATCAATCTACGGATGAAGATGATTTTCCTCAAGCACTTTCTGAACCAGGTGAATTAGTCGCGATCGCGGGTGGAGATGGTACGATAGATAAAGTAGCTCAACATCTGAGCGGAAGAAATATTCCTATCGGGATATTGCCACTTGGTACTGCTAATAATATAGCCAAGACACTCGGTATAACTGATTCATTAGAAAAGCTAATTGCTGGATGGACTTCAGCAACTCACCAAAAGTTTGATGTAGGTGTAGTAGAAGCTCCTTGGGGTACGACGCACTTCATTGAAGCTATGGGTGTTGGTATGTTTCCCCAAATGATGCCATTAGTTTCAATTGCTAAAGAAGATCATTCGTTCAGTAGTTGTGATCAGGAATTGAAATACGATCTTAATGCATTTAAAGCAATGCTTGGCAATTACCGCGCACAAACGTGGCAAGTTACACTTGACGGACAAGACTGTTCTGGTCGCTATCTACTTATAGAAGCAATGAATATTCAAAATATTGGTCCGAACATTTGTGTTGCACCTTCAGCAGATCCTGGCGACGGATACTTTGACGTTGTTTTTGTTAGCGAAGAAGAACGAAAAACCTTTGAGCATTATCTGGCAAGTTGCTTAAATGGGGAAGAAAAAGTCCCCAACTTTACTATACGTAGAGGGAAACACTTACAACTGCTATGGGAAGGTAGTGAAGTCCATGCGACGGATACTTTGACGTTGTTTTTGTTAGCGAAGAAGAACGAAAAACCTTTGAGCATTATCTGGCAAGTTGCTTAAATGGGGAAGAAAAAGTCCCCAACTTTACTATACGTAGAGGGAAACACTTACAACTGCTATGGGAAGGTAGTGAAGTCCATTTAGACAGCAAGCTTTGGGCTAATGATAAAAACCCTTTTCAGGATATAAATAAAATTCAACAAACTACACCAGATACGCTTCAAGTATACTTACAACACCAAGCTCTAGAGTTTTTAGTATAACAATGACAGTCCAAGCTCAAGTTAGGATCAATAAAATTACCCTAATCTATAGTTAATACATAGTATACAAAGTTGCAATCAAAAATTCTCTTTAGCCATTACAATAACATCATTTGTTTTGACTAATTTTATCTATGGGATTGACTCGCGCCGATCTTAAATCTCAACTTTTACAAAAAATCCTAATTAAATCAGCTTTAAATTTACCTATCCTAACTGAAGACCAGTTAAAACAATCGATTCAGGAAATTTTGCACCAAAAACCCAATCTTTCCGAAGTATGGGTATTTGGTTATGGTTCATTAATTTGGAATCCTTGTATCCGCTATGAAAATCGCTGTATTGGTAAAATTTACGGTTGGCATCGACGTTTTTGTTTGTGGACACCGATAGGACGGGGTACACCAGAAAATCCAGGATTAGTCTTAGGTTTAGAACGGGGTGGTAGCTGTCAAGGAGTTGCCTATTCTATCGCTGCCGAGCATCTTGAAAAAGAGTTATTGTTATTATGGCGACGAGAAATGGTGGCAGATTCTTATATTCCTCGTTGGGTAAAAGTGTTTTTTGGACAACAAGTAATTAATGCGATCGCTTTTACTATTAATCCTAACACGCCAATTTATGCTAAAAATTTATCTACCGAAATAATTGTTGATTGTCTTGCTACTGCTAGGGGACAATTAGGTTCTGCTGCGGAATATCTTCACCAAACTATTGAGGGGTTACGTGCTGCTGAGATCAAGGATAAGCATTTATTTCATCTTCACAAGCAAGTTGCTCTTAAACAATTATCTTAGTTAGCAGTGACTAATTACTAATTATGAGGGATGAATAATTAACAATTAACATAAGCGAAGCGCACTACCGTAGGTCTCAATCATCATCAATTAACCAGGATAAAGCAATTAAATTGATTGTCTGCGATTAGGTAAAATCCACCAAAGAATTGGAGAGAGAATTATACAAGCTAGAGAAATTACTAAGATGATTGACAAAGCTTGACTCAGTTCGACTGTCATAACTTTTCCTCCTGCGATTAAACTTGCTATTGAGGAGATTTTGCTCTATCTCTATCGTAGCTTTTTTTAACATAATGTATTTTTTATTACAGAAAATTTAATATCTTCATAGTAAAAGACAACAATATTTTGAGAATAGTTGATGAACTATTATTTAGGAATTGATTTTGGTACTTCTGGTGCTAGAGGAATTGTAATTGAGCGAGACAAAACTATACTGCTAACAGTACAGTATTCTTTAGAGCATTTATCAAAAAATAATTTAGCCTTGAGTTGGCAAACAGCCTTATATTCATTAATTGAACAAATTCCTCTTGAGATCCGTAAACAACTTCAAGCGATCGCAATTAATGGAACTTCCGCTACAGTGTTATTATGTGATGCTTATGGTAATCCTTTAGATGAACCAATTTTATACAATGATGGACGAGGAGTGACAGTATTAGAAACCATCAAAAAGCTTACTAACGACAATCAAATTGTGGTAAGTGCTACTTCAAGTCTGGCAAAATTAATTTGGTGGTCTAAACAAACTGTCTTTACTGAAGCTAAATATTTTTTACATCAAGCTGATTGGTTAGCTTTTTTATTACATGGAAGGTTAGGAATTAGCGATTATCATAACGCTTTAAAATTAGGTTACGATGTCGAACGACTTTGCTATCCCGATTGGCTACAAAATTTGCCTTTTAGTAATTTATTACCCCAAATACTAGCTCCTGGAACAATAATTGACTCCGTTACTCCAAATATTTGCGATCATCGCTTTAGTTTATCTCCTAATTGTTTAGTTTGTACGGGTACAACCGATAGTATTGCTGCTTTTCTAGCAAGTGGTGCTAGTCAACCAGGAGAAGCAGTTACTTCCCTTGGCTCTACTTTAGTTTTAAAATTACTCAGCACAACTAAAATAGATGATGCCTCATCAGGAATTTATAGTCATCGATTAGGAAGCTTATGGTTAACTGGCGGTGCTTCGAATACAGGAGGCGCTGTTTTAAGACACTTCTTTAGCGACGAAGAATTAATTAATCTTTCTCAAAAAATAGACTCCCAACAACCAAGCCTTTTAGAATATTATCCTTTATTGAGCCAAGGCGATCGCTTTCCAATTAACGATCCAAATTTAGAACCCAAACTACAACCTCGTCCCAGCAATCGAGTAGAATTTTTACATGGTTTATTAGAAAGTATGGCAAGAATTGAAGCTCTTGGCTATCAAAAACTACAACAACTAGGTGCAGATAAATTAACTCAAGTATATACGGCAGGAGGAGGCGCAAAAAATTTAACTTGGAGTAAAATTCGTCAACGCTACTTACAAGTACCAGTAACTTCAGCAATTAATACAGAAGCTGCTTATGGTACGGCATTACTCGCACTAAATCTTGCTGTTTAAAGTCAGTTCAATATTTGCTTAATTTCTTCTGTAGATTATGACAAAGTAATTATTGTTCCTATCCCGATAGATACAAGCACATATTTTTTCCACTGAATCAATCAAAATAAATTAAATTTCTGTGCTTAATTCCAATCATCTGATTCTAATTTCTTCTCTAGTTGAGTAATAGCTAACTTAATTATCTGTTGAATAGCTGCTTCTGATTCACGCTCCAAAGCAGTTTGTAATGATTCTAAAACAGCAGGATCGCCTATTTTCATCAAAGCTAAAGCTGCTGCTTTACGACTTTCTCCTTCACTATGCTGCAATAATTTCAGTAAATCGGGAATTGCCGATTGCTCGGCTAAATTACCTAAAGCTGCTGCTGCTTCACTTCTAACACTACTGGCAGGATCTTGTAAAGAATCAATCAATAAATTTAAAGCGCGTTCTTCTCGTTGTTCCTCTGCTACTTTTGCGATCGCTCCTACTACCGCCGAACGTACTTCTGCTGAATCAGAGTTAAATGCTTGATACAATTGTTCTCTAGCTTTATTACCAATAAAAGCTAATGCCCAGGCTGCATGACCTTTAATCGTTTCAGTACTTTCTGGAGACGCTAAAATATCAATTAATGGTGGTACTGATGCTTCTCCTGTTTGAGCCAATGCACCAACTGCCGAACCTCTAACAACCACATCATCATCATTTAAAACGGCATCAATCAAGGTAGGAATAGCCGTAGGATCGGCAATTAGATTTAAGGTTTTAGCTGCTGCTCTACGTACTACTGGATTACAATGATGAGCTAAAGCTTCTCGTAAAAAAGGAACTGCTGGGAAACCAACTACACCCAAAGCTTCCGCAAATCCAAGTCTAACTAAACCTCGCGGATCTCCCATACATTCAACCATTTGTTGAATCAGTTGATGATCGTTAACATCAAAACTATTGAGGTTCAATTGTTGATTGACTTTCTTCAACAAAGCATCAGTTTCTGTCTCGGATAATTGAGTTACGGGATTACTCATCAGACTTCCATAAATCTAGACAAGCTAGATTTTAAAACGAAATGAAATCATTTCCTACTTGTTGTTGAGCAACTTCATTTTTCTTAAGTACTTCAGTAAATTTATTTTTATATTTTTCTTTTCTCCTTTGCGCCTGAAGTTTCTGACGCTTCACTTGAGCTAGTTGCTGAAAACCTCCGCAGTGTTTAACTTTGGGATTTTTAGTAGAGCTAGACTCATCAGCAGTCTGAAACGAGGACAGTTCCTGCCTTATCACACCCATAACGCCTATAAAGCTTGCTGATTATAAGCTTTAGTGTTGTGAATATTTTATGCAAAGCTAGAGTAGTTAGTCAAATTATATAACGCTAACCATTCTAGCTTGTATAGTCACAAAAAGCTCCGACTGATGGGTCGAATAAAACCTTACAAGTCCCAGTAGCACCATTGCGATTCTTCCCTACAATTACTTCCATCACTCCATTATCCTCAGTGTCCGACTTGTAATATTCATCTCGATAAAGCATTAAAAGAAGATCGCCGTCTTGTTCAATATCTCCACTGTCTTTCAAGGAAGCCATAGCAGGACGCTTATTACTTTGAGATTCAACACCTCGGTTAATTTGAGCTAAGACAACAAATGGTACGTTAAACTGTTTGGCAATATCCTTACAAGCCCCACTATATTTGCCGATAACTTGCGCTCTATTCCCTGCTGCTCTGTCTCCTAGTTTCTGAATGTAGTCCAGTACAACTAATCCTAGTTCTCCTCTTTTCGATTGGATTTTCCTCAACTCAGAACGAATTTTAGCAGGGGTTAATTGTTCGGCTGGAGTGTCATTAATCTCGATGGGTAATTCAGCTAAATTACTCAAACCATTAACTAAAGAATCCATCTCATCTTCATAGATGACATTGTTCATTAATCTTTGAGAGTCAATGCCCGTGTGCATCGCTAGAAATCTCTTAGTCAACTGTTTTCTGGACATTTCAGCAGAAAAGAAGACTACTGGCTTTTTCTCTTTAATAGCAATGTGATTAGCCAGGTAACAAGCAAACCAAGACTTCCCCATACTCGGACGTGCTGCAACAATAATTAAATCCTGTTTAGTTAAACCACCAATTAAAGAATCCAAGTCGGTTAAACCAGTAGAAAAAAGAGGTAATGAACCTTGTTCTAATTCATTGAAGATATCAGCTAGACAGTCATTAATTGGTTCAGTAGTAAACTTATCTTTCTTATCAGTAGTTAGAGCGAAGAGCTTGGATTCAGCGAAGTCAAAGACTGTTTCTAATTCTATTGCTGTATCGTATCCTAAATCGACTATTTCATGACCAGCAGCAATTAAACGACGACGCTGATACTTATCTAAAACCAAGAGACTGTAGCGGTCAATATTAACGGCTGATACAGTACGATTTAACAGTTGTGCTAATTTAGTTGTACCTCCAACTTTTTCCAGTAATTTATGGTCTGATAGCCAAGTAGAAACAGTCATCAAATCTACTTGCTTATCTTTGTGATGTAACAAGAGTGCTGCTTTGTATATCTGTTGATGAGTAGAAATAGAAAAAGCTTCTACTGGTAGAATATCAGCAACAATGGTAATTGCCTTTGGGTCGAGTAATATTCCTCCTAAGATAGCTTCTTCAGCTTCAATGTTAGTGGGAGGTAAATGATTATCATTCATCTTTGTTAAAAATACTGCTTAGTTTCTTAAGTTGAGTCAAACTAACTTGTTCTTTTTGTGGTTTGTCGCCAGCCTTAACTATCTTTTGTTCGGGTTGATTTGGTTGTTGATGAATAGTTTCAGATTTAGTCCAACCTTCTTGAATTGCCTTATTCAACCAACCACCAGCATTAGGAATATCTTGTTTAGTAAGTTGGTCTTTTAAAGCTTCAATCGCATCTAATACTATTTCATCTGAAGCTGTATGAATAGTCTTAGTCAGGGTAGGATTTAACTTAACTCCTACCACTTGTAATTGAGTCAGAATATTGGAGCTAATATCACTCTGTTTTTTCTGATTAATTGGCGTGACTTTGGCATTAGTTAAAGATTGTTCTAACTCTTTTATTCTTGCCTTTAGGCGATTATTTTCTGCTTCTACTTGACGCAGTTCGATAACTTTACCTTGAGCTATTTCAATATGTTTTTTCAAGTCTTCGTTTTCATTACGTAACCGACGATTTTCTTGTCGTAATTTACTAATAATTACCGCTTTAGACTTGTCTGTAGCTGGTTGAAACTGAGGAGTTTTATTTACTATTCCTCCAATAGCTGCTTTTTGTTGGTTGCGTAGTTCGGCAAGACGATTTTTAATCTCAGGATATTTATAGAGGTAGCTAACAGATAATCCTGCTGCTTCTGCTATGGCGTTAAAAGTAATAGTTTCTCCAGAATCTAAGACTTGTTGAATCGCTTTTTCCAGTCTTTCTTCTGCATCTTTTTCTTAGCTGCTGCTGCTTTGACTAATAGCTCTGGATTGCCTTTAGAGTTGTTACTAGGGCGAGACATTATTCTTTCTCCTCCCATTCATTATGACCAAGACCTCTCATGGTTTTGTGTTTTTCCATTCCAGAGATAATTCTCTTGAGTCTTTCCGCTCTGGGAACGTTCTTTTCTATCTGTCTTTGATAGCCTTTTTGACGAGCATTTTCGATAATTTTTTCTGTCTCTTTTAATTCCTGTTTATGGCTATCTAAGAAGTCTAAAGTTGTTACCCAACTACCACAGCTTTTACAAGGTAAATCTTGATGGGGACAAGTCTGTGTCCAGAGTAAAGTACAGTAACCATTATCTGTAGTTTGTACTCCCATTCCTTTCTTTATCCATTGCATTTCTGCTGTGTCTAAATCAGGATTAACAGGTGCTACTATTTCACCTTCCATGTTGAAGTGGGTATTGTCCCACACTTCTTTCATTTTCTTTTTCTGGTCGTCATTAGTCAGGTGAATATAGTGCATAGACATCGAAGGAGAAGCATGACCGCCACGCTGCATAATGTGAGCGATGCCCATACCTTTTCTAGCTAAATCTGTTAGATGAGTATGACGAAATCTGTGGCACTTCCAAACAGGATATATTTCACCAGAAATATCAGTAATGTTATGTTCGTGAGCCAATTGATGAAGATATCCTCTTATTAAAGGTTGTTTGATAAGTTTTTTAACAGGAATAAAATGAGAAAGTTCTCTTTTTACACTTGCCCTTCTTTTTGGGGTATTAGTATAGGATGCAAACCATCCACTACCTTCTGTGCTGCAAAACAAATAGCTAAAATCTCTTCCTAAGTTATTTTTAATAAACTCTTGCTGTTGTAAAATACTTTGAGCTAATTCTTTACTAATAAATAATCTGTCTTCTTTTTTAAGCTTTATTCTATATAAACTAACCCACCAATCTCCATCTGAATCTTGGCTAATACAATTTAGCTTTAAACTACATACTTCTGATATTCTCATTCCCGTTTCAATAAGAATACTAATTGCTATTTTTATTGGTTTTGGAAGAGAATCAAGATGTTGACGTATCTGTTTAATGACATCAGAAGGAATTTCTTTAATTATTTTTCTTTCAGCTTTAGGATAATCAGATTCAAAAATTAATTGTTTACTGCTAATCTCTATGAGATTGTTAGAATTACAAAATTCAAAAAAATACTTTAATGTAGTGATAAAGATAGATAATGATTTAGATACTTTTAAGTCTTGAGAAGCATAATTAATTGCTTCAATCACTAATAATCTATCTATATCCTGCGGTTTTACTGTCGCTCTTTTTTCGGTTAAATATCGTGAAAAACGTCTAAACTCTGTTAATTTTCTTAAAAGCTCGCTGGTGCTATATTGCGAAGAATTATACCAGATATAATCTTTCACAGTTTTTTTAAACCATTCAGGATTAATCATTGAGAAATTAGCTGTATATAAACCTCCAGTAGTTGCTTCTTTCCCAAAAACTCTTAAGTCCCATATATCATATATTCGCATTTCTTTGGGAGTAATATCCGAAGGTAATATATCTTTAGCAGACTGTAATTTTGGATTTTTATAGAAGAAACGACCACAATCATCACATTTATATTGTTGTCTTGCTTTCGATTTTGCCCAAGTTTTTACTTTTATACTGCAACATCTAGGACAAACTATTTCTTTGTCTTTAGACTTTGATATCGATATTTTTTGCATTTAATCTTCCTCGCACTTAGCTAAATACTGTTTGTAAGCAGCTTTTTGGTCTTTGTTTAACAAATGCACATAAGTATCAATTGTGGTTTGGATACTGGCATGACCTAAGCGTTCTTGAACATAAATTAAATCCATTCCTGCTCTAATTAATTCTGTAGCGTGGGTATGTCTTAATAAATGTGCTGTGGCTTCAATTCCTGTTTTTTCACTCAACCTTCTAAATAAACTTTGAGCAGTAGAATATCTCATGGGCGAACCGATTTCATTACGCCACATATTGATAAAGACATAATCAGAATCTACATCAGGAAAATCATCATCTAAAACGTAATTTTCATAAGCTTGAATTGTTTGTCTTGGTACGCTAATAATTCTTGTTTCACCATCTTTGACTCTGGCATCATTGAGATTATCATCACGGGGAATTACATGGATTTCATTCAATCCCATTTCACTGTGAATATCACTATGGCGTAACCCCAAAGCTTCCCCAATTCTCATACCTGAGTGATAGAGAAGTACAATTAAAAACTTGTCCCGAAGATTGGCACAATTATCAACTAAAGTTTGGACTTCTTCTTTAGTTAAACACCCAGGAAAAGTTCTAGGTTCTTTGACTTTTAATCTCTTAGTTTTTACCCTCTTATCTTTCTTCATCTCATAGAGAAGTGACTTATACCTTCTCTGGACTGGGTAGCTAGTTTGATACAGTTCTCGGCTTTCTATCCTCTGATTTCGGGCGTGAAACTCGTAAAACTGATAAATCACACTCATCATGATATTGACTGTCTTTTCCGTCCTTTTTGCCGTTTGTGGGGCAATAGAAGGAACACCAGGAATAGAATCGGGTAATTGTAGCCAGAGCATAAATTCCGCTAACTCTTTCTCCCAACATTGTGTCCAGTCGAGACTGTAAGCTTCCAAGTACTCAAAGAATAATTTCAAGTGGTGGGCGTAGTTCTTCAGCGTGTTTGGTGCTTTGCCTAACGCCATCAGGTGTTGCAGATAATCTGTGACTGGTTCGATAGGAAGATAGTCATCACTAAGTAAAACCCAACTGGTTTGACCTCGAATATTGACCTTCTGAACTCTCATTATATGCTTTGTGTAATTATCAAGATTTATATTTACACAAAACGTTAAAAAAGGCAATTATCTTGCCTTTGTTGTTGTTGTTTAATATATTAAATTAATGTTGTATAACCTGCCCCCGCGCCCAAGAGAGACATACTTGGGCTGAGTTAATATCTCGATCTTCGGTATGCCGACAACTTTGATTAGAACAAATATGAAGCCTATCGCTCAAGCTTTTTTTGGTTAATTCCCAACATTTAACGCATCGCTGTGTTGGTTTTAAACTTTGAGTAGGAGCTTCGAGAAATACTCCACCAGCTTCTTTGACTTTATATGCGATGGCATCTCTAAGCATACCTATTCCGATATCAAGCATAGAACGATTAAGACCCGTCTTCTGTCTTTTTCTTTTGCTGCCAGAGGATGCTTTTCTGGTCATATTTTTGATTTGAAGTTTCTCTGTGACAATGAGGGAATTACTCCGAACAATATCTACTGCCACTTGATGCACCCAGTTTTGACGGCGATTGGCTACTTTTTTCTTGAGTTTAGAAATTTTAGCCTGTATTTTTTTCCATCTGCGAGAGGCTTTATGTTTTTTCTTTTCTGGTTTACGTTTTCTCCTTAGTTGCTTAGATAATCGGTTTATTTGATTTTGGGTATTAGTCAAAAATTTTGATGGTTCAACCAGAATGCCGTTGCTCATAGCAACAGCCGTTTTACAACCAAAATCTAGTCCAATACTACCTTTCCCTGTTTCTCTGGTTGGCAAGCATTTAACTGTAACGCTGGCATACCATCTGCTATTGCGGTAGACAATCGTACAAGTAGTAGGTTGACCCCAAATACGAGCTTGTCCTCTCATTTGAATAATGATACCCAAGTCTCTTAATTCTAGATAACCATTTTTGCCACTGCTATGAACTTTAAAACCTTGACGAGCATCAGGGTATGTCCATCCAGAATAAGCTTTAAATGGCTTAAACTTAGGATATTTAGCTAATCCTTGAAAGAATCTAACAAAAGCAAAATCGACACGCTTTAATGTCGCTTGCAAAGAACCAGCATTTAACTCTTTGTACTCAATCCAAGTTTCTTTGAAGCCTGGTAATGATGCCTGTTGCTCAAAGTAATCTACTGAATGAGCAAATTTTTGATATTGAGTTTTGCGGTTAGCTACTGCTGCATTATACAAGTAGGCGTGCATTCTTCTTGCCCAGAACATTTTTTGTTCTTGAGCAGTAGAAGGATAAAGCCTAAATGTAATGCGCCGTGTTAACATAGTTACCCAACTGACCTGTAGCTAGTATAACATGAGACCTAACAAGGGTTCGCATTCGGTTTATTCAATTCATTTGCACTTAGTTCTAGTGACTAAATATCGTCGTAAGGTAATTACTTCTGCGATGATTGCTCGAATGACTGAAGTGTTTCAAAACATCTGCAAGAAGAAAAAAAGCTTGATGCTTCAGTTCGATGGAGAATCAGATCACGTGCATCTTTTAATCGATCTTCACCCCGACAACAATATCTCTCAACTGGTAGCTAGTCTCAAAAGCGCATCTAGTAGAATAATTAGAAAAGAATTTGAAACTGAAGTCTCGAAAACCTATTCCAAACCTGTATTTTGGTCTGGCTCGTACTATATTACTTCCTGTGGTGGCGTAACGATAGAAAGACTGAGGAAATATATCGAGGAGCAAGATACACCATTAGACTAATTCTCAGGCATCGAGCCATCGAATTAGTTCGCTATCCCGAGGGGCTGTGGGCTGAATTCACTGCAGCCCGATAGCAACGCCCCGTTCCCTACCCTCAACGAAGTAGGGTAGGGAACGGGGCGAGAATGTTGTAAAGTACACAATTAATTTTGCCTAGATACTTACGCCTGTTGCTTAAACATTTCTTTCAGTACTAAAGCAGGATCGATATAACTTCCGTTGTATTTTAAAGCCCAGTGTAAATGAGGCCCTGTGGTACGTCCAGTCATACCCACACGTCCAATTCTCGATCCGACAGGTACTTCTTGTCCTTGCCAAATCTGTAATCCACCATTGCGGTCAATTAAATAACTTCCTTTAGCTCCCGTTTCAACATGACCTTCCAAATGACAGTAAACGTGTTGCCAAGGGCCCGATTCTACGATTACAGAAGTACCACAAGCAGTATGATCGGAGACTTGAATTACTTTACCTGTCCACCAATTTCTGACATAACTACCGATGGGAGCAGCCATATCTAAACCATTGTGAAACTGTCTTTGACCATCAACAGGAGACAGTCGATAACCAAAAGCAGAAGTATAAGATTGAAAGTTTTCTACTGGAAAAGAACCGTATCGCCACGCAGTCTGAGCAACTTCAATCGAGTCTGGATTTGGAGGGTTAGTTGCTTGGGTAGGCTGTAGATTTAAATTATTTAATCCCAAACAAATTAATAAAGCGAAGAAAGCTAATAAGATCGAGCGATACCACTTAAACTTGAGAACGTTGGTCATTTGGATTGCCAAGTGAATTTAGTTGAAAGTTTTTTTTACAACAATCAACTGGTAATAGTCATACTTAAATTCATTCAGAGTAATGTAAAGATTGAGTCAATAAAACCGCTTTTATAGTAGTTTTTTCGCAAAAATTAGCAGATATTTAAATTAATATACACATTAATCAATATTCTTTCCTAATATACAATCTAATTATCGAATCGGCAAGATAAAAATTAGGTAATAACACCAAGAGAAATTAGGTCTATGGGGAAGAGGTTTGTTAAAATTCTTGAATAATTACTTAATTACCCAATAATTTGGTAGCAATACCAGCAAATTATGCTTAATGAAATCTTGCCCTTTGATTTTCAGATAGATACAGTTGCGATCGCGTCTGCTTGTCTGTGGTCTTTGGTTCTTTATCTTACTTTTGCTTCTCTTAAAGATTGGATTACTGACCAATTAACGCGGTGGTTTAATTTTGCCGAGCGTTCTTTGTATACTTCTGTAGAAGAATTTGAAGCTACTCGCGCTGCCAGAGAATCACAAAATGCTTTCTACGCTTCGGTATTTAGTATTGTTCCTTTTTTGGTAGCAGGATTTTTTTGTAATTGGGGATTAGAACTTAGTCTGGGTTTAAGTTGGTCGTTCAGCTTGGGTATTATGGCTTGTATAGGTTGCGGTGTCTATATTTTAGGTCATCAAGATGGTCAAGCTTAGGTATTAAAATTAAATTAATTAATGAGGTTTTTTAACAATGCAAGTTAGTCAGCGTCCTGTTATCGATGAGCAATCAGAAATTTTATTTCCTTCCCGAATCGCTTCAGTGAAACGGACGACTAAAGAAACTGATGTGGCAGTAAAGTTGAATTTAGATGGTCAAGGAAAATGTCAGGTAGACACAGGAGTACCTTTTCTCGACCATATGTTGCATCAGATTGCTTCTCACGGTTTAATCGATTTAGAAATTAAAGCTACAGGTGACATTGAAATCGACGATCATCATACTAATGAAGATGTGGGTATTACTTTAGGTCAAGCTTTAACTCAAGCTTTAGGCGATCGCAAGGGAATCGTTCGTTTTGGTCATTTTATCGCTCCTTTGGATGAAGCTTTGATTCAAGTGGCACTAGATTTTTCTGGTCGACCTCATCTCAGTTATGGTTTAACTATTCCCACCGAAAGAGTGGGTACTTATGATACTCAATTAGTGAGAGAATTTTTTGTTGCTATAGTTAATCATGGACAAATGACTCTTCATCTGCGTCAACTAGATGGAATCAATTCTCATCACATTATTGAAGCTGCTTTTAAAGCTTTTGCTCGTTCTCTCAGGATGGCGGTAGAAATAGATCCCAGGCGCGCTGGTGCTATTCCTAGCTCGAAAGGAGTTTTATAAAACCGCAGAAAAAGTCAAGAAAAAGCGTTACGATCTGCTTAAAGAAAAATAAACTTTTGTAAAGAACTTTGACTGCAAATCTTAAACCACAAAATCTCTTACCTAGAACTACTAAATGGCACTCTCTCCAACCGATTTGGCAAGGAGGAGAAGAAATTGTCAAACAAGGACTGCCTCACAGTCAATTAGCACCTACTTGGCAAATTTTATTACTAGGAGATGGTTCTCCGACTCGTCACCTAAGACTACTAACTGGGGAACCAACCGAAGTTGATGTGATTGATATGTCTTTAATTGGAACTGATGATGATGGTGCGCCTGAAGGAATTGCTGCCATATCAGAACCTCGACTAAGAAGACAAGTATGGTTACGTACTGCCTCTGGTCAAAGATTAGCTTATGCAGCTTCTTGGTGGGATGCGAATCATGTTGATGAATATTTACAAAATCGTTCTCTACCTATTTGGGAAAGTCTTTCTCGTTTACATACTGAGTTGTATCGAGATGTTCAAGGAATTTATTATGGTCACTGTCGAGCTTTAGAACTGGCTTTTGGAGAAAAAGGGCCTTTTTGGGGTCGTCATTACTTATTTTGGCATGATCGTAAACCTTTAACTTTAATTTATGAAGTATTTTCTCCTTATTTATCTAAATATTTAGGAAAAATGCGTTAACCAAGCCAGTATTTTTCTGTACCAATACCGTCAATTTTTGTTGTCGGCTATTAGCAGAAAGTAAAAAGTAGAGACGTTGCTTCGCACCCTTGGGAACATGAAACGTCTGTACAAAAGCGCTTCGGCGTCCTGATACGAAATCCCATTCTCAAACCCCACTTTTAAGTTGCCTTTTTGAAATACTTTAAACCCTATAGATTGAGTAATAAGTGAGTGTATGAAGCGTTTATTTTGCTAGGCAAGATGGGGGAAAGCTAGACGCTATAGGGAAATAAATTTAATGCGGATGGCGAGACTCGAACTCGCATGGCAAAGCCACACGCCCCTCAAGCGTGCGTGTCTACCGATTCCACCACATCCGCGCACGGGCATTTATAACTTTATCACATTTAAAGTTTAATTAGTTAATTTTGTTGAGAGTTAACTTGTCGAGATTCCATAATTTGGGTAAATTCTTGACGCTGAGAGGGGGTTAGCACTTCTCTGATTGCTAAAAGACTTTCAAAATTTAATTGATCTAGTGTTTGGCGCAGTTGCAGAATTTCTTGATGTTTAGCACGAATTAATTGAAGATCATCTTCTTTGATCAGCTTAACTAACTCTTTTTGTGCCAGAAAAAGTTTTTGCTGTTTTTGATTAATGATAGTCTGGTAATTACTACTAATTTGTTGAATTTCCATTGTTTGCTCAAAACTGAAATCTAATTGTTCGAGCAAGTTATTGTTGCGGTGGAATGGAATAGTCATTTGTGGCACACTACGCTCAAATAAGCTTGGTTGATTAATCTGACTACCCGAAAATATCTGAAGTGAAGAGTTTTGGTAGGTAGCTGAGACTGGAAAACTATCAGCAGCTAAAAAAGCAGCAGAAGCAATCAAAGGAAAATAGCGCATCACCATAATTGACTTTTAGATTTCAAAATAATTAAGCGTAATGTTGCCATTATTTAACTGAGGAGAACGATAAATCTGAGTTTTTTTGAATAACTTGTTCGGTGGTATGGTTAGGATAAATAGTATTTTCCCAACTATTAATTAAAAAGGTTTCTAATTCCTCACTATTGTCAGTGATTGAAGGGGTAGTTTTGGACTCTCGAATAGCAAACCGATAACCATAAGGTTGTTCGCTATTAATTGCTACCAAGACACCGAACAAAAATATACCAGGAAAAAGCCAGACTAAAGGTTCGATCTGTTTATGTTCAAAAAAACTTTTTTGATGTACTAAATTAATTAATTCATCTTCAAAACCAGCTTTTTCTTGAGGAGTATAAGGTCGATTTTGTTTTAAAAAATTAATGAGATTATGATCGTCATCTGATGGTAATTTAGTCATAACTTTAGTACCTAAGTAAAAAAACTAAAGGCATATATCTTGTTGTTGAAGAAATTTTTTGAGTGCATTTCTAGCATAATATAACCTTGACTTTACTGTACCTTTAGGTATGTTCAAGATTTGGGCAATTTCTTGTTGGGGTAAGTCTTCTAAATCATGCAAAATTAAAACGGCTCTATGTTCAAGACTTAAAGTTTGTAAACCTCTTTGAACTAAATCTTGATAATGTAAACGCATCAGGTCTGGTGTATCCTGAGAACTAGAAGAGGTTAGATTTAAGTTTGATTCATCGGAGTCAAATTTAGACTTAGTTTGATTAAGTTGTGGTTGATGTTTGGCTAACTTTTTTCTGCGATCGCTTGCAACATTCCAGCTAATTCTATACAACCAAGTCGAAAAATAACTACTCTCTCGTAGTTGGGGTAATCCTTTCCAAGCTCTTAGAAACACTTCTTGAACTAAATCTTCTAGCATTTCTGAACCGCATAGTTGATAAAGGGTTGAACGAACTCGTTGCTGATAACGGCGATACAATAAACGAAAAGAATGGCAGTCTCCTTGTTGACAGCCTTTAACTAATTGCTCATCTGTAATTGACTTTGTTTCTAGTTCTTTAATACTAGCTTGGTTGATGGCTAACACAACTGCCAATTCCTAACAAAAGTTTATTCTTCTTTTTAGACCAAAACAAAAACCAAAAGGTTCAATTATTAAATCCAATTACCAACACAAACAACAATCTGTTTGTCAATCTACAGATTAAAGCGATATCGCATTTTTACATGAGAACAATTGATTGAGGTTGCTAACTATTTAAATTCTTGCACAAAATAAAATAGCTCAATTAAATTTTTAAGTTGTGGTTGGTAATTTGTTATTATCATGACTATTTCCCAAAAAACAAAACAATCTCTTTCTTTACCACCTGGAAATTTAGGTTTACCCTTACTGGGGGAAACAATTAGCTTTTTTACCGACCCAAATTTTAATCAAAAACGATTAAATAAATACGGTAAACTGTTTAAAACAAGTCTTTTTGGTCGTCCAACGGTAGTGATGGTTGGTGCAGAAGCAAATACTTTTTTATTTAAGAACGAAAATAAATATGTGGTTGCTACTTGGCCAAAAAGTACCAAAATATTATTAGGCTCAACATCTTTAGCTGTCAAAACTGGGGATTTTCATACTTCTCGTCGTAAATTACTGTATCAGGCTTTTCAACCGAGAGCTTTAGCTAGTTATATCCCCACAATGGAACATATTACTCAAGAATATCTCAACAAGTGGGAAAAGCTAAATACATTTACTTGGTATCCAGAATTAAGAAATTATACTTTTGATATTGCTAGCAGTTTGTTGGTTAGTACTGACGGTGGTTCACAAACGCCTTTAGGAGAGTACTTTGAAGAATGGTGTGCTGGTTTATTTACTCTTGCGATTCCTCTTCCTTGGACTAAATTTGGTAAGGCATTATATTGTCGTAAAAAGTTACTTCAATACATTGAAGACATTGTTGTCAAACGTCAACAAGCAAAAAATCCAGGCGAAGATGCTTTAGGATTATTAATTCAAGCCAAAGATGAAGAGGGAAATAGCCTTAGTTTAGAAGAATTAAAAGACCAAGTTTTATTATTACTCTTTGCTGGACATGAAACCCTCACATCTGCGATCGCATCTTTTTGTTTACTGACTGCCCAACATCCAGAAGTTTTACAACGACTTCGTGAGGAACAACAACAATTATCTCTTGCTTCTCCTCTCACTCTGGAAAATCTTAAACAGATGACTTATTTAGAACAAGTTTTAAAAGAGGTAATGCGAATTATTCCTCCTGTTGGTGGTGGTTTTAGAGAAGTAATCGAGTCGTTTGAATTCCAAGGTTATCAAATTCCTCAAGGATGGAATATTCAATATCAAATTGCTCAAACCCATAAAGATCAAGCAGTTTATCCCGATTGCGATCGCTTTGCTCCTGACCGCTTTTCCCCTGATAAAGCAGAAGATAAACAAGCTAGTTTTGCTTATATTCCTTTTGGTGGTGGTTTAAGAGAGTGTTTAGGCAAAGAATTTGCTCGTTTGGAAATGAGGATTTTTGCCTCGATGTTACTAAAAAATTATCAATGGGAACTCTTACCCAATCAAAGCTTAGAATTACTTACTATTCCTACTCCTCATCCTCGTGATGGGCTTAAAATCAAATTTTCTCCTCTCGTTTAGCTAATAGCTTTACAAAAATAATTCAATACTGCCTTGACGCAAAATTTGCCATCCTGCTTCTGTCCATTGAACTACGGTTGAAGGGAGTCCGCTACCCATTGGTTGATCTTCCTTAACACCATCATCTTGAAGTACTAACACCTCTGGAAAATTATGCTCTATTGCCTCCATAGTTTCTAAAGGGGGTTTTCCAGAAAAATTAGCACTAGTGGTAGCTAATACCCCAGTTTGTCTTAAAATTTCTAATGCGATCGCGCTATGAGGAATTCTGATGCCGATTGTTTTAGAGTCAGTAGGATTAATTGTCGAAGAAACTGAATCAGAAGCAGGTAACACCAGAGTTAAAGCTCCTGGCCAATATTTTTGAGCTATTTCCAACCAATTTGCCAATTCTGCATCGCTGCCATCAAGATAAGGTAAAAGTTCTTCAATTGAGGCAGCCATTAAAATCAAAGGTTTAGTTGCAGGGCGTTGTTTGAGTTGAAAGATTAGTTTCGCTAATTCTGGTTTAACGGCTAAAGCTGGTACAGTATCTGTCGGAAAACTGACAACTTTTCCAGACGCAACTCCTTTAACTAATTCCTCTTGAGAAACTCTAGTCATGTTAACAACGATAAGCTAAAACAAAACGTTCAATTCCTGCTAGATCGGAAAAAATTTGAATATTGTGATAATTTCCTGTCTCAGATAGCATTTTAGCGACAATTGGTGCTTGTCCAATCATCATTTCAATTAACCAAATCCCACCTGAATGGAGATAATCAGCCGATTCTTGGACTAAATAACGAATATGATCCAAGCCATCTGCACCTCCATCTAAAGCTAGCAGAGGTTCGTGTTTAAATACTTCTGGCTGTAAATGTTCAAGTTCATCAGTGGGAATATAAGGAGGATTAGAAACCATCCCACTAACTTTACCTCGAAGATGTGGTAAAGGATACCACCAATTGCCTTGATAAAAACTAATTTGCTCAGAAAATCCTAAATTTTCAGCATTTTCCTTAGCTATTGCCAATGCAGCTTCACTAACATCTACCGCATGAATTTTTGCTTGAGGTAAGATACTAGCCAAACCTAAAGCGATCGCACCACTACCAGTTCCTAAATCAACCCAATTACCCAAACTAAGATTAGAACAATTACTATTCTCAATAGCTTGTTGAGCAAAATCAATCATTAACTCAGTTTCGGGACGAGGAATCAAGACAGCAGCAGATACTTTGAGATGAAAATACCGCCAAGGTACTCTTCCAACTAAATACTGAATTGGTAAACGATCTTGAAGACGTTTTTGCCACAAATCAGTTAGTTGTTGAAGAGACTGAGTTGAAGAAACTTCTGTTTGTTGACAAAACAACTCTAAACGAAGAGTTAAATTACTCAACCCTAATAATTCTTGTAACAACCAGTCTACTTCCTGTGGAGATACCTTGGCAGCTAATGCTTCTTGTTGAGCTTGCTTACGCCAAAGATAAAGTTCTTGCCCAGAGAGCATAGAATTAAATAAAAGTTTAGTTTACTGTGCTGGCTGAGTTTCGGTTTGTCCCTCTTGAGCAGGTACATTTTCTTGAATAAATTTGATCGATTCAGCAGTAGGCACTAGCACAATTTTGCTCAACATGGCATCATTACTGTTTTGTAGAGTATCAATTACCCCTTCTAATAAAACAACTTCGATATCGACAGTATCTGCTAATTCTGGTTTTTGTTGTTTAAATTTTTCAATAACACTTTCTAGCTGTTGTTTCTCAAAAAAGAAAGGAATTACTTGCTCAGAGTCTCTTTCAATCGTTAAATAACCATCATCTTGTCCACCTTTAGCAACAAACAAAGGTACTCCACCTTGATATTGTTTGCCATCTTGGCTCAAAATAGTTTTAGCTGACTCTACTTCTGTTTGAGTAGGAACATAAGTAAAATTCAGACTGTTAGTTTGGGCTTGATTTGCCTGGTCTAACTTATATACTTCTCCTAAAGAGACAGGTACTACCTTAACTTTACTAGCAAGATCGGGATTTTGTGTTTGTAAACGACTAATAAAATTATTAGCATCTGCTTGGCTAATAAATACGCCTGCTACTTTAGCGTTATCTTCTCCAGAAGCAACTAAAGGAGCTCCTTGTTCATCAGCCACGGTAAAAACTGGAACTGGGTTAAGTTTTTCAACGATTTGCTCAGTAGGTAAAGCCCAAGCTTTCAAATTTTGACCTAAACCTAAACCAATTAAACTTGTTCCGATTAAGCCTAAAGTGACACTGCGCAGAAATAAAGAGTTAATCATGATTTTGTCTTTGTTCAATTTTGTTTTTTTATTGTGTATGTAAAATGGTAATTTTCTAGAGAATATTATTTACCTTTAAGATAGAACAATTTCTTGACTTCAATCAGACTGCATTTTTAGCTTGGTGAAGGGTGTTTGTTTCCTTCCTTGGTCAAACTAATAATTAGACTGTTGAAGAGAATTTAGTGTTCCTTCAAAATAAATACTTAAAAAGTGTTATATGATTCAACTTTAAAATTTATGTACTATTGAAATTGATCTAGTTTTTATTTCAGCTTATGATAGCTTATTGACTGTGAATGCTCTGCTCATGACCCTTCGGGTACATAAGCGGCTTCTATCTCCGACCATAATTGGCAGAGTAGACCAGGCATTCTCTGTTCTGGCTGGGTACTTTGGCCCATACCAGACTCGTTGCGATTTCTCCGAACGAGTTTTAGCCAATACCTAGCACCGATATTGTACGATGCGCTAAGGTCGGCATTATATTTTTTACCGCTTGCAAATGTAGCTAGAGCATAGTTCTTTTTGTTTCTTCTAACTTTTCCAGAGCCATCATATGCCCAGCTAGATGTACCACGAGGATTGACTTGGCTAGTTTTTCCGCCTAGCTCTACGTATTTTTCAGTCGTTAAAGAAACGATACTGCTCTTTAACCACCCATGAAATCTCTGTCTTAAGGTCGAACCTCGTCTACCTCCTCGTGGTTTCCATCCTGTCATATACTCGAAGACGATTACTGCAGCACCATTGGTAGTAGCAAAGTTAATTAGTTCTCTAGAAACTTTGTGGGCTATTTGCTTGTTAATGTTATGAGCTTTGCGGTAGATGTCTCGACAAAAGCCTTTAGTTAACTTGCCTGTTTTACCCATCGTTAAACGAGCTTTCTTGCGGATGGCTTGCAATCGCTTATCTCTTCGGTCTATGTCGGCGGCACAAGAGTTAAAGAATTTACGTGCCGTCACAGTGCCATTGGGATTTACGACTGAAGCCACTGCTATTGTATTAATTCCCAGGTCTACCGAGCAAACCTTTTTGACTTTTGGTGTTTGCGGTGGTTTAATTTTGAACGGTACTGAGAGCGAGATACCAGTATTTGTAACCATCATACTGGGGGACATTGTTTTAGACTCAGGTAGCAAATGTCGCTGACCTGTGTTTTTAACAGGTATAGTCTCCCAACTCCAATCTTTTCCTTTGTACAACTTAATTTTTACGCTGTTTTTTAGGAAGAGAATGCATTGTCCTTGGTACAAGACTGTACGCAAATTGGTTACTGCATTTAGTTTTGGTGGATTAGCATCTCTCCTTTTCCTGTCACCAGACAGCCATTGTCGGTATCTAATTACAAAAGAGGATACTTGTCCAATAGCTGCTTGAATAACTGCCCGTCTAAGGTACGAAGGAAATTTGTAGAAGTTACAGGTAAAGTACTGATAGCGCGGATTAGGATTTTTGTTCGTCTTATGGATTAACTTTTCTACGGCAGCACAAGGACTAGAAGCGTTAGCTATTAAAGTCCAATGAGTATACACGACACCGATTAATGCTCTGGCAAATTGACGATAAACTTTTTCGGTATCAAGAGCATACTGGATTTGTTCTTTGTTGGGATTTAAATCCCAGTTATCTGACCGTATAATTAAATTATCCATGGTGCAATCATAAATGAAGTCATCTAAATTTGCAAGACTAAAAACTAATAATCATAGTGCTTATCGTCTTTTCTACCATTTAGTGTTGTCTACGAAATATAGGCATAAATGTATTACAGGAGAGATGCTAGAACGGTTAGAAGAAATATTTAAAGACTTACTTTTGAAGTGGCACTGCGAACTAATCGAATTCGGAGGGGAGGGCGACCACATCCACGTCTTGTTTGAAGCGGTGCCGACTGTACAGTTAGCTGACCTAGTTAAAAATTTAAAGTCAGTATCTTCTAGAAGAATGCGAAACGAATATGCAGAGCATTTAAACCAGTACTATTGGAAGTCATACTTCTGGAATCGGGCTTATTGTATTATTTCTGTTGGTGGAAGGGCTAACATACAAACGTTGTTAAAGTATATAGAGAATCAGGACGAACCCGCTAGACTCAGACCACCGCTAACTAACTCTTCACCTGCGGTAGAAGAGTAGGATGCGCGGCCGAATTCGCTCAAATTAGAAAAAAAGAATCTTTAAAGTCTAATATTGCGATCGCAACTAGCCAATTAATTAAGTAAAGCTAATTATAAGCGGGTAAACCAAGCAAAAAAAGAGCTTACCATCATACTTACTTCAAAATTTTGGTAATTTAAAGAATTTTTAAGCTTTTTTTCCCCAATCACGTTGTAGCAAAAAAGTTTCACCAGGAGATATTTGTTTGATTTGTTCGGTTAGATCTAGCCAAGGTTGCAATTGTCCTAGTTGAAAAGTACGACTCATCACTACATAAATAGAAGTTTGATCGCAGCCAATTCCAACTGAAATAAGATTATCCCAAGTATCAGCCCAGAGTTGATCTATTACTTGCCAATAACCATTTTGCCATTGCAATTGACGTTGAAAACGAAACGGTGCGCTTTGTTTACCTGTAATGAGAATTTTCTGTAAAATTTGACGGATTAAATTTGGAAAGAAGCGTCCAACAGATAACATCACTATTCTCAAGACCATTAAATTTAGAGGATTCATTTGTTTTTGTTTTGCCCAACCCAATGAACCTTTAATCACAATTTTGTCTGCTTCTACAACTGTTTGATAATTACTAACTAAATGACCTACTGCATTTTTAATTTTATTTCCAACCTGCACCTGTAAGGAAAATTGAGTATCTGAAGCAATTAATTTCCCTTGATGAAATAATTTAAATACTCCTCCTTTATTTAAAGCTAAGTATAATTCTGTATCCTCACGTCGGTCTATTAAAATTCCTCCTTCTTGTAACCAAAAACGTCCTTGAGGACGAGGTTCGATCATTCGTCTATCAGCAACAAAGTCTCGCCAAGCTAGTAAATAATTCCAGGTATGATGACCGATAATATGATCGTCTGCATAACAAGGTGCTAAACCATTAGCTAATCCTTGTAAAAATTGATCGTTAATACTCAACGCTTCTGGTAGCCATTTGCCTACCAATTCAAAACCGTGAGGAAAGAAATTGTAAGTATTGCGACTGGTATATTCTCCTCCATAAGAACCATCAGGATGCACAAATTGAGCAGCAAGAATAACTGCTTTAGCTAAGGCATCTTTTAATCGGTTGCAAGGATTTAATTCATAGATGCGAGCTAAACAAGAAATTGTGAGAGTATGATAACCTGGATCGCAACCTTCATATTCTTGAAACCAACCTTCAGGATTTTGCCAAGCTAATACTTGTTCTAAACGTTCTTGTTTGCTTTGATTCCAGCGACTGCTTTTTAAAAGTTTCGACAGTAATTCTAGACAAAGTACGATTAAAGCTTGATGATTAGTGAGCCTACCGCTTTCTTGATGATGAGCTAACCAATCTGCTCGTTTGACAAAGAAACTTAACAATTGGGGATTGTCTAATTCCATTAAAGTATAACTTTCAATAAAAGCAAGTAGAGAAAAAGCTGCTGCACCTGCTGCTCTTTCGTAGGGAAAATAGTCGTCACAAGAGCCGTTTGGATGAGAACTTTTTGCTGCGTAAAGAATTCCTGCTTCTACCCAATTTTTAAGATTTGGTTGTTGGTAAAAAGGATTATGCTCAATTTTGGTATGATATGCCAAAGCTAGAGGATAGACAAACTCTTGAGACATTCCGCTCGGAAAATCAATAATTTTATACTGCCAAAAATTACGATCAAAACAGCCATAAGTTGGACTATGAGGATTACGATCTAGAAGAGTAAGGATTTTAGGTAGTTGGGCTAAAGCTTCTTGGGCTAAAAGATTTTTATTCATGAACTTCTACGCATTCAATCAAACCCATAGTTTAAACTACAGTAAAAATAAAAGATAAATATTTTCAGTTTGGTTAACTTATGGACTGGTGGCGGAAACTCAAACACAATCCTCTTGCTCGTTTTGGAGCAATTTTATTAATAGTTTTTTATCTAGTTGTAATTTTTGCTGATTTTGTTGCGCCTTATAATCCTTATGATTCCCAAACTGATGGTTCTTTACTACCACCGACAACCATTTACTGGCGTACTCCTGAAGGAAAATTTCTTGGTCCTCACGTTTATCCTACCACCTTGGGGCCAACAGATTTAGATACAGGCGATCGCGAGTTAAAAGTAGATTGGCAACAACCTTCACCACTTCGTTTATTTGTCAAAGGTAAACCCTATAACTTATTTCAAATTAGATTACCGTTACCACCTCAATTTGAAGAAGTTACTATCTTTCCAGGTATTCCTCTTGAACGTCATTTATTTGGTGCAATTGGAGCAGGAAAAATCAATCTTTTAGGTACAGATGAACAAGGCAGAGATGAATTTAGTCGCATTATTTTTGGTGGCAGAATTAGTTTATTTATTGGTTTAGTAGGAATTATTATTTCTTTTCCTTTAGGAATGTTGATTGGCGGAATTTCTGGTTATTTTGGGGGTTGGAGTGATGCTATTTTAATGCGTTTGGTAGAAGTATTAATGACTATACCAGGCATATATTTATTAGTAGCTTTAGCAGCAGTTTTACCTGCTGGATTGAGTAGCGCACAGCGTTTTTTATTAATAGTTTTAATAACTTCTTTTATTAGTTGGTCAGGATTAGCTAGAGTAATCCGAGGACAAGTATTATCTTTAAAAGAACAGGAATTTGTTCAAGCAGCTAAAGCAATGGGTGCTAATCCTTTTTATATTATTGTTCGTCATGTTCTTCCCCAAACTGCTACTTATATTATTATTTCTGCTACCTTAGCTGTACCTGGCTTTATTGTTGCCGAATCTGTTCTGAGTTTAATTGGTCTAGGAATTCAACAACCAGATCCTAGTTGGGGCAATTTACTTTCTTTAGCTACTAATGCTTCTATTTTAGTTCTTCAACCTTGGTTAATTTGGACTCCTGCTTTATTAATTATTTTGACAGTATTAGCATTTAATTTATTAGGAGATGGTTTAAGGGATGCCCTCGATCCTCGTAATTTACAAAGATAAAAATTAATTTTCGGCAATTTTAAATCTGCTGAAGCAAACAAAGTTTTTTAAATAAAAAAAAGACCTAATTATAACACAAAAATATTTTTATTGAATCGAGATCGCGCAGCGCCTCGCTTCGCGAGATCGCGTCTGATTATTTCTGAATTATAATAAAAAGTCAATTTCCTAAATCTAATAATTATAGTCTATGACCATTGAAATTGATGCAGTGAAGACAGAAACCAATCTGTCCAATTTAGATTCAATAAATCTAAACTTATTTAATAAGGTAAGCGATCGTCTCAAAAATGAATCTGAGTCTTTTAAACAAGCGTATTCTCAAGGAAAACCTTATCCTCATTTAGTGATTGATGATCTTTTTGATCCTGAAGTACTCGATCGAATCGTCGCTGAATTTCCCCAAGCTGAACAAAGACTAGATTGGCTAATTTGGGATACAGAACATGAATTAAAGACAACTTCACGGGGTATTAATGGTTTATCTACCTTCACCCAACTCTTATGTTTGTGGTTAAGTTCAGGCGAATTTATTAATGAATTACAAAAAATTGTTGGTTTTGACAACCTTGTCGGCGACCCCGTATTTCATGGTGCTGGTTTACACGAAATGTATCAAGGTGGCTGGTTAGGAATGCACGCCGACTATACCAAACACTTTACATTACCATTAATTCGTCGAATTAATCTGCTGATCTATTTGAACCGAGATTGGGATCCTAATTGGGGAGGTGAATTAGTTCTTGGAGACCACAAAAACCCAGAAAATAAAGTTAGTTATCCTCCCTTTTTTAACCGCACTGTGATTTTTCCGACAACGATAGAAACAATGCATGGCGCACCTAATAAGCTATCTTGTCCTAAAGATCGTAGTCGTAAATTGCTTTCAATCTACTATTGGACTCCTGTTCCTATGCCTTTATTTACTAAATTTGGTACACCGTTAGTATGGGCATCCGACCGAAAAAGGGAGATTAAAAACATCTTAAAAAAATGGAGCGGTAATAGTCCATCTTAATGTTTAATTCCATACTGTAAGAAGATTACGCTTTAAATTAGACCCTAATTTGTCTCGGCACATTAGGGTTAAATTTTTTGCCGTTGCATCCCTGCGGATTGAGTTCCAAATAAAATTAAGAAAGATTGTGGTCGTTTAAAGGTGTTAAAACTCCCAAGAAACTGTTCCTTGAACCGTAAACGGCTCTCCTGAATAAACATTGAGATCGCCATAAGCAGATTCAAAATACTCCTGATTAAATAAATTTTGTATATTTTTCTTTTCTCCTTTGCTCCTTAAGCTTTTGATTCCTAAAGTACACAATTAATTTTGCCTAGATACTTATTTTTCCAATTTACATCGCTTAACAATCTGTAGCAAAAATTTAGCAATTTGATATTAAATAAAAAAACTCTCGTTTTTTCGATGTAACGAGAGTCATCTGAAAATTATAATGTACCGATTTTTTAACCAAACAACAATGAAACTTATTAAGTCAACTAATGCGGTCGTCTAAGTTTGGAGATTGTCTCGGGACAGTGAATAGACAAGGATGATTGACAAGACAAATGTATTTAATTAGTAAGACACCATTGGCTCTTAATTTTTATTAAACATTGCTTGCAGTTTTTTGAGAAGATAAATGTTCTTGATATTTAGGATCTAACCAGCACAGAGGTAAAGATTCACCTGAAGGAAAAATTAAATTGGATTTGGCAAAAGTTTCAGGATCTTGCATTTCTTCACCGGCATGAAATCGACCCGTGATTGATTGTTTACAAGGATCATAAATCTCTTCCATCTCTAAAATTTCTACTAAATCACCACTTTGTTTATGTTTTAAAAACATAAGCCCTCCTTAGTTAATCTTGAAAAATTACGCATTACTTTAGGTCATTTGTTGCTCTTAAATTTAGTAATATCTAGAAAATAATAGTTTTTCTTTCATTTACGTAATTTCTCTTGCTAATACCTTCACGCTAGCACAGGTTTAGAGTAATAGATATTAAAAATAAAAGTATTATTTATGTTTGATGGTAAATTATTTTAATTATCACAAGAGTTAGTTTTAATAAATTATTTTTATTTGGTGTAATGAGAATTATTTCAATAAATCATGACATTGTTGTAAATTTAATTCCATTAAAAGTGTCTTGTATTAGCATAAGAGTATAGTTTTAATTAGTAGATCGACAAATGGGTAACATCATTAACGCGATCGCTATTATTTTTCTTATCTCTAGCCTATTGGAACTGAATTTATCAGCTAAAACTACTCAGGCACAAACTGATACAGTAGTTGATCATCAGGGTCATGAGATACCAATAGACGATCAAGCTCGTTACTTAAAAGGATTAGAAAACAGAAATTCCTCAGATTGGAATTTTGCCATAGGAGGAGGGGAATTAACTGATGATAGTTATCAACTAAGTCTTTCTCAACCAAATGTCCGCATTCTTGAACAAAATCAACCAGAATGGCGCAATACTGGTAAAGATGCTACTTACTCTATACTTGTAGACGTTTATAATTTTTCTGAAGCAAAATAACAATTATATTTGGCTTAATTTATTGTCACACCAACTATAGACTAGTGAGCTAGACAATTTACCATATTAATTTTTATGGAGCCGAGCAGAGTCGAACTGCTGTCCAGACTGGATATTGACTTTCCGCTCATTCACAGGTTTAGCTCTTCTGATCCTCAGAGCGGGAACCATCTCTTATCCCTGATGGCGGGATTCTCTAGTAAAGTCTTTACCTTTTAATTGACCAGAGGCAAATAAAAGATGCATCCGTTGGGGTTAAACTTTTAGTCCTTAACGGAGTCAAACTAAAAGCGAGCAAGTCTAGTTTAGACCTAGGCTAATACCGCCTGGCGCTCAAATTTTACGATGTTATTCGCAGTTACTTTTTTGTTTTGAGCCTGGATTTCCGAGAGTTGACTCCCTCTCGACCTGTATCACGGGTTAGCTTTCGCCAACCTGTCGAAACCGTTACGGCCCCTTGTGCATTTTCTAATAATCATTGTAGCGATTTTAGTCAAAACTGACAACGTTACAAAAGATTGAGTAGTACTAATCTTGGTATCTTTCCGCGAGAAGATCACTTTATATTAATTAAATTGTGTTGCAAAATCACTCGATAAGTAAATCCAGATACGATCATGTTTCCTATTAATCGCCCTCGCCGTTTACGTCAAAATTCTCAATTGCGCCGTATGGTGCAAGAAACAGTGCTTACTGCTAATGATTTAATTTATCCTCTCTTTGCCGTACCAGGGGAAGCAGTGGCAGTAGAAGTCAAATCTATGCCAGGAGTGTATCAACTGTCGGTAGATAAGATTGTGGAAGAAGCTAAAGAAGTTTACGATTTGGGAATTCCCGCGATTATTCTCTTTGGCATTCCTGAAAATAAAGATGCCGATGCTACTGGTGCGTGGCATGATTGTGGAATTGTTCAAAAAGCAGCAACTGCTGTTAAGGAAGCTGTACCAGATTTAGTAGTGATTGCTGATACTTGTTTGTGTGAATATACTTCTCATGGTCATTGTGGTTATTTAGAAGTAGGAGACTTAACGGGTAAAGTTTTAAACGATCCAACCCTAGATTTACTAAAAAAAACGGCTGTTTCTCAAGCTAAAGCAGGGGCAGATATCATTGCGCCTTCAGGTATGATGGATGGATTTGTTCAAGCGATTAGAGAAGGATTGGATGAAGCTGGTTTTCAAGACACTCCCATTCTTTCCTATGCAGCTAAATATGCTTCTGCTTATTATGGTCCTTTCCGTGATGCTGCTGAATCTTCTCCTCAATTTGGCGATCGCAGAACTTATCAGATGGATCCTGCCAATGGCAAAGAAGCTCTCAAAGAAGTTCAATTAGATATTGCTGAAGGGGCGGATATGCTAATGGTAAAACCTGCCTTATCTTACATGGATATTATTTGGCGAGTCAAAGAAATCACTAATTTACCTGTAGCTGCTTATAATGTTTCTGGTGAATATTCAATGGTTAAAGCTGCTGCACTCAATGGTTGGATTGATGAGAAAAAAGTAACTTTAGAGACTTTAACAAGTTTTAAACGTGCAGGGGCAGATTTGATTTTGACTTATCATGCCAAAGATGCGGTGCGTTGGCTGAATGAATCGTAAAAATATCTAGGGCGATTAAATAAATATTTTGGGTTTTAAGTAGGGGTAATTCATGAATTACTCCTACACAAACATCTAAAAAAATTATTGTAGTTAAGCAAGCGCAAATGTCTTTTAAACTGATTGAAAAATTTGATTGTCTTGGCAAAATCGTTTAGCTTCTTGTTCTAATCTATTAATTTCTCTTTGCCAATATTCTAATTTGTAGCTTCGTTTTTGCTTATTTTCAAAAGAAGGTTCTGGTAGTCCTGTTTGAGAATGATACTTGCTATATCTATCAGGTAAACCAATAAAATAGTGTGTACCTTGATTTGGACGAATATTATTTTTTCTTAACCATTGTTCACAATAATATTGCCATATAAATTCGTGATCGTGAATTTCTCCACCCAGGCAGCGCAATCTTTTGACAGATAATTCATGAGAATGAAAAAGTTTTTTTTCTACAATAGAATCATTTTTAAACAAACGAGTTTCGCTACCATTACCTCGAAAAAATTCTACAATAAACCATTCACCAAAATCAAAAATACAAACTTCGGTTGGACTGCTACCATCTTCAACTAAAATACTGATATCTTGATCGGCAAAATTATTTCCTAAAACTTTAACAGAAGATTGAGGTAATAAAATCCGAATTCGTTCAAAGCGATCGCTATAATTAGCCCAAAATTCTTTTCTATTTCTCAGTCGCTTAGCTTCGTATTCTTGTAAATATAATTTTTTTAAGATAACATCAACTAATTTTTGAAAATCTCGATAATTAACTGCACCAATCCATTTTTTAAGAGCATTTTTGGCAGTTGAAGAAAGTTCATTCCAACGGGAATTAATCACACCTGAACCATAATTTTGAGATATCCAAGTAGCTAATTCTGGGTGAGAGTGGGTTATTTCTGGAGAAGTATTAATAAGTAAATAATCTACTGTTTTTAATTCTTGTTCGCTAGACATTTGTTTTAAACAATTCAACAACCATTCAATTTGTTGTTTGCTAGGATTTTTAGCTTTTGTAAATTGGATAGCAACATAGTTGAAAGCCTCTTTGACAGCATCAATTTTATCAGGAAGTTGATAATTGTTTAAAAGTTGTCGTGGGGTAAGTAAATTTTGCCAGCTTATTTTAGCTAGTTCGGGAGCAGGGAATGGTTTAGATAAAACATCAATAATTTGTACTGATACTTTTTCTGAATTAGTTTTAGGAATAAAAATACTAAAGCTGTTAATTAAAGAAGAAGCTAGCGTTTGATTCTCTTCATTATAATTAAGTATTAAATCCCAAAATAAACGATGCTTTAACCAAGCATTATCATTTGCTGCTTGCCAAATTGCTTCAGAAGTGTTTTCTGCTTGTTCTGGATTTTGTAGATCCCATTTCTGTTTGAGATAAAGGCAATAAATCCACTCCAGTAAAGTTATTTGGTCAATTTGACCATGTTGAATGTCCGAAATAATTTCGTCTATGCTACGAGGTTGAGTTATGAAACTTTGAGTAATACAAGATGGAATTTGTAGTGGTTGAGGAAAATTATTATTAATGTTATTTCCTGCTAATTTAATTAATTCTTCGCAACGAACTTGAGTTAGAGGAGGTAAATTTAATTGAGAAAAATGAAAATTCATTATTATTTT
The DNA here is from genome assembly GCF_000317575.1 of Stanieria cyanosphaera PCC 7437. Lineage (NCBI taxonomy): Bacteria > Bacillati > Cyanobacteriota > Cyanophyceae > Pleurocapsales > Dermocarpellaceae > Stanieria > Stanieria cyanosphaera. Next base: position 4,325,640 of record NC_019748.1, on the reverse strand, counting down.
TTGTTAGTATTGTTTGACTGAAGAAATTGTTCAAAATTTTCTCTGCGAAATTGAAAACGAAAAACAACTTTGCGATCGCTTGAGTGATCGATTTTTTGGTTAGCATCAATTTCACCACGACCAGATGCTAATATTTTCTTTTTGAAACGTTCTTTAGTAGAAAACTTGAATTGATTAGACAAAATATAATCAGAAACAGCTAAAGCTCTACGCAAGCTTAATTCCATATTCTCTTTATCAGAACCTTTGGAACTGGTATGTCCTTCAATTACCACACGAGTAATTTGACGATCAAACATACTATCAGAAAAAATGATGTTGCTGTAAGTCGGGATAAATTGCTGAAGAAACTTTTTACCTTCTGGTTTAAGTTCAGCACTTCCCTCATCAAACAAAATGCGATCGCCTATACTAACATCTCCTGTGGTTGGATCGACTGTAAATAAACCTTTTCCTCCTATTTTTCCTTCTAAAGCGTTAAGAATTCTAATTGGTAGTTCATCAACTGCTTTTTTATATTTTTTTAGTTGTATTTCTAACTGTTTTGCCTTGTCAATTTCTGCTTGGAGTTGTATTTCTAATTTTTTTGTTTTGTCAATTTCTGCCTGAAGTTGTATTTCTAGTTGCTTTACTTGATTAACTTTTGCTTGAAGTTGAATTTGTACAGTAATAAATAAAAGAACAAAAATCATCAATACACTGGACATTAAATCGCTAATAGATAGATAGACTCCAGAATCCTGTTCTTCTGATTCCGTTTCTATTTCATAGTCAGGGAAATTATTCATGATTCAATGCTCCCTTGACCGTTTTTCAGTTCATTAGCAGCAGCTACTAAATATTGCGCTACACTCATCAAACCGTGAGAATTTTGGTCAAGTTTTTGACAGACTTGAGCAGCAGCTAGGTCTAATTCTGTAAGATTGTTACTATAAGATTCCTTAGCTTGCTGAAGATATTCAAATAGCTCTTTATTTCCTTTTGTAAGAGCTTCGTTGAATTGATTGGTCATGTTTTGATAAGCTCTTTCTACCCGATGTGCTTCATTTCCAATAGTTCGTGCCAATTCCGTTAATTGACCTAAACGTTCACCAGAAGTTAATCCAAAGGTATTGGCAAGATTACTAACCGTTTCTACTGTATGTTTGATTTTTACTAAACTTTGATTGACTTGTTCGCTCATTTCTTGGCGTTTCTGAATTTCTTCATCGAAAGTATGTTGTAAATTGACAACTACTTGAGCTAATCCTTCACGCTGTTGACCTAGAGTATCGTTGAGTAAGTTATTTTGTTGAGTAAAAAATTCTGACAGTGCAGCTTGATAGTCGAGGCGGAATCTTTCTAACTCTTGTTGTACAGTTTGACGAGTATTTTGCAGCATTAGATCGATATTGCTTAAAGTACCAAGCAGATTATCTTTTGCTTGATTCATTAAACTAGAAGCTTCTTGTCCAACTGTTTTTAAAGTATTTGATTGATCTTGGAAAGCTGCGGTTGTTTCCAATAAAATCTGTCTAGTCTGAGACTCAACTCCTTCTAGCATTGCTTTTTGTTGTTCCGCTTGAGTAGACAATGCTGATTCCAAGTCTTCCCTGATGCCTCGGAAGGTTTTAGCTGCTTTATTGGCACTTTCAGCAAAAGCTTGTCTCTGTGCTTCCATACCAGCTACACTTTGAGCAACTGCTTGATTAATTTCTGAACCCACTTGCTCTAGAACACCTTTAGTTTCTTCACGAAAATCTTTGAGAATAATGTGTAAGCTAGTAGCAAATTGTTGAAGTTCAGTAAGAGTGTCTTTTTGGAAGATTTGAATCGTTTCGACTGCTCCTGCTAAACTTTGAGTAATACCGCCTAATTCATTTTTCAGTTCTCTAACAGCTTCAGAAGCTTCTTGAGTTAAGTTAGCACTTTGATCTAACCGCTCAACAACTGGTTCAATTAATTCATTGCGGAGTTGTTGAACTAATAATTCAACAGTTTGTTTTTGAGTTTCTTGTATTTCCCTAATTTTGCCTAAATCTTGAGAAATCGGTGTGATAATTAACCGAAATTGTTCTGCTGTTTTAATTGCGATCGCTTCTGGGGTTAATTGAGGTAAATTAGTAGTATTCGCTAGTAACTTAGTTAGATGAGGTTCGAGTTGTTGTTTTGTTTTAATTGCGATCGCTTCTGGGGTTAATTGAGGTAAATTAGTAGTATTTTTTACTAAATGATCGATTTTTTCTAATTTATGACTAATAGGATTAATTAATAACTTAAGCTCTTGATTAATTGCTTGAGCAATTGAGTCTGGATTAAATTGTTCGTTCTGTATTTTTTGTAATTTCTGAATTTCTTTTAACTGCTGAACTAAAAGACTGTCTTCTGAAGCAAGTGCCTGTTTTACAGCATTGCCAATCGCATCGGGATGAAATTGACTTAAACCTTTAAGATTTTTTGCAACCTCTTCTAGTGTTTTAGCAGCATCCCGACTAGAGGTATGATCGAAACGGGAAAGAAGACGTTCGGAAGTTTCTAAGAAAGCAACCTCGCTTAAATATTTTCGCAGTTGATTACGATTTCTTTCTTTTTGTTTGGTCTGACGAGCAATAATAAACATTAAGGGTATTGCTCCAGAAAGTCCTGCTAAAGAAGTAAAGAAAGCAGTTTTCATACCCGAAAGCAATTGAGTACTTGTAGTTAATAGTGACGAAGCATCATTTAACTCTCCAAGATTTACTCCCGAAATACCAACAGAAATACCAAAAAAAGTTCCAAAAATACCCAAAGTTGTCAGTAATGTAGGTACAAAATAAACCGTGCTACGAGGTACTGGTTTACTTAAAATAGTTGGATAAGATAACAAGACAAAACGATTATCTTCTTTTCTTGGAATAAATTTTGAGCTTTCAAGTTGACCATCAACATGATTAAATAACCATTTTCTAATTTCTTCTCCTACTTCTTGATGTGGTATTTCTTGTTTTAATTGATTTTTTTTAAGACATTCGGTTGCTTCTTCAGTTAATTTCAACTCTTTTTTATAATCATTAACAGATTTTATCTCTGTCCATATAGCCCAAATTGCGACGGCAAAAATAAAAGCAACAAAAACTACGTTGAGTAGTAAGTTATTGAGCAAAAGTACCATTATTTACTCCTGTTTTTAAATAATTCTGTTGTTGTAAAATTTTGATATATTTAACTAATGAAATCTTATGTAGCGTTGTATTTCTTCAGTTAAAAGATGTTCTTTTACTACTCTTACTGGAATATGTGCAGCGTCTTTCCAGTTTTCAATTGAATTAACAAGAAGCAAACCATATAGTGGTTCTTCACTTTCGGTTTCTCGATCTTCAGCTAAATAAACTTGCTTTGGTGCATAAGTACGCAATAATCTTATCTGCAAACGTGTTTTTAAGTCTCTTAAAGATGTTACCAAAGGCGAAGCAGAATCATTAAATATTTCTTTTGCTTCTTTCCAAGCGTGATTTACAGCTACTATTTCTTGAACTAACTGTTCTATTGATGGGTTTAACAGTTTCATACGCTAGTTTGAAAATAATTGTCTATTTAAAGAGTTCCCATTTCAAACCACGTAGTTACTAATTATTTTAATATTTTCTTAATAAGTAAAAAATGTGTCCACAGATAAACACAGATAAACACAGATGAACACGGATAGAGTTATCGATGGGTTATGGTTTTTTGATTTCATGAGGTTTAGTCGGCATACTCAGAGTTAAAGAGATGCCGATTTTTTCTCGATTAAAAACAAGAAATAAGTTATTTTTGCGGATTACTATTAGTTGGTAATTGCCAATCAGGTATTTCCTTCTGACGAGCGCGAGCAATTACTAAATAATCATCAGGAACATCTTTAGTAACTACTGAACCAGCAGCTACTGTAACGTTTTGTCCCAAAGTAATCGGAGCTACCATAACGCTATTAGCTCCAGTTTTAGTGCGATCGCCTATGACGGTAGGGTGTTTATTTACACCATCATAATTAGCAGTAATCGTACCTGCGCCTACATTGACTTTTTCCCCTAAAGTAGCATCACCAAGATAGGCAAGATGAGCAACGTTGGTTTTATTGCCTAGGGTTGCTTTTTTCAACTCAACAAAATTTCCAATCCGACAACTTTCACCTACTTTAACGTCACCACGCAAGTGAGCATAAGGACCAATTTGAGTATTAGCACTAACTTCAGCATTATTTACTACTGAATATACAACCGTGACATTTTCCCCAATTTGGCTATTTTCGATCATACTACCTGGTCCAATTCGGCTACCAGTAGCAATGCTAGTGTTACCCCGTAAATGAGTTTGAGGTTCGAGAATGACATCTGGTTCTAAATGAACAGTTTCATCAATGGTAATGCTATCGGGGTTAATCATGGTTACCCCTGCTTTCATCCAATTGTCTTTAATCCTAGCCTGAAGAATATCGTAGGCAGTAGCCAATTGCTTACGGTCATTAATACCAACAATTTCTAAATAATCTTCTACATCTACTGCTGTAACTGGAGCAAGATAATCAACTACTTCAGTTAAATAATATTCTTGTTGATCGTTATCTGTAGAAAGTTTTGGTAATGCTTCGGCTAGTTTTTGCCAGTTAAAACAATATATTCCCGCATTAACGCGACGATTTTGCCTTTGAGCAGTACTACAATCTCTGTCTTCAACGATCTGATTAACTAAATTGTTCCCGTCACAAAATACTCTGCCATAACCAGAAGGATTGGGTAAATGAGCAGTTAAAAGAGTTGCTGCGTGCTGTCCAGCTTGATGTACTTCAACTAAATGTTGTAAAGTTTCTGGACGTAACAAAGGAGCATCACCATTAAGAACTAATAAATCTCCCCCAAATCCGTGTAAATGAGGTAATAGTTGTTGAATTGCGTGTCCTGTACCTAATTGTTCTGTTTGTTCGACAAATTCAACGTTTTGACGAGAACTTAAGGCTTGTTTGAGTTGTTCTCCTTGATAACCAATAATGACAATTTGCCTTTCTGGTTGGAGTAAACGACAACTATCTAGTACTCGTTCAACTAGCGATCGCCCTCCTAAAGAATGCAATACTTTGGGTAAATCAGATTTCATGCGGGTTCCCCGCCCTGCTGCTAATATTGCTACCGCTACCATGCTTATGAGATCGAGTTGAGTTAATTCGATTGGAGTATAGCTTGTAGTTAGACCCGATCGCAAAAACTCGTTAAAAATTATTAGTTTTGATGCTGCATTGTAGTTTGCACAAAAGCGGTAAATGCCTCAGCAATTTTGGGATTTCGCCAGCCTTTACTAGTTTCCTCTGTAATAATTTCTATCGCTTGAGCAGGAGTGTAAGCTTGTTTATGAGGGCGATCGCTGGTTAAAGCGTCATAAATATCTAAAATTTGAAATATTTGTGCTAAATAAGGAATTTCTTTACCTACTAAACCATCTGGATAACCACTACCATCCCAGCGTTCGTGATGATTGCGAATAATGGGTAAGACTCCACGACGGTTTCTGAGGGGTTGACAGATTTTTTCACCAATCAAAACGTGTTGACGAATTAAATCCGTTTCGTTGGCTGTTAATTCGCCTTTTTTAAGCATCACTGCATCAGGAATAGCAATTGTGCCAATATCGTGAAGGTGAGCAGCAAAAACCAAATTATTGATTTCTGCTTCGGAAAGTTGTAAATATTCGCCGAAAGCTTGGGCTAATGAGGCAATTCTTGCACAAGAACCACTATCCGAAGAACGACTTTCTACCGCTTTAGCAATAGAAAACAATACTTGTTCAGTTTGATCCAAACCTTCATTAAGGCGTTTTTGCTGAATTAAGGATTTGACTCTAGTAGCGAGTTCAAAACGGTCTAAAGGTTTGATCAGAAAATCATCGCTACCAACTTCTACTCCTTTGCGACGATATTCTCGATTATCTGCTACCGCCATCAAAATAATTGGTATACCGTTAATTCGCTCGTCTTGTTTTAATTGCCGACAAATCTCAAAGCCATCTAAATAAGACATCATGACATCAAGCAGAACTAAGTCTGGTTTGTGTTCAATGACAAAATCGACAATTGGAGATTCTCCGTCTGCTTCTAGTACTTCATAACCATCCAATGACAACAGATCTACTGCGGTCATACGACTAAGAGGATGATCATCAATAACTAATATCCTAGCCGAAGCATAATTAGAATGATTCACCGCAGAAAAATTAATATTAGTGGACCGTAAGCCAGATATTTGATTCATCATTATCTCTTTTACTGAAGAATTTTGATCGCCATTAGTAAATTTTTTCAGTTCTTCAGTCTCTGTACCAAAACAAGTGTGAAGTAATAATTTAGATAGATTAATGCTTCAAGCATGGCTTGAGTCTGACGAGCTAGGCAAGAAATAAAAGATTGTATATCGGTTTTTTTTATATTTGTGTTTATCATTATGGTAATTTTCTCTTCATTTGAAATCGGCTTTTCTACGGACATTGGGTTAATATTTTTGACATTGATTACTAATCAATCTCCATTAATTAGTTAAAATTACTGACTGGCATGAAAAATTAATTGATTTCAACCAACGTTTTTTCCATTGGCTTGTTGATTCAAGTGTACTGCTTTGTTGTTCTTGTTTTCTTCTTTGTCGAATTTGTGAGGCAACATCTGCAAGGGTAGGATCGCGATAGGGAATAGCTGCGCGAGTTTGGAGATGTTCTTGTTCAAAAAGCGAGATCAAAGGTAAATCCTCTCCCGAAAAATTAGCTACCGTTCCAGGGGCTTTTCTGCCTACACTAGTAGTAGAGCCGAATTTTAAACCAGCTAAAGATAAGGCATTACGGAAGGCTGCTGCACAAGAATAACTAGCTAGTCTACCTGTAGGTTTTAAACAATGAGCAACTAAATTTAAAAATTCTACTGTCCATAATTGCGGACATTTTGGCGGTGAAAAAGGGTCAAGAAAAATAGCGTCAGCTTGCCATTGCTGTTGCAGAATTTGCTTAATTGTAGTTCTGGCATCTCCTAGTAAGAGTTTGGCTTGGAAAAATTGATGATTAACTTGTTGAGTTGTTGCTAATTCTGTTAGTAGTTGAGGAATAGGCTCGTGCCAAGAAGATAGAAGTTGAAATGCGATCGCATTTTGAGGAACTACAGGATTTAGTTCTAAACCAATTAATTCTACTCGACAATAAGGATTAATTGACCAAATAGCGTCTAAGGCAGCAGCAGTATTATAGCCAAGACCATAACAAATATCGAGTAGATGAATAGTAGATAATTGTTGGGCTTTGATTTTTAGTTGAGTTGGTTCGACAAATTTAACTTCGGCTTCTAGTTTAGCTCCGTAGTGAGAATGAAAAGCTTCATTAAATTCATCTGAAAAGAAAGTATAAGAACCATCTTCAGTTTCTTGAGGAATTAAAGAATTGTCGTTCATCAGTACGAGCGATCCAAAATAATGCTTCAGTTGAGCCAAAACCGCTATTGTTTATTGTAGCTCTAATTTTATAATCTCTAGCTCTTCAGGAGTGTTACAATTAAACAATATTTGCCAGTCGCTAATTGGTAATTGAGCTACACAATGTTGATTTAAAAAACCTTGAAAAGATTTACCACCTTGAGCAAGATACTCTTTCAATAAAGATAAACAGCTACGGCGATAAAAACCTGCTAAAGGCTCCCACCAACCAGCGGGATGACGAGGAACAAGAGCGATCGCATTTTCAGGGATTTCTGGTAAGTAATTATACCATTGTTTGACCTCAGTAGAAGTTAATCGAGGTAGGTCACAAGCAAGCAATAATACCCATTCTTGTTTTACCTGTTCTAATCCTTGGACAAAACCAATTAAAGGACTATTAGAATCATGATTTGGAGATAGCAAAGTTTCTTGAATAAATGTGCATCCAGTGGGAACAATAGGTTCATATTTTTCTTTCCAAGGAGTAACAATATATACTTGACTGGCACATTGTTGAGCTAGAGTACAAATTTGATTTAGTAAGCTACTATTGCTAATGGTTAGCAATGCTTTATCCTTTCCCATCCGCGAACTTTGACCACCTGCCAACACAATAGCGGTAGTAATTTGCCTAAAATCTTTTTTCATGAATAGTGATTTTTTAAATACCAATTCGCTAGCAACTCAACCAAGATGAATAAACCAGAATTAATCACAGAAAGACAATTACAACTTTGGCTATATCTTTTGCCTGTGGTAGGAATTATTCCTTCTCTTTGGACAATTACTCGCCCCAATTATCACCGAGAACAACAAGAAGCTAGCCGATTATGTCTTATTTTAACTTTGAGTTGGTTATTAATATATTTATTACTTAATTTAGGTTCAATTCAAGCAAATGAATTATTAGCTTTTCGGCTGCTTTATTTAAATGCTTTAATTACTACTGGTTATTTTCTAACTTTTGTAGTTTTAATGTTGCGTTTAGTTAAAGGAAAATCAATCGATTTGCCTTTAATTAGTAAATTGTTCAATTCAATTGGACGTAAATAATGAGCCTAAATTGAGGGAGTACCTGCTGTCATTCTGGAACTATCAAGTTAAAATCAAAAGAAATTAATTTAATTTTTTTTAATTATTTATTTAGAAGTTCTTGCCATTATCAAAGCAAGTTCAATTAGCTCTATTTAATGAGGTTGATGCAGTAATTATCCTATTGGTCTTGATTAAACTTGGGATTTATGTGTATAAATACTTAGCATTATTTGAGAAAATCAATTTTAATTTATTTTGCAAGTGTGAGGAAACCAGTGTCAGTAAGAAAAGCTTATCAATCTACTCCTTCTGGAAGACAATATAAACCGAGAATTAAACCTCGTTCTCAAAAGTTAAAACGAGGACGCGCTGTTTTAATTGGCATAGGTTTAACAGGATTATCGGTGGTTTCTGCTGTAGCTGGAGCTATTTTAGCAATTAGTTGGTCGGTATCTTCGCCTCTACAACAAACTGAACTAACACCACAACAAAAAGCAGTGTTCAGTCAAGAAGAAACTGTCGCTCAAAGAAATTTGACAGTACCTGAATTGTCCCGTCCTGTCAATATTCTGGTTTTGGGTATTAAAGTTCTTACTTCGGATATTGACGATTCTTTATCAGAAGAAGCTGGATATCATGCTTTGGTTAATTCTTTTGATGGTTTGAGCGATACGATGTTATTGCTGCGCTTCGATCCAGAAAGACAAAAATTAACAGTGCTATCTATTCCCCGCGATACCAAAGTTAATTTAGAAGGACATGGGGAACAAAAAATTAATATTGCTAATGATTTTGGTGGACCTGCTTTAACCGCAGCAGCAGTTAGCGAGTTATTGGGGGGTATAAACATTGATCGTTATGTGCGAGTTAATGTCCAAGGAGTAGAAAAGTTGATTGACGCTTTGGGAGGAGTCACAGTTGATGTACCCAAAGACATGAAATATAACGATTTCAGTCAGCATCTTTATATCGATCTCAAAAAAGGTAGACAGCATCTGGATGGAGATAAAGCCGTACAGTTTTTACGTTTCCGCTATGATGCTTATGGGGATATTTCTAGAGTACAACGACAACAAATGTTAATGCGATCGGTTGTAGAACAGACATTACAACCTGCTACTATTTTTAAAATTCCCGAAATACTTTCCGTAATTCAATCTCATATTGATACAAATCTTACGGTCAAAGAATTGATGGCCTTAGGAGATTTTGCTAGTGGCACTAAAAGAAGTGACGTGCAAATGCTGATGTTGCCTGGTGATTTTAGTGGCGATGGTAGAACAGGTGTTAGTTATTGGTTACCGAATGAAAACCGTATTCAACAATTAGTGACTGAACATTTTGATGTGGTTACTAGTGATTATCAGTTAACCGAAGGATATCAAGACTATAGTAATGCTAGAGTAGCAATTCAAGATAGTATTAATAATCCCGAAGCTGAACAAGCAATGGTAAATAGCTTAAGACAAGCTGGTTATACTAGGGTTTATGTGAGTGAAGCTTGGCATGAACCACTAGCAGAAACAAAAATTATTGCTCAAGGGGGAAACGATCGCGCTGCTACCTCTCTTCGTCGTAGTCTAGGTTTAGGAGAGGTTTTAATAGAGAGTACTGGTGTTTTAGATTCAGATGTGACCATTCAAATTGGTCAGGATTGGCAGACTTATCAAAATAATCTAGAAAACAAAGTTTATTCTGATGATGTAGTTAATCATCTTTAGAGTTTAAAGGATTTTAGGCTAATTTATCCTGCTAACCAATAAATGTACTTTATTCATCGGATTTAGTCTAACTTGTTAGGCTTAATTATTTTTTTATCTTTTAGGAACAATTCATCAATTATTCTTACTTGCTTGGTCAATATGATAATTATTTAACAGTAGCTAATATTAACAATCGATGACTAATATACCTAAGCAAAGATGGCAGATTGCGCCAACCCAATCAGATTTAGTTCAGCAAATCAGTCAATCAACAAATCTTTTGCCAATTGTTAGTCAAGTGGTTGTTAATCGCGGAATTGATACTACTCAATTAGCTCACTTATATGTTGAACCAGAATCTCAAAACTTACCTTCTCCGTTAGAGGAATTTCTTGATTTAGCCGTCAGTGTAGAGTTGCTGTGTCAAGCGATCGCATCAGGGGAAAAAATTGCGATTTGTGGTGATTATGATGCGGATGGGATGACTAGCACTGCTTTATTATTACGTGCCTTAAAGCATTTGGGAGCGGATGTTGATTATGCGATTCCCAGTCGGATGAAGGATGGTTATGGAATTAACAATCGAATTGTTGAGGAGTTTGCAGCTACGGATGTAGGTTTGATCTTAACAGTTGATAATGGTATTTCTGCTTATGAACCAATTCTGCACGCTGTGGAGTTAGGGTTGACAGTTATTATTACCGATCATCATGATTTGCCTGAAAAATTACCTCCTGCCGATGCTATTTTAAATCCTAAATTATTGTCAGAAACTTCTCCTTATCGAGGATTAGCAGGAGTAGGAGTAGCCTATATTTTAGCCGTAGCTACTGCCCAAAGTTTGGGGCAATTAAAAGGTTTAACTAATCAAATTTTAGAGTTATTTACGTTAGGAACAATTGCTGATTTAGCACCTTTAATTGGGGTGAATCGTCGCTGGTTGAAAAGAGGTTTGCGACAGTTACCTAATTCTCAATTAGAAGGTATTCAAGCTTTAATGCAAGTAGCAGGAATCAGTGAGGAACAAAAACAATTAAAACCAGATGATATTGGGTTTAAATTAGGGCCAAGAATTAATGCAGTGGGTAGACTTGCTGATCCACAAATTGTGATTGAATTATTAACAACTGATGATTCTGGAATTGCATTAGAGAGGGCAATGCAATGCGAACAAATCAATCGTAAACGTCAGGAATTATGCGAACAAATTGAACAAGAAGCGATTTGGTTAGTTGAATCGACACCGATACTTTGGCAAGAGGCAAGGGTATTAGTAGTTGTCAAAGAAGACTGGCATCATGGTGTGATTGGTATTGTTGCTTCTCGTTTGGTAGAACGTTATGGAGTACCCGTTTTTATCGGCACTTATGAAGAAGAAGATCCTTCTAAAATTCGGGGTTCGGCAAGAGGGATTGAGGAATTTAATATCTTTGAAGCTTTAAATTATTGTCAGGATTTATTAGGTAAATACGGGGGACATAAAGCAGCGGGAGGATTTAGTTTAGCTGCTAGTAATTTAGAATCTTTTCAAGCCAGGTTAAGTGAATTTGCTCATCAATGTTTAAAAATAGAACATCTAAAACCTTTAATTAAAATAGATGCGCAAGTTAAATTTGAGCAAATAAGTTTACCTTTGTATCAGCAGATTGAGAGTTTACAACCTTGGGGAATTGGGAATGATGTTCCTGTATTTTGGACAGCTAATGTTTTACTTAAAGAACAAAAAATTGTTGGCAGTAATCATCTCAAATTAATTTTACAAGAAGAAAATTCAGACCAAGAACTTAAAGCGATCGCCTGGCGTTGGAAAGATTATTTTCCTTTACCTAATCGTCTCGATCTTGCTTATAAATTAAAAGAAAACAATTGGCAAGGAAACATTGCTGTAGAGCTAGAAATAGTGGGAGTAAGATTACCAAATATTCATCAAGTTTTTTCTGAGATTAAAAAAGCAGTTTTTAATTATCAAGGTAGAAGTTATGCTTGCAGTTGGTGGTTGTCTTTGAATGAATTAAGAATTAGAAATGAACAAGGAAAAATCCTCGCGGTTGAACCAGGAAAAAACACGGGTTTACTGGGAACAAATAGAGCTAATGCAAAACAAGTTGATCTAACTCAACCTTATTTTCAAGAATTAATACAAGTTGCTCAGATAGCTTTAGATCAAGCTCAAAAAAATTAAGTTTAATTTTCTCTATTTTCTTCTAATTGCTGACGACTATTAATAATAATTTGAAGCATTTGTTGAAGTTGTTGTTCAATATTATCTAAAACTGCATCAGCATAATCATCTGCTTCAGTCTGAATATCTCTACATTCAGCCATAGCTAATTCTCGCCAATGAGTTATGGTTGCTTGAGTTTGTTGTTGTAATTGTTCGCATTCTTGTTGTACTTGATATCTTAATGTATTTGCTTCTAATTCAGCTTGATGAATAATGGCTGATTCACTCAGAATTTTACTAGCTTTTTCTTGAGCAGATCTAACCAAATTTTGACTATAATTTTCTGCTTCTTCAATAATTTCTTGGCGACGCTCTAAAATATCTATTGCTAGATTTAAAGCTTGAGGTAATAGGTTTCTAATTAAATCGAGTTGCTTGAGGAGACGATAGCGGTCAATAATAGTTAGTTTAGAAAAAGGTAGATTAACTCCATTCAAAATTAAATGTTTTAGAACATCTAATTCTCTTTCTAGTTTTAAATCTGATTCTGGTTGTGTTTGAGGATTTTCTACCCTTTTATGAGTTGGAGAAGGAGATTGATAATGATGAGAAGGATATGAATTTAGCATTAGTAAATTAGATTATAAATTGTTCATTGTATACTAATATTTTAGAAATTTGCAGAAAATTTTATTTAAATTTTAAAATTAAAAAACTTTGAAAGTTTTAATCCAAAAAAACAGCTATTTTTTAATAATCAAAAGATGCTTAAGATTTTAAGTAAGTCATACTTGTTTGACTTAAAAAATAACTTTATTAACTGTTTAAAAACAGAAAAGATTAAGTTAAATATAATAAATTTAAGCATTTAGTGATGGAATTATTCATTTTGAAAAAAAAAATTAATAAAAGTCAATACTTAAGGTTAATATTTTGATAATGCAGATAAAGGTCTTGAGCAACATTTTCAGGAACAAGATGATCGATTGAGCCACCAAATTGAGCAATTTCTTTAACAACACTACTACTTAAAAAACTATATTCTTTAGCAGTAGCTAAAAATACAGTTTCTATTTCTTCGCACAAAGTTTTGTTGGTATGAGCCATTTGTAATTCTTTTTCAAAATCAGACAGAACTCGCAAACCTCTTAATAAAACTCCTGCCTGACTTATTTTGGCATAATCAACAGTTAAACCAAAAAAACTATCTATTTCTACATTGGATAAATGTTGAGTACAGATATTAATTTGCTTAACTCTTTGTTCTACACTAAATAAAGGCTGTTTACTCGTATTGGAAAGAACCGCTACAATTACCTTTTCAAACAATTTAGCACCTCGTTCAATAATATCGAGATGACCAAAAGTAATGGGATCGAAACTTCCTGGATAAAGAGCAATCATTGAAATATTTTTTTTAAGCGATCGGCAATTGATCTTATAACTAATTAAGAGTAAGACTAATATCTTTTAGTTAAAAATAAGAATTGCAGTTATTTGACTGCCCAGATGCAGTGAACGTAAGCACGACTTTGAACAGCGTTGTACTGTTTACTCAATCAAAATTATTTAAAATCAACAATCGAACAACCTTTATCCCTAATGGCTGTATTGTGCTGTCGACAAAAACAGTAAAGTTTTAAGTACATTGAGATCGAGTCCCAAAATATTAAACATGAAAAAAAATCGCTTTTGGTTCTGGGATAGTTTTTCTTTTGGATTTCGAGGTCGTATTATGGCAGTATATTTGCTACTGATACTGATTGGTTTTTCCGGTGCAATTTTCGCTATTCGACGAGTTTTACTGCTGCGTCTGGAAGAAAGAATCGAACAAGCTCTCGAACAAGAAGTACAAGAGTTACATCTTTTAATCAGTGGAAAAAATCCAACTACAGCACAATCGTTTGGAGAAAATATTACTGCTATTTTCAACGTATTTCTCAGTCGCAATATTCCCGAAGCTAATGAATATTACATCACGTTACTTCCAGACGGTCTTTATTATTCGAGTCCATTAGCATTACCTCCATCAATCGATCGCAATTCAAAGATAGTTCAACATTGGCGAACACTTACTGAGCCTGAGCTTGGAGAAATTTATCTCTATCAAGATCAAATTGTCTATTTAGCAGAACCCATCGAAATTAATGGAAAAGTTCGAGGCGTATTTGTTGTGGCAGTTGCTGCTGGATATGAACGCCAGGAAATTGATGAAGCGACTCTGATTATTGTCCAGGTGACTATTGTTGTAATAATTAGCACTACTATTTTGGCTTGGATTTTAGCTGGACAAATATTAGCTCCTTTGTATCTACTTACTAATACTACTCAGGCTATTAGTGAAACCAATTTAGAAAGACGTATTCCTGTTCAAGGAAAGGACGAAATTGCTCAATTAAGCATGACTTTTAATGAAATGTTGAATAGGCTTCAGTCTGCTTTTAATAATCAAAGACATTTTCTTAATGATATTAGTCATGAGCTAAGAACGCCAATTACTATTATTCAAGGACATCTAGAATTAATCGGCTCTACTCCTGAAGAACAACGTCAAACCCTAGAATTAGTTATGGACGAATTAAAGCGGATGAGTCGTTTAGTAGCAGATTTGATGTTATTGGCTAAATCAGAACAACCTAATTTTTTGCATTTAGAAACTGTTCAATTAAGTAAGTTAACTGAAGAAATGTATGATAGGTCTACAGTTTTAGCAGATCGAAACTGGCATCTGGAGCAAGTTGGCTCGGGTTTAATCGTAGTAGATCGTCAACGATTAATCCAAGCAATTGTTAACTTGGCACAAAATGCAACTAAACACACACAAGTTACTGATGTAATCGCTTTAGGTTCAGAAATAAATCAAGGTTACGTTCGTTTTTGGATCACTGATACAGGAACAGGAATCTCTTTTTCTGAACAATCACAAATTTTTGAACGTTTTATTAAAGGAACTAACAGTAGAAATTCTGATGGAACAGGTTTAGGATTAGCAATTGTTAAAGCGATCGTACAAGCTCACAAAGGAAAAATAGAATTATTTAGCCAACCAGGACAAGGAGCTAAATTTATTTTAACTTTGCCTGTTGATACTCCAATTAATTATAATTAGCTGTTTTAATAAATTAATTTATTACTATAAAATTAAACACAATCATAGTGAGTCAAAAGTTTAGAGGTAAAAAAAATTGAAAAAAGTAGAAGCAATTATTCATGCCTACAAAATAGAAGAAGTTAAGTTAGCTTTGGTTAATGTAGGTATTATTGGTATGACTATTTCAGAATTAAAAGGGTTTGGTAATCAAAAAGGTGTGACTACTCGTTATCGAGGTAATGAATACAAAGTAGAATTTGCTTCTAAAATTAAAGTTGAAGTAGTAGTTGATGACGAACAAGTCGATTATATTGTTCAGCAAATTTCTCTAGCTGCACGTACAGGAGAAATTGGAGATGGTAAGATTTTTGTCCGTCCTATTAATAATGTGATTCGGATTAGAACTAGTGAACAAGGAGTTGCTGCGATGTAATTTTTTTTCCTAGTATAGCAAGCGAACTATAGTGCGAAGATATCATAATCTTAAACTAAGGAAATAGAGAATCTCTTAATTTTTGCTTTGACTGCTATAAATTAATAAATTTAAAGCAAGCTTAAAACAATTTTAACTTTGATTAATTAAGCTAGCCCCTGTGAGTGAGGAGTTAGCTATGTCGGTTGTAAATATTTTTTTAGTCGCATTTTTATTATTATTAATTGGAGATTTTTTATCTACTTTTTTGTATCATGTTCCAGAACACGTTTTTGGCAAATTTCATACTTTAGTTCATCACGGTAAAAACCGTAGTTTTATTCATTATGCAGTTTTGACTAGAAATCCTTTAGTTTTGTTGGATGGAATGCTTGGTGCTTTACCTTATTTTATTTTTGTACCTTGGTTTTGGCAAATTTCGACCTTTGGGACAGTTTTGGGTTTAATTTTAGGTGAATTACACGTAGTTTGGCGACACGTTTCAATAATTGATTGGCAGACTTCCCCAGTAATTAAATTTTGTTGTCGATTATTATTTATTACTACTCCTGAACGTCATTGGTTACATCATCAAAATGCTAGTTTAGCTTATGGTGATATTTTTACTTTTTACGATTATCCTGCCAGATTATGGCTCAGATTTTTAACCGTTATCAAAAAGAAATTTCCAAAGCTTAACCTGTTAATTATTATTTCTTTACCAAAATAATTTAGACTCGAATTGGAACTTTTTTAAGCTGAAATAATTGCCCATTATGCTACTCGCAAATCAAATAACATCAAAACTTTATTTAGATCTAAATGAAGAGAAGCTTTTACTACAGTTTTATGAAAAAGGCGAAGAAATTCCTTTATTTGATCAAGGTTTTTGGCAAGTTTATCGAGGAGTAGTGCAACTTAGTAGAATTAATGCGAAAGGTGAAGAAATAACTTTGGGTTGGGCAACAGGAAATACAGCTTTTGGTAATATTTTAGAGCATACTGGTATTGATCGCGCTCAAGCTTTATCAGATGTATATGTGCGATGGCTTTCTCCTCAAGATTTAGAAAATTATCCTCATTTTAGTCGTATTCTTTTAGAACAATTAAGTCGTCGTTTAATTGTTGCGGAACATTTGTTGACGATTACGGGATTAAAAAAAGTTGAGGACCGGTTGTGGGAATTATTATTGCTTCTTAAGCAAGAAATTGGACAAACTGTTACTAATGGTACTCGTCTCACTGTACGTTTTACTCATCAGAATTTAGCTGATATGATTTGTGCTACTAGAGTTACTGTGACTAGAATGTTAGGGGATTTCCAAACTAGAGGATTAATTGTTGTTGATCGCGATCGCCATTTGGTCGTTAAAGACGTTTTAAAAATCAGTAATTAATTCCTAAGTAGCAATTTAGTAACTAATTAAGGCTAAAATTACAATCAATCCTGCTCTGCTTGAGTAGGATATTTTTGTGTTATTTAAGTAGTATTAGTTATCTTGAATCTAATAATGAATGCTACAAATTAAGACTCCTACTTCCTCTACTTTTGATTACTTAGCAAACTTTAGAGTATTTCAGATTATATATGGGATAAATTGTTATTCTTCTTCGTCAAGCTTAGTTTCTGTGACTACTTCTGGCTCAAAGACAGTTAACATTTGACGACGTACGGCGATCGCCCAAAGTTCAAAATCAAAATTATTACTATTAGGATTAATTGATTCTAAATTACGCTGGAGGTTTGGTTGAGAACGATTGATCAGATTGGAATTCATTGGTAGTAAATAATTATTGTTTAAAAAGTGTTAGTTTCAAAAGTTTGTAACTCTTGTTACATTTTTTTTATGATTATGAGATTTTTTTTTGCTCAACTAGTCTGGTTAAACTTTGGTGAGCTTTTTGTTAAGACAAAATAAGCACAAAAATTAGTCTCCTCTTAATTAGTGAATTTTAATTATCAAAAATTAATTACTCTGTGGCAAGCAATTTAGTTGTGATTACAAACAAGATGTTGTTTGATTTTAACTAGATTTCTAATTATTGTTGCTAAGGTAATTTATTTAACGATCAAAGTGGTATCAAAACAATACTGTCAATTGTCTAAAGTTTTACCATTGTCGGCTCAACACCAACATCAGGATCAATAAACAAAAACTTAGCAAGTTATTTTTGGGTTCTAAAAAGATTTTAACTTAATTATTAAATATTATCTAAAGTTAGTTGATTTTTTTTACTCAATTCAATTTATTTATCCTCAAAGTTTAACAATTATTACTTTAAAAGATTTTTTTTTATTTAAGATTTATGTGTTAAAGCAAATTTTTGAGTGATATTACTCAGTACTATTTTACTAAATTATTAGAAATAATTGAATTCAATCACTTATTTTTTTAGTCAAAACAAAAGGATTTAATTAAAAAAAAATCACTAAAGCAATTTTATCTGAATCACAATGGTTAGATCAAGACTTATCAAAAAAATGTTAAGATTTTATCCACAATTTCCTCACATTGTTTTTTTAAACTAATCATGGGTAGATAAATTCAAATTATCAGATTGGAGGGTAAATTAAGATGTTGACAAAAAATCTTAAAAGTTGGTCACCCGCTATCGATTTACAAGAAACAAAAACAGAGCTAGTTTTAAAAGTAGAAATTCCTGGAGTAAGAACTCAAGAATTACAAGTTCATGTTGATGAAGAATCAGTTATCATTAAAGGAGAACATACAGAAAGATGCGACCAAGAAAACGATGATTACTTGTGTCATGAATTGCATTATGGGAAATTTGAAAGGATTATTCCTTTACCGATGCCAGTCTGTCACCATAAAGCGATCGCAGAATTAATCGATGGTATCTTAACAATAACTATGCCCAAAGTTTGTTAAAGTTTTGCTATTTTTTTGAGTTTGTTTGAAGCTAGTTAAGTAAGAGTATGGTTGGTATTTAATTATTCCTGAAATTAGGAAAAAATCTTAATCATTTGGACTGGGTTAGACCAATAGTGTGAGAAGTTAAATTGTGAAAGCAATTTAATTGGTAGTGGAGATTGTTGTAGCAGTAAAGTAAAATAATTAAGTATAGTTATAAGCTGATCTAGAGAAAATTAACGCACTCTGCAAGCGTGATCTTCCCAAAGATAAAATGCGATCGCTTAAATTTTATAATTAATTCAGTCTAGAAAAAAGTTTCCCTAAGTAGAGTGAGAATGATAAATTAAGTTTTTACCTCGACTAGAATCTTTGCTCTGTCAGTTTCAAACTCTGATTTTATGAATTCCCTACTCGAACAGCTTAAAATATCTGTTAGTCAAGCTTTGGTAGCTGCTTTTGGTGAAGAGTTAGCTAATGTAGATCCTTTAGTGGCGGTTGCTAGCAATCCTAAATTTGGTGATTATCAATCGAATGTTGCTTTACCATTAGCTAAACAACTGAAACTAGCACCAAGAGCGATCGCGGAAAAAATTATTGCTAAACTAGAAGTAGATCAAATTTGTCAAAAGCCAGAAATAGCTGGTGCTGGTTTTATTAACTTTACAATTAAACCAGATTATCTTGTTACTCAATTAAGTTTAATTCAAGCTGATCAACGCTTAGGAATTGAACCAGTACCATCGCCACAAAAAGTTATAGTAGATTTTTCCAGTCCCAATATTGCTAAAGAAATGCACGTAGGACATTTACGTTCTACGATTATCGGTGATGCGATAGCGAATGTGTTAGAATTTCGAGGACATGATGTTTTACGTCTCAATCATGTAGGAGACTGGGGTACTCAGTTTGGGATGTTAATTGCTTACCTCAAAGAAGCTTATCCAGAAGCTTTAACAACTGCGGATGTTTTAGATTTAGGGGATCTAGTTAGTTTATATAAGAAAGCAAAAATTCGTTTTGATCAGGATGAAGAGTTTAAGGAAACTGCCAGAAACGAAGTAGTAAAATTACAAGCAGGTAATTCTGAAAGTCGTCATGCTTGGCAATTACTTTGCGAACAATCTCGTCGAGAATTTCAAGTAATTTATGATTTATTAGATATTAAAATAACTGAGAGAGGAGAATCTTTTTATAATCCTTTTTTGGCGGATATTGTAGCTGAATTAGATCAACAAGGTTTATTACAAGAAGATGCAGGTGCAAAATGTATTTTCTTAGAAGGATTTACTAATAAAGCAGGTGAACCTTTACCTTTAATTGTGCAAAAATCTGATGGTGGTTATAACTATGCAACTACAGATTTGGCTGCATTAAAATATCGCATTGAACAAGATAATGCAGAAAGAATTATTTATGTTACAGATGTAGGGCAAAGTAATCATTTTGCAGCAGTATTTCAAGTAGCTAAAAAAGCGGGAATATTACCTGAAAAAGTAGAAGTTGTTCATGTACCTTTTGGATTAGTTTTAGGTGAAGACGGCAAAAAATTAAAAACTCGTTCTGGGGAAACAATTAAACTAAAAGAATTATTAGATGAAGCAATTATTCAAGCACGTAATGATCTAGAATCAAGATTGCAAGAAGAGGGTAGAGAAGAAACAGAAGAATTTATTAATCAAGTTGCTCAAACTGTTGGGATTAGTGCAGTAAAGTATGCAGATTTGAGTCAAAATCGAACTACAGATTACAAATTTAGTTATTCAAAAATGTTAGCTCTTCAAGGTAATACTGCACCTTATTTACTTTATGCTTATGTCAGGGTACAAGGTATTAGTCGTAAAGGTGAAATTGATTTTGAAAAATTAGGAACACATACCAAAATTGTTTTAGCAGAATCAACAGAACTTATTTTAGCTAAACATATTTTGCAGTTAGGAGAAATAATTCAAGAAGTTGAGCGAGAATTATTACCTAATCGTCTGTGTTTATATATTTATGAACTGAGTCAAAAGTTCAATCAATTTTATGAATCTTGTCCTATTTTACAAGTAGAAGAACCTTCACGCACCTCTCGATTAATCTTGGCAGATTTGACTGCTAGAACTATTAAATTAGGTTTATCTTTATTGGGGATTTCTGTAGTTGAAAGGATGTAGTTGAAAGAAAAAAAATGCGTCCACAGCTTTTAGACTAATGAACGCCGATGGTGTTATTGTTTAGTGATGTTTTTGGGTTGATTTTTTGTGAATTTAATAGCTATAAATGAAATTATTAGATTTCTTGAATGACAACAAAAGGCTGAATAATTAAAGTCCAAAACTGTTTATTAGGTTCACCATTCCAGTTAGTTAATTGTTCTGAAGATGGTTTAGAAATTAATTGTTGTTCGATCCAATTACTGACAGCAATCGAATTGTCTTGTGCGATCGCAGTTGCAACATCGAGAATATTTAATTCTTTTTTGACAACAATTACTACATCTCTTTTGGCATGAGGTAATAAATCTTGCCAATTAATTTCAGCTAATTCATCCTTTAATCTATCTTTAAGTTCTGGCATTATTTATAGAGTTTTACTAAACTGCTCGGTAGTTTGATTGATCCTAAAACTAAATTAGATAATTTACAAGTTTGGATTTTTTTACGCCGAAGCATAGAGAGTACTGATAATTTATTAGTTTGACCTGTTTGTGTGTAAAAGAAACAAGAAAAGCTTTAACATAAATTAATACCAAATTAAAAAACGTCGGTATAAATAATAAACAGAAAGGCAATTTTAAATCCAATTGATTACATTTTTTATTGCATTAGTTTAATTAGCCAATAATTATTTAATTGTTGTTTAAGAGCATTAAAAGCTTCTACCAAAGATACATCAAAATCTCGATTGTAAATATCTGTAACTAAGCGATAAATTACTTCAAAACTAATTCTATTATCGCGATCAATTAGAGAAAATTTTCCATTAGCAGAATTATTTAATTTGGTTATTTCTTCTTGAGCAACTTTACCTGTAAGTTTAGGTTTTCTATTGTCTCTAAGCAGTAAAAATCTAATTTCTTTATGATTGATTACTAATTCATTAAAGTTTTTTATTCGAGTCGTAAAAGCAGTACCATCTATTTGTAAAAATCCAATTACCAGAGTGTAGTTTGTTTTTTTGACTACCAGATGATCGGGAATCTTTTTTTTACCTAACCTCAAATGATCTATTTCTAAATTAACAATAGTTTGAAAAGCTTCTATGATAGTTTTTAACTTACCAATATCATCACTATCACTAATAATTTGTAGTTTATCGTAGTCTTGTTCTAATAACTTTTTCTGAGTTTCTAGATAATCAATAACTTCTTGATTAGTAGGATAATTATTAGGTTCGTTTGATTGTAATTCTTGTTTATTTGTTACAGCTAATGTATTGGTAAAACCACTAAAAGCTTGAGCTAAATTAGCTAATAATTTTTGCAACTGTGTAAATTGCTGTTCTAATTTTTCAATTCTTGGTAAAATTGTTTCTTCTGAAGCTAAAGAATGAGTTAAAGATTGAGAAGATAATTGTGGTAAAGGAATTTGATTGACTTTATAACGATAATAATCCGCAGCCCGATTTAAAACTGCACGAATAGAATTACCTGCTAAAATATTTACTAATTCTTGCTCGGTAAATAAAGTTTTTACATCTAAATCAATGATAGCTGCTTTTAGTTGTAAAATTTGTTCTAAATCTGAATAATTCGGTTTCTCTAAGGTAACTTGATATTGAGAAATACGGTCTACAATAGAGCCATCAAGAATCTGTTGAAAATGTTGCCAACGACTGGGAAACAAATTAAAAATAATCAAACTATTTGGGACATGAGTAAAAATTTCTTTAATTGCTTCGCCAAAACTTAATAGCAATTTTTCGTGATGCTTTAAACCTAAACCTTCTAGTTGATCGAAAATAATAATTAGAGGTTCATCTAAAAGAGAAAGCTTACTCAGAACCGCGATCGCTTCTAAAGAAAAATTTTCTTTACTGATTTCTTCATTCCAATTATTTAATTTTATTTTATCTAGTTCTTCTGGTGCTAGTTCATCAGCAGCTAGCCATCGAGTGACTAATTTTTTATAATTAAAATCTGAATAACTACAAAACTTAATAATACCTTTGATAATTTCTAAAGAATAACCTGCTCCACCATAATGTTCTAGCCACCATTCTAAAGTTCTTTTTTCAATGTGTTGCCAATAGTCGCGTTTTTTCTGAGTACCATCCGTGCCTAAACTATCATAAAGTTCGAGAGGATTAGTTTGAGTTGCAGCTAAAATAAATTGATCTTTTTGATTGGTATTATCGATGAGATTATTTTGAATTATTTTTCTAAAACTATTAGCTAGTAAATATTCTAGTTGGGTGTAATTGCTTTGAGTTACTTTTTCAATTAAAGATTCTAAAATTCTACTGTAAGTATGATAAATAACTGCATCTGGATTATTCGGTTGACGAATAAAAAGTAACCGATTAACTTCGAGTACTTCTTGCGCCAATCGCATCATTAAATGAGTTTTTCCTGTTCCTGGCTCACCAATAACTATAACTCCTTTACTTTGATGATTTTGATCGTATTTAATATCAGTAATAATGGATTTTAAAGTGGCAAATTGATTGTTATAAATAGAAGTCAAATCGAGATGTTCTTGAAAAGGAGTATCTACTCTACTACTCCCAAAAGGATTGGGTTGATTCTGTAATCTTTTAATAGTTATTTCTTCCATAACTTTCCAATATAATTGATAAGTAAATTCAGCATCGTATCTAGCTGAATGTGCTTGTTGAGAATTAAAATATTTTTGCTTGACCTTTAAATTAAGTTTTTTACTAAGATATTCAAGGGAATAACTGATTAGATTGGGAAAATATTTTTTAGCTAACTTGTAAGTACAAGCAAATTGAAAATTTTGCCAAGGAACTTCTACGGCAATAAAACTATTTTGTAAAACTTGAAAATCGTGGTCAGCATGATGACAAATTAATAGTTTATTCTGTGCTAAATTATTAAATTCAAGAATAATTTGTTGCAGAGGTTTACGATTTAACTTAATGTGATCGTGAGCAGCATATTCTTGAACAAAAGCTTCGTAGATTAAATTACCTTGACTATTAATGACAGCAATTTCATTTACTTGATGCTTTCCTTCTGTATCAACAATTAAAAAATCTTGCTGATTATTCATTGTTAATTGCCATCAACTATCAACAAAAAACATCACTAAACAATAACTTCATCCGCGTTCATCTGTGGACGCATTTTTTGAACGCCTATTTTACTCAGGAAAATGATGCTCTTGAACATCTGTAGCAAAATCTTTAACAGCACTAGTAATAACTTGCCTTAAATTGAGATAAGACTTAGCAAAAGGTGGTAAACGATCCGATAAACCTAATAAATCAGCAGTAACCAAGACTTGTCCATCGCATTTTACCCCAGCACCAATACCAATTGTAGGAATAGTAACTTCTGCCGTAATTGTTGCTGCCAATTCCCCAGGAATATGTTCTAAAATAATCGCAAAAGCTCCTGCTCTTTCTAAAGCGATCGCTTCATCAATAATTCGATTAGCTTCTTCAACAGTTTTTCCCTGCTGTTGATAACCGAGACGATGAACAGATTGAGGAGTTAAACCAACGTGTCCCATCACAGGAATACCGATCGCAGTCAGTTCAGCTACAGTATTAATAATACGAGGACTTCCCCCTTCAATTTTAACTGCACCTACTCCTGCTTCTTTTAAAACTTTTCCTGCCGAATGAATTGCTTGAGAAACACTTTCCTGATAACTTAAAAACGGCAAATCGCAGACAACTAAAGCCCTGTTTACTCCTCGATTCACGGCTTTAGCATGATGAATCATTTCTTCTAGACTAACAGGTAAAGTCGTACTGTGTCCCAAAGCTACCATCGCCAAAGAATCACCTACTAAAATCAAATCTATTCCTGCCTCATCCAAGACTTTAGCAAGCAGATAATCCCAAGCAGTCAGACTAACAATAGTACGCCCTTGTCGTTTCCATTTCTGGAGTTGTTGAATTGTAATAGCCATATAAAAAAATAAATCGTAAGTTGTCAATATTAGATAATATCTACTGACTGGTAACTGGTAACTGGTAACTGGTAACTGAAATGTTAGCTACATTTTGATTGTAGAGGTTAAACTGAATTCTTGATTTGTGGGAATTTGGGTAAATGATGGAATTGACAATTGGCTGGCTTTATCCTAACTTAATGAGTACCTATGGCGATCGCGGTAATGTAATTTGTTTGCAACGGCGTTGTCAATGGCGAGGTATCCAAGCAAAGATTTTACCTCTAGATCGGCAAACAGATGCAGAGCAATTTAAACAAGTAGATATCATTGTTGGTGGAGGCGCGCAAGATCGTCAACAAGAAATTGTCATGCGCGACTTAAAAGGTGAAAAAGCTAAAGCTTTAAAAGCTAAAATCGAAACTGGTACACCTGGAGTATTTACTTGTGGTTCGCCTCAACTATTAGGGCATTATTATGAACCAGCTTTAGGACAAAAAATAGAAGGTTTAGGATTATTAGATTTAGTCAGTAAACACCCTGGAATTGATGCTAAACGTTGTATTGGCAATGTGGTGTTTGAAATTACCGCTTCTCCCTTAGCAGAAGACTTAAAAACTAGTTTAGGTACTCAACCTCTAGTAATTGGGTTTGAAAATCACGGTGGAAGAACCTATTTAAATAATGTTGCTGCATTAGGTAAAGTAATCAAAGGTTATGGTAATAATGGGGAAGATGGCACAGAAGGAGCATTTTACCGCAACGCGATCGCTACCTATTCTCATGGCCCATTGTTACCAAAAAATCCTTTTCTAGCTGATTGGTTAATCAAAACTTCCTTGCAACAAAAATATCAACAAGAAATTTCCTTAACTAAACTAGAAGATAACCTAGCTGTTGCAGCCCGTAAAGCAATGTTGCAACGTCTAGATTTATCTAACATCAATGCAACAATTTAGTTGATTGTTATAAATCTTTGCCATCCTTGCGTGCAATGCAACGCAATTTGTCTTAAGATTGGCAATTATTAACCATGCAATGCAATTAAACAAAAAGTTGCAACCAGAATCATGACTGGAAGAGTATTAGATAATAGTTCTGCTGGCATTCTGATTTTAATTATTCCTGTCGCCTTCGTGGTGCTGGTTTTGTATAAGTTTTGGCTAGTACTATTAATCTTAGCCCTATTAATTGTTGCTTGGAAAGCTTGGCAAAATTATCAGTGGGAAAAATGGTCTGCCCAAGTTAACCCTTACTTTAATCAATTAGTTAGGGATAACAAAGGTTATTTAACACCCTTAGATTTATCCGTAGTAGCCAACCTTACTTCGAGAAGTGCTAAAGTTTTCCTCGAACGCAAAGCCGATGAATACGGTGTTGCCCCTAAACAAATAAAAGACAAAGGCGTAGTTTATTATTTTCCTACAGCTAGTGCGCTTGGTCGAATTTTTGACGACAGCGAACCTTTTGGTGATTTTGATGATGAAGAGGAAGAAACTTCAACTACACCGCAATTAGTTAGTGCTGGATCTGCTAGTAAACCACCAAGTAAATCTCTGTTTCGAGAATTAGCAGAACAAAAAGCCAAACAAGAACAAAACCAAACTACTACTCAAGTAGAACCAGAACCATCTACTTCTGCTGAATCAATCCAGGTAGATGCTCCTATGCCAGCAGCAACTGCAACCGAAACCCAACCCCAAGATTCAGCAACCACCACAGAACAATCTAGCTTAAGCTTATCTCAAGCTGATTTATCTGATCGTCTAGAAGTTCACTCTAGCACCGTCGGCAGGCGTAAAAGTCAACCAGACTTTCCTGAATGGAGTCAAAGTCGAGATCCTGAAGGAGTTGCTTGGCGATATTTAGAAGAAGAACAAATCTTTGTTCCGCTAGAAACTTAATCAATCAAAAACTATTAGGGCGTAGCGTGCTACGTCCATATCTATTTATTTTTATTTATTTGTTATCTGCTTCTGTCGGTCTAGAATTGCCTGACGAAAACCCAACACAACCAAGATATTGGAAAGGGTTAAAAATACTTCTGCACTACCATGTAACCAATCAACATTAGCTAAGGCTTTGCCGTAATGAACCTTAGCATAAATACCAGCAGGAATAGTAACTGCGACAAACACAAGCAACATATAAAAGCCAATTAAAGCTAAACGAGGAGTCTTTTGCGATCGCGTTAGAAACCAAAGAAAACCAAGATAAGGAAACAGCGACAGAGCAAATAAACTATCTTTATTCATTGATTATTGTTTTTGTAAAGAAGAACGCCAAATCCACCAAGCAGCTAAACACAGAGTGCAGTTTCCGATCACTGTTGTGCTTGCTTGCAAAGTTACTAACCATTCAAGCGATGGTAAATTATCAAAAAAATGCCAAGTACAAGCAGACATCGCACTAATTAAGGCTGGTAACATGGCAAAAGATAAACCATACCAGTATTTTTCTCCTGTAATCTCTCCATATCGCCAAATAAACCACATTGCAGCGATCCATTCGATGACGCTAGAGACATGAACTATCCAAGTGGGAATTGAAAGAGCGTGCATTTTTCAGTTACCAGTTACCAGTTATCAGTTATCAGTAGGGGGCAAGGTACTGCCTTGCCCGTACACCAGTTATCACTTTGAAGGGCAGGGGAACTTCGAGTGTAGGGTAGCTTCGATATTTAATCATACTAGTTTGCTCCGTTTGTCCGTCTCTCCCCCTCTCTCATCCTTTACTCTATTATTTGCCACTGCGCTGGGAATACTCTTCTAACCATTGAATTACTTGTTTTCCCAAGTTTACATTGTTGAGGCGGTCTACTTCTCTAATTCCTGTGGGACTGGTAACATTTACTTCAGTCAGATAACCACCAATCACATCAATACCGACAAAATACAAACCATCTGCTAGTAGTTTGGGAGCAATAACTCTACAAATTTCTTTTTCTCTTTCTGTAATGTCTGTTTGAGCAACTCTACCACCTACTGCCATATTGCCTCGAAATTCATTACCAGTAGGGATACGATTGACTGCCCCAATTGGTTCACCATTAAGTAAGATAATTCTTTTATCTCCTTCTTTAGCTGCTGGCAAGTATTCCTGTACCATCACCGGTTCTTTTCCTTGTTTGGTACTAATTTCAACCAAAGAGTTAAAATTGCGATCGCCTGCTGCTAAGAATAAAATTCCTTCTCCTGCTTTGCCTCCCAACGGTTTTAAAACTGCTCTTTGTTTGGTTTCCAAAAATTTGGTAATCACAGATTTATCCTGACTGACAATGGTTTCAGGAATTACTGTAGGAAACTGAAGAGCATACATCTTTTCATTAGCCGTTCTTAAACCATGGTGAGAATTAATCACCAAAGTTTTATTCGGATCGATTAAGTCCAAGATATAAGTAGCATATAAATAAGGAATAGTTACGGGCGGATCGGTACGCATAAACACTGCATCCATCTCTTCTAAACCAGTCAGGAAGCTATTGCCTATTTGATACCAATCCCGATCTGCTTGCCACAATCCATCAACTAATTGAACTGGTTTTAATTCTAAGGAAGAAAGTCTTGCCCAAGCTTTCCCCTCAATAATTGATAAGCTATCCGCTTGAGTAATCCAAACCTGATGTCCTAAAATTTGGGCTGCCTCCATAATAGCGACGCTGGTATCGTGTCCAGGATCGAGTTTCGAGATGGGGTCAATAATAAATGCTAATTTCACGCCCTATTTCCTTTTTTATGCTGCACTGCCTTCAAGCAGAGGGTCTAATTGATCTTGACTTTCTAAGTCATAAAGATCGTCACAACCACCAACATGGCGATCGTCTATAAAAATCTGGGGTAAACTTGTTCTACCGTTAGCTCGTTGTGCCATCTTAGCTCTGGCATCTTCGTCACCATCAATACAATATTCGGTATACTCAACTCCTTTACGATCCAATAAGGCTTTAGCACGGATACAGAAAGGACATCGACTCCAAGTGTAAATTTCTACTGTTGCTGTCATAGTGAGTTTGAGTGTTAAGTAATGTTACTTTAATCTTTATACCGCATTTATTTTAATCATTGTTAATAGTTGATTGTTGATCGGCGGATAAGTTGGTAATTGTAAAGACGCGATAGATCGCGTCTCTACTAGCTTTAAACTTGTAGTGCTGATTTTTCTTCCTCTAAATCTTGAAATAAAGGTGTACTGAGATAACGTTCGCCAAAGCTTGGTTGAATCATCACAATCAGCTTGCCAGCATTTTCAGGACGTTTACCTACTTTAATTGCTGCGTAAAGAGCAGCCCCAGAGGAAATACCTGATAAAATGCCTTCTTCTCTAGCTAAACGACGACTGTAATTAATAGCTTCTTCATTAGTAACGGTAATCACTTCATCGATTAAATCTAAATTGAGAACTTCAGGCACGAAACCCGCCCCAATTCCCTGAATTTTATGAGAACCAGCATTACCACCAGAAAGCACGGGGCTGCCAGTTGGTTCAACTGCGATCGCTTTAAATTCTGGTTTTCTGGGTTTAATTACTTCTGCTACCCCTGTAATTGTTCCGCCTGTACCTACTCCAGCAATGAGAATATCAACTTCTCCATCGGTATCTGTCCAAATTTCTTCTGCGGTAGTTAAACGGTGAATTTCTGGATTGGCTGGATTATTAAATTGTTGCAGCATATAAGCATTGGGGATACTATCTACTAATTCTGCTGCTTTGCTAATTGCCCCTTTCATACCTTCTTTAGCAGGGGTTAATTCTAATTTTGCCCCGTATCCTTTGAGCATTAGTCTTCTTTCTAAGCTCATACTTTCGGGCATAGTTAAAATTAATTGATACCCTTTAGCTGCTGCTGCCATTGCCAAAGCAATCCCAGTGTTGCCTGAAGTTGGTTCAACTAAAATTGTACGACCAGGAAAAATTAATCCTGCTTTTTCGGCAGCATTAATCATGTTAACTCCGATACGGTCTTTTACCGAAGCTGCGGGATTCATGCTTTCTAATTTAACGACGATTTGTGCTAAACAGCCTTCACTAAAAGGAATTCTATTTAAGCGTACTAGAGGAGTACGACCGACCAGTTCAGTAATATTGTTAGCAATACGCATAGCAAAATTCTTGTAATTGTTTGTGTAAAAAAGACTGTACCTTATTCTTAATTATTTAACGCTTGATTACCAATTCAACTAAAATTTTTGGCTTTATTAAACTGCTCAAAAAATATTACATCTATCACAAGGGCTTGACCAATTAGCCTTGTTTGTTTGAAATCGAATTAAAAACAATTTTTACAATCGAGTTCAAAAACCTTGCTAAATGAGCAAATTAATCAAAATATTTTATCAATCAAAACTAATTAAACAAGCACCACAATACCAACCTCAAAATTGGCAAAAAATATCTAGT
Organism: Stanieria cyanosphaera PCC 7437; assembly: GCF_000317575.1. Taxonomy (NCBI): domain Bacteria; kingdom Bacillati; phylum Cyanobacteriota; class Cyanophyceae; order Pleurocapsales; family Dermocarpellaceae; genus Stanieria; species Stanieria cyanosphaera. The sequence goes on along the minus strand of NC_019748.1, from coordinate 4,295,455 downwards.
ATTTTTTACATTAATGAAACAATGTTTTTATTCCTTTCGGGAATAATTGAGGAAAAACTTATAACCGAAATATAATAAGCCTGCCAGAATAGCAATACTTACCAAAGAACTAATCAGGCGAAGAAAACTACTGAGTATAGAAAAACTGACTAAAACCCCTACTACACCTACTGCTATTCTTCCTTCTGAAGATAAATTGTTAAACCAATCTTTGGCGAAATTAAGCCATTTTTCTATTGATTGAGAGCGATCAATTTCTACGTGAGGACGAACTGTTTCAGTGCTTTCTTGATGAGTATTAGATTCACTATAATTGATTTCGGCTTCTATTTCTTCTATACGACGTTGCCAATCTTGATTATTTGAGGAACTCATAGTCTTGTTTGGTTGCTTAATTGAAGTTTGTTGCGGTTTGGTTGATACAAGAAGACGATATCTATATGATAGAGGATTGTCTGGAACAGATTATTATTTAAACTTATCCTAAGTTTTGAATATATTTACAAAGGGCGCGAGCGCTTAATCTTTGTCGGCATTTTACTTTTTGCAGCTTTTGTTTAACATTTATCCAACCTCTAAATCATAAAGAATTAAAAAAATTATTGCCAAATCTAATTAAGCTATTAATCTCAAAGTTTTTTCTTATTCTTCTTCAAACTCCTGAGATTTAAACTTAAGGGTTCGACAATTTTCACTCACTGTGCGAATAACACTATCTGGTATTCCACCTTCTTCCTCAGCTTCAATTTCAAGGGTAACTTTGACCTTGGCGTTCTTAAGGCTAGTTAAATGCTGGACTACTTCGTCCGCTATTTGCTGAACATCACCAATTAAACGTAATGAGTTTAACTCTACCGAACCATAGAAACGTCGCTTTTTCTTTTGTGTAGGTGTTAGAGATTGTTCTTGGTCTAGAGCGGGTCGAATGGTAGGTTGAGAGGGAGGTACAATTGTTTGATTGCCATTATTACTACCATTTGAAGTTGAGGACAAGACTGGCGAACTTGTTGCTTGGGCTAACCGTTCCTCACGGACATCACGAGCCCTGGAGCCAAGCTCCAGGGACGTGTCCTCTTCTATCTGTTGCTGTGCTACGTCAGGTTTAACTAATAAAGATGAACTACTCATAGTAGGAGTAATATGCTTACCAACTTCTAAACCCAAATATTTCTGTTTGGTTTCGTCATAACCATTAGCGTAAGCAAAGTTTTCATTCCAGAGTAAATTTGCTACTCCCTCAGCGATCGCATTACTTAAAATCTGTTCATTTTTGAGTCGTGGTAGATAAAGATAGTTAGTTAAATATTTCCAGAGAGTTTTGAGATCGATGTGGTTAGAATTTTTCCACACATAATCATTAAGAATCTCTAGAGTCAAACGAGCAGCAGCATAAGTAATAATCAGATGTTCTTCGTTAACTAATTTGCGACTAGCTTGAAGAACAGGAGAATCTTTTCCTTGAAGTCTGTATTCTTCCCATTCAATATCTCCTGTAGGTTCTGGTTGATCAGGAACGAGTAACCATTGATAAGTATCTTGTAACAGCATTTTTACCGTGTTGTCGGCATCTTTTAGTTTAGCTGTTGCTTGTTTGTTCTGAAATGGATTGAGATTGAGAACCTCTTTATCGGTAACAATGGAATCCCATGCTAAGAATTCATTAATTCTTTGAAACAAGTTTTCTTGTTTACTTCCATCAAGAGCCAGAAAAATCAACAAATTTTTACAATAACGAGGCGCAGAACCTTTAGTATCTAGTATCTGTTTGGCTTCTATTAAGGCATTACTGTTATCGACTTTGCTACTGTGAGTCAAGTTGGGATGGAGTAACACCAATCTTACTCCCATCGTTGATTCATCAGGAATATCAGATGATGAGCTTGGTGCAATATGAACTCCAGCAAAATCACCTGTTTCTTTATCTTGCTTGAGTCTTCTAATTATTTCATCCCAGGTTTGGTCTTCTCTATACTGAGTAGCACGGTCAATAGCAGTGCGAGTAACATTAGGTTGGGTATCGATCCAATAGCGATCGCTACTATCAACATAGAGATAAGTCGCTTGGTTGGTGAGTCGGCGTAGAGCATCGCCAAAGGTAGCAACGTTTTCTCCTGGTTGGGTACAGCCTAATTTGATTCGGCGAATATCTAATCCCTTGTTAGCAGCTTTTTGTAGTGGTGCTGAACCCATGTAGATAGTTCGCGTTACCCGACGACAGGCAGAATAGCGTCCTAAATTAGAATGTTGACGGTCAAGATCAACAGGAAGAGAGTTAGTACCATCTACATCTTTATCAATGATAGGCAACCAGTTATCATCTAGGTAGCGAGTTAATTCTGACTGTACTTGACTATCTGCCATCGGTACGTTAGCAGGAAGAATCATTAAGTTTTTATCGTTCTCTTGCCACAGATAGCTAATAACCTTTGCCATCAAGCGCAATACTCCACGAGTGCGCTGGAATTTATCTAAACTCGACCAATCTTCATATAAACGCTCAAATAATTCGGGATGAATCGGATAAGCATCTCTAATTCTTCTTTCGTAATCTTTTTCCCGACATTCTGCTGGAAATTCTGTTTTTTGGTCGCGGTACATCTGGCTAAATGCTCTAATGACGGTATCACGGGCAGTAAATAAGTTAGGGTCGGTAATATCTTGGAACAAGCGACGGCGAACGATGTGAAAGCTTTCTTCAGCAGTAGCAGGTCGCCAAGGCGATTCTACTCTACCAATAGCATTTTTAAGACGTTCTAAAGCTTGTTTACCTCTGTCTCCACCAATCTCAATATCCGAGGCGGGAATACTCACTACTAGTAAAGTGTTGTCGGCATTTTTAGCTGATTCACTAAGGGTTTGAGCAAAGGTAAAGTGAGTATCAAAGTCTCCCCCAGGTAGGTCTTTTTCGTAGTGTAGTTGACGGGCATAAGCCACCCATTCATCGATCAGAATTAAGCAGGGTGAATAACGATTAAATAATTCTTTGAGCTTGTCCCCAGGATTGGTAGAGTTTTCATCTGCCTCTGCTAGCATTGCATAGCCTTCTTTGCCTCCAAGCTGCCAAGCAATTTCTCCCCAAAGAGTTTTAACTACTGTGCCGTCTTTTTTCAGTTCGGGAGTCCCAGGATCGATTTTATTGCCTACTAAAACAGCAGTTTTAACATCTTTAGGAGGATTATCGATTCCAGTTTCGGTGAAAATAGTTTCGCATCCAGGCAAGTCTTTGGCAGAGACACCAAAACATAAATGATAAAGGGCTAACATAGCGTGAGTTTTACCACCACCAAAGTTAGTTTGTAGTTCAATTACGGGGTCGCCTCCTTTGCCACTGAGACGAATTAAGGCATTGGTGAGTAAGTCTTTAAGACCTTCCGTAAGATAAGTACGATGAAAAAACTCTTTGGGGTCGCGATATTCATCGGCACAGTTTTTATCATCTAGATATACTTGCCACAAATCGGCTGCGAATTCTGCTTGTTGAAAGCGTCCTAAAGCCACATCATCATGGGGAGTGACAATTTCTCGCCAGGGTTTTAAACCATTTTGGGGATTACTTTCAATGGCGACATTTGTAGCTTTGCGTTTTTCCCATCGAGCTTGTTCTTCAAAACGTAGACGTAATAATTCTTATTTCTGTTTTTCAACCGTATCGGCTTGAGGTGCGGAGATGGAAGAAAGTAGTCTAGCTGTACTATCTAAAGCGCGGTAGGCATCATCTGTAGTGAAATTATTGCCATGCGCCCAATCGTTGCGAATTGTTTTGAGTTCTCCAAGGAGATTTTTTTCAGCGTGTCCCAGAGTTTTTTTGAAGACATTGTGCCATTCACCGAAAATAACGTTGATTAGGTCGGCTACATCCTGTTGTAATCTTTCGGCAGTAGTTCGCTTGAGATTGCGGTCTTCATATAAATGGGAGAGAGCATGGTTTTCCCAATGTTCATTGTAAACAGAACGGATTTCTCTTTCTACGAAGGGATACAAGCCTTCTCGCAAGATATCTAATGCTCTGCCTACTCTTTCTTTATTGTTAATACCCATGTGGGAAACCTTAACGGTATTGGTGCTGTACCCTAGAGTTCCCAAATATTAAGAAAAAATTAATTTAATTATTAATTCTTAATTGTGATTTGGATCAAATTGTTATTAATTGCCAAAAAGTATCAAAGAAATATCATAACATTTTTTAATTTGAAGTTTTTTATTGTATGGCACGTGGCGATCACATTTACGTAAATCATCTTGTTTATGAACATCATGGTATTGATTGTGGTGGTAATTTAGTAATTGAATATAGCAAGAAAAAAAGAATAGCTCTTGTATCAAAACAAGAATTTTCTCAGGAACGAGACATAAAAGTAAAACACTACTCAGACGATGAATGTTTTCCTAAAGAATTTGTTGTCATTCGTGCTTATAGTAGGTTAGGAGAAACAGCTTACAGTCTTTTTTGTAATAATTGCGAACATTTTGCTAGTTGGTGTAAAACTGGTCACTCTATTAGCGAACAAGTACCAGGTGTAATAGATAAAATATTGTGTAAAGCACCTGATATTAGACCCATATTTACAACTAAAAGCATAGTAATGACTTCTGCTAGCTAATTTTTTTTACTTTTCTGATTCAAACTAGCTCTTACTTCAGCGATCGCTTTCATTAACAAAAGAGGGTCGGTTTTTGACTGAACAAAACCAAAGGATTGATAAAAAACAGTCACCTTCTCATTAAGAGCTTTAACTAAAACTGCTTTAGTACCAGCCAAATCAGAAACTTGAATAGCTCTCAGGAACATATCTTTAATCAAAGCTCTGGCTAATCCTTTTCCTTGATGAAGTTTATCAACAGCTAGCCTACCTAAAACTATAGCTGGAATCGGATCGGGCATATTGTGCTTAATTTTTCTTATGGCTTCGGAATGTTGAATACAGCCTAAATGAAGTGAGTAATAAGCTATTACTGTATTATTGCAGCAGACAACGTAAGTTCTACTAGCATCTCCCAGATCATTTTTAAGAGCGCGTTTTTTCAGCCAATCGTTGAGAGAAATTTCACCACAATCAAAGTTTTCTACAATATGCTCTCTTGAAATACGTTGCGGTTGTGAATATTTTACTCTTCCCAAGGGCTTTTGCTCTTAAACAATTTGACTAATTTGGGGTCTGGTTTATGGTTTGTACGAGAAAGATATTCACAATCTGCTTCATCTAAAATGAAAATCTTCTGGTCTAAGATAGTTTGTTCGGCTTCTTTGTAAGCAGCTTCTACCATAAACTCAGTACGGGATTTACCTTGAAGCTTTGCTGCTTCATCGATTAAATTGCGCCTAACTTCGTCAATTCTCAGGTTGACTACTTTTTGTTTTTCTATCGTTGCCATAATTATGCTCCTGGTTATACCACACATTGTATATACAAAAAACTAAAAAAGCAACCATTGATAGCTTTATCTAAACTACTAATTCTCCCTGTACTATTGTTTCTAACTGTTGTTCCATCGCAGCCAGACGAGATATTTCCGACCAGGAAGTAACCAGACTGTTATACGAAATTGCCTCTTGTGTCCAGCCTTGTCTGTCGCAAATTACATACAAGCGATAAGCTAAATCTCGACATACTTCCCCTTTGTCTCCTAATTGAGCCAGTAATTTAGCTGCGCCAGTTTCCCCTTGTTTATCGAGAGTTTGAATGAGGTGTTGGCTAGCTTCCCAGTCATTACTATTACTCCCTCTCCTCGTTTTGCTCCCCTCTCCTAATAGGAGAGGGGTCGGGGGTGAGGTAAACATCTCTTCCCTTTTAAGCAGTCTTACTTTCCCATTCTTGGCTTTAAGAATACCTGCTTCTTCTAATCCTTTAATACTGGTATTTTTAGCTTTAGAAAGAGTTTCCGCATCGCCGTATTGTCCCTCTTCAAATTGGTACTGCTCAAACCAAGTCAAAGCCCAACGCCAACGAGTATCGGGGTCGAATTCTCCTTCCTGTTCGTTCAAGAATTCATCGATATAGGAGTTAATGATTTGTAAGGCGGTACGAACGCGCATGGGATTACCATCTGCTTCTAATACTTTGCTGTAGCGTGAGAAAACTGACATTCCTAACCCGATACTGGCTTGAGCTAAATCTACAGGGGCGATATTGCCTTGTTGTAGGTTTTTTAAGTCGGTAGGAAATTCTGTTTGCAGTTGTTTGAGGAATTGGCGACGGGTAGCGGATGGGGCATTATCTGGGCGAGGACGACAAACAAGAGCGATCGATGAAGCAAGTGCATTTGTATTATTAGCAATCATGCGATGATGCTGTTCACTACGCATTGGAAGAGTACCAGTAATGCTAAAACCAGCTTGAATTAATCCTTCAAGCATAGTTTCCCAGCCAGTTGAAGAAATAGCAAAGTTACCATTTGTCTCATTATTTTCTGTTTCTGTTTGTTTAAAAGCGTAATAAATGGTTAACGGATATTTTTCACTTGCCATCATCAAAATTCCTGGGTAGAAACCCCGTCCTTCTAGGACGGCTTTACATTAAACGTGTTAAAATGTGAGGCATGACTGAACGTGCCTACAAGTTTCGCTTTTACCCAACACTATCGCAAGAAAATCTCTTGCGACGGACAATGGGTTGTGTGCGTTTGGTCTACAACAAAGCTTTGGCTGCAAGAACAATCGCTTGGTATGAAAAACAAACAAGAATTGATTACAAACAAACTTCTAGTTTGTTGACCAGTTGGAAGAAAACCGAAGAACTTGATTTTCTCAATGAGGTTAGCTGCGTACCTTTGCAGCAATGCTTGAGGCATTTGCAAAAAGCCTTTTCTAACTTTTGGGGCAAAAGAGCTAAATATCCTCGTTTTAAGAAAAAACGTAATGGTGGTTCGGCAGAATTTACCAAGTCGGCTTTTAAGTACCGAGATGGTAAAGTTTGGCTGGCTAAGTGCAGCGAACCATTGAATATCGTTTGGTCGAGGTATCTTCCACAAGGATGCGAACCATCGACTGTTACTGTTAAACTCGAACCTTCTGGTAGATGGTTCGTTTCTTTGTTGGTTGATGATTATACCGTAGAAGTACTTCCACCAACTGAGCAAAAGATTGGATTGGATGTTGGTGTTTCTAGTCTGCTTAGTACCAGTGATGGTGACAAGATAGCTAATCCCAAGCATTTTAATCGGCTGTATCAGAAGCTTGCGTGCGCACAAAAGGAACTGAGTCGGAAAACCAAAGGCTCTAGTAACCGAGAGCGCGCGCGACTTAAAGTAGCCAGAATACACGCCAAAATTAAAGATGCTCGTACCGATTTTCTGCACAAATTGACTACTCGCTTGGTTCGCTTGTAAGCTTGATTGCTATTGAAGACTTGGCGGTGAGCAACATGGTTAAGAATCGCAAGCTGGCTCGTTCTCTTAGCGATGCTGCCATCTGTCAAATGTTTCGTCAACTTGAATATAAATGTGAGTGGTACGGGCGAAAATTGGTCAAGATTGACCGCTTTTTTCCTAGCTCTAAACGATGTCACCATTGCGGTTTTGTAATGGATAAGTTGCCTTTGAATATTCGCAGTTGGGATTGCCCTAGCTGTAAGACAACAGGCATTGATAGAGACATCAACGCTGGAAAAAATATACTCGCTGCGGGACTCGCAGTGATTGTCTGTGGAGCGGACATAAGACCCGATAACCATAGTGTTAAAGGAGCGAGTGCGGTCTTGGGGGTTTCCCCCATGAGCAACTCGCGTAGGCAGTTGCGAAAAACCGCGCACAGCGGAAGGAAACAGAAACCTAAGTCGTGAGTCTTAGGAATCACCGCCCTAGAAGTGCGGTGAGGATGTCAATAGCAACCTGATTGCATACTAAACAGCAAAACTTTGCACCTCGTCCAATTTTTGGTGGTTCAGGTGGTGTTCCTGTTCCTGTTTTTACTTCAAAATTTACAATGGGTGGCTGCTGGCTGCGATCTATGATTGGTTCTATCCAGGCTTCTTTGCCTTTCTTTGTAGATAACTGAAACATACTGATTAAAGGCATCTGACAACCACAAGCAGGATTGGGACATTTAACCGTTCGCGCCCACAACCAAGCAATTACAGTAGCTTCTTCTGACCTCACCCTAGCCCTCTCCTCTCAGGAGAGGGAACTTTTCCCTTTCTCCCTTTGGGAGAAGGGGTCAGGGGATGAGGGAAAAGCACCTCGTATAGTATCCAAACATGATGCTAAATCTGTTTCTACCTGTTTAGCTTTTAAACGAACAAAACGCAAACCCAAAGATTCTAGTAAAGCCTGACGCTGCTTATGTAACACTTGCTGTTCGGGCAATTCGTGAATACTACCATCAACTTCTACAATCAAACGCTCTGCGTCACAATAAAAATCAACCACAAACTTACCGATAGGATGCTGACGACGAAACTTTCTACCTTCCAACTTCCGATTCCTTAAAGCTTCCCAAAGAATAGCTTCACTTGCAGTTTGTTCTCTGCGCAACTTGCGAGCAATCTCCGTCATTTTCTTCTGCAACTCAGGCGAAACCTCCCATCGTTCTTTCTCCCCCTCTCCTAATAGGAGAGGGGGCTGGGGGGTCTTACAAGGGTAGGTTTTTTACAAAGGGAGGAGTAAAAGCTCAGAAATAAGGTAAAAGTATTAAGAGAAGTAAATAGTATAGTTATCATGAGATGAAATTAAATCAACATCTCAAAGATTGGAAACAGATTGTCAGTCAAAAATTTCCAGACCTGAGTCTACCTCAAGTTTCTGGATTAGCAACCTGGAGTTTTGGAATGGTAATGACACAATCAAGCAGTCTGACTAAAGTTTCCACGTTAATTGCCAAAATCAATCAGGAGAAAGACAATACGGTACGCCAAAGATTGAAAGAATGGTACAAAGAAGAAACAGCCAAAGCCAAAACAGGGAATAAAAGAGTATCTCTGGAAGTAAAAGGCTGTTTTGCCTCATTACTAAAATGGATTGTCGATTTACTACCTCAAAGTAATCAAGAGTTACCAATGGCATTAGATGCCACCAGTATCGGTCAAAATTTTGTAGTTCTTTCAATCAATGTTTTATATCGAGGTAGTGCCATTCCTATAGCTTGGAAAGTGGTTAAAGGGACAGACAAAGGTAGTTGGAAACCGTACTGGAAAGAACTGTTTCAATCTCTCAACAATGTTGTGCCGACAGATTGGAAGGTAATCGTTAGTGCTGATAGAGGATTGTATGCTCCTTGGCTATACGAACAGATTGTGAAATTAGGTTGGCATCCGTTTTTACGAATTAATCACCAAGGTCAATATCGACGACAAAATTCATCTTTATGGTATTCTCTATCAACAGTTGTAACTGATGCTGGCGAGAGTTGGTCTGGACGAGTGACTTGCTTTAAAAGCAATCAGATTGATTGTACTCTTCTAGCTCGATGGGATGAGGGTTATACTGACCCTTGGTTAATTCTCACGGATTTAAAATCAACTGATGCTGATATTGGTTGGTATGGATTTCGCTCTTGGATTGAATGTTCCTATAGAGATGTCAAAAGTGATGGTTGGCAATGGCATAAAACTCGTCTTTTGAAAGCCGAGAGAGCCGAACGTCATTGGTTAGCAATGGCAGTGGCTATGCTGTGGATGGTTACTCTGGGTGGAGAACAGGAAATTTCCTCTAAGGATGAATTAATTGGCGATCGCTCTTTAGCTTTTGAACCCACTCCTACTCGTCAAATCTCTTGTTTTCTTAATGGTTTGTTAACTATAGTAGCGCGACTGCTCAATGGTCAGTCTGTCGCTCTTGGTCGTTTGCTTCCTTTCTCTTTCAATCACTTCAGCGATTTGGCTTTTTCTGATTCTTCGTAGATTGTAAAAAACCTACCCTTGTAAGGGCTGGGGGGTGAGGTAAACCTTCGGATACAAATGCCCAATCCTTTTCTCAGCCTCATCACGCATCCACTTACCGTAGTAGCGCACATCTTCCGCTAATCCCTGCGCTCCTCGCCATTGGTTGATATCTTTGGTTTTTCGCGCTTCTGGATTGACTGGCGGTCGATTTTTAAACTTAGGCGGAATCTCTATCAATGCTTTAGTAATTAATACCGCTACAGGATTCAAGTCGCTTCCAATGGTATCGAACCCCCTCCACAGAAAGGATCGTAAACTGGTGGAGCGTATTCTTGCAGATATTTGCTGACTGCTTCAGGTTTAGTAGGCGGTTCGTCTCCTCTATCCCAAGCCAAACAACGAGCTATTTCCTTTTGGGCTGCTTCAATGATGGGAGAAGTGCCACTTTCATCAGTTTTAATATCGTCCCAAGACACCAAACCCTTTACTATCTGCTTATTTCCAACAGTTTCAATTTTGCCGATAAGATCGTGTAATCGCTGTCTTTCTATCTGTTGTTCTTCTTCTGTGAGAAACTTATCGGGATGAGCCGAAGGATCATCAACCAATGAAGCGAACAATACCGCCCGACAAGCTGCTAAAGGTCGTCTTGCCCACCATAAATGTAGCGTAGAAGGATGCCCGTGCCGAATCGATTTTTCCCTAGCTGACTCTTGGTTTATCGCCTCAAGAGGCATGGAAACTTCAATTAGCTTTTTGCGAGGCTTTTTATCTTCTCGATCGGACATAAAGTTGGCACATAAAACAACCAACTGTCCTAACATTAAAGTTAATCAAAATGCCTCTGTAAATACAATAAAATCAGGCAAAATGAACCTATAAATACTTACATAGTATTTACTTAAATATTTTCCTCAATTTAATTGTTTTGCTTGTAAAAATACCAGATTATATTCTTCTTTCTAACCACTCTTTTCCGCCTGGTAGATTAATAAAATATTCTCTCACGGTAGTCAACAAATCTTTAGCAGAATGTTCATAAGTTATAGGAATTAAAGATGAAGATATTTTTAAAATTTGCTCTTTATTAACAATTTCTTCCAATTGGATAGGCGTATAAGTACCTCCACTAACTTCTATACTAGCTTCGAGAATTGCCACTTCAAAAGCTTCTTCTAAATATTCTGACCATTCATTTTGTTGAATATAGTAAGATTTCTTGTTAGATTTAAAATTTAGTTTTTTAATCTGTCTGATAAAATCACTAATCAAAGCAGACCAAGAATTAGTTAGACGTTTTTCTACTTAATTTTTAATTAAATGAATTAACAAGCAAATTAGAAAAGATTCAAGATTACGTAGAATTGCTTGTTTGCCCATTCCTTCAAGTTCATCAACAATATCTAATGCATCCTGATAGCGTCCCTCAACTATACTTTGTCTGAGATCGATTAATTCTTGAACCATCGTATTAAAACTACCGTTGAGACTAAGTATTTTTTTTCTTATTTATAAATTAAACAATTGCTGAAGGGATTTTTGGATCTTATCGCGATCGCTTGTTGCTAACTTACCAATCTTTTTAATTACTAAAGCATCATCTAGGGTGAATAATTTCATTCTGATAATTGATTTGGCTTTTAATCCCGCACTTGATAAATCTGTAATAGGCACATCTAAAGCCCAGGGAGAATGAGAAACAGTAGTAATCATTGCCATGACGCTTTTCTTTATCGATCTATTAAAAGTTGTAGCATCTGAAATAATTAAAGCAGGACGTTTTTTAGTAGCGGAACTGTCAGTAAAAGGAAAAGGTACGACTACTACATCAAATTGTTTATAAGTCACCGTAAGCTTCTTCATCAGCTTCCGAAGACCATTCGCTGAGAGTGGCGGACACAGACTCTAGGTATTCCCAATCTACAGGGGAAAGTTTTTTTAACACTACTTTTTCATCTTGTATCTCAAAGATAACGCGATCGCCTTTTTCGATAGCTAGTTTTTCTCTCACTACTTGGGGAATGGTCGCTTGATACTTTTGAGTGACTTTAGAAGTTAATTTGTTTTTCGCGATCGCCATGACCAGTTTTGGTTTATTAAGTATTTACTTTAGTTATATCGTAATACCGTATTACCAAAAAACAATACCAAATTTTCATAGTTGTCAGGTATAAATAAGTATATAATAAATATAAATTCACTGATTCACTCCAAGACTGAATTAATAAGTTTATAATGCGGAAGACTCTTCTGTATCTTGGAGGGTGAAATGTGAGGTTTAAATTTAAAAAAAAGAAAATAAAACTACTTTATACAGAGGAAAAAGATGCTCACAAATATCCTGGGGTTGTAGATGACTTCTTTGAAGTTATGGCAATTATTGCAGCAGCCGAAAGCGAACAAGATTTATACGCCAATAAATGTCTGAGATTTGAAAAGCTTTCAGGTAAACGAGGTAAAGAAAATCAAAGATCGTTACGTCTGAATAAACAATGGCGTTTAATTGTGATACTCGAAAAAGATGAAGAAGGTAAATATATTCTAATCATCGATATTGAGGATTATCACTAAGGGAAGGGAGAGGGAAGCAAAGATGAGCAACACTTTAACACCAGCGAGAGCAATATCACCAGGACGCATTTTACAAAGAGAATTAGATGCACGGGGTTGGACTCAAAAGGATTTAGCCGAAATTACCAAACGCCCACCCCAAACAATCAACGAAATCATCAAAGGGACAAAACAAATTACTCCAGAGACAGCTAGAGAATTATCAGCAGCCTTGGGAACTACTGCGGAGTTTTGGATTAATTTGGAAACTAATTATCGTTTAAATCTGGCAAAAAAAAAGCATAAAGAGTCAGAAATTGAGCGTCGGAGTCGTTTATATACTCTTGCACCAATTTCTGAATTGATTAAACGCCAATGGATAAAATCTACAGAATCCTTGGATGAGCTTGAGCAATCTGTATGTGAATTTTTAGGTATTAAATCACCTCAAGAAACTCCTCAATTCTTGGTTAATTTCCGCCATAGTCAAGTTTTAGAACCAGAATATAGTTCCAAAATGGCTTGGTGTAAAAGAGTCGAACAAGTAGTCAGTAAGCAAGCAGTTGGAGAGTTTCGGCTAGACAGGCTAAGGGGAGCAATTCCCGATCTTCTTCGCTATGCAAAAAAAGAAGAAGATGTTGCTCATGTTCCTCAAATGTTAATCGATTTGGGCGTTCATTTTGCGATTGTTCCTCATTTGAATAAAACATATTTAGATGGTGCTGCTTTTTATTTGGGAAATCATCCAGTAGTCGTTCTTACTCTTAGACACAATAGAATCGATTGTTTTTGGTTTAGTTTGATGCATGAACTCGCTCATATAGTTGCTGGACATCGAGGTGTGTATCTAGATAACTTAGACGATCTAGAAAACAATTCAGAAGAAGAGGAAGCAAATAAACTTGCTCGTAATTGGTTAATTGATGAACAAGCTTTGAATTCTTTCGTATGTCAAACCCAACCAAGATTTTCTAAGAAAGCAATAGTTAATTTTGCTCAAGCTCAAAATAGACATCCAGGTATTATTCTCGGTCGTCTTCAGCACGAAAGTTTAGTTCCATATCAAAACTTGCGAGTGCTGTTGACTAAAGTAAAACCTTTATTATCTAATTGGATTTATGATTGAGCTTACTTTATCTGTCGGTAAAATCAAGTTGGTTTTTGACCTCGTTGTTTCAATTCTCTTAAATTGTAATTAACACTCGTCACCCCAAAGTCAGGCTCTTTCTGAAAAGGTTGTCTGACATAATGGACTATACAATCATCATCACCAACTTTGTAACTGCTAGATTGCTCCTTAACTTTCCAAGCATCACCTGCGCTAAATTCCTCAGATGGTGGAACTTCTACAATTGCCAGAATATAATTATCGGGCTTATTCAAAGCGGTAATAATTTCGTTCTTGGTAACGGTAACTGTATCTGCGCCTTTAATTCTGCCCTTGACTTCGATAAATCTTAAAGTACCTGTTTCGGGGACACGCGACTCAATATCATAACCGCATTTAAGACTGCTAACCTCTCGCGGTTCGTATCCCAGTTTTCTTTCTGCTGCCATTACTGCATCCATTGCCCACTTTTCTACTCGTTTAGTTTCTCTAGCAAACATCTGGGCTTCTGGCTGTCTTTTCCCCTGTAATCTCTGTAGTAACCCTATTGGTACGACTAATGCCCCTCCGACTACTACGGGAGGTAAGGGTGATAAGCGTCTCTCTTGTTGTAATTCGTCAATTCGTCTGGCTAATCTGGCTTGTAGCTCATCTGCTCTAGCTCTAGCTTTAGCAGAGTTGATTTTAGCATTAGTTTTACCTGCTTCTTCCTGTTGTTTGAGTGCTACCGCTCGATAATCCCAGTAGTTAATTTCTTTGGTAAGTCTATCTTTAACCGCTACCAGGGTTTTATCGATGAGTTCTTCTTTATGCTGCTTGACCTCTTGCAGGTGTTGGGGAACGATCTGAGCGATCGCATATTTAGTTGCTTCTGCTTCTATATCTGTAGTTAAATTAGACTTTTCTAAAAAAGTTTCTATAACAGATTGCTCCTCTTTTCGTAGAGGTCGATAATCGAGGTAAGGAGCATAACCAGCATTTCTGACCTCTACCTCACCCCGTCCTAGCAGACACCCCTGTCCTATCAGGAGAGGGGAAGGGGAGAGGTCAACATACTGCATTCGACGAGAAACAATTCTTCTCTTCCCTGAGTTATCGGTTTTGGCATCCTGAATCGAATGCTGGAGAGTAACTAAAATTCTTACTTCTTCACCTGGATCGTTTTCATCTATCAAGATACTTCCCTGCTTGAGTACATCCCGATGACGCTCTAAAACCAGATCGATAGTGGCATCTAAGAGGGGATGACCAGGACATATAAAGGCTGCTAACGGCTTACTTGGAACACTAATTAATTCCTTATCAAAGCAGATTCGTTCGTAGCGAGTTAAAATTGGCTCTCTCGTACCAACTTGACGACCGCGATTGCGAATTATGGCAGGAACGTTAGTAATCTGATAGCGTAGTGGTTCTCTTTGACGAATGACTCCACCTAAATGTTGGAAAGCTTCAATAAAAAAGGAGGCAATGAAATGAGGTTGGAGTTTTCTCGCTTCCGCTCTTTCCATTTCTTCGCGAATGCGCTGGACTTTTGTAATATCCATTGCATCTCTCGCTAAAACCTTTTCTGAGAGAAGTTCCTGTAAACGTTCTCGATTAAGACGGCTAGCAACCACCCGATCTAGTTTGGCTCTAGTTTCTGGTAAATCTCCATAGCGGATCGCTTCAATTAATAACTCCCGTAACTCAACTCCATCAATTGCTTTACCTAGAACATCAAAAACCTTGCCTCCTAATGCTTTTTGTTCTATTTCTAATTTCCTCAGTAGCTTGAGATAAACATCCCCTTCTCTAGTTTCGGCTGCTAAAAGATTCCAGAGGTGACAAACTTCAGTTTGCCCGATACGATGAATTCTTCCAAATCGTTGTTCTAAACGGTTGGGATTCCAAGGAAGGTCATAATTAACCATCAAATGCGCCCGTTGTAGGTTAATTCCTTCTCCCGCAGCATCAGTAGCGATTAATACTTGTACATCTGGGTCTTGGGTAAAAGCTTCCTGTGCCTTACGTCGTTCTTCTCTACCCGAACCACCACTAATAGTAACTACTGCTTCTTGTCTGCCAATTAAGGTACGAATTTTATCGGCTAAGTAGTTAAGAGTATCTCGATGTTCGGTAAAAATGACGAATTTACGCCGATGCCCTCTTATATCGAATAATTCGGCTTTATTTTGGAGAATTTGGCTTAGTTCTTCCCATTTTCTATCCGTACCACCGAGTTTAACCTGTAGGGCTAAATGCTCTAGTTTTTGCAGCAGGGCAATTTCTACCTTGAGTTCTGCTATGGTACTAGCAGCCGTAGCGCGATCAACTAATTCTTCTTCAGTGTCTTCTCGTTCGTCATTAAGTAAGTCATCTTCAAATTCTTCCCAATCTCTACCCTCACCCCAGCCCTCTCCCACAGAAAGAGGGAGATTAAACTCTACTTCCCGTCCTCTTTTGAGTAATTCTTCACGGGGCGTACAAGCTTTTGAGGTTTCCTCAAAAGACAGCCCCTCTTCTTTAAGGCGTTTCTGTAATCTTTCTCTTCTTCTGGTCAAAGATTGATAAATAGCTTCGGGAGAAGAGGCTAATCGGCGTTGGAGAATAGTTAAAGCAAATCCTACCGTTCCTTTTCTGCCATTATTACTCAAAGCATCGGCGCGGTTAAATTCTTCTCGCACGTATCCTGTAACTTCTGAATATAATTTCGCTTCTAAATCTGACAGGTGATATTCAACGGTATAGGCTCTACGTTCGGGAAATAAAGGTTTACCATCAAACTTGAGCAAATCTTCTTTGACCAATCTCCGCATCAAATCGGAGGTATCTACCGTATGTACTCCGTCACGGAATTTACCCTCAAAGCGATCGCCATCGAGCAATGCCATAAATAATTGAAAGTCAGCTTCTTTACCATTGTGAGGAGTAGCACTTAGTAACAGAAAATGACGAGTCAAACTGGATAAGAGCTTGCCTAACTTATAGCGTTTGGTTTCTCTAATTTCACCATTAAAAAAAGCAGCAGACATTTTGTGGGCTTCATCGCAGACAATTAAATCCCAATCGGTCTGTTCTAGTTTTGCTTGTAGATCGTCATTGCGACTTAATTTATCCAACCGAACTATACTTAAAGGCATTTCAGTAAAAGCATTGCCACTTCGAGCAGCTTCAAGGTGATCGCTTGTGAGAATTTCAAAAGGTAAATGAAATCGGCGATCGAGTTCATCTTGCCATTGGGCAGCAAGTGAGCCTGGACAGACAATCAGACAGCGATGTAAATCTCCTCTGATCCGCAGTTCTGAGATTAACAGTCCTGTCATAATAGTTTTTCCTGCACCAGGATCGTCTGCTAGGAGGAAGCGCAAGGGTTGACGGGGTAACATATCCCCGTAGACAGCAGTAATCTGGTGGGGAAGCGGTTCGACTAAGGAAGTATGCACTGCCAGCATCGGATCGAATAAATGGGCTAACTGAATGCGATGGGCTTCACTTACTAAACGAAACAGTCCGCTATTTCCATTAAAACTCCAGGGTAAAGAGGAAGTAACAATTTCTAATTCTGCTTCTCGCTCTCGAAAAATGAGTTCGTCACCTGTAATACCGTTGGTATCTCTGTAGGTAAGGGTAACAACATCAGAACTATGCCATTGAGTATCAATAACCGTAATTAATTGATTGGGTAATACTCCTTTTACCGTTGCTCCTTTAGTTAAATCCTCTAATCGCATTCATTACTACTGCCTATATAAATCTTTCTAGTCCATTATTTCCTATGAGCTAAAAATTTTTTAACCCTTATTTCTTGTAATTTACTTGAGCGAGTAATTTTTCCCGTAAAGCGAGGCTTTTGTCCGTTAGTATCTTGGATGTCTTCTCTGTTATTTAACGCATTATTTTATCATTAGTGTCAAAATATACTTTGTAGTGAAACGAAAAGATGACCTTGTGGCAGTACCGCGTTTACATCAAGACACGATTGACGAAGTACAACAGAGAGTAGATATTGTAGATATTGTCTCTGAATACGTTGTTTTACACAAGCGAGGAAAAGGCTACCTTGGTTTATGTCCTTTCCATAACGAAAAAACTCCGAGTTTTAGCGTTAGTCCTGATAAACAATTATATTATTGCTTTGGTTGTGCAGCAGGAGGTAATGTTTTTAAGTTTTTGATGGAAATTGGTAAACAATCTTTTAGTGAGGTTGTGTTCGATCTAGCTAAACGTTATCAAGTTCCAATTAAAACCTTAGAACCAGAACAAAGACAAGCAATTGCACATCAAATCTCAGTTAAAGAACAGCTTTATGAAATAGTAGCAACAGCAGCTAATTTTTATCAACACGCTCTTTACGAAACTCAAGGACAAGTTGCTTTAGAATATCTAACAGATACTAGAAAGTTTAGTGAATCTACTCTAACTCAATTTCAACTAGGTTATGCGCCTGCTGGGTGGGAAACCTTGTATCGTTATTTAGTAGAGCAAAAACGTTATCCAGTTAATTTAGTTGAACAGGCAGGATTAATTAAACCGCGTAGTTCAGGTAATGGTTATTATGATGTCTTTCGCGATCGCGCTATTATTCCTATTTTAGATGCTCAAGGTAGAATTATCGCTTTTGGTGGTCGTACCCTCAAAGATGATCAACCTAAGTATCTTAATTCTCCTGAAACACCTTTATTTGATAAAAGTAAAACTCTTTTTGCTCTCGATAAGGCACGTAGTAGTATTACTAAAGAAGATCGAGCGGTAGTAGTGGAAGGTTATTTAGATGCGATCGCTCTTCATGCGGTAGGAATTACTAATGTGGTTGCTTCTTTGGGTACAGCACTAACTTCTTATCAACTCAAGCAATTATTACGTTACACTCCCTCTAAACAAGTTATTCTCAACTTTGATGCGGATCAAGCAGGTACACAAGCTACTCAAAGAGCGATCGCAGAAATTGAAGATTTAGTTTATGCTGGAGTAGTTTCTTTGCGAATACTGAATCTTCCTGAAGGGAAAGATGCCGATGAATTTCTTCATACCAATCAAAATGCGGTTGAAATATATCGAAAGTCTTTAAATGATGCGCCTTTATGGTTAGATTGGCAAATTCAACAACTACTACTTACTCAAAATATTCATACACCTTCTGGGTTACAAAAAATAGCCCAAGGTATGATTAAGTTACTCAATCAAATCCAAGATGCTAATCTGCGTAATTATTATTTAAGTTATTGTGCTGAATTACTTAGTCAAGGAGATGGTAGATTAATCCCTCAAAATCTAGCCAATCTGCGATCGCAATTAACTAAGACTTCATTGAAACCATACTTTAAAAAACAGCAATCAAATCAATCAAATTCACTGAATCTTGCTACTAATCCCGAACAAGAATTATTAGAAAGAGCCGAATCTTTATTATTAAAAATATATCTTCATTGTCCTCGTTATCGAGCAGAAATTATTGATAGATTAGAAGAACAAGATTTTGTTTTTAGATTGCCTCATCATCGATTTTTATGGCAACAAATCATCCAAGTGGAAAATAAAGAACAACAAAATTTACCAACCGAAGATAATTATCTATTAACAGAATTACAAAATCTCAGCTTAACTTTCACCGATCAAATGCAATCGGTAACTAAATTATTTTATCTCGATCAAAATGGTCAAGAAGATATTTTCCGTGCTGCGACAAGAATAGACAATGCGACCGCTACTTTAGAACAAGTTGCTTGTGTTAAACAACAAATTGAATATACTCAGGAACTAAATAAACTAAACCCTACTACAGATTTAGACTCAATAGAAACCTACTATCAAAAAATTCAGAGCTTGAAAAAACGTATTCAAGAATTAGAACAAATACGCCTTGCTTCAGTCTAGAATAATTAAACTAAGACTACTAATAATAGTAGTAATTCTCGAACTCAGAAGTTACACCATGATTAGTGAGCAGTTATCGGTAGAGAGGTAACATGTTACGTCTGTACACTCAGTCTTTATTTTGTTTATCTGATTGAACAGTTTGACGAGGAAACAATTCTCTATAAATTTGATTAAATAAACCAACAATAGTATCCAATAAACTCTCTTTAGGGTTTAAATTTTGTTGACTTTGACATAATTCATGAGATGACCAAAAATGTT
Organism: Stanieria cyanosphaera PCC 7437; assembly: GCF_000317575.1. Classification (NCBI taxonomy): domain Bacteria; kingdom Bacillati; phylum Cyanobacteriota; class Cyanophyceae; order Pleurocapsales; family Dermocarpellaceae; genus Stanieria; species Stanieria cyanosphaera. The sequence goes on along the minus strand of NC_019748.1, from coordinate 4,275,865 downwards.
CAAAATCATAATAGCTCATAACAGTTTTTGCCTAACTAATCTACAGCACAACTCCTCAACCACAACTAATAACAATCGCCAAAATTATTCAGCAATTAAAAACATTTTTTAAGTTATGCCCAGTAAGAATCGACTAACCTGTTTTGATTTGTATCAGACTCACGCGCACGCCCCGTACATTTAACCACAGTGTCTCGCGTGAGTGAAATTAAATTTGATAACTTCTACTATAAATCTCTATTGGTGAGAATGCTACTGAATCAATCAACTATTTTTCAGAAAATTTACCAAAAAGAAAGGTTATTGCCGTGATTTTACCGATCTTTTATTTAAATAAATCATAAATTTGAGGATTTTTAGTGCCAGAAACAACAACAACACAACCAGATGCAGGATGGTACGGTAGTCTTGAATTAGTTTATGCTCATTATGAAGGAAAAACCAAAATTCTTCATTCTTTTCACCAAGCACCTCTAAAATTGCAAAGTCCCTTTTATCCAGAAGGACAACAAATCTGCCATAGCGTAATTTTACATACTGCTGGAGGTATAGTTGGAGGCGATCGCTTGAGTCAAAAAATTCAGGTTCAACCCAATGCCCATAGCTTAATTACTACTGCAGCAGCTAGTAAGATTTATCGTAGTAATGGACGAGAAGCCAAACAAATCTTAACAATTGAGATCGAACCTGGTGCTACTTTAGAATATTTACCTCAAGAAAATATTGTTTTTTCTGGTGCAATTTATCGGCAAGATTTACGGATACAATTAGCTCCAGGAGCAAATTGGATTGGTTGGGAAATTAACCGTTTTGGACGTTCTGCCAGAGGTGAACAGTTTATAGCAGGCGAATGGCGTTCCTATACAGAAGTATGGCAAAACAATCGACTCCTTTGGATTGACAGACAATGGTTACCAGGAGAAGCAGAATTAATTAATAGTATTAATGGTTTAGCAGGAAAACCCGTCATCGGGACTTTTAGTTATTTGGGCAAACCAGTTGACAAAGAAATTCTGGAGAAAATTAATAATTTAAGAAAAACAAGGGAAAATAAGGGAGAGTTTGGAGTCACAGAGTTGATGTCAGGTTTGTTATGTCGCTATCGCGGTTATTCTACTACTGAAGCAAAAGAATGGTTGAGTCAAGTTTGGCAAATACTCAGAAGCGAAATATGGCAACTTCCTGCTATCAAACCCAGAGTGTGGCAATTGTAAACAGTTATCAGTTACCAGTTATTGGTAGAGATGTGTCTTGGTGAGCGTTCCTTTGCGCCCGCAGGTGAGCCAGCGCGGTCTTGGGGTATCCCCAAGTGGAGCGACTGGCGTGTCGCAGAGTCTCACCGCAACATTTTACGTCTGTACAAAAGTATAGAGTTAGGAAACCAAAACTTTGTAAGGGCTGTCAATATAATGTCTTAACGTTTCTTTGTAATACTATAGAACAACCAACTAGTAAAACTTGCTACATTTCAATCTTGCTCATCACCCTATGCTGATACTCTGATGAGTCGTGCTAATTTTTTAATCTTTATTTGCATTTTCGACCGTAAGAGCGATCGCGGTTTAAGTAAATTATTGCTTTCAGTAGTTTATTTTCCTCCCCACTAAGCATAAATTAAAAGTTAATAGTTAAATGAGGTAACTATAATGCATTTGCTATTTTTAATTCCTTTGCTTCTAGGTTTAGTAGCTGGTTATATTTCCCAATCTGCCGATACAGAGATAGCTTACCTTACAACCACAATCAGTATTGTTAGCTTATTTGCCAGTATCATCATAGCTCCTTGGCAAATTCAACTATTAATTTTGTTAATTGTGATGGTAGGTGCTAAACAACTCTGGCAAAGAAACGAAAATAAATTTAACTTAGAAATATCTGAACTAGAGCAAACTCAACAGTCTTCTCAAGAGAATAATAGCCAGCGCAAATATCGTGGAGTTAGCTATCAAAAAACAACTTCAGAAGCACAAAATGTAGATAATACTACCGTCAGAAAGTATCGCGGAATTACTTGGATCAAAAGTGTACCCGCTAATTCTCCTGCTAAACCCAAAAGCGAGCTTAAATATCGAGGCAATAGTGTCACCACTCAACCTGATTCACCAAAATCATAGCATAGGCTTAAAACGAATAATCTTGATCGGGGCGAACCACAGTCCGCCCTAGACAATCATCAACCGGTATTACGCATTCCCGCAGCAATTCCATTGATCGTCAACATTGCACCTCTGAGTAACTCTTCCTTACTAAAGCGGAAGTGAACTACATTGGATTCTTCATATTGCCGTAGTCTTTTGATTAAAGAAACCTGTAAGAAACCAAGAGGAACAATTGTACCATTTCGCAATTGAACTGAACGTTGTAATTCTGGATCATTATCCAACAGTTTAGTTTGACCATTAACTGTCAAAACCAATTGTTTCGTCAAATAATATTCTTGGGCAATTTGCTCAAACAATCGTTCAAAACGATCTAAATCTTCTGGTTTAGAAAGTTCTCTTACATAATGTTCAGCGATTTGTAAGTCAACTTTTGCTAAAGTCATTTCTACTTTAGAAATAACCATTTTAAAGAAAGGCCACTTAAAGTAAAAATAGCGCAACAGATTCAAATTCTTCTCAGGTTCTTGTTCGAGAAATTCTTGTAGTGCTGTACCAACTCCATACCAAGCAGGCAGGAGAAAACGACTTTGCGTCCAACTAAATACCCAAGGAATTGCTCTCAAACTACTTATATTTCTTTTCTTAGCTTGTTCCTGATTATCTGTCTTAAGATTACCAGGAGGACGTTTAGAAGGACGTGAACCAATCTGTAATTGACTAATGACCTCAATTGGCGTGACAGACATAAAGAAATCAACAAAATCTGGCTGTTCGTAAACTAGCGAACGATAAGCACTCCGAGAACGAGTTGCCAACTCTTCCATGATTTCATTCCAAGGTTCAACCCGATCAAAACCACTTCCAAGCAAGCTAGATTGAATTACCGCAGTAGTAATAGTTTCTAAATTATATAGAGCTAATTCTGGTAAAGAATACTTAGAAGCTAAAACCTCTCCTTGTTCAGTAATTTTGATTCTGCCTTTGATCGTATCAGTTGGTTGTGCCAAGATTGCAGCATAAGCAGGACCACCGCCACGACCTACAGAACCACCACGACCATGGAAAAGTCGTAAAGAAACCCCATATTCAGAAGCAACTTTTTGTAAACTTTTTTGTGCTTTATGAATTTCCCAATTACTACTCAAAAACCCCGAATCTTTATTACTATCGGAGTAACCCAACATTACCTCTTGTAAATTAGTCGGTTCAAGAGTAGGTCGGCATAATTTTGCTTCAACGAGTTTGCCTTCAGAGTTGGTTAAGCAGTGGTATCCTCCTGCTAAAGCTGCTCGATATAAAGGCAGTTCAAATAAAGCTCTCATTACCTCTGGCGCACGTTTGAGGTCATCTACAGTTTCAAATAAAGGCACAATTCTTAGGGTAATCTGACTTGTAGCAGGGTCGTATAATCCTGCTTCTTGTGCTAACAACATGACTTCCAACACATCACTAACATGATTAGTCATGCTGATAATATAAGTTTGACAAATGCCTACACCAAACTCTTGCTGTAATTGTCGTAACATCCGCAGAGTTTTGATTGTTTCGCAAGTTGTTTCCGAAAAAGGCATTTCTGCTGGAATTAGAGGACGACGAGTTTTTAATTCCTCAATTAACCAAGTCGTTTTTTCTGTTTCTGAGAGTTGACTGTAAGGTTTAGGTAAAATATTGAGATATTCGGCAATTTCTTCAATCGCTTCGGCATGACGAGAAGATTCTTGGCGAAAATCTAACTGAGCTAAATAAAAGCCATAAACTTCTACCTGACAAATTAAATTATCCAGTTCGCGACAGTGTAATTTTGTTTCTGCCAAACTCTTTTGAATTAGTTGTAATTCTGCGAGAAACTCTTCTCCCGATCTATAAATATTGTTAGCTAATTCTGTAATATTTTGAGTAACATCGGCACGAGATAATGCTAAGTTGCGATCGCGAGTATTTTTTAATCGCTGTTCGATATAAGTTAATTTGAGACGATAGGGTTCTTGACGATAACGAATAGCTAATTGTTCATAAATTTCAGGAATTTGCAGTCGGTCTTTTTCTAAAGAATCGAGTAAATCTGGTAATACGTTACTCCAGTGAAGAGACAAACTTAATAATTCTCGCAGTTGTTCTACCGAATGAATATAACGATCTAAAACTAAACTTCTTTGATAACAAGCTGTTTCCCAAGTAACTTGTGGTGTTACAAAAGGATTGCCATCGCGATCAGCTCCTACCCAAGAACCAAAATAACAAAAATTATTGCGTGGTGGACTCAGCCAAGGAAAAGTACTACGAAGAGCTTGTTTTAGGCGAACAGAAAGCTGTGGGACAACATCAAATAAAACTTCTTGGAAATAATGAAGAGCATAATCTACTTCGTCAATTACTTTCGGTTTGAATTGATGCAATTCATCAGTACGCCACCACAATCGAATTTCTTCCATTAATTGATTAGTTGCTTCTTCAGCTTCCCAAGAATTAGTCAAACTAATTTCGCGCAAAGCTTCTTCAGCTAAATCCAATTTTTCTAGAATTCGAGAGATGCGTCGTTGTTTTTTACGAATGGTATGACGAACTATTTCAGTAGGGTGAGCAGTAAAAACTAAACGAATATCTAATTGATCTAATAGTCTTTGTATGACCCGAGGAGGCATATTAAGTTTTTGCAAATAGGGAAACAACCAGTGAAATGTCCCTGCTTTATTTGAATGATGCTCTGGTTGAGACCAACTATCTTCAAGTAGATTTACACCAGGAATGGGAGAAGCAGTAACTTGAGAAAGAGTACCATTGCCATTGCCATTGCCATTGCCGTTTGCTTTACTCTCACCATTGCCATTTTGATTTTGCTTTAACTGTTCAATTGTGACTCTTCTGGCAACTTTTTGTCCCTTTTGTTCGTAATGCTGTTCAACAATATTGATTAATTGAAAATAAAGAGCTAAAGCACGAGAAGCTTGAATTGCATCATTCAAATTAAGTTTTTCTACTAGCTCAAGTACGGACGATTCAGGTAACTCAGTCGCTTGTCCTTCAGGAGAAGACAGACCGCGCATTTTTTTGAGTAGTTCGACCATCTCCTGTCCACATTCGGAGCGCAAGACTGACTCCCACAAATCTTCTACTAGCTTAAGTCGACCATGGAGTAGTAGATGAGCGGCTGAAATGTTAGTAACTTCTGACGAAGAAGATTGGAGAAGCGAGCTCATATTAACCTCTGGCAATTATTAACGTTTTAAACATATGACTCTAGGTCAACAGGACTACCAAAAAATGTCTTGTCGAACACAGACCCATGAAAAGCCTTCTAGGCTTAAATTATATATTGGAGAGTATAATGTTAATAATATTAGAGATTATGATAACTACTAACAATTTTGGAAATTATTAAACTAATAATTGATCATCTCATCTACTTCAATGGAGTTTTCGGTAAATTTTAATACGGGTAGACGAATTCCTCTTAAAATTTCTTCACTTATTTGACCAAATTCGACCGCGTTCTGAGTCAGAGACTGTAAAATTAGACAACCCAAGACAAAAGGACAAGTAGCCAAACTCAGACCAAGATTAAGAGTAAAAGGGAAAAGATTAGTTGTTTTCATGGTTGAGAAGATTGTTTCGTTCAAAAAATTTCAATTAGATCTCAATTCTAATTTAATTTTCTTCCTCTAATGCTATTTCATTTTCCTCAAGTACAGGCGTTGTTGGTGTTTTTCTACCTCTTTTAATTTGACGAATTGGTAAATTAGCAATCAAAGCAGTAATCCGTTGATTATTTTCCAAAGAAAATCGCATTTCTCCTTGGTCTACTTCAACGTAGCGAGCTACTACTTCTAAAATTTCCCTGCGCATCTCTTCCATCATTTCTGGGCTAAGAGTTGCCCTGTCGTGGGCGATAACCAACTGTAAACGACGTTTAGCTTGCGCTCTACTATTGCCATTATTATTCCAAGAAAACAACATTTCTAATAGTTCGCTCATAATAAAATCCAGGTTAAGTTGATTGAAAGAGACAATGTTTAGACTCCTGTTGCCCTTCCTTCGCTTACACGACCGCTATAAAATAGGCGAAAACTGTTAGCCACCAAACATCTTGCGTAGACGATTGATTAAGTTGTCATTAACCGCCATTAGATCGAGAAAAGGTACTTTTTCCCCTTCTAAACGACGGGCAATATTATTAAAAGCCAAAGCAGGTAAAGCAGAAACATCGCCTAACACTAGAGGTTCTCCTTTATTAGTAGCCACGATCACTCGTTCGTCATCGGGAACTACCCCAATTAAAGGAATACCAAGAAGTTCTAGCACATCTTCAACACTCATCATCTTATTTGTTTGAACCATTGCAGGTCTAACTCGATTGACAATGAGATTGATATTGTGAATTCCTTCAGCCTCCAATAAACCAATTACACGGTCAGCATCACGAACAGCAGCCACTTCTGGAGTTGTGACAATTAAAGCCTCCTCAGCAGCAGCGATCGCATTACGAAAGCCCAGTTCAATTCCTGCTGGACAATCAACGATAATATAATCGTAACCTTTAGCCAGGGAGCTTGCGATCTTTTGCATTTGTTCTGGTTGCACTGACTCTTTATTACGGTTTTGTGCAGCCGGTAGTAAAACTAAATCTTTGAGACGTTTATCTTTAACCAACGCTTGAGCGAGACGACATTCTCCTGCCAACACATCTAAGGCAGTATAAACCACTCTTTCTTCTAAACCAAGCAAAAGATCTAAATTTCTTAGACCAAAGTCAGCATCGATTAAAGCTACCTTACGCCCTAATTGAGCTATTGCTGCTCCTAAATTGGAAGTAACAGTGGTTTTACCCACTCCCCCTTTTCCAGAGGTAACTACAATTGTGCGACTCATAGATTTTTTCTTAATGTAATTCAGATTAATAATAATGAGACTCAGCCAATACTTTAACTTGATAGAGTAGACAATGAATAATTCTTGGCAAAATCTATTGCTTTAGCTAAACGAATTCCTGTTGCGGTGACATATGCCACTTCAGGTTCTAACTGCTTGGGAGATAATTTAGGAGATCTAGCGACTGCATCAGCAATTCGTAGTTGGGTAGGTTCCATTTTTAATGCCAAAATTCGGCATTGTCGATTTCCCAAAGCTCCTGCATGAGCAACACCTCTCAGCCTGCCCCAGATAAAAATATCTCCTGCTGCAATTATTTTTCCTCCTGGGTTTAAATCTCCCAACACCACCACAGTGCCGGGATGACGAATTTCAATACCAGAACGAACAGTATTTTGGAGATAAAGAGGCTCTGCTAAGAGTTGGTCTTGATTGTCAGAGCTTGGACTCAAAGATTGTTCTACCGTAGTTTGTTCTACAGAATATCCTGCGGTGGCAGCAGCTATAGCAGTTTGACGACGACTGGTACAAACTCTGTCTATGCCGAGTTGAGCCTCGTTTAATATTTCTACAATAGTTTGCAATTGTCTAGCATCTAGCAAGCGGTCATGAGCAACTAAAGTCACCTTAGTTCCAGGTTGCCATGACTGTTCTCTAGCTTGTAAGCTGTGTTTCAATTCTTGCCAGACTTCAGACCATGGTATTTCTGAACTCAGTTGTGCTTCTGAGAGCAAAACCAGTAATAGTTTGTTGTCCTCACTTTTAAGGGAAACCTGAGCATACTGATTTACCAAAGGAGGGGAAGAAGTCGGCTCGGAAAATTCTAAGGAAATCGGATCAAATGTCATGTAAAAATCTAACATGACCCAGCAGGTCTAATTACTCAAGCTAATCCTAGCGTAAATTAAATAGTTTTAATGATTAGGAATTTCTTAAGCGATGCCACACTGTAACTAAACCTTCATCATCACCGACATTACCTGGAAATAAAACTACCGGTAAATTAGGAAATCGAGGATGAGTTGCAGGAGTTCGGACGAGAGAACATCCGGGGAGAATTTGACCCAACAATCTGGCTGCTTGTAAGTTTAAACCCGTACTTAGTACATCGTTAGACGTAATTCCTCCTTTACTAATTAAAAAACTAAGAGCTTTTGGCAGTCTTTGAACTACATCCATCAAAAAGGATGATACTAAAACGCCAAAGTCCAGGCGAGCCTGAATATTATCGAAGCTGAGTTCTTGTCGGCTAGTGTAAACTACAGGAGTCTGACCCAGTTTAAAAGCTTGTTCAATTAAATGGAGAGTTTCTCTTAACAAAACGTTATGTTGGCTTGGCTCGTCTCGTAAGCGTATTACATCGATTTCTATGGCTTTAATGTTTGGCTGGGCAAGTAATTTTTCTAACTGTCGAGTAGTTTTACTTACATGAGAGCCAACCAAGACCACTCCGGGCTGGTTAGTTGGTTTGTATTGTGCCATCGCCTCGGCAGAAATAGGTTGTTGACCTAATTGAGTTAAGGAAGTTAATAAACTGGCAGCCGAACGAAATAAATAGCGTTTGCCTGTAGCTGCGGTGTTTAAAATGGCAGTGGCAAACAAGTCAAAATCTGCTTGGGTTTCTCCATCAACCACTACACACTGATTGTTATTTAATTTTTGTAATTTATCTTCAAGATTATGACCACGAAGGTCTGACAAAACTAATCTAGTAACCTCTGAAGCAGGAATTTTGCCTTGAGTTTTTTCAGCTACATAATCTGGTAAATAACTGTGATGATAGCCAAACACAGAATCGCGAGCAAATTCAGTTTGAGCTACAGGAGTTTTGATCCCATCAATTAGCAGATAGTGAATGCTATCAATTGTAATTCGACCACCTTCAAAAAAGGCTGGTGTAAGAAAATGAGCATCAAAATCGCCTAGTTCTTCAGCAATAACATCAGTTTCAATTGGATAATGTCCTCTTAGAGTAGAATCAGAACGACTAACTATTAAAAAATCCTTAATTCCAACGGTTGCGATCGCAATTTTTAAATTCTGACAAACTTCTTGAGTAACCGCTCTAGCTTGTTCTGAACTCATGGCTCTGGTATTAGTCAAAATAAAGCAAATTGGAGCTTGATCAGCTAATCCCTGACCAAGAGTTTCGATATCCCAGCGCATTAATAATAAACAACTATGAACGGTTTGAGAACCTGTTGGGTCATCATCAAGAACAATAATTTTAGGTTTGGTAATAGTCATCTTCAATTAGGAATTATTGCTTAGAGAAATATTAATTTGAACCAAAGTTTTGCTAATTAAGTGAGATTAACTAAGTAATTTCAGTATTATCAACTATGCACTAATGGCAACAAGTAATTATTATCAAATAGTAAGGTGACAGAAATTTTTTTCTGAAGGCAATTGTCTTTAATGAATCAAAGTAAAGCAGAATATCAATTTTCGTAATTAATCATAAACATTTTCTGCCGAATAAAAACTTTAAGCTAAAATTCAGGCAAAATGTTCAAGCCATCTCTCGTCGGAATTATTTATATTCCCGTTATTAGAATCAATCTCCTCTGAGGAACCAGACCGTGCGTATTCCGCTCGACTATTACAGAATTTTGGGAGTGCCAATCAAGGCAACAGCAGAGCAAATTAATCAAGCGTATCAGGATCGTTTGATGCAAATGCCCTTGCGTCAGTATAGCGATCGCGCAATAGCGTCTCGTCAAGCTTTAATTGAACGAGCCTACCAGATTCTGTCTGTTGACCAACAACGGGCGGAATATGACCTCAAATTTTTGGAGTCTAGTTATCCTTCTACTCCTCCAGACTTAGAAGATTTGTCGCTTGATGAGGCAGAACAAGAAGCTACGCTTAGAGATGAAACTCATCATGTCTATGAAGAAGTTGCTTCGACTCCTACCATCGAGATTGCCTCAGAACACATCATGGGCGCACTTTTGATTTTGCAGGATTTGGGTGAGTATGAACAAGTACTGCAATTAGGAGAAGTTTATCTCAACGAGATTAGTAGCATAGCTTCTACAAAAAATTATACTGAATCAGACAATTTGCCGTTAAAAGAAGATTTACTTTTAACTTTGGCATTAGCTTATGTCGAACTAAGTCGCGAACAATGGCAAAAAGGGGAATATGAAAACGCTGCTTTATCAGGAAAAATGGGACTCGATCTCTTAGCCGAAGAAAATATTTTTCCCAGTGTTAGAGAAGAAATCGAAACAGATTTATGTAAACTCAGACCCTACCGTATTTTAGAATTATTGGCTCGCACTCAAACAAATTCAGTTGAAAGAGCTACAGGATTTCAGCTACTTCAAGAGATGCTACGAGAACGAGGAGGCATTGAGGGAAATGGTAGAGATCGTTCTGGTTTGAAGTGCGATCAATTTCTTTGTTTTATTCAACAATTAAGAAATTATCTAACCGCAGCAGAACAACAAGAATTATTTGAAGAAGAAGCCAAACGTCCTTCTGCTGTAGCAGCTTATATTACTATTTATGCTTTAATGGCAAGAGGATTTGCAGATAAAGAACCAGCTTTAATTTATCGTGCGCAACAGTTTATTCAATCTTTGATTATTAGCCATGATGTTTATTGGGAACAGGCTGTTTGTGCTTTGCTTTTGGGTCAAGTTCAAATTGCGAATGAAGCTTTACTAAAAAGTAAAGAGAAAGAAAAAATTGACTTGGTTAAGCAACACGCTCATAATGCTGCCGATTTACTACCAGGATTGTGTTCTTATGGAGAACAATGGTTACAAAAAGAAGTTTTATCTCAATTTTCTGAGTTAGCTTCACGCGGTGTCACTCTCAGAGAATATTTTGCAGATCCTCAAGTTCAAGTTTATCTCGAACAGTTGCCGACGATGAGTGCTGAAGTAACCGATTCTATTCCAGAAACAAATTCTATCGGCGATCGCACAAAACGCCAAGGTTTTTTAGGCTTGGGCAAAAAATCCACTGCATCAACCACTGTTAACTATCAAGAGTCAGGGATCAATGACAATTTAGTCTCGATTAACACCAAAACTAGCAATACTTCAGTCGCTACTTTAGAACCTCATGGCAAAAGTCAGGTAGCTTCTCTAAAACCCAAAGTTGCTAATGGTGCAAAATCTCCGCCAAAACCCGATTATAGAGGCAAAAAATCTGATCATTCTGGTCGTCGTTTGCCAAAATCACCACCTCGTTCGGTTAAAAAATTAAACCGAAGAGCTTTTTTACCAATTTTAAAAGGCGGAATTTTAATAATTGGGTTGGTTTTTGGTGTAGGTAGTTTAGGTTTTTTATTAACCAAGATTTTACTTAGTCCCTCAGTTAAGCAAGCAAGTAACGTTGAAACAGAATACTTAGCAATTAGTTTAAATAAATCTTTGCTAGAATTACCTTCTGTTGCCCAACAACCACCAAAACCCAAACCAGAACCAGAAAAAGGATTGACAAACACAGTTGCTCAACAAGTGGTTCAACAATGGTTAAATAGTAAATCTGCTGCTTTTGGTAAAGAACATAAAATTGATCAATTAAATAGTATTCTCATTGATCCTCTATTATCCCAATGGCGCGATCGCGCTACAATCTATCAAAAAGATAATTTTTATCGTACCTATCAACATACGGTTAAAATTCAATCAGTCAAATTCGATCCCAAAAATCCTAATCAAGGAAGTATCGAAGCTGAAGTTCGAGAAATTGCTCAACATTATCAAAATCAACAAATCGACCCCTCTCAATCTTACGATGACAGCCTTCTAGTTCGTTATGAGCTTGTTCGTCAGGCAGAGAAATGGTTGATCAAAAATATTGATGTCTTGAAAACCTTATAAAAATATTAATTGACCATCAAGACAATAGATTGAGACTTAATCTAAAACATCTAAATTGAGTGAATATTCTGAGCGAATGAGCCGACACGCCTATTACAGCAAAAATACTTATCAATCAACTTAACTAAAACCCATAATCAACATCATTCTATTTGGTGAACTACGCACCATATATTAGGGATTAATGATCTTCGTATCAAATTCAAAGTTGTAACCAAAAAACTTTTTGATAAAATCTTAGAGAAACGTTAAAAAATATTACAAAATTAATAAATGAAATTATTAATAGTTGGTGCTACAGGTACTTTAGGCAGACAAGTAGCGCGTTACGCTCTCGATCAAGGACATGAAGTACGGTGTTTAGTAAGAAGTTTTAGCAGAGCAACTTTTTTAAAAGAATGGGGTGCAGAATTAGTTCCAGGAGACATTTGTAAACCAGAGACTTTGCCTCCAGCCTTAGAAAACATAGATGCTGTAATTGATGCAGCTACAGCCAGACCAACTGATAACCTTAGTATTAAACAAGTAGATTGGGAAGGTAAAGTTAATTTAATTCAAGCTGTTAAAGCTGCTGGTATTGACCGCTATATCTTTTTTTCGATCCTCAATGCTGAACAATATCCCAATGTTCCATTGATGGAAGTTAAACGTTGTACAGAGCTATTTCTAAGAGAATCTGGTGTAAATTACACTATCTTACGTCTTTGCGGTTTTATGCAAGGATTAATTGGTCAATATGCTATTCCAATTTTAGATAATCAAGTAGTGTGGGTAACGGGAGAAAGCACTCCTGTTGCTTATATGAATACTCAAGATATTGCTAAATTTGCTGTTCGTGCGCTAGAAGTCCCTGCTACAGAAAAACAAACTTTTCCTGTGGTAGGCACAAGGGCTTGGGGAGCTTATGAAATAATTAATATTTGTGAAAAACTATCAGGACAAGATGCGAGAATTTCTCGGGTGTCTCTGACTGTTTTGGGTTTGATGCGTAATATAACTCGTTTCTTCAAATGGGGACAAAATACAGCAGATCGTCTTGCCTTTGCTGAAGTTTTAGCTAGCGGTCAACCTTTAGATGCGCCAATGGAAGAAGTATAGTCATTTTAATTAAGGATGAGACAAATATAACGTAAATTGAAATAGGATTTTAGCCAACTTATACTAATGCCTTACAGTCTAGATTTAAGAAAAAAGGTAATTGACTATGTGGAAAGGGGAGGAGGTGTGACCAAAGCGTCCCAAATTTTTCAAGTGTCGAGAGCATCAATCTACCGCTGGTTAAATCGGAAAAATCTCGAAGCGACTAAAGTTAAACGTCGCAGACGAAAATTGAACTGGGAAGCATTAAAACAAGATGTTAGAGAGAATCCGCAGCAGCGATTAATAGATCGAGCAATCAAATTTGAAGTTCAACCTTCAGCTATACTATATGCTCTGCGTCAAATGAAGATTACCAGAAAAAAAAACAACTACGTTATCGAGAAAGAAGCCGACCAGAAAGAATCAAATATTATCGAAGACTAAGAGAACTAATCCGAGTCTACGGTAGTAAAAGTCTGGTTTTTATCGATGAGTCAGGATTTGAACCAATTCAAACTTGTATTTATGCCTGGTCAGTAAGAGGACAAAAAATTTACGGAGAAAGACAAGGTAAAAAAGGGGTTCGGGAGAATTTGTTAGCAGCTAGAAGAAAAGGGGAAAAAGATTTAATCGTACCGATGATTTTTACAGGCAGTCTCAATGCGGAAGGGTTTGAAGGGTGGTTGAGTAAATATTTATTGCCATCGTTAACCAGACCATCAGTGTTAATTATGGATAATGCACCAATTCATCGGAAAAGTGCCATCAGACAACTAGTAGAAGAGACGGTGCATCAAATAATATTTCTGCCCAAATATTCTCCTGATTTGAACGATATTGAACACGATTTTAGTGCTTTGAAACGAAAAAGAATGTATGCATCTTCAGCTACATCTTTGGATGATATTATTCGCGATTATTGTACAACTTAGTGTCTCTTTCTTATTTGAAATGACTATATATCAAACCTTTGGCATTGATCCGAAAGACACTACGACTTTAGAAGGTTATTTACAAGAATACTTTAGTCGGATTATGAAAAAACTTAAAGAAATCGACTACGAAAAAAATAAAAAGAAAAAGAAAAAGAAAAAACCCACCAAACCTTATCGAAATCAGTTTTAATGGTTTTTAGTCATTTGTCACTGGTTATTGGTGATTAAAAATTTTAGAGTTTTTAATTTTATCTCCCTGTTGATTATTATTCCGCTTGGGTTAGGTTCTAAAGTTTATACAGGATTTGGTCAAGGCTGGGTTAATGATTACGCGGGAGATATTTTGGTTGACATCCTCACCGCACTTCTAGGGCGGTGATTCCTAAGACTCACGACTTAGGTTTCTGTTTCCTTCCGCTGTGCGCGGTTTTTCGCAACTGCCTACGCGAGTTGCTCATGGGGGAAACCCCCAAGACCGCACTCGCTCCTTTAACACTATGGTTATCGGGTCTTATGTCCGCTCCACAGACAATCACTGCGAGTCCCGCAGCGAGTATATTTTTTCCAGCGTTGATGTCTCTATCAATGCCTGTTGTCTTACAGCTAGGGCAATCCCAACTGCGAATATTCAAAGGCAACTTATCCATTACAAAACCGCAATGGTGACATCGTTTAGAGCTAGGAAAAAAGCGGTCAATCTTGACCAATTTTCGCCCGTACCACTCACATTTATATTCAAGTTGACGAAACATTTGACAGATGGCAGCATCGCTAAGAGAACGAGCCAGCTTGCGATTCTTAACCATGTTGCTCACCGCCAAGTCTTCAATAGCAATCAAGCTTACAAGCGAACCAAGCGAGTAGTCAATTTGTGCAGAAAATCGGTACGAGCATCTTTAATTTTGGCGTGTATTCTGGCTACTTTAAGTCGCGCGCGCTCTCGGTTACTAGAGCCTTTGGTTTTCCGACTCAGTTCCTTTTGTGCGCACGCAAGCTTCTGATACAGCCGATTAAAATGCTTGGGATTAGCTATCTTGTCACCATCACTGGTACTAAGCAGACTAGAAACACCAACATCCAATCCAATCTTTTGCTCAGTTGGTGGAAGTACTTCTACGGTATAATCATCAACCAACAAAGAAACGAACCATCTACCAGAAGGTTCGAGTTTAACAGTAACAGTCGATGGTTCGCATCCTTGTGGAAGATACCTCGACCAAACGATATTCAATGGTTCGCTGCACTTAGCCAGCCAAACTTTACCATCTCGGTACTTAAAAGCCGACTTGGTAAATTCTGCCGAACCACCATTACGTTTTTTCTTAAAACGAGGATATTTAGCTCTTTTGCCCCAAAAGTTAGAAAAGGCTTTTTGCAAATGCCTCAAGCATTGCTGCAAAGGTACGCAGCTAACCTCATTGAGAAAATCAAGTTCTTCGGTTTTCTTCCAACTGGTCAACAAACTAGAAGTTTGTTTGTAATCAATTCTTGTTTGTTTTTCATACCAAGCGATTGTTCTTGCAGCCAAAGCTTTGTTGTAGACCAAACGCACACAACCCATTGTCCGTCGCAAGAGATTTTCTTGCGATAGTGTTGGGTAAAAGCGAAACTTGTAGGCACGTTCAGTCATGCCTCACATTTTAACACGTTTAATGTAAAGCCGTCCTAGAAGGACGGGGTTTCTACCCAGGAATTTTGATGAACAATATTTTAGTGTAAATAATCATGTTTAAATACTTACCAAACTTTAGTGGTCAAGTTTGGATTTTGGCAGCAGGTAGATTATTGTCCCAGATTGGTTCGGGTTTTACCATGTTTTATGCCCCGATTTTTTTTGTTAACCAAGTGGGAATATCTTCTACTGTAGTGGGGATTGCTATCGGTAGTGGTTCTTTATCAGGAGTTATTGGTAGATTTTTGGGTGGACAATGGGCTGATTCTCCTGGTTGGGGACGTAGACGTACTTTATTAATTTCAGCCGTAATTTCTGCGATCGCGGATGTTTTTTTAGCTATGACTCATGATGTTTTTACCTTAATCATTGGTAATTTGTTAATGGGTTTGGGTATCGGTTTATATTGGCCCGCAACCGAGGCAGCTATTGTAGATCTAACTACGGTTCAACAAAGAAATGAGGCTTTTGCAATTACCCGATTGGCGGATAGTCTGGGTTTGGGTTTGGGAGTGGTTTTAGGTGGTGCGTTGATTGCTACTTCAGGCAACTATCGCTCTTTATTCATCATTGATGGAATTTCCTTTGTCGTTTTTTTTGGCATTATTTATGTTGCGATCGCAGAAACTTATCAATTTTCACTTCATCAAGAAACTCAAACTCGCAAGTGGTCAATCGCTTTTCAAGACAGAGCTTTGATGGTTTATGCGGTAGTCAATATTTTGTTTACGACTTATTTAGCTCAGGTACAAAGTACCATGCCTCTTTATTTTAAAAATTTTGTCACGGCAGGGGATACGGAAGCAGGGTTTTCAGAAAAAATTATTAGTGCTTTGTTTAGTTGGCATATTGCTTTTGCTGCTTTATGTCAGTTACCTGTAGCTCGTGCATTAAATCGGATTAGTCGTACCCAAGCTTTAGTCATTTCTTTGTTGCTGTGGGGATTGGGCTTTGTTTTAGTTTGGATGACAGGAATTACTTCTAGTTATGCTTTGTTTTGGGGCATTTTGTCTTTAGGAGTGATGTCGGTGGCAATGATAGTTTATACTCCTGCTGCTTCTGCTTTGGTAGCTGATTTAGCTCCTCAATCTTTACGGGCAGTTTATCTTTCTATTAGTTCTCAATGTTGGGCAATTGGCTATTTAATTGGACCTCCTCTTGGTGGTTGGGCATTAGATCGTTCGGTTAGTTTTGCTCATAATTTCTGGTTATTTGCTGCTGCTAGCGTCAGTATCGGAATTGTAATTGTGCAGTATTTAGAAAAAGTATTACTAACTCAGGCAAAAAAAAATTAAGCATGAAATTGTAAAATAACTTCAGTTCATCATTTCGGTCTATGCAGATTACTCGCTTGCTTCATACAGCCATATTAGTCTCCGATTTAGCCAAAGCAGAACACTTTTATGGCGAGGTTTTGGGTTTAGTTAAAGCAGAAGGAAGAACTTCAAACTTTCCAGGAACGTGGTATCAAATTGGTGATTGTCAACTCCATCTCATTGTTCATCCTGAGTTTCGTAACCAAATCTTTAATCAAACTAAATGGGGTAGAAATCCTCATTTTGCGATCGCAGTAGATAATTTGTCAGCAGCGCTCGCACGATTACAAAGTAAAGGCTATCCTATGCAAATGAGTGCCTCGGGAAGGGCAGCCTATTTTATTCAAGATCCAGACCACAATATTCTTGAAATCAGCCAAGGATAAGCATAATATTTATGTCATCCCAAGTGTGGCAACAGCCAGAAATTATTAGTTGGAGTCAAATCATTCTTGATAGTTTTGCTGAAGTAGTTGGTAAGGAATTACTTGCCAGAAAAGGAACACCAGCAGCACAAGCAGAAGCTCTATTTTTTGCTCCTTTTGTAGTAGTTTCCCATGGCACTCAAGCAGAGCCAATTTTTAATTATGGCAATCAAGTTGCTTTAGATTTGTGGGAAATTAATTGGCAAAATTTTATTCAGACTCCTTCTCGTTCAACTGCCGAACCAATTAATCAATTAGAAAGACAACAAATGTTAGAACAAGTAGCACAAAAAGGCTATGTTGACAATTATTCTGGAGTTAGAATTTCTAGCACAGGAAAACGATTTTTAATCAAGAATACTATTATCTGGAATTTACGCGATCGGGCAGGAAACTATTGTGGACAAGCAGCTAATTATGCTGAATGGGATATGATAAAAAATTAGTTGCTCCTTACCAAAAACCTTCAGTGAATCAGACTCAACAACCAAATAATTCTGGTTGGTCTTTAGACCAACGCGATCCCCAAACAATTGAATTATTTATGCCAATTTGGGAGTGGTTTTATCGTTATTATTTCCGCGTTAAAACTGATGGTTGGCATCAAATATCTGCTCACGAACAAGTATTATTAGTTGGTTCCCATAATGGTGGTCTAGCTACACCAGATATGATTATGACGATGTATGATTGGTTTCGTCATTTTGGAACAAAACGTCCTGTTTATGGTTTGATGCATCCCAGTGTTTGGCAATTTAATCCCGAATTAGCTCAATTAGCAGCTAAAACAGGCGCAATCATTGCTCATCCCAAAATGGCTTTTGCTGCCTTAGAAAATAAAGCTAGTTTACTCGTTTATCCTGGTGGAGCGCAAGATCTTTTTCGTCCTTATTCTCAACGTCATCAAATTAATTTTGTCGGTAGAAAAGGCTTTATCAAATTAGCATTAAGAACAAAAGTTCCAATTGTTCCTGTTATTTCTATCGGCGCCCATGACACTTTATTTGTCTTAGGAGATTTGTATCCGATCGTTAAACAACTTCATGAATGGGGAATGCCTTGGATTAATAATGTAGATCCAGAAATTTTTCCAATTTACTTAGGATTACCTTGGGGAATAGGAATTGGGCCGATTCCAAATATTCCTTTACCAGTAAAAATTCATACTCGTGTTTGTACACCAATAATCTTTGATAACTATGGCAAAGAAGCAGCAAAAGATCGTAATTATGTTGATGATTGTTACAATTTAGTAGTTAAAAAAATGCAACAAGAATTAAATATTTTAGTAACTGAAAATTCTTAGTTTGTTAGGATACAAATAAAAAAAAATTAGCAAGCGATCGCTTTTAAGAATTAAAAAAAAGTACACCTCAAATCTGAGCAAGATAACTAAAGCTGTCAATAAATATTATTAGTTTATAATATAAAAAATAATATAAATTAATAATATGACAAAGAACATCAGTATCACTGTCAGTGAAAAAAATCTTCAGTACTTAGATTCTCAAGTAAAAAATCGTAGCAAATACATTAATGAATTAATTGAAAAAGACCGCAGAAGTAAATTTGAAGCAAGTATGCGTGCAGGATATATTGCGCAATCTGAAAATAAAGAGATGCAAGAAGAGGAAAAATTATGGGAAATTGTCATCGGTGACGGCATAGACGATGAAGATTAAACGAGGAGAAATTTGGTGGGTTAATTTAAACCCCGTAGTCGGTTCAGAAACAGCTAAAATTCGTCCCTGCTTAATTGTGCAAAATGATATTGGTAATCAATTTGGTGATACTACAGTGATTGTTCCTTTTCTTACTCCAGGAAATTATCCTTTTATTGTCAATGTTCAACCAACAGCAGCTAATGGTTTAGACAAAGAAAGAGGTTTAAATCTGAGTAAAATTAGACCAGTTTCACTTAAAAGACTTCAGAATAAACTAGGAGTTTTAGAAAATAAGTATTGGTCAGAAATTAAAAAAGCTTTGCTAGCAGAATGTGGTTTTTATTAATTATTTTATAAGCACTATTATATTTATATTATAAAAAGCGATCGCTTTAAAGTACTAATTTTTTTAGAGCAGAATTAATAATTTCTTCTTGATTGACCATCTCTTCTAATTCTTCTACTTCGTAACGTCCTTCTGCTACTTCTAAAGAAGCCGAATCTAAGGCATAAGGATAAGCTATTATCAAAATTTCTTTTAATTCTTCTGAAGAAACATAGTTACCACCAGCTTTGCGTCTTTTGTTAGTATTAATAATTTCTCGAATAGAATTACGAATTGAAACATCCCATGATTTAGTAGTTCTTTTTTCTGCTTGTTGTTTAATTAAATGTAAAAGAAGAATAATTGCATAACTACGAATTTTATCAATGATTGCCTTGCGTCCCATTTCTTCCAATTCTTCTACTAAAGCAAGAGAACCTTTAATATCTCCTTGCAGCAGTAATTTTTTAAGGTCTAACAATTCTTCCATGATTGTTATCGTTAATGGAAAGATATTTTATTCTAACAAAATAACGCGATCGCTTGATTTAAAGACTTGATTATTAAAAATTATTGATATTAATTTTGGTGTCAATGTAAAACCATAAAAAAAGAGGAATCTATAGTTAATCAAATTCCTCTTATCTATTGCTATATTTGTTGATTGTTTTAAACCTTTGCTTCTTCCTTAACTAACTTCTCCCAACCCAACTCTTTCAAATTATTATTTCTCCGCAACGGACGAGTAGCTAATTCAAGAATATCTCTAGCATTAGTAAAACCGTGTATCTGGGCAAAAGTAAACTCAACCGACCATTTAGTATTAATTCCTCTTGCTTCCAAAGGATTAGCGTGTGCCATACCAGTGATTACTAAATCTGGTTGTAATTCATAAATACGTTGAATTTGATTGTAGTTATCGGGTTTTTCAATAATTTTGGGCAGAGCAACACCCATTTCTTGACAGGTTTTTTCCAACAAATCTAATTCAGCTTTTTGATAACGCTTGTCCATATAGGGAATACCGATTTCTGGACAAGTCATACCGCAACGAATCAAGAAACGCGCTAAAGAAATTTCAAGTAAGTTGTCACCCATGAAGAAAACTGACTTACCGCGAATTAATTGAATATAATCTTCTAAACTTTCCCAAATTTTGGCTTCTCTTTCTTCTAAACCTTGAGGTTCGATGCCAAAAACAGAACAGATTTTTTCAATCCAAGCGCGAGTACCATCGGGACCAATAGGAAAGGGTGCGCCAATCAGTTTAGTTTTGCGACGACGCATTAAAGTGGTAGCGGTACGAGATAGGAAGGGGTTAACACCAGCAACGTAATAACCTTCTTCAATCACTGGTAATTCGGTAAAACGCTTGGCAGGCAACCAACCAGATACTTTAATGCCTTGTTTTTTCAGTTCTAAAGTAAGATTCGTAACGACAGGATCGGGTAAAGAACCAAATAAAACTAAGGGAGGATGATCCACATATTCCGATTCTTCCGCTTTGGTTTCTTCTTTCTTCTTACCAAAGTTGAGTAATTTAGAAATAGCGTTACGTTCTTCTTTTTCTGCTTCGGCGACAGGTGCTTGAGAAGGACATTTATGTGCCATTGAAGCAAGTACAGTATCTTCCCCTTGAGTAAAGGCGTAATCTAAACCATTAGCACGGGCAGTAACAATGGGAATACCAATTTCTGCTTCTAACTTCGGTGCTAAACCTTCCAAATCCATCTTAATAATTTCAGTGGTACAAGTACCGATCCAGACGATTACAGAAGGATTGCGATCGCGCTTAATCTGTACACAAAGTCTCTTTAGTTCTTCATAGTCATTTAGTTGTGCGGAAATATCTCCTTCTTCTAACTCTGCCATGGCGTAACGAGGTTCGGCAAAGATCATTACTCCCATTGCATTTTGGAGGAAGTAACCACAGGTTTTTGTCCCAATAACTAAGAAGAAGCTATCTTCTATTTTTTGATATAACCAAGCAACGCAACTAATCGGACAAAAGGTATGATAATTCCCAGTTTCACAATCAAATGTTAATGCTGTGGGTTCTTGTGCCAGTGTCATGTTTTGATCTCCTCTCTAATTTGGTCGAGATATTCTGATGCGGTTTTTTCTTGTTGCGGACGTTTTTTTAATTCAAGTTCGGGGTCAAAATCTAATCCTAAAGCGTTAACAAGTTGTTCTGAACTGCCTGTTGAATATTCCATAAAAGTGAATAAACCTCTAACTGATGGTTCTAAAACACTTACAACACCAAGGATAAAATAACATTCAGGACGACGGGGACAATAATCTTCTTCAACTTCAAAGCTTTTTAGTTCTTCTTCCTCATACTCGACGCAATCGCACCAACCGCTATTTTCATTCATGCATTGTTGCAACCAACTACGATTTTCTTGGTAATAGTTCAACCACTTTTCTTTTAATTCAGCTTTGAATTGTTCTGGTTGTGCGAGAATGTCTGCCATGATTTTTTCCAGTCCAAATAAATTTTGATTAAATCTATTTTTCCCAGAATATGACCCCAAAATTGACTGTATTTTTTACGTAGAGATAATTCATGAATTATCTCTACAGGTGAACGGCAGTTCGCCCCTACGGAATTAAACCATCATTAGATCCAATTCTTCTTCTTGAGTTTTCTTAGGTTGTTGGGGATTGAGATAAAAGTCAGACAACAAAGAGAATAATTCCCGATCCTGTGCATCTTGAGGTACTACACCTTCTGGTTGGGCTAAAATTTGGTCGGCAATGTTGAGATAATAATCGCAAACGAACTTGAGAGAAGGATCGCTTTCTGCCATCTCAAACAAAGTCTTTCCTTTCACTCTCGATACGCGAATGTCTTCAATTAAAGGCAATACTTCTAGTACAGGCATCGGTACATGAGAAATATATTTATCAATTAAGTCTCGTTTAGAAGTACGATTACCAATCAAACCAGCAAGGCGTAAGGGATGAGTGCGTGCTTTTTCCCTGACAGAAGCAGCAATGCGATTAGCTGCAAACAAGGCATCAAAACCATTATCAGTCACAATCAAGCAATAATCGGCATAGTTGAGAGGCGCAGCAAAACCACCGCAAACAACGTCACCTAGTACGTCGAAGAGAATGACATCGTATTCGTCAAAAGCATTCAATTCTTTAAGGAGTTTGACAGTCTCTCCTACTACATAACCACCACAACCAGCACCAGCAGGAGGACCACCAGCTTCTACACAGCTAACGCCACCGTATCCTTGATAAATGACATCTTCGGGCCAAATATCTTCGTAGTGAAAGTCTCTTTCTTGTAGTGTATCGATAATGGTGGGAATTAAAAAGCCTGTCAGAGTAAAAGTACTGTCGTGTTTGGGATCGCAACCGATTTGGAGTACTTTTTTACCTCTTTTGGCTAAGGCTGCGGAAATGTTGCAGCTAGTGGTTGATTTACCGATTCCGCCTTTGCCGTAAACTGCTAATCTGATTTGTCCCACTGTGATTAATCTCCTCTGAATCTTAGAAATCTCGATTGAAATAAGTTGTTGTCGTTGTCTGGTCTTTAAATTTGATATGTAGCTTCTTTTAATATCTGTCTGCATTATTGACCAATTAACAACGAAAATAAAGAGGCATTAAAAATAAAAATGGCTGTAATTAGATATTAAAAAGTATTAGATAGAATTAATAGAATTAAATATCTTTTCAATAACAATATATATGAATTAAAGTTTATATTTAAAACTTTTTGCTTGCTTTTACTATAAATAAAAACAAAAGACAAAAATAACTTTAAAAAATGGGATCGCACAGTGTCGCTTCGCGATCGCTCTACCTCAACATCTAGTCTAAACACTTTATCTAGCAAGCATTTGGATTGATTTATTTCTCTCCAAAATAAGCCCAATCTCGCCCCAGTCTAGTTCTACAGATTGATTATTTAGTAAGTCAAGCTGATATAAATGAAATTTGTAAAAAATAATTAATTTTTTCCGTAGTAAGTCCGACCCTAACTGTGATGGAAGTTAAATATGGATTACAACTTAATCCTGCTAAAGCAAAACAAATCGAACCTCTTACAGAAAAATTATTTAGTCAGATCACAATTATTGACTTTGGAACTAAAGAAGCAACAACTGCTGTTGAAATCAGAAATTATTTGAAAAAGACTGGTATGCACTGATTTGCATACGATTTACTGATTGGGGCAACTGCATTAAGTAATCAATTAGGTTTAGTTACTGCCAATATTAAAGAATTTGCAAAAATAACTAACTTATCGATTGAAAACTGGCGTTTATAACTAAATTAATTTTTACATAATATAAATAAAAACAAAAGACAAAAATAAATTCGCAACAATATGATTGTTTTGCCGATCTCCAAAAGCGATCGCTTGTATTAAAATTATTTCTGGCAAAATTACCTAAAAGTATTAATAAATAAAGGTTTTAATTAAATTATCTTAACTATTACCAATTCTAAAACAGCCTAAATTAAGCTTTATAAGTAAACATCAATAACCCAATAACTACTTTTGTAAAAAATCATAAATTTTGATTTATATGACAAGTCAGACCAAGATTGAATCAGCTTTTGCCCTTCTATGCGATTCTAAAAAATATAGAGAAATTTAACAAAATCGGTCAGGCTTCGCCTGGCTTTACAAGAGCGCAATGAGTTATCAAAAAACAGTTATCGTCACTGGTGCATCTTCAGGAGTTGGTTTATACGCAGCTAAATCCTTAGCTAATCGAGGTTGGCACGTAGTTATGGCTTGTCGTAACCTAGAAAAAGCTAAACAAGCAGCCAAAGAAGTACGCATTCCTGAAGGAAACTACAGCATTATTAAACTGGATTTAGCCTCTTTAGCTAGTGTGCGTCAATTTGTCGAAGATTTTCGCGCTACTGGTAGATATTTAGACGCTTTAGTTTGTAATGCAGCCGTTTATCTACCATTGTTAAAAGAACCAATGCGTAGCGAAGACGGTTATGAATTGAGCGTAGCAACTAATCATCTCGGACACTATTTATTATGTAGATTGATGCTGGATGACTTGATGAGATCTCCTTCCTCAGACAAGAGATTAGTTATCCTCGGAACTGTTACCGCTAACCCGAAAGAATTAGGCGGTAAGATTCCAATTCCTGCACCACCAGATTTAGGTAATTTAGAAGGCTTTGAAGCAGGATTTAAAGAACCCATTACCATGATTAACGGTAAAAAATTCAAATCAGGAAAAGCCTACAAAGATAGTAAACTCTGTAACGTGCTAACCATGCGTGAATTACACCGACGCTACCACAACTCAACAGGAATTATTTTCACCTCTCTCTATCCTGGTTGTGTTGCCGATACTCCTCTATTCCGCAATCATTATCCTTTATTTAGAAAAATTTTCCCTCTCTTCCAGAAAAATATTACAGGAGGATATGTTTCTCAAGAACTCGCAGGCGATCGCGTAGCGCAAGTTGTAGCTGATGAGAATTATAAAGAATCTGGTGCTTATTTCAGTTGGGGAAATCGACAAAAAGAAGGTCGTCAATCTTTTGTTCAAGAGGTTTCTAACGAAGCATTAGATGAAAATAAAGCAAAGAAATTATGGGATTTAAGTGAAAAGTTAGTTGGAATTAATCAACCTGTAACTGCTGGTTAATTTAAAAATTAATAACTTTTTAGAGGCGTAGTAGATAAGCTACGTCTTTACTTATTTATATGTAATATAACTTCGTTTGTGGATTTTACGCTTTTTTGGTTCTGCCTGTCGAAAATATTATTTAATCTGCTAACCTACCTGCGAAGTGTCCGAATTAACATAATAATCGAAGTTTCAAAGCTCAATCAATCATAAGTTTTACTAAAGCGTACAAATATACTGAACTGACAACCACGATTGAACGAGACTTTTGAGAATAATTCTACGTAATTGGTAACTTTGTGGAGTCTTTATTTTGACCAGCGACTGCAATTTGGTTTGTGGTATGGTGTTTTGTCGTTTCTTAACTCTTCAATGTAGTTTCTGTTATCTGGTTCTTTAGCTTTGCCAGCTATCTTATCTTCATACCAGTCACCTTTGTAGATTGCTTCTTCCCAGAAACAAGCTGATTTAATTTGCTTAGGTTTCAAGTTTTTCACTTCTATAAGGTTAGCCCCTTCGAGGTTAGCCCCTTCGAGGTTAGCATAAACAAGTTTAGCCCCTTTGAGGTTAGCCCCTTCGAGGTTAGCCTCTTTGAAATTAGTACTCCAGAGATCAGCCTTTTCGAGATTTGCTTCTTTAAGGAAAGCACGAGTAAGATCGGCACGAACGAGGTTAACACCAGACAAGTTAGCATTATAGAGGTGAGTAGAAGAAAGTTTAGAATCTTGGAGTAAAGCCCGATTAAGATTAACTTGTTCGAGATTACTAGAAGAGAGGTCAGAACGAATGAGGTTAGCCTCTGCGAGGTCAGCCCCTACAAAATTTGAGCTTAAAAGAGTAGCGTTGCTCAAATTAATATTTTTTAATTTTAATCCACTTAAGATGATACCTGACTCAAATTTATTGTTTGGTGATAAGTTAAAGTGCTTTAAGCTAATTCCATTATTTTTAGAGTTAAGTAAGTCAGTTTCTGATAAAAAACTGATAATAATTTCTTTTCGCTGAAGATTTATACTTCTTAAGGTAGCTAGGCTTTTTGCTTTTACTATAACCTTCACTGAATCATCTAGTTTTGACCAATCTATATTTTTATCAATTTTTTTACTAACAACCAGTTTTTCAATTTGTTCAAAATATTTATTAATAGTCTCGATTTGTCTGTTTTCTTCTTGATATCTACTTGTAACCCAAGCAGTAGCAAAACCTAGAACTACAGGAACTCCCAAAAGTTTGACCCAATCTGATGCAGGTAAAGTTTTCCAAAAAAAGCTTATTGGGTTATTTAATACTTTTTTAAACTTCCAGTAACGAACTTCCCATTGATGCTTTTCTAAATACTGTCTAGCTTCTTCCCAATCGCCTTCAGGAGTCCCATCTCTTCCTTCAAACTGTCGTTCTTCCCAGAATTCGTATGCCTTAACCCGAATTAATTCTTTTGGTAAAGTCCCACTCATCACAACTAACATTACTCAAGATAATCGAATTTTAGGGTATTAGTTTGATGTAAATCTATAGAACTTACGCATTGACAGAATGGTAAAATAGTGGAGTAAAAAAAGAGAGTTGTCTAGCTTGAGAAATGAGAAAATTAGAGAAATTAGCAAAACCTCAACAGCACAATGCAATCTGGAACACTGTACCCTATTTCTGCTATTAGTAACAAGAGACTTGGTAGGTTAGGTAGAACGATAGTGAAACCTAACATTAATAAGATTTTGTTGGGTTTCGTGCCTCAAACTAATTACGTTCACCTACTTAGGTTAAAATATCGCTACCAAGCATTCTCTGATAACGTACTGCTAGTTCTTTTTTCAAAGAAGGAAAACCACATAGATTTTGATCAGCTAACATAATTTTTTCTGCTGCATTTCTAGCCAAATTTAACACCTCTTGATCCTCAACTAAGCTAGCTAAAGCGAAATCTGGTAATCCCGATTGACGAGTACCTAGCACTTCTCCTGGGCCTCGAAAACGCATATCCATCTCAGAAATAAAAAAGCCATCTTGAGACTGTTCCAAAACTGCTAAACGCTGCTGACTATCTTGATTGGTACTACTACTCATCAAAAAACAAAAAGATTTGTGACTACCTCTACCTACACGACCTCGTAATTGATGCAATTGGGATAAACCAAAACGTTCCGCATTCTCAATTAACATCACAGTAGCATTGGGAACATCCACCCCAACTTCAATGACAGTAGTTGAAACAATAATTTGAGTTTGATTATCTCGAAAAGCATTCAACGCTGCATCTTTGTCAGCCGAACTCATTCTACCGTGGAGTAATCCGACTTTAAATTCAGGGAAAATTACTTCTGATAAACGTTGGTGTTCTTCTACTGCTGCGCGAACATCTAATTTTTCGGACTCTTCAATTAAAGGAAAAATTACATAAGCTTGTCTTCTTTGGGCAATTTCTCGCCGAATTAAATCGTAAACTTGACTGCGTTGTTTGCCTGTCAGTGCTTTAGTTTGAATTGCTTGTCTTCCAGGCGGTAATTCATCGATTTGACTGACATCTAAGTCTCCGTGTAAAGTTAAAGCCAGAGTACGGGGAATTGGTGTTGCTGTCATGGTTAAGACGTGAGGTGATTGTCCTTTGGCAAGTAATCTAGCTCTCTGTTGCACTCCAAAACGATGTTGTTCGTCAATTACAACTAAACCCAATTTATAAAAATTGACGGGGTCTTGAATTAAGGCATGAGTTCCTACTAATAAAGGTAATTCTCCTGTTTCTAGTTGAGAATGGATTTCCCTTCTTTTAGCAGTTTTAGTCGAACCAGTCAGTAATTCAACAGGAAGATGTAAAAGATTGAACCAACTAACCAACTTTCGATAATGTTGTTCTGCGAGTACTTCTGTAGGTGCCATCAAAGCTGCTTGATAACCAGACTGAATGGCAGCTAAAACTGCAAAGACAGCGACAATTGTTTTACCCGAACCTACATCTCCTTGGACGAGACGATTCATTGGAGTTGAGGAACTTAAATCTTGCAGAATTTCATTAATTACCCGCTTTTGGGCATTAGTAAGCTGGAAAGGTAAAATTTCCGCACTAAATCTTTGAATAATCTCCCCTTGAGGATTAAAAGTAGCACTAGTTTGAGTTTGTTTAAATTGTTGACGACGTTCGAGAAAACCTAATTGTAAATAAAAGAATTCATCAAAAACCAATCTACGCCTAGCATGAGCTAAAATTTCTTGGTGATCGGGAAAATGAATATTTGCGATCGCATCTCTTAGTTTTATTAAACCATATTGTTTGCGTATAGTTGCAGGCAGGGGATCTTTTATTTGTTTTGCTACGGGTAAGGTAGCAATGACAGCTTTTCTAACGCTATCGGCTGGCACACCTTCGGTTAAGGCATAAACTGGTAAAATTCTTCCAATCTTAATTGATTCAATACTATCACCATGACTATCTAAGACTTCGATTTCTGGTTTTTCTAAGGTAAAACCGTATTTTTGTTGTTTAACCAAACCTGAAGCAGCGACAACTGAACCAATCGGATATTGACGTTTATATCTTTCTTGCCAAGCACGACTACTATAACGATTACCCGTTAAAAAATGATTGAGTCGAATCTTTCCTGTTAAATCTTGTATAACTAACTCAAAAATAGTTAGCTGTTTCTTTTTCGGACTGGTAAAACATTTACAACTTTTCACTGTCCCAATGATAGTAACCGTTTCCCCTGGTACGAGATGAGCAATGGTTACCTGACGAGCATAATCAAGATGATTACGGGGATAATAAAACAATAAATCTCTAACTGTAGCTAATCCCAACCGTTCCAAATAACGACTGTTACGCCCAATTTCAATTACCTGACTCAAAGGCTGTTCTAAACTTGTCGCCGAACGAGCATAAGATTTAGTTGTACTACTAACTAAAGTTTTAGTACGCGGTAGTTTAGGTTCTGGTGGTTCAGTAGGCGTTTCGCTGAGTTTTTGTTGTTGAGAAAGAAAATTCCGCGCATCCGCAACTAAATGCTGTCTTTCACTACGCTCTAATTGAGGATAAACAGCAAATCTCATTGCCATTTCTTGCCAACGACGACGTTCCCCAATCGGTATATTACTTGGAGGTTTACCGAAACTCAGACAAAGAAACTCACTAAAACGATATTCATTTCCCATTAAATCAGGGTAATCTCGTTCTGCTTCTACAGCAAGAGCTTTTTGTAATCTAGTCCAATTGGGCGAGTGCATTTATCATTGGTCCCCATCGCACACAATTTATTCTTCATACCAACTCGAACGCCAGGCTGCTTCTGCTTCAGCACTAGCATATTCTCGCTGTTTAGCTTGATATTGTTGTTTTAATTTTTGAATTTTTTTCAGTAAATTACGAATCTTATTTCGTTCCATATTCAGCAGAGAATCAGCAAATTCAATTTCTGATAAACGTAAACGTAATAAACTAATTTGAGTAATGTTGGCTTGGGATGATTTTTTGTCTTTTTCTGTTTCCACAACTATATTAAGTACGTTAGGAAGATGATGAACTTTATTACCGCCTCCAGTAGCCTCTTCTGCACCAATAGCTACATCCATAATTTTAGTAGGCAAACGACTAGGAATAATATTTGCTTCTTGCAAGCATTGATTAGCTTCTCTAGAAATCTCATCTAAACTTTGTTTAATTCCTTTCTCAACTCTTTGTTGCCAAACAATCAAATTATAGGGATTATTAAGTTCAAGCTTGGCAGGTTCGTTTAATTCTGATATTTCTTCAGGTAATGAAACATCAGTTTCTTCTTGGTTTTGATTTGCTGTTTCTGTTGAAGATTCTTGCCATGTCTCGCTGGTAGCGGTATCTAAATTTAACTCTAAATTTTCATCATTTTCTTCATCTTTTGAGATTTCAACGAAAGGTAAATTTTTAATCATTGCCTCAACCAAATTTAAATTTTCTGCTTCTTTATCTTTTTGAGGCGATTCAGAAGCTTGCAGATGATTAAGTAATTTCGATTTAATGTCTTTACCTAGTTTTCTCAAATTTTGTTGTAACGTTTGACGCTGACTTAAAGATAGCTGTAAAAAAGATTCGGGATAAATTTGCGTGCAAATCTGATAACTTGCTAATATTAGTTGTTTTTGGGTAGAATTGCCTAAAATATTAAGATAATTAGCATATAATTGCTGAATTTCCTCCGATACTTCAGTTACAATCTGTTCCAAAGCCTCTAGATCTTGTTTAATTTGCTTAATATAACTCATATTAGTTAGCAGTTATCAGTTGAGGATTGTGCCGAACTATAGGGAGAATTCTTGAATTGCCCCTACGCAAGCGGAAACCACTTGTACAAATTTTTCCTGAATAAAAATTGAGTATAGCTTGAAACAAAAAAAAGACTCGTTAAGTCACAGATTACTCCACCGTAAGACGACGGAGACAGCACCGACTGTTGGTCAACTTTTAATAGAGAAGGGGTAATGGTAAAAAGCCAACCTCAAAGCAAACTTTCACAATTCTTTGAAGATCAAATTCCTGCCTCTTACCAAGCCCCATCTTTTAGAAAAATTAGTCAAGCAAAAGTTAACTTGAAGCTATTTTTTTAACCTGTTACTTTTGATTAAACATCTATTTTTGACCGGTTTGAGCAGCTACTTCCTCAGCAAAGTTGGATTCTTGTTTTTCAATGCCTTCCCCTAAGACAAATCGAACAAAACGACGTATTTGAATGTTTTCACCAAGTTTAGCCACACTTTGAGTAACTAATTCTTCTACAGTAATACTCTGGTCTTTCACATAGGGTTGAGGCAGCAAAGACATTTCTTTCAAGCGTTTTTCAATTCTGCCTTGAACGATTTTTTCTTTAATATTATCAGGTTTACCTGCCAGGTCGTCTCTACCCATTTCAATTTCTTTTTCTTTGGCAGCTACTTCTTCAGGAATATCTTCTACCCTGACGTAATCAACATTGGGGCAAGCAGCAATCTGCATAGCAATATTGCGTACTAATTCTTTAAAATCATCACCACGAGCGACAAAATCAGTTTCGCAATTGACTTCTACTAAAACCCCAATTCTTCCGCCAGTATGAATATAGCTGTCTACCAAACCTTCAGCAGCTACCCGACCTTGTTTTTTGCCGGCAGCAGTGATTCCTTTTTGGCGTAACCATTCAACTGCTTTAGTCATATCGCCATCGGTTTCAGCCAGGGCTTTTTTACAGTCCATCATCCCCGCGCCTGTTTTTTCACGGAGTTCTTTGACTAGTTGTGCCGATATTTGCGCCATTTTTTTAGTACCTATTTCTCAACAATGGTTACAAGTTAATTTTCTATTATTAAGGAGGGGCAACTCAAGGGTTGCCCTAAAATGATTTTGCCGAGAGCTATTTATTCTTCTTCGCCTTCGTTTTCTTCGTATTCTTCTTCGTACTCTTCGTCGTATTCGGCATCAGGATAATCTTCACCATCCATTCCTTCTTCAAACTCTTCGTAATCTTCTTCAGCCGTATCTAATTGACCATGACGACCTTCGTAAATGGCATCAGCTAGTTTGCCAATAATTAGTTTAATCGAACGAATAGCATCATCGTTAGCAGGGATAGGAATGTCGACTAACTCGGGATCGCAGTTAGTATCGAGAATAGATACAATCGGGATACCTAATTTTTGACATTCAGAAATCGCGTTGTGTTCACGTTTTTGGTCGATAATCACCACAATATCAGGAACTTTACGCATCAATTTGATTCCACTGAGATATTTTTGGAGTTTACTTAACTCACGGCGCAAAACAGAAGCTTCTTTTTTGGGTCTTTTATCAAGTGCGCCAGTTTCTTCTAACCTCTCTAATTCTTTGAGTCTTTCTACTCTGGTTCTGATGGTTTCCCAGTTAGTCAACATTCCACCCAACCACCGTTGATTAACATAATAAGCTCCACAACGGCTTGCTTCTTGAGCGATGATTCCTGCTGCTTGGCGTTTAGTGCCTACAAATAAAACTCTTTTACCTTGTTCAGAAGAAGAGCGCATATAGTCGTAAGCTTCTTCGATTAATTGGGCAGTTTGCACCAAATCAATAATATGAACACCGTTACGAGCAGTATAAATGTAGGTGGACATTTTGGGATTCCAACGACGGGTTTGATGACCGAAGTGAACCCCAGATTCTAGTAATTCTGCGAGCGATACAACTGGCATATTTTTATTGTTCTCCTTTCGGGTTGATCCTCCATTCAGGTGGATTTCCTGGTTATGAAAACACCCGAAATCCTGAATGTGCGAATTTAGACAGCCTTTTCAGTTTAACACGCTTGTACATAGAGATTTGATCTGGTTTGATTTTGAACAGTTATAGATCAGAGGTTGGAGAAATATAAAATATTACGTTCGTAATGCAGCAAGTAAAAAAGTATTTAAAAATTTTTCTGTATCTAAAAATACTAATATTATTGATTTCAGTGATTTGTTAAGATACTATGACTTTAATAACAAACTTATTAAGTTACCAACATAAAAGTAAACAAGTCACGAATGGCATTTGTGATTAGATAATAGCTCTCAATCACAAGCTAATCGCGATTTAATCATGTTTTAGAAGGTAATCAAAAGTTTGTGAGATTAATATTTATTTTTCAAAATAAAAAATTTATTTAATTAATCTGCACTATGCAATACCCGATCAGATTTAGATTTAAACGCACTAGAATAATTACTTTAAAAAAAACTATTGCATTAGGTCGCAGACTATTTAGAAAAAATAGAACTTCTCCGTATATTAATGGTAATCATCAACCACGTTTTTCGATTCAACATATACTTTTATCGTGGTTAGGCGCATTCATCGGAATTGCAATTTTAGGTTATTTAACAACTCATACATCTTATCCCTGTATTGCAGCCCCATTGGGAGCAACGGCAGTTTTAGTCTTTGGTATTCCAGATAGTCCTCTAGCTCAACCGCGTAATGTAATTGGAGGGAATGCGATCGCAGCTATTATTTGTGTTATCTTAGTTCAATTATTTGGTACAGCACCTTGGGTCATGGCAATGGCTGTTGCGACTACAATTAAAGTAACTCAGTTGACTCGAACTGTACATCCTCCTGCTGGTGCAGTTGCTTTACTAGGTGTACTTACTCATGCTTCTTGGAGTTATGTATTTACTCCTGTTCTCCTTGGTTCTGTAGTAATTGTTTTATGTACAGTTCTTTTTAGTAGCGCAGCGCCCGGTAGAGTTTATCCTAAACATTGGTTGTAAATAAGGTTGTTAATTGAATAAACGATATGCGGGGATTCATTAACTCAAACTGAATTCCAGACTCCCCGCACAGATTTTTATTTATTTAAAATTACATGAAACTAGGTTGATGACGAATTAGATTCAAAAATTCATCGCGAGTTTTTTGCTCGTCTTGAAATGCACCTAACATCGCGCTGGTAACCGTCCAAGAACCAGGCTTTTCTACACCACGCATTACCATACACATATGGGTTGCTTCCATGACAACAGCAACTCCTTGAGGTTCTAATACCTCTTGAATTGCTTCAGCAATTTGACGGGTAAGACGTTCTTGAACTTGCAAACGACGAGCATACATTTCAACAATCCGAGCTAGTTTACTTAAACCAACTACTTTTTGATTGGGAATATAAGCAACGTGCGCTCTTCCCATAAAAGGCAACATATGGTGTTCACAAAGGCTAAAGAAACTAATATCTCTAACCAAAACCATTTCATTATGACCTTCATCAAAGATCGCATCGTTAACAATCTTTTCTAAGGATTGATTATAACCTTGAGTCAGAAACTGCATGGCTTCTGCTACTCTTTTAGGCGTTTTCAGCAGTCCTTCACGCTCTGGATCTTCACCCACAGACTCTAACATAACTCGGACAGCAGCCATCATTTTTTCTTGAGCTTGTTCGGATGCTGCATGAATTTGGGCTTGTTGACCATTGTGAGTGTTACGATCTGGTCTACTAGAAACTTGTTCTATCAAACTGGAATGAAGATTATTAGAACTATTAATATTGATAGATTTTGAGCGATTAGAACCGTTAGAAGAAACTGTTGTCATAGTTAAATAAATGTAAGTAAAACTCGTATCTCTTGATAGGTATAGATCGATAACTTTGCCAAGCTTACAAAGCTCCACCACTGGGCATGATTGTTATTTCCTCAATGGTTGCCTGTTGTGGTAGTAAAGCAGCATGAAGAATAGACCGAGCGACAAGCTCTGGTGTTAACATTGCTTCTCGATTAAAATCTGCTTGTACTGTGTCTGTGTCCCAGATTGGAGTATTCACAGCACCAGGAGAAATTGTCATAACTCGAATGCCGTTAGTTCTTTCTTCTACAGCTAAAGTTTTGCTCAAGGCGATGATGCTTGCTTTGCTAACACTATAAACTCCCCATTCGGGAAAAGCCTGATGAGCAGCAATGGAAGCAACATTAATAATTGTGCCTTGATGACGTTGGCGCATCTGAGGCAAAACTCCTTGAATACATTGGAACACACTGGTCAAATTTAAATTGATCACTTGTTGCCAATCAGCTAGAGAAGTTTGGCTTAGTAAATTGGTATATCCAATTCCTGCATTGTTAACCAGAAAATCGATTGGTCCAAATTCTTCTGCGATCGCTTTAAGCTTGGCTTGGACAATCTCAACTTGAGCGAGATCTAATGGATAAACTTGAGCTTCTACCCCCACCGCTCTAACAGCTTCAGCTACTGCTTCCAGCTTATCTAGAGAACGACTAACTAAAGCAAGATTAATTCCTGCTTTAGCAAAGGCAAGAGCAGTTGCCTTACCAATACCACTACTAGCTCCTGTTAAAATTGCTCGCAGTTGATTTGGGGGTGGATTCATCAGAGATACTCATCTTGGTTAATAAATGTTACTTTTGGTGGATAGTTTCTCAGAAAAAAACTGTCATAGAGATTGAAACTGATCTGTTTCTCCCTTGACTATCACTAATTTTTTGATGACATCTA
Source organism: Stanieria cyanosphaera PCC 7437 (assembly GCF_000317575.1). Lineage (NCBI taxonomy): Bacteria > Bacillati > Cyanobacteriota > Cyanophyceae > Pleurocapsales > Dermocarpellaceae > Stanieria > Stanieria cyanosphaera. Next base: position 4,241,054 of record NC_019748.1, on the reverse strand, counting down.
ATGAAGTGCCATCGCTGAGAAATACTTGACAACGAAATGTGCCGAAACAACCTCGGCATACAAAATCGCCGTGTTGACAATATAAACCTGTGTTCAAATTGGTTGACTTTGTCTTCCACCAAGACTGCTATTTTGATTAAAATAGGCTGAATGATAATTGGTAAAAACCAATTAGAGCAACCAGTTTTTTTAAAGGAATTGTTACAAATTGTTGCCTCAGTTATTATAACACTCTCAGATTTTTAAATTAATACTGTTTTTATAATTTCGCTCTCAGCCAAACTTTTAATGATGAAGTTCTTCAAATTTTCCCATTTGACGAAATTTTTGATATCGCAATTGTTTTCTTTGTTCTGTGGTCATTTCTGATAACTGTTCCAAATTTACCCACAGTGCTTGTTTGAGGGTTGCTGCTGCTTCTAAGGGTTCGGCGTGCGCCCCACTAGTAGGTTCGGGCAAAATTTGATCGATTAAACCCAATTCTTGTAAATCCCAAGAAGTAATTTTTAAAGCAGAGGCAGCTTGATCGGCTTTTTTGGCGTCTTTCCACAAAATGGCAGCACAAGCTTCGGGACTAGCTACAGTGTACACTGAGTGTTCAAACATCAACAAGCGGTCAGCGACCCCAATACCCAAAGCACCTCCTGAACCACCTTCCCCAATTACCGTACAAATAATTGGCACATCGAAACTAAACATTTCTCTCAGATTATAGGCGATCGCTTCTCCTTGACCTAGTCTTTCTCCTTCGACACCAGGGTTAGCACCAGGAGTATCAATAAAAGTCAAGACCGGCATTTTAAATTTATTGGCGTGTTCCATTAAACGGATCGCTTTGCGATAACCACCAGGGGAAGCCATCCCAAAATTACGGACAATATTATCTTTAGTATCTCTACCTTTTTGATGACCTAACATCACGACTGGTCTACCATTGAGGCGAGCCACACCACCGATTAAAGCTGGATCGTCTGAACCAGAGCGATCGCCATGTAACTCTAGCCATTCGTCAGTAATTGCCTGAATATAATCTAAAGTACTGGGACGACGTGGATGACGGGCTAATTGCAATCTCTGTGCTGGGGTGAGAGTGCTAAAAATTTCTTTGCGCAGTTGCTCTGCTCTAGCTTCTAGTTGAGCAATTTCTTCTGAGACATCAACTTGGTTTTCTGCTGCTAGTTCGCGAATCTGATCGATTCTTGATTCTAATTCACAAAGAGGCTTTTCAAAATCTAATAAAAATATTCTGCGCTCAGTTTTGGGCATAGTATACTTTAAATTCGTCGGCAATGTACCTGTAAAACATCATTATCCTCTATTGTGCTTTTTTTTATAAAAATTTGTTAACAAAAAACCTGCTTGATTTTAATAGCGAATGCGAGGATCGATATAAGCATTAATCAAATCAATGCAAATACTAGCAATTGTGACAATTACACCGAAAAATACCATAATTCCTTGAACAGTTGGATAATCTCTCAGAGAAATTGCTTCATAAAGGCGATTACCAAGTCCAGGCCAAGAAAAAGTTACCTCCGTCAAAACTGCACCACCTAATAAAGCTGCAAAAGTTAAACCCAACACGGTAATAACAGGAATCAAAGCATTTTTAAAGGCATGAGAGAATAAAATTGTTTTTTCTGGAATTCCCCGCGCTCTGGCAGCTTCAACATAATCTGCTTGTAAAGTTTGCTTCAAATTAACTCTGACAATTCGCTCAAAAATACCACTAAGAAGAATACCTAATGTAACACAGGGTAATGCTAGATAATGTAAAGCAGTTAATAGCATCCCAACATTACCTGTCAAAATACTATCAATGGTGTACAAACCAGTTAGAGTAGGTGGAGTAACCGCGTTAACGGGAAAACGAGTTCCTAAAGGAAACCAATTTAATTGCACCGAAAAAATCAACTGTAAAATCATCCCTACCCAAAACAAAGGAAGGGAATAAGTAATAATGCCAAATAATCTTCCGCCCACATCCCAACCAGTACGTGGAAAAGAAGCGGAGATTATTCCTACACCAACTCCGACAATTAAGGCTACTGCCATACTAAAACAAGCAAGCTCTACCGTTGCAGGAAAATACTCTTTAATCACATCCCAGACAAACAAACCTCGACTGGTAAGAGAAGTTCCCAAATTAAACTGAAATAAATCGCCTAAATAATGAACGTATTGAATTGGGAGAGGAGCAGTTAACCCTAATTGTTCTCTTAAGGCTGCTTTAGCTGCTTCAGGAGCGCGAGTGCCTAAAATAGCATCGGCAGGATCTCCTGGAGTTGCCCTTAGAAGTAAAAATACTACTGTAGTAATTGTCCACAGCATTAAAGGAGCTAACAACAAACGAGCAATAATGTAATATTGCAAAGCTTTCGAGCGAGACATTAATTTTGTCCTTTGTGATTAGTTGTTGGTTATTCGTCACTTCGCAGCACCACTAGCGATCGCTTAAGGCGAAAGACTCACTATATGCCTTTGTCGTTTGTCATTGGTGGTGTGTTTATTACCAATAATTAATGACTATTTACCAGTTATCAATCCACCATTAACCATTAACAATCAATTAATGACAATTAAGTTTTACTCCAATTCTTGGTCATGATCAAACGGTTTTTTGCCAATGCCTAATTCTTTTTTGCTGCGTTTGAGTTGTTTCCACAAAGATTTAATTTGTTTGTAAGCTTCTTCAGAAGGTAGCTTACCTCCAGTTTCCAAATTACAAATATAACTGACTTTATGAGCAAACTCTTGCAAATTAGCGTTAAAAACAAGATTTTCGGGTTGAACTTGACCGTGATATGAGTTGCGAGGATAAAGAAAATTATATTTATCGTGATTATCTGCCATTGTTAATTTCCTATATTAAGTAAATTTGTTTTTATTAACTTGTACTACGCTAACTTTTTAATTATGACGATTACCTAATTTAGATAGATGAGTGTTGGCTACCGAAACTGTAGCGTTCTACATTTACTTATAATGCTTACTGACATAAAATGCATCGGGAAAAAATCAGTTTCCTTAATGAGTATATTATTTGCTCCAGCTAATGTCATGTTAACTTTTTCTTAACCTGTGGTTAAGCAAAGATTAAAACAAAGTCAGACAAATAAACTAGATAACTATGTTGCAGACAGAAAAACTTTACGAAGGCAAAGCTAAAATTCTTTATCAGACAAAAGACCCTTTCATACTACTGAGTGTTTATAAAGATGATGCTACTGCGTTTAATGCACAGAAAAAAGGACAAATTTACGGTAAAGGAGCAATTAACTGTAACATAGCAGCAGCCTTGTTTGAGTGGTTAGAGTCGTTCGGGATTCCAACTCATTACATCGACACGCCAGCACCCAATCAAATGCGAGTCAAGGCGGTCAAAATAATACCCCTTGAGGTAGTAGTGAGAAATATTGCTGCGGGTAGCCTTTGTCGTCAAACAGGATTACCAGAAGGTCAAGTGTTACCTGTTCCTTTAGTAGAGTATTATCTAAAAAACGATCAATTAGGAGATCCTTTATTAACACGCGATCGCATTTTCTTATTAGAGATTGTTACTCAGGAACAACTACAAGAAATTGAGGAGATAGCATTAAAAATTAATCAATATCTCCAAGATTTTTTTAATCGTTGCGAAATTACTTTGGTTGATTTTAAATTAGAATTTGGTCACGATGCGGAACAAAAAATTCTCTTAGCTGACGAAATTAGTCCTGATACTTGTCGTCTTTGGGATCAAAAAGAAAGCGATCCCCAAGCCAGAGTAATGGATAAAGATCGTTTTCGGAAAGATTTGGGACAAATAGAATCTGCTTATCAACAAGTACAAGCAAGAGTTTTAGCTCAGATCGAACAAATCCGAAACTCAACCCCTCAGCAGTAAACAAGCAGTTAATCTTAGCTGATCTTTTAGTAGAGATTTTTATCTTTTACTGTTTTTTTTCTTTTATGACCTAAAAATGTAGTCTGGTAACAAAAAGGAAACTAATTATTTCCTGTGGAGTCATTTGGGTAAAATTGGTTATCTCACATCTTGGACTAAGTATGATGCTAAACCTATATGTTTATGTTGAAGACCACACTCAAACAAAAATATTTTTCAATGTTTAGCTACAGATACAACCAAACCAAGCCAAGATCTTGAGTTAACTCAGGATAAAAACTGCTACATTATTGATCGCTCAATTGGGTGTGTGGAAGTGATAGAAAAACCAAGAAACTTTAGTTTGTCCCCTGCTTTAGCAATTCTCATGGCAACCTCTTATTCCCTAAGTTTGCCTTTAGCTGCTAGAGGGGAAGTCGTGCCAAATTCCGTTATTAGTCAAAGGGAAAATCAAGCAAAAATTCCTATTCTCAACAAACCACTTAAGCCACAAGTTATCATCTCCACAAACAAGACTAATTATCTTGCCCAGACTGATTTTCCTGATAATCAATCTCCTCAACTCGAAATTCCGCTTGATAATGGTCAACCTCCAAATGTACCTGATTCCGAACAACAACCTCCCCAAATAGAGAATCAAACACCACCGACTGAAAATCAACCAACGCCTCCAAATCAAACTCAACCAAATGATACCGAACAAACACCAGCACAAGCACCAGAACCTCGTGTGTTAGTAGCTGAAGTTTCTGTGGTAGGTGCTGATGATGAACTAGAAGATATTGTTTACGAAACGATTAACACTCAACCAGGAAGAACTACTACTCGTTCTCAACTACAAGAAGATGTTAATGCAGTTTATGCAACAGGATTCTTCCAAGACGTACAAGTCACACCAGAAGATACACCTTTGGGAGTCAGAATTACTTTTGCAGTTCAACCCAATCCCATTCTCAACCAAGTCGTAATCGAAACTGTTCCCCCAGAAGGAAATCGAGTTTTACCAGCAGAACAAGTAGATAAAATTTTCGCTAATAACTACGGTAGAATTCTGAATCTCAGAGATTTGCAAAACGGAATTAAGCAATTAAATCAATGGTATACCCAAAATGGTTATGAACTAGCTCAGGTGGTTGGCGCACCGCAAGTTTCTCCTGATGGTACAGTCACTTTGGTGGTAGCTGAAGGGGTTATCGAAGATATTCAAGTAAGATATTTTGATGAAGAAGACGAACCAATCGATGGGAAAACTCGTGATTTTATTATTACTCGCGAAATTGAATTAGAACCTGGAGATGTCTTCAAACGGGATACGGCGCAAAGAGATTTACAACGAGTGTTTGGCTTGGGTATTTTTGAAGATGCTCGTTTTTCTTTTAGTCCAGGAGAAGACCCCCGTAAAGTAGTAGTTAATGTTGATGTAGTTGAAAGTAATACGGGTTCAGTAGCAGCAGGGGCGGGTTTTAGTTCTTCTAGTGGTTTATTTGGTACTGTTAGTTATCAACAAAAAAATCTAGGCGGAAATAATCAAACCCTTGGTGCAGAGGTACAACTAGGGCAAAGAGAATTATTATTTGATGTTAGTTTTAGTGATCCTTGGATTGGAGGAGATCCTTTCCGTACTTCTTATACAGTAAATGCTTTTCGTCGTCGTTCTATTTCTCTGGTATTTGATGGTGATGAGAATGATATTAGGACTGCTAACGAAGATGATAGTCCTAGAGTTGTACGTACTGGCGGAGGAATTAATTTTTCTCGTCCTCTTTCGAGAGATCCTTTTAAAAAGGCAGATTGGACTTTATCAACTGGGTTTCAATATCAACGGGTTCAGATTGAAAATGCCGATGGTGAGATTGCACCTCTGTCTAGGCCACAAGATGGAAGTCAGAATTTAGCTTTCAGTGACAGTGGAGAAGACGATCTTTTTACTCTGCGTTTTGGAGCTACACGCGATCGCCGTAATAATAATTTACAACCTACTCAAGGTTCTTTGTTGCGATTAGGAGTAGACCAAACTATTCCGATTGGTTCAGGTAGTATTTTGTTTAATCGAATTAGAGGTAGTTACAGTTATTATATTCCGATCGATTTTATTAGTTTTAGTGAAGGCCCTCAAGCTTTAGCTTTGAATCTTCAAGCAGGGACGGTATTAGGCGATTTACCTCCTTATGAGGCTTTTGTTCTTGGTGGTAGTAATTCGGTACGAGGTTATGCAGAGGGGGAAGTTGGTAGCGGACGCAGTTATGTCCAAGCTACAGCAGAATATCGTTTTCCAATCTTCTCGATTGTCGGTGGTGCTTTATTTTTAGATTATGGTACTACTCTCGGTTCAGATGGTGCTGTTCCTGGCGAACCTTCACAAGTTAGAGATTTACCTGGAAGCGGTTTTGGTTATGGTGCTGGTGTTAGGGTACAATCTCCTCTTGGTCAAATTAGGGTTGATTATGCCATTAACGATGAGGGAGATAATCGGATTCATTTTGGTATTGGCGAGAGGTTTTAATCAGTTATTTAGTAGAGACGTAGCAGGCGTCCCTACACATGTTGCTTATATCAATGGGTAATACATTAAAAACAGCTTTTGAATTGTCAGGGGTGGGTTTGCATTCGGGTGAAACTACCACTGTTAAAGTTCTTCCTGATGAATCTAATCAGGGAAGATATTTTGTCCGAGTCGATTTACCTAATCAACCTATTATTCCAGCTACAGTTCAAGCTGTGAGTCAGACAACTCTTTCCACTGAATTAGCTCAAGGAGAAGCTAAAGTGAGAACGGTTGAACACTTACTAGCATCTTTAGCAGCAAGTGGAGTTGATGATGCTCGTATCGAAATTGATGGGGCAGAAGTTCCTTTGTTAGATGGTTCGGCAAAGTTATGGCTAGAAGCGATCGCTGCTGTGGGAATTGTTTCTTCTGTTTGTGATCGTTCTCCTTGGTTACTGCGACAACCTATCTGGATTCAAGAAGGAGATGCTTTTGTGGCTGCCTTACCTAGTCCAGAAACTCGTTTTACTTATGGCATTGACTTTCCTTATAGTGCGATCGCTAATCAATGGCATAGTTGGAGTTGCCAGGAAGGTAATTTTGCTCAAGAAGTAGCCCCAGCTAGGACTTTTGGCTTGGCAGAACAGATTGAACATCTACAACAAGCTGGTTTAATTCGAGGTGGTAGTTTAGAAAATGCTTTGGTTTGTAGTAAGTCAGGGTGGCTCAATCCCCCTTTAAGATTTACGAATGAACCAGCCCGTCATAAACTATTAGATTTAGTAGGAGATCTGAGTTTACTGGGCAGATTTCCTCAAGCTCATTTTCTTGCTTATAAAGCAAGTCATAAGTTACATATTCAACTGGCAAGAACTTTGGCTGATCTTGATCAATTAAATTAATTTAAAATGTCAACTGTTACTGAAAATAATCAAATAACTGCTACTCAAACAACTCTGACCATTGAGGAAATTCACCGTCTATTACCTCATCGTTATCCGTTTGCTTTGGTCGACCGTATTCTTGAGTATGTACCTGGTCAAAAAGCAGTAGGACTGAAAAATGTTACTTTTAATGAACCTTATTTTCCTGGACACATTCCTAGCCGTCCTTTGATGCCTGGGGTTTTAATGGTAGAAGCAATGGCACAAGTAGGAGGAATCGTTCTCGTACAATTACCTGGTATGGAGGGTAAATTCTTTGCTTTTGCAGGAATTGATAAGGTGCGTTTTCGTCGTCCAGTTATTCCTGGAGATCAATTAATTATGACTGTGGAACTTTTATCCTTTAAACAGAATCGTATTGCCAAAATGCAGGGAAAAGGAGAAGTAGACGGTCAACTTGCGGTTCAAGGGGATATGATGTTTTCCTTGATTGATTAATCTTTTCTCCTGTAAGCTGTTAGCTGTAATTTTTCTTAATAAAATTGATTACTCTCTTGAGTGGCTTAATTCATCCTACTGCTGTAATTGACCCCAAAGCTGAACTAGATTCCACAGTTCAGGTCAAACCCTATGCTGTAATTGGGGCTGACGTTAAAATTGGGGCAAATACTGTGGTTGGTTCTCATGCCATTATCGAAGGACCAACCGAAATAGGCAAACATAATCAAATTTTTCCAGGGGCTGCGATTGGTTTAGAACCTCAAGATTTAAAATATCAAGGGGCAAAAAGTAAAGTGATTATTGGCGATCGCAATCGCATCCGTGAGTATGTTACGATTAATCGGGCTACGGAGGAGGATGAAGCAACTATCATCGGTAATGACAATCTTTTGATGGCTTATTCCCATGTTGCCCACAATTGCATCATTGAAAATGACGTCATTATTGCTAATAATGTGGCAATGGCTGGTCATGTCAAAATTGAATCAATGGCAGTGATTAGTGGAGTCTTGGGAGTTCATCAATTCGTTCATGTTGGACGAATGGCAATGGTGGCGGGAATGAGTCGGATTAGTCGCGATGTTCCTCCTTATATGTTAGTAGAAGGAAATCCTGCGCGAGTGCGATCGCTAAATTTGGTGGCACTGAAAAGAAGGGGTTTTTCTCATTCGGAAATTAGTAAGTTAAAACAAGCTTTTCGTTTACTCTATCATGAAGGTATTCCTTTAGATAAAGCGATCGCACAATTAGAAATACTGACTGAAAGTGAAGCAATTGGACACCTAAGAGATTTTCTTCAGAGTTCTATTGCTGATGGTAGAAGAGGTTTAATTCCCGGACAAAAATAAATAATGCGTATTTTTATTAGTACTGGAGAAATTTCTGGGGATTTGCAAGGGGCGATGTTAATCGATGCTCTTCAACGTCAGGCAAGAGCGAAAAACATTCCTCTAGAAATTACCGCTTTAGGTGGTAGTCGCATGGCAGCAGCGGGGGCTAATTTACTCGCAGATACTACCAAAATTAGTTCAATTGGTTTGTTGGAAGCTGTACCTTTTATTCTGCCAACCTTAGAAGTTCAAAAGCGTGCTAAAAAATATTTGCAAGCTAATCCTCCAGATATTTTAATTCTAATTGATTATCCGGGACCCAATTTAGTAATTGGGAAATATGTCCGCGCCAATCTACCAAACGTCAAAATAATTTATTATATTGCTCCTCAAGATTGGGCGGTGCCAATGTTAGGTCATGCCAAACATCTGGAAAAAATTGTAGATCGAATTTTGGCAATTTTTCCTGCGGAAGCTGATTATTTTCAGTCCCAAGGAATAGATGTAAAATGGGTTGGTCATCCCTTATTAGACCGCATCAAAACTGCTCCCAATCGTCAACAAGCGCGGGAATTATTAGGTATCAAATCGAAACAATTAATTATTACTTTACTGCCTGCTTCGAGAAGACAAGAATTAAAATATTTACTGCCCGTAATTTTGACAGCAGCACGAGAAATTCAAAATAAATTACCTGATGTTCATTTCTTAATTCCTGTGGTTTTAACAGATTATGAACAAAAAATTGCAACAGCCGTACAACAATATAATTTATCGGCAACTTTATTAAAAAATCAAACTTTATCAGCGATCGCGGCAGCCGATTTAGCTATTACTAAATCAGGTACAGTTAATTTAGAAATTGCTTTACTTAATATTCCTCAAGTAGTTTTGTATCGGATTCATCCATTTACTGCTTGGCTCGCTCGCAGTTTGCTCAAGTTTAAAATTCCTTTAATGTCACCAACTAATTTATTAGTTAATCAAAAAATTGTTCCAGAATTACAACAGGAAGAAGCTACTTCTACAGCAGTTGTTACTGAAACTTTAAACTTACTTTTAAATGAAAAAAATCAGCGTAAACTGCAACAAGATTATCAACAAATGCGTTCTTTATTAGGAGAAGAAGGAGTATGCGATCGCGCTGCTAGTCAGATTTTGACTTTAGTTAAACTATAACTACTATTTTGTAGCATAACCCAAGTTAAGATATTGGTATCAATACTCAGCAAAAAATTTTTCATAACGCCTGACTAAAGTTGGAGTTTTATCTACGACTAAAGAGCGATTAGCTTCTTTCACTGGCTTACTAATTTATTAGTAAGTAATCAATCGCTCATCCAAGGTAACAATTATGATTAGCAACAACCGACCTTCAACAGTTCGCGATGACGAATATTATCAACCAATCGATACAGAGCAATCTTATGCTCGTTCAACAGTTTCTCGTCCAATCGAACCAAAACAAGAGTCGTTTGCTAATAAGCGCGACTTTGAAGGTAGGTCAGAAGACAAAAATCTCAATCCCATTTTAGCAGGGGCATTATTGGGAGGACTAATCGGTGTTTCTGTAGGCGCATTAACTGGTCTTTTTGGAGGTAAAAAAGCTTCTCAAGGCTTTAACCATACTGTAAAAGGGGTAGGAGATGGCATCAAAACCGTTGGTGAAGGTCTAGGGGAGACAGCAAAAGGTTTAGGAAACGTAGTTAAGAGTGTTGGTGAAGGTGTGACTTATGCTGTGGTTGGTAGCACCAAGGAAGTAGCACGGGGAATAAATGAAGGAACAAAGCAGGCAGCAGATGCTGTACAAAGTACTGCCGAAGATATTAACCAAGTTGTCAAAGGAACGACTAATTCCGTCAAAACTTCCAGCGAAAATCTCACACAAACAGTAAATAACGTAGCAGATTCTGTCAAAAATTCTAGCGAAACTAGTACACAAAAGATAAATAATGTAGCAGATTCTGTCAAAAATGCTGCGGAAGATGCCGACCAATCTCTAGAAAATCAACGCTTTGAAGAAGAAGTTTTCCAAACGGATTATGAAAATCCCCTCTCATATAACCCTCCTAACCCTCCCGAATCTTATTAAAGAGCGATGCCAAGAGAGGCCGAGTTAATTTGAGATGCCAAATCACTATCAATCGTTCAAATTCTTTCGATTGAGTTTTAAGTAACGACATTAAATTGGCGCGGTAGGATTACCACCGTGAGATGGCAGACGAAACTTAAAGGCGGGAAGAGATTCTCGCCTCTTGCCTCCTCTAATTTCGTAAATTGAATTATTTTCCAGACTGATCAATATATTTCCAACTTGGCAATCATTCACCAATCTCAAAACCTGATAATTTTAGCTTCAATTCTATTCTTTGATCAACAAAAAAACTAATCAATTGTATGCAAGGAAATGAAAAATGACTAGTAGCAATCAACCTCTAATTGATGAGCAAAACAATTTTACAGAATCGACATACCAAGCAACTACCGAGCAATACAATACACAGACAACACCCAACAATGGGCTGAATAGGTTAATATCTGGCGTAATAATTGGTGCAACTTTAGGAGGAATAGCTAGTATTTTAACTAATAAAAATTCTGTTGCTCGCATCAATAAAAACATCAAAGATATTGGCAATACCGTCAAAAAAACAGCGATAAACATTAATGACACCATACAAGATATTGGTGATGCGGTTCAGAGTGTCGCGACAGGTGTTAATGATACTTATCGGGATGTGGAACGTACAATAGCAGTTACCGCTGTGGACGTTAATGCGACTGTTAAAGATGCTGTAAATGTTGTTAAAAACCCGATTAACTATAATGTTCAATCTAGTCCAACTAGCAACGAAACTAGCACTAAACAAGCCAATATCAATGGAACGCTTTATAAACTAGTACCTATTGACCAAGAGCAAGTAGGTGAATAAATCTTACTCCTGCTAATTCTAAGATCAAATCCGATTCAATAACCTCAATAACTAGTGCGTGCGCGGATGGTGCATCCGTCTCGCCCACAACTTTTATTAGTCGCACTACAAATTATGACTAATTAAACGGATTTGATCTAGCCTTTCTCGCTCTTAGTGAGGTACATCTATGAACATTTATCGGTAGAGACGTGTCTTGGTGAGCGTTCCTTTGCGCCCGCAGGTGAGCCAGCGCGGTCTTGGAGTATCCCCAAGTGGAGCGACTGGCGTGGCGCAGGGTCTCACCGCAACATGTTACATCTGTACACCAGTTACTAATTACTAATTATGAGAGATTAATAATCAACAATCAACCTCACCGAAGGTGCGCGTAGCGACCAACCATTAACAATTAACTATCAACAAAAACCACTACTTTCGCCTGTGTTTCATTTAATTGACAAACGCTATATAATCTTATTTACTCATAACTTGATTAACTAATAAATCATCTAAAAATTGTTTTTTATTAAAACTATATTCACCACCCAAAAAAACAATTAACTTCTCCGTATCATCGTAAGCATTTTGTAAACAAGTCGATGCACCTGGAGAAGGAGTAATATTAAAAATAGCGCGATCGCCTGTTAGTTTAGCTTCGCCCATTTCTAAACTTTGGGTTTTCAAATTGACAATTTGTGGTCGAATTCCACCGTATCCTTGAGCAAATTCTAAATCTTTTAATTGAATTGTCGGAATAATTTTTCTAACTTCTTTGATAAATAATCTTTTACCAATGAAGGGTAAATCGTAGATAAAATTTAAAACAATATATCTAAAAATAATCGGGTCAGCCAGAATTTTTAAAAAGCTAGTAATCGCCTTAATACTTAATCCTGCGGTTTGAAAATATTCCCAAACAGTCGTATAATTATGACGTTCTAACATGGGTAAAACTTTTGCCGTTGGACCAAATCTAGTTCTAGTGAGATCGTCCACTTCAGGATCGCCATGAATAGCTGCAAAAGGTAATTTTTGTAATTGAACAGTATAAACTTTACCGTTGAGAACTTCGGGAGCAAAATAAAAACTACCAGCTACACTTAAAAGTGCATAATCTAAACCATATCCCAAAGATTTAGCAAATAAAAGACTGTGCGCTCCTGCCATTACTGCGATCGCTTTAGTAATAATAGTTTTTCCCTCAATATTTAAATAATAATAATTTCCTTGTTTAATAATTTGAGTAACTTTTTTTCCCATCATCAAATCAATGGTTTTTGTCTTATTATTTAAAGCATTGTTTAAAAAAGATTGAGCCAATTTTTGAAAATCAATTGTATAACCTTCAGGTGTATATAAAGCTAAAATTTGTTCTTGTGTATCTCTTCCTTGTAAAACCCGAGGTTCAATTTGAGCAATTTCTGTGCGATCAATTAATTTTAGCTCTGGAAATAATTGTTTAAACTCTTGATATCTTTCTTGAAGTTTAGCTACTTGTTCTTTACCAACAGCTAAAACCATTTTGTGATATTTAGTATAAATCTTTTGTTGAGGATCATTATTCAAAAGATAATATTTAACTAAGCTTGCTGCCTGATTAACTTTTTCCGCTTTGGCTAAAGTGTAATTGGTTTCAATATCACCGAAATGAAGTGTTTGACTATTACTATTTTTATGAGAATTAACTAAAGCTACATCTGTATTTTTTTCGATTAAGGCAATTTTATTAATATTAGTATATTTGCTCAACGTATAAAGTAAAGCAGTTCCACAAACACCCGCACCAATAATTGCTACTTCATAAGTATTCTGTTGATTATTCATTATTATTACTATTTAGCAATACCAAATTTATCAATCTTACTTTTTAATTTTAGCGAGATTGAGTCACTTATTATCTATCAATAGTTATTAAAAAAAGATAATTGAGGATATCAGTTATCGGTAGAGACGTACCATGTTATGTCTGTACACCAGTTACAAAGTAGCAAGTAACAATTAACCTCACCGAAGGTGCGCGTAGCGACCAACCATCAATTATCAACAAAAAACACCACCAACCGATAATCTCCATCTATGTTCATCAGTGTAAAGGCGTGGACACACAATCAACTATCAACAAAAAACCAGAGTATTGACTGCATCTCAATTAATTAAGAAACGCTATTGATGATTGCTATAGTAATCTCTCGTTCCTTTGGCATCCAAAGCTTCTCCCAGACGATTTAAACCATGAACGTAAGCAGCCGTACGTAAATCCAAATTTAATTCTTGGGCAAGAGACCAAGTTTTTTCGGTTTCTGCTTCCATTTTTGTTTGTAAACGTTGATTAACTTCTTCTAACGTCCAATACCAACCATTACGATTTTGTACCCATTCAAAATAGCTAACAGTTACACCACCTGCATTAACCAAAATATCGGGAAAGACATAAATCCCTTTTTCGGTTAAAATTTCGTCTGCTGCCGAAGAAATAGGGCCATTAGCAACCTCAAAGATAAATTTAGCTTTGACTGTTGCTGCATTATCAATCGTAATTTGATTTTCTAAAGCTGCTGGAATCAAAACATCAACATCTAAAGCCAGCAACTCTTGATTAGTAATTATTTTGTGTTCTACAATATTACAAACACTATCTTGACAATAAACTGCCTTAATTCCCCGACGGCTGGTTTTATACTCACGAATACTCGGAATATCTAATCCTTGAGGTGCATAAATTCCTCCTTGAGAATCGCTTACCGCTACCACTTGATAACCAGCTTGATCGAGTAATTCGGCTAAAATCGAGCCTGCATTACCAAAACCTTGGACTGCTACAGTTGTTTTTTGGGGAATTTTTTTAAATTTGGGTAAAACTGTTTGAATTACGTAATAAGCACCCGTTGCTGTTGCTGCATCTCTTCCTTGACTACCACCCAAGGTTAAAGGTTTTCCCGTTACTACTCCCCGACTAAGTTGACGCTTAATAATGCCATACTGATCCATCATCCAACCCATAATCGTGGCATTAGTGTAGACATCAGGTGCGAGAATATCTACATCAGGTCCAATAAAATCTGCGATCGCATCAATATAACCACGACTCAATCTTTCTAATTCCGACTTAGATAATTCTTTAGGATTAACTGTAATTCCGCCTTTAGCACCTCCAAAAGGTAAATCCAACAAGGCACATTTAAAAGTCATCCAAAAAGCCAGAGATTGCACTTCATCTAAAGTAACGTTGGGATGATAGCGGACTCCTCCTTTTCCCGGTCCTCTAGTATCATCGTAACGAACACGGTAACCTGAGAAAATCCGCAGTGAACCATCATCCATTCGGATCGGAATTGAAACACTCAAGCTAGTTTTGGGATATCTCAAGCGTTGAATTGCATCTTCAGAAATAGATACATACTTTAAAGCTTTTTCTAATCTTTGACTGGCATCAGCGAATAAAGATTGATTAGTTTGAAAAGTCTTTACTTGTTCTACTTGATGAGGTAGAGGATAGGCAAGATCTTGATCGGAAACAATAATTTTAGCCATAGTGTCACCACAAATTATGCTGGTGAGAGACGGCAAGAAAACCTCACCTTCTCTAATCACCGTATTGACCAGCCAACTTGCTTTACTCTCAAACTGTTGCTGAGGGGAGAAAAACAATGATGGGAGGATATATTTCTATTGAATCAGATCAAAACAGTATAAATTGCTACTTTTTAATAATTGTTTACTAACTATAACGATTAACTTCCGTTTGTAACCACGTATCTACAGGTTGTCCATTTTTGCGACGCAATTCAATTTCCACCATTTGAATTAAGCCTGATTCTGGTGGCGCAGGTTTATGATGAAAAATAATATCGTATTCGTTAGGGTCGTAATTACGTTCTTTAAGCCAATCTTGTACTTTAATCGTACAAAATAAAGATTGTCCCTGCTCGTACATCCGACTTATTTGCATTGATAAACTATGAAGATTTAAACGTGGCATAGTTTTATGATTAAGACTTTTAATTTTTATCTTAACTGTTGACATTAAAAATGTGGGTGAACAATCAACAAAAACTAGGTTATTGGCTGTATCTTATTTAATTAAGAAACGCTCTAATCAGATTTAGATTCAGTAACAGTTTGTAAAGTTGTGGTTGGTTGAACAGCCATCGCAATTAAATCGTCAATATTTTTAAAATCCAATTCACCAGCTAAATAACTAATTCCTCGATGAAGATGCAAAATAAATTGCATTTTAAGAGTTTCTTGATTTGTCTCTAAACCATCGCGGTCGCATCTTTTTTTAAGAGCTAATAGCAAAATATCTGCGATTTCTCCACCAAAAACATTCCAATTCATTTCGACATTACTATCTAAATTGATTGGCACAGAAGTAGGAATACTAGGTTCAGCTAGAGAATAACAAAATGCCCATCTACACAAAATATTCCACTGTTCAATTTTAGTAATACGTTTGAGTTTTATTAGTTGTTCTTTAGCCGTTGTCGATAAACGAATGCGTTCTATTGGTGTATTCATAAATTAGATAGTGATGAAGCCAAGTGTTAAAAATTTTATCATTTCAATTAATAATTTTGACAAGATTAGGTAAGATTTATAAATAATTATCTAGCAAAAAAAAACTCATGGCTAGTCATGACCATGAGCAAGTTAAAAACCATTTGTTTGACAATTATTTTACCAGTTTAGTTATATATATTTTTTCTAACTATAATTGATAAAGTCAAATCATTTAGTTTTAAACAAGAGAGTTATTATTAATATGGCATAATAAATTAGAAATGGCTGGATTGAATCCAAAATTTAACTAAATCTTGAAATTAGTTACTTTTAAAATAAAGATTAGATTAACTTAGTTTATTAAACTGGATTCTGACCATAAAAAGGAACAACTTCCGACCATTGATTAAAATGTCCTTGTTGCCATTGTAAATAACCAAGTTGAAGAATATTAGTGACAGTCTGGGCAAGATTAACGGGAGTTTCAATTAATTGATAAGGTAAACTTAAATTTTTTAAAGTTTCTTGCCAAGCTTCAGGTGTCATAACCGTATCAGGTAGATAAATTTTTTGATAATTAGTTTGAGAAAAGTGATAAATACCTACAAAAAATTGACCTCGGTTAGCTGGCATTTGTACAGCTACAAGAGAATCAGGTTCAAATTGAGTTTTTTGCGACCAAACAACGGCAGCTAAAGTAGAAACACCATATAAAGGAATTTCTAACTGTTGTGCTAAAGTACGAGCAGTTACTACACCAATTCTAGTACCAGTAAAACCACCAGGTCCTTTAGCAACGGCAATAAATTTTAAATCTTGCCATGTTTGCGGGTGTATAATTTCGCCAAGATATTGATGAAGATGAGAAGACAGATCGTGTCCTAAATGCCAAACTTGACTACGATGATCTTGTGCAAAATTACTAATTGCAATACCCAATTGAGGTGTAGTAGTGTGAAGAGCAAGAGCATATTGATGAGAATCTAGAGTTAGCATAAGACAATTGACATTAATTTTAGATGAGACAAAAAGAAGAATTTTGTTTAAAACTACTAGAGTGTTATTCTACGAATTAAATAAAGTTATTAGATAAAAAATACTGTATATAGCAGTGTCAAGAAGTATGGGCGACAAAGATGCAGGCATTAAAATTATCAGCGATAATCGTCAAGCTCGTTATCTTTATGAAATATTAGAGACTTATGAAGCTGGTATTCAACTAACAGGAACAGAAGTTAAGTCAATTCGTGAAGGCAAAGCTAACTTGAAAGATGGTTATGCTTTGATTCGTAATGGTGAAGCGTGGTTAATCAATGTCCACATATCTCCTTATCAAGCTAGTGGTCAATATTTTAACCATGAACCACGCCGAACTCGTAAACTACTTTTACATCGTCAAGAAATTAGCAAACTGATTGGACAAGTTGAACAAAAAGGCTTAACCTTAGTCCCGCTCAAATTATATTTTAAAAATGGCTGGATTAAGGTCAGTATTGGGTTAGCTAAAGGTAAAAAACTACATGATAAAAGAGAAACAATGAAACGTCGCCAAGACCAAAGAGAAATAGAGAGAGCGATGAAAAGATATTAAAATTGCTCCTGAGATAGCTTGGCTTGGGAAAATTCTGTATTTGCCTGTTTAACGGGAAATCTCCGAATTTGACTCGCCACGATCGCAAGCATCAACCACCATAAAGTACTGATTTGAGGTCGATACCAAACTGTGTCAACCAAACCATGAACTGATAAACCTGCAATTGCTGCGATCGCACTAATCAACCACAATCCTTGACGATTACTACTCAGTTTAAAACGTTCAATTTGCCTGATACCACTATCAATAGTCACTACAATCAACCAAATAAAACAGATTAAGCCTAAATAACCCATTTCTACCAAATGCTCTAAAAAAACCGAATAAGCACTAAGGGCAGGATAACGGCTGTTCATGTAACGTGGATATACTTTATTAAAAGCCTCATGACCGGGACCGATCCCCGTTAAAGGATAATCACGAATCATTTTAAAAACTGCTTCCCAAACATTAATGCGAAAATTATTACTACTATCTTCGCGACCAGCAAAAATACTCAAAAACCTTAATCTTAAAGGCTCTACCAGAACAATTGCAGCAATAATCAATCCTGCTAATGTCCCAAATACTAGTGGTAACAACCAAACCTGCCAAAAACGAGGTAAATAATCTCTCCACCAGTAGTAAAGCAATAATAACAACACTGTCATTAAAGCTAGCATGGCTAACCAAGCACCACGACTATCGGTAAAATACAAACAAGCAGAATTAACTCCTACCATCATGAAAGCAAGAATTTTTTGCAGCCAACCCCGCCAGATCAAAACTGCACCAATACTTAAAGCGATCGCAGGTAATAAATATCCTCCCAATAAATTAGGATTACCCAGATAACTATAAACTCTAGTATCCTGCGCTAAAGGAGAATTGGGATCGTTCCAAGTGGCTAATTGCGCTACTCCAAAAACTTGCTGACGCACGCCATAAGTACTTACCCACAAAGCAACTAACAAAAAAACAGTAATTACTCCATTACAAATACGAGGCGAGCGTAAAACCCTAGCAGCTAAAGCAAACATCACTAGATATAAAGTCAGGATCATCCAGCCAGACAAAGCCTCAGCTTTAACTGGCGAGAAAGCAGTCGCAACTGTAGCGATACACCAATAAACCAAAACTACCAAATGTATTGGCGTTACTTCTAATTGTTGTTCTTCTGAAATTGTAAAAATTATCCAATATCCAGCCAAAGCTACTAAAAGAAGACCAAGCAGACTGGTAGATACAAAAGGAGCAAGCACAAACAAAACACTTAGTAAAGCAGCCCCAAGAGCTTCACCCCACTGCAACAACCAGCTTCCTTGTCGCCAAGAAGAAAACCAACCTATAAAACGATAAAGATAGCTGGTACTGTGCCATTGATATAAACTCAAGTCGGAAAGTACTATTTTTGTCCAAGCCGATTTCATGAATAAAGCCTAAAAATAACTGATAGTTAAATCTGAGATTGACTAACCAAGATAATTCTAAACTTTAAATTCTGAATTTCCAGAACACGGCTCATTGTATCTGAATCTTAATATTCTTCTTCTGATTCAACAGTTGGTAATTGTAAAATATAACGATAACCAGACTCAGATGAGCCTTGAACGGCAATTTGACCGTGATGAAGCTCAATTAAATGACAACTCAGTAATAACCCTAATAAGTCTCGTGAAATTTTATTAGTATGTTTATGATTATTATTTTCTCCTCCATTTAACACTGTCATCAAAGCAGCACAGGTCAAAATTTGATTGCCCAATAAAACATCTCCCACACTCTGCTCAAAATTATGTCCTCCAGAAGAACCATTTAGAGCTAAAGCTTTAGTGACTGATTGAGAATACAATTCTATTTGTGGTAAACCATCTCCTAGCCAAGGATGAGTTAACCAGACAGCAATATTTAAACCCTTATGGCGATGAGACACATGAACGCGTACTTCTCCACCAGCTTCAGACATCTCTAAAACACTAATGATTAAATAATAAAGAGCTTGCCTAATTTTTTCTTTATCTAAAGGCCAAATTCGTTGTCCTGGTTCTACTGATAAACGTAGTGTTTGCTGCTGTTGTTTAGCAAAATCGATTAAACTATTTACAACCTGTTGACAAAGCATCTCAATATCTATTGAGGCAATTTGAAGATTAATATCTTGCTCATTTAAAACGCCCAAATTGACAATTTCATCAACTAAAGTAATTAAATTTTGACCACTGTTATGAATAATTTCGAGATATTCTCTTTGTTTAGTTGTTAAAGGACCATATACTTCTCTGCGCAGTACACTTGCCATTCCAATCACAGAAGTTAGAGGAGTTCTTAATTCTTGAGTTAGTTGAGCCAGTAATTTAACTTTAATTAAATTAGTAGAAGATAAATTATCAGTTGCAGGATTAATTACTTCTAATTTTGTTGGTATTGGTGCTTGCCAAGCTGGTTGAGTGGGACTGAGAACAGGTAAATTACCCAAATTCTCAGTAGTTTTTGAGGATTGAGTTTTGATTAAATAATCTCGTTCAAACTCTCTTAAACACCAACGAGCAGTTAAAGCTAAAAAATCTAAATCTCGATTGCTAAACTCTCTAGTTTGCAAATCCATCACTTCTAACGTACCAATGCAATAGCCTTCTGGACTAATTAAAGGAACACCAAGATAAGATTTGATTCCATAATGCTGAACTAAACTGGTATTAGTAAAAACAGGGTTCACAGTAGTATTTTCAATTGCTAAAGCCTGCTCGCTATCAATAATATAAGTACTAAAAGATTCATGGAGTTGAATTTTTCGATCCGAGGCTAATTGATTCATTAAACCAATTTTTGATAACCCTACTGCTGCTTTAAACCATAGTTCATTTTCAACTGCTAAACCTAAAATACAAATTGGTGCATCTAGATAACTAGAAGCAGTTTGTGTCGCTTCATCAAAAACGGGAACTGTTTCTGCTGCTAACAAACCTAGTTTACTTAGAATGCTCAGTCTTTTTTGTTCTTTAGCCGCAGAAGAAAGACCATCTAAACGGCAAAAGAGTCTATTTATTGGTTTAGTCATATTAGTGACTCTTATCCCTAAATCTACTGCTTGCACTTCTATCACTGAATTTTAATTAGATTGTTTTGTCGACAACCTAGAGAGCAGAGCGACTTTTTATCTCTCTAAAGCCATAAGCTTGAGAAAAAGATAACTATTGGCGTCTCTCTCAAAGTTGTTACACTTAAAGTTCCCGAAAAACTCTCTGAACGAACATTTTAAGCAGAGATTCTTGAGATTATGTTTGCTAAAAAACTAAGATTTCCTTTAATTTAAGCTCTCAGTTTATTCTGAGTCTTCCAAAGAATTCTGAAAAAAATTGATTAATTAGAGTCAGTTGACCAAACTGGATGAGCAAAAATTGAAGCAATTACCCTAACTCCCCTTAACTGATTAGATAAAGGTAAATGTCCTTTGGGTGCAGTTAAATCCCAGGTAAAATCTTTGGGGTAACGAGTCCAATTATTTCCTGATTTCCAACCAATTTTATACCAAAGTTGAGCAAAGTCTTGACCTAGAGATAGCCAAATTTGTCTTTGAACAGAAAAACCAAATTTACCTTCCGAATAAATTAACCACAGTTGGTCTAAAGTAGATAGGTCTGTCTTGGGAAGATTTTCAGCCTCTGTAAAATACAACCATTTTCGCTTAATGGCAGCTTCCCCTGCTATTTCGCATAGCTTTTGTAAGGTAAGAACATCAGCACCTAAAAAATCCTGTTTTGCTAAAAGTTGTTGTAGCGGTTGATAGTCAATATTTCTTTCCGATTTGAGAGGAACTACACCAGTGGGGAAATAGGTTTTAAGAAATTCTTGAACTTTAGGATTATCAGTTTGAAGCAGAGCCTGATAAGCTTTTCCCATCACTAGATTAACTGGTTCTGATTGACGAGAGTGTAAAAAATTCATCAATACTTCTAAACCAGATTCTCCTCTGGCAACTAGCTGAGGTACAAGTTGAAGTTGGTTTTTTTCTGATTCGGTTTGAAACTGACTGATTAAATCGCTAATCTCTTCCATACAAAATTACTGTTGCAGCGATTATTTTTCTTGATCAAAAATGATTAAATAGGTAGAAAGGTTTTTTACTTTCTGTTGAGAGCGATATCTGAGTGTTTTTACTTAGCTATCGGTCTTAAGGTCAATCCTATCATGATTTAGGAATTGAAATTTAAGAATTATAGAGATTAATGTGATCGGTTCAATTGCACATCTAGACAGTGATTTAAGACTTGATTAATACATCAGTACTGAATTGATTGGCAAGACAGAACTTTGGTTACTCTGTTGAAGTTATACTAAGCTAAAAATTTTAAATTAATCTCCACAGAAAGAATTTTTTTTAGTGGTCTTAATTATTAGTTCTCATTTTTTTCATAACCATGTTCGTAAGCAAAACGAACTAATTGAGTACGATTTTCCACATTAAGTTTATTTAGAATGTTGCTTAAATGAGTTTGTACAGTTCTCGGACTAATAAACAAACGCTCACTGATTTGCTTGTTAGTAAAACCTTGAATGACTTCCCAAAATACTCTTTCTTCGGCAGGAGTCAGAGGTAAAGGTTCAGGTTTAGACTCCTTGGCGTTAGGATTGGCAATGTTTAAGTTGATTCCAGCGAAAGAATGATTAACTGACTGAGAATTAACTAATTGCTGTAATAAATGAACTATTTCACTATGAATTCGTCGCGATCGCTCTAATAAAGCTTCGATTTTAACTAGCAATTCTTTCATCTCAAAAGGTTTAGTCAGATAATCATCTGCACCAATTTGGTGTCCTTGAATCCGATGATCTAAATCACTTTTGGCAGAGAGAAAAATAAAGGGGATCAACTGTCCTGAAGGCTGAGAACGCAGTTGACGACAAAATTCAAAACCATCCATAGTTGGCATAGAAACATCAGAGACTATCAAATCTGGAAGATCGTTTTGAAACCCTGCCAAAGCCTCTGCTCCCGAACCAGTTGCTTTAACTTGATAACCTTGTTGTTCCAAAGTATGCTTTAAAACCTTGCGGAGAATGTGATCGTCATCTACCACTAAAATTTTTTTCATTATGTCTATGCCAATTTAAGAGGTTTATTATAGCTCTGAACATACTGACCTAATTATATTGTTCCTCTTATGTTATCTTTATTGATCTTTAGAAAAAACTGAAGGAGTAAATTGTATTACTGCCTTAAATGTTATTTTGACTTAATTGTTATTGTAGCTACATTTAATTTTTGTAATTCATTATGTACGAAAAACTAACATCACCTTCTCAAGGAACAAAAATCACGTTTAAAGATGGGAAACCAATCGTTCCTGACGATCCAATTATTCCTTTCATTCGGGGTGATGGTACTGGCGTAGATATTTGGCCAGCGACAGAGAAAGTGATTGATGCTGCTGTTAGTGCTGCATATGGTGGTAAACGCCAAATCAATTGGTTTAAAGTCTATGCAGGAGACGAAGCTTGCGACAAGTATGGTACTTATCAATATTTACCTGAAGATACTCTTAAAGCCATTAAAGAATATGGTATTGCCATCAAAGGACCTCTGACAACTCCTGTAGGAGGAGGAATTCGTTCTCTCAATGTTGCTTTACGGCAAATTTTTAATCTCTATGCTTGTGTTCGTCCTTGTCGTTATTATGCAGGAACTCCTTCCCCTCACAAAAGTCCTGAAAAATTGGATGTCATTGTTTATCGAGAAAATACAGAAGATATTTACTTAGGAATTGAATGGCGACAAGGAAGTGAAATTGCTGACAAACTCATTAATATTCTCAACACTGATTTAATTCCTGCTACTGCCGAACACGGCAAAAAACAAATTCCCCTAGATTCGGGAATTGGGATCAAACCAATTAGCAAAACTGGTTCACAAAGATTGGTCAGAAGAGCTATTCAACACGCTTTGCGACTCCCCCAATCAAAACAACAAGTTACTTTGGTTCACAAAGGTAATATTATGAAATATACCGAAGGAGCGTTTCGGGATTGGGGTTATGAACTAGCCACTACTGAATTTCGTGCCGAATGTATTACAGAAAGAGAATCTTGGATTCTCAGCAACCAAGAAGCTAATCCAGAACTTACTATTGAAGCAAATGCTCGTAAAATCGATCCTGGATACGATGCTTTAACTCCCGAAAAACAACAACAAATTTGTCAGGAAGTCAAACAAGTTCTTGAGCAGATTTGGGATACTCATGGTCATGGTCAATGGCAAAATAAAGTGATGGTTAACGATCGCATTGCCGATAGCATTTTCCAACAGATTCAAACTCGTCCTGATGAATATTCAATTCTGGCTACCATGAATTTGAATGGAGATTATCTTTCCGATGCTGCTGCTGCTATTGTCGGTGGTCTAGGAATGAGTCCTGGGGCAAATATCGGCGATAATTGTGCTATCTTTGAGGCTACTCATGGTACAGCCCCGAAACACGCTGGTTTAGACCGAATTAACCCAGGTTCGGTGATTTTGTCAGGAGTAATGATGTTGGAATACATGGGTTGGCAAGAAGCAGCGGATCTGATTCAGCAAGGTTTGGGAAGCGCGATCGCACTTGGTCAAGTTACTTACGATTTAGCAAGGTTGATGGCTCCTCCTGTCGAACCACCGCTAAAATGCTCTGAGTTTGCTCAAGCAATTATTAACAATTTTTCTTAATTTAAACATTTTGGTAATAGGCACAATCATTGAATTTTTAATAACTATTGCCTATTACCAAACATATATGTTGGAAAATAATTAAGGGCAACAATCATGTTATGTCTAAAATCCTTTGATATAGTCTGTTATAACGATTAATAAATAGCGGTGTTGCCTAACAATGTTAACCACCGACTTTTTGATTCAGTAACTTATACCCAACTCCCAAACCTTATGTCTGATGAGTTAATAGGAGGACGCTATCGAGTTATCGATTGCTTAAGGAAGACTGGCTTTTGTGAAACTTATGTCGCACACGATATGCAACTTCCTGGTTATCCTCGCTGTGTCGTAAAAAAACTTCAACCTCAATCTAATGAGGAATTTGTTTTGGAAACAGCGAGAAGGTTATTTACCAATGAAGCAAATGTTCTCTATCGATTGAGCAATCATCCTCAAATTCCTCGGCTCTTAGCTCATTTGGAAGTAAACGAGCAATTTTATCTAGTTCAGGAATTTATTGAGGGCAAAGACTTATCTCAAGGAGAAATTCATCCGAATAATCGTTGGAGTGAAGAAAAAGTTAGAAGTTTCCTCCAAGAAGTTTTAGAAATTTTAGCTTTTGTTCATCAACATAATGTAATTCATCGTGATATTAAACCCTCAAATTTAATTCGGCGAGTCACAGATGAAAAAATTGTTCTCATTGATTTTGGTGCAGTTAAAGAAATTAGTAACATGACTTTAACTGAAGGACAAGGAAATCTTTTAACTGTTGCGATTGGTACTCCTGGATATATGGCAAGTGAACAGCAACGAGGAGATCCGCGTTTCAATAGTGATATTTATGCTTTGGGAATAACTGCTATTCAAGCTATTACTGGATTTCATCCCGATCAACTGCCTAGAAATCCTCAAACTGGAGAAATAAGTTGGCGAGAGCGAGCAGGAAATTGTAGTAATGTTCTAGCCAATATCCTCGATAAAATGGTCTGTAATGACTTTAGAGAACGTTATCAAAACGTTAATGAAGTTCTCGATGACTTGCGACAACAATCATTGAGTAAAGGAGGAAAAAAAATCAAGTCTCCCTCCGAACCCAATCTTGTCGATCCCAAAAAACCTGCACGACGATGGGTTTGGTTTGCTGCTATACCTTTGCTGTTGGGATTAGTTTTTCTCGGACCAAGAGTTTGGACTGTGATTAAAGCAATGAATTATTATAATCAAGGCAATCTTTTAAATAACGAAGGTAAATACGAAGAAGCAATTGACGCTTTTGATCAAGCAATTAAAATTAAACCAGACTTTGCTGAAGCTTGGACTAATCGAGGTTTTGCTCAAGGAAAGCTAGGCAGGCATTTAGAAAAATTTTCTTCTTGCGCTCAAGCTACTTCCTATCAGCCCAAGTTTGCCGAAGCTTGGAATTGCCGAGGTTTAGCTCGTTCAGATTTAAAACAATACGAAGACGCTTTACAAGAATTTAATCAAGCCTTAGCTGTCGATCAAGATTTTGTGAATGCTTGGTTTAACAAAGGACAAGTTTTAATAGAATTAGACAGATATGATGAAGCAATTACTGCAACTCGAAAAGCACTGGCAATTAAACCAGATTTATTTTTAGCTTGGACTCAAATTTGTAGAGCTTTATATGAATTGCAGCAGTACCAAGATGCTAAAGCACACTGTGAAGAAGCCAGAAAAATTCAACCTGACCATCAAACGACGGTCAAGTTATTAGAATTAATTAATAGCAAGTTAGATAATCAATAAAGCTATTTGTTGAACTTGAGTCCTAGCAAATACCAAAAATCTACAGGATAGTAAGTAGACTGTATTCCTCTAGCGTTTGATACTTGCTTATCTTTAGCTAATCCAGAATCGAGAATACCTGCAAGAACACGTTCACTTTCATCAATAGCGTTGTCTGTTGGTGCTAGAGTAAAAAGAACTAAACTGCATTCTCCCGGACTGTTTTCAGCACAAATAGTAGGTAAACCACCTTGGTCGTGACCACCAAAACCTTTTAAACTAGAATAGTTAGCTAACTTAGCAGATACACTGTTACAAAGCTGTTGAGCATTAGCAGATTTTGGCAATACTTCATTACGCCAGTGAAAAATAGACTTGATTTCTCCTTGAACGTTTGCCACCGTAGTTGGAATACCATTGTTTACTTGGCAAAAAACATTGCGATTAGATGATTGAGTAGATTCACCAAAAGCAGGAATAGCACTAAGCGCGATCGCGCCAGCAGCTAAAATTGGCGATAAATTTTTAATACTCATAATATGTAAGCTCCTTTCATTAGTCCCCCATCTTTACTTTTATTCTAAAAGATAGTTACGACCATGAATAAATATTTATGCAAGCATAATTGGAGAGATTATAAAGTAATTTAATCTAAATTAAAACTAATTGATATTTATTTTAATTAACAGATTTTTAAGATAAAGGGTTAAAGTAGCTATTCATTAAACAAACCATAATCTGAATTAAATTCTCAATTTTTGCCTTGAAAAACTAATTATAGTTAAGTATATGTAATCGCTACAACTAAAAGTGGCAATTAAACAAAATTGTCTCTGTTGGTAAACAGAGCAAAAGCTCTGTCACTGATAACGAAGCTATGTTGATGTTTTCTTCAAATTCTCATAAGATTTAAATAGAATATTAACTTAAAGCGGAAAACAGTGGAAGATAACTTTGGTCAACTGATTCGTCAAGCACGAAAAAATAAAGGTTACTCTCAAAGGGAATTAGCCAAATTAATTGACTTAGACTTTACCTATTTATCTAAATTAGAAAACAATCGGGCTGATTATCCACCCAAAGAAGAAGCAATTCGGATTTTAGCTCGTCAACTTGAGTTAGATGAAGAACAATTAATCTATCTTGCTGGTAGAATTCCCCAACAAGAAGAAGATTTACTTAAACAACATTACAAGGATATGCCAGCTTTATTTCGACGAATGCGAGAAAATCCTGACTTTGCTCAAAAAGTTTTTCGTGAAGCAGTTGGCACAGATCGTCAGGAGTGATGAGCTTGAGTATTTTTCGTCCCTATAGCTTTATCCCCAAGCTCACTATAGAAGCTTGTGCTTTAGATATTTTGCTGCAAATGCAAAAAACGCACAATTATTTACCTAAATTTCCTTTAGATGCCAGCCGAGTCGCCGAATTTTTAGGATTAGATGTAGTTTGGGATACTATTAGTGATGACGAATATGGAGCAATTGCTGCCAGAATTTTACCCCTAGAAAAATTAATTGAAATAAACGACCGCATTCCTCAGCTACAAGGAGGGTTAGGCGAATCAACTATTGCTCATGAAATTGGGCATTGGGTATTGCATATTGATCGCACCGAAGTGGAACGTCAAATCAGATTAAAGCATAGAGGATTAGCAATTAAAGTTGAACCTTTGTTGTGTCGAAGCCTTGAGAGTACCGAAGGCGTTGAATGGCAAGCACAATATTTTGCAGGTTGTTTGTTAATGCCTCAGTATTATTTATTACAATTAAGTCAAGCTAAAAATTTAGCTAAGTGGCAACATTTGTACCAAATTGCCGAACAACTAGGAGTAACTATCTCCAATTTAGTTCATCGCTTACAAGATTTAGGCTGGATTTATTGTGATTCCCAACAAAAAGAAATTTATTTATTAAAAAATCATTAAACTCTTTTTTATTTTATTTATAATAGTTAGTCTAGGTCAATCAAAATTGATCGAGCAATACTTAAGCAAACTCAATCAATAAATCTGGTTGATTTGAATAAGTAAAAAATTTTGTATAATTAATCAACTAGATCAAACTTTTTTTTAAAATTTTAGTTAGCAGTAGCAAACACTCAAACTAATCAGTAAGAAAAATACTGCCTTTCTTGCCTGGCTCAACTAGAGGAGTCAATAAGTTTTTATCTCTTTCATATTTTATCTACTGAACTTTATAAAAACTTTAAAGTAAGTAGAGGTTTTATCGCGTATATATTTCTATAACGGAATATAAAAACGAAATAATTTAAACTAATCAGAAAAAGTAGTTTATCAATATGTCTAATTTTACTGGGATGAGTAACGGTCAAACTCCAGAAAATTTATCTTTAAATAACAGTTATACTGCCTCTAGAGAAAACATTGATGTTAATCTCTATAATTACCTCCAAAAGTTAAGAAGACGTTGGAAGCCAGCCCTGGCAGTATTTTTGCTAACAGTAGGCTCAGTCGCTGCTCTCAGTACTTTGCTCAAAAAAAGTTATCAAGCAGAAGGAAAATTACTCTTCAAACAGAATAATACTGCGTCTTTAACTAAGGTTGGTCAAGGGATTGGTGAACTAAAACCTCTGCTCAATGATCAAAGTCCATTAAAAACTGAAATTGAACGGATGAAAACTGAACCAATTTTGGTTCAAACCATTGAAAAATTAAAGCTTAAAGACGAAGAAGGTAAGGCACTCAAACCAGAAGCTTTAAACAAGAAACTGAAAATAGAGATTGTCAGTGGAACTGACGTAATTAGTTTAAGGTATCAAGACCAAGACCCTTATACTGCTGCTGATGTCATCAATACTTTGATGAAACTTTATTTAGATGAACAAGTTAAAAGTACTCAAGCTGAGACTGCTAACGCCGACGGTTTTATTAGTAATCAACTTCCCCAAATAGAACAAAAACTATCTCAAGCTGAATCTGATTTACGGCGATTCAAAGAAGCCAATCGAGTAGTCAATTTAGCTAAAGAAAAAGAAACTTTAGTTGTTGAGTTAGCTAATCTTAATCAACAAATTGCTAATGTTGCTGCTCAATTTCAGGGTACTCAGGCTCAAACAGCCACTCTCAATCAACAATTGGGTTTAAACCTAAATCAAGCTTTGGCAGCTAATCAACTAGGAGGGACTCCTGTTGTCGAAAGCATTTTCAAAGATCTAGCTGATGTGGAAACCGAACTTGCCCAACAACGGCAACGCTTTCGAGATAACCATCCAATGGTACAAAGTTTGTTGGAAAAAAGACAAGACCTCAATCAAAAATTAGAAGGGTTAATTACTGAAACTGTAGGTTCAAATACCAAAATTTCTGAAGGCTTACTTAGAAGCGACGGCAATAAAGAAAATCCCTTAGAAAAATATATTTCCCTAGAAATTGACCGCATTAGTCAACAAAGACAACTAGCTTCTCTTTCTCAATCTCAACAAGCGTATCTGCAACGAGCAAAGCAGCTACCACAAATCGAACAACAACAACAAGACTTACTTCGTCAAGTAGAAGCTGCTGAAAAAGTTTACCAAAACTTACTCGATAGTCAGCAAGAACTAAAATTATTGCAAAACCAAACAACTGGTAATGCTCAAATTATTGAATTAGCTCAATTGCCAGAAAAAGGTAGTTCTGGTAGGTTAGCATTAATGGTATTGGGACTAATCTTAGGATTATTGCTTTCTAACCTCTCAGTTTTACTGTTAGAAATGCAAGACCGTAGTTTAAAAACTATTCCTGAAATCAAACAAAGATTTCCTTATAAAGTTTTGGGTTTAATTCCTCAATATACAGATGATGAACCCAATGGGATTGTCGTGCAAAGAGAGCCAGATTCCTTTAACAGCGAAATCTATCGCATGATTCAAGCCAATTTAAAAATTCTCAATCAGGACAATCCACCACAAGTTGTCTTGGTAACTAGCTCTGTACCAGGAGAAGGAAAATCTACTATTGCAGCAAATTTAGCTACTGCGATCGCTCAATTAGGTCGTCGTGTTTTGTTAATTGATGGTGATTTACGCAGAGCCAATCAGCATCATCTCTGGAATATGAGTAATCACTTGGGACTTAAAGACGTCTTAACCCACAAAACTAGCTTACATGAAGTTGTAGCTCGACCAATTGAAAGGCTAGATTTATTAACAGTAGGAGTAGTTCCACCTAATCCTCTGGCTTTACTAGATTCGATTGAGATGAACGAGTTAATCGCACAAGCGAAAAAAGATTATGATTTCGTTTTAATCGATGCACCTCCCTTGCCAATAACTGCTGATGTTTTGACTTTGAGTAAGCTAGTTGATGGTCTTTTGTTTGTCAGTCGTCCAGGCGTAGTAGAGCAAGAAAGTGCTGCTTTTGCTCAAGAAATTTTAGTAACTATTAACAAACGAGTTTTAGGCATGGTGATTAATGGTGTCAAACCCAGTGAATTTGAGCGTTATTCCTATCACGCTAAATATGCCAAAGGTTATTTTTCTTCAAAAAAGCTTCCCTCAAATAGCGATCGCACGGAAGTAGCCCCGGTCTAAAACCGCATAAGTGGTTCTAAGTTTTCGTAAATACATAATACTATTTAGAAACGAGGTATGAAAACACCAATTATTGCCATTGGTTTAGATGCAGCCGACCCTAATCTCATAGAACAATGGATGTCCCAGGGAAATCTGCCCAATCTCAGCCGTGTTCGTCAACAGGGAATCTACGGTCGTTTACATAATCAAGTCAATTATCAAGGAGGAGTAGCCGAATTTTCTTCCACTGAACCTCTTTGGGTCATGATGACTACAGGTTGCTTACCTGATAAAACTGGCTTTTGGGATACGATTACCTACAATCCTGACACCTATGAAGTGCGTTGCGATCCTGTTTATGGTGGATACGATTATCAAGAGTATCTTCCTTTTTATGCGTTAGGAGAAAAATATCGAGTAGCTGCTTTTGATGTACCAGTTACTAGAGTATCTCCAGGGGTTAACGGCATTCAGATTACAGGTTGGGGTGGGCATCATCCCTTTTATCCAAGCGAATCTCAACCAAGCGAACTTTTACCACAAATCGTTGCCAAATATGGTTCTAACCCCGTGTATCGAAAAGATAATGGGATTTGGTGGGATAAAAAATACTTTAATTGGGTAACTCAAGCAGTTAAGGAAAGCGTTGCCACTCGCGCTCAAATTTGCCGAGAAATTCTGCAACAAGAACCCTGGGATTTATTTATAACTGCCTTTGGTGAAACTCATACTTTGGGACATGATTTATACAATCTCAGTCAACCAGATCATCCCCTCTATCCCTACACCAATCAAATGGAAACTTTGGGAGATCCGATGTTGCAAGGATTTCAACAAGTAGACCAAGCGGTAGGAGAAATTATCGCAGCAGCACCAGACAATGCCTACATTTTGTTATTTGCCGTTCATGGCATGGGTGCAAATCTAACTGATTTACTTAGTATGATGTTGCTTCCAGAAGTGCTTTATCGGTTTAATTTTCCAGGTAAAGTTGCTCTAGGAGCGGGAGATCTCAATCAACCTGTACCGCCAATTATTAGCAAAAAAATTAGAAATGGTTGGTCAGCAGAAGTCTGGGGCAAAATTTACGAACCAAATCCAATCAAAAAATTGTGGCACACTTGGACACATAAAAAATTCTTAAGAAATTCCAAACACGGTTTACTGTCTCCTTACCCTCTTCTAGACGAACAAGTAGAATTAGGTTGGATGCCTGCGCGTTGGTATAGTTCGTTGTGGCCACAAATGAAAGCTTTTGCCTTACCTGCATATGCTGATGGTCACATTCGTATTAATCTTCAAGGACGCGATCGCGATGGCATTGTCACACCGGCTGAATACGATTCTCTTTGCGATCAATTAACTGAAGTTCTTGATCGTCTTAAAGATGGTCGAAGCGGACAACCTTTAGTCAAACAAGTAGTTCGTACTCGCAAATCACCTTTAGATAACGATCCCAAGTTACCTGAACCAGACTTAATCGTAGTTTGGCATGAAATTCCTACTGATGTCGTCGATAGTCCTGATCTTGGTCGCATTGGACCTATTACTTATAATCGTCCTGGTGGACATCGAGAACATGGCTTTTTATTAGCAGCCGGACCTGGAATCAAACCAGGTTCTGATTTAATCGATGGTCGAGCAGTCGATCTCAGTGCGACTATACTCAATTTGATGGGAGCAAAACTCCCTGATTATTTTGATGGTAAGCCTTTACTAGACCCAGTTTTAACTATCTCTTAGGAGACATTGATGAATCAACCCATAGCCATAGTATCTGTTATCATTCCTGCTTACAATACTGCTAATTATATTGCTCATGCAATTGATTCGGCTCTTAATCAAACTCTGCACAATATTGAAGTTATTGTGGTTGATGATGCTTCGACCGATAACACTGTTGAAATAATCCAAAGTTTTTGTGACTCTCGGCTCAAACTGTTAGTGAACGAAACCAATTTGGGTGCAGGAGGTGCGCGTAATCGTGCTTTGAGGGCAGCAACAGGAAAATGGATAGCAGTACTTGATTCTGATGATTGGTATGCTGCCGAAAGGTTAGAAAAATTGGTTCATCTTGCTCAAGTTCATCAAGCTGATTTAATTGCTGATAATCTTTATTTGATTGAAGATGGTCATGTCTGTCCCTGGGGAACTCTAATTGGTGGTAGTGGACAAATCATTGATTCGGTTAAACAAATTTCTGCAGCCGATTTTGTCAAGT
The DNA here is from genome assembly GCF_000317575.1 of Stanieria cyanosphaera PCC 7437. Classification (NCBI taxonomy): domain Bacteria; kingdom Bacillati; phylum Cyanobacteriota; class Cyanophyceae; order Pleurocapsales; family Dermocarpellaceae; genus Stanieria; species Stanieria cyanosphaera. Next base: position 4,208,310 of record NC_019748.1, on the reverse strand, counting down.
CAGATATTGAAGGCAGAGTTGGCTTACGTCTTGGTTTTAGCAAACCTTTATTTAAACGAGAATTTTTAGTTCAACATCAAATTAAATATGATGAAACCATCAAAGTCACTCAAGACTTTTGGCTAGATATGGATTGTTTTTTACATCGAGCCAAGTTTTTTCTCATTCCTGAAGCTTATTATTATTATCGTTCTCGTCCAGGTTCTTTGGTTGCTAGTAATAAAATTAAACGTTTAGAAGATGAATGCCGAGCTATTGCTAATTTTCTTCAGCACCAAGATTACCTGAAGGAGAATCCTCAACTGTTAGCTGCTCTTGAGGAAAAAATGACTGAAACCCAAACATGGCTAGATTATTATTCTGTAGTTGAACCTTTTAAACAAAAACAACTGTTAACTGGATTAATGGCAATCTTTGCTCATCCCATTTTTCTTAAACATTTTACTACTCAACTACCCAAAATTATTGAGCGTCGTTTTCAATTATTATTGTCTAATAGTAAAATCAGCTATCAAAAAAATATGTTTCAAGTTTAAATAAACTAGCAACTTGTTTATCTAATGTAGTTTAGGTTAATATTACCAATAATAAATTAAAATTTTTTTCCAAAAAATAATCAACTAAATTAAATTAGCGTTAATAAAGCTAATTAATCTTAATTATAGTAAATAGAGTTGATTAATCAAATAAATATATAATAATAATTTAAAAATAAAAAAATAGCAGAATTAATGCTTAAAAAAATTTTATCACTAACTTCTTTTGAATATCTTTTTTCTGTTTTAGCTTTATTTCATTTATCACAAGGTTTAATTCCCTTGTTAATCATTCGAGGAGCAAGTGAAGGAGATGGAATAAATCTTACAAATTATGATTATTCGATTAATGCAAAAATTTCTATATTAATTTATTTAATTTCCTTTCTCTTATTAGTGTTACGTTGGAAAAAAGTAGCTGATATTTTAACCAAAGATAAATTAATTTGGCCGTTTATTTTAGTAATTAGTTTATCTTCTTTTTGGTCAGTTGCCCCCAGCGAAACTTTTCGATATAGCATATATGCAATTGGTACAACTGCTTTTGGTATTTACTTAGCAACTCGCTACACCTTTCAACAACTGTTCAACATTCTTTGTGGAACTTTTATCTTAAGTGTTGTTCTTAGTGTTTTATTCGTGGTGGCTTTACCTCACTATGGCATTATGGCAGCACTTCATGAAGGAGCGGTACGAGGTGTTTATACTCACAAAAACCAATTTGGTTTAGTGATGGTACCCGCAGCAGTAATCTTTTTGCTTCGTGCTAGTAACGGTAAGAGTTTAAGTTGGCTATTTTGGTTATTGTTAGCTGTTACTGTTGCTTTAGTGGTTTTGTCTCGCTCAACTACATCTTTGGGCAATTTATTAATTATGTTGTCCTTGTGCGCTCTTTATCGAATCTTCCGATGGCGATATGAATATATGATTACAGCAATTTTGCTCGGATTAATTATTGGAATTGCTGGTATCCTTTTATTTATCTACTATGGAGAATCCGATTTATTGTTAGTTGCTGTTGGCAAGGATTCAACATTTTCTGGTCGAACTGATATTTGGTTAGCAGTTCTGGAAATGATCAACAGACGCTTTTGGCTCGGTTATGGTTTAGCTGCATTTTGGCGAGGTTTAGAAGGTCCTTCTGCTTTTGTAGAACTAGCAGTAAGAACTCAGGTGGCTTATGCCCACAATGGATTTCTAGATTTATGGTTAGGTTTGGGTTTGATTGGAGTTTTTACTTTTTTAGTCAGTTTTTTCAATACAGCGATTAAATCTTTGACTTTGTTACGCAATACTAAAACTGTAGAAGGACTTTGGCCTTTGTTGTTTTTAACCTATATTTTGTTATCAAATATTTCTGAAGGTACAATCGTTACAATGGATAATATGTTTTGGGCAATTTATGTAGCACTCAATTTTTCTCTGGCAATTGCTCAAGAAAATAACTATTCTCTTGAAAAATAAAATAAAATAAATAGAAAAATAATTAGTTAACCAAAGCTGACATATATTTATATTTAACTGTATTATCAATGTTATTTTTTAAACAAAATTTAAAAACATCTAATGCAATTTAAAATCAGAAAATCTCAAATTAGTAAACTATTTAAAGCTAATTTATTTAGAGATACGCTTTGGATTTTGCTTGCAAAATTATTCAACGTCGTAATGCAAGCTATTTATTTTGTAATAGTAGCTCGTTTTTTAGGAGCAGAAAATTATGGTTCTTTTATTGCTGTTACTGCGTTAGCTTCAATTGTTTTTCCTTTTGTTGCTTTAGGTAGCGAACATCTTTTAGTTCAATATACAGCGATTAATCGCTCAAATTTTCCCATCTACTGGGGAAATACATTATTACTCTTATTAATTAATAGTAGTTTATTGACTATTGGACTTTTAATCTTATCGCCAATTATTTTTCCTGAAAATATTTCTTGGCTAACTATTTTAATTATTTTGCTTGCTGATTTGTTTTGTTTAGGTTTGTTAGATATTAGCTCTAAAGCTTTTATCTCTACAAATTTTGTTAAAAAATTCGCTCAATTGGGAATTTTGAGTACTTGTGGTAAGCTTTTAGCTGCGCTTAGTTTGGCTATTTTTTTTCCTCATCCTAATACTCTTACTTGGGCTTGTTTATATTTAATTAGTTCCGCAGTTATCGCTTTGATAGGAATTCTGTCTGTCAACCATATCATTGGTTCGGCTCAATTTAACATATCAAAATTAAAATCAGAAATTAAAACAGGAATTTATTTTTCGATTAGTTCTTCTGCTAATAACATTAATTCTAGTTTGGACAAAACAATGTTAGGCAGCATGGCAACTTTGACTTCGACAGGTATTTATGGTTCTGCCTATCGTTTTATAGATGTTGGCTATGTTCCTTTATTTGCTATATTTGGTGCTGCCTATACTAAATTTTTTCAACACGGCTCTTCAGGAATTAGAAGTAGTTTGGGTTTTGCCAAAAAACTATTTCCTTTTGTGGTTGGATATGGGATACTTTCGGTAATCGGTTATTTAGTATTTGCCCCAGTTTTACCTATTATTTTAGGAAATGAATACGCCGACGCGATCGCAGCTTTACGTTGGTTAGCTCCTATTCCCTGTCTGGCTGCTTTTCAAATGTTAGCTGCTGATACTCTGACAGGAGCGGGTTTTCAAAAAAGTAGAAGTATAGTTCAAGTGGTTGCTGCTTTATTAAATTTGGGGTTAAATTTCATTTTAATTCCTCAATTTTCCTGGAAAGGAGCAGCTTGGGCAACTTTATGTTCAGATTCTTTTAGAATGGTTGGACTTTGGATAATTGTCATAGTTTTATATCGTCAAGAAGTCAAGATGGCGAAGTCTTCTTAAATTGCATAACTTAAAGCTTTACAACGTACTTTACTTCTTTACAAGATCTTTACAAGAGCTTAATGATTAGCAATTTATACTTACATATAACCCCTGACAACATCATTTGTTAATTAAAAAATATTATTAAAAAGTTTTAAATGATACAGTATGCTTTTTAATTCTTTTGAATTTGTTTTTTTATTTTTACCTATCACACTGATTGGATTTTATTTAATCAGTAAAAACAAACAAGCGATTCGACAACAAATTCCTCTTGCTTGGCTGGTAATTACCTCCTTATTTTTCTATGGATGGTGGAATCCTAAAAATCTGCCTCTAATCATAATTTCGATGTTATGTAATTATGGACTTGGGTATTTACTAGGGAATAAACTTAACAATCAAATTAGTAAAAAAACAATTTTATTTTTAGGAATTTGTTTTAATTTAGGTTTTATTGGTTATTATAAATATGCAAACTTTTTTATCGATAATTTTAATCAGGTTATTGGCACTGACTTTAATTTAGGAACAATCATATTACCCCTAGGAATTTCTTTTTTCACTTTTCAACAAATTGCCTATTTAGTCGATGCTTATCAAGGTGAAACTAAAGAATATAGTCTTTTAAAATATGTTTTATTTGTTAGTTATTTTCCTCAATTAATTGCTGGTCCAATCGTTCATCACAAAGATATTTTACCTCAATTCAAAAAAACAGAAACCTATCAGTTTAATAGCCAAATTTTAGCAATTGGTTTGACTATTTTTGTAGCAGGTTTATTTAAAAAGGTAATTTTTGCCGACTCTATGGCTGAATATGCTAATTTAGCTTTCAATGCTGCTGCTAAGGGTATTAACCTTACTTTTTCTGAGTCTTGGATAGGAGCATTAGCCTATACTCTACAATTGTACTTTGATTTTTCTGGTTATTCAGATATGGCAATTGGGGCAGCTTATATGTTTGGAATTAAGCTACCTCTAAATTTTAACTCTCCTTATAAAGCTATTAGTATTGTAGATTTTTGGCGACGTTGGCACATTACTTTATCCAACTTTTTAAGAGATTACCTTTACATTCCTCTAGGTGGAAACCGTAAAGGAAAAATAAGACGTCATGGCAACTTGATGATTACTATGCTATTGGGAGGATTTTGGCATGGTGCAGGTTGGACTTATGTTTTTTGGGGTGGTTTACACGGAGCTTATTTAGTTATTAATCATTTATATCGTTCTTGGCGTCAAGCTCGGGGACATAATCTCAAGCAAGATGGTTGGTTACTGAAGGGAATTGGTTGGTTAGTTACTTTTCTTGCCGTAGTAGTTTCTTGGGTATTTTTCCGTGCCGATAGTTTTGCTACTGCTACATCAATTTTGGGTTCAATGATTGGGCTAAATGGAATACAATTGCCTGCTTTTTTAGAAACTCAATTAGCTTTTATGAGAAATTGGGGTGTAGGATTTTTGGGTTTCACTATGGATGTAGGTATCAGTCAAAAGTATGCAACTTTTGGTGTTTTTCTATTGTTATTAATTGCATGGTTTACTCCGAATACTCAACAATGGATGGGTATTTATAATCCAACTTTAAACGAATCTACTTCTGAACCTTATCAAAAATGGCCGCACAAGTTCTGGCAAAATTTAACCTGGAAACCTAATAATATTTGGACAGTGATTATGGCCGGAATAACAACAGCTTCTTTATTGTGTTTTACCAGAGTTAGTGAATTTTTATATTTTCAGTTTTAAATAAAAAAAATGAATATCAAAACTATTGCCAAAGACTTTTTTAAAGTAAAAAAAATTGAGCCAAGCTTATCTAAAAAGAAAAATCAAAAGTTTAATTTTGTTTTATATTCATCAATAATTTCTTTATTAGTAGCTACAGTAGGAGGAATTAATTGGCTAGTAGACCCACTTTGGTATAGTCACGGTAACATCTTAACTGGCCGAAATTTTGCTTTTAACGAACGTATTTCTAAAACTAATCTTTTTTTTAGAACTAAAGATAAAAATAATTATAATTGTCTCATTTTAGGTAGTTCTAGAGTTATTACTTTAAGAGCTTCTCAATTTACGAAAGATCGGTGTTTTAATTATTCAATTAAAGGAGGAGAAATTAAAGAATTTATTCAATACTCTCGTTCTTTACAAGAACATGGCTTTAAACCTCAAAAAGTATATATTGGTGTTGACGGACTTAATTTTGTTGTCAAAGAAAGACAACCAATTGAACCCTTTGATATCAAAAGCTTACGAACAAAATCACCACTTCATGCTTATTTGTCTATTGATATATTGACTTTTTCTCTAATGACTTTATTAGGAATTAGTCCTGATCCTGGTAATTATTATGACCGCAATTTTGAAGGAGCAGATTTTGCAGAATATCCTGTTTATCAACCAGGTTTTTATAAGCCTCAAGAACCACAGCAATGTGACTTGAAAATTGTTGATTTATTTACTGATTTAAGAACATTTTTTCCTAATGCCGAGTTTATTGGTTTTATTCCTCCTCGTTCGGCTTGGAGTATTGTTAACGATACCTATGGTCGCAAATTAACTAAAGAATGTGAGTTACCAGTATTTTATCAACTGGCACAGAAGTATGATGTTATGTATGATTTTTCAATTCCTTCGGCAGTTACTAAAGATGTAAAAAACACCTTTGATGGAAGTCATTATTCAGTTAAAGTTAACGATGAAATGGCTAAAATTATGGAAGGTAGCTCAAACAGTTTTGGAATCAGAATAGACCAATACAGTTATGCAGAATATCGTCAAATTTATTTAGATGCAATTAAACAATTTTTAAAAGAAAATAATCAAATGCAACGCTGGCATGGTTAATTGTAATCAAACTAAGTAAATTGGTTATTTAAAAATGTCAATCAAAAAAATATTTAAATTGAGAAATTTAATAGCGATCGCTCCAATTTCTCTAGTTTTGTTATTAATCTTTCCCTGTTTAGGCACGCAAAGTAAATATAACTATGGCGAAGCTTTACAAAAAACAATTCTTTTTTATGAAGCACAACAGGCAGGTAAACTACCAGCATGGAATCGAATTCCTTGGCGGGGTGATGCCACTTTAACTGATGGTGCAGATGTAGGTGTTGATTTGAGTGGAGGTTGGTTTGATGCTGGGGATCATGTTAAATTTGGTTTTCCGATGGCAGCTAGTGCGACTAACTTAGCTTGGGGTGGCATTGAGTATTATGATGCTTATCAACAATCAGGTCAATTAACTTATTTATCTCGCAACCTTCGATGGGTAACTGATTATTTCCTCAAAGCTTTTGCTAATGATCAACCTGGACAATATGTTTTTTATGGACAAGTTGGAGATGGAAATCAAGACCACCAATGGTGGGGGCCAGCAGAAGCAGTTAGTTATCAGATGGCAAGACCTGCTTATAAAATTGATACTAGTTGTCCTGGTTCAGAACTTGCAGGAGAGACATCCGCAGCTTTATCCGCAGCTTCAATTTTCTTTCGTAAAAATGGAGATACTGCCTATGCAGATTTGTTAGTGCAGAAAGCAGAACGATTGTATGACTTTGCCGATCAATATCGCGGTAAATATTCTGATTGCATCAGTGCAGCAGTACCATTTTATAAATCATTTAGTGGTTATCAAGATGAAATAGTTTGGGGCGCAATTTGGTTACATAAAGCTAAAGACGCTCAAAATTGGGGTTATAGAGGAGAATATTTAACTAAAGCGATCGCTGAATATCAATCCATGTCTAAACCCTATAATTATACCCATGTTACCGATGATAAAGCTTATGGGGCATACGTTTTACTTGCTCAAGAAACTGGAGAGTTAGAATATCGTCAGCGTGTTGAAGCTTGGTTAGATTATTGGACAATTGGCTATCAAGGCGAAAAAATCACCTATACTCCAGGAGGTTTAGCTTTTTTAAATCAATGGGGTTCTTTGAACTATGCAGCTAGTACTGCTTTTATTGGTTTTATCTATAGTGATTGGTTGCGTAATCAAGGAGAAAGCGAAAAAGCTAACCGTTATTTTGATTTTGGGGTAAGTCAAGTTCATTATATTTTAGGCAATAATCCCCATCATCGTAGTTATATTATTGGTTTTGAAAAAAATTATCCCAAAAATCCCCATCATCGTACTGCTCACGGCAGTTGGCTAAATGATAGTAGCAATCCCAGCGAAACTCGTAATTTACTGGTTGGTGCTTTAGTTGGAGGTCCCGATCAAAACGACCAATGGGAAGATGACCGTAACGATTGGGAAGGTAATGAAGTCGCGATCGGCTACAATTGGGGCATAGCAGGAGCTTTGGCTAGAATGTATTTAGAATTTGGTGGTGAACCCTTACCAGAAATACCGATTCCTACCGACCAACAAGAATCGATTTATGTAGAAGCAAAAATTAAACAAAGTGGAGCTAATTTTTTAGAAATTCAAGCAGATATAGTTAATAAATCAGCTTCTCCTGCTACAGTCTTAGATAATGCTGCGCTTCGTTTCTTTTTCACCCTTGACTCTCAAGATATTAACGATATTTCTGTAGTTGGTACTGAAAGTGAATGTCCTAATTCTCCTAGTCAACCTGTTCAGGTATCCGAACAAGTTTATTATGTAGAAATTAATTGTCAAGGAAAAGCCATTTATCCTGGTGGTAACGAGCACTATAAAAAATCTGTCGGCTTACGTATTACCAGTAATAATCGATGGAATCATAACAATGATTGGTCAATTAAAGGATTGAAGTATACGTTTGGCCGAACAGTGAAAGCTACTCAGATTGGTTTATACAACAATGGCGAGTTAATTTGGGGAGAAGTTCCGAACTCGCGTGAATAATTTTTGATAAAAGCGAACCGTAGTTCGCCATTCAATTAAACTAAATTATCTTTAAAATTTTGATTATTTAGTTGATTTTTGAGGAATTAAATTCTGAAAAAATTTACTCAGATTATTCATAAAATTATTTGATTTGGCTGGCTTAGTTGACGCAATTGACTTGGGTTCGCCTGTGACTGCCAGCTTACATTTAGCTACAAATTGTTCTAATTTTTCGCTTTCACTTAGTTGCTCTTGACGGATTGTTTGAGTCATTTGGGCGAGATCGGGTTTACCTATATACGCCAACCAGTTTTCAAAATCTGCTCGCATTAAATAGTTAATCCCTTCTCCAGGCGATCGCTTACACAGTTTAACTAAATCTTCTACACTATAAGCTAGTTGTCCGTCTGAAAATCTAAAAGGTTCTGCCATTAGTTTTACTCCTAAGATTAAAACTTGCTGCTATTTTAATATATCTAACCAAGAAATAACTTTTAAATAATTATTCTTGTCTAGGCAACCTAAATTCTAAAACAAAAAATAAATTATTGGCTTAATGTTGTTATTTTTTCCAGATATTATTTTGTGCTTGAAGCAACATAAATCTTGGCGTCAAGGTATCACAAGCTACTTAAACTAGTTGAATCAAGTGAAAAAATTTATAATTTTTAAGTTTTGCTACCAATTGACTTTACAAAATAAATATTGTCCAAATATGTCAAAACTTTGTCAGATTGATTAAGAGTTAATAAAGATGATTTTGGTAAATATCAATTTAAGCAATAATGAGCATAGCTCTAATAAATTTGCCAAGAATTAATTTTTTAATCTTTTTGCTCAGTAAAATTAATTCCCATGCGTAGATGTTCTATCTCCAATGTTAAAAGTTAATTTCTTTGTCTTTCCTCCTTGTAAAAGGGATACAAGGGGATTGAGAGGAGTAAGAAGAAGTACTAGGTCTGTATAAAGATCACAATCAACGAATTACTTAGTTTTTTTGATGGTGAAGGATGGTAAAAAAACCTCACCATAATTAACCACCGTGTGAAGTTAATGTTTTTTAGTTTTATAGCATTACTAGAAACCGTTAGGACGTTTTTCTTAATCTCTATTCCCTCTGTACAAAATTAATGTCCTAACCTATTAATATATTGCTAGATCTATTCAGCTTTTTTTAGAAATTTTGTAAGTATCTATTGTTCGAGGTGAGTTTTATTCATAATGTTTTAAAAAAGTTAAATATAGAGGTCAATTGTGTCTTTGATTAATTACCCGAGAAAAAGTTTATACGAAGTGTTAATGAATCCAGAACAAGGAAGAAAATATTTAAAAACTGCTTTAGAACATGGTAATGAGCAATTGTTCTTTTTTGCGCTGCATCATCTCATCGATGCAATTGTTTATGATTTAGAAATTAATCCCTGTCTCGAAACTGAAGAACAATAAACTAAATCTTTATTTATCGATAATCGATAATTTTGCGCATATAATTACCCCACAAAGTTGCAGCTTGCCAACTGCTACCTTTAGTTGCGGAATTATCGTCATTACCCAACCAAATCCCTGTCACTAAATTTTTTTTTGGTACATAGCCAATAAACCATAAATCAACACTATTATCAGTTGTACCTGTTTTGCCTGCTTCTCCTTGAGAAATATCGGCTGCTTTGCCTGTACCATCGGCAATTACTTGTTTAAGCATATAAGTCATTCGCTCAGCGACTGCTTCAGAAACAACTTCCCGACTATTTTGACTGTCGCTAGTAAAAGAATAAATTTCTCTACAAGTTTGCCAGTCATTAGGATTCTCACAATCACTACCATCCAGAATTCGATTAATCGCGTGGGGACGATGCCAAATTCCATCATTAGCCAAAGCACCATAAGCACCAGTCATTTCTAAAACACTAACTTCACTTTCTCCCAAAACTAAACCTGGTGATTCTGTTAAAGAAGAGTTAATGCCAAACCGTCGTGCCATCTCAATAACTCGATTTAAACCAATATCTTGGGCCACTCGTAAAGCAACTGCATTTTCAGATTGCTCTAACCCACGATACATATTTATTTCACCACTACTACGTTCGCAACCTCGATATTCTTGTCCTTTCCAACTGACGGGAGCGCAGGAATATTTATTATTAGGATTGATTCCTTGTTCAATCGCAGAAGTATAAGCAAACATTTTAAAAGTCGATCCTGGCTGACGTTTAGCTTGGGTGGCGCGGTCAAATTGACTTTGATTATAATCTGCCCCACCAACTAAGGCGATAATCTGTCCAGTCTCACTGTCGAGAGTAACAATTGCCCCTTGAGAATAGCCATAGCGTGAACCATCTTCTGTTACTGAATATTTGAGAGATTGTTCGGCTTCGGTTTGTATTTGAAGAGCTAACCCTGTTTCAACAATGTAATTTCCTTCTTTGGCTACTTCTGTACCAAGGAGAGCTTGTAGTTCTTTGAGAACATAGGCGTAAAAGTAGGGAGCAGTAGTATTAGAAAGGGTTTGACGGGCGTTCGGACTAACCTCAATTCGCGATCGCCTTGCTCTGTCTGCTTCTGCTTCGGATACCATGCCTAATTTCACCATTCGATTAATCACACGATTACGTAAGGCGACAGAAGTTTCATAATCTTTAACTGGGTTGTAAAGATTAGGGGCAGGCAAAATTGCTACTAGAGTAGCTGCTTCTGAGAGACTGAGATCGGCAGCGGACTTTTCAAAATAAAATTGGGCAGCATCTTCAAAACCATAACTGCCCACACCAAGATAAACACGATTGAGATAGGTTTTTAAAATTGTTTTTTTGCTATAAACTGCCTCGAGTTTTAAAGCTACTAGCATCTCTCGCAATTTTCTGCCTGCCGTATTTTGTCTACCGACTTCAGGAAAAAGACTTCGGGCTAATTGTTGAGTAATTGTACTTGCTCCTTGTTTTAATTCCGAAGAAGTTAAATTTACTGCGATCGCCCGAGCAATTCCATAAGGATCTACGCCCAAATGCCAGTAATATCTACTATCTTCAGAAGCAATTACCGCTTTAGGTAGATAAGGAGAAAAGTCAGCCAGATTTTTTAGTTCGCGGTGAGTATTTTGGGCAACTGGGTTAATTGGAGTGCCATCATCAGCGTAAACAACCACAGGGCGAGTTGCTTCTCTAGGTAAAGGATAAACAGGCGTTTTTGCCCATTCAATTCCAATCCAGAGAATTAATAAACTCATCATTCCTCCCGTACCATAAAGACTGTAGCGCAAAATCTTCAGCCATAACGGAGGAGGATTATAATACTCAAGAGTAACAGCAGCAGCTAACTCTGGTGGGCCTAAAGTAAAGCGATCGCCGTGATAAAGAGCAAAATTGGCAACTCTTCTTTTACCGATATAAATACCATTAGTTGATTTTTCGTCTTTGATTAAAAAAGAACGAGGATTTTTCTTATTTCTGGTTAAGGAAAAATGAACTTGACTAACTACAGGATTACGAACTTGAATATCACAACGAGAACTACGTCCAATCGAATAGCGATCGCCTAACAAAGGATAAACTCTTTCTTGAGAATTAGCATCTTGAACTTTTAATTCAGGTACTTGTGTTCCTGATCTCAACGCCAGAGCATTAAAATTAACTTTGGCTTGAATAGTTTGAACCGCTTGAGTCAAAATTTTACTCAATTGAGATTTGGTCGAATTACCTGATGCAGGAGGTTTGGATGGCGGTTTAGTAGTCATATTTCCTTAATACTTGCTCTTCAGTAGCCCAAAGAAGTTATCCCAATTGTAAAAAATCTCTGTTCTAGTAGCCGAAAAATTCACAATAGCTTTGCTGATCAATACTCTGTGAGAAATGAACCTTTATCAGTGAACAGTTACCCAGTTATGGCTGCTTATTGTCCCCTTTTCTCCTTGCCTCTGCTTTTTACTTCGATCCTTACGCGATCGCGAAGGAAGAGAGCGAACCTCTCGCGTTTTCTGTCTCCTGTCTCTTACCAATCAATAACTCAATCTGTTCCTTTGCCTTTGGATCAGGACAAGCTTAGTATAGTGGATTAGGCGCAAGCTTAATTGTAATCCTCCTGATTTAAAATCTTGCTCTATACCATAACCCACCACAAATTTTTGTAATTTAATATACTTTTTGACTAGCTAATTCCGCCTTTTTTGCCGAACCTTGTGTTCCTAGTTGAATTAACTCAATTTTATAGCCGTCTGGATCTTCTACAAAAGCAATTACAGTACTACCATGCTTCATTGGACCAGGTTCTCTAGTCACTTTTCCACCAAGAGATTTAATTTTTTCACAAGTGCCATAGATATCATCTACACCCAAAGCAATATGCCCATATGCATTACCCAGATCGTATTGTTCAACACCCCAATTGTAAGTTAGCTCAATCACAGTATGGTTAGCTTCGTCCCCATATCCCACAAAAGCAAGAGTAAATTCACCGCCTGGATAGTCTTTTTGGCGTAGTAATTTCATGCCTAAAACATCGCAATAAAACTTTAAAGATTCCTCTAAGTTGCCAACTCGTAGCATAGTGTGAAGCATTCGCATTGGTTAACTTTTAACTCCCTAATGTTTACTTTTGTTTTTTTTTATTTTTATAGGTTATCTTGAAATACTATAGCTAGTTATCAATTTAGATTTCCTCAGAGTGAGATAATATCTAAAAATATTATGTAGGCAATATACTTGTAAAAAATATGCCATGCACCAAAATCGAGCTTAAAAAAGGTATTTTTGATCAAAAATTGAGTCGGTAGTTTTTGAGGATTGCTCTGCGATAAATATCAACTTAAATTAATTACCACAATTTAATTATTTTCTGTCGGAGGAAAGAAGTTTGACCAAAAAGATAATGATAAGGTGTGACTCAATCATTACACCAATTGAGATTTAAAATTATCTATGCTTTGTCTGTAGTATTTAAGACAATGACAAAATTTCTACAAAATCCCCCTCCCAATCCAGAACCTTCTAGTTTTTGGCAAATGTTTTTAGAAAAAATTAAACATCCTTCCAAAATAACAATCATTGGCTTTTCTACCTTTGCAATAGTTGGTTTGGGTTATTGGGGAACTAAAGTTTTAGTCAAACAAAAATTACCTTCTTTCTTAGAACAACAAATCAGTCAAATAATTAATCGCCCTGTAGATTTTGGCGAGGTAGAAAGTGTCTCTCTGAGGGGAATCACCTTCGACTCTCTTACTGTTCCTCCTACTGCCACAGATCCTGGTAAAGTTGCAATTGATCGAGTCGAAGTCGGTTTCAATATCTTACCTCTTATTTTTAAACGAACTTTACCTTTAGAAATTACTTTAGTTCAACCAGAAGTTTATTTAGAACAAGCTAAAGATAATTCTTGGTTAGATTTAAACTTACAAACACAAGATGGAGAACCTTCTATTTATGTAGATTTGACAGTAAATGTTGAAGAAGGAAATATCACTGCTGTTCCTTATAATCAATCCCCCATTGAAGTACAACTTGACGGTAGCGGTAGGTACAATCCCACTGGCGATCAATTAGTAGAATATGATTTAGATGCAGCTATAGAACAAGCTAAAGCAAAAATCAAAGGACAAACTACCATTGCTTCTGGTCAAACTAATACTAAGCTACAAATTAATGATTTAGTTTTAACTGATGTTACTTCTTTAATCCCTAATTCTCCAATCAATCTTAATAGTGGTAAGCTGAATGCCGATTTAGATATTAATATTCCTTCTTTTGAAGAAATTACTGCTGCTAATATTGAAGGACAAGTTAATTTACAAAATGTGCAAGGTGAAGTAGAAGATTTATCTTCATCTTTAACAGCTAAATCTCAATTAAATTTTGGTGGTAGAAATGCCCAAGTAAATGATACTCAAGTTAATTTAGGCAATCTTACTGCTAAGTTAAAAGGTACAGTAGATTTACAACAAGGTTATGACTTAAATGTAGATGTTTTACCCTTTAGTTTATCAGGTTTACAGCAAACTTTTAATACCTCTTTTCCTGTCGATCTTGCTGGTGAAGTAGCAGCCCAATTACAATTATCAGGTGCGATCAAAGAACCCTTATTAACAGGCACAATTAATAATACTAAAACTTTAACTGTAGCTCAAACCAAATTAAAATCAGTTCAAGCTAATTTTGCTGCTAATTTAAGTGAAGTTGTTTTGAAAAATTTAGAAGCTATCCCCTTAGCTGGAGGACAAATTCAAGGACAAGGAATCATCGACACTAACATTCAACAGTCTCTTGAAAATCATCAAGCTATAGATGCTACGAATATGCCTTTGGCATTTAACTTTAAAGCTACTTTACCTACAGAAAAAATAGTATCTCCATATTATAATTTTCCTCAAGAAATAGCCGTTAATACTTTCAACGCCGAAGGAAAAGTTAGAGGAACATTAGCTAATCCTCAAGCAAATTTGCAATGGCAAATTCCTCAAGCTTCAACCACAACAGTAGAAAATATTTCTGGTTCAGGAACAGTTTTATTTGCTGATAATCAATTATTACTTGATGATACTGAAGTTCTAGTAGGTGAAGGTCGATTAAATGTTGAAGGAAACGCTAATTTAAACAATCAACAATGGCAAACTAATATTACAGCTTCTGCTTTAGCTTTATCACCATTTTTATCTCAATTAAATACCTCAGCAGTTAATTTTGACCGACCAATTACTTTAGAAAAAGGTACAATTAATTTAAATGGTAGATTAGACCAATTAAACCCCAATCAAGTTACAGGAATAGCTAATTTAAATCTAGCTGTAAATGGTAGCGATGTTAATCTTGATAGTAGACTCACTTCAGGTAACTTACAAGCAACAGCTAACACAGGTAGAATTGCACTCAATCAATTTATACCCAGTTTACCTCTAGCTACTACTTTAGAATCTAGCAGGATTAACCTTTCAGGGCAATTACAACAATTATTAACTTTAGCTGATAATCCTAATCTAAGTACTATTAAGGCAAATCTTGATGCTAATTTAGCTGTAGCTAATGGCACAATTAATGCTCAAGGAAGTTTAAATAATAATCGATGGCAAACTAATCTTAATGCCAACAATCTTAACTCTAATTTATTAGCACAAACATTTGCGCCTCAAAATCTTCAAAACTTAAATTTAGATAATCTCGACGGACAAATTGAGTTAGCAGGTAGTCTCAATCCTTTACTTAACAATCAAGTTAATCTTCCCATTCAAGCTAATCAAATTGCTTTACAACTAGGAGAACAATCTCTTAATGCCCAAGGTGATTTAATTTTATCTAATTTAACTACTAATCCTGATTTAGATCGAGTTAATTTAAATGTTGATGCTAATCTTGATTTTGAACAATTACCAATAGATCAATTAATTGCCCAAACTTCTAATAACAATGATCTCTTAGCAGAAAGTGTGAATGTTTATGGACAGGCAAACTTTCAAGGACAATTTGTTGGTAACAATTTAATTTCAGCACCAACTAATCCAGAAAATCTCAACTTAACTGGTAATTTAAGCTTAAATAATTTTGCTTTCAATGATGTAGTGTTCGACCCTGTAATGGCAGGTCAAGTAAATATTAACCCAGCTAACGAATTAGCAGTTAATCTAAAAGGAGAACAGGATGTAATTGCTGCCACAGCAGAACCTTGTACAGCAAATCGATGTCGTTTTCCTTACTTACCAACCAGTTTAGAATTACGTCAAGGAGAAAATACTTCTCAACCAGTTATTGCCACAGGAAATCGTCAAGGAGATGTTTTTTCTTTAGATATTCAAAACTTTCCTTTAGCTTTACTTAATCTTGCCCCAGGAGAACCGTTAGGAATTCAAGGTGCATTAAATGGTCAAACGACAGGAGAAATAAATGCTAATCTTTTTACTTTAGCAACTACAGGAAATGTTACCGTAGAACAACCAGCCATTGGTTATATTCAAGCTAAAAAGTTTGCTGCTAATTTTAACTATAATCCCGAACAAAATCTAGCAGAAGTAGCAACTAGTTCTCTTGAATTTGGTAATAGTGAATATAACTTTAATGGTGGAGTTAATTTAGCAACAGGACAATTAGAAGGAGAACTAAATATTCCTCAAGCTTATGTCCAAGATATTTTAACTACATTTCGTTGGTTTACTCTAGAAGATTTAACTAGATTATTTCAAACGCCTAATTACGCCCAAGCTAATCAAGTTGCTCCTAATAATATAGAAACCGCCTCAGAATCTCTAGTCAGAAAATTAAAATTATTAAGACAAATAGAAAACCAAATTCAAGCTGAGGCAGCAGCAAAACAAGCAGGAGAAGTTCCTACAGATTTAGATATTCGTGGTGCTTATGGGGGAGAAATTTTATTAGCAGGAACAATAACTAATCCCCAAATCAACTTTAGTGTCGAAGCGAATGATTGGGAATGGCAACCTCAACCTGCTTTCGCTAATATTGTGCCACCTTTAGGATTTATTAAAGAAGAAATTCAGTTCATTGCTATTAATCAAATTTTGCTCCAAGGGATTTATCAAGATAGTATTGTTAATTTAGATAATGCCAGAATTCAAGTTGAAGATGCAACTGTAGCACTACAAGGAAAATTATCACCTGCTCAACCAGAAAATGCTAGTTTTCAAATAGAAAATCTTTCCCTTGATGTGATTAATAGATTTATCAATATTCCTGTTGATATAGCAGGAGTAATTAATTCTAATGGCACAATTACAGGTACTTTATCTCAACCTCAACTAGAAGGAAATATTACGTTTTCTGATGGTGCATACAATGGACAAGCACTACCAGAAACAATTGCAGGTAATTATATTTACACTGATGATAAGTTGCAATTTGCAACTACTGAACCATCTTCAATTCAAGTCGATGCCACTGTTCCTTATCCGATTCAACCAGGAAACGATACTATTACAGCTAATCTAGATTTGGGTACAGAAGCTTTTTCGCTGTTAGGTATCTTTACTCAAGATAATTTGACTTGGCTTGGTGGAGAGGGAACAGCTACACTAAGAGCAACAGGGCGTTTAGATTTAAATCGTGCGACACCACTTTATGCTTTAAACGCTACAGGAGAAGTCAACTTACAAGATGCTCAAGTCAAAAACAAATATTTCTCCGAACCTTTAATTGCTACAGGTAAAGCTACTTTAAATAATCAATTAGTTAATGTTGAACAACTAACAGGAAAATTCGCTGAAAAAGACCTTACTGTCACAGGAACATTACCAATCTTATATTCTGTTTCGAGTATTGAGAATCCTTTAACTATTAATCTTCCTGAAGGTAAAATCAACCTAGAAGAATTATATGAAGGAGATGTGGCAGGAAATGTAATTGTAACAGGGGCAGCACTTGAACCTATAATTGGTGGTGAAGTATTTTTAACCGATGGTGAAGTTTTTATCCCAGAACAAGAAGATAATGATTCTACTGTAGCGACTAACATTAATTTAATCAGAAACAATAATGCTGATTCTCCTGCAATCATTACTAGACTGAACAATTTTCAAGTAAACTTAGACAATTTCAAAATTGAACAATCCCCTCTCTACGAATTTAATGTTCAAGGAAATCTGAGCCTCAACGGAACTGCTGATACTGTTAGTAATATTGAACCAAAAGGAACTATTTTTATAAATAAGGGCAATGTAGATTGGCTCTCTAGTAACTTTACTTTAGTGCGTAATCGCCAAAATACTGCTGTGTTTACTCCCGAAGCAGGATTCTTAAATCCTTATCTTGATGTTCAGATGAAAACAGAAGTTTCTAATTTGAATAATTTGCGACAATTAGAACCAGATAGAAATGAAATTTCTGATGATATTTCCCAGGTAGGAAGAACAGAGGTAATTACTGTTAATTTGATAATTGATGGAGAAGCCGAAGAATTATTACCCACTTTGGGTCAAACTGCTAGTAACTGCAATGTTCGTCCTGATAATGTTCCTCCTAGTGGAGAAGTCAACTATAGTCAAACGGAACTAAACCAACTTGCTACTTGTATTAATGTTGCTGCTTTAAATGGACAAAGAGACCGCAATCTACTTAATTCTCCTGCTGTTCAGCTTACTAGCACTCCTACTCGTAGTCAAGGAGAAATTGTTAATTTGTTGGGTAATCAATTTTTATCTTTTGCAGAGGAGCTTCAAAATAGTAATGCAGAAGAATTATTAAATTTTGGTGTGGCTCAATTTGTGATTACTCCCATCCAACGTAGACTTTTTTATAGAGTAGAAGATTTTGTCGTTGGTGTTGGTCAAAATATTGGGTTAGATTATCTGCGAGTTTATCCTTATTTAGAAGGTATTTATGAAATTAAAAACGATGCTTCGGTTAGGGCAACTTATGATTATGTTTTAAATGAAGGCAGAATAGAGTATCAATTGAGATTTTAAAATCTCTAATTTCAATAGTTATATTAAATTCTGTTAAATAACCATTATCTTAATAAAGAAGCAACAATTCATGAATTTTGCCTACAAGAGAAAAAACCATTAAGACTATGACAGTACACTTTTAGGTTAAGACATAAGATATCTTAATATTTTCCTGTAGTGCTATAAAAGGTATCACGACTATTTAGACGGATTTGATTTTAATTAATCAATAAATTTAATTTTTAAACAATTAAATCAAAAGCAATTTATTTAATTCTAGCAACAAGTTTGATATTGAATTATTTGATTTCTACCTTGTTTTTTAGCTTGATAAAGAGCATCATCACTCATTTTAACTAAATGTTCTACAACAAGATGAGAGTTAGGAATTTTTGTAGCTGTACCGATACTGAGAGTAACATAGTTGCAAATCTCAGAAGCTTGGTGAGGAATGCGAAGTTTTCTGACCTGCTTAAGAATAAAATTAGCAACTACTAAAGCACCCTCAGCGTTGGTATCTGGGAGGATCAAGGCAAATTCTTCCCCACCATAACGAGTTACTAAATCTGCTGGTCGTTTAACTGCTGTTTTAAGAATCTGAGCTACTTTTTGCAGACAACGATCGCCTTCTGGATGTCCGTAAGTATCATTGTAAGCTTTAAAATAATCGATGTCGCACAGAATTAATGAAAGAGGTTTTTGTTCTCTAATCAAACGATGCCATTCATTGTCTAAAATGCGATCAAAATAACGACGATTGGCGAGTCCCGTCAAACCATCGAGAATTGCTAACTGCTCTAATTGACGATTGGCAATTTGTAATTGAGTGTATAATTCTGATTGTTGAATAGCGATCGCAACTTGAGTAGCTAATTGTTGTAGAAAGTCTATTTCCCAATTTTGCCATTGACGAGGATGATGATAGTTTTGCGCTACTAACATTCCCCAAAGTTGGTCGAAGCTTCCCCGCCTTGAAACAACGGCAGAGGGTTCTTGAAGAAGTGAACTTGGTTTGAATTGTTCAATCTTTTCCTGTTTAGCACCAAAAAGAACTGGTACAGAGTTAGTAGTTAAGACAGAATGTTTTTCAAGCTCGTTACGAAGTTGTGTTCCAAAATCAGCTTTAGTCTGTAGATGTTGATTGGATTGAGTTTGCCAAATTGGTAAAGTAAGAATTGCTCGAATTTGAGATTCTGCTAAGACATAAATATCATCTTGCCTATGAGTAATGGTATCGTCAATTGCTTGAACAGCTTGAGCTTTTGCAAGCTCTAAATTAAATTGTTCCAGATTGGCACTAAGTTGATGAAAGAGATTTTGACTATTGAGAACAATACTTTCTTCTGCTTGATGAAAGTTAAGTGTTATTGATTCGGCAATGACTTCTCCAGGTTGATCTGATTCGCAACGATAAATTACCACGCGATCGGCTTGTAAGAAATGACGTACCTCGTCTACTGTAGTATTGAGGATTTCTTTAAGTTCTAATGACTGACGAATTCGATCAGACATTTTTTTCATTAATTTTTCTCGTTCGGCTTGTTGTCGTAGAGTTGCCTCAGTCCGTTGACGCTCAATGGCATAATAAATTGAACGAATCAGTAATTCTCCTTCAAATCTGCCTTTAACTAGATAATCTTGCGCTCCTTGACGTACAGATTGAATCGCGATGCTTTCATCGTCAAGAGCAGTCAAAACCACAATTGGTAATTCTGGAGCTTCTTGTTTGACTTGAGCGATACTATCTATTCCCTGACTATCAGGAAGAGATAAATCTAATAAAATCACATCAAAATCATTTTGAGCAATAAGTTGTAAAGCAGATTGAACGCGTTTGACGTGTTTGAGATCTACTTGAGGCGAAGCCTGCTTTGACTTCGTTAAATGTTCTTCTATTAAAATTTCTCCGATCCAATCGGCATCAGCTGAGTTATCTTCAATTAAGAGTATTTTAAGAGTATTAATATCCACTGAGTTAATTGGGCAAAATTAGTCATTTTAGCAAACTATTTACTGTTAAAATATTGAGATTAATTTGACATTTAAAGAATAATAATGATTAATTTTTATTTTTATCAAAATTTTTTAGAGATGTTCTTAGTATAATATTAAGCTTTTATTTAGTCTATTAGTAAATATAATAAATTTTTACTTAAATTGGCGTTTTAACCTTAAAAATCTTTTTCTAATTGACACCTTGAGTATTGAGGAAATTACTGAAAAGTATTTTGATTTACTTTAGGTGTACTTGAGCAATTTGAGAACAATTGAGCCAAAAGTTTAAACTTTCTTTGACGACTTCTAAAAAATTTTCTAGGTCATAAGGTTTACTAATATAGCAATTAGCTTTGAGTGCATAACTTTGTTGAATATCTTTAGGTTCATTAGAAGTACTCAAAACAATTACTGGGATATATTTGATTTTATGGTCTTCTTTAATTATTTTTAATAATTCATGTCCGTGCATTCCTGGCAAATCTAAATCCAGCATAATTAAATCTGGACGAGGAGCATTATGATATTGTTGCCGTTGACTTAGAAATAAAAGAGCTTCTTCTGCACTATTGACGATATGTAGATGATGAAGTATATTATTTTCTTCAAAGGCAATAGACATTAAATCTTGATAACTAGGCAGGTCTTCTACTAAAAGAATGTTTTTTAATGAGGGAGAATTAATCATTGAGGATAGGTTTTAAATTAAGCACAATTTAAATCAAAGATTGAAGTAGACAGAAAAATAATTATCAATATATAACTCAACTTCTTTCTCTTTGTTAGCACAACAACTAGGTTTTGTTTAGGTTACTGAATTGATTACTATTGGGAATAGTAAAATAAAAAGTTGCCCCTCGACCTAATTGCGATTCTACCCAAATCCGACCTCCGTGCCGTTCAACAATTTTCTGACAAATAGCTAAACCGATCCCCGAACCTGAATATTCTTCTTGGGTGTGTAAACGCTGAAAAATTTGAAAGATACGTTTTTGATATTGTGGTTCAATTCCAATGCCATTATCGCTGATAGAAAATTGCCAATAATTTTCTTGAGCTTGAACATTAATGATAATTACAGGCTGTTGTAAGGAACGATATTTAATACTGTTACTAATTAAATTTTGCCAGAGAACAACTAATTGACTAAAATCAGCAATCAACGTCGGTAAATTATTTTCACAATTAATAATTGCTTGGTTGTAGTCAATTGCTGCTCTTAGATTAGCTAAAGCTTGTTCTAGTACTAAATTACAATCTGTAGCTCGCAAAGTATTTTTTTGTCTGCCTACTCGCGAATATTCCAGTAAATCATTAATTTGAGTACGCATTCTTTGAACAGCATCAACAATATAGTTGATATATTTATCTGCTTTCGAGTCTAGCTTGTCACCATAGCGACGTTCAATTAATTGCACATAGTTAGAAATTGTTTGTAAAGGAGCTTGTAAATCATGGGAAGCAATATAAGCAAATTGTTCTAATTCTGCATTAGAACGAGCTAATTCTTGACGCTGTTTGATTTCACTTTCTAATAATTCTGCTTGAGAAAGAGCAAGATTTAATTGTCCGACGAGTTGTTGTAATAATTCAATTTCATCTTTAGTCCATGTGCGCGGTTGATTACATTGTTGGACACATAATAGTCCCCAAAGATGATTAATTTCTTGCTCTAATTTAATCTGATTATTTTTAATTGTTCGACGACGAAAAATTGGTAAAACTAAGTTGGTGCAAATATGATATGTTTGTAAAAATTGTTGATCACAAGAAGATAGTTGGGTAAGATTTTTGTCTTGTTGAAGATAGAAGTTTTCTTTGACAGATAGTTCTGCTAATTGTTGCCAATAAACAGAATCTAATTCGACTTGATCTTTAAGCGAGAAAACACGATCAACTACTTCTTCTTCAGTAATTTGACTTGTTCCATCAGGTAAAAATTGTACCAATAAAACTCGGTCTGCATGAAGAGTTGTTTGTAGTTGAGTTACAGTAGTATGCAGAATGGTTGTTAAATCTAATGATTGTCGAATATTGAGGGTAATAGAACGCAACAGATGACGATAACGAGTGTGGCGAATTTGAGTTGCAATGGCAAGTTTTTCTTTAGTGATATCTCTGATACTACCTTGTAGCTTAATTACTTGTTGCTCTTCATTAATGATAGGAATTAAAATAGTACGCCAAGTATGAGTTTCTCCAGCTAATTCTAAAGTTTGTTCGTAATCAAGGGGAGCAAAAGTCTCAAGACAGGTATGATATTGTCTCAGGAATAAATGAACGATTTCTGAAGAAAGAACTTCTGTGATTGATTTACCAATTATTTCTGTGGTGTTTTTGCCAATAATTTGTTCGTAAGCAGGATTAATTGTTTCATAAATTAACTGTTCATCAGGTTGAATTGCTAGTAAAAAAATACCATCAGTGGAATGATTAAAAATATTTTGGTAGAGTGCTTCTGAAGCTTGCAGTTTGGCTTGAGTTTTGAGGCGTTGGCAGGAAATATAGAGAATTTTGCCGATAATTTTGAGTAATTGAACTTCTTCTTCTGACCAAAATTTATAGTTATCACCTCTGGTATCTAAACCCACAATTCCCCAGAGTTGATTAGTAGGAGTATAGACGGGGACAGCTAAGAGTGAGCATATTTCTAGCGATTTGAATAAATCTTGTTGCTGTTGGTTAAGCTCATGCGATCGCTTTAAATCGGAGATGATAATATTTTGATTACACTTAAACTGTTCTTGAAACCAAGTCAAGTTTTCTATTAAACAGGAATTAAAAAAATAGTTTGTTGGTTCGGTAGTTTGACTATCCCACCAATGATAAATCTGGTGAGAGGTAGTTTTAGATTGCCAAATTCCATCAAATTCTGGGTTGTCTGTGGCAAAAGTAGCAAAATAAGCATGATTAGTTCCAACAGCAATACCAATCCAAGCTAAAATTTCTGTAAAATTAATTTTTTCTTGACCAGTAAGTTGTTTAGCTGCCTTAGCTAGAGCTTGTTGTAAAATCAAACGATGTTGAAGTTTTTCTTCTGTTTGCTTCGATTCTTGAAAATCTTCTACTATGGTAATTAAATATAATGGATAGTCTTGAGAATTTTTGATTAAAGAAGCAGTAATGTTAACCCATCTCGGATGACCATTTTTGCAGATATATCTTTTAGTTAAACTCTTCACTGAGGAAGAATTAGACAAAATTTGTTCCACATATTCCCAAGAAGCTTGTAAATCGTCAACATAGGTAAGATCTTGAAAAGTTAGAGAACACAATTCTGCTTCTGAGTAACCCAATAATTGACACAATCGGCGATTGACACGAAGGAATTGTCCCGAAGTTGCGAGCAAAGCAATTCCGACTCCAGCTTGTTCAAAGATAGCTTGGAAATTTGCTTCTATTTGTGTAGAGCGATTTAAAGCAAGTTTAGCTAATCTGAAGCTTCGCTCTAGAGTTGATAAGGTAAGTTGAGTTAGATCTAAATAATCGGTTGCACCTGCATTAATTACATTCGCGCCTGTTCGATCACTATCAACTAAAATAATAATTGAGTTTGAACGACAACGAGATTTTAATTCAGTAATAGTTGAATGATTCAGTAATGGTAATTGTTGAGCAGCAATGATATAAATTTTTTCTAGTGGAGAATCAGATAAGTTATTAACTAAATCTAGTGTATTTAACCAATCTAGTTGATAAAAACAATTGGCAGTTTGATTTAATTGTTCACAAAATTGATTAATAAAATGGTAATTTTCTAAAGATTCATCTACCAAGATGATTTGGTAAACTTGCTTGGTCATGAAAACTTCTCTATCTCTAAAACTTAGAACTATTGCTCCAAGTTAGCACATACTATTTTGGGTTTAATCAATAGGTCTTCTGCTTGATTAATGAGTTGAGTAATTCCTAAAAAATTTTCGTGTTCATCAATAACTTTGAGATACATTTCTGGAGCAGATAAAGATTGTTTTGATTCAAATTGTTCTAACTTAATGGTAATTTTTTGTCCTTGACACCAATGCAGAGCATCTTGATTATTTAAACTAATTGTATCTAAATGATTTAACGCTTGACTAGGTGGAATTAAATTAAAAGTTTCTGCTTCTAATTGTTGTTCTATCTCTATAAAAGTTAAACTATCAGATAATTTCATGCCAGAACTTTCGATGCGGATTAAATTAGCTAAAGTTCCACCAACTCCCAGCATAGAACCCAAATCACGTGCGATCGCTCTTATATAAGTTCCAGGACTACAGTTAATTTCTATTTCTAATTCAGGAAAATCTTGATAGGTAAATTCAATGATTTTTAGCTCGTTAATAGTAACTATGCGCGAGGGGACATCAACTTGTTTTCCTTTTCTTGCCAATTCATAAAGTTTTTTTCCTTCTTGTTTGATAGCACTATACATTGGAGGAACTTGTTCAATTGTTCCTGTTAATTTATTTAAATAGGTCTTAATATTTTCTAGTTTTAAATCTTGAACAGTTTGAGAACTAATTATTTCTCCTTCTAAATCATCGGTAGTGGTAGTTACTCCCAAACGAATTCGAGCGCGATAAGCTTTAGGTTCTGGTAAAAATTGCAATAGTCTGGTTGCTTTCCCTACTGCAATAGGTAAAACTCCTGTAGCAGAAGGATCGAGAGTTCCTCCATGTCCAATTTTTTTGGTTTTTAATAAACGTCGCATTTTAGCAACGCAATCATGGGAAGTAAACCCAGCAGGTTTATTTAAATTGATAAAACCAGTATTAGTCATTTATTAATATTTATTTTTTGGCTAATTATAAAAACAATCTTAGAGCGATCGCATTACAATAGAATTAAATGATCCAGATTATCTAGTGTAGAACAATCGCCAGCATCACGATCTATTTCAAGAAATCTTATGGAAGAAATAATCGAACTTAAACAATCAATTATTAACCGAGATTGGGAAAAATCTTTAGCAATAATTGAAGAATTAGAAGAAATGGGTAGACAAGACAAAATTAATAATTTACAAAGTTTTCTCGTTATTCTTCTAGTTCATTTAATCAAAATTCAAATTGAAAAAAGAGTTACTAAAAGTTGGCGCAACTCTATTATTAACAGCCTTTTAGAAATTCAAAAACGCAATCATTTAGGAAAAAAATCTTATTATATTAAACAAAATGATTGGGCAGATAGTTTTGCAGAAACTTTTCCTAGAGCTTTAATCAAAGCCTCTCAAGAAATTTTTGAAGGAATAGATGTAGACGAACTAATCACTTTAATTGATGAAGAAACCCTCAAAGATACAACTTTTAAGCTTATAGATGAAACATACCATTCAGATGCTTTGCAGATATTTAATCTAGTTAAAAATAGTTTTACACTTACTGAAATAAAGTAGAATCATAATTTGAGAAATAAAATCGCGCTAAAATTAAAAATTAACGCGATCGCTTTTAAGAGCTACTCAACTATTTTGAGATTGAGGAATAGAAATATCTACTGTTTGTACTGTTCCTTTTAAACTACTTAAAGGTGGATTCATCGCTTTTTGATTACCAACTACCAGAGTAACTATTTTGTCTGGATGTAAATATTTTTGAGCAACTCTTTGAATATCTTCTACTGTGGTTGCTTTGACTTTTTCTTGATATTGAAAAATAAAATCTTCAGGATAACCAAAATATTCGTAACGCATTAAACGAGATACAGTTTGATTAGGATCTTGGAAATTAAACACAAAAGAATTCAAAATTGATTCTTTAGCATTAGCTAACTCTTTTTCAGTAATAGGACTATTTCGTAATCTTTCAATTTCAATTAAGACAGATTGAACAAAAGGAACAGTGCTTTCTGTTTGAGTTTGTCCACCAGCCATAAAAGTACCATCATAGTCATAATTACCATTCCAAGTACCATAAACACTATAAGCTAATCCTTGACGCGATCGCACTTCATTAAATAGTCTGCCACCAAAGCCATTCATAACTCCGTTTAAAACACTCAAAGCAGGATAATCAGGATTTTTCAAAGTACCGCCTAAATGTCCCAACAAAATGTTACTTTGGGTTAATTGCGGACGATCAACTAAGAAAACACCACTAGTATATTTTTGAGAAGCAGTAGGAATAGTTAATTGAGGTTTAGAGCGATCAACTTGCCAATCTCCAAACGCTTGTGCGATCGCAGCTTTCATTTTGGTTGACTCAAAGTCTCCCACAATACCTAAGATCATCTCATCAGGACGAACATATTGTTGATAAAAATCAATCACATCTTGACGAGTAATATTATCTAGAGTTGCATACTCTACTGTTCTAGCGTAGGGACTATTTTCACCATAAATCAATTTATCAAATTCTCGTTCGGCAATATCTCCTGGATCATCATTCCGACGAGAAATTGCACCACGCTGTTGATTTTTAGCTAATTCAAATTTTTCTGGTGCAAAAGCAGGTTCGCGGATCACTTCTGCAAATAACTTAAATACAGTATCTAAATCTTCTGTGAGGGTATTAAAGCCTGCACTACCAGAGGTAGTATTAATTGCAGTTTCTACGCTAGCTGCTCTTTGTTCTAACAACAGATTCAACTCGTCAGCAGTATGACTTTTAGTACCACCACTACGCATTACCGTTCCTGTAATCTCTGCCAACCCTATCTGATCTGAAGGCTCAAAACGAGAACCAGTACGAATTAAAGCCGTTCCGTTAACCAAAGGTAAATCGTGGTCTTCTACCAAATAGACTATCATGCCATTATCTAGTTGATAGCGATCGTAATCTGGTAATTGAATCTCTGGTGGTGGAGCAAATTCCAATTCTGTATAATGTTTGGGTGTTTCGGCTGTTGCTGGTAAACGCACAACCAACAGTAAAACAAATGTTATCAATCCTAAACCAAGCCAATTAATAATTTTTTTCGGTTGATTGCTATTCATATTACAGAAAAAGTCAAAAGTTAAAAGTCGTAGAGACGTAACAGGTTATAAAAGGCAAAAATTACTATTAGTTTTGCGCCGACAACAAACGTCCAACTGTACGATTTTCAGGCACAAAAGTTTTCTTTGCCACTGTTTGAATATCAGCAGCCGTCACAGATGCGATCGCATCCAACTCGTCAAATATATTGCGCCAATTACCAGTTTTTGCGTCATATTCAGCCAATAAATTTGCCATTCCCATATTAGAATCCAAAGTGCGTAACAAATCTGCTTTTAGCTTTGTTTTAACTCGCTCTAGTTCTACTTCTGTCACTGGCTCGGTTTTGAGTCGCTCAATTTCTGCTCTCAGTGCAGTTGCTACATCATCCACACTATGTCCAGGAGCGGTTAAAGCATAAAATAAAAGTAAATTAGGATATTTATCACCAGGAAACCCACTAAAACCTTCGGCAGACAAAGCAACTTGTTGTTTTTCAATCAAAGATTGATATAAACGAGAAGTTCTTCCATTACTCATTAAATCTGCAATTACTTCATAAATTGGATAATCAGGATCAGTTAAAGCGGGAATATGATAACCTTCCAAATACCAAGGTTGAGTCGGAAATTCTAAGGTAACCTCTCTAGTTTTTTGTTGTGGTGGTTCAACTATCGTTACCTTGCCAGGCTTTTCTTGAGTTTGATAACGTCCAAAATACACCTTCGCTAAACTTTTAACTTCTTCAGGATCGACATCACCTACAATTGCTACTGTTAAGTTGTTGGGAGCATAATAAGTAGCAAAAAACTGACTAACATCCTCCCTAGTAAGATTAATAATATCTTCGTTATAACCAATCGTTGGACGTTTATAGGGATGTTTAACAAAAGCAGTATCTAGAAAAACTTCAATCATCTTACCAATAGGAGAATTATCAGTTCTTAACCTTCTTTCCTCCAAAATTACCTGTTTTTCTTTATAAAATTCCCTAAATACTGGTTCTAAAAATCTTTCCGACTCTAAAGACATCCATAGCTCTAATTTATTGGCAGGAAAACTATAAAAATAGCTAGTATAATCAGCCGAAGTAGCTGCATTTAAACCCACTCCACCAGCAGTATCAACAATTTGTCCGTATTCGTTTTGTTTAACAAATTTATTTGCTTGAGACTGAGTACGATTAAACTCTTCAGTCAGTTGTGCTATCCGCTCTTGTTTTCCTGCTTCTTTAGCAGTTTTGATCTCAGCAAAAATCTGATCTAAACGATCTAAATAAGGTTTTTCTGCCGAATAACTGGTTGTTCCGATTTTTTTTGTTCCTTTAAAAGCCAAATGCTCTAAAAAATGAGCAACTCCAGTCTTACCATCAGGTTCATCGACACCACCCACATTGGCATAGGTAACAAAGGAAATTACTGGTGCTTCTTGGTTTTCTAACACAATAAACTTCATACCATTATCAAGCCGAAATTCAGTAACATTTTTGATGACTTTGGCTAAATAAGGTTGAATAGAATTATCAGCAACCGAATTGTCAGTATCGCCATAAGCTGGTAAAACTAAACTATTCCAGCCTAGGCAAAAAACAACTAGGATCAATCCGATTAAATTTTTTTTGTAACTAAATAATTTTTTGGGCATGATCACTTGTTTGATTGATTGGCGTAATTAAAACATAAATTAATCTCAAACAGCCTATTTATTGAAAAACGGCAATTTAGAGATAAGTTCTGTAAAGCTTAACCAACAAAAATTACTAATTGTTTGAGAATAAGTTGATTAATCTCAACGTTTTGATTATTCAAACTCAAGTTATTAGGCTTTTAGATAAAATTGAAAAATTATAAAAAATTAATTAAAAAGTAGCATTAATTTAGTAAATTTAAATACAGTGACACGGCAAATATTGTAACTTAGTCCCTAAATAATTATCACTTTACAATTATGCAAGTTTTTGAAGGACGGAATTTTGTAGCAGCTAATCAATCCTCTGCTAATGAAGAAAATACCCGCACTCGTATTCTTAAAGCTGCACTTCGTTTATTTGCACGTCAAGGCTATGATGCTACTACAACTAGGGATTTAGCTAATGCTTCTCATGTAGCTGAAGGCACATTATTTCGTCATTTTACCAATAAAAAAGCAATTCTCACCGAAGTTGCTACCGCAGGTTGGATTGAAATTTTGACCGATTTATTAACAGAATTGAGTGAAATGGGTAGTTATAAAGCAGTAGCTCAGGTAATGCGTCGCCGAATGCTACATCTACAACATAATAGCGATCTCCTGCGGGTATGCTTTATTGAAGCACAATATCATCCCGAACTACGAGAACGAATTCAATCAGAAGTAATTGCTAAAATGACCGACGTAGCAGAAGCTTTCTTTCAAACGGCAATGGATAAAGGGATTTATCGTCCTATGAATCCTAAAATTGTCGCTCAAGTGTTCTTAGGAATGTTTGCGATCGCAGGTTTTTCCGATCAAACTATTATCGATCCCCAAGGTTCTCCTCAAGCTATTCAAGAAATGGCAGAAGGAATTGCTGATATTTTTCTTCACGGCGTATTAGCTAGTACAGAAGAGTAAATTTCGTAGCATTTCTCTCCAAAACTTTGGTTGAGTTAAGGCAGTAGTTCTTCACATTATTCAGGAAGAAACAAAAGCTATTAGTTTTGATTTGAAATTGATTTGTGTGTTTACCTAGAATAATTTAGTTAATTTTTGTCACTGAAATATACGAAAATTTTAAGAGGTGACTGATGAGACCGCAAATTCTAACATAATGACTATTGTCAGAAAAAATCCCGCAATTAGAGTCAAAAAAAATCCTGCCAAACTTTGGTTTGAAAAGATTATGGCTCTCCTAGCAGCAATTAATTTTATTTTAGTAATCTTCAATTTAACCTATGTTCCCCTCCGTGATTTTTGGTTCGATGGACAAGTTACTCTTGGTAACCTTAAATTTGGCTATGTTGAATTACAGGGAATTAAAGTAGATTTTATTAATGAAAATTTTTCTAAATTTATTACTCAATACGACCAGTTTAAAGGAATAATTCCTAATCGCGAAACCGAACAATATTTAGAAAAGGTAGATCAATTAAAACAAGTTATTTTAAATAATGAAATTAATTCTCCTGAAGTCACCACAATTTTAGGAGATTTACGTCGTCAAAGTCTGGAAATGATCCAAACCAATCCGTTTGCCGAAGCAAATAAAATAGGAACTTTGGAGCGAATCAAAAATAGAATGCGCGAACATCTTCCCAATCAAGCTAGATCCGCTAAACAATCATTCTGGCAATTCTGGAGTCCTAACTATCTTCAAAATCAAGCAAAAGCTCAATTAGAATTAATCTTTTTTGACCAACAAATTAGACCTTTAATTGCTAGTAACTATTATCGTTATATCGGTGAAAATGGAAGATATATTGATAACTTTGGCTTAATTGATTTTCCGTTTGGGCTTATTTTTGGTTTAGAATTTTTAGCTCGTACTTGGTATATTAGTCGCAGTCGTACAGGAATTAGCTGGCTCGATGCAATGCTGTGGCGTTGGTACGATGTCCTGTTTCTGCTTCCTTTTTGGCGATGGTTACGCATTATTCCTGTAACAATTCGTCTCAATCAAGCTCAACTAATTGATCTTCACACTGTTCAAAGACAAATAAGTCAAGGTGTAGTTGCTTCTATTGCTGAAGATGTAACGGAAATAGTAGTGATTCGGATAATTAATCAAATTCAAACCTCGATTCGTCAAGGAGAAATTACCAAATTATTATCTCAACACCAAAATAATCCCTATATAGATATCAACAACACGAACGAAACCGCAGAAATAGTCAAAATACTCTCTCAACTGCTTGTTTATCAAGTTTTACCCAAAATTAGACCAGAAGCCGAAGCCTTACTTCAATACAGTATCGAAAAAGTTCTCAAACAAACTCCAGCTTATCAAGGAATTCGTTTTTTACCAGGAAGCGATCGCACAATCGTTAATTTAACTCAACAATTAGTACAACAAACTTATCAAATTTTCTCTGATGCCTTTCAAGCCATCTTAGAAGAAGATGAAAAATTTAATCAATTACTCGAAAGTCTCTTAACCAATCTAACTCAATCCTTCTCCTCAGAAATCAAAGCCAAACAAAGCATCGTCAAAATAGAACTGCTGCTGATTGATTTATTAGAAGAAATTAAAATTAATTATGTTGAGCGTCTTTCGCATGAAGATATTGAGGCGATTCTCGAACAAACTCGCTCAATTCGCCAAATCGCCCATCACCATCAACAGTGACCAGTTACCAGCTATCAGTTACCAGTAGAGACGTGTCGCCGACATATCTCTACATCAGTTGTTAGGAAGTAATTAGGTAATAGGTTTAAAACCTCTTGCCTTGTGCTTTTTTACTTTGATCCTTCAGTTCCTTCGCTTCGCTCAGGACTCAGTTCGAGCGAAGCGAATTAACCCACCAATCTTTCCTAGGCAATTAACCTCAATTGTTGATAAGATAAATTTTGGGAAGAATTGTCCTAAAAAACTTCTTTCCACCTACCTTAGCATCTAAGTAGATTGAGAGTGGGTTTACCCCGCTTTTTTTATTGGAAAAATTTTCAATCTCTTAGCTAAAGCATTAAAACTACTGACGATTGTTTGCAGACAATGACCCATCCTCTTGTTTCTCAAATAGCAGAATTGGCAACACCCCTTGCCCAAGAGTTAAACTTAGAATTGGTAGACATAGTTTTTCAAACCAATAAAAAACCACCAGTACTGAGAATAGATGTTCGCAATCTGAGTGCGGATACTAGCCTTGATGACTGCGAACGCATGAGTTTGGCATTAGAAGCAACACTCGATACAACAGAAATTATTCCTGGTTCTTATGTATTGGAAATATCTAGCCCTGGTATTTCTCGTACATTAACCACAGACAGAGAGTTTATCTCTTTTAA
Organism: Stanieria cyanosphaera PCC 7437; assembly: GCF_000317575.1. NCBI lineage: Bacteria > Bacillati > Cyanobacteriota > Cyanophyceae > Pleurocapsales > Dermocarpellaceae > Stanieria > Stanieria cyanosphaera. The sequence goes on along the minus strand of NC_019748.1, from coordinate 4,175,886 downwards.
GGGATTTTCGGTTATTGTGAAAACCTTTACTCCTTATAAAGAACGTAAGGAGTGGCAAGGTAAACTTCAAGGACGTGACGAGCAAGCAGTTTATATCAATCAAAAAGGAAAAGCTTTAGCTATCCCTCGCCACTTAATTGCCAAAGTTCAACTCGATGACACTGATTAAATCATCGGTATTTTGCCTCTAAGGACGGTACAGAATTCACTAAATCAAATTCTAGGTGACAATTCCTGAGTAGTGAGCATTACCTTTGATGGTAATTGCCAAACTTCATCAATACAAAAAACAGTTCTCAATCTCTATTAATCATATAGTTAAGCAAAATTTTAGGAGTGATGCCTATGACCATAGTAAATTTACCTGGTCTGAGGGATATGATTGAACAAATCAGCCAACGACACAATCTACCCCAAACCTCAGTCCAAGAAGCATTGAGAGAAGCTCTCCTTAAAGGCTATGAAAGGTTTCGTCGCGCTCAAAGTTTAGACCGTCATCAGTTTAGCGAGGAATACTTTGATAATTTCAACGTCCAGCTAGATATTGAAGAAGAAGGTTTTAGAATTCTCACAACCAAAACCATTGTCGAAGAGGTTTCGAGCAACGACCACGAAATTCCTTTAAAAGAAGTTAAAGAACAATTAGGAGATTCAGAATTTCAGGTAGGAGATACCGTTTTAGTTGATGTTACTCCTGAACAAAAAGACTTTGGTCGCATGGCAGCAATTCAAACAAAACAAGTACTGCTACAAAAACTAAGAGACCAACAACGAAAGTTAGTTCAGGAAGAGTTTAAAGACTTAGAAAACACTCTTTTGCAAGCACGAGTACTACGGTTTGAAAGACAGTCCGTTATTATGGCAGTCAGCAGTGGAGTCGGACAACCTGAAGTTGAAGCCGAATTACCAAAACGAGAACAATTAGTTAACGATACTTATCGTTCTAATACTACTTTCAAAGTTTATTTGAAAAAAGTTCGAGAAACTCCCCATCGAGGACCTCAGTTAATTGTTTCTAGATCTGCTGCTGGCTTAGTAGTAGAATTATTTAGCAACGAAGTACCAGAAATCGAAGAAGAAATCGTCAGAATTGTAGCAGTTGCTCGTGAAGCTCATCCCCCTTCTCGTCATGTAGGTGTTCGCACCAAAATAGCGGTAGATACCCTAGAAAGAGATGTAGACCCAGTAGGAGCTTGTATCGGTGCTAGAGGTTCTCGTATCCAAGCCGTAGTTAATGAATTACGAGGAGAAAAAATTGACGTAATTCGCTGGTCTCCAGATCCTGCAACTTATATTGCTAATTCTCTTAGTCCTGCCAGAGTTGACAAAGTTTTACTTATTGATGCTGAGGAAAAACAATCTTTAGTCTTAGTAGCCGAAGACCAACTTAGTTTAGCAATTGGCAAAGAAGGTCAAAATGTTCGTCTAGCTGCTCGTTTAACTGGATGGAAAATTGATATCAAAGATCTTGCTAAATATAAAGAAGAAAATGATGGTGTTGTGATGACATCTGAACCAATTGTCGATCCCGAAACAGAAACCGAATTAGAAGAATTACGGAGCGTACAAGCTCCGCGGGGTTCACAAGCTGGCGAACTAAATTCGCCAGACGACCCCTTGCCCTTCGAGGGCGGGGACCGCTCCTCACAATCTTATTCGGAATAAAAGCTTTAGTTTGTAGGCGGGCAAATCTATCAATTGCCTGCTAATTAAGCTCAATCCCATTTCCATCTCAATCAATTAGTTCATTTTTTTCATGCAACCAAACTATCGACGTTGTCTTAGTTGTCGAAAAATAGCTCCAAAAAATTCATTTCTGCGGATTGTTAGAATATATCCCTCTCACCAAATTAAACTAGAAGAAGGAATGGGACGTTCAGCATATTTGTGTCCTGAGGAGGATTGTTTATTAAAAGCTCGTCACAAAAATCGTTTAGGGCGTTCTTTACGAGCTAATATTCCAGAAGAAATTTATCGAAGTTTAGCTCAATGCTTGAAAACAAAATGTCAAAATAAGTGAGTGAGTTGTTCGCTCGCTAACCTTGACAACTAATTTTTCTAACTTAAACTAAAAAGCTAAAAAACACTTCTGTATTTTTCCTTAAAATAGATCGATAGGGGGTATTGTTAGCCTTCAACTAAATTACAACATAACATTAAACAAAGCAGATAAGCCTAAATCCTGAACTCCTGAAGACAACACAGGAATTAAAGGGTAGACTTGAACGCTTAATCAGTCTCTGGCGGGGTAAGTACCTCACCAACCGTCGTAGTTATAAAACATTTATCAATAACCAAACGGCAACATGAAAGACCACATACACAGACAAATTATTAGGGAATAACCCAGTTAATCGATATTAAGGTATTAAGGGGCGTAGTGGATGAACAACGGAAAAGTCAGAATATACGAACTATCAAAAGAATTGAATTTGGATAACAAAGATATCAAAGACCTCTGCGAAAAGCTAAATATAGCTGTTAAGAGCCATAGTAGTACAATTACGGAATCTCAAGCTGAACGAGTTAGGACTGCTGCAACAAAATATGTTCCTGAGAAGACAGTCAATGAGTCTGTCGCTCATGAAGGAGACGAACGAGCCAAAGATAAACTTAAACAACAAATTCTGGCAATTCATCACAAGCAAAACCTGCCTTATTCTGCCTCTCAATCCTCTAGAAAAGAATCTAATTCTGTTTTAGCAGAGCCACCAAAATTACTAGCTAAACCACAAGCTAAATCTTCTAATCCACCAACATCTTTATCATCATCTAACCCTACTCAATCTCAACTGAAACAACCTCCTAAACCAACTTTAGAAACAAACTCTCCAGCAGAATCAGTAGAAAAGACCGTGGTAGAAAGACCAACAGCAGCTAAACCCAAACTAGTTAGTCCTCCATCAAGACCTCAGTTAGTTAAAGCTCCAGCTAGAGATGCCCAAAAACAAGCCTCTAGCAAACCTGTTGCTCCAGAAGAAGAAATAGCTTCGCCAGAGTTGAAAGTAGCTACACCAGAAAAAACTGTTAACAAAGCTAAAGCCAAAATCAAATCGCAACCTTCACTACCTAAATTACAACGACCTCAACCGCCTAAACCAGTTGATGAGATCAAAGAAGAAGTTGCGGTAACAGCAGTTGATGAAGAAGTAGCTGAAGAAACTGAAGAATTTGATTTGGATTCAGGTGTTAAAAAAGAGAAAAAACTCAAATTAAAACGACCAGATTTACCTCGCAAAGGAAAAACAGCCGATTGGGAAGAAGAAGAAGAGGAAGAAAGTCTTGATTCAGCTAAGGCTGGCAAAGCAAAAACAGCCAATAAAGCCAAGCGTCGTCCTAAGCCTTTAGTTGATGATGATGATGATGATTTTGATACAGAATTAGATAGCTCATTGATATCTACAGCCGTAAGTTTGGCTACGGCTCGTCCTGCTAGACCCAAATCTTTAGAAAAACAGCCAGTTGCTGCTACAGCTAATAAAGTTAAAAAACCAACCCAAAAAACGGAAAAAGCTGCTAAAGTAGACAAGCGCGATCGCGCTGTTGTAACAGGGCCACCAGAATCTGTCGTACTTTCTCATAACCTTACTGTTCGTGAATTAGCTGACCTACTCAATACCCCAGAAACAGATATTATTAAAAGTCTTTTCTTTAAGGGAATTGCAGTTAATATTACCCAATCTTTGGAATTAGAAACTGCTCGTGCTGTAGCAGAAGAATTAGGAGTCAAAGTAGAAACTCCAGAGATTAAATCAGCAGCAGCCAAAGAAACCGAAATGTTAGACGCTGCTGACCTCGATAATCTTCAAACTCGTCCTCCTGTAGTTACCATCATGGGACACGTTGACCACGGTAAAACGACTTTACTTGATTCGATTAGACAAAGTAAAGTTGCTCAGGGAGAAGCTGGCGGTATTACCCAACATATTGGTGCCTATCACGTTGATATCGAACACAACGGCAACCAACAGCAAATTGTTTTCCTTGATACTCCAGGACACGAAGCTTTCACAGCCATGAGAGCAAGAGGTACACGAGTAACTGACATTGCTATTTTAGTCGTGGCAGCAGATGATGGGGTACAGCCTCAAACTAGAGAGGCAATTAGTCACGCTAAAGCAGCAGAAGTACCTATTATTGTCGCAATCAACAAAATTGATAAACCAGAATCTAATCCTGAGCGAATTAAACAAGAGTTAACTGAACTAGGATTAGTTGCAGAAGATTGGGGTGGCGACACGATTATGGTACCAGTTAGCGCGCTAAAAGGCGAAAATCTGGATAATCTTTTGGAAATGATTCTGTTAGTTGCAGAAATCGAAGAATTATCCGCTAATCCTGACCGTCTTGCCAAAGGAACGGTGATTGAATCTAATCTTGATCGTGCTAGAGGTCCTGTAGCTACTTTATTAGTTCAAAATGGAACTCTCCGAGTTGGAGATAATATCGTCGCTGGTTCTGTCTTTGGCAAAATTCGGGCAATGGTCGGCGATCGCGGAAATAAAGTTGAAGCAGCTACTCCTTCTTTTGCCGTAGAAGTTTTAGGACTTAACGATGTTCCAGAAGCAGGAGACGAATTTGATGTCTATCCTACTGAAAAAGAAGCTCGGGTAGTAGCAGAAGCAAGGGCAGAACAACAAAGAGATTCTCGTCTTCAGCAGGCTATGTCTTCTCGAAGAATTACTCTTAGTAGTTTATCGGCTCAAGCTCAAGAAGGAGAACTTAAAGAGCTTAATTTAATTCTCAAAGCAGACGTTCATGGTTCTGTTGAAGCAATTCTTGGTTCTCTGCAACAGTTGCCTCAAAATGAAGTACAACTTCGGATTCTCTTAGCTGCGCCAGGAGAAGTAACCGAAACAGATGTTGACTTAGCTGCTGCTAGTGGTGCAGTAATTATTGGTTTTAACACTACTTTAGCCAGTGGTTCGCGCCAAGCTGCTGACCGTGAAGGAGTAGATATTCGTCAGTACAATATCATTTACAAACTACTTGATGATATTCAGGGCGCAATGGAAGGTCTGCTCGATCCTGAAGAAGTGGAAGAACCTCTTGGTCAGGCACAAGTTAGAGCCGTCTTCCCTGTCGGTCGCGGAACAGTTGCTGGTTGTTACGTCCAATCGGGTAAGATGGTTCGTAATGCTCAAATGAGAGTAAGACGTGGCAATGCGGTGATTTACACAGGTGTCATGGACTCTCTCAAACGAGTCAAAGAGGATGCTAAAGAAGTCAATGCTGGTTATGAATGTGGTATTGGCTCATCTAAGTTTAATGATTGGCAAGAAGGAGATATTATCGAAGCTTACGAAATGGTCTTTAAGCGTCGTACTCTTTCTGTTAATTAATTAAAATCGACAAAACTTTTTGGGGCGAACTAAGTTTCGCCCTCTATTTTTTGAACAACTGCAATTAATCTCAAGTGTGTTTAATTAATTAAAAAAATGTCTTCTTTTCGTTCAGAACCTTTTTTGTGGATTCATCTCACAGGTATTGTTCTTGTGCCATTATGGCTTGAAATAGTCTGGCTAGGCTTATCGATTGGCACTCCCCTATTGTGGTTTTGGTTAGAATTATTATTGCTAGCTGTGGTAGGAATTTTACCTATACTATGGATGCAGCTAGTTCGTCCCTTTGATATTTTTAGTATTTTATTGTTTTCTGTCAAACCAGAGCAATTAAGCTCAGAACAAAGACAAATTTTAGCTCAATTTAAAACTCGATCGCATCGTATTGTTAGTATAATTACTGCAATAATGATGATTTTGATATTGTGGTTTTTAGACAGCTTTGCTCCTTTACTCATCCCAATTAATCCCTGGTCTCAAGGGTGGCATTTAATTGGATTAATTATTGCTGCAGTTAGTTTACTAGCTAGTAATTTGTTTTTACAAGTGCCAGTTAGTGTTTTAAGAATTTTGTTGAGTAATCAAGCTTCTTTAGCTGCTACAGAGCCATTACCCTCCGATCAAATTGCCAGAGAATTTACTATTCCTGGTTTTTGGATTGATTCAATTTTAGCGAAAGAACAATTAGGATAGTAGGAAAAAAATCTTAATTGGTGTAATAAGTATCATTCATGACTTGGAGAGTTAAGCTATCTTAAAGATATAAAGATCAATTAAATACAAAAGGTATTAATGGGAAATTCAATAATTGCCTCGCCAAACCAATTTGAGCAAGACCAAGAAATTTGGTTGAGTTTAAAGCAAGCGATCGCTAGAAGTTCTGGTTTCCAACGTTGGTTAACAGAACAATCAGTAGAAACTCAAGAAAGTTTAGATTTACAAGTACGTCGTTATTTGAAAGAAACTTTAGCTACCTTAGCTTATTAGTTATTTTGAAACGCAAACCAAAAATCCCCATAACTAGATTTTGCCCTGTCAAGAGGGCATTTAGTGTTTTTAGGCAACTAAAACAATTTTTTCAGTTATCAGTTACCAGTGACCAGTTACCAGTTTTTTACTTTTTACTTTACTAATAACCATCAACCAGTATCTTAGGGTGATTTCAAAAAAATAAGAACTGCTATAAATGGTGTGTTTTAACAAAATTTAGTACGATGGGTTGCTACATTAAAAAATTAATTTAATCATACTATGCCTTCTGGTCAGACCCACGATCGCATCACTCTTTGGAGTTTACCTTGGCTTGCTGGTATTTCTTTTTGTTTAACTCGCAATGGTGAATTAACGCTTATTCTTGCTGGATCATTCCTGTTTAGCGGATTGATGTTTGGTCCAGATTTAGATATATATTCGATCCAGTTTAAACGTTGGGGGTTATTTCGTTCGCTTTGGTTACCTTATCGCTATTTATTCCGTCATCGAAGTTTTTTTTCTCATGGCTTCATTATTGGTACAGTTGTTAGATTAATTTATTTATTAATATTTTGTTTATTGCTTGCTATTTTTGTAGTAGCAATTCTTCAATTAATTTGGGGTTTTGAGTGGAACTGGCAACAAGTAGCTAGACAAGCAATTCAATTAAGTTTGCACAAATATTTAGCAGAAATCATTGCTGGTGTGATCGGTTTGGAATTAGGAGCAATGAGTCATTCTTTGAGTGATTGGTGTCATTCCCATTGGAAAAACCGTCAAAAGAACCAATTAAAAATTAAAAGTGTGCCACCTGGGCTAAAGAAACCTCAAAGGAAAGAGAAAGCAAGAAGCAGAAGGCAGAAGGTAAAAGACAGAAATTAGGTTCTTTATCTGTGGCGAGAATTACTATTATTTAAAAATATTCTCAATTTTGGTTAAACTCAAGTTTTTGTAAAAAAATATTAAATTCAAAATACGATTTAAGTTATGATCAATCAAAAAAGAATATAAAAAAACTAAATTTTTCCTATGTTTTCCAACAATAAATCTAAAGCGATTAACCACAAAAAACCACAAAACAATTTAGGCAAATCTTGTTTTAGATTTCTTAATTCATCTTCAGTAAAATTAAAAAAAATTAATCTTATTTATCAAATTTTAGGCATACTGTTTTTAAACAGTTTAATCATTGCTCCAGCCTCAGCAGAATTATCTCTCGAAGAAATCAACTCAATCGCTAGACAAACTACAGTTTTAATTGCACCTGGATTAACACCTGAATTAGTCAAAGAATTAGAAGCTAATCGCAACAATCCTATAGCCAGAGAAAGTAATCCTGATGGAGTTTGGAATCCTGGTTCTGGAGTAATTATTGCCAAAAACGACAATACTTATTACGTTTTAACCGTTACCCACAACTTTAAACAAAACGACTTAGACGCAAATTATGTCTACGGCATTCGGACGAATGATGGACTAGTACATCAGGTTGATAATATTAGCGATCGCAGAGATTGTCCGTTGGACGATCAACCCAATCCTGTTAGTAGGTTGCTGCGTTTTGGTTGCTATTCTCTAGCAATTCCTACTAGAGTAGCAGGGCCTGATTTAGCCGTAGTTAGTTTTAGAAGCGATCGCAATTATCCTGTTGCCTCACTAGGTAATGTAGATAATGTTCAAATTGAAGAACGAATTTATATTTCTGGTTGGCCAGATCCAGAAAAAGAACAAGATCCAGTTACAGGAGAATGTCGAGGAAAAGTTGCTCGTCGACAAAGACGTTTAGCTTGGACTCCAATTACCAGAAAAATTCAACCTCAACAAGGAGAAAATGGTTACAGTCTTTTTTATTTCGATCAAACTCGTCCTGGCATGAGTGGAGGACCTGTGTTTGATAGCAATGGTTATGTCATCGGAGTTCACGGACGCGGTTCGGCAGATAAAGGTAAAATAGTTCAACAATACTGTTCGATTTCAAATTTTGAATCGGCTAGTTTTGAGTCAGAAGACTTAGCAAAAACCGTTTCAGATGCAGTTAAATACGATCCACCAACTCTACACACTAGGTTTAGTAGTGGACAGAATTTAAATAACTTTTTAAATTTATGGAATCCTTTAGAGATAGAATTACCTTTTAACTATCAACCACCTTCTTCTGCAACAATTAAAGCTGCTTTAACTCCAGTCAAAACGAATAATAATGCTAGTGGCACATTAGATTTTGACCCCAATCAAGATTTAGCTGGCAGTTACGATCTTAATGACAAACAAGATGTAGTTGAAGATATTTACGAAGGTTTTTCGATCAAAAATATGATTAGAGACGAACCTTCGGCGGGCTGTCGTTTTCTTCTGTTAGGAGAATCTTGCCAAAAATAATAGTAGAGACGTAAGGTGTTGTCTATTCTTGGCTTGTTTGAGGATGAGTTATTTTCCACAAAACACTGGAAACTAAGTTAGTAGTAATATGGGCAATAATTGGGATTAATAAATTACCTGTAAATAAGGCACTGTAGCCTAAAGCAAAACCTACTATTGTTGCCCATACTACATAAGGCCACTGTCCAGCACCACTTAGATGAAGAACTCCAAATAATAAACTAGAGATAATTACAGCAGCTAAATTTAACCCCAAGGCAGGTAACATTACGCCTCGAAATAATAATTCTTCACTTAAACCAGGAAGAAGACCTAACCAAATTAAATCAGGTAAAACTAACGGTTTAATGACTAATTCCAAATAAATATCGGCACTTTGACGATAAGCAGGCCAAAGCCAATAAATCATACTACTAGCAACAGTAATACCTGCTGCCATACCGATACCCCAAATTAAGGCATTGAGGTCGAAGATTACAGGTAAAAGTTTTACAGAACCCAACCTTTGCCATATTTTAGCTACGCCTAACAAAATCACCGCAGTAACACCCATCACTACTAAAATCTGGGTACGGCTGAGAGGTTCGATTTCTGAATTATTATAATTTGCCACTGATTTAAGCTAAACAACGAAGAGATGATAACGAAGGACGGAGGGCATCGGCATTAATACCAGCACGATGGGCTACTACAATCCCTAAAGCCTCTAAATAAGAGTTTACTCTAATTGCTTTGATTCCCAATGGTTCAGGAGGAACTTGCATTTGAGTAGTATTTTCTTCTACAGCAATAATTTGAGTTGACGTGCCACTAAAACTGAGTATAGCACTACCACCACAAGCACTAGCAGGTACGATTACCGTATCTACTTGATTTGCCCAGATTGTTGCAGAAACTTCTAGGGCTGGTGATGTTCGTGCTGAAGTTGACTTTTGAGGAGTGACAAATTGAGGTGCGCGTGATAATCCTACTAAAACACAAGGCAGAAAAGTATAACCCAATTCTTCGGCTGCTGCACGGGGGGATAAATTAGGTTCTAAAGGTAAAGGATTTAAAGCAGGTGCGTGGGCTGCGGGAATTTGAAACTGACGTACTAATAAATGAGAAATAACGGCTTCTGCTCCTGCTAAGGGGTCTACTCCTGCGCCATGACGATAATTATTTAAAGCTAAACTTTCTTGCTCATCAGGAAATCGAGCTACAACTGCGATCGCATTTGCTCCTGCCTGACGAATTAGTTTTTCTGCTCCTCGTAACAAACTGGCTGGATTGCCAATCGTTCCCCAACTTGCTCCCGAAGCAGCGGTGCGTAATTGAACTTCTAGAGGCGCATCAGTGACTACGTAATCAGTTAGATTTAGTCCCAAAGTTGCTCTAGTTGCATCGGCTGCCTGAAGATGACGCAGGCGTAATTCTGTCTCAATTCCTCGATCTAGCAACAATCCTATGCGATTTTGGTGGACAGGTTGCAATCCCCAATTAGAAGCAGCAAACCGATCCAAGCCATAACCTTCGACATAATAAGTATTGTCCATCGACCAATACAATTGTGCGCCATTCAGGACATTAGGATGAGTCAGAACGCGATCACAAACTTGAGCCATAGCTCTTGCTACAGGTAAAGCATCTCCTGCATAACCTCCAATCGCAGCCCCTACTCCCGTAGGAACAATTAGCACCGCTGTATAGGGATGACTCACTAGACTTCCTCAGTAGTTACAATTGCTTCAATCTGCGCTATTTGTTGTTGTTGGTCTACTTGAGTAATTGCCCAGCGTAGAGGCTCACCATGTTTACTTAATTCGGCTTCTATTTGTTGTGGTAAGGTAACGGGGTTTTCTTCTAGGTTAATTTCAGCAGTAATAAAGTGAGTAGTCATGGTTAAAAATAAAGTCAAGCGATTTGCTATGAATTAATAATCTAAGTTTTTGATAGTTCTAAAAACCAAATTGTACAATAAAAGTAAGTTGCACTACTCGTTATTGATTACTTTTATTTACACCTATTTAACTGCAAGAAGTCACAGACAAGTTTTAATGGTTTATTTCATAATTTTTGTAAAGTCAATTTCCTCCAATATTTTATTGAATATTTTTTTATTTTTATGAAATTGTTAACAAGTTTATTGACAATTAGCTTAATTGTTTTATCTACTAGTCAGACTAGTTTTGCTCAAATAATAAACTCTCCAGAAATTACTAAAAAACCTTCGGAAACAGAATCAGAGACTAACAAGACTCCAAACCAATCAGAATCAGAAACAAAACAACCTACTTCTGAACAAATTATCCGTTATCTAAAATTAGCTACAGCCGATCAACTTTATTTAGATGGTAAAAAAACTGCTGCCGAAAAATTATATCGCGAAGTCAAACAACCTTGGGAAATCGAAAAAAATCTGACTCGTCAAACCAAAATCGCCAAACCATTTTATGAAACTGAAAAATTAAGTCCCGCAGGTGCAGTTTATTGGCGAACTTATCAATCAGGATTAAAACAAAATTTAGTTAGTAAAATTGTTGTGCCTTTACAACTACTGGTAGAAAAACAACCAGAATTTATTCCAGGTCATATTCATTACGCAACAGCTTTGCAAAAACAAGCTAAAACAGAAGAAGCTTTAAAAGTTTTAGAAGCAGCAATTAGTCAATATCCTAATGAACCTCAATTATTAAGAGTTAAAATTGCAGCAGATTTAGCTGATAAAAATTGGTTAGATGCTTCAATTACTGCCCGTCAATTTGCTTTATTTAATCCACAACACCCAGAAGCAGCAGAATTTACTCAATTAGCAGATCAATATCTAGAAAATTTTCAAAGTCATCTACGTGGACAACTGAGAGAAAATGCGATTGGTAGCTTGATTACTGGGGCAGTTGGTTATGCTTTAACAGGTAATTTATTTGGACCAATTTCTGCTTTAGAAACGACTATTATGTTACTAAGAGGTGAAAGTGCTGTTGGCGAGAGTACAGCTAAACAAGCTCAAAAATATCTACCAATGGTTCAAGACCAAGAAGTATTAAATTATGTCAGAAATGTTGGTCAAAAAGTTGCTGCTGTTTCGGGAAGAAATGAATTTGATTATGAATTTTATGTCGTAATGGACGATCAAATTAATGCTTTTGCTTTGCCTGGAGGAAAAATTTTTATTAATGCAGGGACAATCATGAAAACTGAATCAGAAGCTGAATTAGCTGGTTTACTTGCCCACGAAATTGCCCATGCTGTTCTTTCTCACGGTTTTCAATTAGTTTCTCGCGGTAGTTTCACTTCTAATGTCGTTCAATACATTCCTTATGTTGGTGGTTTAACAGGAAACCTGATTGTACTTAATTACAGTCGAGATATGGAAAGACAAGCAGATACTTTTGGCACAAAAATGTTAGTCAATGCTGGTTACGCTGCTGACGGAGTTCGGAATTTAATGGTTAAGTTAGATCAAGAGGTTGCTAAAGAAAAACAACCCGAACCTCCTGCTTGGTTATCTACCCATCCTCAAAGTAAAGATAGAATTAGTGATTTGGAAAATTTGATTATCAAAAATAATTTAAATCGTTATGCTTATGAAGGAGTAGCCAAACACCAAAAAATTAGTCAAAAAGTTGCTCAATTATGGCACCAATATCAACAAACTGAAGAATATAAAGAAAGGCAACGTGAGGATGAATATTAAATTATCAAACACAGGAAGACCCCTCCATCGTACTTGGATTCGTTTGTTACCTTATACTACTTTTGGAGCATTATTAATTTCTCTAAAATCTGCTCATAGTCTCAGTGCAATTTTGATTATTTACTCCTTATTAATGGGAGTTCAATTAAGCGCGATCGCGATTTATTTAATCGGTTCTAAATTAATTGCTAGAAACCAAAAAAAGGAAAATTGAGCAATTTTTCCTCCAGTAACTAATCAAGTTTAAGTCAAGTTTTAAAGATCGAAATGATATCGAACAGCCCCTGTTTCTGGGTCGTTATCAATATGAGCAATTCCTTGTTTTAATGCTTGTTTTAATAATCTTTCTACTGTATCGGCTGATAATTCTGTAGCGATCATAGCTTGACCCATCGACAAAACATTATTATGAGCAGCAGCGGCCTTTAATAAGATCAACATTGGATCGGATGGTTGAGGTTTTGGGGCTGTTTCTAAGTTTTTTTGAACTTGATTTAATAATTGAGCGGTTTTTCTTCTGATAATTTCTTCACCGCGGTCTGCAAATTTTAATAGCCTTTCTGTCCTCAATTTTTCTAATAAAAAACGGTTTCTTTCCTGTGCCATGTCAGGAATTAGAAATAAGTCGATTACTTGACCAAAACCAAACAAACCAAAAGTAAAAAGATAAAGTAGACCTGTGCCAATTCTACCTAAGTAAAAACGATGGATTCCACAAACACCAAAAACGCATAAACCCCACAAAAGGTAAGCTACACCCAAATTGACATCCTGTTTCTGATCGTTCATTGGCACGGCAAACAAATGAAATTATCTTGTCCTTTTCATTGTAAGCAAAGTCCTAGGTTATCAACAATTTTTTCTGATTTTTCTCAACTAATTTACTGTTGTTGATTCCATTGGGCTGCTGCATCCTCAACCGCTTGTTCAACAGTTTTTTCTTTCAACATTGCTGCTTGTAAATTTTCATAAATAGATTGTTGCAATAATTTAATATTTTTCATCGCAGGAATGAGAACTTCAGCATCTTTCAATTGCATCGCACTAACTTTTTTAGCTTGTTCTACGGAATTATTAGTTTGTTGCGAGGATAACTCCTGAATATATTGTTTCACAGCTTCTTCTGTCGAAGGAAGAACATTGGCTTGTTTGGCAAAAGCTAATTGATTTTCTGTATTGGTAACATACAAAGCATATTTTAAAGCTTCTTCTGGTTTATCAGTATCGCGAGGAATAACCAGATTCATCACCGCAACATTTTTTTTGCCTGTTTTTCCTGTAATTTGGGGTGCAGCAGCAGATACTTGGGCAATTGTTGGGGCATTAGTTGCGATCGCATTTAAAAATTCAGCACCAGAAGATAATAAGGCAGTTTCTCCTGCTTGATAAAGTTCAATACCGTGCCGATGTCCCTGAGTTAAAACTTCTGGCGGTAATAATCCTTGTTGATACAAATCTACCCAATAACGAAAAGCAGCTACCCCAGCAGGCGTATTAAAAGCAGCCTTACCTTGCTCGTCTACTAAATTTACTCCCATCTGTACTAAAGATTCTAAAACTTCACCTGAATCTTCAGGCACAAAAGTCATAAACAAAGCATATTTTCCTGTTTTATCTTTGATTTGTCGTGCAACTTGAGCTAATTCTTCATAGGTTGTCGGTGGTTGTTTTCGTCCCGCTTTACTTAACAAATCTTGATTATAAATAGTAATTCGTGTCGTTAAATACCAAGGAATACCAAAGGAAGTTTCACTACAATTATTTTCTTGACAAGTTTCAATTGTACTTGCTTGCCAGATTTTAGGTAAGTAACTTTTCTTAACGTTCGGTGGAACTACTTCATCTAAGTTTAACCAAGCATTACGTGTTGCTAATTGCGAAGCAAAATTAGGATTTAAATTAACTAGATCGGGGGCAGTTTTACTAGAAATAGCAGTTAAAATCTTACTTTCCATTGCTGACCAAGGAATATCTACCCAATTAACTTTTACAGTTTGATTATTAGTCTCAAATTTATTATTTAGCTGAGTAAAATACTCGGTAAACTGCGGTTGTAATTGCATTGTCCAAAATTCTAGTTCATTAGAATTTGAAGGCTTAGGACTACAACTTAACAACCAGCTTAATAACAAGCCGATTATTAACCATAAACTAAATTTTTTTGTAGATAAATTACTGAACATCGACATTAATTTTCGGTAAAAATATAATTTTTGCTTGAGCCAAAGTAGTACTTGCGTAATTATAACTAGGTTAACTTAATTTACTCAATAATTTTTCAGTAAAACCACTTATCTGTAAAAGTTATTTTAGCAGCTACAATGACGAACATAAAAGTAAAATGCATTAAATCAAAGGCTAATAAGTAAAAAAAATATGTAATTTATTCAAAATTAATTATTTTTTAAACTAAATTGAGAGTGTAGTTATGATATTTAAATTTTGTTATTTTGCAATTTATCCCAATAAAATTATTGGACAAAAATTATGTTAAATAATTTAACTAGTATATTTGCCAAAAAATCTCTCGGTATTGGATTAGAAATTAATCCTCAACAAATTAATATTGCACAAATTACCAAACACAAACAACGCTACAAACTGCTTAAAAATATTTCCACAGAGATGCCAGAAGGAATATTTGAAGATGGTGTAATTGTTGATTCATTGAGTTTGTCGGAGGTGATCAAAGAAACCTTTAAACAACACAAAATCAATACCAAACAAATAGCCACAGCAGTACCAATGCGCGAGGCAATTATTAGAATTATTCCTATTCCTGCTGAACTAGACGAACAAGAATTAAAAGAAATGGTATTGGTTCATGAAGCTGGGATGTATTTACCTTATCCAAGGGAAGAAGTAGATCTAGATTATCAAAAGCTAGGCTATTTTATGGATGAAGATGGCATTGAAAAAGTTAATGTTTTGTTGGTAGCAACGAGAAAAGAAGTTACCGATCTTTATCTTGATATTTTTCAGCAAGCAGATTTACAAATAGATATTTTAGAAATTAATAGTTTTGCGTTAATTAGAACGATTCGTGAACAACTAAGGCAATTTGGTTCTAAAGAAGCAGTTGTTTTGGTAGATATCGAATTTGATAGTACAGAAATCGCCATTATTGTAGAGGGAATACCACAATTTTCTCGGACTGTACCCCTTGGGATGTACCAGATGCGAACTGCGCTTTCTCAAGCAATGGGTTTGCCTGTTACCCGAGATATGGATGTTTTGCAAGATATGAGTTTGATCACTACGCCAATGGATACAGGAGGTGATACGGGAATGTTACAAATGAATCCAGGAATGGCAGCTTTACTGAAAGTTTTAGGCGAATTAATTGATGAAATTGGTCGTTCGATCAATTTTTATTTAAATCAAAGCGAAGAACTAGAAGTTGCTCAAATTCTTTTAGCAGGACCAGGTGCTGGAATTGGTGAAATTGATGAGTTTTTTACCCAGCGATTAAATTTACCTACTATGCAAATCGATCCAATTGCAGCTTTAGCTTTAGAAGTAAATCAGGAGATTCCATTAATTAAACGTCCTGGTTTAGGAGTGGTTTTGGGTTTGGGTATGAGGGAAGCGTAATCAGTTAACCAGTTACCAGTTACCAACTCACTATTATCTATTGTCTCTATTTATCAATTAATTTAATTTTGTTGAATCATTTATGTATAGTTTAGATGTTAATTTTCTGAAAGACCGAGGTTTAAATAAGACTTCGGAAGCTGAAGTTAAATCCCCAAAAGCAAAACCATCTTTTGTTAAACAACTACCTTTAGTTTTTGGATTAATTGCTCTAGTGGCTTTCCCTGGTGCAGCTTTTGGTTATCTGAAAAATTTAGAGACTCAAAAAGCGGAATTAGAGCAACAAATTCAAAGTATTGATGGAGAAATTAGTAGTCTTCAAAATCAAAATCAACAACTAGATCAAATCCAACAACAAATCACTGGTGTAGAACAAGAAACCCAAGCATTAATTAGTGTGTTTGAAAAGATTCGACCTTGGTCAGCGATTTTACAAGAAGTAAGCGATCGCATTCCTCCAGGGGTACAAGTTGATACCATTCAACAAAGTGGTTCAATTGATAATACTCAATTAGTTGTTAGTGGTATTGCTCGTTCTTATAACGACGTTAATGATTTCGTTTTGTTTCTTCAACGTTCTCCTTTTTTTAATAGTAAAAACATTAAACTTACAGGAGCTAATTTAGCTGATTTAGAGGTCAGTATTGAAAATCAAGCAGAAATTCCCGAAGACTTGATCGTTCAATTTCCTCAAGGAGTTAAATATTCAATTACTACGCAATTAAGCAATACACCAGCTTCTCAAATGATCCGCGAGTTTAATAATAAAGGTGCTGTTGGTTTAGTAACTCGTCTAAAAACTCTTGAGAATAAAGGAGCTATTTTAAAATGACATTTACCGATGATTTTCTTTTAGAAGAAGGAAAAGGCAAAGAAGATTACCCGACAGCTTTTGGAATTACTTTTACTCCAGTAGTTAGTGGTGTTGCTTTAGCCGTTTTAGGGATTGTTGGAGGTGGTTATATTTATATGAATAAAGTTGTACCTTTTAAAGAAGGCTACGAACAAGTTAAAACTCAACATCAAGAAAAACAAGGTCAATTAGATCAAATTAAAAATGGAGATATTCAACAGCAAATTGCCCAACTTCAAGCAGATTTAGCGAGTAAACAAGCGGTTAAATTACAAGTTACTTCTCTATTTACTAACCAAAAAGATTTGGATACTTTGTTGTTAGATATTAATAGTTTTATTGCTGCTAATCAAGGCAAATTACTTAATTATCAACCCGAAGGTGATCCTGTTCCCATTCAAGATGGTTCTTTAGGTAATGAAGTAAATGGTAAATTAAAACGTCAAGGTATTGCTTTAAGCCTCGAAGGAACTTACAACCAAACCAAATCAATTCTTAGAGATTTAGAACGATTACAACCCTTATTAGTAGTGCAAAGTTATAGCTCAAAAATCAAAGAAGCTCCTGGTGTATTTATTTCTATTAATCAATCAGAATCAGTTCAGAAAAAACAGCCAATTTTATCAACTGAAATTAAACTTGATGCAATTTTACCTTTAAGCTCTGAAGAATTAGCACAAATGCAACCTCCAGCAGAAGAAGGAAAAACTGAAGAAGCTAATTAATCAAATAAAGTGATTAGCAATTTCATTTGTTTCTCTAAATAAACAATCAAGATATTTTTTCTGATAACTTTGTATTTTCTTGCATTAACAGTAGACATATTTTTTATAAATATAATGTCAAATAGCAAAATTGGGTGAGGAGTAAATCGTGAGTAATTATTACAATCAAATTCTATTTTTAACTGGTACAGCCTTAACTATTTTGGCAGCACAATCGTCGCAAGCTGCTAATAATCAGATTGCTAAAGTAGAAGTAAATTCTCTTGAGCATGGCATCGAATTAAGACTTCATACTGACGGTAAACAAACTAAAAACTTATCTTTTTTTACTGTTAATCAGAAAAATAAATTAGAAGCCAACCTCCTTAATACTGATTTAAACTTACTTCAAGGTAAAAGTTTTAGTAAAAAGAATCCATTTCCTGGAGTATCCTCTTTAGAAATTAAACAAATAGATGGGGAACATACCCAAATTTCTATAGCAACAAAACCTAATTTTCCTGTAGAACAATTACTACAACAACAAGGACAAGAAATTATTCTTAGTCTATTAGCAGAAGCTCAAGGAAAGAAAGCAGAAAGTAAATCAAATTCTCTTACTCAACTTGTCACAGAAAAATTTAATTATGCTAGGGAATTTATTACTGCACAGATACCTACAAATGTAGAAGAAAAAACTTATACTCCTCCACCTAATACTTCTAATTCTAATCCTAATGTATTAGTTCCCAATCCAGAAATTATCATCGGTGAAGGTGAGAAGAATAACCAACAAAATGAAACTACTTCGCCCTCAGAACCAGCTTATTTACCAAGAGCAGTTGCTCCTCCTGTCGGGGATATGGCTGTGTCTAATATCAATACTAATCCCGATCTAATCGATTTAGGTTCATCGGCTCTAGTTCCTCGTTTAGTTTTACGAGATGCACCTGTTAGGGAAGTATTATCTTTGCTCGCTCGTTCGGCGGGTTTAAATGTAGTTTTTGCTCAAGGTACACAAGCTCAAGCTGCTGGAGAAGGAGAAACTAAAGAACAAACTGTTTCTCTAGATTTAGAAAATCAACCTGTTCAAGAAGTATTTAATTCTGTCCTCTTAATTTCTGGGTTAAATGCTAATCGTCAAGGCAATATTATCTATGTCGGTGAAAAATTGCCAGCCCAAGCACGAAATCTTGTCAGTCGTACGATTAGGTTAAACCAAGTTCGTGCTGAAAATGCAGCTTTATTTTTAGCGAGTCAAGGAGCAGAAGGACAAAGATTAACTACGGAAATAGAAGAAGTAATCGACCAAGATACAGGCAGAGTCGTCCAAAGAAAAGAAAAACCAGCCCAATTACAAAGTCTACAAGGTGCAGCTGGAGGTAGAGAAGCAGAAGTTGATAATACTTCTCCTCAATTACTTAAAGGATTACAAGTTGCTACTGATGACCGTCTTAACTCAATCACTATAGTCGGGGAACCTCGTAAAGTAGAAACCGCTACAGCTTTTTTAACTCAATTAGATGCTCGTCGTCGTCAGGTAGCAGTTAATGTCAAAGTAATTGATGTTAATTTACTGAACGAAGATTTATTTAATAGCAGTTTTTCCTTTGGAATTAATGACACCTTTTTCGTGCAGGATCAAGGGTCAGCTATTATGAATTTTGGCGATACTAAACCACCAAATACCGCGCAGGTTACTAATAGCCAATTCTTCCCTAGTGTAATACCTTTGCAAGTACCAGGAGCAGAATTAGATTCTTTCTTGGATATTCAAAATGCTCCTTTTAGTAATATCACTACAGGTTTAAATGACTTTGTTAATAGTGTATCCCCTTATGCTCGTCCTAATTTTGGTACTAGAAATAATCCTTTTCAACCTGGAGTTTCAGATATCACCCCTAATATAGAAGACGGAACAGTTGAGTATGAATATTCTCTTCCTAGTCTCTTCCAATTTCCCAAAAAATTCCTAGCTTCTTTAGAAGCCCAAATTACCAGTGGTAATGCTAAGGTACTAACCGATCCTACCTTGATGGTACAAGAGGGACAGCAAGCAACCGTTAAACTCGCTCAAAATGTGGTTGAAAGTGTCGAAACAGAAATAGATGCCGAGAGTGGGACAAGAACTATTACGCCAGTAATAGCTGAAGCTGGTTTAGTTCTTACTGTTAATGTGGAAAGAATTGATGATAATGGCTTTGTTGGTCTTTCGGTTAGCCCTAGCGTCACTTCTGTTGGGCAAACTCAGGAATTTGATAGCGGTGGTGGTGCGACTAATGTACTGAATTTATTGAGTAAACGCGAAGTCAGTTCTGGATTAATTCGTCTCAGAGATGGTCAAACCCTGATTTTATCGGGTATCATTCAAGACCAGGAACGAACTACTGTTTCTAAAGTCCCTATTTTAGGAGATATCCCTTTGCTTGGTTCTTTGTTTAGAAGTACAAACAAAACTAATGAACGGGCAGAAGTAATTGTTTTACTAACTCCCCAAGTGGTTGATGAACAGGCTGGCTTTGGTTACAATTACAGACCAGGACAAGAAGCGCGTGAAATGCTTCAACAGAGAGGGTTTACACTGCCTAATAGCCCTTAAATTCTCTTGAGAAATTGCTTGTCAATTGTAAGTATTTTGTTACTGAAATTGGAAAAATTGTTGAAATCTATATAAATTAACAGTTTCAGCGATCCATATTGGACAAGTAAGGCGTAGAATAAGGCAGTGAAAATTACAGCCTATCGGTATTGTAGGGTTTTGTATCCTTAAATACTACTATTTGGGCTGGTTAATTTTACTCGGTTCTTGTATCTGTCATCTGAAACTAATGAAGAGATTCTTTAAATTCTTCATGAAGTCTAACTTCCGCCCTTAGCGAAGGAACTGCCAAAAATTCAGAATGACCTTGGATACAAGATGTTCATTTCTTGTCAAAGTCTGAATTATTAAAACTCAGGCACAAATTAATTACCTACAAAAACACATCAAAAGGAGATTTTGTATGAATAAAGGTGAATTAGTCGATCGCATCTCTCAAAAAGCAACCGTTACTAAAAAACAAGCTGATGCAGTTTTAACTGCTGCGATTGAAACAATTATGGAAGCTGTTTCTGAGGGCGATAAAGTCACTTTGGTTGGTTTTGGTTCTTTTGAACGTCGTCACCGTAAAGAAAGAGAAGGACGTAATCCTAAAACTGGCGAAAAAATGTCAATCCCTGAAACTAACGTCCCTGCTTTCTCTCCTGGCAAATTGTTCAAAGATATGGTTTCCCCTAAATAACTGTAAAGTTATTTAAATTTTGGCAAGACCTCGACATGGTGGAAATTTAGCTTGGGCAGCAGCGATCGCGGGCTGTCCGGCTTTTTCCATTGTAGATTTTTCTGCCAGTATTAATCCTCTGGGCCCTCCTCAGAGTGCGCTGGCAGCAATTCAACAAGGTCTTAATTTATTAAAAAGCTATCCCAATCCAGATTATGCTGAATTAAGAGCAATTTTGGCTGATTATCATCAAATTGAGCCAGATTATGTGCTTCCTGGTAATGGTTCGGCAGAGTTGCTTACTTGGGCTAGTCGAGAATTAGCTGATTTATCTGTTACTTATTTAATTACTCCTGCGTTTGGGGATTACAAGCGATCGCTTTTGGCTTTTGATACTAAGGTATTCTCTTGTTGTTTATTTGATTCTTGGGATGGGGATTTATCGAACGCATTACCCTGTAGGGGCGATTCGCGAATCGCCCCTACAAATGGGCAATTTGCCCCTACCAATCAACCATCAGGATTATTGTTAAACAATCCGCATAATCCAACGGGAAAACTGTGGCGCAGGGAAGAAATTGTGCCTTTATTAGACCGATTTGCTTTGGTGGTAATTGATGAGGCATTTATGGATTTTTTACCGCCAGAGAAAGATCAGAGTTTAATTAGTTTGGTTAAGGATTATCCCAATTTAGTGATTTTACGTTCCTTAACTAAGTTTTACAGTTTACCTGGTTTAAGAATTGGTTATGCGATCGCTCATCCTCAAAGATTACAACGCTGGCAAACTTGGCGCGATCCTTGGTCAGTCAATATTTTAGCTGAATGTGCAGCCAAAGCAATTATTCAAGATGTCGATTTTCAACAACAAACTTGGCGTTGGTTACCTGCAGCTAGGGCAGAATTATTTGAAGGGTTAAACAAGATTCCTCAATTACAACCCTTACCAAGCGCAGTTAATTTTTTACTAGTAGAAACAAACATTCCTAGTTCTCAATTGCAAGAAAAATTATTAAAAAATTATCAAATTTTAATTAGAGACTGTTTGAGTTTTCCCGAACTTCGCGATCGCTATTTTCGTATTGCAGTTCGTTCGTCACCAGAAAATCAAAATCTAATTCAAGCTTTAAAGCAGGTAATTGCCAATTTTAATTAGGATATTTATTTAGTACCTTTAATTCCTGAAAGATAATGGCAGTAGATTATGATCTGGTGGTAATTGGTAGTAGTTGGGAAGGAATTTATGCTGCTGCTACTGCTGCTAAACTTAAAGCCCGTGTTGCTTTAGTAACTCAAAATAAAACAGGATCTTGTCAAGATTCAGAAAGATTTATTCGTCATAGTTTGACTCAAATAAGTTATTTAGTACAACAACGTCAAGAAAATCGTTTTGGTATTGCCGATGATATTTTATCTGTTCCTAAAAATAGTCTTTTAGCAGCTAAACTGTGGGGCGAAGAAGTTGAGGAAAATTTAATTGCAGAACAATCTTTGACTACGTTGGCAAGTTTAGGAGTAGATGTAATTTTTGAGCAAGGAGAGTTTTGTCGATTACCAAACCAAGCTTTAATTGTTGGTAAAAGAAAATTAGAATCTCGTGCTTATTTAATTACAACTGGTTCTGATTGGGAAGTAAAATCAATTGAAGGAAAAGAAGAAGTTAATTTCTTGACTATTAATGAACTTTTAAATCAAAAAGATTTAGCTTTCTTAGCCAAAGACTTAGTAGTAATCGGTGATTCCTTTCGTACTTTAGAAGTTGTTCAAAGTTTAGCAAAGCTGGGCAAAAATATTACTTTAATTATTGAAAAAGAGCGTCTTTTACCTCAAGAAGATTTAGATGTAGCTTTATTAATCCAGGCTCATTTAGAAGCAGCCCAAGTAAAAATTATTACGAATTCTCCTGTTACTCAAATAAAAAAAATTGGGCAGAAAAAATGGTTGCAAGCTGGTAGTTATGCGATTGAAGCTGATGAAATTATCTGGGCAGGGAAAAGAATTCCTAATATTGACGGTTTAAACTTAGCGGGAGTTGGAGTTAAGTATCAATCACACCGTATTCTTGTTAATAACTATCTCCAAACAACTAATCATCAAATTTATGCTTGTGGTGATCTAATTGGTGGTTATAGTTTACCAAATCTCGCTCAGTATGAAGCAAATATTATTTTAAAAAATGCTTTATTTTTTCCTTGGTTTCAAGTTAACTATCATCCTCTGCCTTGGGCTATTTTTACTGAACCAAATTTAGCCAGAGTTGGAATGACAGAAATTCAAGCTCGTCAAGTTTATGGTCACGATCTATATGTAATTAAACAATACTTTAAAAGTGTCGCTCAAGCTCAACTTTTAGGAGAAACCACTGGATTTTTAAAATTAATAGTTGGTCCCCAAGGAGAAATTATTGGCTGTGCGATTATTGGTCATCAAGCAGTAGAATTAATTAATGCGATCGCTTTAATGATTAAAAACAAAATTAAACTAAATCATAATAGTATTTGTGGTTTGTTACAGATTAATATACCTTATGTCTATCCTAGTTTTGCTGAAATCCTTGACCAAGCTGCCAATGCTTTTTATCAACAAAAATTAGCTCGCAGTAAAAAAAGTTTAAATCTTTTAGAAACATGGTTTAATTGGCGACGGAGATAATTAAATTAATCTATTTATGAATAATCAACTCTTTATTGTTTTGGAAGGAATAGATGGTTCTGGTACTTCAACTCAAGCAGAACTATTAAAAAAGTATTTTCAGAGTCAAGGAGACAAAGCAGTAATTAGTCCCGAACCTTCTGCTGGTCCAATTGGTAATTTAATTAGAGATACTTTAAAAAAACGAATTTTTTTTACAAGCGATCGCAGATTATTTGATGAACAAATGGCATATTTGTTTGCTGCTGATCGTCACGATCATTTATACAATGAAGTCGATGGTGTTTTCAAACTAATCGAACAAGGATTTCACGTTATTAGTACTAGATATTATTTTTCTTCTCTTGTTTATAATTGTCAAACTCCAGAACAATTTGAATTCGTTAGTAGATTAAATTATAAATTTCCTAATCCTGATTTAGTTATTTATATTGATTTACCTATTGAAGTTTCGTTAAAAAGATTACAAGAACGTTCTTTACAAGAAATCTATGAAACCGAAAATAAACTAACTCAAGTTAAAACTAATTATCAAAAGATTTTTGCTGATTACCAAGATAAGTTATTGGTGATTGAAGGAACTAAAAGTATAGAAACAATTCATCAACAAATTATTGAATTTATTAGATTAAACTTTAGTTTTAAAAATACATTAAACTGAAATATAAAATTGCTTAATCATAGGGTTAGTATTAATTACTCGTGCAAAATTAATTAGATAGTTAAGATAGAAAATAGGTAAGAGAAAAATAAATAATTTAAAGTTGATCAAACAAAAACTTGAGATAATGGACAAAAAAAGATAGGTTGAGTTAGAGCTATAGCAGTACAAAAAAACATCAGGACATTATTATCGAGCGTAATTTTTGTGTCCTAACCCTATGACGTAGTGCTATAGTCAAACCTATCAAAAAAAATGTTACCTGAATTATACCAAACACATCTAAAAAAGCATTTGAAGTGGTCAGATTACTTGTTATTATAAATTTTAGTTAATCTTCTGTAATCAATTAAACAAGTAAGTTTAGAAAAATTAGCAAGTAGCCTACCATTATCGATTACATTTGAAAGTAAAAGAAAAAAAATCCAGAGATAAAGTGAACTTTGATCTACAAAAATATCAAGCAGCTATTCTTGAACTACCAAACTTTGAACAGTTAAAACAAATTCCCTTACAAATATGGGAAACCATCCCTTCAACTAATCAAAAATTATGGGAATTAATCGAACAAGGAGAAAAATTACCTCTTGCGTCATTAGCTCTTGAACAAACCGCAGGAAGAGGACAATGGGGAAGGCAATGGCTCTCTACTCAAGGAGGATTGTATCTTTCTTTAGGAATTGCCTGTAATTTAAATTTAAAAGACAGTTTTTTGCTTACTTTAATAATTGGTTGGGGAATCGTTACCACATTAAGAAATTATAATCTACCTATTTTACTGAAATGGCCAAACGATCTAATATTAATGAGCAAAAAATTAGGAGGAATTAAACTAGAAACTCGTAGTCATAAAGATCGGATTACTCAAGTAGTTATTGGAGTAGGAATTAACTGGACTAATTCTGTTCCTGACATTGGAATTAATTTACAATCTTACTGTCAAAATCAGTTAGCAATTACTTCTTTAGAACAATTAACTGCCATTACTATTAGTGGAATTATTTCAGGTTATCAACATTATTTAACAGTAGATCGAGAACAGCTTTTAAAAGATTATTTCGCAATATTTGCAAATTTAGGACAACAAGTTACCCTGAATGGCGGTACAGGAATTATTACAGGAGTAACAACCACAGGAGAATTGCGTGTTCGCATAAAATCACCTGGCGCAACCACAGAAGTTTGTTTGTCACCAGGTCAAATTAGTTTAGGTTACGAAGAAAAAACCTAATCAGGGTGAACAGTATCCACCCTTACTGAGAAAGCAATTTAATTAAAAACGATAAGTAGTACGAATTGTACCAACATAAATTGTGTCATTATTTTCAATATGCCCTGGATTAGTCACAAAGTAGAATCCTGGCGTAATCGAAATGCTGTCATTGACTTTAAAACGGTAAAAGAATTCAAAGTGCAAAGAAGTAGCTTCGTCTTTTTGTCCTACTCTTCTTGGTAATTGACCTGAATTAACTAATCCTGGTGCATCTCCTCCTGCTGCAATTACTTCTCCAACAGTATCTAGATTAGGATTATTATCCGTAACTACAGTTTCTCCTTCATTATTAATAACCTGTTCAAAGAATGGTACAGGAGTACCTGCTGTTTCTGGTCCAGCATCAACTAGCTTAGGTGGCATTCCAAAAATAAAACCAAACAAATCTCCTTCTCGACCAAAAGGATCGCTTAGACCGAGTGAAAGTGTAAAAGTAGCTGTATTAGCAAAAGGTTTTTTGTTAGCAGAAGCTCCAATTCCATCTTCAGGTGGTGTACCATCAACCTCAGTCTCAGGAAAATCAGGCAATTCGTTGAGGAAATTAGCAAAAGTGTAACCACCCCAAGCAGCAAAATTCAGTTTTTCTGTCACATTCCACTGAAAACTACCTCCCACAGCATTGATTTGGGCAGGTTGATCTCCTAATAAAAATCGACAACAAGCAGCAAAAGGAGAATTGGTAGCTTCTTCGGGTGCAGGAACAGAAGCACCAGACCATAAACCGCCTGTTTCTGCATTAACAGAACCTGTAAATGTTCCTAAACTACCATCACTAGAATAGGCATTGACATAATTAATCCCCGCCACAATATTGTCTGTAGGTTGTACCAAAAACTGCGCACCCAAAGCACTATAATCTGAGCCAAAAAAACCTGCTTCAGGATCGCCACTATCTCTTGTTCCATAAGCAACTTGAAAACGAAGCGGCTCTGCGATCGCCCAATCAAACCCAACTCCTGCATCCATCGCCCCACCAATTCTTAAAATGGGATTGAGTTGTCCAAAACGAGAAACTGCACCTCTACCAATATCAAAATAAGGCGAATTAGCAGTTAAAACATTACTTAAAGCAAAGCCAAAAGTAGAAGCATAGAAAACAACTTTGTCATCAAAAGCAGGCAAACGGTATTCTACAATATCCAAATAAATATCATTGTCATAATCTGCTTGATAACCTAAACGTGCCATATAGGTATTAAGAGATTCTACATTGGTAAAACCACCGTCGCTAAAATTTCCTGTGGTTAAATACATCCGTAAACGGTCTTGTCCTGTAAAAGAGGTTTGTAATCCTAATCTAGTTAAATGAGTAAAGACGGTATTCGTTTCTGGTTCTCCTCTATTTACACAGTCAGCACCTATATTGCGACCATCTGGTGTAGCTGTATCTGCGGGTAAACTACATCCTCCTGGAGGATCGCCACCAAAAGCATCAGCTACTGCAAAAATAACTTCCCCATTGAGAATAGTAGTAGTCGAAAATTGATGGTCTTCTAAAAAAGCAGTCCGACTTTCTAAATCATCAACTCTTCCACCAATCGCAGCTAATTCTGCTTCAAATTCTTGAGTTAATCTTTTAATAGTCGCTAAATCTTCTTGTGCAACTGCTTCAGAAGAAGCAATCAATCTTTCAATTTGTTGTAGACAAGAATTTAATCCTGCTGCAAATTCATAACGAGATAAAGCCTGTGTTCCTCGATAGGTTTGATTGGGATAACCAGCAATACAACCATATCTTTCTACCAGCCCACGCAATGCTTCATAAGCCCAATCTCCTGCTTGAACATCTCGTAATTGGGAAACATCTGTTACTTGAGTGAGGGAATTATCAGGAGTGATAACGCTATC
This sequence comes from Stanieria cyanosphaera PCC 7437, assembly GCF_000317575.1. Taxonomy (NCBI): domain Bacteria; kingdom Bacillati; phylum Cyanobacteriota; class Cyanophyceae; order Pleurocapsales; family Dermocarpellaceae; genus Stanieria; species Stanieria cyanosphaera. The sequence goes on along the minus strand of NC_019748.1, from coordinate 4,148,672 downwards.
AAGAGATTCACTGGTAGTTTGATATTTAACAAAGTCTGCTTCTGCTAAAGTGATCGGTTTTGCTGTATTTTCTTTTGGCGTTGTAGTTGCTTTTTTAGTTGGTAATTGAGCAATTGTTAAAAAATTTTGAGAGGATGCTGGTTGATTTGGTGATTTAGAAAGAAGTATACTATTCAAATTAAATTGATTAGTTACAGAAAAGTCTTTTGCCTCATCAAAATTGCTTTGCTTTGGTATTTTAAACTTAGTAAAATTAGAATTATAATTAAGACTCGAACTACTGTTATTGCTTGTAAATTGCTGATTTTTAGTTTGTGCTTGTACAACTGTCGGGTCTAAAAGTAGTACAAATAATCCAATAATAAAAGGCAGTTTGTTGCTCATATTTGTTCCTCATCCACCCAATTATTTCAGCCATGCCTAATAAAACAGAAATTATTTTTTTTCTTTCTGATTTAATTTTTTAATGCAGTTAATAGTTATTTAAAACCAAAAAAAGACTAACTGTTTAGATCGTCAATAAATCTAAATAGTTAGTTTAATAAATACTTGCTTAATTTATTTACACTAGTTACTTCGCAAATGACTAAAGAATTTATGCAGGCTTCATGTTTTTGTTATAAAAGTTAATCATTAAGTACTGTGTCAAATTTTTAGACAAAGTGTGTTTTGCTTTCTAATTCTGTCTGCAAGGGATTAATTCCTACAAACGCGATCGCTCCGCGCCTCGGCTTTGCCGAGATCGCATCTAATAAATGCTCAGAATTAAGTAAACAGTAAAAAGCGTCCTGAGTGAGTGCGAAGGATCAAAGTAAAAAACTGGTCACTGCTGTAAATTATTTGTCTAGAATGTATACACCAGACCTTTGCCAGGATTTAAGTTTGTGTAATGTAATCATATTCTCGGTTTTACTTTTAAGTTGATTTGACAGCAAACAATTTTTTTTGTTAGATTAAAAGCGTATTCATAACGAGTACGGATTAATCAAAAGATAAATAATAGGAGTTAAATTTTATGGTTAAGATTGTTGGCATTAACGGCAGTCTTCGAGATGGTTCTTATACGGCTTTGGCACTGCAACAAGCGATTACTAGAGTAGAAGCATTAGGTGCAGAAGTAGAACTGCTTGATTTACGAAACCTAAATTTACCTTTTTGTAATGGTGGAGACGACTATCCTGACTATCCTGATGTCATCAAACTTAGAGATAGTGTCAAAGAAGCTGATGGGTTAATTTTAGCTACACCTGAGTATCATGGCAGTGTTAGTGGTGTCATCAAAAACGCCCTTGATTTAATGAGTTTTGAGCATTTATCTGATAAAGTCACAGGAGTAATCAGTATTTTAGGCGGACAATCCAATAGCAATGCTCTTAACGATCTAAGAATTATCATGAGATGGGTTCACGCTTGGGTAATTCCAGAACAAATTGCTGTTGGGCAAGCTTGGCAGGCATTTGATCGAGAAGGTAAATTATTAGATGAAAAATTATCCCAAAGATTCGATCAATTCGCTCAAAGTTTAGTCGATCACACTCGTAAACTCAGAGGAGTGTAATTCAAAATTCAGAATTATTCTGACAATTAGCTTCAGTAATCTGAGTGTAGGGAATAATGTCTCCAAACCACTTATTTAAAAGTTCTTTCGATTCTGGAGAAGTGATCACAGAATTGACAAAATCTTGCCATGAGCGATCGCCTTGAGGAAGTAGCATACCATAAGAGTCGCAAGTTAAAGGCTGCTCTGGAATTAAAGAATAATTAGCAAGAGATAAATTTTGTTGTTGAGCTTCTGCTCTTAAGAGAATACCATCACTGACCATTGCATCAATTTTTCCTTGCGCTAGGGCTTGTACACCTCTGCTTCTAGCAGTAACACCTCGAAATAAGGTTAATTGTGCCTGGGGATAGCGATCGCGTAGATATTTTTCTGTACTCGTTGCTTCTATTACTCCGAGCCTCAATTGATTTAAATTGGTATCCAAATTAAATAAATTATTATTTGATTGACGAATTAAAAATTGAGTACCCGTCATAAAAAAAGGTTGAGAAAATACAACTTGTTCTTGAAGTTGCGATCGAATAGTATTAGGGCCACATTCTAGCTGAACAAACCCTTCTGTGACTAAATCAAAACGATTATCAACTCGAGATTTTAAAACCCTAAAAATAAGTGTATTTCTTTTAAGTTGATTAATTAATTTTTTTTCGAGCAAACTAAAAAAATCTAGACAATATCCTTGAAGATTGCCTGTGGTATCTGTGTAACCAAAAGGTGCAGCATCTTCCCTGATTGCTACTTTAACTACTCCAGTTTTTTGAATATTTTCTAATACAGTTGCTGCGGTTGCTGATAAAGGTATAGATAAGATTAGCCCTAATAAAACTCCAATTTTTATTTGATATTTAATCATTATTGCTTTAGTTATAAATGCTGCTCACCTAACAAGTATTTTAAATATTATTATGCTTTTGTTGCTTTTAGCAGCATCAACTTGAGGCACAGATTTAAGTTGCTTGAGATTATTATCAAGAGTCCTAAATTATAATTAGGTTGCTATAGCTCTAGATAATCAACAATAATTAGAATTAATTAAATAAAAAAAGGAAGAAAGCGTTAATTTTGCACCTTCTTCCTTCATAATTCAACTAAGAGACTCTAGATAATCGCGAATCATGTTTCTGCGTCTAGGCTGTCTAAGTTTTTGTAAAGCTTTAGCTTCGATTTGGCGGACTCTTTCGCGAGACAGTTCTAAACAACGACCGATTTCTGCCAAAGAAAAAGGTTTTTCGCCACCAAAACCAAAACGCATCTGAATTACTTCTCGTTCACGGCTAGTTAGTTCTGACAAAAGATATTGCAAATCTTTTTGCAAAGATTCTCGCATCAAAGTTTCTTCTGGAGAAGCACTTTCTGTTTCTAGTAGATCTCCTAACTCTGTATCTTTTTCTTTTCCGACTTTAATCTCTAAGGAGACGGAACGGGGTACACGCAGTAATACTTCTCTAATTTGTCCTGCGGTCATATCTAATTCTTGAGCAAGATCTTCAATCCGAGGAGTATGTCCTTTTTCTTGAGAGATCTTTCGTTGAGCTTTTTTGATTTTGTTGAGTTTTTCAGTGATGTGGACTGGAAGACGAATAGTACGACTTTGAGTTGCGATCGCTCTTGTGATTCCTTGACGAATCCACCAATAAGCATAAGTACTAAAGCGATAGCCTTTAGTGGGATCGAATTTTTCTACTGCCCGTTCTAAACCAAGAGTTCCTTCCTGAATTAGATCGAGTAATTCTAAGCCTCGATTTTGATATTTTTTGGCTACAGACACAACCAAGCGTAAATTAGCTTTGATCATGTGTTCTTTAGCGCGAATACCATCTCGTTGAATTCTTTCTAGTTCTTTAACACTACAGTTAACAACTTCTGCCCAACGATGTTTACCTACTGATAAGCGTTCTTTGAGTAGGGGAATTTCCATGCCCACAGTTTGAGCCCATCTTCTCAAAGAAGGACGATGGCTTAGTTGGGAGACTAAACGGTCGTGAGCATCAATTAGCTCAACAAACTCTTGCAAAATTTGATCTCCCTTCTTGGCAGCTTTAGCTCGCTGCTCTATGATATTAATATGACGCTGAACTTTTTGGGCTTCTGAAACCTCTTCATCTCGTTCTAGCAAAGGAACGCGACCGATCTCTTGTAAATACAGCCTGACTAAGTCAGTAGTAGTTCTATTTCCTCTTTTAACCCCATTGTCTAGATCGATATTTTCTAAATCTAGTTCTACCAGGTCATCTGTTAACTTTCCAGAGCTATAGTTACTTTCTTCTAACTCTAGATCGTAAGCAGAAATAGAATAGTCTTCTTCGGTCTCAACATATAAAGAACTAGCTAACATATTGCTTTCTCAATGACGACTTAGCTTGAAAATCAGGGTTGGATCACTCCTCACTCATTAGATTGCCCAACTTAAAAGGAAAAAAGAACATCACTGCCAGTTTTTTTTTGAAATGTTCCGTAGTTTAACTTAGTCTCCGTATAAATACGTATTTTGTTGTTAATTAAACTACTTTTTTTCTGAGGAAGGGTCTGATTTTCTTTATGCAACAGACGAATTTCTTTTGTTCTTGATTGTTCCCGAGTTAAGTTTGTTTTTGGTTTTTTTTAATAATTTCTTGCAAAGAAACAGATAACTTAACAAAAATCAAAAGTATTTCTGTGATTTGCTCAATATTTTTTGTTTATACTGAACAATTAATTACTTGAGTGTTTTTTAGCTCGTAAAATTTCCTACGTATACTTAACTTGTTGGTGTTTTGAATCCAAATAAAAAAAAATTAGTCTCAACAACCGAGTAGTTTTATTAATCTAATTTTTGTAACAATAATGTAATAACTATTACCATGCAGTAATTTGCTAATTCACTCAAAAAATTAGTGATTAGTTAGCTTTTTTAAATAATCATTTTTAAGGTTAGCCAAGATCGCGTTATATTTGACTTTGGTAAGATAACAATCTTGATTGATGAGTTTTTTCTTTAGTTTTTGGAAATTTTCTCGTCCCCATACCATTATTGGTACTAGTCTGAGTGTCTTTGCGATCTATTTTTTAGCCTTGGCAACTACTAATAGCTCAATTACTTGGCTAAATTTAGAACAACTTCTGGCTGCTTGGATTGCTTGCTTATGTGGCAATATTTATATTGTGGGGTTAAACCAATTATCGGATGTAGCAATTGATCGCATCAATAAACCATCATTACCGCTTGCTGCTGGTGAATTTTCGCTTCAAAAAGGCAAATTGATTGTTGCCATTACAGGAATTTTAGCCTTAGTAATTGCAGCTTGCTCGGGAATTTGGTTATTAGCTACGGTAGGTATTAGTTTAATTATTGGCACAGCTTATTCTCTACCACCAATTCGCTTAAAACAATTTCCTTTTTTAGCTGCATTCTGTATTTTTACAGTTCGCGGTATTGTCGTAAATCTTGGCTTATTTTTACACTACAGTCAAAAATTAACTGGTCAAGAGTTGTTAAATTCCTATGTTTGGGTATTAACTTTATTTGTTCTCTTTTTTACGATAGCGATCGCGATTTTTAAAGATGTCCCCGATCTCGAAGGAGATAAACAATACAATATCACTACTTTTACTTTAATTCTAGGTAAGCCAGCCGTACTAAATCTTTCCCTCGGAGTAATTACTTTTTGTTATTTAGGAATGATTTTAGCAAGGATATTTTGGCTAACTGATTTTAGCTGTAGCTTTTTTATTGGTTATCATCTCATTCTTTTAGGACTATTGTGGTGGCGTAGTCAAAAAGTTGATTTAGAAGAAAAAACTGCGATCGCGCAATTTTATCAATTTATTTGGAAACTATTTTTTTTAGAATATATACTTTTTCCTATTTCTTATTTTGTTTAAGTTGAATTATTGTTAACCAATTGCTAAATGTTTCAATTTTTCCAACCTCAATTAGGAACAAACTACGGTTCACCCTTACCAACTCCTCATAGTGGTTATCATTGGCAGAAAGCTAATAACTGTCTTTTTAAATCTCAGGGTTTTTTTGAAGGTTGGTATTTTCGCGTTACTATACCCGAGATTGCTCAAACTTTTGCTTTTATGTATTCTATTGAAGACCCTAGTGGCGAGCAAGCTAATAGTGGTGGTGCTGCACAAATTCTAGGTATTGATGAAGAATACATTTGTCGTACTTTTCCCAATCTGAAAAAATTTTGGGCAGTTAAAGATTATTTAGGTTTAGGACATTGGGGTAAAACAACAAAAGCGATAACGCCTCAATTAATATCTGCTGATCAATTTGAAGCTTGTATTAAACAAGGTTATCAAGTAACAACTACTTTAAATCAAGGCTATATTTGTGATCCAGGTAGTAATAAGTCTTGTCGTTGGTTATATCAAACTAAACCGATTTATAGTTGGGGAAATCCTTTTAATCCTCAAGCAACCGCAGGATGGTTATCTTATTTGCCTATTTTTGAACCTGGATGGCAAATTTTAATGGCTCATGGTTTGGCGACTGGTTGGATTGAATGGCAAGGAAAAGTATATCAATTTACCGATGCACCAGCTTATAGTGAAAAAAATTGGGGACGCTCTTTTCCCCAGAAGTGGTTTTGGATTAATTGTAATAGTTTTAATAACCAAAGCGGTTTAGCTTTGACAGCAGGAGGAGGAGTTAGGAAGGTATTAGGGTGGCAAGAAGAAGTTGCCATGATTGGAATTCATTATCAAGGCGAATTTTATGAATTTGTCCCCTGGAATGCTCAGATTAGTTGGCAGATTGAACCTTGGGGAACATGGCAGATGCAAGCTGTCAATCAAGATTTTGAAGTTACTCTTGTCGGTAAAACAGATTTGCCTGGTACTTATGTCCGAACACCAACCGCTAAAGGTTTAGTTTTTAATTGTCGAGATACAACTAGGGGAGAATTGAATGTAAATTTACGTCAGCGTCAGGGAAAGACTATTGTTAAAGCAAGCACTGAAGTTGCAGGTTTAGAAGTAGGAGGTTTTCCTTGGAATCAAGCCTGGAAAGTTGTTACCGAGTAAGTATAGACTGAATTCGATAGTTAAAGTTAATATATTTTGCTAATTGTGCTTACCGTTACTAACAGCTTCTACTGTGGCTACAACCTCGCCAGTTAAGTTGGTATCATAACCACCGAGTGCTTGCAGTTGTGAAATCACCTGTCGATGTCCCAAAGTACCGAGTAGTTGTTGTACAGGTGCTTCTTCCAAATATTGCTTGAGAATTACCAAGTCGTACCGTGACTGATGTAAGGGAATAAATTCTAGCCCAAAAGCAGTAGCGATAGATGCTGAACTTACTCCTGCATCTGCTTTTCCCGTAGCTACAGCTAATGCTACATCTTGATGATTACTGACGATTTGATCAAATCCTTGTACGGCAGTAAAAGATATTTTTTGCTCTTTAAGTTTCCTGTCTAGTAACTCCCTGCTACCAGAACCCTGTTCGCGGTTAACTATCGTCACCCCAGGCTGTGCTAAGTCAGCAATGGTTTTTAATTGCTTGGGATTCCCCTGTTGTACCAAAAGTCCTTCTTCCCAAACACCAAGGTTAATTAGAACTGCTGCTTTATCTTTTAATACACGATGCACAAAGGGCGTATTATGCTCCCCTGTCTGCGGACAGTATAAATGCATCCCAGCGATGTGAATTTCGCCTCGGTATAAGCGTTCTAAGGCAATCATACTGTTAGCGAAAGTGAAGTGTACCCGTAATTCTGGATGCCAACGTTCGGCGGCTCTTGCCCATAGAGAGAGTGCAGGGGAACAACCAGCCAAAACTACGGTGTTGTACAACTTTTTGGGGTCATCTAAAAGTTTGACCAGAACGGTATCCATTAAAGACAAGTGATTTGCTGCACCATCAGCAGGAATCATCTCAGTCCGAAAGGCATCTTTGCCAATTAGAGGATGCGCCACCCATTGTCCGCCTACCCGTGCCAAAATTACTCGCAAGTCCTGCCCCACTGGTAAGTTTTGAGCAGGCACAGCCTCAATTTCTGGTAAATCTTCCTCTAGCCAAAACAAGTCTTCTACTTGGTAACCAAGAGCTTTCGCCAAACGTAAGGATATTGTAGTCGAGGGAGCATACTGTCCTGACTCTACACCGCTAATAGTTTGACGAGTCACCCCAGCTAAGTTAGCCAAATCTTGCTGGTTCATGCCCAAGCGGGTTCTGATTTGTTTTAAGTTATTACGAAGAACTTCTTGTTTCACCACATCTTGGTTATTGTGTTTTTGAAATTATATAATCAGGGTAAATCAAACTAGTATTTTAGGTAAAATTTCGATTTTTAATCGAGTTAACGAAAGCAATACTCTAGGGGAGTCACTACGCGATCGCTGATTCTGATTCCCAATTTGTACTAGCGATACCAGTACTAAAGGCAATGCTGAAAAAGCAAGATAATGGTTAACTTTTATACGCAAATTCTAGCCATGCTTTTAATTTCTCGATCCACTCCTATTAACAAGCAGCAGAATCGGAATGGCAGCAAGCTGAATGATGACTGAAAAAAGAATTAGAGTACTCACTGACCTATCGTATAAAATTCCCATCAAAGCACTACCTAAAAACCAAGACACACCATAGCCTGTGTTAAATATGCCAAAAGCAGAGCCACGTTTTTCAATTGGCACCATTGCTGCCACTGCTGCTTTCAAAATTGATTCTTGCGCTCCCATCCCTATCCCCCACAAGACCATTCCCAATATTGCTAAATTGATGTTGCCGAAAAAGACTAAGGGTGCAAACATTGAAGACAAAACAGCCGCAAAAATTAGGATAGATATGCCAAAGCGGTCAAATAAACGTCCAAATATCAGTGCGGCAATCCCATCAACCCCCATTGCCAAAGCATATAGTAGGGGAATTGTATTGCCTGTGGCGATCGCTTGAGTTTGAAAGTGATAAGCAATTAATGGAAAATCAGCAAAGCCTGCGGCCAGGAATGCTACAGCCCCTAAATAAATCCAGAATCTTTGAGGTAGTCCTTTGTCCGCTAATGTAGGAATTTGGTGTTCAAAATCACGGGGATTCGGGTAAATTCTCTGCCCTACCAAAAGCACAATCATCCCAACTACAGCAGGTACGATAAGAATTGCAAAACCGCCCCGATATTCACCCTGAAGATAAACCACCGTCGCCACAGCCAGTGGCCCCATCACTGCACCAATTTGGTCAAGTGCTTCGTGCAAGCCAAAACCAAAACCGCCTCCCAGTCTCAAAGCCGCGTGGGACAGTAGCACATCTCTAGGTGGAGTGCGAATTGCTTTACCAGTGCGTTCACCAATCATCAATGCCGCAGCGACTTGCCAACTTCCTGCTAAGGCTAAGAGTGGTACAACTGCCGTATTGAGCGCATAACCAATTGTGGTAATTCGCCAATATTTACGGGTTTGGTCGCTGAGATAGCCAATAAAAAGACGAAAACAATAGCCGATTAATTCTCCTAAACCTGCTACTAGCCCGACGACAAAACCACTAGCCCCTAAAACTCCTAAATACGCACCTGTAATGCTTCTTGCACCCTCATAGGTAGCATCAGCACAGAGGCTAACTATACCTAAGATCACTACAAATTTGAGAGCAGATTTATTAGATGTACCCTGTGCCATAGTTACTACGTTGTTCAGTGTGCTTATTTTTAAGAGGTTGTAGCTGTGATTGAGTGATATGTTTTTACTATTAGCTGTAATTAGCTCCATAGTAAAGTAATGCCATTATTTGAGAAGGTACAGCCATTTTTAGTACTGCTTTCAGTTTTTGTAGGATTGGCATTAGCTCAGATAGGATGGGTTGCGAATATAGCCCCAAAGATAATTGTGCCGTTATTGGCTTTGATGCTGTATGCAACTTTCTTACCAATACCTTTAAAGGGCTTGGGACGAGGGTTACGAAATTTTAAAGTGACATCAACAAGCCTGATCATTAACTTTTTCTGGACTCCCATCTTCACTTGGATTAATGGTTATCTATTTTTGTCAGATAGCCCCGATTTGAGGGTGGGGCTAATTATGTTGATGGTTACACCTTGTACTGATTGGTATCTTGTGTTTACAGGTGTTGCCCGTGGAGATGTGGCTTTAGCAACTGCTTTACTGCCACTAAATTTAGTGTTGCAAGTTATTTTGCTACCAGTGTATCTATTGATTTTTGCCGGGACATTGGTAGAAATCAACCTAATGGAACTTTTTGAGAGTTTGTTTTGGGTATTATTTTTACCTTTGTTGGTAGCAACCATTTCCCGACAATTCATCCTCAGATGGCAAGGTGTGGTTGCAAAGATGGCAATATTTCAAGTAATCTGCCTTAATTTAGCGATCGCTACTATCTTCGCTTCACAAGGAAAGGTAGTCATACAGCATCCAGAATTCATATTTCAACTGTTTATCCCTGTTGTTCTGTTCTTCGTGGTTAATTTTGTCTTAGGTCAAGTGATAGGACGTTACTTAAAGTTTTCCTACCCAGAGGTTGCTTGTCTTAGCTGCACCACTTTGGCTCGTAATTCCCCACTGTCCATAGCAATTGCTGCTTCTGCATTTCCCCATCGTCCTTTAATTGCGCTTGTCTTAGTCATTGGCCCCTTGATTGAGTTACCAGTTATGGTTTTAATTTCTCAGCTACTACTGCTGATGCGACGGCGAGGGCAATGGCAGCAGTAAACTAAGTGTTTATGATTGCATTAAACACAGCTTGAGTGGATCTAACTTGACATACCAAGGAAAAGGACGGTCTTTGATAGTTGACCATTTTTCTTTAAATACTTCGGCTTGGATGTGGTAATCGTTTGGTTGAGTTGGTAGAGTGTGTAGCTTGAGATAAAGCGTCATTCTATGGGGTGTTTCTCTGGTGTGAGCCAACCAACAGAGGAAGGTATTTTCAGTGTTGGGTTCATTGGGAAAGGTAAGATGATGGGCGCGAATTCCTACATATGCCAATGATTGAGGAATTGGTTCGATGACTTTGAGAGTACAGCCCCAGTCCTTGGCTTCTACTTGGGTGGGGGAAATTGCTTTGGCTAGAGAGAAGTTTTTACAGCCAGTTAGTTGGGCAACTGTGTAAGTAGCTGGACGCTCGAAAATAGATTGTTTTTGCTCGTAAGCGATCGCCTGCCCTTGGGAAATAACTAACAGATGTTCACAAATCTCATAGGCTTCTTCTAAATTATGGGTAACAAATAGCGTCACCCCTTGATAGCTACTCAATGTCTCAATCAGTTGTTCTTGCAGTTGGTGTCGCAGGTGAGTATCGAGAGCCGAGAAGGGTTCATCTAACAGTAATACTTCTGGTTCTACTGCTAAAGCCCTTGCTAAAGCTACGCGCTGCTGTTGTCCGCCAGATAGCTGCTGTGGATAGCGATTCTCTAGGCCAGACAGTTGTAATTTGGCTATTTGTTCTGCCAAGCGGTGCTGACGTTCTGCACTCGACAAATTTTGTAACCCATAGGTAATATTTTCGGCAACTGTCAAATGGGGAAATAGGGCGTAGTTTTGAAAGACAATCCCCACACGGCGTAAGCGAATTGGCAGGTTAATTCGTTGGGATGAATCAAACAAAACCCTTCCATTAACGACAATGCGACCCCGCTTAGGAGTTTCAAGCCCCGCAATACAACGTAAAGTCATGCTTTTGCCAGAACCAGAACTACCCAATATTCCCAGCACTCGCCCCTCTAGATTAAATTTCACTTCTAGAGGATAACTGGCTAGTTGTTTGTGAATGTCTACTAAAAGCTGCATTCTTAGTTTTGATTATTTTCTCAGTAGAACGCTTTTGTCTACGCTGTTCCAGGCTACGCGCCCATAACAGCAACAGAAATGCCCAAAAAGTCATCACCAGTACCATCAAGTTGGCTTTACCATACTCTTGGTTCTGCACAGCATCATAAATAGCCAGGGGTAAGGTTTGGGTGCGTTCGGGGATATTTCCTGCCACCATTAAGGTTGCACCGAATTCACCTAAAGCTCTGGCGACTGCTAAGATAAAGCCTGCCAAAATTCCCGAACGAGCCAAAGGTAGTGTGACTCGCCATAACACCTTAATTTCCGAGTCTCCCAGAGTACGGGCTGCTGCTTCTAATTCCGGATTGACATCTAAAATGGCGGCTCTGGCTGCTTCGACAATTAGGGGCAACGCAACTATGGCACTAGCGATCGCTGCTGCTTGCCATGTGAATAAAATATCGATCCCAAACCATTCCAGTATCGGGCTACCTCGACCTAAAGCTAGCAATAGGTAAAAACCAATCACGCTAGGAGGTAGTACCAAAGGCAAGTTCAGCACTGTCGATATGATTAATTCACCTCTGAAACGGACACGAGCTAAAAAAATTGCTATTCCCAGTCCAAAAACTAACAGCAATACTGTAGCTAGTGCGGTGACTTGCAATGATAATATATAAGGAAACCAATCCATTAATTTGCTTTCTCCTCGGGTAAAACAAAACCATATTTCTTCATCAATGGTCTGCCTGTCGGCCCGTTAATATATTGGGCAAACTCTCGGGCTTGTGTCTGATACTTACTCTTTTTGACTACAGCTAACATTTGGTCAATGGGTTGATGTAGATTTTCGGGAATTAGCTCCCATTTTCCTGGTCTATTGACGCTTAAAGATAAAGCCACGATACCAACATCAACATTGCCAGTTTCCGCATATTGTTGAGTTTGGGCGATGTTTTCACCGAGTACCAGTTTCGGCTTGATTGCATCCCAGATACCTACTGTCTGAAATGCTTCTCTAGCAGCGATACCGTAGGGAGCATGATCGGGATTAGCGATCGCTACTCTTTTATATTCCGGTTTGGTTAACTCTCGAATGTCTTTGGGATTGAGTTTACTATCTTCTCTTGTCCAGACAGTAATTCGTCCTCTACCATACACAGCTTTTGTGTCGGATACGATTAATCCTTCTTTGTCAAGGTCTTCAATGTATGACTTGTTAGCAGCAGCAAATAAATCTACAGGCGCACCACGTTCTATTTGTTGCGCTAGTTGTCCTGTAGAACCAAAGTTAAAGGTGACTTTGTTTCCTGTTTCTTTCTCCCATAAAGCACCGATTTCTTTAAACACATAGTTGAGGTCGGCTGCTGCAGATACGGTCAGTGTGACTGGTCTTTGAGCTAATAGTATCTGTGATGCTGAAGACGAAAATGATTGGTTAAGAAATAATCCACTGAATGCAACCAAAAGTCCCACTAAGCCGGACAAGAAAAAATATTGTCTTTTGATTTTCATTAGGTATCGTTCGGAACTAAACAATTCAAATACTGCTGTAAATAGCCTGTTTATATTTATCGATACAAAAATTGGCTTTATGCAAGTATATAATACATTACGCAAAAATACTTGCATAGATAAAACGCTGTTAGTCCAGCATGATTTTTCTATACAAAGGAGGTGAGGATTTAAGAATTCGTTGCGATGAGGTGGCGATAAAGGAAGTTTTTTATATACGTTTTTGAGTCATTGTATTTGATCTGATTTTTTATAAAAATACCCAATAGGTTACATCAACAGTTATCAGAGATTTTTATATTAAAATAGAGGCAACTCACAAGTTGCCCCTACAAATAATGTGTCACCTTTGTTGTTGAACTAATACAAACCTTCGATCAGCTATTAGTGAGAAACGGTTTTATTTGAGGATAACTAACTAAATATAGCTAGACCACGTATTGCCATAACGCCAGCTAGCACTGCCACACCAGCCGAAGTCAAAGCTGTACCAAATAACCACCAAGCAGCAGTTGCTGTCGCTTTACGGGCTTGAATGACTTGTTCGCGAGCATTATGCTTAATCTCATCGATTCTTGCTTGTGTTTTCTGCTGAATACGTTCGAGACGATTAAGAAAACGATCGCGTACTGATTCAACTTGGTCAATGATTCGATTGACATCTTGCTCAGAAATATCTTCGCGGGAACTCAACAGGGCAACTATAGTGTCGCGGTCAAATTGAGAGGCGCGATCGCGTAAGGCATCAACTCCTGCTTCTGGATCTGAAAACAGTTTTTCTAAGTCTTGCTTAATTCCATCGTAGTTGAGTTCGGGACGCTCTAAGGAGTTGAGGTAATTACGAATCTTGTCAAATGTTCCTTCAATCGCCGATTGGGCTTGCTGTTGAATTGCCTGAAATTGTTCGAGTAATTGATGGCGCACAGAGTCAATTCGTTCGACAATCTCGTTGGCTTCTGCTTCGGAAATATCTTCCCGTTGCGAAAGAAGAGCTACTACCGTATCACGGTCAATTTCAGAAAGGCGATCGCTAATTTGGCTTAATCCCGTTCCTGGCTCTTTGAGTAAGGTTTGTAAATCGCGTTTAATGCCTTCTGGATTTAGTTCTTCTTTATTAGTGGAACGTAAGTAATTTTCAAAAGAACTTTGCCAATCTTGAATTTGTTTTTGAGTACGACTTGCCAAGCGTCGGGGTGTTTTAACAATACCTTGAATTGCCGCTTGAACTCGGTCGATATACTGATTAACCTGCTCTTCACTGAGGTCTTCTCGTTGACTCAACAGCTTGGTTAGAGTTTCTCGATCCAGGTGCGAAAATCTTTCTCTCAGAGCTTTAGTTCCCTGTTGCGGATCGTCAAATAGCTGCTGTAAATCTTGTTTGATGCTGTCGGGGTCTAGTTCCTCTAAATTAGTAGCACGGAAATAATCAGCAATCTTACTAGTAACATCTTCGTATTGCTCCTGAGCCTTACCCGCTAACATTTGCGGTGCGTGCAGGAGATTATCTCGAATTTCTTCAAAGCGATCAATAAATTGATTAATTTCCTCTTCGTTTAAATCTCCTCGTTCGGAAAGTAATTTTACTACCGTATCGCGGTCAAATTGAGAGAGTCTTTCTCGCAAGGCTTTGATTCCAGCTTGCGGTTTATCTCGAAGAGTTTTGAGGTCTTCCTTAATACCTTCTGGATTTAGTTCTTCTTTTTTAGTATCCCGCAAATAGGATTCTACTTTTTGCCCTAGTTCTTGAGCTTGAAATTGGGCTTTTTCTTGCATTTCCTGAGCTTCTGAATTAACGCGATCGCGTGTACTTAATAGCTGATTCAGGATTTGGTCGATTTCTTCTTCATTTAGATCTTCTCTAGTTTGGGAAAGCAGTTGTTTCAAACTATCATGGTCGAATTGAGAAAGGCGATTGCTTAATTCTTCTACACCTGCGTCTGTATCTTCGAGAAGTGTTTTAAAGTTGCGTTCAATTGCTTCAGGATTTAGTTCTTCTTTACTAGTAGAACGAAGATAATTTTCTACGCGAGAATGAAGATCTTGTGATTTTTCTTCTGATTCTGCATTGGCAACCTGGGACAAAACTTCCTGACGGATACTTTCGAGGGAATCAACCAGTTCGTTTATTTGCTCGGAACTAAACTCATCTCTTTGATTTAAGATGTTTACCAAATCATCACGATTGAGTTGTTCTAATTGACTTCGCACTAAACTCGGTGCTGCTTCTGGATCGTAAATTACCTCTTTAAATTCTTGCTTAATGGTTTCTCGGTTGAGATGCCAAGGTTGGGAATTGAGCAAGTATTCTTCTACATCCCCTCGAATTGGGTTAGAGGATGACGAGGTAAGTTGTTTTACTTGTTCTGTACCTTGGTCTTTAAGCTGTTGTAATTGCTCGATAATTTTTTGTCCATCTACATCGGAAAGATCTACTCGTTGGAGAACTGTGTCAATTAGTTTAGCCAAACCAAGCTGCATAGCTTGTGTTGTAAAAGTCGACTGGTTATTGGTTTCCTCCAGCAATTGATTGAGTTTTTGATTTAATTGCTCGGATTTCAACTCGTTTGGAGAAGCTTTTTGCAAAAAGTTCAGTAATTCTGGCAATAAACTGTTCTGCTGTTGCTCACCAATTACTTCTTGCCAGACTTTTTCTAGTTGATCTGCAATCTGATTAAGATCCTGTTTGGAAAAATCTGTACGACTACTAACTAAATTTACAAAAGTTTGGCGGTCGATATTTTTTAAGTTATCGGGTGATATGGATTGTAAATCGGAATTTTTGAGTAAATCTTGGAAATTTTCCCGAATTTCCGAGAGATTTAGTTGAGATGGTTTCAAGTTACCTAAGTAATCTTGTACTGTATCCTTAACGATGGTTGGATCAATTGCCGAAGTTAATTCACGACGAACTGCACCAATAGATTCTTCTACTGTATTAACTACACGAGCATTAACCGCATTAGCACTCAGAGCAGTTGTTGCGATCGCTCCTATACCTTGCATTCCTGAAGATGCTGTATCAACTACAGAACTCACAACGGAACCAATTGCTTTGGAACTAAGCCACAGCAGCAGCAAGAAAAAGATTGACCAGATTACAATGCTCGTAATTGCTGCAAAACTAATGTTGTTAATGAAGGTTAGTTTAATCGCCAAGAAACAAGCGATAAACAGAGCAATATTAACGGTTATTAAAGCCCAAAATCCTACTTTAGATTCGACTTCTTGGAACTTACTTCCCCAAGTTTCCTCAGCTTCGGCTTCTAGAGGGTTAGCTCCCGCAGAAATTCCTGCTGCTAAAGTAAAGTTGGTTAACAGAAACTGGAAAGCAAAAGCAATTACTACTCCTGCCAGCAATGCCACGAAAAATTGAGGCACTGGGAAAGGAAGTGTTGTTACTGGTGGAGGATTGATTGGTGTAGGTGTTGTTGGGGGTGTTGGAACTCGAACTTTAGCAAGCCAAAAGTGAGTGCTGTATAATCC
The DNA here is from genome assembly GCF_000317575.1 of Stanieria cyanosphaera PCC 7437. Taxonomy (NCBI): domain Bacteria; kingdom Bacillati; phylum Cyanobacteriota; class Cyanophyceae; order Pleurocapsales; family Dermocarpellaceae; genus Stanieria; species Stanieria cyanosphaera. The sequence goes on along the minus strand of NC_019748.1, from coordinate 4,132,399 downwards.
CAGCATCATTTCTAAGTTGTGAAACATAATTTTCTTCTTTAATTTTTAACGCAATGTATCTTAGTGAAGGCGCGACTATTTAATATTTTGTGGATCTGAAAATAATCGCACCTAACTTTATTGTTGCTAGCAAAATTTGAGGCTAACTCTATCTTTAGTCGGATCGTTTTAAGATTTTTGTGAAGATTTACGAAAAGAAATGTTTTTAGGAATTAAAGACTGATTCTGTTTCGTTTTTACTCAAAATATTGCTGAAAAAATATTTACTAGTTTCTGGCTAAAGACTGATTAAATTCTTTGGAGGTTTCTTTAGCCTTATAAATAATAAAACAAGTCTGAAAAGGAGTCTTAAGAATGAAGAATATTAAATTATCTAAATTGCTCGCAGCTAGCGCGATCGCAACTAGTTTAGCTGTTGTACCGATGGTTTCTGTTCAAGCTCAAACTCAAGTTCCCCCTACTCAAGAGGGATACGTACAGGAAGATAATAATTTTGATTGGGGTTGGCTTGGATTACTAGGTCTAATTGGACTAGCTGGTCTAGCTGGTAAAAATAAACGCCACAATAATACAGTATATAACGACCCTACTAGAACAACAACTACTGATTATCGCTAACCAAGTCTACAAGTTTAATATTTTTGACAAATTCAAACTTAGCAAGAGCTTTGGGATTAATTTGAAAAATTGATCCCAGTTTAATATTGTTTAATTATAAATCTTTTAAATATAGCAAGACTAAACAAAAATAAGATTCATGAATCATACAGACAAAAAATATCATGTTTTAACCCAAAAACGTATTGCTATAACTTAAAACAAACTAAATTTTATTTTCTACCTTAAACAAAAACAATTAAATTATTTCTCCTAAATAAGCAATTCCAGCTATACTTAATTTCCAGTTAGCAGGTGATACTTGAGGTAGTACTTTATGCCAATCTAACTCAAATTTCTCTGGTGGGTTTGGACACACAGAAATAGATAAAGATTGAGGTTCTTTGGAGAAAGAAAATTTTTGGTAAGGTAAAGTAATTAAATTAAGATTGGCTGATTCTGGTGATTGAACCCATTCTGAAAAAGAACTAGTAACAAGACTTTGTTCACCAAATTTAACTTGAAAAAAACCATCATACCAATCAGATTTAATAATTAATCCTAAAAGTTGTCCTTTAAGATTTAGCCTCAGAGTTGAGCCTTGTTTTAAGGTGTAAATTGATTCATTAAACAAACTATTTTTGAACACTGATTGTTCGTAATTACCACATAAAGATTGTGGTTGGAACTTCCTGGTAAATTTTAAGTATTGTAAGTTATTAGCATAAATCCGATAGCAATCTTCTAACTTACGAATTGGTTGAGATAACAAACTTCTGTTGATAATTTCTTGGGTAATAATTTGTGAAACTATTTGTACTCCTTTTTCTTTAGAGTAATGAGCATTATCTTTAGGTTCATACAAAGATTTAATAAATTTTATTCCTTCAGTTTTTAATAAAATTTCCGAGATATTAATTACAGGAATCTCATACCGTTTTGCGATCGCTTCATATAAAGCTGATACCTGGCAACAATTATCATAGTAATCAGAACTATTAGTACCAAAAATTAAAATAATAATCCGACAATTAGGATTAATTGTTTTGCTTCTTCTAATAAAACCTTCTAAAGCTCTACCCGCCAATTTAATCGAATATTTACCTTGATTAATTGCTTTACGGTCGTTAACACAATATTCAAACAAAATTAAATCACTTTTTTGAGGAACATTATTTCTGATATTTTGAATTGCTCCAAAAAGATTTGTAACTCCTCCCAAGGCAAAATAATTAAGGATAACTGGACGTTCGATAGCTTGAGCAAGATGATCAGATAAATATTTAGTGTAACCGTTTCTCATCAGAGAATTAGAGCCACCAATCACAGAGATACGAAAAGGAGAATTGTTCACGGATTTTATGGAGGTAGTTGATAAAGATAAGTTATTAGTAATAGCTTGCTTTTCTTCGGCTAAAACTCGACGATAAGATTCTATATATTGTTGCGAACAAGTATTAAAATCTAACTCATCATTGAGTAAAGCTAATGGTTTATATTTAGTGCTATCACTAATAAAATGTAAATTCAAATGATTAATTACACTAGGATAAATTGGAATTTTAAAAGTTGCTAATTGTTCTTCGGGATGAGCGTTAATTAAAAGATTAAAATTGAGTTTAGCTAAAATTTGGTTGGTTACTTTTAATCCGATCAGATTAGATGGATGAGCAGGAATATAAAATAAATAATGTTGTTGATAATGACGGCGGATAAAATCAACAATTTTGATGTCGGTAACTTGTTCTCTTTGAGATAATTCTTGAAGAGTCTGATTTACATTATGTTGTAAAAATTCTGAAGTGTAGAAATTTTTATCTCTAATTAATTGAATAATTTCTTCATTAGTGTAGCCTTGCTTAACCAAACGAATAATATTAGCATCATTTAAATTAGAACCATCATTAATAAACCTTTGTTGTAAGTTCTGACTATCTAGTTTAGTAAACTGAGGATGATAACCTTTAAAATAAATATAAGGAAAAGAAATTTTGTGACAATTAGCTGGTAATCTACTAATAATACTTGCTGTACTTTGTTGTCCGTAAGTATCTGCGATCGGTTGATAAATAAATAAACCAGTTTTAGTTAATATTTCTTCTGGGATGACAAAGTTATTCTGAATCGCCTTAAAATGATAAGGAATACTAACAAACTGATAATTAGCTAGCACTTCTTCAGAGAGTTCTAAATGAGATTTGATCAGATCTCTTTGACAGTTAGCATATATTAAACAAAGTTTTTTTTTGCTTTCTTGCATAACTATAGCAATCCTCTAAGATTTGTTAACATAGGTTATTGTCAGAAGGCAGAGGGCAAAAGTTAGTTAATTATTTTTTTTATATGTAATTTAATTTGTATATCTATTTAACTCAATTATTATTTCAAAAGTTTAAACTTTAAACAAACAACAGAAAATTGCTACAACTGACAAAAAAGTTATGAGCTTAATTACTAAAATTTTTTAGTTTTGTACAGATGCGAAAAAGCTTATATCATATCCTGTTTAATAGTTATGTTATCGGTAAGGTAAGGCCGAAGTTAGAAGGAAGCAAAGTTATTATGACGGGTTAACGGACTTGATATTCTAAAAAGAGAAGAAAGCTTCGGAATTTATTGAATATTTTTAAAACTTCTGCTCAGATTTAACATTTTAGGTTTCTATTTTTTCACTAAGGACGCTAGAAATTATTAAATTAGGATAGAACGTAAAAGTTGTTTCCATTCGGGTTGGCTACTAAATTCATAAGCATCAAAATCATAGCCATAATCGAAGGCAAAATTATTAAAATGTTCTACCCAATTAAAGATGATTTCTTCAGGTTTATCATCAGTAAACTCTAGAGATTTTTGTAAATATTCGGCTTCTTCATGACTGTTTCCAGTTTGATATAAGTTCCAAGCTAACCAAACGAAACTTTGATACAAAATTTGTTTTTTACAAGATTTCACTGGTTGAGGTAAATTTCCTTGGTTAAATACATTTTTAAGTGCTATTTCAGTGTATTTAGCTTTCTTAGGAGTATGATGAATAAAATCTTTATTCGGTTGACGACAACATACAGTTATTTCAGGTAACCAAGCTGCTTGACAATTCATCAAAGCCAAACGAAAAATCAAATTAAGATCATCCGCGTAAGGGAAATTTGTATCTAAACCTCCAGCCCATTCTAACCATTCGCGTCTCACCATAATGGTATTAGCTAACATAGGTTTAAGAGTTAGCCAAGTTGCTAAATTTAATTCAGGATATTGTAACCAAGGTTTAATTTCTCTCAAGATTTCACCTTGATTATTAATCATATTAAATCCACTATTAATTATCCCCACATTGGCACGGTGGGCAAAATAATTGACTTGTACTTCCAAAGCATGAGGTAATAACCAATTATCAGCATCAAGAAAAGTAATTAAATTTCCTCTAGCAATTTCAATGCCTCGATTGCGTGCTACCGAGATTCCTTGATTATGTTGGAAGCTAGTATAACGTATGCGATCGCGTAGTGGTTGTAAAACTGCTTGAGTATTATCCGTCGAACCATCATCGACTACAATTAACTCATAATCAGTGTAGGTTTGCTCCAAAACACTTGCGATCGCTTTTTTCAAATAACGACTACAATTGTAAGTAGGAATAATTACACTAACTTGAGGAGATGAAGCAACAGCTAAACTGAGTCTGGATTGGTTAACTTGCCAAGAAAAACCAACTACCTTAGCAAATTCCACCACTTTACGGCTATAAAAATCAGGATGGTGTTGTTTGGCTAAAACCTGTTGACCTTTTTGACCGATTTGAGCAAATTTAGCAGGATTGTTCAAAAAATTGCGTAATTGTTCTTTTAAATCAGCAATTTCGCGGTCATGACTCACAAAAACCACCGCATCTTCTGGTAACTCTGCGTACCAACCAATCCGAGTTACTAAACTAGGAAGTCCATGACTCCAAATCCGCATTTGACTTCCAGAAGCTTCCCCTCCAGTAGGATAACGCAAATTGAAAGCCAGATCTGCGTTAGCCATTGCTTGATCTAATTCTGTTTCTTCCACATAACCATGAAGAGTAACCTCATTTTCTAAACCAAATTTTTGGATTAGTCCCCGAATATAGTCTTCATCCCAAATTTGTCCATAAATATCTAGATGAAAGGCATTTTTTGCTGCCATTCCTCCCAAAGCTTCTAATACCGACTGTACGCGACGGTACAACCCTCCCAAATATCCAAACACAATCAGACGATAGGGAGGACGAGAAATAGTTTCATCTCTACTGACAGACTGAATTGGAGTAGCTGGATAAGGTAAGGGAGAATAAAGTACAGGACATTTACATCTACGATCTTTGGTAAAAATATTGTAAGCGTCTTGAGTGTGAACAATTACCCCCAAAGCATTTTCTACGGCTGCAAAAGTAAGAGGATAACGTTCTGCGATCGTACTCCAATCTAGTTTACCAGCAAAAAATTTATTTAAATCTTGTTGGCAATGGACACCATGACTATTGAGCATTAATTCTACATAAGCATTGCGATCCGCAGTACCTTCTTCTAAATACCGAGGATACAAACAAGTAAATAAATAATGCAAATTGACATCGTGAATAACCACAATTCCTGGATAACGACGACTTACTTGCCAAATCGAACCATGAAATTCTTGATTATTACCAATGTGATAAATATTGACATCAGCATTCTTGAAATCTGAATCAGATAAATGCTCAGGATGATAATGAATGACTCGCCCATACTCTTCTAATTCTGGTAACCAAACTTGCTTATCAGTCCAGAGAGTAATTTCTGCTCTTTGACTTAATTCTTTGAGAATCCTAGCCGTATAGTGAGCGATATCAGTTTTTTCAGGTGGGAGGGGGCAAAACCAATTAATTTTCATGACTTTTTAACCAACAGCAACTAAAGCTAAATTTTGAAATTGGAAAGTTGCTAGGGGAAGATAACTTCGATCTACAAAAATCGCTTCTATTAATAACTCAGCTTGCTCAGGTGCGCCACTAATTGTAATAGCAGTTTCAAAATAACTATTTTGGGCTTCGGGAAGACGAGGAAATTTTTTGGCTAGCCATCCACTGGGGAGGTTAACAGGAATTTCTGCAAGAATTTGTTGATTACAACTTATTTTTAAGCATTTAACTTGAGCTTTTTTTCCTAAAATCCAACCTTTGACTACAATTGCACCACCATTAATTTTCTGATCTACTTGTGGTGAACTTAGATTAAATCCCCATAAAGCGTTAGTATCTATTAAAGATAAATAGTTTACAGCCATAATTTTGGCAGACTGATTAACGTGGGTTAACCAATCATTATTTGTTTGTTTTTGAGCAGAATTTTTATACCATTCTAATTGAGCAATTTCTAATTCAGATTGGACAGTTTGTAACTTAGTTTTCGTTTGCTCTAATTCCTGTTGAGTTTGATAAAAATGTTCGCTGAGAACTTCTAACTCTGATAGAGTATTTCTCAGTTTAAGTTGAGTTGACTCGTATTGTTTTTGGTAACGATATAAAGCACCACCCGATAACCAATTAGATATTCCTAGCAGTAAATTCAATTTTCTACTCCTTAAGTATTTATTCAGTTAACTAAAAACTGATTGGCGCAATTCCTTCATAAGTCTAGTTCAGGCTTTTAATTTAGATTGAATCGATTTATTAAAAATTACAAAATTACTTGAAAAATAAGGCAACTTTTGTTTACTTTTAGTTAAACTTTTTTATCATAATTGCAAACATATATTAATCAAAAAAATTTTCTCCAAATATGTATTTAAAAATACATTTATAGTTATTTTCAGATTAATTAAGTACAGTCAAGTTCTTAATTTTTGTTGATTGTTGATTGATCACTGTTTTAGATGTATTTCACTTGTTTGAAAAACGCTATCGTTTGTGTAGCTTTCTACTGAAAAAAAGAAAACATATAGCGGTCCTAAATCATTTGTGAAAATAACTTCTGCCTCCTGCCTTTCCTCTTTAACAATTTTCATGACTCAAATAGAATTGCTATATTACAATGCCTACAGATTGAATAGCTGTTAAATAGCTCAAAATAGAGACAATGGAAACTAATGTTAACTGTGCAGTAGATTGTCTTAACGGTTGTCTTTTAGGCGATCGCTGTCCTAATCAAGAATACCGTGAAGAAGCTTCTAAATTTATTGACGAAACTTCGTTAGATCAAATGCTTGAAATTGCAGAGATTGCTAGAATGAAAAAACTTACTGCACCACCTCAATGGGTTATTCCCGACGAATTTTAAAATCGAGTTTGGTTGAATACTTACACTTTGAAGAAAAAGAAGTCAAAAGTTTTTGTTTAATTAATTAAACGGACTTGAGATAAGTAAACAAAAGTCAGGGGAAAATTACTAAGATAAAATCGCTTCCCCTGAAATTTAATTAATTAGCTGAGTATATTTGGTTGCTGTTTGTGCCATTCAGTCGCTTGTTCGTAAGCATGAGCAACGTGAAATAAAATATCTTCACGTAATACATTTCCAATCAACTGCATCCCAATTGGTAAACCTTGATCATCAAAACCACAAGGAATACTCATTCCAGGTAGTCCAGCTAAGTTAACAGGAATAGTCATTAAATCAGATAAATACATACTAAGAGGATCGGCTGTTTTTTCCCCTGCTTTAAACGCAGTAGTTGGTGAAGTCGGACATACCAACACATCTACTTCCTCAAATGCCTGTTCAAAATCTTGCTTAATCAGAGTACGAACTTTTTGCGCTTTGAGATAATAAGCATCATAGTAACCAGCAGAAAGAGCATAAGTACCTAGCATGATTCTACGTTTGACTTCTGTACCAAAACCCGTCGCACGAGTAGTAGAATACATCCCTACCAAATTATCTGCTTCTTGACGTAAACCATATTTAACAGCATCATAACGAGCTAGATTAGCGGATGCTTCTGAAGGAGCAATAATATAATAAGCAGGTAAACCATAACGGAATCTAGGACAAGAAATTTCTTTGATTTCTGCACCAAGTTCTTGCAATTTAGCGATCGCATTTCTGACAGTTGCTGCTACAGTGGCATCTAAACCTTCACCAAAGGTTTCGGTGATGATTCCTACCTTTAAACCCTTTTTGAGAGTAGGTTGTAAAAATTGAGTATAGTCAGGAATTTCTACTTTAAGACTGGTAGAATCCGAAGGATCGTATCCTGCGATCGCACTTAGTAAAATTGCTGCATCTTCGACGGTACGAGCAAAAGGACCAATCTGATCCAAAGAAGAAGCGTAAGCAACCAAACCAAACCGAGAGACTAAACCGTAAGTTGGTTTTAATCCTACCACACCACACAGAGAAGCTGGTTGACGAATCGATCCTCCTGTATCCGAACCCAAAGCAACTACACATTCTGCTGCTGCTACTGCTGCTGCCGAACCACCAGAAGAACCGCCAGGAACTCGTTCTAAATCCCAAGGATTAGCAGTAACTTGAAACCCAGAGTTCTCTGTAGAACTACCCATCGCAAACTCATCAAGGTTAGTTTTTCCTACTACCACAACTCCAGCTTGTTGTAACTTTTGGGTCACAGTAGACTCATAAGGAGGCACAAAATTAGCTAAAATCTGCGAACCGCAGGTTGTTTTAATTCCTTTGGTACACATATTATCTTTGATTGCTGTCGGGATGCCTTCTAGCAAACCAATTTCTTCCCCTGCTGCAATTTTGGCATCTACTTGCTTAGCTTTGGAGAAAGCTAAATCGGCAGTAACAGACAAAAAAGCTCGCACTTTTGGTTCTAAGGTTTCAATGCGTTGCATATATTCTGTTGCAATTTCTACAGCAGAACGTTCTTTACTGACCAATTGTTGATGGTATTCCCGTATCGATGCCATAGGCTTACCTTAAAATGTAGTTAAATTTATACTTAATCTTTAATAGACTTGCCTATGACAATTTAACAAAATGCTGCTACCAGTGGAACAGTTTTCTTCCTAAACACAGAGATAAGCTTTGAAAAACATTGGTTTAGGAATGAGAATTTAATTATTCAACTCGCTTTAAGAGTCAGTGGTAGACATTTCATCGATGGAAATTTGTTAGTAATAAGCTCAATTAGTTGCTGTTGAGTTTGGTAATCTTTGGCAATAAATTGTGCAGTGCCATCACCTTGAGAACCTACTCCTTTACCGCCAAAAATATAAGGTTGAATTGATTGCTCATTCAAAAGTTGATGAAGAATTGGAGCAGTTAATTGAGATGGACAAGCAGGCATGACATAGCGGTCAAAAGCTTTTTGTGCTTGTATCATTAAATTACCCAATTCTGCGCTATCACCCTGTTCTAATGCGATCGCTGCTGCTTGAGTAATTTGAGTATTGATCTGACTTAAATATTGTTGCACATTTTCTTGAATAGTATTACGAGCGATTGGGTAACATTGATTAAGTTGTTGAAGAATTAGCTGAGTATTTTTACTACCTGCTAAGTCAACTATAACCAAATACAAATCACAACCAACACTAATCGACTTAACCGTAACTAAGCTGCCATCAAAAGTCATTAAAATTGGTTGATGACCATAGGCACAAGCTTGATCCATTCTACCGCACTGACTTGGGGTACTTCTTTCTCCTCGATAAGCTAATTCCATTTCCTCTTGAACCGTTAGGTTAAGATTATATAATTGATTAAAAGCTCTTGCTACCAATACACAAATAGCTGCACTAGAAGATAGTCCTTTTTTAATGGGCAAATCGATTAAATAATTGTCAATTTCTAGCCCTCCAACTTGATATTTAGTTAAAGCTTTACAAGCCACTCCTGCCACATAACTAAACCAGCCTCCGCGACTAGCTTCTGCTTCCAAAACGTCTTGCTTCATTGGTAATTGCAGCATCTTCTGAGTAACTTCTAAATCAGCAGGTATGCGTACAATTAATTGCTGAGGATGAGGTTTAATTTCACCATAAATGCCTTGATTTGTGCCAACAACTAAAGCAATTCCTGGTAATAAATAAGGATTTTGCAAGCGATATTCACCGGCCCAATCACTATGCTCACCAAATAAACAAAGACGACCTGGAACAAACAACTTCATAATATTTTTTCATAAATGATTAGTGCGGTTGGCATTAAGAAAAACATGAGACAAGATTGATACAGATTATTGCTTGGAGGAAAAGCTAATTCATTGTCTTGCTCAAACATACCTTGTCTGAAATAAACAGAGCAAGACTAGTTCAGAAAATAAGTCAATTATTGTTATTTATTGCCAAGAACCGAATTAATTAAATCCGTCATGGTCAAAACAAAACGTCGAGGAAAACAAAAATCCCAGACTATCAAACCTAGCTTAAGTCTTAAAGAAAGATTAATTCAGAAACGTAAAGCAAGACAAGCAAGACAAAAATTAATCAATTTATCTGTTATTTGTATTTTAATTGGCTGTGTAATTGGTTTACCTTTAGCATTTATAGTTGATCTTAAAATTGGTTTAATTGTTACTTTAATTATCCCCAGTTTAATTCTTTCTTATTGCTATCCTCGACAATCTCTTTGGTTTTTTCTAATTTATATGCCTTTTAGTGGCACAGTTACATATTGGATTGGTGGTGGAAATGCTTTATTTCAGTTGAGTAAAGACTTATTTTATTTTCCTGCTCTGCTTGCTCTAATTCAAGAGTGTAGACGTAGGCGTAAACCAATTATCGTCAAAAAGCAATTAATTATTACTTTAGCTATTCTGTTGGCTTTTGCTTTAATGACTTTATTTTTAGTCAATGGAAGTCAACAATTCTTGCCCTATTGTAGTGATTTGAGTGAATATGAGAAACTGCTTCGCGCTCCAGATGGTTCTTTACTTCTCAATCCAAAAACAGGTCTTGTGATTAGAACTCCTTGTAAAGAAGGAATTCCTTTTTTGCAAGGTATTTTAGGGTTAAAAGTTTTTCTAGGTTACATTCCTTTAATTTTCTGTGCCTATTATTTAATTGACACTAAAAAACAACTTTTTTTCCTGGGCAGATTATTAGTTGTCTTGGCTATTATCTGCTGTACTTTAGGTTTAATTCAGTATTCTATGTTAGCTACAGGTATCTGTGCTGGAACTAGAAATGCTGTAGCTTCGGATTTGTTTAAAGCTAGTATCGATGCTAAATGTTTTGTTGGTGGCTCTTTGCTATACAGTCCTTCTCAAGGACAAATTCGTTTACCTGGAACATTTGTTTCACCTTGGCACTGGGCTTGGTTTTTGATTGGCAATAGTTTTATCACTTTTACGGTTGCTTTTACTGATACATCTTTTTTGTGGCGAACTACTGGTTTGGCAGGTTTGGCACTAGTATTTATTAACGCAGTTATTTCTGGACAAAGAATAGCTTTGGCTATTGTTCCAGTTGCTGTGGTGATTTTATCGATTTTGACAGGACAAATAGTCAATTTCAAAAGATTTATTCCGATTGGGATAGGACTTGCTTTAATTTTAGGAATTGTAGCTACTTCTAATCCAGACATAGTTCAACAAAGGGTTGATAGTTTTGTCAGTCGTTGGAATACTTCTCCTCCTCATCTTTTTATTCAACAACAATTTGACTATGCAGTTAGGCAACAAAAAAGTTTTTTGGGTAGAGGTTTAGGTTCAGCAACTAATTCTGCTCGTTCTTTTGGTTCTGTTTCTTTAATCGAAACCTACCATCCCAAAGTTTTATATGAAACAGGCTATGTTGGTTTATTAACTTTTATGATTTTTGTGACTCATTTAATTATTGTTACTTTTAAAAGTTATCGCTCTGTTAAAACACCAAGTGTTCGGAGTTTTGCAGCAGGGTTTTGGGTATTTTTGTTAATTATTAGTTATTTTCCTTATTGGTATCCGTTAGATACTGATCCAGTTTCAGTTTATTATTGGTTGTTTGCAGGGATACTTTTAAAATTACCTGTGATCGATCAACAAGAACAAGCCTTATTAAAAATTGATAACGAGGCAAACTCTAAACAAGGTCACAAAATCAAGCGAAAAAAAAGTGAAGGTGAGCCTTCACCAAGCACATCTATTGATGAATAATTACAACTGTACCTACTGTCGTCCAATCAAATAACCATTGAGCATTATTAACGGGAAGATTAATGCAACCATGGCTAACAGGCGTACCAAAATTGTTGTGCCAGTATGAACCATGAAGAGCATAACCGCGATCAAAGTAAAGTACGTTGGGAACGTCAGCAAGATCGTAGTCGACACCACGCATTCTATCGTGAGGATATTTTCTTTGAATAGTGTAAATTCCTGGATGAGTTGGTGTTGTCGCTTTACCTGAAGAAATAATAGCCGTAAAGATTTGATTTGTACCTTTCCAAGCAAATAAATGCTGGTCGGAAAGATCGATTTCTATCCAATTTTGATCCGAATGCTTGAGGTTGTCCATTTTTTGGACAATCATATTTTCTAGAGTTGTATTAGTATTAGCCCATACTCTACTAGAAAGCAACCAATATTCCCCAATGGTTAAAGCTGCAAGCGTACTAATTACATAAGGGATTACACGACTAAAAAAAGCTGTTTTTCATACTCTTACACCTACCTTTCTGGGAGTGACCCAAACCTCCTTGAGACAGGGGCATCTATGATTTCTCTTAACTTTAAACTAGCAAAAGAATTTGAATCAATTGTGAAGACTTTTTTTGACTTGGTTCAATTAGATTGAGTTATTTATTTGTTGCTACAAATAGTATAGTCATTTCAATTTAGAGTGAGACAACCTCTTCTCGCTATGAAAGGCTTTCAGCCGAAAAAATGTTTCATTCTTATTTGAAACAACTATAACTGGGTTTTTTTATTGGAGACGCGATCGCTAGATAGTTAGTTTAACTATCAAAGGTAAATGGTCTGAGCCGATAGCAGAACCAGTATAAATATCAACCACTTTAATTTTTGGACTTACCAAACAATGGTCTATAGGTATAGATAACATTAGCTGCATCCAATCGGGAATAATATTTTTATAAGTAGTCCTTGTCGGCCATGAAGGTAAGATACCAAAACCTTTACGAGCATTAATTAATTTTGTATCTCTAATAAACTTTTTATAATAAGGCGACCACATAGTAGTATTTAAATCCCCAAGCACGATAACTGGATTATGTAGATTTTTTATGTATTGACTTATTTTACTAAGTTGCAAGTTACGAGAATGAAAAAATGATGGTTTGAGAGGTGGTAATGGATGAGTTGCTATTAAAGATATAACTTTTTTATTTATCTTTAAATCTGTCAAAATCGTATAATTTTTAGAAGTGCCAAATAGATTGATTGTTGGATTATTCAAAGGTATTTTACTATAGATAACTATACCAAGATTAAAAGGATTAGCTCTTCCAAAAGAATAGGGCAGTATATCTTTTAGTGAATCTAATTTGTCAGTCCAGTTTTTATCGACTTCCATAAATAAAGCCAAGTCTGGTTTTGTCTGTCTTACAAGAGATATTAATTTATCGTACTCGTGGTTCTGTGTATTAACATTTGAGCTAATTATTTTTAGATTAGAAGCTGAATTAGTCGATAGAGCAGAAGCAGGAATATAAAAAGATAAAATTTGCGTAGATGTTATTGCTATACAGAACAGAGCAATGGTAATTAGTTTCCATGACGAACTAATTATTATCAGGAAAGCAAATAAAATAAACGAAATAATTAAATATTGAACTTGAAAATGAGAGAAAATTTCTAAAACTAATTTCCAGACAAAATAAGAACTAAAAAAAGCAATAAAAGTTATAGCTATAATCAAGCTTAATAATAAGTAACGAAGCATAAATACAAACAAGCTGTCGTGTTCATATATTTATAGCTTTCTGCCAAACAATTCGGCAAAATTAAGTTTTCATTCAGTTAGTTTGTATATGCTTCAATACTTTGCTCTAGCTCTTTTAAATCATCTCAGATGATAGGTGGAATCTCACTTCTTCCAAGGCAACTTCGTACCCATCTCCGTCCAAGCTGAAAATACTAGATAAAGAATCAGAAAAGCTACGCCAGCTAAAAAGGGAATTAGATCGTCATTCATTGTTTGTCCTCAACTCCTTATCGATCTATTTTCCCAAACTTTCATAAACTCGTCCCATTCCCGATTGGTTTCGGGTGGTTTATCCTCAACCAGTTCTACTATTTTTACTAGGGATTAATTTGATTATTTTGATAGGACTAAAAAATTCAACCATTCATTTAGTAAAAGATCGTAATGTCCTGCTTGTGCTGAAGGATATTTGCCTTGCTCGATCGCATCGATTAAATTAGATAAAGCACCGATAAATTCAGGAGTATGTTTGGCAGGATGAATTGTCCAAGCTTGGTCACTAAGCAAATCTGCCCTGATATAATCAGTTTTTTCTAGTTTTTTGCTAGTCATGGGTTCAAAAGATTCAATTGCTCCTTTGACTGGCCCTTTTTTTCTAGTTAATTGACGTTCTAATTTAGCAGCAACTGATTGTAATGGTTGGGGTAAGTATCGAGACAGTAAAGGGCGATGTTTCCACATTAAAGGAATAGGAGAAAGTTCGGCAAAACGATTACGATTGAGTAGATAAGCTCGCATACTAAAAAACTTGTGAGCTAAAAAACCTCTTTCGTCTTGACTAAATGTGTGAGGATGAAAAGCTTTTCCTTCTAAATGTGGAGGACCACAACGAGGTCGAATTGCTGCAATAGTTGGAACTGATTCTGTTAGTTTAATTGCTTCACTAATCCAATCGTAATTAGGGTTTTGATAAAGCAGCATATCGGCATCAAAATGTAAGTAATAATTGCTAGCAGAAGCTTCTAAACAATAAAGAGAAGCATACACTGTCGAGCCTTTCCAATTATGAGTATGGTCTAGCATTTGTAAAGCTTGCTGTTGACCAAAATATTTTGTATAAATTTGTTTGATTAAGGCTTGATTGTAGTCAATTTTAACGATGCGATCAATTATTCCCTGTTCTACTAAAGTTTGACAAGCAGTTTCTAATTGTTCTTGACTTCCTGTGTTATATCGGTAACGTTTATCTCCTATCAAAGGAGCAGTATCAATTGCTAAAACTTTTTCTACAAAAGGATAATTACAAGCTCTAATTTGATGAGGAATAGTTTTTAGCATATATGGCACATCAGTTCTTGCCACAAGAATCCATAAAGAAACAGGAGTTTTCATAATAAATAATTTAGTTAATTAATAATCAGATTTTAAGCTTAACAAAAACAATACATGGATTTAATATTTTTTTATGTGAATATTTCGATAAACTTTCTTGTCTAAATTGTAAAGAGGTAATTGCTAATTTACAAAAAAAATAATTATTGAGCGATAAGTTTACAGCGATCGCTTGAAAACTAGATTAGAAATATTAGATGTTATTACAAAATTTAATAAATTTCTTAGTAGTTGTTTAACTGTCAAATTAAATTACCAAGGCTATAATGGTCGACACGGTTTAGTTGAGGTTAAAGATTAATAAGTAATTGTTTAATTTAAAAAGTTTTAAATAACATGAATAAAAATCTTTCTAAAAAAAGATTAATTTGGCTTGATCAAATTAAAGGATTAGCTATTTTGGGAATTGTTTTTTTTCACTTTTTTCAAAATTATCCTAAATCCATTCCTTTAATAGAGTTTCTGGCTGTTCATGGTGCCAAGGTAGGATTTGCAGCAGTAGATATATTTTTTTTATTATCGGGGTTTCATATTGGAACTAAATTAATTAATTTCAATAATTATTCTTGGTTGACTTGGTTGAATCAAAGAGTGATTAGAATTTATCCAACTTATTGGTTAGCTATAATCTTTAGTATTTTTATTTATTTAATTGCTAGTTATCCCTTAAAATCAATTAATTTTAGTGACTGGATTTTAATTTTATCTGGGTTTCCTGGGTATGAAAGATTTAAATTAATCAATCCTGGTTTTTGGTTTGTTTCGGTAATTATTCAAGCATATTTAGTTATGCCATTACTTCTATATATCACTCAAAATAAACCAAAGAAAATATTATTACTAGGGATTAGTTTAGGTATTTTAAATAAAATAGTTTGTTGGTGGGCAGGAGCTACAGATAATCAGGAATTATATTGGTTTTTTTTACAAAACAATTTTTTAAGTAGTTATATATTTCCTTTGTGCCTAGGAATTTATTGGGGATTTATTTATAGTAACTATCACAGTTTTCGGAATTTAGATTGGCAAGTAGCAATTATAGCTTGTCTTTTAGGTTTAATAATTCAAATAAACGCTGCTCTAATAGATTTTGATTTTCTTTATAAATTAGGCTTAGATTTATTTTATACTCCTTTAATTTTTTTATTATTGTTCTACTTTTGTGAGCAATTAACTAGTAAATTATTTTTAGTAGAGAAAAAGCTTCAATTAATCGGTTTGTATTCTTATCAAATTTACTTAATTCATCAACCATTATTTTTTGTTTTATTAAATTTTGTAGCTAACCGATTCGACTTAAATTCTTATCAATCTTTAGTTATAACAATCAGCATTGTTATGATTATTTTAAGTTTATACGTATATTTATTTACTCAAACAGATGTTGTGTTTAGAAAACTAATGGGGAATATTTATAAAAATGCTTAGATTAGTGTAAGTACTGATAATTAAACAAAAAGACGAGTAACTATGAATTCGGCTAAAATTTCTGTTATTATTCCAACTTATGGTAGAGAAGAACCTCTTAAAAAAAGTATTGATGATGTTTTAAAACAAGATTATTATAACTTTGAAGTTTTAGTGATCGATCAAACCAAAAATCATGAACCAGAAATTAATAATTATCTGGAACAACTTCATCAAAGTGGCAAAATCCAGTGGTTAAAATTAGATTGGGCAAGTCTACCAGGAGCAAGAAATTATGGAATTAGAAGAGCAAAGGGAGACATTATTCTTTTTATTGATGATGATATCGAACTTCCGCCCAACTATTTAAAAGCCCATGCTAAAAATTATCAAGAAAATCCAGCAATTGGTGCGGTAGCAGGAAGAGTTTTTGACCGCATGAAATTGGCTGATTCCTGTCAGGAAAATCAAAAACATTCTACTTATACGATTGATTATTTACCACCAGAAGCGATGGATCCAGGTATTGCTTGGTATCATATCGATTTGGTTCATACTACTAAACCTCAACAAGTTATTTCTGTTAGGGGTTGTAATATGTCTTTTAGAAAAGAAATTTTCACTAAATATAATATTTGGTTTGATGAAAGATTTCGTGGTAGTGCAGTCAGAGAAGAATCCGATTTTTGTTTGCGATTAAGAAAAACAGGTTATCAGATTTGGTATGACCCCGAAGCGAATTTAGTTCATCTAGGAGAAGAAACAGGAGGTTGTCATGATATTAGCACGCGATCGCTTGAATATCAATTTACTTTTTATCACAATCATTTTTTAATGGCACTTAAAAATCTTACTTTAGGTGAGCAATTGCGTTTATATATTAAGTTATTTGATTGTCATGTTTTAGGTCATCCTCCCTGTAATAAAAGTGGTTCTTCCTTCAAAATTTTAACTCGTGGTCTTTTTTTCTTGTTAGGTTTTTTAAATGCTCTTTCATCTCAAATTAAAGGGATTTGGGATGACGGACAAATTTATACAAAAAGAGACTTAAAAACATCAGATCTAAAATTATAAAAATCATAAATAAATCTATGAAAATTTTAGTTGCCAGCCATACTTATATAGTCGATCTTAATTGTGAGAAACTCAAAGAACTTGCTAAACTAAAGCCAGAAATTCAGGTCACAGTAATTGTACCTAAGTTTTGGCAACCAGGAGGCGTTCAAAACAAACTAATTGAAACCAAGCCCAAAATAGATAAAAATTTTAGAGTAGTTCCTCTTCAAAATTTTAGTCAAAATAATCAAGGCTTACTTACTTTTGGAAAAGGAATTAGCAAACTTTTAAAAGAATTTCGACCGAATATTATTCAGGTTGAACAAGGAGCAAAATCTTTAGGCTATGCTCAATTAATTACTCTAAACAAATTATTAAAACTTAAAGCAAAAAATGTTCTTTTTACTTGGTGGAATCTTCCTTATCAAAACAAATTTCCAATTGATTGGCTAGAAAAATATAATCTTCAACATACACATGGGTTAATTGCAGGTAATCAAGATGGAGCAGATATTTTGAGAGAACATGGTTATAAAAATCAAGTAGAAATTATGCCTCAATTAGGAGTAAATGAACGATTATTTTCTGCTCGTACTCAACCAGAATTAGCAGCAAAATTAAAGATTCAATCTCACGAATTTGTAATAGGATTTGTGGGAAGATTTGTACCTGAAAAAGGAATTTTAACTTTAATTAAAGCTTTAACATCACTTACTTATTTGCCTTGGAAATTATTATTACTAGGTCGCGGTGAACTAAAAGAAACAATTGAACAGCAAGCTAGAGAAGCAGGAATACAAGATAGATTAATTATCATTGAAAGTGTACCTCACGACTGCGTACCTGATTATATTAATTTGATGAATGTGTTGGTTTTACCATCAGAAACAACTTATCAATTTAAAACTTTAACTGCTGCTGGTTGGAAAGAACAATTTGGTCATGTTTTAATCGAAGCAATGGCTTGTCAAGTTCCTGTAATTGGTTCTAATTCTGGAGAAATTCCTCATGTAATTGGTGATGCGGGTTTAATTTTTCCAGAAGGAGATGCCACAGCTTTAGCCCACAATTTAAAACAATTAATCGAGCAACCAGATTTATGCGATCGCTTTTCTCAAATGGGATATCAAAGAGTAATTACTAAATACACTAATACAGCTTTAGCAAAACAACAATTAGAATTTTATCAACAATTATTAACCTAATATGTTTAATTCTTTATTGAATATCTTCAAGACACAAGATGCTCATCTTACTGTCAGTACTAGTTTTGATGATAAATATCTTCATTATGGCAAAATTTTATTAAATTCTTTACTTAAAAATTCTCCTCAAGTTCAAGTTAAAGTTTTAGCTATTAATATTGAGGAAGAAAATTTACAAGAATATCAGGAATTCAAAAATATAGAAATAATTCATGAAAATAAAGAATTTACTCATGCCTATGAACAAAGATTATATTCAATTGCTAGGCGAATCTTTTTTATTAATGAACTGCGGTCTAATCCCAATATAGAAAATTTACTTCAATTAGATGCTGATACAATTATTAGAAAAGATTTAAACAAATTTGGCAAATTATTTGAACAAGGCGATCTTTGTATTTTTGCTAGACCAAAAATGAAGCATGAAGCCTTAAGATTAACTATGAATATTATCGGTTTATCTAATACTATGGCAGCTAAAGCTTTAACTCAGGAATGGGTTTTACAACTTTGGAATTTATTAGAACAACCCCAAGATAGCAAATATATCGATCAATTAACTTTATGGAAAGCTTATGAAAAAATCAATCATCAATCTACTATAAAATTAATTAATTTAACTCATCCTTATATTGGTAGAACAGGAAATACTATTATTAGAGCTTTTGCTGCAACTAAAGATGCTAAAGGAGATACTCAATTATTAAAAGAATTGAATCAATATAGTTCCAATTTACTTCAGGATGCTCCTAGTAATGCACCTAAACCGCCCGAAGAGCAAAATATTTTTCTCCACAAAGAATTTTTAATTGAACAATTTTCTCAAAGCGGTTTAATTTTTCAGTAAGCATGCTATAGCAATTCTATCTTATGTGCAAACATAAAGCAGTTACCAGTAGAGGCAATTCATGAATTGCCTCTACAATTATTAGTTAACTATCAACCATGAACAATCTAAAAAATCTAAATGTTTGCTGTAATCTATGAAAGTAAAAACTGCTATCAGTTATCGTCAAAAATTAGAAGATATTTTCGCAGAGGTGCAACAGAGAATTTATTAATAATAGGTTTTTCTTTGCCCCTTTTCTTCCACTTTAAATGCAATGTTGTTTTTTAGTGTTCTTTTAGACCTAACCCACTATCGATAAGCCTGACACAATCATTGAAGGAGTATAACAAGAACCATTCCAAGTTAAATCTTCACCTAAAGCAACGACTTGCTTCAAAACAGTGTATACATTACCTGCGATCATCGTATCTTTAATCCTTCCTATTATCTCTCCATTTTTCACACGATAGCCCAAATCAATATTAATAGAAAAGTCTCCAGAAATATCCGCACCACCACCGAGAATTTGATCGACAATGATGCCATTATTTAACTGATTAATTAAATCGAATAAAGAACCATGACCAGCTTTAACAATTAAATTAATTAAAGAAGGAGTAGAATAACTACCTAAACCAGGACGAAAACCATTACCCGTACTACCTATTCCTAATTCTCTACCAATAGCGCGATCGCAGTAAAATTGTTCTAGTCTGCCACCTACGATCAGATTAAGAGATTGAGTGACAACACCTTCATCATCAAAGGGGCAACTATAGGGTTCCTTATCTGGTTGTTGAGTTAAAGTAATTAATTCCGAAACTACTGCTTTACCTTTGCTTTCACTCCAAGGAGAAGAACCTTCTAAGATTCGTTTACCATTCAAAGCTGCGGAAACTGTTCCCCACAACATAGTAACAGCATTGGCAGTAAAGAGAACAGGTACTTTACCCGTAATTGCTTTAGTATTATTTTTTGCCCAGTCAAGACGTTGAATAATTTGCTGAACAATTTGTTCGGGATTCAATTTTTCTCGACTGTATTCTCCGTCATAGATACCTAAAAAATCTTCTCCTCTAACTAATTCTGCACCGAGATAATAACTTAAAGAAGTATCAGTATATTGACAATAAAGCCCGCGAGAATTAATTAAAGTAGTAGTTTCCTCTTCACATTCAAATTCTGCCGAACAAATAATTTCTGGATAAGCTTGACGCAAAGTTGCGATCGCAGTTTGACCCATTTCGATGAAAGTTTCCACAGGTAAAACCGTACCTTGATTAGCAACAATCTCTGTTCGTGCTTCAGTTAATTCAATAGTTTCAGGTTCATTTAATTGAGAAAGGGCTAAAGCTTTATCTACCAAAGTCTCTGCATCTACCTGTCCATAAGCTACTGCTAAACCAGGACAATTATCACGCCAAATTCTTAACGCAGTTCCTTCTGATTGAGAACTTTCTAACTGTTTGAGGCGATTTCCTTCAAAAAAAACTGGGCGAGATTGCGATCGCACTTGATACACTTCCGCATCTGTTGCACCCTTTTGTTTTGCCAGTTCTAATAATTGTTCTAGCTGTTGCATAAAGATTTAAGTTAATAGTTTATAGTTCATAATCTATCAACAAAAAGCCAGTATGCTATATTTGCCTCTAATGATGAGAAGCAGAAACTTATTATACAACTATGCAGAAATATCAAACCGCAAATTTCTAAGTTGAGCAAAAAGCTTTTCAATCCTAGTTTCTAAAACATTTTCATCATAATTAACAGATAAATTCGTAGGCCAAATACCACTTTTTAGTAAACAAAATAATTGTTGACCAACTCTGGGATCATCTCCAAATCCTGACCAGTTACTACCACTCATTACCACCAGAAATACTTGAGCCTTTGGAAATGCTGCTTTTATTTTATTCTCTCGATCTTTGAAATGAAAATCCCATTGACGGCGATGCCACCCAAGTTGTGTTTTACATTCTATTACAGCAAGTAATTCAGTACCACTCCAAATTGTTATATCAGGACGTAGAGCATTACGTTTACGCTCTATAGCTTGTTCCGATCTAATTTCAAAGCCAAGCTTTTCTACATCATTGAACAACTTCAGAAAAAATAGAATTGTTTCTACAAAAAAGTCTGAACCCGCTTGAGCAACTTTCTTATCAAGAAAACCTTTTATTCCTAATTGTAAAAGATAAAAGGCACGTAGCCGATTAATGATGGCTTGAGAATAATCAAAACTACCATTAGAAAAACATGATAGCTTCATTTGCTCATATGAACTTTTCAATGTTGGTATTAAGCTATCTAATGCGATCGCATATTCATCTTGAATTTCAATGGACATTATAAATTTTTAAATGTTATGTATTTAAAATAGGGTTATTACGCAATTTGAAGCGTATTTGGTTCGGGGATTAATTCACCTTCTGCTCGCCAAGCTTCCAAGTACATTTCAATTACATCTTCTCCATTATGAATTGCTTCTTCACGAGTTCTACCGTAAGTGCAAGGCATGACAACACGTTCTGCAAACTCTGGAATTGTTACTAAAAAAAGCCGATCTTCTTCAGACCATTGAACAGTCATGCTATATTGATTCATAAATCTTTATTCTCTCTTAATTTTTTAAGTTCATTTAATAAGTGAGCTAACTGCTTTTCCAAGTAAATTGGTACATCATCGCCATCTTTTCCTGGAATAGTGAGTGTTTTCTTCAGTAATTTGATTTTAAGAGCAAGAATTTCATCTGTTTTTTATTAGACCAAAACTTTTTATCTATTAATCTTAATCTCTGCTACAAGCAAAGCGACTACAAAGTAGCAGCAAAGCGGTCAGCCTACGACTCGCACTACGTGATCGCTCGCCTCAATTAAAGCAGTACGAATTCCTGGTTCACTCATAGAATGTCCTGCATCGGGAACAACGATAAATTCTGCTTCTTGCCAAGCTTGATGTAATTCCCAAGCGGTAATCATCGGACAAACCACATCATATCTACCTTGAACGATGACTGCGGGTAGATGACGAATGCGGTCTACATTGTCTAATAGTTGATTGGGTGTTTTAAAAAATCCCTTGTTAACAAAATAATGACATTCAATACGGGCAAAAGCCTCCGCAAAATCAGCTTCACCAAAACGTTGAATCGTACTTTCTGAAGGAAAAAGTTTGCTGGTACTTCCCTCCCAAACCGACCAAGCACGGGCAGCTTCCAGACGAACCTGGAGATTTTCGCTAGTCAATCTTCGGTAATAAGCAGATAATAAATCGTGACGTTCTTCAACACGAATTGGTTTAAGATACTCTTGCCAAGCATCGGGAAAAATATAACTTGCCCCTTCCTGATAAAACCAATGTAACTCTTGGGGACGCAACATAAAGATGCCCCGTAAAATCAAACCTAAACAACTTTTAGGATGAGTTTGACTATAAGCAAGGGCTAAGGTACTACCCCAACTACCACCAAAAACAACCCATTGTTGAATACCTAAATGTTCTCTCAGTTTTTCAATATCACTCACTAAATCCCAAGTAGTATTTTCCCTTAACTCTGCATAGGGAGTACTTTGACCGCAACCACGTTGATCGAAAATAATAATGCGCCATAAATTTGGCTCGAAATACTGCCGATACATGGGTGTAATACCACCACCAGGGCCACCATGCAAAAAAATTACTGGTTTACCATTAGGATTACCAGACTGTTCAAAATGAATTGTATGTAACTCAGAAACCTGCAATTTCCCTTCATGATAAGGTTCAATCGGCGGATATAATTCTCTCATTTCTACCCCTGTTCAAACGTACAGACGTTAAATTTAACGTCTCTACCTCAACTATTGTTATCCTAAAATCAGTCTCCTGCAACCAACAACAGCACTGTTATGACTGAGAAACAACGTATCTGCATCCTTGGTGGTGGTTTTGGCGGTTTGTATACTGCCTTGCGATTAAGTCAATTACCTTGGGAAAAAGAACAACAACCAGAAATAGTTCTCGTAGACAAAAGCGATCGCTTTTTATTTGCACCTTTACTGTATGAGTTAGTTACAGAAGAACTACAAACGTGGGAAATTGCTCCTCCCTTTGAAGAAATTTTGGCAGACACAGGAATAGTATTTTATCAAGCCTCGGTGACAGATATCGATATTGAGGCAAAAAGAGTCAAATTAGATCATTCCTCAGAACTGACTTACACTAAATTAGTCATTGCGATGGGAGGAAAAACCCCTCTCAATACCGTCCCTGGGGCAATTCTTCATGCAATTCCTTTTCGTACTCTCAATGATGCTTATCGTCTTAGAGAAGAACTGCGGTTATTAGAACAATCAAACCGAGATAAAATTAGGGTTGCAGTGGTGGGTGGTGGTTATAGTGGTGTAGAATTAGCTTGTAAAATCGCAGACCGCCTCGGCGATAAAGGTAGAATTAGAATTATCGAGCGCGGAGACAAAATCCTTAAAGATAGTTCTCAATTTAATCAGGAAGCAGCCACTAAAGCGTTAGAAAAACGCAAGATTTGGTTAGATGTAGAAACAGAAGTCGAGCAAGTTGAAGCTGATAGTATTTCTTTAGCTTATAAAGGAAAGGTAGATACTATTCCCGTAGATTTAGTGTTGTGGACAGTAGGCAATCAAGTTTCAGAATTCATGAGAAAACTGCCACTACCTCAAGATTCTCAAGGTTTGTTAAAAACTAATGCTAATCTACAAGTATTAGAACATGAAGATATCTTTGCCCTGGGAGATATTGCCAGTTGCCAAGATGCCACAGGACAATTAGTACCTGCCACAGCACAAGTCGCTTTTCAACAATCAGATTACTGCGCTTGGAATCTTTGGGCTAGTATGAGCGATCGCCCGTTATTACCTTTCCGTTATCAACCTTTAGGCGAAATGATGACCCTAGGGGTGGATAATGCTAGTATTAGCGGTTTAGGTTTAAACTTAGATGGTTCTCTTGCTTATATCGCCCGTCGTCTAATTTATCTTTACCGCTTACCTACTCTCAAGCATCAGCTTACAGTGGGATTTAATTGGATCACTCAACCGCTAGTTGAGTTGTTGACTTAACGCAAAAGTTGGTTAGAACAATGAAAACGAGGATAATTAAGCAATTTGGAATTAAACTAATAACTTTGGTGATGGTACTACTTTTGGGTAGTATTAGTATTTTAGTCGAGCCTACTTGGGCAGTAAATTATAGTAATCGTGCTTTGATTGATACTGACTTTTCCCATCAAGATCTAAGAGATGCTATTTTCGATCATGCTAGTTTGCGTGGTAGTGATTTTAGTTATTCAGATCTTAGTGGCGTGAGATTGTTTGGTTCTAATCTATCTAGGGTTAATTTTACAGGGGCAAATCTCTCTAATGCAGATCTCGAATCTTGTCGTCTGACACGCGCTAATTTTACTAATGCCATCTTGACAGGAGCTTTTATGACTAATACCCTACTAGATGAAGCCATTATCGAAGGGGCTGATTTTACTAACGTACTACTGAGTCCCACTACTGAAAAAATGCTCTGTGAAAATGCTTCGGGAACTAATCCTACTACAGGACGCAATACTAAAGATACTTTATTCTGTCCTTAATTAATTATTCATTTGCGATCGCTGTTGATGTCGCGATCGCACTAGATATTTTTTATTTAGATTCTTTGCTGCGTTTAGGACGCTTCACACTTTCAAGTATTTGATCTAAGAATTTAGTATTATGTCGCGCTAAAAACTACTACGCTTGTGTCTGAGGAAGGAATTTTTGTATGTTATCTTGGCGAAGAAAACTACTACCTTGACAGAGAAGAGATTACCATGACATCTCTTGAACCAACTATTACTCAATCATCACAAACAGTTAATGAGCATTCTCAAATTCAATTATTTCATGAAGGATTGAAAGATTTACTGAATCTTAATCAGTATTTAGGTGAAAAGAAAATAGAATTTTTGTCTATTGAAACTCCTTTACCTTTATGGTTAAAAAACTTTACTCAGGCTATTCCTGTTTATGCAGTTGGTTTGCATTTACGACGAGAATATCGTCATTTTGCTATGGGCATTAGAGCTTTAAAACTGAAAAAATGCGATGCTTTACTAATATTTGAAGCTTATAATCAACATTTATTATTATTACTACCCTTACTAGCTTTAACAGGTAAAGAAATTTTTATTATGCTGCATGGTAATCAACAATTTGCTATTCATAGTCAACTTAAATATTGGGGTTTATTATATTTAAAACTTTATTTAAAATTATTTAAACGCTTCAAAGTAATTTTATTAGAATTAAACGACGATATTTTACCTACCAAAGTTCAATTACCTTCTGCTACAAAAATAATTATACCTCATCCTCTTAGAAATGATGTTTTTCCCAGATTAAAATCAGGAGAAAGATTAACCGAAAATACTTCTATAAAAATTGGTATTGTGGGAATGATTAGGGCTGATAAACCCATTGGTAAAATCTTAGAAAAACTTCAAAAATATCTTCAACATCATTCAGAATGCGAATTAATCATTGGAACTCCTTTTGGTCAAAAACCTGCTTACTTAGATCAAATAAATGCACAAATTTACGATACAACCAAAGAACAAGACTACTTACAACTACTACAACAAATTGATATTTTAGTAATTCATTACGATCGCGATCGCTATTATTATCGTACCAGTGGTGTAATTAGTGATGCTGCTTCTTGTGGTTGTTACATTATTGCTTCAGATTATCCTTTAATTAAACAACAGATTCATTATCCAGTAACAATTGGTTCTACTTTTACCGATTTTGATGAGTTAGAAAATCTCATTAATAATGCGATCGCTCATCTCAAAACTCACGGACAAGATTATCATTGGTTGTGGCGCGAAAAACGAAACGCAGAATCTATTGCTTCTTTATTATTACCATCTTTATAGTAAGTTTTATGTTTGAATTTTAGATTTTTATTATCTCTTTATCAATATTTCAAGAGTCTCTCTCAGCTAATTCCATCCATCTTTCGGTAGCTTGATCCAGCTTTTCATTCAATTGGGTTAACTCTTTTGACAATTCTTGAATCTTACTAAAACCACTGGGTGGATTGTGGTAAAGAGTTTTTTCTAATTCTTCTTTTTCTACTTCCATCTCGGAAATTTCAGCTTCTAAATTTTCAAATTCTCTTCTTTCGTAGTTAGATAAACGACGAGATTTATTATTAGTAGAAACTGGTTTTTGAGTTTGAGTTACTGACTCTTTTTGTTTGGTTTCTTTTTCTTCCTGTTTTACTTCTTTCTCTTCTGCTTGTTTGTAATCTAAATAAATAGAATAATTACCAGGATATTGACGAATATTACCACCAGGTTCAATCGCAAAAATAAATTCTACAGTACGATCGAGGAAATAGCGGTCGTGGGATACTGTAATTACGCAACCATTAAAGTTTTCTAGGTAATCTTCTAAGATCGAAAGAGTTTGCACGTCTAAATCGTTAGTCGGTTCGTCTAAAATTAAAACGTTAGGCGCACCCATCAATACTTGTAATAAAAATAAGCGACGCTTTTCCCCTCCAGAAAGTTTATGAATTGGTGCATACTGTTGATTGCCAGGAAATAAAAATCTCTCTAGCATTTGAGAAGCACTGATTTGAGTACCATCTGCGGTAGTAACAAAAGCTGCGATATCTTTAATGTAATCAATTACTCTTTGATTGTGATCGATCGCGTCTAGTAAATCTTCTGAATGTTGATCGAAATAACCAATTTGAATTGTACTACCGATTTCAACTGTTCCCGAATCGGGTTCGACTCTGCTTGTAATAATATTCATCATAGTAGATTTTCCTGCACCATTACCGCCAATAACGCCAATGCGATCGCGTGGAGTAAATTCGTAGGTAAAATTTTTAATTAAAGTGCGTCCATTGTAAGCTTTAGAAATATTCGTCAGTTCAATTACTTTTTTCCCGATGCGTCTTCCTGGAGTGTCAATTTCGACTTTGCCTTGAACTTCTTTGAATTCTCGATTCTGCATTTCACCAATGCGATCGATTCTAGCTTTTTGTTTGGTACTTCTAGCTTTTGGACCTCGTTTCAACCATTCTAACTCTCTCCGCAGTATTCCCTTATGTTTTTGTTGAGTAGATGCTGCTGATTCTTCTTGTATGGCTTTCTTTTCGAGATAATAAGAGTAGTTGCCTGAATAGGTGTAAAGATCTCCTCTGTCTATTTCTAAAATACGATTAGTTACTTGATCCAGAAAATAGCGATCGTGAGTAATTAATAAAATAGCACCGCGAAAACTATTCAAATAATCCTGTAACCACTCTACCGATGCAGCGTCGAGATGGTTGGTAGGTTCATCCATTAATAATAGATCGGGTTCGTTCATTAATGCCGTCGCTAGTGCAATACGTTTGCGATATCCTCCCGATAAGTCTCCGACTCGCGCCTCAAAATCTTCAATTCCCAACTTACTAAGGATAATTTTCGCCTTGGTTTCCAATTCCCAAGCATTAGCTGCTTCAATCTTTTCTGTAACCTTAATTAGTTTCTCTGTTAATTGATTTTGCTGATCTCCCGATGTGTGGGCAATTTTATGAGTTAAATCTTCGTATTCCCGCACCAGTTTCATCTCTTCGCTACTATCGGCGAATACCTGATCTAAAACGGTATTATCTTCATTTACCTCTGGTTGTTGCGGTAGATAGACAATTCTTGCACCAGATTTAACAAGGCGATCGCCACTATCAATCGATTCAATTCCTGCGATCATTTTCAGTAAGGTTGATTTACCACCACCATTAACCCCAATTAGCCCTACTTTATCTTGTTCTTCAATGGTAAAACTAGCTTCGTGGAGAATTTCCTTGATACCGAAGTCTTTTTTAATTTTTTGTAGGGTTACGATACTCATGTTTAATTAAAAATAAATCCTATAGCGATCGCTCATTGAGAAGCTAATACGTATCTCATAATAGTGAAATAAATTCATCTATACTCAGATCGGCATCTCGAATCATAGCTCTTAATGTTCCTTTTGCTAATTCCTGATGATTTGGGACAACCACTTGAGCAAAGGGATTATCTCGTCGCATAATGATATGACTGCTTTCTTGTCGTTTTTTGTAGAAACCTATTTTATGTAAAGCTTTGATGCAATCTCGTCCCGAAATACTTGGTAATTTGCTCACACCACTACTAAAAAAGTTTCAAAATTTTCTTCAGGGATTGGTATCCCATCTTCTTCTAAAGCAGCAATATAACCAGCGATCGCTTCTTTTATATTAGCAATAGCTTCCTCTTTAGTTTTGCCTTGACTGATACATCCTTTGAGACTGGGACATTCTACAATCCAGTAGCCATCTTCATCTCTATACAAAATCACTTGCCTCATCTTCAATTTATCTCGTTCTACTTAATTATTTTAATTTTTAATCTTGGCTGTTGCATGGGGTAGTTTGCTCATACCACTACTAGGTTTTTTTGATAGTCATAATTTTTGTAGGATTATGATACTTAATGTTTAATTAAAAATAAATCCTATAGCGATCGCTAGAAAATTTTATCTGGCGATCGCAGTATTTAAAATTTCAATCTAATTATGTTGCTTTGATATAGTGAAGACATAAGCAATTAACTTATAGTATGTGTGCCACAAAGCCATTATTTGTAGATCGGGCTACAGAAAACACTACAACATCAATCTTACCTCGTTCTCCAGTTCTTTCTAGTATTAAAGCTGATTGGGATAATCTTTTTTTAGAATATCACTCACAACCTTCAGGAGAACACCAAGAGGTTTGTGTATCTGGACATAGTATTGCTATTTTTACAAAAATTCCCCATCTCGGTAAAGCAGAAAGAATTATAGATGGACGTTTGTATAAACATTCGGTAACAGAAGGAGATATTCTTTTGATTCCTGCTAATACAGGAGTTAAAGCTAGTTGGTATGGAGATAGCGAGTTTATTTTGCTGGGATTAAATCCTCAAATTTGCGCTTCTGCATTAGATGAGTCAGTGCGATCGCGAGCAGTAAATCTAATTCCACAAATTCCCACTTGCGATCCTCTAATTTTTCAAATGGGATTGGCATTAAAAAAAGTTTTAGAAAACAATACTTATCATCGTCTTTATGTAGATGCGATCGCTAATGCTTTAGTAGTTCATTTAATAAAATATTATTCTTCAAATAAAATTGAATTTCCAGAATATCGAGGTGGTTTATCAAAAGGTAAATTAAAGCAAGTAATTGACTATATTGATACAAATATTGAGCGCGATTTAAGATTACAAGAATTAGCCAATCTGGTTCAAATAAGTCCTCATTATTTTTCTTTACTCTTTAAACAATCGACAGGCTTAACTCCTCATCAATATGTAATTCACACTAGAGTTGCTCGCGCTAAAAAGTTATTGCTAAAAGGAAAAATGTCGATTGTGGATATTGCCCAAACTGTTGGTTTTGCGAATCAAAGTTATCTCAATTTACATTTTAAGCGTTTAGTCGGGTTAACTCCGAAACAATTTAAACTTCAATAAATCATAAATATAGATATACAGATATAGATGAAAATGCATTAATTTTAGATTTTATTTTTTTCTCTAGTGCGATCACGACAAGAAATAAACCTTTTGATTTTCTGCATTTTCGCTTTTACCGACTTATAACTAGAATTTATTAAAAATCTGAAGAATCTGCAAGACAATCGAGTAGTTAATTTTTCATACTGATAAGAAAGGTTTTATCTTCGCAGATATATATACAAATGACTACTATAACTCCGTCTCCGACTCAAACCAAGCCTCCTATATGTAAAACACCTGTTTTTATCCAAACAATCCAAGTGATGTTCGATCAGTTTGGAGTATTAGAAAAATATCATCAAAAATATGGAGATATCTTTTACACCCCGCGATCGCCTGGATTTCCGCCATTTGTCATTTTTAACGATCCCAAAGCAATTGAAAAAGTATTTACTGCCGATCCTAATTTATTTGAAGTAGGCAGACAAACTTCTCTACCAATTAGGGTGTTATTGGGAGAAAGATCTTTAGTTGCTTTATCTGGAGTCCAACATCAACGACATCGAAAGTTATTAATGCCTCCTTTTCATGGTGAGAGGATGAAAAGTTATGGCGAGACGATGATTGAGATTACCAAACAAGTTATTTCTCAATGGCAAGTAGGCAAACCGTTCTCCCTTCGCACCTATACTCAAGATATTTCTTTGCGGGTTATTTTAGAAACTATTTTTGGTTTGGATAAAGGGGAAAAATTTGACCGCCTCAGAAAACTTTTAGTGGAATGGTTGGATATTTTTAACTCTCCGTTTAGATCCAGTTTGCTCTTTTTTCCTTTACTACAAAAAGATTTGGGTGCTTGGAGTCCTTGGGGACAATTTATCAGGCTAAAACGCATGATTCACGAAATTCTAGACACAGAGATTGATCGCCGTAGAAATAATCCCGCTACTTTAGGGGAAGATATTCTCAGTTTAATGCTATTGGCTCGTGATCAAGAAGATCAGCCTATGAGTAATGAGGAAATACGAGATGAATTGATGACGATGTTGTTTGCAGGACATGAAACCACTGCTAATAGTTTAGCTTGGGCGTTTTATTGGCTTCATTATGTTCCAGAAATAGAGGAAAAATTAAAGCAAGAATTAAATTCCCTGGAGGGAAATTTAGATTTTAATACTATTAATAAGCTGCCCTATCTTAACGCTGTCGTTTCCGAAACTTTAAGACTTCACCCCGTAGTTGCCTTAATCGGTCGTCAGTTAAAAGCACCGTTTGAGATAATGGGATATACTTTTGAAGCTGGTACATCTTTATTTCCTGCAATTTATTTAACCCATCAAAGAGAAGATATTTATCCCGAACCGAAAAAATTTAAGCCAGAAAGATTTTTAGAAAGACAATTTTCTCCTTACGAATATTTACCTTTTGGTGGTGGTAATCGTCGCTGTTTGGGCTATGCTTTTGCTTTATTTGAAATGAAATTAGTTCTAGCTACTATTTTGTCTGAGGTGGAATTAGAACTTCTTGATCGCCGTTTTCCTAAAACTGTGCGTCGTGGTATTACTTTTGCGCCTGCTGGTGGAGTCAGGATGAGAGTTAAAAAGTACAAAAACTAATAAGTCTATAATGCTTATTGTATTTTGCTTTTCTTAAAAGTTAGTAAATGTTATCGACGCTATCTCCATCAGCATATTGAATTAAGAGTTTATAGCGATCGCTCAACTAACAACTTTTTTCAAAAGTAAAAATCCAACCACAACTAGTAATTCAATTTGTTAAAGTTTTCTATACAATTATTCTTCAGGTAAATCGTTAATACTTGTTAGGTGTTCGATAATAATGTCTAATTTGCTGCCTAGTTGATTAACCTTATGTTCTAAGCGATCAAATCTTTTATCATGCTCATCTAATCTTTTGGATAATCTTTGTTCTACATCATCTAAATGATTATCTAAAGCATCGAAAGCTTCACTTATTCTACCGTCAGGTTCAACATCCGTCTCTACACTCTTAAGTCTTTCTCTAAGATTGTTAATTAACCGTTGATGCTGATTAATTCTTTTGTTCTGTTCTTTTTCCTGTTCTTCCATTGATATAATTGATTCAAATTTTTTATTAACTAGACATCCCCTGATAATTAGTAGTTGTGGAGAGATGTTTTAATTTTATTCTCCAAGCTTGGTCTTTTGATAAACATGATTTTTCTAGGGTACTAGATTAATTTTATTTTGTTGGTAGTTAGCTTGAAAGTTTCGCGATCGCGTACGCGCCAGGCAAAGCCTGACCACGAAGTGCCTCAGCGAAGCCGAGATCGTAGTTTAAATAAAGATGCTAAAGTTTATTTTATTGAAGTTTCAATCTTTAGTTAATAATCTAATCGCCAGCATATTCCGCGTGCGATCTCAATTCAGTAGATAGTTTTGAACTAGCAAACATTCCAAAATAAATTAACTGTTACGTCTCTAAGATAATAACTGTTAACAACATTCTCCTGGAGAACAACAAGATTCATTACTTATATCTGTTAGGTTATATTCAGAACCTTTGGTTTCTCTAGGATGCCGAATTGCTTGACTTTTACAACTAAATTCTGTAGCTGATTCTAAAGGAATATTTTCATAAGGAGGAATAGGAATAATATCCTTAGCATAGGGACTATTAGTATTAGTTAAAATCTGATAAGTCTTGTCGCAAACTGCCATTCTTTCTCCACGACAAAAAACATGACCATCATCATCTTGAACTTGTTTCCAAGGTCCTTTATAAACTACCGCTTGTTTTCTTTCCCAACAAGCACCTTCTTTGCCTTTATAGGCACGAACTGTCATGGAACGAAACTCAACTCCATCAATTACCTGCCAAGGCCGTTCCTCTCTTTTGAGAATTTCAATGCCATAAAAACCTGCCGATTCAAACATTTTTAAAAATAAATCTTCTCGAAATGCTCCCGCAATACAACCACTCCATAATTCAGGGTCATTTAAAATTTTAGGAGTAGGCTCTTGATCACAAACAATATCAGAAATTACTGCCCTACCACCTCGTTTCAGTACTCGAAATATTTCTGCAAATAACTGTTGTTTATCTTGGGGACGAACTAAATTTAAAACACAGTTAGAAATAACTACATCAACACTACTATCGGGAATTAAAGTTTCTGATTGACGCAAGCGATCGCATTCTGTTTCGTATTTACTTACACCATCAATAGAAGTAATTGGATTATTTTTTAACCAAGTTTCTACTCGTTCTAAGTTTAATCTTAAATCTTGAATTTTGCCTTTGACAAACTGGGTATTATTGTATCCAAGTTTTGTGGCAATTTCAGTTTGATACTTTCTTGCCAAAGCTAACATCTCGTCATTAAAATCAACTCCGATGACTTTTCCTATAGAACCAACTTTTTGCGCTAGAATATAACAGTTTTTTCCTGCACCAGAACCCAAATCAACTACCGTTTCTCCCTCATTAACATAACGGGTAGGATCACCACAACCATAATCTTTGGCAATAATTTCTTCTGGTAAAATTTCTAAATAATTACCTTCATATTCAGTAGGACAACATAAACTAGGTTGTTGTTGTTTAGCACCTGCTTGGTATCTTTCTAGAACTTCTGACTCAATATCGTAGTTAGTAAGTTTCTGTTGAGAAGTAGTGATTTCAGTCATATAATTTTAATCTTTTTACTTGACAAACTATTAAATAAGGATAGCTAAGTTTCAAATTAAATACTCTTAAAAAAGATTTTAACTTTTCACAATTATTTTTTAAACCCTATCTTTACTCAATCAAACTTAAATAAAAATTGTTTAAATCTCAACTTATAAATTTAGCTAATTTTAATTAAATTATTATAAATGTTTCCGATTTAAGCTTCAATTTATGCATACTGATCTAGGAAGCTCGTCAAACTGTCACAATCACCAAAAATAAACCAGTTAGTTTTTTTTACAATTAATCGGAAAACAAATATTAATAAACAAAACCATGTTGAGTAAATATCTTAGCTTTAGTATTGGTTGTAGTATTTTAATTTTACTAATTGGCTTAATTTTACAATGGTTACAAGTTCCCACAGGAAACTTAGTAGACTGGTTAATTGGAATTGTTAGTTTTTGGTGGTTAATAATTATTGTGACTCTTCCTTGGAATGTTTATTTTGATACTCGTGAGACAATTGCTGAAGCTGCAATATCTCAACAAAAAGGAATTCCTATCGAACAACAACAATTAAACTATGTTAAAAAGATTTCTAATTGGTCAATTATTATTGCAATTTTACTACATCTGATTTCGGCATTAGTTCTTTATTTACTGGCTGTTACAGGTATTAGTA
Source organism: Stanieria cyanosphaera PCC 7437 (assembly GCF_000317575.1). Lineage (NCBI taxonomy): Bacteria > Bacillati > Cyanobacteriota > Cyanophyceae > Pleurocapsales > Dermocarpellaceae > Stanieria > Stanieria cyanosphaera. The sequence continues at coordinate 4,098,286 of NC_019748.1, read as the reverse complement.
CAGTTGGTTATGTAAGTTCTTTAGCAACTTTATTATTAACAGCTTTGCGTCCAGCAATTCGAGGTTATCAATATTTAGCTAGTAGATTATCAATGATTAGGCAACAAATTAAATATCCTCGGGAAGATATATTTGAATTAAGAGATAGAATAAAACAGATTGAATCATCTTTATCAATAATTGATTCTCAACTCAATATAAACGATCCTGTTTCTTTGATTGCAAAACAACAACAACAAGCGCAAGATACAAGACAAGAATTACATCATTTAAAAGCTTTTGTAGAACAATTAGCAGCCAAAAATAACCTTGAACACGAACAATTAGCAAGAGAAACGACCACTGCTATTTCTCAATTAACTGAAGATAGTCAAGTTCTCAATCACGTTCGAGAAATTATTCACTTTTTCAAAACAGCATAGATTTAGTTAACTTGCCTCAGTTAAACATTTTTGAATAATTATTTATTCTGGTGCTACAGAAGGTAATTCCTCTAATGGTCGAATAATAGTAGAATCAGAATCAACATTAGGATTAAAAATTGCTTCTAACGCCTCCTGCAAATTTTCTGCCATCACAATTTGATTTTCATAAACTACAATTACTCTGGCTAAAATTGGCAAACTATTTTGTTCCGCTTCAATATATAAAGGTTCAACATACAGTAAAGACTGTTCAATAGGAATGATTAATAAATTGCCTTGAATAGCCTTTGAACCTTTGCGATTCCATAACGAAATTTGTTGTGAGATAACTGGATCTTGATTAATTAAAGCTTCGATTTGATTAGGACCATAAACTAATCTTTGTTTAGGAAATTTATAGAGTAATAATTTACCATAGAACTCTCCATCAGATCTTGCTGCTAACCAACCAATTAAATTAGGACGACTAATTGGCGTATAAGGATGAAGTAAAATAAATTCTTCCTTAGTCGCTGTTGGTAATTTCATAATGAGATAATAGGGTTCTATCGTTTGAGATTCAGTACCGTAAATTTCTTGAGGAATTTGCCATTGATCTTCTCGGTTATAAAACACTTGAGCATCAGTCATGTGGTAAATTAATAGTTTTTCAGATTGGATACTAAATAAATCCTCAGGATAACGAATGTGACGACGCAAACTAACAGGCATTTCTTCGAGGGATTTAAATAAACTAGGAAAGATGTTTTGCCAAGTCTGAACAATTGGATCTTCAGGTTCAGCAATATAAAAAGTTACGTCTCCGTTATAGGCATCAATTACTACTTTGACTGAATTGCGAATGTAGTTAAAATCATCATCTTCGGGATCTGAATAAGGATAGCGATCGCTTGTAGTATAAGCATCTATAATCCAATAAAGATAATTAGGCTCTTTTTTTCCTTGTTCATTTTCTACATCTGCTACAACTAAATAAGGATCTCGGTCATATCTTAAGAAAGGAGCAATCGTTCTAACTCGACGATTGATATTACGGCGTAATAGTAATTTAGTCTCGTCAGTAAAGTTTTGAGTAAAGATCATTTGCCAATCTTTGAGATATTCGGCAAATAACAATCGAGACAGATAATTACCAATTCTGATCCCACCATTTCCATCATAGGTATTGTAAATATTTTCTTCTCCACTGGGAAAATCAAACTCTCTAACTGTAGAAGGAGTCATAATGTAAGGATCGGTCAATTCTCCATAGTAGATTCGCGGTTGACCAATGGGAATATTCTGACGAATTAATTCACTAGAAACGGTAAGAGTTCCTTCTTCTTGAGTACCAGTACCAATATCTTTGACAAAATAAAAAGGCAATCCTCCTTGATCTACTTGATTCACAGGAGATAGGGTAAAACCATAACCGTGAGTGTAAATTAAATGTTTATTAACCCAAGTTTGCGCTCTTTGAGGTACTGAGCTATAGTCTAGTTCTCTAGGGGCAATAATGACTTGTTGTTTGTTATTTTCTGTTTCCCCTATAGTATATCGGTCTATATCAGCATCAAAAAATTTATAATAAAGTCGAATTTGTTGCAGTTGACGATTGGTTTGCAAAATGGGACGGGTATCCCAAAGACGAATATTATCAATTGTTAAATCATTTTGTTGAATATCAGTAGCAGTTAATTGATCTTGAGGATTAAAAATTTGATCGTCTATTTTATCTAAACCAAAAGCAGTTCTAGTCATCGCAATACTACGTTGAATAAACTTGCTTTCTTTGGCTAATTCATTCGGTTGAACGACTAAACGCTGTACAATCGGACCAGTTAAATTACCAACTACTAAAATTAATAAATAAATTAAAACTAACCACCAAGATATAATTCTTTTTTTACCTAGTTTAAATTGATATTTTTTCGGGCGATAACTAATTAAAACTTGCAGTGACAACCAAATTCCCACTACAATTGCTGTAATCGTCAAAATTGTTTCTAAAGGCAGTTGAATGGTAATATCAGTAAAGTTTGCTCCATAAATAACTCCTCGTTGAGAATAAAGCAGATCATATCGATTGAGCCAATGCCGTAACGCTACAATGAGAAATAAGCCAGACAATAAACAAGATAAGTGCCAAGATTGTTGAGTCGAAAATCCATTAAATTTACCTTCAAAAAGACTATTTCCTGATAATAAATAAAATAAAAAAGAACCAAGCAGCGCAAACCCAAACAATCCTAATAACCAAAGATTTAATAACTTCCAAACAGGAAAACTAAAAATATAAAAACTAATATCATTACCGAATTGGGGGTCGACAGTATTAAATAAGCTTTTATTAAAATATTGTAAAAAGACTGTCCAATTTCCAGATATAATTAAACTAAAAGCTAAACTAATAATTACTGATAAAGCTAATAAAAAGGATTTGGGTTTAAAAATTAATAGCAAAGCAAGAAAAATAATGATCATGCTTTGTTCAAGATATTGTGGTTGTTTGATAGCCGTGAAAATTTTGACTACCGACAACCAGGTAAACAAAGAAGGCAAAGTAGGAATAATCTTAGGCAAATTATAGTTATAATGCCAAGCCTGAAAAGCAATTGTACTATAATAAACTACTAAAAACGCGATCGCACTACTACTAATCAAGACTAAAATCAATAATAGTGGTAATTTGAGCCTTAAAACAAACTTCTGATTGGGAGTCTTAAAACCAGGTTTGTCTTGTCTTCCAGGTAAATAGGCAATCCCTAGTGAGTTATTTTCATTTTGAGGCAACCATCGCCACGCTAAACGATTAGCAATAAACCAATTCGTTAATAAAAAACCAATCGAAACTCCACAAGCAACAACCCACAATAATAATTGCCATCCCCAACGTTTTAATAACACTGACAAATAATTAACTTCTTTAAACCACAAAATTTCAGTAACTACATGAGCGAGCAGATCGATCAATAGCCACGCTCCTATAATGATTACAGCAAGACGAAATATTCGTTCTGAAAGAAGTTTCGGCATAAAAAATTGATAGTATAGGCTGACATTGTGCTAGATGGCACCATCTTTTCTTTATGTTAGTAATTATTACTTCTTCTTCCCTACTCCCTTAAAATATTTGAATTAGTGATTGGGAATTAACAAAAAGCATTATTATGGCATTTGTTGCCACAGGTGAGTGTCAATGCAAAAACAGCGCGCTTATTTAGTTCTGATTGTAGTTTTGGTCGCTGCTGCGATCGCAGTTTTAATTACGCTTCCTTTTCAGTTAGGTTTAGATCTTAGGGGAGGCGCACAACTGACTATTCAGGTTAAACCAACCGAACAAGTCAAAGAAATTCAAGCCGACGATCTCAGTGCAGTTGAGAAAGTTATTACCAATCGAATCAATGCTCTTGGTGTTTCTGAACCGATTGTGCAAACGGTTGGTAATGATAAAATTTTAGTTCAACTTCCTGGTGTAACTGACCCCGAACAAGCAGAACGAGTTTTAGGTGGTACAGCACAATTAGAATTTCGCGAGCAAATTCAAGGAACTGAAGGCGAATTAGCAGCAGAATCGCAAGTTCGACAGCAATTACAGTTACAATTAGCAGTTTTAAAAGAAACAGGCAAAATTGCTGAAAATCAAACCCAAATAGCTGAGCTTCAAGAATCTTTACAAAAATCCAATCAAGCGATCGCGCAATTGTTTAAGTCAGTTGATTTAACGGGTAAAAATCTCAAAGATGCTCGTCCTCAACCAACCCAAGCAGGTAATCTCTGGGAAGTTGCGATCGCGTTTGATGATGAAGGGGGCAAAAAATTTGCCCAATTAACCAAAAATTTAGCAGGAACTGGACGTAGTATTGGGATTTTTCTTGATAACGAGTTAATTAGTGCGCCAGTAGTAGGAGCAGAATTTGCTGATACAGGAATTGCTGGTGGTAGAGCGGTTATTACGGGCAATTTTACCTTAGATAGTGCCAACGACTTAGCCATTCAAATTCGCGGTGGTTCTTTACCTTTTCCTGTGGAAGTAGTTGAAAACCGTACCGTTGGAGCAACTTTAGGACAAGATAGTATCCGTCGCAGTATCTACGCTGGGATGGCTGGTTTGATATTGGTTTTGGTATTTATGGCAGTTTATTATCGTTTACCAGGAATAATTGCCGATTTAGCTTTATCTATTTACACCTTACTTACTCTTGCTTGTTATTCTTTGATCGGAGTTACTATGACTCTACCTGGTATTGCTGGTTTCATCCTTAGTATTGGTATGGCAGTAGATGCTAATGTCTTAATTTTTGAACGAACCAGAGAAGAATTGCAAGCAGGTAAAACTCTCTATCGCTCCGTAGAATCAGGCTTTTATCGGGCTTTTTCCAGTATTTTGGATAGTAACGTCACGACTTTGATTGCTTGTATTGCCTTATTTTGGCTTGGTTCGGGATTAGTTAAAGGGTTTGCCTTAACTTTAGCTATTGGAGTAGGAGTAAGTATGTTTACCGCTCTTACTTGTAGTCGAACTTTTTTACTATTGACTGTATTAGGATTTCCTAAAATCAGACAAAAACCCGAATTATTCTGTCCCAATCTCCCTAAATCAATCAATTAAGACCAATGAATAAACTAAATGTCACTAAAACCCGTGGTTTGTGGTGGACTATTTCTAGCCTTGCCATCCTAGGTAGTATCATTGCAATGATCATTAGTTATACCCAACTTAATGCACCATTACGACCAGGGTTAGATTTTGTTGGTGGGACTCGCTTACAGGTAGAAAGAGACTGTTCGATAGCAGGAAATTGCGATCGCCCAATTGAAGTTACTCAAGTCAGAGAAGTTTTAGATGCTCAAGGTTTGACTGGTAGTAGTATCCAGTTACTAGGTGATAACAAACAAATATTATCAGTTCGGACGCAAAACCTCGATGTTAATGCCAGAACTGAACTTCAACAAGCTCTTAGTAGTAAAATTGGTCAATTTGACCCTAAAACAATTCAAATTGATTCGGTTGGGCCGACAATTGGGCAGGAATTATTCTCGTCGGGATTACTCGCTTTAATTGTTTCCTTTTTTGGCATTATCGTTTACTTGAGCGTTCGCTTTCAGTTTGACTATGCTTTTTTTGCCATTGTGGCTCTTTTTCATGACGTTGTCGTAACTTGCGGAGTTTTTGCTGTTTTAGGTTTAGTTGCAGGAGTGGAAGTAGACAGTTTATTTTTGGTATCTTTACTGACTATTGTGGGATTTTCCGTTAACGATACAGTCGTTATTTATGACCGCATCCGTGAAACAATGGCGATTAATCCCAATGACTCAATCGATCAAATTGTCGATGATGCCGTTAATCAAACTTTAGCTCGCTCGATCAACACTAGTTTAACCACTGTTTTACCTTTAGTAGCAATTTTTTTCTTTGGTGGGGCTACTTTAAAATATTTTGCTCTAGCTTTAATTATTGGTTTTATTGCAGGTGCCTATTCTAGTATTTTTGTAGCTAGTACTCTACTCGGTTGGTGGCGCAACAGTAAAAAAAACGACTTAACCGCGATCGCTAATAGTTCTACTTCAGACTAGGTTTAAATTAAAATTATCATGACAGAACTCGACCCCAATCTACGTAAAAAAGTCAAACGACTTCACCAATTAACAGTATATGCTAGATGGTCGCTAGTGATTTTTAGCTGGCTAACACTTGGTACGTTTGGATTATGGGGATTACGAGCAGAAATTCAACGCTTATTAGATTATTTTACCTGGGCTGGTCTGCGTTATAGCCTGAGTTACAATCTTGGATCGAGTTTATGTCTATCTATTTGTATTGGTTTAACTGTTTCTGTATTAGTGTGGCAAAGTCGCAATCTTATTTGGGGATTACCTCTTCGAGAACGTTATCGTCTTCAACAACAAGTCAAACAAATTTTAGCCTCTGGTTCGAGTCATCCCCTGTGGAAATGGATTAATAAATAATCTCGATTCTCATACATTAACCGAATTAGTAGAAGCAATTCATGAATTGCCCATACAGAAATCAGAATAAACAAAACTTTGAGCTAAAGTAAGTTTCTCATTGTTTATTTTTATTTCTTCAACTACAGCAGTCATAAATCATTCATGAAAAAATCATTAACTTAACTTCTGTCATCTGCCTTTTGCCTTTTGACGATAACTTAGATTCACGAATCAAATAGGATTGCTATATGTTTGAGAAATGGTATAACTAACAACTCTCAACAAACAAATCATTAAAACAAATTTAATCGCTACTAATGATCCTCAAAAATACTCGTATCTCTACAACTCCTCAATTTAACGGTTGGACAATCGTAGTTTTGGTAGTGGCTATCATCATTGCCATGCCGATAATTTTTGTATTTAGCAGCGTCTTTACCAATTCTGAGGGGGTTTGGACTCATTTAACTCAAACTGTTTTAAAAGACTATATTCTTAACTCCCTATGGTTAATGTTGGGAGTTGGTACAGGTGTTTTAGTAATTGGAGTAGGAACAGCTTGGTTAGTTACTATGTGTCGCTTTTGGGGTAGTAGTTGGTTTGAATGGTTATTGCTACTGCCTCTTGCTGCACCAGCCTACTTATTAGCTTATGCTTATACATATATGTTGGATTATTTTGGTCCTGTTCAAACTGGACTCAGAGATTTATTTGGCTGGACTAGTGTTCAAGATTATTGGTTTCCCAATGTTCGTTCCCTTTGGGGTGCAATTGTAATGCTGATTTTAGTGTTGTATCCCTATGTCTATTTACTTGCTAGAGTCGCATTCTTAGAACAATCAGTTTGTACCTTAGAAGCCAGTCGTTCTCTTGGTTGTAATCCCTGGCGCAGCTTTTTTACAGTAGCTTTACCTTTAGCTAGACCATCTATTATGGCAGGTTTAGCTCTAGCTTTGATGGAAACTCTCAATGATTTTGGGACAGTTGAATATTTCGGAGTTAGTACCTTTACCACAGGCATCTATCGTACCTGGTTGGGTATGGGGCAAAGAGCAGCAGCAGCCAAATTAGCTGCTTTTTTAATGTTATTTGTCTTAATTCTAATTGTTTTAGAAAGATGGTCGCGTTCTCAAGCTCGCTATTATCAAACTGCCAGTGCAACACAGCAATTACCAAAATATCAATTGGGTTGGCTTCGAGGTAGTTTAGCTTGGCTTAGTTGTTTGCTACCCGTTGCTTTAGGATTTATCATTCCCGCAAGTTATTTACTACAACTAACAATTAGTAATTTTGAAGATACTTTAGACAAAGATTTTTGGCGTTTAACTAATCATAGTTTTATTTTGGCAATTATTAGTGCAGTATTAGCTACAATTATTTCCCTGATCATGGCTTACGGACAGAGATTACAACCTAATTTAATTATGCGTAGTGCAGTAAGAATTGGTGCGATCGGTTATGCTATTCCTGGTTCAGTAATTGCTGTCGGAACTTTAATTCCTGTTGGTCAGTTTGACAATGCTTTCGATAGTTGGATGAAAGCTACTTTTGGCATTTCTACTGGTTTGTTGTTATCGGGAACTATTGCTACTTTAATTTTTGCTTATTTAGTGCGTTTTTTAGCCGTTGCTTTTGGTTCGATTGAATCAAGCTTGAATAAAATTACACCCAATTTGGATGATGCTTCTCGTAGTCTTGGTTATGGCGCAACCAGTACTTTACTCAAAGTTCATACACCTTTAATGTGGGGAGGATTAATAACTTCAACCATGTTAGTCTTTGTTGACGTGATGAAAGAGTTACCTGCAACTTTAGTTATTCGTCCGTTTAACTTTGATACTTTAGCTATTCGAGTCTATCAATACGCTTCTGATGAGAGATTAGTAGAAGCTTCTGCACCTGCTTTAGCAATTGTTTTAGTAGGAATTATTCCAGTGATTTTTTTAAGTTTCCGAATTGCTAGATTTCGTGCCAATTTTTAAAGTTTTTGTGACCCCGAATTTTTTTTGTTGGTTTTTGGGCATACTTGGCTTAAACAATTCTAAAACTGATTAGAAAATAGGTAAGCTTATGTTTCAGTTAATTGTTGAGCAAGAAGTATGCGTAGTTATTCCACCAATTAATTGGCAATTTTTAAACACAAAACCAACTTGGCAAAATCAATGGTTTAATCTTCAAGAGGTTCAATCTCAAGAAATTATTGGATTGAGAGAATGGCTACGCCAAGAAAAACCTGATGTTATAGGTGATTGGTGGTGGTTAGTTTCTAAGCATACTAAACAAGAATTAATTAAAACAGAATGGACTAATACTTTAGTTATTGCTCGTCTCAAATCTTATATATAATAGTAAGCTATTAATTATTTAATTTATATTATTTGCGTATAATCACTGCATCCGATTACTAAAGCATACTTTTGGTTAAAGGTTTTAATTAGACTCAGATACTTCTGCCTTAAGCTTGCTTTTAAGTAAATACTTAAGCATAATTATTTACACATTTTAAATTTTCTATTTTGCTCGACTACTTATTATATATCAACAGAATTTAGTATGATTTGTGAACATAAATTCTTGTCAACAAGTAGAAGACAAAAGAAATGATTTAGAAATGCTATATCTCAAAGTTTAGAAAAATCACCTTGACTTTTTTGTCCAGATTTGCTATTAAATTAGTCAAATTTTTCTTGAAACTAATTTAGTTTTCAATCTAAAAAATATTAAAAAATAAATACATATAAACTTTAATTTTTATTAAGTTTTTTAAATAAAAAATAATTTTTACAATAATAACTTTGGTAGTTAATTTTAAATAATAATCGTTGATTTTACTGAGGTATTAAAAATATTACTAATTTAAAATCGAACTACATTAATGTTAGAAGAATCAATTTATCTTACTAAAGAGTTTTTGAAAATAAACAGAATAATTAATTATAGTTAAAATCGAGTAGGAAGTCGATAATATGGTTTTTATTCAACCAGAACAAACTAAAAAATCAATAAAAATTCCTAATCAAAATCAACATTTGTTGCGCGCTAAATATCCCCAAAAACATAATCATTACTTATTTGATGATTTCTTTTCCTTTCAGGCAGAAACTGGAACAGTAATTGATTGGAATCAATCTCGAAATATTTTTGTAACAGAAGATTTTATTATTGGTTTAATTGAAGGTTTAGAAGAAGAAGTAGGCAGTGCTGCTTCAGTTGTCATGTATAACATTGGAAAAGAATGGGGTAAAAGAGATGCCAGTTTCTTTCGTCAATGGTTTATGAATGAGTATCAATACGAGCAAGACATTAGCCAAAAAAATCTTCATCATGTCTTAGAAGCATGGTGGTGGCCTTTTGCAACACAAGGCTGGGGAAATTGGGATGTTGACTTGAGTGAACAAAACAACGGATTTATGTTTATCAACATCTTTGATTCCGCCGTTGCTCGTACTTTAGGTAATGTAGGTAAACCTGTTTGTCATATTTATGCTGGATTATTAGCAGGATTTTTTAGCGATTTAGTTCAAAAAGACTTAAATTGTATTGAAATTCAATGTTATGCCATGGGAGAAACCTATTGTAAATTTCTTTTAGGTAAAAAAGACCGCATCGATGCTGCAACCTTCTGGCATAACGAAGGAGCTACTGCTAAAGATATTGAAAAAAGATTACATAACGGAGAATATCTGGCATGAGCGATCGCTGGCAGATTCTGAGTCTTGAAGAATTTTTTAGCTATGCCAACTGGCAAGGTGTTGTGAGGCAAAAAGTTTCTTCTTCATCAGAAATCGAATCTCAGCTTTTTTCTAATTGGCAAATTTTGAGTCTTGAAGAATTTTTTAGCCATGCTAACTGGCAAGGTAAAGCCTTAACTAATGAAACGAATCAAACAACTAAGGTTGATTTTTCTTTGACTTTACCCGTAGAGCAATTATTTGGCTATTTTGACTGGGAAGGAAAACCTAAAATTGCTGCTTTCTCACCGCTCAAGATAGAAAAGAACGTCGCTCAAGCTTCTACTCCAACAATGAACATTGCTGATTTAACAGAATTATTTTAAAGGTTAATCTTATGCATTCTGATCTTCAAGCTTTTTGGTATCAGGCAGAAGACCACTACTTACAATCGGAAGAAATAAAAGCGTTTAAACATCATACCGATTCTCTAGCTCAACGTTTAAAGACTTATAAAAGTATACGCGATCGAGAAATTGATATTTTCCAGACTGTAGCTAATCAATTGTTAGATGTTTTTCCCGATCAACAGGAACAACTCATAGAAAAAGCTTTAAAGCATTGGTTATTAGTGATGCGTAACTGTAGCATGGCAATGCTGTTAAATAATCCAGAATTTTTGCAGCGTCGTTTGCTAGAATGGCTTGCTCCTCAGATTAAAGCTCATCAATTGCAAGAGATTGAAACTAAACTGTATGAATTTTTACAAACAAGCTTACAGCAATTTCTATCTCAAGAACAGTTTGATTTAATAGAACCTTTTTTGCTCATGGCGCAGACAAAGTTATTAGGGGAACGTACTCCCATTGAAATAGGAGGATAAATAAGGTATCCCAATTCACTTACCCTAGCAACACCTCAAAGCCAATCAAATCAAGTGAAAGTTTGAAATTAATTTTGCCGAGGTATTTAAAAAATGATTACAATTGCCGATCTTATTCAAGATAGTTCCTTAAGGGGAAACTATTTTGCTCCAGATGCTTATCTTCAGGGTGATATAGAATTTGGCTTGATCGAAAATCGTCAAGGAGCGCGTTTGATTGCTTTACCTGAAGTAATGTTGCAAGGAATTTACCAAGGCATAAAGCAAGAATTAGGACCTGCTACAGGAATAGTTCTATTTAATTGTGGTTTTTGGTGGGGCAAAAATTTTTATCGTCGTTTTGCTGAAGAAGTTAGCGAATATTATGGCAAACCTTTAGCTCAGATGGAAATGATTGAATTTTTACAATGTTTCAAGCAATGTTGGCAAACTCATGGCTGGGGAACAATCAATCTCGACATGGACTATTATCAACAGGGATTTTTAATTGTTCAAGTTGTTAATTCAGCTTTTGCTTCACTCGAACTATCTAGCAATAAACCGATTTGTTTTGTTGAGGCAGGTATTTTAAGTGCCTTTTTTAGTCAATTAACTGGACAAAATTTACACTGTGTCCAAACCTCTTGCGAATCATTGGGAGCAGAGTGTAATCATTTTATTTTAGGTTTAGCTAAACGGCTTAAGCCCGCAGAAGCTTGGATAGAAGAACAACAAGACCATAGCACCATTCTTAGTCGTCTTTGTCATAACGAAGTTATTCATCAAGATTGATCTTCATTCAAGGCTAAATCACTGTGGCTAAAGCAATCAAAGTTGACCCTCTTGGGCAAGAAACCTTAGTTAAGACTAATGATAATCTTCTCTCGGGATTATTAAAAAATGAACTTAATATTAATGATGAATGTAACGGTCGTGGGATGTGTTCTACCTGCCACGTTTACATCAAAGATGGCATGGCAAGTCTTTCGCCAATTAATCGTCGCGAACAAAGAACTTTAGGATTAATTACTACCTGTCAAGTTAATTCTCGTTTAGCTTGTCAAGCTAGGGTTTTAGGAGAAGGAGTAATCATTGAGTTACCTGCGGGGATGTACGTCAGCCAATTTGATGATTTAGAAACTTTAATTGGTCGTCGCGCCGAGCAAAATATCTTACACCCCATATCTGGCAAAGTTTTAGTTGAAGAAGGTAAGTTAATTACTCGTTCGATGATTACTCAATTACAAGATACTAAAGCCAAAGCTAGTGAATATCTTGCTAATACTCACGAGGCTTAAATAATTCACAATTTGCAATCAAACAATTTGATTTATGTTAACTCAACTAACTCGTTTAAGTTTAGAAGTTGATGGTCGTTATGCAACGGATCAGGAGTTGCAGTTTTTAGAAGAATATCTCGATTCGGTAGACTTGCGCATTCGTACCTATGAAAAAATTAGGGATCACGAAGCAGAAATTATTCCAGAAGTAGAAGCTAAAATGCGGGCTTTAAATCAAAATAACCAATTATTCGTGATGGGAGATTACGAAATAGAAATTTGTAGGCGAGATCGAAAAAATGCCATATGTTACTCATGTACTGCTATGTTAATGGACGACTTAGACCGCTTGCGCGAAGGCACACTAATTTGGTTTCAAACTATTGTTCGTGCGATTGGATGGAAACGATATGTTCAGAATCACTATCCTACTATTCAAGAAGTTATCAAAAACTATCTCACTCCTGAAGAAGCCGAGTTAATTATGGTAGTTTTCCAAGTTGAGCATAATATTCTCGGTTTATGGTAATGCTGTCAACAAATTTTTATTTTAAATAATTGTCGCTTGTAACTAAAGGATATTAGACCAATGAATACAATTACAAAAACCTATAATGTTACTTTGATTAACGAAGGCAAAGGAATTAACCAGACAATTCAAGTCAATTCTGAAGAATACATTTTGGATATCGCAGAAGTAGAAGGTCTGACTTTGCCTTATTCGTGTCGTAATGGCTGTTGTTTTGACTGTTTAGGTAAAGTTCTTCAAGGTCAGGTAGAACAAACGGCTAAAGCTTTAGAATTTTTGAGTCCAGATGAGTTAAAAGCTGGTTATATACTTACTTGTGCTGCTTGTCCTCGTTCAGATTGCACTATTGTTACCGATCAAGCTGAAGAATTGTTTTCTTAAAAATATTAATAATTAATTTTTGTTATTGAGATACGATTATGTCCCAGCAAATTAATCAATCATCAGAATTAAAAAGTTTTCATTGGCTAGATCTGGTCGAAATTGTTTCTGTGGTCAGTTCTGTTGGTGGTTCACTACTAGCCATAGTTCTTCAGCAAACAGCTTTGAGTTCAATTCCTTTATCAATTTGTGTTGCTGTTAATTTGTGTAATCGCAATCGATTATTAAAAGCCCAAGATACTCAAAAAGCGATCGCAATTTTAACGGCTCAGATTCAGGAAAACCACATTAATTTAGATCAAGCTTTTAATCAAATAAGCACAGTTGAACAATCAATTGCTAACCTCAATACTGATACACAAAAGTTACAAGAACAAGATGAAAATGTAGAACAACAAATACAACAATTGACTGAACTAGTTAAAAAATTAGAAAAAATTCAAATTTTAAGTAAAGCTATGGCAGTTGGAGGTTCATCCGAAGATTTTAGTGAATTAGCACATCATTGTCAAAATATAGGCGAGCTTTCTAAAGCAAGAGAACTATATACTGAAGCAATTAAACATAATCACAGAAATGCCAATGCTTATCAACAAAGAGGCGTGATCCGTTCTGAATTAGATGATAAACAAGGAGCAATTCAAGATTTTCGCATGGCAGCTAAATTATATTTCGAGCAAGAAGATTTGGAGAATTATCAACAAGCTAAAGACTTATGTAATAAACTTTATGAACTTGAAGATTCTAATCAAGATAAAGATAGTGAGCCAGTGATTTTAGGAAAATTATTTTCTTAAATTAGTTTTTATTAATTAAATTTTTGTGGAAAATAAACCTTTCCATTACGAAATTCTTAGACAAATTGGTCAAGGTCAATTTAGTAAAGTTTTTTGTGCAGTTGAGCGTCAAACTGGTAAATTAGTTGCTCTCAAAGAACTTAATTGCCATAATTTACCTACCAAATTATTTTTGCGCGAACTCAACTTTTTAGTTAGTTTGCATCATCCTAATATAGTTACTTTTCAAGGTTTAGATTATAGCTCTAATAACAGATATTTAGTAATGGATTATTGTGAAGGAGGCACTTTAAGAGATTTAATAGAATCTCAAGTAAATATCAACAAACTTGATATTCTTAAGTTTATTAATGATATTTTATTAGGTTTAGAATACGCTCACAGTCGAGAGGTAGTTCACTGTGACCTAAAACCAGAGAATGTTTTGCTCAAACCTCAAGGAAATAGTTGGATTGCGAAGATTTCTGATTTTGGCATAGCTCGTTTATTTCAAGAGGCTGGTGTTTCGGTTGTAGGTGTAGGAGCAACAGGTTCTCCTGCTTACATGGCTCCTGAAAGATTTTATGGTCGTTATTCTGTTGCTTCCGATCTTTACGCGGTTGGGATTATGCTTTATGAATTATTGCTTGGAACAAGACCCTTTGAAGGATTACCAGGAGATTTAATCAAAGCACATCTCAATCAAACCATCACAATTCCTGATTCTGTTCCATTTATCCTACACTCTACTATAATTAAAGCTCTTCAAAAGTTACCTCAAAGACGATTTGCTTCGGCCGAGGAAATGCGTAAATCTATTCAACTGGCAAGAGAAATTTTATCTCATCTTTGAGTAAAAAGATAAACATAATAAAACCTCAGCTATTTACCAATAACTGAGGAGATAAAATAAAGGAATAATTAGTCAATTACACCTAAAGCACCAGCACCTGCTGAAGCTATGGCAGAAATTAAGGCAGTGAAAAATAACCACCAAGAAGCTGTTGCTGCTGCTTTACGAGTTTCTTCAGCTTGTTTTTGGACTTCAACTTTAGCTGCTTCCAAACGGAGTTGTGCTTCGGTTTGAATTCGTTCGGCTCGTTGTAAAATACGATCGCGTGTTCTTTCTACTTGAAATACCAATCTTTCCGCATCCGCTTGGGAAATATCATCACGAGAACTTAAAACGGCAATCAAGGTGTCTCGATCTAGTTGAGAAAAGCGGTCTTTGAGAGCTTCAAAGCCAGCTTGGGGGTCGTGAAAGAGAGTTTGTAAGTCGTGTTTGATCCCTTCGTAAGCAAGTTCAGGGCGTTCTAAACTATCAAGATAGGTACGAATTTTTGCCAACACACGGTCGATAACTGACTGTACTTGATTTTGAATTGTTTGTAATTGTGCTAAGATGCGATCGCGTACTGATAAGATTTGGTCGATAGTACGATTAACGTCTTCTTGACTCATATCATTGCGTTGGGACAAGAGTGCGACTAAGGTATCGCGGTCAAACTTAGCCAGTCTGCTTTGCAAACTTTCTGCACCAGCGCGAGGATCGTTAAGTAGTAACTCAATATCGCGTTTAATTCCTTCAGGATTGAGTTCTTCTTTATCAGTAGAGCGGAGATAATTGGCGATCGCACTTTGGAAGTCTTGAACTTGGGCTTGAGTACGTATTGCTAAACGTCGTGGTGCTTTGGCAAGAGTCCGCAGGGTAAACTGAACTTCATCAATAGCTCGATTAACTTCTGCTTCATTGAGATCTTTTCGTTGAGAGAGTAACTGAACTAACGTATCTCGATCCATCGCAGCTAGACGTTGACGAATCGCTTTTGCTCCTAGTTGAGGATTGTCTAACAGCAGAGTTAGATCTTGTTTAATGCCTTCGGGATTAAGTTCTGCTTTACCTGTATTACGAAGATAATTGGCGATCGCACTTGTGGCTTCTTCGTATTGCTGTTGAGCTTTAGCTGTTAGTTTTTGGGGTGCAGTTTGAATACTAAACCAAACATTTTCAACCGAATCAATGATATCTTCAACCTGTTGTTGATTTAGATCTTGACGCTGAGATAGTAACTGAACTAAAGTGTCACGGTCGAATTGAGCTAGTCTAGTTTTGAGAGCGTTAGCACCTGCCTGGGGATCTTCGAGCAATAATTTTAATTCTGCTTCAATGGCTTGAGGATTGAGTTCGCTCTTTCCTGTATCTCTTAAATAGGATTGAACTTTGAGCCATTGTTGGTCTGCTAAACTTGTTGCTTGGCTAAGGTTAGTTTGTGACTCTTGTAAAATGCGGTCGCGAATTAGTTCGATTTCTTGAATAGTTCTGAATTTTTCAACCTCATCTAAATCTCCTCGTAGTTCAACCATTCGCTCTAAAGTAGGACGATCTAGTTGATTTAAGCGATTTCCTAACTGCTCGTAACTGGCATCAAAGTCTTCTAAAGCTGGTTTGAGGTTGAGTTGAATTTTTTCTGGAGTTAATTCTGATTTAGGAGTATTAACCAAATAAGATTCTACTTCTGCTAACAAAGCCAGCATTTTTTCTCGTTCACTAGCTCCTTCTGCTGTGTGAATAACTTCTAAACGAATTGCTTCGAGTAAGTTAGCAATAGATTCTATTTGTGTTTGGGTATAAAGACCTTTTTGTTTTAGTAAATCGACAAAGTAACCACGATTAATTCGTCGTAATTCGACAGCTACCATTTCAGGGTCTGCATTAGGATCGTAAATTAAATCTCTAAATTCGACATCAAGATATTTTTGTTTTAATTGCCAAGGATAGGCATTGAGGAGATAGTTTTCGATATCAGTTTTGATCGTGCTGCGAGATTGAGAATCTTTGATGCCAACTTGAGTTACTACTTTATCTGTTTGTTCGCTGAAACTTTCTTTGAAATTTTGTAATTTGGCGACAATTTTATCGACATCAAAGTCAGATAGATCGGTACGTCCCAAAATCATACCCATTAAACTATTTAGTCCTAGGGTTGTAGTTTGAGCAGTGGGATTGACACCTTGATTTTCACGATCTTTGCGCATTTCATCAATTAGGCTATCTAGCTTACTACTAAGATCGCTACCCAATAACTGTTCTTTTGTAGCTGACTTAAGATAATTTGCAAAATCTCCTAATTTATTATTAGAACTAGAACTCGGTTGCTGATTAGTTGCCTTCTGCCAAATTGATTCTAATTTAGAGGCAATGCGTTCTACATCTCGTTTCGATAGATTACTGCGATCGCTAATCAACTGAGTAAAAGTATTGCGATCAATGTTGCGGAGGCTTTCACTATTGACTACTTCTCGTAAATCTTCTTCTTTAAGCAGTCGCTCAAAATCAGCAGAAATTTTTTCTAAATCTAATTCTGGTGTTTTAATTGATTGAAGCAATTCTTCAACATTTTCCCGCATGGTTATAGGATCGATTCCTGCACCCAATTCTCGTTTAACTGCTGCTACTGCTGCTTCGGCAGTATTAATTATTTGTTGATTAGCTGCTTTAGCACCCAAAGCTGCGGTGGCTGTACCAAAAATTGCTTGTAACCCCGAAGTTGCCGTGCTAAAAATCGAACCTAGTAAAGAACCAACTGCGGTAGAACTAAGCCACATCATGGCTGAAAAGAAAGTTGCCCAAATTACTAAGCCGACAATCGCACCCGATGCAGGTGAAACAAACAAACTTAGTTTAACGGCTAAAAGACAAGCAAAAAATAGAGCCAAAGTAACGCTAATAAGCGTACCTAAACCTAAAGTTGTACCTACTTTACGAATTGTGCGACCAAAACTATCTGGCTCTTTTTCTTCGTGATGGGAAGAAGATGATTTTCCGAGCAACGAAATTCCTGCTGCTACACCCAAATTAGTTAGTAATAATTGAAAGGCAAAAGCTAAAACGACCCCAGCAATAAGCGCACTAAAAAACTGCGGGCCACTAAAAACCAAAGCAGCGTTTTCTGCTGTTGGTTGGGTTGGAGGTTGGCCAGGTACGACCACTTGAGAAAAGTATATTGCTAAATTATATAAAGAGCTAAATGATAATAAATTTAACGCCATTTTCTGTTCCTAATTTTTGCATCTAAGTTATTGAAGATGTTTCGACTTGTTTGAAATTATTCGTGTCTATTCGTTTACTAGTTGTTAATCAAATTTCAACCCATAGCGTTGGTGAAATCATAAGTATTGCCTAAGTATGAAGTACATTTCAGTTTCAGGCTTCTCTCTCCAGCCATAAAAATCTATCTCAATGTAGGATAGGAGCAATTTTGATGACGTAAATTTTTCTATCTTAAGTCTGATGCTAAAAAAGAATTAATCTACAAAAGCTGTTTTTAATCTGAAAATAAAGCTTCATACTGGTAAAGCTGCAAGCTGTCTACTGTATCTATCTCATGATTAATGAGTACTGGTATATTATAGAAAAGCTAGGATTAAGTTTATAATGTGAGACTAATTTGTTTTTTTTATTAAAAATGTTTTTATTTATTGTTAAAAAGAGTCGATTAATTCATAAAAAATTCTTATTTTTAGCTAGCTTTATCTAAAGTTTTTTTCAAAAGCATGGTTTTTTGTAAAATTTTTAATCGAGAACGAACCATTTTGTTTTATACTTTATCATCTAGAAAATAAAAACAATTTTGGGGTTTAGTTAAAGTATTTTTAGAATTCATTCCTAGAAAAGACGCGCAGTCACGTACATATACAATAAGTGCTGTTTAGGCAAAGCTGGAGTATAGAAAAAGTTTACTTGTGCTTCGCGCCTTAGCTGCATCGAAATCTCAATAAACTTCCCATCAATCAAACTCAATTTAATCAAACTACTATTAACAAATGCCTAAATTACCTGCTGTTTATCGAGGAGCATTAATTTTAGCCATTCCCTTGCTTTCAGTTATCATAACAGTCTATGGCTGGATGTGGTCACGTCAAGAAGAAGCTAAAGCGCATTGGTGGGTTAATCATACCGAAGAAGTAATGAGAGAAAGCAATGTTTTATTGCGATTGTTGTTAGATGCAGAAACGGGAGTTCGAGGTTACAAAATTACTCAAGATGAAGATTTTTTAAAGCCTTATCAACAATCACTTCAAGAAATACCTTCTCGTCTTAATTCTTTAAAGCAACTAACTGAAGATAATCCTTTACAAAAGCAGCATCTTCAAGCTATTGAACCACAAGTACAGCAAAGATTAAATGTACTAGCACGAATTTTGCAAAGGATGGAAATAGAACAACAAACAACGCTATCACCCCAATTAAGACAATTGTTTGAAGAAAGTCAACAAGAAATGAACATTGTTCGTAATTTGTTAAATGCTTTCCAAAAAGAAGAATGGCGCTTGCTCAATTCACGTCGAGATAATTTAGAACAAGTTAGAAATGTTACTAACATTTTACTTGTTTCTACAATCACTATTAGTTTAATTAGTTATTTTGTTGCTGTACAGTTTTATCGCAACTCAGAAGGTAAATTAGAAGAACAAGCCAAAGAACTTGTTTTAGTTAATACTAGTTTGGCAGAAACCAACGCTAATTTAACTAGTCGTAATCAAGAGCTAGACCAGTTTACTTATATTGTTTCTCATGATTTAAAAGCTCCACTAAGAGCGATCGCAAATCTTTCTGAATGGCTAGAAGAAGACTTACAGGATAAATTAGATGAAGATACCAGTCACCAACTAACGCTACTACGTCAAAGAGTTTTTCGTATGGATGCGTTTATTGACGGCTTGTTGCGCTACTCTCGCGCTGGTAGACTTAAAGAAGAAAAAACGATTGTAGATGTTAAGGAATTACTAGCAGAAATCATTGATTCTCTTAATCCTCCGCCAGAGTTTACAATCAAAATTAATGGAGCAATGCCTGTTTTTAAAACAGAAGTTTTACCTTTACAACAAGTATTAAGTAACTTAATTAGTAATGGAATCAAGTATAATTCTAATCCTGAAGGGAAAATTGAAATTTTTGTAAGCGATCGCGATTCTGCTTATCAATTTGCTATAGCTGATAATGGAATGGGAATTCCTGTTAGATACCACGAGAAAATTTTTGAAATATTTCAAACTTTAGCTTCCCGTGAAGAAAAAGAAAGTACTGGAATAGGACTTTCTATTGTCAAGAAAATTGTCGAAAATCAAGGGGGAAAAATTTGGTTAGAATCTCAAGAAGGACAAGGAACAACTTTTTATTTCACTTGGTTAAAATAACTAAAATGGTTTTTGTTAATAGTTGATTGTTGATTGTTGATTGATAACTGTAGAGACGTAATATCAAGTTCGGATGATAACTACCAATTAAATTTCTCACCGTTGAAACTAACCTGAGCTAACCCGTTAAGTCTTTACTAGAGAACAACTAAATCAATTTTTTAGGTATCGGCAGGATTTAATTTTGCCATTTGCCAAGTCACAAAAGTACCAATAGGACTCCAAAGAAGATAAGGCAGTAACAAAATAAATGCCCAACCACTAATTGATAAAACGATTAAAGCCAGAATTAAACCTAGAACAAAACCTGCACCACCAATTATTGTACCAACTTTAAGACTACGAGCTTTACACATCACAGGAGTATAGGCAACGATAGCTATTTCTACTAATAAATAAAAAGCCATCAATAACCATGTCTTAATCGTACCAGGTTCTGCTTCCCAAACAATATAAGCAGACCAAGCACCACAAATAAATACAATTGTCCAAATTAAAGGAATTGCTTTTTCAAAGGTTAGCCATTTAGGGCGACGTAAATGCTTAAACCAACGGATATCTTTTTTGGAAAGAAGATTTGCTGCTGCTGCTACTGCGATCGTCACAAGTCCAATAACTAACCAAGAAGGAACTTCCATTTTACTATTAAAATTTTTTTTAAATAAAAATTGAGCTAAAAATTCTACTTGTTATTATTAAGCATTGTTATTAAAGCAACATCTATACAATGAAAGATATATAGGAATTCTCACTTCTATGAAATACGTCTTACAACAAGGATTTTTGTTAATTGTTGATGGTTGATAGTTGATTGAGATGTATCTTTCTCTTGGACTGCTGTACTAGCACGTCTAGACTCAAAAAAAACCTAATGTACAAACGGCTTTCTTTTAATCTACAAAAAAAATCTTTGTTTTAATTTAACTAAAAATAAGCTCTAATGTCGAGTAGTTTGCAAAAATAACAAAATAATTAATCAATAATAGTTTTAGACCAACACTTTTCGTTGGCAAAATAGACAGACAAAGCAAGCAAGATAATTGATTGAAGCTAAGTTATGAATAATTGGTTATTAGAAGTAGAAAATGTTTATGCTGGATATGTGCAAGATTTAAATATATTGCAAGGAATTAACTTTCGCATTGCTCCTGGGGAATTGGTAGCAGTAATTGGACCTAATGGCGCAGGTAAATCTACATTAGCAAAAACTATTTTTGGTTTGCTCAATCCCAATCAAGGAAAAATTATTTTTAAAGGAGAAAATATTGCTGGTTTGAAATCAAACCAAATTGTACGTAGGGGAATGTGTTACGTACCTCAAATAGCAAATGTCTTTGCTTCTCTTTCTGTAGAAGAAAATTTAGAAATGGGGGCATTTATTCGTAATGGTTCGCTTCAATCTTTAAAAGACACTATTTATACTATGTTTCCCAGATTAGCAGAACGTCGTCGTCAACGAGCAGGTACTCTTTCTGGGGGAGAAAGACAAATGTTAGCTATGGGTAGGGCATTAATGCTTGACCCCGATTTATTATTGTTAGATGAACCTTCAGCAGCTTTATCACCTATTTTAGTTAATTCTGTTTTTGAACAAATTAAAGCAATTAATCAAACAGGAAAATCTATTGTTTTAGTGGAACAAAATGCTAAAAAAGCTTTATTAATGGCAAATCGAGGTTATGTATTAGAAAGTGGTAAAGATCGTTTTGAAGGTACAGGAGAACAGTTATTAAAAGATCCGAAAGTAGGAGAGTTATATTTAGGCTTAGCTTATAAAAAGTAATTTTAATTAAAGTAGGATTTGGCTGTTGAGCAGCACTAATATCAGTTAATAGGGAGTAGAGAACAAAAAACAAAATTAAGTTTTATATTTTTTGCCTCCTGCATTTTACTTTGCCTTCTCTAATCTACCAAGCACAAAAACTGCTGTAAAACGATATTGTCATAAAAAAAAGAGCTTAGATTAATCAAAAAATGTTAATCTAAACCCTATTAATTATAAAAGTAAATTATAAAAAGTTACTTTGATTAAGCTTGTTTTTTGCGTTTAGCAGCACTGTTAGCAGCGAATGCACCAACGGCTAATAAACCAAGAGTAGCAGTAGGTTCGGGAGTAGTTTGAACTGGTTTAGTATCAAAATCAGTATTAGTTACTGTACCAGTAAAGCCTCTATTTTTTTCAACTTTAACATTTTTAGCTGCAATACTGGTTTGAGCAAAAGTAAAGTCGGTTGCATTAACACCATAGTAGGAACTGAGGGCTGAGTTAACTGAATTAACACCAATGCCAGTAAAAACTGCAAAACCGTTTGCGACATTTCCGAAAATGTTTTCAGTGAATGTTCCAGTCAAAAGAGTTCCATTAACGATTTCAGTTAAACCGTCTAAGATTTTTCCTGTAATTGTTACCGAACCTCCAGAAGCAAATTCGTATAAAGGTGTTTCAGAAATATTTGCTCCTGTAACGAAGTTTAATTTACAACCTACACAAGAAAGTTCTTTTTTATTGTTTAAAACAGTATCAATTCCTAAAACAGTATCTAATAAAAGATCTTTACCAACTAAACTACCACCAGTTCCATTATAAGAAATAGTACCACCGTGAACTGTTTTGTCATCAAATTGAATAACAGCAGCTTCAGCAGAACCAGCAAAAGAAACTATAGAAGCAGTAGCAACAGCAGCTAGACCTAATACTTTATTGGAAATAGTTAATGTCATGATTTTTTTGCGTAAATTTATTGAATGTTTTTTGTTCACTAAATTCAGAATAAACACTGACAATAAAAACAGCAATAGCAGTAGGTATAACTTCATTGAATCTTAAATAAGATTCAAATCAAAAACTCTCAAATTATACTTTTAATTTAATTAAAACTTCTTTGATTTAATATACTTTGGGAAGACAAGATTAACTTCAACTGGTTTAATAAGTTTCTTAGTAGAATCAATTTTTCTTTATCTCAACTTTAAAAAACTAGTAGCGAAATAATTCAGGGTTTGCTCTAGAGTAAAGTAATATCAATTAATTTATAAAAAAAAGGATAATTTATAAATTGCCCCTACAGAATTTTCGCAAATTATTACTAATGAAATGGAACTGCTATAGCGCTTCTCAGATTATTGAGATACAGTTCATTTTCCTGGTAGAGCGTTGATAGTTGAGACCTACGGTAGTGCGCTTCGCTTATGTTAATGGTTGATTATTCATTCCCATAAATAGTAATTAGTAACTGATAATCGTGTACTTCACCAAGAGCGAGAAAGGCTATCTAGTTTTTTTTTAGTCGACTTACTAAACCATTTGAAATAAGTAGAAACACAAAATTCTTTAATTGGAAATGCTAAATATGTCAGAGGATTAATTGTCACAATAATATTGCGAAGATCTCTTTGTGCTAAATTAACAATCTGTTTTGCTACCCAATCAGCAGACATTACACCAATTGGATTAAGATTACTTTTAAAAGGCCCTAAAATTAATTTACGAACAACACAAGGTGCATCAAGACGACGTAAAGTAACCAAATCTCCAAGGCTTCTTTTACTTAATTCATAAAGAGGGCTAAAAGCTGGATTAACTTCTGCTTCGGAAGTATTAACCCAAATTTCTTTGCGAACTAGATCTTCATTAGTTTGAATAGTTGTAAAAAATAATTCCATCAATCGCCAAGCAGAAAGAGTATTAATTTCATAAGATTTGGTAATTGCTGCTGCGGTTCTTTCTTGATGAACATTGATACCATGATTGAGAATTAAAATATCAATTTTTGCTAATTCTGTTACTAAGTCTGACTCTTTTCCTACTTGCCAAGTTATAGTTTTAATCGCAATTTTTTCCCCATTAATATCTAAATTAATTGTTTGATCTGAAGAGGTTAAAGCAGTTACCTTTGCTCCTTGAAGATGTAGTTGTTTGAGTAACGCTTTTCCTAAACTTCCTGATGCACCAGTAACTGCAATTTTTTTTCCTTTTAAAGATAATGCTGTACCCAAGACTTTATCTACTAAAGTTAAAGTTCCACAGAAATAAGCATTTTGATTATCAAAGTGATGTCGCCAATGATAGGGACGATTGACAAACCAACGTGCTGGTAAATCAGTAAAATCACCTGGACGATGGGTTACATCGGTAATTGCATCAGCATAGGGAATTCCACAACCACGAGCGATCGCACTCAGTAAAAAAGATAAAGTATAAATAGAACCAACCCATGCTGTTGATTGAGGGGATAAATTCAAACTGTAAACTATCACCCCAGGAATTAGACTAAAGAACAACATGACCAAAGCTTCAGGAACATCGTTGTACCAGTGTGCTTGACGATAAATGGCTTCACTTACGACGGATAAATCCCGACGAAAAACGCGATGATGCCAAACGTGAAGACGATAAAGAGGTTGCCAAACATGGGCAAGAGTGTGATACAGATCTCTTACCAACTCAACCCAGATTACTGAGACAATAGCGATCGCTATACCCTGATACCAGTTGGACATATTTTAAGTTTTGATTTTATATTTTTAGATTAATTGAATAAAATTCAAAATATAGTTAATTCTTGATTAATTTAGCTAAAAAACCTGCAATCAGCTACAGATAAGTAAAACAAATAACTTATTCTCTGAGCTTTAAATTACAGAATTAGCTAAGAAAAATATTAAACTTCGATACAATTGAAACATTGCTCGCCCTGATAATAGGTAAGAACGCACAATCATTATGACAGAGAAATACTGGTCAGAAAAAGAATCAGAACAAGAATTTGATCCCATTGGCTCTTTATTATCAGAATGGTCAGATCCAGAAGAAGAAGAGGAGGAGTTTAGAAGCGATTTTTTCCAAGGACTAGACGGACGTAGAAAAAAAGCTGCTTTCGTGCTAATGGCTATTTGGGGAATTGTTCTTACTCTTCATTTAGTTTCCTGGGGCTATTTAATCGTTTTTATTTTAACGGGATTAGTAGGTATTCATGCCTTTAGATTATCAATTGCTCAACCAGAATTACCTCCAGTCTCTTTGTCTGATCGAGATTTAGCCTCTGCCCCTAAAGTTTCCTTGCTTGTCGCTGCCAAAAACGAAGCAGCAGTGATTGGGAATTTGATCGAACAGTTGTGTAATCTTGATTATCCCCGCGATCAATATGAAGTCTGGGCAATAGACGACCACAGTAGCGATCGCACTCCTGAAATTTTAGATCGTTTAGCTCAAAAATATCCTCAACTAAAGGTAGTTCATCGTCCTGCTAATGCAGGAGGTGGTAAATCAGGTGCTTTGAATCAAGTTTTATCTCAAACTCAAGGAGAAATTGTTGGAGTCTTTGATGCCGATGCTGGAGTAACTCCAGACTTGTTAAGGCGAGTTGTACCGATGTTTGCCTCAGCAGAAACAGGCGCGGTTCAAGTTCGTAAAGCGATCGCTAATACCGAAGAAAATTTCTGGACTAAAGGGCAAGCAGCCGAAATGGCTTTAGATAGTTATATGCAGCAGCAGCGCATTGCCCTCGGTGGTATTGGTGAGTTACGAGGTAATGGTCAATTTGTCCGTCGTTCTGCCTTGGAACGTTGTGGTCGTTGGAATGAAGAAACTATCACCGATGACTTGGATTTAACTATTAGATTGCATTTAGATAACTGGAAAATCGGTTTTCTACTGTATCCAAGTGTTCAAGAAGAAGGAGTAGTCAAAGCAAGTTCTCTGTGGCATCAACGTAATCGCTGGGCTGAAGGAGGATATCAACGTTATCTCGATTATTGGCGATATCTATTCCGTAGTCCAATGGGTTTAAGAAAAAGATTTGATTTACTAACTTTTATTTTACTGCAATACATCCTACCGACTGCCTGTGTTCCAGATTTAATCATGGGAACGATTCGCCATCATTTTATTCTGCTTAGTCCTTTGAGTGCTTTGTTATTTTTCTTTGCTTATATAGGTATGTTTCGAGGTATCTTGCGTACTCGTGCTAAACAACAACTCAATCTATTTGACTTAATTAATATTGGTTGGCAATCTCTTAACGGACTCGTTTATATGCTGCATTGGCAAGTTGTCATGCCTTGTATTACTGCCCGAATGTCAATTCGCCCCAAACGGCTGAAATGGGTGAAAACAGTTCATGAAGGTGCAGGAACAGAAAGTTTTGATTATTAACTTTGTCAAATGCTGCCTAACTCTAATTCTTTTCGGGTTTTATTTGTTCTCCCAGCTTTTTATCGTAACGGTGCGGTCAATTTAATTATCAATCTTGCAGATGAATTGGCTCTTGTTTACCTAGATGTCGAAATTTTAGCTTTATCTGAACAAGAACCACACTCACCCTTACCCAAACAAGCTGTCAAAACCAGCGTAGCTTTAGAAGCAAATCAGTCGGTTCGACTAGGATTACCTATTTTGTTAAATCGACTGCTCAAGTCAGCTTTAAATTCCGATCTTATTGTTCTTACCTGGGAAAACGGCCCCGCCCTGGTTTGGACAAGTTTAATCGCTTATATTCTGCGTAAACCTACTATCGCTATTGTTCAGAATAATATTCAAAAATCTTGGGCGCAATATCCAAGTCGGATTGGGCGAGTTGTCCGCCGTTGGGCTTACGGACAAACACAGGCTGTAGTTTGTGTTAGTCAAGCTTTAATAACTTTTGTCGAAGCAGAAATAAATTCAAAAACGATTACCTCAATTCCAAACGGAATCAACATCGAACGGGTTCAGGAACTCGCCAAGCTTCCTGACTCATCGTTACTTACGACAGACAATCTACCTTTTATAGTGGGGATTGGCAGGCTTGTACCACAAAAAGGTTTTGATTTATTGATTAAAGCTCACGCTGCTGTTATTAAGAAAGGAATTGCTCATCATCTAGTTTTGATCGGAGAGGGAGAGGAACATTCTAACTTATCAGAATTAGCAACAAATCTTGGAGTGTTTGATAGTGTAAACTTTCTCGGTTTTTCTAGTAATCCTTATTCTACTTTGGCTCGCGCATCACTGTTTTGCTTGTCATCCCGCTACGAAGGAATGCCCTTATCTTTGATGGAAGCCTCAGTCTTAGGCATTCCTATGATAGCAACTGATTGTTTAACTGGGCCACGAGAAATTTTGGCTGATGGTTTATATGGTGATTTAGTAGCAACGGAGTCTGTGGAGGCGTTATCAAGCGCAATTGAAAGACACTTTTTAGAACCTCAAAGATTAGTTACAAAAGCACAAGCTTCTGCACAACAAGCCGAGCGATTTTCCATGCGAACTTGCGCTGACAAATACAGGGAATTGTTTGCTCATTGTGTTGCCAAAGTAAAGGAAAATAACAAAGATTAAATTTGGCAAAAATTACGTTCTAATTTGCTTTAACATTTAATTTTAGTAATTCTTGAGGAGAAGCAAGGAGCTTGATTTTGACTGCTTCAAGTTGCTGACTAGAATTGATCGTAAATTCCCACCGCACATTAACACTAAATAAAGATGTGTGTACTTTACCTGTAACCTTAATCAACTCCAAATTATCTGCTAAATTTTCGCTAATTCCTTGCTTAGGTTCTAATTTCATGTCCTTAGCTTCTTTTTCTAAGTATGATGCGATCGCTTGTTTTCCTTCCAAGGGAGATTCAAAAGGAGCATATAAAACCCCGTTTTCATTAAATAAATTAGCAGTTTCAATAAATTCTTCTTGGTTAATCGTGTTAAAATAATCTAAAATAGTTGGATTTGTAATTCCTGCAATTTGTAAACTAGAATTAATCATTCATCTTTTTTAATTCGACTCTCTTAGCTTAAAAAAAAGAACCGATTTTTACTTACCCCAAAAGAAAGATTTTGAACGTGAGCTACGTCAATATTTCTAGTTAGCTTTATAACTCATCAATCAAAGTTGCAATTTAAGTACTTCAGCAAATTTATGTGTATGTTTGTCTTTTCTCCTTTGTGTCTGAAGCTTCTAAAGCTTTTGATTACGACTAGATACTTATGTCACAAAACCTTAACAGTGAAGATATAAAATCGGCAGCTAAGTCTTTTGGTTTTCATAAAGTTGGAATTGCTACCATCAACAACAACTATCAAGATGATGCAGTTGCCCACCTTCAAACGTGGTTAGCTTTGGGATATCATGCAGATTTAAGTTGGATGGCAAATCCGAAACGGGAGAATATTACTGCTTGTATGCCTGAAGTTCGTTCCGTGATCTGTGTTGCGCTTAATTATTATACGCCTCATCAACATTCTAATCATCCTGAAGTAGCCAAAATCTCTCGTTATGGCTGGGGAAGAGATTATCACAAAATCATGGATAAAAAACTCAAAGCTTTAAGTAACTGGTTGACAGCACAACAGGAAGGAATCAAAACTCGTTATTATGCTGATACAGGACCAATACAAGATAAAGTTTGGGCGCAAAGGGCTGGTATTGGTTGGATTGCTAAAAATGGTAATGTCATTACACGAGATTATGGTAGTTGGGTATTTTTGGGGGAAATTTTAACTAATTTAGAATTGCCTCCCGATCGCCCTCATACTCAACATTGTGGTACTTGTACTCGTTGTCTTGATGCTTGTCCAACTGGGGCAATTACCAAACCTTTTGTGGTCGATGCTAATCGTTGTCTTGCATATCATACCATTGAAAACCGAGCCGAACAATTACCCGATGCGATCGCAAATAACTTACAAGGATGGGTAGCTGGATGTGATATTTGTCAAGATGTTTGCCCTTGGAATCAACGTTTTGCTCAAGAGACAGATATTAAAGAGTTTCAGCCTTATCCTGAGAATCTTAACCCGAAATTGACAGAATTGGCAGAAATTACTGAACCTGAGTGGGATAGTCGTTTTCGAGCTTCAGCCTTAAGAAGAATTAAGTTGCCAATGTTACAACGCAACGCGCTTGCTAATTTAAAATCAAAAAAGATGATGTCTTAAGATACAATTGAAATTCAGTTTGATTAGTAAATTTTTGCTGCTCTTCATCATACTTGCTTAAAATTAATTCAATGAATGGCAAATTAGTATTCTTTGATTTTGATGGCACAATAGCCGATAGTTATCAAGCGATTGTTAAAATTAGTAATCAGTTAGCTTCAGAGTTTGGTTATAAGCCAGTTGATGAAGAAGAAATATCTTTGTTAAAAAACTTAAGCTCACGAGAAATTATTCAACAATCAGAAATTTCAATTTTTAAAATTCCTTTTTTAATTAAAAGACTGCAAAGAGAATTGAAGAAGGAAATTTCAAATTTAGAACCAATTCATGGCATTGATTTGGTACTACGTCAATTAAAACAACATGATTATAAACTAGGTATTATTACTTCTAATGCTAAAGAAAATGTAGTAGCTTTCCTAGAAAAACATCAATTAGATAATATTTTTGATTTTATTTATTCAGGAACAACTATTTTTGGTAAACATCGCATTATTAATAATATTATTAAGCAATATCAAATTGAGCCAAATCAATTTATATATGTAGGAGATGAAACTAGAGATATTAGAGCAGCAAAAAGAAGCAAAGTAATCGCGATCGCAGTTACTTGGGGATTTAATTCGGCGGAAATTTTAGCTCATTATCAACCAGACTTTTTAGTTACCACACCAGTAGAATTACTAAGTGCGATAATTGAATCAGAACATACTTGGCAAAAAGAAAATTCAGAAAAGCAGCTTTGTTAACTAAATACCACTCAACAAACTCAAAGTCTGTAATTTTGGTTCAAATTAGAATTAGTTAAACCATTAAAATGTTTGGATTGCTTAATCTTTTATTTCTAGCTAAATATTAATTTACTTGCCTAAAATAGAGTCATCTAATAATTTTTATAATTTAAACAGGAGGACAAGACATTTGAGTAAAAATCAAGTGCTTGCTAAATCTGTATGGAATCAATTTTAAGTATTTTGTTAGGCTTAGTATTGGTATTAGGAGCTAAAGGATTAAAAATAGACCGAGAATATGAACGAGGCGTGATCTTCCGCCTAGGACGTTATCAAACAACTAAAGGACCAGGAATATATTGGATTGTACCTCTAGTAGATCAAAAAGCGAAGGTTGATATTCGTACCAAAACTGTAGATATTGCCCCTCAAGAAACTGTTACTGCCGATAGTGTAACGATTAAAGTTAATGCTGTCCTTTACTATCGTATTATCGATCCTTGTAAAGCAATCAACAAAGTAGAAAACTACAATGTAGCAGTTTATCAAACTGCAATGACAACTCTCCGCAATGTGGTAGGACAAAATATTCTTGATGATGTTTTGCAAAACCGAGACAAAATTAATTTTAAAGTCCAAGAAATCGTCGATGAAATAACTGAACCTTGGGGAATAGAAATCGAAAGAGTAGAGATGAAAGATGTAGAAATTCCTCAATCTATGCAAAGAGCAATGGCGAAAGAAGCAGAAGCTGTAAGAGAAAAACGCGCCCGTTTAATTAAAGCAACAGCAGAACAAGAAGCATCCCAGAAACTTTCTGAAGCATCTCAAAAAATTTCTGAAAATCCTCTTGCTTTAGAATTACGACGCTTACAAATGCTAACTGAAATTGGCGCAGAAAATAACACTACTACTTTGATTATGATGCCATCCGATATGATTACTTTAGCGAAGGAATGGACAAATACACTTCAAGCTAAAAGGCAAACAACTGAGCTCGACTTTATCCAATCAAGCAGCATAAATAGCCAGATCTCTCAAACGATTGAATAAAGAACGAGGGACTTTTATGATGTCAGTAGGTTTAGATGATATCGAAAAAGTGCTAGCCCACAGAAATCGGCGTACTAAAGCTAAGGCATCAGAAAAAGTAGGTAGAGATTTAACATACCAACTTTTTTGTCTAGTAGTCCAAGTAAAATTGGCTTGTAAACGATGAGCCAAAAGAGTAACTAGAGAAAAAAGTCCTAAAATAAGAGGGGTGGTGCGTGCAATTGCTAAATCTGACCACTGACGTTGAGTTTCCATACCCAAGTGTCTTCTAGCTTCTTCAAAAGTTACTTCTATTTGCCAACGACGCGAAAACCATTCAAGAATCTGTTGAGATTGATATCTTTGATTGGTACACAACAGAGCTTGTGGTCTAAATTTATCTAAAGGGTCGCGGACTAAAACCCAGCGAATTGGCACAACAGGTAGTCCAGTATGATACCAGACAGCTACCCCAGTTGACATTTCAACTGGGCGATTTGCTTCTCCATACCAATTAGATAGTGTAATTTTTGACCATTGTGTATCAGCATCAATGAGAATTTGTTCCAAGTTAGGCAATCTTGTTCCTTTAAGACGAGGACGACCCATAGTACCTGTAGGTCTTGATGGAGCAGGTTCATAAAGAGCAGCATCCAAGCGTAAACGGGTAATCATTGAAGTAGAAGTAGTTTGGCTCACTGAGGAAAGTAATTCTAGACAGGTAAAACTACTATCTGCCACTACTACCAGTTCTCGATTCCAAAGCCATCGTCTAACTTGAAAAATCATCTGTCTTGCCCAATCAGTTAGTTTTTTGTGTCGATGTTGTAATTGCTGATGATAACGCTCAGACGGAGCTAGTGTTGTAAAAAACGGTAATCCCCAAACCTTTTTTGCCCAAGGGATTTCCACAAGCAACATCATTGACAACCAACGTAAACCACTAACCTTAACAAAGTGACTATGACTTGACCTGACTGGGTCGCGATAAATACCTTTAGCTTTTATTTTCTTGCCTTTTCGACGTTCTATCGTATCGTCTATTCCACAGACAACTATGCCACAAGGAATAAATGTCATGACTAAGGTTGTTAGTAGTATTTTGCTTGCTTGAAGGTTTGACCAAACTGCACGATTTAATACCCGATGATAATTCTGGAAGTTAGACTCAGCAGACAATCCCATCACTTCTAATATTGAAGTTACAGTTCTTTTTCCTGTGGCTAAAATCGCACCAATTAACATGATTTGAACGTAGTTCCAAACCTTTTTAGAAAACAGACCAGCAAAAGGTAAAAGAATACTAATAATTTCAACGGGTAAATTAAAACTCATGCTTCGAGCCTAACGATACACTCAAAAATACTGTATCGTTGTTCGACCTCACTTTTCTCTCACAATGGATAAAGTCGAGCTGAGAGGATGTCTGAAAAGTCAAAATAAATGCGATCTTCATCAGGATTCTGTTTGTGCAGTTTCGTTATCGAAAAAAACAAATGATAATAGAGCGGTAAAATTTTTTTTATCTTATTAGTGACTAATATACCACCGCCTAAAAATTTATCAGCTTTTCCTGAAGCAAAACAGGTTAAACCCAAAACCCCTATAGCTGGAGGTGGATTACGAAAGAGATGGAAGGATAAAGATTATATTTATGAGTGGGATTCTTATCATGGCAGAGTAGAAAAATATGACAAACGAGGAAATCATCTTGGTGAATTCGATCCTAATACTGGAGAGCAAACTAAACCAGCAGATTCTAATCGTAAAATAAAGCCTTAAAACAACTACAAAGGCGTATTCGAGGTCTTAAATGAATTCTGAATTTTTAATTAATCCTAAATTACCAAATAAAAAACACGATAATACGGTTTTAGACAAGACTGAGGAAATATCAAAACCTAAAATTGATCGCGTACTTCGTTGGTTTGAAAAGGAAGGGGATGATTTGGTAGGAGAAAAAGTTATCTCTAATGTTAATCTAGAGCATCTACAAAAACTATTTGGGATTGATTCAGAAAATCCGATGTATGATTGCTATTTGGTAGAATCTCCCGAACAAATCAATTATTTGCAGAATTTATTAAATTTAGAGTTAGATACAAAATCTTACGATTATCTAGTTGAATGTGACATGGTTAAACCCACTTCTGTCATTTCTATCAAATATAAGATATGTCTTTTGATAAATCTTGAAGGCGATCCCAATCGAGGTGGGTATCTTATTGTTGATGAATTTAATGAAAACCCAGGATTATCTAAAGATGATAGATTTTATATAAAAAATTGGAAGGTGGGTTATTCAAATTCCCAAGGCTTAGGAAATTTATCTTTTGACTTTGAAGTACAAGTTATGTCGCTTCAGAAAACTCTTTTCCGACATGAAGAATTATTAACAGAAATTTTTGTTGAGTCTCCAAATAGAGAGGAAATTAAGAAATTAGTAGATGCTTTAAGAGAACGTAATCCAGATGTAATCAAATCATCAACTAATAATTGAATAATCTCAAGCAACCCTTAGTAGTGAAAATGCGAATTCAAGGGCTAAAACATCGGAAAATTCAAACAATATTAGGAGTATAATCTAGCCACATTAGTCATTACATCACATAATTTGTAGGGATAATTCATGAATTATCCCTACGATAAATTCGTTTCTCTTAAAAAAAAAACTAATTAAAGGGAAACTTTTTTCTATTTAACTAGAATGTAAATCGGTTTATGTTTTATTTCCCAAAACCTTTGCCTCGGTTTTCTGAAGGAAGACAGAGACAATTTTCAATTTGTTCTCTTAAAATATCATGGTCTAAATTTTGACCGATTAAAACTAATTGATTTTTCTTTTCTCCTTTCCATTCTTCATCTTCAATAGTGAATCTTTTGCCACTTAAATGAAAGATATGACGTTTGGGACTTTCATCAAACCAAAGAATACCTTTGGCACGAAAAACATTACCAGGTAATTGATTGTCAAGAAAATATTGAAATTTTCTAATGTTAAAAGGTTTATCACTTTGAATTGAGAGAGAGGTAAAACCATCATTTTCTAAATGGTCGGAGTGATGGTGATGATGGTCATGCTCATGATCGTGATGATGATGATGTTCATGATGGTCATGATGTTCAGGTTCAGATTCTATTGAATCGAAATATTTATCTGACTCGAATAAACCAACACTGAGAACTAGAGGAAGAGGTACTTGAGATTTTTGGGTGCGAAGGATTCTAGCATCTTGTTTGATCTCTCTAATTTTGACTTCAAGTAAATCAACATCAGCTTCATCGACTAAATCAGTTTTATTAAGAATAATTACATCACCATATTGAATCTGACTAAAAGCAGCCTGACTATTAAATAAATCCAGACTGTAATTAGCCGAATCTACCAATGTAATAATTGAATCTAAACGAGTCATTTCTCGTAATTCCGTACCCAAAAAAGTGAGGGCAACAGGAAGAGGATCTGCTAAACCTGTTGTTTCTACTACCAAATAATCAATTTTGTCTTCCCGTTCAAGAATTTTATAGACGGCGTTAACTAAATCTTCGTTGATGGTACAGCAGATACAACCATTATTTAGCTCTACCATGCTTTCATCAGTAGAGACAATTAATTCATTATCAATGCCAATTTCCCCAAACTCATTAACTAAAACAGCAGTTTTCAAACCTTCTTGATTCGTGAGAATATGATTAAGAAGAGTAGTTTTACCACTACCAAGAAAACCTGTAATGATGGTAACTGGTAAACCGTGTTTTGAAGTTTCAAGTGTATTAGAGGAAACAGTAGTTTGAGTCATAGCGATCGCGTTAGTTTCTTGCTTTTAATTTCATTGTGTGAGGCTGTTGACTGAATAACCTCTCTTTTCTACATTATTATTTCGTATTGCCTTAAAATAACAAGTCCGATCAAATTGTCATGACCTTAACCGTTTACAATACTCTCACTCGTCGCCAAGAAGCATTTGAAACCTTGGAACCAAATCAGGTTCGGATGTATTGCTGTGGCATTACAGTTTATGATTATTGTCATTTGGGTCATGCAAGAACTTGTATTGTTTGGGATGTAGTTCGTCGTTATCTACAATGGCGGGGCTATCAAGTACAGTATATTCAAAATTTTACTGATATTGACGACAAAATTCTCAATCGCGCAAGACAAGAAGGTACATCGATGGAAGATGTATCGGAACGTTTCATCAAAGCTTATTTTGAAGATATGGAACGTTTAAATGTCGGTCAAGCAGATGCTTATCCCCGCGCTACTCATACTTTGGATGGGATTAAGCGGTTAGTTTATGAGTTGGAACAAAAAGGTTTTGCTTATCCTGCTGAGGGTGATGTTTATTATTCAGTTAGACATTTTAATGATTATGGAAAGTTATCAGGTAGAAAATTAGAAGATTTACAAGCAGGGGCAAGCGGGAGAGTAGAAGATCCAGAAGCAGCGAAGAAAAAAGACCCCTTCGATTTTGCTCTTTGGAAAGCTGCCAAAGAAGGCGAACCAGCTTGGGAATCTCCTTGGGGTGCAGGTCGTCCTGGCTGGCATATCGAATGTTCTGCTATGGTAAGGGAGAAACTCGGGGAAACCATAGATATTCACGTGGGTGGTAGCGATCTGATTTTTCCTCATCATGAAAACGAAATTGCTCAATCAGAAGCAGTTACAGGGAAGCCTTTAGCTAATTATTGGTTGCACAATGGCATGGTAAAGGTAGGCGGAGAAAAAATGTCGAAATCCCTGGGCAATTTTACGACGATCCGCGATTTACTCGATAAACCAACCGATTCGATGGCAGTTAGGTTATTTATTCTTCAGGCACATTATCGTAAACCCGTTGATTTTACTGATGAAGCTTTGGAAGCTGCTACTAATGGTTGGCATACTCTCAAGGAAGGTTTGTTGTTTGGTTATCAGTATGGGCATAAATTAGGTTGGGAATCCCCCCTTAACAAGGAGGGGAATGTAGAAGAGAATGAATTTATAATTCGTTTCCGAGAAGCAGTCGATGAAGATTTTAATTTTGCTGGTGGATTAGCAGTTTTGTTCGATCTTGCCAAGAATCTCAGAAAAGAAGGCAATTTATTGGTTCATCAGGGTAAAACTGAAACTGATCCTGAAGAATTGCTTCAACAATGGCATTCTTTAATAGAATTAGCAGGTGTTTTAGGATTTGTTGCCCAACCAGAAATCGAAAATAATGATGTTGTTAATGGGATCAGCGATCGCGAAATTGAAACCTTAATTCAACAACGTAGCGAAGCCAGAAAAGCCAAAAACTGGGCAGAGAGCGATCGGATTCGGGATGAATTGAAAGCTCAAGGTGTTACTTTAATTGATAAGCCTGGTAATGTGACTACTTGGCATCGAGATTAGTTGAAATCCACTAGTTCAGGAAAAAAATTAGCTTGTTGTGTGACGGGTAACCAATTCGCGTTATCATAAATTGATCTGTGGGAATATTTAGCCAAACTCGAAGCTGTCTATCATTTTATCTAACAGCTACACTAATCTGAGTAAGCATATATAGGGATTAATCACAAGTGACTCAAACTAATTTAGACTTTCTTGCCCAAACAGATCCAGAAATTGCTGAAGCGATTAATCTAGAATTACAACGTCAACGAGATCATCTAGAATTAATTGCCAGCGAAAACTTTACATCGCCTGCGGTTTTGGCAGCACAGGGTTCAGTCTTGACCAATAAATATGCTGAAGGTCTACCAGCCAAACGTTACTATGGTGGTTGTGAATATGTTGACCGTGCTGAACAACTAGCGATTGATCGTGCTAAACAAATATTCGGTGCAGCAGCAGCCAATGTTCAACCCCACTCAGGCGCACAAGCCAATTTTGCAGTATTTTTGGCTTTACTTGAACCAGGGGATACCATTATGGGGATGGATTTATCTCACGGTGGACACTTAACCCACGGTTCACCAGTCAATGTTTCAGGAAAATGGTTTAAAGTAGTTCAATACGGAGTCAATCGCGACACAGAAAGATTAGACTTCGACTTAATTCGAGAATTAGCACTCAAAGAACGTCCCAAACTAATTATTTGTGGTTATTCTGCTTATCCCCGTACCATCGAATTTGACAAATTTAAAGCGATCGCAGATGAAATTGGGGCATATTTAATGGCTGATATTGCCCATATTGCTGGTTTAGTAGCCACAGGACATCATCCCAACCCAATTCCCTATTGTGATGTTGTTACTACTACCACTCACAAAACTTTACGCGGTCCTAGAGGCGGATTAATCCTCACTAAAGATGTGGAACTAGGGAAAAAATTTAATAAAGCAGTTTTTCCAGGCACTCAAGGAGGACCTTTAGAACACGTCATTGCTGCGAAAGCAGTTGCCTTTGGTGAGGTACTCAAACCAGAATTTAAAACCTATTCCGCTCAAGTAATAGCCAACGCCCAAGCTTTAGGAGAAGGCTTAAAACAACGCGGTTTTAAACTCGTATCCGATGGCACAGACAATCATTTAATTTTGGTTGATTTACGTTCGATTGGTATGACAGGCAAAGAAGCTGATCGTTTGGTAAGTGACATCAACATAACAGCCAATAAAAACACTGTTCCTTTCGATCCAGAATCTCCTTTTGTTACCAGTGGTTTACGTTTAGGTTCTCCTGCCATGACAACTAGAGGATTAGGGGCGACAGATTTTACTGAGATTGCTAACATTGTTGCAGACAGACTGCTGAATCCTCAAGATGAAGCAATTAAAAGCGATTGTCTACATAGAGTAGCTACTTTATGCAACCGCTTTCCCCTATACCCTCATCTCAAAATTCCTTTCCCCGTAACTGTCTAGAGATGAGGGCAAATCTCTAGATTAATCCATACTTATTTACTTCAGATGCCTGTAGAATTGTACCATCTGATTGCCTTTCTTCTTTCTGTAACAGTTGTCTTGTGGACTATTCCTGACGTCAAGACAGTTGGATTGAAATTTGGCATAGTAGATCGACCTAACGCCAGAAAAATTCATCAAAGCCCTGTTGTTCGAGTCGGCGGGGTTTCTATCTTTATCGGCACGATTGTTGCCCTCTTAATTGTTTGGCGATTAGGTGGATTTTCCCAAATTTCTCCCCACAGTGAAGGAGAACTCTGGGGTTTAGTTTTGGGAAGTATCTTGTATTTCGTAATTGGTTTGGCTGATGATTTATTTAATCTCAGTCCAATTTCTCGCTTATTGATGCAGATTACGGTAGCTGCCGGCTGTTGGTGGATGGGTGTCAGAATTGAGTTTCTTTCTGTTCCCTTAGATGGTTTGATTCAAATTGGCTGGCTAAGTCTCCCTATCACCGTCATTTGGTTAGTCGGGATGGCTAATGCGATTAATTGGATTGATGGAGTTGATGGTTTAGCTGCTGGAGTATCTGGAATTGCTGCCGTCGTGATGTTAGTTGTAACTTTATTTATGGATCAACCCGCTGCTGCTTTAATTGCTGCTGCGTTAGCTGGTAGTGCTTTGGGTTTTCTCCGTTACAACTTTAATCCTGCCCAGATTTTTATGGGAGATGGTGGAGCGTATTTTATGGGTTTTACTTTAGCAGGAGTGGGTGTAATTGGTTTAGTAAAAAGCACCGCCGTCACAGCAGTTTTATTACCCTATCTGATTTTGGCAGTACCAATTCTTGATATGTCAGCCGTCATTTTTTCCCGACTTAGCAAAGGCAAATCTCCTTTTGTTGCCGATAAAAGTCATCTTCATCACTGGTTACTTAAAGCTGGCATTTCTCAACGTCTCACAGTGTTATTTATCTATGCTTTAACTCTGTGGGTTGGTAGTTTGGCAATGGGCTTTTCTAATATACCTAGTGGTTGGGGATATGCTGTGGGGGCAACTTTGTTACTTGCTTATATTGGTTGGCAGGTTTGGCGAAATACTAAAAAACAATCGTAAACTTCAACCAAAACCACAAAATCAATGAATGCAGAAATAATTTGTGTCGGTACAGAAATTTTACTAGGGGATATCCTCAACACTAACTGTCAATATTTAGCTCAACAGTTAGCTAGTTTGGGTATTCCCCATTATTATCAAACCGTAGTTGGAGATAATTTAAATCGACTTCAAAAAGCGATCGCAATTGCGATTCGTCGTGCTTCTATTTTAATTTTTACAGGAGGTTTAGGGCCAACTCCAGATGATCTAACTACAGAAGGAATTGCTGCTTTTTTTGCTACACCTTTAGTAGAACGTTCGGAAATTATTCAAGATATCGAAGAAAAATTTGCCCAAAGAGGGCGAATTATGACCGCCAGCAATCGTAAACAAGCTTTAATTCCCGCAGGAGCAAAAATATTACCCAATCCAATTGGAACTGCACCAGGAATTATTTGGCAACCCCAAAACGGTTTAACCATTCTGACTTTTCCTGGCGTACCTGAAGAGATGCACAAAATGTGGCAAGCAACGGCAGTTCCTTTCCTCAAAAGTCAGGGTTGGGGAAAAGAAATTATTTATAGTCGAATGTTACGTTTTCGTGGAATTGGAGAATCGGCACTAGCAGAAAAGGTTGCTTCTTTGTTTAAACTTACTAATCCCACAGTAGCGCCCTATGCCTCTGATGGAGAGGTACGTTTAAGAGTATCTGCTAAAGCTAAATCAGAACCAGATGCGATCGCTTTAATTGCACCTGTGGCTCAACAAATTCAAGAGATTGCGGGATTAGATTATTTTGGTGCTGATGAGGATACCCTAGCTAGTGTGGTTGGTAATTTATTACGAAAGCGAGGAGAAACTCTTAGTGTAGCTGAATCTTGTACTGGTGGAGGGTTGGGATCAATGTTAACCGATCTTCCAAACAGTTCGGATTATTTTTTAGGAGGAGTTATTGCCTATAGTAATGAAGTTAAAGTGGCTTTATTAGATGTCAAGCTTGCCGATTTAGAACAATTCGGTGCAGTAAGCGGTCAAGTTGCCCAACAAATGGCTTTAGGAGTTAAGCAACGTCTTGGTAGTAGTTGGGGTATAGGAATTACAGGTATTGCTGGTCCCGGAGGAGGTACAAATACTAAACCCGTTGGTTTGGTTTACGTAGGAATAGCTACTCCAGAAGGTGAAGTAATGAGTTATACTTACCGTTTTGGCGCAGAAAGAAGCAGAAATTTAATTCGTTATCTAAGTAGTTGTAATGCTCTCGATCAATTGCGAAGAAAATTATTAAGCTAGAGCTTGATCGTATTTGCAGTTTTGTCTTTCATCTAATAAATGATTACCTTGAATATATTTTAAGTTGTTTAATCTACGTCTGTTTCACAGATTACCACTCTGTTTTTATTAAATAAACTGATTCAGTAACTAAAATTTAGTCTATTGTTACGCTAGTTTTTAATAAATTAATTGACT
Organism: Stanieria cyanosphaera PCC 7437; assembly: GCF_000317575.1. Lineage (NCBI taxonomy): Bacteria > Bacillati > Cyanobacteriota > Cyanophyceae > Pleurocapsales > Dermocarpellaceae > Stanieria > Stanieria cyanosphaera. The sequence goes on along the minus strand of NC_019748.1, from coordinate 4,058,184 downwards.
ATTAAACGGACTTAAAAGTATTCTTCCTCTTCCTCTATAATTGTTAATTGTGTTACGTTACGTTGTTCAATTTTAACTGTAATTCCCTGGGCTTGTTCTTCTTCTAAATCTTGAACATAACCAGGTTGAAACAACTTTGCTTCTAAAAGATTATCAAAAGGACCAAAAAAGTAAGTACAACGGGGTATAGTAGTTTCTATTTTGACCCACCAAGGTAATTGTGGTTTAGGAATAATCAAAAAAATTAATAATTTTTTAACGGCGTTTGTAATATTATTAAATAGCAAATAAATTGCAGATGGAACTTTTGGTAGTTTTTTTAGAGTCATAATTAACAATTATTATTTAGAGTTTTAAGTATTTAGCTTATTATTTTAAAAAAAAATTATTAAGAATATCTGTATCATAAGATAGATAATTTTTAAATCAATCTTCTAGAATTTTAAATCCTAAAAGTTAATTAAATTAAACTTAATAAGTCAGGAGATGTATAGACTTAATATTTTAAGTTTATAGATTTAAATAAAAAGTTAACAATCTAACAGTTTTTTAAAATTAATTAAACAGAAATTTGAGCTTAAAAAAACATTAAAATCAATACTCTTTAAAGTAAAGTAAAAAAAGGAAAAAACTTAGATTATATAGCATCTCTCAGATTAATGAGATACAGTTTATTTCCCTGGTTGAGCGTTGGTGGCGCAGCGCGCCTTCAGCTGATGATGACGCGTCATCATCGGAGTTGAGACCTACGGTAGTGCGCTTCGCTTATGTTAATGGTTGATTATTCATCCTTCATAATTACTAATTAGTAACTGGTAATGGTGTATCTCACCAAGAGCGAGAAAGGCTATATAGCGATACTAAATCATTTGTGAAAATAACTTCTGCTTCCTTTCTTCTTGAACAATTTTTATGACTTAAATAAGATTGCTATATGAACAAAAAAATGAGCAAAGACTAATTTAATCTTGCTCTTTCTTGGACAAACATGACAGTTATTCGTTGAAATTAATTCTCTGCTTGATTAACACGACGAATATTTAAGATATCGCTCATTTTCTTAATTCGGTTAAGTAAATATTCAAATTGATTGCGATCGCGTATATCAATACTAAGAGAAATTATAGCTGGTTGATTGGGACTAGTTTTAACTCCTGCATTGCGAACATTCACATTTTGGTCGCTGACTTTTGCCAAAATATCTTTAAGAACTCCAACTCGGTCAATTGCTTCAATTTGAATGTCTACGGGATAAGTTAATGGTCTACCTTGTTCATCAATGCGATTCCAACTAACAGGAACTAAACGTTCTCCTGGAATATTATCAACATTATGACAACCTTGACGATGAATCGAAATCCCACGAGAACTACGAGTTACTACACCAATAATTGATTCCCCTGGTAAAGGCTTACAACAACCAGCCAAATGATAAAGTAAACCTTCAACTCCCGCAATAGGCGATTTACTACCAGTAGATTTAGATACTTCATGGACTGAGGGAGAGGGTAGTTCTAATTTAGGTACAACTTCTTCTACTGGTTGCTGTTCCTTAACTACATCTCGTAGTCGATTAACTACCTGATTTAAAGTAATTTCACCGTAGCCTAAAGCTGCTAGTAAATCTTCTACTGTTTGATAATTACAACGTTGTGCTGTAATTTGCATTCGTTCCGATTTGAGCAAAGCATCTAAACCACTTTTACCTAGTTCTTTTTCTAATAGTCCTCGACCACGCAGGAGATTTTCATCTCTGTGAGAACGTTTGTACCATTGACGAATCCGATTGCGAGCAGTTGGAGTAACAACAAAATTGAGCCAATCTAAACTAGGATGACTATTTTTCTGAGTAATAATTTCTACGATATCTCCGTTTTGTAAGGAACGGTCTAAAACTGACCAACGACCATTAACCCTTGCTCCTTTCATATGATTTCCTACTTCCGTGTGGATGCGATAGGCAAAATCTACAGGTGTTGAACCATGAGCTAAAGCAATCACATCACCATCGGGTGTAAAAACATAGACATCATCTTCAAACAGATTATCTTTAAGACTATCGATGTATTCTTGAGCGTCTTTAAGGTCGTTTTGCCACTCTAGTAATTGTCTTAACCAGGTAAATTTTTCGTCATCGGAATTAAGTCTGGTATTACTAGAACCCGTTTCTTTATATTTCCAGTGGGCTGCAATCCCGTATTCCGCGATATGATGCATCTCTAGAGTGCGGATTTGGATTTCTAAAGGACGACCATTAAGACCAACTACTGTGGTATGAAGAGATTGATAGCGGTTGGGTTTAGGTAGTCCAATATAATCTTTAAAGCGTCCGGGGATCGGTTTAAAAGCATCATGAACTACCGCTAATGAACGGTAACATTCTTCATTAGTTTCAACAATAATTCTGACCGCAGCAATATCAAAAATTTCGTGAAATTCTTTTTGCTGTCGCTGCATTTTTTGATAGATGCCGTAGAGATGTTTTGGTCTGCCTTTGAGTTCAAAAACATTAACACCTAATTTCTGCAGACGCGAGCGAATAATTTCGGTTACTTTATCAATTCTGGTTTCTCGGTCAGTTCTTCTTTCGGCAACTAAAGCTTGAATTTCTCGATAAGCTTCTGGTTCAAGATATTTAAAGCTTAAATCTTCTAATTCCCACTTAAATCTCCCAATCCCTAACCGATTTGCCAAAGGAGCAAAGATTTCTCTAGTTTCTAAAGCAATGCGTTGCTGTTTTTCTGGCTTAAGATGCTCTAAAGTTCGCATATTGTGCAAACGATCCGCGAGTTTAACTACAATGACACGGATATCCTTTGCCATTGATAAAAACATACGACGAAAATTTTCAGCTTGACGCTCAGTTTTACTAGAGAAGTTAAATTTTGATAATTTGGTGACTCCTTCAACTAACTGACGCACATCAGTACCAAATCGTTCTTCGATTTCTTCTGGCGTAACCTCTGTATCCTCAACTACGTCGTGCAGAAACCCCGCAGCAATGGTAACGCTATCTCCCCCCAAATCTCGTAAAAGCCCAGCCACTGCAACAGGATGGGCAATGTAAGGTTCTCCTGACTTACGATATTGACCTTCGTGTAATTGATAGGCAAAATTGAATGCGCGACAAATTAGATTGGTCTGTTCGTCAGATTTTTGAGACTGGTTTTCGATTAAACAATCTTTTAACCAGTGGGGAAGTTCGAGTTCGTAAGTAGGTTGTTCGGCAATGGTGATGGCGGTCATGGTTTGGCTGGTTGATAAAGTTCAGGGAAAGGAGAATTAGTAGCAATCGTCTGGTGATTTTATAGATTTTATCTACTTCTTAGGCTCTAGCTAATGAAGTAAATTTTTAATCTAAATTTATAAATTCAATTGGAGTTGATTGTGAATAGTAATTCTCCGATTGTTTTTATTACTATTGAAAAATAGAAGCTTTAAAAAAAGTAAGCCTTGACCAGTTTCTACCTAAAAAATCAAGGTTAGTTAATAAAATTTTATCTTATTTTAAAAAATATGTTACCTGCGTCACATAGTCAAGCATATCAAGAATTTTTAGTCTTACTGCAAAAGTTTCAGATTTATTTCGATAATCTCAATATAGAAGTTGACACTTTAGATCTCAATCAAAAGTTTTCTACTTTACAAAAAGTATTTAGTCAACGAATTTTGGCATTAACTCAGGAAGATTTAAATGATTCGCTGAGGCAAGTAAAATCACTTTATACAGAAATTTATCGCGAATTTAAATTATTAACTACCGATTTACTATTTTTGCGTACCTCTCGTCAAACGGTTACCAAACAGGAACGGTTAACTTCAATTCGCGATCGCCTGACTAAATTAATTGCTTATATTGAAGCGATATTAAATAGTTAAATAATATTAGCTCTTTTCCAAAATTAATTCTCGCTTTCCTGCAACTACCTGACCAATTTGATAACTATCAATTCCTTGAGCCATAAACCAATCTAAAGTCGACTGAGCTTGTTGAGGTGGTACAATCACCACAAAACCAATTCCCAGATTAAAAGTATCTAACATGGCTGCTTGTGAAACATTGCCAGCCTCGGCTAACCATTGAAAAATTGGCGGAATGTCCCAACTGTCTAGATTAATTGCGATCGCTTGATTTTGATTCAAACACCGAGGTAAATTTTCAGGTAAACCACCGCCAGTAATATGTGCCATGCTATGAATTTCTATGCCTGAGTTTAGGGCTGCTAAAACAGGTTGAACATAGATGCGTGTTGGTGTCAGTAAAACTTGTCCCAGGCTATGAGGGGCTAAGATTGCTGGTGAATCAGACCATTTTAAGTCATTAGTTTCAACAATTTTTCTTGCCAAACTAAAACCATTACTATGAACTCCAGAACTTGCTAAACCAATCGCAATATCTCCTATCTGTACTTGCGAACCATCTAGCAGTTTACTTTTTTCAACTACACCGACACAAAAACCAGCCAAATCATATTCTCCCAACTGATAAAAACCTGGCATTTCGGCAGTTTCTCCTCCCAATAAGGCACAACCACTGATCCGACAGCCTTCAGCGATACCCTGGACTACTTCTGCTAATTGTTGGGGATTTAATTTGCCAGTAGCCAAATAATCAAGAAAAAATAGCGGTTCAGCCCCAGAAGTCAAAATATCATTGACACACATCGCGACTAAATCGATCCCAACACTAGTATGATGATTTACTTCTTGAGCAATTTTGAGTTTGGTTCCTACTCCATCCGTACCAGAAACTAACACTGGTTCTCGATAACCTGCTGGTAACTGAAAATATCCCCCAAAACCACCTAATCCTCCAATCACTTCAGGACGATAAGTGCTTTGTACATCTTGACGAATTTGTTCAACGAAAGTTCTTCCTGCTTCGATATCAACACCAGCGTCTTTGTAGTCCATCTGTAATCCTGTTTAAACAATAGTAACTGTACAAAACACTATCTCTGTTAACTAATAACGGAGTTTTGTTTCATATTATCGCGTCTTAATAATGCTTAATAGCTAGATTTTGCCCAAATTATCGAGTTTTTTACCAGTATAAGTCTTAGATAAATCAAGAGTATTTATACTTATTTTACCCCAAACGATTAATTAAAAATTTAGTTCGATTAATTAATAAATGATTTATTATTCTGAGCTAATTATCGGTAATTTTACAATTCATTGATAACTTAAGTCGCGATAAAAGTATTACAAGTACTTTTGTGAGGAGTCAAATCGGTTGATTTGATTGATTTTCAGTCAATTTAACTGTTGATTTGTAGATTTATTTTATGATGAAAAAAAATTCACTTGGCTTAATTACAACTTTAGTTGCTCTAGGAACTACATCTTTATTTAGCTATTTTACGCCTAGAGCTACAGCAGCAAATTTAAGAAAAAGTTTAAATAGCAAACAAAACGTTTCCCAGGCAATTGTTGATAGAAAACTATCATCTCATCTTAAATCTCGTTCTAACAAAAATCTTTTTAAATCAAATCATAAACCTAAATTTTCAAAAAATATTTTTTCTTTGACCAACAAAACTAATTTGAATTTGCCTAAACCTAGTTCAACTATTCAAATTGCTCAAGCAGTTGCTAGTGGCGAAGCTTCTTGGTATGGCCCTGGGTTTAATGGTCGAACTACTGCAAACGGGGAAGTTTTTAATCAAAATGAACTAACTGCTGCTCATCCCAATTTGCCTTTTGGCACAAAGGTCAAAGTAACTAACATGAACAATGGTCGTTCTGTCGTAGTAAGAATTAACGATCGCGGGCCTTATGCAGGAGGAAGAATCATCGATCTTTCCGCAGCAGCAGCTAGAATCTTGGGGGTTATTACTAGTGGAGTTGCACCAGTACAGTTAGAAATTTTGGGACGTTAATTTTACGACTCAGTCCTTTAAACTGTTAAATGTTAACTGTTGGCTGAAACAAAGTGCTTCTGTTTGAACAAATTACCGAGTTACGTTCCTATTTGGCATCCAAACGGTTTAAATCACAAATTGGTTTAGTACCAACAATGGGTGCTTTACATTGCGGCCATGTTAGTTTGATTCAAGCAGCGATCGCGCAAACCGATACTGTAGTTGTTAGTATTTTTGTTAATCCACTTCAATTTACCCCAACCGAAGATTTACAAAAATATCCCCGTCAGCTACAACAGGATTTGCGACTATGTGAACAATTAGGAGTGGAAGTAATCTTCACTCCAACTGTTGAGGAAATGGGCATTATTGGAGATACTGAGTCTCAGTCAGTAACTACTACGGTTGTACCTCCAGTAACCATGACTTCAGGATTATGTGGAAGATTTCGCCCTGGGCATTTTATTGGCGTAGCGACAATTGTTACAAAACTTCTCCAGATTGTACAACCTCATCGGGCTTATTTTGGGCAAAAAGATGCACAACAGTTAGCAATTATTCGCCGTTTAGTAGCTGATTTAAATCTTGCTGTTGAGATTGTAGGCTGTCCCATTGTGAGGGAAAAATCGGGTTTAGCGTTAAGTTCTCGCAATCAATATTTATCTGCGACAGAAAAGCAACAAGCAGCAGTTATCTATCGTAGTTTACAACAAGCAGCTAGAGCTTTTAAACAACGGGAAAATCGGGTTGAGGCTTTAATCGATTTAGTTAAACAAGAATTAGCTACTGTCCCTCCGATTAAAATTCAATATGTAGAATTAGTCGATCCCCAAACTTTGCAACCTTTAGATCGAGTAAAAGAAAAGGGATTGTTAGCAGTTGCTGCTTATTTAGGTTCTACTCGTTTAATTGATAATATTGTGCTAAACCAACATCAACCCATTATTGCGATTGATGGCCCTGCTGGGGCTGGAAAATCAACTGTTACCCGTCGCGTAGCAGAACAGTTAGGTTTATTATATCTGGATACAGGGGCGATGTATCGGGCTGTCACTTGGTTAGTGATGCAAGCCAAGATACCTATTGAGGATCAAGCGAAAATTGGCGATCTCATTAAAGAAGTTCAATTAGATTTGATTCCTGCTGATTCTCCCGAACTTCCCACCAAAGTATTAATTAATGGTCAAGATGTCACTCAAGCAATTCGTACCCCAGAAGTAACCTCTCAAGTTTCTGCGATCGCAGCCCAAGCAGCAGTAAGACAAGAATTAGTAAGATTACAAAAATATTTCGGAGCTAGAGGAGGAGTAATTGCGGAAGGAAGAGATATTGGCACTAATGTTTTTCCTGATGCCGAATTAAAGATTTTTTTAACAGCTACCGTGGCAGAAAGAGCCAGAAGAAGAACGCAAGACTTAAAGAATTTAGGACATCAATCAGTCGATATCGAACAATTAGCCCAAGAAATTCAAAAAAGAGACGAACAAGATAGTAATAGAGTGATCGCACCTTTGAAAAAAGCTGATGATGCGATTGAAATAATTACCGATGGTTTAACTATCGAACAAGTCACTCAGCAAATTATCGATCTTTATTGGCGAAGGAAGGCAGAAGGACGAGGCAAGGGGACGCAGAATTAGACGAGCGCAGCGAAGCCCTGAACAGCCATCACTGGTCACTGTTGATTGTTAATTGTTAATTGTTCCTAGTTAATGATTGATTATTCATCCCTCATAATTAGTAATTAGTAATTAGTAACTGATAACTGATAACTGAATTAAAATTATCCTTGCATTTTTCTGGCTTGTTTAACCATTTCAATTAAAGTATGATGAGCATCTTCAGCGTCATTTAAAGTACGCTCAAACTCAATCCGAACAGGAACAGTTTCTCCTGCAATTGTGGCAGCTAAATTCATTCCCGAAGGATCGATAGACATCATTTGAGCCTTTTCCGTCTCAGGAGCATTACCAAAAGCTTTGGCATATAAAACTATCGCATCCGCATGATCTTCGTTCATGTGTCGACAAATGCGATCGCTAATAGCAGGAGTAATTGCTTCAGACATAATGTTAATTTTTTTCCTAACGCAAATTTTTTCAACAAATTAACCTAGTGACCAAAAGCCACAATTCTTTTTATACAAGAAATTTGACCAGAAAAATTAGTAACTGGTGTACAGACGTAAGATGTTACGTCTCTACTGGTAACTGATAACTGTTTAACCCTTAAGAGCTTTCTGAAAATTCTTGCGATAGGATTTATTAGTCAGGCATAGAGCAGGCCAGAAGACCGCTAACACTAATTTATTTGACAAACTAGGATTAAAATTGGTTCTTCTAAATCCTTGCCAAAATTTCCAGACTCCACCAAAATAAACGATTGATAAAATCAAAACTATTAATTGAGACATAATCTGAAGAATCTTTAATCGATTAATGAGTTTAAAAATTAAGATTTACAAGATCAATTTTAACTAATCTCTAAATCTAGACCTCTCCAACTCCTCTCAGTTAAGTTAAATCTTAAAATAATTGGTTTTGCGATCGCTCTTCGTTGCAATTAATCACATTGGCAACAACTTAATTACAACAAAATACGAGAACATAAAAACAAGAGCATTCAGACCAAGTTCAAATCAAACAGATCGAAGTTAACCAACAGGCAAGGAGGAATTATGCGTGCAGTGCTTATGGCCGGAGGTTCAGGAACTAGATTAAGACCTCTAACCTGCGATCTGCCTAAACCAATGGTTCCCATTCTAAACCGTCCGATAGCGGAACACATTATCAATTTATTAAAAAGGCATAAAATTAACGAAATTATTGCTACCCTTCATTATCTTCCTGATGTCATGAGAGATTACTTTCAAGACGGCAGTGATTTTGGGGTAGAAATGACCTATGCAGTCGAAGAAGAACAACCTTTAGGTACTGCTGGTTGTGTCAAAAATATTCAGCAATGGTTAGATGACACTTTTTTAGTAATTAGTGGAGATGGAATTACTGACTTTGATTTACAAGCTGCGATCGCTTTTCATCGTCAGAAAAAATCAAAAGCTACTTTAATTCTAACCCGTGTACCTAATCCTGTTGAATTTGGAGTTGTCATTACCGATGAAACTGGTCATATTCGTCGTTTTTTAGAAAAACCCTCTCTAAGTGAAATTTTTTCCGATACGGTTAATACTGGTACATACATTCTCGAACCAGAAGTTCTTAATTATTTACCTGAAAATGAAGAAAGCGATTTTTCAAAAGATTTATTTCCCCTGTTATTAGATAAAGGAGAACCAATTTATGGTTACATTGCAGAAGGTTATTGGTGCGATGTTGGTCATTTAGATGCCTATCGAGAAGCTCAATATGACGCTCTTGAGGGAAAAGTTGCTCTAGAATTTGCTTACCAGGAAAAGTCTCCTGGTTTGTGGGTGGGAACTAACACCTACATCGACTCTTCTGCTAAAATCCAAACCCCTGTTGTTATTGGTAACAATTGTCGTATTGGACCAAGAGTTGAAATCGAGGCTGGAACAATCATTGGCGACAATGTTACTGTAGGAGCGGATGCAGACCTAAAACGTCCGATTCTTTGGAATGGAGTAACTATTGGCGATGAAGCTAATTTAAGAGCTTGTGTAATCGCTAGAGGTACTAGAGTAGACCGACGCGCTCAAGTTCTAGAAGGTGCGGTTGTAGGGCCCCTTTCTACTGTAGGTGAAGAAGCTCAAATTGCTCCTAATGTTAGAGTTTGGCCTAGTAAACGAATTGAGTCAGGAGCGATTCTGAATATTAATTTGATTTGGGGAAATACAGCGCAGAGAAATCTGTTTGGACAAAGAGGAGTTTCTGGACTTGCTAATATTGATATTACGCCCGAATTTACGGTTAAACTGGGTTCTTCCTATGGTTCTACCCTTAAACTAGGTTCAACCGTGTTAGTTTCTCGGGATCAGCGTAGTGTTTCCCGAATGGTAAGTCGTGCTTTGATTGCAGGATTAATGTCGGCAGGAATTAACGTCCAAAATTTAGAAGCCACCGCGATTCCAATTTCTCGAACTATGACTACTATTCTGGCTGTATCTGGTGGCATCCATGTTCGTCTCGATCCTGACCGTCCTGATTATATTTTGATCGAATTTTTTGACAAATACGGAATTAATCTTTCCAAATCAAAAGAAAAGAAAATTGAAGGTGCTTATTTTAAGGAAGATTTGCGTAGAGCATCGATTCAGGAGATTGGTAATGTTGCTTATCCAGATCAAGTAATAGAAACTTATAGCCGTAGTTTTGAGAGACATCTCAATATTGAAGCGATTCGTCATAGTGCTTCAAGAGTAGTCATAGATTATGTTTATGCTGTCTCAGGAGCAATTTTACCCCAGCTACTAGCCAAATTTGGTTGTGATGCAGTAGTACTTAATGCTAGTCTCAAACAATCAGCCCTGTTTACTACAGAAAAAGAAGTTTTGCTCAATCAACTTGGGCAAGTAGTTGAAGCTCTCAAAGCAAATCTAGGTGTTCAAGTTTCGGCCAATGGGGAACAATTCATTTTAGTAGATGAATCTGGCTTAACGATTAGAGGTGAAGCTTTAACCGCTTTAATGGTTAACACAATTTTGACCGCTCATCCTCGGAGTACAGTAGTAGTGCCAGTTCATGCCTCTAGTGCTGTCGAACAAATTGCTCGTCGCCATGATGGTAAAGTGATTCGGACTAAAGCTAATCCTACTGCTTTAATGGAAGCCTCACAAACTAATCCCAATGTCGTCTTAGGTGGAAGTGGAGATATGGGCTTTATCTTTCCTCAACTTCATCCAGGTTTTGATGCGATGTTTGGCATTGCCAAATTAATCGAAATGCTCACCATTCAAGAGCGATCGCTAGTCCAAATTCGCAGTGAACTACCTCGTGTCTGTCATAAATACTACACCGTTCGTTGCCCTTGGAAGGTTAAAGGTGCATTAATGCGTTATTTAGTCGAAACTCATCCAACCAGCAATTTGGAATTAATTGATGGTGTAAAAATTATTAATCCTCACAATGATAATTGGTTGTTAATTCTACCTGATGCAGGAGAACCTTTAGTACATATTTATGCTAATAGTGAAGACCGTCAATGGGTAGACGATTCTCTAACCGAATATCGCCAACGAATTCAAAAATTTATTGATCGAGAACAAGGCTTAGTCAGAGATAGCTTATAACAGTTAAAGAAAAGAGTGATAATTCTCATTTTAGGCTACTAGATTGGTACAATCGTTCTATACCTATTTAGTCTCATTTTGAAGCCAGTTCAATCGATGACAAATCGCTCTAGACATTTTTTTAAGCTCTCAACCAAGTTCGGGGAGCGTGTCCTTCACAATTTACGATAGGAGTGTTGCAATAATGAATAGCTGTATTTTAATGGCTCAAGTAGTCAGCGACCCAGAATTACGTTCAACCCAAGATAATCTCGCCGTATCTTATATGATGGTTGAATTTGAGGGATTAAAGGCCGAAGATCCACCAGCTAGAATTAGGGTAGTGGGATGGGGAAATTTAGCCACAGAAATTAAACAAAAATATGGACAAGGCGATCAAATAATCATTGAAGGGCGTTTGTCCATGAATGTAGTTGAGCTTCCAGAAGGTTATAAAGAAAAACGAGCCGAATTAATTGCTTCTCATATTTATCCTGTGCATGGTCAATTAGAAGGAACAGCACAAACATCTCAAAACTTTTCTTCTCAAACAACTTCATTCAATCAGCAAGATAATTTTGCTGCTTCCACTCCTTCTTATCAATCTCCCGTTGAACAATCGAAGCTAATGGAAGTTGACGAGCCGATTTCTGCTGCCAAAAAATCAAGTAAAGCACCAGTTAATACTTCAACTGCTTCAAATAACGAGGATTGGGATGATATACCTTTTGTGCGACCTGTTAACTATAAAACCGACAGCGAAAAACTTTACGATTCTTGGGAAGTAGAAGCAAATCGTCCAGGCATCTGGCTGCTTGGAAATAAATGCTTATTTCTGTAAGTTCTATTCTCATAAGCTGTTGTGCATTTACATAAATTGCATTAACAGCATTACTTTTATTTTTTAATAACTTGATTGGTTGGATGAAGCCTCTCAGCCCTGCTTGCGCGAGGACTGAGTATCTTGCTCTACAATAGATATGGGTTGTGACCATAATATCGAAAGCGTTACCCGACTTCTGGGTGACAAGCAGGAATTTTGACCTTTCTTGTCCTGTGAGCCATTTCTGCTCATCAGTCTATAAATAAATCTTGCGCCAATATTGTAGCTGGCGGACAAATCACAGTTATATTGTTTTCCGCTAGCAAATATGGCTATTGCGTAATTACTTTTATCTCGCTTGAGTTTGCCACTGTCATCATAAGCGTAGCTGCTGGTACCGCGTGGGTTAACAAAACTAACACTACCACCAATCTCCGACCACTTCATTTGAGTTAGATTAACTATCCGACGGTGCAACCATCCATGAAAGCGTTGTCTTAGAGTTGAACGCTTTTTACCTCCCTTTGGTCGCCAGCCTTTTAGATGCTCGAATACTATATATTTGACTCCAAATTGCTTGGCTATCTTGACCAAACGAGACGATATCTTTTGTCCTATCTCACGGTTGATATTGTTAGCTTTACGATACAAGCCACGACAAAACCCTTTTTGTAATTTGCCTGTCCGACTAGCTTTGGTACTTATGCGCTTCAGTCTTTTATCTCTGCGGTCTATGTCTCTGCCATGGTGAATAAATTCGCGATGGCTTACAGTACCGTCATAGTTAACAACTGAAACTGTAGCAGTGGTATTGATGCCCAAGTCTACAGATAAAACAGATTGAGTGCCTCGGGCGCGGGAAATGAATTCCCGCGCAGGAGAGGCAGTGATTTCACCTTCAGGCAGCTTGGATTTTTGGCACTGAAAAGGAACAGATAAATGACTACCTTTTTTATTGACAATCAAATATGGCGATTTACGCTTATTAGCCAAGTCTAGATGTCTTTGTCTATGACCCATCAGCCCGACAGTTATCCAAACCCAATCTGTTCCCGTATATACTTTAATCGCTGCTGTATTTAAGTCTTCTGCAAACTTAATACATTGACCTTTATACAAGGGTGGGTATGCCCCACAATCAGCATTTAGTCTTGGTGGTAGTGTATCTTTTCTGTTTCTAATTCCCGATTGCCACATTCTGTATCTAGTCACAAAACTAGACACTTGACCAACTGCAAACTGAATTGCTCCACGTCGGTAGTAGCTGGGGAATTTGTGAAAACGAGAATTAAAGTATTGATATTTTGAGTTAGGATTTTTGGCTGTTTGATGTATCAGTTTTTCTACGGCAGGTATTTGTGCTTTAGCGTCTAATACTCCGATTGCTGACCAATGAGTGTAGATTACTCCTACCAAACAACGAACTAAACATCTGAATTCACAAACAGTTTTGTGCAACAACTCTTTTTGCTCTTGAGCGAGTCGGGCGCGGGAACTTGGTTCCCGTGCAGGAGACTCGGTGATTTCACTCGCTACAATTTGCCATTTGTCTGTTCTGATGTTGTGTTTTACCATGAAAGTATTTTAGCATAGTGTTTGAGTTTATGGTCAAACCAAAACCCCATAATCATAGCTTTGGGTACAATGTAGTCCATATAGTGTTTGTTACTAAATATCGTCATCCAGTGATAACTGATGCGGTTGTGAAAAGATTAACCGAAATGTTTGCTCGACTGTGTGAAACTCAGGATTGTGAGATGCTGGAGTGTAAGGCGGATTTAGGGAAGCGTGACCACATACATCTTTTAGTAGACCTTGCTCCTAAGATATCTTTAGGAAAACTGTGCAATATACTAAAAACTATAAGCAGTAGAGAAATTAGAAAAGAGTTTGCACAACAACTAAAACCTTATTACTGGAAACCTAAATTCTGGAAACAGGGTTATGGCTACACTTCGTCGGGAGGTGCGCCAATAGAAATTCTGATTAGATATATAGAAAATCAGGGTTTTGAGGATTAGGGAGCTTCGCCACGCTTGCGCCCGCATTCTCAGCCTTGCTTCGCGAAGACTGAGAATGCGGGCTGATTTCCCGTTCAACCAATTTTAGCAAGGTTGTTTTGCGTCAAAATCAGTTTGTAACCAAATATTTAATTTTAGTATTGCTTTTTCTCCAGAGTATGTTAGTATAGAATCCGTGGCTAAAACAGGGTTAAACCGAAGTTAAGTCTAGTTTTAAACTGTTTTATCGTAAATTTGGGACTGTAGTTCAGTTGGTTAGAATGCCTGCCTGTCACGCAGGAGGTCGCGGGTTCGAGCCCCGTCAGTCCCGTAGAAAATAGAATCGAGCTTTGAGTAGTTTTAAAGTCTTACGTTTTGCGCGGACTTAAAGATTATAGTCCCAAATTGAGGGAGTCATTAAGGTTTTGTTACGGTAGCAGTATTAGTAAATATATACTGAATTATACTGTTGCTAGCCTGTTAGTATATTCGTATGCTCTTCAAGATTAATTAATGATCTAAAAGTAAAGCGTTTGCGCTATTTTTGCAAGAGGTTTATTGCTTTTCTACTGTCCAAATTCTGCTCTAGCTTGCTCGACAATTTCGGCTGTAACTTCTTCAACTTCAGCAGCACGAGCTAATTCTTCAATACGGTGACGAGCTTGAGAACGAACAAAAAAAGGAATTTGTTTGAGTTTAGCTTTAGCTTCTGCTGTCCAAGATAAATCATCGGTTAAATCAAATTGATTATTACTCATTATTTTGCCCCTCCAAATAATCTTTTGATACGCTCAAAGTTTTTTATTTATTGTTTAGTAATTATGGTTTAGTTCAAGTTTATATTTTACAATTAATAGCTTACATTTTTTCGAAAATTTGTTTTAATTTTTGTTTATTTAAAGTTATTTTTACTTCCAATTTTTTCTCTCCATCTCGTAACAACAATAAATAATCCTCCCCTTTATTATTACCAGCTACTTGAGGATGATCTAATTCAATTGTGCGATAAACTATTTGGGGTAAAGTTACACAAATAACAACTTGGGATTGAGTTTGAGGATAGATATATAGTTTTTGATTAAATTGATCTAGTTCTAATTTTTTAGCCGTAATATTTCTAACTTCTGCTGAGGTATCTTTCTGCCAATAAACTGTAATACCTTTCAATTGTGCATTATGAATTACAAAATTTTCGTCAAATCTTTGTGCCTCCCAACTAATTTTAGAAAATTGATTAGATTCAGGAATTAATCTTTGTTGCCAAATAATTTCTTTACCTTGTAAATTATGCCACCATTGAGCGATCGCAGCTAAATTATCTGCATTGTGAGGACCGCTGCTATTTTGTTGCCAGATTGTAGTATTAGTCATGATGAGCGAAGAGAATTTGAGGAATGTTTTAAAATAGTAAATCGTACAAAAACACAAAAAAATTACATTTAAATACAAATTATGTCTGTTTTGGCAGCGATCGCAGTTTTGGCGTTATTAATCGTAGTTCATGAATTGGGACACTTTGCAGCAGCAAGGTTTCAAGGAATTCATGTAAATCGTTTTTCGATTGGTTTTGGTCCTGCATTATTAAAGTACCAAGGTTCAGAAACAGAATACGCTATTAGAGCTTTTCCGTTAGGAGGATATGTGGGTTTTCCCGATGATGATCCAGATAGCTCTATACCTGCTGACGATCCTAATTTACTACGTAATCGTCCAGTTTTAGACAGAGCGGTCGTGATCAGTGCTGGAGTGATCGCTAATTTAATTTTTGCGTATTTTCTATTAGTCGGACAAGGAATAACAGTTGGCTTTCAAGAAATTAATTATCAGGCGGGAGTCTTAGTTCCTCAAGTAGTTACAGAAAATGATTCCGCAGCTAAAAGAGCGGGAATTCAAGCAGGTGATGTAATTGTAGCGGTAGAAGGTGAAACTTTAGGAGCTTCTTCAGAAGCTTTAAAAAGCTTAAGACAAACGATCCAAGATTCTCCTAATCAGTCTTTAAAATTAACAGTTCAAAGAAAGAATCAAACTATTCCTTTAACGGTTACACCCGAATTAGACCAAGATGGCAAAGGTAAAATTGGCGTAATGCTTGCACCTAACGGTGAAGTAGTTCGTCGTCGCGCCGATAATATCTTAACTGCCTTTAGTGCTGCTGCTAATGAGTATCAAAGAATTGCTCAATTAACTGCTCAAGGTTTTTGGAAATTGATTAGCAATTTTGGGGAAACTGCTGACCAAGTAGCTGGACCAGTAGCAATTGTAGCAGTAGGAGCGGAACTTGCTCGCAACGATTTAAGTAATTTATTTCAATTTGGAGCCTTAATTAGTATTAACTTAGCGATTATTAACATTTTGCCTCTTCCTGCTTTAGATGGCGGTCAATTAACCTTTCTGGCAATTGAAGGAGTCAGAGGAAAACCTGTTCCGGGTAAAATCCAAGATGGCATTATGCAAACTGGTTTAGTTTTACTACTAGGTTTGGGCGTATTTTTAATCGTGCGCGATACAGTCAATTTAACTGTATTTCAGCAGCTTTTTCAGTAAACAATTAAAATGACAAGCATCACTTCTAAGTTGCCTAGTAAAAAACAACGCAGTCAAGAAATCTTACGGTTTTTAAAACGTCTTTATCCTGATGCCACTTGTAGTCTTAACTATCAAACTACTTTACAGCTATTAGTGGCTACGATTCTTTCTGCTCAATGTACTGACGAACGAGTTAATCAAGTTACACCTGCTTTATTTGCTAAATTTCCTGATGCTTCTGCTTTTGCTGCTGCTAATCGAGCAGAATTGGAAACTTTAATTCGTTCTACAGGTTTCTATCGCAACAAAGCCAAAAATATTCAGGGTGCTTGTCAAAAAATTGTCGAGGAATTTAATGGACAAGTTCCTCAACAAATGGAACAACTTTTAACACTTCCAGGTGTAGCTCGTAAAACTGCTAATGTGGTTCTGGCTCATGGTTTTGGGATTAATCAGGGAGTCACTGTAGATACTCACGTTAAACGTCTTAGCAACCGTCTGGGATTAACTAAAAACCAAGACCCAATTAAAATTGAACAAGATTTGATGAAGCTTTTACCTCAAGCAGACTGGGAAAATTTTTCGATTAGAATTATTTATCATGGTAGAGCAGTTTGTAAAGCTCGCAATCCTCAATGTCATATTTGTGAATTAGCTCATCTTTGTCCTTCGCGAACTAAACCACTTTAATTGGCAAGAGACATCATACTAAATCCTGTTCTTGCAGATTATTTAACTGTTATGTAAAGTAACGATGCGACCGCCTTTGATGTTTTTCTGGGTTATATTCATAAAACTAAACTACCCAGTTGGCGAACAGCCCTATTCAATTTTCTTCTACCAAGCTAATGCTAATCCATCCGCTCTTGGTTCGGAAGCAGCAACAAAAATGTTATTTTGATTTAAAATAATTTGTCCTTTACCAAACATTCTGGAAGGAGCAATTTTAATATTATGTCCTCGTTCAATTAAATCTAAAACGACGGGATGAGCAACACTCGTTTCTAACAACACCACATCCTTTTCAATAAATCGCCAACGAGGTGCATCCAAAGCTGCTTGGGGATTCATACCATAATCAACTAGGTTAGCAATTACTTGTAAATGCCCCTGCGGTTGCATGGGCGCACCCATCACCCCAAAAGCACCTAAAGGATGACCATCTTGAGTAAGAAAACCAGGGATAATGGTATGAAAAGGACGTTTATTGGCTGCAATTTGGTTGGGATGCCCTATTTCTAATGTAAAACCTAAACCGCGATTATGTAGAGCAATACCTGTCTCGGGAATCAAAATTCCACTACCGAAACCTTCATAATTAGATTGGATCAAAGATACCATCAAGTCTGAATCCGCAGCAGCTAAATAAACTGTGCCTCCTTGAGGTAAACCTGGGGTTGCTAAAGAAATTGCTTGAGAATGAATTAATTCTCTTCTGGTTGCTGCATAATTTTTATCTAATAGTTGTGCTGTGGTTACCTCCATATACTGAGAATCGCCTACATACTGATGCAAGTCGGCAAAAGCAAGCTTCATCGCTTCGATTTGATAGTGAAAACTTGTTCCTGAGTCGCGAGGATACTGGGAAAGATTCAAACCTTCAACAATGTTCAATGCAATTAAAGCAGCTATACCCTGAGTATTAGGAGGGATTTCCCAAATCTGTACATTATGATAGTCGGTTGAGATTGGTTGTACCCAATCAGCTTGATGATTAGCCAAATCTTGTTGAGTCAATAAACCCCCTGTATCGGCAGCAAAATTAACTATTGCTTCAGCCAACTTGCCTCGATAAAAACTTTCTCCTCCAGAAACAGCAATTTTTCTTAAAGTATTGGCATGAGCTAAACTTCCCCACACTTCTCCAGTGATAGGGGCGCGGTGATTAGGAAAAAAGACTTGTTTAAAAGGTTGGTATTCCGGAGCAGTCAGTGGTAAAAATATCTTTTCTGCTCTTTGCCATGCTTGGGCAGTTACAGGGGAAACGGGAAATCCTTCTGTCGCATAACGTATGGCTGGTTCAAATAATTGTGTGAACGGTAACTTGCCCCATCTTTCCCAAAGACTACGCCAAGCAGATACTGCCCCTGGTACAGTTACAGTCAACCAACCCAATTCTGGAATGCGATTTATTGAAGTAAAACAATCCAAACTACAATTTTGAGAACTTTTTCCCGAACCATTCAAACCATGTAATTTGCCATCCCAGACTAAAGCAAAAGCATCTCCACCAATACCATTAGAAGTCGGTTCGACTACCGTTAAAGCGATCGCCATTGCTACGGCTGCATCTACGGCATTACCACCAGCCCATAACATTTCCATTCCAGCTAAAGTAGCTAATGGTTGACTAGTAGCTACTGCACCTTTTTTACCTAAAATGATACGACGTTGAGAAGAATAAGGATATTGATTTAAATGATTCATGTTTTTGCTATTGCTTAAAATATCTTTGAAAACCACTTTTTCTAGCCAAGTTATCGCTAAAAATTGTTTTTTGGGTTTTAATCTTAGAAGAGATGATTATTCGTCTCAAGTGCATCTCGTGGCAACTCTTTAGCTTTACTTGGCAAGTACAAAAGGTGTAGGCTAATTTAACATTGGTGAGCGAGTAATTCCCTACTTTTTAAGAAATTGAATCGAATGACAGATTTAATCGCCCAAAAAATTACAGAAATTAACGCGCAAATTCCTGCTGATGTTCGTTTAATTGCTATTACTAAACAAGTAAGTATAGAAAAAATGCGGGCTGCTTATCAAGCAGGAATCAGGGATTTTGGCGAGAATCGTCTTCAAGAAGCCCTAGCTAAACAACAACAATTACAAGATTTATCAGATATTACTTGGCATTTTATTGGTCATCTACAAACAAATAAAGCCAAAAAAGTTTTAGAAAACTTTGATTGGATTCATTCAGTAGATAGTCTCAAACTGGCTCAGGTTTTAAATAAAATTTCAGGAGAATTAGCGATTCATCCGAAAGTTTTTTTACAAGTCAAAGTTCTTCCAGATCCTAATAAATATGGTTGGCAAATTGAAGAGTTGTTAACAGATTTATCTCAACTCAATCAATTAGAAAATCTAAATATTCAAGGTTTAATGACAATTTTACCCCTAGGGTTATCTGATTTAGAAACTTTAGCTGCTTTTAAAAAAACCCAGGAATTAGCCGACCAAATCAAACAAGAAAATTTTGCTCATTTATCTATGTCTCAACTATCGATGGGAATGTCTGGAGATTATTTATTCGCAATTCAAGCAGGGGCTACTATGATTCGTTTAGGTCAGATTATTTTTGGTGAAAGAAACTAGCTCTTTAACCTTCACATAAGACTTTGTCTATATCTAGAACTCAGTAGGGATGTAGCATATAGCTGAAAACGAAAAAAATACTTTATACTTAATTGATACCTCAACTGTTAAGAATTGTTAAGCAAAAATTTGTGAAGATTGATAATTTAAGAACAGAAAGTTACCGAGACCGAATCAGAGCAATAGCAACAGTTACTTGGGAAGATCGCGATCGCCCTAGTCAAGATATTTATTTCGAGACAACCAACGAATTTGCTAGCGATATTTGGTGTAATCCCAATGCTTTTCTTGCTGCTTGTGTCATACCAGCAATGCGCTATGGAGAAAGAAGAATTACACTCGATGCACCGATCTGTCCCGCACTCAAAGATGGTTTAACTAACATCATGCATTGTTTGGTTCATTGGCATAAAGGCGATCGCCGTGTCATACCAATTGAAGCACCTCTGGCATCCGACACAGATTATGTTATGGCAAAACCAAGAGCGGGTTGCTTTTTCTCTGGTGGTATAGATTCTTTAGCGATGGTACGTAATAATCGTTTTAATTTTGCCCCAGAACATTCTCGCTCGATTAAAGACGGTATTTTTGTCTACGGCATACTTAATGGGGAGGATGAAGAAGAGCCTTCTTTTCAATACGTTCTTGATGCTGTATCGTCAATCGCTAACGATGCCGAGATCAATCTCATTCCTATTTATACAAATGCCTATGCCCATATTAGAGATTTAGATCCAGATTTTCTGTTTTGGAAACTAGAATTTCAAGGTTCATTTTTGGCTGCTGTTGCTCATAGTCTTTCACGCAGATTGACAACAGTTTCGATGGCTTCTACTTACGATCTAGCTCATTTAGCTCCCTGGGGTTCTCATCCTTTAATCGATCACCATTTCAGCAGTAGCAATCTACATATTCGTCATGAAGATGCAGCTTTATCGAGACTGGCAAAAACTAAATTGGTTGCCCAATGGGATGTAGCTTTGAGACATTTGCGAGTATGTAATGAAAAGGATAGCTATCGTGAAGGCAACTACAACTGTGGCAAGTGTGAAAAATGTGTCCGAACCATGACTGCACTGTTGGGACTAGGATTGTTGGAAGAAGTTACTACTTTTAAAGAGAAAGATGTTTCTAAAAAATTGTTAATTAAAACAGCCCATTTTAACGATACTTTTGGAGAATCTTCCTATAGGGAGCTAATTCCTCTTCTTGCTCAAATCAAGCGTTATGATTTAGTAGATGGAATTAATATTATTCTCAATAGATATCACGAGAAAGATTTAAAAGGAGTAATCAAACGCATAGACCGAATTTTCTTAAAGGGGCGTTTGTTTAATTTGAGTAAGAAGTTAATTTACTCAGTACGGAAAGAAATTGAACTAGGGGTTGCAAAACGAAAACTAGAGAGAGTTGTATAGAAAGTTATCATACTTACTCAAAACTCTATGAAAGACGATTTTTGATTTTAAGTCAACCTCAAAATATTTTACGTAGTGGCGATTCTATAATCGCCCTTATCTAATTCAAACTTTTGTTGAAATCTTTTTTATACCAATTACGGATAAGAGTGTTGAAATTTAAGGATTATTTTAAGCGAAGAAACAATTTATTACTTATTACTATTATTTGATTTCATCTTTAATGTAAGTATTAAACCGAACTTGATATTACAAAAAAGCAAAAAAACAAACCTCTAACTTTAATTGTTAGAGGTCTTAATCTTAGTTAGATTAATTTTTAAAGAAAGTTAATCTAGACAAACCATTCTTCGATCGCTTCTTCTTTAGTATTAGTATGACGAGAAGGAGTTTCGCGGTTAAACTTCATGTGGATGGAGCGATTTTGTTCGCCATCAGCAGCTACTGCTACAATCGGATAATCGATTAAACCATCTTGGAAAGACATCTGGAAGCGGAATGTGCCATCGGGATTGAGTTTAATTGGACGACCACCTATAGTAACAGTTGCATCAGGTTCGGTTGCACCGTAAACAATCAGTTCCGCATCAGCAATTAACCAGAATTTGCGAGGACGAATTGGAGGTGCAGAAGCAGAAAAACCAACTCCAGACATACCTACACCAGACATATTTATTCCAGATGCGGTAGGTAATGCCCACATACCAACACCAGAGGGGAAAATATAAGAGCTAACTGCTTGTTCTGGTACTTGCTGCATCGAACCAAACAGAGAACCTGCTACGCGCATTGCTTCAGCAGATTTTGTCATACCAAAGATTTGTTCGTAAATACCGTTTGTGCCTTCACCAGTAGCAGTAACAGCAGATTGTTTCTTGCTAGGAGGTACAAGTTCATAAACAGTTTTACCTTCTAACTCTTCTTCCCAGTTAACTGTGACAAAAACATCTTCGATCCAGTCAGAAGGATAGACAGGAGGAACGCGAACTGGTACAGAACGAGCTAAAACTAACCAGCGTCCATCCGCACAACGATAACCAATATCAATGACATAATCGCGATCGCTAACGGGTAGAGGTAAATACCATTCCCGTGCTAATTCATCACAAAGATACTCTTGAACACTGTGAGGAGCTTGATATTCTAAACTGATATCAGTTACGTCATACAAACGTAGCGCGATTTGTTGGCCGCCTTGACGGCGTAACTCTTCTTTGTGGTCATTGGGAACATCCCAATAAGTATAAGCCCATTGAGGATCTCTTGGCATGAGGACGATTCGGCTTTCTCCATAACCGCCTGGAAGTTCGCCTAAATCTTCATCAACTGATGATAAGGGACCACCAACGCGATCGTCTTGACCTATGTCAAATTTAGTTGCTTCCACTTGTTGCTCCTCCTGGGTTTGAATTAAAGGATTTTGAGAAAATCTTCTTTGTTCTAATTCTTGAATTGCTTGTTTGACTTCTGCTAGTAGCTGCGATTTTCGCATCCTACTATAACGGGAAATACCCAGTTCGCTAGCAACTCTTCTCAGTTGCCGTAAAGTCATTTCATCTATAGGGGGACGTTCTCTTGCCATTTATCTACAGCCTCCGATTTAATTAAGACGGCAATTAGCTGTTGGCAGCATTTTTAGACTCAATCGGTAGGGCATATTCCCTATCTGTGTTGTCTTATTATCTTTGGTTTGTTTTATTGAGTATGCAATACAACGCTTAACTATATGTAACAAAAATATTGGGGTTGGGATCAAGTCTTTCTGAGGAAAAGAATGACCCAAAAACGAATTTATCAGTATTTCGGGGATCGTTATGTCAAGAAATCATGACATAGTATTCTCAATAGAAATTTAGCCAGCAGATAAGTCAAAAAATCATGACATTATTCACTTGGTTGATTTCATAAAAAATTAAGCTCTTGAAAAGACTGGTTAGGATGATATTTAATTTGTTCGAGTTTTTCACTTTCTGGCGGTGGTAATTGATTAGGTTTTTTCGTCAATCCCAGCTTGTTCAAAACAATAGTTAAGACAATTGCCAGTAATAAACCTACACCAAAACCAAAACCAGCTAGATAAATAATTAAGCGTTCAAGCTGCTTTTTATGGATAGATAGTCTTTCTCTGCTTTCGGGGGATAAATTTTCGATTTCCTGGAGTTCTTTGGCAGCTTTTCCTTCTAAATCAGAAAAATTCAAGCCATGATCATCAAAATTAAAGTTATTAGGAGACTGATTCATCGAAATCTTTAACAGTAAAAAATCAAAGATAGCTTAAAGATATATAAATATATGAATAATTACGATAATGATTTTTTTATCGAACTTAAGTCTAAGACGGATGTATTATTTACTATTATTTGATATTTTTTTGCTTAAATAAGATTTACTCAAATTAGTTGCCAAAAGCAGAGTTCACAAACAATGATTTAAATTTAGCTAGTTTAATTGGGATTAAAAGAAGGAAAGCTCCAGTGAATCAGTTACTAATTTTCGATCAAAGAGAGTATGTAATAATTAATCAAAATTTAATTGTTTTGCAGAGATCGACGACAGCACAAAAGTTTGCTGAATCTCCTCAAACTCTTGTTCCTGGGCAAGATATTCGACTGAGTTTTCCAGAATTAATTGGTTTAGAAAATGTTTTGACTCAGATTCTTAATCAAGAACAAGAATTCTTTTCTCTTGAAACTATTGCTCGCCACGTTAATAATAAAACTAATTTATATTTTAATTTATTAATCAAAAAACTTGGAAACAATTTAATTATTTTTCTAGAAGATACCACTGAAATAATATTACTCAAGCAATCTTTGGTACAACAAATTAATGAAGCTGAAGTATTAGTAAGTACTTTAAAAAGATTTGAAGACTGTACGAAAAAGATTTTGACCTCAATGGGTGATGTTTTGTTTATAACTACACCATCGGGGGAAATTGAACAAATAAATCAGGCAGCTAAAAAAGTGTTTGGTTACAATCAAAACGAATTAGTAGCAAAAACAATCGACTTTATTGTAAAAAATGAAAACTTTGACCACGAAAAAGTTTATAATTATTTACTCAAAAATCGTAACAAAGTTCAAAAAATAGATGCTATCTGCCAGACAAAATCAGGCGAATTAAGAGAAATTGAATTTAGTTGTTCAATAGTACAAACAGAAATTAAAGAATTTTTTAATTGCGTTTATATTGGCAGAGATATTACTGCTCGTAAACAAGCAGAAACAGAAATACTTCAAGCTTTACAAAAAGAAAAAGAACTTAGAGAAATTAAATCACGGTTTATTTCTTTGGCTTCCCATGAGTTTCGTAATCCTTTAAGTAGTATTTTAATTGCAGCTAATTTTTTGGCTGAGAATAAAAATAATATTTCTCAAGAAGATTGGGATTTTTATTTAAAAACTATTAATACTGCTGCTCAAAATATGCAATCTTTGGTTGAAGATATTTTAGTAATCAGCAAAACAGAAGAAGGAAAATTAACTTTTAATCCTGGTTTGCTTAATTTGAATAAATTTTGTCAGCGACTTATCAAAGAATTAGAAATTACAGCTAATAAAAAAAATATTTTATTTTCGACAAATGTAGAACATTTGGTAATTTGGTCAGATGAAAAAATTTTAAAATTAATTATAAACAATTTGCTTTCTAATGCTATAAAATATTCTCCTCAAGAAGAAAATATTGAATTTAAAATATTATATTTTGCCGAGCAAGAAATAGTTCAAATAATAATTCAAGATTACGGAATTGGTATTCCCGTTGAAGCTAGAAAACACTTATTTGATTCTTTTTATCGAGCTAACAATGTTGGAGATATTCCAGGAACTGGTCTAGGATTATCAATTGTAAAAAAAGCGGTTGATTTACATGGAGGTAAGATCGAATTAAATAGTAAACTAGGATTGGGAACAATAATTACTGTTATTTTGCCCGTTAATCATCAATCATGTTAAGGGAAAGAGATTTATGAAAATTTAATTAAGTCAAACTTAATAACTTTTAAAAACGAGAGGTGTCAACCATGAATGAGCTTAGTAAAGAAGAAATGCGTCAAAGATTAGGAAATATTAGTCATCTTCAAGATTTGTTATTTGGAGATAAAATTGAAACTTATGAAAATCAATTTGAACAGCTAGCTCAACGATTAAATCAACTTGAATTACAATTAAAGCAATTTCAGGTTAATGTAGGCGATCGCTTGATAGATTTACAAAATTCTTTAACCAAAAAAATGGATGCTTCGGTTTCTTCTTTAGAAAAAAAATTAAAATATTTAAGCTTAACTAGTCACGAAGAAATTAATCAACTTCGGCAAGAAATTCAAGCGACAGCTAAACTTAGTTCGGAAAATATTGCTTTGTTAAGAAAAAATTTGAATCAAGAAAGTTATTATCTCAAACATGAATTAACTCAAACTAGGGAAACAGCCGAAGAAAACATTAAAAGTCTCAGACAACAAGTTTTTGAAAAAATCGAAAAAAGTTTATCGGATTTAACAGACGCAAAAGTGTCTCGTGCGGATTTAGCTGAGGTATTATTTGAATTATGTTTGAAAGTCAAAGGCTCAGAATTTGTCCCTGATCTTAAAGAAGCGGTAGAAAATCAGGTTAAAGCCGATTTTATTCTTCCGGAAGAAGCAGATAATAATCTCAAGAGGCATGAAAACAATCTTTAATTATCATTTATTAACCAATGACCCATGATTCTAGTCAATCTAATCCTCAAGCAATAGAATCTTTAGGCAAATTACTAGATTTATTGTCCGAGTTAAAAGAAACTGAATCTACTCAAATATCCGAAGTAGAGAAGCAAAACAAACAGCCTAATTACAATAGTGCTGCTGAATTAAATCTTAATTTTTCTTCTCCTGATCAAGATAAAAAAAAAATAGTTTCTTCTCAACAGCATTCACCTCAACCAAATGTGGATGCTACTTCTATTTCTTTTTCTGCTTCCACTCCTCAATCATCAAAAAAACTTTCTAATTCGATTTCTAAAAAACCTTTTGTTCGTAGTGTCAATTCCTTTAAAGAAACAGAAATACAGCAATCGATTGTTAAATTAGAACAACAACTAATCAACAATCAATCTGAAGTCAAAGAGATCGCTGATTCAGTTAATTCTTTGTTACCGTTAATTAGTGAATTACTACGTTTCCAACTCAAAAACTCTCAAGATTCGATTTTAGAAGCACTCGTTCCTGTTATAGATCGTGTCATTAAACAGCGCTCAAGTAAAGATCCCCAAAGTATGGCAGAAGCGATCGCAGAAATTTTACCCAATGCCATTACCCAAAAAATCAAAATTGAACCTCAAACCATTGCTAAAGCGATCGCTCCAGAAATAGCTCATTCAATCACAGAACAAATTCGTCTTGATCGCAATGCAATTTCAAAAGCTTTGGGTTCAGAAATGGGTAGAGCGATTAAAAGTCAGATTGAACTAGAAAAAGATGCTATGGTAGATGCGCTTTATCCCGTGATTGGCGATACCATCTCTAAGTATATGGTAGAGGTCATCAAATCAATCAATGAAAAGGTTGAGAATGCTCTTAGTATTGACGGAATTAAGCGCAAAATTCGTGCCAAACTTCGAGGAGTATCCGAAGCAGAATTAATTCTCTCTGAAGCAATTGACTGTCAAATTCAAGCTATTTTTTTAATTCATAAAGCTAGCGGCTTAATTATTCGTGAAGTTCAACCCAATACTGAATATCATTTAGAAGCAGATTTAGTTGCAGGAATGCTAACAGCGATCCGAAGTTTTGCTAATGATTGTATGGCATCGGATTCGGAATTAGATTTAATCAATTATGGCAACTTTCAAATAGCTATTGAAGTAGCAGGATACTGTTATTTAGCCATAGTAATTAAAGGAAATCCCTCCAAGCAATATCGAGAAAAGATTCGCAACATTCTTAGTTTAATTGTGCTGCAATATAGCGATGAAATTCGAGAATATAATGGCGATCCCCAGACTATTCCTGATTCAGTCGACAGTTCACTTCAACAACTAATCGAAGTCAACGAAAAATCGAACAAATCCCGCTCTCCAAAAACTTTACTATGGTTAATAGCGATTTTACTAGGCGGTATTTTAATTCCTTGGGGAACAATTCAATACCGTAGTCATGTATCTCAACGTCTGGAAGAAAAAACTGCGATCGCTTTAGATGCAGCGCCAGAGTTATCGGTTTATCGTTTAATTCCTACTGTTGCCAAAGGTAAATTGACTTTAGTAGGAAGAGTACCTAATGATCAACTTCGTACTCAAGCAGGAGCGATCGCGGGTAAAATTGCTCAAGAGGCTAATTTACAACTAAACAATCAAATTATTGCGGTCAATCTACCACCAAATCCTGGTTTTACTGCTCAAGAGGTTCAACGAGTAACAACTTTAATTAATCAACTACCAGAAGTAGCTGTTCAAAGTCGTTATGAGGCGACAACTGTTACCGTGTCAGGATTTGTCCTTGATGAGCGTCAATTACCGCTTCTTCCCATCGCATTTCAGCAGATACCAGGAGTTGATACTGTAGTGATTAATACTAGTAAAGAGTTACCGACAATCAACACCGCTTTGTACTTTGAACTTGGCGTAAGTCAATTAAATGCCGATAGTTATAGTAAGATTAAAAATGTTAAGAATTTTCTTGAGCAATATCCACAATTAAATTTGCGATTGACTGGTTATAGCGATCGCTTAGGTTCGAGAAGTAAGAATCAACAAATTAGCCAAGAGCGTGCTAATAATGTCAAAGCTGCATTAGTTGCTCAAGGAGTAAACCCTAAACGCTTAGAAGTCACTTTTAGTTTAGACTACCCTCCTAACGTAACTCAAGCTGATCCAATCTGGTTGAGTCGATGTGTGCAGTTTGACCCTTTGATCCCGAAAAAAAATACATAATTCATCGGTATCTTATATATTATCGTTGAACAAAAAGTTCGAGATATATCGCCAAACGAAGCTTTATTTTTAACTTTTAATTTATTATTGAAAGTATTACGAGAAGCTTGCTCATTAATTTAATAAACTCTGAAACTATGCCAGAAATTGCTAAAAAAATATGCTTAGTAGGAGATTTTAGTGTAGGCAAAACTAGCTTGATTCGTCGTTTTGTGGAGGACAAATTTAGCGATGATTATTTATCTACTGTCGGAGTTAAAATTTCTCGTAAATCAATTTCATTATCATCAGAACAAAAGTATCAACAACTCAATTTAATTATTTGGGACGTTGAAGGTCACACCAAATTCAAATCTATTACTACTAACTATCTTACAGGTGCAAGCGGTTCAATTATTGTGGGTGACGTAACTCGCAAAGAAACTTTAGACCGAATCAAAACTCATCTTGAGCTTTTTCTGCAAATTAATCCTCAAGGAATTGCTATTATCGCTTTAAACAAATCTGATTTGATTGCTTCAGAAAAGTTACAAAAATTGGCTAGTTTATATAATTTTGATAACTATCCTCAAGTAGTCAAAACCTATATAACTTCTGCTAAAACTGGAGTCTACGTTAATCAAATTTTTGAAGTTTTAAGTATTAGAATTCTCAACCCTAATTAATTCTTAAAATTAGTTACTAACTTTTGACCTCTGTTCCTTGTAGAGATTATACTAAATCCTTGAAGATAACTTTTCTCTACACAAATTTTTTAGTTCAAAGATCTTAATTTTAAGCAAGCGATCGGGCATAGTAAAATTAGAAATTTACAAATTTTTCTAATCAAAGCAGATGGTATTAACTTCAGCTAAAATTTGTTTGCCCAAACATATACAATACGTCATTATAGATTGTCATTTGAACATTCTTGGATATTCTGAAAACTTTATTGATTTTCTAGAAGACCCTAATTTTTTAAAAGCAGGAGTAGATATTAGAAAAGTCTTACCAGAATTATTGGGTTATGAAGCTATTTTAAACGAAATTTATCAAGATAAACAAGCAGATTATTCTTTACGCACAATTAATCGCCAAATCAATTCCAAGTCAACTATTTACTACGATTTATATATTGAAAAATATAATTTAGCCGAACATCAAGCCTTAATCATTTTTATTGAAGATGTTACTTCACAGATTAACTTAGAACAAATTTTAACTCAAAAAATTAATGAATATAGTTTAATTCACGAATCAACTTATTTATGGAATGAACTAGTTAAATCTAATTATTTTTATGAGCAAATTATTACTGCTATGGCAGATGCTCTAATCGTTACTAGTGAAACAGGTATTATTAAAGCTATTAATCAAACTACTTTAGATTGCTTGGGTTATAGTAAAACAGAATTAATCAATCATTCAATTACCCAAATCATTGCCGATCCAAATTTACCTTTAGATGAAATTCAACAATACCTTCTCAGTCAAGGCGATTATCTAAAAAATTTTGAAGTCTCTTTTTATACCAAATCAAAACAGTTAATAACTCTTAGTCTAGCTTGTTCAATTATTAAGATAGAATCAGAAAATTCTTATGATTTTATTTATCTTGGTCGAGATATTACTAAAATAAAACGCTATCGAGACAAACAAACTACTCAATATCATATTTCTCAAATTCTGGCTTGTAGTAATAATTTTGCCCAAGCTGCTCCTAAAATTATTAAAACAATTTGTGAGCATTGTGGTTGGGTGTGGGGAGAATTTTGGTTACCAGAGCAAAATAATTTAATCAATCTAGAAACAGACCAATTATTACATTGTCAAACAACGTGGTTTCAACAAGAATTAATTAAATTAAACAGTAAAAATTTTGAAACAACTACTAAACAAATTTTACTTCAAATAGGAGAAGGAATAGCTGGTCAAGTTTGGCAAAATCAATTATTTGACTGGCTTAATAATCTAACTGAAGTAATTGAACCACAACGAAAAAATCTAGCTTTAGAAATAGGATTAGTTACAGGATGTAGTGTACCAATTATTAATGATGGTTTAGTTTTAGGAGTAATGACTTTTCTTTGTCAACAAACCATTGAACCAGATGAAGAATTACAGCAAATGTTTTTAACTATTGGTAATCAAATTGGTCAATTTTTGCAGCGTCAAAAAGTAGAATTAGCTTTACGACAACAACAACAGCAAACTGAAAATTTACTCCGCAATATTTTGCCCGAATTAATTGTTAAACGTATTCAAACTCAACAAAGTACAATCGCGGATCATTTTGTAGCAGTTAGTGTACTTTTTGCAGACTTGGTGAACTTTACTGAATGGTTTAATCTTTTACCACCAACAGAAGTAGTCGAAATTCTCAACGAAATTTTCTCCGAATTTGATCGTCTTAGCGAACAGTTTGGTTTAGAAAAAATTAAAACAATTGGAGATGCTTATTTAGTTGTAGGAGGATTACCTCAATTGTCTCATAATCACGCCGAATCTATTGCAGAAATGGCGTTAGCTATGCAAAAAGCGATCGCACAATTTAATGCTGAAACAGATAAAACTTTAAGTCTAAGAATTGGAATTAATACTGGTGAAGTAGTAGCGGGAATTATTGGTACTAAAAAATTTACTTATGATTTATGGGGAGATGCGGTTAATATTGCCCGTCGTATGGAATCTCAAGGAATACCTGATACTATTCAAGTTAGTGCTACTACCTATAAATTATTAAAAGATAAATATTATTTTCAAACTAGAGGTGTAATTAGTGTTAAAGGAAAAGGTGAGATGAAAACTTATTTATTAACTGGGAAAAAATCAAACATATAGAAAAAGTTATTATGAATCTAGATTCAATTCCAGCGTGGGTAAAAACTGTTGAAGAAGCCAAAAAAATCCAAGAAGAATTAAGATTTAAAGTTATTCAAGAAGATCGATTATCCGAAGTGAATTATGTAGCAGGAGTTGATGTTGGTTTTAAAAATAACTATACTATTACTCAAGCAGCAGTAGCAGTCTTAAATTATCCTGAATTAACATTAGTTGAACAAGCCCTAGCTACTATTCCCACTACCTTTCCTTACATTCCTGGATTTCTTTCTTTTCGAGAAATACCTGCCATAATTGAAGCTTTAAAACAATTAACAATCACTCCAGATTTAATTTTATGTGATGGACAAGGAATAGCTCATCCTCGTCGTCTAGGAATAGCTTCTCATTTAGGAGTATTGATTGATGTCCCAACGATTGGTGTAGCTAAATCAATCTTAATCGGAAAACATCAAGAAGTTCCACCAGAAAAGGGTAGTTGGACACCTTTAATAGATCGAGGAGAAACGATTGGAGTTGTCTTAAGATCTCGCTTTAATGTCAAACCTATTTATATTTCAATTGGACATAAAATTAGTTTAAATACTGCCATTAATTATGTAATGGGTTGTCTCACTAAATATCGTTTACCAGAAACAACTCGTTGGGCAGATCGATTAGCGTCTATTTAAATAACTTATAATTTATTTGAAAATTGATGCGAATTTAAATAATTATCTAATTGCCAAACATATTTACGAAAATTAGAGTAAGTATGTTCAATTGAATTAGTTAATTGAAAAGCAGGTAAAAAATTGGTATTGATTCCGAGATAATTTAGATAACAAAAAAAAGAATTATAAGTTTTAATTGTTTCTGCATCAGCTAAATTTAAATAATATATTTTTATTAAGTCTTTGCTTTGCCAATAGTAACTATCATCAAGGTTATTGTGATTAATTGTAATCATTTCATTTTCAAAAAAAGGCAATTTTAAAGTCTTATTTAAAGCTTGATAAAACCATTGATGTTGAATCGTAGTAATAAAATTGACTCCAAGAATATTTAGTAAAGTGATTACACTTAAACTAAGTGCAATTATTGTTCCTTGCCTTAAAGACATAGGCACTTTTTTAGATAAAGACAAAGCAGATATTTCAGTAATTTGGAAATTATTTACCTGAAAATAAGATTGCCAGTGTTGTTCACCAAACAATGATTCACTAGTTAATAATGTATTAGGTTGCTTAAGTTGAATATTGATATTGCCAATTAAATCATTTTTCCAAAAAATAACTATTCCGTAATTATTTTGATCTGGCAGATTAATTAAACAACGTTTTTGTTGCCAACATTCTTGGGCAAACATATATCCTTTTTTATAAATAAAGTTATCTTGCTCAACTAAATAAATTTGTAAGGATTCTTGAAGCATTTATTTATAATTTTAAAAATAAAATTATTTTTGAATAACTTCAATTTTAAAAGCATTTCTGAACAATAACCAGATTAAACCTTTAGATTTCATCCAATCTTGATATAAAAATTGCTAAATCTTTTTCTACTTAATCTAAACTTCAAAAAAAGCAAAATTTGTTGCTCAGTTAAGGCAAATTTAAATCTTAAAATTACAATTTTTGTTTGGAAAGGAAACAGAGTTTTCTAAGTTACTTGGCGATTAACTATCTAATTAATTATGTTGTAAATAGCGATCTCGCTCAAGCGCGAGGTGCTGCGCGAGAGGTTAGCTCTTGAGGAACGCGATCGCGTTAAAGTTAAAATAATTTAGAGAGATCTTGTGGTTGTAATAAAAATTCGCGCTTACGGTCTTTTGGTGGGGTAGTAAAATCAAAGTTGTCAGGAAGTTGCAAAATTTGCTCGGTAGAAAACCCAGAATTGTTTTTAAATTTTTGTTCTTCTTGTTCAAATTGCTGCTTACCTTCTTCAAAGAATCTTTGCGCTGCTGTTGGAGTGAATAAACCGTTTGTAACCAACGTTAAATTATCCGCAATTAATGTTGGTGAAGTTGAATTAGCTTGAGCAACATCAGTAGAGCTAGCCATAACTAAAACAAAAGCAAGTACAAGTTTCTTAATCATTTTGTCCTCCTGTTTTAATTTACTTTTAATCAGGGAGACAGATCTTCTCTCTATACTATTGTGACAAATTTTTGATTTTTAGTTATTTAAAAAATAGAAATAGTTTTTCCTTATTCAAGGTTAACATTTTTCAGGCGATCGCGATTCATCTCATCAATAATAAGTTTTAATTTTATTGTTCTTCAACAGAATCAATTTGCCAGTGAGCCTTAAGATAGTTTTTAATCTCAAAAAAACTGTCCCAAGCTAGATAAGCTTTATTTTCTTCATCCAAATAATCTTTAAGGCGATCGCGTGCAAAAACTAAATCAGCTTTTAATGCCATATTAATATCAGTCAAAGAATCACCAATGGCAATAGTTTCTAAAGCATTATATTGAGACATTACTTTAACTTTAGCTACCAATTCTGTATCTGCTTCAAAATCTGAATAAACAGTTAAATATTCACCACTAGTATCAATATCAACAGCAAAAATATCAGTAACTTTAGTAATTAAAAATTGATTATTTTCTGGGCGACTAAGAACAGTTTTTACCATATCTCTTAAACCACCAGAAATTACGATCAAAGGAACATTTTGACTATTTAAAAAATCTAATAACTCTTTAAACCCAGGACGAATTGGTTTAGTTACAGCGTAATTAATAATTTCTGGATAAAGTCTAGTCGGAATTGATTCTAATATTTTCCTTACACCTTCTCTTAAAGTAAGCTTTTTAGCATACATTAAAGGCATAATCTGCTCTGATAAATCAGGAGCAAATTCTTTCAACATCCCTGCAAAAGTTTCAACAGCAGTAATTGTGCCATCAAAATCACAAAAAACAATGCTTTTATATTTCATCACTTTTGGTTAGGCAGAAACTTTCATTGAAGGTAAACTTGGTTCTTTCAAAGTAGAAACAGGAAAAATTTGTGAGGTTGTACCAATCACTGACAAATTAACTTTAGTTCCTACGGCTACTGCTTTATGAGCGGTCGTACGTGCGTGTAACCTTTTTCCTGAAGGTGTTTCCAGACAATAACGATATTCTCTACCTAAAAATTGTCTGTCTTTTACTACTACTGTGGCATTGTCATCAGGAGTTAAAATTAAATCTTCTTGAGGTAACATCAATTCACCCCAATCATAACTATAATTAGATTGAGAATTTGGTATTGCTAATTCGCCAATTTCTGTAGTCCAAAACTCACCACTACGTTTAGCTGGCAAAAAATTAGCCTGAGTGACAAATTCGGCAACAAATCGAGAAGCTGGTTGAACATAAATTTCTTCTGGTGTTCCTATTTGTTCTAGTTTTCCCTGACGCATAACGGCAATTTTATCGGAGATAGCTAAAGCTTCTTCTCGGTCATGAGTAACAAAGATAGCTGATGTTCCTGCTGCTTTGAGAATAGAACGAATTTCTTCTCTAAGTCGATGACGGACTTGAACGTCTAAATTACTTAAAGGTTCGTCTAGTAAAATTAAAGCAGGTTGAGGAGCTAAAGCTCTGGCTAATGCAATTCGCTGTTGCTGACCACCAGAAAGTTCATGAGGGTAACGTTTCTCCAAACCACTCAATCCTACCAAAGCTAAAACTTCTGCTACTCTTTGCTTAATTTGGGGACGAGGTAGAGAACTTTTTTTACTTTTTAAACCAAAAGCAATATTGTCAGCGACGTTGAGATGAGGAAACAAAGCATAGTCTTGAAAAACCATCCCTGTATTGCGTTTTTCAGGTGGTAACCAGCAACCTTGACCACAAACTATTTGTTCTGCGAGAACGACTTTTCCTCCAGAAGCTGATTCAAATCCAGCAATAATTCTTAGTAGAGTAGTTTTGCCACAACCCGAAGGACCTAGTAATCCTAAAATATCTCCTTGTTCTAGAGTTAGACTAACATCGTCTACTGCTGGACTTTTACTGTGGGGAAACTGTTTAACAATACCTTCTAATTGAAGAATTACTGATTGGGTCATGGATTTGTCTAACTACGATGAGAAAATGAAATGTAAGTTTTTAAGAATTGTTCTCAACAATTACCAACTAATATATCATCGAAGCCAGACTCTAGTTAAGAATTACTATCAAGCAATAATTATTTGATGCCCAATTAATTTAAATTTAAGATGAATTTACCTGTAGATATCATCTTTGTTCCTCATGGTGCAGAATATCAAGCAGTAGAACAAGGATTAAAGCAAACTAATACAGATATAAAGCTATTATCGATTCCAATGGGTGGTAAAGCTGTAGCTAAATATTGCCAACAATTAAAAAATAAATCTTGGCAACATTCAGGCAATCGAGTTTTAATTTTGGGTTTGTGTGGTAGTTTATCTTCTGACGAACAAATTGGTGACGTGGTTTTATATCAAGATTGTCTTGCTGCTAGTAAGAGTTCATCTTTAGAAAAGCAGATTTATCAGACTGATGTACCACTTACTAATTTAATTACTTGCCAATTAACCACAAAATTTTCCTTAGTCCGAGGAGTAAGTTGCGATCGCATTATTACTAAGGTTGAAGAAAAATTGTCTTTAGCTCAAGTATATCAAGCTGATGTGGTCGATATGGAGGGAGTAGCAATTTTACAAGCATTACCAGATTGTTCGGTAGCTATCCTTAGGGTAGTGAGTGATGATTGTCGTTATAACTTGCCTGATCTTAATTATGCTTTTGATCGCGATCGCGGTCAACTAAAAACTATACCTTTAGCCGTTACCTTAATTTCCCAACCACAAGCAGCAGTGAGATTAATTAAAGGTGCGACCAAAGGGCTAAAAGTTTTACAACAAATTACGACTCAATTGTTTAGTAGTAAATAAGGAGAATTCTTGACATCCTCCCTACTCAATCTTTATAAATCATTTAGTTAACAGCAGTGCTAGGATAACAAACTTTTGTTCCGCCTAAACCACAATAACCGTTAGGATTCTTCGCCAAATATTGCTGATGATACTCTTCGGCGTAATAAAATTCAGGCGCGTCTAAAATTTCAGTTGTAATTTCGCCATAACCAGCTTGAGTTAATTCCTTTTGATAAGCTTCTAAAGATGCCTCAGCTAGTTTTCTTTGCGTTTGATCATAAACATAAATTCCAGAACGATACTGAGTACCAACATCGTTTCCTTGGCGCATTCCTTGAGTGGGATTATGACTTTCCCAAAATACTTTGAGTAAATCTTCGTAACTAATCTGGTTAGGATCGTACACAACCAAAACCACTTCGTTATGACCAGTCATTCCCGTACATACTTCGTGATAAGTAGGATTCGGTGTATATCCAGCAGCATAACCTACCGCAGTTGAGTAAACACCTTCTTGCTGCCAAAATTTTCTTTCTGCACCCCAAAAACAACCAAGTCCAAATAATGCCGTTTTCATTCCTTCAGGAAAAGGAGGCTTAATTCTATTGTTATTGACATAATGCCTTTCTTGGACTGGCATAACTTCTGCCCTTCCTGGTAAAGCCTCTTGAGGTGAAGGCATCGCTGCTTTTTTGCCAAAACCAAATAGTACCATAATGAGCAAAATCCTTTACTAAAATTAATTTCCTTTACATTTATTAATATATCAATTGTTAATTGTCCTTTGTCGGCTAGTATCTTGAGTGATGAAATAACCAATGACCAATGACCAACGTAGAGACGCGATATATCACGTCTGTACTATTGACTAACAACCTCATCAGCAAAACTTTGACGACGTTTAAAATGAAATGGGCCAGCTAGAGAACCCCAAACTAACTCATCTGTGCCAGGATCTCGTCCGCGGTCGTAACTAATTAAAGTTTCTTGATCGATAATAAAACTATTGTCTAAATAGGTTGTTTTGCCTTGACGTTCGACAATACAAGCTTTACCTGGTTTAATTTCGCCGTGAAAACTGTTGTTTTTCCAGATTACATTCATATCGCAACCTGGTAGTTTTTCGATTAAATCGGGTGTTAGATTCTTTAAGCGATCGCGATCGCGAGAAGCCCCATAAAATTTTTCTTCTTCTTTAACTTTGTAGTTTTCTAGTTCGATACGGTTTTCAACTACACTTAGTTTAAATACCCTCAGACGATAGGGACGATTTAACATATAATCATATGCCTGTTCCAAAAAAAGACTAGTTCCATCTAATATGGAATCTGGAAGAGGACGCATACAAACGCGAATGTGTGCAAAAAAGGGTGGATTTTCAAAAGCTTGTTCTTGATTGCTAAAATCTGCTGCCATCAGACGGGCTAAAGCTTTTACATCAGTAGAATGAGTCATTTCAGTTATCAGTTATCAGTTATCCGTAGAGACGTTCCATGGAAAGTCTCTACACCAGTTAATACCATGCCATAAATCGGTATTTTGCAATAGGAAATATTTTTTTTATTTTTTCCTCTTTAAGAGGAGGCTTGTAATCGACTTAGCCCTCAACAATTCACAATTAACCAAGCTACTGAATTGTAACTAACGGAGGCATTAAACGGTCTAAAACTTGTTGTAGCACCATTGCTGTCCAATCAATATCAGCTTCAGTGGTATCTTTGCCTAAAGTTAAACGAATTCCTCTTTTAGCAGCAGCCTCACTATAACCCATAGCAAGCAAAACTGGACTAGGGTTGAGTTTCCCACTGTGACAAGCCGAACCCGCACTAATGCCAATGCCTGCTAAATTTAACTGACGAACGATGGTTTTTCCTGTAACGTTCTGCGTTTTAGCAGCAAAAAACTCACTCAAAATAAAACTAACATGATGAGGTAAACGATACAAGCGATCGCCTGTAGGAATTAAATAAGGATAATCTGCTAAAAGATCGAATAAACGATCGCGTAATCCTCTTAAACGCATCGCTTCTGAAGTTAATTCTTGTGCAGCTAATTCCGCTGCGACTCCAAACCCTGCGATCGCAGGTAAGGCTTGAGTACCTGAACGCAGTTTTAATTCTTGTCCACCACCATTTAACAAAGGTACTAAATTAACACCATTACGAACGTATAAAGCACCAGCCCCTTGAATTCCATAGATTTTGTGGGCAGACAAAGAAAGTAAATCTACTCCTAATTGTTGGACATCAATTGGGATTCTTCCTGC
Organism: Stanieria cyanosphaera PCC 7437; assembly: GCF_000317575.1. Lineage (NCBI taxonomy): Bacteria > Bacillati > Cyanobacteriota > Cyanophyceae > Pleurocapsales > Dermocarpellaceae > Stanieria > Stanieria cyanosphaera. The sequence goes on along the minus strand of NC_019748.1, from coordinate 4,020,183 downwards.
TACCTGTACGGCATCGGTATGAAATAAAATTCCGTGACTGTGGGCGATTTGGGCTAATTTCTCAATTGGTTGTAGCGTTCCAATTTCGCTTTGTCCATAGATAATTGAAATTAAAATCGTATTGGGTTGGATAGCTGCTTGTAAATCGAGAGGATTGATTCTACCTTGACGATTAACTGGTAAACGAGTTACTTGCCAACCCCATTGTTCTAATAATTTCGCAGCTTCTGCGATCGCGGAGTGTTCGACACTAGAGATAATTAAATGTTGAGGAGTAGCATAGGTTCTGGCTACGCCCATAATTGCCAGACTATCAGATTCTGTGCCACCAGAAGTAAAAATAATTGATTCAGGATGATCAGCATTAATCAAACTAGCTACTTGCATTCTAGCTGTTTCTAAGACTGTAGCAGCCCTGCCTCCCCAAGTATGAAGACTGGAAGGATTACCCCATTGCTGAGTCATAACTTGATGTACTTTAGCCATTACATCTAGATGGGGGGGAGTAGTCGCGCTATAGTCTAAATAAATTTGCATAGATTTTGAGTTATTTAGTCATAAAAGACAAATAATTTGAATAAATTTAATTTTTTAGCTACTTTTTATTTTCTCATTTTCAGATGAGTCTTGAGTTTTATTGTCAGATCAAGTCTGTCTAATTATTTATAATTAACTTGATCGTATTCCTTTTTTTCTTGTTGCTTCTTGTCCTCTATTGATCTCAGGTTTGTATCTTAACAAAATTATTAGTTACTAAAATCTGCCTCCTGGTTTGACTACATTGTAGTCCTCATGGGAGATGACAGCTTCAGGAATAAGTAGATCACCACAATCGCGACAAAGTAGACGATAGTTACGAGTAACAGGAATACTAATCACAAAGCGATCGTGACGTAACCGCTTACCATGAAATTGGCGATAGTCTGGTTGATTTTGTAATTGTGTCATAATCCGACGAGATTTAATCACAACATTTTTGGGTAAATTTCTTAAATCAATCGGATCTTCGGCAAAAGTAGCCTCCCATTCTAATTTATGCTGTCGTTTTTGATTAAGATCGGATTTGCGTTGGGCGCAATAATGGCAAATTTGACCATAACCTTTATGCCCGCAAGGAAATTTTTTTTTTCTCCTCGACATACCACCTTCTCTAAAAAATTGAATTGTTTTGATTCGTTTTTCTCTTGACAGAAAAAGACCTGCTTTTATTCAAATTACAGAAAGAGGGTAACGCGGAAAAGAGTCTTAGTAATTTGTTATGTATGAATAGTTACGCCGATATTTACTAGTCAGTGGACAATAATCAAATTAAAAGCCTGATAATAATTAAGATGTAATGTCATTGATTACTTCGTTGGCTGAGTTAGTTTAAGATTTTTAAAGTGTTGCTTATGTTACATTCTGCTTTTGATGCCGAAACCACTCGCAAGTCATTTGAGTTACCAGGGGCTAAACCTCACTACAATCCCGATCGCCCTGGACAAGTTCAAGATATTTTTTTAGATTTAGTGTTGGATCTTCCTAATCAAAGTTTTCAAGGTATTTGTACAATTACTTTGATGCCAATTCGTTCAGGAATTAAGCAGTTAACTTTAGATGCCGTAGATTTACAAATTGAATCGGTGGCAATTGCTGGAGTTAGTCAACCCTTTGATTATGATGGCGAACAACTAAAGATTGAGTTAATTGAAGCGACTACCACAGCTAATTTAGAAATTGCGATCGCGTACAAAGTCGATCATCCACAACGGGGACTGTACTTTATTAGTCCCACAGAAAATTATCCAAATAAACCAACGCAAGTGTGGACACAAGGCGAAGATGAAGATTCTCGTTTTTGGTTTCCCTGTTTCGATTATCCCGGTCAATTGGCAACTTCGGAAATTCGGGTTCGTGTTCCCAAAAAATTTATGGCTATTTCTAACGGGGAATTAGTCAACACAGAAGAAGTAGGGGAAGACAAGATTTATCATTGGCAGCAAAAGCAAGTTCATCCTACTTACTTAATGACTTTAGCTGTAGGAGATTTTGCCGAATTAAAAGATGAATGGAATGGCATTCCCATAACTTACTACGTTGAAAAAGAAAGAGAAGCAGATGGTCAACGAAGTATGGGGAAAACTCCCCGTATGATGGAATTTTTAACTCAAAAATACGGTTATCTTTATCCTTTTCCTAAATATGCCCAAGTTTGTGTTGATGATTTTATTTTTGGAGGGATGGAAAATACTTCTACTACTTTATTAACAGATCGTTGTTTGCTAGATCAAAGGGCAAGTTTAGATAATATGAGGACAGAAAGTTTAGTCCTGCATGAACTCGCCCATCAATGGTTTGGTGATTTAGTAGTAATTAAACATTGGTCCCATGCTTGGATCAAAGAAGGGATGGCTTCTTATGCCGAAGTGTTGTGGACAGAATACGAATACGGAAAAGATGATGCTGCCTATTATCTTTTAGGTGAAGCCCGTAGTTATTTAGATGAAGACAGTTCTCGCTACCGTCGCCCCATTGTAACTAATATTTATCGAGAAGCGATCGAACTTTATGACCGTCATCTTTATGAAAAGGGTGCTTGTGTCTATCATATGATTCGGGCTATTTTAGGCGATGAATTATTTGACCGCGCGATCGCGACTTTTGTGCAGAATAATGCCCATCAAACAGTAGAAACGATTGATTTATTAAGGGCAATTGACCAAGCCACTGGTTACAATTTAGCCTTTCTTTTCGATCAATATGTTTTTCGTGGCGGTCATCCTGATTATAAAGTAGCCTACTCTTGGGATGGAGATAGTAATCTCGCTACTCTCACCGTTACCCAAACCCAAGGAAAAGATAATAGTAAGGATTTATTCGATTTAAAAATTCCTGTCGCTTTTGGTTACATAGTAGAGACGTTGCTTCGCACCCTTCGGGAACATGAAACGTCTTTACAGGATCAATCTTCCTTACAAACCTTTACCCTGCGTATTCATCAACAGGAACAAAGTTTTTATTTTCCTTTGGAGAAAAAACCCGATTTTGTTAGTTTCGATGTCGGTAATAATTTTTTAAAAACTGTTACTCTAGAGTATCCATTGCCCGAACTCAAAAATCAACTTCAATATGACCCCGATCCCATTTCCAGAATCTCTGCTGCGATCGCATTAGGAAAAAAAGGTGGAATTGAAGCAATTAAGGCTTTAGAACAATCTCTGACTAATGATTCTTTTTGGGGAGTTAGATTAGAAGTTGCCAAACAACTAGGTAAAATTACTCTTCATCAAGCAGCCGAAGCCCTCATCCCTGGTTTACAAGACTCTGATGCTAGAGTACGAGGGGCAGCCATAGAAGCCTTAAGCAATTTTCAAACCATTCAAGCTTACGACACCATTAAACAAGCTTTAGAACAAGGTGATCCTAGTTACTACACCGAAGCCACTTCTGCACGTTGTTTAGGTAGTATGGTGACAGGTAATCTTAAAGACAAAACAACCGAAACAATTACCTTACTTCAACAAATCTTAGAACAACGCGCTGGTTGGAATGAAGTCGTTCGCGGAGGCGCGATCGCAGGATTGAGTCAAATGAAAACCTCTCCTGTGGCTGCGGACACAATCATTGAATACACTAAATCGGGTGTACCACAACCCTTACGTTTAGCAGCCATTCGCGCTTTGGGAACAATTTCTACTGGACAAACTCCTGACAAAGTTGAAGAAATTTTAGCCCAATTAAAATCTTTATCAGGAGAAAGTTTCTTTTTAACCCAAGTAGCGGTTGCTTCTGCTTTGGGACAAATGCAAACCCCTAGTGCGATCGCTTTACTTCATACTCTAGCCTCTCAAAGTCCTGATGGTAGAGTCAAAAGAATAGCAGAAGAAGCCGTAGAAAAAGTTCAAAAAAATCTTGGTGGAGACAAAGCAATTCAAGAATTACGTCAAGAAATCGAACAACTCAAAGCAGAAAATCTTGACCTAAAAAGTCGTCTGACTAAATTAGAAACAACTGCCAATTAAAGATTACTTTTTATTAACATAAACGGGACATTTAATTTAAAGCGATCGTAGATCTGCTGCTGAAGACAGATCGTAGTTAAAAGAATAGTCCTGTTTTTTTATTTTTATTAACATTACCGTAAATTCAACAGTAATTTATTATATTTTTATAAATTTAATTTTTAGTATTTTTATTTTCTCTGTACTTTAAACAAATAGTTATTTTAAATAATATTATTTTAATTTTATCTCTTAAATAAAAACCTTACTAATACGGATGTATATTATTTTGTAACTAGATATACTCATAAACAACAAAATGATAAATTAACTCAACTTTTACAACAGATATCAATAAAAAATGAAAGAATCGAAGTTATTCAATTCGCAAATTTTTGCTGCAAGTGTAACTGGTTTGTTAGTTATTCTTGCAACTCCTCAAATAGGTTTAACTCAAACTAGTCCTAGTCAAATGACCCTAACAGGAACACTTAGAGATTTTAAAGCTTATCGTAATACTAGTGGCAACATCGATCCTAATGGACATCCTGATTTTGAAAGAAAACCCGGTACAGATAAAAATCCTGCTGGTCAATTTTTTAACTATGGTTTAGACCCAAATATTACTACTAATACAATTAGTTCTGATAAAAAACCAGTTTATAAAGATGGAAGTTATTCTACAACTAATCAAACAAATTTCGATCAGTGGTATCGAGATGTAGCAGGAGTTAATCAAAGTATGAGTTATCCAATTACTTTAAACTATGATAGTTCAAGCAAAAAATATATCTATGAAGATAATTCTTTTTTTCCGATAGATAATCAATTATTTGGTAATCAAGGACGTACTCATAATTATCATTTTACCTACGCAATCAATTCTCAATTTACTTACCAAGGAGGAGAAACTTTTAAATTTATTGGTGATGATGATGTTTGGGTTTATATTAATGGACAAAAAGTAGTTGATCTTGGTGGAGTTCATAGCGCAAACACTGGTAGTGTAACTCTAGATACGGCTAAAGCGCAGCAATTAGGATTACAAGTAGGCAAAACTTATGATTTTGATTTCTTTTTTGCCGAAAGACACACTACCGAATCTCATTTTCGCATTGAAACTACTCTCGCTTTTGTAACGCTTCCTGATTAATTCATTTTATAAATCTACACATTCAGACGAAGGAAGTAGAATTAATATTTGCGTTTTGTTAATAGCTAAAAAATATTTATTTGTGGAGCAGATTAATTAAATATAAGAAGCTACAATCAGCCATAAAATAGGTGAGATTAATTTAAAAATCTGACCTGTTTTTTTTGTTATTTTAAGTTTTAGGATCGAAAGCATCCCTTAATCCATCACCAAGATAATTAATACTTAATACCGTTAAAAAAATGGCTAAACCTGGAAAGATAGCTATATGAGGAGCAGATGTTAGATAATTTTGAGCATCATATAACATTCTTCCCCAAGTTGGAACATCAGGCGGGAAACCTAAACCCAAAAAACTTAAAGTCGATTCGGTAATAATAGCATTACCTACCGATAAAGTTGCAGCAACAATAATAATTCCTAAAACATTTGGTAACAGATGAATCCAGATTAAACGAGATGGTTTAGCACCAATTGCTTGGGCTGCACTAACAAATTCCATTTCTTTCAAAGTCAAAATATTAGCTCTAACTAATCTGGCTACAGACATCCAATTGAGTCCACCAATTACCAAAACAACTAACAAAAAAATTCCGAATTCTGGTCCCGCAATTTTCTTAATTGAATCTCGAAATAAATAAACAATTAATAATAATAATGGTAAATGTGGTAAAGCTAAAAATAAATCTGCAATCCGCATTAAAATTCCATCAATTATTCCACCATAAAAACCTGCGATCGCCCCAATTAAAGTTCCCCAAAAAATTGCTACAATCATTGCCGTAATTCCTACAGTTAATGAAATTCTTCCTCCTTGTAAAACTCTTGCCAACTGGTCTTGTCCTAGATCGTTTGTACCAAACCAATGTTGCCAAGAAGGAGGTGCAGCAGACTGACTAAAATCAATTTTATCGATGGGAATAGGATAAATAATTGGACCAAAAATAACAGCTAAAACAATAACCGTTAAAATAATTGTACCTAATACCGCAGTGCGATCGCGCTTGAATTTTAGCCAAGTATCGCGCCACAAACTAATAGATAATCTTTCTCTTAAATTAATTGAATCAGAAGTTGAGAGATTCATTAACAAACCAAAAGCTAGAACATCTATCAAACTAGCAACTTATGAACTAACTTTTAATCTTCATTTTTGTCAATACGGAAGCGTTCTACTGAAGACAGTAAATCACGAGCAATACTTACCAGATTTTGGAGTGCGCCAGCTACTCGTTGAGATTCTTGAGAAGTGGCTTGAGCAGTTAATTCCACCGATTGCATAACTTGCGCCACTGCCCGAGAATTTTCCCTCTGTTCAACAGTATCAGCAGTAATTGAGCGTACTAAAGTATCAATTCGATTAGATACCTGAATAATATCTTCCAGAGCCGTTTTAGCTTGTTCTGCCCTATCAGTAACGTCAATTACCTCCTGGATACCTTCTTCCATTGCCGTCATTACTGAACCAGTTTCACTTTGAATTTGCAAAACAATTTGCTCAATTTCCTTCAACGATTTAGCAGATCTATCTGCCAATTGTCTTACCTCATCAGCAACTACTGCAAAACCTCTACCCGCTTCCCCTGCTTTAGCTGCTTGAATCGAAGCATTTAAAGCTAGTTGATTAGTTCTTTCGGCAATTGTCGAAATCAACAACACAATTTTGGAGATTTCTTGAGATGCTTCTGCCAATCGTTTTACTTTACGGGCTGTTTCTGATACAGTTTCTCTAATTTGAAAAATTCCAGCTACAGTACGGTCTACTGCTTTACCACCTTTAAGCGCAGTTACAGAAGATGAACGAGCAACTTCTTCAGCTTCACGAGCATTTTCTGCTACCCGTTCAATTGATTCAGTCATCATTTGTACTGAATTAAGAGTCACGGCTAATTCTTCAGCCATTCGTAACGCTTCGCTAGACTGATTCCGAGCAAATAATTCACTATCTGTAGAACCTTTATTTACTTGCTCTGCTGCTTGTTTTACCTGACGGACAATTTCTCTAAGACTTTGAATAGTTAAGTTAAAAGCATCTGCTACTGCACCCAATACGTCAGCCGTTACTGTCGCTTGTACGGTTAAATCTCCTCGGGCTGCTCCTTCTACGTCATCTAGCAATCGAATTACTTGACGTTGTAAATCTTCTTTTGCCTGTTCAGTCTCTTCTGCTCTTCGTTGCGCTTCTTGGGTAGTAGTTAAAATAACCTTTGTCATTCGATTAAATCGAGTCGCTAACATCCCAAATTCATCGCGCGAGTACACTGTTGCTTTGGCGTTGAGGTTACCTTGATAAACATCATCAAACTGATTTTCTAAATCTTTAGTAGCTTGTTCGATTTGTTTAGCTGTGAGATTACCAAAGAATATTGCCGTCCCAAAGCTAGCAACCCCAGCAACTAAAGCCATTAACGCACTATTTCTTGCTCCCGAGGCAGTATTATCTTCCTTATTGATTGCTGTACCAACTAATCCAATTGTCAACACAGCAAAAAGTGACACCACTCCAGTAACACTAGCAGTAATCAATTGTTTTTTCTGGATAGGAGCATTGACAAATCCAGCTAACAACCCCTGCCGAGTTTCAACACTCGGTTCAATTACTATATCTGCAACATGACTGATTTGACTAATCTGACTAGCTTCGTTTTCCTCTATGCCAATCAGGCGATTTTCCTGAAAAACATCATTATTAGGGCTAAGATGACTAGAGTGACCAGCATTATCAGCCACGTTAAATAAACCAGTATCGGGAAGACCTTGTTCTAATTCTTCTAAATCAAAAAAACTACTATCAATTTCATCAAACTCAAGTTCATCCTGATAGTCTGATTCATCTTCTTCAGCATGATCGTTTAAATTTCTCTTATAGCGATCGCTGTAAGACTCTGTTAAAATCGTATCTACGTCTAGATCTGAACTATAGTTTTCATCACCAATAAAGTTAGTATCTCCCAAAAAATTAGTATCTTCTGGTGCATGAGATCCAGAACCATACAATGATTCATTCTCATCTTCTTCATCAACCATGAAGGTTTTTACATTATTTCTTGAAGCATTAGCATTTGACTCGTCAAATTTTGCTTCCGAAGCTTCAAAATCTTCAAATTCATAACTTGACTCAACTTGGGCTGACAAATCCTGTTCTACTTCTTCTGGCTCAAATTGCGCAAAAGGATCGTTTTCGCTATAGTTTTGGTCAAAGGTATTCTGTTTTGAAAAAGCTGAAGCAGGTTCGATTTCGTTAAAGCTGTCCCAATTTTCCTTTTCTTCTACCCCAAAAGGATTAGTAAAAGTCGATTCTTTTTCTAAATAGCTCTCAGCATTCTGATTTACTTCAGACAAATCTTCTAACTCAAGATCATCTAATTGAAAACCATAATTATTCTCATGCTCAAAGTCATTATGATCACTGTCTAAATCAGGAGTAAAACTTGTTTCGTTCCAGTTTTCTGCTAGCTCAAAATCCTGAGAAAAAGCCCCTTCTTCTACATCAAACTGCTCAAAATTTTGCTCAGATGAAGCTTGTTGCTGTAATTGCTTAACTTGTTCAATACCATGATAGGCATAATCCAAGATCTCCTGATCTTGACTCAGTTCCGATGCTAATTCATATTGTTGTTGAGCTAAATCATAATTTTGAAAGCCATAGCAATAAATATGACCCCTTAATAAAAGAACATGGGGATCTTCAGGAAAATCCTCTGCTAAACGATCAATAATTTCAGCAGCCTGATTAAAATTTCCTTGTAAGTAAGCTTTTTCTGCTTGCCCGTATTCGTTTGAATAGTTAGTTTCTGATGCCATTTGCTTTCTGTCAAATTAAATCTAATTGTGGTCGCTCTTACTAGATTCCCTGCTTCTGGCTTAAATTTTGCATAACTTTTAATAGTTTCAAGGAGCTTAGTTAGTATATTAGGATGAGTTTAGTATAATAAGTAACTTAATAACAGCGATCGCTTTACGCTGCCCATCTGGCAGAACGCAAAACATCTACTTGATCTAGTAATCTCAAAATTCGAGTAGAATCGTTATCTAATTTCCACTGTTTATGTATAAAAGGAGCCATACTATCAGATAAATTAGTTGCTACCTCTAGTTTTTCTGTATCAAGCCAGTCCATTCCGCCAATACGGTCAATTGCTAAGCCAATAATCTGTTCTTGATGTTCAATTGCTATTACTGGTAGAGTTGGTCTATCAGTATTGAGAATTCCTGAGTCAGCTAAAAATTGTCCCAAATCAGCCACCCAAATGATTTTACCTCGCAAGTTAATAGTTCCTAATAAAAGCGGCGAGGCGTTAGGAATGGGTGTAATATGATCGGGACTAGGATGCATAACTTCAGCAATACCTGTAGCTGGTAATGCCAATTCTTCACCAGAAGCTAAATAGAACCGCAAATGCAATTCTCCTTCAGGATTATCTAAAGGTTTGATTTCTAGTGATAATTCTTGCTCGTTACCGATAAGTAGTTCCGAATTGCTAACCATATTAAATAATGTAGTTTTTTCTGAAATATCTTATCTAAATACTTTTGAAAACTTATGAATCTTATGCCCTCAAAAGCTGTTTGACTGTACCAATTAACTCTACAGGTTGAAAAGGTTTAGCAATATAAGCATCTGCTCCCTGTTTCATGCCCCAATAGCGGTCAAACTCTTCTCCCTTAGAAGAACACATTACCACAGGAACATTTTGGGTTTTGGGATCAGCTTTTAGCCTTCGACACAATTCATAACCATTCATGCGGGGCATCACAATATCCATCACTACTAGATCTGGACTAAATTTTTCTAGATGCTCTAATGCCTCAACCCCATCACAAGCTACTACAACTTTCAGTCCACTACCTTTAAGTAGATCCGAAATCATTTGTCTTTGCGCCAAGCTATCTTCTACAATCAGAACTTTACTCATAATATGTTATCTGACAACATTGCATACTCGAACGCTTAATTTTACTAAGCTAATAATTTACTTTTAAAAGCAGACTGATTAACTTAATATATCTTTGTTTATCCTTCATGGCATGACTCCTCCTCAATTTATTATTTTTGAATAATTTAGCTCTAGCTAATAACTTGATTTATTTTGAGTTAGCAACATCAACTGATTAAATGTAATTGTTTCTCTTTTGTACCCTTTATATGTTTTTCTAATAAAATCAATAACTCATCATTTATAAACGGTTTAATAAGATAATCTCCAGTACACACTAATTTTGCTTTTTCTAAATCTAGACAATCTTCACACTCAGCTACTAAAATGATTGGAATTTGCCTGCTTATCTGAGAATTTTGTAGCATACTACACAATTCATATCCCGTAATTTGAGGCAGATCAACGTTACACAGAATCGCGTCAGGCTGAGTTTTTAAAATTAGACTTAATGCCTCTATCGAATCCTGAACTACTGTTAATTTATAATTCCTCTGCTTCAGAATATACTCTACATTCTTACCATTCGTCACGTCATTATCAATATAAATAATGTGTGATGTTTGTTGGTTATTATTAATAGATTTTTTTAAATAATCTTGCGAATCCTCAGCTAACAACTTAATCCAACTTTTTGTCAGATAAGGATAAACTGTTTTAGCTAAAGCGACCACAGAACAGTTTAATTGTCTTGATGCTTGCAGTAAAGAAGTTTTGTGTTGAATCCAATTGCTTACTGTTTGATAAGTCTTAGCAGCTAATTTTTTTTTAAGTTGCTCTTGATGACAATTGCTAAAATATTGAGTTTCTGAGTGGATATACGGAGTTAATTTATACCAATATTGCAATTCTTTTAATACTTCATTCATTAATACTTCTGGATTAAATTCAAAATAATTATTTAAGTGAATTTGACTAGATTGAAAAAAGAACTTACCTTGAGATAATTTTAAAATCTGAAATAAACTTTCTCTTAAAATATTTTTTAAAATTTTTTGAGCTTTGAGAGGGGAAATGATTTTTTTTTGGAGCAAATAGAATAAATACCTATATTCTAAATAATCCCCAGACAAGTCTGAAATTGCATCTAAATAATTAAGTATTTTTTCTGATAAGTTGAAATGAAGATAATCTTTGAGTTGTAAAAGAGCATTTTCTTGACTATTGGCAGCATAAAAAATTTTTCCATCTTTAAAAAAGATTAACCATGTCTGTAGTTGAGATGGACAAGATGAAAAATAAGATTTTGAAGGAAGATAGCTATAACTACTAGTAGCAGTTTGATTAATGGGAAAGGGAGAAGTTCTCGTTTCCACAAACAGTGTGCCTGTTTGCTGATTCAATTCCAGAAATTTAATGAGACTAGAAAAACTTATATCTTGTAAGTCACCTTGCATCTTGTTTTTTGCTCAAATTATATAAATGAAGTTTAATTGAAGATTTTTACGCTCAAGTCATCAACTTGATAACATTTCAAAATAACCTTGGCAAGTGTTTATTCAGCTAGTTATGCTGGTTATATTAAATAAGCCAAAATATTTTTCTTACTGGGTTAATCAAACTAGAAAAGAAAAGCTATGATGAACAGTTATTTATTAGCTCTGCTCAAATAGGCAAACTAAATTATATTGATAAATGTTTACAATAATATGCCAATGTATCGTTTTATAAGAAAAAATCTTAAAAATATCAATAAAACCGAAACAAAATCTTGAAATAAATTTATTTATCGAGTTTTTCTAAGTAAAGATAGTAACAATCAAGAGGATTCCAAGAGTGCTATATCTGGCAGAAGTACAGAAGCAGAAAATAGGATTTATGGGCGGTTCTGAGACAAAACTCAAACTGTTAGCTTGTCAACACAATGATCAAAGTTGGAGTATTGTACCTGGAAACGAGTTAATTAATGCAGAAGAAGCGAATAGTTTTGGTGAAGGAGCTTTAATAGTAGTTAATTTAGGGACAAATCGCCAATTACAAGGAAATCTTGAATCAGCTTCTAAGCGAATTGTGAGTATTTTACAAGGTTTTTCTCGTCTTTTAGAAAAAACTAAAAATCAAGAAGAGGAAATCGAACAATGGAAAGAATCTTTAACAATTCAAAGTGAAGAGTTAAGCCGTAGAGAAATTGAGATGGAAACTCGGCTTGAACAGCTTGAGTTGATGGAGCAAGAGTATCAAAAGCTAGAGCAGCAGCGTCAGGAAATTAATATTCTTCGAGAAGAATCTGAAAAAATTAGAATTGAATTTGAAACCAAAAGTCAAGAATTAGAGGGTGCTTGGGCTCATTTAAGAGGAGAAAAATTACGTTTAGAAGAACAAATTCAACAAGCTTTTATTCTCGATGAACAACAAACCGTCAAAATCCAAACACTGATTGATTCTTTGTCTTCAGCAATCATTCCAATCGAATTACTGCAAGAACAGTTAGGTCTTGCTTTTACTGCGGTTAATCATCAACAAGAATATTTTGATCGACATTGGCAACAACTAGAACAACATAAAAATAGTTTTAATCAACAACAAATAGAAGTTGGTCACTATGAAGCTCAATTGAATCAAATTGAAGCAGAAATGAATTCTTTATTAACTTCTGTAGAAGAAGCTAAAATTCGCTTAGAAATTGAACAAAAATGTTTAGAAAGTAAACATGAACAAATTAAAATTTTAAGTTGGCAACAACAAAGTCAAGAAGAATTACAAGAGCAAATTAGTCGCTTAGGTATAGAATCAGGAGAGGTTGATTTAAATCAAAAAATTGATATTGAAGCTTTAGAAAATATGCACTTGGGAAAATTAGAAGAAATTGTTAGTAATTTACAAAATGATCTTGAAAAAGTAGCAAGATTTGTCAATGAGCAAGAAGAAGAATTGGGTTGGCAATATCAAGCTGTTGAAGAATTAGAAGAAAAAATTAAAACAGCTAGTGAATTTGAACGCTTGGCTTTAGAACAAGAATTAGCTGAAGAAAAAGAGGCTAAAAGAATGCTTGATGAAACTTTATTTGGTCAACGACGTTCAATGCGAGAAAGACATGAATTTTTACTTCAACATTTAAGAGTTTTGAAACGCCGTCAAGGATTGGTTGATTTAGAATCTGGGTTTGATAGTATTAATTTTGAACCAATTAAACAATCTTTAAGCAAACAGCAAATACAAGTCCAAGAAAAAATCCAAAAAATCGAACAAGAAATTGACCAAATTAAACAAAATATTTTTCAATTTAAGCATAATTTAGAACAACAAAGTTCTCAGTATCAAGTAAAAGTAGAGGAAGTACAAAATAAACGTGCAGATTTTCAACAGGCACAGATTTTTTTAGCTCAACTACAAGCAAAACTTAATTTTTACGAAGAAAACCTTCAACCAGAGCAAGATACTTTAAATGATATTCGTCACAAATTAGAAGTTATTGAAGAATTGATGGTCAATTCTCGAGATAATGGTAATATTCAACATCAAGCAATTATCGAAATGCAAGGAATGATTGAAGGGTTAAAAGTTGCTTCTTAATGTTCAGTTAATTAGTTAAGAGCGGTTTTTAGGTTGAGATAAAAATAAACCGACAACTAACTAGCTCCTACTGATGAGATAATAAATCCTTCGGTGATCGACAACAGGAGCAACCATGCGATTGTCTCAAATGTTATTCATGACGCTACGGGAAGAACCAGCAGAGGCAGAAATCCCTAGTCATAAACTTTTATTACGTGCAGGTTATATTCGCCGAATTGGTAGTGGTATCTATGCCTATTTACCTTTGATGTGGCGAGTTTTAAAAAAAGTATCTCAAATTGTTCGAGAAGAAATGGACGCTACTGGAGCGCAGGAATGTCTTTTGCCTCAACTTCAACCAGCTTCATTGTGGCAAGAATCTGGGCGTTGGGATACTTATACTAAAGCGGAAGGGATTATGTTTTCCCTGATTGATCGACAAAATCGAGAAATGGGTTTAGGCCCTACTCATGAAGAGGTAATTACTGCGGTTGCGAGAGAAATGATTCGTTCTTATCGTCAGTTGCCTCTAAATTTATATCAGATTCAAACTAAATTTCGCGATGAAATTCGTCCTCGTTTTGGTTTGATGCGGGGAAGAGAATTTATTATGAAAGATGCTTATTCCTTTCATACTGATGAAGAAAGCCTGAAACAAACTTATCAAGATATGGATCAAGCCTATCGCAATATTTTAAGACGTTGTGGTTTGGCTTTTCGTCCTGTGGAAGCAGATTCTGGAGCAATTGGTGGTTCTGGTTCGCAAGAGTTTATGGTGTTGGCGGAAGCTGGTGAGGATGAAATTCTTTACACTGAAGATGGACAGTATGCTGCCAATGTGGAAAAAGCGATTTCTCTTCCTCTGGAGGTTGAAGTTTCTCCTTTTACTGATTACAAAAAAGTAGCAACACCTGGAACAGAAACGATCGCGCTTTTATCTCAACATCTCAAGTGTTCTCCTACAGTCATAGTTAAAAATGTGCTTTATGAAGCTGTTTATGACAATGGCATGAGTGTTTTAGTTTTGATTAGCATTCGGGGCGATCAAGATGTTAATGAGGTGAAGTTACAAAATGAATTAGTTAAACTTGCTGCTCAATATAATGCCAAAACAATTTTGGCTCTAAGTGTGCCTGATGCAAATGCTCAAACAAAATGGGCATCTCAACCTTTACCTTTGGGTTATCTTGCACCTGATTTAGGAGATAGTTATATCAGTCCTCATAAAAATGTTGCTCCTCAATTTCTTCGTTTGGTAGACCAAACCGTAGTAGAGTTGAAGAATTTTGTTACTGGTGCTAATGAGGTTGGTTATCATGTGGTGGGTGCGAATTGGGGTGAACAATTTACTCTACCTCGGTTAATTGTCGATATTAGAACAGCTAAACAAGGCGATCGCGCTAGTCACGCTCCTAGTCAAATTCTCAAAAGTGCTAGAGGTATTGAAGTAGGGCATATTTTTCAGTTAGGTTCAAAATACTCTCAAGCGATGGGTGCTACCTATACTAGCGAACAGGGTGAAGAAATTCCTTTATTCATGGGTTGTTATGGCATTGGTGTTTCCCGATTAGCTCAAGCTGCTGTCGAACAATCCTACGACAAAGATGGAATTATTTGGCCAGTAGCGATCGCGCCGTACCAAGTAATTGTTATTATTCCTAATACTTCTGCTCACAATCAAGTCCAGGCAGCCGAACAATTGTATCAGCATTTAAATCAGGCTGGTATCGAAACTATCTTAGATGACCGTTCAGAAAGAGCAGGAGTGAAGTTTAAGGATGCAGATTTAATTGGTATTCCTTATCGTATCGTTACAGGGCGATCTCTAGAGCAAGGAAAGGTAGAAATAGTTGAACGAAAGACCAAAAAATCGACAGAAGTTCTATTGGAGAAGGTAGTTGATACTTTAAAGGAATGGCTTAATTCGGTTTAGATCGGTTATCAATGGTAGAGGCGTCATGAAGTCTTTCAACGTTTGCTAAAAAGCTCAATAAAAATTAGTAATTGAAAATCTTGAAGAGGGGCGATGTCCCCTCTTTTTGAAAATTTAATCAGTTTCTGTGAAGACTTCTATTGTGAAAACAACGCTTCTACCTCAAACCAATTGATGTTTTATTGATGAATCTGAACCGACAAGAAATATTTATTGCTTCTACAGCAACAACTGCATTTTTGGTTAGTGTAGTGCTGGTTATTTTTAGTAGTCTTCTAACCAGTTTAATTGGTGCAGTATTGATTGTGGCTTTAGCGATCGCTTATCGTTATCCTCGTCAAGGTTTATGGTTATTTTTAATTTATTTACCCTTTACAGGTACAGTTAGCTATTCCTTTGCCTCAATTTATCGAGCAGTTGGTGGTTATGTGACATATTCTGGCGATTATGCCTTATTTCATTTAGCTAAAGACGCTTTATACTTTCCTGCGCTAATCGCAATTGTGCTATCTAGTCAAAGATTAAAGCAACTACGAAATCAAGCTAAACCTTTATTGATTGCCTTGAGCTTACTTTTAGCAGTATGTCTTCTGACGTTATTGTTGGTCAATTTACCCCAACAACTATCAGCTTTACCTAAAGAAAAACCCTTATTAATGGGCATCATTGGTTTAAAAATTTTGATTGGTTATGTTCCTTTACTTGTTTGTGGTTATTATTTAATTCGCGATCGCCAGGATTTGCAATTTTTACTACGTCTTCAAATCATTCTGGCTTTGATTTGTAGTGGTTTAGGTTTAATTCAATACTTTTTATTAGTTAAAGGTATTTGTCTGGGTAATACTCATTTAATCGAACCAGCAGCAACAAGAGCTACTTTACAAGCAAGATGTTTTGTGGGTGGTTCTTTACTTTATAATCCTGCCAAACAATTAATCAGTTTACCAGGAACTTTTGTCGCACCTTGGCAATGGACATGGTTTTTAATCTCAAGTAGTTTCTTTACTACTGCTGCTACTGTAGGAGAATCCTCTTTAAGGTGGCGAATCATTAGTTTTTTTTCGGCACTAATGGTTTTGATAGCAGCAATTATTTCTGGTCAAACTACAGCAATTATACTTGTTCCTTTTATTTTTTTTATTTTATTATTAATCACAGAAACACAAACCAAACGACTCGCTCTTAAATTAGGAATAGCCATTTTCCTTGGTATTTTAATTGCCAACACTACTGGGGTATTTGGTACAGTTTGGTCAAGTGCGATCGCACGATGGAACTATTCTCCACCACAAGAGTTTGTGATTAATCAATTTAATTGGATTCTCCAAGAAGGAGTTAAATTACTAGGAAATGGTTTAGGTAAAGCTGCGAGTGCTGCTAGACGTTTAGGAGAGATTAAACTAATTGAAACCTTTTACCCTAGATTACTTTATGAAATTGGTTGGGTAGGCACTCTAACTTTTTTAGTAGCTGTTACTGTGACCACAGTTTTTACCTTTCAAGCTTATCGTTCAATCAAAGAATTATCGTTAAAACGGATTAGTATTTGTCTTTGGATATTGATACTTTTAATCAGTTACAACACCTATTACTATCCGCTAATTATTGAACCTGTAGCAATCTACTATTGGTTTTTTGCAGGTGTATTGTTAAAGTTACCAAACATAGAAACCTGAAATCAATATTTTACCAATTATTAAACAGTGCGATCGCTTCAAACCTTTAATTTAGATGTTTTAGTTATAGTCTGATTTTGAAGTGACAAAAAAAATTGTCATTAGTTGTCACAAATTTGCTAATTCGTAATTGAGACGATAACGACGTAAATCCGTGTTGCCTATATAAATAAGTAATTTTTGTTCTACCATAGCTTTTAAATCTCGTTGTAGAGTACGTCGAGATACATTGGGAAACATTGCCTCGCAGCTTTGAATAGTTATTTCTGAGTAATTAGCAGCAGATTTTAAAATTAAAGTTTGACGGGAGTTAAGTCGATACGTTTTGGCAAGTTGTTCTAATGGCTTAATCGAATTATGATTAATGATGTCATCATCAAACTCTGCTTTTAAATAAGCTTTCATCAAGGCTTCAATTTCTTGAAAAATTTCCTGCTGATGGGATTTGCTACTACGAATTGCTAGCAAAATTAATGTATTCACACTATGAACACAAACTTCTGCTAATAATTTACTTCTTTGATCTGTTAAACCAGGATTACGAGCTTTGAACAGCTTTGCCATAAATTGAATTGCTTCTTGGGTAAAACTAGCATCAATATTTTTAAAAATAGTAGGAGATGTAAAAAACTGTGCAAAAACAATTCTGGAAGTTGGTTGCTCAAATAATCTTTGAAATTGGCTAGTAATAATCTGAATAAAATCAGCAAATGGCAATTGAATGATTTCGGGACGAAGTAGTTGATCCCAAATAACGTAAACGCGTTCAATATGACGTAATTCTAAAGCATTAAAAATTGCTAACTTATCGGGAAAAAATTGATAGAGTGTCCCTACTGCCGTATTTGCTCTGAGTGCGATCGCATGAGTAGTAGCAGCTTCAAAACCTATCTCATCAAAGACTATGGCTGCTGCATCTAAAATTTTCTCCACACGCTCTTGACTACGCTGTTGTTGGGGTTGACGACGGAAAGGATTCTTTTTGGAAGTCATCTTGCCAAATATGAATGAAACGTCATATATTTGGATCGCTCAATTATTATCTTCAAAAGATTTATTTTTCATTAGTCTTTAAACTTGCGACATTATTGATTTTACTTGTCGCGAGAAAACTTAGTGTTTAAATTGATAGCTTTAGAAAAGTGTTATATGAACACGCAGTCTTCAATGTTAGGAAATCGAGCGATCGTTATTGGTGGCAGCATTACGGGACTATTAACATCTCGAATTTTAACCAATTACTTTAAACAAGTAACGATAATCGAACGCGATCGCTTCCCCGAACAACCCGAACCTCGCCAAAGAATTCCTCAATCTACCCAACTTCATATTTTACTGACACGGGGTCGTCAGATTATGGAAGAACTTTTTCCTGGGTTACAAAGTGTTAAAGGTATTACTAAAGCTCCTAGTATTACCGAAAAGTTTATTGCTTGGTATATGGAGCAAGTAATTCGCTTAACCACAACTGCCAAAAATTCTCAAACTACTCTTGTTTTAACTGAAGTATTTCATATGTTGAAATCGGTGAGAACATTGTTTCACCTTCGTATTGTCTTGCAGGTATTAAAACAAATGCTCGCTCAACGATTACGCTCTGCATAGCTTTTTTGTAATTTAATTTCTTTTAATTATTGAATTTTAGAGGAATCAATTATGTCTATGTTAGAAGGTGCGCCTTGGCTACTAGCGCATAAATCAATGCTACAAATAAATAAACCCCAAAAAATTTCTCTTTATGGCAAAGATTATGTAATTTGGCAAGATAAAACGGGACAAGTTAACGCTTTACCTAATGTCTGTCCTCACATGGGAGCGATGCTATCTGAGGGATGGTGCAAAACTCAAAGCGATGGAACGAGTACGGTAGTGTGTCCATTTCATGCGTTAGAATTTGATGCTCGTGGTTGCACTATCTTACCAGGAACAGATAAAAAAACTTTACCCCAGATGCAGCCTTTAAAATTAATTATTAAAGACAATTTTATTTGGTCTTATGGGGACTACGAACCCAAAATCCCCATACCCGATATTTTAGAAAAAATTGCCCAAAAATATGAATTTATCGGCTATACGGCAGATACCAGTGTCGAAACAGACTTGCGATCGATGTTATTAATTATGCACGATTACAATCATCAAAATGGTACGCATCGAGATTTATTTGAGATTACCGAAGTAAGATTTGAGAAATTTATCGACAATGGTTATCATTCCGAAGCTTTTTTTAATACTCCTACTGCACCAAAAACATTTTGGCAAAAGCTCAAACAACCCAACCAATTTTTACTTCCTGACGTAATTAAAGCTCATTTAGAAAATTACTTTCCTTCTTTAGTGATTTTTCACGGTAGTAGTCCTTTTGGTAGGATAGCCCAATGTCATATTTTTGTTCCAGAATCTTTAACTAAAACTCGAACTTATATATTATTGTTTGGCGAAACAAACAACCCCTTAGCTAAAGTATTAAAAAATCAATTTCTAGGTCTAAGTAAAACTGTTGTTGAGCAAGACACAAATATTTTAAATAAGATATATGCTGATGCACCACACAAAATTAAGTTAAACAATGAAATAGGAATGGATTGGGTTAAACGTAATTTTGAGACTTGGAATGGTTAAATCGAATCAAAAAGGGACTGAATTAGTCCCTACTTAAAAAGTAAATCAAACCAATTTTTTATGCTTCTACAGCAGCTTCTTCTTCCGCAGTAGGTTCAGCTTTAGCAGGAGGAACTATAGCGACAACAATACGATCAGATTCATCTAAAGCAGTTACGCCTTCGGAAAGAATGACATCACCTACAGTGAGATTACTGCCAATCTCAAACTGAGAAATATTAATTTCAATCGATTCGGGAATATTTTCAGCAGTACAACTGATATTCAACTCAGTCATCATTTGTTCAAGAATACCGCCTTGTTTGATACCAGCAGCTTCACCAACAATTTTGATGGGAACAACTAATTCTAAAGTACCATGAGCAGCAACAGAGAAAAAACTTAGATGATGAAGTGTTTTTTTCCAAGGATGAACTTGCACTTCTCTAATTAAAGCCTTACCATTCCAAGGAAGTTCAGGAATACTTAGGTCAACCAAAGTGTTATTGACCGCTGCATTTTTTAATAAAGTCTGCGCATCTTTGGCATCTATAGTGAGAGAAACAGATTCAGTTCCATTGTGTCCATATAATGCAGCAGGAATAAAACCTTCGCGACGTAAAGCATTTGGTTTGCTTCCTTCTGGTCTTTTTTGACATTCAACTGTAATTGACATATTTTTTTACCCAAAATTAATCACTAAAAAATTAACCAATAAAGTTTTTAAGAATTAAGATTGTTGATGATTTCAAACAACTCTAAACTCTTGCTTCATTTGCCAGTAAGTATTTAAGTAATAGTCACTGGAGTCCCATTAGCATCTAGTAAAGCGCGTTTAGGGCCGTGAATTGGATCTTCTACTATAATTGTTTGGTCACGACTAGCACCAAGAGAAACGATCGCAATCGGGACTTCCATCAACTCAGCTAAAAATTTTAGATAATCTAATGCTTGTTGAGGCAGATCTTCTAAAGTCCGACAATGAGTAGTTGATTGTTTCCAACCTGGTACAGTTTTATAAATCGGTTTGCAATGAGCAAATAAGCTGGCATTGGTCGGAAAATGAGCGCAAGTAGTACCGTCAATTTCGTAAGCAACACAAACTTTGATTTCGTCAAGCTCATCGAGAACATCCAACTTCGTAATTGCTAAACAGTCTAGACCATTAATCCGAACGGCATAACGACCAATTACAGCATCAAACCAACCACAACGACGACGACGACCTGTAGTTGTGCCAAATTCAGCACCGCGATCGCATAATAATTGTCCAATTGCACCATTTAACTCTGTTGGAAAAGGCCCTTCTCCTACTCTTGTAGTATAGGCTTTAGCTACACCAATAACTCGATCAATAATGGTAGGACCTACTCCTGCACCAACACAAGCACCTCCTGCGATGGGATTGGAAGAGGTAACATAAGGATAAGTTCCATGATCTAAATCTAATAAAGTTCCTTGTGCGCCTTCAAACAAAATATTTTTGCGTTTTTGCACTGCTTCATAGATTTTGAGAGAACTATCTATAATAAAAGGACGAAGCCGTTCGGCATATTGAAGATATTCAATAATTACTTCATCTGGATTTAAAGGTGGTATATTATACAGTCTTTCTAAAATGACATTTTTATAATTGATTGTCCATTCCAATTGTCGTCGCAGTTGGTCTGGATTAATTAAGTCTAAAACTCGAATTCCTGTACGTTCTGATTTATCAGCATAAGTAGGACCAATGCCTCTTCCTGTTGTACCAATCCGATATTCTCCTCTGCGCTCTTCCGATGCACAATCAATCAAACGATGATAAGGCATGGTTACATGAGCAGTTTGAGAAATAAACAGATTGTCAAAGGAAACTCCTAGAGCTTGCAACTGATCCATTTCAGCGATCAACACTTGCGGGTCAATTACTGTCCCCGAACCGATGATACATTCTGTCTTAGGGTATAAAATGCCAGAGGGAATCAGATGTAGTTTGAAGGTTTGTCCTTGAACTACAACTGTGTGTCCAGCATTGACACCTCCTTGAGAACGTACTACGACATCTGCTGAACGACTTAATAAATCGGTTATTTTTCCTTTTCCTTCGTCACCCCATTGGGCTCCGATTACTATAACATTAGCCAAGGGTTTTATTTAAGCTAAAGTTTACACAAACTATTATTATCATCATTTTTGCTGAACGCTGTCAACTTTTCTGGAGCGGTTTTTTGTCAGTACAGAAAAAGGGAAACCAGCTTGAGTAATAAAGATTAATCCAAATAATTATCTGTTTTGGTTTTAAAAAATACCACCATTAATTAAATAAGTAGCTAGAATGGTAGTCAAAGAGTTTAGACTAGCTAATCTTCTTTGTTATTTACGAAATCGAATTCAGTTAAAAAAAATTATTTTATGGATGCTAGCGAGCGAGCGCCTAATAACTCTGAATCTCCTCATCACAGATGGGCGGGGATATTAGGTACAGTTGTTGCTGTTATGACCCTGATCTTACCTTTGTTGGTGATTGCTTATTACTCTCCTTTTAGTAGTAATGCCGAACCTTTACCAGAACAAATACGTGCGTTACCAAATACGGAGACTTAAGCATTAGCATTGAAGCAAACTTAAATAATAAACCTGATAGATTTCTATGACCTAGCAGCTAACTCATCCCAGAATTTAACCAGGCTGAATTGAATAATAGCAATAATGTCAAACAAATTTAATTTAGTTGACTGATGCTGTTATTCTTCAGAAAAGTTACCATTAACTGCTCCTAATTGATGGCGTACATCATCAATTGCCAAATTTAATTGAGCAATTTTATCTTCTAGACTACGCCGAGATTGTTCGATGCTTTCTTCAGTGGTAAATTTGGGTTGTTTACTTCCTGCCAAAACATCTTTTTCTCCTGAAGCTCTTTGAAAATTTTCACTACGAGAAGCTAACAAAGTGCCAAGTACACCACCAAGCGCACCACCAACAATTGCCCCCAAAAGAAAACCGCCACCGAAATTATCTTTTTGACTCATAATTTTTGCTCACCTCTTTGTTTGCGCAGATTCAATAGTTTTGTTGTGTAAGTAATTAAAATAACGAAACTCTTCAACTTTTATTTTTAGAATAGCTTTATTTAGTTCAGTTAAGTTCCAAAAGCGCGATCGCCTGCATCTCCTAAACCAGGGACAATATAACCACGATTATTCAGACCTTCATCAATAATAGCGGTATAAATATTCAGACTGGGATAATGTTCACTTAATTTTTTTAAAGCTGGTGGCGCAGCTACTACAGAAACAATTCTAACCAGAGTAGGATCTATACCGCGTTGGGTTAAAATTTCCATTGCCATCATAATTGAACCGCCAGTAGCTAACATTGGTTCAAGAATTAAGATTCTAGTCTGAGGATGAAATTTTTGCGGTAATTTGTTGAGATAGCAACTTGGTTCAAGAGTTTCTTCGTTACGAACTAAACCTAAATGATAAGTTGAAGCAATTGGTAGAATATGTTGTACTCCATCAAGTAATGCTAAACCTGCACGCAGAATCGGTACAACTCCAATTGGTACTTCTGGATCGATCAAAGTTCCATCTGCTTGAGCTAAAGGAGTTTGTAGCGTTGTTGGCATCGTTGGTAACCAAGTGCGGGTTGCCTCATAACTTAACCAACGTCCTAATTCAGTCATCGCAGTTTTAAACAACACAGAGGGAGTTCCAGCATCACGAGCAACAGCTAACCAATGCTTAATTAAAGGGTGTTCGGGAACGTAAACTCGCAATTGTAAAGTCATAAAGGCGATCGCTATAAGTTAAGAGGCAAAATCGAGCTAACTTAGTCTTAGTTGACTAGCATAGCTTCGACACAAACAACTCACGGTGGCGAATCGAATTTGCCACCCGTGTCCTCCTGATCATAGCCTGTTTAGAGGTCTTCAGTATACTGTACAAGTTCGGTTGTAAACAGAGTTTTAAATTAAAATCTTACTTTAAAAGAAACTACCAATAAATAATAATGAGAAGAATTTCGGCAAGATTCCTGCTTTTTTTCTTCTCATTACTCAACTTCAACTTTTTTAGTTAAATGCCAATAATTATCTAATCTAGTTAGACTCTAGCTTGACTGTGGTTATTATTGACCGCATTATTTTGCTTGCTTTGGCTAGGGAAATAACCTTTCGCGTATTTAGCGTAGTAAGAATAACGGTCAAATTCTTTGGAGTTAATGCCATTAATTACCATGCCTAAAACTTTTTTGTTGCTGTTAGCTAAAGTTTCTTGGGCAAGTTCTGCACTTTCGTGTTCGACTACTCCTGGACGACTAATAAATACAATACCATCGACTAATTTACTGAGAGTAAGAACGTCAGCAGTTACTGGTAAAGGTGGGGCATCAATTAGAATTAAATCGTATTTGTGTCTTGATTGATTAATTAATTCACTCATAGCTTCTGAATCTAATAAAGCAAGAGGATTAGATTGAACTTCTCCTGCCGTCAATAAGTCTAATTGCTCTAAGGGTCTGGATACAGCTAAACTAAGAGGTTTTTGAGCGGAAATAACATCTTTCAAACCAACAAAATTATCTAAATTCCACAGATGATGCTGAGAAGGTTTTCTTAAATCTCCATCAATTAATAATACTCGCTTGCCTAATTGTGCGATCGCAGTAGCTAAGTTTGCCGAAACCGTAGATTTACCTTCTTCTGGTACAGAACTAGTTACTAAAATTACTTGGGGCGGATGTTCAAGGCTCATAAACTTTAAATTTGCCTGAATCATGCGATAAACTTCGCTGGCAAAAGAATCGGGCTGTTTGTGGACAATAATGCCTTGATTATCTTCAGCCTCGTGTTTTGGCACTAAACCTAAGACATTGTAGCCAAATTTATTTTTGATTTCTGCCACAGTTTTCAGGCTGCGGTCTTGCATTTCTACTAAAATAACCGACAAGTTAGATAACAATAATCCTAGTAAGATACCCACAAGCATGAACGCGATTCTGCCTGAGCTACCTTTTTCTGGTAATTTAGCTAACTCAATAATCTGAGCGTTACCATTTTGTTGATTTTCAGCTAGTTGTACTTCTTGTAAACTGGTGAGTAAGGTTTCGTAGGTAGTTTGTGCTGCTTTAACTTTACGAATTAAATCTTTTTCTTTTTGTTCTAAACTAGGTAATTTTTGAGCGCGTTCTAGATAGCTTTGTTGAGTTTGATATAAAGAAGATAATTGTCTTTGTTGATTAATTTTATCTATTTCTAAAGTAATAAATTTTTCTAATTGATTTTCTTTGAGACCATCATTGTTAAATAAACCTTCTGAAATTTCTACTCCTTGACCAACATTTTGACTGATTAAATTTTTTAATTCTTGATTTAGAGAAGCTTTCTTTTCTTCTAAACTCTTGATGCTGGGATGATTATCTAAAAAACGCTGTCTTTCTTTGGCTAATTCTGATTCTACAGTCGCCATTTCTTTTAATAAACCGTCAACTACTGGAGAAGCTCCTAATTGATTAGCTGCGATCGCTTGATTAAGATTTAAATTAAGTTGACTTTGTAGGGCTTCTGATTGAGCCATTGTTCCCTGTAATTGGGCTGCTACGTTAGCTATTTCACTATTAAGGTTAGCCATTTGTACCACAGTACTTTCTGCTTCCCTGGTCAAATTAACAACTTGGTTTGATTCTTTAAAGTTGCGTAATTCCGATTCAGCTTGACTAACCTGAGATTCTATTTGTGGTAATTGTTTATTAATAAATTCACGCGCAGAAGCTGGTTCAGATTGATTAGCTCTAATTTGTTCGTTGATGTATGTATTCATTAATGTATTGACCACATCGGCAGCAACTTTGGGATTCGGATGAGCATAAGTAATTTCAACAACATCACTTCCACCAACGAGTTCAATATTTAATTTTTTTTCAAAATCTTTTGGTTTAATTGGTTTACCTTGATCGTCTTGTAATTTAAGTTTATCGATAGTTTGTTGGATCACGGGAGTAGAAGTAATCACCTCAATTTGAGTACTTAAAGGACTCTGATTGACTAACAGAGGTTTTAATTCTCCGACATTTTCTCCTACTCCTGTTAAAGAAGCAGTAGAATTTTGTTTAAAGAGTAATTTTCCTTGGGCTTGATAGGTTTTTTGTAATAATAAACTTAACGCAGTAGTGACACCAGCAGTCAGCAAAAATACAGCTAGAGCTAATTTCCAGCGTCGACGTAATTTAATTAAATATCCACTTATATTTACATCAATTGCTTCCCTTGAGGCTGATGATACTTCCGAGGGATAATTGTAATTATTGGAGTTGTTGGCTGGATAATTATTTGTCATAGTTATGAGTTTGTTTTACTAAGATTATTTTATGTATTTTTTCTGACCTATTTTTTCTATTATGTTCGTATTTTTACGGTAAGAAAGCAAGATATATCATTAGCTACAAAACTGTAAATTTATTGAGATATACTTTTTGAGATATGATAATCGTTTCTTCCTCAAAGTTAAATAACTTTTGAATACTATTTCCTGGCATCGGTCTTATTTATTAATAGCTCATGGTAGTCGCGACCATCGGCAGCATTTAGCATTGACTAAACTCACTGATTTATTACGTCAGCAATTAACTACTAATGCTATCTTAGATCGAGGAAAATACTTAGGGACTAATTCAGTAATAACACGGAAGCAAAAAATTGTTATTTTAGAAAGGCAGAAATTGCCTCTGGTTGATTATGCTTGTTTAGAATTTTCTCCTTTATCTTTGGCGGAAAGTATTGTTAATTTTGCTCGACGTTCCCAGCAGTTAGGGTATCGACAAGTAATGCTTTTGCCTTTGTTTTTGCTACCAGGAATTCACGTCACTGTCGATTTACCTACTCAAGTTAATCAAGCTCAACAGATTTTAAATGGACAGATTAGTTTAAACTTGTGTTCTTATCTCGGTAGTTATGTCAAAATGTTCGAGCTTTTGCGTCACAAATTTGACGGGGTTGACCGTTACAAATTTAATTCCCAAGCAAGAGATGGCAAAATTTTACTAGCTCATGGTAGTCGTCTGCAAAAAGGCAATCAACCTTGTCAAATCTTGGCAGAGCGATTACAAGCAACGGTTGCTTATTGGTCTAGTTCACCAAATCTAGCGGAAAGTGTCGCGACATTAGTTGAGCAGGGTAAACAAAACCTGGTGATCTTACCCTATTTTTTGTTTCCAGGGAAAATAACCGATGCGATCGCAACTCAAGTAGAGCAATTACAACAAGATTTTCCTGGGGTAAATTTGATTCTCGACCAACCTTTAGGAGCAACTGTAGAACTAGCTAATTTAATCCTGGAAGGAGCAGTACAATGAATCAGCCACAATCACAATCTTATCCAGGTAAAGTTTATCTTGTTGGGGCAGGACCAGGCGATCCTGGTTTAATGACAATTAAAGGCAAAACTCTCCTGGAAAATGCTGAAGTAGTCATTTATGACGCATTAGTAAGTCCTGCAATTTTGGCAATGATTAACCCCAAAGCTGAAAAAATTAATGCAGGTAAACGGCGGGGTCGTCATTCTAAACTACAAGCAGAAACAACTCAGCTTCTAATTACTAAAGCGCAAGAATATGCGGTCGTGGTCAGACTTAAAGGCGGAGATCCTTTTGTGTTCGGACGTGGTGGCGAAGAGATGGCAGATTTAATTCAAGCTGGAATACCAGTAGAAGTAGTGCCAGGTATTACGGCAGGTATCGCTGCTCCTGCTTATGCAGGAATTCCTGTTACTCATCGAGGGTATAGTTCTTCGGTAACTTTTGTAACAGGACATGAAATGACAGGAAAATATCGTCCACACGTCAACTGGAAAGCGATCGCACTTGGCTCAGAAACCATTGTAATTTATATGGGAGTTCACAACCTAAGTAATATCATTGTTGAGTTATTAGCAGGAGGGCTATCGCTCCACACGCCAATTGCTTTAATTCGGTGGGGAACTCGACCAGAACAAGAAGAATTGATTGGAACTCTAGAGACAATTGTTGAACAAGTCAAAAAGACAGGATTTGAAGCTCCAGCGATCGCAGTTATTGGTAGGGTAGTTAATCTTCACTCAGAATTAGCTGTTAGCGTTCCTGCTGTAAATCAGACAGTCAAAGAAATTTAATCGCTCCAACTAAATTTAACAAAAAGATTTAATTTCCCAATTTTCTGCAATTGGGTCGGTTGAATGGCATGATATTTATGATGACGGATTAATTAATCCTAATTATTCAACAGATCACAATCATTAATATGGGTTTTGCAGACTTATCAATTGCGGACATAGCAGCAGAATATCATCTCCCTGTAGAGAAAGTATTTCATTTATGCGATCGGTTTAAAATTGCCTACAAAAACCAACATACTTGTCTAGCATTAGAAGATGCTAAGGCTGTTATTTCCGAAATTTTAGCGAGTAAACCCAAAAACCTAAATGATCAAGATAGTTAGCAACTATCTGTGTCTTTGGTTTAATCGATCAAGCAGATCTGTAGATTTTAATTACAGGGGTATAAATCAATCCTATTGGTATATTTCAAGAGGCGACAACCTCTCACAAAATCCAATAATTAAGACAAAGTTTTTGAGGAGAAACATGTTGAAGCGATTATTTTTAGTTGCTGTAGTTACTATTTTCTTTGTGTTTCAATCTATTAGTAGTGCAACTGCGGTGGAATTAGACGATGCTATTCGTACCGTCAGATTAAATGAAGCAGGAGATGAAGTTACTCTCTCTCTTCAAGAAGTGAAACGAGGACAACGTATCTTTGTTGATAGTTGTAGCTACTGTCATAAATCGGGAACAACCAAAACTAATCCTAATGTGGGACTAGGACTTAACGCTCTAGCTAATGCCGAACCTCCTAAAGATAATATTGAGGGAATAGTAGAATATTTGAAAAATCCCACTACCTATGACGGGGAAACTAATATTTATGAATTACATCCCAATACTACTCGCTCAGATCTCTATCCCATGATGAGAAATCTCACCGATGAAGATCTAAAAGCAGTAGCTGGTCACATTTTGATTCAACCCAAAATTCGTGGCACTATGTGGGGTGGCGGTAAAGTTTACAACTAACACACAATTCAACTATCAAGTTGTTAATTGGGAATTTGGTCAAATTTGGGCTAAGTTCCCAATTATTTTTTTAGTGATATTAAAGCCAACCAAAGCAGAAACGATATTAATAAAAATATATAGTAATATAATCTAGGAATATTTGAATATTCATTATGGATGTTAAAGCAGCAGTAGCCTTAGAAGTTGGTAAACCCCTTGCCATTGAAACTGTTCAGTTAGAACCACCAAAAGCTGGAGAAGTTTTAGTTGAAATTAAAGCTACTGGTGTTTGTCACACCGATGCCTATACCCTTTCAGGGGCAGATCCAGAAGGAATATTTCCCTCGATTTTGGGACACGAAGGAGCAGGAGTATTAGTTGAAGTAGGGGAAGGTGTTAAAAGTGTTGCCCCAGGAGATCACGTTATTCCTCTTTATACTCCCGAATGTCGTCAATGTGCTTATTGTTTAAGTATGAAAACGAATCTCTGTCAGGCAATTCGAGCAACTCAGGGACAAGGAGTCATGCCCGATGGAACAAGTCGCTTTAGCCTCGACGGGCAAAAACTTTTTCACTACATGGGAACTTCTACTTTTTCTAACTATACAGTTTTACCAGAAATTGCAGTCGCTAAGATTCGTTCAGATGCTCCTTTTGATAAAGTTTGTTTGATTGGTTGTGGCGTAACTACTGGCATTGGGGCAGTCGTAAATACGGCTAAAGTTGAACCTGGTGCAAATGTAGTTGTATTTGGTTTGGGTGGCATTGGTTTAAATGTGATTCAAGGGGCAAAGATGGTAGGTGCTAGTAAAATTATTGGCGTAGATCTCAATCCTGCCAAGCGTGCCTTAGCAGAAAAATACGGCATGACTCATTTTGTCAATCCTCAAGAAATAGAAGGAGATTTAGTTGCTCATTTAGTAGAGTTAACTGATGGTGGTGCTGATTATAGTTTTGAATGTATTGGCAATGTTAAAGTGATGCGTCAAGCTTTAGAATGCTGTCATAAAGGTTGGGGTGTTTCTGTCATTATAGGAGTAGCAGGTGCAGGAGAAGAAATTAGTACTCGTCCTTTTCAGTTAGTAACAGGAAGAGTCTGGAAAGGTAGTGCTTTTGGCGGTGCTAGAGGACGTACTGACGTACCCACAATTGTTGACTGGTATATGGAAGGGAAAATTAATCTTGATGATTTAGTAACTCATGTAATGCCAATAGATAAAATTAATGATGCATTTGATTTGATGCACAAAGGTGAGTCTATTCGTAGTGTAATTACTTTTTAATTTGTGATTCAATCAAACTAACTATTCAATTAACAAAAAACACTACCAACCGCTCAATCTATCTGGGTTTATCAGTGTAAAGGCTGTCGACAAACAATCAATAATTAATAATTATACTAAAAGCTCGACATTTCTTTCTGACGTGACAATTAACCTATAATTTATTATCAATTAAAATTATTAGCAACAAAAATGACTATAGTTATTGCTACATTTTATAAATTTGTTTCTCTTGAAAATTTAGCAGAAAGAAGGCAATCTTTAGGAGAATTTTGTCAAAAACATGATCTAAAAGGAACTATTCTTTTAGCTACCGAAGGCATTAATGGCACAATTGCAGGTAGTAGAGAAAATATTGATTGCGTTTTAGCTTATCTTCGTAGCGAGCCTAATTTTGCCGACTTAGAACACAAAGAATCTTATAGTGAAGTATTTCCTTTTGAACGACTGAAAATAAAAATCAAATCAGAAATTGTCACTTTTGGTATATCTGAAGTAGCTCCTAGTCAAAAAGTAGGAACATATGTTACTCCTCAAGAATGGAATACAATTATTTCAGATACTGAAGTAGTCGTAATTGATACTAGAAACGATTATGAAGTAGAAATAGGCTCTTTTAAGCGAGCTAATAATCCTCAAACGCAATCTTTTCGAGAATTTCCCGAATATGTAGCTAAAAATCTTGATCCTCAAAAACATCAAAAAGTAGCTATGTTTTGTACAGGGGGAATTCGTTGTGAAAAAGCTTCATCTTATTTGCTTTCCCAAGGATTTCAAGAAGTCTTTCACCTCAAAGGTGGCATACTGAAATATTTAGAAGAAATTCCTGCTGAAGAAAGTTTATGGGAAGGAGAATGTTTTGTTTTTGACGAACGAGTTACAGTTAAACAAGGATTAGAAGCAGGA
Organism: Stanieria cyanosphaera PCC 7437; assembly: GCF_000317575.1. Classification (NCBI taxonomy): domain Bacteria; kingdom Bacillati; phylum Cyanobacteriota; class Cyanophyceae; order Pleurocapsales; family Dermocarpellaceae; genus Stanieria; species Stanieria cyanosphaera. The sequence goes on along the minus strand of NC_019748.1, from coordinate 3,989,148 downwards.
AGTTACGATCTTTGTTATGCTTGTGGACATCCTATTTCAGAATTAGATAAAACTTCTCCTTATTATGAACCTATTGTTTCTTGTCCTCATTGCTACGACAAATTAACTCCAGAAAAAAAAGCTCGTCAGCTAGAGAAACAAAGGCAAAGACAACAATCTTTAAATAAATAGAAATTAAGTTTTTTGTTTTTAGATTAGTTTTAGTATGTGGAACGTAACATTTTAGAAACAAAGCTCTAAGAAAATTAGATTCTGGTGTTAGGATAACGAACGATTTTGTATTCCAACAATTAATAAGCTGGCTGGCAAGGATTAGATTTACTCTAATGTTTGAAAAGCTATTATAATCATGGAAAAAATCTATTTTTACGCTCCTACTGAAAATAAAAAAAAATTATTACAAAGTAATTATAAGGATTCTTGGGAAGGAGAACACAGTAATTTTACAGCTTGGATAGCACAAACTTATTTTCACTTAAAAAACGCAGGAGTTTCTTGTGAAATTACTAATACTATTGACCGACAAGGAATAGTAATAGCAGATAGAGATACATTAGGTGACAATGCTCAGTTTTTAACTAATACTATGTTGATTTGTGCCAAGAGCGATCGCGAATATCATCCTTCAGCACATATTCACGTAGTTCATAATCCTCAAGATTATCAATTGAATTACAATTCTGTTTGGAAGCCTTACTATATAGCTCATTGGCCAATACCTAATCTTATTCCTCGAAATCAAGAACGTAAATTTACAGTAGAAAACGTTGCTTATATAGGTAGTAGAAGTCAATTAGCTCAAGAACTAAAATCTCAGTATTGGATTGAATCTTTATCTAGTTTAGGTTGTAAATGGCTGCCAATTTTTGAAGTTAATCAATGGAACGATTATACAAAGCTTGATGTTATTGTTGCAGCGAGAAGTTTTAGGAATAATCAATATATTAATAAAGGATTTATTAAATTACTAAATTGTTGGCACGCGGGAGTACCAGGAATTTTAACTCCAGAATCATCATTTGTAGCAGTTAGAAAAAGTGAGCTAGATTTTCTTTCGATCAATTCTATTGATGAGGCAATTGCAGCAGTTAGACGCTTAAAGACGGATAGTGATTTTTACTGTCAAATGCTTAATAATTATCAAAAACGTAAACAAGAAGTTACTACTGAAAAGGTTCTTAGTCAATGGATATTTTTCTTTAAAAATATTGTTACTGAATATTATCAACAGTGGCTATTGATTCCTAGCTATCAAAAAAAATACTTGTTTATGCAAAAACTACTTAGCCTAAAGTCAAGTAGAATTAAACAACGTTTACACACATTTTCCGTAATAAAATAACAGTAGAATGACAGAAAATTTGGAAATTATTTCTTATGATATGGAATATAATAAGCTAAAAATTCTATCTTAGAGGAAATTCATGGAGAATATCTTTAATTACTAATTTTGTAGCTCTCAAAACCAATACTTGAAAGTATTAGAGGATTTTATCTGGGTGAAAGTTATGGAGAAGCGATCGCATCTGAAATAGCTATTTTCAATTTAATCGATAACTCATCTCTTAAATCTCGAACAATACTCAATTATTCGCCTCACTTGATCGGGAAAATTATAAATTTTTATGGTTGTAAATAATTATCAATCAAATTATTTTTTTTAAATAATTTTAGTATTTTCGCTATGATAGATGAATTATTTGTTGACTTCCTAATCATCGGTGAAGTAACGATAAAATTAAGTTAGGTAAAAATATTTATTATCAAGAGATTCATGACTACCTTAGTCACAGTAGAAAAGAAAAAGTTAAAGCAACCACCTTTAGAAATTCACTATTTAGGCGATCGCGTTTTGCGTCAGCCAGCTAAACGGATTGCAAAAGTAGACGACAGCATCCGTCAATTGATTAAAGAAATGCTGCAAACTATGTATAGTGCCGATGGCATTGGTTTGGCAGCACCCCAAGTAGGTGTTAATAAGCAGTTAATTGTGATTGACTGCGAACTTGATAATCCTGATCATCCACCTTTAGTTTTGATTAATCCCAAAATTACTCGTTTTAGTAGTCAAGAGTGTATTACTGAAGAAGGTTGTCTGAGTATTCCTGGTGTATATTTAGAAGTAACTAGACCGGAAGCGGTAGAAGTATCTTTTAAAGATGAACAAGGTAAACCTCGTAAACTACAAGCTTCTGGTTTACTCGCCCGTGCCATTCAACACGAAATGGATCACCTCAATGGAGTGATGTTTGTTGATCGGGTAGAAAATGAAATTGCTTTAACCGAAGAATTGAAAAAGAAAGGTTTTGCTGTAAGTGCCGTTAAACCAGTTAAATAATAATAAAGATAAATAAAAAATTAGGAGTAAAACTAAAGTGACACCAATTACCGTAAAAAGCGGTATTTTCTTAGCTTTATGCTGTATTAGTGCGATCGCAGGTGTAGGCTCAGTATTTGAATTGTCTTCTGGTGAACCCGACTTAGGCGGTTTAACTACTGGGTTAATCCTAGCTGGAAGTATTCCTCTAACAGGAATCTTATTTTGGGCTGCGGTACAAGATACCAGAGCAAATCAAAAGTAGCATAATGGAGGGATGAATAATCAAAAATCCCTCTTATTCAACTTACCTGCTAATTTTTCAATTCCTACTCATCTGCAAGTGATTACCCCAAGTCGGACAACTGCGAAAACTTTGGGCGTAGCTCATCTTAGTTTGGAAAATCTAGCTGAAACAATTGTCCGTCAACAGGGAATCAGGCTTGCTTCTTCTCTATTATCTTATCGGTTATTAAGACAAACGCTGCAAGAAGTTCTTCGTCCGAAAGATCTTGAGGGAACAGTTAAAAGATTTTTTCCTGCAATCAAAGAATTATTGAGTCAAGAATTAGATTTAACTAGCTTGGCTCAATCTGCTTCTGTTAGAGTAAGACAGTTAGCTACAATCACCGCAGTTTATCAACAAAAATTAAGAGCAAAAAAATGTATTGATTGCGCTGAATTATTTTGGCAAGCTGCTAGAACTAATAATTATCAAAAATCTTATCTATTTTACGGTTATTTTTATCCTTCTCATGATGAGTTAGCTTTAATTGATGCAGTGGCAGGAGATGACAGTATTTTGGTTTTGCCTACAGGCGAGGAAGAGCTTTTTAGCTCAAATCGCGAGGGGATTGAGTTTTTAACTGCTAGAGGATGGGATTGTAAAGGGATAAATTTTGCGCTCAAAGAACTAGAAAATAAAAGCTTAACCTTCAAAAATCGAGTAAATAACCAAATTTCGTCCAAAAAACCCACCCAAACCACTGAAGCCAACAACTATCAAATCAACAACGATTCAATCGGTAAACAATTACAACAGTGTTTTCTTCATCCACAACCTTTACCTCAAGACGTTAGTTTACAGATTTATCCCAACTTGGAAGAAGAAGTAAGAGGATTTTTAACTCAAGTCAAAAGTTTACTCAATCAAGGAGTTAGCGCAAAAGAAATTGTTTTAGTTGCTAGAGATGAGCAGTTATATGGCACAACTTTATTAGATATTGCTTGGGAATACAATTTACCGCTACGGGCTTTATATGCTATTGGTTTAGAACATACCCGCATGGGTGCATGGTTAAAACTATTATTAGAAGTAATTGACACTAATTTTCCCTTTGAAGCGACAGCTAAATTGCTTTCTCATCCTTTAGCCAGAAAACTTCCTAATCGTATTTGGCAACAAGCAAAATTAAAACATCCTCAAAATTTTTCAGCTTGGCAAGAGTTAGAAGTAGATTTATCTTTGTTGCGGTTACCAAAACGAAACCGTCGAGATGAATGGGTACAACTTGTACAAAATATCCTCGAACAATTTCAAGTACGACAGCAAGGAAAACGTTGGGCTAGGGAAATAGTTGCTTTTTACAAGATTCAAGAGGCTTTAATTCAACTTGCTCAACCAGAAGCGGAAATACTCACTCAAGCGGATTTTTTTCAAAATATTCGAGATACTCTTGCTTTATTAACTGTACCTGCTCAACCAGGCAGAGGTGGGATTGAATTACACACACCTTTATCTTTATTGGGAGCTAAATATAATTATGTTTTTGTGTTAGGTACAGGAGAAGGAATTTTTCCGACTACTATTACGAATGATTCGATTTTAGATTTTTTTGAACGCAAGCAATTAGTTAAACAGGGATTTCGGATCGAAACTGCTGTGACAATAACTAATCGAGAAGCACTTGCTTTTTATAGTTTATTAGCAGTACCCCAAACAAAAATTATTTTTTCTTATCCTCAATTAATTAAACAAGAATCTATATTACCAAGTCCTTATTTGACTCGTTTGGGATTAAAACCAACTTCTCTACCTAATTTACCTGTTGCTAGTTTGGAAAAGGCACGTCAAGTTTATTTACATCAACCGAAAAAATTAAAAGATTTCACTATTAAACAAATAATTAAAGCTTGGCAAGTAGAACAAAAGAGAGAAACTGCTACAGTAGCTGATGAATACGATGGTGTGATTGGTATTCCTCTTGATACTAATAATTTAGTTTTTAGTGCTTCTCAACTTATTCAATTAGGACAATGCCCTTTTAAATGGTTTGCATATCAGTTATTAAAATTAAGAGAATTACCAGAAGCGGAGTTAGATTTAAATACTATTTCTAGAGGTAATTTATATCATCGTTGTTTAGAATTATCCCTCGAAAAAGTAAAAACTGCTGCTGATTTAGCCGAGTTTAATTTACAACAATTGAAACAAGCTTTTTTACAAGCAGAACAAGAATTAAAATTGTCAGAATTACCAGTTTGGCAAACCAGAAGAAAAGAACATCTTGAATTACTTTATCTTAATCTTAATACACCAGAATTTTTACCCGCAGAAAGAGAAGTTGTAGCTCGTGAAACTGAATTTAATCTGAAATGGCATGGGTTACAAATTAAAGGAAAAATAGATAGAATTGATCGCACTACTAATGGATTAACCATCATAGATTATAAAACTAGTAGTAGCACTCCTCCAGGAATTAAAAATGAAGAAGGCAAAGCCAGTTTAGATTTACAACTTCCTTTATATCAAGCAGCTATCGAACAGACTTTTTCCGAACCAGTTGTTGATGCTATTTATTATTCTTTAACTAAACGTAAAAAAATATCTTCAGCTAAACGTAACCCCGAAAAATTAGCAGCTTTTGCCGAAAAAGTTCAATTGAATTTACAACACGGTTACTATCCTGTCGCCCCAGATATCGAACAAAAAGCCTGTCAATATTGTGCATTTGACTTAGTTTGTCGCAAAGGCGATCGCTTGGAACGGAAAATTACTAATTAAATCGAAACGTAAATTTTTAACAGACTCTATCTTGTTTTGTTTGCGATCGCACAGCAGCTAAAAGTTAACTTAAACTTTAGCCAAAATAAATTATTTAGGTTCTGAGAACAGCATTACTCCTAATGGAATTAATGATTCAGGACAAATAGTAGGATCTTTTATTAGTTCTGATAATAATACGCACGCTTTTCTTTACAGTAATGGATCGATAAGTGATTTGGGAGTTTTACCAGAAGCTGAAACATATGAAATTCCCAGTGAGTCTGGTTTAGTAGAAGTACCTTACGATTTTGCTCGTAGCTATGCTGAAGCAATTAACAACAATGGGCAAATAGTTGGTATAGCTAGCTCTAAATATAGCTGGGGTTACGATCTATTCTGTTGGCGCGCATTCATTTTAGATGGAGGTTCAATGACCGACCTTCAGAACGAGTTGAATGGTTTATTTGGCAATGAAGGGATTGAAGTTAATGAGGATTATTACTGGCACTATACCAGTGAAGCTTATGGAATCAACGATTCAGGACAGGTAGTCGGTTTATATTTTGATGGTTTTACTAAAGCATTTGTTTATGGTGGTGGTCAAAATATAAATTTACATAGTCTGTTAGGAGATAATGTAGAAAACAGTTCTGCTCGTGATATTAACAATGAAGGTCAGATAATTGGTGAATTCAATGCAATAAGATCTACTACTTACACTGCGTTTGTCTATAACGATGGCGAAATAAAAACCTTGGGAGGTTCTTTAATTGATATCAATAACAATGGTATTGCTGTGGGTTCAAGTGGTGCGACAGCTATATTATACGACATTGATAATGATACAAGTATAAATCTCAATATTAATAGCATCATCGATTCTGAGAAAGCTATTTGGCTAAGTTCAGCACAAGGAATTAATGACAAAGGGCAAATAGCAGCTACTGGTTATTTCAAAAGCGATGTTAAGCGTACTCACCAAGCTTTTCTTCTTAATCCCAGATTCGCTGAACCAAAATTAAAAGACTATATAAATATCGGCAACATCTCTACGTTTGGCGATACTGTTCTGTTGCAGGGTAATGAAATAACTCTCTTTGGAAATGTCATCACTACGAATGGTGGTGAAATAACCTTTGATGGTCAAACTAAGATTGATAACAATCTAACTATTGATTCTTCTGTAAATGAAGATAATACTATTACTGGTGGTGATATTACTTTTACCAAAACTGTTGATGCTGCGAGTGCTGGTAGCCAAAATCTCACTTTGAAAGCTGGAACAGGTAATATTCTCTTTCAGGATGTAATTGGTGGAAATGGTACTTTCTTCGATATTGGTGTTGAGGGTGCTGGTAGTTTAACTATCAATAAGGACTTAGCAGTTGAAGGCAATCTTAGCTTTGAAGTTATTAACAACATTACTACTGCTAACTTAGCTGCTACTGGTTCAGTTGAGATCTCACTGGGTAAAATAGGCGATGAAACTTTTGCTTCTACAGGCAACGTCACTACAGGAAATATTGATGCTTTAAGCTTAGAAGTTTTGAATAATGGTAGTTTCTCATCAGGAAATCTTGTTACTACTAATGGAGATATTAATATTATTTCTCTCAATAGCATTGCTGTTGGTCAATTAACTGCTACTAATGGTGCTATTGATCTAATTAGCGGTACTGCTGGAATTAAGGTTAACGGTACAGTTGAGAGCGACAACAGTTTCATTGCCTTAGCCAAGCAAAATATTATTACTAATGAGATTACATCCAGTCAAGACGCAGTGATTCTCAAGTCTAGTCAAGATGCTGTTACAGTTAATGGTGCAGTCACAGCCTATGATGATGTTTCTCTAGCTGCTGCAAATAATATAACTGTAGGTGCAGTCACTTCTAATGATAGTAGTGTTGCTTTAATTAGTGCGACTGGAATTGTTGCTGCTAATGGCGTAATCTCCAGCATGGAAGATGTAACAGTTGCTTCTGCACAAAGTTTAACAATTAATCACGAAATTAAATCAGAATTCGGTTCAATAGGTTTAGCTAGTACAGAAGGCTCTGTGACCATGAATATGCCGATTGATAATGCATTAGGTGTCAATCTTGCTGCTAAACAAAGTGTTTCTACCAAGAAAATTAGTATTTATGGAGGCAATATAACTGTAGAGGCAGAACAAGGTACAGCAACTATCGGTGGTCTTATAAATAGTCGTGGCGGTAATGTTTATGTATTGGCTTTGGGAACAATCAATACAAAAAACATTATTTCAAGAGGTGGTGATGTTTCTCTCATCAGCAAGACTGATCTAGTTAGAACAGGATATATTCGTACTGATATAGGAAGTAGAGGCGGTGATGTTTATCTAGAAGCTGCCAAAAATATTAAAGTTATTACAGCAGTTGATATTAATGCCACGGAATATAGTATTTACGTTGGAAGCGACGGCGTAATCAGTATTGCTCATCACCTTAGTAAAAGTGCAACTAAAAGAGCAGAATTTATCATCGGTAGTATAACTGGAAGTGGTACTTTAGCTTCAGTAAGTTCTCCTGTTATTAGTCCTACACCTACAACGCCATTACCAGGAGGAGGAACTGTATCGCCCAACCCATTACTAATATATATAGAGATTTTTAAAAGAATCTTAGATGCTGGAGGTACTGCTCCTGCTCATGTGGCTGAAATTAATCCGATTACGGGTGATCCTTATGCTGATGAAGCTGAGTTTGGGCTTGTTAAACAGTTAACTCCAAATCAGAAAAGAAGATTTAAAGATATTCTTAACAACCAAGCAATACCTAAACAAGAAAGGTTAAAAATAGAGGATTTTCGGAGAGGGAAAGTAGATGATGATGGATGTTACTACTTAAGGCTAGGATTTCGCTTGGGCAGTTACGTACCACACGATGAGTATGCAAGCTATGTGACAGGAGACAATAGCGATCATTTAGTTATGGAGCCTACTAACGGCAATTACTCTTTTTATGATGGAAAATTAAGCGTATTAGGACAAGCATACATTCAAAAAGGACAGCCCATAAGTTCATATGCAGAAGTAAAAACTCAGCATGAGTATTTAGCTAAAAAAGCAAATGGTAATACCAAAAATCTAAATGCTTATGAAAGAGATCAAATAAGAACACTTGAAAGGCAACTTTCAATAGGAAGTCTAATAGCACAGCAGTGTGGATTTGAGTTCTTTTTATCGTTTGATACGAGAAAAGCAGCAAATGCGGCACAAATTTTGTACGCTTCACGCTATCCTCAAGTCAATTTTTACTATATTGAAGCTAAGGAAGCCGAATTCTAATTGTTTATTGGTCTCAATTTAGAAAGACTTAGTATTATAAAGTTTGTTTAGGAGAATATGAATCATAAGGGCGAATGATCACTCGCCCTTCCACAAATCTAATACACTAACGGATATGTGTTGCTATACAAAAAATTTTGATAAACAAATAACAGCGATTTAAAATGCTTTACGACTATTGGAATTACACTAGCTGTATTAATAATGAGAATCAGTCATTGATAGAAGCTAGTCTCCTCAATATCTTAGAAAAAGAAGGTTTTACTCGTGTTTACGAACTGCCCAAAAATTTCTCTATAGATGAACTTAATGCCAACTATCGCAAAATAACTAAACAACTTTTAAAACAGCTTTGGATTATTGGTTTATTCCCTGGCGCATCTGGATGGACGATAATGAAAACCCAACCTAACGAGTTTATGTGTCGTAGACCAAAAAATAGTACAAAACCCAGATTATCGAAATTGGGTACAAAGATAAATTGCAAAGCATTTCATTGGGGTGTTTACAGTAGTTCCTTTGGAATTTTACTAGAAGTTGATGAAAAAGGCGGTATTTTTGTTTCTGGATGTCACGATGTAACAGATAAAAGAGAAAGAAATTTTTTCTATCAAGAAAAAATCAACTATGGTGAAGCCTGGAAATTTCATTTAATTGATATGCCCGCTCATATCATCGAAGCAATAGAACCAACTTCAGAAGAAGAGTGGGAGAGAAAAGAAGCTAGATTAGATGAATTATTAGCCTTAAGAGAACAGGGCTTAGGCACTTTTGATACTTTTGCGGAAGAAGAAAAACTAATGACAAGTGATGGTATCAAAACTGATCAAGCTTTACGACAATATATTGGTAATTCATCTTCTTACTGGGGTATGAGAAGAATGTATTACAAAGCATACACTAAAGAGGAACAAATAAAAGCCGATGGAGGTAGATTATTATATTTTCAACCGCCAGAATATTATCATCAATTAGATTATTTATCTGAGATAGCAGCAAAATATTGAGGAAGTATAAGAAAATGTTTATAAAAAAATTAGTTCTGCTAAAAAAAATCCCGAACAATTATCCGCTTTTACCGAACGAGTAAAAGATAATTTACAACAAGGTTATTATCCCGTCGCCTCAGATGTCGAACAAAAAGCCTGTCAATATTGTGCCAATGCAACTGGCGATGTTACAGCTAAAAATATTACTTCTGAAAATGGCAATGTCAAACTAATTAATCAAGAGAAATCTATCACAACAATATTTTGAATGAGTCACAAGCCTTTGAATTAGGAAGATTATTAGGTAATGGCGCAGCAATAGCCCAGGGAATTATGGAGTTTATTGCTGGAACTGCTGCTCAAGGTGGAGGCGAGGGTTTATGTATCACTGGAATTGGCTGTTTTGCTGGCGCACCTGCGATCGCTAGGGGAATAATTTTACGTTAACAATTTTTTTCCAGTCTTTGAAATGTTGATTCCATTTCATCTCTATAATGTTGTTTTTAGTCACCCCTTTGTAACAAAACTACTCTTGTAAGCTGTTCGGATCTAGCTCTTGAAGCTTATTAATTACTTTTTTTTCGTGCATCCCAAAAATCTTACATAGAGGTTAAAGTCGCTAATTTTTGACTTTCTTGCTCTGATAATTCTGGTGAATATCCCGTAATCTCTTTGTAGATTTTGATGTATTCAAGAGCGGATTTAACCCAACTGAAATTTTGACTCATGGCTCGTTTTTGCAATTCTTGCCATTTTTCTTGATAACGAAAACCTTCGCCAGCCCTTACCATACAGGTATAAAGATCTAAAGGTTCATAACGGTCAAAACAATAACCAGTGCCAGCATTATTATTAGGATCGTGATGAGAAACTGTATCCACTAAACCACCAGTTCGTCTGACAATAGGAATACAGCCATAACGCATAGCCAGCATTTGACTGATACCACAGGGTTCAAACTTAGAAGGCATCAAAAATACATCGCAACCACTGTAGATTCGGCGTGCTAAAGCATCATTATAAAGTAATTGAACTGAAAGACGACCAGAATAACGAGAAGCTAATTGCCAAAGCTGAGTTTCATAAAAGCGATCGCCTGTACCTAAAACAACTAATTGAGCATCATTGTATGCAATAAAGCGATCAAGAATTTGTAGTAGTAGATCAATTCCCTTTTGTTCTACCAAACGAGAGACAATACCCATTAAAAGAGTTTTACGACTAACTTCTAAACCTAATTCTTCCTGTAAAGCAATTTTGTTAGTAATTCTTTTTTCGATAGTATCAATTGAAAAAGTCTGATGAATATATTTATCTGTAGCAGGATTATAACTATCTGTATCAATTCCGTTAACAATACCTCTTAAATTACCACTAATAAAAGAAAGCAAACCTTCAATTTTTTCTCCATATTCAGGTGTTTGAATTTGTTGAGCATAGGTAGGAGAAACGGTGGTAACTTTATTAGCATATTGTACTGCTGCTGCCATTACATTATGCCCCTGCATATACCAAGGACACCAAGTAATCTTTTCTAAATAACCACGCCAAGGACCTTGATAAGCTAAATTATGAATGGTGAAAACGGTGCTAATATCAGGAGATTGATGCATCCAGACAGAAAGCATTCCCGTATGCCAATCGTGACAATGAATTATTTCAGGTTTCCAATAATTCCAAGCAAATTCGGCTGCACCATTAGAAAAGAAAGTAAATCGCCAAAATTCGTCTTCTCCGCCATAAATGTGACGAGGATCGAAAGCAGGATGACCAAACAAATATAAAGGAACATCTGTTCCAGGTAAAACAGTTTCATAGACAGCAAAAGTCTGAAACATGGCAAATCCCCACCAAACAGGCTCTTTGGGAATCTCAATTTTGTCTGCCAAGAAGCCATAATAAGGCAAAAAGATGCGAACATCGTGTCCTAATTGTCTTAATACCTTTGGTAAAGAACCAACTACATCTCCCATGCCACCTACTTTAGCAATAGGTGCTACTTCTGCTGCTACAAATAAAATTCGCATTTCTTTTTTTCTAGCTTCCTCTTTAGTTTGGCACTGAGAGTGATTATATTAGGTATTGCAGACAATCTGAATTTAACTTTTAGCTGTTTTAATTTTGTGTTACTCAAATCGCTTAAATAAAATATTTAATTAAGAAGTTAAGGCTTGAGAATTATAGGTAATTCCTGCTTGTTGAAAACGATGTAAAGCTTCACTCAAGCGATCGCAATCGGCAATCAAACTGATCCTGACATAGCCTTCTCCTGCACTACCAAAAGCATTACCAGGAGTTAGAACTACACCCGTATTTTGTAAGACAGTCAAAGCAAAATCTGTAGAATTCATGCCTACTGGAGTAGGAATCCACAAATACATGGTTGCTTTAGAGGGTGGAATTTCCCAACCTAATTCGCCTAAACCTTTAATTAAAAAATCTCTGCGCTGACGATAACGGTCTTGTACTTCGGTAATATACTGATCTGGTAGTTGTAGTGCAGTTTCGGCTGCCTTTTGAATTGCTGCAAAAATGCCATAATCCAAATTAGTTTTCAGCGTCCGTAAACCCTGAATAATATCAGAATTACCAACTACAAATCCAACTCGCCAACCAGCCATATTATAGGTTTTAGAAAGAGTATGAAACTCTACGCCAATTTCTTTTGCACCTGGAATCTCTAATAAACTAGTAGGCTGATAACCATCAAAAGCCAGTTCAGCATAACATAAATCATGAACGAGCATGATGCCGTAATGGCGAGCAAAAGCAACTACTTCTTCAAAAAATTCCCTTGGAGCAGTCGCGGTGGTGGGATTATTGGGATAATTAAAATATAAAATCTTAGCTTTCTGTGCCACTTCTTCAGGAATTGCTGCTAAATCGATCAACCAATTTTGTTGGGCATTCAGCATCAGAGGATAAATTTCTCCCCCTGCAATTAAGGGGCCCCGAAAATGAGGCGGATAAGAAGGACTAGGTACGAGAATTAAGTCCCCTGGATTGATATAAGCTAAGGCAAGATGAGTTAATCCTTCTTTAGAACCAATTAAGGGCAAAGCCTCACTATCAGGATCAAGGTCAACATCATAACAACGTTTATACCATGTAGTAATGGCACTACGAAAACTAGCAGTACCTTCAAAAGGTGGATAGCCATGATTTTGAGGCTGAGATAAAGCTGCTATGGCTGCATCAATTACTGGTTGGGGTGCAGCACCATCAGGATTACCCATTCCTAAGTCGATTAGGTCAATACCTTGTTCTCTGGCACGGGCTTTTAGTTCATCTAAACGAGCAAAAACGTAAGGAGGTAAGGCATTAAGGCGTTCAGCGCGGGTAATTTTGTTAACACTCATCGAGATCGCAAGCAATTCATGTAGCCTTTTATTTTCGCATCTAGAGGTGAAATAATGCCAGCATTTTTTGTTTTTTGCCCGAATGATCAGTTACAACTTAATTGAATTAGCCAAAAAATTTTGACAATGAACCAAACTTGGTTAGGAATAGACCCTGGTTTAGCGATTGTTGGTTGGGCGGTATTAGAAGAAATTGGGATGGGAACTGCTCGATTGCTAGATTATGGCACGATTGAAACCGATAAAAAACTGACCACACCAGAAAGATTATTAGAAATTGAACAAGATATGATTGAGTTGATGAAAGAATTTCAACTTCAACATATTGCGATTGAAATGCCTTTTTTTGGTCGAAGTATTAAAGCAGCAGGAGGCGTACTTCAAGCCTTTGGCATTATTAATTTAGTTTGCTATCGTGAAACCCACATTGTACCTGTTTATTTACATCAGTCTAGTTGGAAATGTCATCTAGGTAATGGCAAAGCAGATAAAAAAGAAGTAGCTGAGATGGTACAAATTCTATTTGGTTTAGAAAATTTGCCAATTGATGATAGTGTTGACGCGATCGCTATTGGTTATGCTGGACTATGTGGTTTAAGAAACAACATTGCTTAACCTTGAACAATTTGTTTCAAAGTAGTAAATGTTTCTAATCCAATCAAGCCTTGCCGATATCCTTTCTGATTAGATATTCCAAAGAAAATATTCTCTCCCTGGTTGGGATTACGAGAAAATCTGGGAGAAGCATTGACATAAACTAACGCACTATCTACTTCTTGGACAAATTGACGACTTTCTTCGTAAGATTCTGTCACTAAACAGTCAGCATGACCACTACTATAACGATTAATCAAAGCGATCGCTTCTGTTAAATTATTAGCGTAGCGAAAGGTTACTGTTTTGGTTAAATAAGCTTGTCCCCATTCAGAATCACGAGCAGGTTTCAAATATTCGGGAAATTCTGTGATTAAATGAGCATCTCCTCTCAATTGAAAACCTTGTTCTTGGAGACTACTAAACAGAGATAAAACAGAAGAAGACTTTTTTTGACTATGAATAATCACTTTTTCGATCGCATTAACTGGATCTGGTTCACTATTATGACTATCGCTAATCAAATGACGAACTAATTCTAAATCCCCACTTGCTGACCAATATAAATAACAATTGCCCATCGCTGTCTTTAACACTGGGGCGGTTGCTTGTTCGGTAACTTGCTGAATCAAACTAGGACGACCATACGGGACAATTAAATTAAGATATTGGTCTTGAGTTACTAATTCTTGAATTGATGCTCCTAAATCCGAAGAAATAATTCCTAAACACTCTGGAGGCAAATGGGCTGATTCTAGAGCATTTTGCAAAATTTTCGCGATCACTATATTGGAATGACTAGCAGCACTACAACCTCTCAAAATTAGACTATTTCCAGTTTTGAGACACATTCCTGCTGCGATCGCAGCTAATTCGGGAAAAGCCTCATAAATTAAAGCAATTGTTCCTAAAGGCATCAACTGACAATAGGTTTGAGCCGGTTCTAATTGATAACGTGCATTAATTACTCTTCTAGTAGGATCGGCAATTTTTGCCAACTGCTTTAAAGTACTTACAGTTGTTTCTAATCTTTCTGGAGTAAGCTTGAGCCAATCAATCATCAATTCTGGGACTGCCATTTCTCGACTCATTTCTAAATCTAAAGTGTTGGCTTCGAGAATTTCATCAAAATTTGCTTGCAATCCTTGAGCCATCGCCATTACACCTTGTCGACGAGCTAATCCACCCGCAACAGCTAATTGTCGAGAAGCTTGATGAGCAAGTTTAACTGTTGTTGAAGTCAGGTTTAAGGAACTATCCATTGTTTTATCGGTTTTGAGCGTAAAATAATTAACGTCGATAAGCTATCCACAGCATTAGCGCACTAACAATAGTCAAAACTGATAGAACTATTGCCCAAAAAATAATACTTTGAGTCGAGGATAATCTCAAAATCAACGGAAGTAAAACGATGATTAAAATTGGCAAGCTCATCATCACGACTAACGCTGTAGACAGAGAGCTTTGCGCCCAAGAAGAATAAACACTTGTCCAACGATAGCCTGTCCATCGCCAAGCCCGTTTATGATAAATAGAGGATAATTGCTCAATAACCTGACCATTCTCTTTAACCACAAAAATTTGTTGGCAGCGATCGCAACCAAAAGCCTCGGTCAAAGTAATCGGTTTTAAACGACCACGTCGCCGACAAGGACAGGGATAATCATTATTTAAATCAATTTTGTTAATTTTATAAGGTCGCACTAACGTTAATTAAATAAGTTCATTTAAGTATTTTTGATTAAATCAGTCATCGGTACTCTTTGGTTAAACTAAGAGCGTAAGCAGAGCAATGATTGAGTTTTCCTCGCGACAACCGCCCACCACCATCTAAGTTAAACTTTTAAAGTATCTTCAACTATCAATATAGTAATATTGCTGTTCTGGATTTTTACTCAGATCTTCAAATTTATCTATTTTCCGTGAGAAAATCTGTCCCTAAACTAAGAGAGGCAATAGGTACTTCACTTTAAAAAACCTTAATTTGTGAGGAAATCAATCAATATTTATTCAGGTAAAATTGATAACTAATAATTACAGAAGCTAACTATAATTTGTTAGACTAAGATTTACGATTCTAGTATTTTAGTACTATTCAGGTGATTTATGGGGCTTAATCTCGTTAATTTAGTTGGTCATGCTGGAGCAGATCCAGAAATTCGTTATTTTCCTGAAGGAGGAGCTTTATGTAAATTACCTTTGGCGGTTAATCGTCGTAGCCGTAATAACGAAACTCCTGACTGGTTTAATTTAGAAATTTGGGGAAAAACCGCAGAAATTGCCTACAATTACGTACGTAAAGGTAAATTAATTGGAATTCAAGGAACTTTAAAGATCGATACCTGGAGCGATCGCAATACGGGAGCAACTCGTTCTCGACCAGTAATTCGAGTCACTAATTTAGAATTATTAGGATCAAAACGAGATACAGATCCTAGTGCAGTTGGTTCTTATTCAAACGATAGTGAAATTTAAACCCTCTCGTCTCCCCAACTTATCGCGATGCTCTTGGCTCAATTTGAGCCATAATTGGGAATGGTTGGGGTTGAGCGGTATCTGCATTGCTGCCTTAATCTTATTTGGATTGAACTTAGGAGAAACTCCCCTCAGAGATTGGGATGAAGGCATTGTTGCTAGTGTAGCTCGTGAAATTTGGCGTTCTTACGAAAACGGTAATCACTGGCTTTACCCAACCATTAATGGAGGTCAACCCTATTGGAATAAACCGCCCTTAGTTCATTGGTTGATTGCTTGTTCTTATAGCTGGTTCGGTATCAATGAATTTAGCACGAGAATCGTCCCTGCCATGTTATCGGCTTTATCAGTTCCTCTGCTTTATGGAATTGGTAAAGAAATTTTTACAGACTCCAAAGCCGTTGTTTTTTCCACTTTAGTTTATCTAACCTTATTACCAGTAGCTCGTCATGGCAGACTAGCCATGCTAGATGGGGCAATAGTTTGTTTTTTAAACCTGACTGTTTGGTGTCTGTTGCGTTCCCGTCGTCATCTGCGCAATTTACTAGGAGTAGGCTTGGGATTGGGTTTAATCTGCCTAACCAAAGGAATTATGATGGGCTTGCTGCTAGGTGCAATTTTAATTTTATTTCTAGCTTGGGATTGTCCGAGACTACTAAAAAACTCATGGTTTTGGCAAGCCATTATTATAGGAATAATTCCAGTTTTATTGTGGTACGGTTTACAATATTTACGCTATGGACAAGCGTTTTTGGGTATTAGTTTGGGCGATCAAACCTTTAGTCGCATTTGGTCGTCAGTTAACGAAAGACAAGGTGCGCCTTGGTACTATCTGCTAGAAATTCTTAAATATACTTTTCCTTGGCTGCTGTTTTTGCCTGGGGGCATTTTAACAGCGTTTACATATCGTTCCTCAAGTTGGGCAAAGTTGGCTCTGGTTTGGAGTGGGGTTTATTTAGTGACAATTTCTTTGATGGCGACTAAACTACCTTGGTATATTTTCCCAATTTATCCAGCTTTATCATTATTAATTGGAGTTAATTTAGCTAAGATTTGGCATTCTGGCAGGAGATATCCGATTATTTGGTCGCAGATACTCCGCCTTTCAAAGACCGAGACGGCACGGACTGGCGTTCCCCAGGCAATAATTTTTATTATTTTAAGTTTAGCTTGTTATCTTGCCAGTATTTGGTTTGGTTTAGTTAGTTCTCCTCCAGACTACAATTTATTATTAGTTCTAGGAATAATGGCTTTGACTTTAACCATTGCTACGGTAATGCTGCTGCGACAATCTCGACAATTTATCGTGACACTTTTTATTGGTTTATACGTTGCTTTATTGCTGTTTTTTAGTGGTTTTCATTGGGTTTGGGAATTAGCCGAGGCTTATCCAGTTAAACCGATAGCAGCTATGCTTAAACAAGCAACTCCATCACAACAAATTATTTATACTTCTTATCCTTATCATCGTCCTTCACTTAATTTTTATAGCGATCGCGTTATTATTCCCACCTCCCATGAAGAATTAATCAATTATTGGCAACAAGAACAATCAATTTATTTTTTGATTGAACCTTCTTTAAGTGAACAACTTCATTTAGAAGGTCGACACGTTTTAGGCACAGTTGACCATTGGCAATTAATTACAAAGAAAAATTGCTCGACAAATTGCTATTAGTAGTTTAAAAGATAAAATCAAACTTGATTTAATTAAGATTGATTGCCACTAAAAGGTAAACTTTGGCTTTGATCTTCTGGGTTAAATAAAATTTAAATTAACTTCAAAATAAATTTACAAAGTTGACAATTGGATTGTTTAATTTATTTTTAGTTTTCAGATTATTTATTCAGCCAATTTTTTTTGTAAAATAATTACTTGCTTAAAATATATGATATTTTAGATTTAGATTTAGCTAAGTTTAATTGGCTTAAACCAAGTTATTAACCAGCTATATTTTTAATTAAAAAAGGTAGTATGTAGCCAAGCAACTGTGGAATTAAAATATGCTCTAATTCATGAATGGTTAACCCCAAAAGCAACAGGAGGGTCAGAGTTAGTAGTCAAAGAAATACTCAAATATATTGACGCTGACCTTTACGCCTTAATTGATTTTGAATCAGTTAATCCCCAAAGCTACCTATATCAAAGCTCTATTGGTACAACCTTTCTGCAACATTTTCCCTTAGCTCGTAACGGCGTACAAAAATACTTGCCTTTATTACCACTGGCGATCGAGCAATTAGATTTAAGACAATATGATGTAATTTTATCCTCGTCCCATGCAGTAGCCAAAGGAGTTCTTACCAGTCCCAATCAATTACACATTTGTTACTGTCATACTCCAATGCGTTATGCTTGGGATTTAACCTTTGATTATCTCAACGAAAGTAGAGCAGGAAAAGGCATTCCTGGAATTTTGACTCGCTATATCTTACATCAACTACGTCAATGGGATGTTGTGTCTGCCAACCGAGTCGATTATTTTATAGCCAATTCCAATCATACTGCTCGTAGGATCTGGCGTTGTTATCGTCGACAGGCAAAAGTGATTTATCCTCCCGTCGAGAGCGATCGCTTTTCGGTACAATTTGACAAAGAAGATTTTTATCTAACAGTGTCTCGTCTAGTCAGCTATAAACAGATACTGATTATTGTCAAAGCATTTAATCAATTACAAAAACCTTTAGTTATTATTGGTGAAGGTTCTCAACTGAAACAAATTTGTCAATTGGCAAAGCCGAATATCACCATTTTAGGTTTTCAGCCTACTCAAGTAGTGACAGAATACATGGCAAAAGCCAAAGCCTTTGTTTATGCTGCTTGTGAAGATTTCGGAATTGCTTTAGTTGAGGCACAAGCTTGTGGTACGCCTGTGATTGCCTACGGAGGAGGTGGTGCCTTAGAAACTGTCAAAGATATTCGTCACAACCCACAATCAGGAACTGGTTTATTCTTTAGAGAACAAACACCAGAAGCTATTGTGGAAACCGTTGAAACCTTTGAGAAATTACAAAGTCAAATTGATCCAGAAAATTGTCGCTTGCAAGCAGACAAATTTAACCCGAAAATCTTTAAAAAGTCCTATCTGGAGTTTGTCGATGACTGTTATCGGGAATTTCAGTTTTGAAACTGACAAAATATAATTAGATTCTGTCACCAGATGCTCCATATTTTTGGCTTTCTGGATTTATGATTGGGACTGTGTGGTGTGATGTGATGTGTAAGGAGTGAGATGACTGTTAACAGCCAACCCATCTCCGTCAAGCTTGTACAAGGGTTTTTCAAAAGAGGTTTAAACTCTTTCATTAACTTAAAAAAACCAAAAACCCTGTCTTTAATAGCTTTAGACGGAAATTTTACTAAACGTTTGTTTGATATTTGTTTTTCGTTATTTGTATTAATTTTCTTTTCCCCAATTTATTTTGTTTTAGCTGGTTTAATTGCGATTAGTTCACCAGGACCAATTTTTTACGTCCAAAAAAGAATTGGTAAAGATTTCAAATCTTTCAGTTGTATCAAATTTAGAACTATGGTGAATAATGCGGACGAAATGCTAGAAATGATCATGGCAGATTCACCTCAAATGCGAGATGAATTTGAAGAGAGTTTTAAATTAAAACAAGACCCCAGAATAACGCTAATTGGCAAATTCCTTCGTCTTACCAGTCTCGATGAATTTCCTCAGTTTTGGAACGTTCTGATTGGTGATATGAGTGTGGTGGGACCCCGACCTTTAGTACCAGAAGAAATATATAAATACGGTCATAAAATTAATACCGTATTGACAATCA
Organism: Stanieria cyanosphaera PCC 7437; assembly: GCF_000317575.1. Classification (NCBI taxonomy): domain Bacteria; kingdom Bacillati; phylum Cyanobacteriota; class Cyanophyceae; order Pleurocapsales; family Dermocarpellaceae; genus Stanieria; species Stanieria cyanosphaera. Next base: position 3,969,329 of record NC_019748.1, on the reverse strand, counting down.
AACCAGGAATCACTGGATTGTGGCAGGTATCAGGTAGAAATGATATTCCTTATCCAAAAAGAGTTCACATAGATGTGTACTATGCAACTAGCCATAATTGGTTGCTAGATCTATGGATTGTGATTAAAACTATTGGTATCGTTATTTTTCCTCGTAATAATGGTGCCTACTAAGATTAGCCAAACTGATTTACAAATCTATCGACAGATTAGGAAAAATATAATTTTCCTAGAGGTAATCGGTAGATTTTTAGGTTAATTTAGTAAAAACAATCAGCCAGTCTCTTGACTGTAAATCAGCAGCAGTCAGTAACCTGGAATTTAACTACATCATTTGGAAATCTAGCATGAGTGAACCCAAACGCGCCCTAATTACAGGTATTACAGGTCAAGATGGTTCTTATTTGAGCGAGTTTTTATTAGCAAAGGGCTACGAAGTACACGGCATTATCCGCAGAACCTCTACTTTTAATACAGATAGAATCGATCATATTTATGTCGATCCTCACAGTCCAGAAGCAAGATTATTTTTGCATTATGGTGATTTAACTGATGGTACGACTCTAAGACGCATTTTAGAAGAAGTTAAGCCTGTCGAAATTTATAATTTAGGAGCGCAATCCCATGTTCGGGTTAGTTTTGATTCGCCTGAATATACAGTCGATTCGGTTGGGATGGGAACGCTTAGAATTTTAGAAGCTATTCGAGACTATCAAAGAAGAACTGGAATTGAAGTTCGATTTTATCAAGCAGGTTCTTCGGAAATGTTTGGGCAAGTGGTAGAAGTTCCTCAAAAAGAAACTACTCCTTTTTATCCTCGCAGTCCTTATGCCTGTGCGAAAGTATATGCTCATTGGCAGACAGTGAACTACCGTGAATCTTATTCTTTGTTTGCTTGTAACGGAATTTTATTTAATCATGAATCCCCTCGTCGAGGAGAAACTTTTGTTACTAGAAAAATTACTCGTGCTTTAGCCAGAATTGTCGCTGGTACTCAAAAGAAACTCTATTTAGGTAATTTAGATTCTAAAAGAGATTGGGGTTATGCTAAAGATTATGTTCAAGCAATGTGGCTGATGCTTCAACAGGAAGAAGCGGATGATTATGTAGTAGCGACAGGAGAAACTCATTCAATTCGCGAGTTTTTAGATATTGCTTTTAGTTATGTCAATTTAGATTGGCAAGATTATGTTGCTTTTGACCCTCGTTATTTACGTCCTGCTGAAGTAGATTTACTAATCGGCGATCCTGCCAAAGCCAAGCAGAAGTTAGGTTGGCAACCCTCAGTGACTTTTGAAGGTTTAGTTAAATTAATGGTAGACGCAGATTTAGCTGTTTTGGGTCTTCCTACTCCTAGTGGTAGTAAAGGCGAAATTGATAATGCTTCAATTCGTCAAGGTATTGCAGTGACCGTAGACTAAATTAATTAAATGTATGATTACTCATAAGTAATTCACCAAAGATTGGGAAAATAATGCTAAGTTTGAGCGAGCAAAGAATTCTGGTTACTGGTGGTGCAGGCTTTTTGGGGAAGCAAGTTATCAACCAATTGATAGTAGCTGGAGCAAATCCTGATAAAATTACTGTAACGCGATCGCGTGATTGCGACCTCCGTGACCTTGATAATTGTAAACGAGCAGCCGAACACCAAGATATTATTATTCATTTAGCTGCTCATGTGGGGGGAATTGGTTTAAATCGAGAAAAACCCGCCGAATTATTTTACGATAACCTGATGATGGGAACGCAGTTGATTCATGCTGCTTATCAAGCAGGAGTAAAAAAGTTTGTCTGCGTAGGAACTATTTGTGCCTATCCCAAATTTACTCCCGTTCCTTTTCATGAGGACGATCTTTGGAATGGTTATCCCGAAGAAACTAATGCTCCTTACGGAATTGCTAAAAAAGCTCTACTGGTACAATTACAATCTTATCGTCAGCAGTATGGGTTCAATGGGATTTATCTTTTACCAGTAAACTTGTATGGCCCTGAAGATAATTTTGACCCCCGTAGTTCTCACGTTATTCCTGCTTTAATTCGTAAGGTTTACGAAGCACAGCAAAAAGGTGACAAGCAATTACCCGTTTGGGGTGATGGTAGTCCTACTCGTGAGTTTTTGTATTCTACAGATGCAGCATTGGGCATCGTTATGGCTACTCAAAACTATAACGAATCTGAACCAGTTAATTTAGGAAATAACTATGAAATTTCCATTAAAGATTTAGTTCAATTAATCTGTGAATTAATGGAATTTGATGGAGAAATTATTTGGGAAACAGATCAACCTAATGGTCAACCTCGTCGCTGTTTGGATACGACTAGAGCGCAAGAAAAATTTGGGTTTGTAGCTCAAACAGAATTTAGGCAAGGATTAAAAAATACAATTGATTGGTATCGTCAAAATGCTAAATAATTAATAATTAAAAAGCTTGACAAATATTGTACTTTTTACCAGATTGGCTGTATCAATATTAAAAACCGTTTTTCAGGTTGGATTAAGTTAATGTTAATTCAACCTATTTTTTTATTCAATAATTAATTTAGGTTCAACCAATTTAATTTTTACTAAAATTCAAATTAGTTTTTTAAGATTAAAGATTAGCTTTGATCTGTTAGCAGAATTGCAAATTACAATCTAGCTATTTTAAATATTATTTTAAGATTTTATCTGATTTATTTTTTGCCAATTTAATGAAATCGGGAAGAAATAGGGAAGCAAAGTAAAAGGTATTAAACTGAAATAATAGAAGTAACTAAATTATTAAAGTTAACCAATAGTCTTATGCAACAATATTAATCGAACCTTTTCTAAATTTTACAAAACTAATTCCTAATTGCGACTAAACTTCAAAACAATAGCCTAGCAAACTATGTCAGCCAAGCTGCCAAAGCGGATAAAATCTGCAATTTTTAGTCAAATTTCTCTACAAAACGTTCTTACTATTCCTTTTTTGCTACAGATCTTTGTCATAGTTGGATTAGTAGGCTATTTTTCCTTTCGTAATGGACAACAAACAGTTAACCAAGTAGCCACTCAATTACGTGAAAAAGTAATTGTCAGTGTTGAACAACAACTACAAAATTATTTAGAAAAACCCCAATTAATTGTTGAACTCAATCAACAAGCAGTCAAATTAGAACAATTATCTTTTGCAGAATTTCTCGCTTTAGAAGAACATCTTTGGCAACAAATTCAAATGTTTAACTCTGTTTATGCAATTTATTTAGGCAATGAACAGGGGAAATTTGCTTATGTAAAAAAAGAACCCAATGGTTCATTAATAGCTAAACCTGTAGAAGTAGTACCCCAACGCCAAGCATATTTGTTAGATGCTCAAGGAAAAAGAAGCAAATTAATTGAAAGCGATCGCTATGATCCCCGCCTTAGACCTTGGTATCTTAAAACTATTCAAACCTTACGCCGTAATTGGAGTGAGGTTTATACTTTCACTGGTGGTGAGTTAGGAATTACTGCTTCAGGACCTTTATATGACAGACAAGGAAATTTTCAAGGGGTAGTTGGTGTTGATTTAGTTCTTAGTTTAATTAGCGATGTACTGAGAAACATTGAGATTAGTCCTCACGGCGAAATTTTTATTGTAGATAGAAATGGTTTTTTGATTGCTACTTCTACCGATGAAGAACCTTTTATTCATAGTGGTCCTAATTTAAGGGAGCAAAGCATTAAAGCTACTGATAGTGGCAATCCTGTGCTCAAAAATACGGCTCGATATTTAACCAAAAATTTTCAAAATCTTAATCGAATCAATCAGGCAGAACAAGTAGATTTTTTACTCGATGGCAAAAAACAATTGGTACAGGTATTACCCTATCAAGATCAATTGGGTTTAGATTGGCTGATTGTGGTTGTAGTCCCAGAAGCAGATTTTATGCGAGGGATTCATGCTAACGGTCGGATGACCATTTGGTTGTGTTTGCTAGCTTTGGTTTTAGCTAGTATGGTCGGTATTTTAACCTCTCGTATTCTTGCTCAACCTATTTTACGCTTGAGTCAGGTTAGTAAAATTATTGCTCAAAGTGCGCGCTTGAGAAATACAGCTACTGATTTATATCCGATTGTTAGAGTTAAAGGAATTAAAGAATTAGAAGTACTGGCTGAATCTTTTAATGAAATGACTCATCGGTTAAAAGCTGCTTTTGTGGATTTAGACCGAACTAATCAAGATTTAGAATTAAGAGTAGAACAAAGAACCGCAGCTTTACTTCAAGCTAAACAAGCTGCTGATGCTGCTAATCAGGCAAAAAGTGAATTTTTGGCAAATATGAGCCATGAATTGCGAACTCCTCTCAATGCGATCCTTGGTTTTACTCAATTATTGTTACAAGATTCCTCTTTGAATCCGAAACATCAACAGAATCTGGAGATTATTAACAGTAGTGGGGAACATTTATTAACTTTGATCAATGATGTCTTGGAAATGTCTAGACTGCAAGCAGGACGAGTTACTCTTCAATTAGAAAGCTTTGATCTCTACCAAATGCTGAATGATTTGGAAGTAATGTTTAAACCAAGAGCGGAGGCTAAAAACTTACAGCTTTCTTTTGAATGCGATGCGAATATTCCTCAATTTATCCAAACCGATCAACAAAAATTACGTCAAGTTTTAATTAATCTCCTTAGTAATGCTCTTAAATTTACTCAAGTTGGCGCGATCGCTCTACGAGTAGCAGCCTTCAGTTTTAGTACCAAAGCTCAATCAAACACAATTGAAGGTATCAACGCAAGCTCTACCTTTTTAACCCAGGGTACTGCTCATCAACCACAAATGACTCTTACTTTTGAAGTGGAAGATACTGGTTGTGGTATTGCTGCTTCTGAGTTTGAATCAATTTTTGATGCTTTTGCTCAAGCTAAAAAAGTTCCTAAAGAGCATGAGGGTACGGGATTAGGATTAGCTATTAGTAACCAATTTATTCGTTTACTAGGAGGAGATATTTCTGTTAGTAGTATTGTGGGAGAAGGAACAATTTTAAAATTTTATTTGCCAGTACTCTTAAGTGAGGATAACTCTTTACCAACAGTATTATCTGCTCCCAGATTTAAAGGTGCAATTACCCAAACACAAACAAAATCATGCGCTACATCTATTCAAAATATGCCTGTTGAGTGGATTGAGCGACTTCATCAGGCTGCGGTTGAAGTTGATGGAGAATTAATTCTACAGTTGATTGAGCAGATTTCTCATCATAATTCTGCTTTGGCTGACAGACTAACCAGATTAGTTCATAATTTTGAATACGATGAAATTCTGGAGTTAAGCGAGCGTGACCGCTCAAACTTTTAAGATTAAGGTGTTTGTTGTAAATCAGGTCTTTCTTCCGCCACGATCGCACCTTCTACAGGACATACTTGTAAACAGATACCACAATCAATACAAGTAGCAAAATCGATCCAATACCATTCTGTACCCTTGGCGTTTTTTCCTGGTCCTGGATGAATACAAGCAACGGGGCAAGCATCGACGCAATCTGCTACGCCTTCACAAATTTCAGTAACAATTGTATGGGGCAAAGTATTTTTACTCCTAGATGATTGAGCAAAGAAATTGTAACAAAATTTATTTTTAATTAAAAGTTGCTAAGTTATGTAACTTTTAGCTTTAGCCAACTTGAGGAACTCGCTCAATTTGAGCATAACCACTAAATAAAAGGTTTTTTCCCTCGGTTTCTAAGCGATTTAGTCGCATAGTGACCCCATCTAAATCAAATCGGTCTAGATCTACCATTTCATTGAGAATTTCTCCCAAAGCAGTAGTAAGTTTTTGGGATAGTTCCTGTAACTCCTCGGGAATCGGATCGGGATCAAACTGAAGATTACCAAAAATAATTTTTCTTCTTCTGGCAACTTCTAAAGTACAACGAAAACTAACAGGAATACTGCGCTCGCTCCAAGAGGCTTTAGCAAAAAGTTGGATGCTATTGTTGGGTAATAACTGTACTTCTACATCGGTAAAAGATACAGGTTCACCGCCTGAAATTTCGGTTAAAGCAGGTAAATCAAGATTTTCTAATCTTTTCCTCACTAAATCCGCTTTAAATGATTTATTAATATCGGTTTCGGTTAATTTAACTTGTGCGATCGCTTGAGTTGGTTGTTTTAGTGAGATTTTACCTTGTAATACCGAACTAAAGTCAAGTGCAACTGTATCCGTTTCAAAAGACATCTCTTCGGTACGAAAATCACGACGAATTACCAAGCCACGACCACTCATTTTAAAACTATCAATCGTTCCTTGTAACAATTTACTAGAAGGATGACAGCGAACCTCAACCTCTACTAACTCGCTACGAGTAAATAAGTGGCGGATGGTATTACTAGCTACGGTATTGAGTAGATTTTCTCCCCAATCACCGCCTCGATCCTTATTAAAGCCAACAAAGCCACCAAACATAAAGCTACTTATAGAGCGACAGTCCTCTTCATTTGTAACAAAATATTAAGAACTAAGCAATTAATCATTTGAATCACTGACAGATAAAATCCATGAATCTATTAAATTATTTACTTGATCGGGGATTTCATCGTGAGGACAGTGACCAGCTTTGAGGTAGTATTCGGTTAGATTGGGATAATATTGGCGAAATTTTGCACCTCTTGCTCTGGAATTGATCCAAGGATCGCCTTCTCCCCACAACATTAACAAAGGACATTGCATCTGTTGAAGTAAATGATCGACTTTTTCTCCTTGGGGACTTTTGAAAACAGAGGTAAAGACTTGCAGCGCACCAGGATCGCAAGAGGGACGATAAATATCTTCTACCAGTTGGTCGGTAACAGCACTGCGATCAAGATAAACTTGTTCTAAAGTTTGGCGAATTTTACTTTTACGACGAATAAACTGAAACAGAAAATAACTAGCCCAAGGTTGGAGTAGAATCGAACGAGTCATGTTACCCCTTAGTTGTCGAAAAGAAGCTTTATTATTTGGGTTAGGATTGGGATTACTATCTGAAAATGGCCCAGCACTATTGAGTAAAATTAAACCTACTGCTGATTGGGGACGTTGAGCAGCAACACACAAACAAGCATAACCACCTAAAGAGTTACCAGCTAAAACTGCTGGTTGTTTAATCACTTCGGTTATAAAATCATCAAGTTGATCGCGCCACAAATCACCACTGTACTGTAAATTTGGTTTAGCCGAACGCCCAAAACCCAATAAATCTATTGCCCAAACTTGCCAATTTTTTTGTAAACCTGCAATATTTTTGCGCCAGTGATCAGTTGAAGCACCAAAACCATGTACCAAAAGGATTGGTGGTTTTCCTGTTTGCTGTTCCCCTGCTTGAACATAATAAATTGAATGTCCTCGCCATTGCCAATAAGTTCCAGGGAAAGAAGGTGGTTCAATAACTACAGTTTTCGTCATTACTTCCAGAGATGTTAAATATTATTAACTTTTTTACTGTACAGTTTAACTAAACCTGAGTTATCCTGACAAAAGTAGTCGTAGTCAAGCGATCGCTCTTGGAAAACAAAAGACAACTAAGAACCGTGAGCAAAGGTTCAATTGTCCTGATTGGGGACGGAATAATATAAAATTAAACCGATTGAAATTTTTCGTGAATCATCTTTAGTACAGTTTAGAAAATTTTTTAGGGAGAAGAGTCGTGTCTGTTGGAACGTCTATTATTGAAAAATCTTCAACTTCGACAGTACGCAAACCAGCACCTCGTTATCGCGTTTTACTTCACAACGATGACTTCAATAGTATGGAGTATGTCGTTGAAACGCTGATGCAAACCATTGCAGGAATGACTCAACCCCAAGCCGTTAACATTATGATGGAAGCTCATACTAATGGGGTTGGTTTGGTGATTATTTGTACTTTAGAACACGCCGAATTTTATTGTGAAACTCTTTGTAATCACGGTTTAACTAGTACAATTGAGCCTGATGAATAAGAGATATAGTTTTTCTCATTTAATCAGATACAGTTTATTTCCCTGGTTGAGCCTTAATGGTTGATAATTAATGGTTAATTGGTAACCAATCACTGTTAACTGTTTTTTTGCCTATTTGAGAAAGGTTTTAAGCTATTGCGATCGCATTTTAAAAAAGTAAGTTCCTATCCAGCACCACTGAGAATAGGAGTTTTTTTATTAGTTTTGTTGCTAATCTGGTTACCATTAGCAGCACCAATTTATTTATTGCTCAAAAATGACCCCAATTTAGTTACGATTCTCACAATGGGGTTATTATTTATTGAGTTTTTAATTCTGTCTTGGATTTGGGGTAAATATTTTTATCGACAACCAAATTTCCTCAAACATTATGGTTTAGTTTGGACAAAAAATAATGGTTTGAATTTATTAAAAGGACTAGCGATCGGTTTTTGTTTTTGTTGGGGTTTATTTGGGTTAGAAGCAATTTTTGGTTGGGTAAAGTTTAATGGGGCTTCAGAATTTATTTTACGAATAGTTTTAGAAGGTTTACTTAGTGCTTTAGGAATTGCTTTAGCTGAAGAATTAGTTTTTCGCGGTTGGATTTTAACTGAGCTAGAACAAGATTATCCGAAAAAGAAAGTTGTTTTTATCAATGCTTTTGTTTTTGCTTTAGCTCATTTTATGAAACCAATTGCAGAAATAATTAGAACTTTAATTACTTTTCCTGCTTTATTTATTTTAGGCTTAACTTTAGTTTGGGCAAAATGGGGACATCGAAACAGACTAGGAATTTGTATTGGTCTTCATAGTGGTTTGGTTTGGGCTTATTATATTCTTAATGTAGGCAATTTGTTAACCTATACTAATAGAGTTCCTACTTGGATCACAGGAATTGATGGTAATCCAATTGCAGGAATAATGGGCTTATTCTTTCTAACTTTTTTAGCTATTTGGATGAAAAAATCCTTACCACGATCAGGTTAGAGCGATACATTTAAAATCAGTTATCAGTGAGCAGGAAGTAAAAAGTAAAAAGTTATGAATGATGAGGGATGAATAATTAACCATTAACATAAGCGAAGCGCACTACCGTAGGTCTCAACAATCAACAATCAACTATTATCAAAAATTAAGGTTTTTGATCAAGAAGATGCGCTTGTTCGATTGCCAACTTTTCTCTAGCTCTTCGTGCATAGGGTTGTAAATCCTCGACTTCTATACCGCTCAAAATACTTAAATCCTCTAACTCAATTCCTTTGAGCAACATTTCGACACACCAAGTCTGGCGAGTTTGTTCTATGCTTGGAGATTCACCTTGAGGCGTAAGTAAACCTTCAGTCCAATCTTGCCATAAAGCTTGTAATTCCGACTCAGACAAAGGTTGTTGTTCTTGATTGATAAACATAGTTAATTGGTTATCTTTACGGCTTTTCAACCACTGAGTTAAGGGATTGTTTTGAGAAAAACCATAGCGTTTTCCCATAATCCATTGATTGAGGGGAACTTGTCGTATAGGATTACCATTAATCTCTAAAAGATATTGCTGCGGTTCACTGATTAAATGCGATCGCTTTAAATTTATCACTTCTTGAGGTGATAAACCTGCTCCAAACAAAAGATAAACCAAAGCATAATCTTGTCTTCCTTGTTTTTTTGCTTGTTGGAAGATTGAGTGGACTAAATTAGCTGGTAAATCCGTCACTGTCGCTACTTGAGCGGAATAAGTCTTTGTTGCAGTAGTCACAGATGTTGCTATTGGAGACAGAATTGCACCCTGTAAAAATAACTCCATTAAACTCTCTAAAAAATCATCTTGTCCTTCCCAAAGCGGATCTCCTTCACTGATTGAATTGATTACAAAATAACCCAACAAAAGTCCATTCAGTAAACTGGCTAATTTTTCTGGGGGAAAACGACTCTGTAATCCTTCAATAGCGATCGCTTTTGCTAAATGTTGGGCAATATAAGTGTTAGCTTGGGCAACTCCTCGTCCTAATGCTAAACGATTTTCAACCGGATATTGACCTGCTTCTCCCACTAGGGAACGGACTAACTCAGGAACTCGTTCCAGAGCCTGTAAACTAACCTTGGCATAATCTTTGAGGGCATGAGAAACACTTTCCTTTGAATTAGCTTGTTCGACTAAAGCTTTGCCTAAGCGAGCAAACATCGCAGAATCTTCCATCACGGCTAAAAGTAACCCATGTTTATTACCAAAATGACGAAATAAAGTAACTTCATTGACTTGGGCGCGTTCGGCAACTGCCTTCGTTGTCGTTTCGGTAACTCCTTTTTCTGCAAACAAATCTAGTGCAGCCTCGATGAGACGGGTTTTAGTTGATTTTTTTTGGGCAGACATAAATAAAAAAATGTAAGTTCCACTTGCAATGCTAGTCAAAACTTGTTAAACTGCAAAATGTAAGTAGCACTTGCATATCTCTTTCAAATTACAGATAATCCCCAAAAAAAGATTAGTGTAGCCCAATGAGGTACAGACAAGCATTACAGATGTAAGGTATTTCCGCCATCATCCGCTAGAAGTTGCTTACATTCGCTAATCTAAAGTATTTTAAGGACAAAATTAGATAATGACACAAACGGCAATTTCTCCTGAGAGAAAGTCTCAGCTTGTTCTCTCATGGAAAAGTGTGGCTTTATTCTCTACAATTCACGCTTTAGCATTGCTAGCCCCTTGGTTCTTTTCTTGGTCAGCTTTGGGTGTGATGATTTTCCTTCATTGGCTATTTGGTAGCATTGGAATTTGTTTAGGATATCATCGCCTGTTGACTCATCGAAGTTTTCAAGTACCGCAATGGCTTGAATATATTTTAGCAACTATAGGTTCGCTGGCACTTCAAGGAGGTCCAATTTTTTGGGTGGCTGGTCATCGAATACATCATGCCTATACTGAAGATGAAGAGAAAGACCCTTATTCTGCTAAAAAGGGATTCTGGTGGAGTCATATGCTTTGGCTATTGTATCCAAGGGAAGAGTTTTTTTCTTATGAATCTTATAAAAAGTTTGCTCCAGATTTAGACCGAGATCCCTATTATCGTTGGTTGAATAAAAATTTTATTTTACTACAAGTTATTTTAGGACTAATCTTGTACGGTTTAGGTGGCTGGTCTTTTGTGATTTATGGTATCTTCCTCAGAGCCGTCTTACTGTGGCACAGCACCTGGTTAATTAACTCTGCTAGTCATCGTGATGGATATCAAAATTTCCCAGTTGAAGATAATTCTCGTAATCTGTGGTGGGCAGCTATTTTAACTTATGGAGAGGGTTGGCATAATAATCATCACGCTCATCCTCGTGTGGCAAAGGCGGGACAGCGTTGGTGGGAAATTGATGTAACCTGGTGGGCAATTAAAGCACTTCAGATGCTAGGGTTAGCCAAAAAGATTGTGGTATAGTCTTTCCGACACTTAATTAAGTTTATTATTCTCTTTCATGACACTAAAGGAGATAAACGTGCTAATACTTCTTCAATAACTTCTGATGGTGCTTTTTCGATCAACTTTGCTTGACGAATTTGCCAATCTAATAACCGCACTTGGTCGGCTAAAATAACACCATAAGTATTTAATCCTTGGGGTAAAACAACTTCAAACCGCCAACCTTTTACCTGGCTGGTAATTGGACAAGCTAGGATAAAATGAGAGATACGATTATATGCAACAGGGGAAATTACTAATGCTGGTCTTATTCCTGCTTGTTCTTTGCCTTGTTGGGGACTAAATGAAAGTTTGATAATGTCTCCTCTATCTGGGATGTAATACTTTACCATTGTTCTTTTCCCGTCGCTTCACCCCAATCTATTTCCGAGTGCAAATTCTCTTCTCCCATTCCTTCGAGTAATTGCTCTAAAGTATATTTCTTGCGCTTGAGAGGAGTAACAATTAGTTTGTCTTCTGCTGTTGATATTTCTATTTCATCTCCTTCTTGCAATTGTACTTGTTCAGCTAAGTGTTTTGGGATACGAATACCCAAGCTATTACCCCATTTAGCTATTTTAATAGGCATATTTTATATATACTATGTTTATTTTAAGTATATACCGAAAATTGCGTGCGATCTCGCCCAGGAGCGAGGCGGGAAGCGAGAAGTTCGCTCCTTGCGTCGCGATCGCAATATAAATAATTTATCTTATATACTTTTAGGATTACATTTTCCTAATTCATCTAGAGGAAGCAGTTCCCAAACAGTATTTGAGTAATTTAAACAATCATCTTTTCTAAAGCAATCTGTAAATCGTGAGTTAATTGAGCAACAGCTTGTTTAGCCCCTTGTCTATTTTGTTGGTATGCGATCGCTCTTTGATTGACAGAAATTGGTTCTCCGATGGTAACTCTTGATTTACGCCAGCCTAAGCGGGGACGACGAGGATTTCTAGTGCCTTTAATTCTGGCGATCGCATCAAAGAGAATGAGACTGGTTTCGGCAAATCTTTCAAAGCAAGGTTTTTCCTGAATATAAGTACCTGTAACTGCGACAAAACTTTCTACCAAGCGCATATGTAACATTCGTAAACTAGCTTCTGCTGCGATCAAGTCAGCTAAACCTCGTTTGAGAGAAGATAAACTTTTTAAGTTACTTAGTTCTTCGCGATAAATGTAATTCCAACCAGCTTCTTCTAAACGACGGCAGCGTTCAATAATATTTCCTTTTTGTTTTAAACCAAAATATTCTTCTCCTACTTGCAAAGAAAGATCTAGTAAATTTTGAAGTCTGACAGTTAAATTTTCTTCTCGACTAAGGGATTGAGGTAAATCAGGAAAATGGCGATGATAAAAGTGACGATAAAAATGTTCCATCTCTGTCAGCAAATATTCACCCAATCTTAGTAAACGTTGATAATAAAATTGTTCGGGTTTTTCTGTGCTGGCAACCTCGATTGATTTAGCTAAACCACAATCAGCTTCTAATTTACTTAACAACCAATCTAGCTTTGACCACTGAGGATTAATGTAACGATACTGAATGTTAATTGGAACAACGACAACTTGTTCTACACGCTTAGCTTTTGCCAAATCTTCAACACACCAAAAAGCTAATTGAGCAACACCAGGTTCAAGGGGACTAACAACCTCACTATGACCATTGGTAGCACCTTCAGGAGCAACTGTGAGTGGAAACCGACCATTAACTAATAATTCTCTAGCTTTTTTAATCGCCTGCCAATCTAGAGTTTTACCCCGATGCACGGGAATACCTCCTATCTGGGCAAACAACCAACCTAACCAATTACCAGCCCAAATTGTCATACCCCTGTCATACATAAAATGACTGTGAATAGGAGATTGTAGAGAAATACCTTGTTGACGAGCAAGTTTAGGTATTGCACGGGAAAATAAATACAAACCACTAAGTGGATCGTCTACTTCACAATGACGAAAGGCTAAGATGAGGCGAATTTTGTTATTCTGAAATTGATGGTAAAGATCGACTAAAGTTTCTCCATTAACTGTTTCAATTGGGCTAATTCCTGCTGGTAACCACGGTTGTACGCGGAATCTTTGCAACATTGGCAAAGACAAATGAACCATCCGTAAAACAAAAGGATTAAAAGTGGGAGGAATAAAATCTAGTTTTGGTTGGGCGTGATCCATTTTTCAGTTATCAGTTATCAGTTATCAGTTATCAGTTATCAGTAGAGACGTAATATGTTACGTCTGTACACCAGTTATTAGTTATCAATTTAAGCTAATTATTTTCTGTTCCTATAAATAAAAAACTTATTATTTATCACTTAGGTGAATTAGCGAGAGGTTCGCTTCTTTCAGTCGCGGTCTGCTCCGCAGGCGCATTAAAGATCAGCGATCGCGTTTAAGATCGTAAATCACTTTTTCTGCTACCCAATTGGGGGAACGATCTGGATGAGAAATTAAAGTTCCAGATAAAAGACGGTTAGCTGTTTGTCGATTGTGTACTAATCTTAATAGTTCCTGACGCAACTTGGGGCTAATGCGATCAAGTAGAGAAGAATTATTGTTATTTATCGCAGGTATGGAGTTGACCAAAGAAGGCTTGTAAGCATTAACCAGATGCCAACCAATCACACCCGTTCCGATTGCCAAACCAGTTAAACCAACAAGATTTTTAAAATTGTCTGAGGGTTCATTATATCTTGGGCTATTACTATAAGCATAAGTGTTTTGATTGAAAATTGTTTCAGTTGCGATCGCTTCATTAACGAGATTATCTTGATTAGCTCGAACGGGTAACGCCATGAAACTACTAGCAATACTTGTTCCAATTAAACTCGTCAAAATCGTTTTGAAAGGAAATCTTTTGTGCATATTGTCAGTTATTAATGTGTTTTGATTTACATTCTGACGAATAAATATGACATTACAGTGTCATCAGTATGACGAGAGCTAACCTTTAGTGCAACTGTTATAAATAGATTCTGTAGAAAAATTTAATTAATAACGCGATCGCATTAGAAAAAGATTATGCTTTTAGAAGTTAATAGAATTAGGGAAGAAATAAAGGAATGAAAGCTTTTCGCAGTTGGGTTAGAAAGCAATTGTGCCAATAAAATTATCAATTTCTGTTTAACCAATCTTTTATATCTGTTAGTACTTCTTGATAGTTCAAATCGTTGTGAAGTTCGTGATAGCTATCAGGATATTCTCGAATTTCTTTATCAGCTAAAGTCAAGCGTTCAAAAAAAAGTCTACTGCTTTCTGACAAAGTGACTCGATCCGCGCCACCATGAAGAATCAAAAGAGGAATCTGTAGTTCCGTCACATGAAGATAAATCCAATCAATTGTTTTTAACAATTCTGTTGCTAATCTGGCAGTACCTTGACTATGACGTAAAGTGTCTTGGGCGCAAGCAGCTACTACTTCAGGATCGCGAGAACTAGCGGAGAAGTCTATCCCTGTATCTAGAGAAAAATGAGGCAAAATACGTGATAATAGTTTGCCAATAAGAATTTTCCAGGGATTAACACCTAATCCTAACGCTGGTGCTATCAAAATTAATCCTTTTAGTTGGTTTGATGGTTCTCGTAACACATAGTCTAAAGCAATTGTTCCTCCAAGACTTTGACCAATAACGAATAATGGAAGTTCTGGTTCTTTGGTTTTAACTAAATGAAGAAAAGCTTTTAAGTCGGCTCGAAATTCTGCCCAATTATTAATATAACCTCTTTGACCAGGCGATCGCCCGTTTCCTCGCAAATCAAAACTATAGACGATATAATCGCGTTCAATTAGATATTTGATCATCTTAGTAAAAATACCACTATGTCCACCGTGTCCAGGAATAATTACTAAAACCGCTTTAGCTAAAGTTTGAGGATGCCAACTTTGGCAGTAAAGATTAAGTCCATTTGCACCAGGGAAAGTTCCCTCCCAATGTTTCATGGTAATTATTTATTTAGATAATTCAGATCACCATTAAAGATAGACTTTTCTAGCTACAAAATAGTTCAAGCTTTTCTCTCAATTACAGCAGTTTTCAATTGATACCAAATTAAACGGTGTTCACTACAGAAGGAAGCCGTTCGCCTCTGACAAACACAAAAATAAATTTGCCACTAAAAAATAATCGAATTTCTACTAGCTAATCGCTATAATCTTGTTACAGCATTGGGGTTAGAAGCCATGCGTGCTATGATTCTTAACGAACCAGGTCAATCTTTACGAAAAGTTGAGTTACCTGTGCCTACTCCTCAACCAGAACAAGTTTTATTAAAAGTTCGAGCTTGTGGAGTTTGTCGTACTGATTTACATATAGTAGATGGCGAATTACCTCACCCTAAGTTACCTCTGATTTTAGGACATCAGATTGTTGGAATAGTAGAACAAGTAGGAGCAAAAGTCAGCAAATTTATTCCTGGCAACCGTGTCGGTGTACCTTGGTTAGGTTCTACCTGTAACTGTTGTCGTTATTGTTTATCTGGAAGAGAGAATCTTTGCGACCGCGCTCAATTCACAGGCTACAATCTAGATGGTGGTTATGCTGAATATGTCGTAGCTAACGAAAATTTTTGTTTCTTTATTCCCAATGACTATCCAGATTTACAAGCAGCCCCTCTACTATGTGCTGGTTTAATCGGTTATCGCTCCTACAAAATGACTGGGGATGCAAAACGTGTGGGTTTTTATGGTTTTGGTGCTGCTGCTCACATTTTGCTCCAGGTAGCTTGTTATCAAGATAAGCAAGTTTATGCTTTTACTCGTCGGGGCGATACTCAAGGACAACAATTTGCTCTTAATTTAGGTGCAGTTTGGGCTGGTAGTTCTGAGGAATTACCACCTGATGAATTGGATGCAGCCATTATTTTTGCTCCTGTTGGTAATTTAGTACCAGCAGCCTTACACGCAGTAGCTAAAGGAGGTGTGGTTGTCTGCGCCGGCATCCATATGAGCGATATCCCTTCCTTTCCCTATGAAATTTTATGGTCAGAACGAGTTTTACGCTCAGTTGCTAACCTCACTCGCCAAGATGGAGAAGAGTTTCTCACTCTAGCCCCTCAGATTCCCATTCATACCGAAGTAACTCCTTTTGCTCTAAGTAAAGCTAATCAAGCTTTAGAAGCTTTACGCTCAGGTAAAATTAATGGAGCAGCGGTGTTAGTTGTCGATTAAGAAAAAATCAAATTTTTTTTTGCTACTTTTCTCTTCTACTCTTAAAGCTTCTTAGATCATTAGTTGTATTTAAAAGTTTTCATCAGGCACATACACGAGAGATTCGCTCTTTCTTTTGGCATCTGCGCCAGTTGCAGGTTGACGTAATTCTTCTGCTACCTGTTCGATATCTACTTTCATATTGTCCATTTGAACATTACCAAAAACGGTGGCAAAAGAAACATCTGCTGCATCTTTTCCTGTACCAATTTTCACAAATCCTTCCCGTGGTGCAAGACGGGTAGCATCAAATAAGTACCAGCGATTTTCTAAATAAGCTTCAAAACAAGCGTGAAAATCAGGTGGTTGTAATTGATTAGCATAGACGGCAACAAACCTAGCAGGAATATTTAAAGCACGACAAAAAGCAATTCCCAAATGAGCAAAATCTCGACAGACACCAACACGTTCTACGGCGATATCATAAGCAGAGGTGTGAGAGTCTGTACTACCAGATAAGTAAGTAACTTTATTATAAATCCAGTCACAAATTGCCTGAACTCTGGAATATCCAGGTTCTAAGTTGCCAAACTCGTCTTGTGCCAGTTGCATTAGTCTGTCAGACTGACAATAACGCGAGGGATAAAGATAATACAAAGTTTCTAATGGTAAGTTTGAGGGAGGTACTTCAGTAATCTCATGAGGATTTTCCTTCGTAAAAGTTAAGTCTACAGTTGCTTGATAAGAAATTTTTAATTTGCCTTCAGGCACAGTTAATCGTAGATAACGATTATTGATAAAAGGAGTAACATATTCTTCGTATTCTAATTGAGGTTCGATCTGAAGATTTTCCTCAATAATAGTTTGAGATTCATTTTCAACTGCACAGATGTTGAAGATAAAAGTGCTGACAGAAGCAAGACTGTAATCAAGTTGGCATCCAAGCCTGTATTTCATATATTGTCAAGTTAAAAATTTGGTTACAAACGCTCTAGCTTTAAATTAACTTTTTCAACAAAAAAATTTCAATGGACTTGTTGTCTTTTGATAACTTGTCAGAATTTACCAAAGAGCTAATCTAATTAGAATAAGGCGATCGCGATTAATAAAACAACAAACTAAGCAGATCTTGAGACTAATATCTATAAATTAGAGCTTTTTAAAATATCTGGCAACTGGAAACAAACTAAAGCCTGCTTTTTCATAAGTGTGACGTGCTGAAGCATGACCAGTATCTCCTCCAGTCTCAACCATAGCAACAGACATCCCAGCTTCTTTTATCCAAGTAAGAGCAAATTTGATCATAGCAGTGCCAATACCCTGACCTTGAAAGTCTGGATCGACAGCAACCATGTAGATTTCACCCATGCTATCCTCTGAGTGTAGTTTCACGGCTATAAAACCCACAGTAGAACCCGCATCGATAGCAACCCAGACATTTGTGTCTTCAGCAGCGCAGACATCTTCAACAGCTTTTTGTTGGCTTACACGCCAATCATTGGGATAGAATGCCTGATAAACATCAGTGTCCATCGCGTTCTGAATCGAATCGAATACAGGAGTCCATGCCCGAAGCGAAAGACGGATAACAGCATCAAGGTAGCTGGGGTGATATGGTTCGATTTGCATTTTGTTATCAACTCTACCAAAAGATCATATAGATAGCGGTTAATTTGAGCTAATATATCTACCGTTTCGCTCTTACAGATAACCTCACACACATTTTATTTTATGCGATCGCTATTTGACACACACGAATAATTATTCATTCTATTGATATATAAAATAAGATCTAGGTAACTATAACATCCAATGGCAAATGACGCTATGGTTACAACAACCTCTAAACCTATTACCTTAGAAGAATTTTTAGCATTACCAGAAACCAAGCCCGCTAGTGAATATATCGATGGGAAAATTATTCAAAAACCAATGCCAAAAGGAAAACACAGCACGATCCAAGGGGAACTTACAACTGCTCTCAATAACGCACTCAAACCACAAAAAATTGCCAGGGCTTTTCCAGAACTAAGATGTACTTTTGATGGACGTTCTACTGTACCTGATATAACTGTATTTACTTGGGACAGGATACCGCGCGACGATAATGGTGAAATAGCAGATTCGTTTCAAGCTGCACCAGAATGGACAATTGAAATTTTATCTCCCGAACAAAGCCAAACTAGAGTGACAAAAAATATTCTTCATTGTTTAGACAATGGTACACAATTAGGATGGTTAATCGATCCTCAAGAAAAGTCTGTCTTAGTTTATTGGCGATCGCAACAACCTGCATTTTTTGAAATTGCAACGGATGTTTTACCTGTACCCGATTTTGCTAAAGCTTTTGAGTTAACTTTGGGGGAATTATTTGGTTGGTTATTAGAGTAAAGAGCGATCGCGTTTTATTTTAAACAATTACTTAGGATAATTAAATTAAACGTTTTAATATTCGATCTCTGATGCAAACTACGGCTGATTTTTTTTGTGCTTTTTGTGGCGAACCCAATTGTACTTTTGTCGATATCAGTGCAGGAACACAACAATCATATATAGAAGACTGTCAAGTATGTTGTCGTCCTAATATTCTCTACGTGCGAGTTGATGAAGACACTCTTGAGGTAGAAATCGATACTGATTACGAAGGCTAAACATTAGATTGACTCGTTATTGGTTGAAGCAGCAATAGATATTTTTTTTGCTAAAGCTTTTGAGTTAACTTTGGGGGAATTATTTGGTTGGTTATTGGAGTGAAGAGCGATCGCGTTCTCTTAGAAAAAGTAAAATTTCTCAACTGCTAAGAGACGTAAAATAGGTATATTAGCGAGGAATTTAGCCATGAGTATCATTGTTCCTGATGAAATTTTAACTGCAACCCGCATGAGTGAAACGGAAATGCGTCAAGAAATTGCTGTCATGCTTTTTCAGAGAGAGAAACTCACCCTCGCTCAAGCCAGTCGATTTGCCCGAATGCATCGCGTTGCTTTTCAACACTTACTTGCTAGTCGTCGCATTCCCGTGCATTACAGAGTAGAAGATTTTGAGCAGGATATTCAAAACTTGCGGGAGATGGGCAAATTGTGATCGTTGTCAGTGACACATCACCTATCAATAATCTTGCTGCGATTAACCAACTTCATCTGCTTCATCAACTTTACGAAACAGTTTTTATTCCTGAAGCGGTTTATCGAGAACTAACCGATCCCAATTTTCCTGTTGCAGGTGCAACGGAAGTACAAACTTTTGATTGGATTCAAATTCGTACTGTTCGCGATCGCACATTGTGGAAGCATTAAATAATGAACTAGATATTGGAGAAGTCGAGGCAATTGCCCTGGCAGTTGAAATTCAAGCCGAGCGGTTGTTGATTGATGAACGTCTTGGTTGGTTAGTAGCAGCTAGGCTCAATTTACGCTACACGGGAATTTTGGGGATTTTAGTTGAAGCAAAAAGTCAGGGTTTAATTGTCGAGGTAAAACCTTTATTGAATGCTTTGATCGATCAAGCTGGATTTTGGGTTGCTGAACCTTTATACAATAGAGTTTTACAACTTGTTGATGAAGACAACTCGCTTTAATTTTTTATTGTGTTTCATAAATAAGTTCTAGCAAGTCTTACAGATAATCTAGAGCCAAAGCGCGATCGCATATCGATTATAGACAGGTTAAATGCGATCGCTCTAAGCTAAACAAGAATAGTTTGTATTAAACTTGTTGTCAATCGGAACAACCCACATTTTTTGAAGCAGTAAAGGATGTTTTACTCGTACCCAATTTTGGTAAGGCTTTTGAGTTAACTTTGGGGAAATTATTTGGTTTGTTTTTGCAGTAAAGGCGATTTGTTAGACAACAGAATGAAACAAAATTTTAACTGCCTCTCCTAGAGAAATCTTGATTACATCTATAGATGAAGAATTTTAGTTGAATAAATGAAAGAGCATTTAAACTAAACTAGCAGTCATTAATTCTTCAGCCATTTCAAAATTAGCTGTGACGTTTTGAACATCATCAAGAGATTCTAAAGCATCAATTAATCTAAGTAAAAAACGAGCTTGTTCTTCATCATTTACTTCAATTGTATTACTCGGTAACCAACGCAATTCTACTTCTTTAACGGGGAATCCTTCAGCTTGGAGAGTTTGATTGAGATTTTCTAAATTAGTTATTTCTGTGAATATTTCTGCACCTGGATTTTCTGGATCGTCTACAATTTCATAGCTATCTGCATCTGCTTCCAGTGAAACTTCTAACAATTTTTCTTCATTAATTGCGCCTTCTAAAATCACCACACCTTTTTGAGTAAACATCCAACTGACACAACCAGTTTCACCCAAATTTCCGCCATTTTTACTAAAAGCTGCTCTTAAATCCGCAGCCGTGCGGTTACGATTGTCTGTCAACGCCTCAATTAAAATTGCTACTCCACCAGGGCCATAACCCTCATAACGAATTTCTTCGAGGATCGAATCATCCTGATAAGTCCCTGCTCCTTTTGCGATCGCTCTTTCGATATTCTCGTTAGGTATTCCTGCTGCTTTGGCTTTTTCAATTGCCGTCCGTAGTTGAAAATTACCTGCGGGATCGGGAATACCATTCCGTGCAGCTACGATGATGGCACGGGATAACTGAGTAAAAGTTTTACCTTTTTTTGCGTCTACTCTTGCTTTTTGTCGCTTAATATTTGCCCATTTACTATGACCAGCCATAGTTCAATCTGATAAATTTTAATTGCTCTCGATCTAGCTTATATTATGTTTTAGCAATTATGGCAGCAATAGCTTGAGCGGTAGCAGGGGCAAGCAAAACACCATTGCGATAATGTCCTGTGGCGAGTAAAACTTTGGGGTAATTGGGAAGTTGTTGAATTACGGGGGCTGCTTGTCCTTCGGGACGAGGGCGTTTCCCTATCCAAGTTTGAATAATTTTTCCTGCTGCTAAAGCTGGACAAAAAGCGATCGCATCTTGATGGAGTTGAGCGAGTAATTCTGGTTGAGCGGTCACTTCTGAACCATTTTGAGGAAATTCGACAGTCGCACCGAACCAATATTCACCGTTCCCTAAAGGAACTATATGTTTGTCATCTCCTGTAACTACAGGTTGAAAATCGCTTTTACCTAAATCAGAGTCAAATTTGAATTTTAAAGCTTGTCCTAAAACTGGACGCAGGGTTAAGGATTGTTGTAACGCGGTAGTTAAAGGAGTAGAACCCAAACCAGCAGCGATAACTACCCAATCTGCCGTAATAGTTGTCTTGGTGGTTTCAATTTGATAATTTTCCGTTTTATTTTGATCGGGAGGTATAATTTTGGTTACTTTTTCTCCAAATTTACAGTCGACACCATTACTAATGGCAGCAGCAACAAGGGTTTCTGTAAGAATTGTAGGATTGATTTGTCGATCTTGAGGAGAATAAACCGCAGCGATAATCTGATTATTTTCAATCTGAGGGCAATGTTGTTGTAATTGAGTTCGATCCCAAATTTTCAATTCCCAACCTTGATTACGCCTTGTTTCGGCTAATTTATGCCATTTTTCGAGATTATCTTCAGGAAATAGTAGTTTGACAATACCCTGCCGATTAAAAGGTATTTCCTTGCCTGTAATCCTTTCTAATTCAGGAATCAAGGTTTCATAACGTTGAATACTATCGCGACGCAGTTGCCAAGCTCTACCTTTAGTTTTATGACTAATGACACCCATTAAAACACCCAACGCTGCACCAGTCGAACCAGAAGCAGGGTAGTTTTGGTCAATTAAAGTAAGATTTAATTGAGGAATGCGACTTAATTCGTAAGCGATCGCTGCTCCGATTACTCCACATCCAATAATGGCAACTTTAGTCATAAACTATAGCAATTAAATAATCAAGGACGAAAAAGGGAGAAAGGGAGAGATAAACAGTGACCAGTGACCAGTCATCAGTTACCAGTTTTTAGGTTTTAGAGAAGAGAAAGCAATATTCCTTCTTTTGCCTGTTGACTGTTAAGTGATCGATCAACCTGTGTTTATCCTCCTAATTAGCTTCTCTGCTTGATTAACTAGCTTCTGATTTAGGAAGAAGTTCTAGATAAGAGTTAAGATTACGAACAACTTGACCGTATTTCTGAATTGCTGAGGTATAGCTTTTTTCTTTAGCAGCAGCATCAAGCTCTTCAAGACCATCAAAAACTTCTTTAGCAAGTTCAGTTGCTTTTTCCTTGTCTTCAGGTAAAAGGGAGTTAGCTAAATAAGTCATATCTCTTCTGATGAGTCCTAATGGCCCATGAATAAAGCTTTCAGTATCTACCCAATCTTTTGCTTGAATATATTGACCTAATTCAGCCATTCTTTGCTGTGCCACATCTACAGGAATACGATAAGTCTTGATTTGTTGTAGTTTGGCTGGCGTGTAAGTTGGTGGTGCAGATACGGTAGGACTACCGCAACTGACTAAGAAAGTAGTTACCAATACTAAAATCAAAGGCAAAATCGAGCGAAAAATTCTCATAACTCAAATAAACTAGCTTTACTATCACAATTTTGATTGTCTCAAGAATTCGTCGATTTAGAAAACTTCACGGCGAAAAAAGTAGCTGATTTTTTCTGCAATTTCGGATGACCAATGTTCTTGAGGATAGTGTTTGGCTTCTGCTAGTTTCAAAATTTCTATAGAAGAATTAGCAGCTAAAGTCTCTGCATCCTGTGCAGCTAGCCAAGGATCGAGCATTCCCCAGATCAAACAAGCAGGTTTTTCCCATGTACTCAAACCCGTTGCTATTTCGTTCATACTTTTTTCTAATGCCATTCGCTTAATAATCGCAACTAACGCCCTTCCTACAGATGAAGTTTGTAAAAAAGGCTTGCGTAAGACATCTAAATCTTTGTCAGAGATGACAAAACCGCTTCCTCCTTCCAACGTGCGGTCGACTAAAAGGGGATCTTGGGTTGCCATGTCTCCAATAAAAGGAAAACCCCACTGTTTCATTTTCCAAGGTAATTTGGCAGTGGTAGCAATAGGAGTATTTAAAATAATTAATCGCTCAATTTGTTCTGGATGGCGTAAAGCATATTGTAAGCCGACTGAACCTAAAAATCCTTGCACAACTAGATGAAAAGAAGTCAATTCTAGGGCAGAAATAAAGTCTGCCAAGGCATCAATAAAAGCATCGGGAGTATAGGCAAAATCTCGTTTATCAGGTTTAGCCGAAAAACCACAACCAATCCAATCAGGCGCGATCGCAGTATATCCTGTTTGTGATAATTCGGGCATAATTTTGCGCCAAGTATAACTATGGGCAGGTAAACCATGTAGCAACAGCACGGGAGGGTTATCACTCTTGGCTTCAGCTAATCGATAAAACCATTCCAGTTTCCCTACTTGTATTTTATGTTCGGTGATTGACACTGAGTTTCTAAGTCCTTTTTTTATTCTTGAACGGAGCTTACCTTGTCTATGTCACCCAATACAAGATGGTTAAACTAGATTAAGTTATTTAATTAATTTTCTTCGTAAGTTTAAAGCGATCGCCTTTAGAATAATATTTTTTTTTAAACTTCATTTCGTTCATTTCGCTCATTACGTTTATTTCGCAAAGCTGCTAGACTGGTGAAACCAATAAATCGAATATGAGAAGGTTAATTTCCATGACAATGAAAATGTTACCGACAGAAGAAGAAGCTACATTAGCTAAAGCTAGTAGTAGAAAAATTGCTTCCTATCTAGTTAAAAGCTCTCCTGTCCAAAATATTGCTCTTATCCAAGATGATATCAATCAAAAAAGTGAAGCGATCGCAATCCCTACAGAAGCACTTCGCTTATTGATTGACATTTTGACACAAATGGCTCAGGGAAATGCAGTAACGTTAATACCCATTCACGCGGAATTAACTACTCAAGAAGCTGCTGATATTTTAAATGTATCTCGTCCTTATTTAGTTGGGTTACTCGAAGCAGGAGAAATACCTTTTCGGAAAGTAGGAACACGTCGTCGAGTACGTTATCAAGACTTAAAAGATTACAAAGATAAAATTGATACGGAAAGGAGAAAAATTCTTGATGAACTCGTTGCTGAAGCGCAAGAATTAGATATGGGATATTAACAAGTTGTGTCAAATTTTACCGTTATTTACGATTCGTGTGTACTATACCTTGCTCCATTAAGAGATTTCTTGATGGAGCTTGCGCTTACAGATTTGTTTAAAGCGCGTTGGACAAATCAAATTCATGATGAATGGATTAGTAATCTTCTGAAAAATCGTCCAGATCTTACGTTGGAACGACTTATTAGAACCAGAGATTTAATGAATGCAAGGGTTAGAGACTGTCTCGTGATAGGTTATGAAGAACTAATCCCAGGATTGCGACTACCCGATCCAGGCGATCGCCATATTCTAGCAGCAGCAATTCGTTGTAAAGCCGATGTGATTGTCACTTTTAACTTAAGTGATTTTCCATATAATTATCTAGCAACATATAGAATTGAAGCTCAACATCCAGATGAATTTATTCGGCATTTAGTAGATTTAAATCGAGCAGCAGTATGCTTGGCAGCAAAACAGCAGAGACTTAGACTTAAAAATCCACCTAAAACACGAAATGAATACTTAAACACACTTTTAAATCAAGGTCTTCCTCAAACTAAAGCTGCATTGCAGGAGTTTTGTTATGAACTTTAGCTGTTTCTAAACTATAACTCTTTCCAATTCATCTTCATGTTAAATTGTATAACTTTTGTAACTTCTGCAATTTCTCTTCATCCGCATCCCAAAAACATCGTCCATGTGTTTGAAGCGATAGAGTCTGATATTATTTAATTATTTACATTTGATGTTAATTAATTAACTAAGAGACTACAAACTTTTTGACTTCTGGTAACGTTTCGCCTTCTTCTATAGCAGATTCAATTAATAACTCTAATACTTCTTCAGCATTCTTAAGTGCTTCTGCATAAGTTTTACCATGAGTATGGCAAAATTCGCCCCATTCTGGAAGACTAGCTACAAAGCAGTTATCTTCATCTGACCATTGAATAATAATGGAATAATTTGGATTCATATCAATTTATTTCTCTTAATCTCTTTAAAGCTTTTTCTACATCTTTTTCTTGATATGGTTTAGCATCACTTCCATCTTTACCAGATAAAATTATTTTCCCTGATAATAAGGGATGCGACCATTTTGTATGGCTTCCTTTGCCACTAGTTTCTGTAAAACCTGCCTTCCGTAAAATATTTTTTAACTCTCTAATTTTTTTAGGCATTCAGTAGATAAAACTAATTTTTTATACTGTAACTCCTTCCAATTCATCTTCTGTCAAGTTGTATAACTCTCGTAATTTCTGCAACTTCTCTTCATCTGCATCCCAAAAACCGCGCCCATGTGCCTCAATCATTCTGCCGACAATGTTACGAAACGCTTCAGGATTAGCTTCCCGTAACTTGGCAGCCATCTCTGCATCCAACGCATAGGTATCTGCTGCTTGATCGTAAACCCAATCATCTCTAAAATTAGCTGTACCACCCCAACCAACTAAAGCCGTCATTCGTTGAGAAATTTCATAAGCACCACCAGAACCTTGATTAGACATGGCTTCTGCCCATTTGGGATTGAGTAATTTAGTGCGGTATTCTAGACGCAATAAATCTTTTAACTTACGAGGATTAGTATCTTTAGAAAAGCTTTCTACAAAAGAAGCTTCAACTTGCTTACCACTTTGTTTTTCCGCAGCTAATTTTAATCCTCCCGTATTGCCATAATATTCTTGAATATCAGTTAAACCGTATTCAACTGAATCGATTTCTTGCACAATTCTTTCACTAGTTTGTAATAATTGATTTAAAATTTCTGGGCGTGCCTGTCCTTTATCTTTGCGTCCGTAACTAAAGACATTGCGATTTTTCCAAGTATTAGCAAGTTCTTCTCCAGATTCCCAATTTCCATCAACAACTTGGTCATTTACTAGCGAACCAAAATCTCCCGTAGGATTAGAAAAAAGTCGCGCAGAAGCATTCTCAATTCCTTGAGATTTTAAAGCTAAATAATGCTTGCGAATAAAATTATCTTCTGGAGATTCATCGGCTTCTGCTGCCCGTTGTAATAAATCGTCTAATAACTCAATAATATTGACAAAAGTATCTCGGAAAATCCCTGAAAGATTAGCCAAAACATCAATCCGAGGGTGTCCAATTTCTGCTAAAGATTTTAATTCATAACGGACAATTCTTCCTGTTCCCTCCTTAACAGGTTCAGCCCCAACTAATTCTAATAAAATTCCTAAAGATTCACCTTTAGTTTTAATTGCATCCAAACCCCATAACATTACTGCTACAGTTTCAGGATAATTACCTTTTTCTTCTAAATGTTGGGCAATAATTTTTTTAGCGATTTCTTTTCCTCTTTCATAAGCAGCAGGAGAAGGCATTCGATAAGGATCTAAAGCATGAATATTTCTACCAGTAGGTAAAACTCCAGAACCATCTCTTAATAAATCTCCTCCAGGTGCAGGAGGAATATATTCACCATTTAATCCTCGCAAAAGATTGGTTAATTCATCCCTATTTTGTTCTAATAAATCTCTAATTTTTTGTGCTTCTTCTAATTGATTAGACGCAATATGTTGCGTCTCTACAATTCTCTGTGCCTCCGCGTCTTTGTGAGCGATTATTAACTCAATTAACTCTACCGATAAATCATCCCCAAAATAAGCTTCCAAATAAGATTTTAGTTTTTCATCATTAGGTGCGTTTCCTAATACGTGTAACCCTGAAGAAAATAATCTTTGTTCTACTACTTGTAGATACTCATATATTTTAACAAAATACTCATTAATTACTTTTTTACTAAACAGTTTTGCATTTTCAACATTAAAAGCAATACCTAATTTTTCCCCTTCTGTAAATTTACAATCCGCATCTAAACCAGTATCAATGATTTTCTGACAAATAATATCTTTCAGAAGATAATTTTTTTCAGTATTTTCTCGATATTCAGTAATTAAATCCCGTAAAGAAATTAATTCTTTATACAAACCAGCCCTGCCATAAGGAGGTACATTATGGGAAATTAAAACTCCATAACCTCTTCTTTTTGCCAAGAGAGATTCCGAGGGATTATTAGCAGCATAAATATAAAGATTAGGCAGATTTCCGAGTAAAATATCTGACCAAGAATAACCTGTATTTCCTAATGGTGAACCAGGTAACCATTCCACAGTTCCGTGCATTCCAAAATGAACAACGGCATTTGCTTGAAAATCATTTTGTAACCATTTATAAAAAGCAGCATACTGAGGATGGGGAGTTAAATCTTTTTCAAACATTAAACGCATAGGGTCGCCAGAAAGTCCTAAAGGTGGTTGAACTCCAATCCAAATATTTCCTAACTGAATGCCACCAAGATGAAAATCATCACCATAGGTTTTAATGCCAGTATCTGTTAAAGATTTCCACTGTTTTTCTACTCTAGTTGTTAATAAATAACCCAACCATTTTTCTAAAGTACGGACATTAATAGCTACTTGTCCTTTACCATCAGTTTTAATTCCATTACCAGTAAAATTTTCTAATGATAAATGTAAATCGGTTGTATCTGCTTGCTTGACTTGATTAATAATTTCTTCGCCATCTTGAGGTAATTCTCCCACATTATAGCCTTGTTCTTTTAAAGCGATCAGAAAATTAAGCAAACTTTTTGGAACATTTAATAAAGCAGCAGTTCCTGTTGCACCATAACCTGGAGGAAAGTCATATAAAATAATTGCAATCTTGCGATCTTTTGGTTGAGTTTGCTTTAGTTTAATCCAGTTTTTTATTCTTCCTGTCAATCTTTTTACTCTTTCAGGAATTAAATAAATATCTTCTCCTACTAACCCACCTAAAGGTACAGTATCGATCGCACCATCTAATTCTGGCAAGGAATATAAAACTACACTCTGTAAACCACCAATACCCTGTCTTGTCCAAGAATGAATATCTTGGATTAATAAAGGTGCAGCAACAATATAAGGAATATTTTTAGCAGAAAGAATTCTTTTGGCAACTTCTACTTGTCTTCCTGCTTCCATTGAACCTGCGGGGCCGCCAACTAAAGGAAAACCAATTGTAGAAATTATGGCATCAACTTTGACTGCATTTTCTGATAAGGAAAGTATTTCTTTATTATCCTTTTCTCGCTGTAATTGTTCATAATTAGTAGTCAACCAATCTCTAACCGCAACATGACCTTCTACGCCGTTAATAAATATAGGTAAAGGAATTAATCCTTCAGCTTCAAAATAACTAATTAATTGCGGAATATAGGGTTGTTTCGTAATAACGTGTTTGCGATATAAAAGAATACCAATTGTTGGTAAGGACGAACGGTGGTTCGCCCCTACGTGGTTTTGATACCAATCCAAATAATCTTTAGGTGAGGTAAAATATCCAGGGTAATCGGGATGCAATAAACCCATATTTGGGGTTTCAATTACTGAAGGAATTTCACCTACTTTTAAACCTAAATATTTCTCAGCTATTGTCCAAAACATGGCAGCAACATTTTCTGTGCCACCTGCATTCCAATAACCATAAATAATTAACCAATTACGTAAATCTTGGACTTTTTTAGCAGGAATATATTTAAGTAATTTGGGACCCGTTTTTAAAAAACTGAGATAACCTGCAAGTTTGTCTTCTTCTCGACTATTACTAAACTTACTCAGGATAAATTGGACTGGTTTCGGCATTCCTTTGGGTTTATCACCAATCACAAACTTACCCAACCGTGTCAGACTCATTAACTCTAAAGCTGACTCAAAAACTAACCGAATTGCAATATGTTCGACTCGTTGCCGTAACCACATTACTTGATCGTAATCAAAGATCAGACTAGCAAAGAAAACATCAGCATCTTGTAACGCATTTTCTATTTTATCCGAGGAACTGGTAATATCGCGATCGCTAAATACTTCAATTTCTAATTCATTACAACGAGATGTAGAGATTTGGGCAGCTTGACGGTACAAGGTGGCGTTAAATGATTCAAATCCAGCAATCAAGACGATCCGTTTCATATTTCCAGCTTTTTTAAATTTCTTTATATATGCTTATCTTGATTGTAAAAAAATTCCCGTAATTGTTTTACAATCCTTATTTTGGTAATGCGATCTCGCCAAAGGCGAGGCACTGCGTGATCACTCTTCAAAAATCACTTTCAACCTTTCACACCGCGCTATTGCCATCTTTAACCATTTAATAAAAAATCAGCATACTCTAAATAATTTATTACTTTGTTTGCCAAAGATAAGGTTCTTTCGTACACTCGCTCATTATCGTAATTTTTAATAATTCCGTTTTTGCAAAGAAAGAAGTTTGCAGTTTGAAAAGCGGTTCTCTTATTTCCATCTATAAAAGGATGATTACAAGCAATTCCAACCGCATAAAGAGAAGCTAAGATGTATAAATCAGTCGTATTCTCATAAAAACAATGATGCCTGGGTTTATTCAATCCAGACACCAATGGTTATTATCTCTTAAGCCTTGAGAACCTCCATATCTTGAGATTGCAACTTGATGGAGTGTTAAGACTTCATCATATTCAATCCACTCTATGTTAGGCATCGGCAAGTTTTTTAATCGCTTCATCATATTTTCCAAATTGAGTTTTGATGTAATCTTCAACACTCATTTTTTTCTTAGTGTTAGTAATCGTATTAGTTTCTTCTTTTTTATTTACTTTAGCCACAGTTTTAGTCAGTATATTTTACATAAATCATAGCATCTACTTCTGAATCTGAAATTGTCCTATGTTGAACTTTCTATTACGTTTGAAAAATGAATATTAAGCCTCCAAAAACTACTCTCTATCTTTCACACAGCAAGATCGCCATTGCAGCAGCTTGACAGTACAAATTAGCGTTAAGTGATTCAAATTCCGCAATCACAAAAAGAATCTCTCTAAGCTAGAGAAGATTGAGGAAAATAATTCATTGCCTCTTCAAGATGTTTGATCAGAGTGGTTTGAGGTAAAGCACCTTGGAGATGATGCCAAGCTAAAATGCGATCGCTTTTCCAATTAGTGTGAACGTAATCATCTAAAGGAGGAATTTGACCTTTAAGTTGTTTAAAAGCTCGTTTATAACTACCTACAGAATCACCATATTCTCTAGTTAATTCTAGTAAATTAGCTAAACGGCGATCGCCTCTGGAAATCAAGGCTTGAATTACTGACCAATTATAACTTTCTGGACGAAAATCAATTCCCAAAGTACCTAATTTCTTCTCTAAAAATTTCAATCTTTTTTTCGCTTCGGGATTGACTCCAAACCATTGAAACGGCGTATGAGATTTTGGCACAAAAGTACTACAACCAAGAGTTAATCGTAAACGTGGGGCAGCTTTCTTAACAGCTTGCATCATTGCCACAGTTGCTTCGATATCTTCAATCTCTTCTCCTGGTACACCTGCCATTCCATAGAACTTTATTGCTTTTAAACCTCCTGCTTGGGCATTTTGGGCAGCTTGAATAATTTCTTCGTTGCTGAGTTTTTTATTAATAATTTTTCGTAGTCTTTCCGAACCACTTTCGACGGCAATAGTAATTGAACGAGTATCTCTTTTAGCCAGAGTTTGGGCTAATTTTTCTGTAACTGTATTTGTTCGTACTGAAGCCAGACTAAGACGAACCTGATCATATTTTGGTTGGGATAAATAATCTAGCAGAGTTTCAAATTCTGGATGTTGAGTAACCGAAGCACCTAGTAAACCCAATCGGTTAGTTACTTGTAATCCCCGTTCAATTGCTGGAATGAGAGAACTTTCTAAAGAAGCAGTGCGGAATGGTAAAGTCAGATAACTTGCCAAACAAAAACGACACATTTCTGGACAACTTCTAACTACTTCCACCATAAAAATATTTTCCCAAGCAGCTTTTGGGGTGACTACAGTAGAGGCGGAAAGAGTATTACCTCGATAGGTTTGTTTGGTAACAAAAGCAGGGATATCGTTTTCGATTGGTTCAATAGATTTAATAGTTCCATCGGGACTATCATAAGCTACTCGATACAAACTAGGAACATAAATCCCAGGAATTTGGGCTAAATGACGCAATTTAACTTCTCGTTTAGCTGTTCTAATTTCCTGATAAGCATTAATAAAATTATCGAGTAAATTTTCTCCATCTCCCAACAAAATCACATCAAAGAAATCAGCAAAAGGTTCAGGGTTAGCAGTAAAAACTGAACCACCACCAAAAACTAAAGGATGATGATCTTGACGTTGGTTACTCCGCAGAGGAATATCTAGAGATTCTAAGAGATTAAAAATATTAACGTAATCAAGTTCCCAAGAAAAAGAAAATCCTAATAATTCAGGTAATTTGGATAAATATTCCTGTAAATCGGTAAATAAACGGCTTACCTCGACATCGGAGCGCATCGCCAAAGTAGCCCAAACAATTTGATAACCTAAACTAGTAATCCCAACAGTGTATTGATTAGGAAAAGCAAAAATAATCGGGATAGCATTAGCTTCAGGAGAAGCAGGAGTAAATAAGAGACGTTCTTCTTGGAATAGATTCACTTAATCAGTTATCAGTTATCAATAGAGACGTAACATGTTACGTCTGTACAGTTATCAGTGTAACGATTTACGCTGGGATTATTGATGTTTCCAGAGATTTTTTACACTTAAAAATAAAACCTGCTTTAGTAAAAAGCGATCGCTCTTTCGATTTTAGTAACTTTTTTTAGTAATTCCCAATCCAATATTAGGAGAAAAAATTTATGTCCTTACTTAAACAAGGTTGGCAAGAAGGCTACGTTCACACCAATGGTATTAATCTTCATTACGTTACCCAAGGAGAAGGTAGATTAATGCTGATGTTACACGGTTTTCCTGAATTTTGGTATTCTTGGCGACATCAAATTCCCGAATTTGCCCAAGACTATAAAGTAGTTGCGATCGATCTAAGAGGTTATAACGACAGTGACAAACCCAAAGATGTAGAAGCCTATAAAATGAGCGAATTAACCAAAGATATAGAAGGCGTAATTGAAGGATTGGGTTATCAAAGTTGCATTTTAGTTGGACATGACTGGGGAGGCGCGATCGCTTGGTCGTTTGCTTACGCTCATCCAGAAATGGTAGATAAATTAATTGTTCTCAATTTACCCCATCCTGCCAAATTTGCTCAAGGATTGCACTCTCCTCAACAATTGCTAAAAAGCTGGTATATGTTCTTTTTTCAATTACCATTGCTTCCAGAATTAATTATTCAGTCTAACGATTATGAACTGATTAGTTTTGCTTTTACCAATATGGCAGTTGATAAATCCGCTTTTAGTCAAGAAGATTTAGAAGCTTACAAAGATGCTGCTGCAAAACGAGGCGCATTAACAGCGATGTTAAATTACTATCGCAACATTTTTGATAATAGTTTTCTCACTAATAACCAACAGCAGTGGAAAATGCTAGATCTCCCAACCCTAATGATTTGGGGTGAAAACGATACAGCTTTGGGAAAAGAACTTACTTACGGAACCGAAGAATATGTCAGTAACTTTCAAATTAAATATATTCCTAATTGTAGTCATTGGGTTCAACAAGAAAGACCAGAATTAGTTAATCAATATATGCGCGAGTTTTTGAGTTAAAAAATATTAATAACTAAAAAAGGGGCATTTCGCCCCTGGGTTCAGCTTGAAGGAAAGCTAAATTTATTTTTAGTAAGGAAGATAATCAAAGTCAGATTGTAATTGATCAGCACTGTTGTAAACACCTTGGTTAGTTACATTGCCGATACCTGAAGTAGCACTTTGGTTTTGTCCAGCTTGTACCGATTGTTGAATTTGAGGATCGATACTGTAACCATCCAAACCTAATTGAGTTTGAGTTAAATCGTTAGAAACAGCTTGATTAGTAACATTCCCAATGCCATGAGTTACAGCAGTATTAGAACCAGCTTGAACATTACTTTGTGCTTGCCCGGCGAATGCAGCTACAGGAGAAAGAGCTAAAGCGAGAGTGGAGATGATTAGTGCAGCTTTTTTCATTGTTCTAGACCTCTAAAGTAAATTTGTTTGTTTTTTGTTGTTGTTTGTCTTCACTCTCTAGTTACGTCGATACTAATTTTTTTATGCAGGATAAATTTCGGTGACCAGTTATCAGTTACTAATTACTAATTACTAATTATGAGGGATGAATAATCAACCTCACCGAAGGTGCGCGTAGCGACCAATTATTAACCATTAACAAAGACCAGAGAAATGAATGTATTTAATTTTTCTCCGCAGCGAAACTAACAACAGCATCGGTATCAATCAGATGTTCTTCGCCAGATGGTTCAATTTCAATTAAGGATAATTGTTGATTGACTGTTCCCTTCAAAAACAATTCTCCAGACAGTTCACCACCTAGATCGATATTTCCAAAAAGTTTTTGAGTTGCTGTATCGAAGTTGAATTCAAAATAATTTCCTCTAGTCTCACCATTAACTACATTTTCGTATTGGTGAATAGTTTCTCCAGCAGGAGTATAAAAGGTAACGATGAGAGACTTTAACTGATTAGTACGACCAGCACCTTGTTCAGAAATAATTTTTGTGGCGGTTGTTTCATCATAGGTAAAGGTTGCTTTGGCGCAATATCCCGTTGAACCAGTCCATTGAAAATTTTGCGTCACAGCTTTTGCTTGGGTAATGAACGTTAAATCACTTACCAAGACAATTAAGATAACAATTAATAAGTTAATCAAAAGATTTTTTAGCTTTAGCATTCTACTAATACAAGAGATGTAAGTATTCAATCGAATTTACTTTGAAATGCCATTAACTTTACTCGTAGGTACTGGTGAAGCTGAGGACTTTTTTTTAACTCTATCTAAATCTATTTCAAATTAGTCTAACTTTAGGATGAAACATTTTCTAAATTTTTTTGATATCCCTAAAACAGGTGTTTCAACAGTAGCAAAATGCGATGTCAAGCGAACAAAGACTAGACGAACAAGCGATTTCAAAGGTAGCGGAAAACCTACTATCTGAACAAGTAGAGGAAGCACAAGAACTAGATGTAGATATTCGTACCAACCCAATCAAAATAGTTCAGGGAGAAGTCGATTCGATTTCGATTACAGGCAAAGGATTGGTAACGCAGCAAGATCTTCATGTGCAGAAAATTGAACTTGATTTAGATGGAATTGCTATTAATCTTTTAAGTGTTCTTTTCGGCAAAATCGAACTAAACCAACCCATAAATTCTACGGGAAGATTGGTTATGACAGAAGCAGATCTCAATCAAAATTTGAATTCAGATTATTTTCTTAGTAAACTTCTTCCTTTAGAGTTAAATGTAGATGGTCAAATCGTCCTGCTCAAATTTCTCCGACCAATGGAGTTACGCTTACCTGGTGAAGGTAAAGTGGTTTTTAGTAGCAATTTACAAGTCTGCGAAAAAGATAAAACTCAACAAGTTTGCTTTACAGGTGTAATACATCCGCGTACTCACGAGCATCCTGTGTTAATGGAAAAGTTTTATTTTGAAGAAGGACAGGCACTTTCTTTAGAAATTTTAGTTGCCTTTATGGAAATACTTAAGAAATTAATTAACTCATCTTATGTAAACTATCAGGGGACGAAGTTTCGCATTCAAGAAATGAATGTGGATAGGGGAAGTATTAGCCTAGAAGTTGAAGCTCAAATTAATCAAATTCCCTTGTAACTTTTTTATCTTTCTGTGAAAAATAGACCCTCTGCTGTGCCGAAGGGATCAATCGAACTTAAGGATTTAGACGTAAAATCTTCATATACGGTGGGAGGGTTGTGAATGACTCTCTAAGTTGAACCCTAGAAACGAAAAGTCTGCATCTCTAGACAAAAAGTAAAGTAGCGAAAACCTCGTAAAACATAACGCAGTAACCGATAACAACGGTGAATGATTAACTAAAAGCTTTTGGGAGTAATCCTCATACCGTGGGCGGAATTGAATTCTGAGGAAACCTCCGAATGGAAGAAGCCCGAACAGCACACAGCATCTCCAGGAGGCAGAAGGCTTTTAAGCTAATTTAAACTCTCAATCGATAAGTGTACTTTGAGAATCGGATTTAGTATCATTGTCGAGCTTTTGGTTTCGCTATTGGGAAAAACTCTCCGTAGCTTAAGAAATTTTTTTTATAGTAATAAAATCAATCACAAAAACCAAAGAGAAACAACTAATGACTACTCATTTAAATGCTTGGCAAGCGATCGCGGATAAACTTAAAGGTATAGAAATTATTACTGAATCTAATCAAATTGCTAAGCTATCTCTCGATTATTATCATTTTAGCCCGATTCTCTACGAACAACTCAAAGATAAACGAGCAGATTTAGTAGTTCGTCCTAGCAATGAAGCCGAAGTAATTAAAATTGCTCAACTGTGTTATTGTCATCAAGTTCCCTTGACAGTTCGAGGTGCAGGAACAGGTAACTACGGACAATGTATTCCCTTAGAAGCAGGAATAATTCTTGACACAACCAAAATGAATCAAATTCACTGGCTAAAACCAGGTATGGCTGCGGTTGAACCAGGGGTTAAAATGGCAGCTTTTGATAAACAGGCGCGAGAAATTGGTTGGGAACTGCGAATTGCACCTTCTACCTATCGTACAGCTACTATTGGTGGTTTTATTGGCGGTGGTAGTGTGGGGATGGGTTCAATTACTTACGGACAACTCAAAGAACGAGGTAATTTGCAGCGCGTGCGGTTAGTAACTATGACTGAAACACCAGAAGTGATTGAATTATCAGGAGATGAGGTTCAACAAGTTATTCATGGTTATGGAACTACAGGTATTATTACTCAATTAGAAATTCCCCTCGCACCTGCCTATCCTTGGGCAGAAATGATTGTGATTTTCGATCAATTTATGAGTGCAGCTAAATTTGGACAAGCTTTAAGTGATAGTGATGGGATTGTTAAAAAATTAGTTAGTATTCATGCTGCTCCGATTCCTTCCTACTTTACAGCTTTACAAAATTATTTGCCTTCAGGAAAACATTGCGCCCTATTAATGATCTCGGAATACGATTTGGCAGCGATGAAAGCTTTAATTGCAGAATATCAAGGCGAAATCACTTATTGTAAAAAGGCAAAGGAAATCGCAGGTACAAGTTTATTAGAATTTGCTTGGAATCATACCACGCTTCATGCTCGCAGTGTTGACCCTAATTTAACTTATCTGCAAACTTTTTATTTCACTCTAGAACGAGTCGAACAAATGTATCAATATTTTGGCGATGAAGTTGTAATTCATCTAGAGTTTTTGAAAGCTGGTGGTAAAGCTGTTCCCGCAGGTTTGCAATTAGTTCGTTATACCACAGCAACTAGACTCAATCAAATCATTGATTATCACGAAGCTAACGGTGCTTTTATTGCCAATCCTCATGTTTACACTATTGAAGCTGGAGGGAATAAAACTATCGATCACCAGAAAGTACAATTTAAGCACAAAATAGACCCTTGTGGATTATTAAATCCAGGTAAAATGAGTGGTTTTAGTAAATTAAATCTTAGAAATTGAATCTAACTATTCAACTTGTTCGATAATTTAAATTTAAGACACTGTAGTAATAGTTTCAACTTAATTTCTGAACAGAATCTATTGTTAAAAAAAACTAAATTATTGTTCGCCAAGATTAAGTTTAAGTTTTCCTTAATGTAATAGGCATAACTTAAATTAATGATGCTTACTCTATCTTTTTATTTTTAGGAATCAACCTGAAATTATGCCCACAAACAGTCAAATTAAAGCAGAAATTGTGAAAAAATTAGGGTTTTTTCCTGCTTTTTTAGAACCAGCTATGGCTACACCATCAATACTAGCTAGCTTGTGGCAGCAAACTTCGTTAGCCTATTATCAAAATCCTTTACCAACTTTATTTAAAGAAAAACTTTTTGTTTATCTGGGGCGTTATTGTTCTGTTCCTTATTTTGTCATTTGTCATAGTTGTAGTTTGCGTTGTTTGGGTATGACAGCCCGAGAAATCTTAACACTAAATCGTTCTGTTTTGCCTGAAAGCGAAGCCGACTTAACCGAAGATTTTGAATATTTAAATCAACCAGCTAATCAAGATTGCACTTGGCAAACTAACTCGGAAATCGAACACAGTTTATTGCGTTGTGCTGTTTTACTGTTTGTTCAATCATCTCAAGCAAAAACTTGTCGTCAAACCGTACGTCAATTTTTGGGCTTGGAAATGTATAATTATTTAATTACGTTACTTAGTTATATTAGCTTCATTCATCAGTGGGTAGAATCCTATCCCCAAGTTTCCTATGAAACGGATCGACGCGCCCAATTACATTTAGCTCCCTTATTATTAGAAGAGATTGAATTGGCAGAATATTTTCAGGCAAACCAAGCTTTTTCTATCAATACTCTTGAAAAAAGTCAGCTAAATTCTAATTTTCTTAAAGAATCTCCCGTTCATACTAATCTTTGTCAAGAAAGATTTCGTCTCTGCTTTACTAATGCACCGTTTCCGATGATGATTCATCGCTCTGATGGTAAGATTTTGCATCTTAACAAAAGTTGGCAAGAAACAACTGGTTATGGATTAGAAGAAATTCCTACTCTTACCGAATGGATTAGAAGAGCAGATCTCAAACATCAAGAAATAGTGCGATCGCTTAATTCTAATCTCGATCATGAAGCTACTTTTCAACGAGTCGTTAATTCTTTACTTAATTTACCCAACAAAATCGATCTCAATTCTGAATTAGAAGAAACGACTGTAACTACTCGTAGCGAAGTTACGGTAACTACTCGCCACGGAGAAAAACGCTTTTGGGAGCTATTTTCTACTCCTGTAGCCCAACTCAATGATGGCACTGAATTAATGATTTCTATGGCAAAAGATATTACTAATTTAATCGTTACCGAAACCGAACTGTTGGAAACAAATAGACGATTAGAATTAGTTTTAGGAGCTAGCCAAAGTGGAATTTGGCATTGGAATCTTCAAACTAACTTAGTCAAACTAGACTCGCGCGCCTTAACTATTTTGTCTTTATCTGAGCATAATTTTGATGGCAGTTATGCTAGTTTTTTGCAAACTATTCATCATGAAGAAAGACAATCAATTGATTTAGCTGCTATTAAAGCTGTTAAAGCTCAACGGGATTTAGAAATAGAATATCGTATAGTAGACAATTATCATAATATTCGTTGGGTAAAAACGATTGCCAAACCCATAAATGATCTTGCCAATCGAGTAGTGGCAATGATTGGCGTCGTAATTGATATTACTCAAGCCAAACAAAATGAAACTCAAATCCAAAAATTAGACCGCTATCTTGAACAAGATTTAGTTCAATCTCTCGATGAATTAAAAACTATTTTTAATGCTTTACCTTATTATCTGCTGGTGATGAAACGAGATAATTTAAGGATATCTTATTGCAATCAAAGTTTTGCTGCCAGTCTTGGTTTTGATTCTTCTGAACAATTACTAGGTAAAAAGATTGAAGAGTGTTTTTCTTCAGAATATCGAGAACAATTTCTTCAAGAAAGCGAGCAAGTTTTTCGGACAGGTAAAATTATCCATCAACTAGAAAGTAGAATTTTATGTGAAGAATTCTATCAATTTGATACTTATAAAATTCCTTTAACTAAACCAACAGGAGAAATCTATGCCATTCTCTATCTTGCTTGTGACTTACCAGATTTAATTGCTGTCAAACAAGCTTTATCAAAACGTACCATTCAACTCGAAGCTGCTAACCGAGAATTAGAATCTTTTTCTTACTCTGTATCTCACGACTTACAAGCACCTTTAAGAGCTATTAATGGGTTTAGTCAAGTAATGTGGGAACGTTATCAAGAACAACTAGACGATCAAGGTAAACATTATTTGCAACGAATTAGAGCCAATAGTTACCGAATGGCTGAATTAATTGAAGCTCTATTACAATTGTCTCGCGTTACTCGTTTTCAAATGCAATGTGTCAGTGTCGATCTCAGTGCGATCGCGACAGAAATTATTGCCGAATTAAAAGCTCGTCAATCTCATCGTCACTTAGAAGCGATCGTTGAACCAAATTTAGTAGTAAAAGGTGACCCCCGATTATTACGAATTGTCTTAAATAACCTGTTAGATAATGCCTGGAAATATACTGCTCATCAAGCTAAAGCCAAAATTGAGTTTAAAGCTATTCCTCAAAATGACGGTAATTTAGCCTACTGTATCCAAGATAACGGGGCTGGTTTTGAATCTCATCTAGTTGATCAGCTGTTTATTCCTTTTCAAAGACTTCATTCAGAAACCCAATTTCCAGGTACGGGTATTGGTTTAGCTACTGTGGGACGGATAATTTATCGTCACGGGGGTAAAGTTTGGGCGCAAGCAAGTCCCGATAGTGGGGCAAAATTCTACTTTTCTTTGTAATTTTTGGCTGTTTCCCAATGAGGCATACAAATCAGGTTATCCTCTTGAATTGAAATCAAACCTTGGCGACGTAGTTTTCCCATTAAACGGGTAACAGTTACCCTGGTTGAACCGATCGCACTACCAATTTGAGCATGAGTCAAAAGATAAGGTAGACAATAGCCGTTCTCACAAGGTTCTCCATATTCTTCTATCAATAAAGTCAGAAAATTCATCAGTCGTTCAATGGTTCGTCTTTGCCCTAAAGCACTAAGCCATAACAATTTACGCTGATGCTGATAACGAAATGATTCATAAACCTCTTTACGAAAATGAGGCCAATTATCTAAGTCATGCCAGTACATCCAAACTACTTCAGTTCGGTCTACATGGGCATAAGCTTGAAGATTAAAAGGAGATTGTGCCACAATTTCAAAGGGTTGACCGGCATCAACAAATCCTAAAAAAGCCTCTTCTGGTAAATCAGATGGAGGTTCGGAGGATTCGCCATCATCAAAGTTAACTATGCTACTTTGAGCAGCACCTACTAGACGAATAGCACCCTTGTTTACTAAATATAGTAATCCAGGACGAGCCGGAACACGTTCATCTTTTCTGAAAATGCGATCGCGATAATGGGTATGACCCCAATCGATGATCCTCTGCCAAGTTAAAAATGGGCGAGATGCCTCTGCGGAATTTTCGGAGAAGTGCATAGTGAGGAGGCAAATTGATTATATCGATGCATATTTGATTTTACATGGATAACAATGTATCAAAAAATACCTTTTTAGATAAGTTTTTTAAACTACATCTCAAGTTTGATTCCATTGCTATTAAATATTCTCTGCAACAGCAGCTAGAGTACGCAATTAATTCATATCAACAACAACATAATTTTTATGTCCTATCACAATCTTTAGTTACCTTAATACCAGAAAAAATTATTTTATCTCGTTCCCATAAAACTAATTCAAACAAGGTTAAGTATCGTTGCGCCATTTGTTTTCCTCTAGCTAGTCAGTGGCAATTGTCACCTCTTATGTTGGCAAAAGAGCTAATTCAAATTTTTACAAGCATTCAAAATTGTTCTCAAGAAACCAGTCTGGAGTTTGAGCTTGAATTAATAGCTTCAGGTTGGATTGATTTGTCTTTAAAAGAATCAAGTTTGATCAATTGGTTAGGTCAACTGATTGCATTTCTAGAGACAACCACCACAGTCAATGAAAATAACCATTTATGTAATCATAATAATTTGTTTTCCTTACAATACGTTCATGCACGTTGTTGTTCTTTGTTACGTTTAGGAGAACGAGAAGGTTTAATTAAACTGAAAGCTAGTAATTTTGCTGTTGGTAGTTGGAATCTGCTTGCTTCCTGTTCTTTTTCTGGGTTAAATAGCCAAGGAAATTTTTTCCTCAATGATGAAAGCGATCGCACTTTGATTCTTGAACTAGTCAATCTGGTTGATGTTTTTGCTAGTTCTCAATCTTTTAATTGTTTCAAATTAGCAGAAAATCTAAGTCAAACAATGCTCGATTTTGAAGCTAATTGCCGTATTTTTGGCAGAATTAACCCTCAATTAGCCCAAGCAAGGTTGGGATTAGTAGCATTAGTACAGTATTTTTTAGCTTTACTACTACAACAATTAGGCGTGATCCCCTTGAGTGAACTATAGCCAGCTTGTAAATTAACTTAGTTAATCTTTACTTAAAGCAAAAAAAATCTTTACATAAAAAAACTTAAATCCTGTTGACAAATCAACCAAGCTTATTTACTATAGCAAGCGTGTGAGGAGCGAACCAGTTAGAGAGTCGAGACGAAACACGGCAAGTCGTCGGCTCTCTTTCTGTTTTCATCGACTACGAAGAATTTTTTTGTTTCTGAAGAAAAGCTTCTACTTCCATAGTTGTCGGTTGAGCAG
Organism: Stanieria cyanosphaera PCC 7437; assembly: GCF_000317575.1. NCBI lineage: Bacteria > Bacillati > Cyanobacteriota > Cyanophyceae > Pleurocapsales > Dermocarpellaceae > Stanieria > Stanieria cyanosphaera. The sequence goes on along the minus strand of NC_019748.1, from coordinate 3,927,566 downwards.
CGATCGCACCTGGTTTAGTGGTAGTTAAACCTCCAACCGCACAAGCATAAGTAACAATTTCGCGGGCAATCTCAGGCTCGCTTAGACTACTCAGTTTGTGTTGACACAATTGAGCAATAAATCCAGCTAAAAACGCATCTCCTGCGCCAGTCGTATCTATAACCTCAACCGAAAAAGGAGTTACTCTACCTGCATTATCGCTGAGGCAATAACTCACTTGGGCATCGCCTCCACTCACCAAAACTCCTTCTACTGAATTAAGTTTATGTGCGATCGCTGCTGCATCAGTTGTTTGAAACAACCATTGAGCTTCTTCTTCTGCTAATTTAACAAAATCCACGTATTGCCAAAGCTGTTGAATCAAAGGTAAAGCTTCTGTTTCATCTTCCCAAAACATTGGTCGCCAATTGACATCTAAAACTATTTTGAGATGATATTGATCGGCTAATTCTAAAGCTCGAAAAACAGCAACTCTAGTTTCTGGATAAGCCAACTCTAAAGTCCCAATCACTAAATATTCTGCTTCAACAAAAAGTTCTATCGGTAATTCGTCAGCTTGAAGATAAGCATCTGCAAAACCATCTACTGGGTTGTCTCCAAATCCAGCAAATTGACGATCTCCTGTAGTAGAACGTAACACATAAACTTGTCTAGTTGGTTCGGTTTCATGACGTTGTACGCCTGTCCTATTTACCCCAACTGCATCTAAAAGCTGAATTAATTCTTCTCCTGCTGAGTCTTTCCCCACACAACCAATAAAAGCAGCAGGAATACCTAATTTAACTAAAGCACAAGCGACATTGGCAGGTGCGCCTCCTGGATAAGCTGTCCAAGAAGTAACTTCTGGTAAAGAAAGTCCAATTTGGTCAGCTAGACAATCAAACAAGATTTCTCCCAAACAGATAACGCGAGTATGGCGATGATTGGTCACGGTAGTTGTTGCATCTTACTTACTTTTTTTAGATTACAGTTTAGGGCAAACCACAAACATAAAAAAAGAAGGCAAATTATTCCTTCTCTTAAAATGTATTTATTTTAGTAGTCTAGAGTTCTCCGCGAATTTCTTCAACTACGCCATCTCTTAACACTACTTCAACATTAAGTTTTCTAACAAGATTGTCACCTTTTTCAATTCTGAAGAAACTTTCCATCTGCGCTTGAACTACTTCTTGGTCTAATTCTAGTAACTGTACTTGTTGAAGTTGTTGTAGCAATTGATTTTTTTTATTGAGCAATTCACTTTTTTTCTGATTAACTTGAGACTTAATATTATCGATTTGCGGGTTACTAGCTCCTTTTTTCTGGATTTCCTCGATAGTTCTTTGTCCCTGCATATCTATCTGCTGCATCTGTTCGTCAAGCTGTTGAATTTGACCTTGCAGTTGAACTTGTACTTCTTCTTTCCAACGGGTAGTAACAATTGCTTTGACCGTAACAGGTCTTTTAAGCATCAAACTAGAGCTTACATAATCCATGATTTTTCCTCCTCAATACCTTATACGTTATAACCTCAATTTTTCGATTTGCTGATTTTTAGCTAGTCGTGGAAAATAATTTACATGGTTGAGAGAAAGTTGGGGAAAATAGGAAAGTATTATTAATTGTGCCTAGGTACTTATTTATCGGCAAACATACTATCTATCAGTTGTTGATAACGTTGTTGCACTACAGGACGTTTAATTTTAAGAGTTTGGGTCATCGTCCCGTTTTCTTGAGAAAAAGGCTCTAAAATTAACCGAAATGTTCCTATTCGGTCATCAGCACGATAACCAGGACGATTTTGAACTTGGGAATTTAATTCTTGGCGAAATAAGTTTTGAACTGGTTTGCTGTATAAGTCACTTTGGCTAATTTCTGCTAAAGAAGTATTAGGAGCAGGTAAATTAAGATTGAGTTTTTGATTTGTTGCCCATTGTTGTAGCGCATCTAAATTAGGAACAATTAAAGCTCCTAATGCACGCTGATCCTGTCCAACTAACATGATTTGATCAATATAAGGACTACGAACACAAGCATCTTCAATCGGTTGTGGTTCAATATTTTCACCATTACTTAAGACAATCGTATCTTTTGCTCTTCCTGTTAAAATTAGATCGTTATCTGGTGTGACCCAACCAAGATCACCACTGTCAAACCAACCTTCAGGATCGATCGCTTTTGCTGTTGCTTCAGGATTTTTATAGTATCCTTGCATTACTTGAGGCCCCCGAATTAAAACTAATCCTTGTTGCCCTTGAGGAAGAGTCTGTCGGGTTTGCGGATCAACTATTTTAATTTCTGTTTCAGGAATGGGTTTTCCTGCTGTACCTCGAAAATTATGTTTTAAAGTACGGGCGTTAGTCACAGGAGAGGTTTCTGTCAGTCCATAACCAACTAAAAGGGGTATTTTAACTATTTCATAAAAATCATCTAAATGTTTTGCTAAAGAACCACCACCGTTAACTAGAGTTTTGACGTTACTGCCTACTGCTTGACGAACTTTTTTAAAGACGATCCGGTCGCCTAAATTGTAGAGAGGTAATAATAAGCTTGCTTTAGTTTTAGCTAATAATCTTGCACCAACAGAAAGATTAAGATGTTCTAAACTCATTCCCTCAGCAATTCGCCTTGCTTCAATGTATTCTTCAGCAATTTCAAAGAAGTAGTTGATTAGTTTTTGTTTGCTGGGTGGTTGTTCGCGAAATTGTTTTTGCACTCCTTCATAAATTGATTCCCATAAACGGGGAACGGCAACCATATAATGAGGTTGATATTTTTGCAGATCACTTTTTAGCGATCGCAGGTTAGTATAATAAAGAGTACAACCTTGAGCAAACAGAAAATATTCTGCGCTACGTTCGTAAGCGTGCCAACTAGGAAGAATACTTAAAACGCGATCGCCTACATCTGCTTTAATAATTGAAGTGAGATTATTGACTTGATGCAATAAGTTGCCGTGGGAAAGCATTGCACCTTTGGGTTTGCCCGTTGTTCCAGAAGTATAAATGAGAGTAGCTAAGTTTTCTTTGGTTTGTTGTACTGGTTGAAGAGAATGATTTTTCCCTGTTTCCATTAATTGCTCAAAGTTAACGATCTGAATCGATAGCTCACTTTGAGGGGTTTCATCACTAAGTAAAACAATTAATTCGATAGGTAAATCTGCAACAGAAGAACCTAATTTATTTAAAGTTTTAAGATTTTCTACGACTAAAGCACTACTATCACTATGTTCAAGAATGTACAGTAATTCTTGTTGTTCGGCATTAGCAGAACGTACTACATTAGCTGCTCCTGCCATCATAATTCCTTGATCGGCAATAAACCAACGAGGACTATTATCAGCAAATAGTGCAACTTTGGCAAACGGTTGAACTCCTAATGCTTGTAAACCAGCAGCAAATTGATTAATTTTTACCGATAACTCTTGATAGGTTATTTTTACTTCAGGTTGAGCATGAGGATCGTCTAAAGCAATTGTATTACCAAACTTGCTTGCTGCGATCGCCCAAATTTCGGGAAGAGATTGAATTGAAGTATAGTCCAAAGATAAATTTTTCATATTGATTCAAAGATCTTTCTCAACAACATATCTCTTCTTTAAGATAATCTGCTCTCAATTAAATCAACTTGAATTTAAGCCGGATTTATTTTTGTCTCTGGGTATAAGCTGATGTGCATAGAAAGCTGCATATTCTTTTAAAGCTTCTGCCTGTGCTGCCTTGCTTGTCTCGCCTTTTCTTAATCAGTAACTTATTAGTTGTAGAGCGATCGCTTTGTGACTTTATTTATTCTTCTTTAGCTGCTCGACTGCCATCACCAGCATAATGAACCAATTCCCCTAATTTTTGCCGTAGGGTTTCTAAACCAAATCGCTGACTAGCAGAAATAAATACCGCTAGAGGAAACTCTTCTCTTGCCCTTGCTAAAGTCTCACTATCAACTTGGTCTAACTTATTAAAAGCAATTAAAATTGGACCAGGAGCGATGGGCATCTCTTGTAAAATTTTCATGACTGAACGAATTTGATTTTCCCAAGCAGGATGGGATAAATCGACTACGTGGAGTAAAGCATCTGCTTCGATAACTTCTTCTAAAGTAGCTCGGAAAGCATCAACTAAAGAAGGTGGTAATTCTTCAATAAAACCAACCGTATCGGTTAATAAAATCGTCCGTGCTTCCCCTGTAACAGCATCAGGAACAACTAAACGCCGAGTAGTCGGATCGAGAGTAGCAAACAACTGATCTGCTGTATAAACATCAGCACTGGTTAAAGCGTTAATTAAGGTAGATTTCCCTGCATTAGTATAACCCGCGATCGCGACTGTGGGAATTTCTTGTTTTTGACGTTGTTGACGTAAACGCGAACGATGCGCTTGGAGTTGATTGACATCCTGTTGTAAACGAGCAATTCGTTTTTGAATCCCACGGCGTTCAGTTTCGAGTTTAGTTTCACCGGGACCTCTAGTTCCAATTCCACCTCCTAAACGAGACATTGCTTCCCCTCTGCCAATCAGACGAGGTAGCATATATTCCAATTGAGCTAGTTCTACTTGTAATTTTCCTGCACGAGATTGGGCGCGTTGAGCAAAAATATCTAAAATTACCTCAGTTCGATCTACTACTCTTACTCCAAATTGGGTTTCTAAATTTCGTACTTGAGCAGGAGAAAGATCTCGGTCAAATACGACTAAACTAGCTCCTAGAGTTTGAACTTTGAGGGCGATTTCTTCAACTTTGCCTGCACCTACTACAGTTTGAGGATGAGATTGAGGGCGTTTTTGCTGAATGGTGTAGATAACTTCTCCGCCTGCGGTATCCACCAAACGAGTTAATTCTTGTAAAGAATTTTCAAATTGTTCTTGACTAATGCGGTCAGTTTGTAGACCGACAATGACGACGCGGTCGCGATTTGCATCTACTTCTTGCCCTAAATATTCTCGCTCAAATTCGGTTTCTAAGCCTTCAACCAAACTAAGAAAGTCTTGTTTACTGAGCAGGTCTAAACTTAAGGGTGGTGATACTGACCAATAATTTTGATTGTCCAGATTTAACTCTGATTGAGGCACTAAATGAGCTAAATACGTTTCTTTGACGTAACCAGTCGCTCCACCACCTCTTCTGGTCATTCCTGTTCCTGTCAAGGTCAGAATAACTAATGCATCTAATCTCTGACGTACCATAGCCGTAAGACTAGCTTCTTTAGGTGGTTCTTGTTTGAGTTTGGTGGCAAGACAACGAATGCCACAGAGACGTTCTGCACCGTAACGAGGTAATTCTAAAGGAGGAATTTGGGTTTGATGGGGAGTTCCCACTCCTACTCGAATTACTTGTCCACGACGGTTCACATAAGCACAGACAACTTGATTAATCTCTGTACTGATTGCTGCTAGTCTTTGAGCAAATTCGACCGTTGTCAAGCGATCGCCAGGCAGCTTCTGATGATACAGTCTTTGTAGCTGCTTGAGTTGACTAGGTTTAAGTCCTTTGAGGTTTCCGTAGATAGTATCGATAGGCTTGGTCTGAATCAGGGTTAATTAACTTTATTGTAACGATTTAGGTTCTAATCGTTGGGCTGAAACCCAAAAAATTTAAGAATTAATTTCTTGCTGATCTTCAGAAGTTTCTAAGGGATTACGTTTAGAAAAACCCCACACAAACAAAACAAAGATCAGTGCGAGCATCACCCATTCTGGCGGTACTAATTCAGGTGCAATAACTTTTAACAATAAACGCAAACCCACAAAACCAACAGTAATAAAGCCTGCATCTTCTAAATAAGTATATTCTTCTAGCCAACGAATAAATAACCCAGCTAAAAATCTTAAAGTAATCACACCAATAGTACCGCCAACCACAATCAACCAGGTATCTTCAGCTACAGCAATGGCGGTAGTAACACTATCGAGAGAAAAAGCTAAATCTGTTACGGCAATGAGCGGAATAATTTGCCAAAGAGAAGAAAAACTTAAATGATGATGTTGCTCGTTTTGAGTTTCAGGAGTTGTAAAATAATTAAACACTAACCATAGTAAATAAACTGCTCCTAATAATTCAAACTGCCAAAACTTGACCACCCAAGTTGCTGTCAAAATCAAAGATATTCTTAAAACATAAGCCAATAATAAGCCAATATTGAGAGCTTTTTGTTGTTGTTCGCCTTTTTCCAAACTTTGAGCAATGGCAGCCAAGGCGATCGCATTGTCGGCTGATAACACGGCTTCTAACGCGACTAAAATTAACAGTACTAGAGGAATTTTAGCTCCAGAAGATACTAAAGAATCGATCAATTGTTCTAGCATTAACAGCTTTTCTCTAAATAGGAATATGAGTTAAATCACAGGATTTTAAGGTATAGAAAGATTTTAAACCCTTCTTAGTCTTTACTTGTGGTTTACTTGAGAACTAGCGATTTATGTTGCATCTTGTTACAAGATGTTTCGTAAGGGGGCAGTTTTGACGCAAAGTAGTTGATAAATCTTTTGATTGTAAGGAGTTAAATTCAATATGCCTTTATCAGATACTCAAGTTTTAATTGCTTTAGTTATCGCTCTAATTCCCGGAATCCTAGCTCTCCGACTTTCTACTGAACTTTATAAATCTTAATTTGTAGCGATAATTGTAATTTTTTCTTAGGACAACAGGAGTTTTCTAGGGAGTTGTGGATTTAAGCTCTGGTGATCGTTAAAAAAAATTGCTAGTCTAAAGACCCAACTCCTGTTTTGTTCACGCTTAACTATGATTTCTCCACAACCTAAATCGGCTGCTCGACAAAAATTTTACACAGAATTAACAATTGAAACTGGAATCAAGCTGATTTTTAATTGCGTTCTAGCTCTGATTGCGATCGCTTCTTTGGGAAAATTGTTACCCTATAATTTTGCTCAACAAACTAAATTAAAAGAATTACGTGCTGAAGTTGAAGAAACAGAAGCTAGAGTCGCAACTTTAAGAAAACAACTCAATTATAATTTTGCTCCAGAACAAACCCGAAGCTTAATGGAGCAATACAGTTCTCAACTAGCTCCTAATCAAAGCAGAATCTTTTGGCTTGATCCCAAACAACCACAAAAAAATTAATGTGTTACTTAATCAAGAAAGTTTTTGGACGGATCAAGTAGCTCATCGAGCCAACTTTGTACTTTTTGTTGATAGTTAATTAAATTAGGCTGTAAAGCTAACAACTCTAAAGCATTTTGATAATCTGCTACCGCACAATTCCAATCTCCTCTTAGGTGATAAGCTCTACCCCGTTCGGCATAAATCCTTTCGTGTAAACTGTTGCCAATGATCCCAGCAATATCAAAATTTTCTACGGCTAAATCGTATAAACCCATTTCTCGGAAAGTTACACCTTGATTGATCCAAGCACGAACATTGGCAGGATTTAAATCCAAAGCAACATCTTGACATCCTCACCGCCCTAGAAGTGCGGTGATTCCCAAACATCACTATTTGGGTTTCTGTTTCTTTCTCTTTCGAGTTTTCCGCAACTGCCCACGCGAAAGGCGAGTGGGGGAAACCCCCAAGACCGCACTCGCTCCTTTAACACTATGGTTATCAGGTCTTATGTCCGCTCCACAGACGATCACTGCGAGTCCCGCAGCGAGTATGTTTTTTGCAGCGTTGATGTCCCTGTCAATGCCTATTGTCATACAGCTAGGGCAGTCCCAACTGCGAACATTCAAAGGCAATTTTTCAATTACGAAACCGCATTGACATCGTTTGCTGCTTGGAAAAAAGCGGTCAATCTTGACCAGTTTTCGTCCGTACCACTCGCACTTATATTCCAGTTGCGCTCGCATCTCACCCCAAGCTGCATCGCTAATCGAACGAGCCAGCTTACGGTTTTTGACCATGTTTCTAACTGCCAAGTCTTCAATAGCTATCAGGCTATTAGACTGAACCAAGCGAGTAGTCAATTTGTGCAGAAAATCAGTACGAGCATCTTTTATTTTGGCGTGTATTCGAGCTACTTTAAGTCGCGCTTTTTCTCGGTTTCTAGAGCCTTTGGTTTTCCGACTCAGTTCCTTTTGCGCTGCTTTGAGCTTTTTATACAGCCGATTAAAATGTTTTGGGTTAACTATCTTCTCACCATCGCTGGTACTGACAAGACTGGTAACTCCAGCATCCAACCCAATCTTTTTGTCTGTTGGTGGAAGTACCTCTACGGTATAGTCATCAACCAACAAAGATACGAACCATCTACCAGAGGGTTCGAGTTTAACAGTAACAGTCGAAGGTTCACATCCTTGAGGAATATACCTCGACCAAACTATATTCAATGGTTCTTCGCATTTAGCTAACCAAAGCTTACCTTCCTTGTAGCGAAAAGCTGCTTTGGTAAACTCTGCCGAACCACCGTTACGTTTTTTCTTGAACCGAGGGTAATTAGCTCTTTTACTCCAAAAGTTAGAAAAAGCTTTTTGCAAATGTCTCAAACATTGCTGCAAAGGTACACTGCTAACTTCATTAAGAAACTGCAAGTCTTCGGTTTTCTTCCAGTTAGTCAGCAAGCCAGAGGTTTGCTTATAGTCAACCCTTTCTTGTTTGCTATACCAAGCTTCGGTTCTTGCAGCCAGAGCTTTGTTATAGACCAAACGAACACAACCCATTGTCCGTCGCAGGAGATTTTCTTGCTCGGCAGTTGGGTAAAATCGGTATTTGAAAGCACGTTCGGTCATGCTTACATATTATCACAAATTCTGTAAAGCCGTGCTGAAGCACGAGGTCTTAAACCCAATTTTTTTCGATAATCAGCGATCGCTTCTGCCAAATTACCTTGAGCAGCATAGCAATTTGCCCGATTATTATAGGCTCTATCTAGTTTGGGATCGAGTTTTAAAGCTTGACTGAGATCGGCTATGGCTTCTGCGATTTGATTGTTGCGAAAATGCATTAGCCCTCGGTTATTGTAGTCAATAGCACTATTAGGACGAAGAGCTATTAATTGATTGATAATTGCGATCGCCACTGCATAATGACCTTGAGCAACTTTTTCTTCTACTGATGCACGCAATTGATATTCTGATTTTGGCGAATTAGGCGCAGAGAAAGATGTAGAGGAATTAAAAACTTGTTCCACCGAGCCAGAGGAGGAAAACCAAGCTGATTCACCCCAAGTTAGTTTACATTCGTCCTTATCATAAAAGTTAGTCTTCATGGCTTTAATTAAACCTTTCTTAAAACTTAGCTTACTATTCGGTCTAAAGTTTTGACTCACTCAAGTGTGTCACTGATTCAACTGTCTCACGGTCTGTTTTCTTTCTAAAGAAAGATTTAGTTAAATTTACTTTGGATACTTTGTTTTGCGATTATTTTGGAACTTATACATAATGTAGAGTTCCCGAAATTTATTCAAAACTAACTAGGGTTGATTTTATGAGAATTCTTACCAATCAGAAATCTCGCTTTAGGATTATGTTTTGAATACTACTCAGGTTTTTGACTTTTGTTTTATGCAAAATATATGTTTTTATAACAATTCTTTATTCAATTGCGCTCATGAGTAATATTTAAAGTTACATTCCTCAAACAGGGACAAAATTTCTTAGTTAATTGATACATTTTTGGTGTACTTATGAAAACTGCGACTTTATGGACTGAAGCATCGGATTTAGCCAAAGAAGATTACTGTGTTTTGGGTTTAGCCACTTGCTTTGTTAGAGAAGAAGGAGAAATACAAGAAGTCAAAATCATTGAACCAATTCCTTCTGCTGCCTTAGAAGCAATTATTCAAGGAATTCCTACTTCCTATCAACTAGCTTGCGCTAAAACTCTAAATGAAATTGTGGCTGAAGATACTTTTCAAATACCTGCTGAATTTCCCAAAGAAGCTCAATTTTGTGTAAACTTTGCCGAAAGATTGATAGCTGCCACGCGTACTTACAAAAGTCGTCCCCAAGCGCAACAACATATTCCTTTAGGAACAATTAAACAAGATTTAAACTTTTCTTTAGATCGAAAAAGAGTACTTAATGCAGTTAATGTCGTGCGTGCTGAAGACAATGTTAAACAGCATAAATATACTCATCAGGTACTTTAATTAACAAAAAACCAACCAAAGTAGGGACAATTCCTGAATTGTTCTTACTACAAATATGATGTTTTAACCAAAAAAACTAAGTGCGAGCAAAATTAAGGGCTACTATCTTTACTGCAAAATCATTGAAAAGTAAATGATTTTAATCACTGCCTAGATAAGATTTTTACGTTAATTTACTTAGTAATAAATACTAATAATAAATGTTATTACTGAAAAACTAATTAAATTAATTTGTAAATAAAAATCTATGGCTAGTTCGATTATCAATTTATCCAGCTTAAATGGTATTAATGGCTTTATTCTTAAAGGTTTAGAACAAGATAGTCGTTTTGCAGATGTAGTCAGTAGCGCAGTAGATTTAAATGGTGATGGTTTATCGGATTTGATTATTGGTGCTAAAGATGCCGATCCCAATAGCAAACAAAATGCTGGAAAAGTTTACGTGATCTTCGGTAAAAATACTAGCTTTTCTGGTTTTTCTTTAGCTAATCTCAATGGTACAAATGGTTTTGTCATTAATGGAATTAATGCAGGGGATAAAATTGGTAGTGCGATCGCGTCAGCAGATGTCAATAATGATGGTTTAAGTGATTTAATTATCGGAGCTAATGGCGCAGATGCTAATGGCATTAGTAATACAGGAAAAACTTACGTAGTTTTTGGTAACACTATTGGTTACAGCAGTAGCTTCAATTTATCAACTCTCAATGGTACTAATGGTTTTGTGATCAATGGCGTTAGTTCGGGAGATTTTTCTGGTAGTGCGGTTAGTAATGCTGGTGATCTTAATGGTGATGGCATTGATGATTTAGTGATTGGTGCTAATTTCGCCGATACAAACGGCATTAGTAATACAGGAAGAAGTTACGTTGTTTTTGGTAAAAAGACAGGATTGGGAGCGAATTTTAATCTTTCTAGTCTCAATGGTAGTAATGGTTTTGCGATCGCTGGTATTAATCAAGATGATTACTCCGGTATTTCTGTAAGTGGAGCAGGAGATTTTAATGGTGATGGCATTAAGGACTTGATTATTGGTGCAAACCGCGCTGATGCTCATGGTCGCAGTAATTCTGGCGAAACTTACGTTGTTTTTGGTAAAAAGGAAGGATTTGGCGCAACTTTAAATCTAGCTAATCTTAATGGTAGCAATGGCTTTGTGATTAAAGGTATTAATAGCGGAGATAGTTCTGGTAGTGCGGTTAGTCACGCAGGAGATTTTAACGGCGATGGCATTGACGATTTAATTATTGCTGCACCGCAAGCTGATCCTAATGGACAAACTAATACTGGTGAAGTATATCTTCTGTTTGGTAGTAAAACAGAATTTAAATCAAATTTTGATTTATCGACTCTCAATGGTAAAAATGGGTTCGTCATCAACGGATTAAAAGTTGATAATTTATCTAATACTTCTGTAAGTAGTGCAGGCGATGTCAATGGTGATGGGATCAATGATGTAATTATCGGTTCTAGAAATGCGGATGCTGCTCAAGGAGAAAGCTATGTTTTATTTGGCAGTAGCAATGCTTTTCCTTCCAGGATCAATCTTGCTAATTTAAAAGCTAGTCAAGGTTTTATTCTCAAAGGTATTAATGCAGGAGATTTAGCTGGTAATTCTGTTAGTAGTGCAGGGGATGTCAATGGTGATGGCATTGACGATTTAATTGTCGGCGCACCTCAAGCTAACCCTAATTCAATCCGTGATGCTGGTGAAAGCTATGTCGTCTTTGGTCAAGATCAACGTTCTTTGACTATAGCCGATTTTACTCGTGGCCCTGGTCAAAATGTAAATAGTTCTGGTGTTGCAGAAAAAATTCTGATCCAGCTTAACAATGGGGAAGGAGTTACTAAAGTTGATTTTACAATTTCTTATAATCCTCAATTACTTGATATCACTGGATTGAGTTTAGATAGTAATTTACCTACTGGCGACTGGAAAGTTTCAGTGAGCAAAGATATTACTGGTCAATTGAAAGTACATTTAACAGGAGATGCTTTAGCTCAAGGAGTAGCTAATCTAGCTTATCTTAATGCTAAAGTTCCTAGTACAGCTACTTATGGTGCAACTGGCGAGATCAAGATAGAATCAATGCAACTTAATGGCGGAAGTTTTAATGTTATTGGTGATAAGACTACTCATCTAGTTGCTTATTTAGGTGATGCTAATCGCGACCGCAAGTATAGTTCGGCAGATGTAGTCGCAATTTCTCGTTTAGCAGCAGGATTAGATAGTTCTCTATCGGCATATTCGGGAGTAGACCCTTTGTTAGTTGCCGATATCAATGGAGATGGAGTTATTTCTGCTTTAGACGCAGCTTTAGTCGCCAATGTAGTTAATGGTTCAACTAATTCTTTTATTCCACCTTTACCATAATGAACTTGAATTTTATGAAAAACTACTCTTCACAAGTTCCTCAAACTATTAATTTATAAAATAAAGATCTTAATTCTTTTTGATTAATCGACATCAACCAACAAAAACTAATTTTCTACCTAACTATCACATTAAATTATAAGTAGGAGAACTATTTATGTTTAATAAAATTTTAGTAGGAATCGATCGCTCTTTGATTAGCAAGAAAGTATTTGAAGTTGCACTGTCTTTTGCTACTGCTACAGGTGCAAATTTAATGTTAGTACAAGTTTTATCAGACCGCGAAGAAGATTATCCTCAACTTCCTGCTTACTCTTACTATCCGATGTGGGACGATCAAACTGTCAGAATTTATCAACAACAATGGGAAGAGTATAAAAAACAAGGTATAGAAATACTGAATAATCTAGCTCAACAAGCTACTGAGGCAGGAATTGCTACCGAATTTACTCAAATGTCTGGAAGTCCAGAACGTTCTATCTGCCAGATAGCTTACACATGGAATGCAGATTTAATTATTGTTGGAAATAGAGGTTTAACTGGAATCAAAGAAATGGTTTTGGGTAGCGTCAGCAATTATGTGACTCATCATGCTCCTTGCTCGGTATTAATTGTTAGGGATACAGAGCTTTTACCTCCTCAATCTACTTCTGAATAATGTTTAGGAAAATTTTGGTAGCTATAGATTGTTCTTGCCAAGGAAAGAAGTTATTTGAGCAAGCTTTATGTGTAGCTAAAGTTAGGCAAGCTCATTTGATGTTGCTTCAGGTTATTTCTGCTCAACAAAACAATTATCAATGGTTATTATCTGTTGCCAGATGTCAGTCAGAAGAGGATTTTAACTTTGAATTATTTCTCAAAAAACAGCAAATTTATCGTCAGGAAGGATTAGATTTTTTGCGATCGCTGACTCGAAAAGCTACAATTGCAGGAATAAAAACTGAATTTAGTCAAGTGATGGGTAGTCCTTGTCAGATTATTTGTACGTTAGCTCAAATCTGGCAAGCTGATTTAATTATGATTGGTTCTGACAGTTATTCTTCATTACATAAAATAGGTTTGAGTGGTGTAAGTAATTATGTAACTTATTATTTACCTTGTTCGGTTTTAGTTCTGGTTTAATAAAAAAGGATTGAAATAGCTCAACACTACAGCTTAATTATTGTGAAAAAAATCCTTGGTAGTCTAATTTTATTTTGTTTCAGTTTAATTTTTGGACTTAGTAGTAATTTTTTTAATCCAACTTTAGCAGAAGAATTAGGAACTTATCCTCTCTGTGAACCTTCGGCCTTGATAGAAATTAATTGTCCTAATCAAGATGGTAATTGTTTGCTTGTAGGAGATAATGAGATAGATGATTCTGTATTTGTTTATCCAATCAACGCAGAAAAATTTAATTCTGAATCGCAACAAATTTTAGCTTTTGATCATTTTAAAATCAAAGATTTAGAAGCGATCGCGTTTTTAGATAATCATCAATTAATTTTGTTTGGTTCTCATAGTCGTAATACTAAATGTTCTGTTAAAAAATCAAGGAAACGTTTTGTCGTAGCTGAAATTGTTGGAGATCGTCTCAAACGGATAAAACAAGTTGAAGCCAATTTTCCAATTAATTCTCATCAATTATTTACTGAAGCAACAATTAATCAAAATCAAATAATTCAAGCTGTGAGTCAGGCAATTGATCGTGCTGAACAAGCTGCTGATTTAGCAGAAGGAAACTTTGAACAATGTCAACAAATTAATAGTTTTAATTTTGAAGGAGCAGTAACTGTTCCTAACACGAATAATGTCTGGTTAGGATTGCGATCGCCTTTAGTTAATTATCAAGGAAAAAACTGGACAATTCTTTTACATTTAACTAATTTAAATCAATTTCAATTTGATTCAGTAGCTCTCTTAGATTTACAAGGCAGAGGTATTAGAGACTTAACTTTCAAAAATAATTTTATTTGGGGAATTGCTGGAGGTCCAGAAGATGATTTAGATAATTTTTTCTTGTGGCAATTTCCTGTTAAATCACTACAGGCTAATGCCATGATCGAACCCAAAACAATTCAATCTCTTCCTTCTTTTGCTGAGGGATTAGCTATTGTGAATGACCAAGCTTATTTAGTTATTGATGGTGATTTGGGCGATTCTAATTCTCAATGTCAAATATCAGGCAAATACCAGATTATAAATCTTAAAAAGAATTAATTTGATATAGAGTATAATTTTCCTGAATTAATTACTCTAGCTATAATGACCAAAAAAGAAAATCAAAAAATACTCAAAAAAATAGACACAAAACTCGATAAAATTTTAGAAGAAATAATTAAATTAAAAATTGATTTAGAAGTTATTAAAATAAAAGTAGAAGAACTAGAAATCAGAACAGCTAATTTAGAATCTCAAATCAATCAGGTTAAATTGCCTCAAAAAACACAGAACTGGTCATTAACTGGCATAATTGGTGCAGTAATTGTGGGAATATGTTTAGCTGCTGTAAGTTTATTATTTTTTGCACCAAATCCTTAACATTTTCAATGCCATAATAGATTGAGACATGGCTCTAGATATTCAACTCTATTTGTACTACGAAGTCGGCAAACTCATCCAAACAAACACTCTGCTCTACATCTCGGCATAAAATAAAGACATTAAAGTAATCATTTTTTCTTTGACTTCTATCTAAAAAATACGTATTCCTCAAAAATATAACAATCAAGAAAAAAACTTATTTAAGAAGATTAAAATATTATTTGACAAATTAAGCCAAAAATTTACTAAATAGAAACTAAGAGAAAACTGTTAAACTCATCAAGTACTAACACCTAAAAACTTTAAATGATTGCAATCAATCAGACATAACAATCTATGGGAAACGAAAGAATTACACTACTCTCTCAAAGAGAAATTGAGAAAATGCGTCAAGCAGGGCGTTTAGCTGCCGAACTTCTAGATCATCTTGCGTCAATGGTTAAACCAGGAGTAAGCACCTTAGAAATTAATGATGAAGCCGAAAAATGGACACAAGCTCATGGAGCTAAAAGCGCACCTCTAGGTTATCATGGATTTCCCAAATCTATTTGTACCAGTATTAATGAAGTGATTTGTCACGGTATTCCCAATGCCAAACAAATTCTTCAAGAAGGAGACATTATCAATATCGATGTGACTCCGATTCTCGATGGTTATCATGGTGATAGTTCCAGAACTTTTTTGGTTGGTACTCCCTCTCCTGAAGCGCAAAGACTCGTAGAAGTAACAGAAAAATGTTTGAAATTAGGAATTGAAGCAGTTAAACCAGGGGCGAGAATTGGTGATATTGGAGCAGCTATTCAAGAATACGCCGAAGCTAATGGTTTTTCTGTAGTTAGAGATTTTGTTGGACATGGCATTAGCCATATTTTTCATACTGCTCCGCAAATTCCTCACTACGGTACTAGAGGAAAAGGAAAAAAACTCAAACCAGGAATGGTATTTACTATTGAACCAATGATTAATGAAGGGACTTGGGAAGCAGTAGTTCTGGATGATGGTTGGACAGCTATTACTAAAGATGGTAAATTGTCTGCCCAGTTTGAACATACGATCGCAGTTACGGAAGATGGAGTAGAAATCCTGACACTGAGAGATTAATATTCCGAACGACGTACGTTAAAACAACACCACTCTTGTCGCTTCCATAAAGCGGCAATAGTCCAACCTTGTCCTTCTACTGCATCGGCAATTCGGTCTGCCTGTTCGACTAAAATACCACTTAAAATCGCCCAACTGCTTTTAGTGGTCAAAGCATCAAACTGAGGAAAAAGTTCTACGATGGTATCTGCTAAAATATTGCAGACAATCCCATCAAAGGTTTGGTTTAATTCTAAAAGTTTTTCAATACTACCGTGATGAACGAGTAAACGTTGTCGATCAATATTGTTGAGTTGACAATTACTGCGACAAGTTTTAATTGCTAAAGCATCAGTGTCAACGGCATAAACTTGTTTTGCTCCCAACAAAACTGCCCCAATCGAAAGAATTCCCGAACCACAACCAATATCAGCAATGGTTAAATTTTCCGCTCCTTGAGACAAACGCATTTCCAAAGATTCTAAACACAGTTGGGTGGTGGGATGCGTACCTGTACCAAAAGCTGCCCCTGGATCTAGACGGAGAACAAGTCGATCAGTTTCTGAAGGAAGTTCTAACCAAGCAGGATAGATTAAAATGCGATCGCCAATTTCGGCCGGATGCCAATGTTCTTTCCAACTGCTTGCCCAATCTTCCTCATCAATCAAATTCCAATTGATCTGGGGAAGAGAAGATTCAATTAAAGTAGCATCTTGCTTTAACCATAAAGATAAAGCAGCTAAATCCATTAATTGGGCTGAAATTTCGGGAATATAAGCTCTAATTAAGTAAAGGTCTTCTTTTACTTGGGTAGCTGTTCCCGAACAGCCAAAATTTTCGAGTCGCCAGAAGACAGATTCTTCTAAAACTGGCTCACAGAGTACGTTTATTTCCCACCAGCGATTAGACATCGATTATTTTTGCAATAGTGTAACTGAACAATTTGGGAGGCTGAGGGGTTGATTAACCCCTGAATTTTTGCTTACTGTCAACTATGAAAGCTTGACTGTGTAAGCATCGGTGATGCCAGCTATTTTAATAACTTCTCCCAAAATTCCTTCTGGTAAAGGATCGTCGAGGCTTAAAACCATTACGGCATCACCACGCACAATCTTTCGACCAACTTGCATACTGGCAATGTTGACATTGTAACTACCTAATAATGACCCAATTTTTCCAATAATGCCAGGCATATCTTGGTGCAAAGTAAATAGCATATATCCACTAGGAGGAACATTAATAGGAAATTCATCTAAATCAGTAATGCGAATTTCTCCGTCTCCGAGTAACGCTCCTGTTACAGAATGTTTACCATTAGAACCTTGAGCTTCTAAATGAATTGAACCACCAGAATAGTCTTTTACAGAACTGTCTCTAGTTTCAATAACTCTGATTCCTCTTTCTTTGGCTTCGATACTAGCATTGACGTAATTAACTCTTTCTCTTAGAGCTTGAGATAAAAGACCTTTAAGTGCGCCTACAATGAGAGGTTGACTATCTTTGGTTGCTAGTTCGCCTTGGAGAGAGATATTTAATTGTTCGATTCTACCTCCTGCAAGTTGTCCAACCATATTACCCAAAGTTTCTGCTAACTGTAGATAGGGTCGGAGTTTTTCCATCACATCGGGGTTGAGTCCAGGAATATTAACCGCCGAGCGAGCAGGTAACCCTAATAAAACATCCCGAATTTGTTCAGCCACATCAATCGCAACATTAACTTGAGCTTCAGCCGTAGATGCTCCTAAATGAGGAGTAAGTACGACATTAGTACCCAACTCGGTTAAAGGAGATTCTCCTAAAGGCTCATTAGCAAATACGTCTAAAGCTGCACCAGCAATTTTTCCTGCTTTGACAGCTTCTGCGATCGCTGCTTCATCAATGATGCCACCACGAGCGCAATTAACAATCCGAACTGTAGGCTTCATTTTAGCCAACGTTTCAGAATTGATTAAATTAGCAGTCTCTGGAGTTTTAGGAACGTGAAGAGTAATATAATCTGCTTCTCGGAACAATAAATCTAAGTCGACTAAACGACAACCAAGCTGTTCTGCTCTTTCAGTAGAAATAAAGGGGTCATAAGCTAAAATTTTCATGCCCATTGCTCTAGCAACGGTAGCTACGTGCGCCCCAATTTTTCCTAAGCCAACTACAC
Source organism: Stanieria cyanosphaera PCC 7437 (assembly GCF_000317575.1). NCBI lineage: Bacteria > Bacillati > Cyanobacteriota > Cyanophyceae > Pleurocapsales > Dermocarpellaceae > Stanieria > Stanieria cyanosphaera. The sequence continues at coordinate 3,909,416 of NC_019748.1, read as the reverse complement.
CTAAAGTTTTTTTGTAGACTTCTGCCCCCACAAAACGCTTACGTTCCCATTTCCCAGCCTTCACAGATTGGTTAGCATCAGGAATTTGACGGGATAAAGATAACATCATTGCTAGAGCGTGTTCAGCAGCAGCAATAGTATTACCCTCTGGAGAGTTGACAACAACAATACCTTGACGAGTAGCAGCAGGAACATCAATATTGTCTACTCCTACTCCTGCCCGTCCAATAATTTTTAAATGAGTACCGGCTTCAATTACTTCTTGGGTAACTTTTGTTCCAGAACGAAGCATTAAAGCGTCATATTCGCCGATGATTTTGACCAATTCTTCTACTGGTAAACCAGTTTTGACATCTACTTGAGCAACCTGAGAGAGGATGTCTATTCCAACTTGGTCGATGGGATCGGATACAAGAACCTTTGCCATAGTCATGAAATCTTTTTGTTTCCTTGTGTCTGTAATTCGTCTTGGTTTTGCGCTTGGTGTAACTTAAAAATCTTAGTTAACTTAATTTATAGGCAAACACTAACGATATTCAATCCTCTTACCCAGGCTCTACCTTGAGAAAGTGGAGGTTTTGTTAGCCAGATTGGTAACTTGCCAGTGCAGTAGCTTATTGTAATGGTAAAGGTGGCTTTAATTATGTAATTCTTGAAAAGATTTCCAATTTGTATCGAGGTTATACATAAAGTAGAACAACATAATTAACAAAGAAAATGAAAAGCAACTAATAACTGGTGTACGGGCTTTCGCACTGCCTTGCCCCTACTGATAACTGATCACTGTTACTCCCTACAATTGTATAGCTGATAACGATATCCTGTGGTTTTACGTTTGAAATTGGTTTCGGCATTACATTGAAATTGTTCTAAGTTGTTTAGCTCAGAAACATTAACTAGCCAAAGTTGAAAAGGACGAGGAATGGCCGCGGTCGCTCCGCGGCTCGGCGTAGCCGAGATCGCTTGTTGTAAAATTGAACTGGCTATGGTTAAATCTTTTTCTGGTTGATGAATTAATAAAAACTGGGGTTGAAAGTCCAATCGATTTTGTTTGATTAGTTCTTGAAATTGCCAAGCAATACTCATCATTTCTCCTGTTTGTCCGTGAGTTTGATGTAGAGTAGCAATGATAACGGGTGTTTGAGGAGCTACTTGTTGATAAGCTTCAATCATTACAGGAACAACTAAATCAGGACGTTCGACTTTTTGAAAGGCATAGTTATTTGTAATAGTAAGAGAGCCAAGAATTCCCATCAAAATAGTTATGCCAATTACTTTTTTTCCTTGTGGTTTAAACCAATAATTTTTTTGATTAGGTTGTTGCCAATAAATACTCAGAATTACACTGAATAAAAGTAAAATAACAGGATAATAAAAAAACTGAAAGCGAGCAGACAAAGTTAAATCTGCTTTGAAAACAAAAGTAATAACTAAAATTAAAGCGATCGCACTTAAAACAAATCGCCATAATACTCTAGTTGATAAATTAATTGATTGTAATTTTTGATTCTGTTTGAAATTTCTAATCCAAGTAGGAACTAACCAAATTAACAAAGCTAAAATTATAGCTCCAGAAGCAATACTTACCCAATCTGCAACACCTTCTATCGGTAAAAGAAATACCATAGTGATGAGCCAGACTAATAATCTTAAAATTGGTTCAAAAAATTGGGCTAAAGGATTTTCATTGAAAACCCAGCTAGTTAGTTGATTATCTGGAATACTACGCCAAGTATGAATCCAAACCGAACAACTAATAATTGTTCCTATAATCGCTAAATAAATTTTTGACCAATAATTGTTGAGAATATTTTTAGGATTTTTCCTAAAGTCTCGCCACCAAAAACCGAATAAAACTACAATTTCTGTAACTAAAGTTAAGCAAAAAAAATAATGAGTTGCAACTCCTAATCCATTAACTACAATCCAAGACAAAACTAGGGATAGAGAAATAGATTTCTGTTGACCTAAATGGCGAACTGCTATGGTTAAAAAAGTTAAAGAAAAAATAACCCAGATAATAACTAAAGTATAGTGACGTGCTTCTTGTGATAAATAAACTCCGTAGGGAGAAATAGCCATTAATGCTGCTGCTAGTTGGCAAATTATTAAAGAACGAAATAATAACCAACTACAACCAAACATTACAGGAATTGCTACAATTCCTAAGCAAGAACTTAAAGCTCTACCTAACCAAATTGAAACTAGACCAACATCAGGTGAAAATAACTTTAACCACCAATGATTAACTACAAAATAAAAAGGTGGATGAGTACTTTCTGTTAGTAAATGATGAATAACATCTTGAGTTTGTTGAGCAGGATTTAATTGTAAAGGTGATAATAAAGTCTCAAGCTCGATAACTTGGTCTAAAGGTACAGTACGAAAACTATTACCTAAACTAAATACTAAAGTAGCCCATTCATCTGACCAAGGAGGCTTTGATTCCAAATTAGTAAAACGTAGTGCTGTTCCTAGTGCGATCCAACCTAGCAATAGTAATAAATGAATTGAAGACTTTTTCATTAAATATGTTGTTTATTTCTAAGACCAACAATATAATAGGCTTCATTTTAGCTGATTAGTTCCACCAAATTTTTTTTCAATTACTAGTTAATAACTTTAGTTTGGCAAATCAAGTCAATTTTAATAAATCAAAAATAAAATTAATTATTAAATTACGATTAAAAATTGTTCTTCTGAATAAATATACTAAATGCTTTTATGAATGCTTCTACAATGAAGCGATCATCTACTTTTGTTAAATATTTACTAAAATATTTTGATTTAACTTTACCAAGACTTTAAAAATATTTAATTCATAATTATGGCTGTTTGTGTGTAAAAATCACCCTTACAGATTCTTTTCTATAATGTCTTCTAGTTGTGCAGTGGTAAACTTGGGGGGTTGACCATACTCGTTAGAGTCATTATAGTTATCTCTTTGGCACAACTTTAAGCTCTTACCTGAAGATTCACAAACCTGAACATAATAATTTCGTAAGTTACATTCTTTACGTGCCATTATTAGATCAAGATTGTGAGGGTCAGCATTCTGCATATTCATAATGGTATTGCAGACTCTAGCCGTTCTAAGGGTTGCAAAATCGTAAACTTCAGCACTGGCTTTAAGATAGTAATTGACAGTAGAAAGAGAAAGTACAGATAAAACTGCTGCAAATTTTAGAGATAATGTTTTCATTGTTGACGAAATTGTTTAAGTTAATAGATTTGTTCGCAGAACTATCAATATTGAATTAATCAATCAGAAAAAAAAATTTAAGAAATTTCAAGCCTAAACTTTTTGGGTAAAAAGTCGAAAGGTTGAGAAAATAAGATTAAAAATTTGATTAAAAAGACGAATTAGTATTTTACCTAATAAAATATAGGTAATAAATTTAATTTTTATGCAATCCTCAGCCTCAATGAATATTTAGAACATCAAGCTAAACCAGATTGACTCTCACTGTTTATATGCGATCGCTTTAAATCCAAGGGTTGACATTCAAGAATCTTGCTTAGGTAAACAGTGATAAAGACGATAACTATATCCAGGCGGTTTGTGTTTAAATTTTTCATCAATATAACAGCCTTGACTTTCTAGACCTGCTGAAGCAGAAAAGTTGACGATCCAAATATTGAGAGGACGAGAAAATTGATTAACAATTTGATGTAATTTTTGTGTAACTAAATTAGCGTCTTGGTCTTTATGTAATAATAAAAACTGAGGTGATTTAATAGATTTATTTTTAGTTAGTTTGTGCCATTCCCAAGCAATACCCATCATTTCTCCTGTTTGTTCATGAGTTTTATGGACGGTAGCCACTAAAACAGGAACATTGGGATAAGCAATTTGTTGCGCTTCAAGCATTACAGGTGGAATGAGATCGGGACGGTCTGGTTTTTGATAACCATAGTTATTAATAACTGTTATTCCTCCCAAAAAGCCGATTATTATTGTTGTAATTGCTAAGTTTCTACCAGATAAAATATTTAATTTTTTACTTAGTATTTGTGACCAAGATAAAGTAAAAATAATAGCTACTAATAAAATAGTTGCTGGAAAATAAAAAAATTGGAATCTAGCTGCTAAGGTTAAATCTTTACCCCAAAAATAGGCAAAAATAAGTACTAAAATAATTGATGTTAACCAAAAATTGCCTACGGTTTGAGCAACAAAAATTTTTAATTTTAACTGCTGGCGAGATTGTAAATATTGAATAATTTGCCCAATCAACCAAAGAATAACTCCTAATACAATTACAATGGAAATTATTGTTACTACTAAAGGAGTATTTTCAATTGGTAGTAAGTAAAGCATTGTTATCAACCAACCAAATAACCTGCCAATTGGTTCAAAAAATTCACCGCCCCAAATATTACCATGTTCAATCCATGCAGTTAATTCATGATCGGGAATATCGCGCCAAGTAAACAACCATCCCGAACAACCAACTATCGTACCTGCGATCGCAATTATTATTCTGTGCCACCAATGAGGTAAGAGAGAGGGGGAGAGGGGGAGAGGGGGAGAAAGATTGGTAGTAGTATTGGAATTTAGTCTTTTTCGCCAATGTAATTTAACTTCTTGAATCCAAAGAGTAAACAACACCACAATTTCTGATACTAAAGCTAATCCAAAAAAGTAATGGGTAGCAACACCCAGGCTATTAATTACAATCCAAGTTAAAACTGTAGCAATATTAAGAGATTTTTTTTGTTCTATATTTCTAACCGCCACAATTAAACAAGCCAACGAAGCAATAATCAACAAGATGACTAAAGTATAGTGACGGGCTTCTTGTGCCAAATAAATTCCATAAGGAGAAACTGCCATTAAAGCTGCTGCAAGTTGGGCAACTAATAGCGAACGACTAAGTAACCAACCCAAACCAAACATAGCAGGAATAGCAGCAACTCCTAGTAAAGCACTTAAAGCCCGCGCCCACCAGAGAGAAACCAAACCAGTTTGATCTGAAAACAAACCTAACCATAAATTAGTCAAAACAAAATAAACAGGAGGATGGGTACTTTCTTCCATCAAATGATTAATAACTGCCTGTGGCTGAATCGTTTCATGTTGTTGCAGAGGTAACAACAAAGTATTCAAGTCAATCAAACGATCTAAAGGAATAGTACGAAAACTATTACCCAAACTAAAAACTAAAGTAGCCCATTCATCAGCCCAAGGCGGTTTAGCATCAAGATTGGTAAAACGTAAGGCAAATCCCACCAACATCGATAATCCCAACAACCCAATTTGAACCCCAATAGTTTTTTGACGCACTTTTTTTGCTAACATGATTGGCTACAAAATTATCGACCGATGATATAGTGTCAGAACAATTAAAGCAAGTAATAATTTACACCGATGGTGCTTGTACAGGAAATCCTGGTGCAGGCGGTTATGGCGCAATACTAATTTATAACCAACATCGTAAAGAAATTTCTGGTGGCTATCGTTTAACTACCAACAATCGCATGGAAATGATGGCTGCGATCGCAGCTTTGACTTCTCTCAAACATAAATGTGCTGTTACTCTTCACAGTGATTCTAAATATTTAGTCGATGCGATGAAACTAGGTTGGGCTAAAAAATGGCAAGCTAACGGCTGGATGAGAAATAAAAAAGAAAAAGCCAAAAACCCCGATCTTTGGCAACAATTACTTGATTTATGTCAATATCACCAAGTAGATTTTGTCTGGGTAAAAGGTCATGCAGGAATACCAGAAAACGAATTATGCGATCGCTTGGCGGTAGCTGCTGCTGGGGAGTCTAATTTACCCCCCGATCTGGGTTATCTTTGAGACAATTATCTTAACTATCGACTTGTCTCTATCTTTCGACAGAAATAATTATTTTTTTTGTCAAGCACTGTTTACATTCTGTTAAATATCTGTTACATTTATTTACATAAAAAGAAAGTAAATAACAAAAAACCTTATGTATTCAACAACTGACGAAAACGGAATTATTAATAACTTTCCCAAAGAACCAAAAATGTATTTAGCAGAAAAACCTTCTTCAGCACAAAAACGTAATTATGCGCTTCAAGGTATAGCTGCTGGTTTATTGCTTACTGCTGTAGTTTGGATTTCTCTAGCGGTTAGTTAGTCGTCAAATTGTTGACTTATCTGCCTAGTTCTTAAAAAATTTCTCATCGACAATGGATTTCTCCTCTTAACCTCGGTAAGTGCGCCGAGGTTTTTGCTGTTTACTGCTAGTGAAGTACCCTGAGCCTAAAGGCAAAAGGGCTTCCTACCCAGAAACAAGCGCAGTAGTAGATTTCTTTCGTCCTCTATTACTACGTCTTACTGTTTGGCGACAGGCTTGATCCCCGCTTCCCGAGGTCTTTAATATCCGCAGTGCTTCATCTCTGATGTTTCTAGCTGCATTTACATCTCTATCTATGTTTTTATTATTACAGCTAGGACAGTCCCAAAACCTTATTTCAAGACTCAGCTCGCTTACTTGAAATAGACAATTATTGCAAGTTTTACTAGAGGCAAAGAAACGGTCAACCTCTATATACACTTTGCCCTCGTTTTCGGCTTTATACTTCAATATGGTACAAAATTGACCCCAACCTACTTGGCTGATAGCTTTTGCTAAGCTGCGGTTTCTTACCATGTTACTAACTGCCAGACTTTCTACTCCAATAACTTGATTTTCGTTAACTATCCTGCGTGATAGCTTGTGGTGAAAGTCTTCTCTACAACGAGATATTTTATTATGAATGCGCGCGACTTTAATTCTAGCTTTATTGCGGTTATTAGAACCCTTTTGTTTTCTAGATAGTTGTTGTTGTTTTCGTTTAAGATTTAACTCATGCTTTTTCAACCAACCAGGATGATTAAACTTACTTCCTTCGCTGGTAATGCAAAAATGTGTTAAACCAAGGTCTAACCCTATCGCTTTACCTTCAGAAGATTGAGCAGGTTTTTCTAACCCGTCCTCAAACAAAATAGAAGCATAATACTGACCAGAAGGATTTTTACTGATTGTGACAGTTTTAATTTTCCCTTCGATTGGTCTATGTACTCTAGCTACAATCGAACCTATTTTCGGAACTATTAGATACTCTTCTTGAAGCTTGACGTTGCTTGGATATTGTAAAGACTGCTTGCCGTGTTTAGATTTGAATCTAGGATACATAGCACGTCTTTCAAAGAAATTATTGAAAGCTATGCCCAAGTTCAAACATACTTGTTGTAAGCACATTGAGTAAGTCTCAGACAGCCAAGCTGTGCGGACATATCAAGCGTCTGAACCAAGTTCAGACGGCTTGTCCTCTTCTTCTTGCTTCTTAAGAGTGGGTAACATCTTTTTGATATCATAACCAGAAAGACCTTTACCTGTATCTTGATAGGTTTCGTTCATCAAGTTAAGAAAATAATTCCACACCCAACGACAAGAACCAAAAGCTTTTGCTAGCTGCTGTTTCTGTTGAGTATCTGGATATAATCTTACTTTGACTACCTTGAGCATTAGAGTAAATTAAATTTGCTATAAATTATTGTAGCAGAAAACCAGTTAGTGTTTAGTTCGCGCTCCATCCCGTCCCATAAATGGAGACGGGGATTTTCGCTCACATTTCTAAAAAAACCTACCTCAGCATCAGCAGGTAGGTATTGAATCAGAATTAAAAGAACTAGCTATTATTCATATAACCAAGACTTCATCGTTGGTTCCCAACTAACTAATTCCTCGTCACTAAACCACAAACTAATCTCTCTTTGGGCAGTTTCGATCGCATCGGAACCATGAATTAAATTTCGACCGATACTAACCCCATAATCACCCCGAATTGTACCAGGTTCAGCAGTCAGAGGATTAGTAGCACCAATAATTTTTCTAGCAGCAGCGACTACCCCGTCTCCTTCCCAAACCATTGCTACCACAGGAGCAGAAGTAATAAAATCTACTAAACTACCAAAAAATGGTCTTTCTTTGTGGACATCATAATGTTTTTCAGCCAATTCACGGGAGACTTTCATTAATTTCAAGCCGACTAAAGTAAAGCCCTTCGTTTCAAAACGACGAACTACCTCGCCAACCAGATTACGCTGTACCCCATCAGGTTTGATCATGAGAAATGTGCGTTCCATCATACCCTCCTTGAGAATTTACAATTTGTCACAAACTTCAGATTAACTCAGATTTTGCCTCTTTTTTTGAAATGTTTAGAAGAGATTAAAAGCTAAAGCGATCGCTATTGTTAGGTTTTAACTACCTTAATGACGTTCAATGGCAAATTGAATTAAACGATTAACCAATTCAGGAAAAGGAACATTAGTAGCTGCCCACATCTGAGGATACATACTGGTAGCAGTAAAACCAGGTAGAGTATTAATTTCGTTAATTAAAACTTCACCAGTTGCTTCGATATAGAAGAAATCTACCCTTGCTAAACCAGCAGCATCAACCGCAGCAAAAGCTTGCAGAGACATTGCTTGAATTTTCGCTGCGATCGCATCGGGAATCTGGGCAGGAATGTGTAATTGGGCTAATCCTTCGGTATATTTGGTTTCGTAGTCGTAAAAATCACTATTAAAACTAATTTCTCCTACTACAGAAGCTTTAGGATCATCGTTACCCAAAACGGCACATTCTACTTCTCTAGCAACCACACCAGCTTCAACAATAATACGTCGGTCGTAACTAGCAGCATTATCGAGGGCAGTTTCTAATTCTTGGCGATTTCTTACTTTAGCAATGCCAACCGAAGAACCCAAGTTAGCAGGTTTGACAAAGCAAGGATAATCTAGAGTGGCTTCGATTTCATCGCAGAGTTTCGGAAAAACACAGGGATTAGACCAAATTTGCGGTCTTGTTACTGCCATGTATTTTACTTGAGGTAATCCCGCCTCAGCAAAAGCAGTTTTCATGGCAATTTTATCTATTCCCATCGCCGAACCCAATACACCACTGCCAACGTAAGGAACTTGCATCAGTTGTAACAAACCCTGTACTGTGCCATCTTCACCATTAGGGCCATGCAGAATCGGAAACCATACCTCTATTTCCGAAACTAAAGGTGGAAATTGCCATCTACTTTGATTCGTTTCTACTTCTAAAGGCTGCTTAGTCTTGAGGATATTGTGAGCGATATCGCCAGCATACCAAATTCCGTTTTTAGCAATGTAAACAGGTATCACTTCGTAATGATAAAGATTATCCCCTTGAGCCAAAGCTGATGCGATCGCTTTTGCCGAATTAATAGAAACTTCATGTTCTCCTGAACAACCGCCGAATAACAACCCAATTTTTGTTCTTGCCATGAATCTACCGCCATCAAAATTTCCCTTTGATACTACACCATAGTAATCAGTGATCAGTTACCAGTTACCAGTTACCAAAGATTAAGTAAAAAGTAACAAGTAACAATTACCAGTTATCAGTTTTTTAATTATTGGGCTACAAAATTGCTTCGATTAGTAACCAGTTACCTGAAGCATTAATTCTTCCTACTACAGAAATGAGTTTTCCTGTGGGATATTCTCGTAATTTTTGCTCTACATCAGGATAAATGGTAATTAATTGCCAAATTTGATTCGGTTCAATTAAACTGATCTGATAATTATTGCCCTGACAACTAAAAATACCTTGGTAATAATTTCCTCTTGGTTTAACCACAGAAAAGTTTTGACAAAAACAATTTCCGTCTCCAGGATAATCTTCTGGATGATCTAAATAATATCTTTGCCACTTGAGCCATTCAGGATGTTCTGGCGGTAAATTAAATAAAGGAATAACCGCAGCAGGGGCATCTCGATCCGTAATTAAAGCCTCTTGAAGACTTCTAATTGATAATTCCCAAGGTTGACAATTAGTTTGAACACACAGCGCAGCAGCCATTCCCGCAGCTTGTCCAATATTCATTACTACTGGTTGTAAACGGGTACTACCATTAGCAATGTGAGAAACAGAAATATTTTTTTCACAGACTAAAAAACCCTCTACCTGTTCTGAAAATAGCGCACCATAAGGAATAGTAAAAGGTGTACCCGTCCATCTTCCACCCCAATGAATAGATTTAGGTTGTAAAGTAAATTCTTCCCCTGGATAATGATGATCGTTAGGATAGTTACCTATTGCGATCGCTTCGCTGCTACCTTCGGTAGTCGCGTTTATTTCTCCTGTAGTTGTTTTTGGTAAGGGTGCGACAGAACTATTTTCAATTGATAAAATATCGTGTTCTGTAATAGTTATCTGTCCTCTTAATCTTCTACTTTCCCGATAGTAAGGATGAAGTGCAAAAGCATTATTTCCAGGAAAAATACTACTAGCTAAACCGTAGCGTTTACCTAATTGAGATTGAATGTAATGGGCAAAATCTAAACTGTGATCATAAGCTTCTCGTAAAAATTGTGCTTCAGTTTCAGATTCAATCAATCGATTTAATCCTCGTCCATAATCATTGCCACCAATGGGCCAGTTGATCATAAAGAGATTATTGGGTAATCTACCGTAGTTGAGAAACTCTTCTGTACCATAGTTATCCCAAGCACCTTGAAAAGAAGTATTTGTGGGTTGAGAATTAGGAATAATTTCAGAGGCTAAATTATCTTCACCATAGTCTTGAAGTAAAAACACCCAAGTAGGAGATTGAACAGGATATTTATTAGTTAATTGATTAAAATCAACAGGCGCGCTTGGTTCATCAAATTCTGCTTGTAATTCCCAACCCCAACGATGGGGAAGATCCCCTAATGCTAATAAATCCCCTAATTCTGTTCCATCTATAGTAATTTTTGCTTCAATTAAATAATCCTCAAATCTAACGCCCTTAACAGCATTTTGATGTTTCAATATTTGTTTGGGAGTTTGTCCCTGAATCCAAGTTAAATTGGGTAATTGTTGCACCCAATCAGCAAATATTGCTGCCCCAACTCTAGGATCGTAAGTAAATAAACTTACCCAAGCATGATCCAAACCTCCTGATTGTTTTTGCTGTAACTCTCTTATAAATGCCCCCCAAATTCCCGTTTGCCACGCTGCTAATTCATTACCATCAGGGGCTGCAACTCCCGCAGCCGTAAGCATTCCACCCAACCAAACAAACTCACTAACCAAAACAGTTTGAACACCACAACGGGCTGCTTGAATCGCTGCAACCGTTCCTCCTGTACCACCACCAACCACCAAAACATCTGTAGCGATTTTTTCCATAGCTTACAAGATTTTAGCCAAAATAACTGAGATGAATGATTTCATAATCTCAAATGCTTGAGCTTTAATTTTGTTGCGATTAATTGCTCATTAGTTTTTGTGTCTCATTATCATCAGAATTCAAGATTATGCTTGCTAATTCTTGACGAGTAACTCCAGTGTTTAAAAGCGCACGAAATATCAAATCTAATGATACAGATGGATCTCCAGATTCTATTTTAGCCACCCGCGATTGTGAAGAACCCATTTTCTTAGCTAGGGTTTCTTGAGAGAGATTGTTTATTTTTCTTTGTTCTTTGGCAAATAAAGCCAGTCTTGTTTTAATTTCCACCAATTCGGTTTCAGCATCAGTTAAGCCCAAAAAATCGCTGGTATTTCCAACTTTATAACCAGCAGCCTCTAGCCGTTTTTGTTTTTCAGCGTCCATTAACTTTTCCTCTATTATTCCTAAATCGCGTCGTAATGCTTCAGTCTTTTCTGACATCGTTTAATAACTGCGTCAGGAGTTTTATTCGTCTTCTTAGCAAACACCTCTACAATAACTATGGCATCTTCATCAATACGATAAATAATTCGCCAAGTCTTATCCTCATCATTAATTCTCAGTTCATGGCATCTCGCACCAATGCTAGGCATCGGACGAGATTGAGGTAATGACGGGGATTCACCCTTTTGGAGTAATCGCAGTAAATAACCCCTTCAATACGAGCCTCACTGGAAAAAGGAGGGGTTTTAATCTCACCTGAAAACCAGATAACTGGTTGATTGTTTGGTGGATTTTGTTTATTGATATTCATTTATTTTATGTCAAATGTGACATATTCGCTATCTTAAAAGTTTACTATCTAAAAAACAATGTTTATTCGTTAGTAATTAGCAACTGCTAACTGGTCACTGATAACTGTTAACGCGATTTAGGATTCAAAAACTCACTCAAACCTTCTCCTACTAAAGACAATCCTGTTACCATCAAAGTCATGGCTAAACCAGGAAAAGTAGCTGACCACCAAATCCCTGTAGGTAAAGCATCTAAGGCCAATCTGAGATCGTGACCCCATTCTGGTACTTCTGGAGGTAACCCCAAACCCAAAAATCCCAAACCACCTAAAATTAAAATGGCATCGGCTGCATTGAGGGTAAATAAAACAGGAACACTTTGAATTACATTCCAAAACAGATAACGCGATAAAACTCGACTGGTAGAAGCACCCATTGCTTGCGCTGCTTCAATAAATAATTCTGTCTTAACGCTAGTAGTATGATTACGAACAAGACGATAATATTGAGGAATATAAGCAATACTAAGAGCGATCGCTGCATTAAATACTCCCTGACCAACCACGAAAGCAAGAGTAACTGATAAAAGCAATCCTGGTAGGGTATAAATCGTATCCATCAAAAATAACAGGATTTTATCGACTTTTCCGCCTAAATAACCACTAACTAAACCTACAGGAACACCCAAAATCAAACTAATCGTAGTCGCCAGAATTACGACTTTTAAAGCTGCTTGCGTACCAAATAAAGTCCTAGCAAAAACATCATAGCCTTGACGAGTTGTCCCAAACCAATAAGACGATCCTGGTGGTTGATGAATCGGATTAATTAGAGATGCTGTTGGATCTTGGATCCAGCCCCAAGTTTGTAAAGTCGGGGCAAGCAAAGCGATGAGAATAAAGCCGATGCTAATAATTAAACCTACAAAAGTTAAAATTAGCGACAAATTAGGACGAAAACGACGAGACAATCTAATTCTGGTTGTGGTCATGGCATGGAAAAATCTAATGACACGCCTTATAGTAACAACACCAGCAAGTTTCAGTCATTATTTCTTATAAGTTAGGTGAGAATTTATTTTTGCTATTTTAAAGTTTAATGTGAAAAATAGTAATCAAGAGTTTTGACTTTTCATCTCAATAGTTGATAATCACCTAACATAAATTCTCTCCGCGTCCCCTGATCAATCATTACATTCAACTGTTTAAGCAAACCTGATTTCATACTTTCTCTCTGATATTCTTTCAAGTTAAATAATCATTAATTTGTTCATCGGTCATCAATAATTTAGATAAGCGTAAATGAAGATTATACCCAATCTTTAACCGTAAACAATTTATAGTAATAACTGTTGTGAAAATCAATTTAGCATGGGAGTTAACCAAAAATTCAAGAGCTATCTAATCAAATTTTTTGGCTGTTCAAGTTTACTATTAATAGCCATATTAACTTTTAATTTAGCGATCGATCCCTATGGCGATTTCCGTCTAGCAGAAATTAAAGGGATTAATAGTGAAAAAGTGGTCGCTTATAGGCAAGGTGGTCGTAGAAAAAAGGCTAATGATATTCGACATAATAGTTATGACACGATTATTTTAGGTACATCTCGTGCAGTTTATGCCCTCAATCCCCAACATTCAGTATTTTCTGAACGAAAAGTTTACAATTTGGGATTAACTGGGACAAATATGTACGAAATTTACCAAGCTTATCAATATACCCGTCAAAATCAAGACCTAGATGTAGTAATTTTTTCACTTGATTTTTTAGCTTTTTCCAACAAGAGAACTGTTTCTGGAGATTTTTATAAATCTAGATTTTCGTCTAAAAATAATTTATTTAGTAAAGTAACAGAGTTTATTTCACTGTATAAATTGGAGTATAGTATTGAAACAATTCAGAGTAACAAACAAGGAAAAGTTTTAAATGAAATAGGTGGTTTTATAGAACAAGAAAGCGAAGATTTAGAGCATCGCCAAGCCTTTGACAATATTTTAAAAAATAATTTTTTTTCCAATCAAGAAACTTATGCTGGATATACTGATAGCCAACAGCGATTAAAATTGTTTCGGGAAATTGTGGCTGATTGTTTAGCTAATGGGATTGAACTGCGTTTATTTATTTCACCTGTTCATGCACGACATTTAGAAGCTATGGCTATTATGGAACTGTTTCCTACTTTTGAACAATGGAAACGAGATTTAGTAACTATAGTTAAAGAGGAAGCAGAACGTTTCAATCAGACTTCACCTACGTTTTGGGATTTTAGTGGTTATAACAATATTACTACTGAAGCTATTCCTCCTCGGGGAGATAAAACCAAAATGCAATGGTATTTAGAATCTTCTCATTACAATCGGAGATTGGGTAATTTATTGCTAGATATTGTGGTACGTTATCCTGAATCAGTAGATGATGCACCTGAAGATTTTGGTGATTTAATTACAGTTGATAATATTGAAAAACATTTAACTAAAATTCGACATCAACAAGGTCTTTATCGTAGAAACTATACTTTTGAAGTCGCAGAAGTTGCTAAGTTATTTCAGCAGGTTAATCAAGAACAATCTATTAAAAATTAATAATTTGTAGTTCTGATTTTAGGTAAAAAGAGTGCAAAAATTGCACTCATTATTATTTTTATTAAAGATTAAAAATCGACGTTTAATCCTTCAATCTAAAATGATCATTTTCAATGATAATTTGACGTAAACGTAACATTATACCCAGAGTAACTTGTTTCATTAACAAATAAAATACAGTTAAAATTGCAAAGGTGACAAAGATAACTAACACGGGTACTCGTTGAGTTAAATTGTCGATACTGGAAGTAAATAAAACATTAGGTTGAGTGATAATATCCCAACTATTAAAACGTAAAAATCTTCCTAAATAAATTCCGATCGCAGATAAAAAATGAGTTAGTAACTCTGTCCAAAAAATGTATTTTTTATATCCTATTCTTTTGAGATAATAACTTTGATTAATTAAAGAAATTACATAAGCTTCTCCACCTAAAGCGATCGCAGATAAATGAAGAGGAAAGAAAACCAGGGTAATAATCCAAATCGAATAATTGGCACGAATTGCTCCAATTAAATGAATAATATCTGTTAATAAATAAGGAGCATTAGGTAAAAAGGCAAAGTAGCAAATAAAACCCAACCACCAAATCAAAGAACGAGATCTGATATGTCTATGCCAACGAAATAACCAAACACTCAAAACCAAGGGAATAAAAGCCAAAAATAAGTTCCAAACAATCCAACCGCTATGTTTATTAAAGATATCTAAAGTGTTAGCCAGAATTGATTCCATAAGCTTTCAAGTAATTAATTAACTATTTAATTCTTACTTAATTTACTTGCTGTTCGTAAAATTTGCCCAGCTAACATAGCTGCACCAAAACCATTATCAATATTGACTACCCCAATACCTGTCGCACAAGAATTCAACATAGTTAATAAAGGCGCAACACCGCCAAAACTTGTTCCATAACCAATGCTAGTTGGAACTCCAATCACGGGGCAATCTGCCATGCCAGCTACTACACTAGGTAATGCGCCCTCCATTCCAGCTACCACAATCAAAACATTAGCTTCATAAATTACTTGACGATGACTCAACAGACGATGAATTCCTGCTACTCCAATATCCCACAGTCTTTTTACTTTAAAACCACAAAGCTGTGCTGTGATAGCTGCCTCTTCTGCTACAGGCAGATCTGCCGTACCCGCAGTGAGAATAGAAATTATTCCAGGATGGGTTACGATTGTTTCTGAGGTAGATAAAGCACAAATTCGAGCCAAAGGATAGTAAACCAAACCGTCAATTTCTGCTTGTAATTGTTCGGCAACATCTTGTTCAATTCTAGTTGCCATAACCACAGATGCTTTTTGTCGCATCGCTTGAATAATTGCAGCAATTTGTTCGGTAGTTTTGCCCGAACCCCAAATTACTTCAGGAAAACCTGTTCTTAACTGACGATGGTGGTCGATTTTAGCAAATTCGCCTACAGGTTCAAAGCTGAAATGTTTGAGTTTTTCTAAAGCGGTAGTCGGCTCGATTTGACCAGATGCAACTGCTTCTAGTAAGATTTTCAGAGCTTCAGGTTGATTCATTTAGTTAAACAGTTAAAAGCTGCCTAATCACAACTAAAATTTGTTTAATAATCCTAAAATAGTTATTTTACTGTCATAAACGCTTGATTTTTGGCAATTGTCGGTCTACCTTTAGCTATAGAGGTTGCGAAAGAACGTAACATCTTTTTGGTAGTTTCCCAATCAACACAAGCATCAGTAATACTTTGACCATAAACCAGAGACTGAGTGTTATTAGACAGAGATTGATTGCCTGCCACTAAATGACTTTCAATCATTACACCCATAATATCTAAACAACCTGCTTCTATTTGTTGAGCGATCTCATCTAAGACTAAAGGTTGACGACTATAATCTTTACTACTATTGCCATGACTACAATCAATCATCAGACGATGATTCAAACCTTTTTTCTCAAGCGAATGGGCTGCTGATTTTAGATCTTCTACATAGTAATTAGGGCGATTGCCACCACCCCTTAAGACTAAATGTCCATCGGGATTACCAGTAGTTGTAACAATACTAGCCAATCCATCCATATTAATTCCTAGGAAATGATGAGGAGTAGTAGCAGCCAGCATGGCATTAACTGCTGCATTAAGACTGCCATCAGTACCATTTTTATAACCCACAGGCATCGATAAACCAGAAGCCATTTGACGATGAATTTGACTTTCCGTTGTTCTGGCACCGATCGCTGTCCAACAAATTAAATCAGCAATATACTGAGGTGTAATAGGATCCAGTAATTCTGTCGCTGCGGGTAAATCCAGATGAGCTAAATCTAGTAGTAATTGTCTAGCCAGTCTTAATCCTGTATTAATATCGTAACTATTATCAAGATGAGGATCGTTGATTAGTCCTTTCCAGCCGACTGTAGTACGAGGTTTTTCAAAATAAACCCGCATCACAATTTCAAGTTCATTTTCTAATTCATCTCGCAAGCGAGTTAATCTTTCACCGTATTCTTCGGCTGCTTTGATATCATGAATTGAGCAAGGACCTACTACTACCAATACTCTTTGATCCTTACCTGTTAAAATATCACGAATGCGATCGCGAGTTTTAGTAACTAAGCTAGCTGCTTTTTCAGTCAAAGGAAATTCACTTTTAATAAATGCAGGGCTTAATAAAGGTCTAGTTTCAACAACGTGGAGATCGCTAGTTTTATCCATAGTATTATTTATAGTTCTCTAAATAACTAATAGCAGATATTGCTCAACTATTTTAGGCAAAATGCTCACCGATACTATATCTGGGTTTGACAGAATCAGCTAACTCATTTATTAAACCGCATTCGCGTAACCTCAAACAAGATGTAAATTCGAGCATAATCTGAGCAAGGCAAGACTGTTTTGATTGTAACAAGTTGATTGTTGCTTCACCTTGGAGCAGTTACCAGTTACTAATTATGGGGGATGAATAATCAACCTCGATGATGACGCGCGGAGCGACCAATAAAAATCTAGAGGTTTGCTTTAATTCATGGAACTGAAAACCGTTTAAATGCATATCGCTCGGTTTTACTGCCTATATATTAATTAGAAATTTTGCAATCAATGAGGAGTAAATTATGCACCTTACTTATCGTGGTATTCGGTATCAATCTAATCATAATGTGGCAACCACTACAACTGAAACCACAGTTAAATATCGTGGACAAGAATATCAAACTAAACGTTGTGCAGAAGTAGAAGTAAAATCAGTAACTAATCTAAAATATTTTATTTATCGTGGCATTGCTTATATGAATAGTGTTAGTTTTAGTAAACGCTCCACCCAAGATAATGATCATAATTATTCAACTAATTATCAATAAATATTTAAAAAATTCCATTGCTAAACTATTTTTAGAATAATTGTTTTTAAATCAATTAAAAATACTCTAAAACCATTAAGCCTTGTCAAAGCTTGATAATAAAAAAAGCCTTTTAAACAGAGCCTCATGATGAATTCTATCAAAATTAGTTTATTGCAAGAAAGCGAGTTACCGAAAGCAGAAAAACTCTTGCGACTTTCCTTTGGCACTTTTTTAGGACTTTCAGAGCCGATGAACTTTGGCAATGGAGCAGAATATACATCTCGTTGGTATCGAGAGCCTTTAGGAGCATTTGCTGCCAAAGCAGATGACCAACTAATTGGTTTCTGTATGCTGGCTAATTGGGGAAGTTGTGCAGGCTTTGGTCCGATTGTTACCCATCCTGATTATTGGGATCAAGGTATTGGTTCTCAATTAATCACTGCCTCTTGGTCAAAGTTTGACGAATGGAAAAGCCAGCAGATTATCTTTTGTACCCATGCCAACAGCCCTAAACATATCTATTTTTACGGAAAATTTGGTGCTGAACCTCGATTTTTAATTGCTTTATGTACTAAATCTGTTTTATTGATTCAATCACAACCACTAAAAGCCATAAGATATTCTCAACTTTCTAGTGAGCAACAAGCAGAGAGTTTAAATGCTGCGTATCAATTAACAGATCAGATTTATGAAGGATTAGATTGGCGTTCGGAAATTCTTCTCGTACAACAACGCTTCCTTGGAGATACATTATTGATCTGGGATGATACGGGATTAATTGGATTTGCTATTTGTCATTACGGAACAGGTTCAGAAGCAGCTAAAGAAAGTTGTTATGTTAAATTAGCAGCAGCCAAATCAGCCACAGCCTTTGAGCAATTAATTGAGCAGTGCGAAACTTTCAGTTTAATATTGGGAATGTCTTCTCTTGTAGCTGGCGTAGATACGGCTTGTGTCAATGCTTACCGTCTTTTGCTCGCCAAAAAATTTCGCATAGCTGTCCTTTCTGTTTCAATCCACAAACCTAATCAAACTGGTTATAGTCGCCCTGATGTTTATGTAATCGAAGATAAACGTTAGCAATGTTGAGCAAGAGCGATCGCTTTAGAATTAAATTTTTATAATAATTAAGATAGAAAAATAGTTATAACGCGATCGCTTTAGCTTTAAATAAAATAATAAATTTAGTTTTGTGCTTTTAATTATTTGTTAAGGCATCGCCAGAGATAGGAAAAAAAAATAAACTTTGTTAAACTTATTTAGTTCGATCAAATTATTAAGCATCTAGGTTTTTTAGGCTGACAAGATACTGGAAAAAATCTTGTCAAAATTGAGTTTTTAATTCTAGTACAACATGGCATAAATAAATTATCTATTTAAAATAGATGAAAAGCTGAAAAAATAAGCATTTTTTCGTTTAATTTTGGCTTTTTTTTGACTAAGTTCTGCTCAAATTGACCAACATTTTAATCATCAACTAATTTTAATTACAACTATGGTTTCTACTGTCCTAATTACTGGTGCATCTCAAGGAATTGGTAAAGCAACTGCTTTGTTATTTGCTCAAAAAGGCTACGATGTGGTTATTGCTGCTCGTAATTCGGAAAAACTAGCTCAAGTAGCAGAAGAAATTCGTCTACTAAATCGCAAAGTGTTAGCTATTCCCACCGATGTTAGTGACCGTGATGCAGTAACTAATTTAGTGAATCAAGCTTTGGCAAATTTTTATCATATTGATGTCTTAGTTAATAATGCAGGAATTTGTATGTCTGCGCCAATGGTGCAAACCACAATTGAAGAATGGCAACAAATTATTAATGTTAATCTTTGGAGTTATATCTATACTATCAAAACCTTACTGCCTCATTTTCTCTCACGTCAACAAGGAACAATTATCAACGTAGGTTCATTTGGAAGTAAAGTTCCCCTTCCTAACATGAGTGCCTATTGTACTACTAAACACGCGATCGCGGGATTATCGGAAACTCTTCGTTTAGAATTAGAACCTTCAGGAATTCATGTCTGTGGAGTTCATCCTAGTGTTACTAAAACTAGTTTTCTCGAACGGGCAGTTTTTAAGAACAAAGAAGGCAATACAGACAATCAACAAGCCGAACAAATGGAAAAATTCATGAATAGTCCTTTGGCAAGTTCATCAGAAGATGTGGCTAAAGCAATTTGGCAGGCGGTTAAACATCCTCAAGCAGAAATTATTGTCGGTTCAGCTAAATTTCCTGCAACATTGTATCGTTTATTTCCAGGTTTGACTCAGTGGGTTTTTCAACAAGCTACCTAGGATGAAAAGTAGAAACGTAATATATTAGGTTTGTACAAAATTCAAAAATTTTATTAGCTAAGAAATTAAACCTGCACGACAATCGCGTAACCACCTACTTACCGCTTGACCAATAATTCCATTACTACTTTCTTGGGGTGGTGTGGGAATATTTTCTTGCCCAGATTTACCAAAACGAGAATACATTGTCACTAGATACCAACCATCATCACTAGAAGTTAAAAACAACCAATGAAATGTTTGTCTTTCTAATTTTTGATTGTTTGAATATTGTCTTTCTAAAACAGTAAAAAAGACTTGTTCAGGTGACTCTGAAGTAATCGGATCGTATTGAAGCTGAGGTAAATTTAGTGGTTCATATTCCGCTTTTCCTGCGGTAATAATATAAGTTTCAATTCCTGCTGCTTGATTTAAATTTTGAGTAGTTTGAATAACCCGATTAGCATAATTAGGTAAATCTTTTAATAATAAAGAGGTTAGAGTTTTAATGTCAGCAGGACAACTATTATTGGTATTTATTATTGACTGACTACTTACCAATTTATGAGGAATTAATAGTGTAAAAACAAGCGTAAATATAGCCAAACATCGATTATTTAGCATTAAAATACTAGGTTGTTTGATTAATTTTTGGATAGAAGTAACATATTACGTCTCTATTTCAGTGCAAATTCTTTCCCAAGCTTCCACTGGGTTTTCAGCAGCCGTAATTGGACGACCAATAACTAAATAATCTGCACCAGCTTTAATTGCTTCTAAAGGAGTCATTACCCGACTTTGATCCCCTGCTTTTGCCCAACTGGGACGTACTCCAGGACATACTAATAAAAAGTCCTTGCCACAAACTTCTCGCAATTGGGAAACTTCTTGAGGAGAACATACTGCCCCATCAATCCCTGATTCTTGAGCTAAAATCGCCATTTGTAAGGCGTATTCTGGTAATTCTAAAGGTATTTTGAGGTCAAAAGCTAATTCTCTAGAACTAAAACTAGTTAAGACTGTAATTGCTAATAATTTCGGTGGTTTTTCCGCAGTATTAATTGCTTCAACCGCAGCTTGTAAAGCTTTTTTGCCAGCAGTCGCATGAAGAGTTAATAAATCTACTTCGTATTGACTTGCCGAACGACAAGCACCTGCTACTGTATTGGGAATATCATGGAATTTGAGATCGAGGAAAATTTGTTTTTGTTGATATTTTAAAAACTTTAAAATATCACTACCCGTTGCGACAAATAGTTCTAAGCCAACTTTCCAAAAGCTAACCTGGGGTAATTTTTCCACAAGAGCGATCGCGTCCGCTAAATTAGAGACATCTAAAGGAACAATAATTTTATTTTTAGTCATTAGTTAATCAATTAAGCGAATAAATTTCTTCTTACCTACTTGTAAAACTTTTCCTGTTAATTCTTCAGCAGCATTGAAAGTCAGATTAACATCCGAAATGCGATCGCCTTCTAAGCGAACTGCACCACCTTGTATTTGTCTTCTGCCTTCGCCACTACTTTGACACAAACCACTTGCACCCAAAATATAAAACAATTTGGCAGGAAATTCTACTTGAGAGAGAGAATATTCGGGTACGCTGTCGCCTATTGTGGTATTACCTTGTAAAACAATCTGTTCAGCAGTTTTTTGGGCATCTTTAGCTGCTTCTAACCCATGAAATTGAGATACTACTTCAATTGCTAACAGCTTTTGGCATTCTCTAGGATTGTCTGGTAATTGATTTAAGTCTAAATTGGTCAGTAATTCAAAGTAATCTTTTAAAAGATTATCAGGCGTTTTTTCTAACTTAGAATACATCGAAAGCGCATCTTCCCTTAATCCCACATAGTTATTCAGAGACTTGGACATCTTTTGCGTTCCATCAGTTCCCAGTAAAATTGGCAATAACAAACCGAATTGAGTTCTTTTACCAAAATGTCTCTGTAAATCTCGCCCTACTGCAATATTAAACTTTTGATCAGTTCCTCCTAACTCCACATCTGCTTCTACCGCTACAGAGTCGTAACCTTGCATCAGAGGATAGAGAAATTCGTGCAGGAAAATCGGTTTTTCTTGGCTATAACGTTCGGCAAAACCTTCTTTAGCCAACATTTGTCCTACAGTCATTGTAGCTAGTAATTCCTGAATTTGAACAAGATTTAACTTACCCAACCATTCTGAGTTGTAGCGAATTTCCAATCTATCAGGCGTATCAAAATCTAAAATCGGACGTAGTTGTTCTAAATAAGTTTGGGCATTTTGTTTCACTTCTTCCGTAGTAAGCTGACGACGTACCTCAGATTTTCCTGTTGGATCGCCAATTTGAGCGGTAAAATCCCCAATAATTACCACCGCCGTATGTCCTGCATCTTGAAACGCGCGTAACTTACGAAATGGGATACTGTGACCAAGATGGATATCTGTACCCGTCGGATCTATTCCTAGTTTAATCCGTAAATGGCGATCGCTTTTGAGAATGCGTTGAATCAAATTTTCATCCGCATCCTCAGAATTTGGTTGATTAGGAAAAATTTCACTTGTCCCCCGCGATAACCATTCAAAATTTGACTCTGAAACTGAAGCAGACATGACTGATTTACAATTAGATTAATTATTGCAGCCTGACTATTATCTAAGTAGAGGATAAGGATTGTAAAGCAGGAGAACAAAAAGCTATCTTAAACTAGAAATATTTTTCTGTTCTTACAGATCATTCCATATTGTAATTTGTTTTGCTGGATTGAGCCTTTTTTCTAAAGATTGAAAGCTCTTTTACTAGTCTGGTAAAAAAAATTTGAAAATTTATACTTAAAAAACAATAAATGACTGAAAATCATTTAAATCCTTGGTTTTTAGAATTTACCAAAGAAAACCTTAAACAAAGAAAAAGTTGGTATTCATCAGTAGCAGAAGCTTACAATCAAGTTAGACCTGGTTATAGTCAGGAAATAATTGCTAGTGCCATAAAATTAGCTCATCTCAATCCTGAAACAACTAAGATTTTAGAAATAGGATGTGGACCTGGTAATGCAACTGTAGCCTTTGCTAAACTAGGTTTTTCAATGATATGTCTCGAACCCAATCAAGATTTTTGTCAGTTAGCAAGACAAAATTGTCACAATTATCCCCAGGTAGAAATTATCAACACTTCCCTTGAAGAATGGCAACTTATACCTGAAAAATTCGATGCAGTTTTAGCAGCTAATTCTTGGCATTGGCTTCCTCCAGAAATTAGCTACGATAAAGCAAGCCAATCTTTAAAAGATCGTGGTCATTTAATTTTGTTATGGAATATGAATCCTGAACCTTCTGAGGAAATCTCTCAGTTATTAGCAGAAGTTTATCAACAATATGCACCATTATTGTTTAAATATGAAGGCAAAGAAAATCAAAAATATTTAAATATATTTGCCGATCATGTCCTTAATTCAGGCAAATTTGGCGAATTAGTAACCCAACAGTTTCCTTGCGAAGCTAATTACAGCATTGATCATTATTTAACTCTTCTAAATACGATGTCACCTTATTTAAATTTAGAACCCCAGATTAAAAATGATTTATTTACAGGATTGAAAGAAAAAATAATCAATAATTGCGGTGATAATCTGCAACTTTTCTATCTTTCTGCCTGTCAAGTTGCTCGTACAATTTAGCTCAATTTGGCTCAATCATTCATTCTAAGCAGTTTTAAAATCCTCAAACTTCATCACATTCCTCGAAAAGATAGTATAGAAATACTAATTCCTAAAATTAAACCTACTAAAACTTGAAAAGGTGTATGTCCGAGCAGTTCTTTTAACCGTTCTTCATTGACATTGTGACCTTCTTGAAAAATTTCATCCACAATTTGATTAAGAAGTTTTGCTTGTTTCCCTGCTGCTTGGCGAACTCCTGCTGCATCATACATCACAATCACCGCAAACAGACAAGCGATCGCAAATTCTGGAGAAGACCATCCCATTGTTTTGCCAATGCTGGTTGCCAAAGCCCCGACCAAAGCAGAATGCGCGCTTGGCATTCCTCCTGTCGTTACCAAATAACGAAAATTGACTTTACGATTTCTAATTAATTCAATAATCAGTTTAAATCCTTGAGCCGTAAAACAAGCCAGGATAGCAACCAAAAGAATCTGATTATGAAAAATGTCAGTCACTTCCTGCATGATTTGTTTCTTATTGCCTCAACAACATTAGTAGTAATCTTAATCAATAGTAATTTTAATTGTTGCGGGTAACAATAAATCGTGCGATCGCTTCTAAAGGTTTGGCTTTGTTTCCGTAAGGTTTTAATTGGGCGATGGCTTCATTAATTAATTTTTCAGCTTGATGTTGAGATTTTTCGATACCCCACAAACTAGGATAAGTTGCTTTTTGTGCTTGTAAATCTTTACCAGCAGTTTTGCCTAATTGCTCATCTGTAGCTGTAATATCAAGAATATCATCAATAATTTGAAAGGCTAACCCAATATTTTGAGCATACTTAGATAATCTTGCTAAATCTTCTTCTGATGCTCCTGATAAAATTGCTCCAGATACAACTGAAGCTTCTAACAAAGCACCAGTTTTATGAGTGTGAATAAAGGTAAGTGTCTCGGCGGAAATATCGCTTTTGCCTTCAGATTCTAAGTCTAAAACCTGACCACCTACTAAACCTTCTGCACCAACAGTTCTACCCAAACGAGCGATTACTTTGACAATGCGTTCTGCTGGTACGTTTTTAGTCTGAGTAGCTACGTATTCAAAAGCATAAGCAAGCAGTCCATCTCCAGCGAGAATCGCAATATCTTCGCCATAAACTTTATGATTAGTCAATTTACCTCGACGATAATCGTCATTATCCATAGCAGGTAAATCATCATGAATCAAAGACATGGTGTGAATCATCTCTAAAGCACAAGCGGTAGGAATCGCCATTTCATTACTACCTCCAGTAAGCTCGCAAGTAGCTAAACAAAGAATAGGACGCAACCGCTTACCGCCAGCTAGAAGGGAATAGCGCATCGCTTCATAAATCTTTGCTGGTTGATTAATAGGGAGAGAACTATCTAAAGCTTGTTCAACCAAAATTTTTTGTTGTTTCAGATAACTATTTAGGTCGAAGGTACTCCGCGAGTCTGCTTCGACTTCATCAAATACAGGTGTTTGTTCCTGTTCTACTAATTTTTCGTCCGTCTGTACCATGTCTTTGATCTTTATTAATCAACCTGTTCTCATTATTACCTGATGTGTCACTTTAACCAATAAAAAATCCTAATTTTAGGCTCATCAGAAACGATCTGGAGGGATAAAAGGTTCTGGTTGAAAATGCGGCTCGCCACCAAAATTACGATAAAACCAGACACTTATTTCTCGCGCAGCTTGGAGTTGTTTTAATGCTTTATGGCGAGAGGTTCGCTCCCGATGGTCGCGAGCGCCCAAGTAATGATGAGTTGTTTGTTGTCCCGTACGTTCAATTTCACTAAAAAGATAGTAGATTTTTTGAGAGAGAACACCAGAATAAACTAAACGACTAAGTAATTCTAATTGAGACTCACTAACCAGAGAATACAGTTGAACTTTACTGACTACAGATTGAGCGAGCAATTGTGCAAATTGTTTGACAGTAATTATACAAGTAACTGGATCGCTGAGATAGTATTGTTCGGCTAAAATCGCTAAAGTCAGTAATTCTGGTGCAATAGTTTCTAAAAAAGCAAAATTGCAAGAATTTGCTTCCTGAGGTTGAGAACTACCTGAGTTGAATTTCTGCAAACTAGCTAATGTTTTTTGATAATTTTGCCAATCAGCCTTCAGGACAAATTTACTAGCTGCTGTTTGCCAATCTGCGATCGCTTTGGCTATTTCTTCTTGATGAGCATAAGCTTGAGCGCGACTCACATAGACGTGAGGATTGTCTGGATTAATTGCGATTGCTCGATCAAAATCTGCGATCGCAGCTTCATAATTACCCATTGCGCTACGGACATTACCTCGCCCGATACAACTAACTTCATCTTGGGGATTGATTGTTAATGCTTGCTCAAAATCAGCTAACGCACCAACAATATCTCCTAATTGATACCGTAATTGTCCACGATGACGACGAGCAATTAATTGTTGAGGCTCAATTTGTAAAGCTTGATTAAGATCAGCGATCGCTCCTTGGCGGTCACCAATTTTACTTTTGATCATGCCTCGACAACAATAAGCTCTAGCATCTTGAGCATCTGCTTTAATCACCCAATTTAAATCTTCAATCGCACCCATCGGATTTCCTTCTGCTTTTTGCAAAATCTGAGTAAACATTTCTTCCTGAGAAGGGAAAACATTCAACGATGAAGATTGAGAAGCAGAAAGTTCAATTGAAGAAGACTGTAATTGCTTAATTTTGTCCAAACAAATCCGACAATTATTAACATCCTTAGCTTCCAGATATAAATTAGCAGCTTGTTTAAAACTAGTAATTGCCAGTTCTTTCATCGCCATTTTCTGCTCAATCTTACCTTTAAGAAAATAAGCAGAAGCATACTTAGGATTAGCTAAAATCGCTGCTTCAACGTCCTCTTTTGCCCCTATAAAATTCTGTAACTGAAAACGAACTAAAGCACGAGCATAATAAACATCTGCCAGTCGGTAACCCCGTGAAATAGCTTCAGTATAATCAAAAACCGCCTGATGAAAATTAGTTAGACGATCATAAGCCAATCCTCGACGAAAATAAGCCTCTGCTAAATAGGGATTAAGTCGAATCACTTGATCAAAATCTGCGATCGCACCTTGATAGTTCTGTTGACGAGCTTTTTCTTTGCCTTGTTGAAGTAAAGATTGTTCCACAACCAGATCTCAATAACTTGTTAATTTCACTTTATCTTGATCGCAATATTTGTTTTCTGTTTCCTAATCAAAAAAAAAACCCCACCTAGAAGGCGAGGTTAGGAATTAATTAAATTTAAATTTAGAAAGTAAACGTAGTTCTCAAAGTACCGATAAATCTATCATCTTCATCGTTAATTCCTTGGTCAGCATTTTGTAACCAAATTACACCAGGAGTAATCGAGATGTTATCGTTGATTTGATATTTGTAGAAAGCTTCTACATGAATTGGAGTTTTATTACTAGCAGCATCTCCTAAATAAGGTGGTGTACCTGCAAAGAGTCCCAAAACATTACCTTCTTTCCCAAAATCAGGTAAAGCAATACCAGCACCCCAAGTCCAAACTTCACCATCATCGAGATCAGCATCCTGAACGTTGACATCTTGATAGGCAAAGTAACTACTAAGATTAATTCCATCGGAAACTTTCCAGGTAGCTTGTGCGCCAAAGGTATTAGTAGTTTTTTGAACTCCATCTAAATTAGCTAAGGTAGTACCAACAATATTGCCAAAGGTAGGTGTACCATCGTTATAACCTCTGACATAAGTAGCACCAAGGTTAATAGAATCACTCAAAGCAACATTAAGTTGGGCTAAAGCACCAAAATCACCGTTAAATAAACCAGCCCCTTCTGAAGGATTTCCTGCTTCTCCTGCTAAGTAACCTAGGGTTATGGTACTAGGGCCGACAAGATTATCTAACAAACCAAATTTGAAACTTACGCCAGCACCAGAACCCGCACCGATTCTATAAATTGGACTTTCGGAAGCAAAGGTCGATAAAGCACCATTACCACCATCGTAGTCTTCAAAGTAAGGATTGAGGGTTGGAACGTAATCGCTGTGAATACCACCAAAAGCAGCAGTATAAACATCTAATTGAGTTTTTTCGCCTAATTCAATTGGGAAGTAGTAAGCCAACCAATCAACACTGACATTATTAGAATTCTCTTCGTCGTTGTTAAGGTTAAATGTCTGAGTGCTAGTAGGGCCTAATAAAGTATCTAAATTACCTCCAGCTAAACGAGTGACTAATTTATCTTTACCAGTAAAACTAGTATTAAAGTTTAAACGAAAGCGATCGCCTAAAACTGTTTGATTATCATCATTGTCTCCAAAAGAGTCAGTTATAGCGAAAATTACTTCTCCTGATAATTTAGTAGTAGTAGAGAATTGATTATCTTCTAAGAAAGCAGTGCGACTTTCTAAATCGTCTACTCTTCCGCCTAAAGTAGCGAGTTCAGTTTGGAATTCTTCGGTTAATCTTGAAAGAGTTTCAATATCTTCTCTGGCTACAGATTCAGATGAAGCAATCAAACGTTCAATTTGATTTAAACAGCTATTTAAACCGGCAGCAAATTCGTAACGAGATAAGGCTTGATTCCCTCTAAAAGTTTGATTAGGATATCCAGCAATACAGCCATAACGATCTACTAAAGAACGAAGTGCTTCATAAGCCCAATCTGTAGGAGAAACATCTCGCAGTTGATTGACGTTAGTAACTTGTTTAAGAGAGTCTCTTTGTCCTTCTTGGGAATAGATTTCTAATTGATTTAATACTTTATTTTCTTGATCTGAAGGAATTTCTGTTGCATTCGCAGTAGCTGGAATTAAAATAGCAACAGCAAGATAGGCTGGATTAACCAACCAAGACCACGCGCTTAGTTTTAACATTTATTTCTCACACCTCGTGTCGATGTTTAAATAGAGCGTTGTTCATTACCATATAACGTTCTATTTATCTATATTGTAAGATACAAAAAATCTATGTAGCGTAGTTGTATGCCAATAATTTTTCTGGTTTCAGCCTGGAACAAATCACAGCTTTTTTGAAAAAGGTTAACTATAAAAAGCTATTTCATTGGGTTGATCAAAGCTATTCCCTATTAAATAAATGATGACTAGTGTACAGAAGTAATATGTTACGTCTAGTTACTGATAACTGAATAACTGGTCACTAAAAAAAACTATCCGCCCCCACGGAAGACAGTTTTAAGTAAACAGCAATGAACTGAATTACTTTTTATGCCTAATTGTGAGAGCGGTCTAGCTAGGATCTTCTAGTTGAAACCAGACTGCCGGAAGGAACTCCAGCAGCATTGCTATAAATTAACCTCCGTAGAGGATTTAAGCGACTGCTAGAGAACAGCCCCGGCACACAGCCGGCTATCTTCAACTAGGAGACCCATCATCTTACTACTATCGATCATGGGCATCACCTCCTTTTGTCCCTAAACGGTAATTGTTGATGAATGACTTACTGATGTTTATCGTAGCTAATTCTTTTGATTTGAGCAACATTGAATAAAATTTTGTGCCAAAAATTTATTTTCACCAAAATGTAGATGAAGGTAGGAAGCATGAAGTTGAAAGATTTTGAAGCCTTCCATTACTCTTTGGTTTTGAGAATGATAGCCTCGAAGATGCCAAAGAGGTTCAGCAGCAGAAGAAGTAATTTGAGAACGATGAAATTCATGTCCTTCAATAGTCTGGTTTTTGAAGATTAAAGGACTATCTTGTAAAGCTGTAGCTTGACGATATCCTAGAATAAGGCGATCGCTCATAATTGTATGACTAGGAATTATCCCAACCATTTGCCAAGCTTTTTGCTCAAAATCAATCAATTGCTGGCATAAATACATTAAACCACCACATTCAGCATAGGTGGGAAGTCCAGATTTAATTGCTTGGTGTACTTGTTGAATAATTATTTGATTGGCTGATAGTTGTTCGGCAAAGACTTCAGGAAAACCTCCACCAAAATAAAAACCTTGAATATCTTTCGGTAAGTTTTCATCTTCTAGTGGACTCCAAAAGATTAATTCTGCACCTAATTGACTCAGAATATCAAAATTGTCTTGGTAATAAAAATTAAAAGCGCGATCGCGTGCTACGGCAATTTTAGCTTTAGGAGAGAGAGGAAGGGGAGAAGAGGGGAGGGGAACAGAGGCAGAGGGGGAGAGTAAAAGTAATAAATGATGCCAGTTAAAGCTGGTTTTAGCAAGATGGGCTAATCGATCAAAGATTTGATTGAGTTGTTGCAATTCCTCAGTGGGAATTAAGCCTAAATGTCGATCAGGAATAGTAATTTGGTCTTGTCTTCTGACAACTCCTAAAATTGGTATGGAGATCGCAGTTAAAGCTTGTTTCAATAATTCTAAATGGCGATCGCTTGCAACTCGATTTAAGATTACTCCTGCAATTTTGAGTTTTGGATCGAGAGTGCGATAACCATGCACAATTGCTGCGATCGAAGTTGATAAGCGAGAACAATCTAAAACTAATAGTATAGGTAAATCTAATAATCTCGCGATATGTGCAGTACTACCATAATCATTAAATCTCCATTTCTCCTCTGCCCCATTTCCCCTCTGCTTCCTTGCAATACCATCAAATAAACCCATCACCCCTTCAACGACAACATAATCTGCATCCTGACAGTGACGAGTAAAACAAGATTGAACATAGGTTTCTGAAGTTAAAATCGGATCGAGATTGCGCGAAGGTTTACCTGTTACTGCTTGATGAAACATTGGATCTATATAATCTGGTCCAACTTTAAACGCTTGAATTTTTTTTCCTGGTTGCGATAAATAAGCAAGCATAGCCAAAGTAATTGTGGTTTTACCTACGCCAGAGCGATCGCCAGCTATCACTACAGTCATAAAACTTTCTTGTTCAAGGTAATTTGATCGGGTTTTTGGGAATTATATAAATCGAATCAGTAATTTTGATAAGCATCCATGACTTCTAATCTTGCGAATACTTTTCAGATCTTAAAAAAAGCTTCTGAAAGACAATGGTCTGGTTGTCTAGTAGTTTCTCAACCTAAAGACCATTCAGTTAATTGGCAGCTTTATTTAAATAATGGAGAATTACAATATGCTACAAGTGCAACTGGGCAAGCAGAAAGATTAAGTTATCTATGGCAGCAATTTCAACCTAATTTAAATCTACCTGAATTAACGCTCAAAAATTCGGAATATCAACAAGTATGTAATTACTTAGCTCAACAAAACTTACCTCAATCAGAATTACAACAATTCTTACTCAATTGTAGTCAAGAAGCTTTAGTTCACGTTTTAAGTTTTAAACAAGCAGAAGTTGAACTTATCGCTAATCAACTAATTAACGATGCTATTACTAATTTTTCTTGGCTAGACTTAGCGACCAAAGCTAAACAATTTATTCTCGGCTGGCAAGAAGTACTTGATTATTGTGATTCACCCTTTAATCGTATTTATTTAGACCACAAAAGTACATTTAATTTTTATAAAATTTGGAAAAAAAATGCTGAAAATAGCGAACAAAATCATTTAATTAATTTTGGTAAATTATCTACTATTGTTGATTTATTATTACAGAAGAATTCTCTTTATCAATTGTCCTTAAAACTTGAGATAGAACCGTTACATTTAATCAAGCTTTTACAACCCTTTATTAAAGAGAAATTAATTGAAATCTTACCCTGGCAAGAGCAAACAACTAAAACAGTAGAAAAAGTTGCTCCTGACAATGCCAATAATTCTTCTCAGTTAAATAGTATAAAAATCGAACCTCAAATCAATCAAAAACAACCATCAGAAGTTGCTACTTCGCAACGTCAACTAATTGCTTGTATTGATGATAGTAACACTGTCCAAAAACAAGTAAAAATGATTCTTGAGTCGGTAGGTTATGACGTAATTGGAATCACGGAATCTGCTAATGCTCTTAGAGGTTTATCTCGTCAACAGCCGGTCTTGATCTTAATGGATATTAATATGCCCGATATTAATGGCTATGATTTGTGCAGTATGTTGCGTCGTTCTCAGAAGTTTCAAGAAATTCCTATCATTATGTTGACAGGAAGAGACGGTATTATTGATCGCATGAGAGCAAAATTCGTTGGTGCAACTAATTATTTAACCAAGCCTTTCCAACCAGATCAGTTAATCGCACTAGTTCAAGAATTATCTTTACCCACAACTTCTATTTAATTGAGTTGCTTATTGTTATTTTAAGTCAAGTTTAGGGAACTATATATCTGAGAAAAAGTAAAGTTATTTTCGGGAAGAGATTTTGATGAAAACGATATTAGTGGTAGAAGATACTCAGTCTGAAAGACAAATGATTTCAGCTTTATTGTCTCACGCAGGATTTAATGTAGTTGTTACCGAAAACGCTGAAGCTGGATGGAATTGGTTAACTAGTAATGCTCCTCCTAATTTAATTTTGCTCGATATTATTATGCCTGGAGAGAGTGGTTTAGATTTGTGTCGTAAAATTCGGTCTGAAGAAAAGTTAGCACAAATTCCCATTTTATTTTGTAGTTCTAAGTCCGAAGATTTTGACCGTTTCTGGGCTTTACGTCAAGGAGGAAATGAGTACATTACTAAACCATATGTTCCTCAACAACTAATTGAAATGGTAACACAACACGCTCATTAAAATTTCAGTTGTTTATCTTAGTAGGGCGTTAATTCTTAATGTTGATTGGTTTTAATTAACTAATCATTTAAGATGCGTCCTGCTGTTTATAAAATTTCAGCCAAAATTTAATGATTCAAAATTATTTCAGTGTTAGTCTTTCAACACCTTGGAAAGTTGCTTTGCCATTAACCGATGTTGAAACGGTAATTAAGCTTGAACCTACAGAAATTGCTATTATTCCTGGAATCGCTCAGTTTTGGTATGGAGTAACTAATTATCGAGGGAATTTACTTTGGGTTTTAGATACAGAAGAATTTTTTAAAATAAATTCCTTTCAAGTTAATTCTCTAGAAAAATTAACTGCAGTAGTCTTAACCACTAAAATCGAAGGAATCACTAAAAAAGTAGCTTTTACAGCAAAAGGATTGGAAGGAGTCATTTCAATTAAATTAGATAGTTTGTCTATCTTATCAACTCAAACTAAATCCCAATTTAGTAATTCATTTGTTAGTCAATTTCAAGAAAACGATATTTTATTTTATTTATTAGATGTTCAACAGTTATTTAAAGAATTATCCCAAAAATCCGAACTGCTTCCAGTCTAATTAAACTATCAATTATTTGAGAGGAAATGTGAATGTCTGAGCAACAACAAAATCAATCTATTGTAGATAATTCTAGTAATTTAGTAGGCAAAATTCTTGAAGCTAATAATTTAGAAAAAGCAGGTGAAATCAATAAAGCGATCGCAATATATCAAGAAGTATTAGAACTTGATGCTAATGGTACTTATGGTGCGGTTGCTCAAAAAGCTTTAGCTAATCTTACCCAAACTCAAACTTCAACTATTACAGAAGAAACAGTTAAATCAGAAGTTTCCAAGGATAGTTTTTTCTGGAACAAACTAACTTTAAGATGGAAAGTTACTTTATTTGCTTTGACGATTAGTACCGTTCCTGTAATTGGGGTTGGAGCAATTGCATATTATTTAGGATGGCAATCTCTTAACAAACAAATTACTCAAACAGAACAAACTACTGCTATAGCAATAGCTGATAAACTTAATCGTTTTATGAAAGAGCGACATACCGATATTCAGATTATTGCTAAACAGGGTATTTTAATCAATCCACTTATTAGAAACTCAACTAGCCAACAGGAAAAAGAATCAATTGTTAATAACTATTTAGCTAGTTATACCAACTATGACAGCATTGCTGCTTTCGATCTTAATGGCAATCTACTAGTACAATCTAAAGGTCCAAAACTAGACAACCACAAAGACCGAGACTATTTTCAAGAAGTAGTTAAAACTAAAAAACCCTATATTAGCCAACCGAACATCTCTCAATCTTCAGGAAAAGCAGTAATTCACGTTGCTGCACCAATTATTGACAAAGAAAGCAAAGAAATGATTGGCGTAGTGCGAGCAAGAATGCCGATTGAAAACGTAGAAGAAGTCATTAAAAACTTTGGTACAAATGAAGAAGAATATCACTTGGTTGATGCCAATGGTACTTTTTTTGCTGCTTCAGAATCAGAACAGGTAGGACGTAAGCTAGTAGAAGACTTCCCTGGAATTGACACTCTAGTTAATTCCAAACAAGTAGGTACTATTTTTGCTACAGATCAAATAGATAATGCAAAGCAATTGGTTTCCTATGCGCCTTTCCCTGCAATGGAAGGATTACCAGAGCTAAATTGGAGTTCTGTGATTGGAATTGATGAAGCAGTTGCCTTTGCACCTCAAAGACAATTACTTATAGCCTTGACGATTGGAACGGGTATGACAGTTTTACTAGTAGCAGCGATTTCTACTTGGCTTGCTTATCAAGGTACTCTTCCGATTCTCAAATTTACTACTGCTGTTCAAAAACTGGGTGAAGGAAAATTAGATACTCGTCTAGAAACTCAAGGAACTGATGAATTAGCTCAATTAGGGTCAAATATTAACACAATGGCTCAACAGCTTGAGACTTTTTTAACTCAACAAGAAATTGAAGCCAAGAAACAAAAGCAAGAAAAAGAACGCTTACAACAAGAAGTAATTAACCTTCTCTTAGATATTGAAGGTGCGCAAAAAGGGGACTTAACTATTGAGGCTAAATTAACAGAAGGTGCAGTAGGATCAATTGCCGACGCTTTTAACGCCACGATTCGTAAATTAAGAGGACTCGTATTACAAGTACAACAAGTATCCAATGAAGTTAGTGAACTATCTCAAACAGGAGAAAGTTCGGTAAACCAATTATCTTCGGCTGCTGTCAATCAAGCTGATGAAATTAATCAGGCATTACAGAATATTACCGAGATTAACAACTCCATTCAAGACGTAGCAAATTCGGCTCAAGAAGCAGCTAAAGTTGCTAAAGTTGCTTTGAATAAAGCTCACAAAGGTGATACCACAATGGATAAAACCGTAGAAAGTATTGAAAAAATACGGAATACGGTAGCTAATACAGCTAAAAAAGTCAAACAATTAGCTGAATCTTCTCAAGAAATTTCTCAAATCGTCGAAATTATTTCAAGTATTTCCGAAAAAACCAACCTTTTGGCGTTTAATGCTTCAATCGAGGCTGCTCGTGCAGGAGAACACGGTGAAGGTTTCCGAATTGTAGCAGATGAAGTTCGTCGTTTAGCTGACCGAGTTACGGAAGCGACCAAAGATATTCAACAGTTAGTCGGTAATATCCAACAAGAAACTGCCGAAGTACTTCAAGCAATGGAAGTAGGTACGACCGAAGTAGTCACAGGAACAGAATTAGTCCGCAAAACTAAACAAACGCTTCAAGTCTTAGCACAGATTAGCGAACAAATTGACCAATATCTTCAATCGATCTCTACCAATACCCAAGCTCAAACTAGTACATCTCAACTAATTAACGAAAAAATGGCAGGGGTGGCAACTATTGCTAAGAGTACTTCACAAGAAGCCAAAGAAGTAGTGGAATCTCTCCGCAATCTTGTAAAAGAAGCTGAAACTCTACAGTCTTCAGTTGCTCAGTTCCGCTTGCAGTCTTAGTATTTTCAGTTACCAGTTACCAATTACCAGTTACCAGTTATGAGTTCTCAGCTAGATCCAGCTATTCTCGCAGCTATTACTCAAGAAGCCCGTCAATGCTTTCTCGATGAAGACGCGCCTGAATATCTGCAAGCTTTAACCGAAGGATTTGACAATCGTTACGGCTCTCCTGATTTTACTTCTATTTTGCGGGCTGCTCATTCTCTTAAAGGTGGAGCAGGGCTAGCTGCTTTACCTAGTCTGCAAGAATTGGCACATAAATTAGAAGATGTGCTGCAAGGCATTCAACAAAATCAGATCGAAGAAATTGACTCTGCTTGGACGTTAGTTGAAAGTGCGATTAATGAAATTGCTTTTGTTTTGACTCAAGCGCGGACAGTTGATGATGTTGTTGCTGATGGTAATCTAATTGCTGCTTTAGAGGTTTTAGGAAATTCTGTTGCGACTAATCAAATTACATCACAATCACAGGATAATAATAATTTTCTTGAGAAGGCTTTAACTCAGGATTTAGAAGCTTGTTTTGTCAATGTAGAAGAACTACCTGAAGATGCACCAGAAATTTTAATTAAGCAATGTTTGGAAAGTTTTATTGATGAATGTACTTTTTTAGGAGAAACTCTTAATTTAACTTGGTTAGTCGAAAACGTTGCACCTTTATCTTCGGTGCTTGCTGAGTCAGCGATCTTAGAATCTTTACTTTTCACTAAAGAAATAATCTCTCTTTTAAGAAATCAAAGAGACAGCTATCTTCTAGAACAAGGAAATAGAGTTGCGGAGAAACTTGAACCAGAGGGTGAAGTAGCGGTAGCAACTTCAGTACCAAATACTTTAGTTATTAACGCTTTAACTAATGATTTAGAAAGTAGTTTAACTACTGTGGAAGAAATACCTGAAGATGCACCAGAAATCCTAATTCAACAGTGTTTAGAAAATTTTGTTGAGGAATGCACTTTTTTAGGAGAAACTCTTAATTTAGTTTGGTTAATCGAAATGGTTGCTCCTTTAACGATGGCAATTGTTGATTTAGAAGCTCAAGAAGCTTTATCTTTTGCTCAAGAAGTAATTAAGCAATTAAGAACTAAACGAGAACAATATCTCAATCCTCAAGCTGCTACTGAAACTCTTACTCCTCAAGTCGAAAAAACTGCTCTTGCTCAAATTAGGATTCCTCTGCAAAATCTTGAAGGAGTTACCAATAATGTTGAAGAATTAATTTTAATTCAAGGAAGATTATTCTTACAACAGACACAACTCAAACAAGCCAATCAACGTTTGCGATCGCTTACTCGTCAGTTTGAACCATTACGAGAACAAATTCAAAATCTTTACAATCAACTGGCAATTGAATCTATTGCTGGTGGTAATTCTACTTTTGGTAATAATAATCTTGAATTCGATTCTTTAGAGTTAGACCGTTATACCGAACTTCATAGTAGTCTACAAACTTTCCAAGAATTGATGCTGCAAATTCAAGAAACTCGTACTGACTTAGACTTAGTTAATCAAGAAGTTACGGAAGATTTAGAACAAGTTGAAAAAAACCTCGGCACTCTTTATACCAAAGTTACGGAATCTCGTCTAGTTCCTTTTCGGATTTTGGCACAGAGATTTATTCCCCAAATTCAAACTCTGAATCGACGTTATCAAAAATCAGTTCATTTAGAAATTCAAGGACAAGATACTTTAGTTGACCAAGTATTATTAGAACAGTTACAGACACCCTTGACTCATTTACTCAATAACGCTTTTGATCATGGGATTGAATCACCAGAAGAACGTCAAAAACATCATAAATCAGAAACATCCGCAATTGCTTTAGATGCTAAAGTTAATAACAATCAATTAGTTATTAAAATTCAAGATGATGGTCGAGGAATTGATTTAGAGAAAGTTTATCAACGAGCCAAAGAAAGAGGAATTTGTCCTTCAGACCGAGAATTTAATCAATTTAGTTCAGAAGAAATTATTAACTGGATTTTTTTACCAGATTTCTCTACTGCATCCCAAGTCACCGATTTATCTGGACGAGGAATGGGTTTAGATATTGTTCGTACCCAAATCCGTAAATTAAGAGGAAATCTGCAAGTTCAGACTCAATTTGGTCAAGGTACTACTTTTACAATCAAGTTACCCCTCAACTTGAGTTTAATGTCTTTGTTACTGACACAAGTACAAAATCGTATTCTTGCTATTCCTAGTAACAGCGTCAAAGAAACCCTACTTTACTCCGAACTTGATTGGACTACTTCAGAAAAAACAGCGATCAATTGGCATCAAAAAACAGTTTCAATTGTTTCATTAGCCAGTTTACTACCTTGTCCGCGATCGCTTTTAGTTTCCGTACAAGCTAAAGTTGCCATTGTCTTAGAGACTGCTTTGGGAGAATTAGCTATTTTAGTAGATAGTTTACTCGGAGAAGATCAATTAATTGTTAAACCTTTTGATGATACTATTCCGATCCCTGCTTATTTAGCTGGTTGTACTATTCTGGGTACAGGAGAAGTTATTCCCGTGATCTTACCTCAAGGGTTAGAAATTAAATCGGCTGTAGCAAATATTCCTGTTTCTATTCCATCACCAACTTTAAGCAGTCAAAGCAGTACAATTTTAATTGCAGAAGATTCGGTAGCTACCAGAAGGATGTTAGAAAAAATCTTATCAGCCGTTGGCTATCAAGTAATCGTTTGCCGAGATGGACAAGAAGCGTTGGATGTTTTAGATCAGCATCAAACCAGAATTGATTTAGTTTTATCAGACATTGAAATGCCTAGAGTTAATGGATTTGAATTACTTCAAAAGATCCGTTCTCATCCAGTTTGGGAAGAAATACCTGTAGTTATGGCAACTTCTCGTACAGGCGATCGCCATCGTCAACAAGCAATGGATTTAGGTGCAACGGGTTATCTTGGTAAACCTATTCAACCACAAGAGTTATTGGAAAAAGTTGAATCTTTGTTGCTCAATCGCTAATCTCTAAATAGATGATCCAATTGATCGAGCATTAAATCATGAATCAAGCGCAACCATCTCCGATTGCTTTTTTATCTCCAGAAGAGTCAGCCGATGTCGATAAGGCATTGCTTTCTTCTTCAGAAAAGTTTTTAACTCGTCTAACTATTTCTTCTTTCAGATTATTACAAATTATTGCTCAAGAGACTGGGGTTAGTCTCGATCAATTAACCCATACTCAAATTGTTGCCTGGTTTGAAAAAGACGGCAAAATTCGTCGCGAACAAGGTATTGAGGCTGCGGTGTTGAAATGGTAGCAAAAATTTGAATTTAGAATCAATAATTTCTTAGGATAGAAATAGACCTTAATTACTTGAAAAATTATATTTATGGCGATAGAACTCAAAGTACCTAGTATGGTTTGTGAAGGCTGTGTTGAGACAGTTACTAAAGCAATTAAGACTCATGAACCAGAAGCTGAAGTCGATATCGATCTTACTAGCAAAAAAGTGACAGTCAACACTGAAGCTTCAGAAGAATCAATTAAACAAATCATCGTAGCAACTGGACATGAAGTAGCCTAAAAACTTTCAGGGATCGGGAATAAAAACTATTTCTGATCCTATTAATTGATCTGGAAACAAAAACTCTCAAAAAGGAGACACTAGGCTTGGGAAATTTATAAATTGAACTGGTAAATGAAAAACTCACTTGCAGCCCTCACTTTAACTATAGGGCTTTCTGTTTTGATTGCGGATAGTTTAGTTGCCACAGCAGCACCTTTACAAAAAATAGAAATTAATTCTTCTTCTGTGGGAATAGACGAGCAATTATGGAGTAGTGTAGAAAAACCAGGAGATTTACAAGCACTTCTTCAAGCGATTGACCATAGTCTTTCTTATCTTAATACTCCAGCAGCAGTCAAAGCTTACCAAAATTATTCTGTTGCTGAATTTAGTGTAGACCGAGTTCGTCGTTCTTTAACTCGTTTTCGTCAACTGCTACTGACTGCTAAATCTCCATACGAACTACAACAAGCAGTAATGGCAGAATTTAATTTTTATCAATCTGTTGGTAATGATAATCAAGGTACAGTAGCTTTTACAGGTTACTTTGAGCCAGTTTATCAAGCTAGTGCTGTTCCTACAGAAGAATATCGTTATCCTCTCTATCGCAAACCTACTAACTTTTCTAATTGGTCACAACCTCATCCTAGTCGTTTGCAATTAGAAGGAAAAGATGGTTTGTTAGGAAATAAAAGTATTTTAGCTGGTTCAGAAATAGTTTGGTTACGCGATCGCATGGAAGCTTTTTTAGTTCAAGTACAAGGTTCAGCTAAATTAAAACTTACTGATGGTAGAACTATCACAGTTGGGTACGATGGTAGTACCGATTATCCTTATAAAAGTCTTGGTGGTGAATTAGTTAAAGAAGGTATTTTTACTTTAGAAGAATTAACTTTACCCAAATTAATTGATTATTTTAAGACTCATCCCGAAGCTTTAGATAAATATATTCCTAGAAATAATCGTTTTATCTTTTTTCGAGAAACAAATGGACAACTACCAACAGGAAGTTTAAATGTACCTGTGACAGGCGATCGCTCTATTGCTACGGATAAATCAATTATGCCTCCTGGTGCTTTAGGATTGATCGTTGCTCCTATTCCCTATCCTAACCAAAACGGTTCATTAACCATTCAGAATGTCAATCGCTATGTCTTAGATCAAGATACGGGTAGTGCGATCAAAGGTGCAGGCAGAGTAGATATCTTTTTAGGTAGTGGTCAACAGGCAGGCGATCGCGCTGGCTTACTTAATGGTACAGGAAAACTATATTATTTGCTTTTGAAATAGTTCCGAAATTAGGATATTTTTTTGAGATATATTTCCTTAATTTCACCTTTGAGTAAAAAGGTTAACAAGGCAACAAAGTGAGTCTTGAATAATTCACAAATTATTACAATAAAAAAACTCTAGAAAATAGAAAACTAAATAATAAGCAAATGTAAAAATATGATAAATCAATAAATCAATAAAGAATTATTGTGAAAAAGGTAAAGTAAAATTTATCTGGGAAAATTTCAATTATGTTTGGACTTACCGTTGTTGACTTTGAAAATATAGAGTCTACCGTCACCACTACTCGTACAGGAAAATTAACAGAGTTAAAGTTAGATATTGGTGTTTTAAAACGTGGAACAACTGGTTTTGATATTATTAATAATACAGAGAAGCAAGCAAAACCACTAGAATTTGAACAGCATAGCCTGGATCCATTTGCATTTGCAACAAGTAATACTCCTTTTACTCTTGAATTAAATGATAATCTCTCTGTAAATACTGTTTCAATTACGATGGGTGATTACGGAGACGATTTTTCGGATAATCTCATCATTCAAGCATTTGATGAACAAGGTGTATTAATAGGAGAAGTTGAAGGAACTTTACTTACTGATGGAATAAAATTTACTTCTAAAACACTGACCCTTACTACTGATGAAAAACTGATTCACTCACTTAAATTTATTGGAGGAACTGATAAATTTCCTAATTCGGTATTTTACGACAATCTCAGTGTAAGCTATACTCCTTCTTCTACTGCTAATATTTTGTTATCAACAAGAGATAGTAAAGTAGGTTCGTTTGATCCTTTAACAGGTGCTTTTACTTCATTTTTAGAAGGAGTCAATTTGACTGATATTGCTTCATCAGACAGAGACGAAATTTTCGGCATTACTTTCTCTCAATTGTACAAAATAGACCCTGTTAGTGGACAATTTTCTTTAATCGGCAATTTAGGTGGCAGTAGTTTTAATGCTCTCGGTTTTACTTCTGATAATATTTTGTATGCTGCTGGAGGTTCTAAATTTTATAAAGTTGATACAAAAACTGGTAAGGCTAATCTAGTATCTGATTTGGGTTCTAGTTTTTTAAGTCATGGAGATCTTGTTTTTGATCCTGATAATGAATATTTTTGGGCAACTTCAAAAGGCTCAACAAGCGATGTTTTATACAAAATTAATTTAGATGGCACAGCAGTCAAAGTAGGTAACATAGGTTATAAAGAGGTATTTGGTTTATCTCTTAACGATGATGGAAATCTTTTTGGTTATACTTCCAAAGGACAACAAATACTAATTAATGAACAAACAGGATTGGCTACATTAGAACAAAATATTACTGGTCTAACTGGTGCTGTAGGTGGTGCGACTAATTGGGTATAATAATTTTTTAATGCGATCGCTATTTAAAAAAGTTTATTATTATTCAAAAGCGATCGCATTATTTAAAACCTTACCTTAATTTTCAATTGTTTAACTCTGCAATTACATCTTCAACAGAACCACGAAAAATCTCTCCAGATTGATATTCTTGATGTGCTTTGGTAATATTCTCAGCAATTGTATTTCGTCTGTGTTCTATTAACCTACGCTATTCTCAAAATCGCGATCAGTTTAGCATTATCTTTGATTTAGGTTTAAAGCCTGATTGTGATGAAAGATCATTTTATAAATGTTTTTAGCTATGGAAAGTAAAAAATACGTTTATTGGCAAGACGAAGAAATGTGGCTTGGTTATCTAGAGGAATTTTCTGATTATTGGACTCAAGCAGAAACAGAAGCAGAATTAAAAGAAAATTTAGTCGATCTCTACAAAGAATTAACAAGTGGACAAATTCCTAATGTTAGAAGAGTAGCAGAACTTGAGGTATTGTGAAAAGACGAGATTTAATTAAGCGTCTTGAAGAAATGGGCTGTATCTTGATTCGTCATGGTGGAAAACATGACTGGTATCAAAACCCCAATACAAAAGTATCTCAACCCATTCCAAGGCATCGAGAAATTAAAGAACAGCTTGCCAAACATATTATTAAAATGCTCAGTACAAAAGAATAAGTATTTAATTCAAACTTCTAAAATATAGTCAGATATTATCTTTTATGTGAATATTTATTGCTTTCAAGTCAAATAATTAAACAAAGATACAGTTATTTGGTTTTGGGATTGGTTTACACACCGAGTCTGATCAATTAATTTCTCAATTATAAGATTTTTATCGCGGTCAGCTTCGCTGGCTGCGGAGCAGATCGCATTAGCTAGATCATTAAATTGGTTTAGGAACAAATACTTTTAATCCTTGAGGAATACATCTAATCTCTAAAGGAGTAGTCCCAATAATTTCACCATCAAGCACCACTTTTTGAGGAGGCTGTGCTGCAAGTCTAAGTTTTTTGGCTTTAAGATGCACTACGTTTTCTAATTCTGTATTGGTTTTAATTAAAGCACCGCCAAGCATTCCTAACATAGTTGTTACTGCTTGTAATTTAGTAGCTGCGGTAGTAATAGTCACATCTAATAAACCATCATCAACAATTACTTCCCCAATTCCTTGAGCTAAAACTGAAGTAGGAGGTGCTACATTAGCCACAGTAATTGCTCCTGCTTGAAACTGTCTAATTTCGCCTTCAAGTTCTATTTCTGCATCAAATAACATATGTTCGTTCAACTGCTGCCAACCTGCCATGATATAAGCTAAAGAACCCCAGCGATTTTTAGCCTCTCGGTCAGCTTTTTCGATAATTTCAGCTTCGTAACCCACACCAGCCAATAAAATCAGAGGTAAATCATTACAAAAAGCAGCATCAATGATTCTGGTATATCCTGCTAAGATTATTTCACAAGCTCTTCTAATTTGATTAAGTTGCTGAGTAATTCCTAAAGCCATTGCGAAAGCATTAGCTGTACCCCTAGGAATAACGCCTAAAGGAATATCTGTACCAATAACCGCACCTGCCACAGCAGAAACTGTACCATCACCACCAGAAGCAATAATTAAATCAGGTCGGTCTGTAAGGGCATTTTCAGCCAGTTGCTGAGGACTTAGATCTGGAGTAGTT
Organism: Stanieria cyanosphaera PCC 7437; assembly: GCF_000317575.1. Lineage (NCBI taxonomy): Bacteria > Bacillati > Cyanobacteriota > Cyanophyceae > Pleurocapsales > Dermocarpellaceae > Stanieria > Stanieria cyanosphaera. Next base: position 3,866,147 of record NC_019748.1, on the reverse strand, counting down.
AAGTGAACTTCTAAATGTAAATGAGGTTCAAGCAACTCTTTAATCAAGTCTAACTCTTGTTGACCATCACCTTGTCCCGAAACAGGATTATAAATAAGATGAGCAACAACACTATTAGCTAAACTAGCAACAAACGCCTCTGCTGTTGCTAAATTAGTGGCTAAAGCGACATTATGAACATTGCAAACTCTTAATAAAGCTTGAATATCGGGTTCATGGGGTTGAGCATAAAGAGGATCGATTAAAAAAATGACACCTACTACTTCACCAGCAACGATTTGAGCAGCAATTTGCGTATCTCCTCCAATCGGCCCTGATTCCATTCGTTCTATACTTAAATTACTTGAAGTTTCGATCCTTTCTCCAGTTGTTCCTGTAGCGATTAAATGATAACGTGACAACACAGGAGCATGACGACTAACAAAAGCAACAATATCATCTTTTTTGCGATCGTGGGCAATTAAAGCAATCTTTCTCGCCATAACATTTCAACAATAATAAGAAAATAACTACAAGATATATAATTACTTAGTTTAATTGGTTAATTATAATCTACTCACTTACTCAAGTTGGATGCGTTAAAATCAACATTACTAACCCTGTTTCAGCGCATAATTAAAGTTTATTGGTTACTTTTCTCTAGTTAAGAGAGTAAGTGACAATAATAACTAGAGACCAATAACTAAAAAATACTATGAATTCACCAATTCAAGCAGTTCAAGCTCCCTATCGAGGAGATGCCTATTATCGAACTCCACCACCAGATTTACCTTCTTTATTACTTAAAGAACGGATTATTTATCTGGGATTGCCTTTAGTATCTCCTGACGAATACAAAGACCAAATTGGGATTGATGTTACTGAATTAATTATTGCTCAGTTACTCTTTCTGCAATTTGATGACCCTGACAAACCCATTTATATGTATATTAACTCTACGGGTACGTCTTGGTATGGTGGCGAATCGATTGGTTTTGAAACTGAAGCCTTTGCGATTTGCGATACGATGAATTACATTAAACCTCCAGTACATACTATTTGTATTGGTCAGGCAATGGGAACTGCTGCGATGATTCTTGCCTCAGGAACAAAAGGTTGTCGTGCTAGTTTACCTCACGCTACTATTATTCTGCATCAAGCTCGTCAAGGCGCTCAAGGTCAGGCTACAGACATTCAAATTCGTGCTAAAGAAGTGCTACACAACAAGCACATGATGATGGAATTGTTTGCTAAAAATACTGGTCAAACAGTCGAAAAAGTTACCAAAGATACTGACCGTATGTTCTATATGACTCCTGAAGAAGCTAAGAATTACGGCATTATTGATAAAGTCTTAGAAAGCTCTAAACAATTACCAACTCCTGTTTCTGCACTCACTTAAATTTTGTTAACCTTTATCAGGTAGAAAAAATCTCATGCCCATTGGTATTCCTAAAGTTCCCTATCAAATGCCCGGTCAGCCTTATAGCGACTGGATTAGTATTTATGATCGTCTTTACCGCGAACGGATTATTTTTCTGGGAAGAGGTATTAACGATGGTATAGCCAATCAAATTATTGCCATCATGCTTTATCTTGATTCAGACGATCCTGGTAAACCAATTTATCTCTACATTAATTCTCCTGGTGGCTCAGTAACAGCAGGTTTGGCAATTTACGACACGATGAAACATATTAAGTCTGATGTCGTGACAATCTGTGTTGGTTTAGCTGCTTCCATGGGAGCATTTTTATTAGCAGGAGGAACTAAAGGAAAACGTTTAGCTTTACCTCATTCTCGGATTATGATCCACCAACCTCTTGGTGGTATTCAAGGTCGTCGTCAAGCTACAGATATCGAAATTGAAGCTAAAGAAATCTTACGCATCCGCGACCAACTTAATCAAATGATGGCAGATAATACAGGACAGCCTCTTGCCAAGATTGAGAAAGATACTGACCGCGATTACTTTATGTCTGCTGAAGAAGCAAAAGAATACGGCATCATTGATAAAGTGATTGAAGACAAAGATTAATACCAACGTCAGAAAATTTAATTTATCTACGTGAGCGGGAAGACTCTCACCTAGGCGTGACGAGATGATAGCGAACTTGTGCTATAATTAACTACATACCGTCGGGCGGACGGAAATTAACGCCTGAGAAGCTAGTTGAAAGACTAGGTATCACCGCCTAAGACCAATAGTAAAGGAAACTTGAACGGGCTATGGTGAGTCCAGGAATCCCTCACTTTTAGTGACGGGAGCGTCAAAAATATAGTAGGTGGACATTTGTTGTCTACCTTATTTTTTTTGGGAAATTTCTGATGACGTAAACAACCCCGTATATTTTGGTTAATTAAACAATCGACAATAGGGGGGGTCGAACCAAAGGGTATTTGCTTACTTAATCTTTCAACTATGGCACTACGTATTTAGGTTAGGACACACAAATCTTGTCAGGGCGATTTGCCAATCGCCCCTACGATTTACAATAATGTCCTAATCTTTCTTTGTACTGCTATAACTTCTCAAGATACAACTTAGCAAAATAATAGTTAATCGCCAAGTAATTTACAAAACGTGAGTTTCTTTTTACCTCTTGCCCGTTACCTTGGACAGACGAAAATTGTAATTTTACAAACGAATAACTATAACACTACGTATTTAGGTTAGGACACGCAAATCTTGTCAGGGCGATTGGCAAATCGCCCCTACGATTTACAATAATGTCCTAATCTTTCTTTGTACTGCTATATAACCTAATTTCCAGGTGCAAAGGTGGAAAAGATCAGGTTAAAAATCTAATTTGGCTACACCAATTCTCTCATCACAAGGTACACTACCAGAAGGAGTGATATTGCTTAAGTCGAGTGCGTGGAACTTTTGCACGCTCGGTTTTGATTCTAAACACAATCTTGATTTAACATGGCTAGGGACTTACGGGGATTTATCAAACTGTTAGAAGAAAGAGGACAACTACGACGGATTAAAGCTTTAGTCGATCCAGATTTAGAAATAGCAGAAATTTCCAATCGGATGCTACAAGCAGCGGGTCCCGGATTACTGTTTGAAAATGTTAAAGGTTCGCCTTTTCCCGTAGCGGTAAATTTGATGGGAACAGTAGAAAGAATCTGTTGGGCGATGAATATGCAGCAACCCGAAGAGTTGGAAGATTTGGGGCGTAAACTCGCTATGCTACAACAACCCAAACCGCCAAAGAAAATTGCCCAAGCAGTGGATTTTGGTAAAGTTCTCTTTGATGTGGTTAAAGCCAAACCAGGAAAAGATTGGTTTCCTCCTTGTCAGCAAGTAGTAATCGAAGAATCAGATTTAGATTTAAATACTATCCCAATGATTCGTCCTTATGCTGGAGATGCAGGAAAAATTATTACTCTGGGATTGGTAATTACTAAAGATTGTGAAACAGGAACACCTAATGTAGGGGTGTATCGTCTTCAATTGCAGTCTAAAAATACTATGACTGTGCATTGGTTATCGGTTAGAGGAGGGGCGAGACATCTCAGGAAAGCAGCCGAAGCGGGCAAAAAATTAGAAATTGCGATCGCTCTTGGGGTCGATCCTCTGATTATTATGGCAGCAGCTACACCTATTCCTGTCGATTTATCAGAATGGTTATTTGCAGGTTTGTATGGAGGAAGTGGCGTAAAACTGGCTAAATGTAAAACAGTTGATTTGGAAGTCCCCGCTGATTCTGAATTTGTTTTGGAAGGAACGATTACCCCTGGAGAAGTTTTACCCGATGGTCCTTTTGGCGATCACATGGGCTACTACGGTGGTGTTGAAGATTCTCCTTTGATTCGTTTTCACTGCTTAACTCATCGTAAAAATCCTGTTTATCTGACTACTTTTAGTGGTCGTCCTCCCAAAGAAGAAGCGATGATGGCGATCGCACTTAATCGGATTTATACTCCAATTCTACGTCAGCAAGTTTCAGAAATTACCGATTTCTTTTTACCGATGGAAGCTTTAAGTTATAAAGCAGCCATTATTTCGATTGATAAAGCCTATCCTGGTCAAGCTAGAAGGGCAGCTTTAGCGTTTTGGAGTGCTTTACCTCAGTTTACTTATACCAAATTTGTGATTGTGGTGGATAAAAATATTAATATCCGCGATCCTCGTCAGGTAGTTTGGGCAATTAGTTCTAAAGTCGATCCTGTCCGTGATGTTTTTATTCTTCCTGAAACACCATTTGATACTTTAGATTTTGCTAGTGAAAAAATTGGTTTAGGAGGCAGAATGGGCATTGATGCAACCACCAAAATTCCTCCTGAAACTAATCACGAATGGGGCGAACCTTTAGAATCTGATCCTGATGTCGCTGCAATGGTAGAAAGACGTTGGGTTGAATATGGTTTAGGAGATATTTGTCTAACAGAAGTGGATGCAAATTTATTTGGTTATGACATGAAATAAAAATTATATATATTATGTCCTGTTGAATAGAAAAGATTGAAAAAATATTAGTAAAGTAAATGCACTTTGAGCTTACTGAGTTTAAAGAATCTGAGCTAAAAACTTTTGAGTGCGTTCTTGTTGAGGATGATTGAAAAATTCTTCGGGTGTAGCAATCTCAACAATGAATCCTTCGTCCATAAACACTACTCGATCTGCTACTTCTCTGGCAAATCCTACTTCATGAGTTACACAAACCATCGTCATTCCCGAACTTGCTAAACTACGCATCGTATCTAATACTTCCCTAACCATTTCGGGATCGAGTGCCGAAGTAGGTTCATCAAATAACATAATTTTAGGTTGCATAGCTAAAGCACGAGCGATCGCAACACGTTGTTGTTGTCCTCCAGAAAGTTGACCTGGATATTTGTGTGCTTGTTCGAGAATTCCTACTTTTTCTAGTAGTTGCATCCCGATTTCTTCGGCTTGAGATTTTGACCGTCTTCGTACCCAAACTGGTGCAAGAGTAACGTTTTGCAGGACGGTTAAATGAGGAAAGAGATTAAATTGTTGAAATACCATTCCCACTTCACGACGAATTGCTTCAATATTTTTAAGGTCGTGGGAAAGTTTGATGCCATCAATAATAATACTACCTTTTTGATAAGTTTCAAGAGCGTTAAAGGTGCGAATAAAGGTTGATTTTCCCGAACCGGAAGGGCCCATAATCACTACTACTTCTTGCTTTTTAACTTCCAGACTGACTCCTCGCAGCACGTGAAAGTTATTGTCATACCATTTTTCAACCTGACTTGCAAGAATGATTGATTCAGATTCTTCGATAGGGAAAACGTTCATTTCAGTTACCAGTTATCAGTTATCAGTTTTCAATTAACCATCAATAATCAACAAAAAAATCATACCAACCAACAACTCCATCTGTGTTCATCTGTGGACAAACAATTAACAATCAACTATTAACAATTAACGCTCAACCAGGGTCTTGAATATATCTCATTAATCTGAAAACCGCTATATTTTTTACTCCAATATTTCTAAAACAACTTTAGGAGATAACTTATCTTTAAACCAAATTAATCGATTTGGTAATTCAGTAAATTTAACTCCTGCTTTTTCCAAATTCAATCTTTCAGAAACAGCTAAAATCAAATTATTAGCATCAGCACGACGAACTTGAAAAAACTTTTTCTTTAAATATTCTGGTCGCCAATAACCAACTATTTCTAATAAAAAATCTCTACCATCAGGATGAACTAAACGAAAATCAGGAATCATTACGCTACCAGGCAAAGGAACTAAATCTACTTCCCTTTCTAGTCTCCATTCAGTTTTCATTTTTGCCCAACTGTTGGCAAAAGAAGTCTCTAACATACTGTCGTAGGGTTTACCAGGAGGATAATGGGTAACTAATTGATCGCGATCGCTATTTAAACTAAATCTGCCTGTTCTAGTATTACCTGAATAAGGATCGCGTTGTTGTAGCTTTGCTTGCAAACTCCATTTACTGACGTGGAGTAAAGCAGGTATCATTTTGGCGAGAGCTAATCCATAACGAGTACTAGCTTTGAATAAACTAGCGGGGCCATCAATCGTTATAGTAAAACCAGTATCGGCATCTCCTTCAATATATGCCATCAACTGAAACAATTTGAGATAGCGAAACAGCAGTTTATATTCTCCTGGATCGTTGCGATGAGCATTAATCACAATGTTACTGGCGCGATAAAATATCCCTTGCACTTGAGCTAAATTGTAGCGATGAATTAAGGCTTCGGGAATAGGTGGATCGAATTGGGTTAAGATCCGATTTTCTTGCAAATCAGCATATAAACCCGTTTCAATTTCTTCAAGGGTAACTCTTCGTTTTAATTCCTGACTTAAATGATGTGCGATCGCTTCCAAGGTTTGGTTACGTTGGCGGGGAATGGGATGATTTTTGGCTGCTTGAGCAAATACTTTTTGTCTGAGGATTTGAGGTTCAATCGGACTAATAATTTCAAAAGTAGAGAAATGATTGCGTAAAAGTTGCGCTAATCCTCGTTTAACTCGATATTCGGGACTATTTCCTTCTAATTCTAATAATTGTTGATTAAGTTCTCCTTGGGTTTTACCAAGACATTCTGTAAAACAATCAATTTGTTCTGTGGCTAATCCACAAGTTCTGTCATCAATTGCTAATTTTTTGGGGACTACTGTTTCCCCATTTTGACGGTAAATTAAGAGTTCTGAAGGTAACATAAGTAACTAAAACACTAATCTTCAAGCGCAGAATCTAGGAATTTATCTGATAATTCATAATAGGGAATTAATTAGAGCGCGAAAATGATCTACAAAACTCTAGAATGTCGTCCTGATACCTATCAGGCATGGTACAAACAAGGTAATGTTTTACGAGAAAAGCATTGTTATCAAGAAGCTTTATTTTGCTATGAAAAAGCTTTAGAATATCATCCTCATGATTATTGGGCTACTTATCGTAAAGCTTCCGTCTTGGAAGAAATGGGTCGTTATGCTGAAGCTGTAGCTGATTATCAACGGGCAACCGAATTAAATTCTTACAACTATTGGGCTTGGTACGATTGTGGTTGTCTTTATTTAGAACAATTGGCAGAGTACGAAAAAGCGATCGCAGCTTTTGAACAAGCGTTAATTGTTCATCCTCAAGATTATTGGTCGGTTTATCGATTAGCAGAGGCTTGGTGTAAACTGGCTCAATACGAACGTTCAGTAGCATTTTACAACCGTGCTTTAGAGTTACGCCCCCACGATTTTTGGGCTTATTATCGTCGTGGTGAAGCTTTACAACTGTGGGGTAAGTTAGATGAAGCTTTGGCTAGTTATGAGCAAGCTTTAGAACTTAAACCTCAAGACCGTTGGACTTGGTATCAAAAAGGCCTTATTTTTCAACAATTGAAACTTTGGCAAGACGCGATCGCTTGTTTTAGTCGAGCAGTGGAAATCGACCCCGAATTTGATTGGGCTTGGTATCATCAAGGTGAATGTTATTCTTTATTAAAAAATACTCGTTGGAATAATAATTGGGCAATTTATTGTTTAGAGAAAGCGATCAATCTTTATCCACGTAAGTTTTTGGAATTGGCTTTATCAGAACCAGTTTGGGACAAATATAGAAAACAAGCAGGATTTATTTCTTTAGTAACGAATAAAAGGCAAAAATATAATTTATAGAAGTTTTAGCCTTAATGATTTGAGAGCAAAAAAGATGGTTTTTGTTGATAGTTAATTGTCGATTGTTGATTGAAGTTAGATTAAATCTTTCAATTATTTGTGATAACTTTCTATCCTTAATTCTTTTCTTCTGCCTTCTGCTTCCATCGATTTGATGGCTATTGAACAGAAAAAGATTTTTTGTCAAGCCTAGATAAATACTTAGTCAATAAGCCATAATCAAGAAATGTTACACAAAATTTTTTAATAATTTAGGAAAGCTTGATTTGACTGCGTTTAAGAATGTAAAAAAATATAAAGTTTCAAAAATTTAATACAAAAACCCAATATATCATGAGGTTTTGGATTTTGAACTATCCTAATTTACCACGTTATTGAAATGGCGTAAATACGTAATTAAAAAACTTCATTCTCAATAATAATTTTAAGGTTTTATTTAGATTTAGACATAAATTTTTAATACAATCACAGCTTTAACACAAATTTTACTTATCAATATTTTTAGCTGTGTAACAATTCATCCCTTAAAATAGAATTTCCTGAACTTATTGATTAAATATCTATGCTGAAAAATAGACAAAACCAATTCTGGTCTGTCTTAAAGAAATTTTATCTATTTAGTTTATTATTTTTAATTCCAGGAATTGCCTTTAACTTTTTCACAGCTACCCCCACAATAGCAGCAGAAAAGATCACTTTATCGTGGGGATTACTAAAATTCTCTTTATCAGTAAAAAGCTTAGAAACTTTTGCGCGATCGGGTAAAGTCGAACCAGAATTAAACTTCTTCCTCACTAAAATCAAACCTGAACAAAAACAAAAAATTCAAAACTTTTTACAAGCAAAATATGAAGTAAAACCAGTCACAGTTGCTCGTTTAGCTTATACTTCTGTCGGAACTAAATTACTACAAAATTTAGGAGAAATAATTCAAACTCCTCAAAAAGAAAATGGTTTTTATAGTCTTCGTTCTGCCGTAATTCTTGCTGCTGCTAATCCAGAAGGTATTACACCGATCGCATTATTAAATCATTTGCCTACTGATATCGAAATCAATTTAGTTAAACTGATCAAACTAGCTAAACAAGTTAATCATCTCCTACAACAAACGGAACAATTCGTGGCTCATCTCGACGAAACAAATATTAGAGAAGATGCTCATCAAACTAATCAAATTTATCAGTTAAAGAAAGCAGGTAAATTTAAAGTTGAACAGCAAACTATTTATTTAGAAGATCGGCAAAGAAATCGTTCAATTACCTTAGATTTATATTTACCCAAACTAACTTCAACTTCAATTCCTGTAATTATTATTTCTAACGGTTTAGGAGCGAGAAGAGATCGATTTGAAGAATTAGCTCAACATTTAACATCTTATGGTTTTGCAGTAATTATACCCGATCATCCAGGAAGCGATCGCGAAAGACAATTAGCTTTTTTCCAAGGATTATATCGAGAAAATTTTGATGCTGCTGAATTTATTAACCGACCTTTAGATATTAGTTTTATTTTGGATCAATTAGAGCGAAGTAATCAGTTCCAATTCAATCATTTACTTAATTTAAAACAGGTAGGAATTTTTGGATATTCTTTTGGTGGTGCAACTGCTTTATCTTTAGCTGGAGCAGAAATTAATTTTGAACAATTAACCAAAAATTGTAGTTCGTCAACTAACTTGCTTAATATCTCTCTACTGTATCAATGTCGTGCTTTAGAACTGTCAAGAAAACAAGTTTCTTTAAGAGATAAACGTGTCAAAGCAGTTTATTTATTTGTACCTTTTAGTAATAGTTTGTTTGGTAAAGCTCAAATGAAGCAAATTAATATTCCTGTGCTGTGGGAAGCAAGCGATCAAGATATTATTACACCTTTATTATTAGAACAACTTCCATCTTTCAGTAAGTTAAAAACAACTAATCAATATTTAGTTATTGCGACAGGAATGCCTCACACTTATATCACCCGTTCCAAACAGCAAGACAAATCAGCAATTAAAATAAGAAAGGTAGCAGAAGCTTATCATCGGGCGTTAAGTTTAATCTTTTTTAAAACTCATCTTACTAACGAGGAAAAATATCAACATTTTTTAAGCCCTGAATTTATCCATGCAATTGGAGAAAATCCTTATAATTTACATTTGGTTGATTTTAAATAGTTAAGATTGTGGGTTTAAAATGATTGACCAGCCCAATTTTGTTGGTTGTTGATAAATTTTTTTTAAAGTGTTGAGATCTCTTGCAGAAATGCCAGTATAGTTTCTGACTTGAGAAAAATATAATGCGTCGGTTTCTTGATTGCTATGTCCCCAAATTCCTAAAGCATGACCTAATTCATGACGAGTTGCTGCTAAGGTGGATAATTGACTTAGATTGGGACTAATTTCAATTGTCATACGATGAGATACAATAGCTGGATTTGCTGGTTTTAAGTAAAATTCGTAGTTAGTTTGGGCAGTACTAGCACGAGGAATATTATATTGTCCTGTAGCTTGATTTAATTTAAATTCTCTGTTTGTTTGCGATCGCTTTATGATAATATCTGCTAGTTGAGGATTTTCTACTTCCCATAAAGGAAGATAAAGATTCCATTCTGCAATGGCTTTTCTCACAGCTTCTACCCATTGAGCAAAACGAATTTGATCAGCAGTATGATGTTGATTTCTAAGAGGTTTTTCTAGAAAAACTTTGATGGGGAATTCTGACCAAATTAAATATCCTAAAGGTGTAGTTTTGATTTGTTTGAAATAATCTCCTTGATGCTCTCGATCTTCCCAACTTGCTAAAACAGAAGGTAAAGGATGAGTTTTTAATGGTGGTAATTGGTTTTGAGCAAAAGATTGAGATTCTGGCGGAAAGGTTGCGGTTACATTTAATTGTGTTGAAATAATAATTATTAAACTAGTTGCGATCGCGAACAAAGTGAGTGAACCTCTCGCAAAAATTAACTTAATTAATAAGCTTATTTGAGTCATTAGTCGTCTGTTTGTGTGATACCAAATCCGATTTACAACAGAGGAAAGCCCACGCGCGCGACTCCGTGGGATGAAAATATCGACTAGCCACGAGTTTTTTGTTGGGCAATATATTTTTTGATAGTTTCAGATGAGACATTGCCAGCAGTAGAACAAAAATAGCTTCTAGTCCAGAGAGAAGGAAGTTTCAATAGTTCAGAAAATTCTTCTCTCAAATATTTAGCAGTATATCCTTTAACTTTGTGCATGACTTGGTATGGAGCAATTGTTGGAGGACAATTTAGAAAAGCGTGGACATGATCGGACATAACTTCAAGAGCCTAACAACAGAGAAAAAGCAAGAAAAAACTTAGTTAGAGTTCACGAAAAAATAGTCAATCGACGCACAGATTGGTTTTGGAAGTTAGCTCATGAATTAACAGATAAATTTGATTATCTTTATTTTGAAACTCTCAATCTTAAACGGATGCAGCGGTTATGGGGAAGAAAAATAAATGATCTGGCCTTGGGTGAATTTCTCAAAATACTAGAATTTGTAGCCGACAAAAAAGGGAAAATTGTTAGCTATATCGATCAGTGGTATCCAAGCACTAAAACTTGTTCGGTTTGCGACTACATTTTAGGTGAATTGCCGTTAGATACTAGATATTGGCTCTGTCCTGGTTGCTCGACAGAACACGGACGTGATTCTAATAGCTCGGTTAATATTTTAAGAGTTGGGACTTCAACTCTGAGGTTAGGAGATGTAAGCCTGTCTCAGACAGCTATCTCTGTTTGAGCCTTGAATCCAACGTGCTTTAGCCGTTGGATTAGGTCAAATTATGACTTTTAAACAGGCTTAAATCCTTTTGCCTTCTGCCTTGATCTTGCTTATAAGTGTTATATCTAAACAGGATTTAGTTTGTAGCAAAAAAAACGCATTCTTATTTAATTTTAATTCCCTTTCTATCGATCGCTTTGACTATTTTCAATTTGAACAAAAAACTGTTCTAAATATCATTACAAATATACCGATCACTTGTTTTTAAATTAGGATTATTTTCCAGATAATCTTGAATCCAATCACAGCCTTTTTGTTCTAAATCATTTAAATTATTGGTCGCTTTTAAATCCCACGCGATCGCAGTATGATCTTCACTAGCAGCAACTATCTTTTGACCGTCTGGAGTAAAATTAATACTAAATAGTTTGGCAGGATTATAACCAGTAAAAGTAGCTAATTGCTTACCTTGGCGATTCCAGAGTTTAACAGTTTTATCAGCACTAGCAGAAGCTAGCATTTTACCATCGGGTGACCATGCCACACTCCAAACATGACCTTGATGACCTTGAAAAGTTTTTAATTCTTCACCTTGGCGATTCCAAAGTTTAACAGTTTTATCGGCACTAGCAGAAGCCAGCATTTTACCATCGGGTGACCATGCCACACTTAAAACAGAACTATTATGACCAGTTAAAGTAGCTAATTCTTGACCTGCTAAATTCCAAAATTTAATCGTTTTATTTTCACTACCAGCAGCAATAATCTGACCATCAGGCGACCAACTTACACTGGTTACTTTTTCGTCATGTCCTTTAAGAGTGGCTAACTCATGACCTTGAAGATTCCAAAGTTTAACAGTGCCATCTTCGGAAGCAGTAGCAATCTTTTGACCATCAGGACTAAAACTAATACTAGCTACTTTATGAGGATGTCCTTTCCAGGTAAGGATATTTTGTTTAGTGTTAAAATCCCACAGTTTAATAATACCTCGTTCACAACCAGTAACAAGAACTTGACCATCAGGCGACCAAGCAACTCCCCAGATAGGAGAGTGATCTCCAGAAAGAGTTTTTAATTCTTTTCCTGCTAAATTCCAGAGTTTGATAGTTTTATCTGCGCTAGTAGTGGCTATTACATCACCTTGAGGACGCACACTCACAGTATGAACAAGATTTTGATGACCAGTCAAGATTTTAGTTAGTTCAAAATTCCACTGCCAAAGTTTAATTGTGCCATCATCGCTAGAAGTAGCCAAAATTTGACCGTCAGGACTAAAACTAACTCCCCAAACTCTTCCTTGATGTCCTGTAATTGTATGAATTAGCATACCTTCGAGAGTCCAGAGTTTAACCGTACCATCTTCACTCCCCGAGGCAAGGGTTTGACCCTCTTTACTGAAAGCTACGGCATTAACTTCATCTCCATGACCAACAAAAGTACGAAGTAATTTACCATTTCTGTTCCAAAGTTTGATGGTTTTATCGCCACTAGAAGTAGCGATCAATTGATTATCGGGACTAAATTTAACATTTAAAACGCGATCGCTATGCCCAATCAAAGTATGAAGTAATTTACCATTTCTGTGCCATAATTTAACGGTACTATCTTCACTAGCAGTAGCTAAAGTCTTACCATCGGGACTGAAAGTAACATTTCTGACTTCGTTAGTGTGTCCAGTCAGAGTACGAATTTCTGTACCCTCAAGAGTCCATAATTTAATAGTAAAATCATCACTAGCAGTAGCTAAAGTCTTACTATCAGGACTAAAAGCGACACCCCACAAACGTCCTTTATGTCCAGTTAGAGTTTTAATTAATTGACCGTCACGAGTCCAAAGTTTGGCAGTTCCGTCTTCGCTAGAAGTAGCCAAAAACTTACCATCAGGACTAAAACTCGCTCCTGATATCTTATCGTGATGAGCAGTTAAAATGTTAAGTAATTTACCATCTCTGCGCCATAGTCTAACAGTTTCATCTTCGCTAGGAGAAGCTATAATTTGACCATCAGGTGACCATGCTACACTCCAAATGCGATCGCTGTGTCCAACCAAAGTATTTTTTTCAGAAATCCAGTAAACTGCTTGTTGCAGGGCAGTCGTAACTTGTTGTTTAATTTGAGGATTATTTTTTGCCCAATCAGCTTGTTTGAGTTGATGACTAGCTTTTAAGGCAGTAAGTAAGGCATCAAATTTCTGTTCGGAAGCAAACTGTAATTCAGAAGAGATACTAAGATTACTAATTTCTTCCAAAACAAGGGACTTACGACGAGTTTCTATTTGTAACCATAAAAATCCCGATAATAATAACAGTCCTGTGGCAACAGTAGAAATAGTACCTAATACTACTAATCCTTTTTTAATCGTTCTTTTCGCTTGTTGTTGCGCTTGTTCGAGAGTTCGATTCGCTTCAGTTAAAATTTGAGTAGCTTCTCGTTCTGCTTTTTGTTCTAATTCTTGACTAGCAGCTAAAAACTTATAATCCCAGTCACTCAAACTTTTGCCTTGTGACCAAGTTTTAGCATCAATTAAAGCTTTTCCTCTTAATAAACGCGATTCATCCTGGCAATTAGACTGAATCCAAATGTTAAAACTCTCGGAATAGGGACGTAAAGCAGATAACTCTCGATCTACCCAATCAAGATCGAAAACCTGTTGATAGATCCGATTGCGGACTACTAAATTACCATTTTGTTTAACAACTAAACCACTAAGTAATAATTCAATTTTTGCTCGACTCTCATCTGCGGTTACCGTCTCACCCTGAAGAATTTGTTGATAAATACCTAATAACCTTCCTGCTTTTTCTTCATTATTAAGGATGCGATCGCGGATTGTTCGCAAATGTTCTGGTTCGTCTTGTGTTTCCCAATTATTAATAATTTGTTTTTCAACTAACTGTTCAATCCAAAATGCTTCCGTACCAGGCGGAATATTCACAATCTGGTTGATCGCTTCTTGACTAGATTTCCTGACTAAATCGCAAAGCTTTTGTGTCAAAAAAGGTTGTCCCGAAGTCCAAACCAAAATTTCCTTGATCACTGCTTGGGGATTGCTAACTGTTGCTGTTAAACCCTCTACTAACGGCTCAACTTCATTGATTTGAAAGCCTTGTAATTCAATTGCCTGACCGATATTAAACGGAGTGCGATCGCGGTTTTGAATCAAGTCTGATGGAGTTGCTACCCCAAATAAAGCAAAGACAAGACGCTCATAATTGGGATTTTCTGCTCGTTGATTGTAACAATAGCGAATTAAAGCAAAAAAATCATCTACAGGAAAATTTAAACCCAAAACACTATCAATTTCATCAATAAAAATAAAAATTTTGGCTGCGTTAAGCTCAAATAAAATAATTTCTTCAATAAACTCGACCAAGCGCTGATTATTAGACAAATGCTCTTTTTCTTGCCACCAGGCTTTAAAATTAACCTTATTTAAAAGATTAAAACACCTTAACAACTCAAAAACTACTCCCTTATACCACTGTTGCGGAGTCAAGTTATTACTGCCAATTCTCGTCATATCAATGGCTGCACAAATCATTCCCTTTCTTTGCAGCCGATACATAGTTTGTACCCGCAAGCTAGACTTGCCCATCTGCCGAGAGTTCAGCACATAACAAAACTGACCCCTAATTAAAGCTCGATATAATTCTCTGTCTGCTTGACGAATCGCATAACAAGAAGCATTACTGGTAAGACAACCGCCTACTTGATAGTGGTAATTGTTCATCTTTAAAAAGTCAAAAATCAAAAGTAACCGATAACTGGTGTAGAGAAGTAACCTGTTACGTCTCTACTGGTAACAGTTTTCCCATTGCTGGGAACGAAAATAAAGCCGATACAACTGACAACTCACCGTCACGCAGTCTTGTTTGAGCTTTACTAAACCCATACTTTCTAACTTGTAAGCTGTCGTCGCTTTTAATCTGATACTTTCTTGAGACTCAATTACTTGTTGCAGTGCCAGTCTTAGTTCAGAGTGCTGTTGTAAAGTTACTAAATGACGGCGGAGATGATTGCTATAGATACCTTTGAGAGAAGGAGCTTCTGCTAGCATTTGTGGTAAGCTAATTTCTCCACGACTCAGATGATAAAGCGCAACTCTAACTAAATAGGGATGTCCATCAAGCATTGCCATCAATTGCTCGACTTCAGAATCTCCATGCCAATTAAGTTGATGACGTTTGGCTAAATCTTGTACCTGTTGTTTAGTAAAGTTAGTTAACTCAATTGGCAAGCCAATATTAAAAGGAGATTGATTAATATTTAAAGGAATATAAACCTCTGTGGAATGAACCACTATTAAGCGTAACTTCTGCCAGACATTAATCACTTTGGCTTCTTCATGCCAAGAACGAAGTAAAGCTAAAAATTCACTAGCAATTTCAGGATATTCAAAAATTCGATTAACTTCATCCAATGCCAGCACTAAAGGATTATCTATTTTCGATAATAAATAGCCTTGCAAATAAGCAGTACAGCTAACCTTACTACCAAGATCTTCATCCCAATAATCAGTCAATTTTGGCTCTAATTGTAATTGACGCGTGATATTAGTGCATAACCAGCGTAAAAACTTATCCAAACAACTAAATACTTTGCGGTCTGCTTGCTGAAGGTTTAAAGTAACAGTTTTTATTCCTATCTCTTGGGCATGGGCAAGAATTCTCAGCATTAAAGAAGTTTTACCCATTTGATGAGGAGCTTTGATGCGAATTAAACTGCCTGGTTGTTCAATTTCAGCATAAGTCCTTGTTTCTACAGGAGTACGCTCGATATATAAAGCAGAATGAAGCGAGACTGAACCACTCGGAAATTCAATGACATTACCAGAATTATTAGTTACTTTTTGTTCTTTAACGACCGATAAGATTTTTTTTGGCGATTGTAATTGACAACGACGTTCTAAAGCAGCCCGAAAAGTTTTTTTACTGACTCTTTCTTCCAAGCCTAAAGATAACAATTCCCATAACTCTGCACCAACTCTTTTGACATGAATATCAGAACAGAAATTTTCTTGAGCAACTTGCTCATATTTTTGACTTAACCAAGCTCCTCGAAAGATAGCTGCTTGAAGGGTAGTTAAATGTCTACCAATTTTTGCAAATACTAAACTATCAGCAAGCAATAATGCTTCTTCTATTTCTATATGTGGTTCTAAGCTAGGATTTGCACCTAAATTTTCTCTTGATAAATTAGTCATCAGCATACAGATGTTATGTGGTGGATAGAAGTGCAAGAGCAGTTAAAAAAGTTTTAATTTTAGTAACTCTTCTGGAAAAAAATCTTTATATTCAAGCGGTTAATTTAATGTATTGACAATTTAATCTGCACATTTATTTCAGTTTCAATCTAGAAAGCGATCGAGAATAAGTAGGGAATAGTTCTCAGTAAGGGTAATTTATGAATTACCTTTACACAAACATAGTCATGCTCAAATACAGACAAGTAATATTAAGTGGTAGAGGCGAACTTTGATAATGCGATCGCGCGTCAATTTATGACATCACAATCTAGGTGTTTAGCAATGCCAAACCCTTACATAAATTTAAAAACCTAAAATACAACATTCTCGCCCCGGTCCCTACCCTCAACGAAGTAGGGTAGGGAACAGGGCGTTGCTATCGGGCTGAAGTGAATTCAGCCCACAGCCCCTCGGGATAGCGAACTAATTCGATGGCTCGATGCCTGAGAATTAGTCTAATGGTGTATCTTGCTCCTCGATATATTTCCTCAGTCTTTCTATCGTTACGCCACCACAGGAAGTAATATAGTACGAGCCAGACCAAAATACGGGTTTGGAATAAGCTTTATTTACTTCACTTTCAAATTCTTTTCTGATTATTCTACTAGATGCACTTTTTAGGCTAGCTACCAGTTGAGAGATATTATTGTCTGGATGAAGATCGATTAAAAGATGTACGTGGTCTGACTCTCCATCGAACTGAAGCATCAAGCTTTTTTTCTTCTTGCAGATGTTTTGAAACACTTCAGTCATTCGAGCAATCATCGCAGAAGTAATTACCTTACGACGATATTTAGTAACTAGAACTAAGTGTAAGTGAATTGAATAAACCGAATGCGAACCCTTGTTAGGCTTCATGTTATACTAGCTACAGGTCAGTTAGGTAAATATGTTAACACGGCGCATTACATTTAGGCTTTATCCTTCTACTGCTCAAGAACAAAAAATGTTCTGGGCAAGAAGAATGCACGCCTACTTGTATAATGCAGCAGTAGCTAACCGCAAAACTCAATATCAAAAATTTGCTCATTCAGTAGATTACTTTGAGCAACAGGCATCATTACCTGGTTTCAAAGAAACTTGGATTGAGTATAAAGAGTTAAATGCTGGTTCTTTGCAAGCGACGTTGAAGCGTGTAGACTTTGCCTTTACTCGTTTTTTTCAAGGATTAGGCAAATATCCGAAGTTTAAGCCATTTAAAACTTATTCTGGATGGACATACCCTGATGCTCGTCAAGGTTTTAAAGTACATAGCAGTGGCAAGAATGGTTATCTGGAATTAAGAGACTTAGGTTTTAAAATTCAAATGAGAGGACAGGCTCGTACCTGGGGGCAGCCAACCACTTGTACGGTTGTCTACCGCAATAGTAAATGGTACGCCAGTATCACAGTTAAATGCTTACCAGTTAGAGAAACGGGCAAAGGTAGTATCGGATTGGATTTTGGGTGTCATACTGCTGTTGCGATGAGTAACGGCAGTATGATTGAACCACCCAAGTTTTTGACCAGTACCCAAAGTCAAGTAAACCGATTATCTAAACAGCTAAGGAGAAAACGTAAACCAGAAAAGAAAAAACATAAAGCCTCTCGCAGATGGAAAAAAATACAGGCTAAAATTTCTAAACTCAAGAAAAAAGTAGCCAATCGCCGTCAAAACTGGGTGCATCAAGTGGCAGTAGATATTGTTCGGAGTAATTCCCTCATTGCCACCGAAAAACTTCAAATCAAAAATATGACCAGAAAAGCATCCTCTGGCAGCAAAAGAAAAAGACAGAAGACGGGTCTTAATCGTTCTATGCTTGATATCGGAATAGGTATGCTTAGAGATGCCATCGCATATAAAGTCAAAGAAGCTGGTGGAGTATTTCTCGAAGCTCCTACTCAAAGTTTAAAACCAACACAGCGATGCGTTAAATGTTGGGAATTAACCAAAAAAAGCTTGAGCGATAGGCTTCATATTTGTTCTAATCAAAGTTGTCGGCATACCGAAGATCGAGATATTAACTCAGCCCAAGTATGTCTCTCTTGGGCGCGGGGGCAGGTTATACAACATTAATTTAATATATTAAACAACAACAACAAAGGCAAGATAATTGCCTTTTTTAACGTTTTGTGTAAATATAAATCTTGATAATTACACAAAGCATATAATGAGAGTTCAGAAGGTCAATATTCGAGGTCAAACCAGTTGGGTTTTACTTAGTGATGACTATCTTCCTATCGAACCAGTCACAGATTATCTGCAACACCTGATGGCGTTAGGCAAAGCACCAAACACGCTGAAGAACTACGCCCACCACTTGAAATTATTCTTTGAGTACTTGGAAGCTTACAGTCTCGACTGGACACAATGTTGGGAGAAAGAGTTAGCGGAATTTATGCTCTGGCTACAATTACCCGATTCTATTCCTGGTGTTCCTTCTATTGCCCCACAAACGGCAAAAAGGACGGAAAAGACAGTCAATATCATGATGAGTGTGATTTATCAGTTTTACGAGTTTCACGCCCGAAATCAGAGGATAGAAAGCCGAGAACTGTATCAAACTAGCTACCCAGTCCAGAGAAGGTATAAGTCACTTCTCTATGAGATGAAGAAAGATAAGAGGGTAAAAACTAAGAGATTAAAAGTCAAAGAACCTAGAACTTTTCCTGGGTGTTTAACTAAAGAAGAAGTCCAAACTTTAGTTGATAATTGTGCCAATCTTCGGGACAAGTTTTTAATTGTACTTCTCTATCACTCAGGTATGAGAATTGGGGAAGCTTTGGGGTTACGCCATAGTGATATTCACAGTGAAATGGGATTGAATGAAATCCATGTAATTCCCCGTGATGATAATCTCAATGATGCCAGAGTCAAAGATGGTGAAACAAGAATTATTAGCGTACCAAGACAAACAATTCAAGCTTATGAAAATTACGTTTTAGATGATGATTTTCCTGATGTAGATTCTGATTATGTCTTTATCAATATGTGGCGTAATGAAATCGGTTCGCCCATGAGATATTCTACTGCTCAAAGTTTATTTAGAAGGTTGAGTAGAAAAACAGGAATTGAAGCCACAGCACTATTTATTAAGACATACCCACGCTACAGAATTAATTAGAGCAGGAATGGATTTAATTTATGTTCAAGAACGCTTAGGTCATGCCAGTATCCAAACCACAATTGATACTTATGTGCATTTGTTAAACAAAGACCAAAAAGCTGCTTACAAACAGTATTTAGCTAAGTGCGAGGAAGATTAAATGCAAAAAATATCGATATCAAAGTCTAAAGACAAAGAAATAGTTTGTCCTAGATGTTGCAGTATAAAAGTAAAAACTTGGGCAAAATCGAAAGCAAGACAACAATATAAATGTGATGATTGTGGTCGTTTCTTCTATAAAAATCCAAAATTACAGTCTGCTAAAGATATATTACCTTCGGATATTACTCCCAAAGAAATGCGAATATATGATATATGGGACTTAAGAGTTTTTGGGAAAGAAGCAACTACTGGAGGTTTATATACAGCTAATTTCTCAATGATTAATCCTGAATGGTTTAAAAAAACTGTGAAAGATTATATCTGGTATAATTCTTCGCAATATAGCACCAGCGAGCTTTTAAGAAAATTAACAGAGTTTAGACGTTTTTCACGATATTTAACCGAAAAAAGAGCGACAGTAAAACCGCAGGATATAGATAGATTATTAGTGATTGAAGCAATTAATTATGCTTCTCAAGACTTAAAAGTATCTAAATCATTATCTATCTTTATCACTACATTAAAGTATTTTTTTGAATTTTGTAATTCTAACAATCTCATAGAGATTAGCAGTAAACAATTAATTTTTGAATCTGATTATCCTAAAGCTGAAAGAAAAATAATTAAAGAAATTCCTTCTGATGTCATTAAACAGATACGTCAACATCTTGATTCTCTTCCAAAACCAATAAAAATAGCAATTAGTATTCTTATTGAAACGGGAATGAGAATATCAGAAGTATGTAGTTTAAAGCTAAATTGTATTAGCCAAGATTCAGATGGAGATTGGTGGGTTAGTTTATATAGAATAAAGCTTAAAAAAGAAGACAGATTATTTATTAGTAAAGAATTAGCTCAAAGTATTTTACAACAGCAAGAGTTTATTAAAAATAACTTAGGAAGAGATTTTAGCTATTTGTTTTGCAGCACAGAAGGTAGTGGATGGTTTGCATCCTATACTAATACCCCAAAAAGAAGGGCAAGTGTAAAAAGAGAACTTTCTCATTTTATTCCTGTTAAAAAACTTATCAAACAACCTTTAATAAGAGGATATCTTCATCAATTGGCTCACGAACATAACATTACTGATATTTCTGGTGAAATATATCCTGTTTGGAAGTGCCACAGATTTCGTCATACTCATCTAACAGATTTAGCTAGAAAAGGTATGGGCATCGCTCACATTATGCAGCGTGGCGGTCATGCTTCTCCTTCGATGTCTATGCACTATATTCACCTGACTAATGACGACCAGAAAAAGAAAATGAAAGAAGTGTGGGACAATACCCACTTCAACATGGAAGGTGAAATAGTAGCACCTGTTAATCCTGATTTAGACACAGCAGAAATGCAATGGATAAAGAAAGGAATGGGAGTACAAACTACAGATAATGGTTACTGTACTTTACTCTGGACACAGACTTGTCCCCATCAAGATTTACCTTGTAAAAGCTGTGGTAGTTGGGTAACAACTTTAGACTTCTTAGATAGCCATAAACAGGAATTAAAAGAGACAGAAAAAATTATCGAAAATGCTCGTCAAAAAGGCTATCAAAGACAGATAGAAAAGAACGTTCCCAGAGCGGAAAGACTCAAGAGAATTATCTCTGGAATGGAAAAACACAAAACCATGAGAGGTCTTGGTCATAATGAATGGGAGGAGAAAGAATAATGTCTCGCCCTAGTAACAACTCTAAAGGCAATCCAGAGCTATTAGTCAAAGCAGCAGCAGCTAAGAAAAAAGATGCAGAAGAAAGACTGGAAAAAGCGATTCAACAAGTCTTAGATTCTGGAGAAACTATTACTTTTAACGCCATAGCAGAAGCAGCAGGATTATCTGTTAGCTACCTCTATAAATATCCTGAGATTAAAAATCGTCTTGCCGAACTACGCAACCAACAAAAAGCAGCTATTGGAGGAATAGTAAATAAAACTCCTCAGTTTCAACCAGCTACAGACAAGTCTAAAGCGGTAATTATTAGTAAATTACGACAAGAAAATCGTCGGTTACGTAATGAAAACGAAGACTTGAAAAAACATATTGAAATAGCTCAAGGTAAAGTTATCGAACTGCGTCAAGTAGAAGCAGAAAATAATCGCCTAAAGGCAAGAATAAAAGAGTTAGAACAATCTTTAACTAATGCCAAAGTCACGCCAATTAATCAGAAAAAACAGAGTGATATTAGCTCCAATATTCTGACTCAATTACAAGTGGTAGGAGTTAAGTTAAATCCTACCCTGACTAAGACTATTCATACAGCTTCAGATGAAATAGTATTAGATGCGATTGAAGCTTTAAAAGACCAACTTACTAAACAAGATATTCCTAATGCTGGTGGTTGGTTGAATAAGGCAATTCAAGAAGGTTGGACTAAATCTGAAACTATTCATCAACAACCAAATCAACCCGAACAAAAGATAGTTAAGGCTGGCGACAAACCACAAAAAGAACAAGTTAGTTTGACTCAACTTAAGAAACTAAGCAGTATTTTTAACAAAGATGAATGATAATCATTTACCTCCCACTAACATTGAAGCTGAAGAAGCTATCTTAGGAGGAATATTACTCGACCCAAAGGCAATTACCATTGTTGCTGATATTCTACCAGTAGAAGCTTTTTCTATTTCTACTCATCAACAGATATACAAAGCAGCACTCTTGTTACATCACAAAGATAAGCAAGTAGATTTGATGACTGTTTCTACTTGGCTATCAGACCATAAATTACTGGAAAAAGTTGGAGGTACAACTAAATTAGCACAACTGTTAAATCGTACTGTATCAGCCGTTAATATTGACCGCTACAGTCTCTTGGTTTTAGATAAGTATCAGCGTCGTCGTTTAATTGCTGCTGGTCATGAAATAGTCGATTTAGGATACGATACAGCAATAGAATTAGAAACAGTCTTTGACTTCGCTGAATCCAAGCTCTTCGCTCTAACTACTGATAAGAAAGATAAGTTTACTACTGAACCAATTAATGACTGTCTAGCTGATATCTTCAATGAATTAGAACAAGGTTCATTACCTCTTTTTTCTACTGGTTTAACCGACTTGGATTCTTTAATTGGTGGTTTAACTAAACAGGATTTAATTATTGTTGCAGCACGTCCGAGTATGGGGAAGTCTTGGTTTGCTTGTTACCTGGCTAATCACATTGCTATTAAAGAGAAAAAGCCAGTAGTCTTCTTTTCTGCTGAAATGTCCAGAAAACAGTTGACTAAGAGATTTCTAGCGATGCACACGGGCATTGACTCTCAAAGATTAATGAACAATGTCATCTATGAAGATGAGATGGATTCTTTAGTTAATGGTTTGAGTAATTTAGCTGAATTACCCATCGAGATTAATGACACTCCAGCCGAACAATTAACCCCTGCTAAAATTCGTTCTGAGTTGAGGAAAATCCAATCGAAAAGAGGAGAACTAGGATTAGTTGTACTGGACTACATTCAGAAACTAGGAGACAGAGCAGCAGGGAATAGAGCGCAAGTTATCGGCAAATATAGTGGGGCTTGTAAGGATATTGCCAAACAGTTTAACGTACCATTTGTTGTCTTAGCTCAAATTAACCGAGGTGTTGAATCTCAAAGTAATAAGCGTCCTGCTATGGCTTCCTTGAAAGACAGTGGAGATATTGAACAAGACGGCGATCTTCTTTTAATGCTTTATCGAGATGAATATTACAAGTCGGACACTGAGGATAATGGAGTGATGGAAGTAATTGTAGGGAAGAATCGCAATGGTGCTACTGGGACTTGTAAGGTTTTATTCGACCCATCAGTCGGAGCTTTTTGTGACTATACAAGCTAGAATGGTTAGCGTTATATAATTTGACTAACTACTCTAGCTTTGCATAAAATATTCACAACACTAAAGCTTATAATCAGCAAGCTTTATAGGCGTTATGGGTGTGATAAGGCAGGAACTGTCCTCGTTTCAGACTGCTGATGAGTCTAGCTCTACTAAAATCCCAAAGTTAAACACTGCGGAGGTTTTCAGCAACTAGCTCAAGTGAAGCGTCAGAAACTAGCTGCTACTTCGCTTCGCTACGTTGAGCAGCTAGTAGTTCATAGAGAAAATAATTAGGATAATTTTGGCTCAACTATTGAGCTAAGAACGTGAAAGTCGTATACTAAATCGGCGTTCCATTGGCAAGCTGCTAGACATTTACCATGACTACTTCTGAACAATTTAATCCTGCTGAATGGGTAATCGATCACAACGATCGCACTGCATTATCAATTCGGATCAAAGGCGATCGCCTTTTTTGTGAACAATCTCCTTATCAAACTGTAGAAGTCTTTGACACTTGCGACCGCGGTAAAATGCTGACTATCGATCGCATGGTGATGTGTACCGAAGCGGATGAAGCATCCTATCATGAAATGCTAGTTCATGTCCCAATGTTAACCGACTTCAAGATCAAAGATGTGTTGGTAATTGGTGCTGGTGATGGTGGCACAATTCGAGAATTAGTTCGTTATCAAAATATAGAAACAATTACAATGGTAGAAATAGATGAAGTAGTTGTACGCGCTGCTAAACAATTTTTACCTACTATTTCCTCAGCTTTCGATCATCCTAAATTAAAATTACTAATCGATGATGGCATTAAATTTGTTAAAGAAGCTGCTGATCATGCTTACGATTTAATTATTATCGATTCTTCAGATCCTGTTGGGCCTTCAGAAGGACTATTTACTAAATCATTTTATCAAGATGTCTATCGCTGTTTACGTCCTGGTGGTTTAATCACAGTACAAAGTGAATCGCCTTCTTTCAATCCCAAAGCTTTTGTCGAACTCAATCAATGTCTCAAACAAGTTTTTGGTAATGACCAGGTACATTGTTACTTAGTTTTTATTCCCATGTATCCTAGTGGAATGTGGAGTTTAACTTATTGTTCCAAACAAGGCGCGCATCCCCTCAAGAACTTCCAGCGCGATCGCGCTATTACCTTTGCTCAAGAACAAAACCTAACCTATTACAATGCCGATATTCATCAAGCTGCCTTTTGTTTGCCTACCTATATTCAAAAAATGCTGAACGAGGCATAAACATAAACATAGGGGCGAACGGCGGTTCGCCCTAGAAATTGATCTGATCAAAATCAAATAGCGATGTTAATCTAACGCTGATTTTTTACTGCAAATTATCCACCACATTCTTATTAGCAACATCAGGTAAAGCAGGACTAGACCCCGATGAATTAGGAGTTAAACGAGATTGTTTATTTAATGATGGTTGTATTCCCTGAATTTGCTGCATCAGACTAGCCATTTCTAACGCGCTTAAAGCATAATTCCAACCAAGATTACTTTTAACACCGGCCCTTTCTAAAGCTTGCTGCATCGTATCGACTGTTAAAACACCAAAGACAACAGGCACACCCGTTTGAAAACTAGCAGCAGCAACACCTTTAGCAGCTTCAGCAGAAACATAATCAAAATGAGGAGTTTGTCCGCGAATTACTGCGCCAAGGCAAATTATCGCGTCATAGCGACCAGAAATAGCCAATTGACGAGCCATCATCGGGATTTCAAAACTACCAGGAACCCAAACATAATCAACTTGAGAACCGTGAGGGTTCACATCAACTCCGTGGCGTTTTAGACAATCTTGACAACCAGATAGCAATTTATCGGTAATTAAATCATTAAAACGACCAATCACGATCGCAAATTGCCAAGCAGACGCATCTTGTGTAAAAGTTCCCTCAAAAACAGCCATGATCGATTGAGATTGATCCTTAAAAAAATTTTATTTATAGTCGCACATTGAAATTAAAGGCGATCTCGCGCAGCAAGACCGCTCTTATTAAAGTGTTTTGTCCCAGAGTTATATAACGAAAAAGTTCAAAACAGCAACTAAGACAACTAAAATCACCCAAAGACCAGAACCTAGAAAAATCAAGGATTTGGACTGGTCCCAATTTTGGGGAGAAGCATAAGCTACAGGAACTCCGATCACCATCACGAAGGAAAATAAGACAAAAAGAGTTAATACTAACTGAAACAAAAAGGTCATTTTGTTATTCCCTCTAAATAATTTTTCCTTTATATAAGTACAAGTTGATTATATTCTCTCATGATGCCGACACAAACAAAACACTTATCAATGGTTGCTATTGCTTACTGAAGAACCAAGTTACACCGAAGCTTCTAAATTAGCTGCTTGCCAAAGTTGAGAAAGTAATAATTCCGCACGAGGAGTAAGTTGACAGACAAAAATCCCCTCTTCACTATCTTCAGTAGAAGTCAACCAAGTTCCTTGCAGACTGATTTCTAAACAATCGCGGTCGCTATCAATCAACTCTAGAATTTCGTCGTTGTCTTGTTGTAATGCTTTTAACTCCTTGATACAAGTTGAATTGGTAGGTAACAAAAAAGAAGCAGTACTAGGTTCAACATAAATGCTAGTAGCTGCACGCAGACAAAGCAACACTCTGTTAGCCAGCCATTCTTCTAATAAATCAGTTAATAATTCTAAATAGAAGCCTTTTTCTGTATATGTAAGTTTTAACATCAGCTTTCTATCTCCCTGTAAAAATTCAGTAAGAGTATTTATGCACCTAGTCCAAATCCTGTTTCTTTCCAGAAATTATCTGTAAAAGTGAGCAAAGGATACATCGGTGGTTTAGGCTTGGTTTTCAACTTCATTCCTACCTGTTCAGGAGTGCAATCTCCCTTACGAGAGTTACAAGCTGTGCAAGCTGTTACTAAGTTGTCCCAAGTATTTCTTCCTCCTTTAGAACGAGGAATAATATGGTCTATAGTTAAATCTTTCTTATTTGAGCAATATTGGCATTGATATCTATCACGTCGGAAGATTTCTTTTCGTGAAACACTCGGTACTCGCCACGCTCTTTCTGGTGCATTATATAAACGAATGTAGGCTGGTACTTGCACAATTAAGTTGGGAGAACGGATTTCCCAAATTACATCCGTTACCAGATCGATAGGTTCAGCTTTACTGGGGAACACCAGTGGCAGCAGGCTCGGCTGTTTAACAGCCGAGTACCTGCCACCAGTGACTAATAATGTAATAGCTCTTTTTAAATTAATTTGATTTAAAGGTAAATAGTTTTTGGAGAAGACTATTACCGATGGCGTTAAAGTTTCCATTGTCCTAGATGACGTTAAGTCATGCTTAATTTAAATGACCCCAGTAAGCTAAATCTAAAAAAAAACCCGCTTCCTAGATCGGGGCGGGGGTATGACATTAAGATTAAGCTGTTTGGCTTATTCTGGTACAGTGTTCTGATTACTGTACCTCCCCCTAATTGGAATTAGTCGTGACTCTAGATTGCTTTTGTTGTTACTATAATTGGTCTGAAAATGATCTTCCCAATTTTCTATAGGGCTAAATCTCGGCAAATATGCTTGATTGTCATGGAAAATCGTAAATTGACACACTCTACCATTGCCTGCCTCAGAGCGATCGCCCTGGCAAGAATTTGTTAGTGCTAAAGTAGAGAGTGTCATCAGTAACATCGAAGATTTTTTTCAGTAGTGTTCAAAGGGTCTTTTTAATACTACACTTGTATTACCCGTCTGTCTAGTACTTAGAGGAAAAAAATTATGCGCACCCTAACTCGTACATCTACTACTGAAATGGAAGTTACCAGCATCCGTTTAGAAAAAACCCTCAAAGACAAACTCAAAGAACTATCTGGAAATCAAGGCTATCAAGCTTTGATCAGAGATATTCTGTGGAACTATGTTCATCAAAAATCTGGAGATTATCGACCACAATTTGTTCGTTCCGATATTCGCGCTACTGTAGAAGCCACTGCACGTAAGGATGAAAGTTGTGCCTTGACTGGCAAGTTAATTCAAGAAAAAGAACCAATGTTTTTAGGCTTTACTATTTATGGCGATTTAGTACCTTTGAGTATAGATAGTTTAGAGCAATAGCATTTTTATCAAGGGAGGTTGAGAATTTCCCCTTAAACATCTCGATCTCCCTATAGACTAATTCGTTTTTTAGATTTTTTCATTAATGGATTCTGGAAAAAAGCTATTATTTATTTTGCATTTCAGGTTTAATTTAATTTCTGGAATTTGCCCATTTATCGATAATTGGTAGTGGTGTATCGATTAATTTTAAAAAATATTCTTTAACCTATTGAATTTAATATTTTTCTATTAAATCCTATCGAGCATCAAGTTAAATATAAATGTTTTTCAAGAAATTTAATTGAAATATATCTTTCATTAGTTACATTTAAAACTAGATTGATCTACGAAGAAATTGCTACTTAATATCATAATTATTTTACTAACATAGGATATCCTTCATACCCTAAATCGTCAGCAAGAATTTATGAAGACAATAGTTATCTAAATATATTTATCTTACAAATTAATTCGATTAATGATAATACTCAAGAAGAGATTATAGAATACAGATATTAAGATATTTAAACTACAATAAAAAAGTAAATCGCTGTTTTAATACTTTAAGAAACTTAAAACTTAAGCGAATATAATAACTAGACTTCAATACTTTATTAGCTCAATTGACTCTAAAACCCATAGATTTAAAGAAGGACATCAACATCAATGACACAAGCAACTCAAAACCCTCAAACAGGAATTCAATTAACCGATACAGCCCTAAAACACATCAAAATGCTGCGGGAACAACAAGGCAATAAAGAACTTTACTTGCGAGTTGGAGTACGTCAGGGTGGTTGTTCGGGAATGTCTTACATGATGGACTTTGAAGAACCAAATCAAGTTCGCGATAATGATGAAGTATTTGACTACGAAGGCTTTAAAATTGTCTGCGATCCTAAAAGTTTATTGTATCTCTACGGTTTGGTACTTGATTACAGTAACGCGATGATTGGCGGTGGTTTTCAATTTACTAATCCTAATGCAGCACAAACTTGTGGTTGTGGGAAATCCTTTGGCGTATAAAGTTTGGCTCTAAAAATAATTAAGACAAAAATAAAAAAAGAAAGCTTGCCTTCACTTTGAATTTGTAGACCTCAATATTTATTATTGGGGTTTAGTTTTTTTTAGCGCGCGATCGCTTTGATTCAATAAAAAGTAGTAAAAAATTATATTAATCTATAGTAAAATAACAGTCTATTAATATTTTGTAATCCTCACCTGCTCTACCAATGAACTCCGACTACTTGGAGAAAATTTTAACTGCTCGCGTTTATGATGTCGCTCAGGAATCTCCACTAGAATATGCACCCAATCTTTCCGCAAGATTGCAAAACAAACTTCTACTTAAAAGGGAAGATATGCAATCGGTGTTTTCCTTCAAACTGCGGGGAGCTTACAATAAAATGGCGCAATTATCTCCAGATATTTTGGCACAGGGAGTAATTGCAGCTTCGGCAGGAAATCATGCTCAAGGAGTAGCTTTAGCTGCTAGTAAGCTGGGAACTACGGCAATTATTG
The DNA here is from genome assembly GCF_000317575.1 of Stanieria cyanosphaera PCC 7437. Classification (NCBI taxonomy): domain Bacteria; kingdom Bacillati; phylum Cyanobacteriota; class Cyanophyceae; order Pleurocapsales; family Dermocarpellaceae; genus Stanieria; species Stanieria cyanosphaera. The sequence continues at coordinate 3,836,890 of NC_019748.1, read as the reverse complement.
TCATGCCTGTAACTACACCTCAAGTAAAAGTCGATGCAGTAGCAGCTAGAGGCGGACAAGTAGTTTTACATGGGGATACTTATGATGATGCTTGTGCCTACGCTCGTCAATTAGAAGCAGAAAAAAACTTAACTTTTATTCATCCCTTTGACGATCCTGATGTAATTGCGGGACAGGGAACAATTGGCATGGAGATTTTACGACAATATCAACAGCCAATTGATGCAATTTTGGTAGCGATTGGAGGCGGTGGTTTAATTTCGGGAATTGCAGCTTATATTAAAAGATTACGCCCCGAAATCAAGATTATTGGTGTCGAACCAGTTGATGCTGATGCAATGTATCAATCTTTAAAAGCAGGTCAAAGAGTACGTTTGTCACAAGTAGGATTATTTGCTGATGGAGTAGCAGTAAGGGAAGTAGGAGCAGAAACTTTTCGTCTCTGTCAAAAATATGTTGATGAAATTATTCTGGTAAATACTGATGATACTTGTGCTGCCATTAAGGATGTCTTTGAGGATACTAGATCGATTTTAGAACCTGCTGGAGCATTAGCGATCGCAGGAGCAAAAGCTTATGTAGAAAGAGAAGGAATTGTCGACAAAACTTTGGTTGCGGTTGCTTGCGGAGCCAATATGAACTTTGATCGCCTTCGTTTTGTGGCAGAAAGAGCAGAATTAGGAGAAAGAAGAGAAGCGATCTTTGCAGTAACTATTCCTGAAGAAAGAGGCAGTTTTCGGAGATTTTGTCAGTGTTTGGGGCAACATAATTTAACCGAATTTAACTATCGCATTGCTGATGCCAAGCAAGCTCATTTTTTTGTCGGAATTCAAATTCAAAACCGTGCTGATGCAGATCTGATTAAGGCAACTTTGGAAAAATCTGACTTTAGTACAATTGATTTAACTGACGATGAATTGACTAAATTACACTTGCGCCACATGGTGGGAGGGCGATCGCCTTTAGCCAAGCATGAATTACTTTATCAGTTTGAGTTTCCCGAACGTCCAGGCGCATTGATTCGATTTCTCAATTCTATGAATCCTAATTGGAATATTAGTTTGTTTCACTATCGCAACAATGGTGCAGATTACGGCAAGATTGCGATGGGTATTCAAGTTCCTCCTGAAGAAATGTTAGAGTGGCAAGCTTTTTTAGAGACGATTGGTTATCGTTATTGGGATGAGAGTCAAAATCCTGTCTATAAATTATTTTTGGGACAGTAGGGATAATTCATGAATTATCCCTAGTGATATAGCGGTTCTCAGATTAATGAGATACAGTTCATTTTCCTGGTTAAGCGTTGATAGTTGAGACTTACGGTAGTGCGCTTCGCTTATGTTAATGGTTGATTATTCATCCCTCATAATTAGTAATTAGTAATTAGTAATTAGTAATTAGTAATTAGTAATTAGTAATTAGTAACTGGTAATCGTGTACCTCACCAAGAGCGAAAAAGGCTATATTTATTGATTTAAATTAATTCTGGCTTCGTGAGCAACTTGTTCAACTGAATCTTGACTTAATTGTGCGATCGCTTGTTGAGCTTCTTCACCTCCTAATCTACCCAAAGCTTGTGCTAAACGATAACGAATTTGCCAATCTTCATGATTAACAAAAGGAATTAACAATGGCACAGCACGAGGATTGCCTAATTCTCCCAAAGCACCAATAGCAGCAGTTTGTAATAAATTATTATCGGAGGTGAGAGCTTCTTGTAATAACTCAAAACCACGAGGTTCACCTAATTCACCCAAAGCAGCTACAATACTAAACTGAATTAGCCAGTCTGAAGTTTGGTGATAAAGTAAGGCTAAATCGTCATAAGCTTCTGTGAGTTTTAAACCAGCAATAGCATCGGCAGCAGCAGCTTGAACATCCGCTTCAGGGTCATTAAATAAGCGATCGCGTAAAATTTCCAAAGCACCAGTAGGATTATGAATCCCGACTGTATCTAATTGACTAATGGCTGCATAACGAACCCGAGTATTTTGATCTTTGACGATTGGTTTAACCAATTCAAAAGCTATCTCTGGTTCAATTTGCCTTAATAAATTAATCCCCCGAATGCGATCGCCGAAATCCTCAGAATTGAGTAACTCCCCTACAGATTCTGGTGTAATGCTCATTATTATTTTTATTTGTTATTTGTGGTTAATTATTCAGTAGAATTTTTAATTAAGATTCAGTTGCCATCATCCGAATAATGTCGCCTTGAGTAATAATACCTACGATATGGTTGTGTTCATCAATCACAGGCAGACGACGAATTCTTTTTTCGTGCATGAGATGGGCTGCTTCTTTGACTGATTGATGGGGTTTAATTGTGATAGGGCGATCGCTCATAACTTCAGCGACGGTTTGTCCTAAAGCTTTATGAATTTCTTTTTCATAACGAGCAGGATTTTGTAAATAAATTACACTATCAAGCAGCATAATATACGGTGGTGGATCGACTCCTGTTTCTTGCCACATTAAATCGGTTTCAGAGAGTACTCCGACTAGTTTTCCTGCTTCATCGACTACTGGTAATCCGCTAATTTTGTGTTCTGCTAGAATTTTGATTGCTTCTTTTAACGCAGTTTGAGGCGTTATCACAATCGGACTTGAGGTCATGACATCGGCAACAGTTTTGGTCATGCTGAAGTTGAAAATAAAGTTAACTGGTGGAATGACGAGTTAGCGCAGGCACTGAAGGGGCTGTGTGCTGAATAAGTTCAGCACCTTGTACGCCCCGTCCGTTAAACGGCAGTGTAGCGCGTGACTTAGGATTGTTTTTTACCACTTTTGGTGGTCATCGTAAACATCGGTTCTGAATTCTGAATCTGCTAAGGGACAGAAGAATCACGCTCTAATACCGATTACTTCATTTTAGGTAATTTCTGGAACGTTATTTCTGAAGCTGTAGCAGATTGTTACTTTAAATTAAGCTTCGTTAAACTGATTAATCTACAGGCGATCGCTTGACTCGATAATGTAAAAAAACTTCTTGTTCGATTTGTTTAACACTGATTAATTCTAGGTTAGTTGCTTGTGCAGCTAAAAATCCTTTTCCTTCGACTGGAGTAGGTGCGTCTTTACCACCAAAAATAACTGGACAAACAGTCAACCACAATTGATCGATTAAATTTTCTTTTAATAAAGAAGCAACTAATTCTCCTCCACCTAGAATAGCTAATCGGTTGATTCCTAATTTTTTTAATTGTTTGAAGATAGTTTGCCACGGATTGAGTTGAATCAAATCGGTAACCAAAATCTGTTCAAATTGTTGCCGTTGCTGCCATAATTTTGCTGCTTCAGCAGTAGTAATCAACCAACGAGGTATAGGTTGAGAAAAAAAACGCAGTTGGGAACTAAAGTTTCCCGAAGCAGAAACAACGATTTGGATCGGTTGATCCCGAAGATGTTGTTGTTGTCTTTGTTGTAATAATTGAGGATTAGTGACGGGTAAAGTTGTACCGTAAGCGCGTAAAGTTCCTGCACCAAATAATACTGCATCAACTAAAGCAACTTGTTCTTCTAGATGAACTTTATCTTGTGGTGAACCAAACCGAGCAGGCGATCGCTGATAATCAGAAATTTTGCCATCAGCGCTCATGGCCAAAATAACAGTGGTTTCAGGTCTATAATTGTAATTCACATTAAAATTAAATCTAATCATAAGCTGGCAAATGAAGCAGCAATAGATATCATTGAACAAGAACAGAAACAATCAAGGTAGCTCCAGCAAAAGCTCCAGCTTTTATGAGACTCGGTCAATCTTCTTTTCGTCGAATTTTACTCTCAAGGCTCTTGCTGTTGAGTGTACCCGTGTTATTGATGGGAGTATACGTTACCTATCGAAAAGCTCGTTCGGCTTTTTTGGAAACTGCCCGTCAAAATTTAACTGAAAGCGCCATTAGAAAAGGAGAGATAATTAAACAATCAATTGATGCTTTAAAAACTAATCTAGCTAGTGCTAGTGATACCGATATTCTCAAATCCAATTTTTCTACCAATCATCAAGATTTTATTACTCAACTAGGCGAAATTTTACCAACTAACATTTTATGCGTTCAACTAACAGATTTACAGACTAATAAAATTACTGCTACTACTTGTTCGGAAAGGATGAAAGTAGCTCCTAATTCTTGGTCACCACAAAAAAAACAACTTTTAACCACTTCCGATCAAATTAATATTAAACTTTTACTACCTTCAACTTCTTTATGGAGAGAAGCACAAAGCGTTACTGAAGATCCACCTCAAAGTCAACTCAAACTTTGGTTAACTGCGCCAGTTTATAATCGTCAGGGTAATTTGCGTTATGCCTTAAGTGTTAAAGCAGCTATCCTCAATCAAGAACGAGTCGAACCTGGTTCTCTTGATGGTTATCCTGTAGTGATCGATCAAAATGGTGTTATTTTGGCACATCCTTTTATTCAACGAGTAGGGCGGAATATTCAACAAATGCCTGATGCTCATCGCCTCCAAAGTTTATTAAGAAATGCGATCGCAGGTAAGCCAGATTTTCTTCATTTGTTTTATTTAGAAAAAGACGGTGTGGAGTTAGTTGCAGGTTATAGTTCTATTCCTAGTCCGATTACTCACGATCTTGAACAAAAATGGATTATTTTAGCGGTTACTCCTTTAGACGCTGCTTTATTACCGCTTAAAGATATTCGTCAAGTTTTATTTATTATGACTTTTTGTCTAATTTTAGCTAGTTCTTTGGCTACTCTTTATGTATCTAGAGAATTAGCTCGTCCGTTAGAACAATTGCGAGATTATGCTTTGAATAAAGAACATTTACATTCTCGCGATCGCCTTCCTGAAAACTTTCAAATTAGAGAATTTAATCAATTATCTTTAGCTCTCAATGAAATGGTAGCGCGATTAAAAACTTGGGGAGAAGAAATAGTTTCTGCTTGGAAAGAAGCCCAAAATGCTAATCAATTAAAAAGTGAATTTTTAGCTACGACCTCTCACGAATTAAGAACACCTCTCAATGGAATTATTAACTGTATTCGTTTGGTTAAAGAGGGTTATTGTGATAGCCAAGAAGAAGAAATTGATTTTTTACAACAAGCTGATGATGCTGCTATACATTTATTAGGAATTATTAATGATGTTTTAGATATTTCTAAAATTGAAGCAGGTAAATTATCAGTAACTTTAGAAAAAGTAGATTTGGCAAAAATTATTAATGAAGTAATAGATCTGCAAACAGTTCCGATTCAAAAAAAAGGATTGAAGTTTAAAACTCCAAAATGGCAAGAAGAAATTTTTGTCAATGCAGACCCTGCAAAACTAAAACAAATTTTGATTAATATTGTTGGTAATGCCGTAAAATTTACTGATTATGGTAGCATTGTTATTGATGTTAAAATCAAGGCAAACTCTTCACATCTTTTTTCTCAAGCGGCCCATGAAAAATTACTTCAAAGTAATTTTGAAAATCATGAATTATTTTTATCAGAATTATATAATCCAGTTGGGTCAATTCCAGAAAAAAGCCTTAATTTAAACATAGAAAATAATAATGAAACTGAATTAGTTGAAGAAAAAGTATTTCAGGAAAAAAGTTATTTACCTAGTCAAGTTCGACAGTTGATCGAGCCTAAAATTGACAGTTTTTTCGAGACACCAGAATTAGACCACAATCATTATTCTCCTCCTACAGTAGAGATTACGATTCAAGACACAGGCATTGGAATAGATCCTAATCAACAAGAAAAACTATTTCGTCCGTTTGTGATGGTAGATGGTTCTACAACTCGTAAATTTGGTGGTACAGGATTAGGTTTAGCAATTTCTCGTAATCTGATCGAATTGATGGGAGGAACAATTAGTTTATATAGTGCAGGAGAAGGACAAGGAACAATAGTAACTATCAGCATTCCTTTAGCGGGCAATTCTAATTTAGAACCAGATTCAAAATAGTTAATGGCAGTTTTTGAATTGATTCAGATACACCATTATTAGTTACTAATTACTAATTATGAGGGATGAATAATTAACCATTAACTATCAGCTATCAACAATTAACAATCAACCATCAATAAAAATAACATAATTGAGATTGCTTATGTCAATATTTGAACAGTTCTTAAACCATCCCAAAAATCGTCGTAATGCTGTAATTTTAGCTCTTTTAGGTGCAATCACTCCTTTAGCTGGATTACACAAGTTTTATTTAGGACAACCTCTTTGGGGCATCATCTATCTTCTGTTATGGTCAACACCAATGCCAAGAATTGCTTGTGCCATCGAAGCTATTTGGTATCTAATTCAAGACCAAGAACAATTTGAAGTTCAATTTAACGGTTTTAGTAGTCCTAGCAACAACATTGCAGCCAGTCAACAAGTAGGCGCGATCGCAAATGCTTTACGAGAATTAGACCGATTACGAGAAGATGGTTTACTTTCTGAATACGAGTTTGAACAGAAGCGTCGTCAGCTTTTAGAAAGAATTAGTTAAATCTAAGATTCAGAGGCTAATAACTGTTGTAATTGTTCTTTTAGTGCCTCTTGGCTAAATTTAGCTAGAGTTTCCCTCCTTAACCATTGACTATCACAACGTTGGTCATTTCCTTGCAAAATCTCTAAGCAAGCAGTAGCCACTGCATCAGGATCGCGGTGGGGAACACGCCAGCCTAAACGTCCATCCTGTAGAGGATCGGCTGAACCATCTGCATCACCAGCTAGTACTGGTTTCCCACAAGCCATCGCTTCTAAATAAACTATGCCAAATCCTTCTTGAGAAGGCATAATATAAACATCCGCCACTCGATAATGATCAACTAAAGCTTCTGTAGGAACAAAACCAGCAAAAACAACCTGTTGGGCAACTCCCAAATCCTGTGCTAATTGTTCCAAACGAGAGCGATCGTCACCGCGACCAATCACCAGATATTTAACATTAGGAAAACTGTGCAGAATTTTGGGTAAAGCACGAATTGTGACATCTACTCCTTTATAAATATCTCCAGACCATAATCTAGCAACAGTCATTAATACTTTGGCATCTCTCAAACCATATTTCTCAATTAATTCTAGAGGTTGGTTACCTGGAGTAAAAATACTACCATCAACCACACAGGGAAGAATTTTTACTTTGTTAGGATCAATTTGATTAGCTTGACAAGCGCGTTGGCAACTATAACGGCTAATTGTCCAAATACTAGCTGCTTGTTGTAAAGCTTGACGTTGATTTTGAGGTAGAGTGTCCCAAACTTCTTTACCATAAGTCAAAATAGTATAAGGAATACCCAATGCTTGACATAAAGTTTTAGTAAGAGTTGCTAATTTGATATGACCGCAATAAACTCGTTGAGGACGACGCAATAATAAACAAGTTAATAAAGATAAAGCTAGTTTAATTCTGCCACGCCAAGGAGGTAGAGTTTTGAGATAATGAAATTGAAATTGTTCTGTTGCGTAGGGATTTTGTTGTTCCAATTCATCTCGAAGTAAAAAAACTTCAGCTTGATAAGATTGAGATTGATTGAGATAGTTATATGCTTGAAAAATATCTTTTACATACGATTGAATACCACCCTCACACGTAAATATTTCAAGAAAGATGAATACGTGTTTTTTTACTAGTTTAGTAGTAGGAAGATTTGATTGGTTATGATTCACTTGAAGATTGAGCTAAATTTTCTTCTGCAAATTTAACTCAGGTTTAATTAAATAGTCATTAATTATTTAAAATTGATATAGCGGTTCTTAGTTTGATGAAATGCAAAAAACACCTCGATTTTTGTTGATTGTTAATAGTTGATTGAAATATACTTCATGAGTCTTAAAATTGCTATATAAACTTTAAAATGTTAATCTTAAATTATGAATCTAAATCAATCAAATAATTCCCCAGAATATCTTTTATTTGTTCAACATGGCTGGGATGATAATAGTAAAGATATTAGCAGATTAGCTCAAGCATTAATTAAAACTAATAATACTCTCTTAATTGCTCCTAGTTTAGGTAAGGTTAAAACTTGGCTTAGAATAGAACCACTGATTAAACACGTAGAACTAATTGCTACTAAAATAATTAATCAATATCCCCAAACACCAATCAAAATTATTGGTCATTCTATGGGTGGATTAATTTGGTTAGAAGTTCTTGAGCGTAATCCTCAATGGTGGCAAAAAGTACATTCTTTAATCTTAATTGGTTCACCGATTGGTGGCGCACATATAGCTAGAATGATCGATCCTTGGGAACTTGGAATCGGTATAGCTAGAGATTTGGGTAAAAATCGCCGTTTAATTGCAGAAAAAATTGCTCAAAATATCCCTACTTTAACTATTGCAGGAGAACTTGGTTTTGGCAGTGATGGTTTAGTTACTTTGGCAGCAACTAAATTTGATTACTGTCAATTTGTCTCTGTTTCAGGAATTGTTCACGCAGCTTTAAAATGTCATCCCCGTCTCGTGCCAATTATTCAAGATTTTTGGCAGATTCCTCAAATTACAGCAACTTTAGAAACGAATTTAGCTAATCAATTAATAAAAAAATTACAATCTTTACCAGGCATGACTGATGGTCATTGGCAATATTTTACAAAAGCGCAAATGTATTTTTCTTTTCCTGAAGGAATTGCTCTTTATACTTGGAAAAATTCGTTTGGAATCAATCATATTTTTGTATCCAATCAAGACCAAAAATGTCTTTATGCTGGTTATGTTGGTTGGTTGCACGCAGCACAATTACGTCAATCTCTAGTTAAATTAAAACAAGAAATATAGGATTTATTAATTTATTAGTTTTAACTCTTCAAAATTAACCAAATTTGTGAGCAATTTTTTTAATTAGGCTTGTTTGATCAAATATACTCAGCTTAAAAGTCAACAATCAAAGCTTCATTCAAGATAATTTATGAACCCAAATGGGAACAATAAAAGATATCTCAGAGATAATTGTTGGCATAAGCTTGTTGCTATGAAAATTAAATTTGATTACCGTTTTGATACGGAAGGTTTTTTTAATAATGCTCAAAAAAAAGCTGCTTTAGAAAAAGCTGGAGCAATTTGGTCATCTTTGTTGAAAGATGATTTTGAAACTATTCCTGTTGGTGTTGAATTTACTATAACTAATCCGACAAAAGGAAATTCTGAAAAAATTGTTTTAACACAAGAAATTGACGATCTTTTAATCTTTGTTGGTACAAATAATTTTGGCAATCAATCTAAGCAGTTAACTACCGTAGGAAGTTTGGGTGAAGCAAAAGTAGATGGTTTTGATCTACAAGGAGATATTTTTCAAAGAAGAATTAGTAATAATTTCCGCGGTAAAGGTGCTGTTAGCAATTTTGAACCATGGGCAGGAATAGTTACTTTTAATAATACAATTGACTGGGATTTTAGTTTTAATAATCCTAATACTCAAAAAATAGATTTTATTTCCGTTGCGCTTCATGAAATTGGTCATATTTTGGGATTTGGAACTTCTGCTATTTTTAATAAAATTGGTGGAGACGGAAAATTTGATGGAGTTAATGCGTTAGCTGTTAATAAAGGTAATCCCATTCCTTTAGAATCCGATTTAGCTCATGTTAAAGAAGGCTTTAATCAAAATACTGTTTTATTAGATCCTTTTAATAATCGAGGACGCAATTTACCAACACCAATAGATTTAGCTTTGTTGGCAGATATTGGTTACCAAATTGAAGGTTTTACTACTCAAGGAACAACACCATCCCTCGCTACTAATGGTTCCGAAACGATTTTTGGCTCAATTATTGCCGACAAATGGAGTGGGTTGGGTGGTAACGATACTATTCAGGGAAATGCAGGTAATGATACTCTCTTCGGTGGCGATGGTAATGATTTGATCTTTGGTGAAGTTGGAGAAGACTCACTCTTTGGTGAAAAAGGCAATGATCAACTCCAAGGAGGGGTAGGAAATGATTCTCTCTCTGGAGGAGACGGGAATGATTTTCTTTTTGGTCAAGATGGTAATGATACTTTATCAGGCGATCATGGTGACGACGAATTACAAGGAGGCGCACAACAAGACCACATTCGGGGAAATGCAGGTAATGATAATCTGTTTGGCGATGACGGGAATGATACTTTGTTTGGTAATGAAGGTAATGATTATTTATCAGGAGGAAATGGTAATGACATTTTAATTGGTGGAGAAGGTGATGATGCTTTAGACGGAAAGTCAGGAAGCGATCGCTTTAAATTTGATCTCAAGAGTGGGAAAGATACGATTAATGATTTTACTGTCGCTGAGGATATTATTGCAATCTCTAGTGATTTTGGTTTTAATACTCCCGAAGAAATTCTTAAAGCAATTACAAAAACTATTCCTACTACCAATGGAGGATTCTATTCTGAACTTGTTCTCTCTTCAGGTAATGTAATTAATATTTATCATAATGCTGCTCTAAAAGCAGCTAATTTTGAAATTAATCGTCCTTTGCGAGTTAGTGCCTTTAACTATAATAATTCTGGATTTGTGGTTAAGTTTAATCAAGCGATCGATCTAAAGAGTTTAAATCTCTACGATGGGCAAGATAGTACAAAAGATTTACCAGATCTGAGTTTGGTTAGTAATACTACTGGAAAAACTATAAAAGGTTCACTGATTTGGAATAATAAGAATAATACTCTTACCTTTGTTAAAACGGGTGGCATTCTAACTCCAGATGACTATACTTTAACTCTTGCTAGTCGAGCCGATAGTTTTATTAACTTACAAAAAGAATGGTTAGACGGAAATTTAGATGGTCAATCGGGCGGAAATGTAGTACAAAAATTCAAGGTTGCCAATCAAAACAAAAGAGTTTTATCCTTAGCAGATTTTAGTCGCGCACCAGGACATCCGATTGAGCTTTCTGGAACTAATCCTAATCAGGGTTGGGCAGTTAGCTTAGATAATGGTTCGGCAATTACTCAAGTAGATTTTACTTTAACTTACAATGCTGATATTCTCGGTGTGACTGATTTGTTAGTTAATCCCGATTTACCCGATAATTGGCAGATAATTAGCAAAAATCTGAGTAATCCTGGTAAAGCATCCATCTCTATTGAAGGAACTACTCCTCTAACCAAGGGTGAAGTCGATTTAGTTTTTCTCAAAGCACACATCAAACCAACTGCTGTTTATGGTAAGTCTAGTTTATTGGAGTTGACTTCGGTTAGCCTTAATCACGATAAAGTTGATGTAATTGGAGATAGTGCAGTTGCTCAAGTTGCTTATTTAGGAGACAGTAGTGGCAATAAAACCTACAGTGGTTTAGATGCTACCTTGATCTCTCGTTTAGCTGTTGGTCTTGATACAGGTTTAGATGCTTATCCTTTAACCGATCCTAATGCGATCGTAGATATTAATCGAGATGGAGTAATTTCTGCTTTGGATGCTTCGTTGGTCGCTCAACACGCTAATGGCAGAACAGTTGACTTAATTGCTTAAAAATTAATTTTCTACCTCAAGGGGCTGTTTTTGAATCAACCAACCAATAACAGCAACTACAAGACCAACTGCAATAAAACCCAAATCCCAAGCTAATTGATTAATTCCTGGTTTGACGTGATGTATTTGCAAAATATGATGATCGATGATGCCTTCAACTACATTAAACATACCAGCCCCAATCAGAATAGAACCAATCAAAGTAGAAGTTGACCAAGGCACATCATCTCTTTTTCCAGCTAACCACAGGGCAACAATTCCTGCGATCGTCATCAACCAATCAAAAACATGAAATAATCCATCTCCAATCGTATTTAATTCTAAACCAGCAACGGTTTGACTTGTTTCGATGTTAGTAAACATATGATGCCACTGCAAAAGCTGGTGAAAGACAATGCCATCAAAAAATCCACCTTGACCGATACCAAGTAAAATCCCCGCGATAATTAGGGGACGACGATTTAAATCAGTTTTCATCAGTTATCCGTAGGGGCAAGGCACAGCCTTACCCGTCAACAATAAACCTAAATAGGTGGTTAGTATTTTCTCTACAAAACCTATGAAGAATGCTCTGCACCAATTACGCCGACTTTATGACGAAAAGTCAACTCTCCACCGTACCAACCGCCAACGGCAAGTAAAGTAGCTACTATTAAAGAAATAATAATTCCAGTCGGAATAACATTGATCACAGGATTACCTAAGCGCAAGCCAAAGTTTACAAAAGTTAGGATCAAAGCTGCCACATTGATCAACATATGCGCCCAGCCAGCAGTACGCTTACGCACTCTAGGAACTCGAACAAAATCAAAAATACCAATTAAAGCAGCCAGAATACCTGATAATCCACCAATACCAATCAACCAAAAGGCAGCACGCGCCCAGAAAAAGTCTTCACTCAGCCAATAACCAATATCAGCACCAGCAGCACCACTCAAAAAAGCTACCGGGAAAATAACTATAACTGGATGGATGGGATGTCCTGCAATTGATACTGAACTAGTCACTCCACTACCAACATATTCAGTTTGTCTGCTTTCAATCAAAGGTGGAAGATTGGGATAAGGAACTTGATTATCTGAATCTGATTCTTGATTAACGTTGATATTTTGCATTGAATTCTCCTCTCAATAGTCTTGAATCAATTAGGATAAAACAACTAAGATTTAGTGATATTTTCAATCGCCGACTTAATCGTATTGCCAACTTCTTTGATCTTTTGCCCGACGGGATTTTGTTCATTTAAAAAAATACGGGCGCAATTACGTCCTGGCATTCCTGAAATTGAACCACCTGGATGAGTACCAGCCCCAGTTAAATACAATCCTTCAATGGGGGTTTTATAATTAGCAATTTCTGGTAAAGGCCGCAAAAACACCATCTGGTCGAGAGTCATATCAATGTGATAGTAGTTACCTTTATACGCACCAAGACGTTCACCTAATTCAGCAGGACTTTCGACGCGACGAGCAATAATCGAATTTTTCACATTGGGAGCGTAGTCGGCTAATTTATCAATAACTCGGTCGGCTACTTTATTTTTCAATTCATCAGTCCAACCCGTTCCCTTCAAACCAGTTCCTTCTTTCCCTGCAATTTGATAGGGAGCAAAGAACTCGATCCACAAGGTATGTTTGCCTTCTGGTGCCATACTGGGGTCTAATACTGTCGGTACATCGAGATACATTGAAGGATTTTCGTCGGGAATCTTGCCCATTGTGGGTAAAGCATGAGCTTCTTCAACGTGGTCTACCGAGTCGGCAATTAAGACTGAACCAACTAAGTATTCGTCTTTGTGGTCAAATCGTTCAAAACGTGGTGCTTCGGATAAAGCGCAGTCGATTTTGAGAATAGTTTCGTTATTGTTGACGATTCGCCGTTTAAGTCGTTCGTGTAGCTCAGGTGCTGCTGTGTCGGGTAGCATTTGCAAGAACAATCTTTTGGCATCAATATTTGAGATGACAGCTTTATTCGCGCGATATTCTTCGCCTCCAGCTACTCTAACACCTTCAACTTTACCGTTATTATCAATTAAAACTGATTCAACAGAGCGATCGCATAAAACTACGCCTCCTTTGTCTTTAACTAAGTTTAACAAAGCTTGAGTTAATGCACCTGTTCCGCCACGAGGTCTTGCCATACCTGGATGGTGACGCATTGACATCATCATTGAACCAATACCAATGGTTTTTTGGGAGGGAGGCGCACCAAATTCGGAAGCGAGTCTAGCTAAAGGAGCGCGGAGAAATTCCGAATCAAACCAGTATTCTAGGCTATCTTTGGGCGAGGTAAGCATAGTACGGACTAGATCTAAAGTCTTATCAACGCCACCAAGGGTAGATAAAAGATCTTGGATGTTTTTCAGTCCGTAGTTACCAGCAATATCAACAATTGATTTAGGTGGAGCGTTAAAAACGGGAGTAATTCCTTTAGTTAGTCGTTGCCAAAAATCAATAAATTCTCCATACTTTTGGGCATCTCTTTGATTGAAGCGAGCGATTTCAGCACAAGTTTTTTCTACAGATTTATGAGCTAAAAAATATTTACCATCGGGATGAGGACAAAAGGTAACGGGGTCGCAATAGAGATATTCCAAACCATACTTAGTTAGTTCTAATTCTTCGACCACAGGGCCTAGGTGAATAAATTCGTGGTCAATTGCGCAGAGATTGAATTTAAAACCTGGAGCTTCTTCGGGCATTGCTTCTTCCGTTGTCGCACCACCGCCAGGAATTGAGCGTTTTTCCAACAACAGGACGCTATAACCTTCTTTAAGCAGATAAGAAGCACAGACTAAACCGTTGTGACCTGCTCCAATAATAACAACATCGTAAGTTTGCATGAAGAATTTTTTTTTAAGACGTTTCCACGATCCTAAAAGAAGTCAGTAAAAGGATGAATCTATCAGAAGAGTTAAATCAGCACCAAATGCCTTATTTTTGCAGTTGTTGATTCCCTTGCCCGAACCAATGATCAGACAAGGGAAAAGCTTAACAATTAAGTACCAATTCTATAAGTTTTTCTCTTTTTGATTAAGACATTTTTTGCCGACAGCTTCGCTGGGCTGAAGACTAGCCGAGACCGCCTTTGCTGTTATGGTTTGAGAACTACTTTGGTGCAGTTATCTTGTTTATTGCGGAAAATTTCATAGGCTTTCGGCGCATCATCTAAATTCAGGCGATGGGAAATTACAAAAGATGGATCGATTTCGCCATTTTGAATGCGTTCTAAAAGAGGTCGCAAATATTTATGAACATGGGTTTGACCAGACCGCAAAGTTAAAGCTTTATTAACAACTGCACCCAATGGCACTTTATCAACAAAACCACCATAAACTCCAGGAATCGATACAGTACCACCTTTACGACAGGCAACGATCGCTTGTCTTAAGGCTGTAGGTCTTCCTGTTTCTAATTTGACGGCTTGTGCCACTTTGTCGTACATTGCCATAGCATCTGTACCGTGTGCTTCCATTCCCACTGCATCAATACATCGATCTGGGCCTCTACCACCAGTCATTTCTTTGAGGGCTTCTCCTGCATCGACTTCTTCGTAGTTGATAATTTCAGCTTTACCTTGTTCTTTTGCCATTTTTAACCGTTCGGGAACGCGGTCAATTGCAATGACTCTTTCTGCCCCCAACATATAGGCACTTTGAATAGCAAACTGTCCCACAGGACCACAACCCCAGACAGCTACTGTATCTCCTGGTTCAATATCAGCATTTTCGGCTGCCATATAACCTGTAGGAAAAATATCGGTTAAAAATAACACTTGTTCGTCGCTTAAACCATCAGGAATTTTTAGTGGTCCTACATCTGCATAAGGAACACGGGCATATTCTGCTTGTCCACCAGCATAACCACCCAAGAGATGAGAATAACCAAACAAACCTGAAGGAGAATGTCCGTAAAACTTTTCTGCCATCCAGGCGTTAGGGTTGGAGTTATCACATAAAGACCATAAATCACGCTTACAGAAGAAACAACCGCCACAAGAAATAGTAAAAGGTACGACAACGCGATCTCCTATGTTTAAATTTTTGACTCCTTGGCCTACTTCTACCACTTCCCCCATAAATTCGTGACCTAAAATATCTCCTGACTCCATCGTAGGGATATTCCCTTCGTACAGATGTAAGTCCGAACCGCAGATAGCAGTAGAAGTAATTTTGATGATGGCATCACGAGGATTAAGAATTTTGGGGTCTGGTACGGATTTTACTCGTACATCGTGTCGTCCGTACCAACAAACTGCTTTCATCATTTTTCCTTTGATTTATGAAAGATTCAAAATTGAGTTTGGTATTAATAATTAATCTGAAATTGAAGCATTTTTAAAGAAATATTGAATTAGGTGAAGTACAATTTTCTGCTTAAATTTGGCTCGTTATTTTTAATAAATATCCAAATAGATTTATATTTTAAATAAAAAGATTAGGGTAACTCTTCAAATTTTCTAACGATAGTTACATCAGGATCTTGGTCTGGAACACTCATTTCCCGAGCAGGTTCTCTCATAATTGGTTCTGTAGCAACTGAACGGTGAATATTTACAGTTGTCTTTCTATTAATGTTAGTAAGATCGGAAGCATCATAAATGCCAAACTCTTCAATACCTCTATTTCTTAAAATTCTTTCAGCGCGGTAAACATCATTTTCAGAACCATCGATCATCAGAAGATAACTACCACCAGCAACGCGATCGCTATAAATTTTGGCTTTTTCGTCAGGAATGCCTAAACCAACCAAACCGCCAATAATGCCACCAGCAGCAGCACCAATACCCGCACCAGCTAAAGTAGTAGCAAGTGCAGTAGCTACTTCTCCAGCTACAAGAATTGGACCAACACCAGGAATAGCTAACGTACCCAAACCTACTAATAAACCACCAAGACCACCTAAGACTGCCCCGGTACTTGCACCTGTGCTTGCACCTTCATCGGCATTATTGCCTTCGTTATAGTTCAAGTCTGTGTTTTCAGTTACTTGGTTTGCATCTCGTGCAATCAGGTTGACTCGCTTCATATTAAAGCCGTCATTTTTAAGGGCGCGAAGAGCAGCTTCTGCTTCATCACGACTATAAAACAAACCAACTGCACGTTTGTAAGTAGCCATATTGTTGTTTTAAAGTGCTATCAACTTAACTTTATTGTTTGCTTTTTTGCAGGTAGCTTCATCATTCAAAAGTTATAAGTATTTTTTTATTTAAAAAATGAATAATAAAAAGATAAAGAGAAAGCTCAAATTCAAATTATTGCTATAGCACTCCTAAATCATTCATGAAAAAACGATTAACTTAACTTCTACTTTTTACTTTTTACTTCTACCCTTCGACGAGAACTCATCTTCACAAATCAAATACGATTGCTATAAACTGTAGTGTATGCATCCATTTCTCACTACTTGAAATAGCAAGAACTGACTGCCTTCTCAGATTAACAAAATATAGCAATTCTATCTTAATCGTAAACTCTTAAAAGATGATTATCAATGTTAACAAATATTGTTTTTGTATGATTGTTTAACGAATAATTAAAGACTGCTATAGCCTTTCTCGCTTTTGGTGAGGTACACCATTAGTAATTAGTAATTACTAATTACTAATTACTAATTACTAATTACTAATTACTAATTATGAGGGATGAATAATCAACCATTAACATAAGCGAAGCGCACTACCGTAGGTTTCAACTATCAACGCTCAACCAGGAAAATGAACTGTATCTCATTAATCTGAGAACCGCTATATAGTTGTTTAATTTGCTAATAACTAATGTTTGTTTTTTAGTTTAAGTATTAATAATTAAAAAATTTAGGCAAATTTTATCCCAAGCCCAATCAATTAGAAGATAACCAACTAATCTCGTCTTATAGCAACGATTTGCAGATGAGCTTGGTTGTTTGCCTTTTATTTTAATGAAGGCAAAGGATTAGCGTCATTTTCTGGGTTTAATTCTTCCAAATTTAGCTTTTCTGCAATAGTTTCATTCTCAGTATCTTGAGCAGCTTGTTCCGATCTTTTAGCTTGTTCTTCTCTTCGGCTAGCTTTCGCTGATTCGTATTGAGCTTCATCTATTTGGTCATTTACTTGAGCCTCGGCAGCTTTACGATTGATCACTTCAGCAAAGGCTTGATTGTTATTTCCCGAACCTAAAGCTAAACCTAAAAATAAAGTAATTTGAACTAAAAAGACAACTAAAATTCGACGAAAATTGATTTTTGACAATAAGGACATATTTACCTCTAAAAACTTGCTAATACTTCCACTATCTATTTATTTAATTTTCAAGAATTCTTGTCATCCTCCTTTTGATTGACCTTTTGTAGTAGTGATTTCGCCAGTTTCCATCAACTGTTTTAGGCGATTTAGTTCATCTCCAATTTGCTGTTGAGGTTCTTCGCCAAATAACTTAGCGATCGCACTACCAATTACGCCTCCTGGTGGGTTATATTCCAGCACTACTTTGACTTCTGTTCCTCTTTTTCCTGTGGCAGGTTGAAAGCGAACGAAGCCACAGTTATCGATATTTGCACCTTCAACGGAAGTCCAAGCTATCAGACGATAAGGTTCGTCCTTAATAATTTGAGCATCCCACTCTACGGTAGTATTTAAGGGGGCATTAGCTACCCAATGAGAATTATATTCATCTTTTACGATAATCGAGCGTAAATGAGCCATAAATTTGGGTAAATTAGCTAAATTGCGCCAATAATCATAGAGTTCTGCAACTGATTTACCAATCGTGACTGTTTTTTCTACTTGAATATTGCGTTCAAGTCCAATTGCTTGTCCTAGCTGTTCAACTGGATTGGAAGTTGTTTGATTTTTGAGACTAGATGGCTCAGCTTGACTAAAAACCGCTCTTAGAGAATAAGGCTTGAGAGCTTTAAGTACTAAATGACTGTTAATAACGGTAGTTGCCCATTGTGATTGATTTTCAACATCCTGCTGGACATTTGAGGTTGATTGAGGTTGGCTCGCTTGTTCCATATTTAGATAGTTGATTGAATATTATTGGCAGTTATCAAAGAAGTTTGATTTAACTTTGTGAAAAAGCGATCTCAGCTAGTCTTCGACGCTTTTCGAGTCCTCACTCGGCGCGTTCGCGATCGTTTGAGCTATTGCAACTGACTATCTAGATTGAAGAATAACTATGTCAACTTTTCCTCATTCTGTAGATAGACAAGTGTTAAAAATGAATTTTCAGATTTTTTGTTTAAGCAAGATTGTGATAACTATCTAACGATAGGCGATCTCTTTGGTTTTAATTTGATAGCTTGGCTTTAACCAAAAGTATTGATATAAAACGATGAACAATTTTTGGACAAGAATTATTATTTTTGGGTTGCTATTAACTCTAATCTTTGCTCCTTTTGCTGGTTTTGCTCCTTTGCTACTGATTATGTTTATTGCTGGAGTAGCTTGGTTTTTTAGTTCTCTATTTACTAAACCAAGTTCTGATTAATTTGAAATGAGTCAAAAAAAAATCAACAGCGATCGCTATTGATTAACTTAGTTTTTTAATTACTTTCAAAATCCTAGGTTTAAACCCAAGAAATTAAAGTCAAAATAGGAAAGTTTTAGCTTCAGAAAATGCTCTCAATTAATCAAACTAACTTGATTGATCCAACCGCTCAGGATTTTCTACTCCAATCAACCGATTCCAAAGCATATAACCAACTTCGCTTTTAGGTACAAAAAGGTTATCTTTTTCAGCACTCATGTCTCCCATGGCTGTAAATTCTTGACGAGAAGGGTCGTTAAGATCGATATATACAGCACCTTGTTTGAGACGAGTTCCAGTTTTTAAAATTGGAATTTGTTTTAACTCAGCGTTGGTAAATTGATCCAAGCGATCGTGCAGTTCTTTTAAATCTTCAGCCGTTTGATCGTAGCGGTCAATTTCGTTGGCTTCGACCCCAATATTTTGACCAGCCATCGGATTAGGATTTAAATCTTTTTGCCATTGATCGGGTTGTTGATCGTTAGAATTACCCGATTTTTGTGATGAAACCATAAAATTACCCTCCAAGTGAAAAATTACTTTGTGTAGGGATGTGTCGCTTAACTATTTTCAGCAGCACTAAGCCCAACTACATCTCGCAGAAAAACTAGTTGATTGGTAAAAGATAATTGTTTGACCGAATTCAATAGTTGTTGTCCGTCGGGAGACAACCTATAATCATCTGGTACTCGAACTACAGCAGCTTTTTCCATCTCTTGTGCTAGCCGATACCAGAAAAAGAGTTTTTGATTGGAAGAATATTGTTGATAAGTTTGAAATTCTGCTCTATTTTTCCCAATGATGAAGTCACGCTGTATTTGTAGTTGCTCTTCGGGAGACATTTGCTTAATTTTGTGAATCAAACTATCGGATTCTTCTAAATTCTCGTTAGGACGTTCGGCTTCGGGAGTGATACCTTCTTTAATCAAATCCCGATAAACATACCAAAGAATAGCTAACTGTTCGTCTATCTCAAGCGAATGAAGATAATAGACTTTCTCTGCTGCTACATTTTTGGTAGAACTCATAACATACCTCTGATTGTTGTCTGAAGAATTGGGATTGAGATTGATGCTCAACGAGCGAGCTATTTTTTTTTTCTCAATCCTCAACTTCCTACATTTATCCTGAAGAGAATGTCTTAAGAATTTATCTATTAAAAGTGACAGATATACAAAAAAACTAATTATTGATACTCTGTCTTTTGTCGGAGGTAAATTGCAATCAAAACCAAAACTTAAGCCGATTTGCCTGAAGCCAGAGCGATCGCAGCTTGAATAAAGGCAGGAATATCATCTGGTTTGCGACTGCTAACCAAATTGCCGTCTACTACTACCTCTTCATCCACCCAATTAGCACCTGCATTTTTGAGGTCTGTTTTTAAAGAAGGCCAAGAAGTTATTTTATGTCCCTTGACAACATCTGCTTCAATTAGAGTCCAGGGCCCATGACAAATAGCTGCTACAGGTTTACCTGCATCAAAAAAAGATTTGATAAATTTAACTGCGGTTTGATTAGTCCGTAATTGATCGGGATTAGCTACTCCACCAGGTAGTAACAGTGCATCATAATTATTAGGATCAGCTTGATCGAGAGGCACATCAACTTGAAAGCGATCGCCTTTATCAAAATGATTCCAACCTTCTACTTGTTCGTCGACAGGTGAAATGAGATGAGTGTTTGCTCCAGCATTTTTAAATGCTTGTCGAGGCTCAGTCATTTCTACTTGTTCAAAGCCATCAGCAACTAAAATAGCAATATTTTTTCCTTCTAATTCTTGAGACATCTTATTTTTACCTATTGACAGGGTTTACAAGTCTATGCGTCGAACGCAGGTGACAACTTCTTACAAAAATCAAAATTGAAGAGATTAAATTAACAAGCTTTATTCAACTAATTTTGTTTTCGATTGAATTAATGAGCTATTTCAATCAATTGAAAAGTAGAGAAATTTATTTTTTGCATCAATACTTTGCTTTCTAAAATCTTGTTTGATTGTTAAACAAAACTAACAAATTAAGTATACTTTTGGCTTGCTTCTCTGGTTTTATCTTATCAAATCTATACTTTTAACAACTCAAAAATGGCTTTTATTTCTATAAAAAAAATAATTTTCTAACTTTAGATAGATTCTAGAAATATGAAAAATTTATATCAATTGACAGATGTTAAATTGATTTTTTTTGTAATTTCAAAACTAGATTTTCCATAAATCATGAATATTGTCAAAAAATATTTTTAATTAAAAACAAAAATTTATTCTTTACTTTTAATTAACTAAAATACTAAATAATTTATTGGAAATATTCGTTAAAAAGTTTATCAAGCGATCGCAAAACGGTTTGAAACAATTAAAAGAATTATTAGTCTACAGTTTCAAGCCGAGAAAACGGAAAAAGCAACAAAACCGATAAACTCAGCGAAGCAGTTTAGAATAATTGTTTAAGGGTGTACTCAATGTTAGAAATTATTGGTTTAAATTTAATCAGCTTATATATTAAAAGTTTTTCAGTTTTATCGACTGCCTTGATGCAATCACAACCAATTGGGTTCGAGCAAACAGCTAGCTCGACGCAACATACACCACTCAAATTCACTCCCAACACCATTAAGTTGGCAAAAGGTAAACCTTATCAATCAATTTATGAAAGAGAAAATGTTGGTGATGAGGATCAAGACGAAGAAGATCTCGAACAAATGAGAAGAGAAGATTACGAAAGAAGAGAAGATGGTTATGACGAAGACGATAATAATTACGATAGATCTAATAGAAGCGATCGCTCGGACGACAACTACTGGCAATATCAAAGAAGAAGAGAAGTTCTAGAAGAACAAAAACGAACAATTGAAAATCAAATTGAAGAATTAGACAATACCTATCGACGGTAATATCGGTATGTCAATATTAAAAACCTTGTCTTGAGCAAAAAATTCAAACATTAAGATAAAACATAATTTAATTCTGTAGAAACGTAGTATCTTACGTACCTACAGGCTTTTTTTCATGTTCAGTAGTCACTTAGTTTTTATAACCGTAGAAATCAATTCGATAATCAGTTATTTTTACGCCAGTTTGTTTTTCAATCTGTTCAAGTAAATCTTTTGGTAATTCTACATTGACATCGATAATCTGATTGGTATCAAGACAGTTGATATGACTATGAGAATCGCTAATGTTACCATATAGTCTGCCATCAGACTTTTCTAAACATTCAATAATCCCTTGGCTAGATAATGCTTCTAAGTTTTGATAAACTGACGTGTGACCGATTTCTTTCCCCTGTTGGTTTAACAGATCGTAAATTTCTCTAGCGGAAAGATGTTGTTGTTTTTCCCAGAGTAATTCCAGGATATAACGGCGTTGACGACTAACCCGCATTCCTAACTGTTGACAACGATCTAGGGCATCTGTCAAAGAACGAATCGGCTTAATAGTTGCCTCTTGATAGTTCATAGTTGAGGCTCTCACACTGCTAAACTAATACATACTCATTACCACTTTAGCTTAAAAGGGGTACAAATGTCTACCCGAGCTTATTTGGTTAATTCTACTCTAAGTTTTCAATAATTTTATGACTTTAATAATTGAATTAAATAATAACAGTATCGATAGTTTAGATTTAACTCCTGCTAATAAAATTATTAATTCCTTACCTGAAGACCAAAAAATTACTGATTACGAACAAAAATTACAGTTTAAGATTAATTATCAACGAGAGGAAAGCGATCCGCGGGAATTCTCAGAAATTCCAGAAATTAGATTGTGGTTTATTCGGTTAGATACTGCTTATCCTTGGTTACCTTATTTATTGGATTGGAAAACAGGAGAATTAGCACGTTATAGTGCCATGTTAGTTCCGCATCAATTTAGTCGTGGCGAAGGTATTATTTATAATCCTGAAGCTTTAGAAATCTTTGTGATGCAGAAAATTTTTGCGATCGCAGAATGGTTAAAACAAAGAGGAATTTCTAGTAGATTTCGTCTCAAATCAATGGCACAAATTTTAGGGTACGATCTTGATGATTCTTTTTTCGATATGCTTGAATAATTTAGATTTTTCTGCTTCTGTTGCGGTTTAAAATCTGACCAGAAATTCTTTACTAATTTTGGGAGAATAATCGTTGAAACGGCGTGATTTTCTGATTCTTGGTGGTTTAAGCGGATTTGGACTAGCTTTAATTGACCGTAAATTCATCAATCAAAAGCAAATTGTAGCAGCAACTTGTCCTCAAACAGAAACTAGCAGAATTAAACCGCGATTTCGTTTTGTTTCCCTAGCAGATGTAGGTATGGGTAATAAAGGACAATATGCAGTCGCCCAAGCAATGAATTGTTATTGGCAACAAAATGCTTTTCCCTTGGTACTTTTAGCAGGAGATAATATTTATCCAGGGGGAGAAATTGACAAAGTTAAGGCTGTTTTTGAACAACCTTATCAAAGTTTATTAAAACAAGGTGTGCGCTTCCAGGCTGTGTTAGGTAATCACGATATTATTACTAATAATGGAGAAGATGAACTTCGTTATCAAGACTATAATATGCAAGGGCGTTATTACACCTTTACACAAGATTCAGTTCAATTTTTTGCCCTAGATACTAACGATAATGCACCTTGGGATGAACAATTAACTTGGTTAGAAGAAAATCTTGCTCGTTCTCAATCTCGTTGGAAAATTGTCTATGGACATCATCCAGTTTATTCTTCAGGATTACATGGTGGTTCTCAATTTTTAAATGATCGATTAACACCTTTATTTTCTCGTTATCAAGTTCAACTTTATATTTGTGGTCACGATCATAATTACGAACGCAGCAAAAATATTCAAGGAACAACTTATATTGTTTGTGGTGCAGGGGCTGGTACTCGCCCTGTAAGTCGTTCTGATTGGACTGCTTTTTCTGCTGATATATTAAGTTTTGTGGGGTTTGAAGTTTACGAAAAAGTAATTAAAATTAAAGCGATCGATAGCACAGGAAAAGTTTTTGATAAAACGGCAATTTTTAACTCTTAAAACTAGAAAGATTTAATTATGAGTATGAGCAAGCGAGAATTTTACGTAATTATTGAAAGAGACGAAGATGGATATTACGTTGGAGAAGTACCTCAATTGAAAGGCTGTTATAGTCAAGGAAAAACAATTGATGAGTTAATGCTCAATATGAAAGAAGTTGTTGAACTCTGTTTAGAAGATGAAGACAATGATATTATGTCGGAGTTTGTAGGCGTTCAAAAATTAGTGGTTTAATGCCAAAATTACCAGCTTTAACAGGTGATGCTGTTATTCGTGTTCTTGAAAAAGTAGGTTTTCAAAAAATTAGACAGAAAGGAAGTCATATTAGAATGAAACATATTGATGGACGAGTAGTAACTATCCCTATTCATCGTGGTAAAACTATTGGAAAAGGTTTATTACGCAAAATTATTCGTGATGCTGAACTGACTCAGGAAGAGTTTATAGCATTACTTGAATAATCTAACTGAAACACTATTCATATTCAACTTAATTTGAACACTTTTTTAAAGATCTAACAAAAAATTTCGCTACATAATTTACATAATTAACGGAACTATCAAAATTCTTAATCAAAGTTATTTCATCTAAACTACAGAGAAGTTAAAATTTTTAATTATAAACCACGTTCGTTAACTGAAGGTGCATTAGGCCCGCCCGCACTTTGTTATAGTGAGCATAACTGGTAGCAAATCTTAAAAAAAATCTATTAAAAAGAAAAATTTGAGCAAAATAATTTAACTTTGAAAGTAATTATCATTTTGTGATCAAGTACTTTCAAAAGACTTTGTTTAAAATTTAACTATTGAATTGTTAAAGCAGAGTTAAACATAATTAATTGCAGCAATTACCAACTACATAGCTCTTAATTCTATCTTCCATAACGTTTAACTCAGTTGTAATTTTGATCTACCTAAGTTAAATTCAGAGGAATTTTATGGCTTCGTTAATCCCCTCAGAAAAAATCTCGATAGTTGTAGAAGACGATCGCACTGGATTGAGTATTACTACCTTGAAAAGAGCGATCGCGGATAATCTTTTTTATAATCAGGGGAAATTTCCTACTATTGCTAGTAAAAATGATTATTATTTAGCATTAGCTTATACTGTTCGCGATCGCTTGGTGCATCACTGGCTTAATACAGTTCAAACTTATTTAAAACAAGAGGTAAAAGTAGTCTGTTATTTATCAGCAGAATTTCTAATGGGCCCTCATTTAAATAATAATTTAATTAATTTAGGGATAGAATCAAGAATACGTCAAGCTGTAGAAGAATTAGGATTAGATTTTCAAGAATTAGTCGACCAAGAAGAGGAACCAGGTTTAGGTAATGGCGGTTTAGGAAGATTAGCAGCTTGTTATCTCGATTCGATGGCAACTCTAGAAATTCCAGCAATTGGGTATGGAATTCGCTATGAATTTGGGATTTTTGACCAAGAAATCCGTGATGGTTGGCAAGTAGAAATTACAGATAAATGGTTACAATACGGCAATCCTTGGGAAATTGCCCGTCCTGAGTATAGTGTACAAGTAAATTTGGGTGGACATACAGAAACTTATGTAGATCGTGACGGTAATTATCGAGTTCGTTGGCTTCCTGACAGAGTAATTAAAGGCATTCCTTATGATACTCCGATTGTTGGTTATCAGGTTAATACTGCTAATACTTTAAGATTATGGAAAGCAGAAGCAATTGAATCGTTCAATTTTCAGACTTTCAATATTGGTAATTATTATGGCGCAGTCAATGAAAAGATTTATTCGGAAAACATTACTAAAGTTCTCTATCCCAATGACGAACAACTGCAAGGTAAACAATTACGTTTAGAACAACAGTATTTCTTTGTTTCCTGTTCCCTGCAAGATATGATTCGTCTTCATTTGTCGACAGGTAATAGTTTAGATACCTTTGATGGCAAGTTTGCTATTCAACTCAATGATACCCATCCAGCTATTGCGATCGCAGAATTAATGCGCTTATTGATTGATGAACGTTTTATGGACTGGGAACAAGCTTGGTCAATTACTGAAAAGAGTTTTGGTTATACTAATCATACTCTCTTACCAGAAGCATTAGAAAAATGGTCTTTAGAGCTATTTAATCGTCTTCTGCCTAGACATCTAGAAATTATTTATGAAATAAATCGTCGTTTTCTTGACCGCGTGAGAATAAAATATCCCCAAGATAATGATAAACTAGCGCGACTTTCTTTAATTGATGAAACTGGAGCAAGATATGTCCGCATGGCACATTTAGCTTGTGTCGGAAGTCATGCGATTAATGGAGTAGCTGAGTTACATACGCACTTGTTACAACAAACCGTTTTAAAAGATTTTTATCAGTTATTTCCTGAAAAGTTTAGTAATAAAACCAATGGTGTAACTCCCCGTCGCTGGATGGTATTGAGTAATCCCAGACTTACCAAACTAATTTGTAGCAAAATTGGCGATAGCTGGATTAAAAATTTAGATGAATTAAGAAAATTAGAACAATTTGTCGACGATTCTGCTTTTTGTCAACAATGGCAACAAATTAAACAAGAAGTTAAACAAGATTTAGCGATTCGCATTCGTCAACGCACAGGAATTATTGTTAATCCCAATTCCCTCTTTGATATCCAAGCTAAACGCATTCACGAATACAAGCGTCAACATCTCAACGCTTTACACATTATTACGCTTTATAATTGCCTCAAACAAAATCCTAATCTTGATGTCATTCCTCGTACGTTTATCTTTGGAGGTAAAGCTGCGCCTGGATATTGGATGGCAAAGTTGATGATTAAATTGATTAATTCGGTTGGAGAAATCGTTAATCAAGATCCTGATATTTGCGATCGCATGAAAGTAGTTTTCTTCCCTGACTACAATGTTACCAACGCTCAACCAATTTATCCTGCTGCCGATCTATCCGAACAAATTTCTACGGCAGGTAAGGAAGCTTCGGGAACAGGTAATATGAAATTCTCCCTTAATGGTGCTTTAACGATTGGTACTCTTGATGGTGCGAATGTAGAAATACGAGAAGAAGTAGGTGCAGAAAACTTTTTTCTATTTGGTTTAACTGCTGCCGAAGTACAGCAATTAAAAACTAAGGGTTACAATCCTCGTGATTATTACAACTCTAATCCTCAATTAAAAGCTGCCATTGACTTAATTAATTCTGGCTTTTTCTCTCACGGCGATACCGAATTATTTAAACCTTTGACTGAATCTTTACTCAATTACGATCCTTATTTACTCTTTGCTGATTATCAATCTTACATAGACTGTCAGAAAAAAGTTAGTCAAGCATTCCGCGATCGCGCTAATTGGACAAAAATGTCTATTCTCAACGTTGCCAGAATGGGTAAATTTTCCAGCGATCGTGCTATCAAAGAATATTGTCGAGATATTTGGAATGTTGCACCCGTACCAATTGAATTAGAAGATTTATGTCCTGACGGCCAGTGTAAGCTAGTGTAATGACTTCGACCTTTATAGTCGTACCTAATTTGGATTGGGATGTGACTTTACCCATAACTTTGCCATAACTTTACCCATAATCTTGCCATTTACTTCTCTAAAAACCACTTTTTACGCAACAAGTCTATTAAAAAATTCTGATATATTTAACTGATAACCTTGCCTTGAGTACAAAATAGAATCATAAACCTGCCACAAGTACATAATGATTCTATTTAGACTTTTCTATAAACACAGACATTATTTCTCTCAACTCCTCTACACGAATCTCAATAGAATCGGTTCTTTTCGACTCATTTTTAAGCTGATTATGAAGTCGATCAATTATTTGATTAAGCGAATTCTGTTTTTTTTCTAAAACTTGTAGCTTATCCTCAACAGATTCCTCTGGTAAATCTAAATATTTCTTAATCGCTTCTCTAATTACTTGAGTTCTATCTTTATCCTCAAGAAAGGCACGTGCATCCAACGCTTCAAGCATTAACTCTGAAAGACGAATAGAGACGGTTTTATCTTTATTGGTTTTTGCCATTTTTTTGAGATACTAATGAGATACAATCTTGAGAAAGTCGAGATACATTCGTAGCTCGGACGATCTATCTTAAAAATTTTACAAAAATTACAACACCAATGATTAACCTATTTGTCGCCAGAAAGTGGCAAAAAAGATGTCTTCGTGATTATCAAACAAAAGCAAAAAAGAATTATCTTTTGGAAGCCTGTGTTTCCGCAGGTAAAACAGCAGAGGCTGTTTACATTTATGATTCTCTAAAAACGGCTTTTGGTTGGGACTTTTTATTAGCTGTAGTTCCATCAGATCATTTAAAGAAGCAGTATGCTCAGGATGCAATGAATCTTTTTGGATTAAATTTATACTATTCAGGAACATCCAAGAGATTAGGTAGATTGCCAAGCATAGATGAGTTATTGCAAAAAGGATACGAAGGATTAGTTACAAGCTATCAATGGCTGTCAACCAGAGGAAATGCCGATAAATTAAAGCAAAACATAGAAATAAGTTCTGCTAAAAAAATACCCTAAAAAAATTCTACTTACCCTACTTGACATAATGACCAGTCTATGTTCTAGATTATGGTCATTTTTACTATATAAAGTTAGCGATACTGAAGTTGTATCGATTCTGTAAAGCTTGCTGTATTGAATCTGGAATGCGATTTTAGGTGGGTTAAATCCTTCAGGTAGTATGAGTATGATCCGTCGGATTTGACAAAATTACCCAATGGCTGTATAATCCCCCAGCTTTACAGATTAGACATAAATTTAAAGAGTTGATGAAGTAGCTTGATTTGAGTTTTTAGGTAGGAGTAGAGTAAAGGTAATTGAGGGAATTTTGAGGGAATGATAGAGAGTGAATCAAGGATTATGTGGGTTAAAGTCACACCCCTAGCGACGCTCAAACAACGGAGAGGGTGGGATTTGAACCCACGGAACCTTTCGGTTCACTCGATTTCAAGTCGAGCGCGATCGACCACTCTGCCACCTCTCCAGGTACAGTCCTAATATAATAGCAAAAATGAATACACAGTTTAAGTTAATAGAAGATGGAATTTTTTAAAAAATAATTTCTTCACTAATTACTTTAAAAGTTTGATCCACCCAAATTAAAGAAGCTTGAGTTACTTGATGATGCTGCAAATGCACAAGAGAAAAACTTCTGTAGGAATCATTGTCTGTGTGTTTAATTCGAGGTACACAAGCAGAATTCAAATAAATAGTTCCTTCAGGACTTTCATTAATAATAGTTCGTACACGGTCTTTGCGATGGCGTAGACGATGATGCATGTGTCCAAAGGTAACTAGAGGAATTGATTTACCCATCATTCGGATTTTCTCAATGGCATCAGTAAAATCAGGATCGCCATGATCGCCACCAAGAGGTTGCCAATCTCTTCCACACATATCTTCTGGTAAATCTCCTAATCCAGTTGGTCCATTATGACCAATCATTATGACAGTATCGTAAGCTGTAGCTTGGGCTGCTGCTACAATGCGAGTAGTTGACTCAGCGAAATTCTTAACTTGATAGCGATCGCGATAAAAGTCTTTGTTTTTCCATTCCCCTCCACCCCAACTAAAGGGACGACTACCAACTATTGATAATTGGAATTGAGGTAAATCGAGTTTAGCAAAACCGACATGAGTTTCTCCTAATAAGTCTAGCTGTTGTTGAACTCGGTTTTCTTTACTTCTATCATAAGGTGCTTTGGCTCTTCCCCAAGGGGAAGCAGTGTACCAACAATCGTGATTACCTAAAATAACTGCTTTAGGAATATTAATGGCAGCAATTTGTCTGACTATCTCAATAGATTCATTGCCAAAATCGCCTACAAATAAAACTAAATCTACACCAAGATGTTGTAACGCTTGTTCATCTGCTGCTTCCCATTGATCGTGAACATCTCCTACAATGGCAATTTTGAGAGGTTCGGTTTGATTGGTTGCCTTGGTCATTATTAAATTAAAGATTTTTCCATTTTGGCTCACAAATGATCCTATCCAAATTTCTACTAAAATTCAGAGTAAGGTTGATGATTAATGATTAATGACAATCACAAATTAAAGAGCTAATTTTTTTTTTGCTTTTGTTTCTGATTTGTAAGATTAGTTTATCTGTCAAAAAGTTTTTATTTAATTAGGATGAAAATAGTTGTAAATTTCCTGTGCCAAACTGTTACCAATACCAGGGACTTCTGTTAATTGCTTAGGGGAAGCTTCGCGAATATAATCAACCGAATGAAAATGAGCAAGTAACTGTTTTTGTCTGTGGAAACCTAAACCAGGAATTTCTTCTAAACGCGATCGCGTTGTTTTTTGTAGTCTTTGTTGACGATGAAAACTAACAGCAAATCGATGGGATTCATCACGAACTCTGCGTAATAATTGAACTCCTGGTTGTTCAGCATTAGTAGTTAATGGTTCAGATTCTCCTGGTAAAAAAATCTCTTCTCTTTTTTTGGCTAAGCTGACAACTTTGACTACTTCTAATAAGTTTAATTCTTGTAAAACAGCTACGACAGCAGATAGTTGTCCTTTGCCACCATCAATCATGACTAAATCGGGAAAGTCTTCATTTTGGGCAGATGTAGAAATTAAATTATCATCGACTGCATATTTACGAAAACGACGACGAATTACTTCCGCCATACTAGCAAAGTCGTCAGAATGACCAATGGTAACCGTAGGATTTTTGATTTTATAGTGGCGATAGTGTTGTTTAGCTGCGACTCCATCGATAAAGACTACTTGAGAAGCAACGGCATTAGAACCCTGAATATGAGAAATATCGTAACCTTCGATGCGTTTAGGAAGTTCTGGTAAATCTAAGATAGTAGCTAAGTCTTGTAACGCTTGTTCATTGCGATCGCTATTTTTTTGAGTTCGTTCTAATTCGTATTGGGCATTACGTTCGACCATTTCAATCAATTCAGCTTTGGTTTGTCTTTGGGGAACAACTAAATTGACTTTGCGCCCTTTTTGTTGGGTTAACCATTCGCTTAAAATTTCTGCTTCGGGTAGTTCATGCTGCAATAAAATTTCGCTGGGAATTTCTACCGAGTCTACAGTTGCATAGTGTTCTTCTAACACTCGTTGTAAAATAGCCCCTGGTGTAGCAGATTGTGCTTCAGCAAAGAATCCTAACCTTCCTACTAATCTACCAGCCCGAATTTGAAATAATTGAATACAGCAATGTTGATTGTTACTAGTTAGAGCGATCGCGTCACGAGAAATGGTATCATCGGGTAAGGAGACTTTTTGATCGGCATTGAGAGCGTATAAAGCTTTAATTTGGTCGCGGAATTTGCCTGCTTGTTCAAAATTTAACTCCTCAGCAGCTTTTTCCATCTGTCCTTGCAGCATTTTAACTAATTCATCCGTTCTGCCTTGGAAAATCATCGCTACTTTTTGCATCGTTTGACGATACTCTTGAGGCGTAATTAAACTTTGACAAACACCAGGACAACGCCCTAAATCGTAATTGAGGCAAGGACGATCTTTAAATAAAGGTTTGGGACGCTGACGTAAGGGAAAAGTGCGTTTGATAATATGAAGAGTGAAACGTAATAAACGAGTATCTACATAGGGGCCATAATAGCGGTCTTCTGGTTTGTTTAATTTTCTTTTACGGGTAATAAAAATCCGAGGATACTCTTCTGACCAAGTGATACAAACGTAGGGATATTTTTTATCGTCTTTTAGTAGTACGTTGTAGTAAGGTTGATGTTGTTTGACGAGATTGGCTTCTAAAGCTAAGGCTTCCGCTTCAGTATCGGTAACGATAAACTCAATTTCAACGATCTGACGCACCATCATTTTAATGCGGTCACTTAATCGATTAGTATCGCGGAAATAAGAACGAACTCGCGCCCGCAGTTTTTTAGACTTACCAATATAAAGAATATCACCTTGGCGATCGCGCATGAAATAGACTCCAGGTTCAGTCGGGATTTCTTTGAGGCGAGTTTCTAAACGTTCGGAATTTTTAATCAGAGGAGTAATTTCTGTTAAAGCAGTCATAGAGTAAAAGATTGAATAATCTAGAAAAGCTGTCAAAAGTTATGATGGCACTTAAATTAAAGATAAATAAAAACACTTGATTGTTGTTGCCCAATGAGCAATTTTCCTCGCCGTCAGTTGTTGATAGCAATAATTGGTTTAGTTATAGCGATCGCTTTTGCTACAGTTAATAACTTAATTGCGGTTAAAGCAGTTTCCGATCCCAAAATTAAAATCGTGGTAATTAGTGATCTTAATAGTCAATACGGTTCGACTACCTACGAACCCGAAGTACATCAAGCAATATCTTTAATTTTAAAATGGCAACCAGATTTAGTTCTTTGCGGTGGTGACATGATCGCAGGACAAAAATTAAGCTTGAGTACTGAACAAATCAAAGCAATGTGGGCTGCGTTTGATCGTCAAATTGCTCAACCCTTGCGCGATCGCTCTATTCCCTTTGGTTTTACAATTGGTAATCACGATGGTTCAGGGGCAAGATCCGAAGGAAATCAAATTTTTCAAAGAGAACGGAAGTTAGCCTCAGCTTACTGGAACGATTCTAAATATAATTATAATTTAAATTTTGTAGATCAAGCTGAATTCCCCTTCTATTATACTTTTGAATCCCAAAGGATTTTCTTTTTAGTTTGGGATGCTTCGACTAATGTTATTTCTCCACAACAACTGAGTTGGGTAGAACAAAGTTTAGCCAGCAATGAAGCTCAACAAGCTATGATGAGAATTGCGATCGGACATCTACCCCTATATCCTGTAGCAGTAGGAAGAGAGAAATCAGGAGAGTATCTAGAAGAAGCGGAAAAGTTGCGTAGTCTGTTAGAAAAATATAAAGTTCATACTTATATTAGTGGACACGATCACGCTTACTATCCAGGCAAAAAAGGTCAACTTCAATTACTCAATGCCGGAGCTTTAGGCAGTGGTCCAAGACAGTTACTCAATAGTAATTTACCACCACGCAAAACTATTACCATAGTTGAAATTGATTTATCTAATTCAACCACAGTTTATACAACCTACGATCTTCAAACTTTAAAAATTGTTGATCCTGTCTCTTTACCACCAATTATTATTGCTCCTAATGGTAAAGTTTTACGTCGAGACTTAACCTAAGTAAAATAATCCTGATTATTGTTGATCTAGATCGGGAGCTTTCTTAGTTTTTCTCTGTAATAATTTTTATTAGGGATAACCCAAGCATAGAGTAAAGACGAGATGAATTTAAACAAATTGGGTGTCTATTTAGGAATACTAACACTCGGTGTTAGTGCTGGCTTTTGGAGTAGTCGTTATTTACGGCAACCTACAACTATTGTTCAAAAACCTTCAACCTATTCAAACACTATACCAACTTTATCTCCAGGCTCAAATTTCACCAATCTTAATCAAAACGTTAATTTTATTGCTCAAGCTGTCCAAAAAGTTGGGCCAGCAGTAGTAAGGATTGATGCTGCACGTCCAGTTTCTTCCGCCATTCCCGAACAATTTAAACAACCTTTTTTTCACCGTTTTTTTGGTAGCGATCAATCTGCCCCCGAAAAAGTAGAACGAGGAACTGGTTCAGGTTTTATTGTTAGTGCTGATGGTCGTTTACTAACCAATGCTCATGTGGTTGAAGGAACAGATCGAGTACAAGTAACTCTTAAAGATGGTCAAATTTATGACGGGGAAGTGTTGGGAGTTGATCTAATTACAGACATTGCTGTAGTTAAAATTGAAGGAACTAATTTACCAACCGTTACCTTTGGTGATGGTAATAATCTTACTCCAGGAGAATGGGCGATCGCAATTGGCAATCCTTTGGGTTTAGATAATACAGTAACAGTGGGAATTATTAGTGCAATTGACCGCTCTAGTTCTCAAGTGGGTGTACCCGATAAACGAGTTAAATTTATTCAAACTGATGCAGCAATTAATCCTGGCAACTCAGGTGGCCCTTTACTTAATGCTGAAGGAGAGGTAATTGGAATTAATACTGCGATTAGAGCGGATGCTCAAGGATTGGGTTTTGCAATACCGATTGAAACTGCTCAACGCATTGCTAATCAATTGTTTACCAAAGGTAAGGCCGATCATCCTTATCTCGGCATTCACATGATTACTCTCAATCCAAAAACAAAAGAAGAGATTAATCTTAATAGCGATTATCAGTTTGATGTAACCGAAGAAGAAGGAGTTTTAGTCGTTCGGGTTGTGCCTCAATCTCCTGCTGCTAAAGCAGGTTTACAAGCAGGAGATGTCATTAGTAAAGTCGGAAATCAGCCTGTAGAAA
Source organism: Stanieria cyanosphaera PCC 7437 (assembly GCF_000317575.1). Classification (NCBI taxonomy): domain Bacteria; kingdom Bacillati; phylum Cyanobacteriota; class Cyanophyceae; order Pleurocapsales; family Dermocarpellaceae; genus Stanieria; species Stanieria cyanosphaera. Next base: position 3,802,686 of record NC_019748.1, on the reverse strand, counting down.
CGGCTAATCACGTCCAAGAGCAAGTCGAAACCAGTGAAATCGGAACAGCTTTAGAAGTTGAAATAATCAGAAACGGTACAATAAAAGTTGTTGAAGTACGACCAGGAGCTTTTCCGCAATCAGAATTTGAATAGTGGATTGGTCGGATTTGTTTCGATGAGGCAATTGTGATTGAAGTAGAAGTTCATTCTTCCCTACGGGATTTTCTGCGAGAACAAAATAAAGAAAATTGGCCTCATCATTTGACTATGGCACGGTTGGTGGCTAGAGCTTTGCGATTATCTCGTCCGGCTTTAATTCAAACTGGTAGTAGTGTAGGTAAATATTGTCTCAGCTATCTGATGCCAGCTTTAGTTGGAGATTGGTCGGTTATTATTGTTGCACCTGAACCAGTACAATTTTACTTAATTGAAGATTTTATTCCTGCGCTACAAGCTTGGTTAGGTACTCACAAAAATGTCAGAATTGGAGAGCGTTGGAAAAATACAGATCATTTATTGCTAACCACACCTCAAATTTGGTTACGCGCCCGGATTAATCAGTCAGAACTTTTTCCCGCTCATATTCCGACAATTATTGATTGTGCTGACAATTTGGAAGATTGGGTACGTCAAGAATTAACGGTTAAGATTAACAGGTTCGATTGGGAAGAATTGAGTCAAAATGTACCTGAATATGCTGAATTAATCCGAGAATTTAGAATTAAATTAACAAAAGCTATCTTTTCTCGACCAGTCAACCCTTATGAATGTTATTTACTTGAACCATCAGAACAAGAAAATCTGTTTCAGTTGCTACAAACTTTAGCTAAACAACAATTATTAACTCCTAAACTGAATCAATTTTGGCATCAATGGCAACAACCCCAGACAATTATCTGGACTGCGATCGCTCGAAACCGAGGAGAAGTTACTTTATATACAGCCCCCGCAGACGTAGCATCTCTTTTAAGTCCGATTTGGCAACAGCAACCGATAGTTTTGATTGGTAGTTTTTTAGATTTAGAAGCCAATGCGCCTATTTATCGGCAACAATTAGGAATTGGTGAGATATTATCCCTAAAATTCTCCCCCAATCGGCAAAATGAACATATTAATCTTTATTTACCAGACCGTTTGCCATTGCCTAATACACCTCAATTTCGGCAAGCTTTAATTGAACAAACTCAAATTTTAGTTAATTTAAGTAGTCAAGTTAATCAGTCTGTAGTAATTTTGATTGATGATGTTCCTCTCAAAGCTCAAGTAGGAACGTTTTTAGCTGCCGAATTTGGTTCTCGAGTGCGGGTAGAACAAACTAATTTAGCTGTGGATGGCATTTTAATTAGTGGTTGGGAATTTTGGTGTAGTCATCAAACTCAATTGCCTACTCCCCAACTTTTAATTATTGCTACTTTACCTTTACCTTCTTTAGAAAATCCCCTGGTTGCTAGTCGAGTCGCCTATTATAAAAGTCAGCGACAAGATTGGTTTCGTCTTTATCTATTACCCAGTGCTTTAAGAAAAATTCAGCAAGCGATTTTACCTTTAAGAGAATCTCAAGGAGTAGTAGCTTTATTAGATAATCGAGTTAACTACCGTAGCTACGGTAAAACAATTTTAACTGCCCTCGAACCTTGCGCTCGCATTAATTTTATTGATCCTACTTGGTTTAATTTCGCTATATCTGAATAAATACTCCCAGTAGCTTAATTATCTCAATTAGTTAAATATTTGCTTCAAATAGATTGTTGTTTAAGTAATAGGTAATTAGTAATTATTTATCTGCCTAATCTTCCTAATCTTTCTAGTAACCAATCATTACCTTCTTCTGTCATTGGATAGTTGGGGATTTTCTTTAACTTATTGAGTCTCTCAAAGATTGAAGTTCGTCTTGGTGCATCGTCATGAGAACGCACTTCGCTTCGATCATAAATAGATCTTGATGGAGTTTGTTCCAAATAAAAGCTACTTTTGGGTTTTACAGGTTCAGCTTTGATTGAAGGTTTTTTACTGGTTACAGAACGAGAAGGAAAATTTTCAACTGGTAAATCTTTAACTACTTCTAACATAAATTTGCGCCAAATTTCAGCAGCGATCGCACTAGTTCCATGAGTTGCTTGATTATTGTCATTTCCTAACCAAATTCCTGTAGTTACTTGAGGAATATAACCGATAAACCACAGATCACGAGCCTTGTCAGAAGTTCCTGTTTTGCCTGCTACTGGTCGTCCGATTTGAGCGGGTATCCCAGTACCACTATTAACTACTCCTTGTAACATCCAAGTCATCGTGGCGGCCGTATCTTGATCTATGGCTGTTTGGGGTTGAGGTTTAGCTTCGTAAATAATTTTACCATAGCGATCGCGGATACGCTCAATGCCATAACCTGCTTGATAAACTCCTTGATTAGCTAAAGTTGCATAGGCATTGGTTAATTCTAAAAGGTTAACTTCCCAAGCGCCTAAAGCTAGAGAATAGGTAGGAACTAATTCTGATTGAATACCCATTTTCTTAGCAATTTCAATAGTCGGTTCCCAACCTACATCGATCAAGGTGCGTAAGGCAACCACATTAATTGAAGCAGCTAAAGCATCATAAAGAGATACTTCCCGATGACGATATTTATCTCCATAGTTTTTGGGTTGATAACCATCGACCATATATTCAGAATCGAGATAAGATTTGTAAGGAGAAAAACCTGCTGCGATCGCTGCTGTATAAACAAAGGGTTTAAAAGTTGAACCTGGTTGACGTTGAGCTTGAGTAACGCGGTTAAATTGATTATTACCAAAATCTCTTCCTCCCACCATAGCTTTAATTCCACCAGTACGAGGATCGAGGGAAACTAAGGCTGCTTGTTGAAAAGTTTGCCACTTACCATAGCGATCTAAAGCTTCGTTAATCTTATCTTCTGCTGCTTGTTGCCATTGGTAATTGAGAGTAGTTTCTACGACTACACCTCCTGCGTGCAAAATGTCTGGAGAGACGTATTGAGGAAGTTGTTTCTGAATATAATCAGTAAAATAGGGAGCAAATCTTTGGAATCGTTTGAGTTGGTGAGGCTTGAGCGTTAAAGGAGAAGCGATCGCTGCTTGGACGGTTTTGCCATCGATTAATCCTTGTTGCGCCATTTTATTTAAAACAATGTTACGTCTTTGTTGAGCTAACTCAGGATTGTTAATCGGAGAATAAAGACTGGGTGCAGGGACAATTCCCACCAAAGTTGCTACTTCTGATAAAGTTAACTCGTTTAAAGACTTACCGAAATAAACCCAAGCTGCATCCGCTACTCCATAAGCACCAGCACCAAAATAAACTGAATTAAGATAGCATTCTAAAATTTCCTGTTTATTAAATCGTCCTTCAATTTGACTAGCAATAATAACCTCTTGTAGTTTGCGCCAGATCGTTCTTTGCTGATTGAGATAAACCATTCGTGATAGTTGTTGAGTAATAGTACTACCACCTTCAACTACACTTCCTGCTAATACATTACTAACAGCAGCCCTAGAAATACCTAAAAAATCTATGCCATCATGGTCATAAAAACGACGATCTTCGCTGGCAATCAAAGCTTGAGTCAGAATTTGAGGAACTTCAGCCAGTTTAACTTTTTCATGAGTAACTGCACCAATTTCTTGTAAGACAGTCCCATCTTCAGCTTTGATCGTTAAAGTATCAGGACGAACATAGCTAGATAAATCACTAACTGTTTGAGGTAAACTTAACCTTAATTGTTGCCATGACCAACTAAAAGCGATCGCGCTACTACTAATCCCAATTACCATACCAATATTGAACCAAAAAGGTAATTTATTTTTCAGTTTCAAGATTGATAATTGTTGTAATGACTGAGATAGTAATGATGATGGAGTAGTGTTGGAAAGTTCTGGTTGACTGTTAGAAATCGGTTTCACGCTAGAAAAATCCTCAAGAGATGCAGCCAGCAAGGTGAAAGATTGGCTATAAAACAGAAATTTTGCTGTTTTTTAAATTAATTGAACTTAATTTGCCAATTTTTTCTGCTTTTTATCAACTCATTAACAAGTGATAATTTTGCTGCCGGCTATTTTAGCCTCTGAGATTTTTACCGAACAAAATCTTAACAGTTATGATACAGAAGTCAGAGTCAGTTATCAGTAGAGATGTAAAATGTTACGTCTGTACACCAGTTACCAGTTATAAATTATTACCTATTACTTTAAATTATTGAGAGTTAATGGACATTAGTTGATTGAACAGTTTGTAATTTTGATCAAAAATGCCCATCCTCTAGACAATCATCTTACTTAGAAATATTCACCACAGTTGCTATTTCAGGTTCAACAACTTGTGGAAATAAGAATTTTTGAGCGTAAATTTGAGGATTACCTTGGGCTATCTGAGTATAAGATTGACGAATCTGAGTATTAATCGCAACAGTTTTTACGTCATACATCTGAGTCGTAAACTTGGGATAAACTCCAATCCCAATAATCATAATTAGAAAACAAGCAGCAATAAATATTTCTCTTGGTTTAGCATCACTAAAATGTGCATCCGCTGGTAAGACACAATTTGTGCCAAAACAAACTGCTTGATCGTTATTTTTATTTTTTAAACTCGTATCTTCTAAAATACACGCTGGTGCTGTATGAGATTGGTAAAATACCTGTCTAAGCATTGAGAGTAAATAAATCGGTGTGAGGATTAATCCCACTGCTGCCAGAATCACAGTTACCGTACGGAAAGTAGAACTATAGATATCGCTTGTAGCTACTCCTACAAACACAGCAAGTTCACTAGCAAAACCGCTCATTCCAGGCAACGCTAGAGATGCCATCGCACCAACGGTAAACAGAGCAAATACTTTCGGCATTGCTTGAGCTAAACCACCCATTTTATCCATAAATAAAGTATGAGTGCGATCATAAGTAACTCCTGTTAGGAAGAATAAGACTGCTGCAATCAAACCGTGGGAAAGCATTTGTAACATTGCTCCACTGATTCCTAAGTCAGTAAAAGAAGCAATGCCTAACAAAACAAAACCCATGTGAGAAACTGATGAATAAGCTAGGCGACGTTTCATATTCGATTGCCCAAAAGAACTAAACGCGCCATAAATAATATTTACCACACCCAAAGTAGCGAGAATCGGTGCGAAATAAACGTGAGCATCAGGCAATACTTCTAAATTGAGGCGAATTAAACCGTATCCACCCATTTTTAAAAGTACACCAGCTAAAATCATCGAAACAGGTGCAGAAGCTTCACCATGAGCATCGGGTAACCAAGTATGAAGAGGGAAAATCGCTAATTTAACCCCAAACGCAATTAATAATCCTGCATACAGTGGTAATTCTAAAGCAAGGGGATAATCTTTTAATCCTAATTCGGCAAGATCAAAGGTAACATTATTGCCGTAAAAAGCCATTGCTAAACCGGCTACTAAAATAAAGATTGAAGCTGCTGCGGTGTAGAGCAAAAATTTAGTAGCTGCATAACGACGTTTTTCTCCACCCCAAATCGAAACTAAAAGATACACTGGCACTAGCTCTATTTCCCACATAATGAAAAAGAGCAGAATATCTTGCGCGATAAACACGCCGATTTGTGCTGAATACAATACCAGCATTAAAAAATAAAATAGACGAGGTTTGCGATCAACTTGCCAAGCAGAAAGAATTGATAGGCTAGTAACAAAACCTGCTAATAGTACCAACGGAGCAGACAACCCATCAACCGAAACTGCCCAGTTCATTCCTAACTGAGGCATCCAATTAAAATTATCTACAATTTGAAATTCGGCATTACTAGGATCGTAATGTTGCCAAAATACAAAACACATTAAAACAAAGTCTGCAACGCCTACACTCAAAGCATACCAGCGTACACGTTTGCCTTCTTTATCGGGTAAAAAGGGAATCGCTAAAGAAGCGAGTAGTGGTAGTAGAGCGATCGCGGTAAGCCAGGGAAATTGATCCGCTATCATGACAATGAGCAAAAATACTTAATATCGTGGATGGGATCATTATATTAAATTTTGTAAACAGTTAAACACGATTTTTTTCTAAGTTAAACATAGTATTTAATCTATAAATATTAATTTAGGATTGATTTTTATAAATTAAAACAATTGTTAGTCAAGTCCTTTGCGATCGCAACTGAGGGAAATAGAGAAAAGAGAAGTAAGTGTAAATTAACAAGCACTATCTACAAGTGGTAGTAGTAGCAGAAGAACTACTTCTAATTACGCCACCACCTGTACTACGGTTACTGCTGTAAGTAGAACTACTTTGGCTACATTTGCTAGAGCTAGAAACTTGAGATTGAGAAGAAGTAGAAGTAGAACGTGTACCGCGCCAATTGATTAGGCGATCTATCAAAGAAGGAGAAGGGTTATTTCTAATATTGATGCCGTTATTACCGATAGAAACTTGTGTATGACCATTTTTGACTTCGATATTATTGGCACTAGCTACTCCAGCAGAAACAATGATCAAAACTGGAATTAAGAATAAAGACTGTTTGGTAAACATGGTTGTAACTACTCCGTTAAAAAATAGTAAATCTTGAAACATCAATAGATAACCGCTTGTAGAAACTTATTATTTATTGTTAAGGTGGAATGCGGTATCTGGTAATAACCTTTCATTTATTGATATGTCTGCTTAATTTTATTTATGCAGAAAATTTAGTTAATGCTTAGGTTAAATATCGACCTCACCATCTCAATACGTCTGCTGACTTTTTTTTATGCAGGGGTTTGCTCAATTGACTACCAAAAAAGTTTTTAGCCTTTTACAAAAACTAGCTATTGGCATTATCATAGCTAGCTTGTTAATTAAACCTGTTTCTGCTCAATCTGTTCTCAAGCGTGCTGAACTATATAAGGTTCGTAACCAAGTCGATCTTAGTCGTCAAAATCAACCTAGCTGGAATCCCGCTCAACAAGGAGAAGCAATTGTTCCTCAAGATGCCGTTCGTACAGGAGCTAATTCTCGTGCAGAATTACTTTTTAATGAAGGGACATTAGTTAGAACTGGTGCAGGAACAATTTTTCGCTTTCCTCCAGGTAAACGTAACTTTGAGTTGGATAGTGGTGCAGCTTTAATGATGATTCGTCCAGGACAAGGACAAAGTATTATTACAACTCCAGAAGCAAAAGTTCAATCCCAGGGAACGGCTCTTTTTTTACAACACGATCCTAATCGCAATGCTTCTTTGATTGGAGTTCTTACTAATAGTCCAGCAGGATTAGTCCAAGTTTCTAATACTAATGGAGATATCACAATTCAACTGCAAGCTGGTCAATTTGTTTCTATTATTAATGGTGTAGTGGGATTAGTTGAATATTTTATCCTGCCAATGTTCTATGAAAGTGTTGAATTAGCAGTAGGCTTGGGAACTGGACAAGAACAATTGATCGCGCAAGAATCTCCCGAAGTTCAAACCACAATTAATGCAGTTCGAGCCGAAGCATTAGGATCATTACAGAATCAACTTTCTTGGTTAAATGGTTTTTGTCAAATCGAAGTTCAACCTCAGCAACTTTCTCCTTTGTTGCAATGGTTTGGTTTATCAGTACCAGGAGAGCAAATTGCACTCAAGTTTCCAGAAACAGATCTATTTGTAACTCCAGTTCGTTCTTTAACTGGGATAGCTTGGTTAGGAAATTATTGTCAAAACTATCGCAAATCTCAATCATCAAAATAATATTAAGAAATATTAAAAGCCAGAATCTTGAAAACCCGTCGCAATTGGCTCAAAGTGTAACAAGATTTGCTCAAACGTTACAGATTATTACTTTGTTTCTAATAAATGAGACTGTCGTATCCTCCATCTTTTATCTTCTATATTGGTTGGTCAAACGAGTAATTGACCAATACAGTAATCAAATTACAATCGATCACAATTAAAGGAGAGCTCAATGCTTGACGCTTTTTCCAGAGCCGTAGTTTCAGCAGATTCTAAAACTTCCTGTATTGGTGGAGAACAACTAGCTTCTCTCAGAAACTTTGTAGCTGAAGGTAACAAACGTCTTGATGCTGTAAACGCTATTGCTAGTAATGCTAGCTGTATCGTTTCAGACGCGATCGCTGGAATGATTTGCGAAAACCAAGGCTTAATTCAAGCTGGTGGTAACTGCTACCCCAACCGTCGTATGGCTGCTTGCTTACGTGATGGAGAAATTATTCTTCGTTATGTTAGCTATGCAATTTTATCTGGCGATGCTTCTGTCCTCGAAGACCGTTGTTTAAATGGGTTAAAAGAAACCTACACTGCTTTGGGTGTACCTCTCCAATCCACAGCTCGCGCAGTTGCAATCATGAAAGCTTCTTCCGTTGCTCATATCAACAATACTAATACTGAAGCTAATGGTGGTAAGAGATTCCGTAAAATGGAAATGAAAGACGGTGATTGCTCCGCTATTAGTTCTGAAGCAGCTAGCTACTTTGACAGAGTTGCTTCTGCATTAAGCTAATATTTTTCCCTTAATTAATGAAGCCAACGTTTATTCATAGTTAGCAGAAGTATATATCTAATAGCTTTTGTTCAAAGTAATTCAGGAGAAACTACAATCATGAAATCTGTTGTTACTACAGTTGTTACTGCTGCTGATGCAGCGGGACGCTTTCCCAGCACTTCCGATCTTGAGTCAGTTCAAGGTAGTCTTCAACGCGCTGCTGCTCGTTTAGAAGCTGCTGAAAAATTAGCTGGCAATATTGATAACGTTGCTCAAGAAGCTTATGATGCTTGCATTAAAAAGTATTCTTATTTGAATAACGACGGCGAAGCTAACTCTAGTCAAGTTAAAAAAGATAAGTGTCTTCGCGATATCAAGCATTATATGCGTTTAATCAACTACTGCTTAGTTGTTGGTGGTACTGGTCCATTAGATGAATGGGGTATTGCTGGTCAACGCGAAGTTTATCGTTCTTTAAATCTGCCTACCGCTCCTTACGTTGAGGCTTTAACCTTTGCTCGTAATCGCGGTTGCGCTCCTCGCGATATGTCTTCTCAAGCTCTAGTTGAGTACAATTCTCTGCTTGACTATGTAATCAACTCTTTGTCTTAGGCATAGTTGTTGTAAGTAAGCTGATTGGTCTTGATGCTTATCCGCTAATGGAGACTCTTAGTCTGTTGCTTTGGCTTCAAATAGTTAAAGTTCCAGCCTGAGAGTCTCTAGTTATTGTGATTGTAAAATTAGATTAAATTCATGACGCTTGATTCTTTGTTTGAACAATTAAAACATCCCAACCCTAATCTACGGAAACGAGCCATGCTAGAAATAGCAGAAGTTAGGGATGAAACAACGATTCATCGCCTGATGAACAATCTAGAAGCAGAAGATGTTGTCTATCGACGAGCTAGTGTAAAAACTTTAGGAGTGATTGGGACAGATGCAGTTTCTCCTTTAGTAGAGTCTTTACTCAATAGCGATAATCCTACAGTCCGCTCTAGCTGCGCCAAAGCCTTAGCACAAATTATTGTTAACTATCCAGAAGTTCCTTTACCTAGCGAAGGAATTGAAGGTCTAAAAAAAGCTATTAATGATCCTAATCCTGTAGTTTATATTGCTGCAATTATGGCTTTGGGGGAAGTTGGTTCTCCTACACTCGATCTTTTGCTAGAAGTATTACAAACAACTGATAATGTTGCGATCGCTGTAACGATTCTTAATGCTTTAGGTTCAATGGGTGATCCTAGAGCCATAGAAACTTTAACTCAATTAACCAATGATGAATCGGTCGATCCTTATGTCCGTGAGTCTGCTGTGAGTGCCTTATCTCGTTTAGAAATGGTGATGAACTATAATCAAGCTTGATAAATTTGGAGACATGATAGTGTTGAGAGCATTCGCGGTCTCGCCCAGGAGCGAGGTGCAGAGCGCTCGCTATGTCTTTAAACAAATAATTATCTTTATGATCTTTTTTTGAGATTTCAATTATACAATTTCGTATTTCTATAGTAGAAAGTGCAATAACACACATTCAGGATTAAAACTGAAAGATACTGTTTGTTTACCCTAACTGCGGTCATACTGAAGATAGGGACTAAGCTGCTATCAATTTAGCTAATGCACCTGAAGAAGTTATAACAAGTAGGGTTGCTTCGCCCCGAATTAAGGACACTGCGTTGGTGGGTTCCCCGACATTAGCAAGTGTTCGGTGCGCCTGTGGACTAGTAGTTGCCGACAACCTATATGGATAAGTTTTATAGAACAGTAGAACAAAATCTTATTTAGAAAAAATATAATTAACCACCAGAAAACAAGATGATTAAAATAAGCTAAGATCATCTGTTGCTTGCTAATTAATCTTTTATGGATGCTTTTGACTTAACTCCTCCTCAATGGACAGAAAGAGCCATTCATGCTGTACCTTTTGGTTGTCCAACTTGTAAAGCTAATGCTGCTTGCGCCAAAGCGGTGTGGCTCAATCGTCGCGCTCCTGTGACTGTTGAAAATTATCAGCGCAAATGGCAAGAATTTTATTGGTGTGAATGTGATACGGCTTGGTGGGCTTGGAGTAGCGATCGCTCTTTGACTCAGCAAAGCTGAGACCCCCCGACTTCAGATTTAACCATAACTGAAATTTAATCTAATTCCTTTTTAGTCTTTTACTTTGAACTGTCCCATCTCGATGCAATAATTTTTTTTTGAGGGAATAAAACCATTTATCCTAATACATGACTATCATCAAATTCACTTTCATATGCAGTTTTCTAAAATTCTGATTGCTAATCGGGGAGAAATTGCCCTGAGAATCTTACATACTTGTGCAGAAATGGGCATTGCTACTGTAGCAGTACATTCTACTATTGACCGTCAAGCCCTTCACGTTCAGTTAGCTGATGAAAGTGTCTGTATTGGTCCTCCTGTTTCTGGTAAAAGTTATCTTAATATTCCTAACATTATTGCTGCTGCTCTAACTCGTAATGCTACAGCGATTCATCCAGGTTACGGTTTCTTAGCCGAAAATGCTCGTTTTGCAGAAATTTGTGCCGACCATCAACTTACTTTTATAGGTCCTAGCAAAGAAGCAATTCTGGCAATGGGAGATAAATCTACTGCCAAAAAAACGATGCAAATGGCAGGAGTACCAACTATCCCAGGCAGTCAAGGTTTATTGAGAGACGAACAAGAAGCACTCATAGTAGCAGCGGCAATTGGTTATCCCGTCATGATTAAGGCTACTGCTGGAGGTGGTGGACGAGGAATGCGTTTGGTTCAAGATGAAAGTGAATTAACTAGATTATTTCAAGCTGCTCAAGGAGAAGCAGAAGCTGCATTTGGGAATGGAGGCGTTTATTTAGAAAAATTTATTAGTTGTCCTCGTCACATCGAATTTCAAATTTTAGCCGATAGTCATGGTAATGTGATTCATCTGGGTGAGAGAGATTGTTCTATTCAACGCCGTCACCAGAAATTATTAGAAGAAGCTCCCAGTGTGGCTCTTACTCCAGAGTTACGGCTCAAAATGGGAGAAGCTGCGGTCAAAGCAGCTAAATCGATTAATTATGTCGGTGCAGGAACGGTAGAGTTTTTGGTGGATGAGTCTGGTGATTTCTATTTTATGGAAATGAATACTCGGATTCAGGTAGAACATCCAGTGACTGAAGTAATTACAGGTTTGGATTTAATTGCCGAACAAATTCGCATCGCTCAAGGAGAGAAGTTACGGCTCAATCAACAACAAGTTGAATTGCGGGGTCATGCTATTGAATGTCGCATTAATGCGGAAGATCCTGCTTATAATTTTCGTCCTCATCCTGGTAGAATTAGTGCCTATTTGCCTCCTGGCGGTCCAGGAGTAAGAATGGATTCTCATGTCTATACTGATTATGAAATTCCAGCTTACTATGATTCTTTAATTGGCAAATTAATTGTCTGGGGGGAAAATCGGGAAGTAGCTATTAAACGAATGAAAAGAGCGTTAAGGGAATGTGCGATCACAGGAGTTCCTACGACAATTGGCTTTCACCAAAAAATTTTAGACCACCCTGCTTTTTTGGCAGGAAAAGTCTATACCAATTTTATCCAAGAACACCTAATGTAAGCTTTGCGCGATCGCTAGTGGGTATGCAATGCCATTGTAATTAATCCTTGTTGTCCTAGTAGTATTTCCCGTAATAATGTACAGATACCTACCCAAATAATGGGGGTGATATCTACACCACCAAGGGGAGCTACTATCTTTCTCAAAGGTTTTAGCAATGGTTCTGTCGGTAATGCGACTAAACTAAAAGGAAGACTATTTAAATTTATTTGAGGATACCAAGTTAAAACGATTCGGAAAATAAATAAAATAGTCAGCAAACCTAAACCAAGATTTAAAAACAAAACACTTAAACTAGAAACATCCATAATTAATCTTTTAATTTTGGCAATGTTACAGAATGTAAATTACTTTAATGTTTATTGTATCGTTGTCTAGAGGTTTAGTAAAAACTAAGCGATCACGCTTAAAAAAGCGTGATAAATTTAACTCTATAAAAATTTAATTGAAACTAAACTTTAGTTTAGGCAAAAAAACTTTTAGAATTATTAACGGGGCGTTGCCTATGCCTTGCCTTTAGAGGTCGAGGAGACCCCCTCATGAACTGAATTATCTATAGCAAATAAAAAGGATTTAAAAATTATGACTCCTTCATTAGCAAACTTTTTATGGAGTTTATTAGCTGGGGCTTTAGTTGTGGTTATTCCCGCGGTAGCAGCTTTACTGATTCTAAGTCAAAGCGATCAAATTAGACGCTCTTAAGCTTAAAGTATCATTAGGTAAATAAAAATTTACGCTCTGGCGACGAATAAACTGACACTTCGTCGCCATTTATGATTCTGGAGAATTATTACCAAAAGCGAAGCCAATTGAAATTTTAACGAGCAGTAACTACTGATGAACGAATCTTCGTCTTTCACTACCAGTCAATCCTTACTCCAGCAAATAGCATCACTGTTAATCTATCAATCTGTCTTTGATCATGAAGTAGGTCAAGTTTTTATTTCTCTTCTTAAAACCTTATCTAAAGATTTTAATAATAATGATATCTTCACTGCACCAAAAGCGATCGCACCCAGAACAGCCCTAGATTGTCTACAAGTTTATGGTTATTGGTTTAGAACTTTAGCAGCACACAATCAAAGCTGGCAAGATTATTTGATTACTCAAATACTTTTGGATCATAATCCCTTCACTCAACAAATCCAAACAACTCCTCTAGAAAAGTTACCTTCCGCTTTAATTGACGCAGTTAAACACGATCTCCGAATACTTCAGCAAATTTGTCAATACGACAGCAAATATTTGAGTAAGTGGGTACAAGTTGCTTCTCAATCGGCTTTTACTCCTATTTCCTGGCAATTAGAAACTTCTCTTGCTACTTTTTTACACCATCACCACGACTGGGCAGAAGCTATATCAGATTTAGCTAATTATTATTGTCAGCACGGTACTGGAATTTTTGCTCAATATCATGCTTTACGCTGGCAAGAAGGAAAATTATTAGGAATTTCTAATCCCGATCTAGTTGAGTTAACTACTATTGTTGGTTACGATTTACAAAAAGAAGCCCTTATCAAAAATACCGAATTTCTTTTGGCTGGTTATCCTGCTTTGCACGTTTTATTATATGGAAGTCGAGGTTCAGGAAAATCTTCTTTAGTTAAAGGCTTATTAACTAAATACAGTCAAGCAGGACTAAGATTAATTGAAGTAAGTAAATCAGAACTAAAAGAGTTACCTTTAATTGTTGAACAAGTACGCAATTTACCTCAAAAATTTATTATCTTTGTCGATGACTTATCCTTTGAAGAAGACGATGATGCTTTTAAAGCTCTTAAAGTAGTTTTAGAAGGAAGTTTAACTGCCAAAGCAAATAACACAGTTGTTTATGCTACTTCTAATCGACGACATTTAATTAGAGAATTTTTTAGCGATCGCCCTAAATTAAGTGATAATGATGAAGTTCACGCTTGGGATACTGTACAAGAAAAATTATCCTTTAGCGATCGCTTTGGTTTAACTTTAACTTTTGAACCCGCTAATCAAGATACTTACTTACAAATTATTAAACATTTAGCTCAACAAGCCAACATTAATTTTCCTCAAGAACAATTAGAATTTCGTGCTAAACAATGGGCTACTCGTCATAATGGACGTTCTGGACGTACTGCTAGACAGTTTATTGATTACCTTAAAGCAGAATTAGCTATTACTCAATCAGATTAGTCTGCAAAATTTTGTTAATTTTAAATCGATATTTGGGAACTCTTCCAATAAGACTATGGAAATTAACTATCGATCAAAGGGAATAGAGGCAAAAAATTTTGAATAACTCATAATTTGATTATTATCAAAAACTCTTGCCATCTTAATTCTACTTGATTGTATGATTCCGCAGTTGATTAGAACAAGCTAACTCAAACTTACTCGAGTCTATAGTTAGCCTAGATTTCTAAACTGAAAAGTTAGCTTAAACATATTAAGAAAGATGGAATCAACTAAATTAATTAATAAGATTCTGTTTAGTTCAATAGCTTTCGGAGTCAGTTTTGGCGTTGGAATGCTTGTCAATGACAAAGATGTTAAAAAAGCTTTAATTACAGGCGGATTAGCTGGTACTGCTGGTTTAACAGGAATATTAGTTAGTAACAAAAAAAGAACAGAACAAGATAATTTAATTTCTACATCAACAGAAGCAGAAATTAAAGAACTTCAAGTTCAAGAAAATCAATTAAGGCTTTCTATTTCTGAAAAAACTAATAGAATGCAAGAAGTAGAAGCAAACATTAATTCTCTACAAACAGAACACGATCAACTTCTCAGTATTATTGCCGATTTAAATGGTCAAAAACAGCAATTAGAAACAGAAGTCAATCATTGGCAAACTCAAATTCAAGAGATAGAACCACAAAAACAACAATTAGAAGCCGAAAGTCAAAATTTACAAGCTCAAATTCAACAACTACAAGAACAACAAGAACAATATAATCACAACCTAGCCTCTCTACAATTAGAAAAACAAGAATTAGAAGCTCATCTCGCTGCTCAACATTCTCAATTGGAACAATTTACCTATCAAGCAGATCAAATTCAACAAGAAAACATTAATCAATCTATCAGCGAGTTTGAAAACCAAAAACAACAATTAGAAGCCGAAAGTCAAAATTTACAAGCTCAAATTCAACAACTACAAGAACAATATAATCACAACCTAGCCTCTCTACAATTAGAAAAACAAGAATTAGAAGCTCATCTCGCTGCTCAATATTCTCAATTAGAACAATTTACTTATCAAGTAGCTCAAGCTCAACAACAGCAACAAGAATTTAATCAATCTATTATCGAGCTTGAGGAGCAAAAGCAACAATTACTATTAGATAATCAACATTTACAAACTGCAATCGAATCGCAGGAACAATTAGAACCTATTTTTACTTCTACAAAAGCCAATATAGAAAATTATATAGAAGATCAAGATCAACCAGCAGAAGCAGAGGAAGTAAACGAATTTGTTAATCTTCCAGTATCTTTCTCAAACGAATTAACAAATACACAAGAATTTTTTGATTTATCAACTCAATTAGACGCTACCAATACAAATTTTAGCGATCAAACTGATTTAACAGAAGACAGTTTAACTGCTTTGATGCCTGAGTCTGAAACTGATTTATCGCAGACAGATTTAGAGGCTTTAATGTTTGAAACCGAAACTGATAGTAGTAATGAGCAATTTGAGGAACCTAATTTATCTGACTCTGATTTAGATGCTTTGATGTCAGAAGCTGAAGCTGACAGTAGTGATGAGTTATTTGAGTCGGAAGATTTAACTGCTTTGATGCCTGAGTCTGAAACTGATTTATCGCAGACAGATTTAGAGGCTTTGATGTTTGAGTCTGAAGCTGATAGTAGTAATGAGTTATTTGAGCAATTTGAGGAACCTAATTTATCTGACTCTGATTTAGATGCTTTGATGTCAGAAGCTGAAGCTGACAGTAGTGATGAGTTATTTGAGTCGGAAGATTTAACTGTTTTAATGCCTGAGTCTGAAACTGATTTATTGCAGACAGATTTAGAGGCTTTGATGTCAGAAGCTGAATCTGACAGTAGTGATGAGTTATTTGAGTCGGAAGACTTAACTGCTTTAATACCTGAGTCTGAAACTGATTTATCTGACTCTGATTTAGAGGCTTTGATGTCAGAAGCTAAATCTGACAGTAATAATAAGATCGTTCTCAAAGAGTTTGATCAAATGGAAGAAAAATTAGATCAATTAGATAACTTAGTTGATTCTGTTACCAAAGCATCTTTTGACGAATTCAAAGATTTATTAGACTCAACACAAGAAACAGAAGATGAATTAGATTTGGATGATTGGGAAATAAGCAAAATTACCAATTCCTAAACCTGACTAGATATTAATGTTGTTTCCATCATACGCATCTGTTGGTCGACAAAAAAATCAACTTCCCTAACAAATAATGGTTGTATTATTAATTTTGGTGTTGAGCTAAACAAAACCTTTTTTTGGTTACTTACTCAACACCAATTTTTAATTGTGTACAGAAATTACAATTTAACAAGTTATTAAAATTCAGATATTAAAAAATGCAACAAGCTTAAAAACCCATTTCACTAGCTACAGTTTTCAAATCAGCTTTGATTTTCTGCTTGATCGAGTTACTGCTATATTCAATAGCATTACTAGGGTCTTTAAGTCCATTTCCGGTCAGAACACAAACTACAGTTGCTTGATTTGGAAGATGTTCTTTTTGTTTTAATAATCCAGCAACAGAAGCAGCACTAGCAGGTTCACAAAAAATTCCTTCTTGTGAAGCTAATAAACGATAAGCCTCAAGTATTTCTTGGTCGGTTACTGGATGAAATTCACCTTGACTGTGTTGTTGAACAGCGATCGCTTTTTCCCAATTAGCGGGATTTCCGATTCTAATTGCGGTAGCAATCGTTTCTGGATTGGGAATCGGTTTACCTGCAATAAAAGGGGCTGCACCTGCTGCTTGAAAACCCATCATTTTTGGTAAGCGAGCGCATTTGCCTTGTTGATGATATTCAGTAAAACCCATCCAATAGGCGGTAATGTTACCAGCATTTCCCACAGGAATACAGAGCCAATCAGGAGCATCACCTAAAACATCAACAACTTCAAAAGCAGCAGTCTTTTGTCCTTGAAGACGATAAGGGTTGACTGAATTAACTAGAGTAACAGGATAATTTTCCGACATTTTCCGGACTATAGTTAAAGCATCATCAAAATTCCCCTCAATCGCAATTACTTCTGCACCATAAAGTAAAGCTTGTGCTAATTTACCTAAAGCTACATAACCGTCAGGAATAACGACGAAAGCTCGCATCCCTGCACGACGAGCATAAGCTGCTGCTGCTGCTGAAGTATTTCCTGTGCTAGCGCAAATTACAGCCTTTGCTCCTGCTTCTTTGGCTTTGGTAATCGCCATAGTCATACCCCGGTCTTTAAAGCTACCAGTCGGATTAAGCCCATCGTACTTTACATATACTTGGACTCCTCGACCAATGGCTTGAGAGAGCGCAGGCGCAGGAATTAGAGGTGTATTACCCTCCAGTAAGGTAACTACAGGAGTAGTATCACTTACTGGTAAGTAAGGACGATAAGCTTCAATTAAACCAGGCCAGTTAGTTGAATACCTGGTCATACTAGGCATTTCAGATAAATCAGCAGCAGAAATACTCACAGTCACAAGCGATTAATCAATTATGGTTTGTTAGTCTTTACAGTTATTAGCTTAATTTTACTGTTCGCTAATAACAACTTCAGACCTTATTTTACCTTGTGACCTGTTTTCAGTCACTGACTTAGATTTATAACCATCTTTACGATTACTGCGGTTGTTTTTGCGTTTGATGAGTGGTTTGGGTACACCAGATTGAGGAACTTCCCAATCAGTCTTCATCCATGGAGGACAATTTTGGTCATAAACCATTTGTAAAGCAGCAGCAGCGATCGCTTGGGGATCGTATTCGTCACTTAATTCCCTGACTAAAGGTAAAAAGGATGCCATTCTTTCGCCAGATAAAGTTTCTTGTACTTGAGCTTGGAGTTTAGCCAGTCTTTTAGCTTCTACCTCGGTACGGCTAGGAATCTTGTTAATTTCTAATCTTTGGCGGAGACGATGCTCAATTTGTCTTAAAGTACGGCGATCAATTGGTTGGACTAAAGCGATCGCAGTTCCATGTTTGCCAGCACGACCAGTACGACCAATACGATGAATGTAAGTTTCAGCATTATCTGGTAAATCGTAATTGATTACGTGAGTTAAGTTTTCTACGTCTAAACCACGAGCAGCAATGTCTGTCGCTACTATCATTTTGATTTTTCCATCTCGAAAACGTTGAACTAAACGTTCTCTTTGAATTTGACTCAAATCACCATGATATTCATCAACACTGTGACCCGCCTCTTGAAGTTTGCTAGTTAATTCGCTGGCAGTTTTTTTGGTTCGGACAAAAATAATTGCTGAATCGATTTCTTCTATTTCTAAAATCGGTTGTAAAGCTTGGTTTTTGTGCCAACCACGAGGAACCATGTAGGCTTGTTGATTAATTCTGGCAGGAGCAGCTTTAGGCTGTTCAACGGTTACCATGATCGGTGATTTGAGAAATTGCTGAATCAAATCTTTGATTTCTCGAGGCATAGTTGCTGAGAAACAAGCTGTTTGTCGCTGTTTTGAAGCTTGTTGCAAGATTTTTTTGACATCATCGATAAAACCCATACTCAACATTTCATCGGATTCATCGAGTACAGCTAAACGTACCTGATCCAAACTTAATTCTTTTCTTTCGAGTAAATCAATAATTCTTCCTGGAGTACCTACAACAACCTGCACTCCTTTCCTCAAACTACGAATTTGTCGCTCAATAGATTGACCACCATAAACAGTAAGCACGTAAATTCTGCGATTACTTGCAAAATCGTTGATTGCCTGTCCTACTTGTTGAGCTAATTCTCTAGTTGGTGTCAGAATTAAACCTTGAACTGCTTTATTGCGACTATCAATCAAATCCAACATCGGCAGTGAAAATGCTGCTGTTTTGCCTGTTCCTGTTTGAGATTGCCCTACTAAATCGCGACCTTCTAATAAAGAAGGGATTGCTTGTTGTTGTATTTGAGTTGGTTCAACAAAACCAAGTTCTTCTAATTGTTGTACGCAAGTATCTGATAATCCTAAGCTTTTGAAAGTAACTGTCATAATTAATTTTTTGGTTTTTGATTTAGAGTTTAGGTTTGGTATAAAAAACTTTACATTGGTCAAGAAATTAACGATATTGATTGCTTAGTTCGTTAAATTCTCATTTACTAGCAAATCTCTCTTAAACATTTGAACAATAACTAAATAATTTCTCCATAAAGGTCGTATATGTCTGCTGCGGTAATTTCAACCGAGACAATCGAGCCAAGAGAGGCTTCCCCACGAACATAAATTAAGCCATCTACTTCGGGTGCAAATCTTGCTGAACGACCAATTAATTCTCCTGTATGAGGATTTTCTTGTTCAATTAAGACATCAACTGTTTTACCAACACAAGCTTTATTTTTGCGCGCAGCAATAGGTTGTTGAATCTGCATCAGTTTCTCTCGGCGAGCTTCCATAACTTCTGGTGCAACTTGCTCACTCATCGTGTAGGCTGAGGTTCCTTCTTCAGCAGAAAAAGTAAATACGCCCACATGATCGAATTGATGACGTTGGACAAATTGCACTAAATGTTGAAAATGCTCTTCTGTTTCTCCAGGAAAACCAACAATAAAAGTTGTTCGTAAAATTGCCTCTGGTAATTCCGTTTTAATCCGTTCAATGATGGCATCATTAACCCTTCCTTGCCAAGGGCGATTCATTGCCTTAAGTATTGTTGGATGAGAATGCTGTAAGGGTAAATCTAAATAAGGCAGAACGTTAGGGGTATCTCTGATTGCTGCAATTACTTGAGGAGTTAATCCTGTCGGATAGGCGTAATGAATTCTAATCCAAGGTACATCTACCTTGCCTAATTCTCTTAACAAATCGGCTAGTCTGGGTTCTCCATATAAATCTAACCCATAGTTAGTTGTGATTTGAGAGATGAGAATGATTTCTTGTACTCCTTCGGCTGCCAGTTGTTTGGCTTCGGCAACAATTGATTCTATTGAGCGCGATCGCTGATTTCCTCTCAAATGAGGAATGATACAAAAAGCACAACGATAATCACATCCTTCAGCTACTCGCAAATAAGCTACACCTTCAGTCGTTGTCCGATACCGAGGTACAGTTTCATCGGCAATATAAGTAGGTTGTGTAGATATTTCTTTAACTTTTTCTCCTATTTCTACTCGCTCAACAACGTTAACTATTTTGTGATAGTCTCCGCTGCCTACGACTGCTACTGTTTCAGGCAATTCTTCTAGCAGTTGCTCTTGAAAGTGTTGAGCCATGCAGCCCGTTACTATAATTTTTTTGTTGGCTTCCGCTAGTTCTACTAAAGTACGAACTGATTCTTCTCTAGCTGCTTGAATAAAACTGCAAGTATTAACTATAACATAATCAGCTACTTCTTCGTTAGAATCAACTTGATAACCAGCTTGAGCTAGTAAGCCTAGCATATGTTCTGAATCGACACGATTTTTTTCACATCCTAGATGAGAAATCGCAATAGTTGGCTTATCTGCCATATATAATTTGGAATAACTAGAGTATACAAAGGACTAGGATTATATGTGAGGTCAGAATCTAATATCTCTGTTGTGGTTGGAGCGTATCTATGAAAACTGATCGCCTCCCTAGTTTGACGGTTAGATATGCCGAGGTCTTCTCGGCATATAGAATCGCCGTGTTGACTCGATAGTTATCTGCAAGACTAGTATAAAGATATTGCCTCTGACTAACCTTTTGGTTATAAGGTTTTTTTACTATTGTAATTATAAACCTATTGTTAAGACATATTAACATGGTTTTGACAAAAAACTTATTTTTTGAATCTTATACTTGAAAAAAATTACTATCTGTCTTTCAGTTAACGTGATCTCGGCGCAGAGTGGACTCGCCTTAATTTTTCAGTACATTTTTATTACAAAACTAACTGATAGTTAATCATCAAAGTTGCGCAGGAGAAAATACTAATTCAATATCTAGATCTATTTAGATAAAATTTTCTAGTGCTTCCATTAGTCTGAGATAATAATAGATTTTGAAGAGATGACGTAAAATGCTGTCTTTGCCTAAGGAAAATTTAAGTGGACTTAAAACAAATTTTTAAAACAAATAATCCAATTATTGGTGTAGTTCATCTATTACCTTTGCCTACTTCTCCGCGTTGGGGAGGAAATTTAAAAGCGGTCATATCAAGAGCAGAACAAGAAGCTACAGCCTTAGCAGCAGGTGGAGTTGACGGCATTATCGTCGAGAACTTTTTTGATGCTCCTTTTGCTAAAGAAGGCGTTGATCCCGCCATAGTTAGTGCGATGACCGTCATTGTTGATCGTCTAAAAAATATGGTGATGTTACCAATTGGTATTAATATACTACGAAATGATAGTCACAGTGCAATGGCAGTAGCTGCTTGTGTAGAAGCCGAGTTTATTCGAGTTAATGTTTTGACGGGTGTAATGGCAACTGATCAAGGTTTGATCGAAGGACAAGCTCATCAATTATTACGCTATCGCAGAGAATTAGGTGCTACAGTCGGAATTTTAGCAGATGTCTTAGTTAAACACGCACGTCCTTTAGGAACACCTAATTTAACTACTGCCGTACAAGATACTATTGAACGAGGTTTAGCTGATGGGGTAATACTTTCTGGATGGGCAACAGGAAGTCCACCTAATCTTGAAGATTTAGAATTAGCTTCAGCAGCAGCAGGCGATACTCCCGTTTTTATTGGTAGTGGTGCTAATTGGGAAAATATTACCAGACTAATGCAAGCTGCCGATGGTGTGATCGTAGCTAGTTCTCTTAAGCGTAAAGGTAAAATAACCGAAACTATCGATCCGCTTAGAGTTACTCAGTTTGTGGAAGCAGCTAGAGACACTGTTAAAGAAAAAGAGCAACAAAAATCAGTTTCCTCAGTCAAATTAGCTAAATAAGGCTACAATCAAAGTCAATTAAAAATTTTTATTTTTGTCGCATTCAGTATCAATAATTGCTATGCGCCGTCGACGTTCTCTTCCTTGGATTTATCGTTGGTCCCGACCTTTAATAGGTGCGATCGCTATCGCTGGAGCCATTTTGACTGCTTACCTCACTGTTACTAAACTAACTGGAGGAGAGGTAGTTTGTTCAGCCGAGGCAACTGCTGCTACTAGTAGTTGTAGCGATGTCCTCAATAGTCCTTATGCGACTATCTTTGGCTTACCATTAACTTTATTTGGTTTTTTAGCTTATATCAGCATGGCGATTTTCGCTCTTAGCCCTCTGATAATTAAACCAGATGGTAATAAAGAACTCAAACGAAATCTAGATAATTGGACTTGGTTGCTACTATTAGCTGGTGGCACAGGCATGGCAGTTTTTAGCAGTTATTTAATGTATGTACTATTTTTTAAACTGCAAGCCGTTTGTTACTACTGTATTGGCTCTGCTTTATTTTCTTGGACTTTATTGACTTTAGCTATTATGGGACGAGAGTGGGAAGATATTGGTCAAATTTTCTTTACAGTTGTGATCGTGGCATTGTTGACTCTCGTAGGTACTTTGGGAGTTTATGCTAATGTTGATAATCCAATAGGAGAGACACCAGATCAAGATGGATTAATTGTTATTCCACAAGCTCAAACTTCACCGGAACCACCGATAGGTTGGGAAATTACCACAACTTCAGGGGAAGCGGAGATTGCTTTAGCAAAACATTTAACAGAAATTGGGGTAAAAAACTACGGTGCTTTTTGGTGTCCTCATTGTTACGAACAAAAGCAGTTATTAGGGAAAGAAGCTTTTAGCGAAATTGACTATATTGAGTGTGATCCTCAAGGAAAAAATCCTCAAAGACAAGCTTGTGTAACAGCAGGAATTAAATCTTTTCCAACATGGGAAATTAAAGGAAAATTTTATCCAGGAGTACAAACGCCACAACAATTAGCAGAATTATCTGAATATAAAGGCTCAATGGATTTTAAATATAAACTTCCTTAAACACTAGTTTTCAAACTAGCTAGGCTTAAATGAAATAAAAATTTCTGCTCAACCTAAACTAAATTTAAATGTAATCTCCATAATTAAAAATATTTCAAAGACGTTCTCCTCATCAAGTTATTTACTGAGAACGTCTATTTTTTGTCTAATTATAATTTTTTTTCAGGGTTTAATGTTTCTAGAGTTTTTATGAATTTTTCATTTCTTTCGATAGATTTTTAATACTTAAATTAAGAAAAAAATAAACTCAGAGTAACAAAAGTTAGATAAAAGTGCATAACGTAGCTTTTGACTAAGAGAAAAAAATATGAACGAACCTAATGATTATTTACAATCAACCAACCAAAATCAAATTTTAGTTAAAGTAGAACAAATTTTAGAGCAGCGAATAAAACAGATAGCAACTCAAGCTTATCAAGTAGAAATCTTGAAAATTTATCAGGATTTATTACAAGTTATCTGGAATAAAATTTTACCTACTTTAGGACAAGTAACAGTAATGGCTATTATGGAAAGAGCTTTAGTTTTGACTAAAGAAAAGTATTCTTTGATTCGTTATCTTCATATAACTCCTCAAGGAATTTCCTTTGAAGAATTATTTTTACGGTTAAAACAAGAAGAAGAATTAATAATACAAGAAGCTCTCAAAAAATTAGTTGTTAATGTTTTTGATATGTTAATAATGTTAACTGGAGATATTTTAATCCAACAACTTGTGGTTGAACTTGAAAATAGAAAAACTTTTTAATTTTAAAAAAACTAATTTTGTATATAGAATTTTATAATAAGCTTTAATATACCAAAATTTAAAATTAATATTTAAAAAGCAAATGAATTTTAATTATTTATTAACTCTCAGTAGTTTAGGTTTATTTTCAGGTTTTTTGGCTGGGATATTTGGTATTGGCGGTGGTACTGTTTTAGTACCAATAATTAAGGCTTTTGGTTATACTCCAGTACAAGCAGTTGCTACCAGCAGTTTAGCTATTATTATGACTTCTGTTTCTGGTAGTATTCAAAATTGGCGAATGGGATACTTAAATTTTCGACGAGTAATTTTATTAGGATTACCCTCGATCGCTACTGCCCAAATAGGAGCTTTTTTAGCTAGTAATATTCCTGGAGCTATTCTATTAATTGCTTTTGGAATTTTTTTGATAATTAATATATTTCTAACTAATTTTCGTAAACGATTAGTTACTACTAACTTCAAAACAAGAGAAACAAACACTAATCCTAGTCTTGCCAGACTTATCACTGGTGGTACTGCTGGTTTTTTAGCTGGTTTATTTGGGATTGGTGGTGGTGTAATTATGGTTCCTTTACAAATACTTTTGTTAGGAGAACAAATTAAAGTAGCAATTCAAACTAGTTTAGGAGTAATTGTAATTACTTCAATTTCTGCTTGTCTTGGCCACGCTTATCAAGGCAATATTTTATGGTTAGAAGGAATTATTTTAGGTTTAGGTGGATTAGTTGGAGCCCAAATCAGTACTCGCTTTTTACCTAAGTTACCTGACAAAGCTGTTAGTTTTGGTTTTAACATTTTATTGGGAATTTTAGCAATTTATATTTTTTGGCAAGCTTGGCAGATTTATTACCTATAATTATTTAATTAATAATAACTTTTAAGTATTTGAATAAATAAAAGAGTTTTTTTAGAGGAATTTTTGAATTGTTTGGGTAACAAGTATGAAGTTAATTAATTACAGTATATTTAGTAAAATTATTAATACCAATTAGTTAACTCTGAACATTTTTCAATGTTTTCTACAATTATGCCATTATTTTGGTTGGTCAAAGTATTGTTTAACTCGAAATTATTAACAGAATTATTATTAATTAAAAACCGAGTAAAATTAAGTACTTGCTGTTGTTGTTGAGCATCGAGTTGTTGTAGTTTAGTAATAATTTGTTTTTCAATTAAAGAGTTAGTCATTTGGATTATCTCCTGTGTAGATAAGAATTATATTTTGCATGATAAATTTACTTTAATTGTATTTTAAAACATTTGCAATACAAAAGCAAGGATCTCAAAGGTCAAATAATCGAAGTTGGAAATTAAGAGTATTTGCTTAATCTCTGTCAGATAGATGAAAATCAACCGAATCTCATTCTTGCTATTTTACTTTTGTAGCCTCAAAAAAGTTTTGACTGCGGAGATTCTTCGCCTCGCTCAGAATTGGTGTACTGTTCACTACTTATTTTTAGGCTTTATCCCCTCTGAGAGTGTTGTCGATCGCGAAAATAAGCAATACTATTAAAGGCTGAATCGGGGATTATTACTACGTGAAAATATGCCCAAAGCTCAAATTATTGGATTAGGAAGATCGGGAATTGCTGCTGCTAAATTACTCAGTCAAGATGGGTGGGAAGTTACAATTGCTGATGCTGCTAGTGAAGAAAATCTGATTTCTCGCTCTAATCGAAGCGAATTTCAAGCCTTAAAAGCAAAATTGGCACAAGAGAAGATTAAACTTCAACTAGGTCAACCTCAATTGCTCAATTCGGCAGATTTACCCAAATTGCTAGTTGTTAGTCCTGGCGTTCCTTGGGATCTCCCTCCATTGATTGAGGCAAGAGAAAAAAAAATTGACACAATTGGAGAAATTGAACTCGCTTGGCGTTATCTCAAATCAGTACCTTGGGTAGGAATTACAGGTACTAACGGCAAAACTACGACAACAGCTTTAATTGCAGCAATTTTTCAAGCTGCGGGATTGAATGCGCCTGCTTGTGGCAATATTGGTTATGCAGCCTGTGAATTAGCTCTAGAAAAAACTAATGATCAATCTTTTGATTGGATTGTCGCTGAATTGAGTAGTTATCAAATTGAATCATCCGAGCAACTTTCACCACAAATAGGAGTTTGGACTACTTTTACTCCCGATCATCTCAGTCGTCACAAAACCCTAGAAAATTATTACAAGATCAAAGCTTCTTTGCTACATCGTAGTCGCCACAAAATTTTTAATGGAGATGATCCCTATTTACGTAAAGTAGGAGAAGAACAATGGCAAAATGCTTATTGGACAAGTATTAAAGGCAAAGACCGCTTAATTTGTTCGACCGAACGAGGGGTTTATCTTGAAGATGGATGGGTAGTAGCTTTCGGAGAGTTAATTTTACCAATCTCGTTATTTAAGATGCCTGGAGTACATAATCAACAAAACTTACTAATGGCAGTAGCAGCAACTAAATTAGCTGGAATTGATCAAGGCGCGATCGCATCAGCTATTGCTACTTTTTCTGGTGTACCTCATCGTTTGGAGTATATTCGCACTTTTAAGGGAATTGATTTTATTAATGATAGTAAAGCAACTAATTACGATGCAGCAGAAGTAGGGTTAGCTTCTGTAGATGCGCCAGTGATTTTAATTGCAGGGGGAGAGGCGAAAGAAGGAGAGGATTTAGCTTGGATTGAGAAAATCAAACAAAAAGCAGCAACTGTTTTATTAATTGGAGAAGCTGCACCTACTTTTGCTCAAAGATTAACTGAATGTGGTTATAATTCCTTTGAAATTGTCGAAACAATGGCAAATGCTGTAATTAGAAGTGTAGAATTAGCCAAACAAAAAAACGCTGAAGTAGTTTTATTGTCTCCTGCCTGTGCTAGTTTCGATCAATATCGCAGTTTTGAACATCGAGGCGATGATTTTCGTCAACTTTGTCAAGAGTTATCATAACCAAGTAGAAACAGAACGCAAAACTGGAGGAATAGGGGTATCAGGGGGAAACTCTAACATCGTTTCGCGATCGCCCAAATAACCCGATTCACTAAAAGACATTAACATTCTGCTTAAAGCTACCCAAACGTCGCGGTCAAATTCCCAATCTTTGTCACGAGAAGTATAACAAGCGATCGCTTTTAACGCCCAAAAGTAGCTATTTCTGACAATAGAACCTCCTTTTTTATAGGGAGGTAAATCTTCATGATTAATAAATAAGATGTCGTCTTGGAGTGTAACTCTCATAAAACAGTAATCAGTGATTATTTTGACTAGGAGAACACTAGGAAAGGAAAGAGTAACTTTTCACCATTTTTATACTATCTCCAGGTTTTCAGTTGCTTGTCACTCTATGAAGAAATGGATAATTTCTGCTTTATTAACTTCGTCTTATCACAACAAGATTAGCTGCTTATTTTTTTACCTTTAAGATGTCACAGTATTTTTGTCTAAGTTCTTAAAATATTTTGAATTGATAAAAGTGGAGTTGCAGAAGTTTCAATAAATTTAATTAATCCAACCACGTTTTTTTTATTATTTCTTTCTCAAGATCAAACTGATTTGCATTGGTATCGTTTGAATTATTAATTGACAAAATTATGACAATTTAGAGATAGTTGCGAGAGTTGTTTTTTTGATGTACTTCCCGACTACCTCTACCTTTTCTACTCTTTTTTCCTTTTCAGTATTCGACCGAGCTTATATATTATCTGCCACCAACTACAACATTTTTAATTCTAAGATGAGGTCCTCCAACACTTACAGGTAGAGGCATCTGTCCTCCTTTACCACAACCGCCATTAGTAAAGAGGGTATCGTTACCAATTGCTTCAATATCTTTGAGAGTTTGAAATACATTCCCTGTTAAAGTCACATCGCTGACGGGTTCGGCAATTTTACCATTACGGATCATATAACCTTCTGCTGCTGCAAAAGTAAACATTTCTCCGTTGGTTTGTCCGCCTAACATTCTGACAGCATAAACTCCTTCCTCAATATCACTAATCATGTCTTCAAAAGGAGTATTTCCTGGTTCAATAGCTGTATTCGTCATCCGAACAATAGGAGGATAGTTGGCACGGAGCGCCCTCGCATTACCCGTCGGTTGTTCCTGCATTTTTCCTGCGGTTTCTCTCGAATGAAGACGTTGAGTTAAAACTCCATTTTTAATCAGATATTTTCTTTGTCCAGGAACTCCTTCATCATCGTATTTAATTGAACCAGGTAGATTTTCCAAAGTAGCATCATCAATTACATTGAGTTGTTCGATCCCTAACGGTTTACCAATGGTTAAAAGTTCTTGCATACGGGGATTTTCATAAACAAAATCTGCTTCCGATAAATGTCCAAAAGCTTCGTGAATAAACACACCTGATAGATAAGGGTCAAGAATAACGGTATATTGTCCACCTTTGACCGAATTTGCTTCTAATTGATTAACTGCTCGTTTAGCTGCACCTAATACTCGGTCTTCAACACCAATTAAACTATTAAAATCATCTCTAGAATGAATCGATTCAAAACCTTGACGAACAATTCCGCCTTCGCCTCTTGCGATCGCGCCAAATCTACCAGTAACATCTAATCTTTCTTGAACAATACAACTACCAACCGAATTAACAAAGTAATTGGTAGTAAAAACATCACCCAAACTGCTCATTGTAGTTTGAATGCGTGGGTCATATTCTAAAATTAACTGGTTGTAAGCTTCTAAAATTTGACGTTTATCTTGCAGAGAAACACCACGAGGATCTCGTTTTAGTTCGACTTTAACATAATCTTCGATGGTAGCGATCGCAGCTAGTTGAGTAGTTTCTTTACCAACCAATTTTGCCTGAGCAATAGCTTCTTCAATTCTTGGTTTTAACTCTTCTAAACCATTAAAAGTAACAAAACTCCAACCACCTTGATGACAAGCACGTATTCCACCTGCCAAAGCAAAACTACGATTGACTGCATCTAATTGTTTGCCTCGAAAAGCTAAACTAGTTGATTCACTCTGTTCGACTCTAATTTCTAAATAATCAACTGAATTGCGATAAGTAGCAATTGCATCTTGTAACCGCTCAGTAGTTGAATTTTCCATAATATTTGCTTTTTAAATTGAGCTACTACTTTTAAGATACCAAGTGAAACTATCACCAGGGGCTTTTTTTGCTTGAAACCATTGCCCGATGATCATCGTTGTAACTTTTAAATGCTCTATGCCAACAGGGTTTTAGTATTATATCTAATTTATCTTGACAAGCGATCTCTTAAAAAAAATGTTTGCTACAGATAGAAAAATAAGGACGTAGTATATTACGTCCCTAGCACAATCTAATTAAAATTAAATTTCATCCCAACCGCCAATTCCAGAAGACATGACATAACTAGTAACTCCAGCTTCAAAGAAATTAGCCTTTGTATGACCTTCTTTTTTGGTATCAGAGAAACGTTCTAAATGCCTGTAAGGACTCTTTTGATATTTTTCCTGTGGATAAAGTGGTTCTAAACCAATTGCTTTCAATCTAAGATTGGCTAAATACTTGGTGTATTGTTCGGTACTTCCTTCAGTAACCCCTAAAATATGATCTCCGACAATATGATTAGTCCACTTAACTTCATGTTGTACTGCCGTGTCAAACATTTCATAAATTTGATCCACTGAATGAATAAATAATTGTCGCGCTTCAGGAATAAGTTTTTGATAAAGTCTGACGTGACTTAATTCATCACGATTAATCATTTTAAAAATATCCGCACTTCCTGGCATTAACATCCGTGAAGCTAAATTATAAAAATAAATAAAGCCATTGTAGAAATAAATGCCTTCCAATAAATAATCTGCCAGTAAAGCGGTAAAATAATTTTCCGCAGTAGGATGATCGATGTATTTTTGATAAAGTCCAGCAATAAATTGACAACGATCTGCTAAAACTTTATCTGTACGCCAGAAATCATAAACCGTACTTCTGCGATCGCTAGGAATGACTGTTTCGATAATATATTGATAACTTTGGTTGTGCATTCCCTCTTGAGAAATTTGTTCTGCCATACACAAACTTACTTCTGGTGCAGTAACACAACTTTTGAGGTGCGGGATATTGCAAGTTTGAACAGAATCTAAAAAGGTAAGATAACTCAAAATGCCATCATAGGCATATCTCTCTTCAGCAGTTAAATTCCAATAATCAGTGACATCTTGAGTCAGATCAAGTTTTTGCGGAATCCAAAAGTTTTCCCGCATTTGTTGATACAATCCAATTGCCCAAGAATAGCGGACATCGTTTAGTTGCATTAAATTAGTTGTCTTACCAAACCAAATCGAGCGATTTTCAATTCTGTCGTCTCCTTGAGGATTAAAAATTGGATTGGCTAACATTTTGTTTTGATCGGATAAAAAAGAAGTCATAAGTACGGTTTGAGCAAGTTAATCTCTAAGATTATCCTATATGTAGTGTTTTAGCTTAACAAAATCAGTTTTATAACGCTATATCTATATATAATTACTATTTTAGGTGAGGAAAAATATCAATTTTAAAAATTCCGAACGAGAATTCTCACTCTATCCTTTGAGATAGATACGCCCCAAATATCGCTCTTGTGAATCAATTAGTTACTCATCAAAAAGTAAAGCTAAACTGTTAATTATTAACAGCAATCAGGCAGTGCCTCGCCAAAGAAAACATCACGCTATCAATTTTTAAGATTCCGAACCTTCTACTAATTCACTCTGCTCACCTGGGTAAAAGCGATTGTCGAGAATTTCTGTGACAGTATAAAGACAACTGAAAGGAAAGGTTTGTTCTGGTAAATTAGTTTCTCCCATCGCTAAATCTCTAGCATTTTCATACGCTTCCTCTAACGCCTCATCAAGATAAGGTTTGAGACTTGGATTATCTTTCAGTAATTGTATAGTGTCACGACGTTGAATACGAATTGTCGCTAGCCAACTACGACTGCGATGTTGAGGTTGATATTGCCATTTTAATAGATGTCCAATCAGCACACTTAGACGGTTGCGAAGTTCCTGTCGTTGCTGCTTACCCAAAGATTCAATCTCCTCAATCAAGTTTGGCAAGTCAACCTGATTCCATTGTTGTTCACGAAGCAAGACTGCTTGTGTCTGTGTCCAAGCATAAAAATCAGTTTCGTAGAGATTTGATGAAGGCATTGAAGTCTTTGCCGTCTTTGAGTTTGCTTCAGGCATTTGCATCATATCATTTCAATCATACTTTTTTTATAGTAAAGGTTGTGTTCAGGACAAGGCTTAGAGAGAGACAATCAATCAATTGCCTCTACTACAACAATGAAAAACTTTAATTAGCGCAAGCTACACAAGTATCGTTTGACTCTTTGAAATCGTCTTTTTGTACAGTACGGATATAATATACTGCCTTACAACCTGATTCCCAGGCCAAAATTAGAGTTTCATAGATATCTTTAGCTTTGAGACATCTTTCAGGTTCGTTAGGAAAATATACGCCTTGATTAAGATTAAAGAGTAATTCCATCGAAATACCCGTATCAATCCACTTTTGCATCGTAGCAACTGCTTTAACTACTTTTCTCTGGTCTAAAGACTTATTTTCGGGGTAAAACCAAAAGAAATCCTGAAGGAAAGGTGGGGCGATGGGAACAGCACCCTTAGCCCATTTATCATAGAAAAACTTGCTATAAGCAGGTAAAACGCTAGCTGTACAACCTTGAACCAAAGAAGAAGAAGTATTAGGAGCGATCGCGCTAATATGGGAATTACGAATGCCGTGTGTTTGAATATCTTGAGATAGATTTACCCAACGTTCTTGATCTCTAGCGTTTTCTAAAAACCATTCTAGAGGTTTAGCACCAATTAATTTCCCTTTACTCCATTCACTACCTGCAAAGGCGGAATATGCACCTCTTTCTTTGGCTAATTCCATTGAAGCATGGGTACACCAATAGCCAAATTCTTCAAACAGATAGCTAATTTCGCTCAGATGATCATAAGTTAAACGTCTTTTTGCCAACCAATCAGCTAAACCCATACAACCTACGCCAATGGTGCGGTATTTATCGTTATGGTTTTTTGAAGCTGCAAAAGGAGGGTTAGTTAGATCGATGGTATTATCTAAAATTCGGACTGCTAACTGACAGATATTAGGTAGTTCGGTTTCTTCTGTGTTAGCTAGATTAATCGAAACCAAATTACAACAGTGGCTTTCTACTCCTGGTTTAACATTACTAAAGCTTTCACAACATAAATTAACCCCAGGAATGTAACCTTCGTGTTGATTGGGATTTGCCCGATTAATAGTATCTTTAAACGCCAAATAGGGCATTCCCGTTTCTACCTGCGATCGCATGATCTCTTTAAACAATTCGCGGGCGTTAATTTTTTTGTAGAGAGTAATTGTTTGATCTAGTTCTGATTCAATCTGACGATAAGCAGTTTCAAATTGTTCGCCCCATAAGGTGGCAAGTTCAATTCCTAATTTCGTTCTAACTTCATAGGGATCTACTAATGTCCATTCTTGTTTAGCTACTACCCTACGCATGAATTCATCAGTAATAACTAGCTGGGGAAAGACATCATAAGCTTTACGGCGTTGATCTCCATTTTCTGTTTGCATTTCCAGGAATTCTGGAACATCCAAATGCCAAATATCAACACCAACGGTAACCGCACCAGCCCTACGCCCGCCTTGATTAACCGCGATCGCAGTATCATTGAGTAATTTAATCCAAGGTACAACTCCACCAGAGGCATTTTTCTTGCCCATTACCCAGCTTCCAGTTGACCGAATTCTACTGACATTGACCCCAACCCCACCACCATTCTTGGAAATTCTGGCAGTATTAGTAATTTCACCAAAAATACTTTCTAAATTGTCGTCAATCGCCGTAATAAAACAACTACTTAAAGAACCGTTCGGAATTCTTAAATTAGCTAAAATTGGTGTAGCTAGAGAAATTTTTCTACGAGCGATCGCTTCATAAAACTGTTGAGCAACTATTAATCTTTGCTGAGGTGCTTCTACTGAGGCGAGTAATAAAGCACAAGTCAAAAACGCTTCTTGTGGCAATTCATCAGGCAACAGATAGCGTTTAGTTAACAAAACTGCCCCAGCATAATCATAATCTTTGTCCCATTCTTGATTGATCCAAGTTCCTGCCAAAGATAATTCTTCAGTAGAATAAGTGAGGATTTGGCGATCATATTGATTTGCTTCGACTTGTAATCTTACTGTCTTAGCGTAATCTCCATAGCCATAACCACGACTCACAATCACATCTTTCCAGAGATTCCAGATATGTAATCTACCTGCTACATAACGCCATTCTGGTTCAGAAGGACTACACATTCCCAAGGCGCAATCGATTAAATTATCTTGAATTTCTCTGGTAGTAACCCCATTTTTTAGTCTAGTGGTGAGTCCAGCTTCCAAAGTAATAGGATTAACTTCTTTGCCCTCACAAGCCCACTCTACCACAGAGCGAATTTTAGCAATATTGAGGAGAGTAGTAGAACCATCTCTCCTAATCACCTGAATATTACTGGTATTGTGTGTAAGAAGGTTGGGTTGTGGCGATAGGGTTTGTTGCATATGCTTCTTGAAACAAGTTAATTACCTGGATTTATAATATAACCCAACTTTTTATACATCTAGTGTCTTTCGTGGAAGATTAAGCTTTTATTACTCTACATCTAGTTATTCTGGCTGAGTATTAAGATTAATTTTTAGCAACTCAATGTCAAATCAAATACAATTTATCAGCGATCGCTAGTCAGCAGTTATAGCAGTTCTCACGCTCTATGAGGTACACTCGTTCGATACTGATTGAGCGTTGATTGTTAATGGTTAATTGAAAACTAAGCTTAAGTTTGATCAGAAATTGACAAATCCTTTTCGTTACTAGCGAATAAATTGGCAAGTGGCGATTATAATTTGAAAATATTCAGATAATAGCGACTCACTTTAATTAACTAATTGTTTAGTGAACCATCAAAGTAACGAAACCTATCTCAACCATCCTACTTTTGGTCTTCTCTATCGCATTTGCCTGATTGAAAATGATCGGGAACTGTTTACTACTCTCTACGCTCAACGTCTTTTCTTTATCGTAGTTATTACTTCGGGTAACTTAACCTTTGAGCCAATTAGCCGTTCTGATGCTCGTTTATTGGTGGAAAATCGGTTACGGAAATTACGCCAGAGTAATGTTTCCCATGAATATCAAAAACTTAATCAAGTTTATCAACAAACTTTTCAATAGTTCATCGTTGGGGAATCTCTTGCCAGAAAAAAGGAATAGCTAGTAGTCCTGCTATTAACTGGATACCTCCAAAAATAGCTAAAGACCAGCCAAAACCAAAATCAAGAAGTTCGCCAAAAATTAAACTACCAATACCAAATCCAGTAAACAGAGTAAATACCTTAAGCCCCATAGTTTGTCCTAGGTTATCATCATCGCTCAAATCCGTTACAATACCGACGAATAGAGGCTGAGTTAAGTCGTAACCTAACGATAGTATCAAAATAAGAATAGTGGTTTCTAGTGGGGAAATCTCAAAAATCATGGCAATGCCAGCTAATGCAGCCATTAATAGCCCAATGGGAATCAGCCAACGTCTTCCCCAACGATCAACGGCTTTGCCAATTAACGTATTGAACAACAGTCCAGGAATACCATATCCAAGAATGGTCAAACCAATGTTAAGGGCATTCATATCAAATCGTTGTGATAGATAAAGTCCTAGCCAGGTAAAAACACCAGCATGGTAAATACCATTCCACAAAACATAGCCGTATGTTCGTTGCCCTCGAAAAGTTTGCAAAATTTTACTATAGCCTTGAAATACTTGACGGAATGTAGGTAATTTTTTTACTTGAGCCGTATCGAACATCGCACCATAGCGATTCAAACGCCAAAGTACTAATCCTGCCATCACAGCAGTACCGATGAATAACATCCGCCAACCGACAAAAGGTTCAAGAATCGATCCTCCAGCAGAACCAGCAGCCATACCTCCTTCCATTGCAGCAAAGATCAGCCCTAGTTTGCTACCTCGTTGGTCAAAGGGAAACAAATCGCCGACCAGAGCAAACGTTAGAGGAATCACTCCACTAGCACCAATCCCGGTTAGCAGTCGCCACATTGCCATTTGATCAGCAGTTTGAGATGTTGCGGTTAAACCTGTGCAAATAACAAAAATAATCAGAGAAAGACGAATGATTGACCAGCGACCAAAACGATCAGATAAAATTCCATAGAATAACGCCGTCAGAGCATAAGCCAACATATAGATAGGAACAATCATGCCTATTTCCTGGACAGAAACGTTAAAAATCTCTGCCAAACTGGGAATTAGTGGTGCAATCATGTATCCTTGAAGGAAAATTAGACCTGCTGCGATCGCTAAAAGTCGAAAAAGATTTCTATGCTTTCTTAATCTTAGTGCCAGATCAGATGGTTCTGTATGGCGTTGGGGATCAAGATTATTTTTCTGATTCATTACATACTGATTTCTCTACTATAATCAGTTTAACTATAATTTTAAATCTATTCATATCCAGACTCCCAAACCGAAATAGTAATTCGGTCTTTAGAATCTCGCTCTACTTTTCCTTCCAAGTTATCTACTTTGAAAAAACTAAACTTAGTTTCTCGTGAATATACTTGTCTCAGTTTTTCTGTTACATCTGATGGTGCATTACCGCCCAAAAGTTCATTTAAGGTTTCTTGCATGGCATCCAAACTAATTGATGAAGCTAAAGCAATATCAGTTTGACGAATTTTACCTGTACCATCAGATTTATAACTAAGATTAACTTGGTTAGGCACAATGTCTTGATAAACTAGGGTGCGACTATCTTTTTGCCAGTCTTGTCTTTCGGAAGTCGGTTTACCCAAAGTACTGACAAGCTGATTTTCTGAACTTCCTGTTCTAATAATGGGAACATTTATTTCTGGTTGAGGTTCGGGTTGGGGTTCAGGTTCGGTTTTTGTATCGATTACTACTTCAGGAGGTTCTGATTCTAACTCGGATTCTGGTTCAGATTCTTCTAAACTATTGTTTGCTTCTAATTCTGATTTAGTTTGATTTTCTGCTTTAGGTTTGACTTTTGGTTTGTTTGGTTTAACAAGTTCTGGAAAAGTTTTGATTGCAGGAAAAGACTCAGTTTGCTCGGTTGGTTCTTCTAGAGTTGCTTGTGGTAATGGTTGAGAACGATTATTCCATATATTTGATAAGAAACTAAAGCCAACGACAAATGCACCAACACTTAAACCTCCTGCTAATAATAAAAAGAGAAATAAATTAACTAACCAATTATCTGACTTTTTTTCCTCAAAAGAATCAACTTTTACTGCTGCTGTATTACCCTTTTGACGAGGAATATGATAGTTATTTTGATTAGTTCCTTGTTTTGGTGCTACTACCAAAGTTTTTTTGGTCAAATTTTGCCAAGGTACAGAAGAGTCTAACGCCTCTAACATTTCTCTAGCAGTAGTAAAGCGATCGCGTGGATGAAATTTGATCGCTTGAGTTAAAATTGCTACTAACTTGGGATCAATATTGCTCGCATATTCTTGCCAGATAATTTCACCTGTACCAGGATCGCTTTGTAAGTCTTGAGGAGATTTTCCTGTGAGGAGAAAGATAGCTGTTAATCCCAAACTGTATAAATCGCTAGAATAAACAGGACGACCAGCAGCTTGTTCTGAAGGCATATAACCAGGAGTTCCAATTGCAGCAGAAAAAGCACTACTATTATTAGTATTAACTACAGTTGCGATCGCTTCTTTAACTGCGCCAAAATCAATTAATACTGGTAAATTATCTTGATATCTAATAATAATATTTTCTGGTTTAATATCTCGATGAATGATGCGTTTACTATGAACAAAATCTAATACAGGTAAAAGCTGCACTAAAATTTGTCGGACTTCTCTAGCATCCAAATTTCCTTCATTCTGCCACTTCTCGGCTAAAGTAACTCCTTCAATCCATTCTTGAACTAGATAAAATTTATCTGCTTCGGAAAAATAAGCATAAAGACAAGGAATTTGGCGATTACCATCGCCTAACTCTTCTAAAATCGCTGCTTCTCGCTGAAATCTCTCTTTAACCCATTCAGGAAGATGTGGTTGTTCAACAATTGGTTTAAGCTGCTTAAGAACACATTTTCTTTGGGAAGGCATATGAGTATCTTCAGCTAAGTATGTTTCTCCAAAGCCTCCTCTGCCAATAGTTTCTAAAATACGATAGCGGTTATTTAGTAGTGCAGCTTTCATACAATTACCAGTTATCAGTTAGAGATATTCTCTATGAGCGATAGGGATTAAGCGATACCTCGTCCGTTATTGATAAAAATGATTATTTTAAATCTAATAGACCTTGTTCTTTAAGTTTAGGATTAAAACGGATATCCATTGTGACCCCTCTTTGTTTCAATTGTTCCTTGACTTGTTCCTCTATTCTTCTAGCAACTTTTTTTAGTATTTTAATTTGTCCTAATTCATCGCTTACTTGATATTGTGCCTTTTCTTCTTCTGTCATAGCAAATTTAGTATCAATCGGTTGATTCCACAGAACTTCTTGTTCGCCGTTACCTGGAGGAATTTTTCCATTTTCTGCAATCCAAGTTTGACGTATTTCTTCTAAAATAGTGCGGTTAGGACGATCAATAGTTTGTATTTTCAACCAATAACAACTTTGAGGTTGACGAACTAAATGTTGTTTCAGACTAAGATAAATATCGCGAGAATAACCAATAAATTGTAAAGTTTTTTCTTGGTCAAAAATTGCGTAAACTCCTATTTTTCCTTGAAAGTCTTCATTAAGACAACCTTGCTCATTTAGATAATAAATGTAGTCAAGAGTAGCAAGAGTTGAGATTTCGGTTTGGGCAGTCATAATTGATTTAGTGTTTGAACTGGATAATTTGAATTACTTTTTGAAATGAGAATTGTTCGACTGTTTTCAATTTATCAATTAGGCAAAAAAAAGTTATTGAATTTTGCGATAAATTGCACAAAGACGACTAGGTTTAAATATCTTTGCTTTAAACATAAAATTTGGTGGCACATTAATTACCAGATAATCAGCAGAATTGTAATAAGATTCAAATTCAGCAGGCATCCCTTTAGGGGTGTTAATACTGTAAGGAACTGGCTGAAATAATAATTCAGTAAATTCTACTTTAATCCTTTGAGTTTGTTGGCTAATTTGCTCTAAAAAATTTTTATTCTTTAATAATTCAAACAATGCCGTTTTCTGCTCTAAATCTAAAGTAAAACTGCTATCAAAGCTTTCAACAATTTTTAAACCCATTTTTTCTACAAATTATAGTAGTGATTAAATTGAAAATATTTGACTTGATTCAAGACATAAACAAATAACCAATAATTACGAGATTCAAGGTGATTTAAATCAGCTAATCAAAATTTATAAATAAACAATAAATAAATTATTGATTTGGCTTTTTTGACTTAAAATTTTACGCGATCGCATTAACTTAATTTATAACAAGTTTCAGACTTATGAACTACATTTAAATTAAACAGCAACCAAAAATTAAGTATTTTTTGTACCTCGTCTAAAGTAAAAACCCTGATATATAAAGTTGATTAAATCAGTGAGATAGGTTTTGTCAAAGTTGATTGCCCATTCTTAATTACAATTAACAACAAACTAAGGGGTTGATTGTACTCTTAAACTTGAAAACCGCTATAAAAATTTTACCTGAGAGAAATAAGCTTAATTTTTTCCTCCCAGGCTTGTAAAAATATTTAATATTATGGTGAAACACTAATACGCTGTGCCAGCCACAATTGAATGTTTGTCAACGTTTATTGTTGTTCTAATTTTAAAACAGCCATAAAAGCTTCTTGAGGAACATCTACTGTACCAATAGCTTTCATGCGTTTTTTACCTTTAGCTTGCTTTTGTAGTAGTTTCTTTTTCCGTGAAATGTCGCCACCGTAACACTTAGCCAAAACATCCTTTCGCAAAGCAGGAATATGTTCGCTAGCGATGATTTTAGCACCGATCGCAGCTTGAATTGGGACTTTGAATTGATGACGAGGAATTAATTCTTTTAATTTTTCTGTTAAAGCCCTACCTACATAATAAGCTTTGTCACGATGAACAATGGTAGAAAGAGCATCTACTCCATCACCATTAACCAAGATATCTAATTTAACTAAATCATTTTCCCGATAACCAAGCAAACTATATTCCATGCTGGCATAACCACGAGTACGGGATTTAAGCTGATCGAAAAAGTCGGTTACTACTTCTGCTAGAGGCAACTCATAAATTAAGCAGGTACGGCTTTGAGTAAAATATTTCATATCGGTAAAGACACCGCGCCGAGTCTGACACAAATCCATCAAAGTTCCGACAAAGTTTTCAGGTGTAACAATTTCGATCTTGATATAAGGTTCTTCAATTTTTAATCGTTTTTGTGGTGGTGGTAACAAACTGGGATTATCAATTTCAATCACTCCACCATCGATAGTTGTCACACGATAAATTACTGATGGTGCGGTGGTAATTAACTCTAGATTGTATTCTCGTTCTAATCTTTCTTGAACGATTTCCATGTGTAGTAAACCTAAGAAACCGCAGCGGAAACCAAACCCCATGGCACTGGAAGTTTCGGGTTCATAGGAAAGGGCTGCGTCATTGAGTTTTAATTTTTCTAAGGCATCCCTCAAATCTTCGTATTGATCCGAATCGGTAGGAAATAAACCACAGAAAACCATTGGTTTAGCTTCGGTGTAGCCAGGTAAAGGTTCTTTGGCTGGTTTTTGAGCTAAAGTGATCGTATCCCCAACCCGTGCATCTTCTACGGTTTTAATTGCAGCAGCAATGTATCCTACTTCCCCTGCATGAAGTTCATCTACTTGAATTTGATTAGGAGAAAGTACACCAAGTTCATCAATTTCGTATTCTTTCCCAGAAGCCATTAAGCGAACGCGATCGCCTTTTCTGACTTTACCATCCATGACTCGGAAATAAACGATGACACCGCGATAAGAATCATAATAACTGTCAAAAATCAACGCTCGTAGAGGCTGGTCTACAGTATCCCTGGGCGGTGGCACTAGATGAACAATCGATTCTAAAATTTCATCAATACCAATTCCTGCTTTAGCAGAAGCCTTAATAATATTGCTACAGTCTAAACCAATGACCTCTTCAATTTCCTGAGCGACTCGTTCTGGTTCAGCACCAGGTAAATCAATTTTATTTAAAACAGGAATAATTTCTAAATCGTTTTCTAAAGCCAAATAAACATTAGCCAAAGTTTGAGCCTCTACTCCTTGAGAAGAATCTACTACCAACAAAGCTCCTTCACAGGCAGCTAAAGAACGAGATACTTCATATGAAAAATCTACGTGACCAGGAGTATCAATTAGGTTAATTACGTATTGCTGACCATCTTTCGCCAGATAATTCATTCTAGCAGCTTGTAGCTTAATGGTAATTCCCCGTTCCCTTTCTAAATCCATATTGTCGAGGAATTGCTCTTTCATTTCTCTAGCGTTGACGGTACCAGTCTGCTGTAGCATCCGATCTGCTAGAGTGGATTTACCGTGATCGATGTGAGCAATAATAGAGAAGTTACGAATTTGAGAGACGGGAACGTCGGTCATATAAGAACGCTTAATTAGGGATAAGTAAAAATTAGTAATACTTAAACTATTTTAATGTTGAATTTATTTAATCTTCTACTATCTCCTGATTTTATCCGAATTTAATTAGTTATAGATTTAGTCATAACAGTTACAATACTTACTAGAGCAAGCAAACAAAGCCTATGAACGATAATGCCGTGCAGCACGAACGTTCTGCCGAAAGAGTCGAAATTTCCATCCAACTAGATGCAGAAACTTTAGAACAGATTAAGCATCTAACCAATGATCCTAACCGAGTTATAGAAACTGCCATTAAACAATGGCTTAGAGGTGAACGAGAAACCGATCAAGACCTTACTCGTACTTTTCGCCGTAATCCACCTTTACCACCAAGAGGTGAATGGAACGACTAAAAAACTGAACTAATTGCACCAGCAGTAGCTAGAGTAAGGATTATCACCATTATTCGCTACTGAAATTTAATTTAGATATCGCTACCTGAGATATCTATAGGTTATAGTTTCAGGGAAGAGGCTGACATTTTGATTTGAGTCGAAAATACTGCCTTGAACAAAAGGAGAAAAACATTAATAAAAGTTAACTGTTTTTTGCTTGTGACAAGTAAAACTGGCAGTTAATTCTAAAAGCGATCGCTACTCCTGTCTTGAAGTATCTTGCTGTCTTACGGCAGATTTTGCTTGAACTGTGTCAACACGACGATCAGATCTCGAACCAAGTTCGGCTTCTTGTCGTCAACTCCAACCCTGAAATTTACTTGCTAATGTTCACTGGATTTAATTCAGAACTTGTTAATAGTCAAATTGCTCCTACGCAAGCAAGCTCAATTTATTGGCAACATT
Source organism: Stanieria cyanosphaera PCC 7437 (assembly GCF_000317575.1). NCBI lineage: Bacteria > Bacillati > Cyanobacteriota > Cyanophyceae > Pleurocapsales > Dermocarpellaceae > Stanieria > Stanieria cyanosphaera. The sequence continues at coordinate 3,761,372 of NC_019748.1, read as the reverse complement.
TGGGAGCAGAATTGGTTTATACTCAAGACCGTTGTGGTAAGTATCTTTCTTTTTGGTGGGAAGGAGGCAAAGAGCTTGGATTAAACCAAGAGCAGGTTGTTGGTTCAGCTTTAGAAGAAATTTTTACCCCAATCGATATCCAAGCATACTATCAAAAAATTCTGCGAGTTATTCAAAGACGCATTCCAGAACAATGTTATTGTTTGTTTCAATATCAAGAGCAATTTTTTCCTTTTGAATTGGTTATTAGCCCAATTTTGCCTGCTCAAGGAGAATCGATGTCAGTATTGGTAATGGGACATCTTCTCAAAGATTTGGAAATATCTTTGCTTAACAACGGAGGCAATTTACCGCTTTATAGTTATCATAAACTTCTCAAACAGATCTCTCGCAAGATTCGTTGCAGTCTCGATCTTGATACCATTTGGCAAGAAACAGTTAATAGTCTTGGGAGCGCGCTTTCAGTTAGTCGTTGTTTAATTCTTTCTTATGGTTCTAATAAAAAAGACCTCAAAGTAGAAGCTGAATATCTTCAGACAGGGTATCGTTCTATGTTGGGATTAAGTCTCAATTGGAAAGCAGAACTTTACCTACGACAAGCTCTAAAATCTCGTCATCCTGTCGCTGTAGATTTGTTAGACAATGATCCCTATCAGCAAAAATCAGTTTTGGTAGTTTCCACTGCCTATAATAATCAAGAAAATGCTTTAATTTGTCTGCAACAATGCGATCGCTATCGTTATTGGACTGTGGCAGAAATGGAATTGTTACAAGATCTAGCCGAACAAGTGGGAACTGCGATCGCTCATGCTCAATTGTATCAAGAATTAGAACAAGCTAGTTTTAAGGCTGAAGAAGCAAACCGCCTCAAAAGCGATTTTTTAGCCAACACTTCTCACGAACTTCGTACCCCTCTTAATGGCATCATTGGTTTTCTCAAACTGTTGTTGGAAGGAATGGCAGACGATCCGGAAGAACAACAAGAATTTATTCAAGAAGCCTATAAATCTTCAATTCACCTGCTCAATTTAATTAACGACATCCTCGACATTGCCAAAATTGAAGCAGGGAAAATGGAATTAGAATTAACCGAGGTAGAGTTGGACGAATTATTTCAAGACGTTGACAACCTCATTCGTACTCAAGCAGAACAAAAACATCTCAGTCTGCAACTCAAACTTCCTGCAACTCTTACTCCTGTAACGCTCTGTGGTAATTATCAACGTTTACTTCAGGTAATGTTGAATTTGGTAGGTAATGCGATCAAATTTACCCATGAAGGCGGAATCGTTATTAGTGCCGAAATAAGCAAAAAGAAAACTTATATTCAAGAGCGAGAATTCCCTGGTTTAGTAAAAATCAGTGTTGCCGATACAGGAATTGGCGTATCTTTAGAAAAACAAGATAAATTGTTTGAAAATTTCTTTCAAGTAGATGGTTCTCGAACTAAATCCTACGGTGGTACAGGTTTAGGTTTAGCAATTTCCCAAAAATTGATCGAAGCAATGGGTGGAACAATTTCTTTTTATAGTATGGGTGAAGGTTTAGGTTCTACTGTTACTTTTACTGTGCCTTTGAGTCATTTACCAGTAATTAAAACAGTTCAATAAAGCAAAAATTATTTATCTTACTCTGTTATTTTTAACTCTTCTAAATTCCAAAATGCACCACCCAAAGCTGAATATTGAATCGGTTGAATATTATTACGTACTGCACCTAATGCTAAAGGATTAACTAGATAAATAAAAGGAAGATAGTATTCGGCTTTTTTTTGGATTTCTGCATAAATTTCTTTGCGTTTAGCTTCATCTAATTCTCTAGCACCCTTAATAAAAAGCTGACTAATTTCTGTTTCCCAATCTGCTACTTTTCTTCCTTCAATTCCTGGTTTATCTTGATTAAACATATGAAGATTTCCATCAGTAAACCAAATATTTGCTCCGTTATTAGGTTCATTTCCTCCTGTTAAACCAAGCAAAATACATTCCCATTCTAAAGAGTTATCTAAACGGTCTACTAAAACATTAAAAGCAATTGGACTAAAATCCACTTTGATGCCAATTTTTCCTAAATCTTCTTTAATTTGTGAACCCATTGCTTCGCGAATTTTATTACCAGCATTAGTATTTAAATTAAAACGAACTCGATTACCATCGGCATCTAATAATTCTTGTTGATTGTTATATTGAAATCCTGCTTCTTGAAGCAGTTGCTTGGCTTTGTCGGGATTATAAGTATAACCTTGTAAACCTTGATAATAATAAGGAGATTGTACGGAAATTGGAGATGTTTGTGGTTCTCCTAAACCTCGATAAATATTATTAACCATCCGTTGACGGTCAATGGCATAGGAAATTGCTTGACGGAATTTAACATCATTAAACCAGCGCGATTTATTAACTCCAACTAAAGGCTTACCTTCCTTAGTTCCTTTATTTAAATTAAAAGCAATAAAGTTAGTTCCGTAATCAGGTCCACCATTATAAATGGTAAAATTACCGCGATTTTCTTCTTTTTTGAGTAAAGAAAAATAGTCAGGAGAAATGCTCATTGAGTCTAAACCACCTGAACGAAATTGTAATAAAGAAGTATCGGTTGATTCGACAATTTCCCAAATAACTTTTTGAATATAAGGAAGTTGATTACCTTGTTCGTCTTTTTGCCAATAATTAGGATTTTTTTCAAACACAATTCGTTGAGAAGTGGCATAACTTTTTAATTTATAAGCACCACTGGCAACAATTTTTTCTGGAGGAGTATCAACTGACCAAGTAGAAAGAAAAACAGGGTTACCATTTTGGTCTTTTTTTTCAACAGTTTCTTTAAGAATGTGGGCTGGTAAAATTGATAAACTAGTACTACCTAAAAAAGGTGCAAAAGGTTCGGGAATAGTAAATTCTACTTGTAGATCGTTGAGTTTGCGTACCTTGGGTAAAGCACCACTTTGACCGATACGAATTACATCTCTCGCACCTGTTGGTATTGCTTCATTGAGATAAAGTTGATTGTAGCTAAACACTACATCTTCTGCTGTTAGCGGATGCCCGTCAGACCATTTTAAACCTGGTTTGAGAGTAAAAATAATACTTAATTTATCTTCAGAAATTTCCCAAGATTCAGCTAAAGCTGGTTCATTTTCCCCTGTAATTGGGTTTTCTTTGATTAAACCTTCTAAAATCATACTACCCACACTACTACTAGTAGCATCAGAAGATAAGACGGGATTGAAGGTTTTGGGATCACTGAGAATTGCTTGGACTAGTTGGGGAACTTGAGTTGCTTGGGAATTTTCAATTACCTGACTACAAGCAGTTAAACTCAGATTGGTAATTGCAATAATAACTATTAACCAAGTTTTAAAATAATTCAGTAAATGCAACATCAACTAGCCCTTCACCAAAACAATACTTTTCAATTTTAGATTCTCAAGTCTGAAATCAACATTTTCTTTTCTCTGTTAAGATTTTCCTAAATTAATCGGCAAAAAGCCGTAGCTAAGAGGACTTTCAGGACAACACCCCGATTCATCTAGATACAGTAAGGTAATTAAACCCAGTTCTGCCCATAATTTTAGTAGTTGTAAATCCTTCTTCTTCGCTTCTTTCCATTCTTGATTTTTAGCTGCTGGCGGTTTTCGTCTCAGTCTTTTCCAACGCCACTTTTTATTAGTATCCGACGAACTTGTTCTGCGCCCAGAAACACTTGTCTTTCTCTGGCTAATCTTTGGCTCAATTGTCGAGAGCTTATGCTACGGGGTTCATTCAACCATTGTTCCATTGCTTCCCAATCTTCAGTCGTCCATGATGGCTTTCTCCCTCTACCTCCAGCTTCCCATAACCATACTAATCCAGACCTATAAAGAGCGATGAATCGTTTGTCTGACCGTTGATTCTGCCCATTCTAAATAATTAGCGATCTCTTTAACTTTCCATCCTGCTGCATTCAGACGAAGTACCGTTGCTCTTTGCGAGCGTTCTTCGAGTCACAGAGTTTGATAACTCCAGTTGTTGTAATGTTGTGTTTTCTTCAGTGGTTAAAGTAATTTTTAATGCTGCTGGCATTTCTGAATCATCAAGCTAGATTTCTTCCGTTTTTATTTTACGTTTTTTTAGGTGGAGCTACTTAGTAATACCTGTCAGGGTAAGTTGAGTCAATGAACCAAGAATCCCCTTGCCGTGATAGCAGGGGAGTGTCAAGATCTAGAAGCAAGTTGAAACTGCTAATTCATCACAGCCATTTCGGTTTGATGACCATTACTGCTTGTTTTTCCATTGCTTGTGGTGGAAATTTCTCCATAGTAAGCATCGGTTAAAAGTCGCTTCAGGTCATTAATCAAAGGATAGCGAGGATTTGTTCCTGTACATTGATCGTCAAAAGCGTGGTCAGCTACTTCATCCAGCTTAACCAAAAATTCTGCCTCATTAAGGTTAATTGCATCTTTCATGGCTAGAGGAATATTCAACTGACGTTTCAAGTTTTCTACTGCTTGAATTAGTAATTCGGTTTTTTCTTCTTCTGTATTACCGCCAAGACCTAAATAATCAGCAATCCGAGAATAACGCCATTTAGCATTAGGATACTTATACTGAGAAAAAGTTGCCTGTTTAAAAGGTGCGTCGGTAGCGTTATAACGAATGACATGGGAAATCATTAGCGCATTAGCTAAACCGTGAGGGATATGGAAAGTTCCTCCCAACTGATGTGCCATCGAATGACAAATTCCTAAAAATCCGTTGGCGAATGCCATTCCTGCTATGGTGGCTGCATAATGAACTTTTTCCCTAGCTTTAGGGTCTTTTGCCCCATTTTGATAAGCACTGGGTAAATATTTAAACAGTAAACGAATTGCTTCTAGTGCTAGTCCGTTGGTATATTCGGAAGCTAAAACCGAAACATAAGCTTCTAAAGCATGAGTTAAAGCATCAATACCACCATAAGCAGTGAGACTCTTAGGCATATGCAACACCAATTCAGGGTCAACAATTGCCATATTGGGAGTAAGGGCATAATCAGCCAAAGGATATTTAATCTTATTACGGCGATCGCTTACTACGGCAAAAGGAGTTACTTCTGAACCCGTACCAGAGGTGGTGGGAATAGCCACTAAGATAGCTTTTTTCCCTAAAGGCGGTAAATCGTAGACTCGCTTGCGGATATCCATAAACCGCATTGCTAACCCTTCAAATTCAATTTCGGGATGTTCATACATTAACCACATGATTTTGGCAGCATCCATGGGCGAACCACCACCAATAGCAATAATGACATCAGGATTGAAGCTATTCATCAGTGCCAAACCCGCCATCACTGTATCGAGGGAAGGATCTGGTTCAACATCATAAAAGATTTCGTATTTCAACCCAATTTCATCGAGGACATTTTCTAAGGAATTAGTCATTCCTAGATTGTAGATGGGTTGATCCGTGACAATAAAGGCTCGTTGTTTTCCTGCCAATTCTCGAATAGCTACAGGTAATGCACCATATTTGAAGTAAATTTTGGGTGGTACGCGAAACCAGAGCATATTTTCTCTTCTTTCTGCCACTGTCTTGATATTTAACAAATGTTTTGGTTCAACATTTTCACTAGTGGAATTACCTCCCCAAGTGCCACAACCCAACGTCAAGGAAGGATCGAGGCGAAAGTTATATAGGTCGCCAATTGCGCCTTGAGAAGAAGGAGTATTAATTAAAACACGAGAAGCTTGTACTTGATCTTCAAATTGTTTAATATGTTCTGATTCAAAAATCGAAGTATAAAGGGCTGCTGTATGCCCACGACCACCTAATTCTACTAATTGTTGGGCTTTGTCTACTGCTTGGTTAAAGTCTTTAGCACGATACATTGCTAAAATCGGAGCAAGTTTTTCCTGCGAGAAAGGTTCATTGAAGCCAATTTCTTCTACTTCAGCCAAAATTACTCTAGTTCCCTCAGGAATTGTGAAGCCTGCGAGTTGAGCTATTTTCGAGACTGGTTGACCAACAATATGACTATTTAACCGCCCGTTAACGATAATTATCTGCGCTAATTTGTCTTTTTCTTGTGGAGTGACAAAATAACCACCACGGGTAATAAATTCCGTTTTGACTTGTTCGTAAACATCATCTACAACGACTACCGATTGTTCGCTGGCGCAAATCATGCCGTTATCGAAGGTTTTACTGAGAATAATTGAAGAAACTGCCATTTTAATATGGGCAGAAGAATCAATTAAAGCTGGAGTATTACCTGCACCTACTCCCAAAGAAGGATGACCAGAAGAGTATGCAGCTTTGACCATTCCTGGTCCACCTGTTGCTAAAATTAACTTAATTTCTGAATGCTGCATCAAAGCTTGGGAGAGAGGTACGGTTGGTTCATCAATCCAACCAATAATATTCTCTGGTGCGCCTGCTGCGACTGCTGCTTCGAGGACAACTTTAGCTGCTTCAATGGTGCATTGTTTGGCACGAGGATGAGGAGAAAAAATAATAGCATTACGAGTTTTAAGGGCAATCAAAGCTTTAAAAATCGTAGTAGAGGTAGGATTGGTAGTGGGGACAATTCCTGCTATAATCCCTACTGGTTCAGCAATTTTTTGAAAACCAAAAGACTTGTCTTCTTCGATAACACCACAAGTTTTGGCGTTTTTGTATTTGTTATAGATAATTTCTGAAGCAAAATGGTTTTTAATCACCTTGTCTTCGACAATTCCCATTTCTGTTTCTGCAACCGCCATTTTTGCCAACGGAATGCGGGCAGAGTTAGCAGCTAGAGCAGCTTTTTTGAAAATATGATCGACTTGTTCTTGAGTATAGGTAAGATATTGTTGTTGAGCTTGTTTGACTTTTTGAATTAGGGTTTCGAGTTGTTCGAGATTGGTAACTTGCATTGCTTTTTCAGTGTTGAAACTGGGAATGAACAACAACTTTTTGAGTTCTTTTTTTATTTCTAGCAACAATCATAATTTTTATTAAAAAATCTTTATTAAATTTTAGCTTTTTTGTTTTTGTTTGCTGAAAGTTATTGTTTCTTTTTATCAAGAATATTTAATTTTAATTAAAATTAAATTCAGTTAAACTTATAGTTATTGTTAAAAAATTTAAAACTATATTGACGAGCTATAGTATCAAAAAAGTTTTGTACTTAAAACAAGTTTGAGTCTTAGTAATATAATAATTATCAACTAGGGAATTAAGATAATTCAATAAATTTATTATAGAGAAAAAATGCTTCAGGCGCGATCGCGGTAGTTATTTTGTTTATTAATCATTTAAAGGAGCAACTACGATGACAACTGAATTAATTTTGATTCGCTATCCTAGATATATTATCTAGTAATAAATCACAAGTATGGATAATTTACCTAATTTTAATCAATCTGGTTATCAAGTTGTTGAAGAGTTAGGAAGAAATCGTGAAGGAGGCAGAATTACGTGGAAAGGAATCGATTTAGTTAGCCAAGAAACAGTAGTAATAAAACAGTTTTGTTTTGCTACATTTGGTTCAAGTTGGTCTGGGTATAAAGCTTACGAACAAGAAATAAATTTATTAGAAAACTTAAATCATGTTGGTATTCCTCGTTATTTAGGAGATTTTGAAACAGAAAATGGTTTTTGTTTAGTTCAAGAGTATAAAAATGCTCAACCTTTAAGTGTTCAAAAGAATCTCAGTTTAGAAAAAATTAAAATTATTACTATTAAAATTTTAGAAATATTAGTTTATCTTCAGCAGCAAACTCCTCCTATTTTTCACCGCGATCTTAAACCAGAAAATATTTTAGTAGATGAAGAATTAAACGTATATTTAATTGATTTTGGTTTTGCTAAAGTTGGTAGTGAAGCAGCTTCTACCAGTAGTGTTTTTAAAGGCACACCTGGCTTTATTCCTCCTGAACAAATTATCAAACCAACTACAGCTACAGATTTGTATAGTTTAGGAGTAACTTTGATTTGTTTATTAACTCAAAAATCGAGTTTTGAAATTCAATCATTAGCAACCGCCGATAATCCTTATCAATTAGAATTTAAATCTTTATTACCACCGTTGAATCAAAAATTTATTAATTGGCTAGAAAAAATGGTTCAACCTCAAAGCAGTAAAAGATTTCCTAATGCAGCTTCAGCTTTAGCAGCTTTACAACCTTTAGATTTAAACTATATCCTTCAAGAAAATTTAGTAAAAACAACTATCAATCGTGTTATTCAATTAAAAAAACCTCTGCAACTAGGATTAGTAACTCTAACAGCAACCTCAGCACTAGCCGTAATTGGAATCAGGTTAACAGTAAATCAAATCGAACTAAGTATTTCTAATATCGCGATCGCATTATTGAGCGGAATTGTAATTATTATTACTCAAATTGCTGCGGTAATTATTAGCAAGAATGAACCTGAAATTAAAAATAAAACAACTTTTTTTGCCATAATGATCCCTACTGTTTTAGTGATTATTGCTAGTTTAATCATGGGAACAAAAGAAATTTTGGCAATAACCGCAGCAACTACAATAGCTGAAATAATAATTTTAGTTTATTTTCTTAATCAACAACTTGAAATAAATAAATTTAGTTTAATTGCAACTATTTTTTTAGGTATTTTATTCGGAATCGGATTAAACTTGATTTGATAAAACAAAGTCTTGATAATTTTTTGCTGACTTAGCTATAATTACAGCTACTCAAAAAAAAATGTGATAATCTCCCTGATATACATACAATAATCTTTAGTAACAAACTTCCTCAAAAAGCGTTGGTGGAGGAAAAAACATTGGATGAACTAAGGGCTGTATTAGAATTAGCTACCGAAGAAGAATTGCAACAAATTACGCAAATCTTGTTTTGTCGTCGCTTTAATCCCCTCGATTACTGGCAAACTCCTGAACCTCTGGAAATTCAGAGTCAAGAACTTAATACCTGGTTAGATTCTCTAGAACAAAGATTTCGCTACTTAGCAGCCGATGGCATGACTGTTTTGCGCGGTAAAACTCAGGAAATATCCTACCGCAAAATTTTAATTCAAGTCTGTCATTACCTCAAAATTCCCTACTCTCAGCAAATGGCTACGACAGATATAGAAGCTGAAATTTTTTTACATTTGGTAGAAAAAACTTGGAAAAGATTGCCTTCTCAAGAAAAACGTTCTTTACAAGGTAAAGTTCAACAATTTCTGCTTCAATCTAATCCACCTGAACCGATACCAGTTCAAATTCAACACGATCCTTTAACAATCTTTCTTAAAGGTAGTAGTATTGTAGCCGTCAGTTCGATCTTGAAAACCTGGTTACTCAAACAAATTGCCCGTCAATTTGCCCTTCATTTTGCTAGTTACCAAGCTGCCAAAACCGCTTTAATTAGGGGAGGTGCAGCAGCAGCAGCAAGCTTAGAAGGTCAATTAGTCTTACAAACTGCCAAAAAAGGAATGACAGCTACCGCAGCCAGATATGGCGCAGTAAGAACTGTTTTTAGCTTAATCGGTCCAATGATGTGGGGTTGGTTAATTGCCGATCTCGGTTGGAAAGCGATCGCAACTAATTACAGTCGGATCATTCCTATTATTTTTACTTTGGCACAAATTCGTTTGACCAGGGGAGAATATTGGGCAGCAGCTTATTAACAGTTACCAGTACAGACGTTCCATGGAACGTCTGTACACCAGTTATCAGTGACCAGTGACTTTCTCAGGATAATCTGCTTGTAAAGTTATCATTGTTCAAGGAGAATAACAGATATCTGTTTTAATTTCTAGGTCTAAGTTTTTATTTCCTGAAACTTGGCAAATATTTCAGTTTAGTGTGTTGATATTGCCGATTATTCCTGCTTTAGCAGCATTGGGATTATTAATTGTTTTAATTCGGGTTTGGCGCAAAAATTTTACTCAGATTATTCAAAATCGTCTCAACTGGGGTTGGGTAATTGTTAGTATCGGCTTATTAATTAATCCTTTAATGGCAGAACATTCCCAAGAAGCTTGGTTAGGATTAGCTAATTTTCTGCCTTTTTTGGGTTTATTTACGGCTATTACTTGTTTAATTAAAGATTATCATCAGTTACAGCGTCTAGCTTGGCTATTAATTCTTCCTTCTTTGCCGATTGTGCTTCTTGGTAGCGGTCAATTATTCGGCAATTGGTCACTTCCTAATTTAATCGGCTGGGAATTAATACCTCAAGGAGTTCCTTCAGGCAGAATGTCTTCTGTTTTTAGTTATGCTAATTTTTTAGCCGTTTATCTTCTGATGACATTGATTTTCAGCCTGGGACTATGGCTAGAAACTTATCAAGTTTGGCGAATTAAACTTAATCCAAAAAACGTTTGGATATTATTAAGCGTTACTTTAATTTTATTAAGCAATATTACAGGTTTAATTTTTACTAGTTCTCGTAATGCCTGGGGTATTGCTTGCTTGGCTGGTTTGGCTTTTGCTTTTTATCTGGGTTGGCGTTGGTTAGTTTGGGGTATAGCTGGTTTTGCTGCTGTGATTGGTTGGGCTTCCTTGGGGGCTAATTTTGGTGGTCAATGGTTACGAACAATTGTTCCTACGTTTATTTGGGCAAGATTATCAGATCAAATGTACCCAGACCGACCGATAGAAACTTTACGCATTACTCAATGGCGATTTTGTTGGGAACTAATTCAGCAACGTCCTCTCACTGGTTGGGGAATTAGAAATTTTACTTCTTTATATCAAGCCAAAATGAATGTTTGGTTTGGACATCCCCATAGTTTTTTGGTGATGATGTTAGCAGAAACAGGAATTATTTTGACCTTGTTATTTTTGGGTTTAGTAGGATGGGTCATGTTTCAGGCAACTTTATTGCTTAAAAAATCTGAAGAAATAACACAATCAGAGCGTTTAATTTTATTTACTTATATTCTTGCTTTTGCTAGTTGTATTAGCTTCAATTTAGTAGATGTAACAATTTTTGATTTAAGAATGAATATAATGGGTTGGATTGTATTTGCAGCAATTAATGGAATAGTTTTACAACAAAGAGCAATTGATTTAAAAACAAGTAATAAATCTAATTAATGAGTAATTTTATCTTGATAGTAAGGTTTTTTAAGATTAGGAAATTTTGCATTTAATCAAAAATTGTATTTTGTATACATACAATAATTTATTAGTTTTTTGAGAAAAAATAAGAAGCAATGTTTGCTATATAAATTAAGTATAGTGACAAGCAGCAAATGCTATTTTTTCCATGACTATTAATCTAAATCGGATTGATTTGATCAAAGACTACGACGAAGCGATCGCAGCACTTGAAGATTATGTCAGTGAATTAGTTGAAGAATTAGTTCAATCTCCAGAGGGTGAGGCTTATCTCAAAGCACATCCAGAAATGGAAGAATACGTCGGTAGTTGGATCGATCATCTGCTTTATTTTGGTTATGCGTACGAAGCTGTTACTCTTCCCAGGATGACTAAAAACAGCGTTGAGACAATTATTACTAAGCTATTTCCAAACAAAGTTTCTTTACTCGAACCAGATCAAGCAGATAGTACTATCCCTGAATTAACTGCTTTTTGGCAATTTCTTCAGCGAGCTTATCAACATCCCCACGCAGCTTCAATTCTCAAATTTCTCAAACAAATTCAGCCTCGATTTAAAGCGATTATGAACGATCCCAACAATTTTGGGATGGCAAAGTCGTTTTTTATGGCAGGAACGGCAGCAGGTTTTGATTTGACAACCGAAGCAGGATTAAAAGAATTTCAAGAACAATATAATCAAAAAATTCAGCAATCGAACTCAAACTCTTCTGTTCCTTCTGGTTTGGAACTGTTATTGAGGAATTTACCACAGTCCAATACACCCCAGATTATCTCTGTTAAAGAAGAATTAATCAATCTGTTAGGAACTCTCGCCGATGAAGATGAGGAGGATTCGGCAACTTTAGCAGAAGAATCTGTTGATGATTACATGAACCAATTTCAGGCTAGTATTTGGCAATCTATAGCAGAAGAATTGCCTCCTTTATCTGAAAATGCGATCGCTTTACTGAAACAACAGGAAATTACAGTTACTGAACCAGGTACGATTCTGCAAGACTTTCAAACTTTGTTAGATTTTGTCGGAGAGAAGGGAATTAGTGTTAGTGGCAAGCAACACGTTTTGCCGATGAAGTCTCTAGCAGAATTAAATCAACGCCTGAGTCAACCAATTCAAACAGATCTCAAGCGTCCTCAACAAAAATCCTATCCACCTATCAACGGACTTTATTTACTCCTCAGAGCTTCGGGATTAGGAAAAGTTGTTAAACAAGGTAAAAAATCTTTTTTGCTTCTTAATCAAGAGTTGCTTGCTAATTGGAATAGTTTAAACGAAACAGAACGTTATTTTAATCTTTTAGAAGCTTGGTTGATTCGAGCGCATGAAGAAATGTTAGGAGAAAGAAGAAGTCCCTTAAACGAAGGAACTAAATGTATTCAATATTGGGCGAGAATTCCACCAAAAGGGGAAAAATTCAGCAGTTATTCAGAACAACAATCTTTAAATTATTGGCCAGAATTCCACAATTTGGCACTGATGCAGTTGTTTGGATTGATTGAGATCGAATCTGGTAAACCTGAAGTAGGCAAAGGTTGGCGAGTCAAAAAGATTAAGAAGTTACCTTTTGGTGAAGCATTGATGCAGGTAATTGTCCGTGCCTTTGTCGAACAGGGGATGCACTGGGAATCTGAGGATAATCCTTTCATTTCTTTTGGAGAATTTCAACCCGCATTAAAATCTTATTTTCCTCAATGGCAAAATAATTTAACTATTCCAAAGCTTGAATTTCGCTCAGGAGTATATATTTTTAAAGTTTACTTAGACAAAATCTGGCGACGAATTGCTATTTCTAGTCAAATGACTCTAGCAGAATTGAGTAGCTTGATTCTAGAATCAGTTGATTTTGACTCGGATCATTTAGATATGTTTCGGTATAAAAATCAAATTGGTCGTACCCTTGAAGCTTATCATCCCTATGCAAACGACTCTCCTACCACCAATCAAATTCGGATTGGAGATATTCCTTTAGAAGAAGGAGGTTCAATGACCTACATTTTTGACTTTGGAGATTGGTGGGAATTTGAAGTGCAGTTAGAGAAAATTGAAGCTCATGATTCCCAACCTGACTATGAAGCAATTATTGATGGTTATGGGGAAGCTCCGCCCCAATATCCTGATTTTGATGAGGATTAGGAATAAAAATACCCAAAAAGTACCCAAATATGATCTTTTAAATAAAAATTAATTATTCTTCATAAGTGATTGGTGAGTTTGTGAAGACAATAAAGATAGAGAACTGTAGAGGTTTTTGATCATGTCTATTTTTCCTTTACCTCATGAATTAACGTATTTATACGTCAAAATTGCCGTTCTCCTCATTGCGATCGCTCTTTGGTTTGCAGTTACTGCTGCTCCAGTTAAATAATTTATTTTAATGAATCATTGATATTGATAAAACTCGATATTTAGCAAATTCCATTGAAAAAGTAGCCATGCCTTGAGAAAGCGATCGCAATTCAGTAGCGTATCCAAACATCTCTGCTAAGGGAACTTCGGCTTGAATGACTACATAATTGTCCCGATGTTCTGAACCTAATAGTAAGGCACGACGAGATAGTAATTTACTTTGGATTCTGCCGACAAATTCGTTAGGAGTTTCTACTTCCAATAACATCATTGGTTCGAGCAAAGTTGGTTCAGCTTGAGCAAATCCTTCCTCAAAACCCATTCTCGCAGCAAAACGAAACGCCAATTCGGAAGAATCGACTGGATGAAAAGAACCACCATTGAGGATAACCTTAACTCCGATAATCGGATAACCCTTTAACCAACCAGTTTTTAACGCATCACGAAAACCTTGTTCGCAAGCAGCAATAAATTGAGAGGGAATTGCACCACTAACCACTCGATTTTCAAAGATAAATTGTTCTGGACAAGGTTCTATATGTCCAATTACTTGAGCGTATTGTCCCGAACCTCCTGTTTGTTTAGCCAGAGTATAATCAAAGTTGGCTGGTTTAGTAATGGTTTCTCGATAAGCAACCGCAGGCGCACTCACATAAACTTCCGCATGATATTCCCGCTTCATTCTTTCTAGATAAATATCCAGATGAAGTTCTCCCATGCCTGAAATCAGAGTTTGAGAAGATTCGGGATCGCTACTAATCTTTAAAGTCGGATCTTCTCTGGTAAAACGATGTAAAGCTTTATTGACTCTTTCAATGTCTGCTTGACTTTTGGGAGTAATTGCCAACGTCATCACGGGTTCAGGAACAAAAATTTCTTCTAAAGATAAATTCGTACCAAAAGAACAAAGAGTATCTCCAGAAGCACAATCAATCCCAATTAAACCAACAATTTCTCCTACTGTAGCTGAGTCTAATTCTTGATAGCGGTCTACTTCAATGCGGACTAAACGACGGGCGCGGACACCTTTTTGAGTACGAGAATTAAACAAGCGATCGCCTTTGGTTAAAGTTCCTGCATAGATCCGAATATAAGTAAGTTGTCCAAATTCATGATCGATCAGTTTAAACGCTAATGCTACCACAGGGGCATCTGCTTGAGGAGTAATGGATACTTTCTGTTTAGTTTCAACATCAATTGCTTGGACTACTTCTCTTTCAATCGGGGAAGGTAAATAGAGATTAACCGCATCGAGTAAGTTTTGGATTCCTTTATTTTTGAGGGCAGAACCCAATAAAACTGGCGTAAATTCTTGATTTAAAGTTCCCTGACGAATTGTCTCCCAAATCAATGATGATGGTATTTCCTCACCTGCAAGTAATTTTGCCATCATTTCTTCTGAAAGGATCGAAATGCTATCGAGTAATTTTTCCCTCGCTGTTTGCGTTTCTGCTTCTAATTGTTCAGGAATTGGTTTAATAACAACTTCTTCTCCGTGTTGTCCTTCATAATAATAAGCTTTCATCTCAATCAGATCGATTACCCCTGCAAATTGGTCTTCTAAACCAATGGGATACTGCAAAAGTAAGGGATGTAATTCTAACTTTTCCTTAAGTGCCGTTACAACACGAAAAGGATTAGCCCCTAAACGATCCAACTTATTAATAAAAGCAATTCTGGGAACACGATAACGCCTCATTTGTCTATCTACCGTGATCGACTGAGACTGAACACCCGCTACACCACACAGTACCATAATCGCCCCATCTAAAACCCTCAGCGATCGCTCTACTTCGATAGTAAAATCAACATGACCAGGAGTATCAATCAGATTAATT
This sequence comes from Stanieria cyanosphaera PCC 7437, assembly GCF_000317575.1. NCBI lineage: Bacteria > Bacillati > Cyanobacteriota > Cyanophyceae > Pleurocapsales > Dermocarpellaceae > Stanieria > Stanieria cyanosphaera. The sequence goes on along the minus strand of NC_019748.1, from coordinate 3,746,156 downwards.
TGATGATCTTGCCAAAAACAAGTTGTAGCTGCGGAAGTGATGGTAATTCCTTTCTCTCGTTCTAATTCCATGTAATCCATCGTTGCGCCATCTTCATCATCTTTCACCTCATGGATTTGATGAATTTTGCCAGTGTAAAACAGAATTCGTTCTGAAATAGTAGTTTTACCTGCATCGATGTGCGCCGAAATACCAATGTTGCGAACGTTGTGGCGAGCAATCACGATTCAAATCTCCTGATTGTTGCGAAATGAGTAAAATAATTTTTTAGCGATCGCGCTCAACTTTTAACAACGACCTCATCTCAGAATTATTTACTGATTAGATCTTAAAAAAAGATTGGTCAACAACAGGCTATTACTTACAAAATATTTATATAGTGTTTCTCAATTAAATGAGATACAGCCAATATCCTGGTATGAATGTTAATGGTTGACTGATGTAGAGACGTAAGATGTTATGTTTTTACTGGTAATCGCTCTAAGATTTATTTTAAATCTGCTGTAGATTTCAGAAAAGCGTTAGAAAGTGTATTGCAAAAAATAACCTATCTCAAACAACTATTAAGGATTGCCAACTATCCCGAAAAACTTAATCGCACCACCTAAAATCACCAAGATCAGTCCTACTAATACACCGCGATTGGTAAACTCTTGATTTCCTACTCGCTTGTCTAATTGGTCTACTTTGAGATCTAATGCTTTAATTTCTCTTTTAATCTCGGCTTGACCTACTTTTAACTCCGTAACGTCTTCACTTAATTTATCTAGCTTGCGATCAATTTGTTTTAAAAGATCTGATATGTCAGTTTGAATAACTGGATTGGTCATTTGATCTACTCATAGTTAAAATTATTTTAACTTGGGGAAACTTCATGATTGGTAATAGATCAGCTTCCTTTTTGAGTTATTACCGAATTTTAAGCTTTATTGGTAACAATCTAATTTGCTTCAAGAAGATTGATAGGATCAATGTATTAAAGAGTTTATTACTTTACGGTCTAAACCATGAGTAATTTTATCATTGCTGTTATCAATGGCACTCAAGCCCGTTTTTTTACTTTAGAACCAGCCGAATGGCCTGATTATGAATCGGGTCCTAACTTGATTGAAAATGAAGGTTTATTAAGCGAGGCTAATCAACTTCACGGTCAAGAGTTATGGGCAAATGTTAAAACTGGACGTAATCGTGGTTCTAGTGGTCAAGCTCATAGTTATGACGATCATCGAGACAACCATGCTGTTGAATTTGAAAAACGTTTTGCTCAAAATATTATTAATAAAATTACACAATTAACTCAAACTCATCAAGCGCAACAACTTATTTTGGTGGCTGAACCTCAAATTTTGGGTTTAATTAGAAATACAGTTGCAACTAAACTACCTAAACAACTTAAACAACAAGATTTAGCTAAAGATCTTTGTCATCTTAATTCCAATCAAATTCATAGTTATCTAGCGAAAAAAGAATTATTACCTGCTTGTCACAAAGGTTCATATACATAATAGTTGTTGCATTAATTACTCAAAATTTTTGCTAATTTATGAGCTTAAAAACTCAATTGTGTAATTGATTTCTAGAACTATAGCAATTTTTAAAGTGATGAGATACGCCATTATCAGTGATCAGTTATGAATTATCAATGATGAAGAATCAATAATCAACCATTAACTATCAACAAAAAGTAGGATTTTGACTGTATCTGATGCCAAATTTCAGTTTGGTAAAGTTTTTGCAAAAATTTCTCAAGTAAATCAAGAGCGTAAGGCGGATTTTTAGTTTTGCTGTTAAAACAGATCGCTATATACCTAAAATTTGGTTCGCCTTATGACTTCAACTTTGGTAAAAGTTCCTTTTGTTGACCTCAGTATACAGCATCAACCAATTCAAACCAAAATTGAACAAGCAATCGATCAAGTAATTAAACAGGGAGATTTTATCTTAGGTGAAGCGTTAGCAGAATTTGAAGTTGCTTTTGCTGCTGCTTGTGGTGTTAGTTATGGAGTTGGGGTTGCCTCTGGCACAGATGCGATCGCTCTAGGGTTGCAAGCTTGTGGGATCGGTAAAGGAGATGAAGTTTTAGTTCCTGCCAATACTTTTATCGCGACAATTATTGGTGTTATTTATGCTGGTGCTACACCTGTTTTAGTTGACTGTGACTATGAAACAGCCTTAATTGATTTTGAATCGGCAGCTAAAGCAATTACTCCTCAAACCAAAGCCATTTTACCAGTCCATCTTTACGGACAAATGGTATCTCCAAGTCAACTCAAAGATTTTGCCGATACTTATAATCTAATCATTTTTGAAGATGCTGCTCAAGCTCATTTAGCCGAAAGAGAAGGAATTCGTGCGGGAGCAATTGGATCGGCAGCAGGCTTTAGTTTTTATCCTAGTAAAAATCTTGGTGCATTTGGTAGTGGTGGCATGGTTGTAACGAATAATCAAGCGATCGCAGATAAAGTTCGTAGTCTTCGTAATTATGGCGCACCCCGCAAATATTTTCATACCGAGTTAGGCACAAACAGTCGTCTTGATACTTTACAAGCAGCTATTCTCAACATCAAATTACCTTCTTTATCGGAATGGAATTTAGCCAGAAATAAAGCTGCTCAAGTTTACGATCTAGCTCTTCAACCATTAGAAACTCAAGAAGTTTTTCCAATTAAAAATTACAGTCAATTTGGTCATGTTTATCATCTTTATGTAATTCGTCTCAATCAAAAATTAGCTCAACATCGAGAAAAAATTCAGCAACAACTACAAGAATTAGGTATTCAAACTGGTATTCATTATCCAATTCCTTGTCATCTCCAACCTGCTTATCGTTATTTAGGCTATCAATTAGGAGATTTACCTCAAGCTGAAGCTTTGTGTGAGCAAATTTTATCTTTACCGATGTATCCAGGTTTGGCGCAAGAGCAAATTGCTTTAGTAAACGAACAGTTAGCCAAAGTTATTTATTCTTGCAATAAATCTTAAACTTATTCATATTTTTATTATGCAAATTAATTATAAATTATCTTTTACCTTAGAAAAAAATTTTATTTATTTAATAATTCTAGCGTTATTATCTCTTATTTATGCTCCTGTGCTATTTCATTGGTATGATGGCTGGTTAAACAAAAGTATTGGGATAGAACATGAATATTTTAGTCATGGAATTATCGGAATTCCTTTTGCTTTTTACATTGTTTGGAATCAAAGAAAAAAATGGCAAAGATTACCTAATCAAAGCCATCCTTTAGGATTTATATTATTAATTATTGGTTCAATTTTTTATTTAACAGGTGTAGCAGAATTTGTTAATTTATCTCTACCAATTATTTTAACTGGATTATGCTTATGGTTAAAAGGAATAGCAGGATTTAAACTCAATAGTTTTGCTTTGCTACTGATTGCATTAGCTACTCCTACCTCTTTTCCTTACTTAATTACTCCATTTACTTTACCACTGCAAAAATTTATTGCTGGTTTTGCTGGGTTTATCTTAATTCAATTAGGAATGGATGTAACTGTCGAGCAAATCTACTTAGCTGTAGGAGGAAGATTAGTAGAAGTTGCACCCTATTGTGCAGGATTAAAAATGTTATTTACTAGCTTATACGTAGGATTAATGTTACTTTATTGGACGGGGAATATAGAAAATCGTAAAAAAACAACTTTATTATTAGTTGGAGCAGCACTCATTAGTGTTAGTGCCAATATTATTCGCAATACGATTTTGACATTTTTTCACGGTACAGGTAGAGATCAACTTTTTACCTGGTTTCACGATAGTTGGGGAGGCGATCTTTATTCAGCTTTGATGTTAGCTAGTGTTGTTTTACTACTCAACTTTTTAGACCAGATAGAATCGCTTAAGAGTCAATAAAAATAATTGTAATTGATTCACTATTCGGAGCTACAACTCCTTAAAACAATGAATTTATTTAAACTACAACACAAAGACTCAAAAGCACAAATTATCTTAGTCTTATTATTATTATTTTTATTTATTATTGGAGCAGTTCCTGGATATTTACAAGGAGGTAATTGGAATTGGTTGGATTTACCCCAAGTTGAAAATATTAATCAAATTAGAAATGTTTTAAAAACCGGTTTGGTACTTCCCGATTGGCAAATAATCAAACAACAAGAAGTCAAGATTGGCGGTCATAAATGGTCTGCTCAACTGATGCAAAAACCAAACTCCAAACCTGTCACGCTTCTGTTGCTACCTCAGAGTTATTATCTAAACAAACCAGAAGTAGAATGGATGGATCTTAACGGGATCGAAAGATGGAAAAGCGATTCCTATCGTTCATTAAACTTTACGGTAGAAAATAATTCTGGTTCATCGGTAAAAGCTCGTTTCTTTCGTGCCTGGAATCGTCAACAAACTTTTGCAGTCATTCAATGGTATGCCTTCCCCAATGGAGGTAGTTATTCTCCTGCTCACTGGTTTTGGCAAGATAAATTGGCTCAATTAAGCGATCGCAGAATACCTTGGGTAGCAGTTTGTTTAAAAATTCCGATTGAACCTTTAGGAGAGTTAAACGATGCTCAATTTACTGCTGAATCTCTTGCTAAAACCGTCCAAACTCATCTTGAGCAAACTGTTTTTAACAATAATCAATCATTAATGATTCCTGCTCCTGAACACAATTCTAACTCACTGACAAAATTTGCGAGCTAATAACTTGTCATGGTAACTATTTTTCAACCACAACAACAATCCTCAGCTTCTCTCACGCGGTACACTGCCTTTCAAAGGCGGTGCGGGGTTCACAAGGGGGCGAACTTGGTTCGCCCCACGACCCCTTGCCTGCGCGTGACTAACATTTTACCTGTCAGGAACAATTCTATTCAGTATCAAAAACTGATTTTTCTATCAACTATGGCAGTTTTGTGGTGGAGTTTTAATTTAGCCATCTTAACCAATCCAGCGTTAAGCCAAACTTCAATTGCTGTTTCTAAAAAAGAAAAACCAACTTCTAAACCTACCTTAGCACCTAATTTATCTCCTCTTCCCTCAACGTTTAATTCTGAAAATCCACCTCCAGAAAGTTATTCTCCTGCCGAGTTTAATTACGATGATTCTAAGCAATTTAAAGTTTATCGTCTCAATACCGGAGATGGTGTTAATATCAGTGTTCCTAAATTTTCTGAATTTAATACCATAACTAATCTTGATGAAGAGGGGAATGTCGTTATTCCAATTTTGGGCAGAATTGCTTTAGCAGGATTAAGTTTAACCGAAGCTGAACAAAAAATTAGTTATGAGTTAGGAACTCGTTTTATACAACTACAACCAGAAGTCTTAGTTTCTCTGACTACTCCTCGTCCAGCTAATGTTACAGTCTTAGGCGAGGTATTGAAACCAGGATTTTACTCTTTTGTTTCTGGTTCTCCTCTTACATCAGCTTTATTAGCAGCAGGAGGAACTACTAATGATGCAGACTTGCGCTCAATTATTGTTCGTCGTCCCTTAATTGATGGTTCTGTTTTGGAGGAAAAAATAGATTTTTATACTCCTTTAATTAATAGTCAAAGCTTCCCCAATTTTTATTTGCAAGGAGGAGATACAATTATTGTTTCTCAACTGGAAGTAGGAAAAGACCGCAATTATGACCGCAGTTTAATCGCACAAACTACTTTATCTCAACAAACCATTAATGTTCGGGTTTTAGTTCCTTCAAATACAGGAACAGCTTTTCGTAATTTAGTACTGCCGAATGGAAGTACGTTTATTGATGCTATTGCTTCGCTTCCGCCAGACGATAATCTCTTGGTTGATAATCAAGTTGCACTACTTCGATTCGATCCAGAAAAAGGTGGAATAGTTACTCAAACGCTGAATACTAAAGAAGTAATTCATGGCAATATTGCTCAAAATATTCCTCTTCGGAATGAAGATGTTATCGTAGTTAGTCGTACCTTGTTAGGAAAAATTTACAATGCTTTTAATGTAATTACTCAGCCAATTCGGAGTTTCTTCGGATTTCGTGCCTTTTTCGATAGTTTCTTGGATTAAGTTGCTTGGTTATAGGTAATAACTATTTTTGTATCTATTAAAGATTAATTAATTTACATTAACGTCTGTTGTGGATTTGGCTCGATCACTATGACTCCACCAATTTTAAAACGTTTTCTCATTGCTTTTGAACAACACAAATTATTAGGTTTGTTCATTTTTCTTTTAAGTTTAGGAATATCAGGTATTTTTGCTCTCCAACCCGCTCCTCCAACTCCTGAAACAACCTATAAAGCTAGTGGACAACTTTCGTATAGTAATCCTCCTCCTTTGTTTACTAGTACAGGTGAACAATTACAACAAGCAGGTAGAGAAATTAATGTAGATATTCTGCTCGGCCCAACTACTCAAGAAAGAATTAGACGAAAATTAGCGATTGATAATTCGCAACTAAAACAAATTATCGAACAAAAATTAGAAATTAATGTTCCTGAAGAAGGCAAAAATAAAGGTAATTTAATTACTTTAGATTACAGAAATGCTAATACTCCAGAAGAAGCCGTTAAGGTTTTAGGAATATTTATGCAGGAAATGGTAGAACAAAGTCGTTTGCTCAACACTGCTCAATTAAGCGGTAGAGTAGATGCTTTGAAAAAACGTTTGCAAGAAGTTCAAGGAGAATTAGCTAATGCGGAAGAAGCTTTTTATAGCTTTTTATCTAAAGCAGGAGCAGATTTATTAGCAGTTCAAGACGGTAGTTTATTTAGTGGGATTACTGGTAGTAAACAACAACAACGACAATTAAAATTAATTCTTGACGAAATTGATGGTCAAATCAATAGTATTGTCGAACAATTGGGTTTAAATCCCCAGGAAGCTTACACCGCAGCAGCATTGAGTGCCGATCCGATTTTGAGTAGTTTGCGATCGCAAATTCTGGACATAGAAAGTCAACTCAAACTTAATCAAAAAGACCTTCGTCCCGAACATCCTACCATCGTCGGTTTACAGAAGCAAAAACAAACTGTCGAGCAATTATTTCAAGAAAGAGCGACTGAGGTTTTGGGAGGAGATGGTACATATAAACCTCTACCGAGTCAACTCAGACAAGATAGCAGTCTCGATCCTGCCAGACAACAGTTAGCCAATACTTTGGTAACTCTGCAAACTCAACGAGAAGGAATTCAACGACAGTTAAACTCAGTTGTTAATAATGAACAGGAGTTGCGACAACAATACGAACAGTTTCCCGAACAACAGTTAGAACAAACTCGCTTAGTTCAAGAAGTTGAAACAAAAAGAGCCTTATATCAAACAATTTTAACCGCTTTAGTTGACGCTCAATCAGCAGAAGCGGAAACTACTAGCAGTTTTGCGATCGCTCAAGCACCTGTAGTTCAAGAAGTTACACCTACTACTTTGATCGCTACTAACCGCTTGTTAATTTTAGCTGCTGGAGCGGGAATAGGTTTGGTAGCAGCAGCAGGAACAATCTTTTTACTCGCTACTCTCGATGATCGTTTGTACACTGCTAAAGAAATTAGAGATTTGCTAGGAGAGCGAGAAGTATCGATTTTAGGACAATTGCCTTATGTTGCCTGTTTCGATCTTAGTGGCAGAGAAACTCCAATCCTGGTCGATATTGATTCTGGTTATCTTGGTTTTTATGAAAAAATTCGGAGTAATCTGCGTCGTTTTGCTCCTCAATCTGCCAAAGTGATTTTAATTACTAGTGTTAGTTCCGATGAAGGAAAAAGTGTGACTGCTTACAATTTAGCGATAGCATCTGCTCATGCTGGTAAACGAACTTTACTTTTAGAAGCTGATTTGCGTTTTTCTTCTAATGCCGACCTAATTCAAGTAGAGTTAGACCGAGAAGCTACAGGCGAACCTCTTAATTATTATGGTAATCGTAATGATGCAATTCGTTTAGTACCAGCAATTGCTAATTTATATATAGTTCCTAGTCTTGGTCCTTTACGCCAAGTACCCGCGATAATTGAATCTAATGAATTCCGTCGATTAATTGAAGATGCTAGAGGTAGATTTGATGTAGTAATTATTGATAGTCCTTCTTTATCTAAATATAATGATGCACTTCTAATTGAATCTTTAACCGATGGAATTGTCCTAGTAACTAGGCCAGGAATTATTCAAAGCAGTATGCTAGGAGAAACAATCGATCAGTTTACGGAAACTGATATTCCTTTAATTGGTGTAGTAATTAATGATTTAGAACAAGTAGTCACTGTTCCAGATTTGCAATCTCAAGAGTTGCTTCAAACACAATCTCACACTATTGATAATCAAATCGGTTCACAAATTTAATTTATAGCAGTTCTAATATCAGGTTCGCTTAAACAGTTGAATATGATGATTGACACCGAGACGCAGGGATGGGGAGAGGATTTATTTTAAGTGATGCTCAGGACTTTATCTTAATCGTTGATTAGTAACTGGTAAGAGTTTCTCTAGTTTTTCTCGATCGCTGTCTAATTTGAATACAGTTTAAGCGAAAGTATCACTATGGCAGCGAATGATAATTTTATTTCAGCACCTTACCCTACCATTCCTTCTGGGACTAAAATTGTCAATCGTTATCTTATTCAAGCCATTTTAGGAAAGGGAGGATTAGGAAGGACATATCTAGCATTTGATAGTTATCGTTTTAATGAACCTTGTGTTCTCAAAGAGTTTGCTCCTGTAATGACATCTACTGAGCAAATAGAAAAATCACGGATTTTATTTGAGCGAGAAGCACAAATTCTTTATAACCTAAAACATCCACAAATTCCCCAATTTTATGCTGCTTTTACGGCAGAAAATCGACTCTTTTTAGTACAGCAATACGTTCAGGGCAAATCTTACTATCAATTATTACAACAGCGTTTACGGCAAGGGCAAACTTTTTCAGAACAAGAAATCTTAACTTGGTTGCTAGATTTATTACCAGTTTTAGAATATATCCACGACCGCGGTATTATTCATCGAGATATTTCTCCTGATAATATTATGCAATTGTATGATGAAAAATTACCAATCTTAATTGATTTTGGAGTTGGTAAACAAGCAGTTGTTTCAGAAAAATTTCAGCAAGTATCAAGTGCAGTAGCTCAAAGAACATTTGTTGGCAAAATTGGTTATGCTCCCGAAGAACAAATGAATTTTGGTATTTGTTATCCTTGTAGCGATCTTTATTCTTTAGCAGTTACTGCAATTGTTCTGTTAACGGGAAAACAACCTAATACTTTATTAAATTTATATACCCTTGAGTGGGAATGGCGTTCTTATACTAATATTAGTGATACTTTAAGTCAAGTCTTAGATAAACTTTTAAATCGAAATCCAAAATCTCGTTATCAATCGGCTACAGAAGTTATTTTTGCTCTTCAAGAAATTTCAAATTTAAACAGAAGTGTAATTAAGCCAAATCAACAATTTACAATTGACAAGCCTCAAGTCAACAAAAATATTGTTACAAAATCAAAAAAATCTTTAGAAGAAAATTCAGCAAAACTGACTATAAATCAGAACTACTTTTCTCCTAATGCTAAGATCGTTAAATATTATGAAAAACAACTTGCCTACTATATAGGACCAATAGCAAGTTTAATTATTGAAGAAATTTTAACCAACAATTCTATCGATTCTTATCAGGAATTAATAGAAGCTTTAATGATTAATATTCCTGATGTCAAGCAGCAATTAGAATTTAAACGCAATTTAGTTTAATTTTTTATAATCAATTTACTTATCTACAATAGAGTTATAATATAGCGAATTAAAGTATGAACAATTTATGAATTGTTTATAACTTTTATTTTGTCTAATCCTTATTTGTTTGCTAGCTCAAAAACTACTTGTCTTACCAAAGTAAAAAGCTTAATCTTACAACTAGATAAGACAATGAAAAATAAAATAATATGAGATGAAAAAACACATAAGACGTATTTTTGCTCGCGTTATCGTTGCTTTTTTTGGCACAATTTTGTTAATTGCCCTTATTTTAGTTTTTGAAGCGATTTTTGGGGCTGATAAAAATTGTTCTCCTTTAGAATCTTGGCTAATCTGTCAAATTCGAGAGTCTGTATTATTAAATGTAGTAGAAAGTTTTAGTATTTTAGTAGCTGTATTATTATTTGTCCTAGAGACTCCTGAACGTAACAAACAAGCTCATTATGAAGCTTGGAAAGTGATTGATTCGGCTCATGGTTTAAGAACAAGTTACGCTAGATTACAAGCATTACAAGATTTAAATGAAGATAATGTTAGTCTGAGTGGTTTAAATGCACCAGAAGCAGATTTTCGAGGAATTAATTTGGCTTATGCTGACCTTAGTTATGCTGATTTAAGTGGTGCAGATCTTAGTTATGCTAATCTTAGTCATGCTAAATTGAGTCATGCTAATTTGGTTGAAGCCAAACTCAATAATGCCAACCTTAAAAGTGCTTATTTAACAGGTGCAAATTTGGGTTACGCTAGTTTTATTGAAGCAGAATTACAAGATGTGGATTTTGTCGGAGCTAATCTGTTAGGAACTAATTTTGTCAGGGCTAATCTTTCGCAAGCATACTTTGGCGATGTGAATTTTACAGATTCGATTTTGCGAGATGCTAATCTGAAACAAACTAAATTTTTTGGTGTTGAGAATCTAAATACTACACAAATTAAGACAGCAATTAATTGGCAAGAAGCTATTTACGATACGGCACTACAAAGTAAATTAAAATTAAAAGGATAATTTTTAATAGCTACGATTAAAATTATTATAACTTTACGTAAATACATTAGGACAAGTTTTGAAAGCAGAATCAACACAATCTCTTCTTATTTCAAATTCATTTAATTTTTATTTGATCCAAGTTTTTAAAACAGCCTACTAATTTTCAATTTTTTGCGATCGCAAAAGAGCAAAGTAAAAAGCGCTTAGACGTGTCAGCGACACGCCTATACAAAATGTCCTAATATTTGATATTTTCTCCGTAGTGCTATAGTATAGTCACGTTTAACGGCAATATGCGTAACGCTCTAGAAGTAATAAGAGCGGACTTCAGATTAAAGCTTTATATTTGCAGAGCATCGTATTGTTCTTGTGTAATTCGACCTGCTTGAGATAAAGTTTCTGTAATTTCGGAAATAGTTAAGACTGAATGAGCGCGATAACCTTGCTGTGCTAATCGATCTTTGACTCCGCCTTCGTGATCGATAAAAACAACAATATCTTCGACTGTTAATCCTGCTGATTCTAATTTTGCTGCGCCTTCGATGGCACTTTTGCCACTAATGAGAATATCATCAATTACGACAACCGTTTCTCCTGGATCAAAGTTACCTTCGATGACACGACGAGTACCGTGCGCTTTTACTTCTTTACGAGGAAAAATCATCGGATAATTTAGGTTTAAAGCGAGTCCTGTTGCGGTAGGTAATGCGCCATAGGGAAGTCCTGCAATGCGATCAAAAGTCAAATTTTGCAGAATTTCAGCGTAAGCATTGAGAACCTGATTAAAAATCTGAGGATTAGAAATAATTTTCCTTAAATCAATATAATAAGAAAAAGTTGCTCCAGAAGCTTGAATATAATCCCCAAATAAAAGGCAGCCAATATCAAATAATTGTAAAATTAAGTCTTGATGAGGATGTTGCTGAAGAAAACAAACATTAGTGGTCCAAAGTTGGCAACTAGAACCTTCTTTAATTACTTGCTCTCTGGTTAAATTGATTTCCTGATTTAAATGCTCAACTGCTTCAGCAAGATTAGTTTGAGCCAGATAATCTTGAGGAACAGGAATTAATAAACCATCTCCAGTTTGATTTAAACCAGCCTGAAGAATTTGTTTTAAATCTCCTCCTTCTGCCCAAATACTCCGTAGCAAAATGATTCTTTCAGGAGCGATCGCACGAATTTTTCTTAGTACATTGGGGTTAGTTGTCCCTACTTCTAAACCAAGTTGCTCTAAAGTACCCCAAGATTGGATTTCTCTAACTACTTGTAAATAAAAAGGATTATCTGACGTAGGATATTCTTGTAAAGCGATCGCGCCAGGATTAGAAGTATGACAGAGAATAAAAACTGCTTTATCCGCATAAACCAAAAAAGGTGCAGCATGATCTTGTCCTGCATAGGGAGTTAAGGTAACTGCATCAACTCGCCATTTTTGAAAGATAGTTCGAGCAAAAACTGTACTAGTATTGAGATCGCCATGTTTGGCATCTAAAATTACAGGTATATGGGAAGGAATTGTCGCCAGAACTAAATCGAGTAATTCTAATCCCGCTACACCCAACGCCTGATAAAAACCCAAAGTAGGTTTATAAGCACAAACGCGATCGCCAGTCTGTTCAATGATCCATTGTAACCAAGCTTGTAAACCAGCCATTAAATTACTCGGATTGCCCTGAAGATAAGCTTTTGGAAGCATTTCAGGATTAGGATCAAGTCCTACTACCAACAAACTTCGATTTCGGGCGATCGCTTCCTCTAATTTAGTAAAAAAATTCATAGTTTAAGATGTTTCACAATGAACGGCTAACCAAATACAAGGAGGAGTAATGCTAGTATAATCAACCCGATGTTTTTGATGAGCAGGGATAAAGACGTAATCTCCTGCTACTAGTTTGATTCGGGAATTATCTTCATAACTAAGTTCGGCTTCTCCCTGTAAAAGAATTACCCATTCATCTTGATTTTGATCATAATATTCTCCTGGTGATGTAGTTTGTCCTGTTGAAATAATTCTTTCAATTAAAACCCGATCATTCTTCAGCAAAGATTCAAACAACTCTTCTGAGGGAAGGGAACTAGGAAGCTGAAAAATATTTGCCATATTTAAAGATATCTAGATCTAAAATTTTATTGCGTATTAAGTTTTGCAACCAAATAAAACTTTAAACTCACTCAATAGTGAGTAAGTTACTTTAGTAAACAAAATGGCATATTACTGGTTTAAAGCATTTCACCTCATCGGCGTAGTAGTCTGGTTTGCAGGGTTATTTTATCTAGTGCGTTTATTTGTCTATCATGCAGAAGCATACCAAGAACCAGAACCAGCCCGAACTATTTTAAAAAAACAGTATGAATTAATGGAAAAACGCCTCTACAATATCATTACCACACCTGGAATGTTGGTAACAGTAGCAATGGCGATCGGTTTAATATCTACTGAACCAGAAATTCTCAAGTCAAGCTGGCTACATATTAAATTAGGTTTAGTTTTACTTCTGATTGGCTATCATCACTACTGTAAGAGAATTATGAAACAGTTAGCCAAAGATGAATGTAAATGGACAGGACAACAATTTAGAGCCTTAAATGAAGCTCCTACAATTATGCTAGTTTTAATTGTCTTGCTAGCAGTATTTAAAAATAATCTTCCTCTTGATTTAACAACTTGGTTGATTGTAGCTTTAGTAATTGCGATGGTAGCTAGCATTCAACTCTATGCAAAAAAACGTCGCAAAGATAAAGAAAAATTAGCCCAAAGCGAGTTACAACCAGAGTTAGCATCTACTTCAGTTGAATAATTATTCAGCAGTTCGTTAGTGTAGAGACGTAATATATTACGTCTCTACTCCAGTTGTCTTCTAAATATCATATTCATTAATAAAATTATCTGAATCAAACTGATTGGCATTAACATTAAGAACAGTTGCTAAAACTTCATTACTATCTGTAGTACCAATTAAAACATTCTTGCCACTTTGAGTAATAGTAATTTGTCCAAAAGTTAAACTTCCTGCTAAAGCAATTTGATCTTGGTCAAACACAAAATCTCTAATTTGATCTTGACCTTCTCCTCTTGCTAAAACAAAAATATCATCATCTTCACCGCCAGTTAAAATATCCGAACCTGCACCACCAATGAGAGTATCATCTCCTTTTCCGCCGTTAAGAGTGTCATTGGAAATTCCTCCAGTGAGATAGTCATTATCTTCTCCACCCACTAAAGAGTCAGAACCAGCAGCACCAGTTAAGGTATCATTACCTTCACGACCCTGAAGAATATCGTTACCTGCTTGACCTAATAATGTATCGTTTCCTTCACCACCAAAAAGAGTATCATTACCAGCACCACCATCGAGAAAATCGTTGCCTTCTTCACCAGCATCTAAGCGGTCGTTACCAGCTTGTCCAAAAAGGGTATCGTTACCTTCCCCACCGTTGAGATTATCTACTCCATTACCGCCAAGAAGAGAATCATCTCCTTCTTGTCCTTGAATACTATCATTACCATCTCTACCATTGAGAGTGTCGTTACCTTCACCACCTAAAATACTATCGTTACCATTTGTTCCTACTAAAGAATCATCATCAGCAGTTCCAGGAATTAAAGCCATATTTAAACTCACTTATTTATTTCAGGAAACACTAACTAATGTAGTTATTAAACTTAAATCATTCATGAAAGTTTTATGAGAAAAAATTCATCTATAACTAAATATTTATTGATAAAATCATAGTAATAATTTGCTTAATTTCAATTAATCAAGCAAAGAAATTAAATAAATATTTAATCAAACAAACTAGTTTAATATATTCAAAGCTAAGTTTTATAATTTAAAATTCAAATAATCCTTTACTCTAAAAATGTGGCAAGAAATAGCAAAAGCAATCTCCCAAGCGACAGAAAATAGTTTTGAGATAGAAAATACTCGCTCGGTTGGCGGTGGATGTATTAACCAAGGTTACAAAGTAAGTGGCAATGGTAAGAATTATTTTGTCAAACTTAATCAAGCTTCTCAAATAGAAATGTTTGTGGCTGAAGCTTTGGGTTTAGAACAGATGTATGCAACGCACACGATTATCGTACCGCAACCGATTTGTTGGGGGGTAGCTAGTAATTCTTGTTATCTAGTTTTGGAATGGTTAGATTTAGGAAGTGGTAATTCTCAAGCCTGGTCAGAAATGGGAAAACAATTAGCAGCCATGCATCAAAAGGGAACTACTGACAAGTTTGGTTGGGAAAGAAACAATACAATTGGTTCTACTCCTCAAATTAATCATTGGATGGATAATTGGGCAGATTTTTTTGCCGAACAACGAATTGGTTATCAGTTGAAGTTGGCTAAACGTCGTGGGGGAAGTTTTCCCGATTCTAATCAAGTTGTAGAAACAGTCAGAGAACAATTAGCTGACAGACAACCAGAAGCGTCAATCGTACACGGGGATTTATGGTCAGGAAATGCATCGGTTACTAGAAATGGTCAGCCAGTAATTTTAGATCCTGCTACTTATTATGGCGATCGCGAGGTGGATTTGGCAATGACAGAATTATTTGGTGGTTTTCCTGCTGCTTTTTATCGTGGTTATAATCAATTTTGGCAGTTAGATTCAGGTTATCAACAACGAAAAACGATTTACAATCTTTATCACGTTCTCAATCACTTTAATTTATTTGGTGGTGGCTACAGTTCGCAAGCGAATCGAATGATTTCTCAAATTCTTAAAGATAGTTGATTGTTCATTGATAACTGATAGCCATTAAGTAAGTCAATCTAATTAAACTTAAAATCTACTAATAAACTGTATTCTCTGTTTCCTTTTTTCTTTCCTTATCATTTAATGTTTAGAGCTACTTATTCAAAAACATTGTTGCTGTTGTTTTGCCAATTTGGTTTGAAAATAAGGAGGTATTTCTAATTTAGTTTGTTCGTAAAGTAGATTAAATTGCTGTTGGAAATGTTGGGCAACGGTAGCATTTTTAATAATTAAAAGATTTTCATCATTATTATAATTGGCAGCCTCTGACCAATTGTGTGAGCCAGTAATTACTGTATTGCGATCAATGACAGCAAATTTGTGATGCAGTTTATCTCCTTTAACTAATTGAGCTATTCCTACTGTATTAATTGATTTTTTCCAAGGATTATTATTGGCTTCATATTTACAGCGGTCGCGTAAAGCAACTCCCCACATATCTAATACTTCACTGTAAGAACGTAAAGCAAATTCTGGTTCAAATATGCCTTGAATTTTAACTTGTTTTTGTTGCGCTTGTGCAAGTAAATCGACTAATTTTTGTTCACTAAAAACAAATAAAGCTAAATCAATAGAATTGTCCGCATTGCTAATAGTTTTACCAATTAAACCATTGCTACTCAGTTCCCAATCTTTACTAGGAGAAGTAGGAGAAAATTGTATTTCTACAGTAGTATCATTCCAAACAAGTTGCTGCGGAGAACGATAAGGTTTTGCTAAACCAAACAAACTATCAAAATTTCCGCCAACTCCATCACCCCACATATAATTAAATTCTTCTGTAAATAATCGAGCTAATTGTTGATTATTAATTACTAATAAATTATTAGCGTTACCTCTAGTTTCAAGATTAGTAAAATCTCCATGGATATCACTTAAAGTATAGTTAACCGAGCCAGTTAAAACAATTTTGCGGTCAATAATCATAAACTTATGATGCATCAAACCACTGCCCTTTGAACCATCAGCAGTATCATCAATTAATGGAATACCAGCATTTTTAAAAATTATTAAAGCATCGCCTTGAGCAATTTCAGAATTACTAAGTCTTCCATCTTGATTACTATCTATTAAAGCTAAAAAATCTTGATATTTAGAGCGATCGCGACTTGCTAGTCGATTTACTTCTGTTAAACTTAATTGACTAAGAGGAAGACTATAGTTATTTTCCAAAATAACTCTGACTTTAACTCCTGAGCGATATTTTTGAACTAAAGCTTTAGCTATTTTAGGTAGTTTAAATTCTTGTACAGCTAAATCTATACTAGATTGGGCAGCATTAATTTCTTTCAAAATAACAGCTTCTAAATCATCTCCTGGTCGAGTAATCTTACGATAAGGATCAGTATAACTATTGCCTAAATCCGCTTGATAATTAAAATAAACTTGAATAAATTGATCTTGTTTCAAATTAATAGTTTTAGAACTACTTGAATGGCAAGCTGAAACAAAACTAGATAAAATCAAGCAATAAATTATTAAATATTTAGACATAGACAAATTAGTTTAAATAAAATCAAATTAAGTCTTAATTAAACTATTAACAAACGACCAACCATCATAACTCTTAAATCAATAATTATTGCTCAAACAATTGCCAAAGTAGACAGTAAACATAGTCGAGGTGATAAGATACCTGAAGCTCTAATCGCTTTTGTTGATAAGCCTAAATTAGGTAAAGATAGACTATGTTAACTTTCAAGATTAATCGCCTCAAAGTTAGTTTTTTAACTTGCTTAAGCCTAGCCTCGATTTTAATAATCTCTCCTTCACTCAAAGCACAACCCACCCCAGAAAACCCCTCAGCACCCCCTACCGAAGATTTATCTGACCCTAACAATCTTCGTCCTCTAACTCAAGCAGATAGTATTTTGAGTCTTCAAGGAGGTCAAAAATTGATGTCTGAAGCCAAAACAGCGATTGAAGCAGAACAATATGATGTTGCTGCCGAAAAATTGCAAAAAGCTCGTCAAGTTTTTAATCAATTGTCTAATTTTTACCTTCAACTTTTTGATAGTTTCTCTGGAATTGACAACCGTATCGCCGAAGGACAAAGACAAAAAGCTTTGGAAACTGGACAGATGCGAGATGAAGCTACCTATCAACTAGCTTTAGTTCATCGCGCACAAAATCAACCAGAGTTATCTGTACCATTATTAATTCAGGTAGTTAAATCTCAAAATCCTACCACTGAGCTAGGTAAAAAAGCTTATCAACAATTGTTTGAAATTGGCTTTGTTGAAGATGCTTTCCCTACTTCCAACTCCACTAAGTAATTTTTAATTAACTTCGAGTTAGTTAAATACGTCAAAATAATTGAAGTAATTGCTATCTCAATCAAGGAAAGTTTATGATTAACTTGGAATTAGTTGAAACAATGATCAAAGAAAAGCTACCTGATGCTCAAGTAACAGTAAGAGATTTAACAGGTGGTGGTGATCATCTTGAAGCGATCGTTGTATCTGCTGAATTTGAAGGAAAAAGTAGAGTTAAACAACATCAACTTGTGTATGGAGCATTACAAGAAGCAATGGCATCGGAAGCTATTCATGCTCTAGCTTTAAAAACTTACACTCCTCAAGCTTGGCAAGCAACAGGTCAACTTGTTTAAATTTTAAGTAAGTTTATAGTATTAGTGACCATCAAGCTGAAAATTTTTTTGTAGTTTTTTCAATTTGTGGAAAGGAATTATGAGTACTGCCGTAAAAGATAGAATCGATCAATTAATTAATAACAACAAAATTTTGGTCTTTATGAAAGGCTCAAAACTAATGCCTCAATGTGGTTTCTCTAATAATGTAGTGCAAATTCTTAATACTTTAGGTGTTCCCTATGAAACAGTAGATGTACTAGCAGATCTGGAAATTCGTCAAGGTATTAAAGAATATTCTAACTGGCCTACTATTCCCCAAGTTTATATCAACGGAGAATTTGTCGGTGGTTCAGATATTATGATTGAACTCTATCAAAGTGGTGAACTGCAACAAATGGTAGAAGTAGCTCTCGCTTCTTAAAAACCGTTTACTTAAAGGGGAAGCAAATTGAACAGTACCAAATACTTAGCGATTATAATTGAGCTAGTAAATTGCTATATAAATGGTTACTAATCAATACCACCCCTTTTATTTAGCTAATAATAATCTGATTCTGGTTGGGGCATCGATAACTCAAAATTGGAAGGATCGCGAAGAAATCGAAATGCTTCTTCTTCTAAGCGATTAATTTGATATGCCTCAATGTTATTGCTATGTCGCAGACAAGCAAGATAACCTTCCATATACATTCTAATTTCTTCAAAACGATAACCTCTTTGCCATAGATCAACCATGGCATCGGTGAGTTTTTGGTAATAACGTATAGTTTGACTATTTTGGAGCATCATTTTTTTTACCTGGTTTGGAGCTATACAGAAAAATTAAATTTTAATTAAACTATTGAAAATAGTCTTGGTTAGAGTAGGCGTTTATATATAAACTGCGATCTTGAGTTAGTTTGTGTGAATTGGATTAAATTGTTTCACTATAAATTTATTTTACCTAGTTAACAAAGCTCAGATTGGGGTAATTTTGTTTTATTTTTAGAAATTTGTTCTCTATTGCAGCTTTTTTGTGGAACTTGAAGCAATTGTCATGATTCTAATAAAATGATGCTTTGAATAACTCTTTTTATAATACAATTGAACTAAAATTTAGTCATTTATATAATTATTTTTTATGAAACTTATTTGTAGTCAAAGCGATCTTAATAGCAATTTGTCCTTGGTAAGTCGAATAGTTCCTTCTCGTCCCGAACCTTTGGTATTAGGCAATGTACTTGTTATTGCCGATGACACAACTCAAAAAGTCAGTTTAACTGTTTTTGATGGAAATTTAGCAATTCGGACAAGTTTTAATGCTGAAGTTAGTGAAGGAGGTTCAATTACTTTACCGGCTAAACTATTTAACGATATTGTGTCTAAGTTACCAGAAATGGAAATTAACTTAGATGTAAATACTTCTGTTGAAGATAGCTTATCAAATGCTACTTTAGGAAGCGAACAAAATATTGTTGCTATCTTAAGTTCTCCTTCAGGAAAATATCAACTTTCTGGAATTGATGCTTCAGAATTTCCTGAACTTCCTACTATTAATACTGAAGAAGAAAACGCATCATCTGAATTAAATATAGAAGAACAAAATGTTTGCACCGTTTTACTACCAGTATCTGCATTAACAGAAGGTTTAAAATGCTGTTTGTTTGCTGCTAGTACCGAATTATCAAAACAAATTTTGACAGGTATTCATTTTAAAACCCAGAAAGATGATTTTGTGATAGATAGTTTAGAATTTGCTGCCACCGATAGTCATCGTTTAGCAGTAGTACAAACTCCTTTAGAAGTTCCAGAAACTTCTGAAGTAGAACCTACATCAGCCGAAGAATCCTTAGCAAAAACAACAAATCTTGTTAAAGATTTTGCTGTTACAATTCCTGCTAAAGCTTTAAGAGAATTAGAAAGAATTTTAGTTAATAGCCCAGCAGATCAAACTATTAAATTTAGTTTTGATGAAACTCAGGTTATTTTTGAATTAGGAGATAAACGTTTAAGCAGTTTGAAATTAACAGGTTCTTATCCTGCTTATAATCAATTAATTCCAAGTAATTTTAGTCGACAAATGATAGTAGATCGTAAACGACTAATAAATAGTTTAGAATTGGTAGCAGTTTTAGCTCAAAAAAATAATGTTGTTAAATTTAGTCTTGATAGTGAAGCTCAACAGTTATTTCTCTCTGTTGATGCTAGAGATGTAGGCAATGCTAAAGAAGCTTTACCTGCGGAAATAATTGGTGAAAGTATTGATATTGCTTTTAATATTAAATATTTAATGGATGGACTAAAAGCAATGCCTGCTTCAGAAATTAAAATGCAATTGAATGAATGGAATCAACCTGTGATTTTTACTCCTGTAGGTGGTTTTAAAATGACTTATTTAGTAATGCCTGTACAACTTAGAAATTAAATTAAAATTCCTTGCTGGTGGTATGTCTTACGAATCTAGACTAAATAATTTTTCAAGTAAAATAATTAATCCAACTTATATAGCTTTATTTGTCTCTTTAATACTTCATTTTTTAGTTTATAAGTATGGATTACCTAATTTTTCGCTCCAAGATAAAAATCCACTTGGAAGAATTAATGTGCCTGTAATCGAACTAACTCCTGAAGAAGAAGCTCGTTTACCTAATTTAAATCTTGAACTAGACGTACCAGAATTTAATACCACGCCTTTAGACAATGGCGTTCAATCATTTGCTTTACCACCTAGTATTGGACCTAATGGCAATTTGTATCCAGATTTAGTACCTATTCCTTTACCACCGCCACCAAACTTTAATTTACCTCCTTTACCGCCTCTTCCTCCTTTACCAAGTACTGATATCAAATTACCACCTATAGGTGATTTCTCTTCTTTACCTTTACCACCGCCTTTACCTCCTTTAGAATCTGATTCTCAAACAAATCCAGCAATCAAACCACCAGCAACTATCCAAGCACCGCCAGAAAAACTTCCAGAAGCTCAAAAGCCTGAAGTTAATCCTCCTCAACCTCAACCTAAACCGCCAGAAAAACCAGCAACACAACCAAATTCTCAGCAAATTGCAGCACAACGTCAGCAAAGACTAAATAAAAATGTGCGTGATTTAAGTAGTAGTTTGCAGAAGAAAGAAGGTGGCAGTACTGATGAAGATGCCAGAAAAAATTATGTCGCTTGGCTCAATCAAATTAAAACAGTCAATCCAGAAATCATGGTGATTGAAGGAACTTATCCCCGTGATGCTTGTATTCGTCGTTTAGAAGGAACAAGTGTTTATGGAGTGGTAGTTGATGCTAGTGGTCAAGTATTGGCTTTGGAATTGATTAAAGGCTCAGAATATCCTATTTTTAACGAACAAGCGAGTCAAGCTTTAAGCGATCGCAAATTCAACAATCAAACCAATCAACCCAAACCTTATCAAGTAACTGTTAACTATCAGTATGACGCAGAAATTTGTCCTTCTTTAACTCTTCCTTCTTTAAGAAAAGAACAGGAAACTAAACCAGAAACGCCTTTATCTCCTCAAAAACCACAAAATATCGAAAAACCGCCTCAACCAGCTTCAAATCAAAGAGAACCAAATTCTAAGCCAGTCGAAAATAATAATCAAGGTAATCAAACTCCTGAAGCAAAACCGCCTGCTAATCCTCCTCAACCTCAACCCATCAATCAAACTCCTGAAGCAAAACCGCCTGCTAATCCTCCTCAACCTCAACCCATCAATCAAACTCCTGAAGCAAAACCGCCTGCTAATCCTTCTCAACCTCAACCGCTCAATCAAACTCCTGAAGCAAAACCGCCTGCTAATCCTCCTCAACCTCAACCGCTCAATCAAACTCCTGAAGCAAAACCGCCTGCTAATCCTCCTCAACCATCAGCACAGTAGTATCTAGCAATCTTTAAAAAGCTCAAGTTCTACCGAGCGTAAAGTCAACAAAAAAACCAATTTGTCGCATTCTTAAGATAAGATTAGCCAAATGTAACAAAATGCAAAGTATAATATTTGAGTTAAGTAAAGATAAACAGTAATTAAGAAGAATAGTATTTTAAATGCGAGTTGCGATCGCCGGAGCAGGTTTAGCTGGACTGTCTTGTGCCAAATATCTAGTAGATGCTGGGCATACACCCATAGTCCTTGAGAGAAGAGATGTCTTAGGTGGCTTAGTTGCTGCTTGGCAAGATGAAGATGGAGATTGGTACGAAACTGGACTTCATGTCTTTTTTGGAGCATATCCTAATATGCTTCAATTATTTAAGGAGTTGGGGATTGAAGACCGTCTTCAGTGGAAAGAACATACATTAATATTTAATCAACCAGAAAAGCCAGGAACTTATTCTCGCTTCGATGTCCCTGATTTGCCTGCACCTATTAATGTCATCTTATCGATTCTTCGCAATAAAGATATGTTGACTTGGGAGCAAAAAATTCGTTTTGCGATTGGCTTACTCCCAGCAGTAGTGAGGGGTCAACAATACGTTGAAGACATGGATAAATTTAGTCTTTTAGATTGGCTGAGAATGCGAGGTGTTGACGAAAGGGTCAATAGTGATATTTTTATTGCTGCTTCAAAAGCTTTGACTTTTATCAACCCAGAGGAAGTTTCAGCTACAGTACCTTTGACAGCACTGAATCGTTTTCTTCAAGAAAGATATGGTTCTAAAGTAGCGTTTTTAGATGGCTCGCCTACAGAAAGATTGTGTCAGCCAATGGTTGATTACATTAAGGCTAGAGGTGGTGATGTCAAATTAAACGCCCCTCTCAAAGAAATTTTCTTAAATGAAGACAAAACAGTTAAAGGCTTTTTAATTAGAGGCTTAGACGGTGCAGATGATCAATTAATTACTGCTGATATTTATGTTTCAGCCATGTCTGTCGATCCGCTCAAAGTGATGTTGCCTCAATCTTGGCGCGAATTAGATTTCTTTCAAAAATTAAATGGTTTAGAGGGAGTTCCCGTAATAAATCTTCATCTTTGGTTTGATCGTAAAATGACCGATATCGATCAATTATTATTTTCTCGTTCTCCCTTACTCAGTGTTTATGCCGACATGAGTAATACTTGTCGTGAATATTCAAATCCTGACCGCTCTATGCTAGAACTAGTTTTAGCACCGGCTGAAGACTGGATTAATAAATCTGAGGAAGAAATTATTGCTGCGACGATGAAAGAGTTAGAAAAACTGTTTCCACAACATTTTACAGGTGAAAATCCTGCAAAATTGTTAAAATATCGCGTAGTAAAAACTCCTCGTTCTGTTTATAAAGCGGTTCCTGGTTGTCAAGCTTATCGTCCTTCTCAAAAAACTCCTATTGCTAACTTTTATTTAGCTGGAAGTTATACTATGCAAAAATATTTGGGTAGTATGGAAGGCGCTGTTCTTTCTGGTAAGCTAGCAGCAGATGCAATCGCGTCTGATAATTCGACTACTCAAGAAATCAAACCAGAAGTAGCCACAATTGGTAGTTAATTAAGCTAATAAATGAGAAAATGCTCAATGGCTAAAAAAACAACCGATTGCCTTGTTCTAACCACGGACAGTATTTCTTCTTGCTCCCGCATGCTGCAATTGCCTAAATCAAAACCTAAAACAAACTTAGCCTCAGTCACTGAGGCATACGAATATTGTCGTCAAATTACGGCAGAATACGCTAAAACTTTCTATCTTGGAACTTTATTAATGCCCAAAGAAAAGCGTAAAGCAATCTGGGCAATTTATGCTTGGTGTCGTCGTACTGATGAATTAGTAGATGGCGTTGAAGCAAAAGACACAACTATAGAAACTCTGGCGCAATGGGAACAACAATTAGAATCTATCTTTGCAGGAGAGCCAACAGATGATACCGATGTTGCTTTAATTGATACAATTAAAAGTTTCCCGATGGACATCCAACCCTTTCGAGATATGATTGCGGGACAAAGAATGGATTTACATCGCAATCGTTATGAAACTTTTGAAGAATTAAAACTTTATTGTTACCGCGTTGCCGGTACAGTAGGTTTAATGTCTAATGCCATCCTAGGAATTAGCAACAACCAAAACAATGTACCTTGGGAAAAAGATGGTCAAACTTATATCCCCAAAGAAGAAGCTATTTCTTTAGGAATAGCTATGCAACTAACCAATATTTTGCGCGATGTAGGAGAGGATGCTCAAAGAGGTCGTATTTATTTACCGTTAGAAGATTTAAAAGCTTTTAATTATACAGAGCAAGATTTAATGCAAGGAGTAATTGATGAACGTTGGTTAGCTTTAATGCGTTTTCAGATTAAAAGAGCTAGAAACTATTATCATCAAGCAGAAGCAGGCATTCGTTATTTAATTAGAGATTCTCGTTTACCCGTGTGGACTTCTTTAATACTTTATCAAGGTATTCTGAATGCAATTGAACAGAATCAATACGACGTTTTCAGCAAAAGAGCGTTTGTTCCTAAAGTAGCGAAATTTTCTTCTTTACCTTTAGCCTGGTTAAGGGCGCAAATTTGATCCTAACTATCAGTTTGGCTAATTAAATTGCTAGTTAATAGCATTTATTTATTATCCAGTATTAGTTAAGGTTAACTCAGTCATAATTATGATTGTTACTCCAAAGTTTGTTTTATTGGCGTAATTATTATTTTCAATTGAAAACATATATACAAACTCCTATCTTGATTAGGCAGCTTGAGGTTGCATGATTGCTCCTAACTGTTCTATTCCTTTGTGTAAATGTCTAGTAACTGTCATAGGACTAATGCCAATATATTGAGCAGCTTCTTTACGAGGTAAATCCCATAAATATACACATTCAATAGCTGCTTTAGTTTTTTCTTCTAGCTGGCTCATTGCCCTTTGTAATTGCATTTTGTCTTCTTCTAATTGTCGAATTTCTTGATAATTAGGATCTGCAATTGTTTCACCAAAAGTAATTGAAGAATCTTGAGATTGATTAACTAATGCATCCAAACTTATCGGTAAACGATTTTGTAGAGCTAATTGACATTCACTCCATTCTTGTACAGATACTCCTAAAGCTTTAGCAATTTCTGTATCATAAGGTAATCTTTCTAGGGCTTCAATCAATTGTTTACGTAGTTTTTTGCCTTGATTATAAAGCTCTTGCCACCTACGAGGAATCCTCATCATACTACCTTTATCTCTTAGGTAATGTAACATTTCACCACGAATATAAGGAATAGCAAAAGAGCTAAAAGCAGAACCTTGATGAGTATCAAAACGCTCAATTGCTCTAATTAAACCGAGGTAACCAATTTGCTCTAGATCTTCATAAGGTTCAGCACATTTTCTACTAACTTGATGAGCTACTTTTCTGACTAAACCTGCATTAAGTTCTACTAGTTGATTACGTAGTTTTAAAGAAGGGTTAGAAGCATAGGCTTGCAGTAATTCTATACAACGAAAACTAAAAGATTGAGTAGACATAGGAATTAGATAGTGACTAACCAATAAAATCATTAAGCGAATCTAAATTTAATTTTCTGTTCACTATCAATCCTGCACCATAGTTGTTTTACGGAAATCTCTAACTAAGTTGCAATTGATCTCCGCACAAATACGCAAATATTTTAATAGTTTATTTTTATTTAAAAAGCAAAATAAAATTATAAAATTTACTATCAATTTATTTTTAAATTGATAAATTTAACCTCAAAAAATTGCAGATATTTATTAATAAAAAAACTGTCCCATTCTCCAAAAAAAAGTAATGAGACAGTTAATATAAATTATTAATGATTTGAATCGGTCAGATTAGTGAGGGGTCGTTCCTGCCGTTACCCCTCTACGCGGAGCGTCTCCCCGTTAAAATTTTTCTGTTAGTATCAATTACTAACCAACGGCAGAAAAATAGACTTTAGACTTGACTGGATCGGGAACCATAGTTTTGTCTCCTTCTTGCCAGCCAGCAGGACAAACTTCGTCAGGATGAGATTGTACGTATTGAATTGCTTTAAGCGTTCTTAGAGTTTCATCCACACTACGACCAAAAGATAAATTATTGATTGTCGAGTGTTGAATTACTCCTTCTTTGTCAATGATAAATAGTCCTCTAAGAGCAACTCCTGCTTCAGGATCGAGAACGTTATAAGCAGTACTGATTTCTTTCTTGATATCAGACACAAGAGGATAGGCAATATCGCCAATTCCGCCTTCTTTGCGGTCGGTTTGAATCCAAGCTAAGTGAGAAAATTCGCTATCTACGGAGACACCTAAAACTTCGGTGTTTGATGCTTTGAATTCTTCATAGCGATCGCTAAAAGCAATAATTTCTGTAGGACAAACAAACGTAAAGTCCAAAGGATAAAAGAACAAGACTACATATTTACCACGGTAGTCAGACAATTTGATTGTCTTGAATTCTTGATCGAAAACGGCAGTAGCAGTAAAGTCAGGAGCTTGTTGTCCTACTCTTAAACATCCTTCCATATTGTTTTGGTCTCCTCAAATACCTACTTGTTTTAATTCGTAAGTTACGACTTGATGTCACAGGTTTACTTGCTTTGAAAGCAAGTATTTTCCTTTAACTTGATTTGAGATCAATAATATTTACGAACCTTTACAAATATATCATACTCATAACGATTTTGCTTAGGTACTTAAAACAATTGAATGTTCAGAAAAGTACTCATAGTAAATGAAAGGGTATCTAAAAAAGTAGCTAGCAATTAGATAGATTGAAATAAAATAATTACAAATCTAAATCAGAAAATTCTTCTTTAAGTTCTCTAGCCATTAAAGCCTGAACTGCTTGCTGAGGCGTAATTTTACCGTGTAGTAAACGATAGACTTGATAAGCAATGGGGACGGCAAGTTGTTGCCGAACGGCAGTTTTGACTAAAACATCTGTAGTATTAACTCCTTCAGCCGTTCCTTCTAACTTTGATAAAATTTCTTCTAAGGATAAACCTTGAGCTAACTGATAACCTACTTGATAATTACGAGACAAAGGACTATCACAAGTTGCGATTAAATCTCCTAAACCAGATAAGCCAAAAAAAGTTTCTGGATTTGCTCCTAAATAAGTACCAACACGAATCATTTCTGGTAAAGCCCTGGTTAGTAAAGCAGCTTTAGCATTTGTGCCTAGTTGTAAGCCATCACAAACTCCTGCTGCGATCGCCATAACATTTTTGAGAGTTCCTCCTAATTCTGCCCCTAGCGGATCGCTACTAGCATAAACACGAAAAGTATCAGAAGCAAAAACTTGCTGTACAGTTTCGGCTGATTTAAGCTCATTGCTAGCAACTACGGTAGCAGCAGGTAATCCGCGCTCAATTTCTTTAGATAAATTAGGGCCAGAGAGAACTACTACAGAATGGTTCAGAAAAGCGGTTTGCCAAATTTGAGAAGGAGTCAGAGTAGTGAGAGGGTCTAATCCCTTGGTCGCAGTAACTAAAATACTGTGTTTTGGTAAGTGAACAGTTTGTAATTGTTCGACTAATGGTCTAACTCCTTTCATAGAAACTGCTGAAATAATAATTTTGGCTTCACTAATTGCTGAAGCTAAAGGTTCAAAACTACGACGCGACCACAAACGTACTTGATGTTGATTGCGACGGGCTAAAACAGCTAAAGCATTCCCCCAAACTCCTGCTCCTAGAACGGTTACTATATATTTTTGTTTAGTCACTAGCTTAATATTTTATTAAGATTTACTTTACTTAGTTATTTAATTTTAGAGAGGATTGGGAATCTCATTTATTTAATTTTTTGAAAAAATCTAATTAAAAGTTAAACTAATCTCCCCAATCTGCTATATCTTTCAGTCCCCAAATCAAAACTATAGCAATCCTCTAAGATTTGTGAACATAAGTTATTGTCAAAAAGTAAAAAGCAGAAGGCAGAAATTAGGTTAATGTTTGTTCATGAATGATTTAGGACTGCTATATTTTATGTCTAATTAAATGAAGCTACTTATTTGTAGGGTGAGCAATAATCAAAATAAACCAAAGCTTTTAGGCAACAATAAGAGTTTGTCTATCTTAAACCTAATTAATAGATAAGTGATTTCTGATTACATGAAATAAAAAAAGAGGAAAATTAATTCCTCTGATTGATTGTTTATTTTTTGAGTTTAAGTACCTAGAATTAATCGTTGACGATGAACTTTTAATAGACTAAATTCTTGTTTAGTTACCTGCTCCAACATATAAACTAATTGTTCTGGTAAAAGTTTTGTTCCATCATTGCGACAACTGCCAACATAACGAAGCACAACTGAATCACTTTGTGATTGATTTTCTGATTCAATTTTAAGCTCAAACAAATAATCACGTAAATTTATTTGCTGTTTTTTACCTGATTTTGTCGTTTTTTCCCACCAAAATTCTTTGGTTTCATTAATGGTTTCAATCCATTTTTGCCAATCATCCCAACTACAATCTTGTTCACTTGCCACAGTAATTAAATACTCGGCTTTTTCTAACAAACCAGTTGCAGCAGGAGATTTTATTTCAACTTCTTCTACCTGATAAATAGGTAAATCACTCGGTAATTGAGCAACTAACCGTTGACGAAAATCTTCCAGTAATAAATCTTCTGTTAATTCAAAATCAACAATTTCACCACTACTAGTAGTACCTAAAGATAAAGCGTTAGCAATAGAAATTCTAGGACCCGGATGAAAACCACCTGTATAAGAAATTGGTAAAGCAGCACGACGGACAGCGCGGTCAAATAGCCTCACTAAATCTAGGTGACTCACTAATGCCATTGAACCATGTTTACCAAACCAAACTCTAATTTTTTGAGTTCTAGTGTGATTGGGTTGGTAATGTCCCACAAATTCAGGAATCGGGGGTGGAGGAACAACAATATTATGACCAAAATCGGTACTACAAACACCACAATGAGAACAACCATCAAAAGCACAATCAGGCACTGTAGCAGCCTCTAAAGCTCTTTGTAAATCAGCTTTGAGCCATTCTTTGTCAATTCCAGTATTGAGGTGATCCCAAGGTAAAGGCGCATCTAAAGAGTTTTGATCCTGAAAGACATTCCATTCACCCTGTTCTACTTGACGATATTTCCAAGTTAAACCAGCTTCTGCGATCGCATTCTCCCAGGCTTGATAGGCTTGATTTAAATTTTCCCACCAAGAATCCATTCCTGCGCCTAATTCCCAAGCACGACGAACGACTACAGCTAAACTGCGATCGCCTCTACCGACGAAATCTTCCATTGCTGAAATCCGAACATCGGTATAGTTAACCTTAACTCCTCTCATACCACGAAATTCTTGACGCAGTAATTCTTGCTTGCGGATAAACTCAGCCGTTGAAACAGAATGCCATTGAAAAGGGGTATGAGGTTTAGGAGTGAAGTTGGAAATGGTAATGTTAAAATCTAATCGTTTTCTTTTGGGTAAACGACATTCTTGTCTCAACCAACGAACAGTTTCAGCAATACCAATTACATCGACATCGGTTTCTCCTGGTAAACCAATCATGAAGTAGAGTTTTACCTTATCCCAACCTTGTTCGACGGCGGTTTTAATACCTCTAAGTAATTCTTCATTAGTTAATCCCTTATTAATTACATCCCGCATCCGTTGCGTTCCTGCTTCAGGTGCAAAAGTTAAACCAGCTTGACGAGTACCACCAATGATTTTGGCAATATTTTCATCAAAACGGTCTACTCTTTGACTTGGTAAAGAAAGAGAAATATTTTCGTTTTTGAGGCGGTTTTTGATTTCCATCCCTACCGCAGGTAAAGCTAAATAATCGGAACAACTTAAAGATAAAAGCGAAAATTCATTGTATCCAGTCTTCCGCATTCCCTGTTCAATTGCCGTTACCACTTGTTCTGGTTCAACATCAGTCGCAGGACGAGTTAACATTCCTGGTTGACAGAAACGACAACCGCGAGTGCAACCTCTTCTAATTTCTACAGTTAAGCGGTCGTGAACTGTTTGAATATAAGGAACTAAGCCAATTGAATAGGCAGGAATAGGAGTAGCAACTCTTCTCAAGATTCTTTGGGGAACATCAGGACGATTAGGATGAACTGAACCATCTTCTGCTAGATCATAAAACCGAGGTACATAAACTCCAGGTACTTGGGCTAAATCTAATAATAATTCTTCTTTGCTTAATCCTGTTGCTTTTCCTTCTTCAATAACTAAACCAATTTCTGGTAAAAGTTCTTCTCCATCGCCTAAAACAATGAAATCAAAAAAGTCTGCATAAGGTTCAGGGTTGGATGTAGCTGTTTGTCCCCCTGCAAAAATTAAAGGATAATCTAACTCAATTCTGTCTTGCCAAGTTAAGGGAATCTGAGCCAAATCGAGCATTTCTAAGATATTAGTTGCCCCTAACTCGTAACTAAGACTAAAACCAATAATATCAAACTCTTTAACCGATCTTCTTGATTCTAAAGCAAATAAAGGTGTATTAGTTGCTCTTAACTTAGCTGCTAAATCTGGTGCAGGTAAATAAGTGCGATCGCATAATTGTTTAGGTTGAGCATTGATAATATTGTAGAGAAGAATATGACCCAGATTAGATGCACCAACTTCATAAATCTCTGGATAAGTTAAAATCCAGCGTACTTCAGCCGTATTCCAGGGTTTATGCTTTGCTCCTAGCTCATTACCAAGATAACGCGCTGGTTTATTGATTTCGGAATTAATTAATTGATTAAAGGCAAGAGTCACGGCATATTTCTCCTTAACGAAGCTAGGCAATTATCTTAGCCTTTTTAATATACCGAACCTTGCCAATACTTAACAGATTTTACTTAGTTGCTTTTTGAACTTAATTCAGTGAAACTGAAGCTTCAAAACTATCGCGATTATCAAATATTTCAAACACGTTATCTAATTGAGTGAGTTCAAAAATCATTCGTACTGATGGTGGAACTGAACAAAGGCTAAAACGACGATTTAAGTTTTGTGCTAAACGGAAGCCTTTAATTAAAGCCATTAATCCGGCACTATCCATAAATTCCACTTCTGTCATATCTACTAAAAAAATCGAATCAGTTTTAGTTCTAACTGCCTTGCTTAACTGCTCTAAAAATTCTGTTGCATTAGCAGCACTTACATAGCCTTGAGGTTGAAAAGCAGTTATGTTGTTATATATTGCAGTACTACTCATTTTCTTTGTCTTCGTTAAAATTATATATTGCTTAAAAAATTAATTACTTTTATTCCATAGAGGATAATCTGTAAATTTACAGATAGCTACCTTAAACCGTTAACTTTATCGAATCTTGATACATAAGTAAAAAAGATTTGAATTTTATTTAAAGCTAAGGTTAAAGTAGGATAAGAT
Organism: Stanieria cyanosphaera PCC 7437; assembly: GCF_000317575.1. NCBI lineage: Bacteria > Bacillati > Cyanobacteriota > Cyanophyceae > Pleurocapsales > Dermocarpellaceae > Stanieria > Stanieria cyanosphaera. The sequence continues at coordinate 3,714,878 of NC_019748.1, read as the reverse complement.
GTGTCCAAATAAACCACAGTTTCGTTATCCTTGAGATAAGAAACTGTGTAGTTAATCAATAAATTTAAAGTCCTAATATATTTATATTTTATTTGACTCATTTTTATCTCAGATAAAATACTGAAATTATTATTTCAATTCATCAAATAATGTTTTTCTTTGAATAAGAAAATATTTTATCTACATTTTTTTTAACAAATTGTAATTTCAGTTACAATTTATTTTGTTAGATAAACAGTTTTTACCTAAATTTATAATATAAATGTAAAAAATAAAGTAATTAACCGAGTTTTCTATTAACTTTTTTTCTAAAAGTAGATTATATTAGCAAATAGTTTTCTTAAATTTATAATTTATTGATAAAAGACCTAAATAGTTCTAAATAGTAAAAAGATAAATCTTTACTACTTTAGATCGATTTCTAAGCTAATCAGCTTACACAGTATCAAATAAATTGCGATTAGCTTGCCAAACTTTTTGAATACAACCACTTAGCTCTTGCTGAACTTGATAGTTTGTTTCTGAATTTGTTTCTAACTCTGGCAGTAAAGATAATACATTGAGCATTTCTGTATCAAAAGCTGCTCTAAATAAACTTTCAGGCAAGAGTAGATCGGAACTATTATTAAGTGCGATCGCTCTATCAGCAGTTGAGAATGAAGAATTAAAGAAAACTAGTAACAAAGGTCTAACCCAGCAATATTTTCGCTGAGGAATAAGTTGAATAACTTCACAGTAAAGACAAAAATTATCTTGCTCTAAACAAACAATTTGATTAACTTGAAGTTGATTCACAGCCTAGTCATCATTCAATTAAACAGTTGCTTGAATTTCTGAAGGAGTAATTTCTCGAAAACGAATTTCATCTCGATGAGGATCTGCACGAGTAACCTGAACTTCTAAGCGATCGCCTAAAGTTACCGCTCTTTCAAAACGGTGAGGTAATTCTAATCCCAAATCTTCTAATAAAATAATTCCTAAACGGTCTTCTTCTCTTAACCAACGCAATACTAACACTCCCCAAACGCGGTTAGAATTACGTCGTAAATATTCTAATCCCCAATAACGATTAGTTTGACGTTCTACTAAAGTAGCTTCATACGCTGAATTAGCAACGCTGTAAATAATTTCCTGTAACTCTTCTCCAGAAAATGGTAAGCTTTCATTGCGCAAATGAGCTTTAATCTGAAAGTGAGCTAGCAAATCAGTATATCTTCTAATCGGAGAAGTAACTTGGATATAACTATCCAAACCCAGACTTGCGTGTCGAGCAGGAGTAGTACTTATTTCACTACGAGGCATACAGCGACGCAAGGCACAAAAACGTACCGGTCCTGGTGGTAATTGCAGCAGTTCTTCTTCTGGAGGTAACTCTGGTTGTGGTTGTCCGCGAAAAGGTAGAGGTAAATTGTGTTCTTGTCCGTATTTGCCTGCTACTTCTCCAGCTAAAATCATCATTTCTGCAACTAATTGCCGAGATTTAGACTCATCTAACAATTCAATGATAATTTCTTCGTTTTCTTTGACTTTAATCAAAGATTCGGGCATCAAGATTTGAATTGAGCCTTGTTGTTGTCTCCATTTTCTTCTTAAACTCGCCCATTTAGCTAATTCGGCAATTTCAGGTTCTTTAGTAACCCCCAAATCAAGCATTTCATCGACATCATCGTAAGTTAGACGATAAGTAGGTTTGATCAAAGTTGGGTGAATACTGTATTCTTTGACTAATCCTGTTTCGTCAAGCACCACGCCAAAACTTAAAGCTGCACAAGTTTGACCTTGGATTAAACTCATTGGTCCAGTGGCAAGTTCCGAAGGAAACATCGAGATCATTCCTGTCGGTAAATATAAGCTAGTGCTACGACGACGGGCTTCTAAATCTAGTTCATCTCCAGGAGTAACTATTCGACTAGGATCGGCAATATGTATCCACAGTTTAGCTGACTTTCCATCTTCACTGTATTCAACGCTTAAACCATCATCTATTTCTTCTGTACTTTCATCATCAATTGTGTAGACTTTTAAATGAGTCAAATCAAGACGATTCGAGTCAGGGTCAAACGGTGGAGATTGCAGATAAAATTGCGCCACATCAAGTACCTTTTTGGGAAAATACGTAGGATAAGAACTACGTCGTAAAAATAAGTTTTCATGTTTGCTCCACCATCCTAATTCTACTAATAACTCAAATGCTGCTTGAGAGTCAGTTCCTTTCCTAGCTAAACTTAGGATTTCTTGAGCTACACGAGAGTTATATTCTGGTTGAATAACAAATTTTTCTAATGTTTCCAGCTTATTGCGATCGCTTTCTGTCCATTCTACTGGTTTTCCTGCCAACGCTTGTTGAAGATGGCTGATAAATTCTTCTTTTTCGCGATTTCTTTGTTCTTCTACTTCTAGTTGATGCTTAATTTCTTCTACTTGTGCTGCTGAACGTGGTTCGTAAGCATCACCTTTATTTTTAAAGTAAATTTTATCTTGACTTAAAAGAAGATGAGCAGCATAACACAAAGCTGGAGATTGGTCAGAAAATAGTAATTCAGCCATTTGTTGGGGTGTCACTAAATCACCATCTTCTACCAATATTTCCCAAGCTACTTCTAAACTACTTGGATCGAGGTAAGATTGAGCTTCGTTGATAAAATTGGCAATGTCAGAAGGCTTATACAAACCACCATTAACGGTATATTCTACGCGCTGAGGACGTATTTTATGCGACTGCCCACTCTCATCAATTACAATCCAATCTTTTTTTCCTTCTGGTCGTTCGGCAACTGCAAGACGACGCTCTCCTTGTATTCTGAATTCAATCAGTGTTCCCTTTTCCACCAGCTTTGTGCTTTAACATTGATTTTACGACTTAATATTCAGTCTACCTTTTTGAACTTAAATCTGTCTTAACCAGAAGAAAATAAGTTTTTTCTTGGTTAGCCTTCTGCATTAATAAAGGGCAATAAAGCTATTAAACGAGCTTTTTTAACCGCATCGGTCAAGTCTCGTTGCTGTTGAGCGGTTAAACCAGTTATACGACGAGGTAAAATTTTTCCTCTTTCAGTGATGAATTTACGTAATAATTCAATATCTTTATAATCAATTGGATCGCTAGGTTTGATTGGAGAAAGACGTTTACGATAATATGCCATGATTTTTGCTGTATTTGATTAATAAATTAATTGATTTTAATTATTTAATTTCTTTGTGAACCGTATGTTTGTTGCAATGGGTACAAAACTTTTTCAGTTCTAATCTCGCTGTAGTGTTGCGACGGTTTTTGCTGGTTGTGTAACGAGATACTCCAGCAGAACGTTTGTTAGAGTTAGTGCGACACTCAGTGCATTCTAAATTAATAATAATGCGGACACCTTTTTTACTTGCCATTGTTTCAAGAAAAATTAATTACAACTTATAGAGTTATCTATATTTACAGTGAGATACGCCGATCTCTAGTCGGCAGACCTAATCACTGTATTGACAAAGTGAACGCAACGCAAAACACCCTGATAGGGCGGAGTACTGTTCACACGCAAATCAATATTTTCGCATATTATTCTTAATTTGAGCAAGTAATTTTTTGAGTCTCAAATCTAAAGAGTAACCTCTGGGAGTTTGAATCACAATAGTTGAAGCTAAACGGTCATGAAAAGCTTGATTGAGTTCTTCGTCAGCAAACGCTATACCACAGTCTACGAGCAGAGGGGTTAGTAACAATAACATTGATAAACCATTTCTAAGGTTAATTTCTAACCCATACATAGCGAGTACCGCAGCGAAACCGAGAATGCCTTCTCTTTTACCCAAAACAACTAAATCAGGAATTTTATTAAAACGCGCATCAATAACTTTCAGATCCAACGCCCAACTACCTAAACTTTGTCCTTGATTTTTGTCGACTACTACAACTCTCATTACTAACCAACCAAGGATAAAAATGAGCCATTGGATGGAATTACCAAAAAAAGAACTAACAAACCAAACTGTGACAAAATCAATTAAAAAAGCTCCTACTCTTCGTTTGATGGGGACTCTAGGAAACCTTCTATAGCTTAATTCATCTGGAGACATAGCGATCGCTTTTGAGATATTTGTTAAATTGATTAAAGCAAGTAATTCTTAAGTTATCCATCCATGCTATCAGCCAAACAAGCAGAAGCTATTATTCTCAATTTAGTTCAACCTTTAAGTTCCTCACAAGATGTAGAAATTGTTGATTTAGAAGTTGCTCCTTTACGGATTTTGGCAGCATCAGTCAGTAGTAAATTGGATTTTCCTGATTGGGATAACTCTGCTATGGATGGTTATGCAGTGTGCTATGAAGATGTTAAAAACTGTAATAACGAACATCCCAAACTTTTAGAAATTGTCGAAGAAATTCCTGCTGGTTACCAACCAAAAACTACCATTAAATCGGGACAAGCAGCCCGAATCTTTACAGGGGCAATGATGCCAGCAGGGGCTGATACGATTGTGATTCAAGAAAATACAACGAGAGAAGGAAATCAAGTCAAAATTTTTGCTGCCCCACAACCCAAAGAGTTTGTGCGTCATCGAGGCTCTTTTTATCGGGCAGGAGAAGAGATGTTACCACCTGGAATTATAATCAACGCTCCTGAGATAGCGGTTTTAGCTACAGCCCAATGTACAAAGTTACCAGTTTATCGTCGTCCCAAAGTAGCCATTTTATCTACAGGAGATGAACTAATTACACCGAAGCAACCGATTCAACCAGGGCAAATTGTTGATTCTAATCAGTATGCCTTAGCTAGTTTTGTAACCACTAATGGTGGTATTCCGATTAAGTTGGGAATTATTCCCGATGATTGTCAACAGTTAATTAAGGCGATCTCTTCGGCAATTGAATCAGCCGATTTAGTTCTATCTACTGGTGGTGTTTCGGTAGGTGACTATGATTATGTCGAACAGATTCTAGCTCAATTAGGGGGAGAAATTCAGATTAGTTCGGTGGCGGTTAAACCTGGAAAACCTTTAACTGTAGCTAAATTTGCCAATGGTTGCGTTTATTTTGGTATTCCTGGTAATCCCGTTTCAGCCTTAGTCAGTTGTTGGCGTTTTGTTCAACCAGCCTTAAAAAAATTATCAGGATTAAAAGATAATTGGCAACCTACATTTATTAAAGCACGTAATCGCGATCGCTTGGTGGCTGGAGGAAAAAGAGAAACCTATCTTTGGGGAAAATTACATTTAGTTGATGGTATTTACGAATTTGCTTTAGCTGGTGGTAGTCACAGTTCAGGTAATTTAATTAACTTGGCACAAACCAATAGTTTGGCAGTAATTCCCATTGGTCAAACTGAGATTGCTGCTGGGGAACAAGTGGAAGTTATGCAAGTTAATTATTTTTAAATAGAAAAAATATCAGACAAGAAAAAGCGAGCCATTGAAATAGATTGAAACAATCATTAAACTCGCTAAATCAACACTATTTAGTTTGGAGAGAATCAATTAATTATTAAAGAGGACGATAAACCCGATAATTGATACTTGGGAAGATATTATCGATTTCTGCTACTTTCTCTAACCAACCAGAGTCAATTTTTCCAATCAGGATATCTTCATAGAGTTTGTTAAAACGTAACAAATGCGATCGCGTCCGTCGTACTGCATATGGTACCATAGTTCCAGTGCGCATAATAAACGCCCAGTCCGAAGATTGTGCTAAGAGCAACTCTCTGGCTGCTTGATTCAAAGCTCGCCATTCCAACTCATCTATTGGTTCACGACAAGCAAGTTTAATCATTCGTTCGGCTGCCTTGTGCAAATGAGGATAAATCCAAGCATTGGTTTCATTAAGCCAATATTCGTGGAATCCCTTGTAACCCCAACTAGATTGAGAAGGACGAGCAACCTGCTGAGTCGGATTTTGACACAAATAATCAGAAAGATGAGTCATCTCAAAAGTATTTTGGTCATACCAAACTTTGCGGAAGAGAAAATCAATAAACCAAGGACCTTCATACCACCAGTGACCGAATAATTCTGCATCGTAAGGAGAAATTACAATAGGAGGACGTTGCATAACTCCAGCTAAATGCTGAATTTGTTGCCCCCGATTGTACATAAAATTCCCTGCGTGTTCGGCTGCTTTTTCTCTTGCCCAATAAGGATCGTAAAGAGCTTTTTCCGATAACCCTCCGTCCCGAGCCGTGATTTTATGATATTTAATCCCTGTATTTTTCCTTTGACCATTAGGCATAATATAGGGCTTAATATATTCATATTCCGCTTCCCAACCCAAATCCTTATAAAACTCTCGATATTCAGGATCCCCTGGATAACCCACTTGAGAAGACCATACTTGTTGAGAAGACTCGTGGTCTCGACCAAAAGCAGCTACTCCAGATTCAGTAAAGATAGGTGCATAAGTACCAAAACGAGGACGAGGACGAGCATAAAGTAAACCATGTCCATCCATCAGGAAATAGCGCAAACCTGCATCTGCTAGCATTCGCTCTAATCCTTCATAGTAGGCACATTCTGGCAACCAAATTCCTTTTGGTGGACGACCAAAATTTTCTTCGTAATGTTCGTAAGCGACTTTTATTTGTGACCAAACTGCTTCTGGATACATCTTCATTAGAGGAAGATAACCATGAGTAGCTCCACAAGTAATGATGTCGAGGTTATTACTATCAAGAAATTGTTTAAAAGCTGTAACTAAATCGCGGTTATAACGCTCCCAAGTGTGACGAATTTGACTAAAAGAGTTAGCATAATGTTCAGCAAGATAACAAATGTGACCATTATGTTCGTTGTGATCAATTTCTTTTTCTGCTAATTCTTGTAAAAGAGCCAAATGATCATCATAGCGTTCTTGCAGAAGAGGATCTCGCAGCATTGACACCAAAGGAGGTGTCATACTCATGGTCATTTTGAAATCGATTCCGTCTCGCTTTAAATTTTCAAAAACGTGGAGTAAAGGAATGTAAGTTTCAGTAATAGCTTCAAATAGCCATTCTTCTTCTAAAACATAATCGCTTTCTGGATGCCTGACAAAGGGTAAATGGGCGTGAAGAACAAGAGCAAGATAACCAAGAGCCATGATAATATTTCCGCGATATTTTTTTTGATGAGTAAGAGGCTAGGGTAAATTAGATAAGGTTTATAATATCTTAAGATTATCTAACATAAAGTTCGGTTAAAAACAGGAAGTCTTGAATACATTGATCAATATGGGAGTAAATATTTCCAAATTTATTAAATAAATATTAAAATACAATCTATCGTTAAAGTATTGTTAGTCAAGTATCAAAACTCAATCTCTCTTGAAGTTTTTTAGTTGTCTCATATAGTGTTGCAATCTGACAGTCAGCAGATAGGATTTAACCAAGATGTTTCTAAACCAGAAACGCTCCAGTTACTTTTGTTTGTTAATGAACATCCTACTTCTCAAGAGTATATTAGACGTGTCAAAACTTATTTAGAAAATTTACAAGCTGAATATCCTTTTGAGTTACAAGTCATTGAAATCGGCAAACAACCTCATTTGGTAGAACATTTTAAGTTGATTGCGACTCCCGCTTTAGTCAAGATCAATCCCTTGCCAAGACAAACTCTAACTGGGAGTAATTTAATCGATCAATTACAACAATGGTGGCCTCGATGGCAAACTTCAGTACAAGTAAATTTACAAGAACAAATTTCAGAAGAAGAAAAATATTCGTATGTTGGTGAAGATAATTCTGTAAAATATTCAGCAGAATTAATTCGATTATCTGATAAAATTTTTACTCTACAAAGAGAAAAAGAAGAACTTCAAGAGCAACTGCGTTTCAAAGAACAAATTTTAGCGATGCTAGCTCATGATCTTCGTAGTCCTTTAACAGCAGCTTCGATCGCAGTAGAAACTTTAGAAATATCCTTTTCTCAACCAGACCAAGAAAAAGCGCAAAAACTTAGAGGTCAATTATTTAAACAGGCAAGAAAGCAATTCCAGATCATGAATAAAATGATCGCTGATTTATTACAAGCCTCTAAAAATGTTGGTTCTCAACTACAAATAGAACCATCAAAATTATACTTACAACCTTTATGCAAAGATATTATTAGTCAATTTAGCGATCGCATGACCGAAAAATCTCAACAATTGACGGCAGATATTCCTCAAGATGTACCTGCTGTCTATGCTGATGAAGAGTTAGTGCGTCAAGTAATTATTAATTTACTAGAGAATGCGATTAAATACACTCCAGAAGAAGGAAAAATTAATTTATCGATCTTGCATCGCACCAGTCAAAAAGTTCAGTTAAGTCTTTGTGATAATGGGCCGGGCATTCCAGCAGCAAAACAAGAACGAATTTTTGAAGGTCATTTTCGCTTAAAACGCGATCGTTCTAAAGAGGGTTATGGTTTAGGTTTGTCTCTTTGTCGTAAAATTATTAACTCTCACTACGGTCAAATTTGGGTAGATAGTGTCCCTGGTGGTGGCAGTTGTTTTCATTTTACTTTGCCAGCGTATCGTTAGCAGTTATCAGTTATCAGTTATCAGTTATCAGTTATCAGTTACCAGTTGACACCCCATAGATATCAACTTAAACGCAAGTTCGATCCGAGAAAAAAAGTTGATGATTGATAAATAGCAATAAATAATCAACCATCAACACAAAAACCCTAATATTTAAAGTGAGAATGAACTTACAGTATTTGATTGTTAGCAGTTAAGTAGGCATGATGCTGCTCTTCTTCAAAACGTTGAACTTGGCGGGGTTGGAGATAAACTTCTTGTCCTAGTTCAAGATCGAGTTGAGTAAATTTTTCTCGACTTAAATGGGCTGTGACTGTTAAATCACCTGGTAAAACTAATTCTAATTGAATTTCCCAACCTAAATGAGTGATTCGTTTAAGAGTGGCAGGAATACTATTTTTTGTAGGTAGGTTATTAACTTCAAAATCGTGGGGACGAATAAATGCTGGTAGAGAAGAAGAAGGTAAATAGCCTTTGTTGAAAACGGCAAGGGTGTCAGGAATGATGTTGACTTCGCCAACAAAACTCATCACAAAAGGATTAGCAGGACGATCATATACTTCTGCGGGAGTGCCAATTTGTTCGATTCTACCTTGGTTCATCACGACAATTTTATCTGCTACTGCCATTGCTTCTTCACGGTCATGGGTAACAAAAAGACTGGTAAGATGAACTTCATCATGAAGACGACGTAACCAATTGCGTAATTCTTGTCTAACTTTGGCATCTAATGCCCCAAAAGGTTCATCGAGGAGTAATACTTCTGGTTGTACGGCCAAAGCGCGGGCTAAAGCAACTCGTTGTCTTTGTCCGCCAGATAATTGACTCGGATAGCGATCGCCAAAGCCTTGGAGTTGAATTAGTTCGAGAAGTTCTTCTACTTTTTGTTTGATTAGTTTGCGAGGTTTTTTGCGAATATCTAAACCAAACGCAATATTTTGTCTGACGGTGAGATGTTTAAAAAGAGCATAATGTTGAAAAACAAAACCAATATTTCGCTTTCTAATATCGAGGTGAGTAGCATCACGATGATTGATGGTTATTTTACCTGTATCTGGAGTTTCTAAACCAGCAATGGTTCTTAAAAGGGTAGATTTTCCTGAACCCGAAGGCCCGAGTAATGCAACTAAAGTTCCTGGTTCGACTGTTAAATCAATTTGGTCTAAAGCTTGGAAATTACCGAATTTTTTGGATACTTGGCTGACGGTGATACTCATAAAGTTTGTCTTTGGTTAATTGTTGATGGTTGATTGTTGGTCGCTCCGCGCACCTTCGGTGAGGTTGATTGTTTGTCCCTAATAATTAGTAATTACTAACTGGTCACTGTCACTGCTAACTGAACTTAGTTCTAGCTTCGAGAATTTCTTTGAAAATGAGGGTGAATACGCCTAATAAAGCAAGAATGGCTGCTGCACTAAATGCTGCTTCAGTTTGATAATTTTTATAAGCTTGTTCAACAAAAATGGGTAGAGTAGCTGTTTTTCCTAAAATACTGCCTGAGACAACTGCAACTGCTCCAAATTCACCCATTGCTCTAGCATTAGTTAAAAGAACACCATAAAGTAAACCCCAACGAATACTAGGTAAAGTAACACGAGCAAAAACTTGCCAATCATTTGCGCCTAAAGTTCGGGCTGCGGTTTCTTGTTCTTCACCAATTTCTTCTAAAATAGGGATAACTTCACGGGTAACAAAAGGTAAAGTAACAAAGGCTGTAGCGATTACTATTCCTGGAAGAGCAAAAACAATTTTAAGATCGAGATTTGCTAGTAAACCACCAAACCAACCATTACGCCCATACAGTAAAACGATCATTAAACCAGCTACTACAGGAGAAATGGAAAAAGGTAAATCAATCACACTTAAAAGTAAAGTACGACCTCGAAATTTATTGCGAGCAATTACCCAGGCAGCACAAAGACCAAAAATAGTATTTAAAGGAACTGTGATCGCGACTACAATTAGAGTTAGTTGTAAAGCTTGCCAAAATTCCCTTTTACTAATTGAACTTAAAAAAGCATTAAATCCTTGATGAAATGCTTCGTAAAAAATGGCAATGGCAGGAATAAATAATAGTAATAATAGATAAAATAGGGCAATAGCGATTAAGACATAAGCTATTTTATTTTTATTGGGCATAACGACGACTCCACTGTTGAAGGAGATTAATTAATAGTAATAATCCTAAAGAAGCTAATAATAAAACTGTGCCAATCACGGTCGCTCCTGTATAGTCGTATTGTTCTAATTTTTGAAATACTAAAACTGGTGCAATTAAATCTTTAAAAGGAAGACTCGAAGCTACCATTACTACCGAGCCATATTCACCTACAGCACGTGAAAAACCAAGAGCAATTCCTGTCAAAATTGGAGGAATTAATGGTGGTAAAATCACTCGCCAAAAAGTTTGAGAATCTGATGCACCTAATGACCAAGCAGCTTGTTCAACTTCCGGTTCAATTTCGAGTAAAACTGGTTGCAGAGTACGAACTACAAAAGGTAAAGAAATAAATAACATAGCAACAAAAACCCCTAAACGAGTAAAGGCAATTTTGATGCCAAAAGGTGCAAATAATTGTCCAATCCAACCATTATGACTATAAATAGTTGCTAACACTAAACCTGCTACTGAGGTTGGTAAAGCAAAAGGAATATCGATCGCTGCGTCAACAATTTTTTTGCCAGGAAATTGATAACGAACTAAAATCCAGGCTATTAAAGTTCCCATAATACCATTAATTAAACCAGCAGCTAAAGCAGTTACAAAAGTAACTTCATAAGCAGAGAGAGCAACAGGTTCTGTAGCAGTTTGCCAAAATTTTGTGATACCTAAAGTTGAAGATTTGGTAATTAAAGCTGTGATAGGTAAAAGTAAAATTAAGCTTAGATAAACTATAGTTAACAACCAAGGATATGAAATTCGTTTCCAAAAATTGCTGGTTGATTTTGATGTGCTAAAATTATTAATAAAATCTATTTTATAATTTGTCATAATTTTTAATTATCATGATTTTGATTAAAATTCAAAAAACTAGTTTCTATTTTTAAACTGTTTAAATAAATTAAAGAGTTAATTAAATTATCCATTGTGCCTGTAGCTTTTAAAGAAAGCCAGTTAAACTGATCTGTTTCAGTTCCAGCTATCATTCCTACCAAATTTAATTTAATTTGCATTAAAGCAACCAGATTAATAATGACTTTTCCTGGAAGATAATCTTTGGGAATTTTAATGATTAAACCAATAGTAGCTATTTGGTTTTTATTTAACTTAAACAATGAAGATTGCGATCGATTATTCATGACTACTATCCTTAATAATTCAAATAAAATCAATCCATTTACTTTTAATTAACCTTGTTCATCAACTTATCAAATACTGCTCCATCATCGAAGAACTTGGTTTGAATTTTGTCCCAACCACCTAAATTTTGAACGGTAAATAAATTTTTAATTTCAGGATATTGATTAGTAAATTCTTTAGCTACGGTTTGATCAACAGGACGAAAACCAACTTTGGCAAATTCTCTTTGTGCTTCTGGAGTAAACAAAAATTCTGCAAAAGCTTGCGCTACTTCTCTAGTACCATGTTTATCAACATTGGCATCAACAACTGCTACAGGACTATCAATTGAAATATTGTAATCAGTAGGAATTACATAAGGTAAAGATTCGCCTTTTTGCTGCGCTAAAACAACTTCATTTTCGTAGTTAATTAAAATATTTCCTTGTCCTTGTTGATAAAAAACTTCACTTGATTCTCTAGCATCTTTAGGTAAAATAGGTACGTTTTTTAAAACTTTTTCTGTAAATAATTCTGCCTCTTGTTCGCTACCGCCGGCTTGAGATACTGCACCCCAAAGAGCGAGAAAATTCCATCTGGCACCTCCAGAAGTTTTAGGATTAGCAGTAATAGGTTGAATCCCATCCTTAGCTAAATCTGACCACTGAGAAACTTTAACATTGTCATCACGTTTAACTAAAGCCACCACAGACTTATGAACGATCGAATCATTAGGTAATTCCTGTTCCCAACCAGGTTCAATTAATCCTGCTTCCTCAATTTTTTTGGTATCTAAAGCCAAAGCTAAAGCAACTACATCTGCTTCTAAACCATCTATTACTGCACGAGTCTGAGAACCAGAACCACCATAACTTTGTTCAATCACTACGTCTTGTCCAGTTTTGGCTTTCCACTCTTGAGCAAATTGAGGAATAATCTGCTCGTAAGCACTTTGAGTAACAGCATAGGAAACCAAAGTTAGTTTGACTTCTGATTGGTTCGTTTCAGATTCACTCTGCGCAGAAGAACAACCAGCGATCGCACTACTCGTCAATAATCCTACAAACATCCAACCTAAAAAACTTCGGCGTTTTGTCTTTTTCATTTATGTTTTATTTTTGTTTGTTTGCTGATGACATCATAATCTAGATTAATTTGAATTGCAATACATTTAAAATTCAATTTTACTTGTAGAGCAAAAATATAGGCTTATGGGATGATAGAAATAAGCAAGACCGTATAGATATGAGCTATGGCAAAAGCAACAAAACAGCCCAAAATTAATCCCATCGAGCAGTTAGTAAGTAGAAACTATTTGTTTAAAGGCTTAGATCAAGACTGGCTCAAACAATTACTTCCTTCTCAAAGCCTCAAGGTTGAAAAACTATTTTCTAATCGCCCGATTTATACCGCTTTTTTGCCAGAAGAATCTATTGACGTACTTTATGTAATTCTTGACGAAGGAATCGTAATTGCTCGAAGCGCACCGTTAGATAGAATTGTGGCAATTACTTATCCAGGAAGTTGTTTTGGCGAAAGAAATTTATCTTTTAGTTATGGATTAGCAACGAGAGCTTTTCCTACTCTGATCGAAGCTTATAAAACTACTCATGTGCTAAAAATTCCTTTAGCAACAGTGGAAAAACTGTATCAAGAAAACGAGACTTTTCGCGATCGCTATCGTTTATTATTTGAGTTGAGAGAAAAATTTCAATACCATCTACTCAATTGCAGTACTTATCCTCCTCAAGCAGTAGCCTCTTTACTAAGAGCTTTAATTTATCAAGAAAGAGAATTAGGTAATCAACCCGATCAAGATGGAGTTTATGTGTTTGATTTACCAGTAGATATTATTGCTCGTGCTTGTCAGCTTAATCAGCGCACTGTCGAACAAGTACTCAAAGGAATGCAAAAAGTAGATTTAATTCAATCAGCTAAAAGTACTGATTTGTCTGGGGATATCATTCGTGTAATTTCTCCAGAAGGATTAAAAGAAGTATATTCAGCCACTAGAGATAAGGTTGCTTGGTGGCCGTTACGTTAACAGTAGAGACGTAACATGTTACGTCTCTACACCAGTTACCAGTGACTGATCACTGAAATTAGGCAGCTAAATGTTTTTCAACGACACTAACTAATTGATTAGTCCAATAGGTAGTAAGCTCTTGGTTGACTGCTTCAACCATTACGCGAATGACAGGTTCAGTCCCAGAAGCACGAACTAAAATCCTTCCTTGATCGCCCATTGCTGTTTCTGCTAGAGTAATAGCTTGTTGTAAAGGCTGACATTCTTGCCAGTGACAACGGCGATCGCGGTCTTCGACTCGGACATTGCGTAATAATTGGGGATAGGTTTGAAAACTACTATCTACTAATTGAGATAAAGATAAACCAGACTGACTGATTAAACTAGTTAAATGTAAAGCAGTCTGAACTCCATCTCCAGAAATGCTGTGATGATGACAAAGAATATGACCAGATTGTTCGCCTCCCAGCATTGCCCCTGTACGCCACATCTCAGCTTGTACGTAGCGATCGCCAACAGAGGTTCTAGTGAGTTTACCACCGATTTTTTGCCAAGCTCGCTCAAAACCGAGATTAGCCATCACAGTAGCAATAATTAAATTATCTGGTAATTGTTGTTTATCTTTAAGTTGATTGCCCCAAAAATAAAGAATATAATCTCCGTCTACTACTCTACCCTGAGCATCCACCGCCATGACACGGTCGGCGTCACCATCAAAAGCAAAACCTAAATCTGCTTGATAATTTTGGACAGCATCTTGTAAAACATTGAGATGAGTTGAACCACAATTGACATTAATGCGATCGCCGTTAGGTTGCTCATGTAGACTAATTACTTCTGCGCCTAATTGTTTAAAAATAGCTGGTGCTACTTGAACCGATGCACCCCAAGCCAAATCTAAAACAATCCGCAGCTTTTGAAAATCGGAATTTTTTGGCAACGAATTAGCTAGATATTGATGATAATTATTTACCAAATCGGGACGATAATAGAATTTGCCCCAACCTAATCCTACAGAATTGAAGGAAAGTTGATTATAGGCAGTCCTCAATTTCGCTTCAATTTTCGCAGTAAGAACCTCATCTAGCTTAGTTCCTTCACCACCAAAAAATTTGATTCCATTGTCTTCTGGTGGGTTATGACTAGCAGAAATCATAATACCCCCGATCGCTTCACTCATACGAGTAACAGAAGCCACACAAGGAGTAGGACATAAACCCAAATGCCAAACTTCCAAACCTGCAGAAGTCAAACCTGCTGCGATCGCCATTGCTAGCATATCGCTAGAATTTCTCGAATCTTGTCCAATAATAATTGGTCCAAAATTAGAAGCATTTTCCTGTAAAACTTGACCAGCCCAATAACCTAATTGCAAAGCAAAAGAAGCATTTAAAAGTTCTCCTGCTTTACTTCTAATTCCATCTGTCCCAAACAAGGGGGTTGTAGGTAATATATTAGTTTTTTGAATTGGTTTTAATAAATCAACTTGAGGATAACTCACACCACTAAACTCCTCTTTAAATATTTAAATATGACATCATAGCTCATAATTTTATCAAGACAAAAAAATTACAGAGTTTAAATTCTGACAATTCAACTTCTGTAACTACATCATCAATCCCAAGTTAAGCGATAATTTTTAATTTTGGGTAAAGTTTGTTGAAAATCTAAGTAATAATCACTAAAGATTTAGTAAATCTACCTACCCAAACTATGATTAATATTTTATCCGCCTAGCAACAACTTAAATATTTTCTTGGAGAAGTAATTGTTCCATCTCTTGCCTGGTTAAACCAGTTTGTAGGTAATTAGGTTGAACAGGATCGTAAGGACTAGCCAAACGATCAATCGATATAATTTGGTCTTCTTTTGTTATAAGTGGTATATCTGGATCGTAAATAGTAGAGTGCATTAAAGAACTAGAATAACCGTTATAAATTAGCACTGTGTCTGGTTCACCAGAAGCTTTTTGAAGATTGACAATTAAAACTTCTTCTGGATGTTTACGTCCATACTTTTCTAAACGAAAACCGATTGGTGCTGACATAGAAATAAATATTCCGTAGAATAATCAATTTAATTAATCTCAAAGAGTAAATTTATTGTTCAAGAGCAGAACGTCCTTGTTTTCCTAGCCTAACCAAGACAAAGTACAGCAAATAAAGTAAGTAGATAGTTAAACCTACCATCCCCATAAATCCTAAAAACCCTTCGTTATCAGGTTTGTTATGAAACATAGTTCGATAAAATTGCGGTGCTTCCAACCAAACTTGACAAAAAGGCGTATTTAATTTGCTTGCAGACAACCCACAAGGAATAAAAAGAAGACTTGCCAATATTCCTAAAAAACAGTAAATAGTGGTTGCCCAACGCCAGGAGGTAAAAGCGATCTTAAGGGTTCTTTTAGGCAAATCTCTAATCTCTTCATTTAAATCTACCCAAAACCAAAGGGCAATAATAATTAGCAGTCGAGCAAAAATTCCTGTAAAAAAGCCAATTCTCCAACCAGGAATCAATAAATAAATGGTGATCATTAAGAGACTTGCGACTCGCCAGTAGATGATCAGTAATTTTACGATCGCTTCTTTCTTTTGAAAAATAGCCCAAAATAAAAGCATTAATGGTAAAACTACTGTAAATACTACGGCTAAACGATAATCCATCCACACCAAAGGTCGAAACCAGATTTGATTCATATATTTTTCTAATTTAATTGCAACTTTAGATTATTCTACGAGCATCAAAGCAAGCTAACCAAAAAAAACAAAAGTGGGAATCTAATTGTAAGACTCCCACTTTAATCCAATTATTTCTGAAAAAACTTAAGGTTGATTTAAGTTATTAACAGGGCGTTACTTTTAAAAACACCCTTGATTAAGTTTTTTTTGCGTAATTAATCGTCGTAAACTCGACATTCTAAGGCATCAGGGTTGTTATCGCAGTATTGTTCTAGAGAGGTTTTTTCTGGATGTTTTTGACGTTGATGAGATGCTTCTGCTTGTAGTTCTTCAACCGCATCCCAAGCTGCTGCACATTCCCCAGAGGTTGCTCCTTCAAGATCACAAACTGCTTTGGCTTGTGCTTTTTCTTGTTCAATTTGCTCTTGTATATTGCTCATTATTCCTCTTGTTACACTCTATTTATTGATTTATTAAAATTTACTATTTTCTTCTGTCACTGTCGACCTTGAATATCTTAAGTGACACCTTGAATAACCAATAATTGTAAGGTAGTTCTTGAAGACAAATAGTTTATTTATCTACAGTTTTCTATTGTACTTGGCTTTATAATAGCGTTTATCTCCATTAAGACGGAATTTAGTTTTTAGTCGTCAATAACAATTTTAATTTAACCATCAAATCCCAAGTAGCCTCTAGGGGTAATAACCCAATCAGTATGACGGCGAGTACTACTATTCCCAATAATAATAATTGTTAGCATATCGATAGGATGTTTTAACATTTCTTTCAGGGTAGTAATGTTGATTGTTTCATTCAAACGATAAGCAGAACTAACAAGAGCTACAGGAGTGTCGTTGCGACGATATTTCAAAAATATTTCTTGGGCAGTAACAATCTGTTGGGTACGTTTTTGAGAACGAGGATTGTAAATCGCTGTCACAAAATCCCCTTGTGCTGCTGCTTCTAAACGTTTTTGAATCACTTGCCAAGGTGTAAGTAAATCACTAAGACTAATCGCACAAAAATCGTGCATCAAGGGTGCGCCTACTCTAGCTGCTGCTGCTTGAAGAGCAGAAATTCCAGGAAAAACTTCTACTACAGGGTTTTTACCATCCCAATCTTCGGCTTGAAGTTCTTCTAAGACTAAACCAGCCATACCATAAATACCACAGTCTCCTGAAGAAATTACGGCGACAGTCAAACCCCATTGAGCTAATTCTCTGCTTCTTTGCGCTCTTTGTTTTTCTTGAGTAATAGGAAAAGATTCAATAATTTGTTCTGGACGCAATAATGGTTTGATCAGGTCAAGATAAAGAGAATAACCAATTACTACATCGGCTTGGATAATCGCAGTTTTTGCTGCTGGTGTAATTTGTTCTAGACTACCAGGTCCAATTCCAACTAAATACAGTTTACCTTGACGACCAATGTATTCTTGTTCTGGTTGAGCAATTGCTACTGTAACTGCACCAGATTGATGGGGAAGTTTAATGATTTGTTTAGCAACTATTAAGGAATTGTCTGTGTTGCTGGCTAAGATAGCTGCTGCTTCAGCGACACTGGGAGTACCAACTTCTTGTTGAACAATTTCGGAAGGGTTAGGAATGTCTATTGGGGATAATTGTTGGGCAGAAAAAGTTCTTAATGGTAAGTTCCAACTTTGACATAATTCTAAAATACCTACTTCATCAGCTTTGAGATCGATAGTTGCGATACCCGCGATCGCTTTGGATGAAAGATGGTATTTTTGTAGAGTATCGGTAATTGCGGTTTCGATTAGTTGGGCTGATGTTCCTCGTTCACAACCAATTCCTATCCATAATACTCTCGGATGCCATTGTACTTTGGGAAAATCGGAGTTGGAAGCAAAACGTCTTTGAGTGGCACTAATCCAAATCCGCCCTTGAGGTTGAAACTGTTGATTCGCTTCAGGAAATCCGAAATAAAAAGGATGTCCATCGGGTAGATTTTGTTGCCATAAAGTTGAGCCTACTTCTTGAATTATCTGTACAGTTTGGTTTTTGGCAATGGCAGCCATTACCCCTGTCCAATCTCCATCTCCTTTGCGCCAGCCGTAGGGTAAACCTAATAGATCTATTTTAGGTAGTCTTAAACTATCTGATGCCCCTGTAATGATCGATTGTGCGCCGATTTGTTGGGCAATTAATTGAGCCAGAAGATCTGCTCCTCCTTGATGTCCGCTACAAAGACTAATCACAAAACGCCCTTGGGCATCAATGACTACTACCGCAGGATCAGTTGCTTTACTTTCGATTAAAGGTGCAATTAAACGTACTACCGCACCTGTAGCTAAACAAAAGACAAAGGCACGGTATTCGTGCCAAATGTTAGTGAGATGTTCGCTTAAATTGGTTTGATAAAATCGGGTATTTTCAGTCCCCTCTAAGGATTGAGGTAACCAAAGCTCTAGTTCTAGATTTGAGTGAAGATGTTGAAGAATTGAAGCACTTTGAGGTGTAGTAGCGATCGCAGCTAGGGGTTGAAATTGAGAAAAACAAGAATTATTCACAGAGCAGTTAAATGATTTTTTTGAATCCGATTAATTAAATTCAATTATTTATCATATCTTTAAGCTTCGTTTTTCTTCTTTTGCCCTTCGTTAAAAACTTAACATAATTGTTTCTACTTGTAATTCGTAACTACCAAAATTTATAAGTAAACAAAGTTCTAATTCGCTGGCTTTAAGATAATTCAGACATTTTTGTTTATGATGCTCTGTTAAAGAAGCAACTGCTTCAATTTCTACTAAAATACAATTTTGTACTAAAATATCTGCTACAAAGTCTCCCACAATAATTCCTTCATAATAAACATTCATTGGATACTGAACTTCTATTTGCAGTCGTTTTTTTTCTAATTCATATAACAAAGCTCTTTCGTAAACTTTGTCTACAAATCCTGCTCCTAAAATCCCACTAACTTTTAAGGCACCTTCAATAATTTTATCAGCAATATTTTTTAATTCTAAGGGATTTCTACTCATTCTTCTATTGTCATTAATCTTGTTTTAAATAAATAATTTATTCCTCTTTTAATAACCACAAACCTGTATAAGTCATTCCTGAATCATCTGGTTGAATTAGTAAGAAATGCAAACCTTTACTTAATTGTTTTCTTTGTTCATAAATTTTTCCTGCTTGAGCCACTTTTTCATCTTCAAAAGTTGTCATAATCCAACGGTCTACTAATCCAGATTCTAAAATCAATCCTCCTGATTTGCCTGCTTCTGTATCTATATAATTGAGAGAAAAAGGTTTTTCTGCTGCTAACCAACGAGCTAATTTAAGGGATTGTTTACCTGCATAAATTACTACTCCAGGGAGATTAATTGTAGATGCAATTCCCAAGTTAATTGGTAAAAGAAATGTAGGTGTATCCAGAATAGGTATAGGGCGATCGCTGATTAAATTAGATAAAGAATCAGCAGTAATAGTAGCAAAATTCCATTGTTCTCCCCAGAGACTTTCTGGTAAAGGTTGAGGTGGTGGTCTATCAATTGCTAAAGGATAATTTGCATCAGTAATATACTTATTTAATTGTTGTTTTAAAATTTTCGTTCGTCTGGTTGCTTCTACTTTTATTCCTAGTTGTTGCGCTGCTACAGTAAATAATCCTAAAGCTTGAGGACGAAAAATTTGAATTACATCAGGTAACTTGTCACCAGCAGCTTGATTAATTTGATGAATTAGCCAATTTGCACTAGCATCTTCTTGCTGACAGTTTTGTTCAAATACGGTGTTTTGTTCAAGATCACAAATCAATAATTTCCAGAGCCAAGAATTGTTTTGATTAAGACTAAATTTATAAAAATCAGCTTGCCAAATCTTCATATAATCTTTAAATTGAACTTGAAATTAGTAATTGTATTTACTAAAAAGGAATATTTATATTAATTTTTAATGAAGTCAATGGTTTTAGTATTGCTAATAATACTTAAAGTTCATAAAATTTTTTTAATTATTTGATAAAGCAAATATAAATTAACTGAATAACAAAATCCACATCATGAATACCAAAAAATACTTGTTATCGCTGTCAATAGCGATTTCTAGTTTATGTGTTAATCATACTATTGCCAGTGCTGCTTATTTGAATTCAAGTTATACAAAGGCAGATTTAAACAAAGATATTGCTAATAAAACTTTTATTGAAGAGTTTCGTGCCTCTAGTTTTATCGGTGACGATGGTGATGTTAGTTACGAATTAGAGATTAAAAATATTATTCAACCAAGAAACCAACCCATTTCGAGTAAAACAGAACAATTTAACTGGAAAAATGGCGAAAAAATCGATTTTTCTTTATCATTTGATGGAAAAAACCTAACCTATACAGTAGGCGGAGTTACCTTACAAAAATTTAATGTTCTCGAAAGTGACCTTGATATTAATGGTATGGTTTTGAGTGCAACCTCTACTTCTACTAGTGCAGTTGATTTAGCTTTAACTAATATTCAAATTGAAGGTGATGTGGAATATAGTGATTTGTTTGGTAAAAATGGTGACACAAATTTACTGAAAATTACTGGGATTGATCAAACTTTTACCTTG
Source organism: Stanieria cyanosphaera PCC 7437 (assembly GCF_000317575.1). NCBI lineage: Bacteria > Bacillati > Cyanobacteriota > Cyanophyceae > Pleurocapsales > Dermocarpellaceae > Stanieria > Stanieria cyanosphaera. The sequence goes on along the minus strand of NC_019748.1, from coordinate 3,693,843 downwards.
ACAGGTACACAAATTTTTTCTTGGCAAGGACAACGTCCTGTTAATTTCGATTTAGCTTACGATATTAGAGTAGGTACTTTTAGTGATCCTATTGCACAAGCTATTACCGATGATGTTGAAATTCCTGAACCTACATCAATTTCTTTCTTTTCTCTTACTGTGTTAGGAATAGCTGCTAGTCGTCGTCGTTCCAAAAATAGTTAAATAATTTTGTTGAAAGATTCATTGGCTACAAAATAGAGCAGACTTTCCTAGTCAATCATTGGATTAATTAAAAAACAAACTCACAGAACACGACAGTGATAAATATTTAAGCTTAGAAGTGGACACAATTACCTCCATTGTATTTATTTTTTTTATGTTTATTAAACTAAATTTGAAGGTAAATTAATCAATTCTTTCCACATTAGTTATGACAAAGTGAACGTAAGTTCAGAGGAATTTCTACTGAATCAACTGCGTTGTACTTCCTGACTAAAATTAAAACTTTTTGAGTTTGTTAATTTTTAATTATGCCCAACTTATTTAAAATGAAAAATTAATTTTTTGCTCAATATTTATTTAAAAAAAATCTACCAGGATTTAATTAAACCATTCTCAGTGGATTATTGTATAATGATAAAATTGGGTATATTGTGTAGAGATTAAGATAGGAGAAAACAAGTTATGTCTCGATATCGGGGTCCCCGTTTACGGGTAGTACGCCGTCTAGGGGGCTTGCCAGGATTAAGTCGTAAAAGTCCTCGGAAAACTTATCCACCTGGTCAACATGGTCAAGCTCGTAAAAAACGTTCAGAATACGCTGTTCGTCTAGAAGAAAAACAGAAACTTCGCTACAACTACGGAGTTACTGAAAAACAATTAATCCGTTATGTGCGCAAAGCACGTCGAGCTACAGGTTCAACTGGAACAGCATTGTTGGAAATGTTAGAAATGCGCCTAGACAATACGATCTTTCGGTTGGGGATGGCAGGAACGATTCCAGGAGCGCGTCAGTTAGTTAACCACGGTCACATTACGGTTAATGGTAGAGTAGTTAACATTGCTAGTTATCAATGCCGTCCTGGAGATGTAATTGCTGTGCGTGATCGCGATCGCTCTCGTCGTCTAGTAGAAACTAATATGGAATATCCTGGCTTGGCTAATTTACCTAGTCATCTTGAATTTGATAAAAATACTTTTACAGGAAAAGTCAACGGAATCATTGAACGGGAATGGATTGCTTTACAAATCAATGAACTGTTAGTAATTGAGTATTATTCTCGTATGGCATAGGATTACAGTTACCAGTAAGGAACGAGGCTTTATTACGCCTCGAAAAGTCCTTCCATGGCGCGATCCAGGTTCTCGCCCCAGGACTCGTGAATTCGAGGCACACCCCCTCCAATTGATGAATTGTCCGTACACCAGTTACTAGGGAAGCTTTTTTTGTTTTCAAATTTTAACTATTAACAAATTTCATTGCTGAATTTGTGCCTGTTATGTTAGCTGTTGACTGATTTTATCCGCCAATTTGGGACATGGTGCGAGTATAAACTCCTGTTTCAGTACCAGAGTCCCTTTGCTCAAAATTAATCTCTGGTTTAATTGCCAGTATTTCTTTAACTTTAAGCCTTATTTTACTCAAATCCATTCCTTGTCGCAGAGAAGTTTTAAGATTTATTTGACCAGTTTCATTCAGCAAGCAAGGACGAAGCCAGCCATCCGCAGACAAGCGCATTCGATTACAACGCGAACAAAAACATTCAGACATCTGAGAAATAAATCCTATAGTTCCTTTAGCTCCAGGAATCTGAAACACATCAGCAGGACCATTTCCGCGTACTTGTGATTCTACCAAACCCCAATAAGAACGTATTTGTTTTCTTAACTCTTCTGAAGCAATCCAAGCCTCTTGATTAAATAACTGAGTGTTGCCAATCGGCATAAATTCAATAAAACGAATATGCCAATTACGCTCAATTGTTAAAGCAGCTAAATCTAATACTTCATTGTCGTTGATTCCAGGAATAATAACTACATTTAGTTTTAAAGGATCAAAACCTACTTGATAAGCAGTTTGAATCCCTTTCCAAGTTTGATTCCAACGATCAAAACCTCGATTACCAATAATGCGATTAAAAGTTTTGGGATTGAGAGAATCCAAACTAATATTAATTCGCCGTAACCCAGCATCATACAAATCTTGAGCCATCTTTGCTAATAAAAAACCATTAGTAGTCATGGCTAAGTCTTGCGTTTCAGATAAAGAAGCAATTTCTTTAACTAAATTAACTACTCCAGGACGTAATAAAGGTTCACCTCCAGTTAAACGAAATTTACTAAATCCTAAAGGAATAAAAATTTCTCGAATTAAAATTAAAATTTCTTCATCAGTTAACAAGTCTTGTGTTAGAAGATAATTTATGTCTTTACCTTCAGGCATACAATATTGACAATTAAAGTTACATTTATCAATTAAACTTAGGCGCAAATAATCTATTTTATTCATTTATCTTAAATTTTATTCTTACTTTCCCTAATTACCCAAAAATTAAGCTATAAACTATCGACAAAGAAAAAATCATTATGCAGATATTCATCATCTTAAGGAGGAAATGAAGACAATTGTATTAAACCAAAAGGTTAATACGCTCTTCAAAGCAAACAAGTAACTATGAATAGTAGTTTATCTAAAATAATAGAAATTCTGTTGGTAGAAGATTCTCACAGTGATGCTCAATTGGTTGCCAAAGTTTTTGAAAAAGCTAATTTGACTACTCATTTAGAAATTGTTAAAGATGGAGTAGAAGCACTAGCCTTTCTGAACCGAGAAGGTCGATATAGTCAAATGCCTCGTCCCAATTTAATTTTACTAGACCTTCATCTACCCAAAAAAGATGGCATCGGTGTTTTAACGGCAATTAAAACAGATGTAAATCTTCGGGATATTCCTGTAATCATTTTAACTACTTCAGATACTCAAGAAGACATTATTGATTGCTATAAAATGGATGCTAATTGTTATTTAACCAAGCCTCGTAATTTGAAGCAATTTCAAGCAATTATCAAAACTATTGAAAGCTTTTGGTTAAAATGTGTACAATTACCAACAAATTGACAAAGCTAAATGTGTACGCAAATGCGCCTCGGCTGCGCCTTCGATGGCACTTAAGCAATTACTCAACAAATTTACGCCTCTTTAATTTTGCAGGCAGCAATTGATGATGATAGCTCTTGCTATTCCCCTGATTAATTCTCTAATATGGATGATTAATCATCAAAAATGTAATTGCGTTACTCTTTGGTTATCTTATTTGTGCTACAATATCAGGAATCTTTATTGGCTTTATTTATAGGTACAATAAGCCCAAGTAATTGTAACTTATAAAAACCAACAATGGAAAAAAAGCCAATTTTTTGTAATTATTTTTTACCGAGCTTGCCAGCCTTGCCTTTTGAAGAAAACTCGTTATCCAAACCCAGCTTGGATACTTGGCAAATCGGTGGTGAGGTTAGTGGCTCATCTATCCATCTAAACCAAATCAGCTAGGGAAGAGTGAGTATCCAGACAGAAGCAATAACCCCTAAAACTGAGATCATACCTTCTCAGTCTCTTGAGAATAGCCTAAATCGTAAGGAGCTGTCCCCGTCCTTTGAGGGCGGGGCTTGTACGCTCCGTCAAATGATTGCGATTGTTGATTTTGGCTCTCAGTACTCTGAATTAATTGCCCGAAGAATTCGTGAAACACAGGTATACTCAGAAGTAATTTCTTATCGAACGAGTGCCGAACAATTACGCCAACTAAACCCAAAAGGAATTATTCTTTCTGGAGGACCTAGTTCTGTTTACGATGATTATGCACCAGCTTGCGATCCAGAAATTTGGAATTTAGGGATTCCGATTTTAGGCGTTTGTTATGGAATGCAATTAATGGTTAAACAATTGGGAGGAAAAGTAACCAGAGCAAAACGAGGAGAATACGGTAAAGCTGCTCTTCATATCGATGATCCCACTGACTTACTAACAAATGTTGAAGATGGTTCAACTATGTGGATGAGTCACGGTGATTCTTGTACCCAGTTACCTACGGGTTTCTCGACTTTAGCCCATACTAGCAATACTCTCTGTGCTGCGATCGCAAATCCCGAGAAAAAATTATTTGGCGTTCAGTTTCATCCTGAAGTAGTTCATTCTGTTGGTGGCATCGCTTTAATTCGGAATTTTGTCTATCATATTTGTCAATGTGAACCTAGTTGGACAACCGAAGCCTTTGTTGAAGATGCGATCAGAGAAATTAGAGCTAAAGTAGGCGATAAAAGAGTTTTACTGGCTCTTTCTGGTGGAGTAGATTCTTCCACGCTCGCTTTTTTACTTCATCGCGCGATTGGTGACCAACTTACTTGTATGTTTATCGATCAAGGATTCATGCGTAAAGGTGAACCTGAAAGATTGATGGAAATTTTTGACCGGCAATTTCATATTCCTGTAGAATACGTTAATGCTCGCGATCGCTTTTTGGCTAAAATGGTCGGTGTAACAGATCCTGAAGAAAAACGTCGCTTGATCGGACATGAATTCATCAACGTATTTGAAGAAGAATCTGGACGATTAGGACCTTTTGACTATTTAGCCCAAGGAACTCTTTACCCTGATGTGATTGAATCTGCCGATACTAATGTCGATCCTAAAACAGGAGAAAGAGTCGCAGTCAAAATTAAAAGCCATCACAATGTCGGTGGACTACCAGAAAAATTACGTTTTAAATTAATCGAACCGCTACGAAAGCTTTTTAAAGACGAAGTTCGCAATGTTGCCCGTTCAATCGGTTTACCAGAAGAAATTGTACGTCGTCATCCCTTTCCTGGTCCAGGTTTAGCAATTCGGATTATTGGGGAAGTTACTTCTGAAAGACTTAATATTCTTCGTGACGCTGATTATATTGTCCGCGATGAAATTGCTAATCAGGGAATGTATCATGATTTTTGGCAAGCTTTTGCAGTGTTGTTACCAATTCGCAGTGTTGGAGTAATGGGAGATAAGCGTACTTATGCTCATCCTGTGGTTCTCCGTTTAATCAAGAGCGAAGATGGTATGACGGCAGATTGGGCAAAAGTTCCCTACGACCTCCTGGAGACAATTTCTAATCGGATTGTTAACGAGGTCAAAGGTGTCAATCGAGTAGTTTACGATATTACTTCTAAACCCCCTGGTACAATTGAATGGGAATAATTACAGTGACCAGTTACCAGTGACCAGTTACCAGTGACCAGTTACCAGTAGGGGCGGTGCTGCCTTCGACAGTGCTACGCAAGCGCGAACCGCCCATACAGTTAGGAGTTTTCAATTGGGTAGACCACGTTGATTCTTTGAGCAAACAGAGAACACCAGAACAGTTTAGTTAACCTTGTAGTCTATTCACCTGAAAAGCGCACTAAGAGGAAATAGGGAACAGGCAACAAGATTAAATCCTCTATTTTTTGCCTTTTGCCTTTTTGCTTTCTGGCTTACTGTTTACTGTTAATTGATAACTGTTTTTTCCATTCCCGTTCAACTTTATCAATGCCATAAAAACGTTTCCAAAAATCATCTCTAGCCCAAGTGGGGAATATTTTAGTCATCATAAAAACTAGAATATTTCCCCCTGTGGCAGCCACATAACGAGGACGAGGGTTACGAGCAGTCATTGCTTTGATGATTATTCTGGCGGTTTTAGCAGCACTCCAACCGAGCAAGTCTAATTGTTGGTCTATAGCTTCGATATTTTCAAAAGCAGGAGCATAGGGAGTTTGTTTGTAATTAACGATACTTGTTTGGATTTTTTCTCCAGCTACACGGAAAAAATCGGTCACCACAGGACCAGGTTCAACCACAGTAACTTTAATATTAAAAGCTTTCAATTCCATTCTTAAGACATCGCTAAGAGCTTCTAAAGCAAATTTGGAACAGCTATACATTCCTGCAGTGGGAAAAGGTATTCTACCGCCAAGAGAACTAATATTAACAATTCTTCCTTGACCTTGCTTTCGCATAATTGGAATTAGGGTTTGAGCCAGAACTAAAGGAGCATGGAAATTGACAGCAAATTGTTCTTGGGCTGCTTTTGGGGGTATCAATTCTATTGGTCCCATTTGCCCATAACCTGCATTGTTGACTAAAATATCGACTCTACCAAAATGTTGAAGTGCTAGTTGAGCTAAATTTTGTACTTGTTCTAGTTGAGCTAGATCTGTTGGGACTACTAATACTTCCGCACCAGCTTGACGACATTGATCAGCTACTAATTCTAGTTGAGTTTGATTGCGTGCAGCTAATACTAAACTAAGATCATCAAATTCTTGGGCTAGCATTTTGGCTAAAGCAGCACCAATACCCGTTGAAGCACCAGTAATCAAAATAGTTTTTTTTAATAAAACTTTATTTTTTGACATCAAGATCAGGTTGTAGTGTGTGAGTGATTTTCTTTAGTACTTTATTGGTTTTACAGGCTTTTTTGGTTTAAAAATTAAAAAATCTTTAAGTTATGCTTTGAACTCGTTGGTCATTTATTGAGTACAGAAAACCTCACCTCATTTGCTACCAGTCATTAATCGCAATAGCTTCAATTATTAAAGTTGAATTTAAGCAAAAACCAATAATTTTGTCTTTTATTAGGATTTTAATGTTCGGTTTTCCGTCTGACAAACTTTATTCCTTAAATAAAAAAAAAATTACAATTTAACTATAAGATGGCGGTAAATTAAATCAGTTTTTAATCAGCCGTTAAAAATATTAGTTTGGTGAAAAAAATAACTATGAGTGAATCTACTAAAGAGAAAATTATTACTAACTTACGACAAGCTAAACAAACAGGAGAATTAAAAACAGAAAAAATTAAAGAAATTATTAGAACAGCTATTACAGAAACAACTACTGAACTCAAAACTGGAAGAAGTGAAATTCTGACTTTATTTCAAGATGCGATCGCTGCGGTTAAAGAAATTTTTCAAGAAAAAGGTGGCGAATTGAAAGAAGAAATTGCTGCATCTTTAGAAGGAGCGATCGAGGCAGTTAGCAGTTCTAAACGAGAAAATATTGCTAAAACTCAAACTGAAATTCAAAATTTACAAACTCAAGTTGAAGTAGAGCAAGAACAACTTCAACAAGAAATTGATGGTGCTTTAGTCGAAGTAAAAAACCAAGGACAAACTGAATCTGATAAATTAAAACTTGCGATTGAATCGGCAGTAGAAAATGTCAGAAATAGTGAAGAAGTTGCTATCTTACAAAAAAGATATGCTCAATTAAAAGCACAGTTAGCTATTGTTCAAGCTAATTTGGCTAGTCGTTATGGTGAGCAATATGAAGAAGTTAAACACTATTTAGATGAAGCTAAAACTTGGTACGAAAAAGCTAAAGAAGACCCCGAACTTTTTACTGGTAAAGTAGACCAGAAAAAAATTGAATTTGAACAAAAACTAGGGCAAGCAGGTAGTGCAGCTTCTCAAAAAGAACAACAAATTAAAACACTACTAAAAGAGTTGTGGCATTCAATTTCTGATATCTTTCATACTCGACAAAAATAAATTAGTTAACGGTGAAAAGAATTAGATTAAATTTTCTGGTTTTTAACAGTATCTCTCACCAAAATTTCCTAATTTGTTTAAAAATTAAATAGATAAAGTCTCCCAGGTAAGAATTAGCTTAATCTGGGAGCAATACCATCTAAAATTATTGTCGAGAAAGGAAGGAAAATTTAATCATCTAACTAGACATTATATTGTTCTGACTGTTTGGAAATGATCCAAAGTGCATGAATAATTCCTGGAATCCAACCAAGAACAGTTAGCAAGATGTTGATGATTAAAGCTGGACTAATACCTATAGTTAAATATACTCCTAAAGGCGGAAGCAAAATAGCAGTAAGAATTTGAAGAATTTTCATGGTAATTATGTCTTAATTTTTTAGTTATACCTACGTACTAATCATATTTTAACGAATGACAAAATTTCTCATCTATCTTGCGTTAGATAATTAATTGTTATTTTAGATTTATCGAGCAAAAATATTTTGAAAAAATATATCTTTTAAGAGAGGAGATTTTTGATTGATTAATACAAACTAAACATAATCAGATAAAAAAAATATATTGCTATTTGTAAACTATCAAGGAGAAACCAATATGTTATCATCACTTTTAACTTTACTAGCCACAGCCCTGAGTCTGCTAGTGGTAGATATTATCTTTCCTGGAGTAAATTTAGCGAATTTTCCTGCTGCTATAATTGCTGCTGTAGCGATTGGAATAGTTAATTCTGGAGTCAGACCTGTTCTTTCTCTATTATCCTTACCTCTAAATATCGTTAGTTTGGGAGGATTTTCTCTCGTAGTTAATGGTTTATGTTTTTGGTTAGCTTCAATTCTTGTACCAGGTTTTCAAGTTCACGGATTAATTGCTTTTATCTTGGCTCCAGTTCTTTTGTCAGGAGTTAATACCTTTTTAAATAATTATTTTGTAGATAGATATCCTAGTCTGACAGGAACTGAAGTTAAAAAACTAAACAAGCCTGTTAATGAATAGTTAAATAATTTAGATTATTAAAAACATAGTGGAATTGTGAGTTTCAAACAGGTTTTTCACTATGTTTTCTTTTATTATGGTGATTGTCTTAATTCAAGTGCTTTTGAACTTCTCGCATTGATTTAATCTGTAGAATTCAAGACTCAAGCAGAGATTGCAGTCTGTAACTGGCTTACCTCTCTTAATTTTAGCGGTAAAATATAGAAGTTTTAGTTTGAGGAAAATACCCTTTGCCAACTCTACGGTTTGGGGCAACCTATTTGACAAGCAAATAATTTCAAAAATAATGATCTTTTAGCTACAACCAAAAAAGTATAATTATAAGTTTGCAGCACTTTTTGCTTTGCCTAAACGCGGTTTGTATATAGGAGATCGATTATTATGGCGCGGATGTACTATGATGAGGATGCCAATTTAGACTTGTTGGCTAGTAAAACTGTAGCGATTATTGGTTATGGTTCTCAAGGACACGCTCATGCTCTCAATTTAAAAGATAGCGGAATTAACGTTATTGTCGGTTTATACCCTGGTAGTAAATCCATCGCCAAAGCAGAAGCAGCAGGTTTAACTGTGAAAAATGTTGCTGATGCAGCAGCAGCAGCAGACCTAATTATGATTTTGCTCCCAGATGAAGCACAAAAAAGTATCTATAAGAAAGAAATTGAACCAAATCTCAGCGAAGGTAAGATTCTAGCTTTTGCTCACGGTTTCAATATTCATTTTGGTCAAGTTGTTCCTCCAGAATTTGTTGATGTTGTCATGGTTGCACCAAAGGGTCCTGGACATCTAGTTAGACGCACCTACGAACAAGGACAAGGCGTTCCCTGTTTATTTGCTGTTTATCAAGACGCTTCTGGACAAGCACGCGATCGCGCTATGGCCTATGCTAAAGGTATTGGTGGTACTCGTGCAGGTATTTTGGAAACTACTTTTAGAGAGGAAACAGAAACCGATTTGTTTGGGGAACAAGCGGTTCTTTGTGGCGGTTTGAGTGCTTTAATTAAAGCTGGATTTGAAACCTTAGTTGAAGCTGGTTATCAACCCGAACTTGCTTATTTTGAATGTCTTCATGAAGTTAAATTAATCGTCGACCTTGTGGTAGAAGGCGGTTTAGCTAAAATGCGCGATAGTATTTCTAATACTGCTGAATATGGAGATTATACTCGTGGCCCTCGTGTAGTAACTGACGCGACTAAAGCAGAGATGCGCAAAATTTTGTCAGAAATTCAATCTGGTCAATTTGCTCGGGAATTTGTTTTGGAAAATCAATCTGGTAAACCTGGTTTTACTGCTATGCGTCGTCAAGAAGCAGAACATTCGATTGAGGAAGTTGGTAAAGATTTACGAGCAATGTTTAGTTGGTTAAAAAATAAATAATTAATTACCTAAATATATCGAGTTTTTATTTAGTTGGTAATTAACAATGAGTCTAAAAAGTAAGGGCATAGCATTGCTACGCCCTTACAGTTTTATTTGGATGATTTAGCATGAGTTTATTGAAGTGTTTGTCTTCTTTCAAAAGAAGAAAATTCTCCTTGTTCAAATTGTTGGATAGTTTGAGTTGTATTTTTGAGAGTATTAAACTCTTTGTTAGGCAAAAGACCAATTAAAAATTCATTAATTTCACTACGGACTTTTTGACTACTACTACTATAAGGTTGAGGCAGAAATTCATCTCCTAAAGTTACATAAGTTAAAGACATAACTAAACAAAGTTTAAAAAAAGATTTAATATACATAAGTAATTTCTCCTGATTTTAAGACAATAAATATCTAGCAAGCGGTTTGCTAATCGCTTTAAAATAGTTAACGCTTGTATTTAATCTCCATCAATTCAGGAGGGTAATGCTAACTAATGTGGCTGGCTAAATATAAAAAAGTAATAAATCTTTGGGGTTATTAATTATCAGTTTAATCAAAATACTTTTATACAACTTCAGTATTCTTACGATATTTAAGGAGAAAATGGGCAGTTTTTTTTTGCGTTAATTACTAATAAAAAACGGCATCGGTTAAGATTTTTTTGCCGTTAATAAAATTAAATTGCTTGTAAGTGTAGAATCTAACTGAAGAGAAGCAATTGAGTAATTACACTGAACTACCTAATATTTATATTAAGTTTGTTTAAAGCCAAACAGGTAGAGTTATGTAGCATTAACTCAAAAATTTCAATTTATGCTTTTTAGATCAATTTGTTTTTTGTTTGCTACATAAATTTATTTATTCTTAGCATAAATTTAGCAATTTGATCTTACTTCTTCTCACCGTGAGTAGGACAAGGAGGTGCAGAAATAGAACGATCTAGCCAGCCTGTAGCTTGATGAAGACGGAGTAATGCTTCTTGAGGCTGATTTTTTAGGAGAAAAACTAAAGCAGCACCTAATTGTTGTCCAGCTTGCGCTTGACGATTAGCTTTGAGACGATGCCAATCCTGGGGTGCGATCGCAAGACGTTCAGCTAAAACCTGGGCTAATTCTACTGTATCTATTTCTTTGAGAAGTTCAGTTTTGGATAGTGGAGTTATTTCAGACATGAGTTAATATCGTAGAGGTCTTTTGGTTTGACGGGGTGTAGACACTCTGCCGTGCAACGCCAGAGACAGCCCCTCACTATATTTTAAGATGTCTCCCAACAATTCTAGTCAGATTAAAGATGATGAGCAGATCGCACAAGTTTTAGTTGAAGTAGAGCGATCGCTAGATGAACTACAAGAACGTTACACTCAGGTTAAACAAGACTGGCAAACCTATTCTCAATTGTTGCAACAACAACAGCAGTTGAAGCAACTACAAAAAAATAATCTTGCCAAAGAACCGATCAAAACAGAATTAAAACATCTTCAACAAAAATTAGCTGAAGTTCAGTTCAATTTAGAAAGTCGTCTGTTAATTAATTTCAGTCCTTTTTGGCAAGTAGTTCGGTTTGTTGGTTTAGGGATTGTCATTGGTTGGTTATTGAAGACTTGGGCGAGGTGAAAGATGCAATAATTTAGTTGATTTGGAATTTAGATAATAATGCCACAAAATTTGAGTAGCTATAGCACGCCAAGGTCGCCAAGCTTCAGCGATTAATTCTAATTGTATCGGTGTCGGACGAGTAGGAAGATTTTTAATTTTTTGTACAGCGATCGCAACAGCTAAATCTCCTTTAGGAAAAACATCCCAGTGTTGTAAAGCCATTAATAAATAATTATCGATTGTCCAATCGCCAATTCCTTTAATTTGTTTTAATTGAGTTCTAATAATAGTTTCTTCTTGGTCTGCTAACCAATCAAGATTTATTTGTTGATTAATAATTGCTTCAGATAAAGCACGACCATAACTAATTTTTTGACGACTAAAACCAATAGTTTTTAGTTGAATTTCATCTAAGCTCAGAAAGTTTTCTGGAGTTAAAGGTTGAACAAGATTACATAATCTTTGATAAACAGCCTTAGCAGCAGCTAAAGATACTTGTTGTTCTAAAATGATTTGCAACAAGGTAGGAAAACCAGGTTCTCGTTGCCACCTTGGTGGATTGCCAAGAGTTTCTAAAATTTGAGCTAAATCGAGATCGCTTTGAGCTAGATATTTTAACGCAGAATTAAAATTATTTGAATTAAGAGATGCTATTTTTACCAATTGCAAGAAAACGAATAGTTTATTCTTATTTTAATTATTAAAACATATAAACATCTTCTGAATTAGCATTGAGATAAGGATATTTTAAATCAATCTGTTGCTCAGAAAAATATTCCAGAATTAACTCAATTTTTTGTTGAGGCAAATTATCTCCTTGTTGCCAGGCAGTAATTAAACCTTTAGCAATAGGTTTAAAACGATGTAAGCCAAAATTTTCCATCGCAGAAGTTTTAGCGGTTGGTTCTTCAGCTAAACTCAAACCAGGAGCAAGTAATTTAGTAAATAAAGGTATTTCTGGCTGAAAATAAGCGCAATTAGCTGAATAAATATCCTTTAGAATTGAGCGGACAATTTCGTACTGTTGACGTTCGATGCTGAGAATAGCTGCATCTTCTCGTGGATAATCGTCAGAATCATACAAAACTTTAAAATTAAACGGAATTTTAAGTTGATTCAATTTTTTAGTAATACTACTCATCATTGGTACTGCCCCTTGAGCAGTAAGATGAAAATAGATATTAACTATAAAGCGATCGCTATTCTGCTCATTAATCGCTCCTCCATCTCCGACTGCAATATAAAATTCTGGTTCTACCAAATTAGCAGGCATTTTCACTGCAACTAAGTCACCAACTTTTGCCTGTCTGTCTTGAGGTTGGAGATGACGAACAGGACTAATATGTAAGGTTAAATCGTTTTTTCGTACGGGTAAAAGTTCGTTTTGTTCTTCATCAATAACTAACCAACCAGGATCGAAATAACCTTGACCAAAATTATGAGCGTGTAACTGTTGATAAAACTTGCTTTTTGTCCATTTAATTGGTTGATTTTCAAGTTTTTCTGGTTGTAGAGTTTCTACTTGAGATTGACGATAATAAAGCTCATGTAGTAGAGTTTGTAGCCTAACACAAAGATACTGTTGCTGAACTGCTGGAGATAATTGTTGAAATTGCACATCAATTTTGTCTTTGAGGAAAAAATCACCTAATTGAGGTTGACTAATACTAAAATCGGACTTAATTTCAATTTCACCAGCAATTTTGTCTAAAATCTTCACTAAATCTGTTTGCAGAAATTGTTCGGATGGTTGATTTAATAAATTCGTAGTAGAGTTGGTCATTGGTCAATAGATAGAGAATTTTTTTTCAATTCATAAGACTTAAGCTCAAGTTTGGTTGAATACTAGTTAATAAATAATAATTATTTAATTTCAACGCTCTTATCCATACTTGATGTAAGTCCTTAACCTATTTAGCTGGCAATACAAACAAGTGACAAATAACAAACAGTCTTTTAAGCAGCAACAGATTGAGTAGCTAATAAATCTGATTCAGTTTTTCCCGTAATTACTGATAAAGCCTGATTAGGATAACACAACAAGCTTTTGGCAACCTGGAGAGTCGCAATAGCTCGATTATCAAAAGGCTCGTGATATTCAATACTGTTTTGAGTTTCTTTGATTAAAGCTAGTCCAGCAAATTGAATTGTTTTGAGAATAAATTGAGGATAGTATTTTAAAATTTTGGGAAAGTTTTGTATATAAGTAATCATAATTGCAGCTATGCTCGGTTGCAATTTTTCTAGGGGAGTAGTAGCCAAACGTAGAGAAGTTTCCAGGTCAAGGGCATTATTGATATATAAACTATTCAACCATCGTTGTAAATATTGGGCTATTAAAATACCAAGATCAAAGGCAGGATCTCCCCAGTGAAAAAATTCCCAATCAATTAGTTTGATCAAAGAAGAGGTATTTGATTTGTTCTGTTTTAGCTGTTTTTCCCATTGAGAATCAACCAGTATATTACTCAGTCTTAGGTCATTATGAGTTAAACAACTAAGCTGAAAATTTTCGTATAATTTGACTACCGCTTGATGCAGACTAGGATAACGTTGATATAATTTAAAAAACTCGATCGCATCAGTACAGATTTGAGCAAAAACTCCTGGACCAATTCTTTCTAATCCACGTAAAAAATTAGGCTTTTTGTCCACTGAGTTGTCTTGAGAATTGTGTTTGAGATAGTTTTGATATTCTTCTTGTTGCCAAGTCAAACGATGAACTTGTGCTAAGGCATAACCTACACTAGCAGCTAACTGGGACGGAAAATCTTGTCTTGCTGTATAAATTTCTGAAAGGGTTAGATGATCGGGAAGATAACTAAGGACTAAAATAGAACTACTAGAATCAAAAGAAATTACTTCAGAAGCAAGCGATCGCAAAGAGCTTAATTGATCGAATTGATTGAAAAATTGATTAATTAGCCATTCATTATGAAGATCGCCGTTCGTTTTTTCTTGACTATCAAAACGTTCTTGTTTGATTAAAAAATGGCGATTGTTATTAAAACTAACTACTAAATTAAAGTTTTTATATTCTTTGGCTGCAATTGGTTTTAACAATTGTTCATTAGGATGACAAAGTTGTTGATCCTGCAAATAATTAACTACATTTTCTGTACTTAATAAAAAAGCCATATAGCGTCTTTCATTTTAATGAGATACAGTAAATATTTGTTTTTTTTGTTAATTGTTAATAGTTAATACTACTGATTAATTATTAATAAATTTACCTCAATGCTAGATTTATTTTTCGTTGAGGAGAAATGGTTTTGATTGCAGAAGGGTTAACAATTTAAGTTAGAACCCTTCTTGTTATTGAAATTACTCAAACAAACGCAACTAATTGCTTCGATGAGTATTGAGTTAATGAGCTATAAAGTAAATTAGCAGCCGTAACCACAACCACAGCTACCACTCTTTTTGCTCTTTTTACTCTTGCTCTTTTTACTCTTGCTCTTCTTGCTACCGCTCTTCTTACTACCGCTGCCTTTTCCACTACCACCAGTAATTTTGAGTTCATCTTCAGTAAGATCGCGGATAGAACCCATTAAACTTTCATTATCTGCAAACAAAGCAGTACCGAGAGGACTTAATTCAGATATCTGGATATTTGCCATAATTAGTTTAGTTCTCCTTAGTGAGAATGTTATTTGGTCAGAAAGCGATCGCTATCTAATCATGCTACTTATGTAGTTTTTGATAGCTTTCGCTCTTTAGATATACTTAAGTATTAAAAGTAATATTTTTTAAAGTCAACGCTTCATCAAAGCTTTTTTGGACAAAAATTGTCTGATTTGTGCGGTTTATGTCTCACTTAACAAAAGCTATTAGTTTAATTTTCTTAACCTTAATCAGATTAAATACTTAATTAATCAGCCAAAACACTTAAAATAAACCTTTATTAATCAAATCTTAAGAAATTAATAACCTTTTTTTGCGTAAACTCTACGTAAGTAAACATAATTAAACTATCTTAAACTCACAATTTTTATCTGATCCAGACATAAGTTCTTGATTTATGTCTTCATAAAAAACAACATAAAAAACTAACAAAACTAAACAAAGATAAATATCAATGGAAGAGCAAACTAAATATTTGGTAGCTTTATTAACGAAATTTCTACCAAATGATTTACCTACACAATTGCGTCCAGAATATCGTCGTCGTTTGGAAATTATTTTACGAACTAATCTTGGTCAGTCCCAAGCAGAAATTTGTGCTGCCTTGGGTTGTTCTCAGGAAACAGCACGTTATTGGATGAGTATAGCTCAAACAGATGGAGCAAAAAGCTGGTCTACTCATCCTCTTGGTAGACCAAAACGAGTTAATGACCAGTATATAAATCGATTAAAAGAGCTTGTTAGTCATAGTCCTAAAGATTATGGTTATTCTTTTGATCGTTGGACTGCTCGATGGCTAAGAAAACAGTTAGCACAAGAATTTGAGATTGATATTAGCGATCGCCATATTAATCGTTTACTACAACAAATGGGACTTTCTACCCGTGGTTGTCAATCTGAGGTCAAACTAAACCAAAATAACCCAAAAATTACCATTGACGACCTCCATCCCCCTACTTCCCCCCAGTCAGACGAATCATTATGGTGGTTTCAGAACAAGATTTAATCCAACAACTTCAACAAAGTTTAGGCAAAGAGATCGCTAAAACAGATTTAATTGAATATCTCCAGCAAATTGAAATTGTTGAACCTCAGCCTGGTCAGCTTTTTTGGCACTCTACTGATACATCAGTAGGAATTTTTGTCATTCTGGCAGGAAAAATCCGAGTTTTAGATTCAGCAGCCAATCAAGTTTTTTCCTTATTCTCCAATTCGACTCTTGGGGAAAGTAGTATATTTGCTCAGGAAAATTGGCAACCTTGTTCTGCAAGAGCTTCCCTTAACGTTCGACTTGCTTACCTAAACGAACAATTAATCAAAACTATTCTGACAAAATATCCAGCTTTGAAGGAGCGTTGGTATCAAAAAGCTTTAAGACAAGATTTACTTTTGGTTTATCAATCAACTGAAAATCAGGATTTTGCTATTGATCAGTATTTGCATCAAATTTTACCTCAATTACAATGGCATCGTCTCCAAGCTGGTCAATTCAATCCTGCTCTTGTAAACAATAGTCAACTTTGGTTATTGCGTAGCGGAGCAATCAAACATTCATCTGGTCAAAAATTAGTTCCAGGAAAAATCTATTTTGTTCAGGATTTACCTAGTGACGGTACTTGGCAAATAAGTCAAACAACCGATTTGTTCACTGGCTCTACCAATATATCAAGTTTTAATGCTGCTGAGCTTAACTTGCAACTAAACTCCTTACAGGGTTTGAATGTTCTGGAGAAGCTCCCTAAAGACGAACCTTTATCAACCACAATTAAAAGATTATCGATTAACTCTCCAGCAGTTACAGCCAATCCCTCAAGTCCCAAGCAGGTTGATCAATTTTCCCATCTTTATTTTCCTAGCCCGAAAATCAAACTGCTGCATTGGTGGCAAAAAACTACTCAGCGTTATCCTTTTATAAAACAACAAAGTGCTAGTGATTGTGGTGTAGCTTGTCTAACCATGATTGGTCGCTATTGGGGTAAAAACTTTAGTATTAATCACTTGCGGGTTTTGGCTAATGTTGATCGTAGTGGAGCGTCTATTAAAGGTTTAATCTCAGCAGCAGAAAGTTTAGGCTTTAAAACTAGACCGATTAAAGCAGATTTACTAGGTTTGTCGCAACTACAATTACCAGCGATCGCTCATTGGGAAGGTAATCATTACATTGTTGTCTATCAGATTAGCAAAAAATATGCGATCGTTGCCGATCCTGCCCTTGGTCAACGCAGTCTTACTTATCAAGAATTTTTAGCTGGTTGGACTGGTTATACTCTGTTACTTGAACCCACCTCTTTATTAGAAACTGCTCCCGAAGCCAAACAAGATCTATGGAAATTTGTTGAACTGATTAAACCCCATTGGGTCATTTTATTAGAAGTATTTATAGCTTCAATGATGATCCAAATATTTGGACTATTTACCCCGATTTTTACTCAGTTATTGTTAGACCGTGTGGTTGTACAGCGCAGTACTAGTACTCTAATAGCCATAGGTATAGGACTGCTTTTGTTTAGTTGCTTTCGGGTAGTTATGTCTAGTTTGCGGAGGTATCTACTCTACCACACAGCCAATAAAATCGATCTGGCATTGATTGTTGGGTTTATTAGTTATACTTTTCGCCTACCTTTAAATTATTTTGAAACCCGCTACGTGGGCGATATTACTTCTCGAATTGAAGAAAATCGTAAAGTCAGACGCTTTTTAACCAGTGATGCCATTACCACCGTACTCGATCTGATTACTGTGTTTGTTTATCTTGGGTTGATGTTTTGGTATAGCTGGCAAATGTCTTTACTGACCTTAATTATTATTCCTGTGTATGTGTTAGTAGCAGTCATTGCTACACCATTCCTCCGCAAAATTTCCCGTGAAATTTTTACTGCCAAAACCAAAGAAAGTAGTTATTTAATTGAAGCCCTCAATGGAATCAATACGATCAAATCAATGGGGTTAGAGCGGACTGTCGGCTGGCGTTGGGAAGAGTTATTTAATCAATCAATTAATTTAAATTTTTCTGGACAGTTAATTCGAGAAAGATTGAGATTGTCAACCTCAACAATAGAAATGCTAGTCAATCGTACCTTACTCATTTTTGGTGTGTGGTTGGTAATTCAAAATCGATTAACTATTGGGCAACTAATTGCCTTTAATATGCTAGTCGGTAACGTGATTAGTCCTTTTGAGAGATTGATTGATTTGTGGAATGATTTTCAAGAAGTCATTATCGCAGTAGAACGTCTCAATGATGTGATCAACACACCACCAGAAGAAGATTTAACCGCCTTAGCTCGTTCTCCTTTACCACCAATTCGCGGTCAAATTAAGTTTGAGAACGTGACTTTTCGCTACAATTCAGAAAGCGACAAGAATACTCTAGAAAATATTAGTTTTGAGATTCAGCCTGGTCAAACAGTTGCTCTTGTTGGTCGTAGCGGTTCGGGCAAAACTACCTTAGCCAAATTATTATTAAGTTTGTATCAGCCAACCGAAGGCAAAATTTTGATTGATGGTTGCGACTTAGCAACTATCTCTTTAAGAACTTTACGTCAACAGGTAGGAGTAGTTGATCAAAATACCTTTTTATTTGGCGGAACAATTCGCGACAATCTAACCGTTGCTCATCCTGAAGCTACCACCGCAGAAATTCAACTAGCAGCAAAATTAGCAGGTGCAGAAGAGTTTATTCGCCAATTACCACTGCAATACGAAACACCCATTGGTGAATCAGGTGGTTTACTTTCTGGAGGACAACGACAGCGTTTAGCGATCGCTCGTGCTTTACTGGGAAAACCTCACTTGTTAATTTTAGATGAAGCCACTAGTAACTTGGATGCTGAATCAGAACGAATTATTCAAATTAACTTTAATACGATTTTAAAACACCAAACCACTTTAATTATTGCTCATCGTCTTTCTACAGTCCGCAATGCTGATCTGATCTTGGTACTCGACCGAGGCATTCTGATTGAAAGCGGTACTCACGAAGAATTAATGAAGCAAAAAGGTCAATACTACTACCTCAATCAACAACAACTCGCGATCGCAGTTTAATTAAATTAAACAAAATTTTTTAAATATGAATAATGCTAAAACTTCTTTATCTGACTCAGATAGCTCCCAATGGTTAATTAAACAAGAAAATAATCAGAATAAAATTCGCATCTTTTTGGTAGACGACCAGAATTCTATCCTGCAAATGCTTGATCATTTTTTATCATCTGAACCAGATTTACAAGTTATTGGCAGTAGTAAAAATAGTCAGTCAGCCTTAAAACAAATAGAAGCATTATCTCCCGACATTGCCATTATTGATATCGAAATGCCTGGTTTAAATGGATTAGCAATGACTGGGATGATTCATGAGCATTTTACCCAAACTAAAGTATTGGTGTTGAGTAGTTACGATCAAACAGAATACATTCAACAAGCTCTCAAAGCAGGAGCAAAAGGCTATCTCCTCAAAAATACTCCTCGTGATGAACTTGTTTATGCAGTAAGATTTATTCACAAAGGATATCTACAACTTGGTCCTGGACTTTATGAAAAATTAGAATCTGAGCGGATTGTTTCTGAGTCTAAACTAGCTTCCAACTCGGTTTTAGCTCAAGATGCATCAGAACAACCATCTAAAATTGATCCCTATTGGACAGCAACTACGCAACAAAAACTTGATAGTTTACCAGCAGTTTGGAGTAGAGCAATAATCTATTTAATGACAATTTTTGCTGCTGTAATCTTACCTTGGGCAATGTTATCTCAAGTTGATGTCATTGCCAGTGCCAGAGGAAAATTAGAACCAAAAGGCAAAACGGTCAGATTAGATGCACCTGTTAGTGGAACAGTCGTTAATATCAATATCAAAGAAGGTCAACAGATAAGTAAAGGACAAAGTTTAATTAAATTAGAATCTGATTTGGTCAATGCAGACTTATTTCAGCAACAACGTAAATTAGAAGGACAACAACATCAACTTAATCAATTAATCTTGTTAAAAAATCAACAGAAATTGGTACTGCAAACCCAACAACAACAAAATCAGGCACAACAATCAGAAAAACAGTCCCAAATCGAACAAGCACAACAAAATTTAAACTCTTTGCAAGCGAGCTATAATTCTCAGCTAGCAGAAAAAAAAGCCCAAGTGGAACAGGCACAAGAAGCGATCACAGCTAGTCAAGCTGCTTATAAACTAGCTCAAATTCGTCGCGACAGTGCTAGAGAAAAAATGCCTCGTTATCGTCAAGCTTACGAAGATGGCGCAATCTCTCAAGATCGTTTTTTGGAAGCCGAACAACAACTCCAAGAAAGCCAAGAAAACATGAGGCAAGCATTATCAGAAATAGCTCAAGCTCAATCTCGTCTCAACGAACAAGAAAGTGGCTATGAGAAACTAATTCAACAAACCTTAGCCGAAATTAAACAAACCAAACTGCGTGCCGAAGAACAAGAAAAAAGCTATCAAACTTTGGTTCATGCTAATAACATAGCTTTACTCAATACTCAAAAAGAAATTGACAATTTTGACGCACAAATTAGTAATGTAAAAACAGAGATAGCTCAAACCCACAGCTTAATTGATTCGTTAGAATATCAATTAAATCAGAGAGTTATTTACGCGCCTATAGAAGGTACTATTTTTCAATTGCCAATTCAAAAAGCTGGAGCAGTAGTACAACCTGGTCAAATGCTTGCACAGCTTGCTCCTAAAGGCGTACCTTTAATCATCAGAGCGAAAATAGATAGTTCTGAAAGTGGTTTTCTTAAAGTCGGATTACCTGTTAATCTCAAGTTTGATGCCTATCCGTTTCAAGATTATGGGGTCATACCAGGTCGTCTGATTTGGATTTCTCCAGATTCTAGATTGGGACAAAACCAACCCGAACAGGCATCAACTCAAACCGAATTTTTTGAACTAGAAATCGAGCTTGAACGCACCTTAATTTCAACTGGAGACAGGCTTATTCAGTTAACACCAGGTCAAACAGCAACAGCAGAAATAATTATTCGTCAACGCCGTGTAATCGATCTAATTCTCGATCCGTTTAAACGTTTAAGACAAACTGGTTTACAAATGTAACTTTGCTTGCTTTTGATCAGAGAAAGTCATGATCCTGATTTTTGTTAATGGTTGATAGTTGATTGTTGATTGTTAATTGCTACTTTTTACTTTTTACTTAATCTTTGGTAACTGGTAAGCGATCAATTATCTGTTAATGATTGAATAAAAGTTAAATTAGTTTGATATTGCTTGATTTGCTGCTCTAACCAGGCAGTGAATAAATTGCTAATAATTTCACAACGTAGCTGGTTGGTTAATTCGGGTTGAATAATTTCTTCAACTAAAATTAAATGGGCTTTTTTTTCGATTAAAATTGGCTTGAGCAGTTGAGGAGGATTGGTTGCAAATACTGCTGCCGAAATTTCTGGTTTAAGGTCTTGACGTTTTAAACTACCTCGATAACCACCTTGGCGACGTAATTCTGGTTCTTGAATATATTGATGAGCAACTTCCCAAAAACTGGTTTCTTTTTCTGCGATCGCATAATATAGTTCCATCGCTAAGTCTAGATTATCTACCAAAACTTCATAGATAATTACTTGAGTATAATCAAGTTGATGTTCGTAGAAAAATAGTTCAACTTCCTCCGCAAAAAGATGTTGAGCTAACTTAGTAGATAAAAAATTACGATGGATCATCCCTTCAAAATCATCAAGAGATAGACCATGGGTATTCAACCATGACCAAGTATCTTGAGCATTTAAAAGCTGATTTTGAATCCGAAAATTATCGGCTGCTTCTTGAAGCTCTTTAGTTTCAATTTTGATATTTTCTTCGGCTGCTTTTAAAAAAATAATTTTATTAATAATAATTTCTTTGATAATTTCAGGAATTTTGCAAGATATTTTTAATTGATGAATAATTGTATTTAAGGAAATATCAACTAATTTCGACATAAAATTTGTACTTGACTATTTTTTTTGCTTTTTTTTTTACATTTAATAATTATATAATTTGAGATAAAATTTATTTTTTATTTTACTGTATCTGTTCTTTTGTTTGTGATTTCTACATTAAGCGGACTTGATGAGAACTCCGACGATAAGATTCAACACATTGGTTAGCTCTGCTGAAGAATTCAGCATCTCCCAACGTCATAAACTCAACTTTTAAGTGTTTTATTTAAATTTTATCTAGGGACTTAGTTCATTCCGAGAAATAATCCTGTTAAAGTCGCTAGTTAATTTAACCTGTAAATCGCCAATCTATTTGTCTGTTGTTGATTAAATAAGGATTTCGAGACAATTAATTAAAATTTATAATTTAAATCAGTTTTTTATTCATAGAAACAAATAAATGATTTTTGATCTGTGATAGACTATTGGTTATCAAAACAAGCAAACACAATTTACACAAAACAATCAAATAATTAACTATCCCCAGTATTTAGCTTAATTGGCGGTATTTAAGTCAAAAAGTTAGATATTACAGGTTTTTATTACCATTTATTCTTACTTAACTTATCTGCTCAATCAAATCATTGGGGCAGTCAGGAGGTTTTATGTCTAATTTTTCAAGACTTTCTCGTAGGAAATTTTTAGCAACGGCTGCTGCCTCTGGAGTTAGTGCGGTTTTCCTGAATGGTTGTTTTGGCAACCCGCCTTCTGTGAGGGAATTAACTCCTAAAGTTCAAGCTTTAGATCTAAGTCCAGAACAAATTCCAGAGACTCCCAAAATTAAATTGGGATACTTACCAATTTTAGAAGCTGCACCTTTGGTTATTGCCAAACAAAAAGGTTTTTTTGACAGATATGGCATGACAGAAGTAGAAGTTTCCAAACAGGCAAACTGGGCATCTGCGAGAGATAACGTTGTGATCGGATCCCAAGCTGGTGGGATTGATGGAGGACAGTGGCAAATGCCGATGCCCTATTTAATTAGTGAAGGACTTCTGACTAATGGTAGAAAGATACCCATGTATGTCCTGGCAACATTAAATACTCAGGGAAATGGCATTGCTGTATCGAATATACATAAAGGCAAAGGTCTTGGTTTAGATATTTCTCAGGCTGCTGACTATATTAAAAGCTTTCCTAAAGATCAGGGTAGAAAATTTAAAGCTGCTTTTACCTTTCCTAAAGTTAACCAGGATTTCTGGGTGCGTTATTGGTTAGCTGCTGGTGGTGTAGATCCAGATCGGGATGTTGATTTAATTGCTGTACCTCCAGCCGAAACTGTACAGGGAATGCGGACTGGTAGTATGGATGCATTTAGTACAGGCGATCCTTGGCCCTATCGAATTGTAGCCGAAGATATTGGTTACATGGCAGCATTAACTTCCCAAATGTGGAAATTCCATCCAGAAGAATATTTAGCGATTAGAGGAGATTGGGTAGAAAAAAATCCCAAAGCTACTAAAGCTTTATTAAAAGCATTGATGGAAGCACAACAATGGTGTGATCAACCAGAAAATCGACCAGAATTAATCAAAATATTAGGACGTAGAAGTTACTTTAATATTCGCACCGAGTTAATTGAATCTCCTTACAAAGGTTACTACAAAATGGGCGATGGCAAACCAGATATTAAAGACTTTAATATGGGTCCTTTGTATTGGCAAGACGATCGCGGTAATGTTTCCTATCCTTACCAAAGTCATGATTTATGGTTTTTAACCGAAAGTGTTCGTTGGGGCTTTTTACCTGAAGATACATTAGCTAATGCGAAGGAAATGATTGGCAAAGTTAATCGAGAAGATCTTTGGTTAGAAGCAGCAAAAGAAGCCAAGTTTTCTAATCTTCCTACTAGTCCATCTCGTGGTGTAGAGAAATTTTTTGATGGAATTGAATTCGATCCAGAAAATCCGGCTGCTTATCTCAACAGTTTAACAATTAAAAAAGTTTAATTCATCAAATTGAAGCTTAAAAATTAACAATCAATGAAGGAGCAAACATGACTGTTAGTACAAGAAGAATCAACAAAAACAATCAAGGAAATTTTATTAGTTCATTTTGGAAAAAGAATAGTAAAGATATAGTTCCACCCATTTTAGGAATTTTGGGATTTCTAACTATTTGGCAATTATTTTCTACTTTAGGTTTGACTAAATTACCAGGACCTTTAAGTATTTGGACAGATGAACGTACCAGAGAATTACTTTTATATCCTTTTTATGACGCTGGTGGTTTAGATAAAGGTTTATTTTGGCAAACAATGGCGAGTTTAGGCAGAGTTGCCCAAGGCTATTCTTTAGCAGCCTTAGTTGGTATTGGCGGTGGGATTTTAGTCGGAATGAATCCTATCTTAGATAAAGCTTTAGACCCGATTTTTCAATTCTTAAGAATGGTTGCACCTTTGGCATGGGTTCCCATCGCTTTAGTCGCCCTGCAACAAAACCAACCTGCTGCTATTTTCGTGATTTTTATTACTTCAGTTTGGCCGATTTTAATTAATACAACTGAAGGAGTTAAACAAATTCCTCAAGACTATCTTAATGTTCGTCGAGTCTTAAAATTATCTAATTATAAATTCTTCTTCAAAATTCTTTTACCTTCCGCCTTACCCTACATTTTCACTGGTTTAAGAATTGGCATTGGTTTAGCTTGGTTAGCAATTATTGCAGCAGAAATTGTTATGTCAGGTATTGTTGGTATCGGCTTCTTCATCTGGGATGCTTATCAACAAAACTATATCAGTGAAATTATCTTGGCAGTCATTTATATCGGTGCAGTAGGTTTAATTTTAGACCGTGCGATCGCTTATATCCAAAAATTAATTGCACCTCAATCGTAAAGAAAGCATGGAAGCAGAGGAGATAAGGGACATAGGGAGAAAAATTTGTTACTTCCTATTCCCCAATCCTTATTATCTATTACCTATTATTTATTACTTAAAAGACAATGAGCGTATTCGTTGCAGTAGATCAAATCGAAAAAGTTTTTCCCCTCAGTGGCGGTGGTGAATATGTCGCCCTCAAAGGTATCGATCTAGAAATTAAAAAAGGTGAATTTATTTCCTTAATTGGTCACTCTGGTTGTGGTAAATCAACTCTGTTAAATATGATTGCAGGTTTAGATTTACCCACTGATGGTATTGTCACCTTAGAAGGACAAAAAATTAAAGAACCAGGTCCTGATCGCATGGTAGTCTTTCAAAACTACTCTCTGCTACCTTGGTTAACTGTGCGTCAAAATATTGCTTTAGCAGTAGATGAAGTGATGGGGAATGCACCCAAATCAGAACGCAAATCTGTTGTAGAAGAACATATTGACTTAGTAGGTTTGCGTCATGCCGTTGATAAACTACCTGGACAACTATCAGGAGGAATGAAACAAAGAGTCGCGATCGCTCGTGCTTTGGCAATTCGTCCTAAACTATTATTATTAGACGAACCTTTTGGAGCTTTAGATGCTCTAACCAGAGGTAATCTTCAAGAACAGTTGATGCGAATTTGTGAACAATACCACGTTACTTCTGTCATGGTAACTCACGATGTCGATGAAGCAGTTCTATTATCCGACAAAATTGTCATGCTTACCAATGGTCCTGGTTCAAAAATTGGTGGCATCTTAGAAGTAGATATTCCCCGTCCTCGCAAACGCATGGAAGTAGTTAATCATCCTAGTTACTATAGCCTCCGCAGCGAAATTATTTACTTCCTCAATCAACAAAAACGCATCAAAAAAATACGTGCGAAGAAAACAGCCGTAGTTGCTCGTCATGGTTTAGAAAAAGTCAATTTAGAAATTGGTTTCGTTCCCCTAACTGCTTGCGCACCTTTAGCAGTGGCACAAGAAAAAGGCTTTTTTAGCAAACACGGTTTAGACGAAGTTAGTTTAGTTAGAGAGACTAGTTGGCGTGGTATTGTCGATGGTATTGCAGGTGGTTATTTAGATGCAGCCCAAATGCCCGCAGGAATGCCCACCTGGTTAACAGCAGGAGGAAATCAAGACCAACCTTTACCCGTAGTCACAGCTTTAACCATGACTCGCAATGGTAACGGTGTAACTTTAGCTAAGAAATTTTATGACCAAGGTGTCATTACTGCTGCCCAATACAAACAGAAATTACTTGCCCTAGATGGCGAAAAACATACTTTGGGTATGGTACATCCTTCCTCAATGCACAATATTCTATTACGCTACTGGTTAGCAGCAGCAGGCATTGATCCTGACAAGGATGTAGAACTTAAAACTATTCCTCCAGCCCAAATGGTAGCTGATTTAAAAGCAGGAACAATTGATGGCTATTGTGTTGGTGAACCTTGGAATCTTCGTGCAGCCATGGAAGGACATGGTTTTACCGTGGCGACAGACATGGAAATTTGGCAGGGACATCCAGGCAAAGTGTTGGGAGTAAGGGAAGATTGGGCAAATCGCTATCCTAATACCCATGTTGCCTTAGTTAAAGCTTTGTTAGAAGCCGGTCGTTATTGTGCCGAGGAAAAAAATCATCAAGAAATCAGAGAAATTTTAGCTAGTCGTCAATATTTAGCAACTAAAGAAGAATATATTCAACTAGGCAATCCCAATAATTACAGTTGTAATCTCGACCAACACGTCGAATATGCCCACCATATGTTTTTTGGTGATGGTTTAAATCGTCCCAGTCGTACCGAACACCTCTGGATGATGACTCAGATGGCACGTTGGGGACATATTCCCTTTCCTCGTAACTGGGTCGAAATTTTAGAAAGAGTTTGTCGAGTTAGTACTTTTAGCACGGCTGCCAGAGAATTGGGATTAGTAGATATTAAATATCGTCGCAGTCCAATTCAGTTATTTGATGGCATTGTCTTTGATGCTGAAGACCCCATTGGTTATCTGAATCACTTGGATATTGAACGCAACTTTACTATCGCTGAAGTGCATTTCGATTCTCAAACTCCCTTTGCAGCCTAGTTCTAATTGATGATGAATTAGGGATTATGAATGGAGAATAAAAAAATCATCAATAAATTTATGGGTCAAAGTGAATTTTTCATCAATTTTATCTGTGTTTATCCAAGGATAATATAAAAAACAATAACCTTCGCTCATAAGTTTATTGAACTCTCATCCTTCACACTTTATCTTTTTTGATTTATGCAAGCTTCCAATAAACAAGTATTACAATTTCAACCCCGTCCGATTCAAAATGCTTCATTCCTTAATATTGAAGGAGTCTCGAAAGTTTACCCTACTCCGACAGGACCTTATACTGTTTTAGAAAACGTCAATTTAACTGTTAACGAAGGAGAATTTATCTGCGTTATTGGTCACTCTGGTTGCGGTAAATCTACCCTTTTAAATATGGTTTCTGGTTTTGCTCATCCTACAACTGGTTCAGTAACAGTAGGCGGAAAAATCATCACCGAACCAGGACCCGATCGCATGGTAGTATTTCAAAACTATGCCCTTCTACCTTGGTTAACAGTATTTGATAATGTTTATTTAGCAGTTGATTCAGTTCATCCTAATAAACCCGAACAGGAAAAACGCGCTATTGTCAGAGAACATCTAGCTTTAGTAGGTTTAACTGAAGCAGCAGAGAAAAAACCGACTCAAATCTCTGGTGGTATGAAACAAAGAGTTTCTATTGCCAGGGCGTTAGCAATTCGTCCAGAAGTTTTAATCTTAGATGAACCGTTTGGGGCATTAGATGCTATTACCAAAGAAGAACTACAAGAAGAATTGCTGAAAATTTGGAACGATCATCGTTGCACTGTTTTGATGATCACTCACGATATCGATGAAGCATTATTTTTAGCAGATAAGTTAGTTATGATGACTAATGGGCCTGCTGCTGGTATTGGGGAAATTATGAATATTGATTTTCCCCGTCCACGCAACCGAGATCAAATCATGGAACAACCAGAATATTATGATTTGCGTAACTATGCCCTAGACTTTCTCTACAATCGTTTTGCCCACGATGATGCGGCTTAATTAACATTGTCGATTTTATAGTTGTTCATTGTCTCTTTTTCTCTTCTACTCTATGGGTGGAGGAGATTTTCTTTTTTTTTGTAGGCTTGAGCAGATAATTAATTAAAATACGTAAATCAAAATATTTTATTTTTATAGTAACTTTAATTTAAACGAGTTTAAACGAGACAATTATCTAATCATAATCTTAAATCTTAGATCAAACGTTTTGATTAAGCGATATAAAGATTAAAGGAAAAAATCAATAAATAACTGCTGAGAATAATCGATTCAGCAGAAGTTATTCAAATAAATATACTCTAACTTATAGCGTTTCTCATAATTGGTAAGATACACTCCTTGATCAGGAAGTAAAAAGTCAAAAGTAGCAATCAACTATTAACCATGAACAATCAACAGAGACCTATAGCTTAGGATGTACCTCATAGAGCGTGAGAACTACTATAAGTTTTACTTTTGCTACAATTTACTCAAAATTGCATCCCCCCAAAGCTAGAAAATTTAAGATAAAAAAAAATTATTTTAGTTAAAAATCTTACTTTTTGGTCATTTTTTTGTCACAAATAACCTTTAGATTAGGAACGTAAAGAATTAATCTTAATCTTCGTTCAAATAAATTTTAAAGATATAGGTGACTATGAATTTATTTTTTGGATTAAACAATTTTGCAGTTATTGGTCTAGCAGTTTTTTATGTTTTCTTAGCAGGACAACCATCTCAAGCTGAAACTAATGTTGAGGAAATTCAACCCAAAGCTAACCAAAACTTTGAGAAAAAATCAGATTCTCTTCAAGGAATACCAGCCATTAATTCTAATAATTTTCAACAATTGACTTCTGCTTCTAACTTAAACAATACATCTACAGCTACAGAAGTAGCACAAACAGATTTTGAGGTTCAACCAGGAAGAACGACTCGTTCAGGCTCTAGTTATTTTGGTATCGGTGGTAATATAGGTCTTGATGGTAATACTGCGATCGGAGACAGTTCATTTGCCGTAATTAGCAAAATAGGACTAACTGAAAACGTCTCTTTCCGTCCTTCTGCTTTGATTAGTGGAGATGCAACTTTTATTTTGCCTTTAACAGTCGATTTCTTCACTAGGGAAGTCGAAGATGCTGAATTTAGTGTAGCTCCTTATGTAGGTGGTGGTATTTCGCTTTCTACAGGAGGTGATACAGTAGGGGTAGTAGCCACCGGTGGTTTAGATATTCCTATATCTTCTGTGTTTACTGCTAATGCAGGTGTGAACTTTAAATTTATTGATGATACAGAAATAGGATTACTATTAGGACTTGGATATAATTTCTAATTATTTAGTTTGATAAAACTACTAAGATCAAATTTAGTAACATTTAAGCGATCGCTTGAAAGTTTTTCAATGATCAATTACTTGCTTTTAGCTTAACCAAGCTAAGATTTAAATATTGAAAGGGTTCATAATTGTCCATGATTTAAATGTCTCTTCTGAGTTAATTAAAGAAGGGACTTTTATTTTTTGATTTGACTTTTTTTAATTTACTCAATCATTTCATCAACCAAAATCTTGATTTAAAAATCAGTTAATTTTGATGAGCTTGAATTTTGTTAAAAATATGTAATTGATTGACCTTCTGCCCGATAAAATTTAGAGTTCCAAGTAATTTTTAGTTGGTTAACCAAATTTTATGTCCGATCTACAAGCAATTAATACCGCAGTAGCTAATTTATACAATACCTATCCTTTTCCCCCCGATCCTTTATCAGATCAATTACCGCCTGGATATAATTGGCGATGGAGTTGGACGGCAGCTTATAATTTTTGCACAGGTAAAAAACCATCTCGTCAAGATATTCGTATTCTTGATGCTGGTTGTGGTACAGGTTCTGGTACAGACTATCTAATTCATCTCAATCCTGAAGCAGACATAGTAGCAATTGATTTGAGTGAGAAAGCTTTAGAAGTAGCACAAGAAAGGTGTCATCGTTCTGGGGCGATCGCTAATCATGCTAAATCAGTTGAATTTCATCATCTGAAGTTGGAACAAGCAACTCAGTTACCAGGAGAATTTGATTTTATTAATTGTGTGGGAGTACTGCACCATCTACCCGATCCGATCAAAGGAATTCAAGCCCTAGCTTCTAAATTAGCACCAGGTGGACTACTTCATATTTTTGTCTATGCTGAATTAGGACGTTGGGAAATTGCTTTGATGCAAAAAGCGATCGCTCTTTTACAAGGTGATCAACGTGGTGATTATCGAGATGGAGTTCAAGTTGGTAGACAAATTTTTGCTGCTTTACCAGAAAATAATCGTATCCTTAAACAAGAAAAAGAACGTTGGGCATTAGAAAACCATCGCGATGAAGCTTTTGCTGATATGTACGTTCATCCCCAAGAAATCGATTACAATATTGAAACTTTATTTGAGTTAATTGATGCTTCTGGTTTAGAATTTGTTGGTTTTTCTAATCGAAATTATTGGGAATTATCCAGATTAATCGGCAATTCTCCAGAACTTTTAGCCAGAAGTCAAACCTTAAACGATCGCCAAATTTATCGACTCATTGAACTACTCGACCCCAGTTTAACTCATTACGAATTTTTCCTAGCCCGTCAGCCTTTACCGAAAATCGATTGGACTGACGATCAAATGTTACTATCAGCTATTGCCGAACTTCATCCCTGTATGCAAGGTTGGCCAAGTCGCAGTTTCTTTGATTATGATTATCAATTGGTAAATTTATCCGAAGCAGAATACCAATTCATGACCGCTTGCGAACAACAACATACTAATGTACGACAATTAATCACTGATTGTTCAGTAGATTTAAACCTAGTGCGATCGCTTTGGGCAAGGCAATTAATTATTCTCTCTCCTTCAGAAAAAATCCCAGAAAAATCCTAACTTACCAACAAAATTCTTTCTTAATCTCTACTTATTTTTCATTCAGAAAATTTTAATAATTACCACTATCCCATGATATGATTGCAAATGGTCTGAGCTAAACTTGCAGCAATTCAAACTGCTGTCTAATCTTGAGGTGAAATTCTTATTTCAAACGAAGCTCATCTCTCAATTAAATTTAAGTTTAGTTTCACTCAGTAAACCATGGGTCAGTAACCGAGTACGTAACCTTTGTCTAATCAACCACTAGAACCAATGCCAGGACAAGCAAACGAACTGACTCAAACGGATTCTCCCCAAGAGAATTCGATGCAAGAGTATTACCAGCTACAAAAAACTTTGTTGTTGGTAACCTTAACGCTAACGACAATCATCTTTCTGCCTGTCTGGTATTTCTATTCCCTCAATACTGCCCTTAATTATCTTTTGGGTGCATTAGTAGGAGTAGTTTATTTAACGTTATTAGCCAAAGATGTTGAACGCCTAGGTCAACAACAACAGCGTCTCGGAGGGAAAGGATTAGCAATCTTTGCTGGCCTAATTATTGTTGCAAGTCAACGGCAACAATTACACATTCTCCCAGTCTTTTTAGGATTTCTCACCTATAAAGCTGCTATCCTAATTTACACTCTACAAACAGTCTTAATCACGGCTAATACAGTAGAAGTAAAACAAGAGGATTAAAGTAAGCTCGAGAAATGCGATCAGATTGGTTGTGTTGATTTTTTCAAGCAATCTAGGCAATGGAAATTCTCAATAGTTTGACTTACCCAAATTTATTTACCCTAGCAGAATTGGAAGTTGGCGAACATTTCCTTTGGAAAATCGGTAACTATACAGTTCACGGGCAGGTTTTTCTAGCCTCCTGGCTTGTAATGGGTGTTTTAATCATTGCTTCTCTAGCAGCAACTCAAAACATTCAAAGAATTCCTAGTGGCATTCAAAATTTTATGGAATATGCCCTAGAATTTATTCGAGATTTAGCAAAAAACCAGCTAGGCGAAAAAGAATATCGTCCTTGGGTGCCCTTTATTGGCACTTTATTTCTGTTTATTTTTGTCTCTAATTGGGGAGGCGCACTAATTCCTTGGAAGTTACTTAAATTACCTTCAGGAGAAATTGCTGCTCCAACCAACGACATTAATACTACAGTTGCCCTAGCATTGCTCACTTCTCTGGCCTATTTTTACGCAGGTTTGAGCAAAAAAGGTTTAGGATACTTTAAGAGGTATATCGAGCCGACTCCGGTCTTGTTACCGATCGCGATTTTAGAAGATTTTACTAAACCTCTATCCCTCAGTTTCCGTCTTTTTGGTAATATCGTTGCTGACGAATTAGTAGTAGCTGTATTCGTACTGTTAGTACCCTTATTTGTGCCGTTACCAGTAATGGCATTGGGACTATTTACCAGTGCAATTCAGGCTCTAATCTTTGCTACCTTAGCCGGAGCTTATATACATGAAGCTCTAGAGGGACACGGTGAAGAAGGACATGAGGAATAGTTTTTACCTCATTGATTAACCGATTTTTAGTTGAGTTAATCTAATTCAATTTGCTCAACAACAAAACTTTCTCTAATTAATTTTTTGTAGTTTGTAAATAAAGGTCAATAGAATCATCATGGATATTAACGCTGCTTCTGTTATCGCTGCTGCTTTAGCAATTGGTTTAGCTGCTATCGGTCCTGGTATCGGTCAAGGAAACGCTTCTGGTCAAGCAGTAGCTGGGATTGCTCGTCAGCCCGAAGCTGAAGGAAAAATTCGTGGTACTCTACTTTTAACTTTAGCGTTCATGGAATCTCTTACCATTTACGGCTTAGTAGTTGCTTTAGTACTACTATTTGCTAACCCCTTCGTATAAAATTGCTTAACTGGTTAAGGTGCGAGCATCTCTTGCGTCGCGCCTGCCTCCATCCGTATCGGTATTAATCGCATGCAGTTCCAATTCTGATTGGCTTGATAAAAAATGTTTGATTTTGATGCGACTCTGCCTCTGATGGCAGTGCAATTCTTGGTTTTAACCTTTGTGTTAAACGCCGTTTTCTATAAACCCCTGACTAAGGTACTAGACGAGCGAGATAATTATGTTCGCAAGAACGAGATCGACTCTCGTGAAAAGTTGTCTAAAGCAGAGCAAATAGTCAAAGAATACGAGAAGCAAATAGCTCAAGCTCGTCGAGAGTCTCAAGTTATTTTAGAAAAAGCTCAAGCAGAAGCAAAAGAAATTATTGCTCAAAAAACTGCTGAAGCTCAGAAACAAGTTCAGGCAGAACGGGAAAAAGCTGCTCAAGAGATTCAACAACAAAAAGCAGCAGCCTTAACGAGCTTAGAACAAGAAGTAGACGTTCTCTCTCGCCAAATTCTAGAAAAACTTCTCGGACCAGAGCTAGTTAAATCATAGCCTAGGGGACTAGAAAAAATCTGAAGTAAAGCAAGAACTAGGTATGATAGAAACTTTATTTTTTTTAACAGAAGCACATTCAGAGGCTGAGGGTGGTTTTGGGTTAAACTTCGATATTTTGGAATCTAACCTAATCAACCTCTTGATTTTGGCTGGCGTACTGTTTTACTACGGTAGTAAAATAGTGGGCAACATTTTAAATGAACGAAAAAATAAAATAGCCCAAAAAATCGGGGAAGTAGAAGAAAAGCAACGGAAAGCTGCTCAAGCTCTAGCCCAAGAACAAGAAAAACTCGCTCAAGCTAAATCTACAGCTAGCAAAATTATCTCTGATGCCGAAGCTAATGCTCAAAAAGCCAAACAAGCGATTTTGGCTCAAGGAGAAAAAGAAGTTGAGCGAATCAAAGCTATGGCAGTAGCCGACCTCAATTCTGAACAAGAAAGAGCGATCGCTGAATTAAAGCAAAGAATTACAGCTTTAGCTCTCGGACGAGTAGAAAATCAATTGGGAGAGTTTCTCAATGATGAAACTCAACATCAACTCATAGACCGTAGTATTGCTCGACTGGGAGGATAATTATGAGTGAAGCTTTAATTAGTAGCGAAATTGCTGAACCTTATGCGCAAGCTTTGATGTCTGTAGCTCAACAACATAATCTTACAGAGGAGTTTGGTGAGAGTTTCCGTCAATTGCTTAGTTTGATGGAAGAATCTGATGAATTTAGTGCTTTTGTTGCCAATCCAATTATCAAAGCAGAAGATAAAAAAAACGTGCTACGCAGAGTGCTAGGAGATAGCGCGAATCCATACTTAATCAACTTTTTAATGTTGTTGATTGATAAACGTCGCATTATCTTTTTGAAGCAAGTAGCAGAGCAATACCTCAATTTACTGCGGAAATTAAACCAAACTGTTTTAGCAGAAGTTATAGCTGCCAAAGAACTTACAGATTCACAACAACAAGCAGTTATCGATCGCGTCAAGGCAATTTCTCAAGCTCAGAATGTTGAGTTAAAAACTAGTGTCGATCCTAGTTTAATTGGTGGAGTTGTCATTAAAATAGGCTCTCAAGTTATTGATGCTAGTTTGCGTGGACAACTACGTCGAATCAGCATGAGTTTAAACACTTAGCAGTCGATAGCCAACAACTGATAATAAAAAACAAACAGCAAAGAACTATCAACAAGTAACGAGAGAATATGGTAAGCATCAGACCAGACGAAATTAGCAGCATTATTCGCCAACAGATTGAATCCTACGATCAAGAAGTTCAAATTTCTAACGTTGGTACTGTCCTCCAGGTAGGGGACGGTATCGCCAGGATTTACGGTCTGGAGCAAGCAATGGCAGGGGAACTTCTAGAATTTGAAGATGGTACAGTAGGTATCGCTCTTAACCTAGAAGAAGATAACGTGGGTGCCGTATTGATGGGAGACGGTCGCGATATCCAAGAAGGTAGTACAGTTAAAGCAACTGCTAAAATTGCTTCTATCCCAGTAGGGGAAGCTATGATTGGCAGAGTAGTTGATGCTTTAGCTCGTCCTATCGATGGCAAAGGAGATATCAACACTGGTGAAACTCGTTTGATCGAATCAATGGCACCAGGAATTATTGCTCGTAAATCAGTCTGTGAACCTCTACAAACAGGGATTACCGCTATCGACGCGATGATTCCAGTTGGTCGTGGTCAACGAGAGCTAATTATCGGCGATCGCCAAACTGGAAAAACTGCTGTAGCAGTAGATACAATCATCAACCAGAAATCAGAAGATGTAATTTGTGTTTATATTGCGATCGGTCAAAAAGCATCTACTGTAGCTCAGGTAATTAATACTTTAGAAGAAAAAGGCGCGATGGCTTACACGATCGTGGTGGCTGCAAATGCTAACGATCCTGCTACTCTTCAGTACCTCGCTCCTTATACTGGTGCTACGATCGCTGAATACTTCATGTACAAAGGCAAGCACACTTTAGTAATCTACGATGACTTGTCTAAGCAAGCTCAAGCTTATCGTCAGATGGCATTATTGCTGCGTCGTCCACCAGGACGTGAAGCTTATCCTGGAGACGTTTTCTATCTCCACTCTCGTCTTTTAGAACGTGCTGCTAAACTTAGTGATGAATTGGGTGGTGGTAGTATGACTGCACTGCCAATTATTGAAACTCAAGCTGGTGACGTTTCTGCTTATATTCCTACCAACGTAATTTCTATTACTGACGGTCAAATCTTCCTTTCTTCCGATTTGTTTAACGCTGGCTTCCGTCCTGCGATTAACGCTGGTATTTCTGTGAGTCGGGTAGGTTCTGCTGCTCAAACCAAAGCTATGAAACAAGTAGCTGGTAAACTGAAGTTAGAATTGGCTCAGTTTGCTGAATTAGAGGCATTTGCTCAGTTTGCTTCTGATTTGGATGCTGCTACTCAAGCTCAGTTAGCTCGTGGACAACGTTTACGGGAAGTTCTCAAACAGCCCCAAAACTCTCCTCTTTCTGTAGCTGAACAAGTAGCTACTGTATATGCTGGTTTAAATGGCTATCTTGACGATCTGCCTGCCAATAAAGTAACTGCTTTTGCTAAAGGATTAAGAGATTATCTGAGCAATAGCAAACCAAAATATGGAGAAATCATTGGTTCTGAGAAGAAATTGACTGATGAAGCTGAAAATCTTCTCAAAGAAGCTATCTCCGAATACAAGCAAACCTTCTTGGCAGCAGCTTAGAATCAGTTATCAGTGACCCCGTAGAGGCAAGGCACTGCCTTGCCCGTACACTAGTTATCAGTAGAGATGCGACCGATTGCGTCTTTATCCTTACTGGCTACTTGTCGTCGGATATTGTAATTAATTAATAATTACCGTTTACAGAAATGCCTAATTTAAAAGCTATTCGCGATCGCATTCAATCAGTTAAAAACACCAAGAAAATTACTGAAGCTATGCGCTTGGTGGCAGCAGCTAAGGTACGTCGCGCCCAAGAACAAGTTACGGCGACTCGTCCTTTTGCGGACAATTTAGCACAGGTTCTCTATAACTTACAAGGAAGACTCAGATTTGAAGATGTTGACTTACCTTTATTTAAGCAAAGAGAAGTCAACAAAGTAGGATTGTTAGTGGTTACTGGCGATCGCGGTCTTTGTGGTGGTTATAATGCTAACGTGATCCGTCGTGCTGAACAAAGAGCCAAAGAACTCCAAGCTGAAGGAATTGATTATACTTTTGTGATTGTAGGGCGTAAAGCTGCTCAATATTTCCAAAATCGTAACGCACCCATCGATCGTAAATTCAGTGGTTTGGAACAGATCCCTACCGCAACCGAAGCATCTGAAATCGCGGATGAATTGTTATCTTTGTTCTTGTCAGAAACTGTAGATCGAGTTGAGTTGATCTATACTAAATTCGTTTCTTTGATTAGTTCTCGTCCCGTTGTACAAACTTTATTGCCTTTGACAACTCAAGGATTAGAAGTCAAAGATGATGAAATCTTTCGTCTGACTACCCGCGGTGGTGAATTCCAAGTAGAACGGGAAAAAGTTACGACTGAAGTATCTGCTTTTCCTCAAGATATGATTTTTGAACAAGACCCCGTTCAAATTTTGGATTCTCTGTTACCGCTTTATCTCAATAATCAATTGTTACGAGCATTACAAGAATCAGCAGCTAGCGAACTTGCAGCAAGAATGACTGCGATGAACAATGCTAGTGAGAATGCTTCCGATTTGATTGGGACATTGACTCTTTCTTATAACAAAGCTAGACAAGCAGCAATTACTCAAGAACTTCTAGAAGTGGTTGCTGGTGCCAATGCTTTGTAATTGACTTAAAAGATAAATTAAATAGATCCCTTCTGTTTGGCAGGAGGGATTGTTTTTTTGATTATGTTCTGTAAAAATCAGTTAAAGCGTTACGCGAGGAGTTCGCTCTCTTCGAGATTCGGGTAGAAAACCAAGCTAGCGCAGCACCTTTGCTTTGCCGAGACCGCTTTAAGAAAAGTTATTTGTCTTAATTTTTTGGCTAGACTGAATAAATATACTAAAGTTGCTGAGTTATTACAACAAGCAGGTGCAGAAGATTGAAACAATTTAAAATACATGGATAACTTTATTGTTGGTCTTCCTAAAGCAGAATTACATCTTCATATTGAAGGAACATTAGAACCAGAACTAATGTTTACTTTAGCCGAGCGGAATAAAATTAAATTACCTTTTCATTCAATCTCAGAAGCAAAACAAGCTTATAATTTTAATAATCTACAATCTTTTTTGGATATTTATTATCAAGGTAGTAATGTCTTGCAACAAGAACAAGATTTTTACGATCTTACTTGGGCGTATTTACAAAAGGCTGCTACTCAAAATGTAAAACATACAGAAATATTTTTCGATCCTCAATCTCATACCGAAAGAGGCATAGCTTTTGAAACTGTATATCAAGGTATTTATCGCGCTTTACAAGCTGGTCAAAAAGAATTAGGTATTTCTTTTCAACTAATTGTATGTTTTTTACGCCATCTTAGTGCAGCAGAGGCATTAAAAACTTTAGAAATGGCATTACCCTACAAAGAAACAATAATTGCAGTGGGTTTAGACTCTTCTGAACAAGGTAACCCGCCAGCCAAATTTCAAGCAATATTTGATCGCGCAAGGAAAGAAGGATTTTTAACTGTTGCCCATGCAGGAGAAGAAGGAGCGCCAGCTTATATTTGGGAAGCCATTAATTTACTTCATGTTTCTCGGATCGATCATGGTGTTCGCAGTATTGAAGATCAAGATTTAATCAAATATTTGGCAGAACAACAAATTCCTTTGACCGTTTGTCCTTTATCTAACATTAAGCTGAAAGTTTTTGAAACTATTGAAAAGCACAACCTTAAGCAGCTATTAGATTTAGGTTTATGCGTTACTGTTAATTCTGATGATCCTGCTTATTTTGGTGGATATATTGCCGAGAATTATCAAGCAGTTCAAGATGCTTTAAATTTAAATCAAACAGAAATTTATCAACTAGCTAAAAATTCTTTTCAAGCTTCTTTTTTACAGCTAGAAACCAAACAAAGTTTAATCACTGAATTAGATCATTATTATCAAATAAACAGCAATTAATTTATAATTTTACAACTATTTAATAGTGACAAGAAAAATGATTATTAACCAATGTAAAAGTAAACTTATATTTGCCTCTACTACCAACCAATGAGCAATGACTAGACTAGAAAAAGCTTTAAAACATTACTTTGGTTATGATAGTTTTCGCCCTGGACAAAAAGAAATTATTGAAGAAACACTCAATAATCAAGATTTACTGATTATTATGCCGACGGGTGGTGGTAAATCTCTCTGTTTTCAGTTACCAGCTTTACTCAAACCTGGTTTAACCTTGGTTGTTTCACCTTTAATTGCTTTGATGCAGGATCAGGTAGATGCTCTCAAAGACCGAGGCATCGATGCTACTTTTCTTAATAGTACCTTAGATTATGAAGAAATGCGATCGCGTTATGGAGCGATTCTTCAAGGTAAGATTAAATTACTTTATGTCGCTCCAGAAAGACTTTTAGCCGAAAAATTTAGGACTTTTCTAGATAAAATTGCGAACAATATTGGTATTTCTACTATTGCGATCGATGAAGCTCATTGTATCTCTGAATGGGGACATGATTTTCGTCCTGAATATCGTCAATTAAAACAATTTCGCCAACGTTATCCTCAAGTACCTTTACTTGCTTTAACCGCCACAGCAACAAAAAGAGTTCAACAAGATATTATCGAACAACTAGGTTTACAAAATCCTTCGGTTCATCTTAACAGTTTTAATCGTTTCAATATTCATTATCAAGTCCAACCAAAACAACAAAGAAGTTATCATCAACTGCTACAAGAAATTCGTTCTCAATCTGGTGCAGGAATAGTTTATTGTCTCAGTCGTCGTAATGTCGAAGAAGTTGCCTATAAATTACAAAAAGATGGCATCAAAGCTCTACCATATCATGCAGGAATGACTGATGAAAAAAGAACTATTAATCAAACTCGTTTTTTACGAGATGATGTACAAGTAATGGTGGCAACAATTGCCTTTGGAATGGGTATTAATAAACCCGATGTTCGCTTTGTTTTTCATTACGATTTACCTCGAAGTTTAGAAAACTTTTATCAAGAGTCAGGTAGAGCCGGTCGAGATGGAGAATCAGCCACCTCAATTTTATTTTTTAGTATGGGTGATTGGAAAAAAATTGATTATTTAATTGAACAAAAACCAGATCCACAAGAGCAAAGAATTGCTCGTCAACAATTAAATCAAGTAATAGATTATGCAGAAGGAGTTGATTGTCGCCGAACTATTTTATTACGTTATTTTGGTGAAAGATTTTCAGGTAATTGTGGTCAATGCGATAATTGTTTAAATCCTCATCCTATCGAAGATTGGACTATCGAAGCGCAAAAATTTCTTTCGTGTGTGGCTCGTTGTCAAGAAAAATTTGGCATGAAGCATATTATTGAAGTGTTAAGAGGTTCACGGAATAAAAAAGTAGAACAATACGGACATCATTTACTTTCCACCTATGGTATTGGTAAAGATAAAACCAAAGATGAATGGAAAATGTTAGTTCGATCTTTACTCAATCAAGGTTTAGTTAGTCAAAGTAATGACGGCTACCGAATTCTTAAATTAAATAAACGCAGTTGGGAAATTTTACGTAAACAGCGCACTGTAGAAATTGCTGTTAAAAATAAAATAGATTCTCAAACAAAACCACAAAATAATCCTTATCAAGCTGAAAAAGAAATTCTTTATGAACAATTAAAAAAATTACGTAAACAAATAGCTGATCTTCATTCTATTCCTCCTTATATTATTTTTGCAGATTCTAGTTTAAAATTGATGGCACAGTTGCAACCTCAAACTTTAGAAGATTTTGCTTCTATTTCTGGAGTCAATGATTATAAACTACAACAATATGGAGAACAATTTATTTCCTTAATCAGAACTTTTTGTCAACAACAACAACTACCAGTTCCTCTACCTTCTCGCAGTCAAATGACAACTCTCCAACTACATCATCGAGGTTTAACTGTCAGAGAAATTGCAGCCCAAAGAAGTTTAGCTGTAAATACAATTAATCAACATCTGAGTGAACTGATTGAACTCAATCAACCTGTAGCAATTAATAAATTAGTCGCTCCAGAAAAGCAAAAAATAATTACTCAAATTTTAGAAAAAGTTGGTGATGATTCTTTGAAAAATTTAAAAGAAACTCTCGGAAATGATTATAGTTATGAAGAAATCAAATTAGTACGAGCTTGGTATCGTCGTAGACATCAAACTCAATAATTTTTTTTTAATTTTATGGAACAAATAATTATCATAGCAATTGCAGTTGTAAACTTAAATATTCCACGCTATACTTTATTATTAACGACAACCGCTCCAAGTACTTTTAGGTCTTTACAAACTAATTTAACTGAGCAACGAAAAACAAAAGAATTTATTGATGACGGCACCGAAAAAATGCTCAATCGTCATAAAAAATTGCTTATTTTAATAATTATAGGTTTTGGTTGGCTAACTTATAAAAGTTTATTTTCTTCACAGCACAAATAAATTTAATTACTTATAATCAATATAACGGATTCAATTATAGCCTTTCTCGCTCTTGGTGAGGTACACCATTACCAGTTACTAATTACTAATTACTAATTACTAATTACTAATTACTAATTATGAGGGATGAATAATCAACCATTAACAATCAACCATTAACATAAGCGAAGCGCACTACCGTAGGTCTCAACTATCAACGCTCTACCAGGAAAATGAACTGTATCTCATTAATGTGAGAACCGATATAGTAAATAATAAAGTAAACCAAAAAACGCTCCCATTATCATCGTAGGGCTATTTCATTCTGAAAAAAAAAGCTCAAAAAGTGCCTAAAATGCCTTAAAACTAAAATTAACGGTAGAAAAATAGCAATAATGATCAAAAAGCCATAAACTCTGAGTAAGCTTTAAAGAATTTCTAAGCGTATTTAGACTTGAGTTATTCAATTGCTCAATCAGGAGAGAGAACGACAAGAGCATTTGCGATCTCCGCTGCGCCCGCATCTTTACGCCTGGGCTGGATGCCAAATTTTTCCCAAAAACAGAAATTGGTGAAAGATTGAGTCAACACTATCAACAATTGAGAGAAAATAATAAAGGCAAAGATTCAATTACTAGAATCTTGTTTAAAGCAACCAGAGTGCTATTCTACGAATTAAATAAAGTTATTACATAGAACACGGTGTTATGCATTTAAGTGAAATAACCCATCCCAATCAGTTGCATGGTTTGTCGATACGGCAACTAGAAGACATTGCTCGTCAGATCAGAGAAAAACATCTTCAAACTATTGCTACTAGTGGTGGTCATTTAGGGCCAGGATTGGGAGTAGTTGAGTTAACAATTGCTCTTTATCAAACTCTCGATTTAGACCGAGACAAAGTTGTTTGGGATGTCGGACATCAAGCCTATCCCCATAAAATGCTGACAGGCAGATATAATCGTTTTCATACCCTCAGACAAAAAGACGGGATTGCTGGTTATCTCAAACGTTGCGAAAACAAATTCGATCATTTTGGTGCTGGACACGCTTCTACTAGTATTTCTGCTGCTTTAGGGATGGCATTAGCTAGAGATGCTAAAGGTGAAGATTATAAATGTGTCGCAGTAATTG
This sequence comes from Stanieria cyanosphaera PCC 7437, assembly GCF_000317575.1. Lineage (NCBI taxonomy): Bacteria > Bacillati > Cyanobacteriota > Cyanophyceae > Pleurocapsales > Dermocarpellaceae > Stanieria > Stanieria cyanosphaera. Next base: position 3,651,810 of record NC_019748.1, on the reverse strand, counting down.
GTGATGGCGCGTTAACAGGTGGTATGGCATTAGAAGCGATTAACCACGCTGGACATTTGCCGAATACCAATCTGATGGTGATTCTGAATGATAATGAAATGTCTATTTCACCCAATGTGGGAGCAATTTCTCGTTATCTCAATAAAGTACGTTTATCTGACCCAATTCAGTTTCTTTCCGATAATTTAGAAGAACAATTTAAACATCTCCCCTTCTTTGGTGATTCCCTGACTCCAGAAATGGAACGTGTTAAAGAAGGAATGAAACGTCTTGCTGTTCCTAAAGTCGGGGCAGTAATTGAAGAATTAGGTTTTAAATATTTTGGTCCGATTGACGGTCATAATTTACAAGAGTTAATCTCCACTTTCAAGCAAGCACATAAAGTAACTGGTCCTGTTTTGGTTCATGTAGCAACAGTCAAAGGTAAAGGATATGCGATCGCTGAAAAAGACCAAGTAGGCTATCATGCCCAAAGTCCTTTTAATCTGGCAACAGGTAAAGCTATTCCTTCAAATAAGCCCAAACCACCCAGTTATGCTAAGGTTTTTACCCATACCTTAACTAAATTGGCAGAAAATAATCCTAAAATAATTGGTATTACTGCTGCTATGGCAACTGGTACGGGTTTGGATAAACTACAGCAAAAATTGCCTAAACAATACATAGATGTGGGTATTGCCGAACAACACGCCGTAACTTTATCAGCAGGATTAGCTTGTGAAGGAATGCGTCCTTTAGTAGCGATTTACTCTACTTTCCTACAACGGGCTTACGATCAAATTATTCACGATATTTGCATTCAAAATCTGCCTGTATTTTTCTGTATGGATAGGGCAGGAATTGTAGGTGCCGATGGCCCAACCCATCAAGGAATGTATGATATTGCCTATTTACGCTGTATTCCCAATATGGTCATCATGGCACCCAAAGACGAAGCTGAATTACAACGCATGATTGTTACGGGAATCGATCATACTGATAGTCCAATTGCGATGCGTTATCCTCGTGGTAATGGAGTCGGTGTACCGCTAATGGAAGAAGGCTGGGAGGCTATAGAAATTGGTAAGGGAGAAATTCTCCGCAACGGGGATGATGTCTTGTTACTTGGCTACGGCACAATGGTACATCCTGCTTTACAAGTAGCAGAAATCCTCAGCGAACACGGTATTGAAGCAACTGTAGTTAATGCTCGTTTTGTCAAACCTTTGGATACCGAATTAATCTTACCTTTAGCACAACGCATCGGTAAGGTAGTGACGATGGAAGAAGGTTGCCTGATGGGTGGTTTTGGTTCGGCAGTTACCGAAGCTTTACAGGATAATAATGTACTTGTTCCTGTTAAACGATTTGGTATTCCTGATATTTTGGTAGATCACGCTGAACCTAATCAATCTAAAGCTGATTTAGGTTTAACTAGTTCCCAAATGGCAGAAAACATTCTGAAAGCCTATTTTCCAACCAAACAAGCTTCAGTTGTTAGTTAGCTAATTAGCAGTAGGTGGGCAATTATTTTGTCCACCTTTTAATTTCAAGTATATAGGCTCATCGTTTATAACTGTTAACCTTGTCTACACCGCAAAAATCAATTTCTTTTAATTACTAGGAAAAAATTGACTAGTCAAATCAATTTGATTCCTTTGATGTAATAATCTTTATTTGTACTGCTATATTTACTGAACATAAATAAACTCACCATAATAACTATTTATATTACCTTCTAATTTACTGGTATTATTGGTCAGAGTAACTAATTTTTACGCTCAAAATTAATCTCCAAAAGACTTTTAGCCTTTGCTGTTTTTATTTAATTAGAATTTAAAGTTATCATAAAGAATCGATAAAGTAGTTGATATTAGCAAATTAATCCTGTATTGTGTTCTTCAATACACTTGTTGTTTAATTATTAATTAAAAACAAAATTGTTTCAACTGAAAAGATTATTTTAAATCTAATTTGGCTCATTTTTATATTTATTTCTTCAAATAAAAAAACAAGTGTATTTTAATTAAAACCTAGATAAAAAAGCTTGGTTTTTTATTTTTTGAGTCATCAGTAAAACATTAAACTATGAATAAAGTTAACAACAAAATTATTGGATTAATATATTTACCATTTTTGCTACTATTAATAGGAATTGGACTGCAAAAGGAAGTATCGGTTAAGCTGTTGGTTAGAGATATTTTTTCAGTTGTAGAGCTTCCTAGCTATACAAGTATAGTTTCTAACTTAGGAATATTGTTTTGGTGTTCAGCTTTCACGGTGTGTTGGTTTAGTTATTTATTATTTAAGAATTATTTATCTCAAAAAAAGCGTGGTTTTTTGCTTTATTCTAGTGCAATTAGTTTATTTTTATTGCTAGATGATTTTTTCTTACTTCATGAACGTTTTTATAGTAGTCATTTTCATCTGCCAGAAAAATTATTATTTTGCATATATGTAATTATTTTTATCAATTATTTATTTCAATTTCGTAGTGTAATTGTTAAAACTCAATATTCAATCCTTCTGTTAGCAATGTTTTTTTTTGCTATTTCTTTTAGTCTAGATTTAATCGAAGAACGTCTTTTTCCTCCACCACAATTAGGACCAGATTTATTTTTTCTAATTGAAGATGGTAGTAAGTTTTTAGGCATTATTGGCTGGTGTCTTTATCTAACTAGTGTAGGCTTGCTATCTAGTACAAAAATAATGTCTCAAGTTAAGACTAAAAATTTCTCCCCCAAAATTAATCAGGAGGAAGATGTAATAACAAGTGAAAAAATAAGGATTTTTTAGTAAGGCGATCGCAGTAAGAGTTAACTTGATTAGATTTTTTGGTTACATAACTGTACTTGCTGATTCATTCATTTTGAATATAAAAAGTTAAAGCCGTATTGCCATAAATTTTTTGTTGCTTAATTTCTAAACCATCAATAGAAATTGCCTGCCATAATTTAGGATCGTGTTCAACTGCAATCTCTCCTGTAGGTGTAAGTAATTGTAGCGTTGCGATCGCTTTTAACACTGGTTGATATAATTGACTAGCATAAGGCGGATCGAAGTAAATGCGGTCAAACTTTTCTCCTGCCAAACTTTTAATTCGAGTTACTATATCTCCCCGTAACAAACGAAATTTTTGGTTCGGTTGAGCTACTTGTTGCCAATTTTGTCGAATAATGCCACAAGCACGATTATTTTGCTCAATTCCTACTACTTCTGCTGCACCGCGACATAAAGCTTCTGCACCCATCGAACCATTACCTGCACACAAATCTAACCAGAGACAATCAGTAATTTTGCCTTGCCAAATATTAAACAAAGCTTCCCTTACTTTAGCCGAGGTTGGACGAGTTAGTTGTCCTGGTAAGGTCTTTAATTGTCGATTACCATAGATTCTCATTAATTAAAGATAAGTCAGAAGTAAAAAGGAAAAAGCGCGAAGCGTCCTGAGTGAAAGGAAGGATCAAAGTAAAAAGGCAGAAGACTTAATTTGATTCTTTGTTCCTTATTCTCTATTAACCGATAACTGGTAACTGGTAACTGGTAACTGATTAACTGGTAACTGATAACTGATACTTTTTGGCTTTGATTTGATTCACAAAATTAGAAAGAATTTGCAAACCATAATCGGAAGATTTTTCAGGGTGAAACTGTACTGCAACTAGGTTATTAATAGCGATCGCAGCAGTAACTGTTTGACTACCGTGAGTTACCATTGCTGCACAGACACTACGATCTTTTGGTTCGACGTAATAAGAATGAACGAAATAAACGTAAGGATTAGTAGGTAAGTTGTGCCAGAGAAACAAATCAGGTTGAGTTAACTTCAATTGATTCCAACCCATGTGAGGAATGGTAATATCTGGTTCAGAACGAAAACGGCGTACTACACCTGGAATAATCCCTAAACCTGGTTCATTGCCTTCTTCCGAAGCATCAAAGAGAATTTGTAATCCCAAGCAAATACCCAAAAAAGGTTTTCCTGATGCGATCGCATCTTTGATAGGAGTTTCTAAATGACGGCTTCTAATATGCTGTACGGCGGGATCGAATGCGCCTACTCCTGGTAATACTACCGCATCTGCCTGAGCAATATCTTGAGGAGAATCAGTCACAATTGTGTTTGCCCCTGCTTTTTCCAATCCCTTACAAGCAGAGTGAAGATTTCCCATGTCGTAATCGATCACAGCAATATTAGCCATTTTTTAATCATTGATCGTGCGAAGGTTTCCTAATTATTTTATCTTTAATGCTTCAACAAACTGTACATCTAAAATGTTTTTTGATTGCCATAAATTTATCGTAGGGGCAAACGGCCGACTGCCCCTACAAGATGTCTATAGTTAGCTGCAAATTCTTCTCAACCAGAAATTATGCCATCAATTCCCCTGTTTCTTGTAAAGAATGTAAGCGATGATAAATTCCAGCATAATTGAGTAATTCATCGTGACTACCCACCTCAACAATTCTGCCTCGATCCAAAACCACTATCTTGTCAGCCTCTCTCACCGTACTAAGACGATGAGCAATAATAATAGTAGTACGAGTACCCAAAATTGATCGCATCGCTAATTGAATTGATCGCTCTGATTCGTAGTCTAAACTAGAAGTCGCTTCATCAAATACCAAAATATCTGGATTGACGATTAAAGCCCTAGCAATACCTAATCTTTGTTTTTGCCCTCCCGATAGTCTGACTCCTCTTTCCCCAACGATAGTAGAGTAACCTCTGGGTAATTCGTGAATGAATTCATCTACTCTGGCAATTTGACAAGCTTGTTTAACTTCTTGCCAACTTACTTGAGGATTACCATAAGTCAGATTATCTAAAACTGTGCCATTGAAGATATCAACATCTTGATGAACTATGGCTAGTCGACGACGGTATCTAGCAATATCTAGAGTCCGAATATCTTCACCATCAATCAAAATTTTGCCATGATTAGGATCGAAGTAACGAAATAAAAGTTTTACCAGCGTGGATTTACCTGAACCCGAACGTCCCACTAAAGCAATAGTTTGATAAGGTTTGATTAATAGATTAAGATCTTTTAAGATAGGGCGGTCGCGATCGTAACCAAAACTAACCTGTTGTAATTCTAATTTACCCGTGAATTTATAAGGATTAGTAGCACGATATTCGGGGACTAAACTGGCTGCATCTGTACCCGCAGGAAGTTTAATAAAGTCATGAAAACGCTGCATTGAGGCATAGCGACGGGCAAATATTTCTGCTAATTGGGTAATTGGTTCGAGTTCCGCATAAGCCATACTAGAAACCGTTAAAGTGGTAATAAAATGTCCCAGAGAAATATCACCTCGTACAGTTGCGATCAAAGTAACTAGCAGGATCGCAAACACACAAGCTTGAATCATGGTTCTCGCCCATGTTCCTAGCACGACATATCCTTTATGGATGCGGAAGGTAACAACTTGATATTCCCGTTCAAATCGTTGCCGTTGACGTTCTAACTCTTGTGCTTCTGTAGCAAAAGCTTTGACGGTTTTAATATTGGTAATGATTTCAGAGGTACGACTTTCGGTATTTTCCTGATATTTTTCAAGTAATTCCTCTTGTTTAATCAAAATTTTTAATTTTTTAAGGTAATAGACCAAAATCACCACAAAAGATAACAAAAATCCTAAGGCAATCCACTTATCAATCAGGAGAATTACGACAAAGATACCTAAGATTCTGCCAAATTTAGGAATTAACTGTCCCGCTATTTCTGGATAAGTCCAAGTATGATTTTCAATACCTCTGGCAATTTTTCCTGCAATGCGCCCAGGATTATTTTCATCGTAAAATGCTAAAGGTAGGGTTAAAATTTTGGCAATTACTTTCTTAAAATGATCGCGTCTTGCTCTTAAAGAAATTTCCCAATGAAACCAAGGCCCAATCCAAGGTTGAATTGGAGCTTTCACTACAGTAACGAGAAAAATTAAACCTAATAATACCCCTAGGGATAACAATTTACCTTCCGTTAAATTTAATAACCCTGCGATCTGAGTTGTTAAAATCTGAATTGGTCGATCTACAGCTTGATTGGAAAGAACATTCAGAATCTGCCCAATCGCGTAAGGCACAACTAGATCGATAATTTCAAATAGACAAGATGCAGCAATACTAAAAATTGCTACGGCTCGATATTTGCGATAATAACCTAGAAGCTCTCGAAATGATGCCATGATTTAAGCTCTCGATCTGCTTTACATTTTATAAACACAAGCTTTAAAATTTCTGCTTGCCCGAATACATAATATTACACAAAAACTACAAAAATGCTATGAAGTGTTGGTTGATAACTTGTAGTTTCAATTCAATTAATTGTATCGAAAATGAGTATTGGTCAGACTGTTTCAGCTACTTGAGTTCAATTGACCATAAATCGGAGTTTGACAAAAGCGTTTTCAAGAGCGATCGCTAATAATAAATCAAAGAAACTCACCAGATTATTGGTTCATATGAACTAAAAAAGTTGAGTTTCTTAGGAGAGAGATATAAATAAAAATGCGCTGCGCTATAAAAAACAGCAGTTTTCGATTGATAGACTATAGCATTTATCAGTAAAGATATAATATCTTACGTCTGTACACTTGTTAACAATGAACCTCACCGAAGGTGCGCGTAGCGACCAACAATTAACGATTAACAAAAACCTAAGTGTTTACTGTAGTCCCAAAACTTGAAAACGGATAGAATTCCAGCACAACGTGATTATTTTTTAAAATAACAATTTACTTTATAAAAATTAGTCTTAAAAATTAAACTTCTATGGTTGATTATTATTTCTTTCCATTACTGTTGCTAGTCTTTCCATTGCTACAGTTAATCTTTCTTGAGCAACAACAGCAGGATCAGATGCTTCTTCGGTAGTTATTTCCTCCTGACGAATAAATCTCTTTTTCGCCGTTTCATAAGAACGAACCAGTAAAAACATACAGAAAGCAATTACCAGAAAGTTGATTATAGCGGCTAAAAACAAGCCGTATTGAATACCACCGGCCGATAATTCAGCTAGTCTTTCTACTCCCGCAGCTTTCATAGCAGGATTTAAAATTGCTGGGGTAATAATATCTGCAACTAAAGACTCTATAATCTTACCAAAGGCTGCTCCAATAATGACTGCAACAGCTAAATCGACTACATTACCACGCATAATAAAGTCGCGGAAATCAGCCCAAAATCCCCTTGCTCTTCTAACCATAGTTGTTATTTCACTTTTGTAATTTAAATAAAGAGATTGTATCAGTTGCGATTTTGTTTTTAATCACTAAAACATAAAATTATGAAAAACTTTTAGATTGTAATTTATAATTTATTTACATCTTCCTGACTGAGAACCATTGAAAATAAAAGTGTCTAGGCAATCGAGATCTGCAAATAATTTGGTGTAGACACTTAGTAAAAAAATATGTTTTTGTTAATAACTAAATTCTAGCTGAAAGCCATAAAACTAAATTTTTGACATAGGTTTTAATATCTTCGAGGGCGCGGGGTTCAGTTTTCATTCCATCACCAGCAGATTCTGCTACAAAGCTAGGACAACCTTTACTAATATCCCAGTTGTAATCTACAAAATGATGAAAGGTTGACTGAGCTACAACTCTACCAAATAAATTACCATTATCATCTTGAGTTGATTCTGTAGCCACTACTAAATTAAAAGGACGACTGGAAATTTTACTTATTCCTGTAGCAATTATCCTAGCATTAGTAATTCCTTGTGGTACTCCGATCGCACCTTCATGGGGATGGGCTGGAAAAAATTCGATTTTTCCTGTGGGTGAGTTAGGATTTTTAAGAAGTACATGAAGAGGTTCAACAGAATTAACAATTTGGTAATCTCCATTACTTCCTGAATGATAATTAGGCCAAGAAATAGAAGTAGTGTGAATATCGTCACGGCAACGTCTAGATTCATCTGGATCTGGTTGTTGGGATTGAAAATAATGTAATTTGCCGATCAAATCAAGACCACACATACAAATGCCCATATCTTGATGATCGCGGGTAGTAAAAATTCCTCTGCCACTTTGATGAAAAGCTAAAATACCTTGACAGTCTGTATCTGTTAAACCATCACCTACATCTAAAGCAAACAGCCACAGTTGATCGAAATTTGAATCTCCCAAACTACTCAAAATTGGCTCGTTTCCTTGCGCGTTTATTTCACGATCCCTGGATGTTACTTCACATAAAAGATTACCATTTTCATCGGTTAAAGAAGCAAGATAATCTTTAAGTAAAGAAAAGCGGGCGATACTCCAATCATCTTTTGTAGGGAGAATGGTTGTTTGTAAGAGAATTTTGAGCGGTTTAATCATTTATTTAGTTATTAGTTATCAAGTCGCAAGTCAATAAATCTTAATTCTAAGCTTCACAAGTTTTACAAGTTTATTAAATATTCTCGATCTGAGAAAATTAATCAAAGTAAGGGGTTATCCCCGTCAATCGGAGAATTAAGTTATGAGTACTGAAGAACAAGCCAGGAAATCAATGGCTGAATCTCGTCAAAATGACGAACACTTTGAAGAAACTATGCTCAATCGTGCTGAAGAAAAATTGGAGCAATCAGGTAGCAAAGAAATTGAAAAAGAAGCTAGAGAACGGTTGGTTGAATCTCGTCAACACGACAAACATTTACAACAATCAATGTTAACTCGCTCTGAAGAAAAAATTATTGATTCTGAATCGTAGATTAGTAACAAAGGCAGGTTTAAACCTGCCCTCCATGCTATTGCTTTAATTTAGAATTACAAAACATTAAAAAGTTTACCAAGTTCACAAGCCGAGGGACTGTGTGGTCAACTGAGTTAGCCATCCTTTACGCTTCCTTCGTCTGGCGTTGCCTCTCTACGCGGAGCATTTCGCCAAAGACTACTCTTCACTTACCTGACCACGTAATCCAATGGTGGGAAGTTGCTATTTGCTTTCTTTCTCCTTGATGAAGACAAGCTTTCTTTAATTTTGCCCCGGTTGTATCCGCAACGCTGATATCAGTTCCAGCTAGTTTAGTATCTGTAAGATTAGCACCACTTAAATCTGCGCCACTAAGATCGACATCGGTGAGATTAGCACCACTTAAATTAGCCTTATGTAAGTTGGCACAACGTAAGTCTGCACCGCTTAAATCTACACTTCTAAGATCTGCACCAACTAAGTCTGCACCAATTAAATTGACTTCGATTAAGTTAGCACCGACAAGATTAGCATGATTAAGCTCGGCATTAGTAAGATTTGCTTGTTGCAAACAAGCTCCACTCAAGTCGGCATTACTCAAGTCGGCACTGCTTAAATCTGCTCTGGTTAAATTAATTCTCGTTAGGTTTGTAGCTTTGAGATTAGCTGTGTGCAGGTTGACCTCGGTAAAATCCAATTCTTGGTCATTATACCGGCTAAGAAGTTCTTGGGTGTTCATAATCAAGTTGCCCTCCGAACCAATTTATTTAAAATGCGGTTTCGATACCAATATTTTGCCAACAATTTTCTTGAGCCAAACAAAAAAGTTGCGAAAAGTTACCAAATTAGATTTGTTATCCCAATAGGTTTTGTGGCGATCCCTGCTGGAAATAATTGAGCAGATAATATAGCCTTTCTCGCTCTTGGTGAGGTACACCATTACCAGTTACCAAAGATTAAGTCAAAAGCGCGATCGCACAAACTGCTAAAAAGTATTTTATTACTCAAAATATAATTTAATTGAATGCGCCAAACAAAGGTGTCATCGAAGTAAAATTTTTCCTCTCAATTAACAAAGCTTATGAGATAATGAGCTACTTGCACGGGGTGCGCTCTTATAGGGGAATAATCCTTTACCAAAAATGTTAGCCGAGAGGAGAAGCAAGAGTGAAAGTTTTAGTAGTTGGGAATGGTGGCAGAGAACACGCGATCGCTTGGACTTTGTTACGTTCTGCTCAAGTTGAACAGGTTTTTTGTACTCCTGGTAATGGTGGTACGGCAACTACTCCCAATTGCCAAAACGTGGCGATCGCGGTAGATGATTTTGCAGGAATTGCCCGCACAGTCAAGGAAAATCAAATAGATTTGGTGGTAGTTGGACCAGAACTGCCTTTATCATTAGGTATTACGGATTATCTTGAGCAAGAAAACATTTTGGTTTTTGGTCCAAATCGAACTGGGGCGCAAATCGAAGCTAGTAAGTCTTGGGCAAAGGATTTAATGATTGAAGCAGGTATCCCCACTGCTCAATCCCAAACTTTTACTGATACTCAATCTGCTCAAGATTATATTGTTCAACAAGGTGCGCCGATTGTAGTCAAAGCTGATGGGTTAGCAGCAGGTAAAGGGGTAATTGTCGCTACTACAGTAGAAGAGGCACTAAAAGCAGTTCAGGAGTTGTTTGAGGAAGGCTTTTCTAAACTAGTAGTCGAAGAGTTTCTTACTGGGGAAGAAGTTTCTGTACTCGCTTTAACCGATGGTATTACTATCCGTCCTTTAGCACCCGCTCAAGATCATAAACGCATTGGTGAAGGAGATACGGGCAAAAATACTGGAGGGATGGGAGCGTATGCATCAGCACCTTTAGTTACACCTGAATTAATGATTAAAATTGAACAAGAAATTTTGCAACCTACCATCGCTACTTTAAACAAACGAGGAATTGATTATCGCGGTGTATTATACGCAGGTTTGATGATTACTCCTGGGGGAGAACCCAAAATTTTAGAATTTAACTGCCGGTTTGGAGATCCTGAAACTCAAGCCGTCTTACCTTTATTAGATACACCTTTAGAAGAATTACTTTTAGCTTGCGCCCAACAAAAATTAAGCCAACAACCCCCAATTAAATGGAAATCAGCCAAAGCAGTTTGTGTTGTCGCTGCCTCTGGAGGTTATCCCGATGCCTATGCCAAAGGAAAGATTATTACTGGGATTGAATCAGCAGAAGCTCAAAACGCCGTTGTTTTTCACGCTGGAACAAAACTTGATGGCGAGCAAATTATTACCGATGGTGGTAGAGTCTTAGGAGTAACAGCATTAGGCAATAACTTTGATGATGCGATCGCTTTTGCCTATCAAGCAATAAATTTAATTAAATTTGAAGATATGTATTATCGTCAAGATATCGGTCACCGTTTGTATGACTCTTGAAGTTGTCTAACTAATTGATAAACTATAATGCAATACCCTAATTTTGCTAAACTTCAGCTTAAATTGTTTTGCTTAACCTACTTACTAAGCTCAGACAAATAATTGCCCTTTGGTGGTCGGAATTTACCCTCCAAACCAAACTGATGGCTGCTGCTACTCTAGTAGTTTCTCTACTTATGAGTGGTCTAACTTTTTGGGCAGTCAATACTATTCAACAAGACGCACGCCTCAACGATACTCGCTTTGGTAGCGATTTAGGGTTATTGCTCGCCACTAATGCTGCACCAATGGTGGCAGAACATGACTTTCCGAGTTTAGCCCGTTTTTCTGGGCGTTTTTTCCGCAGTACTGCTAGTGTGCGCTACATTCTTTATGCGGATCAAGAAGGTAAGATTTTTTTTGGTATTCCCTATTCTCAAGCTGAAGGTAGTAATTCCTTAACAATTGAGCGTCGTATCAAATTACCCGAAAATTACGTTCAAAATAGTGAACTTCCCTTTATTCGCCAGCATATTACCCCAAATGGAGAAGTTACCGATGTTTTCGTCCCCCTACGTCATCAAGGAGAATATTTAGGAGTTCTAGCGATCGGAATTAATCCTAATCCTACCGTAGTTGCTTCTTCTAATTTAACTAGAGATGTAACTATTGCGGTATTCATCTCAATCTGGGCAATGGTAATTTTAGGAGCAGTTTTTAATGCCCTCACTATCACTAAACCGATCAAAGAATTATTAGTTGGGGTAAAAAATATCGCAGCCAAAAATTTTAAACAAAGAATTGATTTGCCTTTAGGAGGAGAATTAGGCGAATTAATTGCCAGTTTTAATGAAATGGCAGAACGATTAGAAAAATATGAAGAACAAAATATTGAAGAACTAACTGCCGAAAAAGCCAAATTAGAAACGCTAGTATCAACTATTGCTGATGGTGCAGTTTTAATTGATACTAATATGATCATAATTTTAGTCAATCCTACTGCTAGACGTATTTTTGGTTGGGAAGGTAAAAACGTCATCGGCGAAAATGTTTTACATCATTTACCAACAGAATTAACCATTAAACTTACTAAACCTCTGTATCAAATTGTCGCTAGCGAAACCAAATCTGAATCCCAATCTCAGGAAGAAACTTTAACCCAACAAGAACCACAAATTTTAGCTGTTGATCATGAAGATCATTTAAGCAATGGAGATGAGTTTCGGATTGTTTTACATCAACCAAAAAGACGCACTGTACGCATACTTTTAACTCAAGTTCTTGACCGAGAACGAGAAAATGTCAAAGGTATTGCCATGACAGTACAGGATATCACTAGGGAAGCTGAATTAAACGAAGCTAAAAGTCAATTTATTAGTAATGTTTCCCATGAATTAAGAACTCCTTTATTTAATATCAAATCTTTTATTGAAACTCTCTCGGAATACGGAGAAGATTTAACCGAAGAGCAACGCAAAGAGTTTTTAGAAACAGCAAATCATGAAACAGACCGTTTAACTCGTTTAGTTAATGATGTTTTAGATTTATCTCGTCTAGAATCTTCTCGGGTTTATAATTTCTGTGCAGTAGATCTGACTCAATTAATTGAGCAAACTTTACGAACTTATCAACTTAATGCTAAAGATAAAGGAATTCAATTAGTTCAAGCTCTTGAACCAAATTTACTTCCTGTTTTGGGACATTACGATTTGTTGTTACAAGTTATCACTAATTTAGTTGGCAACGCTTTAAAATTTACTAATCCTGGCGGTAAAGTAACCATTCGTGCCTACGAAGTGAAGTCTCATCAACAACCATCTCAAATTAGAGTTGAAGTTGCCGATACTGGCATTGGTATTGCGCCAGAAGATCAAGAAGCTATTTTTGACCGCTTTTTCCGTGTGGAAAATCGAGTTCATACTTTAGAAGGAACGGGATTAGGTTTATCTATTGTTAAAAATATTATTGATAAACACCAAAGTAAAATTTATTTAAAAAGTGCTGTAGGGCAGGGGACAACTTTTTGGTTTGATTTACCAGTTTATCGCGAAGAACCTATCTCAGTAGAAACAACTCAAGAATCATCAACTGATTCTCCCAATAGCAACTTATCTTCTCAGATTAATTAAATACAGTTTCGTCTTGGGCGAGGCGCGTACGCGTTCTTGTTCGCTTTTATAGCAGTCGAAGTTCGGATTACAATGCTTGCTACAAATAGAGAAATGAGGAATGAAAAATTTAACTCCTGCTTCCTGCCTTTTGCCTCTTTGTGATGTGTAGCATTGTTTTTTCTATTTCATATTAATTGTGTACTATTAACTATTTTTTATCAGGGTGAGACTAGCCCACCCTAACATAAACTATACTGCTTGGGGTTGAGGTTGAGGTTGGAATTGGAACAGAGAGTAAACCACATTCCTGCGAATATCAATCATCATCTCCAGGAACATTTCATAACCTTCTTGTTTGTATTCAATAAGAGGATCTTTTTGTCCATAACCCCGTAACCCAATTGACTCTCGTAACGCATCCATTGCTTGTAAATGTTCGCGCCAAAGGGTATCAATTTGCTGGAGAATAAAGAAACGTTCTGCTTGACGCATCAAACCAGGTTGAACACTTTCGATTTGATTTTCTTTAATGTCGTAAGCTTTGCGTACTTCTTCATGAAGAAAAGTTTTAATTTCTCCCACTGTCATATCTTCTAAATCAGTAGGTTCTAGATCTTGGAGAAGATAAATAAATTCTTTGACTTTAGCCACCATCTTGTCTAAATTCCACTCCTCTGGTGGTAATTCAGGATTGATATAGGCATCGACGATCTCATCCATCGTCTTTTCAGCATACTGGATCACTTGTTCTTTGAGATCCAACCCTTCCAAAACTCGACGACGTTCGGCATAAATAGCACGACGCTGATTATTCATCACCTCGTCATATTCAAATACCTGTTTACGGGTATCGTAATAAAAAGTTTCAACTTTCTTTTGTGCGTTTTCTAAAGAACCAGTAAGCATTTTAGACTCGATGGGCATATCTTCTTCGACACGGAACATATCCATCAAGCGAGAAACGCGATCGCCTCCAAAAATTCTTAATAAGTTATCTTCTAAACTAAGGAAGAACTTTGTCGAACCAGGGTCACCTTGTCTTCCTGCCCTTCCTCTCAACTGGTTATCAATTCGTCGAGATTCATGACGTTCTGTACCGATTACGTGTAAGCCACCGAGACTAACTACGTCATTATGTTCTTGGTCGGTAAATTGGTCGTATTCTTTGCGAATTTGCTTATATACTTGCCGTAACTGTTCAATTACAGGATCATCAACAGGGGCATTTTCTGCTGCGATCGCAATTTTTTCTTCTGCTTCTAATTCTGCTAGACTTTGTTCACCATATTGTTGAACGGCAAATTTAACCACGTCTTTCAGCATGGTTTCTGTTTCTTTTGATAATTCGGTGGGGAAGATCTGAGGAGAGGCTTTCCAAGTTTTTACTTTTTGACCAGGGGCAAAGCCTTGGGCGGGTTTACGTCCACCAAAACCATTAGTTTGAAAAGCTAATTCATCGTCTTCTGGTCTAACAATTTTGGGCATCAAATATTCTCTAATTTTGAGTCTTGCCATATAGTCGGCATTACCACCAAGAATAATGTCAGTACCACGACCAGCCATATTAGTTGCAATGGTCACTGCCCCTTTTCTTCCTGCTTGGGCGACGATTTCTGATTCCCGTTCTACGTTTTCTGGTCTAGCATTAAGTAGATTGTAAGGAATTTCTTTTTGTCGCAGAAGACTAGAGAGTAATTCAGATTTTTCGACACTAGTTGTACCAACTAAAACAGGACGACCTAATTCATGCATTTCAGCACATTCTTCGGCTACCGCTGTCCATTTAGCCATCTCATTTTTATAGACGACATCTGCCAGATCTCGACGTTGAGAAGTACGGTTAGTTGGAATAATGGTTACTTGTAAGTTATAAACTTTTTCTAATTCCGTTTCTTCGGTTTTAGCTGTACCTGTCATTCCTGCCAGTTTAGGATAAAGCAAAAAGAAATTTTGATAGGTAATACTAGCCAAAGTTTGAGTTTCGTTTTGAATTTCTACTGCTTCTTTAGCTTCAATTGCTTGGTGTAAGCCATCACTCCAGCGTCTTCCTGGTAATACCCTTCCTGTAAATTCATCAACAATGACAATCTCATCATTACGCACCATGTAGTTAACATCTTTGGTGAATAATTCTTTGGCTTTGATAGCATTGAAAATATAATGCGCCCAAGGGTTTTCTTGGTCGTATAAATCTTTTACTCCTAAGATTTCTTCTGCTTTAGCAAAACCATCGTCAGTCATCAAAACATTGCGGGCTTTTTCATCGACTTCATAATCTCCGCCCCCTTGTTCTTCTTCTTGCTTAACTAAGAGTCGGGCAACTTCTGCTGCTTTGAGATATTTTTCTGTAGGGCGTTCTACCTGCCCAGAGATAATTAAAGGAGTTCTCGCTTCGTCAATCAGTACCGAATCAACCTCGTCAATGATGCAATAATTGAAAGGACGCTGTACTACCTCTTCCATTGAGGTTGCCATATTATCTCTAAGATAATCAAACCCTAATTCACTGTTAGTAGTATAAGTAATATCGCAAGCATAGTTTTTTCTCCGTTCACCTGAACTCATGCCCGATTGAATTAAACCTACACTCAAGCCCAGAAAACGATGAATTTGTCCCATCCATTCCGCGTCTCTTCTAGCTAAGTAGTCGTTAACCGTGACGACATGAACCCCTTTACCCGTTAAACCGTTTAGATAAGCAGGAAGAGTACAAACCAGGGTTTTACCTTCCCCCGTTTTCATCTCAGCAATTTGTCCTTTGTGGAGGACTATTCCCCCTAATAACTGAACATCATAGTGACGCATTCCCAAAACTCTGATTCCAGCTTCTCTAGTTACGGCAAAGGCTTCAGGTAAAATTTCTTCTAAAATTTCTTCTAATTCTCGGTCAGAATTAGCTTTATCTAATTGTTGTCTGAATTCCGCCGTCTTACCCTTTAGTTCTTCATCAGACAATTTTTTGATTTCTTCTTCAAGTAAGTTTACTTCTGTAACTAGAGGTTGAAATTTTTTGAGTTTACGGGCATTGGGGTCTCCCAGCAGTGCTTTCAGCATAGTAATTCTATATTGGTTTATCTGTATTTTTATCTATGTTAGTTATGATATTAGTTTTGGCGAAGGGTACGCACATCCCGAAGCTAAAAGAAGGAATATTTTCGACTAGCTAACGACAAACAGACTTCAATAACTCTCGATAATTTTACCATTTTGCTTAATTACTGAGGTTGGAGCGATATCCGTCTTGAGGTAGTGAATTTACACCGTGTCTTTTATTAGAGTAATGATTTACTTAAATTTAATTGAGGATTTGGTTACTTGAGGCAGTTAGATACTACTGTATTAAATAGCTACAATCTTTGATTAGCTAGAGCCAATTATTCAACCAATAAAAAGCGATCGCACTAAGAATTATTTTGTTCATATTCTTAAATAAATATTAAGAAATTATCTTTAAACAAGATTATTAAACTTTATTTGCTCATACAATATAAAAAGACAAAGCGCGCATTGATGCCAGCAACGCGCGAGTGATAGTCATGCAATTAGGCATGAAATTAGGGTTCACAGTTCTATTGATATCGGGAAGAGGTGTTATGAACAAATAATACCTCTTTTGTTTGTACTTACTTTAAAAATCCACGACCTGTTTGTCATCCGTAAGTTCACTCAAAAAATTTTATTAAACTATAATGTCTTGTTTGGTTTGGCTGTTGAATTCAACTAACGGCTAAAAACGAAGTAGTATTAATTACAATCTCATATCCTTCAGAAATTAATTTATCCCAAAAAACTTGGAAATGATGTTTTGATAATGTTTCTTCTAACTCTGCTTGTTGTTGACGAAGTGGATCTTGTTCTTCTACATCAATAGATAAAGTATTTTTCATGAAAGTTTTAGGTTGCTGATTGTCTTTAACTCCCAGTAATAATGCTATCTTAGAAAGTAATTCATCAATCTCAAAAGGTTTGTAAATTAGCGCATTAATTTCTAAGGTTGGATGAAACCGAAGACTTCGATCCTCCGTTAGCCAGACAATCGGTAGATGAAAAAATTCTGGAGTAGTTCGTAAATAACAAGTAATGCCAAAATTATTAACCTCGAAAGACCGCTCTAGTTGCCAATTTGGGATAGCCATATTCAAAATCACCAAATCTAGTTTGGTTTTTACTATCTCAGCAAGAGCAGCTTTGCCATTTTGAGCTAAAATTACTTTATATCCTTGACTCTCCAAAATAAATTGCATCAGCAATAAATTTTCTTTACACTCATCAACCACAAGGATGCGTTTCTCTCTTTGATTGGTTATTAAAGACATTGCTTCCTGGAAAATATTAAGTTTTTTCAAAAATTGCTTTTATATTAACTACTTAGGTGAATCTACTCATGAGTAAAATCACTTATTTTTTATTAATAAAAAATTACATTAGCATCGTTCTAAAGTGTTTTCGTTATGGCTTCGATTATTTGCGTCATATTCTCTGGAATTTAGAACAGTATAAACTTGGTTTTCGTCAAACTCTTCAGTTTTTGTCCTGTACTTAGACCTAGTTCAGAAATTTTTGCCACCTCATAATTTAAACCTGCATAAAAAAATTAGTATCGACGTAACTAGAGAGTGAAGACAAACAACAACAAAAAACAAACAAAATTACTTTAGAGGTCTAGAACAATGAAAAAAGCTGCACTAATCATCTCCACTCTCGCTTTAACTCTTTCTCCCATAGCTGCATTCGCCGGGCAAGCACAAAGTAATGTTCAAGCTGGTTCTAATGCTGCTGTCACTCATGGCATTGGGAATGTTACTAATCAAGCTGTTTCTAACGATTTAACTCAAACTCAATTAGGTTTAGATGGTTACAGTATCGATCCTCAAATTCAACAATCAGTACAAGCTGGACAAAACCAAAGTGCTACTTCAGGTATCGGTAATGTGACTAACCAAGGTGTTTACAACAGTGCTGATCAATTACAATCTGATTTTGATTATCTTCCTTACTAATCAATCAATAACATTTTCCTTCACGTCGAACATTGGGGCAACAAATGCCCCTTTCAATTTCTGAATTTTTACTAACCAGGTCTTTAAAGTTTAACTCTAGACCTAAATTAATGACTTTGACCCCATTGTGGTTGAGGTCTTTTATTTTATGAATTACCAATCTCTAAGTGGATATTTTCAACTCAACAATCAACCATTAACATAAAGATTATTTCATAGCTGCCATTGGACAAAGTTAACTAGATTTCCCAGTATTCTGTGTCGCCATAAAGACCGCTGTTGCCAATCCGATAAGCTCACGCGTACGCTTTGGGCAAAACCTTTTTCAAACACACTTTTAATGTTTTCTACTAACTGGGGGTCTGCTGTCATGATATCGAGTTCCTCATTGTGGAAAAAGCTGCGCGGGTCAAAATTAGCACTTCCAGTAACTACCCAAAGATCGTCAATCAGCAGCATTTTGGCATGAATCATGCTGGGCTGATATTCATAAATTTCTACGCCACCAGCCAGTAGAGAACCATAATGTTCGTAAGAAGCGTAATAAACTGGCTTTTTATCACTGCGATCGCTTGTCGTTAAGATGCGTACATCCAACCCGTCTTTTTTTGAGGCTACCAGCAGTTCGCAAGAATTAGGATCGGGTAAAAAGTAAGGACTGGCAAGCCAAATACGCTTTCTAGCACAAATAATACCATTCTGTTTTAAGGCTTTAATCGGCGAAAAACGATAACTGGGGTTTGCACCAGGGGTAATAATCATCAATTGATCCTCGACTGAAAAAGACGGAAAGACAAATCTTTCAAGATCGACTACGCCACCGCCAAAAGTCCAGTGCTGCACAAAAATACCTTCTAGTAGCGAGACAATTTTCCCTTCTAGACGCATCTCGATATCTAGCCAAGGTTTAGTGTCATCATTTTTTTCTGTTCCATCCCAAAGATCGGAAATACCTGCACCACCAATGAGAGCAAACTTACCGTCAATTATTAACAGCTTGCGGTGAGTCCGTCCAGCATAGTCGAGCGGGGCTTTCCAGGTAAAAGGATTGAAAAAGACTATTTCTACACCAATCGCTTGAAGACGCTGCCAGTATTGTCTCGAGAGCTTTTTTGTACCGTAACTATCTACGAGCAGTCTAATTTTAACTCCTGCTGTTGCTCGTTCGGCGATCGCGGTAGCAAAATCATTGGCACGCTGTCCGGGAGTCATAAAAAAAGTTTCAAAATCGATACTATGCTTTGCCTTCCCAATTGCTTCCAAGCGAGCTTGTTGAATCACAGACGGTTTGTCCCAAAAACCCGTTACTACTCCAGTGGTTAAGATTGAGTTGGTAATAGTGGCTAGGATATCAGGAAAACGAGATACGTTCGGACTAGGAGGGTGTTTGATTCGATACTCAGCGCGATCGCGCCAGGCCCCTTTAAAATAAAAACCGACCGCGAGGAGCGCGCCAACCACGAGAAATAGAACAGTTAGCCACCAAAAAAATATTTCAATTACAGTCAACATAATATATACGTCCTTTAAAAGTCCTCTGCGTTTCTGCGCCCCATCAAATGCTTGTTTGTTTTGATAATATCCAAAAATCTGTTTAAAATCGGCGATGAATCATGTTTGCGCCAAACTGCACCTATTTCAATTTCAGGAGTTGTTTCTTGCAAGGTTTTATAAACTACTCCGGCTCTTTGAAGATTTTGCAGCGAAGCGGGAACGATGGCAACACCGATACCTCCTACGACTAAACTAATTGCTGTTTGTAATTGAATAGCTTCTTGCACTCTTTGAGGAACAAAATTATGTTGTTCTAACAATTTGCTAATTTCTTTATAGAGAGCTTCTCCTAAATGATGGGGAGGTAAGATCAACGACTCTTGACTAAGTTGACTTAGGGATATTTTTGTTTCAACTGCCAAAGGATGAGTTGCTGAGATTGCCACCACTAAAGATTCTTGATAAACTCGAACATAAGATAATTGATTGTCTTCTTTTAAAGGTAAATATAAAAGACCTAAATCGATTTGTTGACGATTAAGATATTCTAATTGTTGGCTAGTGGTTAATTCTTTCAAAACAAGTTCTATTTGAGGATGTGCTTGCCGAAAACGATGGAGAATTGTTGGCAAAACACTATATGTCGCTGAACTATTAAAACCAATCATCAAGCGACCAATTTCGCCACGATCTGCTTGTTGTGCTATTTGAACAGCTTTTTCTACCTGAGCAAATACTTGACGAGCTTCTACTAAAAAGGCTTTTCCTGCAACTGTTAATTCTACTTTTCTTTTGGTTCTTTCAAATAATTTAATTCCTAATTCTGCTTCCAGATTACGAATTTGTTGACTTAAAGGCGGTTGAGCAATATGAAGCTTTTGAGCTGCTCGACTAAAGTGTAGTTCTTCTGCAACGGTGATGAAATAGTGTAAATGCCGAAGTTCCATTGATTTAAGGTTTATTTATATCTTTTAAATATAAATTAGGTACTAAATATATATTGGACATCTAAATCAATCTTTAATAAAGTAATTGATATCTAGTTTGCAGGAATAAAGTCATGTCAAAATCGAGCGTAAAAATTCGCGATGCTGGAGTCGAAGACTTAAATGTAATCTTTAGTCTAATTACTCAGAAAGCTGAATTTGATGGCGGTATTAATAGTTTTTTCGCAACTACTGAGCAGTTAAAACAAACTTTGTTTGGTAATTTTCCATTAGCAAGGGTATTATTAGCCGAAATTGAAGAGGAAGTTGTTGGTTATGCCCTCTTTTTTGCCACTTATTCAAGTTTTCTCGCACAACCAAGTATTTGGATTGACGATCTTTTTGTTATTTTACCTAAACGCGGTCAAGGAATAGGTACAGCTTTGCTCAATCATTTAGCAAAAATCGCTCAAGCACAGAACTACGGTAGACTTGAGTGGACTGTGAATAAAAATAATCATAGAGCTATCGCTTTTTATCAACAACTTGGTGCCAAAATTTTAGAACCAATTAAACTTTGTCGACTCAATCAAACAGCTATCGATCAATTAGCAAGTTATTCAAATAGATAAAGCCACTTTTTTTGACTGTTGCCTTCTGCCTCCTGCCTTCTGACTTTTTACTTTCCCTACTAAGCTTTTGGTTTCAAATAAACTAAAGCGTGTCGCCAAATAATTGTAGGTTGATCGTAATGATCTACTAAACAAATACAAGCAGGATCTTGCCAAATAATTTTTCCAACTAGCAAATCATCTGTGGCTAGCTTAAACTCTACTTCTTGTTTATCTACAATATATTTCTGAATCTGTTTGACATGAGGTAAACCAGTATCGAATTCAGTCATAATCTAAAAATTATTAGTCAACCACGGATTAAAAAGGGAAATGGAAATTAAATTTAGTAAGTATCAAGGTTTAGGAAACGATTTTATTTTGATTGATAATCGTCATTCTAGCGAACCAATGGTTACCCCAGAACAAGCAATGCAAATGTGCGATCGCCATTTCGGGATTGGTGCAGATGGAGTTATTTTTGCTCTGCCTGGCACAGATAACACTGATTACACCATGAGAATTTATAACTCTGATGGTTCAGAACCAGAAATGTGCGGTAATGGTATTCGCTGTCTAGCTCAGTTTATCGCTGATTTGGAGCAAACTGAACAAATTAATAAATCTTACAGAATTCATACCCTAGCTGGCGTAATTACCCCGCAACTGCAAAGCAACGGTTTAGTAACGGTTGATATGGGAAAACCTCAATTAGAAGCAGCCAAAATACCTACTACTTTATGTGCGCCTGAAGATAAGGTCATTAATCAAAATCTAGAGGTTGCTGGTCAATCTTGGTTGGTTACCTGTGTTAGTATGGGCAACCCTCACTGTATTACTTTTGTCACCGATAGCGATCGCATTTCTTTAGAACAGATTGGTTCTCAATTTGAACATCATCCAGCTTTTCCTCAGCGGACGAATACTGAATTTATCCAAGTAGTTCGCTCAGACTATCTCAAAATGCGTGTCTGGGAAAGAGGTGCAGGAATTACTCTCGCTTGTGGGACAGGTGCTTGTGCTTCTGTTGTAGCAGGAGTTTTAACTGGTCAATCAGAACGAAAGTGTACCGTAGAATTACCTGGAGGTTGTTTACAAATAGAATGGTCAGAAACAGATGGAAGAGTATATATGACAGGCCCGGCCAAACAAGTTTTTGTCGGCAACTTATGGATCAACTAAATTTTATTAATGTTGCTTTAGCAGAAAAATATGATGTTACAATAAGGCATTGAGAATAAAGAACGGCGATTGAGTTGGTATTCAGTATTGATAAGGTTACTTTCTTTTGGTATTGATAAGCTGGTCTCCGCAATCTTGGCTCTCTGAACGCAGCGTTTTTTAATAGGAGACAACCTAATGTCGATTTACGTAGGCAATCTTGATTACGAGATTAGCCAACAAGACCTAGAAGAGGTCTTCACTGAGTATGGAACAGTTAAACGAGTTCATCTCCCCACTGACCGTGAAACAGGTCGCAAGCGTGGTTTTGCTTTTGTAGAAATGGGAACAGAAGCGGAAGAGGCTTCCGCTATCTCTGCTTTAGATGGTGCAGAATGGATGGGACGTTCCTTAAAAGTTAATCAAGCTAGACCTCGCGAACAAAGAAATTCTGGAGGCAATCGCAGAAATTTCCGTTTCTAAGCTTCTTTATTTTTTGAATTTATCAACGCTTCTGGAAAGCTCAACGGATCGATCCTAATAGCAATTTTCGGAGGCGTTTTATTGTATTTAAGAGGAAATCATAATGGCTAAACGCCGCAATGCGAAAAAAGAAAAAGCTTCTCGTAATAAAGCTTATGCTCGACAGTTTCGCAAAAAACCTTCTGGTTTCCGTTCTGGAGATAGACGTTTCTCCAATAGTAACAAGAAATCAGAAACATCAGAAACAAGCGAAGAAAAAGATTCTTCATTCAATTTTACTTCCAATAATTAGCTCAATTTGGTTAAAACTTGCAGTTTGTTGATAAGTTTTAATGAAGGTTGAATAGATAAGTCCCACGTTTTAATTACCGACGTGGGATTTATTTTATAGTCATACCAATTCTCAAAAGTAATGAGAGACTTGATTGAGAAGGCAGGGGGCAGAGGTCAGAAGAACAAACTAATTAGCTGTGTTCTACTTAACTTTATTATTGGTAACTGATAACTGATAACTGAATCAGACTAATCCTACTTTTCCAGACTAGTTATTTAATTTAAATTACCTACTTCAACCGACTGACATAATTTCAAAGTATTTATACACTGCATATTAATAACCAAAGAAAATGTAGTAATAAATAATTTCTGAATTATGAATCAGTTAATTAATCCCATAGATTTAGCAGGAGAAATATGTTTTTGTCCCAATTTTTTTCAGACTAAAAATAGAATTAATTATTTAATTGACCAATATCTTAACTTAGAAAAATTGCAAAGTCATCTTGAAGATTTACCTCAACAATTTATTAATCCTCAACCTCGTAGTTGGCAAACTATCAATTGGCAAACTATTAATCAAGAACAAATTATTGGCATTGATTTAAATGTATTTTTGGCAATTGTTCAAGGTGCTTTAAATACAGAAGCTCCTATTCGTGGTTACACTCAAACTAGCAGACAATATTTGGCATCAATTCATCCCGAAATGGCAAAATTTGTCGGTGGAGTTGTAGCTCAAAATGGGACAATGTTAGAACTTGGTTTATGGGAAAAAGAAGAACGACAACACACTCCTGCTTTAAGTAAAATATATCGACAATTAACCAATCAAGCAATTATCCTTGATATACCTATTCCTAGACAGTATCACCTGTCAGAAAACCCTTACTCTGATTTATATCGTCATGGACTTCATCGCATTGCTACCGAATATAGCGCAGTTTGTCTTTATCTCTGGATGATGGCACGTACAACAGGCACTATACAACAGGTGTTACAAGAATTACTGCAAGATGAAATTAATCACATGACTAAATTTTGGGGTTTTGGTAAATGGCTATATTCTAATTTTGAATCTCAAAAGCTAGAAGATTGGCTTGCAAATCAAAATAAGCGGTATTCTTGCAGAAGTAATCAGCAAAGATCGTTCTTGGCTCTAACTATTACTGTAAAACGCATGATGAAAGTATTACACTGGCAATCTTGGTCTTTGATACACAAAATGGAATTAGCTTACACTTTTGCTTGGGTTTTCCAACGTGTATGGTCTTGGAGTAATAACCTATCTTCAGAATATTTGGAAAAACTTTTTGTTTTATCTCCAAATTCTGGGAATATTACTATTGACTATTAATTAATAATTGTTTAGTAAAAATAAGAAATATTACTCACTAGCTGGCTACGAACTGCAAATCCCATGACTGTGCAATTATTATCTGATGTGACTACTAACCTCGACTTACAAAAATTACCTCAACATATTGCTGTCATTATGGATGGTAATGGGCGTTGGGCAAAAAGTAAGGGTTTACCAAGAATTGAAGGACATCGTCGAGGGGCGAATACGCTTAAAGAAATACTGCGGGTTTGCAAAGATTGGGGCATTAAAACCCTAACCGCTTATGCTTTTTCGACAGAAAATTGGGGTCGTCCAGTCACGGAAGTCAAATTTCTGATGGTTTTGTTTGAAAGGCTGTTGCGGAAAGAATTGACTGAAATGGATGAAGAGGGAGTTTGTATTAAGTTTATTGGTGATTTGTCTCCTCTTCCCGAATCTCTACAGCAAGAGATGTACCATTCGATGGAAGTAACCAATAATAACAAGACGATTCAATTTAATGTAGCGATTAATTATGGTAGTCGTCTCGAAATTGTTAAAGCTTGTAAAGCGATCGCGCAAAAAGTTCAATTAGGAGAGTTATCTCCAGAAGCAATCGATGAAAATTTAATTTCTCAATATCTCTATACTTGTAGCAGTCCCGATCCTGATTTATTAATCCGTACCAGTGGTGAAATGCGTCTGAGTAATTTCTTGTTGTGGCAGATGGCTTATACAGAAATTTACGTAACTGAGACTTTTTGGCCAGATTTTAATCCTTCTGAACTTAAACAGGCTTTATTATCTTATCAACAACGCGATCGCCGTTTTGGGAAAGTCTCATAATTGAGAAGCGATCTAAGCTAGCCCTTGGTGCATAGCGATAGTTTCGCTCCCTTCGTTAACGACCGCGTTGTTTTTTTTTCTCTTTTCCCCAAAATAATAGTTACTTAATTGTTTTCACCTAGCATCAGTAATCTTACTGAATTAAAAATAAGAGTGATTTTTAGCTAGGGGAATTTACTAATTTTTTGTTGATATGCTTAACTGTATTAGGCATAGAAAATTATGAGATTTAATTTGACCAAAAAAAGTTACAGCAGTTAGTTTAGGTTTACCAGATTTAATTGCAGAATGAAAAGCTCTTATACAGTTTAGTTGATGTTAAATAATCAAATCAATCAGTTTTTTTTTGCTTCAAATTCACAATTAACTAATAAGCGATCGCTTTTTTGGTTAACTTTTGCGCTTACTTTCGCAGCTATTTATGGTTGGTTAACATTACAAAAAGGTTTTAATGGTGAATGGGTAGTCCAAGATGATGCTCGACAGCACGTTTTTTGGATGCTGCGATTTATTGATCCACAATTGTTTCCCAATGATTTGATTGCTGATTATTTTCAATCAGTCGCACCTAGTGGTTATAGTAATTTGTATCGTTTTGCTGCTGCGTTAGGAATAAATCCTCTAATTTTTAACAAGCTTTTGCCACCAATATTAAGTATAATCGTCACTTTTTATAGTTTTTTTCTATGTCAACAAATTTTTCCAATTCCATTTGGTTGTTTTGTTTTTACGTTATTACTTAATCAAACTCTTTGGATGAAAGACGATTTAGTTTCGGCTACACCTAGAGCTTTTGTTTATCCTTTTTTGTTGGCTTTCTTATACTATTTAGCTAAACGTTCTTTATTTCCCTGCGCTATAACTATTATTCTTTTAGGACTTTTTTATCCCCAAGCTATATTTTTAGTAGCAGGAATGCTAATTTTCCAGTTAATCAAATGGCGTGGGATTCAACCTTATTTAACTCGCAATTTTCAGGATTATTATGTTAGCTTGGTTGGTTTAATTGTAGCTTTCGCAGTGATGCTACCTTATGCTCTTGATGTTTCTGAATATGGCCCTACTATTACTGTAGAAACTGCAAAACAATTACCAGATTTTGCTTCTGATGGCAGATCGAGTTTTTTTCAAACTAATTTTTGGGATTATTGGTTTAGTGGTGGACGTAGTGGTATGTTTCCTGCCTCAATGTTCACTCCAGTAACTTTAATTTTTGGCTTGTTTTTACCAATTTTAACTTTATTTCCCCGACAATTTCCATTGAGTAACAAAATAACGACAAAGATAAATTTATTACCTCATTTACTGATAGTATCTCTCTTCATGTTTTTTGCTGCTCATGTTTTATTATTTAAGCTTCATCTTCCGAGTCGTTATACAGGACATAGTTTTAGAATTATTATTGCTTTAGCAGCAGCGGTCGCAATTACTTTAATTTTGGATGTTTTAATCAGACAAATACAAACTACTCATGATCATAATACAATCATCGGTAAATTAATTGCAGTTAGCTTAACAGTAGCGATCGCAATAGCTCTATTGTTTTATCCTAGTTTTGTTAAAAATTTTCCCCTCACCAAATATAAAACTGGTGATTATCCTACTTTATATCAGTTTTTACTTCAACAGCCTAAAGATATTATGATTGCGACTTTAGCTTTAGAAGGAGACAATTTACCTACTTTTGCGCAACGCTCAGTTTTAGTAAGTAAAGAATATGCAATTCCTTATCATTTGGGCTATTATAATCTTTTTCGTCAGCGAGTCATTGATTTAATTCAAGCACAATATAGCAATAATCCAGAAGAAGTAAAAAAATTTATTCGTAAATATGGTGTCGATTTTTGGTTATTAGAAACCAATAGTTTTACTCCTGAATATTTAGAAAATAATAAATGGATTACACAGCATCAACCAATTACCCAACAAGCAATTAACAGTTTAAAACAGGGAAATATGCCTCTACTGAAGTCTTGGCAAAATGATTGCGTTGCTTGGCAAGATCAGCAATATATTTTGATTAATACGAGTTGTTTACTCAATAATTATCTAAAAAATTAGTTTTTAAAGTAAAAAGTCAAAAGCAAAAGGTAGAAAATACAACCTTGTTCCCTATTCCATATTAACTGATAACTGTTAATGGTGTACCTCATAGAGCGTGAGAACTGTTATAAATGAAGCAACGCTGTATTAACTTTCAACAAGCAACAAGATAACTATTTGAACAAAATAGATAGGATATAAATAACTGAATTTCTGGATGAAATTGTAAATGAATCAACGGGCATTATTATCAATCAATACTCATGCCCGCAACGGCAAAGAAAGTTTAAAAGAAGTTGTTACTACTTTAGAAAATCTAGATTTTGAATTAATTGTCAAACCGGATCAAAAACCTGAGCAATTATCTCAATTAATTTATCAATATCAAGACCAAATAGATTTAGTAATTGTTGGTGGTGGTGATGGTACTCTTAATGCCGTAGCTGAGGCTTTATTAAAAACTAAACTTCCTTTAGGAATTTTACCTTTGGGAACAGCTAACGATCTAGCTCGGACTTTAAATATTCCTGAATCTATTCCTGAAGCAGCTAAAATAATTGCTTTTGGTGAGATTAAACAGATCGATTTAGGTTGTGTCAACGATAAATATTTTTTTAATGTGGCGAGTTTAGGTCTAAGTGTCAAAATTACTCAAAATCTCTCTAAAGGTGCTAAACGTCGCTTTGGTGTTTTAGCTTATCTTTTTACTGCGCTTAAAGTAATAGTGAAAACTCGTCCTTTGAGAGCAGTAATTCGTTGTAATGATCAATCAATTAAGGTTAAAACTCTTCAAATTGCTGTGGGAAATGGACGTTATTACGGTGGAGGTATGGCGATCGCAGAAGATGCCGCGATCGATGATCAATTACTAAATTTATATAGTCTAGAAATTAAACATTGGTGGCAAATGTTTCCTTTAATTTGGAGTTTACCTGGAGGAAAACACAAACATCTTTCTGGTGTCAGAACTCTTAAAGCAAAATATATTGAAGTTGATACTCGCAAACCTCACAAAATTAATACTGATGGCGAATTAACTACTTCTACTCCTGCTTCTTTTAGTTTAATTTCTAAAGCTATCTCGGTTTTTGTCCCTCTGAGGGAATAAGGAGAAAGAAAGAAAGGGTGATACCTCTAGTATCAATATTAATAAAATCTTCCCTGCCTATCTGCCTCCTGCCTTTTACTTGTTACTTTTTACCTTCTGCCTTCAATGTGCTATGAGATTAGGCTTTAGCAAAAGAATTGGAATTGCTAGCACCTAGTTCTTTGGCAATTTGCGTCAAACGAATAACTCTTTCTTCGGTAGAAGGATGAGTCCGAAATAAACCTTGTATTCCTTCACCTGAAAAAGAATTCATAATTAACAATGGTTCAAAAGCAGGATTCCCATTCATTGGAATTTGCTTACCAATAGTTTCTAATTTTTGTAAAGCATTAGCTAATGCAATCGGATTTTGAGTAATTTCAGCAGAACCGCGATCAGCAGAAAACTCGCGAGTTCGGGAAATAGCTAATTGAATTAAAGTAGCAGAAATAGGCGCAAGAATAATCAAAAATAGTAAGCCAAAAGGATTACCACCACGACGATTATCTTGGGTAACAGGGCCATAAAGCGCACCTAAACTTAAAATCCTGCCAACAAAAGTAATTGCACCTGCTATTGTACCTGCTACTGCTTGAGTAAGAGTATCGCGATTTTTGATATGAGTTAGTTCGTGTGCTAAAACTCCACTTAGTTCATCAGGTGAAAGTAATTGTAAAATTCCTTCAGTAACTGCGATCGCAGCATGATTAGGATCTCTTCCTGTTGCAAAAGCATTGGGAGTTTTAGTAGGAACAATAAATATTTTTGGCATTGGTATTTGAGCTTTTTGACTCAAATCATTGACTAGATCATATAATTCTGGTGCTTGATTACGAGTTAAAGGTTGAGCGCGATAAGCTGCCAAAGCTGCTTGATCAGAAAAGTACCACGAACTAAAACTAGTAATAGCTGCAAAAATCAATCCTAGATAAAGTCCTTGTTCATTACCAATTAAATAATAGCCCGCTAATACTAATATTCCACTTAACAGCCCAAGTAAAGCAGCCGTTTTAAGTTGATTAATTCCTAACATGACAATTTATTTATAGTTTTTTATTTATTCGGTATCATCTCAAATTAATTTATTGCTTATTCTCTACCAAAAGATAGAATTTCTTGAATAACAAAATCTAAATCATTAGATTAATCACACATTTGTTTAGTTACCCAAATCTATCTAATTGTCACTAAAAAACTATATTGCTTACGATAGACGATTAAACAAAAAATGTTCTTTACAGTGATTATTAGTTTCAAGTTTGAAAATAACTTTTTTGAAGTTGAAAATCACTATTTAATTAAATTCAGGAGAAATTAAATTATGAGTACCGAAGATAAAGCTAAAGCTACTGGTAAAAATATTGCGGGCAAAGCACAAGAGGCTGCTGGTAAAGTAACTGGCGATCCCGAAACAGAGGCAAAAGGCAAAGCAAAACAAACTGAAGCTGAAGTTGAACATACAGTCGAAGATGCCAAAGATGCTCTTAAATAATCTTGAATAAAGACTATTTAAACTAAATCAATAGAGGAGAGAGATAATTTAAATTTATTCACAATCTCTCTTTTCAACTCAAGTAAAACTATTAATTTTTAATGGAGGGACAATAAGTGAATTTTTGGCAAAGAAGTCGCAAAATAATTGCTGCAATTGTTTTGTGTTTAACTTTAACAATTACTACGGCTTGTTCTAGCGCACCTGTAGCTCAAGATGTTAATCAACTACCAGCAGCAAACGGTCAAGTTTACTCTCAATTGGAAAGAGGTAATAGTGCTACTGGACAAAAATTTGGTGATTGGGTAGTTCAAACTGGTAATGGTTTAATTAGCGACGCTTACGTACGCGATAACAATAAATTAGGCGTTGTAATTAACCGACAAGTACAACCCAATGAAGTGCGTCCTTTAGCAAAATCTTTAATACAAGGTTTTCATCGTAACTTTCCTAATCAAGATCTGACCGTCTTGATGTACGCCCCAGATAAAAAGTTGATTCTAACTGCTCAATATGACGAACAATCGCGTCAAGTTCAATATCAATAATCGTCATCTTTTAATAAGAGCAATTAAGAATCTGTCAAACCTAAAGAATGGAGAAACAAAGTGAGTAGTAGTAAAGATTATAGAAGAGAAATAATGAACGACTTGGCGCAAGGGGATGTGGAATCTTTTGACGATGCACCTGTCGATCCTAAAAAAGATTATCAAAATTTTGATGATTTTGCTCAACGTTCTACTAGACAAGAAAGACATGGTTTGTTTAGTCGTGCCTTTCATCCCGATCGCATTCCTCCCGCTCAAATGGAACCAGAACTCCAGCAAGCGATCGCGCAAATTAAACCCAACGAACGCGATGATGTTGCCAGAGAATTTTTTAAACATTTGAAACAGAGAGGTTTAAGCGATCGAGATTTAGAAAGACAACTAGGTTTGTCTACTCATAATCCTAATCGGATGAGTGCTGATGACGTTACCAAATTAGCTAGTTTTGCTTATCATAGCCATCCTGATATTTTTCAAGATGTTATGGCTGATCAACCTGCTTTAGTTAAGTTTCTCAGTAATCCTGTCATTGGTGCAGTATTAGGTGCAGTGGCAGCTAAATGGTTAGGTAACAAACGTTAAATCAGATTGGTTTAAAACTCAATTCCTGGTTGTGCCTTAACTCCTTGTTCGCGGAAAGGATGTTTAACTAAGGTCATTTCAGTCACTAAGTCTGCTTTCTCAATCAATTCTGGAGGCGCACCTCTACCAGTCAGGATTACGTGAGAGTCAGCAGGCTTTTGTGCTAATCCCTCTAAAACTTCAGACACATCTAGATAACCAAGTTTAAGCGCAACATTAATTTCATCAAGCAAAACTAACTTGTATTCAGGATTGAGAATATATTCTAAACTCTTCTGCCATGCTGCGATCGCTTTTTCTGTATCTCTTTCTCGGTTTTGAGTTTCCCAGGTAAAGCCTTCTCCCATTGCATGAAACTGTAATTGTCCTTGCCATTGTTCTAAAACTGCTTTTTCGGCTGGTTCCCAAGCACCTTTAATAAACTGGATAATCGCCACCTGGTAGCCGTGACCGAGAGAACGTAGCACCATTCCTAATGCAGCCGTAGTTTTTCCCTTACCATTGCCAGTATTGACAATAATTAATCCTTTTTCCCGATTTTTTTCGGCCAGGCGTTGTTCTTGTACTTCCTTACGCCGTTGCATTTTTTGTTTATATTGGTCTTGGTTAATAGTTGATGGTTGATTATTCATTGTTGATGGTTGATGGTTGATGGTTAATTGCTGATAACATGATGAAGGCAGAGACCTTCGGTAGTGCGCTCCGCTTAGGCAGAGGGCAGAAGGCAGAAGGCAGTTATAAAGTAGCAAGTAAAAATTAAGGCAGAGACGCTACGCGTAGAGGAAGGCAGATGGTTGTCATTGATAACTGATAACTGGTAACTGATCACTGATCACTGGTCACTGTCATAAGCTCTAATCATCGCTTGTGTTCCTTGTTCTCCTCCTTGACCATGATCTAAAGTTTGAACTAGTTTAAATAAACGCTCTGCTAATTGAACTCCTGGTAAATTTTCGCCTGAAGATTCCACAATTTCTTGGATCAAACGTAAATCTTTGAGAATGTGTTTAATCGGAAAACCTGGATTGTAATCAGATTCAATAATTTTGGGACCTAAATTAGTTAATGCCCAAGAAGCAGCAGCACCAGTACCGCAAACTTCTACAATTAAATTGCGATCAATGCCTTGTTTTTCTGCCATTGTCATCGCCTCACACAAACCTACCATGTAGAGAGACGCAAGGATTTGATTGCACATTTTCACTCCTTGTCCGCTACCAACAGAACCACAAAGACGAATATTTTTACCCATTGCTTCAAATAACGGCTTGCATTCTTCAAAGTCTTCAGGTTCGCCTCCTACCATAATGGTAAGAGTTCCATTAATTGCTCCAATATCTCCTCCAGAAACAGGGGCATCGAGAAAACGAAGTTGATGTTGATTTAATTGGGTGGCAATTTGTTTAGCTGCCTCGCTACCAATGGTACTCATGTCAACTACTAAAGCACCAGGTTGGGCATATTTTACTACCCCTGCCTCACCTAATAATACTTCTTCCACATCAGGAACATCTCCCACACAGGAAAAAATAATTTCTGCATCTGCTACAGCAGATTGAATAGAATTAACAATAGTTGCACCAGCTTCAGCAGCCATTGCTATTCCAGGGCGATCGCTATTACGATTCCAAGCTTTGACTGAATAACCTCGGCGAGTAAGATTAGCAGCCATTGAACCGCCCATTAATCCTAATCCTAAAAAAGCAATTTTTTTATTAGTCATTGGTTATTAGTAAAGTAAAAAGGCAGAAGGAGAAAGGGAGACAAGAACCAGTCATCACTGGTAAGTGATCACCTTTCACTGATCAATCCAGTTTTTAGAGCGTTCTACTGCTTTTTGCCAGATTTTAAAGTTAGCTTGAGCATCTGCTGAGTTTTTACCTGGTTTAAAAATTTGGTCGACTGCACTACTAGAAACTAAACTACTATAATCATCCCAGAAACCAATCGCTAAACCTGCTCCAAAAGCTGCACCTTGGGCGGTAGCGTCTACGACAGCAGGACGTTCTACAGGAATACCCAAGACATCTGCTTGAAACTGCATCAAAAAATCATTTTGAGCAACACCACCATCGACTTTTAATAATGATACAGGTGTATCACAATCTAAATTAATCGCGTCTACCACCTCTTTGACTTGATAAGCGATCGCTTCTAAAACTGCTCTGACCATGTGTTCTCGTTTGACACCACCAGTAATACCTAAAAATGCTCCGCGAGCATTCATATCCCAGTGAGGCGCGCCCAAACCACTTAAAGCAGGAACGAAATAAACTCCATTAGTATCGTTTACTTGACGGGATAAAGTATCTGTTTCAGCAGCCGAATCAATTATTTTTAATCCATCACGCAACCATTGAATACAAGCTCCTGTGGTAAACATTGCTCCTTCTAAAGCATAATGTACTTTACCATCCTGTTTCGTCCAAGCCACTGTAGCAAGTAGTTGATTTTGTGAGCGAGTAATTTGTTCTCCTGCTTGAGCAACTAGAAAACAACCAGTACCATAAGTACATTTTAGTAAACCAGGGCGATCGCATCCATGGGCAAATAAGGCTGCTTGTTGGTCGCCAAAAATCGCTGTAATTGGAATTGCTGCACCGATGAGTTCTGGATCAGTTGTGCCAAAACTACCTATACTTGGTTCAATTTTGGGCATAATCTGTCTAGGAATGCCAAATAATTCTAATAAAGCTTCATCCCAATCGAGAGTTTCTAAATTCATCAACATAGTTCTACTGGCGTTACTATGATCGGTGGCGTGAACTTTTCTTCCTGTTAAATTCCAAAGAATCCAAGTGTCTACAGTTCCAGCAAGAACATTATCCCAATTAATATCGGAATAATTTTGTTTAACCCAATCTAATAACCAAGCAAGTTTAGTAGCAGAAAAATAAGCATCGAGAACTAAACCAGTTCTTTCTTGAATTTCTGATGCTTTACCTTGTTCTTTTAATTGATTACACAATTTAGCTGTACGACGATCCTGCCAAACAATAGCTTTATGTAAAGGTCGACCTGTTGTTTTATCCCAAAGTAAACAAGTTTCTCTCTGTACAGTTAAACCAATGGCAGCTACACTAGAAGCCGAGATTTGATTATTTGCTAAAACTTTTTGCAGACAATTAAGTGTATCTTGCCAAATTTGATTAGGGTCGTGTTCAAGCCATCCTGGTTGGGGATAGTATTGAGTAAGTTCTTGATAAGTTTGACCTGCAACTTTCCCTTCTCGATCAAAAATAATTGCGCGGTTGCCTGTCGTTCCTAAGTCAAGAGCGAGGATGTATTGAGTTGTCTGATTAGTCATTAGTAAATAAAATTTGAATTCTTCAAAGCCATCACGCTAAACATGACTGTTACCAGATTTACCAAGTTTAAGGTTACTTTTCACTAACTGCTTAGTTTTTCTTTAGACAAATTTTCTTCTGTTCTTTTGAATAGTTATATTATTTTGACGGTTAACAGACTTGATCTCAATAAAAGTGAAAAAGCGATCAATGTTCTTGCTAAGGAAACTGACCGCTTTATGAAATTTTGGAACTGGGAACAACTAGTTCAATTATATTATATGATTAAAAAATCAACATGACAAGACTGATTACTAGTTTACATCAACCTAATTTGTAGTAAAAATCTAGCAGGCTTTATTTGAGGCAGGGCCAACAAGACAAATATAAGGCTCAGTTAAATAACGCTGTGCAACTTGCTGTACTCTTTCTGCAGTAATTTTTTCAATTTGTTGTTGAAATTCTTGGTCATACTGTAAACCTAAACCCAAACTTTCATACCAACCATAAATTTGAGCAATTTCACCATTAGTTTGTTTTCCCAAAGCATATTGACCTAATAATTTGTTTTTTGCTCCTTGTATTTCCGCTTCTGTAAGTTGATGTTCACTTAAACGGTCGATTTCTGCTTTTAACCCTTCTAAAGCAATTTCCGTATTTTGGGGTGCAGTTCCCATATAAGCGATAAAAGAGGAAGATTCTAGGCGAGTAGGATAAAATGCCGAAACATCGTAAGCTAATCCCCGTTTTTCTCTTAATTCCACAAACAGACGACTAGAAAGACCATTACCCAAATAAGTACTCAATAACTTTAAGACAGGATAATCATCATTTTTTACTGCTGCACTTAAATAACCCAACATAATAATCGACTGTTGAGTGTCTTGCTCAATTACTAATTGAGTAGGTAAAGAGTTTAATGGTGGTATGGTGGGTAAAATTAGAGGGTGAGGGGGAACTTGCCAATCACCAAATACTTCTTCAACTAAAGCAACTGCTTTTTGGGAGTTAATGCGACCTGAAATACTAATAATTAAATTATCAGGACGAAAATAGGTTTGGTGATATTGTTGCAGATGAAAGCGATTTAGTTGGGTAACAGTCTCTTCTGTTCCCAAAACCGAAACTCCATAAGGATGCTCGCCATACATCATTGCTCGTAATTGGTTAAAAGCAACGTTGAAAGGCTGTTCTTGTTGAGAACGAATACTTTGAATAGTTAATTTTTTTTCTAATTCTACTTCTACTTCAGGAAAATCAGGCGATCGCATAATTTCTCCTAACAAGTGTAGCATTGAGGCAAAATCTGCTGCTACAGTCTTAATAGAAAGTAAAAAATAATCAGTAGTAACATCTGCACCTAAGCTAGCTCCAACTGATTCTATTTGTTCGGCAATCTCAAGGGCAGATAATTTTTCTGTACCTTTGGTAATTACGGCTGCAACTAGATGAGATAAACCAGCTTGCTCTCGACTTTCCCAGATTGAACCCGCGTTTTTGAGAAATAAACGCCCAGCTACTACATCGGCAGCTTGGTTTTCTACAGCAATTAGAGTTATTCCATTAGATAAAACAATTGGCTGAATCTGTTCATTGGTTTTTGTCTCAGACAAAAAAGACATCGTTTAATTAATATTTGAGGTTGAAAATCTATATTACAGATGACTATAAACTAACAAGGAACAAGAGTGGTAATCGCATAACGTTCAGGAGAAAGATACTGATTAGCAATTCTTTGCAATTGGCTGGCTGTCAGTTGATTAATCGTTTTTGTGTAGCTTAAAGCTTGCTCGGCTGTAGCAATCGTATTGTAATAACCATAAATTCCAGCTAGTTGTCCTGGGGTTTCTGTAGAGAAAATATAATCATTACAAAGAAGACGTTTGGCACGAGCTAATTCGATTTCAGAAAGAGGTTTAGTTTGTAATTGATAAATGCGATCGCATATATTTTTTTCTACCTCTTGTAAATTATCCGATTCTAACCAAGCACTAATTGTAAATAAACTTGAATCTCGTTGAAGCGAAAACTCGCTAGTAATATCTAGAACTAATTGTTCTTCTTCTCTTAGTTCCCTGACTAAACGAGAACAACGACTACCAGCTAAAATAACAGACAATAAATCTAAGCCAATGCCATCTACTAAACAATCAGAACCTGCTCCCAACCAAGCCATTGCTAAACGAGCTTGTTCTATTCTAGGTAGCTGAAGTTCCTGACGACGAATATCAATTAAAGGAGGTTCAGCTTCAATGCTATGGGGAGGACATTCAGAACGAACGCTGAATTCTGCAAAAGCATCTGCTACCAAAGATAAAGCAACTTCCTGAGCAATTCCACCAATCATTACCACAGTCATATTTTCTGGCTGATAGTGGGTGCGATGAAAACAGCGCATTTGATGAGGGGTATGTTGAAGTAACAATTCCTCCTCTCCCAAAATTGAACGTTTGTAAGGGTGATGTTGATAAACGTTTTGACATAAAGCTTGAAAACCAATCCAATCAGGATCGTCATAGCTAGAACGAATTTCTTCTAAAACTACATCTCGTTCTCGGTGAAATTCCTCGTCGGGAATAGAAGCATGAAGTAAAATATCGGCTAAATAAGGTAAGGTATCCGATACATAAGATTCTGCTGTAGTCAGAAAAAAATGGGCATAGTCATGACTTGTAGCTGCATTGGCTATTCCTCCATTTTGCTCAATTACCCAATCAAATTCTCCAGTGGCTACCCGAGGCGAACCTTTAAAAATCATATGCTCTAAAAAATGAGCCATTCCTGACCATTCTTGTGGTTCGGCACTTGCTCCAGCTTTAATCCAAATATCCGTTACTACCACTGGTGTAGCTGGTAGATATTGATGAATTACTGTCAAGCCGTTCTCTAATCTAAAAATATTAGCTGGAAATTCTAATTGGTCGAGCCGTTCCGATAATTGTTGCATTAACAAGCTACATTTTGTGCAATATAAAAAAATATCGTAGCGTTTTTAACAAATGCTACTTGCTAAATTTGATACAGAAATTAATTTGCTCTTGCTGAGGTAAGAAATTATTAGCATAATAGATAATTTTTTCGTTTCTAGTTCTTTTAAACAATTAGAAAACCCGACCAAACGCGATCAGGCGTAGCCTGGCGCAGAAGCGATCGCGCTGGCTATACTTTCGTGTCGCATTATTCACGCCCCAAATCAAAAATTTTCAGAAGTGAGTTAAATCATAAGAGCAACTTTGAACGCTATGGAAATATTCGCTCTTGGTATGTGACATCTCTCGCCTCCTTCTAGGGGGCGAGCTTCCCAATATCGCTACTGAGTATTCCTCCCCTACGCCACTTATCTAGAACCATGTTCCCCGACAGTACGACGCTCGACTCGAATGGTGCGGAACTTGCTTGCGCACCCGCTCGCTCGACTTGAGAGGCAATTTCTTGCTTTTCCAGTGTCCCTGGATACGTGAGTGCCTGTCGCCCGAATTTACTTCGGGCGTTTATAAGGCACGTTTCTATTCCTCGATTACACAATTCTTGGGCAGATGCAATATCCCGATTGACTTCATACCTACATTCTGGACATGAATGCAATCTATCCGACAATTCTTTTCTTACTTGAGTACGACAATTAGGACAAACCTGCGAACTTCCCCGATGGTCAACCTCACCTACGAAGACATTTCTTCTTTTGCCTACATATTTGAGTATCGAACGGAATTGTCCAAATGCTGCATCTATCTATTGTGTGCTTACTTAAAAATCCTTTTGCCATGATACGGAAGTCAATATCTTCAACAAATATTGTATCCGCCATATCACACAATTTATGCGCTAACTTAAACTGGTAATCTTTTCTTTTGAACGCAATATGGTTATGCTGTTTTTCTACTTTCTTCCTAGCTTTTTCGTAGCAGTCCTGCGGAGGGAAACCCGTCCGCACGGAACTGTCGGTCTAGCCTAAAGGCATAAGGGAATTTCCGCTGGGTTCTTTAACACAATTGCAATAAGTCAATGCTAGTTTTATGGATAGCGATCTAAAACAATTACACGACCGCGATTTTAACCTCTGGATTGAAAATATAAAAATCAAAATTCAAAAACAGGATTTCGATGACATGGACTGGGATAATCTACTTGATGAAATAGATGATATGGGAGCAAGCCAGAAAAGAGCTTTAGATAGTTATATGCAAAGACTTATAGAACATATTCTCAAGCTTAAATACTGGCAATCTGAGGTTGAACGTTGTCGTAATGGTTGGATGGTTGAAGTAACAAATTTCAGGAGTAGCATTAACCGTATTTTGAAAAAAAATTTTAGTCTTAAAAATTATCTAAATGCTGAATATCAAGATCTTTATCAAGATGCTAGTAAAGCAATGGCGTTACTTTTTGAGATGCCAAAAGATAATTTTGTGGCAGTAGATAAAATTATGCAAGACAATTATTTTGGCTAAAACTACCTTTCTCTCAAAAAAAAGTCTCAATTAATTTAAGAAAATAAATAGTTAACCGCTACGCCGTCTTACCTCAGCTTATGACCTGGGAAAACCAGGTGGGTACTCACGCTGTCTGCATCCATTTCCGAGTACAAGCTCGGTCTACTTCTGCTGTCAATCTGTAAGCTCCCTCATAAGTCAAACATAGATCAACAAACTATATTGGCAGTCACCAACGTAGCAGTGTAACTTTCTATATGATTAATAATTTTTGAGTTTTTGGCAAGTGTTATTTTGCTTTCGCTTTCTTTTCGATCAGAACGATACTATGAAGGATGTAATCAAAGGCGAACTTTCAACTAAATCAAGGTGGAATTAAAACACGTAATCATTGCTTATAAAGCAGGAGACAGTGAAAGTAAAACATGGGCAGAAAGATGTGCCAAAGAATTAGAAGCGCGTCAATGTCAAGTATTATTGGGACCAAGTGGCTTTAAAGATAATCCTTATCCAGTGTTTTTAGCTTCCGCTAACACCATCAAAATCGATCTGGCAATAGTTTTGGGTGGGGATGGTAGTGTTTTAGCAGCAGCACGTCAGCTTGCTCCTGAGGGTATTCCGATTTTAGCGGTTAATGTCGGAGGTCATTTAGGATTTTTAACCGAACCGTTCGAGTTGTTTAAAAATACAGAAAAAATTTGGCAACGTTTAGAATCTGATCTTTATGCCGTTGAAAAAAGAATGATGCTAGAAGCTGGTTTATACGAAGGAAGTCGTACCGAACCCCAAATAGTCAGCGAAAGATTTTTTTGTCTCAATGAGATGTGTCTGAAACCCGCCAGTATAGATCGGATGCCTACCTCAATTTTAGAAATGGAAGTCGATGGAGAAATAATCGATCAATATAGTGGTGATGGTTTACTGGTTGCTACTCCCACAGGTTCGACAGGATACACTGCTTCTGCTAATGGTCCAATTTTACATCCAGGAATTTATGCGATCGCAGTTACTCCGATTTGTCCCCTCAGTCTTTCTGTACGTCCGATTGTGCTTCCTCCAGGTAGTATCGTTAGCGTTTGGCCTTTAGGTGATTATGAAGTCAATACCAAGCTTTGGACGGATGGTTCTCTAGCTACGACAATTTGGCCTGGACAAAGAGTAATTGTGAGAATGGCTAACTCTCAAGCAAAATTTATTATTTTACGAGAAACTTATTCTTTCTACCAAACCTTACGCGAAAAATTACATTGGACAGGAACCAGAATTCACTACCAAAATAATGGTTCAGGAAAAATAATCAATTAATCAACTATAACTTAGACATTTTTTGAATTAGAGAAGTAGACAAGTGCAAAAACAAAAATTATTTAATCACTTCAGTAAGATAATCTTGAGTCTTTTGTTCTTTTTATTGGTTTTAACTGTTCCTAGTCAAGCTCAACCCAACTTTAATAACTGGTCTTCTGCTCCCATCATCACTGATAGTTGGCAAATTTTTCAATCAAACGAAGTCACGACAAAAACAGCACCAGTAGTTTTAGATGGTAGAGAGTTATTTCGAGTCAGTGCTTCAGGTGGTTATGCTGCGATTGAAAGAGCAGATTGGATTGCTACCCAGTTGCAAGTTGCAGTCGACTCCAATAAGTCATCCGAATTAACAATTGAGACACGTAATCAATTACCAGTAATTTTTTTAAATGGTGAACAGCTTTTGACTGTAACCAATCAAGATAGTTTCAAAGGAGCAATTTTACAAGAAAGAGCGCAATTTTGGAGTGAAAAAATTCAACAAGCTATTGAACAAGCTCAACTAGAAAGAACGAGTAACTATCTTCAGCAACAATTGAGTGTTTCTTTTTTTATTTTATTAATAGCTTTAATTTTATCTCGTTTTATTAAACAATTAGAAACTTACCCTGTTCGAGAAGCAATCCAAAGAATTATTCCTGGAATAGCTAAAAGAAATAGAACCAAATCTTCAAATCTCACTACTTTATATCGTCTTAAATTAGGTTTAATTCAATTTATTTTGTGGGTTTCGGTCTTTTTGATAATTACAGAATTTTTTCCCTTATTAAGAAGTTGGCGATATAAATTTCTCAACTTACTAATAGGAAGTATGACTAATTCTTGGTTTAATCTAGGAGATAAATCTTACTCGTTTTTAAATTTATTAATTCTAACTGCTTTATTTTGGGGATTAATCATTCTTTCAGGAAATTTAACTACTTTATTGCGGACTAGAATTTTGCAAGCAACTCGAATGAATCGAGGTTCGCAGGAAGTTATTTCGACCATTCTTAAATATAGTTTAATTTCAATTGGCACTATTGTTTTATTACAAATTTGGGGATTAAATTTAAGTTCTTTAGCTTTAATTGGTAGTGCTTTAGGTGTGGGTATTGGTTTTGGTTTTCAAGAAATTGCCAAAAACTTTGCCAGTGGATTAGTTTTATTATTTGAAAGATCTGTTCAAGTAGGAGATTTTATTCAAGTCGGACAACATTTAGGAACTGTAGAAAGAATAGGAGCAAGAAGTATTGTTTTAAAGACTTTAGACAAAATTTCTATCATTGTGCCTAATTCACGTTTGTTAGCAGATGAAGTAACTAATTGGAGTCATGATAATCCAGCTTCTAGATTACATTTACCTGTAGGAGTTGCCTACGGTTCGGATGTTGAAAAAGTCAAAACTGCTTTGTTGAGAGTAGCAGAAGAACATCCTGAAGTATTGCGTTATCCCCAACCTCAAGTTTTTTTTAATAGTTTTGGAGAAAGTTGGTTAGACTTTGAGTTGTTGGTTTGGACTTCCGATCCTAGTCGTCAAGTTCGACTTAAAAGTGATCTTTATTTTCAAATTGAAAAGATTTTTAAACAGCAGGAAATTAAAATACCTTTTCCTCAAAGAGATTTGCATTTACAAAATGCTAATTTACCCATAACTCTTTCTCCTCAATTAGAGAATTATTTATTACACTTTTTAAAAAGTTTCGCATCTCAACAATCTCGAAATGGCAAAAGATAAGTAGGTTAACTTAATAGACTTGACGTTGTTTTCTGTTCCGTTGCTATCTTATCGACATTTTTCAAGACTTTTATCAAATCTGGAGATCAATTCATATCTATGAGAATTTTCATGCTGAGTGAAGTGGGATTTCAATTTCTTCTACTCACCACGCAGCATAGGCTGAAAATCGAGAACAACAAGCAATTTTAGCTCAAATTTTAGATATTCAAGGTAACTTACAACGAGAAACTTGGCAGCAAGCTGGTAAAATTTATCGAGAAAATAATAATTTAAGTCTAATATATGTAAGAGATTAATAGTTGAATTACCGCAGCAATAGATGACAACGAAGCTGTTTCATTGGGGGTATGATAACCAGTGGTAGGGATTTGAAGAGTAGTACCGTTGATTTCTCCATTGGTAGCTGCAACAATTCGACCCAACTCAGTGCGACCTAGTGAGAGAGGTTTGCTTCTGCCAATGTTTTGAGCCTCGATATAAGCATCTTTATAGCTATAGGAAATACCTAGCTGATGACATTTTTGTTCTAACTCAGTTGTTAATTGTTGAGCAAAAGCTCCATTGGCATCTTGACGACGAAGTACAATTTGTTGAACTTCTGCTGCTTCACGAGTAGGATAAGGACTTGTATCCAAAACCAGCAGACGCTGTGTGGTTAAATTTTGACGTTTAAACCAAGATAGTGCGTAACGCCAACTTCTTCCTGCTTCTTCTTGTGCCGTAAATAATGCAGTTCCTTGAAAACCACATCGAAATAAATAAATCAGAATAGCTGCACTAACTACATTGTCTAATTGAGCAGAAACACAGCCATTAGATAT
This sequence comes from Stanieria cyanosphaera PCC 7437, assembly GCF_000317575.1. NCBI lineage: Bacteria > Bacillati > Cyanobacteriota > Cyanophyceae > Pleurocapsales > Dermocarpellaceae > Stanieria > Stanieria cyanosphaera. Next base: position 3,609,186 of record NC_019748.1, on the reverse strand, counting down.
TTGTAAGCGGTCAAGAAAAGAAACTGGTGTACCTGGTTGCAAAAAGTCTAAACCATCCAACTCAAAAATCAAATTTTTTCTAGCTGGACAAATATACGATCGCTTGATGTATCCTTGACCTAAATAAGTTCCTGTATAAGGTAAGTGAGCTTGAACAAGTTGCCCAGCAAATCGATTTTCAATCGTCTGCATCATTTGTTCGGAAACTGAATCTCCAGTTAACTCACTTTGGTTACTGGAAATAAAGGCTGCATATTGAAATTCGTTAGGACCAGTACACAATAAACCGTGTCGATCAATATGTGCAGAAAGAACTAAATCCTGCGGTTGGTTTCCTTGAGCGACCAAAACACCATGATAATACTGAACTTTGACCTCAATTTCTTCTAATTCTCGACGAAGTACCCGAAAAAAAGAGTCTTCACTACCAACAACAGAAGGTTCACGGATTAATAATTGCAGAATATTTAAAAAATCGTTTAAATCCTGATCGCTTTCTATCTCTTGTGTTGTTTGGGAAATACTTTCTGAAGCGGTTAATTTTAGAGTACTCATAAGTTATCTATCCGCGTATCTAAAAATAATTTGCTGCTACGTCTGAAAGCGTAGTTAGTTTTCCCACATTACAAGAAAGTAGAGACTTAATATGTTACGTCTGTACAAAAATAAATCTAAAGCGATCGCTTTTTGTCCTCATGCCAAAATAAATTCATACTTTTGGTAGAGATAAAAATTTCCTTTATTTAGGTATATATAGGTGTAAGTTTTTACTCAATTAATTATCATGCAGAGTATTGTTTCTCAGTCTCTGACTCAACAAATAGCGACAGAAGCTATTAATTTTTACCAGCAAAATATTTCTCCTTATAAAGGCTTTAGTTGTCCTCATCGAATCTTACACCAAGGAGATTCTTGCTCAGAATATGTCAAAAAACTATTAACCGAGCAAAGTTTAATTTTAGCTATTGAAGGTTCTCTACAAAGATTTCGTGATTGTGCCGAAGCTAGTAAAACGCTACAAAATCAATCTAGTAGTGGTTGTATAATTATTCCTTGTTGTATCCCTATTTAATTAAATTAAAAATTATGATTAATTGGAATTGGAAAAGGGGAATCGCCCTAGGATTAAGTGCTTTTGTATTATTTACTACTGCTACTAGTTTAACTGGCTGTGAATTTCCAGGTGCAGAAATAGAGGAACGAGAAGGTGGATACGATGAAGAAGAGGAGGACGATGATTAAGTGTTGTGTTGAGCTTTAGATGCGATCTCGGCAAAGCCGAGGCGCGGAGCGATCGCGTTTCAACCTTAAGTATATATCAGTTGCTAATTACTAATTACTAATTATGAGGGATGAATAATTAACCATTAACACTCAATCAATATCTTAATAAAATGTGGAACTAATGAGAAAATTTCGGAGAAAATTGAGATATTACTCTTTTTTTCATCCATGTTCATTAGAATCCTCATCATTAAACTTATTGTGATCCTGTTTCTAACAGGTTGTTCGATTGGCACAAGTACAAAAAACATTCATCTCAAATACGGTAATCCCAGTCAAGCTAATGTTCAAGACTTCAACAACTATCTACTAGAAAAACCGAGTTATGCTCTTTCTTACAACTGTAGTGAAGGAATACCGAATTGGGTGAGTTGGCAATTAAATGGTTCTTGGTTAGGAAGTGTAGAGCGTTCTAATGATTTTAGACCAGATGTAGAGTTACCTGATGGTTGTTATACTGTGCGTCCATCCGATTATCGAGGTACAGGCTATGATAAAGGACATCTAATTCCTTCAGGCGATCGCACTATCTCCCAGGCAGATAATAGCACTACTTTTTTAATGACCAACATGATTCCCCAATCTCCAGCTAATAATCGGGAAGTATGGCGGGAACTAGAAGAATATAGTAGGAAGTTAGCAAATGAAGGAAAGGAATTATATATTGTCGCTGGAGGAGAAGGAAAAAAGGATGTAATCGCCAAGGGTAAAGTCACTGTTCCTTCTTATACTTGGAAAGTAATTTTAGTCTTAAATAATGGTAAAGTCGAGCAAACTATTGCCGTTAAAATTCCAAATACTGAAGAAGTAGCTAGAACAGATTGGCGAGATTATATTGTTTCGGTAGATGAGATTGAGCAAAATACTGGTTATGACTTCTTTTCTACTCTCAACAGAAATATTCAACAAAAAATCGAAGCCAAAGTCTATCAATCAGATTATGTTTCTACTACTTTGGTAGATAAACCAGCCAAAGAACCAGACTCAGTTTTACCTAAAAGGTAAACATCAATTTCAACTTCTCCAACACGGTAAACTTTAATTTCTTGTAAATGGGTTTGCAATAAATTAACTAATGCTTGATAACGTTGACATTCTGCTAATTCTTGAGCATTGTACCAATCTTGTGCTTCTGTAGCTGGTTGGAAAAATTGAGCTAGTTCTTTAACTTCAACCTTAGTTGATAAATCATGACCAGTTCTTTGTAATAATTTAGACGAGTCGAGACAGTTGAGATTTTCCCAATAAACGATTTCAAAAGGATAATCTGATTCACTCAGCCATAGTAAACCTTCTGATGCTTGTTTAAGATGGTCGATTAATTCACTGTCTTTCATCTACATTCCTGAAGTAGTTTGTTGAAATAAAGCTGCAAAATCTTTTGTAACCTTGGCATCGGGAGCATCTTGAGGTTTAGAAATCAGATCAAAAGCTTTATTACGAGCATAGGGTTCTCTTAAAGCTTGCACAACTACTTCAGCAACATCCGCTCTAGGAATAGAAGTAGGAATACCGTTAGGTGGATCATTGAGTAAGGTGTCATTTTTACCGACTAACAACTCTCTAACTCCACCCTCTTGATCGAGTAAACCACCAGCACGAATAATAGTGTAATCGATGCCCGAATCAATTAAATACTGTTCCGCTTTACGTTTCCAAATCAGGATGTTACCGTTACCCATTTGATTAAGGGGATGATTGGGATTAGTTCCACCCATCGAACCTACCAAAACAATGTGTTCTACTCCTGCTTTTCTAGCAGCATCGATTTGATTTTTTTGACCGTAGTAGTCTACTATTTCTGGCATAGCATCCGATTCGTAACCAAATTGAGGACGTTCTCCTGGTTGAGGAGGTGCTTTCATTTGAGGTACAGCACTAGTAAGAATAACTAAAGCAGAACAACCTTCTAAAGCTGTTTCTAAACTGGATTGATCTTTGATGTCTCCCAAGAAAAAATTTTCTGTTGAGCCAAATAGCTCTTCAACTTTTAATAAGGATCTTGTAAACCCAAATGCTTGAAATTGCTCGCTTTGTTGACGTAATTTCTTCAATACTAGTGAACCTGTTCTTCCTGTTGCACCTGTAACTAATATTCGTTTAGTCATCTTTATTTTTATATTTATAGAATTTAAACATCAAGATCTTTCATCGCTAGACGAATTTGCTCTAAACGTCTACGGTTCACTCCTAAATCTGATTCTCCAACCCGAGAAGCTGAACGGATATGAATGACTTGCTCATCAGTGGGAAAATAAAATTCTACATCGTCAATAAATTTGAAAATGCGACTTTTAGATAAAGCGTAAATATAATTGTCTGTCTGTTCAATTACTTCGGTACGAGGAACTACTGTCAGCACTTTCAATAAGGCTTCACGTGCAGTGTCAAAATCGGTGTGATAAGTGATGGGTAAGATAGCATGAGAATCATCAGCATTCTGACTGACAACACAATTAGGTGTTTTAGGACAGGGAGATAAAAAACCATCCTTTATCCCCAAACTAGAAGAAACTGCCCATGTAGGTTGAGAAAAGATTAAACTGCTAAAAATAGTGATGAATATTCCTAAAATAATTGACCAAAGACGATGCACTTAAAGTTTGCTCCTATTTTTGATGGTTTTGATCGCCCGTACCGTAAAACAACACAGACGATCTTTTACTTTTGTTTATTGTCTTTTATTCTGGGTCAAAAGCTGAAGAAAATACTTCTTTAAGACTTTTTGTTGATGATGATACTGGTTCACTCAAATCATTTTCTTTATCAATTGCCCAAGCAATTTCTCCTCCTTTTCTGATTCCTACGCGAGTAAAAACAAACCCTGCATCAGTAAACTCCTGTCCATAACCTGTCACAGTTTTTTGAGATAATCCTAGTAAATCGGCAACCTCTGAGGTACTGAGTAACCAATCATTTTGATAAGCTTCTTCTAGCTCTCTTAGATAATTTAAACGACTTCTCGGCGCGGGCATCAAACGTTTAACCACTGCTTCAACCACACTGACTAAGACCGAAGGTTGAAGGGCAACGATTGGTTCGTTGCGATTGTGCATCTCATAAAATGGATTGGTTGCCAATTCTGGAGTTGCTACCGCTACTAGTTGATAATCTGATTGTTGTTTAATAAATTCTGAAGTTAACCCACCTTGTTGAAGATGAGAGTGTAAGCGGTCTAATAACTGTAATTGAGCATGATTAACAAAGGCTTTTCGACCCTGTTTGATTGGTTCAATCTGTAAGTCTTTAAGCCTGTTATACAGATTAGAACGGGCAATGTCATAACGAGAAGGGAGTTGTGATAAGGGAATTAAGTCAACTTCCATCTTGATTCACGTCCAGGACAGTCCAGGACAAAAAACTTCTCTTAATTATTAACACATTAATCAGTTATGAGCAGAGGGGAATTTTTCAATCAAGATGAGTTAAAAGCTTATTTATTCTGAATTTGACACTCGTTGTCGTTTAAGAGACGCGCAGAAATATCTTAATTATTTATTTTTCTAAAGCCACTTCAAAGTCTCATAAAGAATTTAACAAAATGGTTAATCTTGTAGAGTTCTTAACAATTATGGCATAAGCTAGAAATTTGCGACTTTTCAGCAGGATTTAACTATTGATGCTTCGGATTGCTCCATTTTTTAGCAAGATATTGTGGCAAATAATATTAATAACAGCAGTTCTTAGTTGGAGACTTCTGTTAGAACTTAATCTAAGCGGTAGAGGTTGGAACGAGGTTGATGTGCTACCTCTGGCAAAACAGTATGCTGATCCCGCTTGGATACCTCAAGATTGGTATCTTAATCAAGCAGCCGGCTACAGGTTATTGTTTAATAATTTAGCGGGTTGGTTAATAGTTAACTTTGGCTTTTTGGCTACTTCTATTATTGGTCGTTTGATTTGCTACTGTTTAGTTGCAACTGGATTGGTTTTAATCGGGCAAAAATTAAAATTAAGTTTACCATTTCTTATCTTAGCTACTATTTGCTGTACTTATCTGGGTTATGGTCAAGGAGCGATCGCGGGTGAATGGTTTGTTGGTGGATTAGAAGCTAAAGCATTTGCCTATGGTTTAATTTTGATTGCGGTCGCATTTATGTTGAGAAGGCGTTATTTGGTGATGACGCTTTTTTTAGGATTAGCTACTTCTTTTCATGTTTTGGTAGGTGGTTGGGCATTTTTAACTACTTTAGGATGGCTTTGTTTTCGTCCCAGTACTCGCTTGTCTAAACTTAAAGAGATTGGTTTCTTATTATTATTGATTTACTGTGTTACTAGTGTTTTTGCTATTCCTGCTGTGGCGCAACACTTATTAGAATCAGAATCTACATCGGCATCGACTGCTTCAATTTCTTTTTCACCATCTTTTATTTACGTTTTTCTAAGACTTGCTCATCACCTCAACCCTTTATCTTGGGATATTTTTTCCTGGATCAAATTAATTATCTATCTTCTACTTCTTCGTAGAAGTATGATGCTGCTTCACAGTCAAAAAGATCAGCAAGAAATGACTAGAGTAAATGTGATTCGCTTGGAGTTAGGAGAATTTGCCCTAATTAGTCTGATTCCTTTTCTAGGAGGACTCGCGATCGCACTTTTTGATCGCCAAGGAAATTGGTTACAGTATTATCCTTTTCGCTTCGGGGATGTAATGTTACCAATTATTGCTTGTTTGTTAACTGCTTGTACACTGGAATCCTATTTGTCTAAATCTAAAAAATCTTTAAAAAGATTAGTCAATCGAATTTTAATCGTAATTTTGCTCATTCAAACCGCTATTTTTATTTATCAAGCAGTCAGCTTACAACAGTTTCCTACAGTCCAACAAGATGTTAACCCACAGTGGAAAGCAATGAGTAATTGGATCCGCGAACATACACCAAAAGATGCTGTAATAGTTTCTCATCCAATCGAGTTGGTTAATTTTTCCTGGTTAACTGAGCGCGGTACAATTGCTAAAGTTAAACTTTTTCCTCAGACTGATCAAAAGATTTTAGAGTACTATCAACGCATTGATGATCTTAGTGGTAGTTCTTCTCTAGAAAAATATATAACTCAAAATAAATTAAATAAAAGAGAGTTAATGAAATTTATCAGTGATGGATTTGAGAATTTGAGTACAGATCAAGCAAAGGCATTAATGAACAAGTATCAGTCTCAATATTTTCTCACTACGCTTAAACAGCACTTAGATCTAGAAGTAGCTTATCGTTACGATCCTTATATTCTTTATCACCAATCGAGTAGTAGCGATCGAGGTTGATTTAAACTTGGTTTACGTGAACTACCGGGCAGCGTAATCTTTGATTCGCTGCTGGCTTCCAAATTCATCCGCAACGTCAACAACAGTTGACTTACGCCCCCTGGGTTGTCTTACATTGCGTCCTTTGGCAGTCTCCCCCGTTCCAGAGGAGAATAAAATTCTCATATTTACTTTTTACTTTGATCCTTCGCTGTCGCTGGCTGACGCTTCGCGCTTTTTACTTAATCTTTGGTAACTGGTAATGATGTACCTCACCAAGAGCGAGAAAGGCTATAGTTAGCGATAGTTGACATTAATAGTTATTTTTTCAATCCAACAAAATAAAATTATTTTGCTGAGAATAATTGATTTTATTTTCAAAAAACAATTGCTCAAGCCAACGAAAATTTCAATTTAAGCAAATCATTCTTTGGACATATTTAAAAAATTAATTTTCTTTTTATATTAATAAAATAACTATCTTAATAAACTCTCACCAATTAATTACAAAAAAATTATTTGAGCGATTACCAAAAGAGTTGATTGCTTTTAAGTTATGGATAACAAACAGGAAACAAAAGATTTTCCCGTCTTAGGATTAGTCTGTATTACAGCTTCATCAGAAGTACGTTTTCGTACCATTACTCGTCGGGTTTTATTAAAGCTTGAAATTAAAGAACAAGAACAAAAACTTCAAGAAATATATGAAGCAAATATAGACCGATTACAACAGGCGATCGCTTTTTGTCAAAGAGAAAAAATTAGATTATATCGCATGAGTTCTAATTTATTTCCTTTTGCAGATACAAATATTGGTAAAGATGTCTTAAATCAATTAAGTCATAAGCTTAACCAAGTAGGTAATTTAATCCAAAAATCGGGGATTAGATTGGTACTGCATCCCGATCAGTTTGTGGTTTTAAATTCTGATTCCCCTGAAGTTATTCAAAATAGTATAAGAATTCTCCAAACCCATGCTCATATTTTCGATTTATTGCAATTGCCTCGTTCTCCTTGGGCATTGATGAATATTCATGGCGGTAAAGGCAATCGCGCTGAAAGATTGCTCGAGACTGTTAACAATTTATCCGATTCAATTCGTTCTCGTTTAAGTTTTGAAAATGACGAACATACTTATAGCGCAGCAGAAATTCTAGAAATCTGTCAAGCAACCAAAGTTCCTATGGTATTCGACGCACACCACCATATTATCCATGAAGAATTGGATAGTTACGATCATCCTAGTGTAGGAGAAATGCTCGCAGCAGCAAAAACTACTTGGGAAGTTCCTCAATGGCAATTGGTTCATATTTCCAACGGACGCGATCGCTTTTTAGATTCTAAACACAGCGATTTAATTACCCAAATGCCTAGTAGCTTTCGTAATGCACCTTGGATTGAAGTCGAAGCAAAAAAAAAGGAACAAGCGATCGCAAAAATTCGCCAAGAATGGCTTCAATCAGTTAAATATTTTTAAAAAACTAACCTCGCTCAAATTAACCATGAATAAAAACATAATTTTAGATAATAAAGAAACTCTTCGAGGCATATTTGCAGTTTCCATGATTATCGCTGGAATCACACATTATTTGGCGCCCTATCAATATATAAAAATAGTGCCATCGGTTTTACCCTATCCCGACGCACTTGTTTATATCAGTGGTTTTTTTGAAATTGTCGGCGGGATTGCGTTACTAATTCCGGCCCTTTCTCAAGCTGCTGCTTGGGGCTTTGTTTTATTACTAATTGCAGTATATCCAGCTAATATCAACATGGCAGTCAATCACATTCATGTCGATCATATACCCGATAGCAATTTACTACAAGCAATTAGATTACCATTTCAGTTTGTTCTAATTGCCTGGGCGTGGTGGTTTACCAAAGAACCAAAAAAGATCAACAATATTTAAAGTTATTAGTTTTCTGATGAAGATGTAAACATGGTAAATAATTCTTCTCCTGTCATGTTCTTGGTTTGATTAGCAAAAGAATAATATTTCGGCTTTTGTTCAATAAATACTTGAAGATCGAAAATAAGACCTTCACTATTATCAAAAATCCCTACAGGTATATAGTAATGGTTATTTTGTTTCAATCTATAAAATAGATGGCTGCCACACTTGTTACAAAATCCTCTCTCTGCCCATTCTGAAGATTGATAAACTCCAATATTCTCTTCACCATCGAAACTAACACCATCGTTACATTCGACTCCCAACAAAGCTCCTCCACCCCACTTGCGACACATACTACAATGACACGCTGCTACATGAGGATTCATACTAGTTGTGGATATATTTACTGCTCCGCACAGGCAGCTACCTTTGGCAACATTTCGTTCAGACATTTTTTTCTCTTCGGTAAAATGTTGGATTGATTCTGCTAAGTTCTTTATACTCCTGGTGAGACTAATTAGTAAGGTTCTACGCGGGCTGAAGCCCGATAGCTTTCAATAGCCCTGAGTCATCCCTATCCAAAGAACAGAAAAGCCTCGAACCTTCAGGCTGCCTTACACTCAGCCCCAGTGCTTGAATCATCAAGCTTCCATTCCAATCAGCATCGCCATGCCACAAACAATTACTGTTAACACACTTGAAAGATTTTGCAGAACGCAAACCAATATGAAGACAGCGATAGCAGGTTTGGCTCGTGTATTGTGGCGGTACTGCCAAGACCTCAACGCCGTATTTAATTCCCTTGTATTCCAGAAACGAACGAAGCTGGTAAAAGCTCCAGCTATTGCTGAGTCTTCTTTCTCGCTTAGATCTTGGCTTTTGATTAGTTCTGTCTCTAATTCCCGTCAAATCTTCGATGCTAACAAGAGCATTACTTTTGAGTGCTTGGTTGATTATGGTTTTGCTGATATTGTGGTTAACCCATGCCTGAAATCTTTTCTCTCTCATCGACAACAGTTTCACAAGCCGTCTGCATCTACGCCGACTACTTCGTGTGCCTTTCGATGCCTTCTTTTGGAGAGAAGCACGAATTTTAGAATATTTATCTCTAACTTGAGTTATTTGTTTCCCAGACCATTTCTGATTATTAGATGTTACAGCTATATCAGTTCGTCCAAAGTCTACCCCTATAACCTTATTAGAGCTAATTGGCGATTGTGGTTCGTCTTTAACTTGTATATGGATGTAGTATTTCCCGTCACGATGTTTACAAAGTTGAGCAGAAGTAGGGTTTCTACCTTTAAGCTTTCCTCTTTGGTAATTCCCAATATCCAATGGGATATGGTATCTGCCACTGAGCAAAGTAAGACTAACCGATTCGTCTTTTTCTCTGTAGGCAAAAATTCGAGCGTCGTAATCAGCACTTGTAGGAGCAAACTTTTTAACTGGAGAGGCTGTGTGCAGAGGAAATCTCCGCACCTTGTAAGCCCCGTGGTTGTTCTTCAACTTGGCTGTTTTACGATTAGCCCCAACTCTGGCACAAGCTCTAACAGCAAGATTTGCACTCAAACCAAACTTTTCGCGCAATGTCTGGTAAACCATATTTTGAATGGTTGTTTTGCTGGTTATGTTTGGTTTAACTTGCTCGTTGGCGTAGTTACAAGCGTCAGCAAAAGCAAAAAGTGTTGCTTCAATTTCTTGAGCAATTTCTTTAGTGGGGTTAAGCTTGCAAACAATCGTCAATACTTGTTCCATAAGGAAGATTATATCACATATGAAACAAAAAGGAGGACGGCTAAAGCCTCTCTACTCTTCCTCCACTGCCGTTAAAAAAGCGTGGCTCAGGAGAGCAGTTACACCCTGCCTTGCTTTCCTCCCTCAATAAAGTTGAGGGAGGAAAGCAGGAAGAAAATATGAAAGTGCGATCGCTTTTTTGATCCAACTTCTGCTGTTTTTTTTAGCCTAAACTAAGCGTGATCAAACAATTCCTTGAGATGGCATGATGAAAACTCCTGTTGTTTTGCTAATTTTCAATCGCCCCAATACAACTGAAAAAGTGTTTGAAACTATCCGTCAGGCAAAACCACCAAAACTGTTAGTAGTTGCTGATGGAGCTAGAAGCGATCGCCCTGGTGAAGTAGAAAAATGTCATGCAGCTAGAAAAATCATTGATCGCGTCGATTGGGACTGTCAAGTTTTGACTAATTACTCTGAGGTTAATCTGGGCTGTAAAGTAAGGGTTTCTAGTGGCTTAGATTGGGTATTTAATCAGGTTGAAGAGGCAATTATTTTAGAAGATGATTGTCTGCCTCACCCTACTTTCTTTCGTTTTTGTGAAGAATTGCTTGATTATTATCGAGATGACCGACGCATCATGGTAATTTCTGGTGATAACTATCAATTAGGGCGTAAGCGCACTAACTATAGCTACTATTTCTCTCGCTACAATCACTGCTGGGGTTGGGCAAGTTGGAGACGAGCGTGGCAACACTATAATCTTGAAATGAAACTCTGGCCACAAATTCGGGATGATAACTGGCTGCAATCGATTATAGAAGAACCGCACACAGCAAAATACTGGCAGAAAATTTTTCAAAATGTCTATGAGGACAAAATTAATAGTTGGGCATTTCGCTGGACATTTGCTTGTTGGCTTCAGAGTGGTTTAACTGTTCTTCCTAATGTAAACTTGGTAAGTAATATTGGTTTTGGTTCAGAAAGTACTCACACCACAAAAGCTAAAAATATTTTTGCTAATCTTGCTGTAGAAGAGATGGATTTTCCTCTTCAACATCCACCCTTTGTAATTAGAGATGCTCAAGCTGATCGCTTTACTCAAAAGTATAACTATACTCTTCCTCTAACCAAGCGTTTAATTAATAAGACTCAAAAGGTTTTTAACCAGTATTTTTCCTAAACTAGATTAGGATTAATAGTATTTTTAGTGTTGCCAAAGATTAAAACCTGCACCAACTTAGATATCAACTGATGACGATCAATCTCAACGAACTCATTATCAATGGTAAATGTGTTTGTACTGAAGCGCAAATCCAACAGATGCAGCAATTACTATCATCCTGCCCTAATCATTCACCATCAGTAGAACAAATGTGGCAAATGCTAGATGAGGTTTGGGATCGACTTGGTTGTGATAACGAAAATCTTGATTGGGACAAAATTTCTGCTTTCTACAATCATCCAGTCTGGATTTTAAATGGTTTATTTATCGAACAGCATGAGCTATCAAAACAGCATCGTCAGTGCATATCTAACTGGATCAATCTTCATAGTGAAAAAATTCAATCTGTCGTCGATTATGGTGGAGGCATGGGAACTCTAGCTAAATTAATTGCAGAAAATAATCCCAATCTTAGTATAGATATCTACGAACCCTATCCCAGTCAAGTAGCCATTGAGCGATTAAGTACCTATCCTGCTGTTCAATTCATTGACAAGCTAAACAGCAACGCCTATGATTGCCTCGTTAGTACCGATGTCTTAGAACACGTTGTCGATCCTCTTAATCTATTTGCTCAGATGATCGATTCTGTCAAATTAGGTCGATATTTAATTATTGTTAATTGTTTCGATCCAGTGATTAAATGCCATCTGCCGAGAACTTTTCATTTACGTTATACATTTAAAATATTCGCAAAATTAATGGGACTCAAATCGATTGGAATTTGTCCAGGAAATCGTCATGCTAATGTATATCTTAAAACAACCGATCAATCCTTCGATTGGCAGCAAATCAGAAAAGTAGAAGCACTATCAAAATCTGTCTACCCATTACTAAACTGGCTGAATCAAAGCTATAAGGGTTTGAAACAATACGTAAGATGAAAGTAACCCATGTCAATAGATCTGATAGTGGTGGAGGAGCAGCAATAGCAGTTTATCGATTACATCAAGGATTGCTGAATCTAGGTATTGACTCCCAAATTCTAGTTGATGATAAAAACAGCGATGACTATACCGTTATAGGTTCACCCAGTATATTTGGCAAAGGATGGGGTAAGATTCAATCCACTCTAGATAATTTACCTTTGCGTTTTTATCGGCATCGCGATCGCGTTCATTTTTCTCTACAATGGTTACCCAGTAAAATTAATACTCGACTAGATGTGATCGCTCCTGATTTAATTCATCTACATTGGATTGGTGGTGGTTATTTTCCCGTCGAAAAAATTGCTCAATTTAACCGTCCTATCGTTTGGACACTACATGATATGTGGGCGTTTACTGGAGGTTGTCACTACAGCCAACAATGCGATCGCTATAAACAATCTTGTGGTCAATGTCCGATCCTCAAAAGTAACCAAAATTGGGACTTTTCTCGTTGGTTGTGGCAACGTAAAGCTAAAGCATGGCAAAATATCGATTTAACAATTGTTACCCCTAGTAAATGGTTAGCTCAGTGTGCTAATGCTAGTTCTCTATTTAAAGACTCACGAATTGAAGTCATTCCTAACGGTTTAAATATTAAAAAATATCGACCTATTGATAAACAGCTAGCTAAAGATTTGTTGAATTTACCTCAAGATAAACAGATGATTTTATTTGGTGCAATTAGTGCCACAAGAGATCCACGCAAAGGTTTTAACCTGTTACAAACTGCTTTAAAGTACTTGAGTCTATCAACATTGCCAGAGCGAAGCGAACTTGTTGTGTTTGGTTCATCGCAACCTGTACAGAAATTAGATTTAGGTTTTAAAACTCATTATTTAGGTTATCTTTATGACGAGCTTTCTTTAACTATTGCCTATGCTGCTGCTGATGTGATGGTAGTTCCTTCAACTCAAGAAGCATTCGGACAAACTGCTTCTGAAGCCCTAGCTTGTGGTACTCCTGTGGTAGGATTTAACGCAACTGGTTTACAAGATATTGTCGATCATCAACAAAATGGCTATTTAGCAACACCATATGACCCTGAAGCTCTAGCAAAAGGAATTGCTTGGATACTAGAAGAAAACCCAGAGCGTCGGCAACGTTTATCAATTTGTGCTAGAGCCAAAATAGAACAGCAATTCACCGTCGAAAGACAAGCTCAGACATACCTCAAACTTTATGAAGATATTTTAGTAAATTGTAATGCAACTAAATTTAAGTAGAAACTACAAACAAAATATTTTAATTAATAAAAATGATAAAGCTATTTTCCTCTTTTTTGGTTTGGCTTTATGGGTCTTTATTCCTATTTTGGGTATTTTTCCCCTCATCTTTTTTATTCATCTTAATCAAAAAGAAAAAAGCAAACTAAATTTTGTCATTTCCTTACTAGTAATTCTCACAATTACTATTTTTGTTTCTTCTCTAGATATTATTTCTGACCTGGCAGTTTATGTTAATAATTACAGTAAATTAGGAACTCAAAATCCTTTTGAAATTTCTGGTTCTCAACAGCTTGAATTTGTTTTATGGCTAATTAGCTATCCAGTGTATTTAATTTCTGGTGGCTCTAACTATGCTTTTGTGTTTTTCTGGTCTTTTGTATTTAATGCTCTTACTTTTTGGGTAATTGCCAAAGGATTTTCTCGACAAAATTACGGCTTACTTTTATTGTTTATTGTTTCTAATCCTATTTTTATTAACTTTCAGGGTTTTTTAGTTAGGCAATATTTCGCTACTTTACTTTTTTTAATTGCCGTTATTAATCTTGATAAAAAATTAGTAATGTGGGGAATTTATTTATTTAGTTTGGTTACTCATTTAGCAAATATTATTTATCTTCCTTTGTTGCTGCTTTACGATAAAGCACGTCTATTTAAAAACAAAATTTTTATGATTTTAATCATTGCTGCTGGTATAATTTTACCTTTTAGTAGCACTATAGTTGTAGACCTTGCAGACCGCATTGCTGGATTGTTACCAGCAGAATATGGTGCAATAATTCTGTCTAAAACTTCATATTATGGTAGAGAACAAACTACTGAAGCTGGAATTCTTGTTCCTTTGCTAGAAAACTTATTGATTTTTGTACTGATTTTTGCTTTTTTAAGAAACACCAAATTTAAAACTGCTCAAGAAAAATTTCTTTATTTTTTGTATCCTGTATTAATCTTTGTTATGTATATAGGCAAAGATATTCATATGTTTTCTAATCGAGTAGCTTTTTTACTTTTTCCTTTAAGTGGAATTTTTTATTATTTCCTGATCGAACACAAATGGATCATCTTCAAGCGATTTATTTTGACATTTTTAATTATCATCAAAATTATGTATTTTAATTATTATCTATACAATATTAGTATAGGCAACAATGTATTTCATTTTTTGAATGACAACGTATATAATTCTAGTATTTTTGAATACATAGAAAATGCATCTCATAATTTTGTTAACGACGTTAAAATTAAAGAACTTCCTAATCGCAGTTTTATTTAGCTTGAAATATTGCTAAAAATAAACTTGATGAGATACATTCAATACTTTCGTTTTTGTTAATAGTTGATTATTAATTGCAAGTAATAGCTTAGAACTTATAAATTTAAATAGTAATTTTTGAAGTTTAAACTTGAGAAAAAAAGCTTTTGATTGAAATCAATCCTTAACAATTTAATCAAAGAGTAGCTAATATTGACACAAAAATAATGTACAATCCTTTAGTTTCAATAATTACTGTAGTTTTTAATGGCGAAAAATATTTAGAACAAGCCATAGAATCAGTGATAAATCAATCTTATCAAAACATAGAATATATTATTATTGATGGTGGTTCTACAGATGGAACAATCGAGATTATTAAACAATACGAAGATAGTATTGACTGTTGGATTAGTGAAAGCGATCGCGGTCTTTATGATGCTATGAATAAAGGAATTGCTTTAGCTCATGGAGAAATTATTGGCATTTTAAATAGTGATGATTTATATTTTCAAGACACAGTTTTGGAAGTGGTAAAAGTATATCAAAAGTTTCAAAATCCCTGCGTTATTTACGGTAATATGCTGAAGTTTAACGAAGAACAGGGAAAAGTATCTTGGCATCAAGGAAATTTAACCGCTCAGGCTTTTAAAACAGCCAAAATTGTGATCAATCATCCTACTTGTTTTGTACAGCGATCGCTTTATGAACAATTTGGTGGATTTAAACCTGAATATGAAGTAGGTGCAGATCGAGAATTAATGATGAGATTCCACAGTCAAGGTGTAATTTTTATCAATACCAATCAAACTATCGCTAAATTTAGACTAGGAGGCACGACTTCTTACCAAAGTTTAGTGAGTATTTTTAAGCGAGAAATTATCCAAGAATATAAATTACTAAATGCCTATGCAATTAATAAAACAAGAATTGCAATTGTCTTATCGAATAAAGTAATTCAAGCCTTCAGAAAATGGTTATTATATAAACTTTTGGGAGAAAAATTAACGAACCAAATTATTATGTTATACGTTAGCAAAAAATTTACCCTTCCCAGTCAATAATGTATCTTGCTGCGGGAAAAGAAATAGGTAAAGACTATTCATAAATTGTCCGTAAACCAGTTAACAATTAACAATTAACCATCAACAAAAATCCGGGTATTAATGAACTCACGAAAATAAAAAACACTAAATAACAAATTAACCATGAAACTGGCTTTTTTAGCAGGGCAAAATTCAATCCATACTGTACGCTGGGTAAATGCAATGGTAGAGAAAGTGAGTGAGTTACACTTGCTAACTATGCATCAACCAAAAGATCCTATCGATCAAAGAGTTAAGATTCATCAATTACCTTACAAAGCTCCTCATGGCTATTTCTTCAACCTCAAGCACCTCAAAAAAATCCTAACCAATCTTCAACCTGATTTATTACACGTTCATTACGCTAGTGGTTATGGAACTTTAGGTCGTCTAACTGGTTATCATCCCTTAATCTTATCGGTTTGGGGTAGTGATGTTTACGATTTTCCTGCAACCAGTTTCCTACACCGTACGTTAGTAGCAGCTAATCTTCGTCAAGCTGACTGGGTATGTTCTACTAGTGAAGTAATGGCAAAACAAACTCTGTCTATTTGTCCTGAACTTCCCAATTTAAGTATTACACCCTTTGGAATTGATATCGACAAGTTTAGCCCCAGATCTACATTAAGAGATAAAAATTATTTAACTGTAGGAACAGTAAAAAGATTAACTTCCAAATATGGTATTGATATTTTACTTAAAGCCTTTGCTCATGCTAGAACAATGGCAATTAATTATCATCCCGAAATTGCTAATCAACTTAGATTAATGATTGTGGGTGATGGTTCTCAAAAAAAAGAACTAGAATCTTTAGCAAAACAATTACAGATACAAAATATCACTAATTTTGTGGGTGCAGTACCACACGAACAAGTTCCTCATTATCTGAATCAAATGGATATCTATGTCGCAGCTAGTCGTTTAGATAGTGAAAGTTTTGGAGTAGCAGTTTTAGAAGCTTCAGCTTGTGGTTTACCTGTAGTTGTTTCTAATGCAGGAGGTTTACCAGAAGTTGTAGCAGATGGAGTAACTGGTTATATTGCTCCCAAAGAAAATGTTCAAGCTACAGCCAAAGCAATTTTACAACTAATTCAAAACGATCGCGACCGCATTTTAATGGGTTTAGCAGGAAGAAAACTAGTTTGCGATCGCTATGTGTGGCAGAATAACGTAGAGCTTATGCAACAAATTTATCAGAAACTGTTGTCTAAAACCAAAAATATTTCACTGAATTAAGAGGAATTATCTGAATATGGTGCAAAATAATACCAGACTAGACCGAGAAAGAGAATTTCATGACCGCCGTTTTGCTGAAGATAGCAACAGACAACAAAAAGTTGGCAAATTCTACAAAATAACTCAATCAATTCAACAGCAAAGAGAAAAGATGTTGTTGAATCACAGTAGAGGAGTAAAAGTAATTGAATATGGCTGTGGTACGGGTAGCTACGCTCTAAAATTAGCTCAACAAGGAGCAGAATTAGTTACAGGAATCGATATTTCTCCTGTAGCTATCAAAATGGCTCAAGAAGCAGCAAAAGCTAAAGGAGTTACCGAAAAAGCATCTTTTAGGGTTATGAATGCCGAAAATTTAGAATTTGAACCAGATTCTTACGATCTAATCTGCGGTTCTGGTATTTTGCATCATTTAGACCTCAATCTTGCCATCAACTCCATCGTCAAAGTGCTTAAAGCAGATGGTAAAGCGATCTTTTTAGAGCCTTTAGGACATAATATATTAATTAACCTTTATCGTCGTCTCACCCCTTCAATCCGTTCTGAAGACGAACATCCTTTGCTAGAGCGAGACTTGGCTTTTTTCGCACAGCATTTTAAGCAGGTAAATATTCAATACTTTTACTTGACTTCTTTAGGAGCTAGTTTTTTAGCAGGAAAACCTGGTTTTAATACTGTTTTAAAATGTTTAGAATTGTTAGATTCAGCTTTACTAAGATTACCCTTGATTAAAAAACAAGCTTGGTTAGTTTTAATCGAACTGTCCCAACCAATCAAGCCATATTAACTGATACTAATTTGTCAGAATCCAAGACACCTTATTCTGTAAGAGTTTAGTTGAAGCGAATTTAATCTAAATTTTTTTTACTTTTAACTGTTTTACGAACGAGTCGTCACATTAGTTGTAATATTCAGTTTGTTTATGATATATTAATAAACCGCATGGACGTATAGCTCAGTTGGTTAGAGTACATCGTTGACATCGATGGGGTCACTGGTTCGAATCCAGTTACGTCCATAGAGGCTAATGCCTTAATACAACTGGTTTCTCTCAGTGACTCCCTCTCGTAACGACGACTCTCTTAACTCATTTCTTACTCACTTTTGCTCAAGCTTACCTCAACTAAGCGAGTAAATTTATCTCTTCACTAACTCTTTAAATTCATGTCTAACCTGTAAAGCTGGGGGATTATACAGCCATTGGGTAATTTTGTCAAATCCTTCAGGTAGTATGATACCTGAAGGATTTAACCCGCCTAAAATCGCATTGCAGATTTAATACAGCAAGCTTTACAGAATCGATACAACTTCAGTATCGCTAACTTTATATAGTAAAAATGACCATAATCTAGAACATAGACTGGTCATTATCTCAAGTAGGGTAAGTAGAATTTTTTTAGGGTAAAGTCAGTCGTCTTTTCGACTGGAACTGCTGATTGATAAGTTTGGCAAATTAGCCTCTCAAAAAGTGAACGTATTTCGGTATAAATAATTCCCCTAGGGTTCTTTATTGGGTCAGTAAACGGACGATAATACCTGCCATGTTCGTCTATATATTCGCAATTCATATTGTAAATATTGAATACCTCATGGTTTCTAAAGCCATAGGTAGCTTGCATAGCGTACACCCATTGCCACAATCGCCATTCACTAGGACTACCTTTTATTCCCGTCCACTGAGGAAACTTATCATACCATGCTAGAATCTCAGCCTCGGATAATGGACGCTTAGGATTTTTAGTTCTCTTCTTAGCTTGTTTTTTTAATATCCTGAATTGAAAATTCTTGTAATCACTTAATCCACAGAATAGCGCAAAGGTTCTGATTACACTGCAGCAGTCATTGCGCTTAACTGATGGTGGATAACTTTTGCAAGCCTCGTCAAATACCTCTTTGCTAGGAATAACCGACCAATCAGGGATGAATTTTAGGTATCTTACAATACCCTTGTCCCAATTTTTTTCGTCCCTATAGCGTTGCTTAGTCGTCTTGTCCTGACTCTTTCTTGACCAATAATCAGCCTCATATTTCTTAATCCACTCTTCAATAGTTTTAGGCTTTTCAGGCTCTATCTTTTTAGGTTTGAGTTCATCAGGTAGCCATTGAGGATAATCTAGCCAGTCAAAACTATTAGCTTTAATCTTTAGGTCAATCTCTTTTGCGATCGCAGCAGCACGATTAACAGCCTCAGCAGTATGTGGAAACTTGCCTCTTCCTAGACTCCCTAGTGATTTTAATCTTCTTTTTGGGATAGCAAGTATAGAACCGTCATAATCAATGTAAGATTGCCACTGTAGACTGATAGTAGCTTTGTCCTTGTAGAGCTTGACTTGACTATCCCTAAGTAATACCTTTTGACTCTCCCAAGTTTTGTCAAACTCTTCTTTTAGCCTTTGTTCTCTTAGAGCTTTCCCTTTTTTACTTCCTATGTAAGTACCGTCATCAGGGATAATACCGTCATTTGGGGTTTTATTTTTTTCCCTCATTTTTCCCTCACTAGCTTTTAGATTAGCCGAGCGAATCTTGAGAAACTAACGAGATATCAATGGTTTAGGCTTTTAAGACTAGGTTCAAATCCCACCCTCTCCGTTGTTTGAGAGATTATGTACTCCAAATGTACGCGAGTACAAATCCAAATAAATTACTAAAAATGACTATGCTGAGAGAAACTGGCATCACGCAAGTTGCTGTAATAAATCGGGATGACAGGATTTGAACCATGCTTTTTAACTTCCACTAACGTACTCTAAGAACTCTAAACGCTTACTCACGAACAATTTCAAACAAAGTGAGTAAAAAGTGAGTAAAGAGTACAATGACGAGATAGGGTATGAATCTCTACTCAAGGATTTTGAAAGGTATCAGAAGCAAACTCCTAGAGGCGTAAGCATGGCTAGAAAAAATCAAACTATTGCTTTACAGTTCAAGGTAGGGAAAAGTTCTAGAAGCCAGCATGGTTGTAATTGCTCCTTTACCTTAGATGGGATGGTAGAGGCTCTTAGTAAGGCGAATAAGGTAGCTGAAGCTCTAAAGTCTACTAGTGAAACTGAATTTTGGCAGTGGTACGACAGAGAAATCAAGCAAATAGGCAAGATAAACAATGACTTACTTACCTTTGGTAATGCGATCGCAAAGGTAGAGGATGACTTCTGGAATAGACCGAGTAGAACAAGAAGAAAGAGGGATAGAGGTAACTCTAGTGATGTGTCAAGTTGGAATAGTACATATGGTAGGTTTTACTCCCTTTTACCTACCAACGAGAATGTCATCTGGCAACCTATAGCAAGGCTAATTAGTCAATACGAGCAAGGGAGTAGGAGTTATCAGTATGTTGTTATGGCTCTTAAGAAGCTAGCTAGAGTCATCAAAAGAAACGATTTGCTTGAGGAGTTAGAAAACATAGATACTACTCAGACAAGTTTCCTGGATTTACAGACCATCACCCTAGAGGAGTTCTTGAGGTGGAGAAACGAAGTATTAGGGATAACAGCGTCATTACACCCTAACGCCGATATAAGCACTAGAAAACGCTGGCTGTGGGCATTTTCAATGCAGGTTGTCTACGGGCTGAGGATACACGAGGTGTTTGCTATCCAGAACCTAGATAAGCCTTTTACTACTAAGGATAAGGTTGTTATTCCTGCACTAAACGATCTCGATAACACGGATAACTTGATTGTCATAGGGGAATTTACATCTATCGGTACTACTACCAAAACAAAGTACAGGATAGCTAGACCAATGCTGCCTCCGAAGTACCCTAATCTTATCGATCTGCTAGAAATAAAAAGTGCAATGAAGTGTCAAAATCTATCCTTCCAGATATTGACTACTGGGGCGTAATAGCTGAAATCAACGGAAAGCTTAAGCACATAGAATGGACTCTTCAAAAAGCTGATGCTTACATTGAGTATGCTTACGGTAAAAGCTCTATACAGTTACTTTCAGATGAACAGCTAGTCAACTTTTTAAGCTTCCTGAGAACGTTCCCATAACCGCAGATTTAGCATTATTTAAATCAAAGTGGTTAATGAAAGAATCAGTGTTTGAGGGTGGTGGAAATCCTGGGAACAGATAATAACGAGTACATGGTCATCGAAGCATCAGATTGGGTAGATTTAGCTGGCGATGTAAGCGTAGGTCAATATCTTGCAATATCTTACCCTATGCCCTCACCCAGACTCTAGATAAAACTCATGAGAGCAAGACATATTTGACTCTATTCCTTGCCCCAACCGAATTTACAACACCCTCCCAGTGAAACGAGAGGTGTCCAACAAAAGCTTCTTCAATCTGAGCCTGATATTTGTGTATACTACCCTAACAGGCATTTTTTTTCTTAACGTCTGCGTACAAAGTCATTGACCTTCGGAAAATAATCGCGTCATAAAGCGTTGATCTAAATCTTTAGGGGTTCTCTTAGGAACACTATAGTGATTTCCACTTAGTCGCTTAGTCGGAAACTCTAGACCTTGCGTAGGATGAGCATACATCTCCGTTCTCAAGGAAGGTTTATAGACCTTGGGGTACGAAGTTCTGTTGGTTGTTTTTAGCTTGGTAGCTTGACTACAACGATTACATAGAGACATAATCTTTTCCACAAGGTCTAGCCTTTCCTAGAAAGAAAAGCTGCGAGTTTAACCACAACCTCTAGAGGCTAGAGAAAAGAGTATGAGTGTTTTCCTTTCTTGTTTGTAAGTTGTAGATATTTGGAAAGTCTAGACCCTTCGGGACAGAGTACAAGTTATTCACACGACGACTTAACGACGACATACAAACCTTAGAGGTTTAGCCGTAGCCCGAAGTTTAACAAAGAGTTTTCAGTTGATGCCAAATGATATAGGAAACTTAAAGTATCCGTCAGTTAAATAATGCTTGTTGTGCAGCTATGGTGGCAAGTTTTAATGCTCCGTGATAATTTAAGTAAAACTCATTATTATATCATTTTTATTTACTATCTTCAAGAAGATTATGCTATAAAAAAGCGAGAGTCGTTCACTCCTCGGTGGATCACCCTCGCAAAAAATCAATCATTTTGTTTAAATATGAATCAAAATTTTAATCTGAGCAATGGCTCAACCTGCTCTCCTAATTATGGTTATAATCACCATAATAGTCAAGTTAACTCCAAAAAAGATATTGGTTCTCTTACTCCTTATCAGACAGAATTAGACCACAAATTTCTCCTCACTACTCCTCAAGAAGTTTCAGGCTTTTTAGCAGGAAAACATCGAGTTGAATATGCTTATCATAATGAGCAAAAAGTCTGGCGATTCTGGAATGGTAAATACTGGGAAAAAATAGATGATTTAGCCTTTAAGCAGCTTATCTTAGCTGAAATAGATGCTTTAGGAGTTGAATATAAAAATAATCGTTTTATAGAGGAAACAATAGAACTGCTAAAAACCAAACTTTTAAAAGCAGAATGGCAAACATCTAATCCTAAACAATATATTAATTTTAATAATGGTGTTTTAGACCTAAAAAGAGGAAAACTATCTTTACATCAACCTGGATATGGCTTTACTAGTTGTTTAGAACATCACTATAGTGACTGGAAGATTGACTCAAAAAACTTAATTGAATGCACCCAAAAATACGCTCCAAACTTTTATCGGTTTGTGCTAACAGTTCAACAAAATAAGGTTGAACAAGTCGAATTATTTTTAGCTGTAATTAATTCCATCCTTACCTATAAACTTAGTGAATTTCAAAAGTTTATTTATTTAATAGGACAACCTGGTTCTGGGAAAGGAACATTGATGAGATTATTGGAAAAAATTGTAGGCAAAACCAATCATGAATCTACTACTTTGAAAGGATTAACTAACAAATATGAACTTGCCAAAATTATTGATAAACAATTAGTTCTTTGTCCAGATGAAGATAAGCAATTTGGGGATTATGGCAACTTAAAAGCAATGACTGGTGGAGATAGTATTTCCTATGAACAAAAGTATAAAGACCCTGCTAGTGCTAAATTTGATGGTTCTTTAGTTATTGGTAGTAATAGTGATGTTTTTAGTGGTGATACTCAAGGAATTATTAGAAGAATCTGTTTAATAGCTTTCCTTAGTTCAATTCCTACTCATCAAAGAAATAACCAAATTGAAACTTTGCTTGAAAAAGAAATAGACATGATTATTAATTTAGCTCTTTCCATGAGTGATGGAAGGGTAGCTGAGTTAATTAACAATGCTGGTAAAGGTAGTAACTCTGAAGCAGAGAATTATCTCTGGCAGCAGAAATGTCAGAGGGATTCTGTTGCTGCTTGGATTGATGAATGTATCAGTTATGATCCGAATGCTGAAGCTTATGTTGGCAACAACAATAGTGCTACAGATCGGCTGTATCCTAACTATCTTCGTTATTGTCAAACAAATAACTTGCATCCTGTGTCTGTAACTAAATTTTCTACTGAGATAGACAAACTTTGTAGCGAACTAGATTGGAATATTGAACGAAAAAGAGATAGTCAAGGACAGAAAATACGAGGTCTTAAAATTAAAACTCAGTTAGAGCAAAATGCATACTTAGGTCTACAGGATGTAGACTGGAGTGTAGGGTTGAAACCCTTACCAAATCAGGATAGTGTAGACTATGTAGACTTATCAAATAAAAAAGGTTTAGTAGAAAAACAAAATTGCTCCTCATTAGAAAAAAGTTTACCTCAAAACTATACACAGTCTACACAACCTATACAGGGAGAGACTTGTAAGTCTACACCTGATTCTACACCCAGTCTACATCACGTGTTCACTTCTTCTGTTAGGGATGAAATAAATACTTCTGAGTTACAAGAGAATACTGATGTAGTTACATCGATAGAATCAACTCGTCAAGTTGACTCCGATAGTTTCAAAGTGGGAGATAAGGTAAGGATTATACACTCATCTTTACCAGAGTGGAGAAAGAGATGGATTGAACCTGATGAAATAGCAAAGATAGGCGGTCTAGATTTTATGGAGAGCGTTGAACGAGTAATGTACTCAGTAGTACTACCTTCGGGTTCACAACACCTTCTTGAAGCTCATCAATTAGAGAAGGTGGATGGTTGAGTTCGTAAGCTAAACAAGGAGTACCAATAAAAATGAAGAGCTACTCTAAACCTTGCAATATTTTACCATATACTTACCCTTGAGTAGCTTTCTTTCCTTTGTCCTGAAAATAAAAACATCCCCCACCGCCAAAAAAAGAGAGATTATGTGACCGAAGTGAGTGTCAAGAGCTTGATACGTAGTATTTACGAAGTAACTCTGGACGGGAACAAGGGAGCTAATATAATCTCGTATTCGGTGGGAGTGATGTATCTGTACTGCTTTGGTTGGTTATATGGATAATATAGGTAACTATTTAATTGCACTTGAACAAGCTAAAGATGCTATTGAGTCAGAAATCGCTTTGCTCGAAGATGTAGAACTAGAACAGGATAGTAGCTTTAGTCCTAACGACTTAATTTACCTTACTTGCCAGCACCTACTAGTTGTTTACGATCGCTTGCTACAGGAGTGATGTGAGCAAGAATAATTAGCTTTACTTATATCCGTATTTTTGTACTATACCTGCCTAAAATCGCAAAATTTGATTAGTTCAATCTCAAAACTGCATACTACAACGCTATACAAAATACTACAGTTTTTGTAAGCCACTATTTCAAACCTTTCACGATTTGCAGTTTAAATCGATTTTTAGGCAGGTGAAACTTAATTTATTTCACTTTTTGAGAAGCTAATTTGCCAAACTTATCAATCAGTAGTTCCAGTCGAAATGACGACTGATTTTACCCTTGAAGTACTCTACTTACTCTATTTGACAGAATGACCTGCTTATGTTCTCAGATTTGGTGATAGTCACTATATAAAGAACTGTTGTTTACCCTCTGTTTTTACTCGCTCTGTTGGGGTAAATTGAGGGATAAGTGAGTAAGAAATGAGTAAAAGAGCGAGAGGGAGAAGGTAGGACGCTGAGAGAAACTGGCATCACGCAAGTTGCTGTAATAAATCGGGATGACAGGATTTGAACCTGCGGCCCCCGCCTCCCGAAAGCGGTGCGCTACCAAGCTGCGCTACATCCCGTTAACAATGAGTAACCAATCTATGGTATCACGTCTAATTTAGAATCAGTAATATCCTTGATACTATAAATGAAAGTTCTAATTTACTATTTAGGGAGCAATTGGGAGTGACGGTAAAACCAGATTGGTTGCGAGTTAAAGCACCACAATGGCAGCGTGTTGGTAGCGTTAAAGAAATTTTAAGAGATTTAGAATTAAATACGGTTTGCGAAGAAGCTTCTTGCCCTAATATTGGCGAATGTTTTAATGCGGGAACAGCCACTTTTTTAATTATGGGCCCTGCTTGTACTCGTGCTTGTCCCTATTGCGATATAGATTTTGAGAAAAAACCTCAAGCTCTCGATCCGACTGAACCCTGGCGATTAGCTGAAGCTGTTCGTCGTCTTCGGCTAAATCATGTAGTCATTACTTCGGTTAATCGGGATGACTTGCCTGATGGTGGTGCTAATCAATTTGTCCGTTGTATAACAGAAGTACGCCAAGTTTCTCC
This sequence comes from Stanieria cyanosphaera PCC 7437, assembly GCF_000317575.1. Taxonomy (NCBI): domain Bacteria; kingdom Bacillati; phylum Cyanobacteriota; class Cyanophyceae; order Pleurocapsales; family Dermocarpellaceae; genus Stanieria; species Stanieria cyanosphaera. The sequence continues at coordinate 3,583,517 of NC_019748.1, read as the reverse complement.
TCATACCACCATAGAAGTATTAATTCCTGACTTGTGTGGTAATTGGGATGCTCTCAAAATAATTATTCAAGCTCAACCTGAAGTTCTCAATCACAATACGGAGACTGTTCCTAGATTATATCGTCGTACCCGTCCCCAAGGAGATTATCAGCGATCGCTAGAGTTGTTAAGACGTGCGCGCGAACTTGCTCCTTGGCTTTATACTAAGTCTGGCATTATGGTAGGTTTGGGGGAAACTGATGCGGAAGTAAAAACAGTTATGGAAGATTTGCGTCAAGTCGATTGTGATATCTTGACGATTGGACAATATCTTCAACCTACTCAAAAACATTTAGGAGTACAAGAATTTATTACGCCTGAACAATTTCAAGCTTGGCAAGAATTTGGAGAGTCGCTTGGTTTTTTACAAGTGGTTTCTAGTCCTTTAACTCGTAGTTCTTATCATGCTGAACAGGTGCAGCAGTTAATGAAGCTTTATCCTCGTAAATAAGGTTAATTTGTCTTAAGTAATTAAAACAAGTTAAATTCCTAAGTAAGTAGGGAAAGAAGAAACAAAGTTCATGACCAAAAACCTTCAACAGCAAATTCAAGAATTTTATGATGCTTCCAGTGGCTTGTGGGAAGAAATTTGGGGCGAACATATGCATCATGGTTACTATGGTCGAACTGGTAACTATAAAATGGATCGTCGTCAGGCACAGATCGATCTGATCGAAGAATTATTGCTTTGGGCTGGTTTTAAGGATGCAGATAACAAACCCCAAAATATCATTGATGTTGGTTGTGGAATCGGGGGAAGTACTTTATATTTAGCTCAAAAATTTGGTAGCAAGGCTACGGGAATTAGTTTATCTCCTGTCCAAGTTTCTCGTGCTACAGCGAGGACAAAGTCGGCTGGGTTGGAAAATCAAGTGCAGTTTCAAGTTGCTGATGCTTTAGAGATGCCTTTTGCCGATCATAGCTTTGATTTAGTTTGGTCTTTAGAAAGTGGCGAACATATGCCTGATAAGACTAAATTTTTACAGGAATGTTACCGCGTACTACAACCAGGTGGAAAGTTGATTTTGGCAACTTGGTGTCATCGGGAGACAACTTCTTTGGCTGGAGAATTAACCGCCGAGGAAGTCAAACATCTTCAGGAAATTTATCGAGTTTATTGCTTACCCTATGTAATTTCTCTCTCGGAATATAGAGCGATCGCTCTTGAGTGTGGTTTTCAAAATCTTCGCGCCGATGATTGGTCAATGGCAGTTGCTCCTTTTTGGGATGTAGTAATTGATTCAGCCTTTACTCCTCAAGCAGTTGTAGGTTTAATTAAGGCTGGTTGGCAAACTATTGAAGCAGCATTATCTCTTAATTTAATGAGTCAAGGGTATAACAGAGGACTGATTCGCTTTGGTTTGATCTGTGCTACTAAGTAAATAGTTACGTATAAATAGCTACGTTATTATTAGTTTTATGCAAATAGACCATGTACATTTCTCCGTTAAAGACGCAGTACAAACAAGCAACTGGTTTATTCGTAACCTAGGATTTCAGGAAATTACCACAAGTACTAATGATCATACTTACACTAAAGCGATCGCTAATAAATCAGTTTTTTTAGTCTTTTCTTCACCTCTCAAAGATTCTAGTCCCGTCGCTCATTATTTAAATTCTTATTCCCCTGGAGTTAGTGATATTGCTTTTCAAGTTAATAATCTCGAAACTACTATCTCTCAAGCTTTATCCGTAGGCTGTAAAATATTAGAACCTCTTCAACAGTGTCAATTACCACAAGGAAACTTAAAATGGGCTAAAATTACGGGTTGGAATTCTCTAGAACACACTTTAATTGAAAATGCTATATCTAGTTCGCTCAATCATCAAGATATTCAATCTTTATTTTGTTACTTGTTACCAAACAACCAGAATAGTCAAGTAACTACTTCTGCCCATCCTCATTCAATCATTAATTCAAACAAATCAATTATTGCGATCGATCATGTCGTTTTAAATGTCCCTGTAGGAAAATTACGACAAGCAACCTCTTGGTACAAAACTATTTTTGGTTTCCAGATTCAGCAAACATTTAATATTAAAACCAAACGATCCGGATTGTATAGTCAAGCTTTAGTCGATCCGAGTGGTAAAGTGCAACTTAATCTCAACGAACCCACTTCAACAGACTCCCAAATTCAAGAATTTTTAGATCATCATCGAGGTGCAGGTATTCAACACATCGCCTTGCGATCGCATAATATTATCGAGACAGTAGCACAAATGCGTTTTGGAGATGTATCTTTTTTACCTATTCCTCAAACTTACTATACTCAATTACAACAGCGTTTTCAAAATGACGGAACTCTTCCTCTAACAACTCAGGAATGGGAAAAAATTAAAAATGAACAGATTTTAATTGATTGGAATCAAACAGAACCAAACTCATTATTAATGCAAATTTTTACTGAACCAATTTTTGAAAAACCTACTTTCTTTTTGGAATTAATTGAGAGGAGAAAACAAGCTAAAGGTTTCGGAGAAGGTAATTTTCAGGCATTGTTTGAAGCAGTAGAAAGAGAACAATTAAAAAAAGAAATGCGCGGATGGAAAGATGTTGAACATGGCAGATTGAAAAAAATTGTTGCAAATTCTTGATTCATAAGTCTTTGGTTGTTTATATTTGTTATTAATTAGCTCCGCAGAAGTTTTATTATGATTAATTACAATCAAGATTACGCTGCTTGGCTGGAAATGACAGCGATTTTATTAAAACAAAAAATGTTCGCTTCTATAGATTGGGATAACTTAATTGAAGAGATTGAGGATCTGGGTAAAAGTCAAAAACGAGCAGTTGAAAGTTTGCTTGTGAGACTTTTAGAACATTTATTAAAACTTCAATATTGGCAAGAAGAAAAAGATAGATGCGGAAATCATTGGAAAAGTGAAATTGTGAATTTTCGCTATCAAATTTTAAAAAGATTAAAAGAATCTCCTAGTTTAAAAAAACATTTAGAAGGATATTTTGAAGAAGCAAAAATTGTTGCATCACAATCAGTTTCTCAACTAACAGATTTGCCCGATAATATTGATTTAAAACTAGAGGATGTGCTGAAAGAATAAACAAATTTAAACAGAGGATAACAATCATGACTAATCCAATCATTGAAGTTGATATCGCTGAAATACTTAAAGACTTACAATCTGGACAAAAAGAAATATTAAAAGAAATTTCTGATTTAAAAGTAAGTTTAGAAGAAGTAAAAGGTGATCTTAAAGCATTAGACATAAAGGTAGATCAACTCGATAAGCGAATATCTAATCAAGAATTTACCAACCGTGGCGTTTTAGTTGGGTTGATTTTGGTGATTTTAGGTGGTGCAATAAACTGTTTGGCTGGATGCCCAATCCTTAAACCCGTCAAGCAAATTAATTTTTGAGCAAAATTTTTTTACCCTAGCCATAATTTTAGATTAATCTCTAGTTATTCCCGATCGCCTTTTAAATTCAAAAATTATCAGGATTAATTGACAAGATTTTTGGAGAATAGGCATGGGAAAATATCACCAGAATTTACCTCAACTTTCTAATCATTTGTTTCTTACTGACGGTGGAATTGAAACAACTCTGATTTTTCACGAAGGATTAAATTTACCTTACTTTGCAGCATTTGATTTATTAAATAACGCTTTAGGATACGAAGCACTGCACAAATACTTTCGTACCTATGCTCAACTTGCCCAAAAATATCAGGTAGGTTTTATTCTAGAAAGTGCAACCTGGCGAGCTAGTCAGGATTGGGGAAACAAATTGGGATATTCAACCGCAGCAATTGCTGCTCTCAATCGCCATGCGATCGCATTACTTGAGGAGATTCGCGACGAATATGAAAACGATAACACACCGATGGTTATTAGTGGTTGCATTGGACCTAGGGGAGATGGTTATAATCCTGCTGAATTGATGAACGAAGCTGAAGCAGAAAACTATCATTCAGCGCAGATTAAAACATTTGTCGAAAGTCAAGTAGATTTGGTTACAGCTATGACTATGACTTATGTAGAAGAAGCAATTGGTATTACGAAAGCTGCGGTAAATGCAGACATACCAGTGGTGATCTCTTTTACTGTGGAAACTGATGGTTTTTTGCCTACGGGACAATCATTGAAGGATGCAATTGAACAAGTAGATCGTGCTACAAAAAATGCACCTCTTTACTACATGATTAATTGCGCTCATCCTACCCATTTTGTTAATGTCTTCACTAATAGCGAAGCTTGGTTAGAGAGAATTCGGGGACTTAGAGCAAACGCTTCGATTAAAAGTCATGCTGAACTTGATGAAGCGGAAGAATTAGATGATGGCAACCCGATAGAACTTGCTGTTCAATATCGACAATTGAAAAGCAAACTACCAAATTTAAATGTGCTTGGTGGTTGCTGTGGTACTGATATTCGGCACGTAGAAGAGATTTGCAAAGCTTCTCTACCTCTATTTTTGACTAATACAACCTCTTATCCTTCAGGTTATCAAGTTGCTTAAGTAGCAAGTTACCAATTAACTATTAAGTATCAACTATTAACCTCGCCAGAAAACACTACCAACCGATAACTCCATCTGTGTAAAGGCTGTGGACATAAAATCAACCATTAACAAAAATCAAGGATTTGAGTATATCTCTAAAAATTGAGAACTTTAAACTTTATAAATTAGACGAATCAGTCTTAAGATTAGTAAAATCAAATAATTCCGTATCTGCTAATTGAGAAGGCGCGACATTTTGAATACTGCGAAACAGACTCTCAATTCTACCTGGGTTTTCTCTTTCCCAACTTTGTAACATCTGTTTAATTTGTACGCGTTGAAGATTTTCTTGTGAACCACACAAATTACAAGGGATAATCGGAAAATCCCTAGCATTAGCATAACGCTGAATCTCTTTTTCTGGACAATAAGCCAAAGGACGAATTACGATATGTTTTTGATCGTCAGTTAAAAGTTTAGGTGGCATAGCTTTGAGTGTTCCACCATGAAACATATTTAGAAATAAAGTTTCGACAATGTCTTCCCGATGATGTCCTAAAGCAATCTTGGTTGCACCTTCTTCACTCGCTACTCGATAAAGAATTCCTCTTCGTAAACGAGAACATAAACTACACATTGTTTTACCTTCGGGAATGACTCGCTGCACAATACTATAGGTATCTTCTTCAACAATCCGATAAGGAACACCTAAAGATTGTAAGTATTTTGGCAAAATATGGGGAGGGAAACCAGGTTGTTTTTGATCGAGATTGACTGCTAAAAGCTCAAACTCAACTAACGCTTTACGCTGAAGACTCATCAGTAGATCTAACATAGTATAGGAATCTTTGCCACCAGACAAACAAACCATAACGCGATCGCCATCTTCGATCATATCATAGTCACAGATAGCTTTTCCTACTAATCCTCGCAGACGTGCTTTGAGTTTTTTGAAATTTTTTGAGGTACGTTCTTTAATTGCTTCCATTTAATCAGTTATCAGTCATCAGTTATCAGTTACCAGTTTTAATTATTAGAGAACAGGGAACAAAAATAAATATTCTTTCTTTTGCCTTTTTACTTTTTACTTTTTACTTTTTACTTAATTGCTACTCCTTGATACATATAACCTAGTACTTTAGGGTATTTTGGTTCGTAAAATTGTTTAACTCTTAGATTATCAAATTTTTTTGCAATAATTGCTTCGATATTCCGATTGAGATTACAACCATCACCAATTATATTTTGAATTGGGTTTAAACGATTTTGCCAAACTTGAATTGGAGTTTCATCACTTAAACCATGTTCGATAAAAAAGAATTTGCCTCCTGGTTTTAAAACCCGATAAATTTCGGAAATAGCGCGATCAATATCAGCAATACTACACAACGTCCAAGTACTAACTACACTATCAAAACTTCGATCTTCCATCGGTAAATTTTCGCCACTTAAAGCCAAATTATCTACCGATATTTCAGAATTATTAATTCTTTTTTGAGCCAATTTATTAACGCCTAGATTAGGATCTACAGTAGTGATTTTTTGAACGTTTTCTGGATAATAAGCTAAATTTAATCCTGTCCCAAAGCCTATTTCTAATACCTCGCCCGATACATCACCTAAAATTTCTTTTCGATACTTACTAATAATCGGACTAGACATCGACCAGTCAAGACACCAAGGAAAAATAAAATTAGAATAAAAGCCCATAATATTTGTTTTTAATCATTAATTACGATCTAGTTAATTTAAATCAAATTAATTAATCTTTAAATTTAAGTTTAAATTAACCTTATTAGTTTATTTTAGAGCAAAATAAAAAGGCATAATTTTTCCGAAGGCATAGCAATGGAATTTAAAGAAATTATCGCTCAACTCGGTGACATAGCAGCCTTGAATAGTTTTAATTGTAACCAGAATCTCAATCCCGAAATTAGTTCATTAGCTGCGATAGATTTGGCAACCACTGGTAATCTTAGTTATATCGAAGGGGCAAGATTTGCCAGTATGGTTGAGAAAACCGAAGCTAGTGCCTTAATTTTACCTAATGATGAAACTTTACAAGCGAAAGCGACTCAAAGAGGTATTGCTTGGATTGCGACTAAAGAACCTAGATTAGCTTTTGCTAAAGCGATCGCTTTATTTTATCAACCCTATCAACCTAATCCTGGTATTCATCCTACTGCAATGATTGCGCCTAGTGCAGTAATTGGTAAAAATGTTTCGATTGGTGCTTATGCCGTAGTGCAAAAAGAAGTTAAAATTAGCGATCGTGCTATTATCCATCCTCATGTAGTACTTTATCCCGAAGTAGAAATCGGCGAAAATACCACCCTACACGCTAATTGTACCATTCAAGAACGAACTAAAATCGGAGCCAATTGCGTGATTCATAGTGGTGCAGTCATTGGAGGTGAAGGTTTTGGTTTTGTGCCTACTCCTGAAGGATGGTTCAAAATGGAACAATCTGGTTATGTTGTCCTCGAAGATGGAGTAGAAATTGGTTGTAATAGCACTGTAGATCGTCCTGCGGTCGGAGAAACCAGAATCGGACGCAATACTAAACTAGATAATATGGTACATATCGGTCATGGCTGTAAAATTGGCTCAAACTGTGTCATGGCGGGACAAGTAGCCTTAGCTGGAGGTGTTACAGTAGGCGATCGCGTTATGCTCGGAGGACAAGTAGGTATAACTAATCACGTTCACATCGGTGATGGTGTCATTGCTACCGCCCAAAGCGGAATTACTAATAGTGTACCGCCAGGAGAAATGGTTTCTGGAACTCCTCATGTCTCTAATCGTTTATATCGCAAAGCTTCGGTTATTTATCGGAAATTACCAGAGATTTATGAAACTTTTAAGCAAGTTAAACAATATTTAGCAGAAAAATAGTTTTGTTGAGAGTTAATATAGCAATCAGAAATGATTTATAAAAATTCTCTTGCCTCCTGCCTATCCCAAATGATTAATTTACAACTATAGCAAGTTTATCTTTAACTAGATAAATAGCAATTACTAAATAAGTAATCACAATTTTTTCAAAATCGATACGATGAATATACATCTACAAAATCGACAGCTATGGTAACCCAAATCGAACCCCCAAAATACACTATAGAAGAGTATTTAATTTTAGAAGAAAAGGCTGAATATAAAAGCGAATATCGGGATGGGGAAATTATACCGATGGCAGGTGGCACAACTAATCATAATAAAATTGCTGGTAATATATACGTTAACTTTAGAGTTGCTTTTAAAGAAAATAATTATGAAATATTTATCGGTGATGTTCGTTTATGGATACCTCACTACAATATCTATACTTATCCCGATATCATGATTATTGAAGGTAAAGCAGTTTATGAAGGAAAAGGAACAACAACTGTCATTAATCCTTTGATCATTATTGAAGTCTTATCTTCATCTACCAGCAGTTACGACAAAGGAAAAAAATTTCGTTATTATCGATCGCTGCCTTCTTTTAAAGAATATATTTTAATCGATCAATATAGTTTTTTTGTCGAACAGTTTTCTAAAACTGAAGATAATAAATGGTTGTTGACTGAATATGAAAATGAAGCTGATATGTTAGCTTTTACATCTTTAAATTTTGAAATTTCGCTTCAAGATATTTATGAAAGAGTTGATTTTAATGAAGAATAATAATAATGATTTTTTTATTGTCTAATAATAGAAGAGTCTGGAGAAATATTACTCATCATTAATTAATTGACAAAGCAGTAGCTTTAATCAACTCAAGATTATTTCTCAAAAATTCATTAACTAACACTTGAACATCAATATTTTTTTCTTCAGCCAATTTATTAAGAAAATCACCAAGATCTGATTCAAGATAAATTGGAAAACTAAAAGTAGCATCAGACTGATAAAATTTACCTCTTTCTCCACCAGAAAAATCATATTCTGTTTTCATTAGTGATCCTTTTGATATTGTCTAGCTTCGTTATTGGTAGCTTTCCGCGCTGAAATTATCCGAATTTTACAAGAAAACTTATCGATTTCCTCGAAGGTATGGACGACAACTCGCAAAACACCAGTATTGTCTAATCCTATAGTAATCCAACGGTCTTCATATTTGCTATGAGCTTGATCGTAAATAGATAATTGGTTTGGATCGCGAAAAATAGTTGCTGCTTGACGAAAGCTGATGCCATGTTTGCGAATATTTTGTTGTTCTTTTTGAGGATTCCAGTCAAATTGATAACGCAAATGATTTTAAAGTAATTTAAACTTGAACAGCTTGTATTATAAGCAAGAGATAAATTGATTAAAAAAAAACAAAAATATTTTTCCTTCTTTAGTCATTACAAAAAAATTCCTCAAAGAGACAAGAATAGATACAATTAACCCTGTGCTGTTTGTCTAACGGGTTGCTATGTCTGAAATATCCTCTACTCCTTTTTCCCCTGAAGAAATTGCTGCTGAAGGTATCAAACCAGAAGAATACCAGGAAATTGTCAATCGATTAGGTCGTCATCCCAATCAAGCTGAGTTAGGAATGTTTGGTGTAATGTGGTCAGAACACTGTTGCTATAAAAACTCTCGACCGCTATTAAAACAGTTTCCCACAGAAGGTAAACGTATCTTAGTTGGCCCAGGAGAAAATGCGGGTGTAGTAGACTTGGGTAATGGTTTAAGACTTGCTTTTAAGATCGAATCTCATAATCATCCATCTGCCGTCGAACCATTTCAGGGTGCAGCTACAGGAGTAGGGGGTATTCTTCGTGATATCTTTACTATGGGTGCGCGTCCGATCGCAATTCTCAATTCTCTTCGCTTTGGTAATTTGGAGGATGCCAGAACCAGACGCATATTTCAAGGTGTAGTTGAAGGTATTTCTCACTATGGTAATTGCGTAGGCGTACCCACCGTCGGTGGTGAAGTTTATTTCGATCCCGCCTATACTGGCAATCCTTTAGTCAATGCGATGGCACTAGGATTGATGGAAACAGATGAGATTGTTAAAGCTGGTGCATCAGGTATTGGTAATCCAGTACTATACGTGGGTTCTACTACAGGTAGAGATGGGATGGGAGGTGCTAGTTTTGCTAGTGCCGAATTAACCGATGAATCTATGGATGACCGCCCTGCGGTACAAGTGGGCGATCCTTTCCTAGAAAAATCTCTGATTGAAGCTTGTTTGGAAGCCTTTAAAACTGGTGCAGTAGTAGCAGCCCAAGATATGGGGGCAGCAGGAATTACCTGTTCGACTTCGGAAATGGCAGCTAAAGGTGGAGTAGGGATTGAATTAGATTTGGATAAAATTCCTGTACGGGAGACAGGGATGATTCCTTATGAATATTTACTATCTGAATCCCAAGAAAGGATGTTATTTGTTGCTGCAAAAGGAAGAGAACAGGAATTAATTGATATTTTCCATCGTTGGGGACTCCAAGCAGTAGTTGCAGGGGAAGTAATCCCAGAATCTATCGTCAGAATTTTATTTCAAGGAGAAATTGCAGCCGAAATTCCTGCTACAGCTTTAGCAGACAATACCCCGATTTATCAGCGAGAATTATTAAAAGAACCTCCTGAATATGCTCAAAAAGCTTGGCAATGGAGTTCAGATTCTTTACCAGGCTGTGATTATGAAGGGCTATTTGTCGATGGAGTATATAAAACTTGGAACGAAATTTTATTACAGTTATTAGATAGTCCTACCATTGCTTCCAAACATTGGATTTATCGACAATACGATCATCAAGTACAAAATAATACTATCCTGTTACCCGGTGGTGCAGACGCAGCCGTAATTCGAGTCCGACCAATTAATGCTAAACCTAGTGATTGTAATATTGGTGTGGCTGCTACAACCGATTGTAATCCCCGTTATGTCTATCTCAATCCTTACGAAGGCGCAAAAGCTGCCGTGGCTGAAGCTGCCCGTAATTTAAGTTGTGTTGGGGCTGAACCTTTAGCCATTACCGATAATCTTAACTTTGGTAGTCCTGAAAAACCGATTGGATATTGGCAACTAGCAGAAGCTTGTCGTGGTTTGGCTGATGCTTGTCGAGAATTATCGACTCCTGTTACTGGTGGTAATGTTTCTCTCTATAACGAAACGGTAGATTCTAAGGGCAATCCCCAACCTATTTATCCTACCCCTGTAATCGGAATGGTGGGTTTAATATCTGATCTAACCAAAATCTGTGGACAATCTTGGCAAAATGAGGGAGATATTATCTATTTATTAGGTTCTCCCTCTCTCTCCCTCTCCCCCTCTCCCCTAGGTGGTTCAGAATACTTAGCTGTCATTCACAACACCGTTGCAGGGCAACCTCCTGTAGTCGATTTTGAATTAGAAAAGCAAGTACAGGAAACTTGCCGTCACGGAATTCGTCAAGGCTGGATTAACTCTGCCCATGACTGTGCCGAAGGAGGGTTAGCTGTGGCTTTGGCAGAATGTTGTGTTAGCAATAAATTTGGCGCAAAAATTACTTTAGACAATGACCAAACTTTAAGACTCGATGAAATTTTATTTGGCGAAGCTGCTAGCAGAATTATTGTTTCTGTCAATCCTAATGTGATTTCAAGTTGGGAAGCTTATCTGCAAACAAATCTAGGTGATAAGTGGCAGAAAATCGGTATTATTACAGAAAAAGAATCGTCTCTGGAGATTGCGATTAAGAATAATTTATCATTAATTAATGTTAAGATTAATAACGTAATTGATGCTTGGCATCAGGCAATCGAACGCAGGCTACAAGGCTAATATCTCAGCAGGATTTACGATTGGTGGTAAATAATTCCGCGATCGCTATTAAAATAACTCAGTTTTTTTTCAAACCGATCGCAGAAAATAAGATTGGGTCAGTCGAAGGTACTCTGCCTTTCCAGGGCAGAGTCTGCTTCGACTTCGTCAATCTAGTTTTCTCCATCGGGTTTAACTATTTAGTACCGCACATAGGAGCAATCATCGCATGATGCCTCATCAGTCTTTTTCTTCCGAGCAAGGCAATCCCGTCAGCTATCAAGAGCAAAACGATTTTCACCACTTACCAGACAAACCAGAAGAAGCTTGTGGCGTGTTTGGATTGTATGCACCAGAAGAAGATGTTGCTAAATTGACTTATTTTGGTCTTTATGCCTTACAACATCGTGGTCAAGAATCAGCAGGGATTGCTACTTTTGCAGGAGAGCAAGTACATTGTTACAAAGATATGGGCTTAGTTTCCCAAGTCTTTAATAACGATATTTTACGCAAGCTACCAGGAACTTTAGCTGTAGGTCATACCCGCTATTCTACAACAGGTTCTAGTCTCAAAGTAAATGCTCAACCTGCTCTTGCCAAGACTAGATTAGGTACTCTTGCTTTGGCACATAACGGAAATTTAGTTAATACTTTTGAACTACGGCAAGAATTAACCAAACGAGGAGTTAATTTTAATACTACTACTGACTCAGAAATGATTGCTTTAGCGATCGCGGATGAAGTAGATAGTGGTAAAGATTGGTTGAAAGCAGCTATTAGTGCTTTTGAGTTGTGTTCTGGGGCGTATAGTTTAGTAATTGGTACTCCTGAAGGATTAATGGGAGTCAGAGATCCCAATGGAATTCGACCTTTAGTAATTGGTACTCTCAATGAGGGAACTACTCGTTATGTACTTGCTTCCGAAACCTGCGGTTTAGATATTATTGGGGCAGAATATTTACGGGATGTCGAGCCAGGAGAATTAGTTTGGATCACAGAAGATGGGCTAGCTTCGTTTCATTGGGCGCAAAAACCATCCAGAAAGTTGTGTATTTTTGAAATGATTTATTTTGCTCGTCCTGATAGCTTGATGCACGATGAGACATTATACAGTTATCGCTTGCGATTGGGCGAACAATTAGCAGTAGAATCCTATGTAGAAGCAGATTTAGTAATGGGTGTACCCGATTCTGGAGTTCCTGCTGCGATCGGTTTTTCTCGTAAATCTGGGGTTGCTTATGGGGAAGGATTGATTAAAAATCGTTATGTGGGGCGTACCTTTATTCAACCAACTCAGCATATGCGAGAGTCTGGAATTCGCATGAAACTCAATACCCTTAAAGATGTTTTAACAGGGAAAAGAATTATTATTGTTGATGATTCGATTGTCAGAGGTACAACTAGCCGTAAGATAGTCAAAGCTTTAAGAGATGCAGGGGCAACCGAAGTTCATATGCGAATTTCCTCTCCACCTGTGACTCATCCTTGTTTTTATGGCATTGACACCGATACTCAAGATCAATTAATTGCTGCTACCAAATCGGTTAAAGATATTGAAAAACAAATTGGAGTAGATTCTTTAGCTTATTTAAGTTGGGAAGGAATGTTAAAAGTTACTGGAGAAAATCCTAATAGCTTTTGTTCGGCTTGTTTTACAGGCGATTATCCTATCTCAATCCCTGAAGATGTTAAACGTTCTAAGTTAATTTTGGAAAACGCGAAGATTTAAACAAAAAAGGTTAGCAGAAGTAAATTTAATCATACTCCTGCTACTTACGTTACATAATTAAGAAGATTTACAACTAATCTCACCAAGTTGAAGTTAAATTAGCTAATGAATTTAAAATTATTAATTAAGCGTTTTGGGTTGGGAGTAGTTATTGGACTTGTTGTTGCAACAATAGGTTGATCTTATTGCGATTACTATCACGTTTCAATTTGGCTTTTTCAAAGAATTATTAGCAGTTTAGTCTTGGCGACTTGTTTTGGTCTGATTGCTACTTTTGGTAATCTAGAACAATTGATAGAAAGATATTTTAAACTGCGCAAAAAAAATAAAAACTTTAAAAAAGTGATTATCGCGCAAAGCAAATTTTAGTATCTTTCAATTGAATAAAAAATTTCTATTGATCAATGACTAACCGCAGCAGTACTATTAATGGCATTGGCATTTGGTTACAACGCTCCTTAGCAGCACTTTTTCTGACAGGGCAAGTTGTAATTCATCTCCTTAAAGCCAAAATTCATCGCAGGAATACCTTAGAACAAATGGCAGTAGTAGGGCCAGACTCACTAGCGATCGCTTTAGTTACGGCTGCTTTTGTAGGAATGGTGTTTACAATTCAAGTTGCGAGGGAGTTTCTGTATTTCGGTGCCGGACAAGCAGTAGGAGGCGTACTTGCTTTAGCTTTAACTAGAGAATTAGCACCAGTTTTAACTGCTGTTGTGATTGCAGGAAGGGTAGGATCGGCATTTGCTGCCGAAATTGGAACGATGCGAGTTACCGAGCAAATTGACGCTCTTTATGTTCTTAAAACAGATCCAATCGATTATTTAGTCATACCAAGAGTAATCTCATGTTGCTTAATGTTGCCAATTTTAACGCTTTTATCCTTAATTACTGGAATGATAGGCGGATTGATAATTTCTGAGACTTTTTATGGTATTTCTCAGGTTGTTTTTTTAGATTCAATTCAAAATTTTTTACAGGTTTGGGATTTATGTACTGCATTGATTAAATCAGTTGTCTTTGGAGCTTTAGTTGCCATAATTGGTTGTAGTTGGGGATTAACTACCACTGGAGGAGCAAAAGGTGTAGGACAATCGACTACCACAGCAGTAGTGACAGCTTTACTCGCTATTTTTATTGCTAATTTCTTTTTATCGTGGTTAATGTTCCAAGGAACAGGTAGTGCTTTGGTAGAGTAAAAACTAGAGAATTTGACATCTTCTCCGCACTTCAGGGCGGAGATTCCAAAGCTAGATAGGAAGCGTTAATTGTTCCCATGCTACTTTACGGGTTGACGATTCATCGCGAACTGCTACTACAGTAGTCTGACACTCACTCCCCGTCCGTTTTAAATCGTGGATATGCCCTACCCCGATTAAATCTATTAATTTTGCTGTGTCTGTGGGTGGTGCGCCAATTGAAGTGTTGATTGATTACATTAAAAATCAAAGCCGTCCTAGAAGGACGGGGCTTGTATCCCATTAATTTCGGTCACAATAATAAAAAAAGGACTTAGTTTTGCTACTAAAGGAGGTTAATCTCAAGTGACTAATACACAACCTACTACTGAAACTCAAGCAACAGTTGAACTAAGACCAAGTTATAACCTTTCTGTAGGTTTAATTGCGATCGCTATTGCAATTTCCTTTTTCCAAATTTGGGTCGGAGGTGTAATTGCTATTTTAGGCTTGTTTTTATTGGTGCAAACAGCCACAATCAGATTACAATTTACTGATACTGCTTTAGATGTTTGTCGTTCAGGAAAATTGCTGCGTCGATTTCCTTACAGTGATTGGTTAGCGTGGCGTATTTTTTGGCAACCTGTACCGATTCTCTTTTATTTTCGTGAAGTAAAAAGTATTCATTTTTTACCAATTCTGTTTGATTCTAGAATGTTGGTTAGTTGTTTGGAAAAATATTGTCCTCTTAAACAGTAGATAGAGCTTAAACCTACAGAAGTTTCCGTGTTTGGTAGACCACAGGTAAAGAGTAAAAAGCGCTTCGGCGTCAAAAACGTGAAACGAAGGATCAAAGTACAAGGCAACTAATAACTGGTATGTGATCTAGTCACTGAAAATCGCTGTAACTAAATTCACAATCTAATCAAGCAATGGCAAACAACTAACAAATAAAATCAATAGAGATGAATCTTACTCAGCTTAACTTTCCAAATCAAACCAAAACTCATCCTCAAGACAATTTTGCAATTACTTTTGCACCCTTATCCCTAGAAGAAGTTTATCGACTAGCAGACGATCCGGCTAATGGTGCAGTTGTAGTAATGAGTGGTACAGTACGCAATCAAACTGGTGGTAAGCAAGTATTATCTTTAGAATATCAGGCTTATGAACCAATGGCGATCGCGGTATTTCGCTCGATTGCAGCCCAAATTCGTCAACAATGGCAAGATACTAATCGAATAGTGATCCATCATCGTGTGGGACATTTAGAGATAGGAGATCTTAGTGTTTTAGTCGCAGTAGGTTGTCCCCACCGTTCCGAAGCTTTTGAAGCTTGTCGATATGCCATTGATACTCTTAAACACAACGCTCCAATTTGGAAAAAAGAGTATTTTCAAGAGGCTGATGGGCAAATTACAACTCAATGGGTAAATTGTTGTTGAGTCTAAATCTTTTTACTTTGAGCTTCAAACATCTAATCTCACTTTGCCGACTGGTTTAGCCAGACAAGTTAAAACATAGCCTGCTTCACAATCAACTTCCTCGTCGTAAACTACTTCTCCTGATAGTTTTTTAACCTTACAATGACCACAAACACCCATCCCACAACCATGAGGTAGAGAAATATTTTGAGCTTGTGCTGCTTCTAAAATAGAAGAATTGCGATCTCCCCCTTGGCAAGGCGCGAAGCGATCGTAACTAATTGCTTGACCAGATTTAGCTAACCAAACTATTGGCGATGAAGTAGCAGCAACTGAATTGATTGGAGAAGGAAAAGGAATTACTTCAGTAGTAGCTGGTTTAGCAGAAGTAGGCAGAATTGAAAGAGAAGGAAGATGATGAGGTTGACAAGCTGATGAAGAGGAATGTCTGGGGACTTGAGATTTAAAACTGGCTTCTAGCCTTTTTTTGCGATTAAGTTCGTTAGAACAACCCTCACTATTTTGAACTTTGGAAGTTAAAAAAGATTCAGTTGCCGATAAAGCCGTACTAACTCCTGAAATTGGTAATTGAGCTACAGAATGAGCAGATTTTTGCTCTCTTTCAAAGTCACAGCTTTCTTCATAATAATTTTCCATCGGAAAATCCATTTGTTCTAATAAAGACCGAACTGAGATTAGAAAAGAATTCGATCCGCAGACATAAACATTGCGTTCTTCAAAATCTGGAGCGATCATCGATAACATTGAGGTATTTAATCGACCCGTATAACCCAACCACGCCTTACTTGTTTCAGGGCGAGTAATTGTAACTGCTAGTTTAAAGTTAGAATATCTAGTTGCCATTAATTCTAATTCAGAACGAAACATCAAATCCTGAGGAGTAGCCGTACTATGACAAAAGATCATATCTACCTCGGAAACAGTATCACAAAGCCAGCGAGCCATCGACATCAAGGGAATGATTCCGCTACCAGCCGAAATAAATAATAATTTGGGTGCTGGATTATTAAAACAACTAAATTTGCCCATTGGCCCTTTAATTTTAATCTTACTGCCGATCTCAAGCTGGTCATGTAACCAATTACTAACTAAATCTGGTGGTGCTGTTGGTTGATCGGCAAATATAGGAACACGTTTAACAGTGATATCGAGAGTATGAGGACGAGAAGGCGAGGAAGAAATCGAATAAGAGCTTTTAAGCGATTGACCATCAATTTCTAGTTTAAGAGTTACAAATTGTCCTGGTTGATAGGTAAATAAAACTGGCGGTTCAGCTACAAACCTAAAAGTTTTGACATCATCAGTTTCTGAAATAATTTGTACACAACGAACAATCAGTTCTCCTTTACTCCAACGATTAATTGAGGTAGGCTCAATAGTTGCCAAAGGCATATAGTTTTTAGGAATAGATGGACTAGGAGAAGGATTAGTTGTAATTTCACTAACTGATTTCATCCATAACAGATGAGAACCAAGATTAAGACTATCAGAAGGGTTTAAAGGATAATTTTGATTTACTGTAGTCAATTCGTTATTGAGTCTTGAACCATTCCGACTACCCAAATCGGTATAGTAATAGTTACCATTTTTAAAAGTAATTTTGCCGTGAATTCTACTTACTAGGGAGTCTTGCAATACAATACAACACCGTTCTTCTCTGCCAATTAAACATTCCTGATTAAGCATTTTTTCAGGCGTGATATAAACAGTGGTAATTTTTTGGGGTTGTTTGCTGTTGACAATGATAATTTCTGGCATTGATCTATCCTTAACGTGTTTTCAAGGAAACAAAATAAATATTAAATTGTTAACGAATTATTTCGGTTGAGATGAACTAAATTGTAACTGAGTTGTCTTATTGCTATCTCAATCAAAAGGTTTATCTTGGTATTACGTTAAGGTGAGCAATAATTATGCATTAAGTAGTTAAAAGCAGGAAAAAGGGAAAAGGCAAGTAATTAATTTTCTCTATAGTAGTACTTATCTAGTCAAAGCAATTTCTTTTGTATTTTGACGGCTGGTTGGGATTTCGGTAACAAATGAAATCAACTGTTCGATGGTTAAAGATTGATATTTTTCTTGTCTTAAAAGATTTAGTAACTGTTCTAAAGTAGAAGTCTTGGGATGAGATTGATTGACAATATTAAGAGCAGTTTCTTGAACAAGCTCGTTAATTAAAGGATTACTCAGTAAATGATGAGCTTCAGTTTTAGCTGATTGAGAATCAAATTGATTTAAAGCATAAAGACTAGCAGCTTGAATCACAGAATTAGATTCATGTAATAGTTCCTTGAGAACTTGTTCGGTTACTGCTGAGCTTATATAGGTTGTGCCTAGGAAAATGCTTTTACCCCCAACAAATACTATATGTTGACAAGAATGTAACTCTTGAAAAATAGCTCGACTAAGACGTTGTTGCCAATCAGCAGCTTGATTCTGAAAAATTAAAACGATCGCATCTTGAGCTACAATACCAATGCGTCTAGCTAACTCAATTCCGTTCGGTTCGTCATCGCTCTTTTCTAAAATAGTTAATAAAGATGTAATAATTCGTTGTTGTTTAGTGACAAGAAATTTACGCAATAACACAAATACAGGATTATGTTCTTGAAATCTTAGATTGCTTAAAATTTGGTAGCGAGATGCTTCTACTTCTAAACGTGCTAATAATTTTTTTGCTTTAAGAACACTCATCCTCCAAACAATCCCTTTTTCACCTAATTTTTTTGTTTAGGTTGTATTCAGATGATTTATGCAGTTTTAGATTTTAAAACTTTGTAAAAAAAACCTTTCCAAGTAGTCACGAACTTGACATACTCTTTTCACAGATTTGTCATTTCGGTAAATTATTTTGAAAATGATCCTTGCCAACGAAAATAGATCATGAATACAAACACTTCCAAAAGCTGGTGGCAACAATATCGTGAAGCTGTGCGTCGTTCTAGATTACACCAAGAACTTTTAATGCTGTTGCACGGTCAACAAGATCAGGCTCAAAGATTGATTAACTTAGAAAAAAGTAAAAATCCTGGTCACTTAGAAACCTGGTATTTAAATAAAGTTATTTATGACTTAAGAAAAGAAGCCTAATTCTCATCTTGTGATTGATTAGGATGCCAAGGAAGGGATTGTTCGGCTGCCTTAAATTTTCTGCTAGGATTGATTGGTTGAGAAAAAGGAAAAGACAAAAGTTCTAGTTGGGCAGATGAAGTAGGTTGTTCGGGAGACTCTCCTCTTCGACGTTGAGAGGTTTTTTCTTCACTAGTATTTTCTGTTACTACTTCATAAAGAATTGCTTGTTTGTTTTGAATATTTCCTTTTCGTAATACTCTGCCCAATCGCTGAATATATTCTCTAGTCGAACCAGTTCCCGATAAAATAATGGCAATTCGAGCATCGGGTACGTCTACTCCTTCATTAAGGACGTGGGAAGCAATCAAAATTTTTAACTCTCCTGCTTTATAACGTTTCAGAATCTCATGACGCTCTTTAACTGGTGTTTGATAGGTAATGGCAGGAATCAAAAATTCTTGAGAAATACGATATACCGTAGCATTATCGTTAGTAAAAATTAGAATCTTCTCAGGATAATGTTTCGTAATCAGATCAACTAATACCCTTAATTTGGCATCTGTACCCAAAGCAATTTCTTTAGCCTCTCGATGAGCTAACATCGCTGCTCTCCCTTGTGGCGATCGCGCACTGGCTTGGACAAATAATTGCCAACCTTCTAAACTGCCGAGGGAAATATTAGCTTGACGTAAAAAGTCGTTACGGGTTTGGATCGCTTGGTCGTATTTTTGCTGTTCTGTTTGAGATAATTTGACTTTAACTTGAACGATTTTGTGTGAAGCTAGGGTGTTTCCAGCTAGTTCCTTGGCTGTTTTGCGATAAACCACCTTACCAATTAAAGTATCCAAAAAACGATGATTACCATCGGTGCGTTCGGGTGTAGCAGTTAAACCTAAACGATAAGGTGCGATCGCGTATTCGGCAATGACTCGAAAAAAATCTGTCGGTAAATGATGACATTCATCAAAAACAATCAAAGCATATTTATTTCCCAGAGTTTCAGCGTGAATGGCTGCACTATTATAAGTAGCAATTAAAATCGGAGAGCGATCGCGAGAACCTCCACCCAACAAACCTACTTCGACATCAGGAAAAGCAGATTCAATTTGAGCATACCATTGATGCATCAAGTCTAAAGTCGGAACTACTACCAAAGTTGTACGCGGAGTAGCTTGCATTGCCAATTGAGCCAAATAAGTTTTTCCTCCCGCCGTAGGTAAAACGACTACTCCTTGTCGTTGAGATTGTTTCCAAGCGAGTAATGCTTCTTGTTGATGAGGATAAGGTTCGATTTCCACACAAGAATTCAATTCCAAGGCATAAAAATCCTTGGCATCATCAATAAATTCTGACTCTTCTGCTTGCAAAGCTTCTACCAAAGGACGATAGTAAATAGCTGGGATGCGAAACTTTTCAATGCGATCGTCCCAGATAGCATATTCTAGCCATAATTTACCTCTTGGTGGAGGATGCAGAATCAAAGTACCTCGGTCAAATTTTAATTGGGAGATGCGAGGCATATCTCAGTTACCAGTGAGCAGTTAGCAGTAGGGGCTAACGAACGTTCCCCCGTACAGTTATTTAGTTGCTAACCATCAACCATTAACAATCGACGATTAACAGTGATCGATAGAAACGTCTTTACAATTATTAGTTTAAATCAACTGTTTACTATTAATTGTTAATTAACTTCACTGGTATTGGCTGCGGGTGAATTATTCTCATGCCCATGAGAAACTAATACCCAACTAGCCAAACTAAGAGACATAGCAGCAGTTAAAATAGCTGCGATCATACAATTACGCATCATTCGCATTTGCTTGTCGATATCACGAAAAGAAGCTCTCATCGGATTAATTACTGCCATTAATTCAGTGCGATATTTAATTTCAAATTCTTCTAACGAAGGGCGCATTTCATCTCTTTGCACCGCCCATTCTTGTAAAGCAGCCCTTTGACGAGCCCAATCTTCTAAAGCATTCGCTAATTGAGTATCTAATTCCCTTCTCAAATTAACTATTTGTTGATTCATTTGAGAACTTAAATTGCGATTAGATTCATTCATTTGAGTTTGTAGCTCTAGAGCTTCACTACGCAATGATTCCCAAGTATTGCCATTAATAATTTCTAACTGAATTAAACGTTGATCGCAATTATCTATTTTATCTATCAATAAGTTTTCTAATTCATTCAAACGTTGTTGAATTTTATGCTCATAATTATTAGTTTGATTAAGTGTTTCTAGAAAAAATTGCCCTTCTTCTAGTTGTTTTTGGAATTTATGACGATAAGTTTCTATTAACTCTTCTAGTTGGGTTTTAAGGACGATAACACTATCATCGCTCTTCGGTAAAGACGGAGTTTGATTATGATAAACCGCCCGAATTTTATGAGCTAATTCTTCAGCAGTAGTATTTTTGAGTAAATAACCTTTAGCACCAGCTTTTAAAGATTTTCCTAAATAATTATCATCATCATGCGCACTTAAGAAAATAACTTTAACTTGAGGAAAACGCTCACAAATAATTTTGGTAGCACTTAAGCCATTCATGCCTGGCATATCGATGTCCATCAAAACGATATCGGGTTGAAGTACTTCGACTTGATCAAGAGCTTGTTCCCCATTATGAGCTACTCCAACCACCTGAAAATCTTGTTCTACCTCTAGCCAGGTTTTTAGCACTTCACAGAGAAGAGCTTGGTCATCTACTAATAAAATACTAATCATTTAATATACCCGATCAAAATTTAGATAAATAGTATATTTAGGCTTGCAATAGATCTTAAACGATCGCTTTATAGTTTTATAGTTGAAGGTTAATTCTTCAATTATATGTAAAGATATTAATAATTTTGACTGGAAAATAGAGTTTTAATAATTGGGATTGACTAGATAGATAGTAAATCTAAGTTGTTTTTTTTAGTTTTAGGAGTGTTTTCATGACTCTTGAGTCTAGTATGGCTGAAGTTTCAATTAAAGGCAATCTTGAACAATTTTTAATTGTTTTATCTGTCTCTTTAAGTGTTGCAACAGTTTCAAAAATTTTTAGTTGGTTTAGAAGAATTCCTTACACTCTTCTTTTAGTAATTGTTGGTTTGGGCTTGGCTTTTGTCGATATTCGTTTAGTAAATCTTTCACCAGAATTAATTTTAGAAATATTTTTACCTCCTTTATTATTTGAAGCAGCTTGGAATATTCGCTGGCAGAGTTTAAAAGAAAATTTAGTACCAGTGATCATGTTTGCTGTGTTAGGAGTTGTTATTTCTGTGATTGGAGTTGCTTTTGCTTTGAGTCAATTGACAACTTTATCACTCTCAACTGCTTTATTAATAGGAGCTAGTTTATCAGCTACCGATCCTGTTTCTGTGGTAGCTTTGTTTCGAGAATTAGGTGCGAGCAAACGCCTGACAATTTTAATGGAAGGAGAAAGTTTATTTAATGATGGTGTTGCAGTAGTTGCCTTTTTATTATTAGTAGGAATTCCGTTAGGTTTGGAAGAATTTTCTTTACCAACAACTATTACTCGTTTTACTACTTTTGTGGGTCTTGGGTTAGGAATTGGTTGTATTATTGGTTTTGGAATTTCTTATTTAACTCAAAGATTTGATTTACCTTTAGTTGAACAATCTCTAACTTTGGTTTCTGCTTATGGTACTTATTTAATTACCGAAGAATTAGGAGGTTCAGGAGTAATTGGGGTGGTTACAGTAGGAATTATTTTAGGTAATTTTGGTTCTCGAATTGGCATGAATCCCCGTACTCGATTATTAGTTTCTGAATTCTGGGAATTTTTAGCTTTTTTTGTGAATTCAATTGTCTTTTTGTTGATTGGCGATCAAATTAATTTTACTAGTTTAATTAATAATTTAGATTTGATTAGTGTCGCGATCGCGTTTGTTTTAATTACTAGAGCAATTGTCATTTATGGTTTGGGTAGTATTAGTAATTTATTTAGTTCAATCAAACTTAATTGGCGGGAACAAACTGTACTTTGGTGGGGTGGTTTAAGAGGTTCGGTTTCGATTGCTGTGGCTTTAAGTGTTCCTGCTTTATTATCAGGTAGACAAGAAATAATTGATACCGTATTTGGAGTAGTTTTGTTTACTTTATTAGTTCAAGGTTTAACTACTCAGTGGTTATTAGCAAAATTAAATTTAATTGGTGACCAACCTTTAAGACAAGAATATTTAGAATTATTGGCTCGTCGCATTGCTTTAAAAAGAGTAATTAATTTTTTAGCAACTACAGATCTTGTTCCAGAAATTGAACCAGAATTTTATCGTTATCAACAAGGATTAGTGAAAGGAGAATTACAAAGTATTGAACAAAAAATTGCCAAAATGCATAAAGAACATTCCAACTTGCGCTCGCTAGCAATGGAACAGTTCAAAGAACAATTATTAGACATTGAAGCCAATACTTATGCCGAATTAATTCGAGTAGGGCAATTAAATCATAATCTTTCTCCTGTCTTACAAGAAATTATCGCTCAAGCAGCAGATTGATTTAGTTATTAGTAGGTACAATTCATGACTTGTACCTACATCAGTTATCAAAACTTTAGGGTTTTAATTAATCGGAAAATGAACCAAAACCATTGATAAATCGGGATGAGCAGATGCGATCGCACTGGGGACTGCACCTACAGCTTTTCTTTTCAGTATCGGATTGGAATCAGTACTGACTCTTAAAAGTAATAAATCATCTTTGCTTAATTGCTCGGAAACGGTTTTAATAAAATTACCTCGCAACTGTTTTAAAGTAATGTCTGAATCTATGTTCAACCCTTGAGGTTCTAAAACTGCATGTTGTTGCTTACCAAATACTAAAATAACTTCTAAATTAGCTTTGAGTTCTGTAGCTAAAAATCGAGCCATTTGAATCATTTGAGGAAATTCGGCAGCCATCGCTTGCTGCTTAGTGGTAGCGAGTAAAACCCTGGTAGTATAAGCAATTGGTTGAGTAAAACGAGTAATCAACATGGGTACAGGCGATCGCTGTGCGACATGATCGAGGATACTACCAAAAAAGTTTTCTTGATAGGTAGAATAACCTTTCCAACCACAGATAATTAAACTGGCGTTTTTCTCAATGGCAGTCCGAACAATACCTTTTTCAATCCCATCATCTACTCTACCAATAGTTTCTACTTTAGTATTAGCAGCATGGGCTAAGTCTTCGGCAGTATTTAACAAGCGAGTTTGTTCAGTAATTGAGTTTTGAGAAATCGGTTCAAGTTGATCGAACAAAACATGAAGCGGTAATAAAGTACCCCCCGAAGCTTTAGCTAAAATCAAAGCTAAATTGAGGAGGTTGTTTTCAGTATTGGGGTTAGCAACGGGTACTAATACTCTATGAGTTAAAGAAGAAGTTTTACTAGGTTGATGAGATTGTTTTTTAATCGGTGGTTGAACTTTTCTGCCCCATTGTTCAATCAACCAAGGCGACGCAATACAAGTCACTAAGATCATGGCAATAATACCATTAACAGTTAATTGATCTACCAAGTTGATTGAGTAGGCAACCGTAATGGCAGCGAGAGTAGAAGCAGCTTGTGCCACTGATAAACCAAACATCACCATCGTATCGGGAAAACGAAACCCCAAAAATCTGGCTGTTCCCCAAGCAGCAATAAATTTACTAACAACTTCTGCACCAATCATCACCCCTGCAACTAAAATTGATTTTGGTTCTCTAATCAAAATTAAAGGGTCAATTAGCATCCCTACCGAAATTAAAAAGAAGGGAACAAACAAAGTATTACCAATAAATTGAATTCGATTCATCAAAGGACTTAATTGAGGAATCAAAGGAGTAAGAGCAATTCCTGCTAAAAAAGCGCCAATAATCGGCTCAATTTCAATCAAACTTGCTAAATAAGAAGCAACAAAGAGAGTTGCCAACACAAAAATAAATTCTGCCTCTTCATTGTGTCCGAAACGAAGAAAAAACCAACGTCCAAGTTTGGGGATTCCCCACAAAGTAGCAAAAGTATAGATTGCCAAAGCAGGAATGATAAATAACCAAAAACTGAGGGTTAAATTACCTCCGTGTGCCTTAACTACTACAGCTAAAACAAGTAAAGCTAATACGTTAGTAATTAAAGTACCCCCCAACGTGGCGGTTACTACAGGAGTTTTCATAATCCCCTGTTTACTGAGAATTGGTAAAGCGAGTAAGGTATGAGAAGCAAAACAAGAAGCTACTAAAATCGCTGCTAACCAACCGTATCCTAGGGGACGCATCGCCAAAGTACCGATGATCATTGGCAGAATAAAGGTTGCTAATCCAAAAATTAGGGCTTTATCACCGTTATCTTTAAGATCGTCAAGACTAGTTTCCAATCCTGCCATAAACATGAGAAACAGTAAGCCAACTGTTCCCAATAAAATAATATTGCTGTCTCTTTCTAATAAACCTAATCCATTAGGACCAACTATTACTCCTGCTAGAATTAAACCGACAATTCCTGGTAAGCGGAGTCGTTCAAATAATAAAGGTGCTAGCAGCATAATTGTCAAAATAACTAAAAATACTGCCACCGGATCGGTAATAGGTGCAGGAAATAAAGCAAATGTGTCTAAGCAGCGAGGAATAAATTGAAAATATTGCATTGACGATAATTTTAAGACTGTTATGCTGATCTAAGCTTATCTAAATAGTTAAAGAAGTCACTTTCCGAAAATTTTAAACAAAAAAAAACCTATACCTGGAACAGTATAGGCAAAAAATTAAATTTAGAGAAGGAGCATTAAGTTATTTCAAAGTAAAAATTGAGAATTTAGATAATAGTTTGACTTGATTAAATCTAATCGACGTTTTCTTTGTATATCTTATTAAATCGGGAATTTCATTCTTTGTATATTAGTAAAAATAGTTATTCAATTTTAAATAAATCAATAATTTTATAGTTGCTAAATATTTTTAGACTCCGCAGTAATAAATAGTCTTCACTACAACTAAATTTTATTTACAATAGACAATATTTTTATATTTTTGAGAGATTAAACTCAGTAATTACCAGGAATTTAGCTAAATAACCAAAAAATAAGCTTTACCAAAAAATTAATAATCTGATCTTCAAGTCTTCTATCCAGTTTTTCCACCTGATAAAAATGTTGATGAGGTGATAGATTAGTTAAAAGAACACGCAGCATAAAAATTTGCCTGCAAACTGACGGTATAAAATTTGTCGGTTGAGTCAGAACTTTACCTGTAAAGCGATCGCTTCTGCCCAAGATTAACATTTGCAATGCTTAATTCTAAAGAAAATAAGACTAAACACAGTTGTAAAATAATCTTTCTGGGTTTTACTTTTCCTCTTAAACAGCAACTATGCATTCTTATTCTTTAATTGCTCCTGCTAAAATTAATCTTTATCTAGAAATACTTGGCGATCGCTATGATGGATTTCATGAGTTAGTGATGATTTTGCAAAGCATCGAACTAGCAGACAAAATTCACATCAAACCAAGCGATGCCGAAGATATTCGTCTTCACTGTAATCATCCTCAAGTACCTAAAGACAAGTCTAATTTGGCTTATCGGGCTGCTAAACTAATTTGCGATACTTTTCCCGACGTTTATGCCAACTATGGTGGGATTGATCTTACTATTGAAAAAAATATTCCTGTAGCAGCAGGTTTGGCAGGAGGTTCTACCAATGCAGCAGCCGTTTTAGTAGGACTCAATTTGATGTGGCAACTCGGTTTAACTCACCCAGAATTACAAGATTTGGCAGCCCAATTAGGTTCAGATATCCCTTTTTGTCTATCTGGAGGAACTGCGATCGCAACTGGTCGAGGAGAAAAACTAGACCCAATTAGAAATCTCAATAATTTATGGGTTGTTCTCGCTAAATATAACAATCTCAGCGTTTCTACTGCTTGGGCTTATCAAACCTATCGCCAACAATATAGTCAATCTTATCTTAGCGATCCAGAAGATATTAAATTACGAAGGGCAGAAGTTCATTCTAGTCCCTTAGTGAAAGCAATTATTGAGCAAAATGGAGTAAAAATTGGTAAACTACTGTACAACGACTTAGAAAAAATAGTTTTAACCCACCATTCTCAAGTAGCTCAAGTAAAAATAGCTTTTGCTGAATTAGATGTTTTAGGAACAATGATGTCTGGTTCTGGTCCTACGGTTTTTGCCCTTTGTGAATCCGAACAAAAAGCTCAACAAGTCAAACAACAAGTAGAAGCAAGTATAAGCGATCCTGAATTAAGTTTGTGGGTTACTAAGCTTTCTAGTGGCGGAATTCAACTAGCTGATGACCATTGAGGCTCAAAACAAAATTGACTATGATGAAGAATCATTTCTCCATAATTAGGAATCCAAGCTACCCATTCGGAATCGGAATGCTGACACAAGAGTAAAGCTTCATCGTCACACCAAGAATTGGGTAAATCTAATAATCGCACCCAAGTATTGAGAGGATAAAGCTGACGATTCTCATAATGGCTTTGCTTTAGAGGAACAAAACACCATTGAGGTTGAAAATCTTTTGGTTGAACAACAAGTTTTGCCATAGCTGAAATGATGAATAAAGAAACAAAATTTGGTCTATCACACCTTGCATCTCGTTATTGAGCAAAATTAGTCAATTAAAGACTCTGTAGTCGATCAATCAAATTCATCAAAACCAACAAAATCTTCTAAGAACTTGAGTATAAGCTCTTTCAATCTGGAAAGTAGTTTTATTAATGCCAACCAGATTAGCTAGACACAATTTCACTCTCAACTAACCTGAATCACAACTACAAAGATTAATTTGTAATTAGTGGTTAGTGAAATGCTTATGCTTAAGCTAATAATTAAATATTTTCTGTAACTAATACTACAAAAAAAAGCTTTTTTAAAGCAAGTTAACGTTTGATAACTTTACAAAGCAATATATGAGCTTCGATTTTGTCCTTGATCGCATGATAAAACACACTGTAACGATGTCTTAGCCTGTAAATTAGCAGTAGAGCGCAAAATAGAGATGGTCACGCGGTACACCAGTCAAAATTACCAGCTTGCTTTGAGAGCTTGATCTAGTTTTTTTGATGAAAACTCTTTTTTTACTCTCTCTATTAGGGTAGATTGAAGGTTAAGTGAGTAAGAAATGAGTAAATGAGTGCTAAAGCAAGCTGAGGTTAGGTGTGAAAATCCCCGTGTATTCTACTGTACAAAACAATGGAGAATAGGGGGGTCGAACCCCTGACCTCTGCGGTGCGATCGCAGCACTCTACCAACTGAGCTAATTCCCCAATTAAAAAGTATTTTAACATCCTCCTTTGTATTCCTTGTTAGCTTTAGAGAGATAAACAAACTTGATTAATTCGATCTAGTTCGAGATCAGATAAATAATCTACTGTCCAGTTAGCTTTACGCTGCAACATATGAAAAGGATGGGTGTTGGCAATTCCTACTACTTGGATACCAGCTTTTTTGGCAGCTTCAATTCCAGCATAGGTATCTTCGATCGCTAAACATTCGGATGGTTGTAAATTGAGGTTATGATTGTTTTGATTAATTAATTGAACTGCTAGTAGATAGCCATCTGGTTCGGGTTTGCTTTGATTGATGTCATCTCCAGCTACTATGACAGAAAAATAGGATTCTATCTTGGCACGTTGTAGAACTAATTGTACTTCTGCTTTTAATGCTCCTGTAACTAAACCAATTATTAATCCTCTTTGTTGAATTTGAGCTAGAAATTCTGTTATTTCAGGATAAATAGGTAAGGTTTCTAATTGTGTTAATTTTTCTTGGTAAGCTAGGCTTTTATTGGCTACTAATTTATCAATATATTCATCTGTTACAAATCTACCGCGATGAACGAGAATATTTTTGAGACAAATGCGATCGCTTCTTCCCAAACAAATTTCTCGATATTCTGATTCTTCTGGACGTAGATTTTCACCGAGGAGAATATGATTAATTAGTTCTTGATGAATCGCTTCGTCATTAATAATTACGCCGTTGAAGTCAAATAAAATTGCTTTTAAAGTCATTTGTAATTAATAATTATGGTTAATTGCTATTGGTTAATATTTTGTCTAACTTAGTTAACAATTAACCATGAATCGATCCAACTTACCAAGCAGGTGATGGCATTTGTCCATTATCTATTGATTGTAATTGAATTGGATGATTGCTAGGGATTGGTTTTTGTCCCCAACTAACTTGATTTGTCAACCAAACTTCTTCGGTACGGATGTTGACAAAACCTGCTGCACCCAACCAAGCATCAACACTGCTAGCAGCATAAGCTTGAATATATGGTTCTTCAAAAATATTAGTTAACCATTCAGTATGACGAAGAGTTTTTTGATTGCCATCGAGAATAATTACTTGTCCCCCTGGTACTAAGAGACGAAAACATTCTTGCAAAATTGCTTGGGAAATCGCAGGAGGAGTTTCGTGAAACAATAAAGAGGCGGTAACTAAATCAAATTGCTGGTTGGCGAAAGGGGTTGCTTCTGCTTTGCCATGTTGCCATTGGATGTTTAATCCTGCTTGCTTGGCTTTATAGTCTGCCATCACTAGCATATAAGGAGATAAATCTAAGCCAATCACTTCAGCATCAGGAAAAGCTTGTTTTAGCATAATTGTAGTTGAACCCGTACCACAGCCAAGATCCAAAATCCTGCGTGGTTGTCCAGCAATGACTTGAATCAACTCTTGTCTAACCCAAGTTTCATTAGGAGGTAAAACATACTGAGTAACTGGGTCGTAAGTTACTGCTGCACCAGAAGTCAGATATCCATTTTTAATGCCATGGAAATTTTGCGAACTATAATACTGGGGATAAACTAAATCAGAATTAGTTAAGCGATCGCAACTCGTTTGCCAGTCAATCCTGTCAGCTAACTGCTGTAAAGATTCTCGCTCAATCAAAAGGTTAAAAATCGGTTGTAAAAATTTTTGCCAAAGAGTATCCTGACGAACTGCCATATTGTTTGATTAGATTAAGATTTAGTTGTCTTTAATTTTTTACCTTATCCTAAGATCAGCGAACGGGGGGATCATAAATTATGCTGAAGGAGTTCAGTTTAATTGAAGGAGGGGCAATTAATCCCGATCATTGGCAAAGCGATCGCGCGAAAACCGAAATTGCCTCACTTTTGGGAGTAAAGATTGAAGAAATTGAAGCGATTAATTACTGGGTGCAGCAGATTTGGGTCAAATTGGTGGGTAAAGGAAGTAAATTTGTCAGCTATCGTTGTTTATCTTTTTGGTTTGAAGATGCTTTATTGTTGATTGAATCTTGTCAAGATGTGGTTTTCTTTGAACAGTTGGGCGCAATGTTGCGTTATGAATTAAAATATCACGCCAAATACTATTCTGGCGATCGCTTAACGCAGTTACAGAAAGCTTGGCAGCAAAAATCACCTCAATTTCAAACCGAAGCCTCACGTTTATTGTTGAAATTAGCTAGGCAAAAGGAGGCGTTAAAATGGCAAGAAAACTGTCTCAAGTTGCTTGCTCAATGTCAGGATTGGCATAGTTTAGACGAATGTTATTGGCAAATTAGGGATAATGGTCTAGATTTTCGAGACTTAACCGAAGTAATTCAAACTATTAATGATTTTTATCATCAAAAATCCGATGAATTAAATCAATCAGGGGATTTTTGGACTCATTTATAAATAAAACTTATTGATTAGCTGGTTTAATTACAACTACACCATAAGCATTAGGTGAGAGGTATTCTTGTGCTGCTAACTGTAGATCTGCAACGTCTATGGCTTGAATATGTTGAGGATAATTTAAGGCTGGTTGTAGATCCTGTAGTTGAGAATAATAATAACCATAAAGATCAGCGCGATCGCTTGGTCGTTCATTAGCAAAGACAAATCGATTAGCTACTTGAGTACGGATGCGAGCTAAATCCTTGGTAGCAATAGGTTCAGTGTGTAATTGATTAAGATGTTGCGCGATCGCTTCTTCAACTACTTCCAGGTTTTCTGTTGGTAATTGAGCAGAAATATAAAATACACCTTGATGAGTTTGAGTCATATTACTAACACTGATTTGAGTCACTAAACCTCTTTCTTCTCTCAAATCTCGATACAATCTTGAAACTTTTCCTTGTCCCAAAATTACTGCCAAAATATCTAAAGCGTAAGTCTTTTCTAACTCAACCATTCCAGGTACACGCCACATCATAACTAATCTCGCTTGTTGCAGCGTTTCATCAATATATTCTTGACGAACTATCTCATTAAAAGGAGATTCTGGAGTCAAATGCGGATTTACTTGATTATTTAATAAATGATCCGAGGCTTGAAACTGTCGTTCAAATCCTTCTGTCACAATCTCAATTAACTGCTCAGTAGGTAAATTACCTACCACCGCTGCTGTCATCGAACTAGGTTGATACCAAGTACTATGGAAATCTCGCATTTGTTGAGGAAGTAAATTCTCAATTACTTCAGCAGGTCCCAAAACACGACGACGATAAGGTAAATTATTAAAACAATTTTCCATTGCCCGATAGAAAGTACGGCGACGGGGATTATCCTCAGAACGACGAATTTCTTCTAAAACGACTAATCTTTCTCTCTCAAAAGCATCATCAGGAATACTGGGATTAAGTACCACATCTAGTTGTAATGGAGCTAACTCGGCAAAATCTTTTGGTGCAGTAGTAATGTAATAGTGTGTATAATCCTGACTCGTAGCAGCATTAGTAACTGCTCCTTTTTCTTCAATTAAATATTCAAATTCTCCCATTGCTAGGTTAGGCGTACCTTTAAACACCATGTGTTCCAAAAAATGCGCCATGCCATTAATCTCGTCAGTTTCTCTGACAGAACCTACATTAAGCCAAACATTAAGATTAACGGCTTCTACTGGCATTTGTTCGGCAATAATAGTTAAGCCATTGGTAAGTTGATGAATAGTAGGTTGATTAATTGTTGATGTTTTCAGCAGAGTTGATGTCATTTTTTGATTAGATTTTGATTATTTTAATATTACTGTTCTCTATCTTAATGTTTCTAGTAGATAATTAGTAACTAATTATTTAAATAAAATAAAGCTTGAAGATTATTGATTAAGTGAGTAAAACTATAATTTATATCAATTAAAAATGAGTGTAAAAAAACAGTTGTTCATTAATATAATATCAAAAATCATTTTTTCTAAAATAATTTAATTTTGCTAATAACAACTCAGTTAAACTAATATATTTATAGCGTTTCTCATATTGTATGGTAAACCACTATTCAGTGACCAGTTATCAGTTTTTAATTAACTATTAACAATGAACCATTAACAATCCACTATCAATAAAAACTAGTATCGAACAGATGTACTTTATAGAACTAAGAACTACTATAATTTTTTTTACTAACAACAAAAATTTGTATGAAATTTGTTAACCCCTAGTTATAAAAAATAAATATTCGTGTCTATGCTTCAACCTTTTAAGCAGACTTGAGCTTATTTGAGCATCTCCAAAAAGATCAAATATTTTTTGGATTTAAACACTTTTAATTCTTTCTATTTTCAGGAAAAAATCG
The DNA here is from genome assembly GCF_000317575.1 of Stanieria cyanosphaera PCC 7437. Lineage (NCBI taxonomy): Bacteria > Bacillati > Cyanobacteriota > Cyanophyceae > Pleurocapsales > Dermocarpellaceae > Stanieria > Stanieria cyanosphaera. Next base: position 3,551,354 of record NC_019748.1, on the reverse strand, counting down.
CTTCAAAATCTTATTTTATAGCCAAGGACGAGATATTTCCTCCAGTTGCTGTACTTCTTCATCTTCAAGACTCCAACCTAACGCGCCTGCATTTTCTAGAGCTTGTTTAGCATTTTTAGCTCCAGGGATAGGTATGACATTTTTTTGAGCTATCAACCAATTGAGAGCAATTTGTGCGGAAGTTTTTTGATATTTTGCGCCCAGACTTTGTAATAGATTTAATACAGGCACGATTTTCTCTAAACCTTGAGAACTAAAACGAGGATCAAGACGACGCGCACCCTCCAAGCTCACTGCTTTTTTTGGTGTATATTTACCAGTTAGTAATCCTTGTGCTAAAGGACTATAAGCTAAAACTGTAACTCCCAACTCACGCGCGGTAGACAAAATAGCTTGAGTTTCAATTTTCCGAGACAGTAAGGAATACTGTACTTGATTAACTGCTAAAGGGATACCTCGTTTAGCTAAGATTTCATGAGCTTCTCGCATTTGAGTTGCAGAATAATTACTCACACCAATTGTTTGAATCCGACCTTTTTCTACTTCGTTAGCTAATGTATTAAGCAAAGTTGTTTGACTAAGCAAGAAACTAAAAGGCCAATGAACTTGATACAGAGTAATTTGTGATAATTGTAAACGCCTTAAACTCTCGATAAGTGCTTCAGATACAGCTTCGCCATTGAAACGCCAAGGGAAGGGAGCATATTTAGTTGCAATCTGAATAGGTTGTTCGGTTTGTTTGATAAATTTGCCGAGTAAAGATTCTGACTTCCCCAAACCATATACTTCTGCTGTATCAAAGAAAGTAATCCCTGCTTGCACGGCTGTATTAAAAGCCTCTTCTACTTCTTCTACTCCATAATCTTTGCCATAATTCCAAAATAATTTATCTCCCCAAGCCCAAGTCCCAATTCCTAAACCAGTAACTTCAATACCAGTTTTTCCCAAAGTAGTTGTCATCAATACCAGATTTTAATATTTGTCTAAAGTCTGCTCTTTTTAGTGTAAGCATGATTGATTAACTTTCTCAATCTGAAATTGGGTTGGCACTGGAAGCAAAAATTTTTGCGTTACAAAGTGCAAAAATAAAAATTTACAATTATTTACCTCAAATAGGCCCTTTGAGTTGGATTTAAAGTGTTGTATTGGCTCCGTCAATCTCAAGAATATATTAAGAAAATATTAAATTACTTTACAGATCGTTACATTTGTTTTAAAGTAAACACATACATAAAAAACCAACGCAATCATAAACAACATGACTACTACACTACAACAAAGCCAAGCCCAAGGTACTTGGGAACGCTTTTGTCAGTGGATCACCAGCACCAACAACCGTATCTACATCGGTTGGTTCGGTGTCCTGATGATCCCAACCCTTTTAACCGCAACTACTTGTTTCATCATTGCTTTCATCGCTGCGCCTCCAGTAGACATCGATGGCATCCGTGAACCAGTAGCAGGTTCATTACTATACGGAAACAACATCATCTCTGGTGCAGTAGTACCTTCCTCGAACGCAATTGGTCTTCACTTCTACCCCATCTGGGAAGCAGCTTCCTTAGATGAGTGGTTATACAACGGTGGCCCTTACCAGTTAGTAGTATTCCACTTCTTAATTGGAGTATTTACTTACCTAGGTCGTCAGTGGGAACTATCCTACCGCTTAGGAATGCGTCCTTGGATTTGTGTAGCATACAGCGCACCAGTATCTGCTGCCACAGCAGTATTCTTAATCTATCCATTAGGACAAGGTTCTTTCTCTGATGGAATGCCTTTAGGAATCAGTGGCACATTCAACTTCATGTTCGTGTTCCAAGCAGAACACAACATCTTAATGCACCCCTTCCATATGTTAGGTGTAGCAGGTGTATTCGGTGGTTCTTTATTCTCCGCCATGCACGGAAGCTTAGTAACCTCTTCTTTGGTTCGTGAGACAACAGAAACTGAATCTCAAAACTACGGTTACAAATTCGGTCAAGAAGAAGAAACATACAACATCGTAGCTGCTCACGGTTACTTTGGAAGATTAATTTTCCAATATGCTTCTTTCAACAACAGCCGTTCCTTGCACTTCTTCTTAGGTGCATGGCCTGTAATCGGAATCTGGTTTACTGCAATGGGTATTTCCACCATGGCATTCAACCTCAATGGATTCAACTTCAACCAATCCATCATGGATTCTCAAGGACACGTAGTCAATACTTGGGCAGACATTCTCAACCGTGCTAACCTCGGTTTTGAAGTAATGCACGAACGTAATGCGCACAACTTCCCCTTAGACTTAGCTAGTGGTGATATCGCTCCTGTAGCGTTAACTGCTCCTGCTATCAATGGCTAAGACCGACGTTAATCTTTAATTAAAAACGCTCTCCAGAAATGGGGGGCGTTTTTTTTTGTTTGACTAATCAAAACTCTTCATAGTAAAAGCATCAATCTTTAGATATACCTGTTGATAAGGAAAGTTAAACATAGATAAATATTTGTTGCACTTAAACAGGATTGTGGTGGTCGAGGTAACAGGCTGACCTATATTCATAACCAGGGCTTGAAAGTTGATAACCAAATTTAATGAAGGAACAGAGGGGCAAAGGAGCGGAGGAGAGAAATGTAATTGTTTTTTCGTATTTGATGCGCTTCAGTTTGAATTAATCTCGATTGGTTAGCAGTCCTTAAGAAAAGACAAGTAATTAAAGTTTTAAACACCTTTGTATTGAAACAGAGATAAATAAGGGAGAAATCGATGAAATTAGCCTACTGGATGTATGCAGGACCCGCTCACATTGGTACACTACGAATTGCTAGCTCTTTTAAAAATGTTCACGCGATCATGCACGCACCCTTGGGAGATGATTATTTTAATGTGATGCGATCAATGTTAGAACGGGAACGTAATTTTACTCCTGTCACAGCTAGTATTGTTGATCGCAACGTTTTAGCTAGAGGTTCACAAGAAAAAGTTGTTGATAATATTACTCGTAAAGATCGAGAAGAACATCCTGATTTAATTATTCTTACTCCTACCTGTACATCTAGTATTCTCCAAGAGGATTTACAAAATTTTGTAGAGCGCGCTCAAATTGATGCTCAAGGCGATGTCATGTTAGCCGATGTTAATCATTATCGGGTTAATGAATTGCAAGCAGCTGATCGCACTTTACAACAGGTAGTAGAATTTTATCTTAATAAAGCTCGTAAAAAACAAGAGTTACCAGCAGGAAAAACTGCTAAACCTTCGGTTAATATCATCGGTATTTCTACTCTGGGTTTTCACAACCAGCATGATTGCACTGAATTAAAACGTCTGATGGCTGATTTGGGGATCGAAGTTAATGAAGTCATTCCCGAAGGTGCTTCGGTTCATAATTTGAAAAATTTACCCCGCGCTTGGTTTAATTTGGTTCCTTATCGGGAATTGGGTTTAATGACGGCTAAATATTTAGAGGCAGAATTTGGAATGCCCTATGTAGATATTACGCCGATGGGAGTAGTGGAAACGGCTCGTTGTTTGCGGAAAATTCAACAGATTATTAATGCTCAAGGCGCAGAAGTAGATTATGAAGAGTATATTAATGAACAAACTCTTTATGTCTCTCAAGCAGCTTGGTTTTCTCGTTCGATTGACTGTCAAAATTTAACTGGTAAGAAAGCAGTTGTTTTTGGTGATAATACCCATGCAGCAGCAATGACAAAAATTTTGGCGAGGGAAATGGGTATTCACGTTGTTTTAGCTGGTACTTATTGTAAGTATGATGCCGATTGGTTTAGAGAACAAGTCAGTGAATACTGCGATGAAATATTAATTAGTGATGATAATGGAGAAATTGGAGACGCGATCGCACGTCTCGAACCTGCTGCGATTTTTGGTACACAAATGGAACGTCATGTGGGTAAAAGGCTGAATATCCCCTGTGGTGTCATTGCAGCACCAATTCATATCCAAAACTTCCCGATTGGTTATAAACCATACCTCGGTTACGAAGGTACGAATCAAATTGCTGATTTAGTCTACAATTCTTTTACTCTGGGAATGGAAGATCATCTCTTAGAAATTTTTGGCGGACATGATACCAAAGAAGTAATTACTAAGGGTATTTCTGCTGATTCTGATTTAAATTGGAATAAAGAAGCGCAAGCAGAATTAAATAAAGTTCCTGGTTTTGTTCGCGGTAAAGTGAAGCGAAATACCGAAAAATTTGCTCGTGAAAGAGGGTTAGCAGAAATTACGCTTGAAGTAATGTACGCAGCTAAAGAAGCTGTTGGAGCATAATTGAATAGTTTTTCTTTTTTTAAGGTTGTATTTAACTTATAGTTGAACTTTTGAAGCCTTAAAGATTTTACTATTTTTTCGACTGGCTTAATCACAATTGCGACTTATTCGTAGCTGATTGAGCCAGTTTTAATTTCATTTAAACTTGATTATTGAAATCTTTCTGACTCAAGAACAAAAATTTAGCTAAGATTTTATATATTTAATTTACATAGCTCAAACTTTTTTAATAATTACTGATAGAGATGCAACAAACTGCTTTAAATATAATTGCGATCGGGGTATTTACAATGACCCTTTCTTGTTTACTTGGGCCTATACTCAACATTTCCCCTACTATTCCTGCTATGGCTACCCTTGGTATTATGGGTTTAGCAACTGTAGACACTCTTAGTTGGAATAATCGCGGAGTAACTTTATTATTAGACGTTTTTTCAACACCTCAGCAACGTCAACGAGTTATTCATCATGAAGCAGGTCATTTTTTAACTGCTTATTTTCTGGGTATTCCTGTAACTGGTTATAGTTTGACTGCTTGGGAAGCTTTAAAACAAGGACAACCAGGTAGAGGTGGAGTAGCTTTTAATACTCAAGAGTTAACGACCAAACCAATTAACTTTGAGGAGATGCGTTTAACTCTTGACAGATTTTGTACAGTGTGGATGGCAGGAATTGCTGCGGAAAAGTTAGTTTATGGAAATGCAGAAGGCGGACAAGAAGATTGTGAACAATTACGTTTGGCTTTAAGTTTAGCAGGGTTACCAGAAATAGGCTATGCTCAAAAACAACGTTGGGCGCAAATACAGGCAACAAGTATTATTGAACGACATCAAAATGCCTATCAAGCGTTGGTAACGGCGATGGAACAAAGAGCTTCAGTAGTAGAATGTTGTCAAATTATTCAAGATAATTGTTAAGATTGACTGCTTTTAAATAGCAAAAGTATTTTTTTATTATTCGATCTTTTGATCGATACCAAAATTAAAAGCATAGCAGCTTAGTTTTAGTTGAATTATAGTCGAGGGCGATAGATTACTAAGATAGCAAAAATGATTGTTCATACTGCCACAATTGTTTTAAAAATCGCTAAAATTCAACAGAAGATTATCTATTTAGAATATCAAAATTCGATTCTGACTAAAGAAAAAGAAGAAAAATTACGTCAGCTTAAGCAGACTGAATTAAATTTACGCCAAAATTATCATATTGATTGAGAAGATTAAAAGCGGTTTTGCCTCAGACAAGGCATATTTGCGATCGCTCTTGACCAGAGAGGCAATAAGTAAATAGGCAGAATCAATTACACAAAAAAAATAGTTCATAGTTAGAGACTCGATATGTCGCGTCTGTACATAGTTCAAAATTAATTTGATAGCTGCTAAGTGATGACGATTTTCTGTTCCTAGTTTTTTCTTCATCAGTGTATTTAATTTTGCATGACTGCTTATCATCTAGTTCTAAAAATTAATTTTTAATCTTTAATGATTAAATTATTGCGATGAACTACAGTATCTGCTCCTTCATAACCTAAAATTTGGGCAATTTTTTCGGAATGGTGTCCTTTAATTTGAGTTATTTCTGTACTGCTATAGTTAACTAAGCCTCTGCCAATTTCTCTACCTTCTCCATCACACAGTTGCACTGCATCAGAAGCAACAAAATCTCCTTCTATTTTGATAATTCCCGCAGGCAATAATGATTTACCTTGTTGACAAATAGCTTTAACAGCACCACGATCTAGATACAATTTACCCATAGGAATTAAACCATAATTAATCCAACGCTTGCGAGCGTTATCTGCTCTTGATTGGGGTTCAAATTGTGTTCCTAAAGGTTCTCCTTGGATAATTTGAAGAATATTTTGTGGTTGCTTTCCCTGAGTAATGACAGTTCTAACTCCTGAAGATGTAGCAATACGTGCAGCAGCGAGTTTGGTTGCCATACCACCAGTTCCCCATTGACTTCCGTTGCCTCCTGCTTCTACTTGTAATTGTTTAAATTCGGCACTTCCTACTAATTCAATCGGTTGAGCATCAGGATTCAGACGGGGATCTGCTGAATATAAGCGGTCTACATCAGTTAAAATAAATAACCAATCAGCTTCAATTAAACTGGCAACTAAAGCAGATAAAGTATCGTTATCGCCAAATTTTAATTCATCTATTGCGACAGTATCGTTTTCATTAACAATTGGAATAACTCCTAATTCTAATAAAGCAATAAAAGTATTAAAAGCATTCACATAAGAAGTTCTTTCCATTAATTCTCGACGAGTTAGAAGAACTTGAGCAATCGGTTGCTGTAAACTGGAAAAAAGATCATCATAAATACGCATCAAACGACCTTGACCAACAGCAGCAACAGCTTGTTTAACTGCTATTTTACGGGGTCTTTCTTTAAGGTTTAATCTGGCACATCCTACTCCCACTGCACCAGAAGAAACTAATACAACTCGATGACCATCAGAACGTAAAGAGGTAAGGGTTTCTACTAAAGAAGCTATAGTAGCTACGGCAATTTGTCCTGTTGCTTTGGTTAAACTAGATGTACCGATTTTAATGACGATAGTTTGTGATTCAGACATATTTAAATCTAAATGTAGGTATTACATAAATTTGATTGGTTTAATGCATATTAATTTGCAATAAATAGTCATAATCGTGAACACTAGAAGTTAAATAAAAATTTATTTTTACTGTCACAATTGCAGACAAACGATAGTTTACCAAGATTTTTAACCCCAATTATCCGATCTCGGCTAGTCTTCGACGCTCAAAGAAGTTCGTATCCGAGTAACGCATAAGCGACTGCAAAACAGCAGCAAAATTGTATTATTTCTGTTTAATTTAACAACTATGAGTAATAACCAGAATTTATCAATCGAGCAATTATTTCATAATGCCTACCTCGCAGCCGAAGCTAAAAATTGGTTACAAGTTAATTATTATTTACAACAACTTCTTTTACGACAAAATCGAGGTGTTTGTTTAGAAAAACAGTTAGAAGATCAATTTATTGCTTTGGCTTTAAACGTTTTATTTTACGGTGATTTTCAACTTCGTTGGGAAGTTAATAAAATTTTTGTTGTGATCGGAACTAGTGTTATTAAGCCTTTGATTAAAGTTTTAGAAGATGAAAACGTAGATTTAGAAATACGTTGGTTTACCTGTAGAATTTTGGCTGAGTTTAACAGTCCTGAAGTTATTTTTGCTTTAATTAAATTGCTGCAAAATTCAGAAGAAGAATTAGCTTTGATGGCAACAGAAGCTTTAGCTCAGATTGGAGTAACTGCCATTGAAAGTTTAACTAATTTATTAAACCATCCAGAATATCGTTTATTAGTAGTTACTGCTTTAGCACAAATTCGTCATCCAGAAACTATTCCTGCTTTACTTCAAGTAGTCAAAGATCAACAACCAGCTATTCGGGCGATCGCAATTGAAGCTCTTGGTAGTTTTCACGATCAACGCATTCCTCCTGTTTTAATCGAAGCTTTACAAGATCTGAATGCTACTGTCAGAAAAGAAGCGGTGATTAGTTTGGGATTTCGTGCCGATTTATGTCAGGAATTGAATTTAGTAGAAATCATTAGTCCCTTACTATACGATTTTAATTTAGAAGTTTGTCGTCAAACCGCTTCAACTTTAGCCAGAATGAAAAGCGATCAAGCAATTCAAGCTTTAAATCAAGTACTTATTTCTGAAGTTACACCAACAAATTTAAAATTGGATTTACTTAAAGCTTTGAGTTGGAGTAAAACTAAACTAGCTTTAGTGTATTTAGAACAAGCATTATTTAGAGAAAATCAATCAATTCAAGTAGAAATTATTAACCTTTTAGGGAGAATTACTAAACCTAGTTTAAAACCGCAAGCTGTTAAAATTCTCCTACATTTTTGGCAAAATAATAGTAAAGAAACAATGTCGAATCAACTTAAACAAAAGCTGGCTACTTCTTTAGGAGAATTGAAAAATGATCAGGCTTTTGTGATGTTAAATGAATTGGCAGCCGATCCAGAACAAATAGTTAAACTTCATGCGATCGCAGCTTTAAAAAAAATAGCTTAACTTAATCTCGCTGAGATATGAGGGTATATTTAATACTTCAGTTTTTGTTAATCGTTGCTGGTTGATTGTGGATAGTTTATTGTTCACTGATAACTGGTCACTGTTTTAAGTATATCTAATCAAGAATAACAAAGGAGTTGCTGATAATACGAGGTAATTGGCAACTCCCTTTTTCAATAATCAAATTTTCAAAATCTCAACTTAGAGAGAAGCAACTTCAATCTCAACAGTTGCAGTAACTTCTGGGTGTAATTTAACATCGACTGGGTAATGACCAATCTTGCCAATTTCTGGCACGCTAATGCCTCGTTTGTCTACTTCCAATCCAGCTTGTTCTTTAATGACATCTGCTACTTCTTGTGCTGTTACAGTACCAAAAATAGCGTCTTTTTCACCAACTTGCTTACGAATTACTAAGCGACCAATAGTTTTTAAGGCAGTTTTCCGAGATTCTGCTTCCTGTTTTTCGGCTAACTTTTGTTGTCTTTCTTTTTCTCTTCTTTGTTCTACTTGTTTGAGAATTCCAGTAGTTGCTACTACGGCTAAACCCTGTGGTAGAAGATAATTGCGAGCATAACCAGGAGCAACTTCGACTAAATCTCCGTTTTTGCCCAGTTTACTAATATTTTGATTTAAAACTACTTGTACGCGCTTGCCCATTGTCCTCTAAATAACAAAATTAAATATGACAGAACTATATATCATATCATATTGATTCAACTATCTTCTCAAGAATAAATTATCAAAATTACAACTTAGAGTTCAATCAATTTTTAGCTTAAATTAATTATTAGGAAAAATAAGCTCGAGAAACAAAATTAAGTAAACAAAAAAAACATAATCTAGCAAAATTTCCCAATTAAAATAATCTCATTCTCTTCAAAGTTAAATTAATCAAAATTATTCAATTAAAGACAAGCGAAAATTTTTCAAAGAAAAGAATTGATCTCTAAATTTGTTTTGTCTTTTTCCACAATTTTACAACTTAATATAAAAGCAATATGAATAATTTATGTTAATAACTTTTTAACTTAACTTTTAAATTTTATATGTTTAGTAATGTAAATTCAGTTTTTTTGACTACGTAGCTTCGAGGCTTTTACGCTTATATTACAAAAATATATACATCAAAGTCTGATATCGTATTATATATTCGGCTTGTTTTGACTAAAAAATCTTCAAAAACACTCAAATGCTTACCAAATAGTAACTGTTGCCAAAAACTTCTATTTTTACTTTACAAAACTTTAATTATAAGTACTAGTGCCAATTACTTAAGTGACATATTAGCTATTGCTAAAACTTAAAACTGATCCTTCATGACTCTCAACTTGCCAAAGACTCTAGCTGCTTGTTTCATCCCCGTAGCTGCTTGTAAAGCTGAATCATCCCACCGTAAAAAAGGATTAGTCAATTTTTCAATTCCTAAGTTAGAAGGAACTGTAGCTTCTTGGCGACGACGGGCCTGTTGAACTTCTGTAAATCGTTTTTGTAAATCAGGATTATGACTATCAACAGTTAAAGCAAATTGAAGATTTTTAAGTGTATATTCATGAGCGCACCAGACGCGAGTGCGATCGCTTAATTGTCTTAACTGACTAAGAGAAGCAACCATTTGTTCGGGAGTACCTTCAAACAAACGACCACAACCACCAGCAAATAAAGTATCACCACAAAATAACTCTCCCGTATCTTCCTGATTGAGAGGCGGAAAATAATAAGCAATATGAGCGCGGGTATGTCCAGGAACAAAAAAGATTTGAGCTAATCTACCAGCAAATTCAACCGTATCTCCTGCTTCTAAAAAAACTTGTTGTCCAGGAATCCTACCTTGGTCTTTTTTTCCTCCATAAACGCAGAGATTGGGAAAATGTTTGATTAGTTGTCGATTTCCGCCTACATGATCGAAATGATGGTGAGTATTAAAGATAGCTACTAGTTCAACCTTTAGTTTTTGTAAAGCTTGTAAAACAGATTCAGCTTCGGCCGGATCGACTACTGCTGCGATTTTTTGTTCTAGATCGTAAAGCAAAAAAATATAATTATCTGACAAAGCAGGAATTGTTTTGATCAGCATTTTTATCTCCTTTAGGTAAGTTCCCTCTCGACGTTTCAGGTAAGTATATTCCATTATGTTAGGGAGATAGTTAACATTAATCGGTTACAAGTGAGATAAATATCTTGACGAAGTGAACGCAAGCCGAGGGGCTGTGACTCGAATTTACTTTGAGTCCTTGAAAACCCCGTCTGCCTATCATAAGCAGGGTAATGTTCACCAAAAGAAATAGGTTACAAGCCTCCTCTTAAAAAGAGGAAAATCTCAAAAATATTTCTGATTACAAGCTACTGACTAAAAGTCAGTAGTAACTGATAACTGATAACTGGTAAGTGAAATGACTTTCCCTGCACAAGACCGAAAACCTAAAATTTCTATAGTTGTCAGCGATCTGTCTAGTAGTGGGGCTGGTAGATGGGGTGGTGCAATACGTCCTTTCCTTTTGGCACAAGCACTTCGTCAACTTGACTATGATGTAGAAATGTTGGGAGTAGCTTTTGGTGAAAAATCTTCAGCGATCGCAAACTCAGCATTTCCGATTATTTCTTTTCCTTGTCAATCTCATTCAGGATTTTTTCAGGCAGCATCCAAATTAATTCATCAAATTAATGGCAAGATAATTTATGCCGTTAAATTAAAACCTAGTAGTTTTGGTCTAGCACTGATTAAAAAAAATTTTACTGGTCGTCCTTTAATTTTAGATATTGATGATTGGGAATTAAGTTGGCATGGTGGAGACAAATGGAAATATGACTTTAATCCCAAACAAATTGCTCGCGATTTTTGGCAACCAAAAGGTCAATTAAAACATCCCGATCATCCTCTATACCTAAAGTGGATAGAGAAATTAGCCAGTCGCGCTGATGTTATTACGATCCATAATCAATTTTTGCAACAACGCTTTGGCGGCATTTATCTTCCTAATGGCAAAGATACCTCTTTATTTAATCCTGCTCAATACGATTCAGAAGCTAGCCGTGCTAAGTATGGTTTAAGCGACTATAAGATTTTAATGTTTCCTGGCGCACCAAGACCATATAAAGGAGTAGAAGATGTTCTGATTGCTCTAGAAAAACTGAATCGTTCAGATTTGAGATTAGTAATTGTTGGTGGTAGTCCTTACGATGATTATGACCTTCAACTACAACAAAAATGGGGAAAATGGATTATTCAACTGCCTAAATCTCCTGTAGCAAGTATGCCAGAGATTATTGCTGCTGCTCATATAATTGTAGTTCCGCAAAGAGATTCTCCTGCGACTCAAGCTCAATTCCCATTAAAATTAACCGACGGCATGGCAATGGCTAAACCAATTTTAGCTAGTTGTGTTGGCGATATTCCACATATTTTGGGAGAAACAGGTTATTTAGTAGAACCTAATTCGCCTGAGCAAATTGCCACTACCCTTGAGTTAATTTTGAACGATTTTTCTACTGCTAATACTAAAGGAATCGCAGCCAGAAAAAGATGTATTAAGCAATATAGCATTGAAGCTATGGCAGAAATATTAAAACCCATACTGGCTAAGTTTTCGATAATTTAATTTTTAATGATACGCGCAATTTTAATATGTCTTCTCGTAAATTTATTCTCAGTATTGCTCGTGAACAACCGTTATTAATTGTTGCTACAGTTGTTTTTAGTTTAGCTAGTGCCATATTTAATGGTGTCGGCACTGCTTTAATCATTCCAATTTTGATAGTTTTTTTGGGGGAAAAAAATACTCTAGAATTTCCTGGACAACCACCTTTACTCAATAAATTTTTTGCTTTATTTGATCGTTTTGAAGATCAAGAAAAGTTGATTGTCATGATTGTTGTAGTAGTTATGACAATTATTCTTAAAAATGTGACAAATTTTATTAGTAGTTTAATTGGGAATTATTCTGCTAAAAATCTTGTCAGAAATATGAGGACTTCAGGACTTAGAATTCTTCTTGATGTAGACTTGGATTTTTATTCTAAAATTAGAATTGGTGATATTGTCAATCGAATCAATGGAGAAATTGAAAAAACAGCCAGTGCGATTAGGACTGTAATTAGAATATTAATTACTGTTTTAACTATTCTAACTTTTGTCTATTTATTAATTTTGATTTCTTGGCGACTTACTTTATTAACTACAGTTTTATTATCTTTAATTGCCCTTTCTAATCAATATTTTGTCATAAAATCAAAAGAATTAGGGCAGATTTTAGCAGAAAAATCTCGTGAATATTCTCGCAAAATCATAGAAATATTAACTGGAATTCGCTTGGTTAAGAGCGTTAGTAATGAAGAAGCAGAATATCAACAAATTGAAGAATTAATTTTAGCTAGAGAAGATGCTCAATTAAAATCCCAGGCAATCTCCTCAATTATTGGACCTATTAATGAAATATTAGGTATTATAATTATTTTGTTTTTAGTTGGTTTAGGTCGCTATTTATTTACCCAACAGTTAGAAGAATTTGCGCCTATTTTATTAACCTATTTAGTTATTCTCTTTCGTTTATTACCATTTATTGGTCAGTTGAATAATGCTCGTACTCAATTTGCTAATAGTATTCATAGCATAGATATAGTAGAAGATTTTTTACGAAAAGATAATAAGCCTTTTCAGACTAGAGGGATTAAACCTTTTGAGCGTTTAATTGAAGGAATTCAATTTGAAGGAGTCGATTTTGCTTATCCAGATCATGAAAAATTAGTTCTTAAACAACTAAGTTTATGGATACCCAAAGGAAAAACGATCGCTTTAGTTGGTTCTTCTGGTGCAGGAAAATCAACCATAGCCGATCTTCTACCCAGATTTTACGATCCTACTGCTGGACGGATCACTATTGATGGAATTGATTTAAAAGACTACGAGATCAAATCCTTCAGAAGGAATATGGGTATAGTAAGTCAGGATACGTTTTTGTTTAATCATACGATCCGCTACAATATCGCCTACGGACTAGAACATATTTCTGAAGAAGAAATTATTACAGCAGCCCGTAGAGCTAACGCTCATGAATTTATTCTGCAATTACCTCAAGGATTAGACACCGAAGTAGGAGATCGTGGGGTAATGCTCTCAGGAGGACAAAGACAAAGAATTGCGATCGCTCGTGCCTTACTTCGTAATCCAGATATTTTAATTTTAGATGAAGCGACTAGTGCTTTAGATACAGTATCAGAAAGATTAGTTCAAGAAGCTATTGATGAACTTTGTCGCGATCGTACTACTTTAGTAATTGCCCATCGTCTTTCAACTGTTCAAAAAGCTCATCAAATAGTGGTTTTAGATGGTGGACAAGTAGTAGAAATTGGTAATCATGAAGAATTACTTGCAGCCAATAAATATTATGCTCATCTTTATCAGATGCAATTTCGTGATAAAGAACACAAAAATTCATCACTAATTACAGAAGATATTAGTACCAGATTATCTTCAGAAAATTTTAACGATATTTCTCATCAAATGCGAACTAATCTTCATTCTATGCTTGGTTCTTTAAGATTAGTAATAGATCATTTAGTTGATAATCAAGAAGAAAGAGAAAAATTGATAGAAGAAAGTTATCAATCGGGACTAACTATTTTAAAACGTCTTGAATATTTTGAATCTGCAAGCATTTCAAGCAAATAATTTTATTTATGTCTAAATATTATCTTGTTTATAGTCATCAAATATCCTTGCAACCTAATACTGCTCATGAAATTCATGATGTTCAGTGTGCTGATGCAGCAGCCAATCTTGGCTATCCTACAGTATTAGTTTATCCCGAGCAACAACAAAAAAACTTCAATTTATTTAATTTCCTTTTTCCTTTTCGCCCTCAACTACCTTCAAAAGAAATAGTAGAATTTTATGATATTCAAAGTAATTTAAAAACTGCAACTTTGCCACTACCTAAACTATCTTTACCACTACCAAATAAATTTACTAATCCTAGTACTATTATCTGTAAATACTATTTTCCTCTGCATATTTTTCCTAAAACCAAAGTTTTACATACACGAGATTGGAATTGTGCCAAAGCAGCAGTTCAAAACAAAATTCCTACTATTTATGAAAGTCATTATTTCCAATCAAAACCACTTGAAAACAAAATCGTTAATAGCCCCTATTTCAAAATAGCCATTACTCAATCAGAACTAACTCGTCAAAGTTTAATTCAAGCTGGAGTACCTGAATCAAAAGCTATTTGGTTACACAATGGTTTCGGTCAATCTTTTTTAACCAGACAACCAGCAGAAGCTCAAGCTTGGCGAAAAGAATTGTTATCAAAAGAAAATCAACCTTTAGTAGTTTATTCTGGAGCATTATATCGTTTTAAAGGAATCGATCTCCTGATTGAGGTAGCGCGTTTATTACCACATATTCAATTTGCCATTACGGGAGGAACAGATGCTCAAATCCAACATTATCGTGAGTTAGCTCAAGCCAAACAAGTTGATAATATTAATTTTTTAGGCTGGATTTTACCTCGTTCTCGACTAGTAAGTCTTTTACAAGCAGCAGATTTATTAGCTCATCCTCATTTATTAGGTAAAGAAGCTGATTTCACCAATCCTGTTAAATTTTTCCAATATATTGCTTCAGGAACTCCTCTGGTAGTAACAGAAATTCTTCCCTTACTACCTTTCAAATCGTCTCCCTTGATAGCTACCTGGTGTCCACCAGACGATCCTGGTGCTTTTGCTCAAGCGATTGAACAAAGTTTACGCAATTATCCTTATCAAAGCGAAGGATATCCAACCAATATTGAATTTGCTCGTCAGTTTACTTGGGAAAATCGAACTGCCAAAATTATGAGTTATATCGATTAAACCAATTGATTTTCTTGACGTAAATAAGCTTCAATCAAGAAATCTAAATTCCCATCCATCACATCATTCACATCTCCAGTTTCGACTTCTGTACGTAAATCTTTTACTAATTGATAAGGATGAAACACATAGTTGCGGATTTGATTTCCCCAAGCTGCTTCTACCATATCTCCTCTAATTTCAGCAATTTCTTTAGCTCGTTGTTCTTGAGCAATTACTAACAATTTTGCTTTCAACAAAGCTAAAGCTTTTTCTTTATTTTGTAATTGAGAACGTTCTTGGGTACAACGTACTGCAATTCCTGTGGGAATGTGAACCACTCTTACCGCAGTTTCTACCTTGTTAACGTTTTGTCCGCCTTTTCCTCCCGAACGAGAAGTGCTGATATCTAAATCTTTCTCAGGAATCTCTAAATTAATAGCCGACTCATCTAAAGCGGGCATTACTTCTATCCCTGCAAAACTGGTTTGTCTTTTACCATTAGCATTAAAAGGAGAAATTCTCACCAGTCGATGAGTACCTTTTTCGGCCTTAAGATAGCCATAGGCATAACGCCCTTCAATTTCCAAGGTAACTGATTTAATTCCTGCTTCATCCCCTGGCGATAATTCAGCTAAATGTACCTTGTATCCTTGTTTTTCTGCCCAACGAGTGTACATTCGCAACAGCATTTCTGCCCAGTCTTGAGCGTCTGTACCTCCTGCACCAGCATTAATGGTTAAAACCGCTCCTTCATGATCGTAAGGTTCAGAAAGTAGTTGCTGAAGCTCCCAACGGTCTAACTCTTGTTGTAGCTGATTCAAATTGTGTTGTGCTTCTGTAGCTAAAGCTTCATCTTCTTCTAATTCTAATAGCTCTGCGATCGCTTTAGTATCTTCTAATCTAGTTTGCCATGAATGATATTGCTCTAAATTCGATTTGAGATCGTTCAACTGTTGCAGAGTATCTTGGGCTTGTTGACGATTATCCCAAAATTCTGGTTGGGCTGCTAATTGTTCTAAATCTTTAATTTTGGCATTAAGAGCGGGAACGTCAAAGATAGTCCTGGGTTTTACCCAGGCGTAACGATACTGTTTCGATTTCTCGTTTGAGTTCGGAAATTTCCATTGATTTTGTACTGTAGTTACTCACTAACTAAAAAATTCTTGATTGATGATTCAAATATTATGCAGTTAAAAACAAATATCATGAAAATATAAAGATGTCAAGCAACCATAGGGGTTGATAAATTCAACTATGTTATTTCACGACCGCACCACCGCAGGAGCAGAACTAGCTCAACTAGTTTATCTGCAGTTGTTAGAATTACAACCTAATCGTCAGGTAATTGTCTACGCTCTACCTCGTGGCGGTATTCCTGTAGCAATACCGATCGCTAAACAATTAAATTGTCCTTTAGATGTAATTGTAGCTAAAAAAATTACTACTCCTACTAATCGAGAATTGGCAATTGGAGCAGTTACTAGTGAGGGTAATATTCTTTGGACTAAGCCAGAATTGTGGAGAGATGCTAATTTGTGTGGACTCAAAGAAGCTGTAGTACAAGCTCAGGATAAGGCACAAAACCAAGCTTTAGAATTTGCTTCTTACCGTTTGCCTCTTGATCTGCAAGGAAAAATCGCGATTATTGTTGATGATGGCATTGCCACAGGCATGACTATGGGAGTTGCTGCTCAATATCTTAGAGAACAACAAGTAGCTGAAATTTGGCTTTGCGCTCCTGTTGCACCTCCAGATTTAATTCCTCAATTAGAATTATGGAGCAATCGCGTTTTAGTCTTAGCGACTCCTGATCCTTTTTTTAGTGTAAGTCGTTTTTATGATCATTTTGAGCAAGTTTCCTTAACTGATGCGGTCGCAATGTTAGAAACTCATAATCAACAATTTCAACCAACTCTATCTCAAAAAGACCTATAGAAAAAAGGGTTGACCATTGCGAAAAAGTCAACCCCAATGCTTGGGAACGCGCTTCAAATTTCGTTATTGAAGAACTAATTTGACATTGGCGTTCTGTAAACCGCGTTGCTTAACTTCAGTTAAGGTTTTATTAACAGCGTATTTTTGGTTGATGGAGTTGATTAGTTCAGTTTGATTATGCTTTTTGGCAACACCCCAAAGGTCAGCAATTAGATCAAAAGTACCATCACTATTTTGAGACCAACCAAGATCGTATTCGCCTTCTAAAACAGCAACGATGTCGGCACGAACTCTTTGTCCGTTGTATCCGCGTACGTCAGCATTGGTTTTAACGTTAATACCGAGGTCACGAAGAGAGTTTTTGAGGATTTCAGCTTCGGTGATTTTGGTACGTAAAGTGCTAAAGTGAGACATGAGATTCCTCCAGTAGAAGAGAAGTAAACAACAACTTAAGTTTTAACGTGATTTCCGTTTGAATAAATTACAAAACGGTTTTTTTTTAAGGAACTGCTAGCAATTGCTAGCCTTTGCTTCTGTAAGATACAGAAGAAAGTCTGTTAGAACTCCAATCGCTGGTATTCAGCAATGGAGGCTGAAGCAGGACGCGCTCTTTGCCTTGCCCAATCTCTTAGGGCAGTCACCTGCTCAGTCATTGTCCGCGACAGAGGTAGGGTAGCTTTGATGGCAGCGATAATATCTAACTGCGTAAACTCCCTCTCTTGAGCAAAAGCATCATACATTGCAGCAATTATGGCTTGCTCAATCTCTGCTCCGGAAAAACCATCTGAAACCTTAGCCAATTGTTCCAAATCGAAGCGACTAATATCGGAACGACGTTTGCTAAGATGAATTCTAAAAATATCTTGTCTTTCTTCAGGTGTAGGTAAATCTACAAAGAAAATCTCGTCAAATCTACCTTTGCGTAAAAATTCTCCAGGTAATCTTTCCACACGATTGGCAGTTGCCATCACAAATACAGGAGAGGTTTTTTCTTGCATCCAGGTTAGAAAAGAACCAAAGATTCGGCTAGAAGTTCCTCCATCAGAGTCCCCTGAACCTGCACCACCTGCAAAAGCTTTATCTAATTCATCAATAAACAGAAGCACAGGTGAAATTGATTCGGCAGTTTTGAGGGCATTGCGGAGGTTCGCTTCCGAACGACCTACCATCGAACCATCGTAAACTCTACCCATATCAAGGCGGAGAAGAGGTAGACCCCAAAGACGAGAGGTAGTTTTAGCAATCAAAGACTTACCACATCCTGGAACACCAAGAATCAACATTCCTTTGGGTTGAGGTAATCCATATTCTCTAGCTCTTTCTGTAAAAGCATTGGAGCGTTGTCTGAGCCAGCGTTTTAGTTCCTCTAAACCACCTACAGAATTAATCGTCTCATCTTCTTCGATATATTCTAAAATTCCATTACGACGAATTAGCTGTTTTTTCTCAGAAAGCACAATTTCTACTTCTTCTTCAGTGAGACGACTGGCTTTAACTTGTGCTTTGCGATAAACTTTTTCAGCCTCATCCCTAGTTAAACCTAAAGCTGCTTTGAGTAATTTTTCTCTCGCTTCAGTATCGAGACGACGGTTTTTACTTTTTTGTAGTTGAGCGGATAAAACTTGATTGAGTTCGGCAAGATTCGGGAAAGGATAATCTATTACTACTACTTCTTTTTCCAATTCAATCGGTACATTTTGAACTGGAGACATTAAGACTATTACTTTCTCGGTTCCTTTAAAACTTGCGATCGCGTCTCTTAGCCATCTAGTAATTACTGGTCCATCGATAAAGGGATGCAAATCTTTGAATATGTATATCCCTGCATCTCTTTGACGGATTGTCCATTCAATTGCTGCTTCTGGGGAAACAGTATTGTGCTGTGTGACTTGACGTGGTTGCCCGTGTTCAACGATCCCATGAGTTACTGTCCAGACATAAACTCGTCGATGTTCGGCATTAGCTTGGGCTATTTTAGCTATTGCTTGCTCGGCCCGCTCTTCTTCAGGAGTAAGCAGATAGATAAGCGGATATTGAGCTTGTATTAGTATATTTAGCTCTTCTTTCATAACATCGACCTTAATTTGCTAGATTACAGTTTTGACCACTTACCTCGTTGGGACTTTACCTAACAGGTCAACAGGGTACGAGTTGCTCCCCGTGGGATTTTTCTGAGGTATCTACTTGTCCTCTTACTTCTAGAGGTAGTTCTTCTGCTATAACCCCTGGTTGTTCTCTAAGAGAGAGCATTTTGCCTTCTCTCATCACCATGGCTGCATCACACTCAGGACAAATATGTACCTGATGGGTTTTGCCTAGGTTATTTGCTTCTACCTCTTCTACCTTGTCGGGATACTGCAGGTAAAAAGCGATCGCTTTTTCCACCAAGGTTGACATAGATTCTATATCTATAGCAGCTTTTATTTTTAACTTCCTGTGTAGTTCTGGTGGTATGTATAGCGTTACTTTTTGTTTGTTTTGCATATCACTAACTTTAGTATTTACCCGGGTATACAAAACAATTTAGTGGCTTATTTTTATTCTGTCAAGACAGTAAGCCAGCATAACGTTATT
Source organism: Stanieria cyanosphaera PCC 7437 (assembly GCF_000317575.1). Lineage (NCBI taxonomy): Bacteria > Bacillati > Cyanobacteriota > Cyanophyceae > Pleurocapsales > Dermocarpellaceae > Stanieria > Stanieria cyanosphaera. Next base: position 3,531,674 of record NC_019748.1, on the reverse strand, counting down.
ATTGTAATATTGCTTAACAATTAGTCAAAAATTTGATTAAGAGCAAGAAGTTATGGTGCTTAAACGAATGACAATTTCATCAATTGCATTAACTAAAGCAGGATCAGATTGACTGTTAGGTTGATTAGAAATAATGCTAAAAATTAAAGTGCCGTATTCTGGATGTTCGAGATAACCAGACAAAGCACGAACTCCTTTGAGAGTTCCTGTTTTAGCATGAACCGTACCTTCGGCACTGGTATAACGTAAACGGTGTTGTAAAGTTCCGCTGATCCCAGCAATTGGTAAAGAAGCAAGAAAACTGTCTTTATCTTGAGAAGAATACATTGCTCTAAGAGTGGTCACTAAAGTCCGAGGTGTTGCCAAATTGCTACGAGATAAACCCGAACCATCCACCATATGGTAGCCTTTTGGATCAACTCCTAAAGCAGTCAAAACTTGTCGTACAGAAGTTGAACCACCAAGATAGCTGAGTAAAACATCTGCATAGATATTGTTGCTTCTAAGATTGGTTATATTAATCCATTCTTGAATTGAAGAAGAACGAATTGTGCCTTGAGGATGAAGTTTTTGTAGCGCAGCAGCAGTGACTAAAATCTTTAAGTTTGAGGCAGGAATGAGATAAGAATCGGGACTGCGACTATAAAGGGTAGTACCATCAGCAGTTTGAATTAAAATACCCCATTTACCTTGATCGAAAGGAGAACGTTCTACTATTTTGTCAATTACTGGTTGAATATAGTTGGAACAGATTCCAGTAGTGTTTTGTTCCGGTGGAGGTACATAGAGTTCTACTGGTTCTAAACGCTCTATTCTAGTAACAGTGTTAGCACTAGAACGATTATCACTTAATAGATTTACGGAAAAGAATGCTAGAATTGTAGCGATCGCCAAGTGTTGTAGCTGATGACTAACTTTTACCATGAGCTAGTGAAGCAAAATATATGGGTGTAAGGAGTGAAAGAAAAGACTAAAAATCCAATCTTTCCTATTTTTCCAAGGTTGTAATTTATAAATTCTTGTTCGTCAAGATTATTAATTTTATTTGAGTAGCTCTCGACAATTCAGAATATGTATGTAGAGCAAAATTAATCATAAAGCGATCGCTTTAGTTTTTTTCTAAATCTCAACGAGATTTAAAAGGTTTCACCCATTGACGTATTTTAGTTAACAAGGTTTTATTTTCTAGTTCTAAAGCTTGAAATTGCTGATATTGTTCATAGGCAATATTGAGACGAGCAGTTATTTCGGTAGCATAAGGACTTTGATTAAGATCGGGATGCCATTTTCTCAAAAGTTTTTTATAAGCAGTTTCTACTTGTAGAGAATTCGCTGCTGAGGTAACTCCCAAAATTTTCCACCAAGGTTGTAATTCATCACTAACTATTTCATGTAAAGGATCGAGTTGATTTTGCACTACAGTCCAAGAAACTTGATAACAAACTCGATATATTTCTGCTAAAGCTTGTCGATCAATTATTCTTAAAGCTTGATTGTGCCATTGTTGCCAAGCTAAACGTTGGTGATGTTTGAGAATTAATGAAGAATCATTTGATTGAGGAAGATTTTCTAAAATAGCCTTAGCCGAACCTTGAGGTTGAGGTAATTGCAATAGTAGAGATAATTCTGGAGAAACATGATTTACCTCTGGAAAATTTTGCCATTGCCAATAATTAATTCCTGGTTTACCTAAATTTTGTCGATAATACTCTTGCCAAGTGCGAGTCACAATACAACTAAAAGAATAAGCTTGTCCGGTTAAAGCTGTTGATGGTGCATCTTCTAGTAAACAAGCTAAAGGAGTCATTAAAGGAGTGGCAAAAGGATAAAATTGTCCTTTCAAAGCTGTTGGAGGTGCATCTTCTAGTAAACAAGCTAAAGAACAAATAGTAACTATTTTTGAGGAACTATTTTTAAAATTAGAAGCATGATCAAAAGAAGAAGATTGGGAAGCAGAAATTAACCAGGTAACAAAACCAAAGAGACTAAGAAATAAAAGGATAGATAGAAATAAATCATAAATAGTGGCAATCGATTCTGGATTCATCTCTAAGCAAAATTGTGAGACAGACAATCAAATAGTTTCATCCTTGAGGGGTTTTTGGCAATTTGTACTTTATCTTCTGTAACAGGATCAAGCATTTATCAGTTATCAGTAGAGACGTTTCGGCGACACGTCTGTACACCAGTTATAGTTGTTTCAAATAAGAATGAAACATTTTTTTCGGCTGAAAGCCTTTCGTAGCAAGAAGAGATTGTCTCACTCTAAATTGAAATGACTATATCAATCAACTATCAACAAAAATCAGTATTTTAGGACATACCTCATAGAAATAAGAACTGCTATATAGCGCAGAGTGTCAAAAAGTTTGGCATTAGAACAAATCATTAAATTACTGCTGGAGATACCGTTATTGTTAGAGACACTTATTTAACAACAACAAACTATTTTACAGTTGAAGAATGATCTCGATTCAGCAAGTTGAACTTAAACTTAAGGTATCAGATGAGGAGACAAAATAGTTTCATTTTTGATAGTAGCAACCTTTAAGTAACCATATAGATTTTGACTCAATAAATTATGGCAGCAGTAAATGATTTTGTTCTAGAACTTACCACTGTTCTAGGTTCATCTGCTTTGGGTGGATTTATTGCTAACCGTTTGCGTCAACCTGTGTTGTTGGGTTATTTGATTAGTGGTTTAATAATTGGACCATTCGGTTTTGGATTAGTTCAAGAAATTGAGAACATTAAGTCTTTAGCAGAAATTGGGGTAGCTTTTCTACTGTTTACCTTGGGAGTAGAATTTTCTCTAACAGAATTGAAAAGAGTAAAAGATATTGCGATCAATGGCAGTTTGTTACAAATTGGCTTAACAACTGTGGTAGTTGCTTTGGTGTCTTTTTGGTTGGGTTGGGTAGATCAAATCACAGAAGCTGTTTTTTTAGGGGCAATTCTTTCTTTATCTTCAACTGCCGTAGTTTTAAAAACCCTGACAGAAAGAGGAGAAACCAATACTGTTTATGGGCAAGTAATGTTAGCAATTTTGATTGTCCAAGATTTGGCATTGGGATTGATGTTAGCTGTTTTACCAGCCTTGAATGAACCAAGTAATTTGGTTACGGCTTTGTTAACGGCTATTTTAAAAGCGGTGATTTTTTTTACGGCTGCATTTGTAGCTGGTTATTGGATCATTCCTCCTGTGATCAAAACTATTGCTGAAACAGAAAATAGTGAATTATTTCTGTTAGCCGTTCTTGCTCTTTGTTTAGGTGTTGCTTTGATTACAGCTAGTTTGGGATTATCAATTGAAATGGGGGCTTTTGTTGCAGGTTTAACAATTTCGGAAATTGATTATGCTGACCAAGCTTTAGCTAAAATTTTACCTTTACGAGATACTTTTGCTAGTTTGTTTTTTGCCTCAATTGGAATGTTAATCGATCCTCAAATACTCTGGCAAAATCTGGGCGTAATTTTGGAGTTGGTAATTTTGATTATGTTTGGCAAAGCTATGATAGTTTTTCCTATTATTTGGGGATTTGGTTACTCGTTTAGAACTTCAGTTTTGGCTAGTTTGGGTTTAAATCAAATTGGGGAGTTTTCTTTTGTTTTGGCGTTGGTAGCTTTTGAATCTGGATTGATGAGTCGAGAAAGCTATTTACTATTATTGGGAACTACGGCAATTACTCTAGTATTAACTCCAGTTAGTATTAAATTTTCGCCTCGTTTGGTTGAAAAGTTACTTAATTTGCCTTGGTTAAGCCAATATTTACGAAGTAGACAACAAGAAAAAATTATTACCTTACCTGATACTATCTCTAATCATGTGGTAGTGGCAGGTTATGGCAGAGTAGGACAAATAATTGTTAAAATTTTACGCGATCGCGCTATTCCTGTTGTGGTAATAGACAATAGTGAAGCTGCTATTCAACGTCTACGACAAGAAAAAATTCCTTATTTATTTGGAGATGGTGATTCGGATTTAGTTTTAGAAAAAGCCCATTTGGAAACGGCTACAGCATTAGCGATCGCTTTACCCGATCCTGCTAGTACTCGTATTCTTCTTAAACACGCGCTTGCTTTTGCGCCTCAAATTGCGATCGTAGCCCGTTGTCATACTAATAGCGAAATCGATGTTTTAACTCAAATGGGTGCAAAAGAAGTAATTCAGCCTGAGTTTGAAGCAGCTTTGGCAATGGGGGCAGAAATTTTACAAACTTTGGGTACTTCCAGAAATACCATTGATTCGGCGATTGATGAGATTCGTACCGATCGCTATCTTAGCATTCGTCCTGAACTAACTCTTACTTCTTTGGCACAAGAGATTAGAAAAACGGCTTCGGCAACTCATAATCAATGGTTAACCATTTCTGTTAATTCACCTTTAATCGGTATGACTTTAGCTTCTGCTAATATTCGCCAGTTAACAGGAGTAACAGTTATGAGTATTCAAAGGAATGGAGAAACTATTTACTATCCTCAAGCAGACACTAGATTAGAGATGAGCGATCGCATTTTGGTAGTAGGAAAACGCAAAGAAGTTGCCCTCTTTCAGGATTTATTGCAAGGTAATTTATCGATTTCAAATATTAAGTGGATTTTGTTAAACGAAACTTCTCTGTGGGTAGGAAAGACTGTATTACAACTACAACAACAAGAGCAAATTAAGTTAGAAGCTTTACGAAGACAAGGAAAATTAATTCGTTTAGTTAAACCAGAAACTATTTTGGAAGCTGAAGATTATCTGTTGATTTCAGAAAAGCGCGATCGCACAAACTCTCTTCAAACTCAATTTGATTAATTTAATTAAGTAATAACCCTACCGATACCGAAGTAAACAAGGCACAATGTACGAGGAAATTATCAAAGTATAGCCAAGATGCAACTGGTAGATCGAGTTCGTTTGGGTTTAGCTGTAGGTGTTGCTAAAACCGTTACTGAAATAGTCAAGTCTCTGCGTTTGGGTGCTGCTTCTGTATTACCTGGAGAAATATCCCGTCGTCTTCATACTCGTTTGTTGCCTTTGTTATTTGAACAGGTGAAGTATGGTGTAATTTTGATTGTTGGGACAAATGGGAAAACCACTACCTCGTTATTACTTAAAACTATTTTAGAGAAGCAAGGTTATCGAGTTGCTCATAATTCTAGTGGTGCTAATTTAATTAATGGTTTAATTACTGCTCTTTTAAACAATACAGATTTGACAGGAAAACTAACAGCAGATTACGCAATTTTAGAAGTAGATGAAAATATTTTACCTCTTCTTTTAAAAGACTGTCAGCCCAAATACATTTTAGGTTTAAATTTATTTCGTGACCAATTAGATCGTTATGGTGAAGTAGATACAATCAGTCAGCGTTGGCAAAAAGCAATTAGTCCTTTATCAAAAGATACAGTAATTATTCTCAATGCTGATGATCCGACTTTATCTTATTTAGGACAAAATTTACCTCAAAAAGTTTTATTCTTTGGCTTAAATGAACCAGAATTATATTTAGAATCAATTCCTCATGCGGTAGATTCTATTTATTGTCCCAGTTGCGGACAGTTGTTAGATTATCAAGGAGTTTATTTATCTCATTTAGGAGATTATCATTGTTCAAATTGTGGCTTTAATAAAAGTAAAACTGCGGTTGATAGTCGAGAATGGCAACAAATTTTGATTGGAGTTTATAACAAATACAATACTCTAGCAGCAGGATTATTGGCACAAGAAATTGGTATTAAAACCGAAGCTATTTTTAACACCATTAAAAACTTTAAAGCAGCTTTTGGTAGAGCAGAAGAATTGAATATAGATGGCAAACATATTCGTATTTTACTATCCAAAAATCCTGTAGGAATGAATGAAACGATTCGGGCAGTAAATGAGATTAAAAAAACAGGTAAGTCTTCAGTAACATTATTAGTTTTAAACGATCGCATTCCCGATGGAACTGATGTATCTTGGATTTGGGATGTAGATACAGAAGAATTAGTCAAACTGGGAGGCACATTAATTGTCAGTGGCGATCGCGTTTATGATATGGCGTTACGTTTAGAATATAGTCGGGAAGAAATTAATAGTAACAGAAATCTGGAACTAATAATTAAAGAGGATTTATCTAGTGCAATTACTACTGCTTTAGAACATACTTTAACAGAAGAAACTTTGCATATTTTACCTACATATTCAGCAATGTTAGAAGTAAGAGAAATTTTGGTCGGTAGAAAAATATTGTAATTATTGATTTTATTCTGTAGGGGCGAACTAACTTTCACCCTTACCAAATTTTATTTAGCACTAATAATAGTTTTATTACTGTTTTATCCTAAATATATTTCGGTTGATAGTTGACGGTTAATTGTAATCGACACCATCAAATCATTTAGACTGACTATAAAAATTTACTAATAAAATGTTCTAATTCAGTTTTAGTTAAATCAGTAATAATAAATACTTCTTGGACAGTTTTGCCGTAACGGGCAATTAGTTTATAACCACCACGAATTGGAACAGAAACTCTTAACTTTAATTTAGGACAATGACTTCTAACAGAACTAAGTTCTCCTGGGGTAATAGTTTTAATCCCTTGACAAGTAGTCAATTTTTCTAAAATCGGAATTAATCCTTGTAAATGAGTAGAATGATTCCAAACTAACCTTCCCTCAGAAGAACTACTCATAAGTTTAAGCTTCCTCCAGGGGGGCCATAGTTAAACCAGCCCTTTTTAACTGTTGATGATATAATTCAGCTTGTTCTTGGGGTCCTACCCAAACGATCGCTTGTCCTTCAAAATGAATTTGATTAGTTAAATCCCAAGCGCGATCGCTTGTCATGCCAGGAATATAAGTCATTAAACATTCAGCAACGTGTTTAAATGTATTAAAGTCATCATTAAGCACAATTACCTTGTAGTTTGGATAAGGCTTGCTAACAACTTTACTTTCTTTTTCTTTAATTACCGTTGGTGAAGCAGTCATCTCCCAAACTCCTGCTGACAGGCTTATTTTAAACAAATTGCAATTCAAAATTTAACTGTTGATTTTTCCATAGTTTAGCTTTTTTTAATTTTTTCTTCAAAAAATATTTTTAGAAAATTAAACTCATAAAATCTTAATCAATCCTACAATCGGGCAAATACTAAAAGTGTTCGATAAAATTGTCCAAAAACGCTCATATCTTGATACTATCTGCCATAAGAATTCTCAAAAAATTTTGGTTAAATCACACATTTAAGTTGTTAAACGTTTAATTCAAATTAATAATGGCTAAATTAGAACTACAAAATCTCCAAAAAAGATATAGTTCCAAAGTAATTCCTGTTAAAAATATTGCTCTAGCAGTAGAAAATGGTGAATTTTTAACTTTATTAGGTCCTTCTGGTTGCGGTAAATCCACTTTACTTCGCTTGATTGCAGGTTTAGAACAACCAACACAAGGAAACATCATTCTGGGAGAGAAAAATCTTAACAAGATTCCTCCAGGCGATCGCAATATGGCGATGGTGTTTCAAAGTTATGCTCTCTATCCTCACATGAGCGCAGCAGAAAATATTGCTACTGCCCTTAAATTACGAAAAATGCCTGCCGAAGAAATTCAACAAAGAATAGCTGAAGCTGCCCAACAATTAGAATTAACTCATCTCCTTGATCGCAAACCAGGTCAAATGTCTGGAGGGCAACGCCAACGAGTCGCTTTAGCTAGGGCATTAGTTCGTAACCCTGAAGTATTTTTATTAGATGAACCTTTGAGTAATTTGGATGCCCTACTGCGAGAACAAGTAAGGGCGCAGTTAAAACAATTGTTTAAAGAACAAAATAAACCCGTAGTTTATGTTACCCACGACCAAACCGAAGCGATGACTCTTTCTACCAAAGTAGCAGTTTTATACGATGGTTTAGTTCAACAACTCGATCCACCTAGTAAAATTTATACTCATCCTGCTAATCAATTTGTAGCTGGTTTTGTTGGTAGTCCCCAAATGAATTTACTGACTCTCAAATGTCAAGGCAATACTGCTATTTTGGGCGATGCCAATCTACCTCTGCCACCTCTAGCTACTATCCCTCCTCAAATAATGTTGGGAATTCGCCCAGAAGATGTTGAGTTAGCACAATTTGCATCCGACACAACTGTTACAGGAGAAATTTATCTAGTTGAACAATTAGGAAAAGAGAATTTGATTAGTGTTCAAGTCGCAAATTCTAATCAGAACCTCAGAATTTTATTACCCATAGACCGCAAGTGGGAAGGAGATACAGTATTGTTAAACCTACCAACTACTCATCTACACTGGTTCGATTTGGCAACGGGCGATCGCATTTGAGTAACCAGTTATCAGTAGAGACTTTGTATAAAACGTCTTTACTCAATCAAAAATTGCTGTAAGTTGATTGTTCAAGATTTAGATAGGATCGCTATATAAGCAGTTTTAGTCTAAATATTCAAAATGCTCGAACAAATCATAGTCTCTGCCGAACAAATGCGCCAGATTGAAGAACAAATTTTTAGCGCAGGAATGCCTGTAGCAGCATTGATGGAGAAAGCAGCAGGATTATGTGCGAGTAGGGTTCAAAGTCTTTATCCTTTATCGGAAATTAAAAAAGTCGGGATTTTGGTTGGTCCTGGTCATAATGGTGGTGATGCGTTGGTAGTTGCCAGAGAGTTACATTTAGCTGGTTATCAAGTTAAAATTTGTCGTCCTCTCAGCAAGTTAAAAGATTTAACCAATACTCATGCTAATTACGCTGCCAGTTTAAAAATCCCTTTTTTTGAAGAGATTGAAACATTAGAAGATTGTGAATTAATTATTGATGGGTTGTTTGGTTTTGGTAACGAGCGATCGCTTGAGGGTAAACTTGCTGCAATAGTTAATCAGTTGAATAGTTGGTCAAAGTCTGTAGTTAGTATCGATCTGCCTTCAGGAATTCACACCGACACAGGCAAAGTTTTAGGTACGGCAGTGGTTGCTAGTCATACTTTTTGTTTGGGTTTGTGGAAGCGAGCGTTTTTTCAAGACCAAGCTTTGGCTTATCTTGGTAAAGTAGAACGATTAGATTTTGGTATTCCTCCTCATATTGTTTGGCAAGTGATTCCTCAACCTGCACCTGTACAACAAATTACTAAAACTCTTGCCCAAAAATTATTACCTATACCTCGTCCACAAGTAACTCATAAATATAAACAAGGACATCTGTTATTAATCTGCGGTTCTCATCGCTATGCAGGCGGTACACTTTTAACTGCTTTGGGTGCTAGAAGTTCGGGAGTAGGAATGTTATCAATTGCTGTGCCAGAATCTTTAAAACCAATCCTAGTCAGTCATTTACCCGATGCTTTAACCATTGGTTGTCCCGAAACTGAATCAGGCGCGATCGCATCTCTCCCCGATTTAGCTCAAGATTTTAGTAATTATGATCTAATTGCCTGCGGCCCTGGTTTAACTTCTGAAGCAAAACCAATTGTTGAGGCAGTACTAAAAGCTGAATGTCCTATCGTCTTAGATGCCGATGGTTTAAATATCTTGGCACAACTAGGCACTTTATCAAGTTTAGGCAAGCGAAAAGCAACTACAGTTCTAACTCCTCATCTGGGAGAATTTAAACGCCTTTTTCCCGACATAGAATTAACTGATGGTGACAGAATTACAGCAGTTCAAACCGCAGCCCAACAAAGTGGTGCAATTGTATTATTAAAAGGAGCTAGAACAGCGATCGCTAATCCCAATGGTTCAGTTTGGCTGATTCCTGAAAGTACTCCTGCCTTAGCTAGAGGAGGTAGCGGAGATGTGTTAACAGGTTTAATTGGTGGTTTGATGGCACAAATAGAAGCAGGAGAAAGCGAATTTAAAGAAGAAGTTTCCATCGTAGCTACTGCTGCCTGGTGGCACGCTCAAGCAGGTATTTTAGCAGCTAAACAACGCACTGAATTGGGAGTAGATGCTCATACTTTATCTCAATATTTAATTTCTGTTTGGCAATAACAAATTTAAAAAAGTCAATGATTATTAACAACTTACCAAAATTATTAATTCTTATTTTTTGCTCTTGATTTACCCCACAGATTCCCCACTAAATCCACAAACTTTTTGTTAGTTTTCCACATTTTACCCAGAGTTTTCCACAAGCTCTGACGAGATAATCAACTTTAAAAAGATAAATGGGGAATTATTGTTTAAAAGCGATCGCAAGCTAAATTCCACTGAGTTTATGTTAAGTTATACAACAAAAAAGTAATCAAAAGCCTGATTATTTCGTAATAGTTTTGGTGTTCTTGAGACTTTATTAACATTTTGTAGCATTGACAAACCTACCCCCTCTCAGCAGAAAATAGTTCGGTTGAGACCTATATTTTTTTTTCGTGGTCATAGGGGAAGTATCTTCTAGAGCTAGTTTAACTAGCTAATTTGGTATTGACGAAGAAAAACTTCAAAGTACAGGAGTACAGAGGTAAATATGAAAGCTGAAGTCAGCATTTTGGCAGAAATTCCTGAAGAGTTACACAGATCTCTCAAAAACTATCTAGAAACCCATCCTACTTGGGATCAAGACCGCGTGTTTGCTGCTGCTTTATCGCTATTTTTGCTACAAAATAGTGGCGGAGAGAATAATGAAGCTTCCCAGAATTATCGCGCTTGTGCGAGAGTTTATTTAGAAACCTTATTTCAACAATAGCTAGATACGCATGACCCAAGAAAAGACAGCAAAGTTAATTATTCCGCAATTGATCGTTGGTTTAGGCAATCCCGAACCAAAATATGATCGCACGAGACATAACATTGGTTTTGAAGCGGTTGATGCTTTAGCTGACTCTTGGGGATTAAACTGGGAAAAAAATCAGCGTTTTCAAGGATTAATTGCTGAAGGACTAGCACCCAATCGGAGTAAAATTCGCTTGCTTAAACCTCTTACCTACATGAATCGTTCAGGACAAGCCGTTCGAGCGGTGATAGATTGGTATAAAATTGCTCCAGAGTCGGTGTTAGTCATTTACGATGATATGGATTTACCAATCGGAAAATTGCGGATGCGATTATCTGGTTCTGCGGGGGGGCATAATGGGATGAAATCAATTATTTCCCATCTTGGTACTCAAAATTTCCCTCGCTTACGAATTGGCATTGGTAAATCTGATGGCAACAAAGAAACAATTAGTCATGTTTTAGGTAAATTTGCGCCTACAGAAACCAAAGTTGTTACTGATGTTTTAGAACTCGCTATCAAAGCAGTAAATTTTAGTCTTCAAGAGGGCGTAGAAAAAGCAATGAGTCTTTACAATGGTTGTAGTGTTGCGATCACTTAATTCAGTAACCAGTTATCAGTAGAGACGTAAGATGTTATGTCTTTACACTCAGGCAAAATTGGTTACACTTTTTTTCCCGTAAATTATTTGGCAAAACTATTTATTTACATCGTGCTACATTAAGCATACAAAGAAAGAAACTGCGTCATTATTTGCGGTATAAATGAATCGCCGACGCAAACAAAAGGAATAAAAACCCATGAGTTTAAAAGATAGAATCGGAGAAGATATCAAAACTGCAATGAAAGCGAAAGATAAAATTCGCTTAGAAACGGTACGTAGTATTAAAAAAGCTATCCTAGAAAAAGAAGTTGCCTTGCGTCCTCAAGGAAAAAATAGTCTTACGGAAGAACAAGAAATTGAACTTTTAGCTCAACAAGCTAAACAACGTCGCGACTCAATTGAACAATTTCAGCAAGCAGGCAGAGAGGATCTTGTTACTAAAGAAACCCAAGAATTAGCAATTATTGAAACCTATTTACCCAAGCAATTGAATGAGGAAGAATTAACAACAGTTTTAGAAGAGATTATCGCTTCTGTCGGAGCTAATTCTCCTCAAGACTTAGGTAAAGTGATGGGAGTAGCGATGAAACAACTAAAAGGGAAAGCAGACGGGAAAAAAATTCAAGAAATTGTCAAAAACAAGCTTGGTTAATTAGGTTTAACACAATACTAAAGATGAGGAAATTTTTAGATCCTTCATCTTTTTTTATGGTTTTTTATTTAACTTTTACTTAATTCTCTTCATCTAAACTTTAAATATCTGGATTTTTTTTTCAAGTTTTCTTGAAGGTAGTAGGAATAATTAGTGATTTTATTTAAACTAAGCATAACAACCCTAAAAATTTCAGTAATACTACTGACTATTTAACTGAATGAGAATTACTTTAGTAGCAAAAATTGACTTGGATGGAAAAATATGTCCAAAATCTGCTTTTGTTCTTGAAAAACTGCAAAATTCTGGTTTATTAGCTCAAATAGATTGTATTATTTTTGCTGATAAACGCGATCGCTTTAGTGAAGGATTTGCTTTGGCTACTCAATATCAAGTAGCAAAGATTCCCTTTTTTTTGATTACTTATCAAGATGGAATTACTAAAACTTATACAACTTATTCGCAATTAGTTAATGAATTTTTGATTCAAAAAACTTTAAATACAAAAGAAGTAGAACATAATAATTAAAAGATAAAAATTAATTGTAAAGACCAGTTTTTAGTTCCAAAGCGAATAATTTCAATTTGTTTAATAAACTCACGTAAATAAAATCTTCTTTCTGATTCTGATAAATCTAACCAAAATTGAGGTAAAGAAACAGTTTTAGCGATCGCAAATAAATTAACAGGTGGTAATTGAGATATTTTTTGAGTTAATTGAGCTATTTCAGTTTGTAATTTATAACTACGTAATTGGGCTGTTTCCTGGTCTAAAATTTCTTGTTCAATTAAATGGGGAAGTTGTCTTAAAATATCTTTTTTTTGAGTAATAGTTGCAGTTAAAGATTCTTTGGCTGCTTCTAAATTAGTTAGATTTACTTGAGCAACAGCACGAGGTAATTCTTGACAAATAGATTCAATAGTTTGTTGAAAGACTTCTTGATAGGAAATAGCCGAACATTTTGGTTGAAGCGGACAATTAATCGGGCGTAAATAAAGATATTCTTGTGGTTTATTTTTTCTATTAACGCGAGTAATTTTCATCCGAGTTTGACATTGCTGACAGACTACTAAACCAGCTAGAGAACGAGGCGCACTAGCAGTTCGCTTAGGTAAACGACTATTTCTTCTTAATAAACGATCTATTTGAGCAGCTTCTTCACGAGAAATAATTGCAGCATGAGTATCAGAAATAATTGCCCCATTTTTATATTTTAAATCTCCTCGATAAACAGGATTAATTAACCATTGATGACCAGTCGAAGGAGATATTTTTTTGCCATATCTTTTTTCTAAATATCTTACTGCGCCACGCAAAGAACCAAATAATAAAAATCTTTCAAAAAAATCTTTAACGATAGGAGAAGTACTTTTATCAATGAGATATTTATCTTGCCCACGACGATAACCATAAGGAGCTTTTCCAGGAGGAGGAAGAGCTTTTAGTCGATTACGAGCGTGTCCTTTTTGTAAACGACGACGGGATTGATTGGCTTGAATTTGTGTTAATAAATCGGGTAAATTGTTAGAGTTTAATTGAGATAATTGTGAGAAATTTTGGTTTGATTCAGAAATAATAATTTCTAAATTTAAAGCTTGCAATTGTTTAATGCGATCGCATATTTCTGAAAGGGTATCTCCTAATTCTTCTAAAGAACGAATTAATAAATATTGTGGAGGTTGCACCTGACAGTCTAAAATTAATTGTTCCCATTGCTGCCGTTGACCCAAATCTTGATACACTCGATCTGGAACTAATTCCCAACTGTAGTCACTTTCTGGTAAATCTAATAAAGGATCGCAATAAAGATAAGCAATTACTTTCATGAAAATTACTATTATTGGTTGTGGTTATGTCGGTACTGCGATCGCTAAACTTTGGTCGAAAGCTGGTCATCATCTTACTTTAACTACTACTACACCAGCCAAAATATCACAACTATCACCTATTGCCTCAGAAGTTGTGATCCTTCAAGGTAACGATCGCGATACTATGACTAAAGTAATCAAAGATCGAGAAGTAATTTTATTTGCAGTTGGTGCAAAACGAAGAGATCCCGATACTTATGGACAAGCGTATTTAGAAACAGCCAAAAATTTAGTATCAGCCATACAACAAACCAATACTGTCAGACAAATAATTTATACGGGAACTCATGCAGTTTTGGGTAACCAACAAGGACAATGGATAGATGAAAAATGTCCACACAACCCTCTCAACCAAAATGGCGAAATTCTGTGTCAAACTGAAGAAACAATCTTATCAGCCCAGAATCAGCAATTAAATACTTGTATTTTGCGATTAGCAGGGATTTATGGACAAGGAAGAGAATTAATCAAGATTTTTCGTTCTTGGGCAGGTACAACTCGTCCTGGAAATGGTCAAGATTATACCAACTGGGTTCATTTAGATGATATTGTGCAAGCGATCGCATTAGCTTGTCAACAACAATTACAGGGAATATACAATCTTAGTAGTGATGAACCACTCACCAAACAAGAATTTTATCATCGTTTATTTACCACCCATAATCTAGCATCTCTTAATTGGGACGGAAATGTATCTTCATCCCCTTCTTTTAACGTCAGGTTAGTCAATCAAAAAATTAAAACCGCAGGTTTACAATTAATTCATCCTCAAATTGAGTTTTAATTATCAAAGCAAAGGGATAACCAGTAGAGACGTTGCTTCGCACCCTTCGGGAACATGAAACGTCTGTACACCAGTTACTAGTTATTTCTTATTCCTCGATTAAATCATTTATTACATCTTCAAGATTTAAACCACCAGAAAAGTCATACAATTCATATTCTTCCTCAACCGAACTCATTGCTTCCTTGTAACATTTATCAGCTATTTCTTTGAGATAGTTTTTCAGTGAAGGAGAATCCTCTAGTATGCGGAAGATAGCCCGTGAAAAATTTCTAATTTCTACGTCCCATCCCCTATAACACTCCTGTATCCTGACATAACGTCTTTTCAGAAGATGTTCTAATAATCTGACAAACAAACTTCTTACCTTACGGCGATCGCTTTTGCCCAAGCTTTCTATCTCCTCTGCCAGATTTTCCACGTCTAAGAGATCGAACTGACATTCTCTTAATAGACGTGATTGTTCTTGCGACCATTCATAATAGTCGCTGTCATATTTACTGATAGTTTTCACTCGTTTTCTTTTGATAATTGCACTACGCTATTAGATACGTAAAACAAAGGCTAAATCTTCAGCGTTTAATACTTTCTGAATTTGCTTCAATTTTATCAAAAGCTTTTTTTCTATTGATCATGCTTGAAAGTAAACCGCCTAAATATTCAAAGATTCTTCCCAATCTTTCTTACTAGTATCCACCGTAGTCACATAAACTTGTTCCGCTTCAGTAAAATCTTCTGCTGTTGCCTGTTGGCTAGCTAATAAATCAGCAGTTGCATCAGAAATATCACCACTACGACTGCTAAGGCGATCGCTTAAAACTTCTAACGGTGCAGTACAATTAATTATTTGGAGAGGAATTTGATTGGTCTTAGCTGCTGCAATTACAGGTTCTCTTGAGGAAATACGATCGTATTTAGCATCTAAAATTACTGTAAAACCTGCTTTAGCTAACATAATACCTAATTCTAACAAGCGATCATAAGTTTTTTGACTCATTTCGGAACTGTAAATCTCATCGCTACCCTTGTCATCTAAAGCTATCCCTGCCAAATGCTTGCGTACAGCATCAGAACGAATTTGAATTGCACCTGTTTTCCTCGCTATTGCTTTAGCAACGGTACTTTTTCCCGAACCCGATAAACCAGACATCAGGATCAATTTTCCTTGGGTTGGTTGGGTGTATTCCCAAGCTTGTTTGTAATAATCTGCTGCGATTTGACTTGCTTCTTGTTTAACCTTATCGTCAATCGCAGGATCGTCAAGTAAAAAAGAAGTGACTTTTGCCCTCACATAAGCTTGTCTGCTTAAATATAAAGGCAATAGTTGTAAACCTTCCCAATCACCAGTTTGTTCAAGATAAGTATTTAAAAAAGCATTACCAAAATCCTTTCTACCTCTGGCATCCAAATCCATCACTGCAAAGGCAACATCATACATAACATCTACAAAGCGGAAAGGTTCATTAAATTCAATGCGGTCAAAAAGTTGAATTTTATCTTGCCACAAACAGATATTTTTTAAATGTAAATCTCCGTGACATTCTTTAATTTTATGCTCGGCAATTCTGGCTTGAAATAAATCTTCTCTCTCGGCAAAAAAACTATCAGTAAAAGCTTGAGTTTCTGCTAATTGTGATTGAGTTTGAACTCTACCTACATATTGCTCAGTCTGTTGATAATTTTCATCAAAAGCTTCTCTCACTTTGGCTACCGTACCAAAACTACTAATATAATCATTGGTAGCAGCTTGAGCATGAAATTGAGCCACAATTTTGCCCAACTCTTCCATCTGTTCAATCGATAATTTACCCGCTTCAAACAGATTAATAAAAAGATTTTCTTGGGGGAATTGACGCATCTTCAAAGCATATTCAACTGCTTCTCCTTCTCCACCCAAACTAAAGTTATCTCCAGTCTTAGTAATCGGGACAACTTCTAAATAAAGTTCAGGCGCAATTACACGATTCATACTAATCTCTTCTTCTAGAAAATGCTTTCTTTTAGCCAAAGTCGAGTAATCCAAAAAACCAAAATTAACAGCTTTTTTTAGTTTGTAAGCGTAATCTCCTGTCAACAAAATATAAGAGACGTGAGTTTGCACCAATTCTATTGATTCTGTAACAGCATGAGGATAGAATGATGGCTGTTGCATTTGATCGATTAGAGCAGCAATATTAATTTGATTCATAGAAAGCATTGAGATTAGGAATAGACCGAATCTATCGTACAACAACCTCTTTCAAAAGAAAAAACAAAAAAAAAGCAGGCACAAGCCTACCTTATTCTAGAAACCCAAAAACTTTTTATTTATAAATCAGCCAAAACCTCTTTAGCTGCTGCCAAAGTTTGCTCAATATCATTGTCTGTATGAGCTAAGGAAGTAAATCCTGCTTCAAATTGAGAAGGAGCAAGATAAATCCCTTTTTCCAACATTCCACGATGAAAACGAGCAAATTTATTCAGGTCAGATTTTTTGGCATCGTCGTAGTTATGAACCGAATTACCAGTAAAGAACATTCCGAACATGGCACTGATATTACCACCATAAACGTCATGCCCTGTTTCTTTCGCAACCTGAAGCAAGCCATCAGCTAGTTTTTTGGTAATTTGTTCCAATTGTTCGTAAGTTCCCGGTCTTTGCAACAATTCCAGAGTTTTAATTCCTGCTGTCATTGCCAAAGGATTACCAGAAAGAGTTCCTGCTTGATACATAGGTCCTGCTGGTGCAACCATAGACATGATATCTTTACGTCCACCATAAGCACCTACTGGTAAACCGCCACCAATCACTTTTCCTAAAGTAGTTAAATCAGGAGTGATGCCAAATTTTTCTTGTGCGCCACCATAAGCAATTCTAAATCCAGTCATTACTTCATCAAAAACGAGTAATGAGCCATTATCTTGAGTTATTTCGCGTAATCCTTCCAGAAATCCAGCATCAGGAACAATAAAACCAGCATTACCTACTACTGGTTCTAAAATTACCCCAGCAATTTCGTCTTTGTTTTCGTCAAATAAGGCTTTAACCGCTTCCAAATCGTTATAAGGAGCAGTCAAAGTATTAGTAGTAGTAGATTTGGGTACTCCAGGAGAATCTGGTAAACCTAGAGTAGCTACTCCAGATCCCGCTTTAACCAAAAACATATCTGCGTGTCCGTGGTAGCAACCTTCAAATTTGATAATCTTATCTCTACCAGTAAATGCACGCATGAGACGCAGCACTGACATACAGGCTTCGGTTCCTGAATTAACAAAACGAACCACCTCTATACTAGGAACTGCATCAATAACCATTTCTGCCAAGATATTCTCTTGTACAGAAGGTGCGCCAAAGCTAGTGCCTTTTTCTAAAGCTTGATGAAGAGCTTCAATTACTTCGGGATGAGCATGACCGCAAATAGCAGGTCCCCAAGTTCCGACATAATCGATATATTTATTACCGTCTACATCCCAAATATAAGCTCCTTTAACGCGGTCAAAAACAATTGGTTGTCCACCAACAGATTTAAACGCTCTAACAGGAGAGCTAACACCGCCAGGCATTAAATTTTGAGCAGCAGCAAAAATTTCTTCTGATTTAGTAGTTTTAAAGGAAGTTGTGCTAACCAAATACTGTCTCCTTATAATCTAAATAAATGATTTGTATCTCTAGATAGAAGATTGGTTTAGTGATTTTTTATTATCCTACGTCTGATAGCATTTACTAAAGCTTAATCTGAATATTTTTAAATCTAGTTTTGGCAATCCACAACAAAGATTTTTCTACATTACGAAAAGATAAATTACTTATTTATTTTGAAACAACTATGCTATACCAGAATCTTATGTCAATTGACATGAGGTCAGTCTTGCCGTGTTTTATTTTACCAATTTTCAATAGGAAGCTTCTGATTAAGTAACTTATTCGCTAAAATAGTGACTTTGCTTGGTCATTATTGAAAAAATAATTTTTAGCTTTAACTTACAACATATTATGATCGAACCAAACAATGCGATCGCTTTTATTCTTCATAAAATTGAACTGCTTGAAACTCAAATTCAGGAAATTTTGAATTCTTTAGTTAATATTAATGATTTAGAAGAAATTTTAAGTATTATTTCAGCAATAGAACAAAAAATTGATTGCTTACAACAACAGTTAGGAGAATTTTTAATTAACAATAATAGAATTGATAATCGATTAGAACAATATCTCGACCATCTGCAACAACAGTTAGAACAAATATCTTTTCATCAAGACCAATTCAACTTGTTTTATCAACCTATCATTGAACAAGGCTCAGATGATTTTGAAGAAAGAAGCGACCTTAGTGATTTACTTAATTGGCTTGAACCACACTTACCCAATCAATCTTTATCAAATCAAATTCATTCAAGTATTCAACCAGAATTACCAGTGTGTGAAAGTTTAGACACAAATAAAACTAAAATCGAACGTTTACTATTTTGGTTGATTTGCCATAAAATATTTCAATTCAAAAAAGAGCATTTATCTAGCAAAGATTTTTTGCTTTTGTATGAAAATGGATTGAGAGAATTTCAACAAATAAATCTGACTGGGCTTAATTTAGTAGGCAAAAATCTACGTCCAATTAATCTTACTCAAGCGAATCTTTCCTTAGCTAATCTAACTCAAACTAATTTACAAAATTCTAATTTAAGTCAGGCTAATCTCAGTTATGCCAATTTATGTCAAGCTAATTTATATGGGGTTACATTTGAAGCAGCTAATTTAACCTATACTAATTTTTATCAAGCCAATTTAGAGCGATCGCAGTTAATTAAAGCTCAATTACAAAATGCTAATTTGCAACAAGTTAATTTAATTGCTGCTAACCTCAGTCAAGCTAACTTAACCGCAGCTAATTTAAGTCAAGCAAAATTAATGGGAGCTAAATTAAACCTGGTTAAATTTGAACAAACCAAGTTAATTGAAGCAGAATTAAAAAATGTTAATTTGAGCAATCTTGATTTGAGTCAAGCTAATTTACAACAAGCAAACTTAACCCGAATTAACGGTCAAAATGCTAATTTTAGCGGAACAAATTTAAGCAAAGCTAATCTAAAAGAAGCTAATTTGATTAATGCAGATTTAAGTCGAGCTAATTTACAACAAGCCAATCTTCATCGAGCAAATCTAAAAGAAGCTAACTTAATTGCAGCTAACTTATCTAATGCGAATTTAGTCGAAGCACATCTCAATAGTAAATGCATTGGAGCAAATCTCGTTAATACTGACCTACGCAGTGCCAATCTCTGCAATGCTCATCTTGGTGGTGCAGATTTACGAGGAGCAGATTTAACTTCAGCAAATTTAACAGGTGCGATTTTGATTAACGCTAAGTTAGAAGGAGCAAATTTAACCAATGCACAACTTCAGGACGCAACTATGCCTGATGGTAATCAATGGAAGCAATAACCATCATGAAAAGTATTCTTGATTCTCAAAATTTTGTTTCAAGCGAATCCAATGTTATCCTACGAATTAGTTCAGCAATTTTGCGGAAATTATTATAGTGATTGAAAATTTAATTTTTATCTCTTTCTTGACTAATCTTTGCTTAGAAGTAAAACCCACTTTATCTTTATTAAATAATAGTGTCGGGATTTCAAACACTGAAGTTACGAATACTATTTATCCTAACTCTATCAATAAATTTAATTACTTATTTGCTCAAAAACCACAAGAATCTCCCTGGGTACATCAAGAAGAATCTCCCTGGGTACATCAAGAAGAATCTCCCTGGTTATATCAAGAAGCATCTCCTTGGTTACAACAGTACCAACAAGAATCTCCTTGGGTAAATCAAGAAACATCTCCTTGGTTACAACAGTATCAACAAGAAAAAAATCGACTAAGAAACAGAAAAAATAATTCAACAGTAAGAGAAGCAACCCAATCTGAGTAAGGTCTTCTCAAAGTTCAAGCAGTTATTGTACATAAAAATTCTGCTATAAATATGGTTGATTATTCATCCCTCATAATTAGTAATTAATAATTAGTAATTAGTAACTGATGTACCTTACCAATATGATAAAAGCTTTCTTTAAGTTGGTATTAGTGGTAAGTATTGATTTATTTTGAAAATCAAGATAACTCTTCTTGCAACATATTTTGATAAATCTGCGGTAAATACTTACTCATAGAATTAGTTTCAATTCCGTAACCCAAACTTGTCCACGTACCTGATAATAATTTCAATACTTCTTCTATTTTTCCTTGTCTTAATAATTGAGGAATATCTGCACCCCAAGCTTGAGAATCCTTTAACCAGCCATAAACTACTGCATCTTGATATTCAGGTTCAAAACTATAAGATTTCCACCACAATAAACCATCAGGATCTGGATGATAGTTTTTAGCTTTTTCTGCCCACGTAAAATCCAACATCTGATAGCGTCCGGCTGCCGTAGTACAATTACCTAGATTAGGACCAGCGACAATCGGTACACACAATTCAGGATGACGAGTGAGATCTTCAACATATTTGTTTCCATAAATCACATGATAGGGCTGGTTAACATTAGCTTCACTAGCAGTAATAGTACGCATCAAAGCCCGAATATAAGGATCTCCTCCTTGCATAACTAAAGGTTGAGTTCCAGTAATTGTAGGAGAATAAGATTTTGAATCGAAAAAAAGCGATCGCTTTGGAGAGAAATACCCTTGTAAATTGAATAAAACAAAGAACAAGCCAATCACTAAACTTAATTTTATCCCAAGATTGGCTATGAAATTAGTTTTTTGCAGCATTAATCCCACAAGTTGCTAACAATACTTCATTATTACTAAAGTTGCTTTCTCTCGGCTACTTATCACTTAATTTGTTGATGATTGTTAAACAACCTGACTAAATAATTCTGACCAAGATTGAGGTTGGGCATCAGGTTTGGCTACTATTTCCACAATTTTATTTTTCGCTGTGGGTTCAAACAAAGCTTCGACACAAACTTGTGCAACTTTCGGACGAGGAATACTGCCATCAAACAAAGTATCGGCTGATGACATGACAATTTGGTCTAAGTTGTCCTCATTTTTTAGTCCGCCTGGTCGCACAATTGTATAAGTTAAACCACTTGCTTGTATATATTCTTCAGCTTGTTTTTTCCAAACTAAGATGAGCCAAAACAAATTCAGAGGATGAAAAAACTTTGAGACGCATAAAGAAGAAACAATGACAAAATGTTCAATTCCTTTATTTTTAGCAGCGTTAACTAAATTTTTAGTACCTAGATAATCAATTTGATAAGGACCTGTAGGATTTAAACTGGGTTTAGCACCAGTGGCACACAATAAAACGTTACAATCAGTTAATGCCCGTTCTATGCTTTCTGGTTTAAGAACATCTCCAACCACCAATTCAGTCTCTGGAGGAAGTATTTCTTGAGCAGTTTCTAAATTACGTACTAATGCTTTTACAGCAATATTTTTTTCTGTTAATTGTTTAACAATTGCTCTACCCGTTTGTCCTGTTGCTCCAACTACTAATGCTTTCATAATCCGTTCCAAATCACACCTTTTAAAATTCAAAAGTGTTTAGCTAATAATTAACTCTTTTATTGTAGAAAAAATATCAATAGAAACGAGTGTCAATCAGTACCCTAAGGATTGTATGCAGTCAAAATTTATTAATGACCCTCAACTTAGCTGGCAAGAATTAACCGTTCACTCACCAAATTTCCTACTTAATACTGATAGTACAATCGAACAAAAACCTTTTCTTTTTGAAGCACATTTTGCAGGCTCTATGGATATGTATAGTCATGCCGAAGATGTTGCTAAATACTTAAATGCTCACGAAGATTGGTTTTGTCGCTGCGCCCACCCAATGAAAGTTGAGCAGATAGGTAATAATGGCTATACTTTGACCATCGGTAATTTTAGCTCTTTTGGTTATGAAGTAGAACCGAAAATTGCTTTAGTTTTAAATCCACCAGTCGACCGAGTTTATACGATTCATACTATTCCTGTTCCTAATTATCAACCTCCTGGTTACGCAGTTAACTATCAAGCTGCAATGGAATTAACAGAAGTTGCTACAGCAAGTCTTTTATCTAGAGTATCAAAACAACTACAAGCTCAATTACCTTCAGTTATTACTCAAGTAATTTGGCATCTTGATTTGATGGTTATGGTACAATTTCCCAAATTTATTTATAAAATACCAGCTTCTGTGATTCAAAGCACAGGCGATCGCTTATTACAACAAATTGTCAAACAAATTTCGCCTCGTTTAACCTATAAAGTTCAGCAAGATTTTCACGAACGCTTTGATTTACCTCTTCCTTCTAAACAGGGAAGAAAATTAGAAATTATTAAACCAGTAACTAATTAACCATCAACTCTCAACAAAAACATTGAAAACGCTTTTTTCAAACTTTGCCATAAACTTCAATGGCAGCACCACGAAGCTCTCCTGCTGCTTCTGAAGCCAAAAAACAAATTATCTCTGCCAATGACTCTGGTTTAACCCATCTATTTGCCTGGTTTTCTCCCATTGCCTTGCGATTGGCTGGAGTATCAATCACACTAGGAAGTATTACGTTAGCAGTAATATTAAAATCTTTAGTTTCTTCTGCAATTGATTTAGTTAAAGCTACTACCCCTGCTTTAGCTGCACAATAAGCAGACAAATTAGCAGCAGGTTGCACTGCACCCCTTGAACCAATTGTGACAATCCTACCATAGTTATAATGACGCATTTTTTGTAAACAATACTTACAAATCAAAAAAGTTGTGGTTAAATTTAGATTTAAACATTTTTGCCATTCACTCATCTCAAATTGATGGGTTTTTCCCATCACAAAACCGCCTACTAAATGAATCAAAATATCAACTCTTCCTAAATCGTTAATTAATCTTTTTACTGAAACTTCATCACTTAAATCTGTTTTAACAAAACGAATACGTTCAAAATCAGCAAAAGACAATTGTTTTCTTAATTTTTCTACACTACTGTCTTCTACATAAGAGATTGTCAATCTAGCTTGATGAGCTAAGATGGCTGGTGTAACCCCTAACCCTAGTCCACCAGTACCTCCTGTCAATAAAACTTGCTTATCTTCCATATCTTTTCATAATGCAATTTTCTAGATTATTATTGTCACAATCTTTTGTGTTCAAGAACAAAGTTAATAGCTTTTTAAATATTGTCTCGTTTAAAATATTGCTTGCAAAAATTAAAACTAGAGTTAGAAAAATCTAAAGGAAGTTTCACTATGTTGATTTGTCCCCAATGTGAGTTTGAAAACCCAGATACTAACAAATTCTGTCAAAGTTGTGGAACTCCTCTTCAATCTAATTGTGAGCTTGAATCTAATAGTAACTCTACTTTTAAAATACCAACAAACCTCAATGATACAGTTGCTTCTCAAACTCATCTTTGGGCAATCATTACCAAACTGCAACCACTAAAATTAGAAAATAACAGCAACAAACAACTGATTGCTGCTAATAACAATTCAACTCTACAAATTTCTGATTTAACCTCATCTGCTTCCAATCTTGAATCTACAGAGACTACAGAGAATACGCCTTTACAAAGCAGGACTTCGTCTGACTTGGTTAAAACCGAGCAACTTTATCTTGATCCCCAAAACCGTTATCGCATCAATACAAATTACATCGAAGATTTAAATAACTTTAATCAATCAAACTCTACTTTATCTGTAATCGAAGTAGCAGTAATTGACGAACAAATAGAACAAAAAACAGCTTTAGCAACCTTACAAGAACAACAATCAGAGTTGTTTGCCGAATTAGCTGACAATGTTAATAATTCTTATCGCTCAGTAGCTCAATACTGGAATTTAATTGGAGTTCCCACTCAAGCACTACCTTATTTGGTGTTACAAAAGTTTACTCCTGCTATTCCCCAAATTTATGATGCTTGGCAATACAATGAAGAAGCAATTGTTATTTTACCAAATCGTTCCAATTGGTTATTACTGACAGAATTATGGAATAATCCCGAGTTACCATTTCAACAAATTTTATGGTTTCTCAATGAACTAGCAAAACTTTGGATGCCATTGACTGAAGTTGGTTGTAGTCAAAGTCTACTGATGAAAGAAAACTTGCTTCTAGATGAAGATCAATCGGTTTGTTTACATCAACTATACTTGAATCCACCAGATACCAAACCTACTCTTCAAAATTTAGTACAAACTTGGCAAATTTGGCTTCAAGAATCAGGGCGACAACCGAATCAATCATTAGAAGAGTTAATTCAACAAGTTATCGAAGGAGCAATTAATACAGTAGAACAATTGTCTGTTTGTCTTCAGCAGCTTGCGCTGGAAAACTTCGATTTTCAAGCTTCAGTAGTCGATCAAACTCGAGAATTAGAACCTTCACTGATTGTTTTTGAAGAGAATGAACTTGAGCTTTTTAATGAATACGAAGAAGACGAGGAACTAATTTCTCATAACGATGCCGAAGATCAACCAACTCTAATGCTACCAATGCAATTAGCTGAAGTTATTGATGCTAGCTGCACAGATCTAGGTACTCAAAGAGATCATAATGAAGACTTTTTTGGGGTTAAAACCGAAATCAAGAAAAAAGAAAATGCAGTTGAAAAAACTATTTCGGTTTCAGGTTTATACATAGTGTGCGATGGTATGGGAGGACATGAAGCAGGAGAAGTAGCTAGTACGATGGCAGTTCATGCCCTAGAAGAATATTTTCAAACTCATTGGTTCACGGATCATTTACCTGGCGCTAAAACTATTGAAGCCGGAATTTTACTTGCCAATCAAACTCTTTATCAAACAAATCTTGATCATTCTCGTTCTGGTAATAGCAGAATGGGTACGACGATGGTGATGGCTTTGTTACAAGATACTAATTTAGCGATCGCTCATGTTGGTGACAGTCGTATTTATCGTATTACTAGGCAAAGAGGATTAGAACAACTGACTCAAGACCACGAAGTCGGACAAAGAGAAATTAATCGAGGGGTTGAACCTGAAATTGCCTATGGTCGTCCTGATGCTTACCAACTTACTCAAGCTTTGGGACCAAGAGAAAACCGTCATATTAAACCGGAAATTAAATATTTGGAAATTCAAGAAGATTGCTTAATTTTGCTTTGTTCTGACGGTCTGTCGGACAATAATTTATTAGAAAACCACTGGGAGACTTATTTAACCCCTTTAATTAGTTCTAAGTCTAATTTAGAAGAAGGCTTATTTCAATTAATTGATTTTGCTAACCAGTATAATGGTCACGATAATATTACTGGCGTTTTAGTCAGAATTAAATTAAAACCTCATTTTTAAAATTCATCAGAGTTGTCCACTGACAACTAAAATAATTGTCAAATATGGTCATTCTTACGCTTTTAGAGCCACAGACAAATCAACCGACACAACAGTGGCAATTTCTCCATCAGTCAGTCATTAGGATTGGTCGTTCCCAAAACAATGACATTGTGCTTCAGGGGTATTTTCAAGTCTCACGACAGCATTTGGAGTTAATCCAGGAAGAAGAACATTGGCGATTAATTAGTAGAGGTACTAATGGTACTTTTGTGAATCATGTTTTAGTTTCTGAACAATTGCTTCAATCTAACGATTTAATTCGTTTGGCAGAAAATGGACCTTTGTTTAGATTTGAATTGGAATCTGCTGAAAAATCGGGCCAACCAGAAAATCAATCACCAAATCAAGCTGTATCTCCCAATCCTTGTACTCATCAAGGTAATTCTCCAGACAGTATTTTTTGTATTCACTGCGGTCAACCTTTGGTTGATCACACACATTTTATCGGTCCCTATCAAGTGCTAAGAACTTTAGGCAAAGGGGGAATGGGAATTACCTATTTGGTTTGGGACAAAAACAAAACTATTAAAGGAGCTCCTTTGTTACTAGTTCTTAAAGAAATGAATGCAGACATGGCACGAATTGCTAAAGCAAGAGAACTGTTTGAACGAGAAGCTCGCATTCTTAAGTCTTTAAATCATCCTGGCATCCCCAAGTACTATGATTTTTTTGTGGAAAAAGACCGCAAATATTTAGTTATGGAATTAATTCATGGTCATAATTTAGAACAATTAGTTTATCAAAGAGGTGCTTTAACTCCAGAAAAAACTATCGAATGGATGATTCAAGTTTGCGATATTTTGACCTATTTGCATAATCTGCAACCTCCTTTAGTCCACCGAGATGTCAAACCCGCCAACTTAATCCTACGTAATCTTGATAATCGTCTAATGTTACTCGATTTTGGTGCAGTCAAAGAATTAGGCACTTCTTTAGATACACGCATCGGTGTAGAAGGCTACAGCGCACCCGAACAATATCGAGGTAAGCCTTGCCCCCAATCAGATATTTATGGAGTTGGCACAACGATTATTTTTCTGCTAACCGGAAAAACTCCAATGCAGTATTTTCGTTATCAAAGTAATAAGTATGAATTTGATGTGGGTAGCATTCCCAACTTAACCCCAAAACTAAGTCAATTATTAGAAAAAGCTTGTCAGCCAGATTATCGCGACCGCTATCAAACGGCTCAAAGTCTATCAGAAGCACTAGCAGATTGCCTCTAACTCAATTTTATTCATCCCAGTCTTCAACCATCAAAAGTTCTTTGACTGGGTCTTTGAGAGAAAAATCAAAAGCTAATAGTTCTTGTTTCCAATAATTCCAATCATTACCAAGTAACATGGCAATTTTGCCGATGCTGTCTTCTGGGGTAATAATTTGAGAATCGATCAGCGAAGAAACTTTGCGCTGCAACTTCATCATAGGATGAGCGACTTGTTTAGTCATATAGTTTGCTCTTAGTCAGTCTTAATTTATTTAACTTAAAATTAATCTTTGTTTAGTCTAGTATCCCTAACTCTTACATATTTGCTATTATTGGGAGTTCCGATATGGCAGGGATATTCTCTATATACTTGTAACGCAGATTTTAAATTAACGCAAGTATTTTTGTTAATTTGGTACGGTAATTACTATAAAAGTATAGCTTTATTGAATTAAGAGTAAATAGCATCTATGACACGGCTAGGATGGCTGACTTCTAGTTTTTTTATTTTTGGCTTGATTTTACCTGTTTGCGCCTTGGATAGTTCGGTGGGAGATTTTGGGATCAATGCTCGTCTTTTACATCAATCTCCTTATAATTTATTAGGACGCAAAATTGGTATTGGTCAGGTAGAAATTGGCAGACCTGGAAAATTTGGTTTAGATAAAAGTGGTGCTAAAGATGCTGCGATCGCACCTAAAGGAGTTTTTTATCGTAATGTTGTAGCTAGTTCTAATAGCAATGTGGATAACCACGCTATTATGGTCGCTGGAGTCATGATTAGCAAGGATAAACAATTGCCAGGAGTTGCTCCCGAGGCAAAGTTGTACGCTTCAGCAGTTGGTTCTCTCAAAGATGGGGGACAACCCCAAGAATGTTTAGCTACTCAACACATTGCTCTGCAAAATAGTGGAGATGTGCGAGCGATCAATTTTAGTTTTGGTGAGTCTTTAGAACGCGATCCTAGAGAAAACGCTAAATTAGATGGCAAAGCTTTACTGACAGAATGTATTGATTGGTCTGCCAGAGTTCATAATACGCTTTATGTTATTGCTGGTAATCAAGGTACGGGAGGAATTCCCATTCCAACAGATAATTTTAATGGCATAACTACTGCTTATACAACTAAGCGCAAAGGAATTTTTACTAAGGTAGATTTTGCTAATCTTAGTGATTTACCTATAGGCATTGGTCGTAGCATTATTAAAAAAGAAATTAATGTTGGACAAAGACGTGCGATTGGTCTACTTGCCCCTGGAAGTAATATTTTGGTGCATAATCAAAAAGGAGAAATTGAGAAAGTAAGTGGAACAAGTTTTGCTGCACCTCATATCACTGCTTCAGTAGCTTTATTACAAGAATACGGCGATCGCAATTTGAATCAAGCTTTACCAAACTGGAGTCTAGCTTCGCGTCGTCACGAAGTTATGAAAGCTGTCTTGCTGAATTCGGCTGATAAATTGCGCGATCGCGGAGACGGTTTATTATTAGGTATGAAACGAACTACCATTGGGGAAAAAAATGGTAATTGGTTGCAATCGGATGCTTATACCAATCCTCGTATTCCTTTAGATATTCAAATGGGTACTGGACATCTTAATGCGTTCCGTGCTTATCAACAATTTAGTGCAGGTCAATTTGCTCCTGAAGAGGCTGTTCCTGCAAAGGGTTGGGATTACCGTACTGTAGAAGTAAATTCTGATCGCGATTATATTTTAGCTGAACCTTTAGTTAAAGATAGCTTTGTTTCAATTACCTTAGCTTGGAACCGCATGGTTGAGTTAAATGACCGCAATAACAACCAAAAATACGATGTAGGAGAAAATTTTCGCGATCGAGGTTTAAATAATCTTGACCTCTATTTGATCCCACTCGATCAAGAAAGTAACCTGCGTAATGTTTGTTCTTCAATTAGTTCGGAAGATAGTGTCGAACATATATTTTGTAAAATCCCCTCATCTGGACGTTATAAAATTCGGGTTTATCATCGTCGTCAAGTTAATGAACCTACTCAACCTTATGCCTTAGCTTGGTGGACTGTACCAAAATCAGATCGGTTTTAATTTTTGTTCGTTACAAAAAATTGATCGGTAATTCCTAACTCCAATCAAGGTAAATTAATCGTTAAGCTAATCAAAGAAACAATTACTTGTTAAATTGTTACAATTGTTTACAAAAGTTGTTAACGTCAGTCTAAATATTTATGCCTCAACAGACATTATCTCCAACATCTTCCTTAGAGGAACTTGAGTCTTTTTCCCTCTCTATCGATGGAAACGAAGACTTAGAATCAAGCTATGATGAGCCAGATGCAGACTGGCGTTACAACCCCGATCGCATTAATGCTCAATATCGTCAGCGTCCTTTCCTGGTTTTAGGAAGGTTAATCAATATTTTGTTGCCTTTTGCTGCTTATACTTTGGGTTTGTGGTGGGACAAATTTAGAGGTATTTCGCTGAAAAATGAGCGAAAAAGAGCAATTCAACTGCGAGAAATTTTAACTCAACTCGGTCCTGCTTATATTAAAGTAGGTCAAGCTCTTTCTACTCGACCAGATTTAGTTTCGCCAGTTTATTTAGATGAACTTGCCAAGTTACAGGATCAATTACCTTCTTTTCCTAATGAAGTAGCTTTTCGTTTCATTGAAGAAGAATTAGGCGAAACTCCAGATGAAATTTATGCAGAATTATCTCCTCAACCAATTGCTGCTGCATCATTGGGACAGGTTTATAAGGGAAGATTAAAAACAGGAGAAGAAGTAGCAGTTAAAGTCCAACGTCCCGATTTAACTCGTCGCATTACCCTTGATATTTATATCATGCGTAGCATTGCTAGTTGGGCGCAGCATAATCTTAAGCAAATTCGTTCCAATTTAGTTGCTATTACTGATGAATTGGCAGAGCGCATCTTTGAAGAAATTAATTATATGCAAGAAGGGCGCAATGCAGAAAGATTTAGAAAACTCTATGGTTATTTGGAAGAAATCTATATTCCTAAAATTTACTGGGAGTATACAGGCAGAAGAGTTCTTACTATG
Organism: Stanieria cyanosphaera PCC 7437; assembly: GCF_000317575.1. Taxonomy (NCBI): domain Bacteria; kingdom Bacillati; phylum Cyanobacteriota; class Cyanophyceae; order Pleurocapsales; family Dermocarpellaceae; genus Stanieria; species Stanieria cyanosphaera. The sequence continues at coordinate 3,501,513 of NC_019748.1, read as the reverse complement.
GAGTGGGTAAGTGGAACTAAACTGACTAATATCAAAGAAATTCAGGCACAAGGAATCGATGCAACCCATTTAGTGGAAGTAGGCGTAGAATGCTCGCTGCGACAGTTACTAGAACATGGTTTCTTTCATGCCGATCCCCATCCAGGTAACTTACTAGCAATGCCTGATGGCAGACTAGCTTATTTAGATTTTGGCATGATGAGCCGAATTAAACCTTATCAAAGGTATGGTTTGATTGAAGCAGTTGTTCATTTAGTTAACCGAGATTTTGAGGCATTATCTCGTGATTACGTTAAATTAGATTTTTTGACTCCTGATACAGATCTGACCCCAATTGTCCCTGCTTTAGCTAATGTGTTTGGTAATGCGTTGGGTGCTAGCGTTGCCGAATTAAACTTCAAAAGTATTACCGATCAGATGTCAGCAATGATGTATGAGTTTCCTTTCCGCGTACCTGCTTATTACGCTTTGATTATTCGTTCAATGGTAACCTTAGAAGGGATTGCGATCGGTATTGAACCTGATTTTAAAGTCCTTTCTAAAGCTTATCCTTATGTAGCTAAACGTTTACTGACAGATCCAGCCCCAGAATTAAGAGCTTCATTAAAAGATTTATTATTTAAAGAAGAAGGATTTCGTTGGCATCGTCTAGAAAACTTGATGCGCAATGCCAATGATTCGAGAGACTACAATTTTGATAAAATTATTGACCAAGTAGTAGACTTTCTGTTTTCGGAACGAGGCGCATTTATTCGCGATCGCATTGCGGATGAATTAGTTAATGCGATCGATAATCTGGGAAGAAGAACTTGGTATAACCTCTCAACAGCTTTTCGTCAACAGGTGGGTTTAACTATCCAGGAAACCCCCTCAGAGTTACAGGAAGAGTCTTATACTGTTAAGCATCTCAAAAATATTATCGCACTTTTGCAAAAAACTCCTGGTTTCGATCCGACACGGTTAATCTCTGTTGTGACTAAAATTATCACTAAGCCAGAAACTCATCAATTAGGTCAAACGGTTGCTGAAAGATTGGCACAAAAAATGGCAGCTAGATTGATTAGAAATTTGTTACTGGAAACTAGTTCTCATAGTATTAGAACTCCTCAAAATATACAATCATCTTTACCCACAGCAGCTATGCGTTAACTACTGAGTGCTAAAACTTTGAAATAATTTTTGAGAGACAAAGAGGTACAATCCTGTTTGTCTCATTTTTATACAGTTTATTTTTTAATTAGATAATTACTTTTTTTAACCAAATTAACCAGATTCCCTTGGAAAAATTGTCGATCAACTCGCTTAATCATTCCCTGAATATCTGTTTGGTGATAACGTGAAATAATTCGTTTAATTCCTCTGATTAAATCTTCACGACCTCTTAAGGATAAAGGTTCAATAGTAGAAGCAATTGAAACTGTATGAAATCGACGTGTAAAAGCATGAGCGATCGCAGCAAAAAATGAACCCTGAAAATGAAGTTTCCAAAACCAAAAATCGCGGTCTAAATCATTAAGATGACTGTAAATATTAGTTGTAACAGGAATTAAATTAATGCCTGCACCTGCATCTAATCCGATTACTTTATCATTACTGCTATCTTTGGCGGTTAACATTAGCACTGGTGTTAAATACCCAGCTTGTCGCAGACGTTTACACAAACTAATTTCATCTAATTTGGGCAGCATGATATCGAGCAAAATTAGATCGTAGCTGAGAGTTTCAATAAAATCCCAACCCATTTCACCATCGGTAGCAATATCAACGATGTATTGTCTATCTTTTAATGTCTCTGCTAATGCTTGGGCAATACGCTTTTCATCTTCAACCAGCAGAATTCTCATGACTAATAAGTAGTTGCGATCGCGAATTAAGTTAGCCAACTTTTCGCTATTTCCTATTAATGATTTGGGTAGAGGTGTAAAGGTGCAACAGATGCAGAAGTGATTTACTCAATATTAATACTAGGTTGCTCCCCCTCTCCTTTTCTCCCATCTTTTTAGCCAAGAGTTTCGATCTTTGCTTCTCCTTCAGATGAAAGCCAAGCTAACTTTTTAATCCGACAGTTACGAGCATATTCTCTAATTTCTTCAGGACAACGTTCGCCCAAATCTAATTCTACTCTGACTAATTGTTCAGAATTACGTAGTTTTTGAGCATAATTTAAAGCTGCACTCGCTGCTGATGGAGTTTGAGCAATTACTAACCAATTACTAGCAGCAGTTTGTTGGGGTAACTTATTAGTAGGCAACAAGCAAGAATGCAAGTCTTCAATATTTAAGGCAAAACCAATCCCAGGAGAACTAATTCCTTGAGGATGATAAAGTCCTAATAACTGGTCATAACGTCCACCTTTACCTAATAAATAGGATTGATTATGGTTAAAACTGACAACTTCAAACACAATACCTGTATAAAAATCAAAGGTTTGCCACAAGCTTAAGTCTAAAGTCAAAGGAATAGGAAAGTCAGAACTATTAGCAAGTAAATCAACTAATGACTTTAAATTGTCAACAATTTCTTGAGCAGATTGATCTAATTCCCACTTAGCTATTTTTGCTAAAACTTCTTTAGGTTTACCCCTTAAATCAAATAAAAATAAAGCTTTTTCTTTTAAAGTCGGTTCAAGAGGTAACTTCTCTAAGGTTACACGGTCTAAATTTGCCAGACAATGACGGACTTGTTTTCTCAATGATTCAGGAAATAAAGCTAAAAGCGATCGCGTTAACTCCGCTTGTCCTAAGATAATCTGCCAATTTTCTACACCTAAATCCTTTAAACAATTAGCCAGTAACAATAAAATTTCTGCATCGGCTAATAAACCCCCTGCAAAGAGTAACTCTACTCCTGCTTGATAAAATTCTAATTGGCGACCGTGATGATTTTGCGGTGGATTACGGAAAATGTTGGCGCGGTAACATAAACGTTGAGGATAAGTATTACCAGCCATGCGTGTCACCGCAGCACGAGCAATTGAAGCAGTCAATTCAGGACGCAAACCTAAAGTTCTTTCCGACTCATCCCGTAGCTGAATCACAGTTGATGGTTGAATAGCACCGCCGGCGGTGAGGGTATCAAGCCATTCTAAAGTAGAGGTAACAATACGTTGATAACCCCATCGCTGAAAAACTTGTTGCAAGCGATCGTTAATCCAACCTTTTTGTGCTACTTCTAAAGGAAGTAAATCTCTTGCTCCTGCTGGTGGTTGATGAATCATCTAGTCATTAGTTACTGGTTATTATTCATTGGTCATTAGTCCTCGCTCATTGTTTGACTTCGTAAAAAGGACAAATAACCAAATTTATCTTACTTTTTTTTTGACCCAAACAAACCACCAAAAATATTACCGTTACCTGATTTACTTTCAGCTTGACTGCCTTGAGTACGAGCAGCACTAGATTGATTTGTACTATCGTTTTTAGTCAACTTATCTAATACTTGTTTCATTTTGATCGCCACTATATCCTTGGGATCAAGTTGATAAGCTTTGTTAATATGAACTTTTGCCATCGTCAACTGGTCTTGACTTAGATAGGTTTGTCCTAGTAAAGCATGACAAGTACTATTGTTTGGGTCAATTTTTAACCCATCTCGTAGTTCAGAGACAGCCATAGTAAAGTTCTTTTTATCGATATATTCTTGAGCGCGACGAAGATAAGAAGCAACTCTAGACTGAGGAGTTATTTCTTCCGTTTGTGGGTGGGTTGGCTGTTGAATATTGGTTGGAGGTGGAGATGTTGGCTGTGGTTGTCGTTGTGGTTGAGATTGAGTAATTTTAGCTGGAGAAATTTCTTCTTTATTTATTCCTTGAGCTTGTTTGAGCATTAAGTAAACTAAATTGAGTTCACTAATTTGAGCTATCTTATCAGTAATTTGGTCTAAAGATTGATATTGCTCATTGCTCACAATTTTTAAAAACTTATGATACGTAAGCTCTAAATCTCCACGATTTTCCAATAATTCTTGAGCTAATTGACTAACAGGATGAATTTTCTTGTTCTGTTCGGCGATTTGTTTACCTACTTGAGTTAATACTAATTGATGCTCAACATAAGCAGTTTTTCTGGATAAGTTTTCATAAGCTGGATTGACCAACTTTGATAATATTTGATTAACTAATTTTTTTTGCTCTGAATTTCCTTTAAAGATATCTGGATGTATAGTTTGAGCTATTTTTAAATATCGAAGCCTAATTTGTTTAGCATCTGCGTCTAGAGGAACTCCGAGAATAGCATGATAATCTGTAATTTTAAATTTAAAAAGTCCATGTTTAATAGCAAAATCCATAAAGTATTACACCTAACACGAGAGCAAGGTTAATTAAAACTATTTAATAAATAAGAAGTTATATTGTTAGAGTTCCCTGAAAGAAGCTTGAACTAACAGCTATAACCAACTTAAGTTGATCTGATTTAGTTTTTTCCAAAATTTAGTTAACTAAGAACTGGGATTACTTAATTTGAGCGAGTACACTGGAAAATGCTCTAAACTAGTTCAGTCTATGTCAGATCTTAAACAGCTTGCCAAACCAAATGCAGACATCACTGATTATGAATGGGATGTTACTCCTCCTAGTGTTAAATTTTTGATCGAACATTTACAGCAATTGGTTCAGCAAAAACAAAAAACGATTGAAGAGCTACAAGTTGAAAATCAATGGTTACACAATCGACTTGATTTAGAATTGGATAAACCAAATCAAGCTCATACAGTTTCGCCTCCAGAAATAATCCTTTGGGCAACTGTTGGCTTAATTTTAACTATCGGGGGTACTTTTGTTCAAGCTTATACTATCAATGCCCCTTGGTCGTGGGTAGGGGGAATGAAAATACAAACCCTTGGCGTCAGCTATCAAATTGGAGCAGTTTTATTAACAGGCTGTTTAGGAGGAAAAAATGCTGCTTTACTATCCCAAATAGTTTATGTAATTTTAGGTTTAGCCTGGTTACCTATTTTTGAGCGCGGTGGAGGTTGGCAATATTTGCAACAGCCAACTTTTGGTTATATTTTAGGATTTATTTTTGGTGCGTGGCTATGTGGTTTTTATGCTTATCAAAGTTTAGCTCGCCTCAATTCTCTAGCTTTGAGTTGTCTAATCGGTTTTGTGGTAATTCATTTGACTGGTATTACTTATTTGACTGTACTCGACTTACTAACCAATCTAAATGGCAATCAATCTTTATGGCAAGCCATTTTAGCCTATTCAATTTATCCTTTACCAGGACAAATAGCTGTGGTTTGTGCTGTTAGTTTGATCGCTTTGGTGATGCGTAAGTTAATGTTTTCTTAGAATCTCTCGCAGAAGCACAAAGAGGAAGAAGAAAGTTTTCGGTTAGCAAGCAAATGAAATCAAGAGGTTTTGCTGTTTTTCTCCTTGTCCCAGTTTTAATAATTTAAACTTGCTATAAAATACATTTTTCAAGCAATTCTTCTACACCAGTAACAGGAAATATTTCTACTCCTAACTTATGACTCACTTCAGCTACAGTTAGATCGTCAAGAAACCTAGTATCATCGTGCTTCAACATTAAAGAAGGTAATAAAATTCCTTCTCCTAAATCTTTTCCTGTCAATCCTGTGATTAAATCTTGTCCAGTCAATAAACCAGTGACTGTAATTGCTTGCCCCCAATATTCGCTTCGGAGGGGAAATAAATTGACTACTAATCCTGTAACTGAATTTAATTGTTGTACTAATGGTTGAAAAGCTAATTCCACCGCATTGCCTACTACCCAACTTAGATGACGAGATTGAGCAATGCTGGATGGTAACATCTGACTGGCAATTTTTTGAAAATCTTTAATAAACAAACGAATCGAACCTACTCCATTACCAATTTGGGGATAATCTTCATAATCTGACTCGAATGGTAATTCTTCTCTGGCGATTAAAAACCATTCGTCTGCTAACCAAGCGAAATTACTGCCAAACTGCTTTCTAAATTGAGTTTGTAATTGTTGTACTTGCGCGATTACTTCTTTTGCTTTTTCTTTACTGACTGGAATTAATTGATCTGCTTGGGGACGAAAACGAGTTAATCCGACGGGAACAACTGCTACGGAAGCGACTGCGGGGATTTCTTCTTGGTGAAAAGAAGCTAAATCTAATAAAGTTTTTGCTAAGTGTGTGCCATCATTTATACCAGGACAAACTACAACTTGAGCATGAATTTGTAAACGTCTATCCTGAAACCATTGTAACTGAGACATAATTTGTCCAGCGCGAGGATTTTTGAGTAGACGAATTCTCACTTCTGGTTCGGTAGCGTGAACCGAGACATATAGAGGAGATAAGCGCATCTGTTCGATTCTTTGCCATTCTCTTTCAGTTAAGTTGGTTAAAGTTAAATAACTGCCGTAGAGAAAGCTGAGACGATAATCATCATCTTTTAGATAAAGACTGTCTCTTTTGCCTGGAGGCTGTTGATCGATAAAACAAAAAGGACAGCGATTATTACACTGAATTAAACCATCAAATAAGGCAGTAGCAAATTCGAGTCCTAAATCCTCGTCATAGTCTTTTTCAATTTCAATTTGATGAGTTTTACCACGTGAATCAAGTACTTTTAATTCTAGATATTCATCGGCACATAAAAATTGGTAATCAATTAAATCACGAGGATGAGTACCATTGATAGTAACGATCGCATCTCCAGGTTCAAAACCGATTTCTGCTGCGATTGAATCTGGTAATATTCTGGTAATTTTAGCTGGTTGTATCGAAGCTTGACTCATAAACTATTCTTAATAATTAGATAACCACCCAAAAGCGATCGCAACTAAAATAAATACCCCAAAGGCTAATCTATACCAAACAAAGACCCAAGTACTTCTTTTTTGTAAGAATTTGATCAACCAAGCGATCGCTAGATAAGAAAATACTGCTGAAGAAATTACTCCTGCTAACAAAGGAACGAATCCTGAATCAGCCAAACCTTGATCTAAAGCATCTTTTAATTCTACTAATCCTGCTAAAGTAATTGCTGGCAGTCCTAATAAAAAAGAAAATCTAGCTGCTGTTGCTCGTTCCAAATTAATCAACAAACCAGCAGTTAAAGTTGAACCAGAACGAGATACACCGGGTATTAAAGCCAAAGCTTGAGCGCAACCCATTAAAATCCCATCTCTAGCGGTTAATTTCTCAAAATTACGTCGCTGCGTTCCAACTTTTTCGGATAAAGCTAGTAACAAAGCCATTATGATCGAGGCAATAGCGATCGCAGTCATACTTCTAAGAGGAGAATTATCAAAATCAGGAATCAAAGCTTTAATTAATAATCCACCGATCACAATTGGAATAGTACCTACTGTAATTCCTAATGCTAACCAAAAATCTTGTGACTGATAATCAGAATCACGAATCGCTTTAACCATTCCCACGGCAATTTTGCTTAAATCTGACCAGAAATACCACAATACAGCTACAATACTGCCCAATTGAATCACAGCAGTAAAACTAACTCCTGGATCTCCCCACCCCAAAAACACGGGGATTGCTTTAAGATGTGCCGTACTACTAATGGGAATAAACTCCGTCATTCCTTGAACAAATCCTAAAACAATCGCTTGAACCAAATTAAGCTGAGATAAATCATTGACTTGACTCGGTTTTGCTTGAGCGACAACCATACCAGAATTGATGATAGTAGCCAACCCAAGACTAGTAATCAAACCAAAAATAAACAGTCCTAAAGAAATTAAATTCTTTTGTCTCAATCTGGTCATATTTTTTGTCTATATAAATCTTTATTAAGTTTATCTGGTCATTAACCATAACCCAAGCATTAAGGAAACAGTTAAATTTAGATATGATAAGAACAGCCAAACAGCAAAATATTAAGATTAATCTTGCGGTAGACAATATGAGTTATGCAACCTCTTCTGCTAGAGCCGAAATCAATGAATTAAGAAGATTAAAAACCCTCTTACCACCAGAATTACAAAGTTGGGTAATTGTCGAAGGAACAACTGAAGTCAATCCTCCTCTAATTCGCTGCGAAGAGATTGGCAAAGATGAGATTGAAATTCAAATCGATTTAGCTAAATGGGAAAATCTGGCGATTGACCAAAGAAATCTACTATTTTGGCATGAAGTCGCAAGAATTCAAGGCGATACAATTCCTAGAGAAGGATGGGAAATGGCAGCCCTGGCGATTGGTTTAGGTGGTGCTGTAGGAGAACTTTGGGTACAAGATGGCTTGTTGCTATTGCTTGCTTTAGCGCTGTGTGGGGTTTCTGGTTATCGTCTTTGGCAGAAAAATAACAGTGAAAAAACGATTAAAGACGCGATTGAAGCTGATGATAAAGCGATCGCTCTAGCTACTCGTTTTGGTTATACTCTTCCTAATGCTTATAAAAGTATGGGTAGTGCTTTAAAAACTCTGATTGAACAAACCCCTAATCGTCGTCAACGCAAAAAATACGAAGAACGTCTACAAGCTCTAAAACGTAGTGCCAATAAAGCTAAAGCACGCATGAAGTCTCCCGAAGAACCAATTGCAAGAGGAGATACTCGTCTTTAAGTTAAAATTTTTCAACTACTTCGGGTTTTGATTGTTTCACAACAACTCTATGATCAATTTACCTAATCTTAGTTAAATTATGAGGAAATAATTAGGACAATAAGATTTATAGATGTCATAAACAATCCTGATATTGATCAATAGCTTGAAAGATACATGACTCATCAAACTCCAAAATTAGATTTTTCAATAACTTACTTGCAAAACAATCCGACAGTTCAATTACCAGAACGTTTAACTGTTTTAGAAGCAGTGGCGTTTAAACAAACTTGCTTGGAACTATTACAACAAAATCTTACTACTCAACAAATCATTCTTGATTTTAGTGAAACGAAATTTATTGATAGTAGTGGAGTAGGTGCTTTAGTTAGTGTTTTCAAAACAGCAAGAGAAAAAAATCAAGAGTTGATTCTAAACCAGGTTCAACCACCTGTGATGGCTGTTTTTTCAATTACAGGATTGTCAGAAATTTTTAACATTCAAGCTGTAGAAAAATGGTCAGAACGCCAACAACTAGCAACACATCCTTCAATTAAATCGTGGATCAAAAGAGCGCTCGATATTATGGGGGCTTTAGTTGGTTTAATTATGACTGGGATCATAATTGTCCCAATCGCGATCGCCATTAAACTTGATAGTTCGGGACCAATTTTTTTCCAGCAAACCCGTTGTGGTTGGTTAGGTAAACGATTTACCATCTGGAAATTTCGTTCCATGTGTATTGATGCTGAAGAAATGAAAGCGAAAATTGAAAATCAAGCTAGTGGTGCTTTTTTTAAAAATGATCATGATCCTCGAATTACCAAAGTCGGTCGATTCTTGCGTCGTACTAGTCTTGATGAATTTCCTCAATTTTGGAATGTTTTAAAAGGAGATATGAGTTTAGTTGGTACTCGCCCACCTACCCCTGATGAAGTAGAAACTTATCAAATACCAGAGTGGCAACGTCTGAATGTTAAACCTGGTATGACTGGAGAATGGCAAGTCAACGGCAGATCGAAAGTAAGGAATTTTGAAGATGTCATTAAACTTGATTTACGTTACCAAGAAAATTGGAGTTTGAAGTACGATCTGCAACTGATATTTAGAACTATTAGTATTCTCTTTGATAAAAATAGTGGTGCGGTTTAAAAAAAATTAGCTCATGCTGAGTTTCAGCAATGGGCTTTATGATATTTAATATTTTACTGGTAGCATTTTTGACTTGATTTAGCGAAAATATAATTAGTGTGAGGGATGAATAAAAAATAGAATAAACCTCTCTAGCCTAATCTCAATTTTTAGTTGAATGACAAGAGAAAAAGTAATTCGACAGTTTCACCTTCAGGTCAAAACCGAGTTAGAAGCACTTAAAGAAATTTTACAGTGGTTTGAAGGAGTAATTTTTCCTGCCTTACCACAAAAAACTGGCTGGCAATGTGAAGTAGCCTTAGTCGAGGCTTTTACCAATGCCGTTCGCCATGCTCATCAAAATCTTCCTAAAAATACACCGATTGATCTAGAAATAAAATTATTTCCCAATTTTCTAGAGATGCGGATTTGGGACCGAGGTCAACCGTTTGATTTGAAAGCCCAGTTAAAAAACAGCCTAGAAAATGACCTTAATTCTTTGGAAAAAGAGGGAGGTAGAGGGCTTCAGTTTATGAAAAAACTTACGGATGATTTGCAATATCTTAACCTCCCCGATCGCGGTAACTGCTTAGTAATGCGCAAACGTTACCCGATGCAAGATTTAAATTTCCGCCACAGCACGTTCAATCAAGCGTCTTGCTAAAGTTTGAGTACCAGTATGTTCATAATAATTAGTACTCATGTCTAAAAAGGCAGCTACATAATCAAGTTTATTGTCAGAAAATTCAAGGAAATTTTGTAGTCTACTAAAGACTTTTTCTGGAGTTAGGTTTTTTTCAGTAACCAGATTACTCATCCATCCTTTGACGGAATCAAAGCTATCACCAATAAAATTTAATTGACCCCTCGTATTTCCACCAGGAATAAGCTCTTTAACACGACTAAAAGTAGGATTTTGATTCAATTCTTGAGGACTAAGATTGGCAAGAGTAGATTGAGCTTTGAGCAGAAAATCAGGCCCTAGAGGAATTAAACCATCAATACAAACTAAAGCTACCATCCGCATTAAAGATTCACCACTATAATCAGCTAAGGAAGCGACAAAATCGCCAATGCTATCTCCTGGAATACCATTAATTTGGCAAAAAGCAACCAATTCAACTACTAATTTCAAACAAAGATCAATTGATTGAGCTTTATTAGGGTTAGGAGTGATTTTGGTTAATAATCCTCCCACCAAGGGAATTTTATCTCCTACCTTATTAGCCAAAGCTGCTGCACCTAAAGCACTATCGGCACTATCAACCGTTTGGTAAAGCCACATAGCTCGTTGATAACCTTGAGATTTATCATTGTAAAGCCAGACTGCGCGATCGCCAATCTGTTGAATCATACTTTCATCTGTTTCTCCAGTAACAGCACGAATTGTATTTTCAAATCCCACCAAATTTTGCCATTCTCCAGGAGCAACAAAATCTAGAGACTTTAACATCATTGTGGTTAGATTATTGGTTGGTAATTCGTTTACCAGTTCAAAAATTGGCTTGCTCACTCTATTCTCCTTATCAAACTAAATTTATACAATGAGCTAAGTTCTATTCAGAAATTACTGCAATTGAGATAAACCCCGCAGATCAAATTTACTCAACCAAGTTTGGCGATCGCTTTCGGTAAAAGCAGGATCCCGCGACAAAACTTTGACTTGGAAACGATCAGCCACTAAAACAGCAGTACCATTACTACCTTGAGTTACGGCAGGATAACCAGCAATTTTGGCAGTGCTTGATTTAAATTTGGCTAAAGCACTCGGATTATTGAGAGTATCAGAAATTGCCATGACTGCGACTTCTTTGCCGTCTTTTTTCAATTTAGCTTCAGCAAAACCTTTTTTCTCCTGAGTATAAACTCGTTCATAACCATTACTAGGAGTAGGAAAAAAGCGATTAAAACTACTGCCTGCTTCAGATTCTTTAACTACTGCACTAGAATTTCTTGCCGTACTTTCTTGTTGAGCTTGATCGAAACGCGAAGGAGCTTGTTGAGCGCAAGAAGTTATCAACAATGCCATACTCAACAGCAAAGAAAATAAGAGTTTCCTTAAACTAATCATTTTTGGATCAATCCCTAGTTTATCTATAAACAAACAAATACCTATAGCTTTTCTTATAGTTGTGAAGTACATTCAACCTTCTGGTTTTGGTTAATTGTTAATGGTTGATAGTTCATTGGTAACTGGTAACTGGTAATGGTGTACCTCGTGAGTCTAAGAATTGCTATATCAAGTATTTTTACGTACTTTATCAAATCTTCAATAAACTTTTAGGAAAACTTCACCCAAATTGGAGCTTTTACCTATTTGATAGAGAAAGATAATTAATTAACAAAACAGCCAACTACTTGAAGTAAGCCGATGAGATAACGGTTATTGATTCAAAAAAAATTTTCTAGATAATCTTGTCTAAATAATATTACTAATAACTTTTAATTAACAATAAAAACAGTCCGCTTCCTTATGAGAATCCTTATTTATTCTTACAACTATTATCCCGAACCAATTGGAATTGCGCCTTTAATGACTGAGTTAGCAGAAGGTATGGTCAAAAGAGGTCATCAAGTACGAGTTATTACAGCTATGCCTTGGTATCCTGCCGGAGAAATTGCTGCCAAATACAAAGGGAAGCTTTTTTGTAATGAAGTTATTAATGGAGTAAAAGTTCAACGTTGTTATATTTGGACAAGTAAAAAACGTAATCTTTTGAGCAGAATTGGGTTTGAAGTTAGTTTTGCTTGCTTAAGTTTAATTCAAGCTTTGAATGGTTGGCGACCCGATGTTATTTTATTAACCGTTCCAGGTTTACCAGTATGTGTTCCAGCAGCAATTGTTAGTGGAATTTATGGCTCTCCAATCGTGTTAAATTTACAAGATATTTTGCCAGATGCTGCGGTTCATGTTGGTTTAATTAATAATCAAACTATGATTAAGGTGTTAAAAACCTTAGAAAAATTTGCTTATAAAACAGCTACTAAAATTAGTGTAATTGCTGATGGTTTTACTAAAAATATTACTAATAAAGGAGTTGCTTTAGAAAAAATAGTTGAAATTCCTAATTGGGTTGATATCAATTTTATTAAACCTTTAGTGAGAGAAAATAATTGGTTTCGTCGGGAACATCAACTAGAAGATAAATTTGTAGTTCTTTATTCGGGTAATATTGCTTTGACTCAAGGTTTAGAAACTGTAATTGATGCTGCTGCTCGTTTACAACATTGCCCAGAAATTGCGCTCGTTATTGTCGGTGAACCAAAAGCTTTAGCTAAACTGCAACAATATTGCCAAAAACATCAAGTTAACAATGTTCGTTTACTTCCTTTTCAACCTAGACAAAAGTTACCAGATATGTTGGCTGGTGCTGATGTTGGTTTAGTAGTACAAAAGAAGAATGTTTTAGATTTTAATATGCCCTCCAAAATTCAAGTTTTGTTGGCTAGTGGGAGAGCAATTGTGGCTTCCGTTGCAGCTACAGGTACTGCTGCTAGTGCGATCAGAAGAAGTGGTGGTGGAATTGTGACTGCACCTGAAGATTCAATCGCTTTAGCCCAAGCTATTCAAGAATTATACCAAGACCGCGATCGCGCTGTAAGATTAGGACAACAAGGCAGAGCTTTCGCTGAACAAAACTACTCGTTTGAACTGGCTTTAGATAAGTATGAACAACTATTTGCTTCGGTAATTCCTAACCGTATTTTATCTTTAATCCCAAAATCCGAAGTCTGATTTATTTGTCTTCAATTAATCAAAACGCTACTATAATTATTCGCTTTTTACAGCAATTTTTTTTGCGACCGCAAAAGCTTGAGGGGAAATAGGGAATAGGAAACAGGAGATTAACCAGAAAATGAGCAATTTGGTTAAGATTTAAATAAATTGATTGATAAACTGTAATTTATGCGCGAACGCGTTTTGGCTTGGTTAGCCGATCATGTTTCTGCTGAGCGGATTGAACATATTTTGGGAGTAGAACAAACCTGTCTTGAATTAGCTCGTTTGCATCAAGTCAACGAACAAGAAGCTGCTTTAGCAGGTTTAATGCACGATTTAGCTAAATTCTTTCCTCCAGACAAACTATTGTCTTTGGCTCAACAGCATGGAGTTGAAACTGATGAAATTTTAACCAACTCTCCTCATCTACTTCATGCTGAGGTTGGAGCAATTGTGGCTCAACGAGAATTTGGGATTGAAAATCCAGAAATCTTGGCAGCTATTCGCCATCATACCTTGGGTTTTCCTGGCATGAGTCCCCTCAGTTGTGTCGTATTTGTTGCCGATGCTATAGAACCATTGCGTGGTAATACACCAGAGCTAGAAGTAATTCGTTTGACTGCTCGTGAAAATCTTTATAAAGCTGTAAGACAAACTTGTGATTATTCTCTAAGATATTTAGTAAGTCGAATAAAAATTATCCACCCACGGGTGATTCTAACTCGTAATTGGGCTTTAATTCAAGAGAAGCAATTTTTAGAAACAAAATGATAACCTGAGATAATCAGTTATGACATTCAACTTTAAATCGAGATTTGAATAATTGCCAAGATCATTAATCTGAATTTAAATGAGCAAACAACATCAATATGAATTGAACGAAAAAACCACTGAACAAAGTAACACTAACTATACTTTTGATAGCCAAAAATTGGCTTGGAAAATAGCGGAAGCAGCAGATGATAAAAAAGGCGCAGATCTAGTCATTTTGCAAGTAGCAGAAGTATCTTATCTGGCTGATTATTTTGTAATTGTGACTGGATTTTCTAAAGCTCAGGTAAGAGCGATCGCTGATGCCATAGAAACAAAAGTTGCTGAAACTTTTAATCACTATCCCGTTAGAGTTGCTGGTAAAACCGAAGGAAGCTGGGTTTTAGAAGATTACGGCGAAGTAATTGTACATATCTTTTTGCCTCAAGAGCGAGAATATTATAATCTAGAGGCATTTTGGGGTCATGCCCAAAGGATTGAGTATCTAGCATCGTAAAATTGTTGGAATCATTTGAAAGGATCATGAGGGAGTCTGCTGTTGATTTTTGTCCAGTACCACAAGAACAACAACCAATCCACGAATACGAAGAATTAAAAGATTCCTGGTTTTTTTGTTGGGCAACTTTAAATTTGGTAAGTTACGGTAAAAAGCTAGGCTGGGTAGGATTTTGGGGTGGAATGATTGCTTCACCAATAGCTGCTGCTAGTTTTTCTCCTGTCGATCAGCTACCTCAATTTATTATTTCTACCAGTCTAGGAGGAAGTTTATTCATCATTTTGGTCTGGTTAAGACTATATTTAGGCTGGTCTTACATTAGCGATCGCTTATACCAAGAACGGATTTTTTATGAAGAGTCTGGTTGGTATGATGGTCAAACTTGGTCAAAACCAATCACGATGCTTAATCGCGATCGTCTGATCGTCACTTATGAGATTAAACCGATTATCCAACGGCTGCAAAAAACTTTATTGCTTTTAGCTAGTTTGGGGCTAATTAATGGTTTAATTTGGCGAATTTTGGGATAAACTCTTTTTATAACTGGCGCAAAATCTTAAGGGCGCAATTGCATGACCAGAGGACAACGGACTCAAACACCAAAATTAGAAATTCATTTGCTACGAGAAGGGATTGTTGAATCTGTTCATCAAATCGAGGCAACAGTCTGTGATGCTCGTGGTCGAGTATTATTAGTAGCAGGAAATTGTGAAACTTCAACTTTTATTCGTTCAGCACTCAAACCTTTTCAGGCTCTAGCTGTAACTACAACTGGGACTTTAGAGCGATATGGTTTGTCTGATAAAGATTTAGCTATTATCTGTAGTTCTCATCAAGGCACAATCGAACAATCTAGACAAGTATTTAATGTGCTTTGGCGTGCCGATCTCGACTCTAGTTTGCTTCAGTGTCCTATACCAGAAGGGAAAAGTAGTCCTCTACAACATAATTGTTCGGGTAAACACGCAGGAATGTTAGCTGTTTGTCATCAACGTAATTGGCCAGTTAATAACTATTTACGTCGCTCTAGTCCCATTCAACAGTTAATTCTGCATAAAATTGCTGAATTATTAGGAATGCCTGGAGAAGAATTAATTAGTGCGCGAGATGATTGTGGCGCACCCACTTACTCGATGCAATTAAGACAAATGGCTAGTCTCTACGCCAAGTTAGCGTCTGGCTCTAATCTTGATTTGGAAAGAATTGTCAGAGCAATGACTTATCATCCCAACATGATTGCAGGAGAAGGTGCTTTTGACACCGAGTTAATGCGTTTATCTGAAGGAGAATTAGTTAGTAAATCTGGTGCAGAAGGAATTCAATGTGTCGGTAGAGTTGGAGAAGGAATGGGTTTAGCAATCAAAGTCGCAGATGGTTCAAAACGAGCTAAATACGCGATCGCGATCCATCTTCTGAAACAAATGGGTTGGATTAGTCCGACAGTAGCAGAAAATTTAGCAGAAAAATTCATGCAACTAAGTAAGTACAAACGGTTAACGGTTAGTGGTGAAATATCGATGGTGTAAATTCCTCGACGTCGATCATAAGATTTGATTATCTTAATTCTTTTTTCCCTCTGCCTTTCTCCACCGAAATTATGATTGTTTAAAGAATCTCAAAAGATTCTCATCATATTTGACAGAAAAAACCGAGAGCGCAAACTCCTGGCTTCAGAGATGGGGATAAGCCTGACTAGGACGGGCAACCAATGAGTCTGTGAACCAAAAATTCCCAAGGCTTTAGGCATGGATAATGTCAAGTTTAGTATCAAGTTCAATCGCCAAGATATAATCAAATATAGCCTTTTTCGCTCTTGGTGAGGTACACCATTACCAGTTACTAATTACTAATTACTAATTATGAAGGATGAATAATCAACCATATAACATAAGCGAAGCGCACTACCGTAGGTCTCAACTATCAACTATCAACGCTCAACCATTAAAATGAACTGTATCTCATTAATCTGAGAAACGCTATATGGCAAGATTTTCTGATTCAACCCAATCATAAAAGTTAGGTGACTACTCAAATATCAAACTTAAGCCAATTATACGAGCAAGATTATTTTCTCTGGCTAGAAGAAATTAGTAACTTTCGCTTTGAATTATCACAATATTTAGATTCTAAAACGTTACGCAATTATGCCGAACAGGAATTAGAAACTATCTATGCTAGGGCAAGGTAAGAAGCAATATTAAAATCAAAAATAGCAAATATCCCTTCTCAATGTCCTTATTCTTTACAACAAATTTTAGATGATAATTTTATCCCAGAAAAAATATAGCTTTTATTAAAGTGAAAATAGTAAAATCGCTTTCTAATATATAAACTTTTCGTAAAAATAATCAATATTATGCCGTTACCTATTGTTGCTATTATTGGCAGACCTAATGTCGGTAAATCTACGTTTGTTAATCGCCTTGCAGGAGATCAACAAGCAATTGTTCACGACGAACCAGGTATAACCCGCGATCGCACTTATCGACCAGCCTTTTGGCGTGACCGAGATTTTCAGGTTGTGGATACAGGAGGGTTAGTATTTGACGATGATACCGAATTTTTACCCCTCATTCGTCAACAAGCAATGGCAGCTTTAGCTGAAGCTGCGGTAGCTATCTTTGTTGTTGATGGACAAACTGGCCCCACCGAGGGCGATCGCGAAATTGCTGATTGGTTACGACAACAAAATGTCCCTGCTTTACTCGCAGTTAATAAATGCGAATCAGTCGAACAAGGTTTAATCCAAGCTGCTCAGTTTTGGGAATTGGGTTTAGGTGAACCTTATCCCATTTCTGCCATTCATGGTAGTGGTACAGGAGATTTATTAGATGAGTTGATTACCCATTTACCATCTGTTGATCAAATTTCTGAAACTGAAGAAATTAAAGTAGCAATTGTTGGTCGTCCTAATGTGGGTAAATCTAGTCTTCTTAATGCCCTAACTGGGGAACAACGGGCAATTGTTAGTCCGATTTCAGGAACAACCAGAGACGCGATCGATACTTTAGTAGAAAGAGATGAAAAAACCTATCGATTAATTGATACTGCTGGAATTCGTCGCAAGAAAAATGTTGATTACGGGGCAGAATTTTTTAGTATTAATCGTGCTTTTAAAGCCATTCGTCGTGCTGATGTAGTTTTGTTTGTAATTGATGTCCTCGATGGCGTTACCGAACAAGATTTAAAACTAGCAGACCGCATTATTGAAGAAGGTAGAGCAGCAGTTATTGTCGTTAATAAATGGGATGCAGTCGAGAAAGACTCTAATACTATCTATCAATATCAAAAAATGCTTCAAGACCGTCTTTATTTTATGGACTGGGCAGAAAGTATTTTTATCAGTGCTATGACAGGGCAAAGAGTAGAAAAAATCCTGGATCTAGTTGATACTGCTGTAGGTGAACATCGTCGTCGTGTGAGTACGTCGGTAATTAATGAAGTATTAGAAGAAGCTGTTCGCTGGCATACTCCTCCTACTACCCGTCAAGGAAAACAAGGAAAAATTTACTACGGTACACAGGTTAGTTCTCAACCTCCTGCGATCGCTCTATTTGTCAACGATCCAAAGCGTTTTAATGAAGGTTATCGCCGTTATATCGACCGACAATTCCGTGAACAATTGGGTTTTTCTGGTACACCAATTCGTTTATTTTGGCGTGGCAAAAAAGTCCGTGATCTTGAAAGAAATACTGCCAATCGGGCAACCAAAGTTTAAGATTATGGTTTTTCCAATTTGGTCACAGTGAACTACCCAACACTCATCGCTACGCGATAGAGTGTGGGCTTCCCAATTCAAGGGCAACAGCCTCGACAGCAGTGGACTTACGCCCATACTGTTTTGGTCTTACATTGCCTCCTTGGGCAGCAGTGCTGGTTCCCAACACCGATAAAATCCGTAAGCCTTCATTTTTTATATTTACCGCTGCGTTGATGTCTCGCGCGTGTCTTTTTCCGCACAGACAATCAAATTCACGCACCGACAAATCCATTTTTGGTAATGACAGTAATGTATCGGAACACAAGTGAGACGATGGGAAAAATCGACCTACTTCTAGATAGAGTTTACCCTCGGCTTCGGCTTTGTATTTGAGCATGGTACAAAACATTCCCCAGCTAGCATCGCTGATACTTTTAGCCAAGTTATGATTTTTGACCATGTTCTTTACTGCCAGATTTTCGACCACAATTACTTGGTTTTCGTTAACTATCTTACGGGACATCAGCAAAAAAAATAATACCAGTTTGAAAAAGTAGTGAGATCGAAGAGATATTTATCGCTAATTCTAAATATTTAAGTAATGCCTAATGAAGTGCGATTCTTTGAGTTTTTTAACTATTTCGATAACTGTTTAGTTTTCTTCCCATTAAAAATAAAATTCAGCTTCAATTAAAATTTCCATTCGTGACTTAAAGATCAACAAATCAGGCGATCGCTTAAAAGTTTGTCAATATTACTACCCTAAAGTTAATAATCGACTTGTTTTTCAAATATTTAGTTTGTAGAAGAAGTAATTTATTTCTGCTGCAAATGCATTCTGTATAATTTTTTCATCCATTGATTGATTACCTGCCAAACCTAGAATATTGACGGGCAAGTTAGAAAGAGTGATTAGTTGATTGACATTCGCGATCGCTTTGGGCTGACATTTTGATTTGTTTTTTATCTATTACACTTTAGTCATGGTTCAAATTCCACGCACTATTTTAATTGTCGATGACGCTTCTGAAGCTCGGAAATACCGACGCTACCTAGTGGAAAATCGCGCCTATTCCTACACTGTTTTGGAAGCAAGTCGGGGACAGCAAGGACTCGAACTGTGGCAGCAGCACCAACCAGATCTGATTTTGCTGAATGCTCAATTGCCCGATTTAAACGGTTTAGAGTTTTTGGCTCGATTACAATCGCTGATTCAACAGACTTGTTTGCCTGTGATCATGATGAGCAAACCAAGTCAGGAAGCGATCGCCCTTCAAGCACTTAAAGCAGGCGCACAGGATTATTTAGTTAAGGAACAAATAACTCCTGCAAGGCTCGATCACTCAATTAATAGAGTTATCGAAACAGCGCAGTTACGGAGCGAATTACAACGAAGGATCGAAAAAGAGCAATTAATCGCTCAAATTACTCTAAAGATTGCTCAAACTTTCAATCTGAACGAAATTTTGCAAACCACAGTGACAGAGGTAAGGAGGTTTCTCCAAAGCGATCGCAGTTTGATCTTTCGCTTAGATTTAGATGGTTGGGGTGAGGTAATTACAGAATCAGTTGCTGATCAATGGACTTCTCTGTTGTCTACTTCACTATCCGCTTCTTGCTTGAGCGAAAACTATCTTGAATCTTTTCATCAAGGATTAGTCACTGTTCAATCAGATCTCCACGATGGTAGGATTGCGCCCGCTCAGGTTGAGTTACTAGCAAATTTGCAGGTGCGAGCAAACTTAGTTGCCCCAATTGTAGTAGGAGAGCGGTTGTGGGGAATGCTGATTGTTCATCACTGTGCTGCTCCTCGTCAGTGGCAGCGGTTAGAAGTTGATTTAGTTCAAGAATTAGCAATTGAGCTTGGTATTGCCCTTCAACAGTCCGAACTTGCTCAAAAAGTAGAATCTGAACGTTTAGAACGTCAAAAGGTAGAGTTAAAACTGCGTGAGAGTCTAAAAAACACACAATTAGCAGAAATTTGGCGGGAAAGTGCAGCACAATTTCGTCAGTTGGCAGAAAACATTGATGCGGTGTTTTGGATCAGAGAAGAATTGGAACAGCGAGTCAGCTATGTCAGCCCTGCTTATGAGCGGTTATGGGGACTAGACCCTCAAGAATTGTATAAAAATCCATTAGTTTGGGGGAACTACATCCATCCTGATGATCGTGAAGCGATCGCTTTTGCCTTTCAAGAAAAAGCAGCCAAAGGAGAATTTGATCAAGAGTATCGAATTATTTTACCTGATGGTAGCATTCGCTGGATACGCGATCGTTGTTTTCCTCTTCAAGATGAAACAGGGAAAATTTATCGTTTTACAGGCATTGCCGAAGATATTACTAAGCGCAAACAAGCTGAACTAGAACGCCAGCGCAGCGAAGCTACTCTCCAAGGATTTTTAGCTGCATCTCCCATTGCTCTGGTTTTATTTGACCGCGAGTTGCGATTTCTTTATGCCAACGAAGCCTTAGCTCGCCTGAACGAACTACCCTTAAGTGAACATTTGGGAAGAACCTTAGCGGAAGTAATGCCTTTAATGGCATCAAAGTTTGCCCCGATGCTGCTTGAAATCATGGCAACTCAAGAGCCTGTTTTTAATTTAGAGTTTAGCGGTGAAATCAGACCGGGTGTGTTTCGCAGTACCATCGCCAACTATTATCCCGTTTGTTTAGCTAATGGTGAAGTAATCGGGGTGGGAGTGTCGGTTACAGATACAACTGAGTTACGACAAACCGAGATTGCTCTTCAACAAACCACCGAAAGACTTAATGTTGCCCTCAAAAGCGCGCCTCTTACCCTGTTCAACCAAGACCTCGAACTGCGTTACACCTGGATTTATAATCCTACTCATAACTATTCAATTGCAGAGGTAATCGGTAAACGAGATGAAGATTTAGCTTCTCCAGATACGGCTGCTTCTTTGACTCAACTAAAGCAACAGGTGCTGGCAACAGGTATCGGTTTACGTGAAGAGGTCAAGGTTACTAGAAATGAACAGACCACTTATTACGATTTGACAATTGATCCGATTAAAGCTCGCCATAATGCGATCGTTGGTATTACCTGTGCAGCCGTCGATATTACGGAGCGCAAAGAATTTGAAGAACATCTACGCTACACAATAGAACTCAATCCACAAGTACCTTGGACAGCTAATCCTGCTGGTGATATTACTGATTTGAGCGAACGATGGCTTGAACTAACTGGACTAACACGTGAGCAGTCATTGGGCAAAGGTTGGATGCAAGTTATTCACCCAGACGACTTATCCGCAGTAGTCGCAGCTTGGACGAATTCCTTCAAAACGGGCGTAGCTTACGATATTGAATATCGAATTAAACTCACAGACGATTCCTATTGCTGGGTGCGCTCGCGCGCTTTCCCCCGTCGCTCTGAGCATAATGAGATTGTTCGTTGGTACGGTACGACTGAAGACATTGATGACCGCAAAAAATCCGAAGAAGCCTTACGAATCAGTGAAGAACAATTTCGTACCATTGCTAACGCTGCTCCAGCCCTGGTTTGGGTTTGTTCAGTAACAGGAGAAATTGTATTTATGAACGAACGCTGGTACGAGTACACCGGGCAAAGTCAAGAAGAGGTGAAAGGCTTTGGTTGGACAAGTACTCTACACCCAGACGACACGGAAAGAATTCTGTCCCATTGGCAACACTGTTATACTACAGGCGAACCTTATGAAGGTGAAGGACGCTACCGCCAGAAAAACGGTGAATATCGCTGGCATCGCTTCCGCGCTTTACCGCAGCGTAACGAGTTGGGCATCATTGAAAAATGGTTTGGTTGTAGTGTTGATATTCACGACGCGAAACGTGCTGAAGAAGTTATTGCAGCTAATGAAGCAAAATTACGAGGTTTTGTGGACGCGAATGTAGTTGGGATGCTCTATGGTGATATTTATGGCAACATTTATGAAGCCAACGACAAGCTACTGAAAATTGTTGGCTATACGCGAGAAGAACTCCGTGCAGGTAAACTTCGCTGGATTGACATCACACCCCCAGAATATTTACCGCTAGATCAACAAGCGATCGCTGAAGCCCTTCTCAAAGGTGCTTGTACTCCCTATGAAAAAGAATACCTCCGCCCCGATGGTAGCCGAGTTCCAATTTTGTTGGGCTATTCCTTGGTAGGAGAAGCACGAGAAGAGTCTGTAGCATTTATCTTGGATTTAAGTGAGCGCAAACAAGCAGAACAAGAGCGAGAACAGTTACTACAGCGAGAACAATCGGCACGACAGGAAGCCGAACGCGCCAACCGCATCAAGGATGAATTTTTGGCAATTCTTTCCCACGAACTGCGATCGCCACTCAATCCAATTTTGGGTTGGGCGCAAATGCTACAAACTGGCAGACTTGATTCGATCAAAACGACTGAGGGATTGGCAACCATTGAACGAAATGCTAAACTTCAAACTCAACTGATTGATGACCTACTAGATGTTGCCAAAATTCTTCGTGGTAAACTCAGTATGAAGATGGCATCAGTCAATCTAGCATTGGTAATTGAGGCAGCAATTGGTACTGTCAGAGCAGCAGCCTTAGCTAAATCGATTCATCTAGAGGTGAAACTTCCTCAAATTGGTCAGGTATTCGGCGATGCTGCTCGACTCCAGCAAATTATTTGGAATCTGTTGTCAAATGCGATTAAATTTACTCCTAATCATGGACGAGTAGATATTCAGTTATCTTTAGTCGTTAGTCAGTCATCAACTATTAAGGCTAAATATGCAAAAATTATCGTTAGCGATACTGGTAAAGGCATCAAACCTGAGTTTTTGCCTTATATTTTTGAGTCATTTCGCCAGGAAGATGCTTCCACCACACGCAAGTATGGTGGATTAGGATTAGGATTAGCAATTGTACGTTATCTCGTTGAAGCTCATGGCGGTACAATCTGGGCTGATAGTAAAGGGGATGGACAAGGCGCAACGTTTACTGTGCGATTACCTTTGCTCAACTCCAAACCAATATTAAATCAGTCTGAAACATTATCAACGCAGGAACTAGACTTGACTGGGATACGAATCCTGACTGTTGACGATGAACCTGATGCTCGTAACCTGTTAACAGTTTTATTAACTCAATATGGGGCAGAAGTTTTGAGCGTTGCTTCCACCACTGAAGTACTAGCTAATTTGGAATCTTTTCAACCTGATCTGTTAATCAGTGATATTGGTATGCCTAATCTGGATGGTTATAGTTTAATCGAGCAAGTTCGGGCTTTACCTCCAGAAAAAGGCGGAGAGGTTAACGCGATCGCTTTAACTGCTTATGCTAGAGAGGAAGACCGACAACAAGCTCTATCTAAAGGTTATCAATGGCATATTAATAAGCCCCTTGAACCAGAGCAATTAATTCGAGCCGTAATATCTTTGGTAAGTCATCAAACTCAAAATAATCCAGATTAATAACTCTAATTTTTGATTATTTTTTCCATAAAATAATTGGTCTAGTAGCTCCAGTAGTCGCTAATCTAGACCGCCCAACAAACAAATAAAAAGTTTTCTGGCAAAATACTTGACCCAACAAAATTAAACTAAAAGTTAGTAACTTAGTCAGTTTTTTTGTTCATATTTTCTTCAATATCTTCGAGAGTATGTTCTGCTCCCGCATTAACTTGTTTAGCTTGACCTTCTGCTTTATCTTGAGGATCGTTATCAAGTTCACCCATCATTTCTTGAACTCTTCCTTCAATTCTTTCGCTTCTTGCCTGAGCTTTATCTTTAAGTTCTTCAGCTTTATTTTTAATTTCTTCGCCTTTATCTTGAAGACCCATAATTAATAATTACCTTAATGTGTTTGTTATTTACATTTACAAATTAGCAATTATGATTTCAAGTTTACTCTACCGCAAGATTTATTTTTTCAAGGAAATAATTTTGATGATAAATTGTCATAATGGTTCTTGCTCCTAATTCATCTTACTCAAGATAGAAAATGTATTAAATACTATTTTTTCAGAAAACGCTCTTAACTTTCACTTCAATGTATTGAAATTTCTTCATAAAGATATCTTTTATAATTTATTACTTTTAACAGCTTATTTGTTTTTAGTTTGGTCTACCGATTTGAAAACTACTGTAAATTGTGTTGCCTGATGATGAATATGAGAAATAAATTAACAGGAATAATTATTAGTTTTTAAGACCTAAAAAATAGCTAAATAAGTGATGCTGAATGCAAACATCCTAACTTTTCTAATGCTACGGTAACAGCTTCTGTTCGATTCTGCACATTCAATTTGCTATAAATATTCTCTAGATGTTTGCGTATCGTACTATGGCGGATCTGCGTTTCTTTAGCGATCGCGCCGATTACTTTTCCTTTAATAATCCAAGACAAAACTTCAGCTTCTCGCTTACTCAATCCAATCAGTTTTAATGAGGCTAAGATTGAAAAAACTTGCTCAAGAGCTAAAAGTAACAAATATTGTTCTCCAGGTCGGTCAATTACTAAACGAATTGTTAATTTGCGATCGCCCAGTTGTAGACGAAGAGGTAAACAAGGAGAAGCAAGATAATGCTCTGTATTAAATTGAGTAATTTGATGTCGAACCCATGAATTTAATTGCTCTGGGAGTTGACTAAAACCATTATGGTTCGGGAAATAAGATTGCAACGATGTGGCAGCTTGTGGAGTCATTAATTGGACTTGACCGACACCATCCAAAAAAATAACTCCCGCTCGATCTAGGAGTATCTTTCCAAGTCAATCGCTTCATCGGTTTGCCTCTTTTGTGAAATAACAAAAATTAAATTAACGCTTGATACAACAATGATAAACTCTCAGTATCATAGGTTTGAACCATTTTGAGCTAAAAATCTTGATTAGTCTCTCATGACTTTATGCAGGATTTCTTCTTAGTTAGTAGCACACGGCGTTAAATTTAGTTAGTTAATCTAGGAGCTTTGGTGAGATGGGGCAACGAGAAAAATTGTTGGCTATAAATTACCAAAAAAAAGAAGAATTACTACAAATCTTATCAGATCCTCCCTTGCTTACCAGTCAACAACTAAGGTGGAATGGGTTAGAAGTCCAATCCCATCAACAGCCTCCTGGAGAAATACCCGAACATATATCAGATAAACACATAATTGCTATTCATCATCCTCAGAAATTATTATTTTGTGAACGTTTTCTAGAAGACCAAAAAAAGATAGAACAAATTGAGAATGGACAGATAGCAATTGTCCCAGCCAATGTATCTCATCAAAGTAGATGGCATGATGTAATATCCGCCACTGTAATTGTCATAGAACCGCAACTGATAGCTCATATTGCTTATGAATCAGTTAACTCCGAAAAAGTTCAGCTACTGCCTACATTTGCGATACATGATCCTATAATTCATCAGATTGGCTCGTTGCTAAAATTAGAGATTGAGGCAGTCACTCAAAGTCAACTCTATATTGATGGACTCAAGACAGCACTATCCGCTCATTTACTGCGTCAACACTGTACTATCCAACAAGCAATTCGAGACTATGAAGTTGGATTGCCAAGCAATAGATTAAAAAAGGCTATCGAATATATTAATGAAAATCTTAGTGAAGATATCGGGTTGGTAGATATTGCCGATAAATTAGGAATGAGTCAGTATTATTTCTGTAGATTGTTTAAGAAATCTACTGGTATTACTCCTCATGCATACATGATTCAGCAACGAATTGAGAAAGCGAAGCAATTGTTAAAGCAGAGTAAACTAACCATTAACGAAATTGCAATTGAATGTGGCTTTGCTAATCCTAGTCACTTTGCCAGGCACTTCCGCAAACATACAGATCTTTCCCCTAAACAATTTCGTATTTTGTAGCAAGAAAATGTTTAAATTGCAAGAATGTGTTCGACTTAACCAAGCGTTATCGATTAGAGTTGTTGATCGAGATACTTAGCTTAGTTAATCTCTTTAGTCGCATTAGGTAAACATTACCCTAACTTAAAAAGACAGACGGGGCTTTCACTTATTCAAGACATATAATGCTTGAAAAACTCTAGACTGGCGTGAGCGATTTCTTGAATACAGTCTCTAATCTTTATAGCGATCGCTTTATGACAAATAAACGCTTTGGCGGGGCGCATCCTAGATCCTGAAGGATGCGAAGTTGTGCTTCTACCTTAAATGTTCTGTCCTAATCTATAGTTCGGTTGCTATACCTGTATAGTTACTAATTTTGTAGACAAATATCTACTCAAGCTTTTTGAAGAGATTAATTTCTTATAAGGTGGAAACAATTCTGGCAGCTAGAAAAAACTGTCAAACAAACTTTACATTGAGATACGGCAAATGACGAATTGTTTTTCAACAATAGGAAGGTTATTTATTTTAAGTACTCAAATGATTTTGGTCACATCAAATAAAACTAAATGTTGCCAAGACAAGCTTTAGTTAACAATCGTACTTTGATTTAAAAGAGGTTTATTAATGGCAAAAGTGAAAGTTCATATCTGGTACACTAATGATGGTCGAATTGCTGCCATTGGTCATTCTTGTCCCCGTTATCGAGTTTCAGCTATTGCCCATAAAGGTCATTTTGTATTCGAGACTGAAATCGATGAACAGTTAATTGAACAATTTTATCAAATTTATAAAGTTAATTTGCTTAATTTAAGTCGTTCGGAAGTTTATTAATATCTATAGCGATCACGCAGTGCCAGCCGAAGGCTGACCGCATTTATTTTGACTTTTCAGACATCCTCTTAACTCGACTTTATCCATTGTGAGAGAAAAGTGAGGTCGAACAACGATACAGTATTTTTGAGTGTATCGTTAGGCTCGAAGCATGAGTTTTAATTTACCCGTTGAAATTATTAGTATTCTTTTACCTTTTGCTGGTCTGTTTTCTAAAAAGGTTTGGAACTACGTTCAAATCATGTTAATTGGTGCGATTTTAGCCACAGGAAAAAGAACTGTAACTTCAATATTAGAAGTGATGGGATTGTCTGCTGAGTCTAACTTCCAGAATTATCATCGGGTATTAAATCGTGCAGTTTGGTCAAACCTTCAAGCAAGCAAAATACTACTAACAACCTTAGTCATGACATTTATTCCTTGTGGCATAGTTGTCTGTGGAATAGACGATACGATAGAACGTCGAAAAGGCAAGAAAATAAAAGCTAAAGGTATTTATCGCGACCCAGTCAGGTCAAGTCATAGTCACTTTGTTAAGGTTAGTGGTTTACGTTGGTTGTCAATGATGTTGCTTGTGGAAATCCCTTGGGCAAAAAAGGTTTGGGGATTACCGTTTTTTACAACACTAGCTCCGTCTGAGCGTTATCATCAGCAATTACAACATCGACACAAAAAACTAACTGATTGGGCAAGACAGATGATTTTTCAAGTTAGACGATGGCTTTGGAATCGAGAACTGGTAGTAGTGGCAGATAGTAGTTTTACCTGTCTAGAATTACTTTCCTCAGTGAGCCAAACTACTTCTACTTCAATGATTACCCGTTTACGCTTGGATGCTGCTCTTTATGAACCTGCTCCATCAAGACCTACAGGTACTATGGGTCGTCCTCGTCTTAAAGGAACAAGATTGCCTAACTTGGAACAAATTCTCATTGATGCTGATACACAATGGTCAAAAATTACACTATCTAATTGGTATGGAGAAGCAAATCGCCCAGTTGAAATGTCAACTGGGGTAGCTGTCTGGTATCATACTGGACTACCTGTTGTGCCAATTCGCTGGGTTTTAGTCCGCGACCCTTTAGATAAATTTAGACCACAAGCTCTGTTGTGTACCAATCAAAGATATCAATCTCAACAGATTCTTGAATGGTTTTCGCGTCGTTGGCAAATAGAAGTAACTTTTGAAGAAGCTAGAAGACACTTGGGTATGGAAACTCAACGTCAGTGGTCAGATTTAGCAATTGCACGCACCACCCCTCTTATTTTAGGACTTTTTTCTCTAGTTACTCTTTTGGCTCATCGTTTACAAGCCAATTTTACTTGGACTACTAGACAAAAAAGTTGGTATGTTAAATCTCTACCTACTTTTTCTGATGCCTTAGCTTTAGTACGCCGATTTCTGTGGGCTAGCACTTTTTCGATATCATCTAAACCTACTGACATCATAAAAGTCCCTCGTTCTTTATTCAATCGTTTGAGAGATCTGGCTATTTATGCTGCTTGATTGGATAAAGTCGAGCTTAATTCAAACATTGCTAAAAATAGCTTTTTCATAATAACTTTTTGTGAAACTCTAATAATTTATTTTGATTAATTTCTAATATCTT
Source organism: Stanieria cyanosphaera PCC 7437 (assembly GCF_000317575.1). Classification (NCBI taxonomy): domain Bacteria; kingdom Bacillati; phylum Cyanobacteriota; class Cyanophyceae; order Pleurocapsales; family Dermocarpellaceae; genus Stanieria; species Stanieria cyanosphaera. The sequence continues at coordinate 3,472,934 of NC_019748.1, read as the reverse complement.
TTGAGCAAATTCTATTGCGGTTGAAGAGATGAAATTGCTAGGAATACGACTAAATAACTCTAACGTATTATTAGCTGATATCTTTGCCATTGCCAAATTTGTCCAAAAATTATACTCGCGACAACTCTACTTTTAATATATTCAACACGAAATTAGCGCGATCGCCTAAATATCTGTGCCATCGGTTGCTAAAAATCAAGACTGGTCTGGATTATAATAAATTGTTACGAAATATTAAGCAAAAGAGATGGGAGAACAACTAAGTAATTTTTTAGAACCAATTGCTGCCTGGTTTCGCAGTCTTGATACACCAGAACCAATTGTGCATTGGGGACATCCTTTGATGATGGCAATTGTCGTATTTGTGATGGGAAGTTTTGTAGGGTTAGCTGGATGGCGTAGCCGAATTTTAGCAACGACTAATAAAGATGAAGCGATCAAAAGCAAAGCAGATCATCGTAAAATTGCACCTTTAATGTATTTATTTTTAGCTGCTGGTTATACAGGTGGAGTTTTGTCTTTGGTAATGCAGCATCAACCAATTTTAGAAAGTTCTCATTTTTGGACTGGTTCGGTGGTGATAGTTTTACTGACGCTCAATGCAGTGATTGCTGCTTCTGGTTTTGTGGGAAATAAAGCTCTCATGCGGACTATCCATGCCTATGTGGGAAGTATTGCTTTATGTATTTTATTTCTTCATGCCATTTTAGGTTTAAAGTTAGGTTTAGCAATTTAAAAGTTAATTATGAGTAGGGTGGGCAAATTGACAAAATTGAGAAAGCGTTTGAGTTAGATCGTATTGCCCACCATAAAGAATGCTGTTTCGGTGTCAAACGTGGCTTGGTTTCTTGTCCTCATTTATGGGAATATTCAAGTTTTTCTAGATGGGTTCGTGTTTGTGGAGAAAGAAAGGTTAAATCTTTTGATTTTTCAAAAATTTCGGGCAGAGTTGGAGAATAATGAGATTTTTAGGTGGGCAAAAATTAAAAAGAAAAAAAGCATTTCAGGTTAAAAGATTTGCCCACCCTATGAGACTCTGAGCGACAAATGATACTGCACTGCACTAGTCTAGATCAAGGTAGTAAACACTTACATATTAGATTTAGCAAAAGCTCTAAAGATTATTTGTCATCATAAAAACAGTTTTCGTCGAATTAATCCTGAAAGGCTTGTAAAAAAGATGAAAGGTGTTGTAATATGCTTTGAACACAACAAAAGTGTTACATAACAATAGAGTAATTAAGTGATGACACGCCCTAGTATTCTGTGCTTGTAAAACTTTAAGAACAAAGTTGAATCAAAATACTTTTTTTGTTTCAGAGTAACGCTCAGTAATGATTAATCTTATTGGTCAAAGCTTACAAAATGGTAAATATTATCTCAAACAAGAATTGGGAAGAGGAAGGTTTGGTATTACTTATCAAGCTACTAATCTAGCTTTAGAGCAAGAGGTAGCAATTAAGATACTCGCTCCTTGGTGGAGACAAGACTCTAATTTGGCTCAATCGGTTGAGCGATTTCAAAATGAAGCAAAAAGATTAGCTAAATGTTCTCACCCCAATATTGTTCGAGTACTTGATTTTTTTGTCGAAAACGGATATCCATATATTGTCATGGACTATATTCGGGGGCAGACTCTGGCTCAAATTGTTAGTAATGGCAATTTATTAACCGAAACTACCGCCATTGAGTATATCAAACAAGCTGGAGAAGCATTAAGCGCAGTTCACGATCAAGCTTTGCTACTACACCAAGATCTCAAACCGAAAAATTTGATTCTATCTCAAGATAACCAGCAAGTAATATTGATTGACTTTGGCATTGCGCGGGAGTTGAACAGCGAAAAGTTACATAATCAAAAGAATCTGCTTTCTGAAGGCTACGCACCTATCGAACAGTATCTAATTGACTCACCAAGAACTATTGCAACTGACATTTATGGTTTGGCTGCTACTCTTTATACTCTTTTGACGGGTAAAACTCCACCTTCGGCAATATCAAGGGTTCACGGCTGCATTTTAGAACCTCCTTGCCAAATTCGCCCTGAGTTGAGCCAGACAGTTAGTGAGGCTGTAATGTGGGGAATGGCGTTAGAAGCAGACAGTCGCCCCAGTTGTGTATCGGAGTGGTTAGCTCAATTAACTACTGATTTCAATAAAACGAGCATTCCTGTAAAATCAACTTCGAGCAAACTGGTAAATCCGATTCTGGGAACGGCGTTGTTCTGTAATTTTGGGACTTATCGCCGAAAAATAGCTCTTTTGACGGGAACGGCAGTCTTTGGGCTGGGAATTTTATTGACAGTTATGTTTACTAATGAAAGCTTCCAAGTTAGAAAAATCATAAACAACAATAGCTCCCTCGCCAATGAATCTTCTCGAGTAAAATCTTCATCATCCCAGTCACCATCAATACCAAGCCAAAAATTAGTTCCTGAACAGAAATTACCTGTCAATTTAGTATCTTCTTCAGAATCAAACCCTCGAAGTGAACCTCAAACCAATTTGGCTCTAGTCGAATCAGAATCTAAGATAGATAAACAGAGCAATGCTCAATATCAAGCAGCAAAAAGTGTTTCTTTAAAACAAGAAAATCCAGCACCGAAACCCATTCCTTCTTCTGCAACTCCTCAGCTTTTTGTGAACACCAAGACATCAGTTAAATCTAAGCCAGCTATTTTTAGTTCAGGCAAGACTAACCCTTCGATTCAAACACAACGAGCTAAACCTCAAATTTTTTCTACTTCTTCTTCAGTTCGTGTCACCAATAAACAACCAGCAATCTTTAAGAACCCAAAAGAGCTAAAAAGGGTGCAAAAAATCAAACCACTCAAAAAATCTAAATCTATTGATAGAGGTAGAGCGAAGGTTCGTGTAACCAGAAGTAAGGTGAAATAATTTAGTTAATGGTCAATTAAACAGCTTCTGTTTCTGATAAAGCATTTTGCATCATTCCTAACCATTCAATCAAGCTTTCTAGTTGTCTTTGAGGTTTAACAATTCCCAAACCGCGTACAATTACTTTTTTTGGTGCATAAACAAAACGCGATCGCAAGTGTTCGGGTAATTTTTCTTCTAGAAGTTTCCAAGCAGGTTCAGCCATTGGCGTTTCTAAGACTAGATTTTGTTTTCCTTCAGCTTTGATACGAGAAAAACCGATCGCTTTGGCAATTTGTTTTAATTCCATGACTTGGATCAGTTGTTGGGCAGCAGGGGGAATTTCTCCATAGCGATTGCGCCATTCTGCTTCAATTTGTTTTAATTCGGTTTTGGATGAGGAGGCAGCTACTGCCCGATAAGCAGACATTTTTTGTTCTAAATCGGGAATATAATCGGCAGGGATAAAAGCGGTGAGGTTGAGATCGATTTGGGTATCATCGATTTGGGGAATTTCTTGTCCCTGGATTTCTTTAATTGATTCTTGTAACATCTCCATATAAAGATCAAAACCGATCGCTGTCATTTGTCCTGATTGTTCTGCACCGAGCAAACTACCAACCCCTCTAATTTCCATGTCCCTGGTGGCGAGTTGATAACCAGAACCAAGTTGACTAAACTCTTGTAAAGCTCGTAATCTTTTTCTGGCAGGATCGGATAAAGTTTGTTTATTGGGATAAAGTAGCCAAGCGTGTGCCTGAATGCCTGCGCGTCCAACTCTACCTCTTAATTGATATAGTTGCGATAAACCAAATTTTTGTGAATCTTCAACAATAATGGTATTGACACGAGGAATATCCAAACCCGATTCAATAATGGTGGTGCAAACGAGGATATCTGCTTCCCCATTACTAAAAGTAATCATGGTTGATTCTAATTCCGATTCGGGCATCTGTCCATGAGCGATCGCAATTCTGATGCCTGGAATCATTTCCCTGATTTGCGCTGCTACTTCTTCGATGCCTTCGACTCTGGGAACGACATAAAAGATTTGTCCGCCTCGATCTAATTCATTTCTGATGGCGGTACGAACAACTTCAGGGTTATAAGGAGATAAATGGGTTTTAATCGGGCGACGGGAAGGTGGTGGTGTGGTAATCAAACTCATTTCCCGAATTCCCGACAAAGACATATAAAGAGTACGAGGAATAGGAGTTGCAGAGAGAGTTAAAACATCTACTAAGGTTTTAAATTCTTTGATTTTTTCCTTTTGATTGACCCCAAAACGCTGTTCTTCATCAATTACTAATAAACCTAAATTTTTAAAACTTACTTCTTTACTCAATAACTGATGAGTTCCCACCACAACATCTAATTCTCCTGTAGCTAGACGTTGCATAATTTCTTTCTTTTCAGAGTTAGTTCGGAAACGATTTAATAAACCAATATTGATTGGATAGGGAGCAAATCTTTCCTTGAGAGTATGATAATGTTGTTGCGTCAAAATAGTAGTTGGCGCTAAAAAAGCAACCTGTTTATGACCACTAGTAACTACTTTAAAAATTGCCCTGATAGCTACTTCAGTTTTACCAAAACCCACATCACCACAAACTAAACGATCCATAGGGCGATCGCTTTCTAAATCTAGTTTTACATCTTGGATGGCTTTAAGTTGATCGGGGGTTGGTTGATAGGGAAAAGAATCTTCTAATTCTTGTTGCCAGGGATTATCACCAGGATAAGCATGACCTGTTAATTTTGCTCTTTTCGCATATAGTTTTAATAAATCCACTGCTAATTTCTTAACAGTTTTACGGACTTGATTTTTAGTTCTCGTCCATCCTTTGTCCGCCATTTTATTTAAGACTGGGGGACGGTTTCCTACCTGGCGAAAACGAGAAATTAAATCTAAAGAATCGGTAGGAATTCTCAGTAAACCATCGGCATATTGAATAGTGACATATTCCCGATGCAAAATAGTTTCTAGATTAATAAATTTTCCAATGCCATGATGTTTGTGGACAACAAAATCTCCTGGATTTAATTTATTTAAATCTACTTGTTTAGAAGCAGCCCGGCGACGCTTGCGAATATAGCTAGCCGTAGCTAAAGTATGCTGTCCAAAAAATTCGCGGTCAGTAACAATAACAATTCTATAAGTAGGTAAAATAAACCCTTCTAATTCTGCTAAACCAGAATATTTTAAAGCAACAGCAGTATCTTGAATATGTAGCTTTTCAATGGCTGGATAATCACGAGGATTAGGAATAAATTGAGCAGGACAATCGTGTTCTTGTAATAAAGAAACTGAACGAGTTGGTTGAGCAGAAATCAACCATGTTTTATATTTATCTAAAGTAATTCCGCTATAAATTTCTTTTTTTCCTCTTAAAATTGCTGCTAATTTTCCAAACTGATGAGGAGTAGTTGGCAGAGGACGACTATAAAGATTAATAACAGGAATTGTCTCCCAATTAGCTACAGGTAATTTTGGATTTTCTTCTGCTATTTCTGATAAATAAAGACGAGTGAATTCTTGAATATTACTTAAACAATTGGCAAAAACACAATGAATTTTTGGTAAATTATCACTTCCTTGCCAATCCTCTTCAACCTCCTTAATCCAGCGATCGCTATGAGCTTGACATTGTTCTATTTCATCAATTGCAATTACCGTATTTTGAGGTAAATAATCTAATAAAGAAGCAGGATGATCAAAAGCAATTCCTAAAAAACGACGCATACCTTCGGGCAGAATACCTTGATTTAATCCCTCAATTTCTTCACTCGATAAATAACTATTTAAACTCTTACCTGCCCCTAAAATAGTATTAGCAATAATCGTCGCAAAAGAAGTAGGCGTTAACAATAATTGTTCGATTTGATCTAAAGAACGTTGTGTTGCTGCGTCAAATTCTTTAATCTTTTCTAATTCATCACCAAACCATTCCAATCTGACAGGTAATTCCGCCGAAACAGGAAAAATATCAACAATATCTCCTCTTCTACTCCATTGTCCTTCCGTTTCTACCAAAGAAACTCTTTCATAACCCAATCTAGTTAAAGATACATCTAATTTCTTAGACTCCAAACTTATACCTTGCTGAAGAGTCAGACAATAAGCTTGAAAAACCTCTGGTGGTGGTAAATGAGGCTGAAGCGATCGCTCTGTGGTAACAATAGCAAAATTACCATTTTTTGTGTTTATTTTACCTTGCCCCCTACCGATTACTGAAAGAACCTGCATCTGTCCCCAAATCATCTCTGACTCAGGATCAAAAGGATCGTAAGGAGAAGCTTCTGAAGTTGGATAAAAATTAACCGTCTGCCATCCCATCGTTTCCAGTTGTGTTGCCCAACGCCCTGCCTCTTCTAAAGTCGGACAAACAACTAACAAATTATTGCCTTCTGCTTGTGCCAAACTAGATGCCACAATTCCTTTAGGCAGACGAGGAACACCATTAATCAATAAAGACTTAGTTTGACTAAGTTTCGATGATAATTCTTTAGTCAGATTAGACTTAGTAATGGCGCGAACAACAGAAGAAAATGCCATAGCAATTTTGCTGCAAAAAAATTAAACAATAAAATTGAGTAACGGAACGAATCTTCAATAGATTTAGTGTAATCCTTTTATATCAAGTTCGGATGAATAATAAAATTAAGCTGCTCTACTGACAGGCCAACAATAATAATAAAATAATAAGTCAATCCACTAATTACCGCGATTTTCAGTAGAGACGTAACATATTACGTCTCTACTACAAGATACTGATGATGGCAGCACAATTACATTATTAAATGTACAGTACAAAATAATTATTTGGTATACAAATAAATGCTGAGAGGCAGAATTGAACTGCCGACACGAGGATTTTCAGTCCTCTGCTCTACCGACTGAGCTATCCCAGCAAACCTTATTTTCAATGCTTAACTAAGATAACAAAATTAATAACTCATTGCAAGCCTTAAACAAAAATTTATTTTTCTTCTGAATACGTGAACGTATGTTCAGATATAATATAATAAAAATATCTTAAATAAAAGGAAAAACCATGAGTACTGTTACCTCAATGAAGTGTGCCTGCGATCGCTGTCTTTGTGTAGTATCGTTAGAAGATGCAGTCAAAAAAGATGGTAAATATTATTGCTGTGAAGCCTGTGCCAATGGTCATACCGATGGTTCGGGTTGTGGACATCAAGGATGTGGTTGTTAAATGCAATGAGATCACAGATTCGGTAGGCTAGAAAAACCAAAAATTAACAATCTTTAGGTCAAAAAATGCCAAAAATTCAATCACCTACCGTACCTACTTGTGAAACAGTCCATGCTCTTGAATCGAATCGCATCAACCAATTAGACCAAGAAAAAGCACAACGCATGGCGGAGTTTTTCCGTTTATTAGGAGATGCTAACCGCCTGCGAATTTTATCTGTCTTAGCCAAACAAAAACTATGTGTTTGCGATTTGGCAGCTATTTTGGAGATGAGTGAATCAGCAGTATCTCATCAACTGCGTACATTGCGATCGCTTCGGTTAGTCAGTTATCAAAAGCAAGGCAGAAAAGTTTATTATGATCTTCAAGACCATCATGTCCTCGATCTTTATAATTCAGTAGTAGAACATCTAGACGAATCTGAAACTGAAGAGTAGAGTTAAGAACGGAAAAGACTATCAAAAACCATGTCTAAAAAGTTGGTTTTAATGGATCATGATGGTGCGATCGATGATTTTCTTGCCACTATACTTTTACTAACAATGGCGGAAGTCGAACCAATTGGAATTGTGGTTACTCCTGCTGATTGTTATCCTCGTGCTGCGGTAAGCGTCACCCGTAAGATTTTAGATTTGATGGGAAAATCACACATTTCTGTTGCTGCTAGCACAGTACGAGGAATCAATCCATTTCCGCCAGAGTTTAGGCGTGATTGTACGATTATTGATAATTTTCCAATTTTAAATGAACCAGAACAGAGCGAAAGTCGCTTAGTAACCGAATCAGGACAAGAATTTATTGTTAATCAGTTACAAGCAGCCTCTCAACCTGTGAGTTTAATGGTGACAGGGCCGTTAACTACGTTAGCAGAAGCGATCATACTTCAACCAGAAATAATCGCGAAAATTGAAGCAATTATTTGGATGGGAGGCGCATTAACAGTAGGGGGCAATGTAGAGAAAGGTTTTGCTTTAGAACATGATGGTTCAGCAGAATGGAATGTGTTTTGGGATCCCATTGCAGCTAAAAAGATTTGGGAAACGTCAATTGCGATTATACTTTGTCCGTTGGATTTAACTAATACCGTTCCTGTTACTCCTGAGTTTATTCATTTATTAACTAAACAGCGTCAGTATCCTCTTTCAGATCTAGCTGGATTGTGTTATGCTCTGGCAATTCCCCAAACTTATTATTGTTGGGATATTTTAGCGACTGCCTACCTAGCTCGTCCAGAATTTTATCACTTAGAGACTTACGAAACCGACATTATTACAGAGGGAACAAGTCAAGGAAGAACTATTCTAAAGCAAGGTGGTAGAACCATTCAAGTGATGACGAAAGTAGATAAGCAGCGTTTTTATGATTACCTTTTGAAGCAATTAAAAGCACTTAAATAAAACAGGACTCACACGAGAATCATTTTCTGTGCAAATCCTGGAAGTGTTCGAGAAGTATCTAAACCCATACTAAAAAACTTTAATAACTTTTTACATCAGTCATTTGTCGTAATTGACGCTTAATTCTCGGCAATTTCTCATAAATTACTTTTGTTTGACGGGAGAAAGCGATTTCATCGGCTACTCTTAGACTATACAAATCTTTCAAGATAAAAAGCACGTTTAGCCGTTTCTTGTGTACCAGGCGTGTTTATTGAGTTGGATTAGTGGGTGTGCGATCGCTCTAGTATAGAGAAAAAACTCTATGTAAAAGTTTCAGGAAAATTCCAATTTTTTCGTCCGTGTCTATCTTTGCCTGATTCTCTCCATAATTGTTTGAGTTCTCTAAAACTTTCTTTTTGAGTTATATGACTCCAAGCTTCTTTTAAATCACCTATTTGTTTACCAGTTAACCTCCAAGATAAGGGTGGGTTATATCCTTCTGGAAAACCAATATAACAAGTTCTAAAGTCTACTGTGCGTCTATTTGCCAGATTACTGAGCCACTTATCTTTAATTAGTTCAATTTCTCGACTATTTCGAGCAATTTGTGTTGAATCTCGAATGCTATACAGTGTCTTTAACGGTCCAATCGATTGCATCCACCAGCCAAGACCACCTTTTTGTTTCGCCTTTAATTTCTCTCCTGGAATTGCATTAATTTGGATTAATAAAACCCGTTCAACATCTAAAGAATCAAGGTGTGTATCCAGCCATTCAATAGCAGTAAATAAACCAGCATTATCAAAAAAGCCTCCATCTGCAACATGGTAGTTATGAGTAAGCCCATCTTTGCTATCATTTCTCGCTACAGGTGAGACATAAGGAAAGGTTGCAGACAGTCTAGCTGCGGTAGTGACATCGAGATCATATCCTCTATATAGAGTATGAAAGTCTAACGCTTTGGGATCTTGGGGGTTTGGGTTTGAGTTTTGAGAGTGAATTAAATCTTCAAGAGTTCCATCTATCAACTTTGTTGGCGAAATCAAGAAACGACGACCATCTTCGACCAACGTAGCGTTAAAAACTGGAATAGGAATTTTTCCTGCTAGAACTTTTTCTCGCCAACTAGCTAGTGTTGCTTGTGGTTGTGTCAGATCTCTTTGCCAATCCCATTCTAGAGCATATCCGCGATCGCTATATTTTCCTAATGAAATACCAAAAAATCCTCTGATCATATCAGGGTAAGCTAGTCCCCAACCAATGGCATCTAACCAATCAGTAGTAGCATTATTGAAAATAGTATTGAGGGTTTGATTTTCAAATTGACCAAGTTGTCCATTTGTTGTTGGAGTAGGACAATGATGTGTATCGTTAAACCGATCTAGGAAAAACATAGTCCCCACAGAACCACCAGATATCGAACTAATCAAACCAATTGATTGGGTAAATGAAACTCCTAACTCTTCTTGTAAACCACATAAAACTTGTGCTGTCCAACCAGAAGCTTGGATACCACCACCACTGGTTGCAATAACAACTAAAGTGCGCTTGTTCTTTTGTTCATCCTGTTGAATCCATTTATCCTGAATTTTAAGCCGATTATTAATTATTTTAGTAAAGTCATCTATCCGATCCAAAACTCGATCTGGTTCTACTGTATCTAATCTAAAAAAGTTATCTACATACCAGATTAAATACATAGCTCCAGAAAATAAAATAACTATTAACACAACAGGAAGATGCCATTTGTCCACCAAGAAAGTTGCTAGACTAAAAACTCCTGTAAAGAGCCAAATTAACAATAAAACATAAAACAGTGCAGAAGCTTTATTTAATAGTAAGTTATTAGTATTATCGTTATTTTTTGGGTTGAATCGATTTCTTAAATTTTGGGGATTAAATAGAAAAAAGACTACAACATAGACTATAAAACCACTAATAATCAGCAATAAAAACTCAGAAGTATAACCTGGTTTTGCTCCTATGGTATCTAAGTCTGTAAGATACTTGATATTTATCTCTGTATTTAAAAGTATTCCTAATAATAAACTTAAAACTAATCCGACTAATACGGCAAAGATGTAGTTTAATTGATATTTGCGATCGCGAAAGTCTGGTTCTCGTGCAGAAAGCCAAATGGTAATTAACCACGTAGGAGCAAGTAAAATTATTTCAGAATTTGAACGTAGCCATTTAGGCAATAGAAGCACTAATGAAATAACTAAGTCAATAATTTTTTTGAGTATGCTTAAACTCTCTAGATTTATTTGAGATATAGATTCAATACCAAACCGATATGGCGCGTTTTCTACAATAAACTCAAAAGAAGACGTAATCATGAAGGCTGTTACTGTGGAAAAAAATAGCACTGATAACAGCTGCCTTGTTCCACGCATTACAAATAAATTTTGAAAAAGGTTAGAGCTTTTTGAGATAATTGGAAATAGAAAAAATATTAATCCTGCAATAATTGGCATCCGCAAAAGCGCAATATATTGCCTGAAAAGAACTACGCCTGGGTCTTGACTAATTAATAATTTAATAAAACCATATAATATAAATAGTAAAACTATTCCGCTTACAAACGAACCAATTCTGAGTGATTTTTCATTTGATTGCATACTATGTCTGCACCAGGATAAGCTTTTTGAAGTTTTTAGAATCTAGCGATCGCATTTTTATCATCAAAACTAATACTCCTAACTTCAGGATCTGTTGAAAATAGTTGCAGCCCACTTTGAAAATCAGATTGCCGATACTGCTCGCTGGCATATTATTTAATTGGAATAGTAAAGTGAAACTGACTACCTCGATCTCTTCCCTCACTTGTTGCCCAAATTCGTCCGCCCATAGCATTAATTATCTGACGACAAATAACCAATCCCAATCCTACTCCACTAACACTGCGACGCAAATAATTTTCTGATTGGGAAAAGCGGTCAAAAATAAGTTCAAGTTGACTCGATTCGATACCTCTGCCCGTATCAGCAACAATCACCTCTAACATTTGAGGAAGTATTTCTTCTTTGTGTATCCGAGTAGTAATCAAAATTTCACCATTAGCTGGTGTAAATTTACAGGAATTATCAAGTAGCTTCGTAACTACCTCGACTAACCCTTCTACATCTGCTACTACTAAAGGTAATTGACCAGATAATTCTACCCTAATTTTAGGAAGAGTTTGATTTTTAAAATTACTTTGAATCCGACGTATTGCTAAATTAACAACGTAATCTAATTGAAATACTTCTATAGTACGATAAGCTTTTCCTGCTTCCAACTTAGAAAGAGTTAAAAAATCCTGAATTAACTGACCCAAGCGATCGCTATCAGTTAAAGCTGTATCTAACATCGCTTCTCTTAATTCACAAGGCAGATCTGGTTCTGCTGCCAAACTTTCAAGACAGATGCGAATCGTTGATAAAGGGGTACGTAATTCGTGTCCGACAATCGCAATCAGATTACTTTGAATCCTTTCAACTGCTTCTAATTGACGATTTAAATTGACTAAGTTGCTATAAGCACTGGCTTGAGTTAATGCTACTCCTGCACTATTAGCTACAGCTTCGACTAGAGCAATATCCTCAGCTTGCCATTGGCATTGTCCCTTTCTTCCATAGTGCAACTCTAACATTCCTAACAGCACTCCTTGGTAGCGAAGAGAAACCATTAACCAAGAATGAATAGCTGCTCGTTCAATTTTCTCCTTTAAAATCGGATTTCCTTGTAAATAAATATTGTTATTAACATCATTGATAACTAAAGCAGAATCTTGAGTTTGGGCAACAATAAAAATAGGATCGTCTGCTACTGACCACTTTTGACCTAACAAAGAAGGCATTCCCAAAGGTACAAATTCATACTCAACTTGCACCTCCCTATCATCAGGACTAAGGCGATAAAGCAAACAGCGACAGCGAGGAAACAACTGACCTAATTCTCGTACAGTAATTTGAATAATTTCTTCAGGATTAAGTGATTTTCGCTGTGCTTGAGCAATTTTATTAATTAAATGTTCCTTTCGTTCTGCTACCGCGATCGCTTTATAAGCTTTAAGTAATTTATATTGACCTGCTTGTAAATAAGTAACTAGCCGTTGAGTAAAAATACCAAGATCAATCGACTGACTTGTTAACAGAAAAGGTTTACTAGATACATTTTGGTTTAGATTGTAAAATTCTCTTGCTCGTTCTAACTTCTCGGTTAATTCAGGACGATAATTTTTAATATGTCCCAATAACCAGTCAGCAGCACTACAGGCGACACGGCGATCAAAAGTCCAGAATCCCTCAAATCTTTTAACCTGTTCTACTGGGTTTCTAATTTCATTTAATTCTTTTAAAGAAAGCTTTTCTTGACCTACCAAACAAGCAGCATATTGCTGTGCAATAATCACTAAATACTTTTCTCCAGCCAAAACATCGGTTTGAGCTAAAGGAATTGTTTCATAACCAGAATTGACCAACGAAAAACTCGATTCTTGATCGGGTACAGCTAGTACATAAACTTGGTCTGTTTGTTGAGCAATACGATAGAAACGACGTTCTTGTTGACGGAAAAAGCGTTCCTGCTGAAAATTAGCAATCACTAAAGGTACATCATCGCTAGCTAACACCAGATCTTCCATCGCCCGAGCCAATGCTAACAAAGAAGACTTAAAATATATTTGGGGACGAAGATGAGAATATTCTGTCACTAAGTCCCATAGAAGGGAATTAGTCAGGTTCATTTTGCTCCTCGCCATAATTTACTGGCAATAACTCTCCATTTTGATCCATAGGGTTAAGACTACAAAATTTCGTTACTTAACTGATAGTCCCCATTCTCAATTGCCTCATTGCCAGCACGTCAAATTTTGCTTAAATCTATATTTAGATTAATATGACTTGGTTTAAGTTTACCCGCTCTAAAATTGTTCCTTCTAAGTTAGTGTTACTCAGATTAGCTTGAGCTAGATTAGCCCCTGTAAGAATAGCGCGGTCTAGATTAGCCCCTATTAAATTAGCTCCTCGCAAGTCAGCATAGCTAAGATTGGCTTCACTTAAATCTGCACCTCTTAAATCTGCACCTCTTAAACAAGCTAGCCGAAGTTCTGTACCATTTAAAAGAGTTTGAGATAAATTAGCTTGCTCCAAATTGGCACGGATCAAAAAAGCACGACTTAGTTGAGCTTGATTTAAACAAGCTTTGGTTAAGTCAGTTTGCCAAAGAGTTGCCCCGATTAGATTACTTTCACTTAAATTGGCTTGATGTAAAACAGAAAAACTAAGATTGATTTCAGTTAAATTAGCCCGCCACAACTTAATTTCAGTTAAATCAACCTCGCTTAAATGAACTTGCTTAAGATCTATTTGACTAAAATCGCGCTTTCCTGATCTATATGATTCAATAAGTTGGGAAGCGTCAATCATATTAGTACTGTGCTGGTTTGGTTGTGAATTATACATTTACTTCAAGCTAATAGACCTAAATAATCTTAGGAACAAACTGTAAGCAATTTTTAAACTTTGATGCTGGGGCAAAAGGAAGTTAGTTTAGGGAGATAAAAAGCAATAAGTCATCAATACTAAGCGATCGCGCTTCTTCCGAACACGGCAGTTATAATTTGAGTGGTAATATACATAATTTTTTGTTAACTTTTATTAATTATTGTAACAAAATTTGTAACATTATCTGATTCTACTTGACAAATTTAATTTTTTCTTAAGATTTTTTTAGTAAGTAACTAGCCATCAAAAGTCTTTTAACGAAGCGTCAAAATTGGTTTTGAGCCACAATCTTAAGAAAATCTAAAAAATATTCAGTCTCGTGTAACAAAAGTTTATATTTGTTTACATCGATTTAAAAACCGTTAGCCAACTTACTTTATAAAACGGCTGGCATATAAAAAAAAATACACTCAAGCCAACTAGGTTTGAGTGTTAACACATTTGACGCTCCCGTCACTAAAAGTGAGGGATTCCTGGACTCACCATAGCCCGTTCAGGTTTCCCTTACTAATGGACTTATGCGGTGACGTAAGCTCTCTTACCCGCTCAAGGATAAATTAAATTGCTATGTTTTGCCCCTGTCCGCCTAACTGCTCCAAAAAAATTTTTTGTTGTTACATCAACCATAGCGACCAAGTACAAATAGGTCGAATTTCTAATGTTGCCGACTGGTATCTTGAGAGAGTAATTTTTCCAAAGCAACGTTTATTATTTGAAGCACCTGCCGAAGCAGAATTAGAAATTTATACCAATAGCTTTTCTAGTGCTATTCTTTCTGAACGGATTAGGTGTGAACATCTTGAGTTCATAAAATTAAATTAGAATTTTAACCTTAAAGAAAAGGCAGACGCTTTCTGAATGTATGCTCATTGATGGCGCATAGTTGTTCAATGCACAGATGCAGTTATTGCCAACCCTTAAGCTAAAAGCGACGGTGTAGCGATGAAATTTGGCATCCTTTCTGAAATTGGGTTGATTGTTAGATGAGAATTACGTTAAATTTAATTAAGCTCAATCTACCTAAAGATAAAAATAACTTGACAAAAAATAAATTAAGTGCATTTTTCAGACTAAATGTATAGCTAAAACAAAAAAAAGCATTAATAAGAAATTAATTAAAACTAAACTGGAGCCTATGAAAAAATTTTCTTGGAGAATACTTTTACTTTGGACCTTACCCTTGTTAGTGGTAGGCTTCTTTTTGTGGCAGGGAACATTTGCACCAGCTACAGAAAGTTTAGGCGGGAATACAGCTAATACTCGCATGACTTACGGTCGTTTTTTAGAGTATCTGAATGCTGACAAGGTAACGAGTGTCGAATTATACGAAAATGGCAGAACTGCGATTGTTCAAGCGATCGATCCCGAACTAGATAATCGTTTGCTGAAACTGCGAGTAGACTTACCAGGAAATTCTCCTGAATTAATTAGTAAGTTAAGAGAAGCAAACATTAGTTTTGATTACCATCCTGTCAATAATGATGGTGCTATTTGGGGCTTATTGGGTAACTTAGTTTTTCCAATTTTATTAATTGCTGCTTTATTCTTTCTATTCCGTCGTTCCAGCAATATTCCTGGTGGCCCAGGTCAAGCGATGAATTTTGGTAAATCTCGCGCTCGTTTCCAAATGGAAGCCAAAACAGGAGTAATGTTTGATGATGTAGCGGGAATTGATGAAGCCAAAGAAGAATTACAAGAGGTTGTCACTTTCCTAAAACAACCAGAAAGATTTACCGCCGTAGGTGCAAGGATTCCTAAAGGAGTTTTATTAGTTGGCCCTCCAGGAACAGGTAAAACTCTGTTAGCCAAAGCGATCGCAGGAGAAGCTGGAGTTCCTTTCTTTAGTATCTCGGGTTCGGAATTTGTCGAGATGTTTGTGGGTGTCGGTGCATCTCGCGTCCGCGATTTATTTAAGAAAGCAAAAGACAATGCACCTTGTTTAATCTTTATCGATGAAATTGATGCCGTCGGTCGTCAAAGAGGTGCAGGTATTGGTGGTGGTAACGACGAGAGAGAACAAACTCTTAATCAATTACTAACTGAAATGGATGGTTTTGAAGGCAATACCGGGATCATCATTATTGCTGCTACTAACCGTCCTGATGTACTTGACTCTGCCTTAATGCGTCCTGGTCGTTTTGACCGTCAGGTAATTGTCGACAATCCTGATATTAAAGGTCGTTTAGAAATTTTAGAAGTTCATTCTCGCAATAAAAAATTAGCTCCTGAAATTTCTTTAGATGCGATCGCTCGCCGTACTCCTGGTTTTTCTGGTGCAGATTTAGCTAACCTTCTCAATGAAGCAGCGATTCTTACTGCTAGAAGAAGAAAAGAAGCGATCACTATGGCAGAAATTGATGATGCGGTTGACCGCGTTGTCGCTGGTATGGAAGGAACTCCTTTAGTAGATGGCAAGAGTAAGCGATTGATTGCTTATCATGAAGTAGGTCATGCGATCGTTGGTACTTTGATTAAAGACCACGACCCCGTACAAAAAGTTACCCTAATTCCACGAGGACAAGCACAGGGTTTAACTTGGTTTACTCCAAATGAAGACCAAGGTTTAATCACCAAATCCCAGTTGATGGCAAGAATTGCTGGTGCAATGGGTGGTCGTGCTGCTGAGGAAGAGATTTTTGGTTATGACGAAGTTACCACTGGTGCAGGTGGTGATTTACAACAAGTCACAGAAATGGCAAGACAAATGGTCACTCGTTTTGGAATGAGTGATTTAGGACCTGTTTCTTTAGAAGGTCAAGGTGGAGAAGTATTCCTCGGTGCAGGTTTAATGTCCCGTGCCGAATATTCCGAAGAAGTTGCTTCTCGCATTGACGATCAAGTACGTCAGATTAGCGAACACGGTCACAATTTAGCTCGTAAAATTATTCGAGAAAATCGTGAAGTTATTGATCGTTTAGTTGATTTGTTGATTGAAAAAGAAACTATCGACGGAGAAGAGTTTCGTCAAATCGTAGCTGAGTACACTGAAGTACCTGAAAAAGAGCAGTTTGTTCCTCAGTTATAATTCTTGATTTTTTAGTAAATAATTTAGGGGATGAAAATAAATTCATCCCTTTTTTTTAGCTCAATTATTGATTTATTTTTCGGTTACAGCGATCGCGATTCTCGCTCCGGGTATCTGTCGCAAATTGGTAATCTTCACCTGTTCTAGTTTTAAGGTATTTTACAACAGCTTGTTGCTATTTATTTGCATCTAATCTAAGAAATATTTAAATTTTGAGTTAAGCTCGTCGGCTTGCTGAAAATATTTAGTTTATGGTAATATCCAACTAATGCCACTAATTAGCAAAATAGGGCTAATTATGCATAACTATTTTTTAAAATTAATAAAAAAAATTGTCAACTATTAAAGCTAAACTGCGATTTAATCAAAACTAACGCGGTCGCTTTCAGTGCATACTTCGTGTCCGCGTCAGCCTGAACGCTTTGCTGTTACTTCGTAATCGCATCTTAAACAGTATCTGAGTAGCAAAAGGACTTTAAATGTCTACTTCTAACTTTTGTTTCCAAAAACGTCAGCAAGAACAACGGCAACTTAAAAAATTGTTAACGGTTGGTTTTGCAGGTTCAGTATTATTTCATGGGTTGTTAGCATTAACCTTGCCCAATTGGTCGGTTGAACCACCCAAAGCAAAAGAAAAACCTGTAGATTTAATTGTTGTAGAAAAACCCAAACCTAAGCCACCAGAAACTAAAATAGAACCAAAACCAATTCCCAAACCAGAGCCGGTCAAACCTCAACCAACTCCACCACCTGCTGTTAAACAACCAGAACCAGTCAAACCTCAACCAACTCCACCAAAACCCCAACCTGCGACTAAAAGAGTTTTAACATCTCCCACCCCAGCACCATCGCAACCAGTCATTTCTGGAGCTATAGAAGATACTTCCTCAACTTCTTCGTTAAGTAGGAATTTTATAGCAGGAAATAGTACAAACTCTGGTTCATCTGACTCAGGCAGTGGTATAGGTATTCCAGGAGCAGTGGCAGCAAATAGTAGTGCGCCTCCTCGTCCTGAACCCAGTACCGATGAAAAAATTACTTGCGTTAGTAATTGTGAACCAGAATATCCCTCAGCGTTAAATGGAATCGAAGGTAGTGCAGGAATAAAACTAAACATTGATGCTGAAGGAAATGTTACTAGTGCTGTTATAGATACGGCAAATAGCAATAGCGAGCTAAATCGTCAAGCTCTTTTAGCAGCAAGACAAATGAAATTTAGTTCTCCCTCTAATGGTAGTAATGCTTCAGTTAAAGTAAATATTAACTTTACTGTTGCAGGGTCTGATTTTGACCGTCAAGCACGTCAACAAGAATTAGAAAGAGAAAGACTTGCTGAAGAACGTCGAGAACAAGAGGAAGCTCGTCAACAACAATTAGAGCAAGAAAGGCAAGCACGTCAAGAACAACTTGAACAAGAAAGACAATCAAGAATGCGTCAGCAACAGTTAGAACAACAACAACAAACAGAAATAGAAAAACCGCCTCAAGTCCAACAGCAACAACAGCAACCAACCACTTCAGAAACCGAACGGGAAGACGAAATGTTACGTAAGTTTCGGGACCGGATCGAACGACACCAACAGCAATAGGAGTAAACAGTTATCAGTGACCAGTTATCAGTTATCAGTTTTTTACTTTTTACTTTACTAATAACAATTAACAATCAACCATCAACAGTTACCACTTATCAATCAATTTGTAGGTCATATGAATAAATTTATCAGTAAATTAACAATTATTTTTGCTTTGACTTCTACTTTGGGATTAGCTGGTAATTCTACAACCTTAGCAGAAGTAGTTCCACTACCTGATGGCGGTAAGTGCCAAGGGAAAATAAGTGAGGGTAATCTCAATGGTAAGGTAACTTGTACTTATGGTAATGGCGATCGCTATGAAGGTGATTTCGTTAACGGCAAAAAACAAGGTCAAGGAGTTTATCTTTTTGCCGATGGTGGTCGTTATCAAGGAGGGTTTAATAATAACCAGTTTAGCGGTCAAGGGGTAAGAGTTTATGCCAATGGCGATCGCTATGAAGGAGAGTTTAACAACGGTCAAGCAAACGGCAAAGGAGTTTTTATTACTGCTGACGGGGGACGTTATCAAGGAACTTTTAGTAACGGTGAACCCAGTGGTGAAGGTACTTTTGTCTATGGCAACGGAGATAGTTGTTCGGGAATAGTCAGCAATGCTCAACTAAATGGTCAAGGAAAATGCACTTATAAGAATGGGAACAGCTATCAAGGAGAACTGGTTAATGGTAAACCTGAAGGAAAAGGAATCTATACTTTTGCTAATGGCGATCGCTATCAAGGACAATTTAGTCAGGGAGAATTTGCGGGTACTGGGGTTTTTGTAGAAAAAAATGGTAATCGTTACGAAGGGCAATTTAGTGACGGCAAATATAATGGCACGGGAACTTATATTTTTGCCAATGGCGATCGCTGTGAGGGTGAATTTAGTCAAGGACAGTTAAATGGGGAAGCTGTTTGTGATTATTCCAGTGGCGATACTTATCAAGGACAATTTAAAAACGGTCAAAAACATGGAAGCGGTTCTTACACTTTTGCTGATGGCACTAAAGTAGAAGGAAGTTGGGTCAATAACGAGTATCAAGAGTGATAGATTTTTTAAGCATCATTTTTTTTCTAATCTGAAATCCAAAAATGAACGCTACAAATTAATACTTTTACTTCTTCTACTTCCTCTACTTTTCATTACTCAGCCAACTTTAAAGTATTTCATATAACGCACCTTAATACTGAAATTCTGATTTTCCAATTTGATTATTTGGGTTCAGGAATTGTTTGAGGAATTGGTGTAGGTACAGGTTGGGGTTCTGGGGTAGGTACTGGTTGAGGAATTGGTGTAGGTACTGGTTGAGGTTCTGGGGTAGGTACTGGTTGAGGAATTGGTGCTGGTGTTGGTTGGGGTTCTGGGGTAGGAATTGGTGTTTCTATAGAATTGGGTTGATCGAATTGGTAGTTAATCATGAGAATCTATCCAAAATTAAAGATTAGTAAATTTTTAAAGTAAAGTTAGTTAAGTCTGGCAAAGTGTAGTTTGACTGTCTAATTGTGATAACCAATAAGGATAAGAGTAAGATTGCTCCCTTGATAGACAAGACCCTGGATAAAATTGACTAAATAATTCAACCCCTTCACAAAAATCGGAATATTGCTGACTTTCTATATTTGCCATTTCAAAAGCCAGACTCCACCAGAGAGAATTACCAAAGCAAAGTTGAGTAATTTCAGCAGAAATATTTTTATAATAGCGTTGTTGTCGTTTTTTATAGATAGAAAGCCAAGGTCTTTGACGAGCAACTTGAATTGGGATAATTTTTTGTTGAGTTAGATCCCGATAAACCCATTTAGTCCATTGTTCGATTTTACCGTGCCAACACCCTTGAGCAAATTGTCTTTCCTCTAGTTGCGCTTGAAGTGTTTTAAGTTCAAGATTTTCTTCGCGTAATTTTAGATTAACAGTTTTATACTCTGGTAAAAAAAGATAGCGATCAATTCTTGTCTCTGGGGAGGAATCAAGATTACCAAGACAATCCTCCTTAAACCAGTGTTCTACTTCACTAGGAATTTGACCCTCCTGAAACCAACGAATTTCCCAAGTAATACTACTCAACATTGCTTTTTTCTCTAATTAATTTAAATCTTTGCTCAATAATTAAAATGATTTGATTTCACTCAACAATAAAAAAATTTCACCACCAGGAATGAAAGTAGTTACTATGTTCTGATTAAGTTACTTTCACGTCAGACTGTTTAAACTACATTCTCACAATTTGGAGAATGATTAATTAAGATGGTTATCTACTTAAGTTCATTGGAACGCAAATATTTTGCTCGTTCATCCCTCAAAAGATAGGCATTAATTTTTCCTAACTGGTAACTGGCAACTGTTAATGGGTGTAAAAATTTAATCTGGCTGCTACTATTTACTTCTGATCAATAACAATTAAAAGTACTGTTAAAATTTGAGATTAACGAGCTACATAGCATTCAACATGAAATCCTACTCTAATAAATACTCACATAATCTTTTATCCCTAGCTAATTGGATCGTACCAATCTTATCAATTCTGTTTGCTATTTTTGTTTGTGCTACACCTGTTTTAGCCACAGGAGTTTACGATTTACCCAGTCCTAATACTGAAGATGTTTGGATGGTAGATCAAGCAGATGAAATTAGTCTAGCTACTCAAGGGAAACTAAGCAACAATTTTCAACAATTAGCTAAACAAACTGGTCAAGAATTGAGAATGGTAGCAATTCGTCGTTTAGATTATGGCGAAACGATTGACACTCTAGCAGATCAACTATTTTCAACTTGGTATTCCACTTCTGAAGCACAAGCAAATCAAACTCTTTTGGTAATGGATACTTTAACTAATAATGTTGCTCTGCGTACAGGGTCAAAAGCACAACAATTAGTCAGTCCAGAAATTGCTCAAAGCGTAATTAATGAAACGATTGGTTACAATCTTAGAAAAGGTGATAAATATAATCAAGCTCTACTCGATGCAAGCGATCGCCTTGTTGCTTTATTATCTGGCAAACCTGATCCCGGTCCACCTGCCATTACCGAAGAGATTCAAGTAGAAGGAACTTTTACTAAAGCAGAAGATACCGATGCTGGTAGTGCTACTGTTTGGGTTGTAGTTTTATTACTTTTAGCTACCGTAATTCCTATGGTTACCTATTTTTGGTACGTGGGTTTTCCTGGTAATTAATACCAATTGAATTTAATTTAGTTGGGACAAGGGGAAAAGAAGCAGAGGAGTTTTAGGAGCTTTATCTTTACGTCCTGAGAAGACCTCAGCTGAAGGGACGGGGCGTTGCTATCGGGTTGAAACTAATTCAGCCCACAGCCCCTCATGAATCAGGACAATTTTGTTTATGACGGTTAAGAGTATTGTAGATATTAACACTTTGATCAAAGGTCGAACCAGTTGTTAGTTTACGAATTTAAAGTCAAAGCCAATCAACAACAGTCCAAAGCTATAAATGAAGCTATCCGTATAGGACAGTTCATTAGAAATAAATGTCTTCATCTCTATCATCAGGCTCGTTTTACCAGTACCTTACTCTGGTCTGGTAGTGTAGGACTGTTTACTATTGGTAATGCGATCGCTCTTGCCCTTGCTGCTTATCTCTGGCAACGTCAAGGATTACTATTGGCACTGCCTATCTGATCTTTTACTACACTAATCTACTCAGTCAACCCATCGAGCGCATTTGCGAAGAATTGGAACAACTTCAGCAAATTGAAGCTAGTATCTACCGTATCCGCGAATTATTTCAACTTTTGATTCTACTATTGACGATGCAAAGATTTTATCGACGCTATAGTTATTAGGACTTACAGGGTGGTTGCGATCGCTTCCACAAGGTTTAGATACTCTCCTCAATTCCGATAGTAGTGGGCTTTCTGCGGGACAGGCTCAACTGCTAGCCTTTGCCCGTGTATTTCTCAAAAATCCTGGTTTGGTAATTCTGGATGAAGCATCTTCCCGACTCGATCCGACAACGGAAGTATTAATTGAACGGGTGATCGAGCAATTACTCAAACATCGTACTGCAATTATTATCGCTCACCGCCTCAAAACCATACAACGAGCAGATCGAATTTTGATTTTAGAACTAGGGAAAGTTATGGAATATGGCGATCGCTTTACCCTAGCTTTGATTAAAGTTCTCTAGCAATAGAGCTTTAATAGATTGAAACAGACAAAGTTTTAGTTTTCTTTACTAACTACTGTCAATACTTTCAAAATATTGATAAAAAATTTTAAAGCTAAAAATCGATAATTGTAATTAATCTGTTTAGATTTTTTTTAGACTTTCAGTGTATTATATTATGCATAGATACAAATCAATGATTTTATTTGTTTGATTTGTTTAATTCTATGAATACAGTGAGAAGTCGTTCGTAGCATTCGATTTTCCCTTGCAATTTAACTTTATGAGGCAGTCCAAAAATATTTAAGTGTAGCTGCTAGGAGATTTTATGAACCAATTTTCCCGAAGAAAATTTTTACATACGGTAGATGTATCCGCTGCCAGTACTATATTTCTCAAAGCTGGTGGGAATCCTCCCGAACCTGGGAGTCAAGCAACTACAGAACAAGTAGAAACAGCTGATATTAGTCCCGAACAGATGCCTGAAACTGGTAGATTTAAATCTATTTATTTTAAAAATACAGCAACACCATCATGAATAAAACAAAGGCGAAACCATCTACAGACGAAGGGTGGGCTGTCCATTTTTACGATAGCGATCGCCACCTGCGTTTTACTCTAGAGCCTTCCCATATTTGGGCGTTCTGTTGGGGTACTGGGGTGGGTCTTCTAGTGGCTATTGTATGGTATGCACTCTATAGCGCGTCCCATAGTCTCTCAAGGAATACCGAGCATTTAACCAGCCTCGCGCCAAATTCTGAAACTAGATATCTAGAAGGCTTATACCCTGAGTCTGATAGTTCGTTTAGTTCATTCCCCTTCGGAATAGATTAACTATTGGTCAGCTTTTGCCTAGCTAATGGAAAAAAAATTAAATCAATAATATTTAAAATTACTATACTCCTCATCAGAGGAGTTCTAAGGAGGTATTCGTGGATTTCTTGTCCCTTTTCGTAAAGGACTTCATTCTCCAGTTGCAGTCCCCAACACTCGCTTTTTTGATTGGTGGAATGATCATTGCTGCTCTCGGTAGCGAATTGATAATTCCAGAGTCGATTTGTACGATCATCGTCTTCATGCTGCTCACCAAAATCGGTCTGACCGGGGGAATTGCAATCCGCAATTCCAGTTTGTTGGATATGGTGTTACCCGTAGCCTGTGCTGTAATAGTAGGGATTCTTGTTGTATTTATCGCCCGTTCTACATTGGCAAAGCTGCCAAATGTCAAAGTTGTGGATGCGATCGCAACTGGGGGGTTGTTTGGTGCCGTGAGTGGCTCTACTATGGCTGCTGGGCTGACGGTACTGGAAGAACAAAACATCCAATACGAGGCATGGGCTGGCGCACTCTATCCCTTCATGGATATCCCAGCACTCGTAACTGCGATTGTTGTAGCCAACATTTATCTCAACAAAAGAAAGAAGAGTGCTGCAGCCCAATATATTAAGCAGGAGTCTTTCAGCAAGCAGCCCGTTGCGGTAGGCGATTATCCCGCTCAGGAGGATTATCCCAGTACTCGGCAGGAGTATCGCAGCCAGCAGAATGGGGATGCGGATAATCGCGTCAAGATATGGCCTATCGTGGAGGAAAGTCTTCGGGGTCCTGCCTTATCGGCAATGTTATTAGGTCTCGCTCTTGGCATATTCACCAAGCCAGAAACTGTCTATGAAGGCTTCTACGATCCTGCCTTTAAAGGCTTGCTTTCGATCTTGATGCTGGTCATGGGTATAGAGGCTTGGTCAAGGCTTGGCGAACTGCGCAAGGTTGCCCAATGGTATGTCGTGTATAGTGTGGTAGCACCATTTCTGCATGGGTGCATCGCCTTCGCTCTCGGCATGATTGCCCACTACACCGTGGGATTCAGCATGGGTGGTGTCGTGATCCTAGCCGTCATCGCTGCCTCTAGTTCAGACATTTCAGGCCCACCCACGTTACGAGCCGGTATCCCGTCGGCAAACCCCTCAGCTTACATTGGTGCCTCGACAGCCATCGGTACGCCAATTGCGATCGGCGTGTGTATACCTTTCTTCATCGGGCTAGCCCAGGCGATCGGCGGACTCTAATCCCAGACGGATAGCAGTATGTCGCCTCTCTCTTGACCTGGCAAACCAAGTAGATTAATGTACATCATTTAAGAAGATAACCAATTTAAGGAGATAACCAACATGGCTAAGCAAGCCAACAAGCTCGTTATCGTCACGGAAAAGGTTCTGCTGAAAAAAGTCGCTAAGATCATCGAGGAATGCGGGGCTAAAGGGTATACGGTGATGCAGTCTGGCGGTAAAGGCAGTCGCAACGTGCGCTCGTCGGGGCAACCCAGCAGTTCCGACACCGAGGCGAATGTAAAGTTCGAGATACTTACCGAAAATCGGGAGATAGCTGAGGATATTGCGGATCGGGTCGCACTGAAATATTTCAAGGATTATGCGGGCATTGCCTATATCTGTAGCGCAGAGGTACTGTACGGGCAAAGTTTCTGTGGACCAGAGGGCTGTTAAATCGAGACGACGCAGACCCAACAAGCCAGCAAGCTCGTCATCATCACGGAAAAAGTGCTGCTGAAAAAGATCGCCAAGATCATCGACCAAGCTGGGGCTACCGGTTATACAGTACTTGAGACTAGCGGTAAAGGCAGTCGCAACGTGCGCTCGTCGGGACAACCCAGCGTTTCCGACACCAACTCGAATATAAAGTTCGAAGTACTCACCCGCGATCGGGGTATTAGAAACGGGATAGCCCGATGTCTAAAGGCAGGGATTAACCCAGAATACCCCGAACAGGGAACATGCCAAGGAGGAGTAATAAGTCCGTTACTAGCCAACGTTGCTCTCAACGGTATAGAGGAAATACATAAGTCTATCCGCTACGCGGATGACATGGTATTTATACTCAAACCTGGAGACAATGAAACTCAAATACTTGACCAAATCAAAGAATTCTTAGCCCAATGCGGAATGGAGATTAGCGAAAGTAAAACCAAAATAACGGCTGCGACAGATGGATTTGATTTTTTAGGATGGCACTTTAAAGTCCAATCAAACGGAAAATTCAGAAGTATTCCCTCAGAGGACAACTTCAAAACATTCTGTGAGTGACTGATGCTAGCCGGTCATTTTTCAGACAATGGTTAGAGTACTTTGCTAACGTCTTTCAACGAGAGTTAGTGACAGTAAATCCGAATTACACAAGTCAAGATTGCAGTAGTTGTGGTAAACGAGTCAAGAAAAGTCTTAGTACTAGAACTCATAGCTGTGAGTGTGGAGTTAATCTTTGTCGTGACCACAACGCAGCAATTAATATCTTAAACAAAAAATTTGGACATGGTTTAATCAGCCTCATTTTGACCTCTGCCTCTGCTCCCCTGCATCGAAATTCTTTATTTAAAAATTGATGGTTTTTGAGAATTAGAATTAGAGGTTTGTCTTAATCTTGTTCCTGTACCACCATCAGCAGGATCTAAGAAGGGACGTAAATCAATATCTTTAGGCGAAGCAACTGGTTTCTTACCGCCACCAATAACATTGCCAATTTGATTAAGAATATCTCCACCACCATTATCGGTATAAGTATAAACACCTTGAGTTTGTTGACCATCATCAGCAACTAAAAGATTTTC
The DNA here is from genome assembly GCF_000317575.1 of Stanieria cyanosphaera PCC 7437. Lineage (NCBI taxonomy): Bacteria > Bacillati > Cyanobacteriota > Cyanophyceae > Pleurocapsales > Dermocarpellaceae > Stanieria > Stanieria cyanosphaera. The sequence goes on along the minus strand of NC_019748.1, from coordinate 3,446,639 downwards.
AAAAACTTGGTCGCGGGTAATTTGAGGGTCTTGTCCTGGTGGTACAGTTAAAACAATTTTGCAATCAGTTGGGTCTACTTGAGTAGTCACGCAAATTGTATCATAGCCGTTTTCAATGCCTGTAGTTAACTCTAGCAAGCCATCTTGACGATATGATTCTAACCGCCTAGTAATTTCATTACATCTATTTTGTGGAGTCCAACCACCACCCAATTGACTTGGAATTGCCCAAGGATAAGCTTGATCAGGTCGACTTTCGGGATAATACATTACTGTATATTCACCGTTAACCATTTCACATCTAAATCTAGTATCGCTGCTGGTTGAATAGGTACTGTTCGTAGTTCTGGTACTGCTAGAAGAACCAGAGTTTCCATTCTCATCAATAATTACTTCTGGTGGTTGAGTATTACTTTGACTGATTACTTGAAACAGTTTTTTAAAGTTGTAATTGTCTAAGTTATTGCTATTAGAAGCTGGTAACGCATAAGCATTAGCTCCGCTAAACATTACCACTAAAGATAAAGCTAAACTGCTTTTTTGGAGTAAAGACGTTAATTGTGGCGACATAATATCCCTTTTGTAAATATTAAAATGAATAACTAAATAATTAATGAGCTAGAACTATTTATTAACTTAATTTAGATGTTAATAAAAAATATCCGTCATTGTGCTTATTGGATCTACTTCAGCAATTATGACGGAAATATTAAATAAATGTTTCAGTGTTATTAATTTTCGAGACGTTTTTCTAAGTATTGACCGATCATTAATTCTTGTCCAGCACGAGAAATAATTGATTGTCTAGTACGATAACTTTGACCAATTAGTTTAATTTCTTCTTCAAAAACTGAACCATTGTACTCGGTACGCAAACACATAGTTTGAGGATTGGTAAAGTAATAAGTCGCAACGACCGGTTCAGTAGTGGCAAAACCGCGATCGCGATATAGTTTATTTTCCCATACTCCAAATACAGTTGAACCGTTAGAAGGTTTGCGAATTGTACCAGTATAATTACTTGACCAGGTTACTTTTGTTCCACCAACCAAAGCTTCCAAATTATCTAGCTGATGCAGTTTGGCTAATTCAATTAGTTCTGGTGTACCTTGTTCTAAAAATTTAATCGTAATTAAACTTTCAACTTCTTGAGGTTCTGTTTCCTTATTGAGTGTGTAGTAGCGTCGCTGAGATTGCCATTGACCTGCTGATTGTTGAAAAAATTCAAGCGATAAAGATTCTAATGTTTTTGTTGTCATTCCCACTGATGTCATAGAGAGCAAACCTCTGTTAATAAGTTTGATGCATGATTAGCTACCTCTGTAAAGGAGCGTCCCAATTTTCTTAATTTTTCTTAATATAACACGATCTTTAGATCAGCTTAGGCATTTGTACGGTCTTTAATCTTAAGATCAATTAACTAAATTAAACTTTCCAACACAGCACCCACTACTCGATGATCTTCGTCTTGTTTAAGTTGGTTAAGAGCTTCTTGTGCTTGAGGGGTGTTAAATTTTGCCAATGCCCTTGCTACTCGCATCCGAGTACGCCACCATTGATCTGTTACTAAAGCCAAGAGTTGAGCTAAAGCCTCTTCTTGTTTGGAAGTATTAGCGAAACGAACTAAACAGTCAATACAAGCCTCTCGAACAGTTTGATCTTCTCCGTGTAAACCGCAAATACAAACTTCTAATAATTCTTGTGGACAATCTAATTCAGCTAAGGCTGCTAGAATACTGCGACGAACCAACCAATGATCATCTTGTTCAAACATCAATACTAAATGAGGTATTGAAACCGTGCCAAAAAGAGAAAGAGAATTAGCAGCTTCAGCACGAACATTAGGATCTCGGTCGAGTTTCATCATCTGTAATAACGCTGCAAAAGATTCTGCATTGCGTTTTTTTCCGAGTCCCATCGCCACAAAAGAACGAACTAAAAATTCTTTGTCATTGATTTTTTCTTTCAACAGAGGTACTACAATGTCTGTTTCATAATTTCTTAGTTCAGTAATTGCTTTCATCCGCTTTTGAGAATCGGAATTACTTAAATATTCTTGAATCAAATTAAAATCCATATATTTTCTGAGGGAAAAAGAAATTTTTTACTTTACCTTACTTTACATTTGCAGTTAACTATAACTGCATTTGGGATGATCTTTGATGTAAATAGATCAAAAATTGTAATTAGATTAAAAAATGCTTAGCGATCGCATTAAGGAATTAATTCAAAAGTCTCGAATTGTCAGTTTTGCTGATTGGCAGAAGCAATATTCAAACGAAGTTATCGAAATTTTTCAACAAGCCGACGATCAAGGCAGATATCTTAGTGATCAAGACATTAAGCAAATTCAGACTCTTACTCCACAGCTTACTACTTCCACTACTCAAGCTCAACTGCTAAGAGATAGAGTTGAAGAAATTGTATCTCAAGCAAGAGCCGAAGTTTTAGCTGCTTATCCTCAAATTACCGAACCTGGTGGAGATTTATACCCTCCAGCTAGAGCAGAAGCTTGCTGGCGAGATTTCTGGCATTTTTTGCGTTGTATTACCTATGGTATAGCGGGGCAATCCGTTGAATATACTAGTACAACTGGCTTAGGTTATATGGAACAATTGTATCAAGAATTAAAAGTTCCTCTTGAGGCTATGGTTTTAGGGCTAGAAAAATTGAAATACTATAGTTTGCAGCAGTTCGAGGAACAAGAGAAAATTCAATTAGCTCCTTATTTCGAGCATTTAATTAATAAAATGAAAGGTTTTTCTCTGACTGCTGCTTAAAAAATATTTTTTTTCGCTTAAGTTAACTGCGTCTATTGTGTTTCTCAATTTTTAGAGATACAGTTCATTTGCTTGATGTTTGTTAATGGTTGATGGTTATTGGTAAAGTAAAAAGCGCGAAGCGTCCTGAGCGATCGCGAAGGAGTAAAGTAAAAAACTGATAACTGGTAACTGTTAATCAAATTAATTACTAGGTGGACTAGGAGGATTAGGAATAGAATAAGGATTATAATTACTGGGTAAACCTGGAAGACCTGGTAAATAAGGATTTGGGTTAGTATCAAAATTAGTAGGTGTTTCTGTTGCTTGAGAATCTCCAGGAAGAGTAGCTAAAGCCACGCGATCGCCTCCTACCTCTCTTAAAACATCTAATACCTCTACAACTTCACGATAAGTAGTGTTTTTAGCAGCATGAAGTACCATTAACCCTTCTGGATTGGATTGATGATAATTTTTAATCGACTGCGATAGCTGCGTTTTGGTTACGATCTGTTGTTCGACATAAATTTGACCCAAATCATCTAAACTAACTACTAACATATCTCGCATTTGGGCTTTACCCGTTTTAGCACTAGGTAAATCGAGATTAATTGCTTGCTGACGAGATAAACCGACTGCACCCAAAATAAAAAACGTCAAAATACAAAAAATGACATCAATCAGAGGAAGAATCTCAATTCTGGTTTCCTGGTGAACTGATTCATCTTGCCAGAGTCGCATTCGACGCATAGGAAGATGAGTAGGATATGGATGGCGTGTATTAGTTTTTTTTATTGTCATAATTGTTTAAATAAATTTAAATCTTATCGCTCCAAACTAGAATCAGTTTCTAAGTGAAAATCGACTGGTAATCCTTCAGTTTCGGCTTCCAACCATTTCTGCCGATAAATTAATTCTAGTTGACTGCCAATTTTACGAAAAATTCTGACTTGATTTGCCCAAAAAGCTTGAAAAAGACGATAAAAAGCTAGACTAATAATCGCAACTAACAAACCTGCTGCGGTAGAGATTAAAGCCTCACTTATTCCTAAAGTAACCCCAGAAGTAGAAGCAGTACCAAGATCGCTAAGTTTAATTGAACTAAGAGCTTGAATCAAACCCCAAACTGTACCAAATAAACCCAATAGAGGCGAAAGAGCAATCACAGCTTCTAAAACTTTTTCTCCCTTACGCATATGAGCCAACTCATCATCAGCAGCAGCTTCTAAAGCTAAGTGAAAAACTTCTGGTTCGGGATTAATTAATTGTAGAGGAGAATAGATAAAATTTGCTAAAGGATGATTTTTGTATTCACGGGCAATTTTTTCAACTAAACGCCAGTTAAGAGTCGCTGCTTCCATGACGCGATTGATAATTAATTTTTCTTGAATCAAAACTCTTGACCAAAACCAGAGTCGTTCTAAAATCGTTCCTACAGAAAGAATTGAAAGAAATAATAGTGGCCAGATTGTTACTCCACCTTTGGCAATAAGTTCAGCAAAATTCACGGTTTGTTGTCCCTCCATTTGTTGTGCAAAAAATTTTGATCAAACAGTTTCAATTATTTCAAATTTTTTTGGTTGTTTCCTCAGTAAATATAGATTAATAATTGTAAAAAATAGAGGTATAGTATTCTCTCTTTGAGGTTTCGCAAGGTTCTTGAGTATTACTTAACAGATCTTTTAGTTTTGTTTTTCTTCTATAATATCGATAATTTTTTCTGGTTCAAGCTAGACTCAATTATTAAAGATTTTATTGACTTCAAGTTCCATCTTTTATCAGTTCAGTTGGGATTATTTTTAACACGTGTTTTGCTTAATGTCTACAAGCTAGACTGTATCTTTAACTGATTTTTAAGTTTTAGTAAATCAAAATTATTAACAAGGTTAATTCAAATAATAACTAAATAAATTACAGATTTTGAAGACTAGTTTTAATAAAGGCAAGCGATTCTTTTAAACTAAGCAAAGGAAACAAAAAAAATGAAACTTAATTAAAACCATGATTTCAACAAGCTCAAAGAGCGATCGCTTTCGTCGTCAAACCGCTCAATTAGATTTACCGCCTCGTGTCTTACTAGGGCCTGGGCCTGCCAATGTCCATCCCCGCGTCTTAACTGCCATGAGTACTCCACCAGTAGGACATCTCGATCCTACTTTTTTAGCTGTGATGGATGAAATTCAAGATTTACTTCGTTATGCTTGGCAAACTGAGAATGAATTAACTATTGCGGTCAGTGGTACTGGTAGCGCAGCGATGGAAGCAACTTTAGCCAATGTAGTTGAACCAGAAGATGTAGTCTTAGTCGGGGTCAAAGGTTATTTTGGCAATCGCTTGGTAGATATGGCAAGTCGATATGGTGCGGATGTTCGTACCATCAGCAAACCTTGGGGACAAGTATTTGATCTAGCTGAAATCAAAACTGCGCTAGAAACTCATCGTCCAAAAATTTTAGCTTTAGTTCATGCGGAAACTTCCACAGGAGTGAAACAACCTTTAGAAGGGTTGGGGGAACTATGCCAACAGTACGATTGTTTACTTTTAGTTGATACAGTTACCAGTTTGGGAGGTGTACCTTTATCGATTGACCAATCGGGGATCGATTTGGCTTATAGTTGTAGCCAGAAAGGTTTGGGTTGTCCTCCTGGTGCTTCACCTTTTACCATGAGTGCCAAGGCAATTGATAAATTAAACAGCCGTCGTACTCCTGTGGCTAACTGGTATTTAGATATGTCGCTGTTGAGTAAATATTGGGGAAGTGAACGCGTTTATCATCATACTGCCCCAATTAACCTTTATTACGGTTTACGAGAGGCTTTACGTCTAGTAGCTGAAGAAGGATTAGAAAAGCGTTGGCAAAGACATCAAACTAATGCTGAGTTACTGTGGCAAGGGTTAGCAGAATTAAACCTAGTTTGTCATGTAGAGCAACAATATCGTTTACCTACCTTAACTACTGTCCGTATTCCCGATGGAGTTGATGGTAAAGCGATCGCTGGTAAACTACTAAACGAATACAATATTGAAATTGCTGGTGGTTTAGGTGAATTAGGTGGTAAAGTTTGGCGAATTGGCTTAATGGGATATAACAGTCGCCCCGAAAATGTCATTCTTTTACTTAATGCTTTAAAGCAAGTTTTATATTTTTAAAAGTTCTGATTTTTAGAACGAGGAGTGGTTATTTCCTGCTCAGGATTAGTCATTTCTCGCTCAGGAATAGTTGGCCCAAGTTCTTTAGAATCTTCTGCCTCATTCATTAATTTCAGTACAAATAAAGAAGATAACACCCCGATTCCAATTAAAATAATCAAGCTTAACAATAATAGCTGTAGTTTTTTAGATTTGCGTGGCTGCGGAAGCGGTTCAGTAAATTGTGCTTCTGTAGGCTGTAATGATTCTGTCTCAGGCAAAGAACTATCAGTTGCAGCAACTTCAGACCAACTGAGCGATTCTCCAACTACTGATTCTACCTCTGCCCAAGAAATAGCTTCTGCTTCTGTTTCTGATTTAGGTTGAATCTGACAATGAACTAAAGCCACCGTAACATTATCATGCCCATTTTTTTCATTGGCAATTTTTACTAACGCTTTAGCAGCTTTGATGAGATTATTTTGGTCTGAATTCTTTAACAGTGGTAAGATTGTACTTTGCCAGTATTGTTCTACTCGGTCAAAATCACTTAAGCCATCAGTACAAAGCAAAAAGACACAATCGCGATCTATAATCAATCGTTGGACATTAGGATGAAGAGAACCAGAATCTCTCATTCCTAAAGCTTGGATTAAAGCTCCTGCAGAAGGGTATTGTAGAGCTTCTCGATAAACAGCATAGCCGAGGCGTACTTCTCTCGATGCTAAATCATCATCTACAGTAACTTGATGGCAACTTTCGGGAGTAATCAAATAAATCCGAGAATCCCCTACATGAGCTAGGTACATTTCATGATGATGAGCTAAACTCATGACCAAGGTTGTTCCCATGCGTCGTCGTTCTTGACGTTGTTCGTTATCGTTACGATTACTAATGATATCGTTAGCTGCGTTAGTAAAATTGGCTAATTTCTGGATTACACTAGGCGGATTGGTATCGTATTTACCTAAAGATAATTCAGCAACTCGATCTCTAAGATACTTAATAGTTTGTTCAGCAGCAATTTCTCCTCCTTCGTGTCCTCCTACTCCATCACAGACAATGGCTAAAGAAGTTTCTTGATTGCCAACATTAATCAGCGTTTCGTTGGGAGGATAGGAAGCGTCTTCATTATTATTTCGACTAGGACCTGAATCAGTACAAGCAACTACCCGATAAGAATAATCAAAAGTATAACTACATAATTGAATTGCTCGGTCTAAAAGAGCGATTATTTGTTCTGGTTGATTAATCGTTCCTTGTTGAAGACGAAGACAAAGTTGTGTTAAAAATTCTTGAATTTGTTCAGATGCAGTTTGATTCCACTCAGACCACAATTGAGCCAAATCTTTTAACTGGGGAGTAGCTGACTGGTCTGGTTCTAATTCTAAAAGCTGAATTAATAGTCCATTCACTCTAATTAATTGAGCATTCAGCAGAGTAGAAACTAGCTGTTTGCTAGCTAGAGGTTGCCAAAGATTAACGATTTGCCTCAACCAACTTAACTGTTGTAAAGCAGTTGCTTGTTCCCACACTTCAGTGATTTCTGGTATCAATTGAGGATGTAATAATTCTCCTCGTTCGTCCGTTGGTACAGTGCCATATTCTAGCAACCAAATATCTGTACCATCGAGTTGTCCATAAACTTGAGGAAGGTGAGGCACATACGAAAAAAGTTGTAGATAAGCAATAATCGTTTTAGGTACGTCCTCTGGAGTTTGAGGTAATTTTCCTGGTTGAGTATCAAGAAATACTCTTCGATCTAATGCCAAATAGCGATCGCCAATTAGTTGCCCAATTTGCTCAGGCGCGACCGCATCTGTTATTGCCCACAGATAACGTTTGACTATCGGCGTTTTACATCGATGACAAAATTGATTATCTATCGAATTAACAGCTAGACAATGAGGATTCGAGCATTGAATTGTTTGCTCCGTGTTTGACATAGATACTTGGAATTGGGAAACGCGCTTCATAAATTTTGCGCTGATAATTTCACTCAATTGTTACCAGAGGTTGAACCAATATCATTGGCTTATTAACCAGTTTATTACGCCAAGAATTGTAACGTCTGAGATCTTTATCAAATTATATTTCAGAAGATGCGAATCTACATTCATCTTCAACTTTGTGCAACTTTTCTAATGATGCTTTGAGTGCATTGGTAAGTTTCTGAGAACTTTGACGTAAAGAATCACTTAAATAATCAGCTACATTGAGAGGTGAGCCAATTTCTACTATTACCTTTGACCCCCAACTAGGATAGGGCTGGTCGTATTTAATACTAATAGGTAAAATTTTTATTTCACTTCCTGGTTGCTCTGATTCTACTTCTAAAGCGATCCGAGCTACACCACGCTTAAGAGGATGAATTATATTCTCTCTATAAATGCCTCCTTCTGGAAAAATGACTAACATTTCATCTTTATGCAGTAGTTTAATGCTATGACGAACGCTTCCTATTCCTGGGTGTTCGGTATCAACAGGAAATCCACCCATTCGTCTAATAAACCATCCTTGTACACCTTTAACCTCGTTAGCAGAAACCATAAAGCGTAAGTCTCTGCCACTGACTAATCTCCCAACTGCATAAGGGATAATCATAGCATCCCAACGAGAACGATGAGTAGGAGCAACAATCACAGGCTCAGTTTTAGGAATATTTTCTTGCCCTATTACTTCAATTTGGCTAAAAAAGACAGGTAAAACGAGATATCGCGCTAGCGGATATAGTAATCGAGCTAACCAAGGAGATACACGAGAGTTAATCGAATCTGATTGTTGTTTGGAAAGAGATTGTTGAGACGACAAAGACTGATTCATTAATTAATTAACTGCAATTTTTTTTGCTTTAGATGTAATGTACTGATTAATATTTGTATATTTCTACCTTAATTTTTTTTTTCTAAAGTGTCTTCTATCTGAGGGACAGTTGTTAATTTGTCCTGAGCAATTAGAAGCTTGTTAATTTATCCAAAAATAAAATATTATTAATCTTTTTTCAAAAAAAGTCCTATTAAAAGAATTAATGAACAAGATTTTATTTAAGCAATTTTTACCCAATTAATTATTTAGTTAGAGTTTTTTGAACGTCAAATTTATTTAGAGCGATTCTTCTGCTAGTGAGGTACAAAATTTTTAGTTTTAAGCCAGTCCGCAGGTATTGGGTGTACTTCATGAATCCGAGCAACGCTATAAGTTTCAATGTCTAATTTTCGTCAAAATTAATACTTATTTTTGAAAGAAATCAATTTTTAAATTCTATTTATTAAAGAAAAATTGAGTAATTTTTGTGTCAAAAAAAAAGGTAAAAGATGATGAGAACATTTGTTCAGTCAAGATCTATTACCTTGTAGTTTTGATTTAATTAAAATTTAAACTTGAGTTTGTTTAGTTTGAGTTGGTGGTAATTTAATATTTTTTGCTAATCCTAAAAATTCAAGTAATTTAATCGTCATCCACGTAGCATCGATTTCCCACCATCTTAAACCATGACGCGCAGAATATTGGTAGGCATGGTGGTTGTTGTGCCAACCTTCCCCAAAAGTAAGTAACGCTACCCACCAACAATTGGTTGAATTATCGTTTGATTCATGACTTTTATAGCCAAATTTATGAGTTGCGCTATTGACCAACCAGGTAACGTGGAACACAACTACCAGACGAACAAAAATTCCCCAGATGACATAAGACCAACCTCCAATAAAATATAAAAGTAAGCCTAAACCAACTTGAATAGGAACTAAATATTTTTGACAGAATTGATAAAAAGGATCATCAGCAATATCTTTGGTATAACGAGGAATTTCCTGATTGACGGGATGTTCACACATCATCCAACCGATATGACTCCACCAAAAACCCCGATTAGAATCGTGGGGGTCTAACTCTGTATCAGAATGCTTATGATGAATTCGATGCGCTCCAACCCAATCAAGGGGACCTCCTTCACAAGCTAGAGTTCCACAAAAAACTAAGATATATTCTACCCATTTAGGAGTTTCAAAACTGCGATGGGTAACTAGCCGATGAAATCCAAGAGTAATCCCGATCCCTGCCGTTAACCAATAAAGAAGAAAAGCAACTCCGACTGCTCCCCAACTGAAATTTTGGGGGAAAACAGCTAATAAGGCGACTAAATGTATTAGCCCAAAATAGCTAATGTTGAGCCAATCTGGAGGAAGTCGATCTGATGTAGCAACTGTCATTTATTAACCTGAATCTGTACTTTATGCAAAATTTGTGTTTTAAAACCAACACAAAAAAACATAAACGCAAAAAGTAAAAACGGAAAAAATACTTATTAAGTTTTTACCTTTTACTTTATGCTGATTGAAATGGTGTCTGATGGAATTGAAGAAAATTTATTACCAAACTAAAACCTATTGACAGCAATAAAGCAAATGTTTTTCGATAGATGATTGGCAACAAAATTTAAAATCTCCATTCACTTATGAACACCCAAGCTCTGCTTTTTGAAGCAGAAAAAGCCTTATTACCGATTTTTTCTGGAATTGACACCCAGGTCAAGCAAAACTTAAAAAAAGTATTAACCTCTTTTCGCGACCGCCGTGTGGGAGTCCATCACTTTGCTAGTGTTAGTGGTTATGGACATGACGATCTTGGTCGAGATACTTTAGATAAAGTCTTTGCTGACGTCATGGGCGCAGACGAAGCAATAGTCCGAATCCAATTTGTCTCAGGAACTCATGCGATCGCCAGTGCTTTATTTGGCGTGCTTCGCCCAGGAGACGAAATGTTAGCTGTAGCAGGCGCACCTTATGACACCCTCGAAGAAGTAATCGGTTTAAGAGGAAACCATCATGGTTCTCTTGCTGAGTTTAACATTGAATATCGCCAGTTAAACCTGACTTTAGATGGAAATATAGATTGGAAAAATTTGGAAACAGCCATTAAAGAGCGAACTCGTTTGGTTTTAATTCAACGTTCTTGTGGTTATTCATGGCGTAAAAGTTTATCAATTGACGACATTGAAAAAATTATCACAATAGTTAAACGACAAAATCCCGAGACAATTTGTTTCGTGGATAATTGTTACGGAGAATTTATCGAAGAGCGAGAACCCACTGCTGTAGGTGCGGATTTGATGGCGGGTTCTTTGATCAAAAATCCGGGGGGAACAATTGTTACTAGTGGTGGTTATGTAGCAGGAAAAGCTGAATTGGTAGAAGCAGCAGCTTGTCGTTTGACCGCACCAGGAATTGGTAGTAGTGGCGGTGCTACCCTCGATCAAAATCGGTTGTTGTTTCAGGGTTTATTTTTAGCTCCTCAAATGGTGGGTGAAGCGGTCAAAGGAAGTCATTTAATTGCTTATGTTTTTGAGCAATTAGGTTATCCTGTCAATCCGTTGCCTCTAGAACCTCGTCGAGATGTAATTCAAGCTATTCAATTAGGTTCACCAGAAAAACTGATTGCGTTTTGTAAAGCGATTCAAAGGTATTCTCCAATTGATTCTTACCTAGAACCCATTCCTGCCGAAATGCCTGGTTATGAGAGTAAGTTAGTTATGGCTGGAGGAACTTTTATTGATGGGAGTACTTCTGAATTTTCTGCCGATGGCCCTTTGCGAGAACCTTATATCGTATTTTGTCAAGGTGGTACTCATTGGACTCAAATTGCGATCGCACTTGAAGCTGCAATTGAAGCAGTAGGTGTCAATTTTTAACTAAGATGAAATCAGAATTCAGAATTTAAGATTCAGAATTTATGACTGATTCCCCTAATCCTAAACCCGATTCTTCATCTCTTGAATCTACCGAGTCTCAATCTCGTGCTAAAATCTCCCCAAATGCTCTCGCAGCTTGGGCTGCTCATAGCTGGAATGAGGCAACACAGAAAGTTGCTAAAAATATCCCTCTAGAGCAAATTAATCAAACTTTGACTAAATGGTTTAATTTTGATAATAAGACCCAAAAAATTACTAAAAATATCCCTTTAGAGCAGATTAATCAAACTTTGACTAAATGGTTTAGTGTGGATGAGGCTCAAGTAACAGAAATTTTAGAAACGGTTCGAGCCAAATTACCTACAACCGAGGCTTTACTGATTGGTAAACCTCAAGCAGGCAAAAGTTCGATTATTCGAGGATTAACAGGCGTTTCGGCTGAGATTGTAGGACAGGGATTTCGCCCCCATACTCAACATACTCAGCAATATGCTTATCCTTCCAGCGAACTGCCTTTATTAATTTTTACTGATACTGTTGGGCTAGGAGATGTTGCTCAAGATACTCAAGCCATTATTGAAGAATTGAGCGGAGATCTTCGCCAAGAAACTAATCGAGCCAAAATTTTAATTCTTACAGTTAAAATTAATGATTTTGCTACCGATACTTTAAAACAAATTGCTGAACAATTACGCCAAAAATATCCGAATATTCCCTGTTTATTAGCAGTTACCTGTCTTCACGAGGTTTATCCGCCCGATTTAGTTAATCATCCTGACTATCCTCCAGATGTTGCCGAAGTAAAGCGAGCTTTTACAGCTATTCAAGAAGCTTTTGCTAATTTATGCGACCGCTCTGTTTTGATTGATTTTACTTTAGAAGAAGATGAATATCAGCCCGTTTTCTACGGTTTAGAAGCTTTACGAGACGCGATCGCAGATTTACTTCCTGAAGCAGAAGCTAACGCTATTTCTCAATTATTAGATCAAACTGCTACTGAACAAATCGGCAATTTGTATCGAGATGTCGCTAGACGTTATCTGGTGGCATTTTCGACAATTGCAGCTACTTTAGCAGCCGTACCGCTTCCGTTTGCGACAATGCCTGTTTTAACTGCCCTACAAGTCTCAATGGTAGGTTTGTTGGGCAAATTATATGGACAAACTATCACTCCATCCCAAGCTGGCGGAATTGTTAGTGCGATCGCTGGAGGTTTTGTCGCGCAAGCTGTTGGTAGAGAATTGATTAAATTTATTCCTGGTTTTGGTAGTGTAATTGCTGCTTCTTGGGCTGCTGCTTATACTTGGGCATTGGGTGAAGGTGCTTGTGTTTATTTTGGCGATTTAATGGGTGGTAAAAAACCCGATCCCGAAAAAATTCAATCAGTAATGCGAGAAGCTTTTCAGTCTGCCAAAGAAAGGTTTAAAAATGTAGGTTGATTTGCAAAAATTAAGTCAATTTTATGACTCAAAACTTAGTTTTAATTGGTGGTGGACACAGCCATGCGATCGCGTTAAAATTATTTGAACAAAATCCGATTTCAGGAGTAAAACTTACTTTAATTAGTGATGTTAAACAAACTCCTTATTCGGGGATGTTACCTGGTCATGTGGCTGGGTTTTATTCTTATCAAGAAACTCATATTAATTTACAACATTTATCTGAGTTGGCAGAAGCAGATTTAATTATAGATCAAGCGGTAGGTTTAGACTTAGATCAAAAACAAGTAATTTGTTTAGAAAATCCTCCAATTAAATTCGATTACCTATCAATTGATATCGGTAGTACTCCTCAAACAAATAATATACTTGGAGCTAAAAAATATGTAATTCCTGCTAAACCTGTTCCTCAATTTTTACAAGCTTGGGAAGAATTATTAACTACCCATCCAAATAATTCAATTTCTTTAGCAATTGTTGGTGGTGGTGCAGGGGGAGTTGAATTAGCTTTAAATATGCAGGCTCGTTTGCTCAAAGAACAAAACAATCAAACTACAATTCATTTATTTCATCGAGAAGAAAAACTTTTATCAAGTCATAATGATTGGGTAAGTAATCGATTAAAAAAAATTTTAATTGCCAGAGGAATCAAACTACATTTACAGGAAAACGTTAAAGAAGTTTTAGCTCATCAAATTATTTGTGATTCTGGTTTAGTTGTAGATTGTAATTATATATTTTGGGTAACTCAAGCTTCCGCACCCACTTGGATTAAAAATTCTGGTTTAACTACCGATCAAAAAGGTTTTATCTTAGTCAAAGATACTCTGCAATCTGTTTCCCATCCGCATATTTTTGCGACAGGAGATGTAGCAACAATGCAAAATTATCAACGTCCTAAAGCAGGTGTCTTTGCCGTACGTCAGGGACGACCATTATTTGAAAATTGGCGTAGAATAATATTAAAGCGACCACTTAAAACCTACACTCCACAAAAAAACTACTTAGCCTTAATCGGCACTGGAGACAAAAACGCGATCGCTTCTTGGGGATTAATTGGTTGGCAATCTCCTTTACTATGGTATCTGAAAGATTATATCGACCGAAAATTTATGAATCGCTTTTTAGAGACGAGAAAGCGTTAAAATTTCAAGTAAAACAGCATTACCATTCTAAATTTACCTAAAAGATAGATTATGTTTTTGAGCGAACTATCTCCTGTAATTCAAGAACTACTAAAACAACCTCTTGCTTTTACTAGCGGTTTTTGTTCTGGACTATTAAGACTTGATCTTAATGACGAACCTCTTGCCAGTTGGTTAAATAAACAAGGATTTAGTAATTTTGATAGCAATAATAGCAATCACAAAAGCAACCAAGATCAACCTCAATCGATCACAATTGAATAGCACTTACCAGTAGAGTAGAGACGCGACATGTCGCGTCTCTAGGTTTTGCCTTTTGATAATTTCTTTATTAATTTCTAACAATTAACCCTAACCAGCCAAACATCACGATTAATCAGCTATAAACTCTTAGCTGAACCAAATATTTGTGGTTTTCATTACAGAATCATCAAATAAAACGTAGCAGATAATAACAACAGTCTTCATAACCTGAAGCTCGTCTTAAGCTTATTACTCCGTCGTTAAATCCATCCCTAAGATAGATGAGTAGAGGGATGCGACTGAGACAAACTAGCATTATAGGAATTTGTACTTACTTATTCAAGCTTTAGTTGCAACTCAGTGCAATCAGCCAAGCCAGGGAGGTTAACAATCATGGTAAACCCAGAGCAAATTATTATCCCAGAATACAGTCTAGATCGGGATTGTACCACCTTATCTCGACACGTACTGCAACAATTTTCTACTTTTACTGCTGCCGAAGCACAAGATATTAGTGCGATTATGAACCGCATCGCTTTAGCAGCTAAATTGATTTCTCGTCGTCTAAGTCGTGCAGGTTTAATGGCGGGGGCTTTGGGTTTTACTGGAGAAACCAACGTCCAAGGCGAGTCAGTCAAAAAGATGGATGTTTACGCCAATGAGGTGTTTATTTCCGTATTTAAGCAAAGTGGTTTAGTCTGTCGATTAGCTTCAGAAGAAATGGAGCAACCGTACTATATTCCTGAAAACTGCCCAATCGGTAGATATACTTTGCTATACGATCCGATTGATGGCTCTTCTAATGTAGATATTAACCTTAATGTGGGATCAATTTTTGCGATTCGTCAACAAGAAGGCGATGATTTTGATCCCCAAGCCAAGGATCTGTTACAACACGGCGATAAACAAATTGCTGCGGGTTATATTCTTTATGGGCCATCGACAATTTTAGTTTATTCTCTAGGTAAGGGAGTACATTCTTTTATTCTTGATCCCAGTTTAGGAGAATTTATTTTAGCCGAAGAAAATATTACTATTCCTCAACACGGTCCAGTATACAGCGTCAACGAAGGAAACTACTGGCAGTGGGAAGAATCGATTCGAGAATATATTCGTTATGTTCATCGTCATGATGGATACACCGCTCGTTATAGCGGGGCGTTGGTGGGAGATTTTCATCGAATTTTAATGCAAGGAGGCGTATTTCTTTATCCTGGTACTAACAAAAATCCAGAAGGCAAATTACGTCTTCTCTATGAATCTGCACCCTTAGCCTTTTTGATGGAAAAAGCCAACGGTAAAGCAAGTACAGGTACAGAAAGATTGTTGGATATAGTCCCCAAAAAATTACACGCTCGAACTCCTTTGTTCATTGGTAGTAAGGAAGATGTGGAGTTGGTAGAATCTTTTATCGCTGATTGGATGAGAAGAAAGTCAGAAGGAATCAGTTTAGTTAGTTCTTAATTACTAGAACAACCAATTAGCAAATTAGCAACAAACAACTTAGGAGAAAATAATGGTAGCAACTAATCGCATTTTAGAAATTGAAAACCAATATGGTCAAAGTATCTGGATGGATAACCTCAATCGTGCTTCGATTGAATCAGGAGAATTAAAAGAACTAATTGAAAAAAAAGGCATTTCTGGGATTACTTCCAATCCAGCAATTTTTGAAAAAGCGATCGCAGGAAATCAAGTTTATGATGCTGATATCGAAGCAGGGATCAAAGAGGGTAAATCTGTTTTAGATATCTACGAAAATCTAGTTTTTACAGATATTCGTAATGCTTGCGATATTCTTCTACCTGTGTATGAGAAAAGCAATGGTTTAGATGGTTATGTCAGTATCGAAGTAACCCCAACTATTGCCAAAGATACGGAAAAGACTATCGCTGAAGCTAGACGTTACTTTGCTACTATCAATCGCCCTAACGTGATGATCAAAATTCCTGGTACTCCTGAAGGTTTACCAGCAGTTGAGCAAGCAATTAGCGAAGGAATCAATGTTAACGTTACTCTACTATTTTCTGTCGATAGTTACATTGAAACAGCTTGGGCTTATATCCGTGGTTTAGAAAAACGCTCTGCAGCAGGAGAAGATATTAGTAAAATTGCTTCAGTTGCCAGCTTCTTCCTCAGTCGCATTGACAGTAATATAGATGATCGCCTTGATGAAAAACTCAAAGGAGTAGACAGACTAGAGAAAAAAGCCAAACTACAAGAACTAAAAGGAAAAGTCGCGATCGCCAATGCCAAAATTGCCTATCAAAAGTATAAAGAAATATTTGGTGGTGAAAGATGGCAAGCTTTAGCAGCTAAAGGGGCAAAAGTACAGCGTTTACTCTGGGCTTCTACAAGCACGAAAAATCCTGAATACAGTGATGTGATGTATATCGATGAATTAGTGGGGATGGATACAGTTAATACTTTGCCTCCTGCAACTATTGATGCTTGTGCCGATCACTGCGATCCTGCCAACCGCATTGAAAGTAATGTCGATCAGGCTTATCAAGTGATTGAGAGTTTAGCCGATCCTGATATAGATATTAATCTTAGTGAAGTTATGGATGAGTTACTCGATGATGGGATTGATAAATTTATTAAACCCTTTGAATCGTTAATTTCTTCTTTAGAAGACAAAGTTAAACATTTAGCAGCAGTATAACCATCGGTAGGGGCGGACTTTTGTTCGCCCTGACCAATTCATTCCAGCCAGCACAGGAGCAAGAGTAGTAGGCAATGGTAACCATCTTAGAAAATCCCCTCAGAGTGGGTTTACAACAAGAAAGAAGCCCTGAACCCTTAATTTTGGTAATTTTTGGGGCTTCGGGCGATTTAACCCAAAGAAAACTTATTCCTGCGATTTATCAGTCGAAAAAAGAAAGAAGATTACCTTCAGAAATTACCGTTGTCGGTGTAGCTAGAAGAGATTGGAGTCATGAATATTTCCGCGAACACCTTCGTCAAGGAGTAGAAGAATTCGGCGATGGGATTGGTTCAGAAGAACTTTGGAACGAATTTGCTCAAGGTTTATACTATTGCTCCGGCAACATGGATCAACAAGAAAGCTACGAAAAACTGAAAGCTTTTTGTGCAGAATTAGATGGCAAAAGAGGAACTAGAGGGAATCGGGTATTTTATCTTTCCGTCTCGCCAAACTTTTTCAAACCAGCTTTAAAACATCTCGGCGCAACAGGAATGTTGGCAGATCCGATCAAACATCGTCTTGTAATTGAAAAACCCTTCGGAAAAGATTTAAGCACCGCCAAATCTCTTAATCGTGCCGTACAAAAAGTCTGCAAAGAAGAACAAATCTATCGGATCGACCATTATCTAGGCAAAGAAACCGTTCAGAATATTTTAGTATTTCGCTTCGGTAATGCTATTTTTGAACCTCTTTGGAATCGTCAATTTGTCGACCACGTTCAAATTACTGTAGCCGAAACCGTTGGTGTAGAAGATCGGGCTGGTTATTACGAATCTTCAGGGGCATTGAGAGATATGGTACAAAACCATCTCCTACAACTATTTGCGATTACAGCGATGGAAGCCCCCAACGCTTTAGATGCTGACAGCATTCGCAACGAAAAAACCAAAGTCTTACAAGCAACCCATATTGCAGATATTAATAATTTAGAGCGATCGGCAATCAGAGGTCAATATAGCGCAGGCTGGATGAAAGGAAAACCAGTCAAAGGCTATCGAGAAGAAGAGGGTGTCAATCCCGAATCAACTACCCCTACCTTTGTCGCTTTAAAACTAATGGTAGATAACTGGCGGTGGAAAGGAGTACCTTTCTATTTACGCACGGGTAAAAGAATGCCCAAGAAAGTAACAGAAATTTCGATTCATTTCCGCGAAGTTCCTCTCTTGATTTTTAAATCCGCAGCACAACAAGCCAATCCTAATGTTTTAAGTTTGAGAATTCAACCCAATGAAGGCATTTCTCTCAAATTTGAAGCCAAAATGCCAGGACCAGATTTAAGAACTAGAACAGTTAACATGGATTTTAGCTATGGTTCTTCTTTTGGGATGGCAACCGCAGATGCTTATAATCGTCTGCTCTTAGATTGTATGTTGGGGGATCAAACTTTATTTACTCGTGCCGATGAAGTAGAAGAAGCTTGGCGAGTTGTTACTCCAATTTTAAATGCGTGGGAAGCACCAAACGATCCGAGTTTAATTCCTCAATACGAAGCTGGAACTTGGCAACCAACTGAAGCAGAATTTTTACTTGAACGCGATGGTCGTCATTGGCGCAGACTTTAACAGTTATCAATTCTCAGTTACCAGTAGATAAGTGTCGCCGACATGTTTGTACAGTTAAAACTGTTAGTTCTAATTTAATAGTTACGAGTTATAGATTAAAATTATGGCTACTTCACAAGCACTTGTTTCCTTACAAGCACCTAAAGATGTTTCCATTGAAGAAATTGAAGCCGAATTGCGTCAACTTTGGCTTTCTACCAGTGAAGAAGGGGCAGCAACCAGAGCAGCAACTTTTAGTTTGGTAGTTTACGAACCAGATGGCACACAACAGTTGTTAGCATCTTTAGGGTTTTATACAGGGCCGATTGATGGTATTGCAGGACCACGAACAGAAGCAGCAGTCAAAGCTGCCGAGAAAGCTTATGGGATGGAAGTTACTGGTAAATCTAGTTCAAAATTAAGACAAAAACTAGAAGCAGAATTTGCTTCCGCTAAACAACAAGACAAACAAACTCTAGAAAATCAAACTACACCAATTACCTACAGCCCTGATTCTGATGGTGCAGGCATGGCAGATGCGATCGCATCTTCTAATCCCTGTCGAATCATTACTCTGATACCTATTCTGGGAGACGATCAAGGAGTAACTGCCCAAGTTTCAGCTTATTGTCCAATTAATAAACAAAGTACTAATAATTTAGTCTGTTGCGAATATATCACCCTCAGTGGTACAGCAGAAGCATTGGAAAGGATTGGCGGTGTTATTTCTGAATTGATGATCGGTGATTTACCCAAATTTATTTGGTGGAAGGCAACTCCTGCTCCTGAATATCCTTTGTTTAAACGCTTAGTTAGCTGTAGTGATAGTATTATCTTTGATTCTAGTAGTTTTATTTATCCTGAAGCCGATTTAATCGCAATGGGAGAATTAATACAACAAGGTGTTGCTCTAACTGATTTAAACTGGAAAAGATTAGCTCCTTGGCAAGAATTAACTGCTGAAGCTTTTGATCCCCCAGAAAGACGAGCAGCTATTTATGAGGTAGATCAAGTTACAGTTGACTATGAAAAAGGTAATCAATCCCAAGCACTGATGTTTTTAGGCTGGCTCGCTAGTCGATTAAGCTGGACTCCTACTTCTTATCAACTTGAAGGTGGAGATTATGAGATTAGGAAAATCAAGTTTACGGATGATCAACAACGGGAAATTGTCGCAGAGTTAGCGGGCATTCCTACGGCAGATTGGGGCGATATTCCAGGAGATTTGATTAGTTTACGTCTCAGTTCTACTAATCAAGATGCAGACTGTTGTACGGTCTTATGTTCGAGTGCTACTGGTTGTATGCGGATGGAAGCGGGAGGAGGCGCACAAGCTTGTTATATCCAGCAAGTAGCACCATTATCAGACCAAAATACTGAAGAATTACTCAGTCAACAGTTGCGAAGATGGGGCAGAGAAATGTTATACGAAGAAAGTATGGCAGTGACTCATCAAATTTTACAGTTAAAGAAAACTGATTGATCAATTATTAAAAGTGGGGAATTAGCAAATAATTCTCTACTTAAAAGCGTAATGCTAGATCAAATTATAAAAAATCACAAATGTTAACAATATTTAGGTATGATTAAAAAATTGCATCAGTTTGCTAATTCGGTCTTACTACACTAAAGCCGAGCTACCATGTTAAAGCTTGCTTTTGGTAAAATTTTTTTAGATTCACAGGAGAAAATAAATGCTAACTCTTAAAATAGTTGTCTATATCACAGTATTTTTCTTTATCGGTTTGTTTATGTTTGGTTTCCTTTCTAGCGATCCTTCTCGTAACCCAGGTCGTAAAGATTTTGAATAAAAATTAGTTTATTTAATAAAAATATAAACATGATAAATTTGGGGCAGTTGCAATTTAGCCCCTTTTTATTTTTTGTAGCGATCGCAAGATGAATAATTCTCAGCAATGGTACATAATTAAACAGTCAGATGGTACTTGTCAGATTACCTCTACCACCGATCAATCTGACTTATCCGCTGACCAGAGTTGGGGTCCTTTTAATTCTCAAGCAGAAGCGGTCGCTAAAAAAATTGGTTTAATTAGAGCAGGTAAGTGTCAACCGCTCTAACTACTGACCAGTTGCTTGAGCCGATGAACCTTTTTGAGCTTGAACTTTTTGAGTTAAGATTTCTAAAGCTTTATTAAATTGAAGGTCTTGATTTGTTCCGATTAATTCGCGATCGCTTTGTAATTTTTTCCGCTCTGCTTCATCCATTTCAACGACAAAATCAGGTTCAATCCCGTGCTTATTAATATCTCTACCACTAGGAGTTAAATACTTAGCGATCGTAACAGCTAATCCTGAACCATCTCCTAAAGAGCGAACCGATTGAACTAATCCTTTACCAAAAGTTTTCGTACCAACTAAAACCGCTCTATCATTGTCTTGTAATGCACCTGATAAAATTTCACTAGCACTGGCAGAACCGCCATCGACTAAAATTACTAGAGGTTTATTAGTCAAAGCGTTGTTATTTGCCCATTTGCGTTCTTTTTCTCCACCTCGATCTACAGTCGAAACAATTGCTCCTTCATCGAGCCACATTCGAGCAATGTCAATACTAGAATAAAGCAATCCACCAGGATTAGAACGTAAATCTAAAATATAGCCTTGAACTTGTTGATCTTCTAATTTTTTAATCGCATCTCTCATTTCTTGAGAAGCTTGCGCACTGAATTGAGTCAGGCGAATGTAGCCTAATTTACCAATAGAACTATTTTCGACATGAGCTTTAACGGGATGAATTTCAATTCGCGCTCTAACCAATTGGTAATCTCTTTCTCCTTGATCTCTTTGAATAGTTAAGGTTACTGGAGTTCCAGGTTTTCCTCTAATTAATTTTACAGCTTCGTTAACATCCATACCTTTGGTGCTAACACCGTCAATTTTGATAATAATATCTTTAGCTAAAATACCCGCATCAAACGCAGGACTATCTTCAATTGGAGAAATAACCATTAATTGATCGGTTTCTTCATCTTTGGCAATTTGAATTCCTACCCCAGTTAACTCTCCAGAAGTATCAATTTGCATATTCTTAAATTCTTCTGGATCCATAAAACGAGTATAGGGATCGCCTAATTTCTCTAACATCTCTCGGATCGCTTTATAAGCATCCTCTTGAGTTTTATAAGATTTACCTAAGTATTCTTGACGAACTGCTTGCCAATCTTGAGCATTAAAACTAGTATCTACGTATTGATAATTAATAATTTGCCATACTTCATCGATTAATTCTTTAGGACTATTTTGAATAAATGCCTGACTTTGAGAAAGATGAACTCCGGCTCCAGTCACTGCTACAGTAGAAAGGGCGATCGCTGTTGAACCAAGAACAAGTCCGCGTTTCGTAATTGCCATAAACTAAAATTGCGCCGGTGGGAGACTACATAAATTTAATAATAAAGCTTAATTTATCATAAGTGTTTTTTACGTACAGTGATACAAGTCTATAATTGCCACAGAATCAAGCTATTAATTTGTCTAGCAACAACAAGTTGATAACCACAAGCTAAAATAGTATCTCTAATGGCAGTTTTTTCTTCTCCAAAACTCAAACAAAAACTTTTTTTACTACGACAACAAAAAAAGAGAGAAACATTTCACTATTTTTGGCGTTCTATATTAGTTAGCTGTTTAACTGGTAGTTTACTTTGGTGTGCAACTTTACCTGAATGGAAAATTCAGCAACCAAAGCAAGTAGAAATTGAAGGTAATTTTTTAGTTACCGAGGACACAATTCATGTTTTATTATCTTTATCCTATCCTCAATATATTTGGGCAATTCCCACGAAAAATTTAAGCGAAAATTTAGAATCAATTACTCCAATTATTAGTGCTAAAGTTACTCGACAAATCTTCCCTTCTCGTCTTAGAATTTCCGTAAAAGAAAGAAAACCTGTTGCTCTAGCATTATCTCCCGGCCAAGTCGGATTTCTTGATGCTCAAGGCATTTGGATTCCTGCAAATTTTTATAGTCACTCAGCGACTAATTTTAGTTTGCCAACTATTAAAGTAGTTAATTTTCAACCAGACTATCGTTCTGCCTGGGTAGAAATATATCGTTTAATTACTTTATATAATCGAGTTAAAATTTTTGAAGTACGCTGGCAAGAATCTCATAATTTAGTTTTACAAACTGAATTAGGAACAGTTTATTTTGGTTCTCCGAGTTTTCGTTTGGAAGATAAGTTTAAGGTTTTAGCACAACTCAAAAATTTACCTGATTATGTTAAAGGTAGTAGCGTAGCTTATATTGATTTAACCAACCCCGATATCCGCTTAATTGAAAAGTATCCAATCAATTCAAAAATATCGCCTTAAGCCAGTATTTTTCCTGAGATTTATTGAAGTTTTCAAGTGATTTTATGTAATTTCAACTACAGTTATTAAACTTATTTATTTAATGATTACAAAAACTTAAATATTCTCTGGGTTTTTTATTACGTAGATCATAATGGGTAAGTCAAAGGATTTAATTTGTACTTTATATAGTAAAAGAAATATTTAGTTTTCAATTAGATCGTAATTACTATCATATCCCATGACTTTAACTGATAAAATTAGCAGTCCCACAACTAACGCAACCAACTATGGTTCTGAATTATCAATAACAGCAGGCAACAGTTCTATGGTTAATGGAGTAGCAAATTTATTTTCTGCCAATCATAGCTCTCAAATAACGAGAGAGGACAATAAAAGTAACAAGATTATCCCTAGCAATATTGCCAAAATCAAAGTCATGGGAGTTGGTGGTGGCGGTTGTAATGCCGTTAATCGCATGATTGATAGTGGTGTTAGTGGGATTGAATTTTGGGCAATTAATACTGATGCCCAAGCTCTTTCTCATGCAGGAGCTCCCCAAAGACTACAAATTGGACAAAAAATCACCAGAGGTTTAGGAGCCGGTGGAAATCCGGCAATTGGACAAAAGGCTGCCGAAGAATCACGAGATGAGATTGCTCACGCACTAGAAAATACCGATCTAGTATTTATAACGGCTGGTATGGGTGGTGGTACGGGTACTGGTGCTGCTCCCATCGCTGCTGAAGTTGCCAAAGAGATGGGTTGTTTGACAGTGGGTGTTGTAACCCGCCCATTTACGTTTGAAGGCAGAAGACGTACTAATCAAGCTGAAGAAGGTATTGCTGCTTTTGGAACTAGGGTAGATACTTTGATCGTAATTCCTAATAATCAGTTATTGACAGTGATTTCTCCAGAAACACCTATGCAAGAAGCTTTTCGCATTGCTGATGATGTTCTTCGTCAAGGGGTTCAGGGAATTTCTGATATTATTACGATCCCTGGTTTAATTAATGTTGACTTTGCTGATGTGCGGGCAATTATGGCTGATGCTGGTTCGGCTTTGATGGGAATTGGGATTGGCTCCGGTAAATCTCGCGCCAGAGAAGCTGCGATCGCAGCAGTTTCTTCGCCTTTATTAGAAGCTTCAATTGAAGGTGCAAAAGGAGTAGTTATCAATATCACAGGTGGAACAGATTTGTCGCTTCATGAAGTTAATGCTGCTGCCGAAAGTATTTATGATGTGGTCGATCCCGATGCCAATATTATTTTTGGAGCGGTAATTGATGAAAGAATGCAAGGAGAAGTTTGTATTACCGTAATTGCAACTGGTTTTGATGGGGAACAAAATCTAGAAAGTCGAACTGATGTTTTCCCTCTAACCCCTCCCGAACCTTCTTTCAACCGCAATCAACCTCAAACACCTACACAAATTTCGGGTAATCGCTTAGATATCCCTGATTTTCTGCAAAGACGACGTTTTCCCAAAAGCTAATTTATGACTTTTAGGTAGTAGTAACTGATAACTGATGTACAGAGGTAGCACCGCTTAATCTCTACTGGCTACTGGTAACTGGTAGCTGTTAATTGTTGGTCGCTCCGTGCGCCTTCGGCGAGGTTTATGGTTGATTGGTAACTTGTGTACAGACCTAACATGTTACGTCTCTACCGATAACTGGTAACTGGTAACTGGTAACTGAAATGACCAAGGTAGCTCTGACGATCGCAGGCTCTGATAGTGGTGGAGGAGCAGGAATTCAAGCCGATTTAAGGACTTTTGCTTTTCACTGTGTCCATGGCGTAAGTGCGCTCACTTGTGTGACGGCACAAAATACCCTAGGAGTGTCAGCAGTAGAAGCAATTTCTGTAGCAATGGTAATTAAGCAAATTGAAGCGATTTTACAGGATTTTGAGATTAATGCAGTTAAAACAGGAATGTTGCTTAATGGTACAATTATCGAAGCAGTAGCACAACAACTTAAACAACGGCATCTTAGCCAATTGGTAGTCGATCCAGTAATGGTTTCCAGGACAGGAGCCAAATTACTCAATCAACAAGCTATTGACAGTTTAAAACAACTTTTAATTCCTCAAGCTTTGATAGTTACTCCTAATCGTTATGAAGCTCAGTTATTGAGTGAAATGGAGATTAATACCATCGAAGATATGAAACAAGCAGCTAACAAAATTTATCATAATTTGAGAGCTAAGGTGGTTTTAGTCAAAGGAGGAGGTATGTCAGGTAGCTTAAAAGGAGTTGATGTTTGGTTTGATGGTAATGAGTATGAGTTGTTGCGTGGAACAATTGTCGACACTAAAAACACTCATGGAACTGGTTGTACACTATCGGCTGCGATCGCTGCTAATCTAGCCTTGGAAAAAGATTTGTATTCGGCTGTACAAGCAGCTAAAAATTATGTTACTACTGCTCTACAACATAGTTTAAATCTTGGTGCTGGTAATGGTCCGGTAGGACATTTTTTCCCCTTACTTTCTTAATCGTGTTATTGCTCTTCTCAAATAGTAAATTTTCAGAGCAGTCGAACATCACCATTGTGATCTTTATCTTGACTTTTATAAGTGATAAATTGATTTTAATTCTTTGATTGAATAATAATAATTATCGTTAGGGTTAAGAAAGTTGAAATTAGCAACTAAGATTGAGGCAATTCTTTATATCAAAGGACAACCTCTGTCTTTGGAGGAAATCGGTAGCTGTCTTGGTTGTGAGTTTACCGAAGAAAAAACACAAAAAGATCTTGATCTAATTCAAGAAGCTTTAATTGAGTTGATGAATGATTATGCTCACCGAGATAGTGCCTTAGAAATAGTAGAAACTACCCTCGGTTATAGTCTGCAATTAAGAGCAGCTTATAAAAATATTCTTCAAGAATTAGTTCCTGCTGAACTCGGAACAGGCACTTTGAGAACGTTAGCAGCGATCGCACTTAAAAATCCGATTTTGCAAACAGAATTAATCGAGCTACGAGGCAGTAGTGCTTATCAACAAGTTGCCGAACTGGTAAAATTAGGATTTATTCGTAAACGTCCTCAAGCTGATGGTCGTTCTTATTGGCTAGAAATAACTAATAAATTCCATCAGTACTTTGAAATTGATGCGGAAAAAGAGTTACAGACAAATACCCTATTGCAACAGGGATAAACCTGAAGCTTATTTGTTTATTATCAATCAGTTCGGTTTTTGTGAGTAACTCACTAGCGGTCACTAAGAGTATTATGTCAAAGTAGAGAAAATGTATATCCAAAATTTGGATGAGTAATGTTTAATTTTGATTTTTTTGAATCCGAACAACAAACTTCTCAAGATAATACGTTAATTCGTTATCTTCGTCAGCAGCAGCCTGAAGTTTTGGCAAGGATAGCTCAATCTGCCAGTCAAGAAATCAAAGAGATTATTTCTCAAAATGTTCAAGGATTGGTAGGAATGCTTCCCTCTGAAGATTTTAACGTCAAAGTAACCACTGATCGAGAAAATTTAGCTCATCTTTTAGCTTCGGCGATGATGACTGGCTATTTTCTTTGTCAGGTTGAAAAAAGAATGGATCTTGAGGAAACGCTTTCTAGTTCTGAACCTTTTAACTCTTCCTTTCAAGAAGAGGAATCTCCATAATCACAATCATGATTAATCGAACCAACTTGGTGTAGGTGGAAGATTCTTTTCTTTCTTCCATCGGATTATTACTGGGTTGATTTCAACTTCACTATTGATAGTTTATCCTCCCTTAGCAAAGGTCACCATGATCAGGATTGACAATAGCATTCCTGGGCTAAGGAGAATTAGTAGCGTAAATAATTCGTTAGAAGTCATATAAATCTGACTGGTAAATACTGACTACTTACTAAGTTAGCTTGTTCTTCACCCAAAAATATTTAAATAAATAATTTATTAATATCTGAATCAATAATCTCAATCTCAGCAATCAGTCTTGCTAATTGAAAAAATTATGTCAATTTGTTAAATAATATTAAAGGAGAGCGGATTTATTACTCATAACCAGTCTAACTAGTGAAATCTCAAGCTTTAACTTCTCTTAGTAAAACAATTATTCAAAGATACTCCTCTTCTGAACTAAAAAATATTTTGGTAGATACCCTTACCATCTTTTGGGGTGAATGGTTAGATTTACGTGCCAGAATTGCTCAAATTGCTGCTACTGGATTAATTTCTCCTTTGATCTATATTTTTGCTTTTGGTTTGGGTTTAGGTAGTACAATTGACCGCTCGATTGAACCAAGTGCTGGAGAGAATTATTTACAGTTTATTTTGCCTGGAATGGTAGCCTTATCTTCGATGACTATTAGTTTTGGTGGCACTACCTTTTCGATTTGTGGCGATCGCTTGTTTACTCAAACTTTTGAAGAATTATTATTATTACCAGTTCATCCTTTAGCTTTACATTTGGGGAAAATGTTGGCTGGTATTCTTCGCGGAGTGATGACTGCTGCTTCGGTTATTTTGGTGGCGATTTTATTTACAGGTAAAATTGGCAGTTTTTTAAATCCTTTATTTTTGAGTTTATTAATCCTTAATTGTGCTGTTTTTGCTGGATTAGGAGTAATTGTTGGCTTAAAGGTTAAATCTTTAGAAAGCGTCGGTTTATATAACAACTTTCTAATTGTACCAATGTCTTTCTTGGGCGGTACTTTCTTCGATCCTAGCAATTTACCAGGTTTACTCAAAGTAGTGGTTTATTGTTTACCCTTAACCTATACTAGTATTGGTTTAAGGGCTGCTGCTTATTTACCTTTATCCCAATTTCCCTGGTATTCGATTCCTATTTTGTTGATTTTTGCGATCGCACTTGCTTGGTTGGGTGCTTACCAGTTTTCCCATCAACAGGAATAAAACCAAAAATTGCTAATTTTTTTGAGCTAACTTTTCGGCTGATAGACTTTTAGAAAGTAAAGTAGAAATTTCTGAAGGACATTTAGCGATTAAAACACCTGCTTGTTTTAAAGCATTAATAATTTCATTGTCGTTATTATCAGTAGAAACAGAATAGGATAGTTGATTGGCAATAATGGTAGTCGCATCTCGATAGATTTTTTCTTTGGGAGCGTTCAATCCTACTAAATAGGCAATGACTGGTTTTTTTAACTTAGCAGTACGATAATAATTAGCAACTTCGAGATGACTTGATTCTGGTTGTCCAATTAAAATTATTGCTTCGGTACTACTGTCTGTTGCCAAGATCGATAACCACTGTTGAAAATTAGAACCAATCATTGGTTCATTGCCAATTGTCACCACCAAAGATTGTCCTAACCCAACTCGATTTAACTCCAAAACTACTTCGTAAGCTAAAGATTCGCTACTACTAATTAAGCCAATTTTGCCTGCAGTATATAACTGGAGATTAAGTTTACCTAAACTAATTTTTTCAGGAAGAATAATCCCACTGCTTCCAGGCCCTAAAATTAGAGTATTGGTTTTCTTCGCCTCTTGTAGAAGACAAATCAAATCTAAAGGAGGAACACCATTAGTTAGCAAAATAATTCTTGGAATTTTAGCAGCCAAAGCTTCTTTAGCTGCATCAAGAACTTGATAAGGATGAACAAAAATTAAAGTCGCTTCAACTTTGCCTACTGTAGCGATCGCATCTTCGACCAGATCGAACACGGGAATTTCTGCGATTGTTTCTCCTCCTAAACCTGCGCTAATTCCTGCCACAATTTTAGTTCCATAGGCTTTCATTTGGAGAGCGTAGTCACTAGCTACAGGAGAGTCAATTCCCTGGATTAAAATCCGACTGCGTGAAGACAAATTCATATATTTATTAAAATTAACTGATTAAGAAAAAGTAAAAAGCAGAAGGCAGAAAATTTACAACCTGGTTGCCTATTATCTACTATTTTCTGATAACTGATAACTGATAACTGATAACTGATAACTGATAACTGATAACTGATAACTGGTCACTGAAATAAACTACTTAGATTTAACCAAACTAATTGCTTGAGCAACAGCCTCTTCTAGATTTTCTGCACAATAAACCTGTTGTTCTGATTCTGTTTCTGGAAACCAATCCAGTTTAGAGCTAAGAAAACGCAAAACAAATTTGACTGAAGACAAAGGTTTGCGATTGACAAAAGATTTATTGACTGAAGTAGGTCGAGAACGAACTAAAGCACCATTAGCAACTAATTGTCTTTCTTCCCCAGTTGATTTAGATTGTGGTTCAATGATAATTTCTAAATATTCAGCGATCGCTTCAATCAATTCTTGCTCGGTTGCTTGGTCGGTCAAAACATTAATTAAAATGACTTTAAGCCCTTTAAGGTCAGGTAACTGAGCTAAAACTTGGTGTAGTTGTTCAGATGCAGTTAAAACAGAATTAACTTCTGAAATAACCGCACAACAAGCAGGTTTGCCTTTACTTTGAGCAACTAAATCCCAGGTTAATAAAGCCAAATCTGGATGATTACAAATGATCGCTACTTTACCTTTATCATCGTACCAAGACCATTGTGGTTGAGTAGAATCAGGTATTTCTGAAACTTGATTAACTGAATTTAAAGCAGTTAACTCTTGATGTCTTGCCCAAGCATAATCATTGACCGTAATTTTGCCATCCAAAGCCATTAATTGACCAGAAGCATTGACCCCTAAAGGATTAATTTCAATTAACTCCAAATCTTTTTCCTGAAAGAGACGATACATTTTTTCAATCACATCACTAACAGATTGAAGCAAATGAGATTTGAGTCCCATTTTGACAGCCAAACGACGAGCCAAAAAAGAAGAGAAATTGTTTTCAACTACAACTTTCTGTAAATTTTCTAATAACAGTTCAACATTCATTCCTCCCGTGGCTGAACCCAACAGTACAGGGCATTGAAGATCGTAATCTAACACAACCGCCAGAAAAAACTCCTGCTCTGCGTTAAATTGAGCTTCTGCAAGAATAAATTTCGGATATTCACCTAAAATAGACAAATTAAAAATTGCCCGAGCAGCAGCGATCGCATCAATAGTATTAGCTACAAAACGAATACCACCAGCTTTGCCTCGTCCTCCTACTTTTACTTGAGATTTTAAAACCACAGGATAAGGAATTTGTAATTTTTTTAGTTCTCTAGGTTCTGCAATCTTTTGGGATGGTAAAACAGGTATTCCCACCTCACGAAACAATTCTTTAGCTTGATATTCAAGTAATTCCATTCTTAATTAATAATTAAGTTAATTTTAGAGAAAGATCAGGTTTTGAAAACAATAGTTGTTATTTTGTTCTATTGTGTCAGGTGAACTCAAATTTTTTCTGATTGCTTTAAGTTATTATCCTGAAATTTTTAAACTCAAGTAATAGTTTCTCTACCGTAGAGCAAAATTTGCTGTTATAGCTTGAGATAGTTTAATTTAGACCGTATCAGAGTTATTGATACTCCGCCTCCAAACAAACGGTGGTGAAGTAACTTCACCGGCTTGAGGCAAAAGCGGATTCTCCACCTCAATTAAACTCAGGGGAATGGTTGACCTAAACAAATCAAAAAGGTAGTAAAATTTAACTAAGCAATCCAAAAAACACAACTAAATATAGATTTCAAGTATTGTTAACTATTATTAAAATTGTCACAACTCAAGCTCTCTAGAAGGATTTAGGTTAGAAAAGTAAATGGAAGCTCTCGAGCCAACCCAAAACAGAATTATCAAATCATTGCCCCACACACACAAGTATTGTAAAAAAGCAAATTCCCAATTGGCATTTCTTAAATTATGATTCTAACCAAAAAAATCAAGCCAACTGTTGCCCTAGATAAATTTATGTCAAGCAACTTAGTTAAGCTGCGTTGCAAGATCACTAAAGATTTGTATTCTATGATATATACTCTCGATTGAGTGTCAAAATTGTCTTGACATAGCGCGATCAATCATTCAAATTAGCAACTCAAACTACTCGTAAACTTTTCTAAAAGAATTAATTGTGAGACATAATTGATCGAGGAAATGGCTATTGTGAATAGGGAAAGAGTAGTAGCTGTACTTGACAACCATGGAAGGGGAATGAAAAAAGTTTTAATTATCGTTAACGCTGAAGTAAACGAACAGGGAAAAACAATTTCTGGTTCACCAGTAACGGAAAAAATGGTCGCTGCACTTAAACAAGGCATTGCTACTAGTTCACAGCCTGTAGGAATAGAGGTAGTTGCTGCTGGTAATTTATGGTCGAAATCTAATAAACCAGTTAATGATGATTCAGAATTAATTTATTGTCCTCTGACAATTCAATTACCAGAATACTTTGAGTTTCCAGGCAAAAAAATCTATTCTGCTTGCAGAGATATTGTCGGGAGAAGACGTTGGGTCGAAAATAATTTGGGGTACAAAACCAGTGTAGGAGATTCTTGGTTAGGACATCTTTGGTTACCGATAGTTTTCAACAATCAAACACCTCTTTACGGTGAAGTGATTGGAGAAGGTGCTATTCCTAATTCTTATGAACAACCAATTGATTTATCAATTCGCTTACGCAAATCTCTTTACCACCTGGCTAATCAGCTATTAAAGTCTTTATCTGCTCCTTCGGCAGTATATCTAATTCAGTTCAGCATTCATAATAGCGAAATTATCTTTGACCGACTGTGGCCTTTTCCGGCTGCACCTGCGTTAGCTAGTTTACGAAATCAATATCCAGATTTATATACTTGCCATTGGTATTGTCTGACGAAGCAACCTCTATTAGAATTAGCAATTTCGGGAGAAATTATGCCAATCTGAAGCAAATTGTAATTGTTAATTTAAAACTGACTCAAGCATGACCTGGGTCAGTATTTAATCAATATTTAAAAAATATGAGCTTTGAATGCTTCTAAGCCATCCAAAACCCATAGATTTTAACTAATTATTGCCTCTTTTAGTAAAATAATCGTTTAAAGCATCAGCAATAATTTGGTTCATTGGTCTTCCCTCTTGTTTAGCAGCATCTTTTAAGCGAGGGAAAAGCTCATCTGGTACACTAACTCGTTGTTGGTTTTTGCGGAATTTGCGTTTTTTGCTAGTATCTGTTTCCATATAACTTCCTAAGGTGTAGTTTGCAGAAAATTGGCGTAGGGCATCAAACCCAACGCGGTCACAAAAGATACCAAAACTTTCTTCTGGTTGGCGATTTTGTTTAAAATAGACAAAAATTGGCTCAAAGAAGGTTTCTAGATCTTCTACAGGCATTTTATCGGTATAGGGTTTAGCTAATCGAGTTTGATCGGGCGTTCCTCCTAACCAGATTTGATAGGTTTCAGGTACAATACCCACAAAGCCTAATTCTGCCATATAAGGACGAGCGCAACCATTGGGGCAACCAGTCATACGAACTACAAAGTTTTCCTCTGCCATTCCTAAATGATCCAATAAAGTACGCAGACGAGCGATAACTCCAGGTAGGGCGCGTTCTGATTCCGTAATTGCTAAACCGCAAGTAGGGAAGGCAGGACAAGCCATAGAATAACGGATTAAAGGATCAATTGCCTCTGGATTGAGTTCGATTCCTCGTTTGGTCAGAATTTTTGCGATGCTCTGCTTTTGGGTAGGTTCAATATCATAGAGAATGATATTATGATTGGCAGTTAAACGCATCGGTAGATGAAATTGTTCGATAATCTCCCGTAGGGCTGTTTTTAGCTGAAAT
The DNA here is from genome assembly GCF_000317575.1 of Stanieria cyanosphaera PCC 7437. Classification (NCBI taxonomy): domain Bacteria; kingdom Bacillati; phylum Cyanobacteriota; class Cyanophyceae; order Pleurocapsales; family Dermocarpellaceae; genus Stanieria; species Stanieria cyanosphaera. The sequence goes on along the minus strand of NC_019748.1, from coordinate 3,414,035 downwards.
TTGCCTTCATTTTTGACTCTACCGTTTTCTACAGAAATACCTAAAAAGAGTTTGCCGTCTCCTTGTTCATGCCAACCTAAGAAATCTTGATATTTCCACTTTGGTAAATCTTTAAACGGTGCAATTGACTTACCAAAATATTCTTCTACTTTGGCTTTAAATTTATCTACACCCCAATCTTCGAGTAGATACTTCATTCTAGCGTGACGACGGTCAGAGCGATCGCCATAATCTCTTTGAGTTGCGACAATGGCTTTCATCAAGTCGTAAACATCTTCTTTGGCGACATAACCAATCGGATCCGCTATGCGAGGAAAGGTATCTTCTTTTTTGTGAGTTCTACCTAAACCGCCACCAGCCAGAATATTAAACCCTTCTAATTTACCTTTTTTGTTGGTAATGACTACCAAACTGACATCGTGGGTATAGACATCAATGGAGTTGTCTCCTGGCACGGTAACACTACATTTAAATTTCCGAGGCATATAGTGTTTACCGTAAATTGGTTCTTCACAGTCATGAAAAATCGTGCCATTACCATTGCGTTGTCTAGCTGCTTTGACTTCTTCAGCTTCTTCAGCACTAATAACTTTTTCTCCATCAAGCCAAATTTCATAATAGGCACCGGTTTGAGGAGTTAGTAAGTCAGCAATTTTATTGGCATATTCCCAAGCATACTGATATTCAGGCTTATTTTTAAAGGGCGCAGGAGGTGCCATAACGTTACGGTTGAGATCTCCACAAGCACCTAAAGTCGACCCCATACTACGAACAATCTCACTAATCGTTGTTTTGAGATTTTTTTTGAGAATGCCGTGAATTTGAAAACCTTGGCGGGTAGTAACTCGAAGGGTATGATTGCCGTATTCTTCAGAAAGTCGCTCCAAAGTTAAATACAATTCTGCTGGAATAAACCCTCCAGGAGAACGTGTACGCAGCATCATTTGATAATCTTTTTCTTGACCTTTGACTCGATTATCACGATTATCTTGTTGATAAGAGCCATGAAATTTTAAGAGTTGAATAGCATTTTCACTAAAGTGAGTAGTATCTTCTAATAATTCGGTAGCTAGAGGTTCTCGTAAAAAATTGCTTTTTTCTTTCAATCCTTCTAGCTTGGACAATTTTTTGTCGGGAGAAATTGGAGTTTGTACCATTCTTCTTTGATTGGATTCTCGTCAGTAAACTTTTTGGGGATGGTGATAAATTGGCCAGAAAACTTATTCTCGATCTTATCGTTAACAATCCCTATAGCGATCGCACTTCAGGTAGAATTTCTATCTTCTCATTTTTAGTAACAACAGACACGTTTTTTTTGGTTCTACTGCTCAGTTGTCAATAATTTAGGAAACTACCGTATAGCTTCATCAATAACAGTTTAATTAAAGATTTGTTATCTTTCTTTATATAAATATGCATGACTTAAATTAACTAGATTATGTCGAGAAAAATTGTTTTTGGATTAATTTGGCTAACTTTTGTGAGTTATGCCTTTTTGTTTGCTCCTGCTACTCAACCGAATACTTTTGATTTGATTGTTAATCTTTCTACGGGTAATTGGGATAACATCAATCCTTTAGTGATCGCTTTGTTTAATCTCATGGGAGTTTTACCAGGGATTTATGCTTGTTTTTTGTTTATTGATGGCGATGGACAAAAAATTAAAGCTGCACCTTTTGCAATCGCTTCTTTGGGAGTAGGTGCTTTTGCTTTACTTCCTTATTTAGCTTTGCGCCAATCTAATCCTACTTGGCAGGGAGATAAAAATCTTTTCATCAAAATTGTTGATGCTCGTCTAACTGGAATTATTTTAATTATAGCTGCGATCGTGCTACTGAGTTTTGGTTTAATTTATGGCAATTGGTCAGATTTTATTTACCAGTGGCAAACTAGTAAATTTATTCATGTGATGAGTTTGGATTTTTGTTTATTAGTATTGTTATTGCCTACTTTAGTTAAAGACGATCTCAGTAGAAGAAATATTAATTATAATTGGTTGTTTTGGCTCATAGCTGTAGTTCCTTTGTTTGGGACTTTAATTTATCTATGTTTGCGTCCATCTCTACCAGAAAATAGCTATAAATTACAAGAAAGTAATAGTTAAATTGATTAACAGTTAGTAATTACTAATTATGAGGGATGAATAATCAACCTCACCGAAGGTGCGCGTAGCGACCAACAATCAACCATTAACAATTAACTAAATTATGGATTTTCCCAACCCAACCCAAATAAAAGCAGTAAAAACTTATATTAAACAAACCTGGAAAACTTTAACTCGTTCTCAAAAAGATCTTTTAGTAGCAGCAAAAGACCCGAAAATCGATCATGATGGAAATCGACCTTGGTTAGTTTATGTTTCACCTCAAGAAGATCTTGAGCGCATCAAAACATCTTTACAACAAATACTATCTAGAGAAGAATTAGCTAAACTCGAACTACGGATTTTACCAGCCGAACCAGAAGCAGTTACAGAACACGGTTTACTCTATCTGCCCCATCCTTATGTCGTTCCTGGCGGACGGTTTAATGAAATGTATGGTTGGGATAGCTACTTTATTATTTTAGGGCTGCTGCAAGACAAAGAAATCGAATTAGCCAAAAGTATGGTGGAACAGTTAGCTTATGAAATCGAGCATTACGGAACCATTCTCAATGCTAATCGTACCTATTTATTAACGCGATCGCAACCACCAATTTTTACTCGTGCCATTCTAAAAGTTTATGAATACACTCAAGACCGACAATGGTTACAGTCGATGTTACCAACCATCGAAAGTTATTATTATTACTGGAATGTACCGCCCCATCTTAACCCCACTACAGGATTATCCCATTATGCAGCTTTAGGCAAAGGTCCCGCCCCAGAAGTTGTGATGTCAGAATTAGACGAACAGGGAAGAACTCATTACGACCGCGTTAAAGAATATTATCGTCAGTTTAAATTCGATGATTATGATGTCAACTTGTATTATAATCGTGATACTGATGAATTAACTGAATTATTTTATCAAGGCGATCGCTCAATGCGAGAATCTGGATTTGATATTAGCAATCGCTTTGGACCTTTTAGTATAGATATCATTCACTACGCACCAGTTTGTCTCAACGTCTTGCTTTATCAAATGGAAGCAGATACTGCCAGAATTAACGATATTTTAGGGTATTCAGGGGCAGCAACTCAATGGCGCGATCGTGCTTCTTTACGTCAGAAGCGAATTAATCAATTTTTATGGGATCAAGAAGCTGGACTTTATTTTGACTACAATTTCCGTACAGGCAAACGAAGACAATACGAATACGCTACTACCTTTTATCCACTGTGGGCAGGGATAGCTTCTGCCGAACAAGCACAACGAGTCTGGCAAAATTTAGATAAATTTGAAGAAGCAGGAGGAATTCTTACCAGTACTCATGTCAGTGGAAATCAATGGGATGCGCCTTTTGGTTGGGCTCCATTAAATTTGATCGCTGTAGAAGGGTTGCTGCGCTACGGTTATGAAGAAGAGGCTAAACGCATTGCGCGCAAGTTTTTAACTATGACAGTTCAGGAATTTACAAAATATGGAACTTTAGTTGAAAAATACGACGTTTGTGAATGTTCTTCTAATGTTTCTGATGAAATCTTTTTTGGTTATAGTTCTAATGAAATTGGTTTTGGTTGGACAAATGGAGTAGTTTTAGAGTTGTTGAAAATTTTAGATTTGTAGAGCTACATCAAGAGTTAAATTTTTACTGGTATGTTAAATGAATTAGATGAAATAACAAAAGAAATTTATGATAGATATAAATCTGCACTTCAATATCTTGGTGTAGACTTTTTCCATGAAGATGTCCAAGAGGCAATAATTAATTGTTCTTATGGTCTAGAATCAGCTTTTCAAGCAGTAATTTCTTATTGCAAATATAAACAACAAAAACAAGAACAATTTTTCCTAACTCCACTTTAATTAAAGCTCTTAATAATCAGTGGAAACCCTTTGATTGGAAAGATGAATATTTAGATGATCCTCGCTTTAAAAATCCTTGTTTAATTTGGTGGGAAGAAGCAGGAAAAATTTTGGGAATAGATTTAAGAAATCAGTTAATTGCTGATGTTAGTCAAACTGATTCTGGTGATGAATATATTTTGTTAAAGACTGGAGAAAAATTTTCCTTAAAAATAGCCAAATTAAGAGGCTGAGATTGGTTGGTTGATTATACTAACTCTTAAATTTGTATTGATTAAAGTTTTGATTGTGTATTTAAATATTTTCTCAATACACAATTCTGATTGAAATTAACATATTTAACTATAACTTAAAGCTCACAATTGATCTTGAAAAATAGTCAAGATTAACAACGTAATATAGCAGATTCCTAAACTGATTTACTAGAGAAAAAGACTTTTATAGAATTAAAATTTTAATAAAATTACAAGTTTGACAGTCTGTCTTTTGACGGTGAGATTGAGTATCAGGTAAATTTTGCTACAGATAAAATGACAAGCAAAATAAAGCAAGATTTATGAACAAGATACTGTTACTTATTACTGCCTCTGTTAGTTTATTACTTACCAGTCATAGTAATCGTCTACTAGCCCATGAGCAAGAGAATCAAAATTATGCTCAAGAACAAATGCATCATGAAATGGTTAATATTCCTGATAATCAACCCATTCCTGGGGTAGATTTAATTGTGCATGAAGATGCTAAACAGGGATGGAATTTAGAAATTAAAACAACTAATTTTCAATTTGCGCCTCAGAAAATTAATCAAGAAGGTACACTTGATGAAGGACACGCTCATTTATATGTTAATGGAGAAAAAATTACTCGGATTTATGACAATTGGTATTATTTATCAGAACTAAAACCTGGAATGAATGAAATTAAAATTCAACTAAATACTAATAAACATGAAATATTAATGCACAACAAACAACCTATTGAAGATGTAGAAACCATCGAAGTAAAATAAATATTAATTAAACTATAAAAATTATCAAATGTGGTAAATCAGACTAAACAATTATATTTTATTGCTTTACTACCTCCAGCAGAAATACAAACAGTAGTTACAGAAATTAAACAACATTTTGCTAAGATTTATAATAGTAAAGCTGCTTTAAAATCTCCACCTCATGTAACTTTGCAGGCACCTTTTCACCTGGAAAAAGATAACTTACCAGTTTTAGAAAAAAAATTAGCAGAATTTGTTAAATCGGAATCGACTATGCCTATGATTTTGGATGGTTTTAGCGCGTTTCGTCCACGAGTTATTTATGTAAATGTGCTGAAAACTCCAGAATTATTAACAATTCAAACTAAGTTAACAAATCATTTAGAATCTACTTTGGGCATTGTACATCGGGCTGCTAAAAGTCGTCCTTTTGCTCCTCACATGACGGTTGGATTTAAAGATTTAACTAAAACTAATTTCTATCAAGCTTGGGAAGAATTTAAGGATCAAAAAATTTATTTTGAATTTACTGTATCTAACTTAACTCTTCTTACCCATAATGGTAGCTGTTGGGAAATATATCGAGAGTTTTTGTTAGCGGGGTGATTTAGTTTTAAAATTGCTCAATAATGGGACAAATAACTCCTTCAGTAACTTCGTGAGGTAAATTTTCAGTATTTTTTATTAACGAGATTAATTGAGCTTTTAATAACTGTAACTCTTGAATTCGTTGTTCGATTTGATTAACTTTATTTTGAAGTTGCTGTTTAACTTGATCGCAAGGAAGAGAACCGCGATCGCGTATAGTTAAAATATCACTAATTTCTTGTAAACTTAAACCCAAACTTTGAGCGCGTTTGATCAAAGCTAGACGGTGAATTGTCTCAACATTAAATAATCTAAATCCACCTTCGGTTCTAGTTACTGCCTTGATTAAACCTAGTTGTTCATAATAACGAATAGTTTTAATCGAAACTCCAGTACGATTTTGTAACTCACCAATTTTTAGCAACTCTACGGCTTCTTGAGTTAGGTTAGACATTTTGACATTTCATAAAGTACATATAAGTGACTGTAGTATAGCTGTTTAGTATTTTGTATAAATAAATACTTATTAAACTTAATTTTAATCATTGTAGGGCTGAGGATTCAGGATTTCTAAATCTCCTGGTGATACTAACTTAACTCCGCTGGTAGGATACAAATTTTGTGAATCTAGGATCTCAGCAATAACTCCTGAACCATGACTACCTAATTGATAGCCCCCAAACACTGCATATTCACCAGTACTTTTGATTCTGAGAATTAATTTGTAAGTTTTTCCTGATTGAGAAACAACTTTATATTCTTCTCCTAGCATTTTTTTCTCCAGATTTTTGAGTAAATTCAATTCTTTCTCATTTTGATTCTTTAAGAATTTTGGCAGCCAATATAAAGCGTTCTTGACCTGCCGTGGCTGATGTACAATTTTATCTTCAAGAATATTGATGACAGAGCGAAATCCAAGACGAGGAATAAGATACTTAAGCCATATTTCAATCTCGCTTGCATTAGCAGTTGCTAAACCTTGTTCCAACAAATTTTTTAAGTATTTTTTACTTTTAAAAGTCGAACTCGCAACTTTCAAAGCCTTGAGAAGGTCTTGCTTTAGCAAAGCACAAACTTCATTAAACTTAGCCTCTTCTGATGTGTTAATCAGATTTTGAAAATTATTTTTGTTAAATTCTAAATCACTATTCATGATATTTCTCTTGATTTATTGATGAGGAGAAACACCTATACTGATCAAACTGTCAAACTGACCAGATTGAAATAGATTTTCAGGTAGACCAGCCATACTTTTAAATTTTGCAGGAGGACGATAGTGACCAGATTCATTAGTCCACTTACGAAGAATTCCACGGTTTGTACGACCCGAAAAATAGAGTCTTCCTGCATAGTCAACTTCTCTCCCCATCGCTAGATCAATATGACTAATCAGGCTATTTCCTACTTTAGCATTAGCCCTACGGATAAAGATAATTCCTTCTTGAGCAACAAAATTATAAATACCTGAAGCAGTACGTTTTTATAAGTTAGGCAGAATTTCTCTCCACTTCCCACTATCATAAATCAGTTTTGAACGATTAATCCTTTTTGGTAAGTCTTTCGGGAATAAATTAGGAAATTTTGGTGGAAGGTTGACAGATTTACTATGAGCTAGTTCTTCTCTATCGAACATCTAATCTCAACCTTATTTTAGGTTCTTAATTATGCAATAGATAGAATAGCAAGTAATTAAAACTCGGTATATATAAAAATAGGAGATAAGAGCTTGAATACTAACTCATCCAACAGTTGGCAGCCATTACTTGGTGGAATTATTGTTGCTTTAATTGTTTTGATTGCCTTTAATTCTTTTGTAATTATAAATCCAGGTCAAGCAGGAGTTCTTAGGATTTTAGGCAAAGCTCAAAATGGAGCGTTATTGGAAGGACTTCATGTCAAACCTCCTTTAGTTTCTAACGTGGATATCTATGACGTAACTGTGCAAAAATTTGAAGTTCCTGCGGAAAGTTCTACAAAAGATTTACAAGATTTGAAAGCTAGATTTGCGATTAACTTTCGTCTCGATCCGATGAGAATTGTAGAAATTAGAAGAAAACAAGGCACGCTACAAAATATTGTTGCTAAAATTATTGCTCCCCAAACTCAAGAATCTTTTAAAATCGCAGCAGCACGAAGAACAGTAGAAGAAGCTATTACCCAAAGAAGTGAACTAAAAGAAGATTTTGATAATGCGCTTGGTTCTCGTTTGGAAAAATACGGCATCATTGTTCTCGATACAAGTGTTGTGGATTTAACTTTTTCTACTGAATTTGCTAAGGCAGTCGAAGAAAAACAGATAGCTGAACAAAAAGCGAGAAGGGCTGTTTATGTGGCAAAAGAAGCCGAACAACAAGCTCAAGCAGAAATCAATCGTGCCAAAGGGAAAGCTGAAGCCCAAAGACTTTTAGCTGAAACTCTCAAAGCTCAAGGAGGACAATTAGTTTTGCAAAAAGAAGCGATTGAAGCTTGGCGACAAGGAGGAGCGCAAATGCCGAAAGTTCTAGTAATGGATAGTGATTCTAAAAGTAACGTTCCTTTTTTGTTTAATTTAGGACAAGTAGAATAAAGTTAATCTCTGAAGCAAGATCAAGCCGTTCTCAATTGGATCAGGCGTGGTAATACTAATGGATTAATTAATTTTAAATACTTAATATCTCTGCATCTAAGTTGATCTGAAAATGCAATGGAATAATTAATTAAACTAAAAAGGAAGCGTGCCGAACTGACATTCGCAAAACTTCCTCAAGTAAAAAAAACCTAGATTAATTATAACTAATGAGTAACATACAGATAGAGTCAGACCTCAAAGAAATTCTCAACAAATTAGATGGAAAACTAGATAATCTCCAAAAAGATGTTACTGATATAAATCTAAGGCTGACTAAAGTAGAAACGAAACTTGACGGCACTGTTGAAGATATTAAAGAAATCAAAGGCTCACAAAAAGCGCAAATCTGGACGTTAATCGGTATCTTGTTTACTGCCGTCGGTGGTTTGATCGTCGCTATCGGGCGGTCTGTACTTTCTAATCCTTAATTTTCTTACAACTGGGGATTAATTTTTTTAGCCCATCCATACAACAGAAGTGTCAGGTTTGTTGAGCGATGACAACTAATATTAATTAGCTACATTTTATGCTGTGACTACTTTTAAGCTCTCTTGTTACCCCGTGAGCCTGTTTGTGTTTGACCTCGTACATTGCGATCGTGAATGAGATGGTTAATAGTTTCGTTGTTCATTTTTAACTCCTAAAAAAACGATTGAGTCTTTGTACTGTTTATTTAATAATTTGGAGCGATCGCAACTTATTACTCAGGTCTTCTTTTGAGGATAAAACTCCCTATACTTTGTGTTCTGGGTTTTTAAAATCACTCTTACAACCTGCATCCCAAACTTCAGGTTGGTTTCCGTGAGCGGGAATTCCGCCATTATCTTTCAACATTCTTGCCAAATGCATACAGTTCCAAGCTAAGAAAGTTGTATTTCTGTTGGTAAAATCGTTTTCAGGGCCACCAGAACCAGGATCTAGATAAGAAGGACCAGGACCGACTTCTCCTAGCCATCCTGCATCAGCTTGTGGTGGAATTGTATAACCAATATGAGAAAGAGAAAATAAAATATTCATAGCACAATGTTTAATACCATCTTCGTTACCAGTGATTAAGGTTGCACCGACTTTGCCATAATCTCGATATTGTCCTTTTTCGTTTAAAACATGAGTGTAACCGTACATTCTTTCTAAAACTCGATTACAAACAGAACTTTTTTCTCCAAGCCAAACTGAGGTACACAATACCAAAATATCAGTTTCATCAATTTCTTTTTGAATTATGGGCCAATCGTCTCGATTCCATTCATCTGTTTGGGACATATCTAGCCCAAGTCCTGCTGGTATTTCGCAATCTACAGGTCGCATGACTTTAGTTTGAACTCCATTGGCTTCAAATATATTTTTAGCAATATCAATTACACCCTCAGTATGAGATAAAATAGGAGTTCTATTCAGAGTGCAGTTCAAAAAAAGAACCTTGAGATCGTCATATTTTGCTGGTGCATTTTGACACTGATTTTCAGTTATTTGTTTTAGCTGTTTTGACATTGTTGTCCAAATTTTTTGAGTGTAAAAATAATTTAATACTTCTCAGATTCAATACTTAGTTTGCAGACACGCCCTCGCGTGTGAGCCTGACTCAACTGATGAATTACAGAGTTTTTTCACAAGTTAGAAATGCGGCAGATTACTGATTATTTCTGCTGAAGAAAGTCCAGCAACGCGGGGTTGACCCGATCGGCATGAGTCCAATTGATAGCGTGCGGACCACCTGGAATGACAACAAGTTGACTGTTTTTAATCAGCTTCGGAAGTCTTGCTGCGGTGGACTCAAGTGGCAAAATGCGATCGGCATCACCATGAATGATCAGGGTTGGGACATCAATGCGGGGCAAATCATCGCGGAAATCGGTGAGCCAGGAGGGTACACAATCCAACGTTCCCTTAGCAGAAGCTCCTGCTGCCACATTCCAACTGGCTTGAATGGCATAGTTGCTGATGCGTTCGCCCAGCAGCACATCCACATTGAAGAATTCTCTGAAAAATGCAGAAAAGTAGGCTGGACGGTCTTCGACGATCGCTTTCATAATGCCATCGAAAACGCTTTGGTCAACGCCTTCGGGATTATCATCTGTCTTCAGTAAGAAGGGGGGTACTGGAGCTATCAGTACGGCTTTCTGCACGCGCTCTGAGCCATACTTGCCGAGATAGCGCGTGACTTCGCCCGTTCCCATTGAAAACCCGACCAGCACAGCATCATGCAAGTCAAGTTCAGTCATCAGCACTTTCAAATCTGCTGCAAAGGTATCGTAGTCATAGCCAAATGAGGGTTGGCTAGAAGCACCAAATCCTCGGCGATCGTAGGTAATTACTCGATACCCCGCATTTAGCAGTACTAAAACCTGCTTTTCCCAGGAATGCCCATTGAGTGGAAATCCATGAATGAGAACAATCGGTTGACCTGTTCCAAGATCTTCGTAGTAGAGATCAATGGTTGCAGAATTTTCTTGACCGACAGTAACGTAAGACATTGCAATCTCCTCTGAATGCTGCTGAATGCTGCATCGGATTCTCGTTTGATTTAACTTAATTGTAATGATTTCTGATGCTCGGTTTCTTTCAGATTCTTATAATGATTTATCAGAACCACTCAATGTATAGTGGTTCTCTCTTGTCCCGCAAGTCAGCACCATTTAGTAAGGTAGTTACTGTTCAGTCGCAAATGCAGTCATCACAATCCCGTAGCTTGCCAAAAAAAATCTCTGCTTCTCAACCAACTGTGGCTTATATCGTGGAGCATACTCTTGGTTGTAAATGGATGCTGGAAGTTTTACGCTTAATTCGTCAAGGTATCAACCGCTCAGGAGCAATGACTCGTGCAACTGAGGGATTGATAACTAAGGTTTTGAATGAGCGATTAGTAGATCTCGTCAACTTTGGTATTGTCGAGAAAGTTGCTTATCCTGAAATTCCGCCCCGCGTGGAGTATAATTTGACTGTCTTTGGCTCTCGGTTCATTGAAATTCTGGATATTATTGATGATTTAGAAGAATATTGCCAAAGTCGCCTCTAGAGCATGGTAGTGTATCAACGCTCTTGCTACACTACCCTTGTAACAACATAGTCACTTTAAGACCTCTAAAAATTGGTAATTTTTATTTCGCAACAAGTCTAATACATTAAAAAATCTTCAAAATTAATCTTGAATGTATTCTTCTCCAGAAATGAGAGCGTATTCTGCCCGCATAAATTCTCGTCCTAGATAAGCTGCATGATCTAGCATTGTGATGGGACAAGATTTGTCATCTTCAATGATTTTGACACAAAGTTCTTTGGCTGTTCTAGCAGTAAAAATAGTTTCTGAGGTTCGATTAACTTTACCTCTAGCAGCAATTACTTTACCTGTTTCGGGGTCTACGGCTAAACCTTTTTCGTTAATAATATTGGTAAAGTGTTTGGCACAAATTAAGCCTTGTTCTCGGTCTAGATAAATAATATAGTAGCCTCCTGGATCGAGGTCGATATGACGTTTGGATAATTGATCGTCGATCGCTTTAAAATCTGTAACAGTTTGTTTCATAATCTTGTAATATTTTCTTTTTTATCTTTCAAGTTTTTTATTGTAGCAATCCTTGTTTCTATAGCTCAAAGAGAGTGCATTTTAATCAAACTAATTTTTGTAAATCAAGTTGAGTCTTATTTGGAATCACAATCCAATCTTTAAGCTCAAAAAAATTTTTTGATTGGTGTAGTTTGGTTAAATACTATAAAATTACAATTTAATTAAATATATTTGAACTACTTGAGTGATTCAAACGGCAGCAAAACATTATTGTTGTTTTAAATCAAACTCTTTAGTTTTACTTCTTAAATACTCTAATATGAGCAATTTCTTTTCTGGTATGGCGGTTTTAGCTTCTTTCTTAGCTTTAATTGTCAGTGGTTTTAATTTTATTCAAATCCAAAGTTTACAACAAAAACTAAATAGCGCGATCGCGACTATTAAAAATACAGCTACTTCAACCAACTCAACTACAAATCCTAACCCAATTTCTAATCCTATAACTTCGGCAGCTAATAATATTTCAGGAGTTCAACCAGGGCAATTTGTGCGTAATTCTTTGAGTAATTTAGCTCAAATAGAATTGCTTAAGGTTAATCGTGTTCCTGGACAAACTGGTAAGGTTAATATACAAATGAGAATTCGCTTAAAACCTGGAACGGAAAATGAAGCTGGATTGATTACAAAAAGTATTTATTTTAGTAGTACTACTGCTCGCGATCCTGCTACTGGTGAGACTTATAAGGCACAATCTGATAAAGCAACTCCTAGTGTAAATTTGAAACTGATGGCAATTGAAGGTCAAGCTTCGGCAGATGCTTATGTTTGGTTAAATGTTCCCGATAGTGTTAGTGTAATTGATATTTATGTTCCTAATACAGAAGCTTTTACAGGCGTTCCGATTGCCAATAATTAAATGAGCGATCGCCTATTTAGCTACATTTTCCTAAAATCTTAATATATTCTGCTTGAGAATTAACAAAAGCAATACCTGCGATTAATCTAAATATATTTAGAACTAGGAATTGTTTTTATGAGTTATCGGATGGATCGCCGTGCCTATGCAGAAACTTTTGGTCCAACTACGGGCGATCGCGTTAGATTAGCAGATACAGAACTAATTATTGAAGTTGAACGGGATTTTACTAATTATGGTGATGAGGTAAAATTCGGCGGTGGTAAGGTAATTCGTGATGGCATGGGACAATCTCCGATTTCTAGAGAAGAAGGGGCGGTAGATCTAGTAATTACTAATGCCCTGATTTTAGATTGGTGGGGCATTGTTAAAGGGGATGTTGGTATTAAAGACGGTAAGATTTTTAAAATCGGTAAAGCTGGAAATCCTTATATTCAAGACAATGTAGATATTATTATTGGTCCTGCAACGGAGATTTTAGCAGGGGAAGGGCATATTCTTACCGCAGGGGGAATTGATAGCCACATTCATTTTATTTGTCCCCAACAGATCGAAACTGCGATCGCGTCTGGTGTCACTACGATGATTGGGGGTGGTACGGGGCCTGCTACAGGTACTAATGCTACTACTTGTACTCCTGGGGCATGGAATATCTGGCGGATGTTGCAATCGGCGGATGCTTTCCCGATGAATTTGGGTTTTTTAGGTAAAGGAAATAGTAGCAAACCTGAAGGTTTAATCGAACAGATTCAAGCAGGAGTAATGGGGTTAAAATTGCATGAAGACTGGGGAACAACTCCTGCTGCGATCGATACTTGTTTAAGTGTGGCGGATCAATATGATATTCAAGTAGCAATTCATACCGATACCCTTAACGAGGCTGGTTTTGTTGAAGATACCATTGCAGCCTTTAAAAATCGTGTGATTCATACTTATCATACTGAAGGGGCTGGCGGTGGACACGCACCAGATATTATTAAAGTCTGTGGACAAGCGAACGTTTTGCCTTCTTCTACCAACCCTACTCGTCCCTATACAGCTAATACTTTAGAAGAACACTTAGATATGCTGATGGTTTGCCATCACCTCGATAAAAGCATTCCTGAAGATGTAGCTTTTGCAGAATCAAGAATTCGCAGAGAAACTATTGCAGCAGAAGATATTTTGCACGATCTTGGCGCATTTAGTATGATTTCTTCCGACTCTCAAGCGATGGGAAGAGTAGGAGAAGTAATTATTCGGACTTGGCAAACCGCCCACAAAATGAAGGTACAACGAGGACATCTCGCTGAAGATTCGGCAGAAAATGATAATTTCCGTGCCAAAAGATATATCGCCAAATATACCATCAATCCAGCGATCGCTCATGGCATTTCCAATTATGTTGGTTCAGTTGAAGCAGGAAAACTAGCGGATTTATGTCTTTGGAAACCAGCCTTTTTTGGCGTTAAACCAGAACTAGTGATTAAAGGAGGGTTGATTGCTTGGTCACAAATGGGCGATCCTAATGCTAGTATTCCGACTCCCGAACCTGTTCATATGCGTCCGATGTTTGGTAGTTTTGGTGGTGCAATTGGTGCGACTTCTCTTACTTTTGTCTCTCAAGCTGCGATTGAGGCAGGTATTCCCGAACAAATTGGTTTACAAACTCCTGCGGTAGCTGTGTCTAATACTCGCAATCTTAGTAAGGCAGATCTCAAACTAAACGATGCAACTCCTAATATCGAAGTCGATTCAGAAACCTATGAAGTCAGGGCAGATGGGGAACTGTTAACTTGCGAACCCGCTACAGAATTACCAATGGCACAACGTTATTTTCTGTTTTGATTTAATGGTAGGGATAATGTCAGAATTATCTCTACTTTAAAAAAAGCTTAGTACTTATTCAGTTCCGATTAATAAAAAGCCTTAATAAGTTACTAAATAAGCTGATTCAAGATCACATCATTTTTTTTAACAAAAATTATAATAGCAATTATTCTTTAATTAACGATAGTTTAGAATGTTTCGATGTCTTTATGCACTAAGCTATATTAGTTCTATTATTGTTGGTATTTATGTCGGTTTTTATCTAGGTGATTATACAGCAACTTTATTATTAAATAATATTCAAAATCAGTCTATTCAAATCGTTGAAAACTTATTTAAATTTTTAGCTCGATATTGGCAAAATCCTCAACAAAGTTTAATTTTTTTATGTAGTTACGGTAGTGCAGGATTATTTGCTAAACAACTAATTGCTAATCACAGTAATTTTTATTATTTCCTTAATCTCAGAAAACAGCAGAGAATTAATCAACAAAAAACAGGTCAAGGTAATTTAGTAATCAATAATATTTTAGTAGATCTGCTTTGGGGCAGTTGTTATATTATTTTCCAAACTCTTATCCCTTATATTTGTTTTTGGTTAATTGTAATCTGGTTATTTTTTAAATTATTTTCTCTACTTTGGTATTTTAGTATCATTCCTGCCTGGGCTACGGCACATTTTGCTTCTATTCATGCTACTAATTTATTAAATATTATTTTTGCTCCTGGCGATCTAGAAAAATCTCTAAGAGAATTTTGATTAGATTAAAAAATTAGTTTTAAATCTTAACTTGTGATTTTTTAAAAATTACCGACAAATTATTAGCTGGCATCGTAACAACTTCTTGTAACTCTAAACCTTCAGATTTAGCTATTCTTGCTACATCTTCTAAATTTCTAACTCCCCATTCAGGGTTTTGCCGACGTAAAGATTCATCAAAACTACGATTACTTTCTGCGGTATGTTCTCCCTTTTGTTTATAAGGACCATACAAGTATAAAATACCATCCATTGGTAAAATCCTACCTGCACCACTCATCAAACCGAGACAAGCTTGCCAGGGAGAAATATGAATCATATTAATATTAACAATTGCTTGAACTGCAATTCCTTGTTCTTCTATTTGCCATTTAGACTCACAAACATCAATATCAAAAGGAGAATGTAAGTTGTCTATAGAATGATAATTTCGCCAAGCTTCAATACTGTCTCTTAAAAAAGGATTGGGATCGGAAGGATACCATTGACGAGGTGCAAAAAAAGGTGCAAAAAAAACTGAATGTTCGCCTGTTCCGCTAGCAAGCTCTAAAATATTACCTTGGGGAGGTAATACTCGCGATAATACTGCTAAAATTGGTTCGCGGTTGCGTTGGGTTGCGGGTGCATATTGTCTAGCGTCCATGTTTTTTAGGCAAATATATTTTATATTAATAAAGTTTGTGTTTACCAAGCAGTTGAGAGGATGTCTGAACCTTTAGAAAGTAAAGAAGAACAAATTAAAGTTATTGAAGCGAATGCTGAACGAATAATCGCGATCGCAAAACGAAGCTATTCTGAATTTGAAGAAAAAGGAACAGTTATTATTTTACGGCAATCAGAAAATAATAGTTCCAGTTTAGAAGATTGGCAAATGGTTTTTAAACCTATCAGTATATTACCTAATATGGTCAGTGATTGGAAGGAAGCAGGTTTACAAGATTTAATTATTAAATATAATCCCGAAACTTCAGTAATTTGTACTTTTTTATATCCTAATGGCGCACATACTAGCTATCATTTTTCTATTTAATGTAATTAAAATCTAAATATATTAATGACTTAGATCAAATCGTTTAGAACCATTTTTAAATCAAGCAAGTTGAATTAATAAAGTAAAATAATCCAACTAAAACTTTTTTGAGTAAGGTAAAAAAATTCTTTGAGATACACATTAATTTGTTGCTTGTTCATAATACCATTTAATAAATTGATTAGGATGCTCGAACAACATCTGTCTTAAAATAGCTTTAGTCTTACTTTGGTCTTAATTAGATAAATTAATTAATTCTACTGCGAATTGTTTTTCTTTTGTTGTGGAAAAAGGAAATTGCTTCTTTTTTGTTGAGAGCAATAACTTTGTCAATCTAAATTATTTATCGATTCTATAATTAAATTTTTTTTTGAACGAATAGGCAAGATATTTTTAACTTATTGTAATCTAAGCTTTGCTGAATTATATCGTTGATCATTTGCTCTTAAAACTTACTACTATTTACTCTCAATCAAACTTGAATTAATTATGTCAAAACAACGAATTTTGATTTGGTTTCGTAACGATCTCCGCCTTCACGACCACAAACCAATTTACCAAGCTGTTCAAGAACAAGCTCAAATTATTCCTGTATATTGTTTTGATCAAAGAGAGTTTAAGCAAACTTCTTTTGGTTTTCCAAAAACTGGCAATTATCGCGCCCAATTTTTACTAGAATCTGTTGCTGATTTAAAAAAATCACTTCAAAAACTAGGTAGTGACTTAATTATTTATTGGGGTTTTCCAGAACAAATTATTCCTCATCTTGCTCAAAAATTAAAGATAGATTCTGTTTATTATCATCAAGAAGTAACCGCAGAAGAACTTAAAGTAGAACAAGCTTTAAAACAAGAATTACAAAAACTAAAAATTCAAGTAAACTCTTTTTGGGGAGCAACTTTATATCTCACCGAAGATTTACCCTTTGAAATTTCACAAATTCCCGAATTATATACTAATTTTCGTAAGCAAGTTGAAGCAAAATCTACGATAGAAAACCCTTTACCAACTCCCAAAGAATTACCATCATTACCATCCATAGAATTAGGACAAATTCCTCAAATATCTGATTTAGGTTTAACCACACCTATTTTTGATAAACGAGCAGTTTTAAACTTTAAAGGTGGAGAAACGGAAGCTTTAACAAGATTGAATCAATATTTTTGGCAATTAGATTGTTTAAAAGAATATAAAGAAACTAGAAACGGAATGTTAGGAGCAAACTATTCTTCTAAATTTTCTCCTTGGCTTGCTAGAGGTTGTATTTCTCCTCGCTATATTTATGAACAAGTCCAAAAATACGAAACAAAAAGAATTAAAAACGATTCTACTTATTGGCTAATTTTTGAATTAATTTGGCGAGACTTTTTTCATTTTATTTGTGCTAAACACGGTAACAAAATTTTCTATCAATCTGGTTTACAAGGTATTGATATTCCCTGGAAAGAAGACTGGAAAAGATTTAATTTGTGGCAAGAAGGAAAAACAGGTTATCCTTTAGTCGATGCCAATATGCGAGAATTAGCTGCCACAGGTTTTATGTCTAATCGTGGTAGACAAAATGTTGCTAGTTTCTTGACTAAAAATTTAGGAATCAATTGGCAAATAGGAGCAGAATGGTTTGAATCTTTGCTAGTTGACTATGATGTTTGTAGTAATTGGGGTAATTGGAACTATACTGCTGGAGTAGGTAATGATGCTCGTGGCTTTCGTTATTTTAATATTCCTAAACAATCAAAATATTATGACCCCAAAGGAGATTATCTTAGACATTGGTTACCAGAACTAGCTTTAATTCCAGGAAGTAAAATTCATGAACCTTGGAAACTTACTTCTGAGGAACAAAAACGTTATCAAATCAGACTAGGAACAGACTATCCGTATCCAGTTGTAGATTTTTTTAAATCTGTTAAAGCAAATGAAAAGATTTACAACAATGCGATAAATCGCGAGTAAGTTATAACTGATTAACAAATAGCGGTTAGTTATTTATCGTTATTATCTTTAAAGTCTTTACTGCAAATAAGTATGGTGAAGTTACCAACTAAAACTAGCTGGATTGATGATTTAATTGATTCTTTGGAAGATGCGGAAAAAGCAGCTAAATACCTAAGCTTTGCTTTAGAAGAAAATTTTCAAACTTATCAACTGCTACCGAATGCACTTGAGGACTTAATTGAATCTCGCTGTCAAAGGAATAATCTTTCAGAGGAAGCCCAGCAACATTACGAAAAGTTAAAACAGTTATTTGTTACAGAAAATGCTGGTGCAATCTATAAATTAATTGATTTACTTGATGCTCTAGGATTTCAATTAACGGTTTCCCTGAAACGACAAAGAAGCTAATGTTTTTGAACTTTCAAAAAAGCTTAACAAAATACTTTTGTAAGAAGTGGGATTTTAATTTACCCTTATTACTTTAAGCAAGTATTGTAGTTCAAAACCTAAAAAATAAGGGAAAAATGCAAGCTGCAATTTCTCCCTTACTATCTCATAATTAAAATAAAAAAATAATTAATTAGATGGCAGATCAAATAATTTGCCTTCTGGCAAGTTAGTAACTGCTCTCTCTAATTGATTGAGAGATTGATTATAATCAATAATTGCTCGGAGATAATTACCTCTGGCAGTAGTCAATTCACTTTGGGCTTGAATTACATCTGTTTGTGTTCCTACTCCAGCTTGGAAACGTAATCTTGCTAATCTCAAACTTTCTTCTGCTAATTGCACTGCTTTTTCAGAAGTAGTAATATTTTCTTTACTCGCCGTAAGATTGTAATAACCTTGTTCTACTTGAAACCGAATTTGATTGCGTTGATTAGCAAACTGAGTTTCATCTATTTGGATATCTGTTTCCGATTGTCTGGCTCTAGCGGTAGCTGCACCACCATCAAATAAACTCCACTGTAATCTAGTGCCTATCGTATAACCATCGGTTAAATCAACATCATCATCAAAAATATCCAAAACATCATAATTAGCAAATACGCTTACTTGTGGTCTAATAGTAGACAAAGCAATTTGTCTTTGTTTTTGATTGATTTCTCTGCGTACCAAAAATTGCTCTAACTCAGCACGATTTTTGTATGCCAGCACAATGGTTTCTGGTAAAGATAGTTCCCAATTACCCGCTGGCTCAATTTCGTCAGCAGTTTGGAGTTCGACTTGTTGTCCTACACTAAGAGTTTCTGTTAATTGTCTTCTACTGGTGCTTTGGTCAGCTTCAGCCCTTGTTAGTCTTTGTTGAGCATTGGCTAATTCTACTTCTGCACGTAACACATCAAACCTTGTACCTAATCCTGCTTGTTCAAGTAATTGAGCATCTTTAAGGGTTTGTTGTGCGTCTTCTACGGCTGCTTGTTCAATTTCAACTTGAGCGTCGGCATTTTGTAAATTATAGTAGTCTCTAGCAGTTTCAAACCGTACTTCAAAAGTAATTCTTTCTAAATCTAATTCATTGAAACGAACTTGTCTTGTAGCTCGTTCGATATCGGCTCCTCTTCTTCCTCCTGTATAGATGTTATAGCTAAGACTTAATGTTCCATTGACAGACTCAGTAGTACTTTCTTCATCAATCAAACCACTTCCTTGTTGACGAGCTAAGTCTATAGATCTTTCCGAGCCAGCAGATTGAGAGCGAGAAAGATCAAGTTGAGTATCGAGAGTTGGATAAAGTGCAGCCCGAGCTTCTCGTAATTCTTCTTGAGAACGTTCTAGATTTAGTTTCGACTCTTGTAAATCTTGATTGTTTTTAATTGCTAATTCAATTGCTTGTTGAAGTGTAATTGGTTTTTGAGTGTTAATTTGTACTTCTTGTGGTTGAGTAGGAAACTGTAAAGGATTAGCACTAGGTTCAAGCTGTTCGACATTGAAGTTTGGTTCGGCTTGAGGTTTAGATTCTACTGCCTGAACAATTTCTAAAGGTATCAATTTTGAACCATTCTCTAGTTGTTTACTTTTTAGAGGAATTAAGTTGTTTAGCTGTTTGGAATCGAATTTAATGGTATCTAATAAATTGTCAGTTTTACTTAGATTCGGCAAATCTTTAGCAGCAGCTATATTTCCATAGCAAAGAATAATGGCTGCACTGGTAACAACAGTTCTAATTGTCATAATAAGTATTGTCCGCTCCTCACTTCTTAATTTTTCCAGAAAAGTTTTTTAGAAAAATAAATTGCTTTGATTGTTTCCACAACACCAGTTTAATCGAATCTTGGAGGAGCAGTTTGCCAAAATACCACTATCTTTAAATTGGCAAGCTTCTTTTTAACTATTTTTTTTATAAATCAGAAATCAATTATAATTTTTATAATTTACACAAAAGTAATAAATATTTATAACGATTTAATTATTGTTAAAAATACAAATATATTGTTTCGTTTTTTACTTTGATAGTTTTGAGTTTTCTAGTTGGGATTTAATCTCTTCAACTAATTTAATTTCATCTGGATGGTTGTTTGCCCAACGTTTGCGATCGCTTCTAATTTGCTCTAGATGTTGTTCAATATTTTTTGTTGTTATTAATACACCAAAATCTTGGGGAATTTGTTCAGTTTGGTAGTCAAAAATCCGATTTAAAATCAAATTACCAATATTAGGATTATAGTGAGAGTTATCAACATAATTACTCATTGTTGGGGCGATAGCTTCAGTGGTAACGCTGTTATAGCAAGAAAAATCCCAAACAGGTATTAATTGTACTAATTTGCGTTTCCACTGCTCAAAAGTTTCCCATTGTTGGGTGAGTCGAATAGATTCTAAATCAGTAGCATGAGCAGGAGAAATAAAAACTTTAAGCTCTATATTATTCTGTTGGCATAATTCTACTAATTGTGCAAAATCAGACCAATATTTGTCAGAAAATTGATAATCAGAATGTAGAGTGAAATATAGATTAATTGATTGTTCAAACCTCCAATCAGTTTTACCATCATTAGCATTACGATTTGGCATAAATCCATTTTCACCATAATAATTATTTAAATCAGGAGTTTGCTGACTCGCATCCATAGTCTTTCTACTGATATCAAAAGTATCTAATGAAAAAAGAGCATTAATCATATCAGAAGCAATAAACTGTTTTTTTTCTAACCGTTGTTCTGAAAAACTAGGTTGATTGGCAAGACGGTTATTAAACATAAAAAAGTCAATACCTAAAACAATTTCTTTTAAATCTGGCTGATTAGCAACAGCGTGTTCAATATATCTTCTGACTTCATAAAAATTAGGTCCATTAATAGCTAGGTTATAAACTGATTGCTGATGCTCAAATACTGGATGTTCTGGATTTAATCCTTGTTTAGTTCTAGAAGAACCTGCCAAAATAATTTTAGGTTTAATTCTGATGATATCAGCAGCTTTAAATAGCCTATCGTTATTATCTTTTTTAATTTTTTCGTGATTAATACCTAAATAATTGGGTGTATTAAAAATATCGTAAGGATCGATTATCCAATTAAATAATCCTACCGAAAGCATTGGAACAGAAACAAAACCAAAAAATAAAAAATTATAAATCAAATAACTATATTTTTTTCTAGTTTTAGAAGCTTTAATTTTTGTATATTTAGATTCTGAATCGAAAGAATCCGATAAACCTGAAGTAGTCATATTAATTAATTTTGTAGTAATAATTATAAAGTTTAGAACTGAAAATAAAGAAATTCAGATACCCGATTGAGAGATAATAAACATAAACTTGCAGAAAAACCTACACCAATCGCCCACCACCAATTAGGTTTAAATTGTTGCAATAATTCTTGAGGATTAGGTAATATTTTTACCCACAAAGTTAAACCAATTAATATAAAAATACTGTTTGTTTTACTGCCATAAGCTAAAGGTAGATAGTTTAATTGATTCCAACGTCTGAGTTCAATACCAAAACTATTAAGAATAGCAAGTTTTCCATTAGGTTCACCTGGTAAAACAACTCCTTTAAAACCAATCATGGTTTCAATAATTTCTGCACCTTCATGAATATTTTTAGCTCTAAACAATACCCAACTAAAAATAACAGCAACAAAAGTAAGACTCCAGCCTAAAAATTGAGGTAAAGGTTTTTGTTGTTTGCGCCACCAATGATTAATTGATAAATAAAATCCATGTAATCCACCCCATACAACATAATTCCAACCTGCACCATGCCACAAGCCACCTAATAACATTGTCGTGAGAAGATTTAGATATTGGCGAATAGTTCCTTTCCGATTTCCACCCAGAGGAATGTATAAATAATCTCTTAATAAATTAGATAAAGTAATATGCCAGCGTCGCCAAAAATCGCTAATCGAACTTGCTTTATAAGGAGAATTAAAATTAATTGGTAGTTTAATATTAAACATTAAACCTAAACCAATTGCCATATCTGAATAACCAGAAAAATCAAAATAAAGCTGAAAAGTATAACTTAATCCTCCTACCCAAGCTTCAATAAAAGTAATTTCGCTAGCATGGTCGAATACAGTAGCTACCCAAGGAGAAATATTATCAGCTATTAATACTTTTTTAGAAAGACCTAAACTAAACAAAGTCAATCCATAGGCAAAGTTTTTATGAGAAAAAATAAAATTTTTAAGTTTATATAATTGAGGAATTAGTTCATCATGGCGTAAAATAGGACCAGCTACTAGTTGTGGAAAAAATACTACAAATAGGCTGTAAGTAATCAAGTCATAGTTTGTTTCTCCTTTAATTTCCCCTCGATAAGCATCAACTAAGTACGCCATTTGAGTAAAAGTATAAAAAGAGATACCTAAAGGTAAAATAATTTCGTTTAAGAAAATATTACTGGTAAATAAGTTATTAACTGTTGCTACAAAAAAATTAGCGTATTTATAATAACCAATAAAAACTAAATTAATAATTAACCCAATCCAAAGTAAAATTGTAGCTTGTTTACTTTTTAAGGGTACTAAACTAATTACTCTCCCCATCTGATGATTAAATACGATAGAAATCATCATTAATAATAAATAGGACGGATTCCAATAACCATAGAAAAATAAAGAGCAAACTAATAACCAAAGTTTTGCTGCGTAGATTAGCCTAAATTTACCTAAAGTAAAGAACCCGATTAAAGTTATAGGTAAAAATAAAAAAATAAAAATGTAAGAATTAAATAGCATGGTTTAAATTAGTCTTTTACTCGTCACAAGATTGTTGCCAGTGAGCTTGTTTTTCTACTGTTTGTTGTTCACCAGGAGGAACAGTTTTTTCTGACATAAAGTAAATATCGACACGATTTAATTGCTGTTGTTTTGAATGTTTAGTATTCCAATTACGACACAGATATTGACCATAATAAGGATAAAGTTTATTACCAATATTGCGATTTAAATTGATGAAATAAGTACGCCATTGCATATTTTTGTATAGCTTATTTCGTTGCTGAATAGTCAGCTTATCCCAACTTATATTTGTATCATCTTGTAAAAGATTGACTTGATTGCCATCTTTTTGATTGCCAACTATTACGTGCCAACCATCATCTCTCGGAGGATTAGGCGCAAAAATACTCCATGACTGATCTAATCTAGTTAATTGACTAAGCCAATCAATTCTTTGGGCTGTTTTACTATTAGTAACGCGTTTTAATCCTTGACTTAATTTAGTTTGATTGTGATTAAAAATATGACTACTAGCAAAACTTTTAATATTCCAGAAAGTTACTAAACATAATATTAACAAGGTCAATAAATTAAATGTTAAAGAATAAGTAATTTCTAGGGGACGAAATAAAAAAGGTTTGGTAAAGTTGCCAGCACATTTGCGATTAGAGGCAATTGTTTCGTAAAATTTATTACCTATTACCATCAAAGGTTTTAATCGTAGAATTGGAACTAAAAACCAGAACAAAGGGGAAAGACTAACTACATAAGCAATTGCTTCCCATTTATAATGTCGATTTCCTTGCCAATCTTCAACTACCCAAGAATTATATTTCTGCATATCTGCATAAACAGAAACATTATCCTGAGCTACTAACAAAGGAGTGCCTGGTAAGATTAAAAAAGTTCGTAGGAAATGAACTACTTTCTTACAAAAACCACAGTCTTTATCATAGTTAATTTTTAAACCTGCTTTTTCTTGGCTATAAGTTTTCTTCTCCAACCAATTCCAAATATTACTAGGAATAAAAGCAAGCCAAACTACAATACATAAAATTGGAAAAATTCCAATAGTAAAAGACAAGCCAAAACTAAAATGTAATAAAATAAAAGAAATAATTGCTACACAACGGAAAAAATTAGTCCTAAAAGGAATAAATAGTAATAAAGCTCCCGACCATTCAAACCACAATGCACTAAAAGTCATTGTTGGTAATAAAGGTGTTAATTGCAGTAAAAATTGTCCAAATCCAGTACCATATTGATCAAAATTAAGAGCATAATAAACTGCACTACCTTCTTGTGACCATAAAGGACTTTGGTGTTTGAACCAAGCCGAAAACATATAGATATAGCATAATTGCAAGATAAAGCCTAATGTCGCACCAGAAACTATTCTTTTTGGTAATGGTTTAGTAGAATTATTAAGAGCATTATCTACTGAATAATAAGCTCCTAACGGTAAAAACATTGACCAAAATGCGATCGCTCTTAAAGTATCATCGCCTGCAAAAATTAAAGCTGGGTTACGATTATGA
This sequence comes from Stanieria cyanosphaera PCC 7437, assembly GCF_000317575.1. Taxonomy (NCBI): domain Bacteria; kingdom Bacillati; phylum Cyanobacteriota; class Cyanophyceae; order Pleurocapsales; family Dermocarpellaceae; genus Stanieria; species Stanieria cyanosphaera. Next base: position 3,389,231 of record NC_019748.1, on the reverse strand, counting down.
AGAGAAATAATCATTGCCCAAGAAGCAATAGTAGCCAACTTAGTGCGATAACCAATTAATAGTAAAAACGCAAAAAATAAAGCAAATCCAAACAAAATTACTTGAACAAAAGGTTCACCACTAAGTAAATGAATTGACCAATACCAAGGTTTAATAAATTCTTCAATTAAAGCAATACGTGGTAACACCCCATAATCACTATAATGAGCTTGAATATCACCAAATCTAATTACTAAATCGGTAATAATAACTGAAGCTAAACCAATCCGAAATAAAGCTAGTGATCGCAAGTCTAAACCAAATATTTCTTCTAGTTTGATTTGTAATTTACTTGGGGATTTATCTTCAGCAATAGCCATAATATTTTTACTCTGATTAAATTTATATTTTGGTTTCTGAGGGATAATATTGTTTTGATAAACTTCTTTTTTTGCCAAACAATAATTTTTTAAATACTTGCCAACGATGACGTAGAGTTGGTAATCTTTGAATATAAATTAGTCTTCTTAATTTTCCTGCTAAAGAACCCGATAAATTAATACCAAAACTAGAGATAACTGCTACTTCTTTTCCTAAAGTAAGCATATCGCCTAGATGTAAGTAATAAAAACGTTTTAATTTTTTACCTTCAATAGCTGCTTGTAAATTTTTTGCTGCATGACTAGCTTGTTGATAAGCAGCTTGTGCTGTTATGGGAACTAATTTAGTTTTACTATTACGAATATCAGCTACATCTCCTAAAGCAAAAACTTCAGGATAATCAATTAATTGTAAAGTAGGGCGAGTTAATAACTGACCAAAACTATTTTGTTGACAACCAAGATCATTAATTAATTGAATTGTTTCTGTTCCTGTTGTCCATAAAACTAAATCTACGGGACAAGTAATCAATTGATTGTTCTTAACAAGAGTTATTTGCTCTGCTTTTATTTGTTGAACATTAGTTTCTAGGTAGAGTTGAATCTGCTTGTTTTGAATTGCTTTAAACGCAGCTTTCTTTACTCCCAAACTAAAGTTTTTTAAAATTTCTTGACCTCGATCAATTAATAATACTTGCGCTCTGCCTAATAAGCGATCGCTGATCTTACAAGCTAGTTCTACTCCATTTGCCCCAGCACCTATGACTGCAATTTTAATAGTGTTTCTGCCAGAAGCTTCTAAGATTCTTAATCTTTCGTTTAATTTTTGGGCATCTAATAATGAACGAAAAGTTAAAGCATGAGTATTTGCTCCAGGAATATCTAATAATTTATTTTTTCTTCCTATTGATAAAACTAAATAATCATAAGTTAATAATGTCCCTTCGTTTAATTGAACTTGACGAGTTTTTAAATTAATATTACTTACTTGGTCTTGATAAAAATTTATTTTAGTTCCTATTAATAACTTTTGATATGAAGGAGCAATTTCCCAAGGTTGTAATTCTTCTGTTAAAAGTTCATATAATAATGGTGTAAATAAAAAATTATCTTTTGGTTCAACTAAATTAATTTCCCAATCACCTGATTTTACCAAAGCAGAATTACTCAAGTATAAGGCAGTATAAAGACCACCAAATCCCCCTCCTAAAATACAAATTTTAATTACTTGATTATTCATAAACTTGTCCTAACTTTTAGGAAAAATAACTTTCTGAGTAGATTGATTACGAGGGACAGGAGATTTATTAGCAATTGCTTCAAAAATAGGCTTTAATTGTTGCACAATTTCTTCGGCTCTAACTTCCCTTCCTTCAGGTAATAAATGGTAATGAGTATCAGCAAATAAACTAAAATCAGTTTTGATATTAAATGAATCTGGTTCATAAATTACAGGAGCAATTTGAGCTAAAACCTCTGCTGTTTTCCTCACATTCTTGACAGTTTTTGAGTCGGTACTACCATAAATCCAAGGTAAAGATAAAATTAAAGTCCCGCCTCTAGCTTCTACCTCTTGACGAAATTGTGCGATTCTTTCTGTAGCATGAGGGGAAATTGGTTGATTAATAGTTAATTGCCACCAATCTTGTTCTCTTTGCTTAACTACGGTAGGATCTCCGCGATCGCTAATTGGATCGGAATAATAACCAGTCATTTTACCTAAAGTAAACCAGTCTATTCCCGACTTGACTACTCCTCTGAAGCTAGGAACTCCCAGTAAAATCAAATCTTGAGCCATTTGTTTAGCAGGAACTCCTCCCAAACCAGGTCTACCAATGGCAATACCAAACTGTGCAGAGCGATCGCCATAACCATCTTCATCCAGTAACAATAGATATTCTGGAATTAGTAGAACCGTATCCCCTGGACGCACTTGCTCAAGCATACTCGGTAAAATAACATCTAAACCGACTGGTCCATCTAGACCCAAATTAACCACAGGAATACCCAAACCTTGCTCAATTACTTGAGAATCAACTGTATAATGCGCTCCAGAACCGCCAGTGATCAATAATCTCCGCTCACCTTGAGTTTTCTCTGCAATTTCTAACTTTTGTAAATACATTGCTCGCAACCAACTCAATTCACCACCGTAAAAGACGTTGTAGACAAAACCTAACGACCAAGTAATACCAGCAGCAATGAACCAAGGAGCAAGTTTAAATGATTTCCACATTAGAATTCAAAATAAATAAACTGAGAAGGAATATTGGCAGCCAAAAGAATGGTTAAACCCAACAAAGCAGGAGAAATCCAAGGAGAAAGTAACAATTCATATTCAAATTTTTGTTGCCAGATGGCGACGTGTTCTAACAACAACACTGCGATCGCTAGAGCTAAAATTAAGATCAAAGCAGTACCTTGGTTAAGACTATAGGAACTTAATAACGCGCCTAAATTAGAGAAAGAATAATCCCAAGGAGTGATCAAGGTTTTTAATTTGATTAGTAGGCGGTCAATATTGGAGTCCATAAAGAACAAACATCCTAGATTTACCGCAGCAAAAGTTAATCCCCAAGAGATAAACTGAGGTTTAGCTACATACTTGCCAACTAAACGATGAAAAGGTCTGCCTAAATAACGCAACAATAAAAGTAACGCACCGTGATACATTCCCCAAAGAAGAAAGTTCCAAGCAGCACCATGCCAAAAACCCGATAAAGTAAAAGTAATAAACAAGTAAAAAGCTGCCCATTGCTTATTACGACCCATTAGAGGGATAAAAACATAGTCTCGAAACCAAGTACTAAGGGTAATATGCCATCTCTGCCAAAACTCATTAATACTTTGAGAAGTATAAGGTGCCAGAAAATTAACCGTTAATCTTACACCTAAAATTCTTGCCAAACCTAAAGCCACAAAACTATAACCAGCAAAATCAAAATAGATTCTTAAAGTAAATAAAAAGGCATGAAACCAGACAAACCAAGCATTATTGACCCAAGGTTGATCGACGCTAGTTAAATCAATATAAGGAGCAATGTTATCAGCGAGAACAAATTTAAAAAACATTCCCAAAGATAACCAACGCACCCCTTCATAAAAATTTTCTAAAGTAAACTTAAATCTAAAAGCTTCAATTTGAGGAAAAAAAGTAGTTCTTCTTTCAATCGGTCCTGCAACAATTTGAGGAAAGAAAGACACAAAATTAATATAATCGACAAAACTAATTGGTTTTTTCTTTCGAGCAGTAAAAGAATCAACTACAAAAGAAACCATCTGAAATGTATAAAAAGAAACCCCTGGAGGAATATGTTTAGGGACTAAAGAAACATTACGATTAAAAATTGGTAAAGTAAAAGCTTGTTGCCATTGGTCTGGAAGATTAAAAACCAAACCAACTACATCTTCCACAAAAAATACTAAATATTTAAAATAAGCTAAAACAGCAACATCAAAAATAATAGTTAAAGTAGCAATTAATTTAGCTTGTTTTCCTTGATGAGTGAGCATATACTGAACCATCAAGTAATTAAAAATTATTTCAAAAAAGAAAACAATAAAACTAGAAGTACTGGCATTAAAAAAAAGGATTAAAGAAACTACCGCTACACCAATACTGTCATATACACCTTGCCAGATATTAAAGGATTTTGCCAAAGAGCGAACCGTAAAAAAAGGAACGCCAAATAAAAATAAAATCCACCAAAAAGAAAAATCTGAGTAATTCAATGAATTTTTCCTCCTTTACAGTAGACAGTGACCAGTAAATAGTTAACAATTAAGCTCAAAATCTACAAATAAAGCAATTTTTATAATAGATAAGTAACTAAAAACTGATAACTGGTAATTGGTCACTGATAACTGCATTATGCTCCTTTAATTCGACTGAATAGACCACCCCAACCCTTGCTAGAGTTAGTAGCTTCTATTCCTGTTTCCTCAAGTTCTTCTAGTACTGAAGTGTTTTCAGCTTGGGTATTAAAATTGGAAAGATCGTAATTGTCAGCTAAAAATTGAGAGGATTTTTCAATGGTGGGATAATCCCAAAATAAAGTAGAAGGTAATTCAACATCTAAAACATCTTCAATATCACCAACCATTGTCACAGCATCAATCGAATCTAAACCATAACGAGTTAAAGGTTCAGTGATACTAATAGTTGCTGTATCTAAAGAAAGTTGTTCTGCTAATTGTTTAATTAACCAATTTTGAATAACAGCTTGATTAGACATGGACGAGTTCTGTAGTTGCATTAATTTGATCCTCTTGCTTATTAATTTCAGATTGAGCTAATTGAATGGGAACAATGGAAAACAATTTATTTTCTCGATGTAACCTAACTAATTCTTGGGCAACATTTTCGAGATAAACTTCAGAAATAAAGTAAGGCATTGGTCGAATTGTACGTAGTAGTCGATGAAGACTAAGTACCAACCATTCTCCTGAAGCAAAGAATTCTCCCAACAGTGTGCGATTGTAAATCCACATATGAAGACAACAAGCTGCTGCATGGAGAGTGCAATACTTTTTGGCTATTTCAAACAATTCGGGAGATTGCTCGTGACCGAACTCGAATTTAGATTGAGCAATCAATTCATCATGAATGTTTAACTCATCTAAGATTAGTTTGCCCAAATTAATTAATTGTTCTAACGTTTCTTGATTAACATCCGATTTTTGCTGTAAATCTTTCAGTTGTTGAAGAGCAATTTCTAATCCCTGTAAAGAATCATCTGCACCACGACTAAATAACTCTAGTTTTTCTGGTTCAAAATTAGGTGCGCTTTGTTGAAGGGAGAAAATTGTGGCTAGACGAGATTGAATCTCAGTTATTGTTTCAGGTTTGCGCTTCGCTCGATATTTAGTCAACTGACGAAACTGAAGCATCAGTGCATGGAGATTAACTACTGTACTGCCATCAAACATACTGATAATGGAGTTATCGCGTAGCAATTTTTGGAAGATGCCGTAATCATGTTCATCTCGCATATAGAAACGAGAACCCAAGACAACGTAGACATCATTGACCATTTTTTCTAGCTGAGTGGGAACAAAATATTTCACTACTGCCGACCAAACGCTAAACTGTTCGGGAATGACACTAAAACCTCTCGCTGCGCCAATCGTTTCACAATCACAGATCAAAATATCTAGGAAAGCATCGACTAGAGTTTTACGAGGTTGAGGAAGCTCAAAAACAGTTTTGTTATAGACAACACGTTTGAGAGCAAAATTTAAAGTAGTTCTTAAAGCTGTATCTGCTGCACCTTGAGAGAAAGCTGCACAAAGAGTACGAGTAATTTGAAAGCCTTTTAACCCTATTTCCAAACCGTCTCCTGCTTGTCGTAGTAGCATCGAGTCAGGAACAAAGCAGTTGTTAAAACCAATGCCACTCATATCCGAACCACGAATACCGTGGGTCAAAATTTTCGGTAGGTTGTAATATTCAGAACTAGAAATTTCTCGTTTATCTACCATAAACAAAGATAAACCTTTGGCTCCTCCTTCTACGCCAGTTCTGGCTAAGATAAAAGTCACCCCTGAACGAGTGGCGCGGTTGATGGGCCATTTTTCCCCATTGAGAAGATATCCTCCTGGAACTTTAGTAGCAGTTAAACCTCCATTAACCAAATCACTACCGTGTTCTCTTTCGGAATAGCCGAGACACATCGTACCTTGTTCTTCCATCATGAACTGGGCTAATTTTTGCTTTTGTTCCTTCGTCCCAGCCATCCAACACAAGTATGACCAAAACATAGTTGTAAAGGCAATTCCAGTAGTTTGATCACGACGAGATAACACCCTGACAAAAGCAAGAAATTCTTCAAAATTAGTAAACTTCCCGCCACAATCAACAGGTACATAGTAATCTTGCAGATGCCAATTATAAAGCCAGTTTAATTCCGCTTCGGGAAAAGCTTCTTCTTCATCTAATTCAACTACTTTTTTGAAAGATAAAATGCTTTTAGGATCGTTAGGATCGCCTAAATCTTGTTCTAATAATTGGGCAACTCGATATTGTATTAATGGATGCATAATTATTTTCCTAAACCTTTGGTTGTTTAAGGTTGAGTATCAATTATTAAAATTCTTGATAGTTTAATTAGAGCGGTTACATTTTAGCAGTGGCGATTTGTTTTGCCAGTGATTCCACTTCTCCTTGAAGAGAACGAAACTTATGAGTCAGTTGAGGATTTTCACACCACTCTGCAACTATAGTCAGAGTTCCTGCTAAAAATTGCTCTCGACAAGCTCTTCGTTGAATTTTGCCACTAGCCGTTTTGAGGATGTTGCCTGATTTAGCTAGGATAATTCCATAAACTTGGATTTCGTGTTCTTCGGCAATTTCTTGACGAATATCAGCAATCAGTTTTTCAGAATCAAAATCTTCACTACGACGTTCTACTTCCTGAACCACTACTAATCTTTCTTCGCCTTTATCTTCAATGGAAAAGGCTGCACCATAATCAGAACGTAAAGCGGGATGTAATTGTTGTACTGTCCATTCAATATCTTGAGGGTAATGATTTGTACCTCGGATAATGATTAAATCTTTGATACGTCCAGTGATGAATAATTCGCCATCATGCATAAAGCCTAGGTCACCTGTACGCAAGAAAGGTCCTTCTTTACTGTCTTGAAGATAAGCTTGAAAGGTATTTTTAGTAGCTTCATAACGTTGCCAATAACCTTGAGCTACACTTGGATCTTTAATCCAAACTTCGCCTACCTCATCTGCCCGACAACGAGTCATGGTATCAGGATGAGCGATCGCAATTTCGGTACTACCGACTAAACGACCACAACCAGCTACAATTCTAGTTCCATCTAATTTTTCTGGAGCAGCTACCAAAATTTTGTCTCTTTCAATGGCTGCGGTTTCGATGTTGAGGAAAACTGGTTTAGTTCCTTTGGGTTTGGTAGTAGCAAGTAAAGTGTTTTCTGCTAATCCATAGGAAGGTGCAAAAGCTTCCCATTTAAAACCACAAGCACTAAAAGTTTCAACAAAATCCGCCATTACCTTGGGATTAATTGGTTCTGCTGCGTTTCCTGCTGCTTGCCAACTGCTTAAATCTAATTCAGCAATTTCATTTTGTTTAACTTTACGAACACAAAGATCGTAAGCAAAGTTGGGAGCTTGGGAATGAGTACCTAGATATTTACTCATATTCCGTAGCCATTGAACTGGACGCTTAATGAAAGAAAACGGAGACATGATATAGCAAGGATGGCCATTATAAAGAGGAACCATCATTCCTTCTACTAATCCGTAATCATGGAAATAGGGCATCCAAGTAATACTGACACTTTCTGCATCATAGCCACAAGCTTGCTGAAGAGATTGACAGTGATACATCAAATTATAGTGACTAAGCATTACTCCTTTAGGAGTAGAAGTCGAACCAGAAGTGTATTGCAAGTATGCCAGTTGATCTTGGTCTACTTTTGGATTTTGCCATTGTTCTGCCAGGGATAAATCTACTGTTTCAGTATCAATCCATTTAATTTGATCGAATTCAGGAAATTCATCTTTGACATTGGCAATTAATTCTAAAATTCCCGCTGTAGTTAAAGCAAAGGTAGCATTAGCATCTTTAACAATTGATCGCAGTCTTGGTAAAGTACGTTTTAATCGACCAGATTCTGGCGGAGGTACGGGAATCGCAATTGTTCCTGCATATAAACAACCACAAAAAGCACCAATCACTTCTAATCCTTGGGGATAAAGTAATAAAGCACGCTCTCCTTGAGCTTGATGTTGTTGTAACAATGCTGCGATCGCTCTAACCTGACGGTCTAATTGTCCATAAGTAAGAGGTTCGCTTTCTTTTTTTCCATCAATTAAAAAAGTATAAGCGTGTTGATCTGCTTGATTAATTGCTCTATTTCTTAATAGTTCAATTATTGTCTCAGGTTGCTGATTAATAGTTTTAGGTTGGTGATATATACTTTGATTCATTGGCAAATTTAAAAGATTTTTACTATTTGGTTGGCAAGTTTTAATCAAGAATGTTTTTATTGATTTTTGTGTAGTTTTTAGTCATAAAAACCCAAAAAAATTTGGGTAAGTACTTGACATATAAACAGAGATATATATTTAAGTCTATTTATTAGAAATTCTGTCATTCTCTAACTATAATTGTCAGTACTTTGACGGATACTTCATCAAATCATTAAAATTAAATTAATTGTTTTAAGGTTAATTTAAAAGATTAAAACTTATTTATATCAATGAATATAGCCAGTTTTAGCTTTGTGCAACCTCAGTTTTTCCACCGAATAATTATGTGAATTTTTGATGTTTTTTAAATTAAGAGTATTGAAACATACACCCAAAACAAAAATTTAATGCTAATAAAATCTATGGTGAAAGTTTTAGTTAGTTTTCCACCTACTATTATTTAAGGTGTTGCAGATAACTAGTCTGGGTTAAAATTAAAGTAGGCTGTAAAATAATCAGCAACTTAGGGGGAAAGGGGAATGAACAGTGTCAAATTAACGCAACAAAATATTGCTGAACTAACGGCTGAAGATGTGGCAAATTTAGCTAGTCGTTTAGAACAAGATGATTACAGTAACCCCTTTGAAGCTTTAGAAGATTGGCATTTACTTAGAGCGATCGCTTTTCAACGTCAGGAATTAGTAGAACCTTATTTTTATCTCCTCGATATTGAAACCTACGATGAAGCTTAAGAAAGCTTTGGTTTGTTTTTTTGAGAGAAAGTTTGAACTCTATCAGAGAAATTGCGATCTCTGACAAAGCTATTGCTTACGAGCCAGTAGATTTAATCTTCTAAAGGAGTAAACAAAATAATGACTAAGTTCATTGACTACGAGCAGGAAGTGTGAAACCAAAAAACTACAAGCGATCGCATTGAGATCAACAGCTAATAAATTAACACCAATTACTCAAGTCTTTTAATCACAAACTGCTAGAAGCTTTTACCGAAAAGCGACGTTGAAAGCCCTCCTCATTTATGGGAGGGACGGGGCGTTTAAACGCCTGGCAAAGCACAGGCGAAGCGGTGCTTGATTCTGGGGAGAAGTCAACTCAATTCAATTTATGATGACAGTGTAGGTGTAGCATAAACGCGGTCTACTTGCAGCAACCTTTTGCTAACGCCTAATTAAACGATTGAAGTATAAAAGTATGAAACCAGAGGCATCAAAGGATTCATTAATTAATTTGCTATTGCCTCTAGCACTTATTCTAGGGCTAGTTTTGCTGTTGAGTTTGAATGTAGAAGGCACTCAAGAAGATCAGCTAACTACTCCTCTAGAAACAGGGCTTAAAGTGATTGTTGATTATTTAGCAGCAGCAGCAGAACTTGCAGCAGCAATAGTGATTGGTGGAGCAGTTGTCCGAGGTATTATTACTTATTTGAAATTGTTTTTCTCTAACCCAAGAAAAAATTTTGATGCCACAGAAAAAATTCGTTTACAATTGGGGCGAGTGTTGGCCTTGGGATTAGAATTTAGTGTTGCTAGTGATATTTTGCGGACATCAATAGCACCCAATCGTCAAGATATTTTGAATTTAGGAGCGATCGTTTTGTTACGAACCTTGTTGAATTATTTTATAGAGCGCGAGATTCAACAGGGAGAACAACGCCGTTTACAGGAATCGGAGTTTGATAGAAGTCTTCAATGAAACCTCATCAGTCCAGCTTACAGCCTTTGGAAAAAAATACTCGCGCACTCCGCAACCGTCTGAATTGGAAGGGTGAATTAGCATTAGCTACTGCTCCAACACTAGTGATTTTGAGTGTTTTTGCTCTTGTCGAAGTACTAACCCGTCAGCGTTTGTTGTTTGCTTCCCTTGCTTCTAGTGCTTTTCTAATTTATCTCGATCCTCAGCACGGTACAAACACGGTGCGAACTTTAATCATTTCCCAAATGATGGCAGCAGGGATTGGTTTTGTAACTTATATACTGCTAGGTTCGGGTTATCTTTCTGGTGGAACCGCCATGAGTATTACAATTGTGCTGATGATTTTGTTAGATGTTATGCATCCTCCAGCCGTTGCCACATCTTTAAGCTTTGCCTTAAAAGCTGGCAATGAAAACAATCTAGTTTTGTTTGGTCTAGCTGTAGGGATTACTGCCGTTTTGGTTGGATTAGAACGTTTTGCCTTGTGGCTTTTGGTTTGCCTTAGCCCGAATAATTTTAAATCTTGACCTTAAAAATATACTCAATTACATCTGCATAAAAAAATGCTCCTCGACGTAACTAGAGAGTGAAGACAAACAACAACATAAAAACAAACAAATTTACTTTAGAGGTCTAGAACAATGAAAAAAGCTGCACTAATCATCTCCACTCTCGCTTTAACTCTTTCTCCCGTAGCTGCATTTGCCCAACAAGCACAAAGCAATGTTCAAGCTGGTTCTAATGCTGCTGTCACTCATGGCATTGGTAACGTGACTAACCAAGCCGTTTCTAACGATTTAACTCAAACTCAATTAGGTTTAGATGGGATAGGGATTGATCCTCAAATCCAACAATCTGTACAAGCTGGGCAAAACCAAAGTGCTACTTCAGGTATCGGCAATGTGACTAACCAAGGTGTTTACAACAGTGCTGATCAATTACAATCTGACTTTGATTATCTTCCTTACTAAAAATAAATCTAGCTTTCTTTCCAAAGGAATACAGGGGCATTAATTGCCCCTATTATTGTGATATGAAGTCCGCTTCAATAGTTCCACATCAATTTTGACGCTTGAGACACTGAGACGGGGAGACTGAGAAAATTTTATTCCTATTAATTAAAAGGACTTGATATGAGCAATTTTTTTACCAAGGTTTCGTAAAAGGGTTAGAACAGAAAAATTTTGTAAGGGCAAACTAATGTTATGTCCTAATCTTGATTTGTACAACTATAAATTTATGTCCAGGTTTAGCAGTGCCAAATTTCTAACCAAGATTCTTTTTGAGATAAATTGTTGATACAAAAAAATAAAGATTAATTTTTAAACTTCAAAATTAAACAAAAATTTAATGTTCAAAAATATTTTCGTAGCGTTGAATATCTAATGCAACCAATACGGGAATAAACTGGAAACATTGTTCTGCTAACTCAAAACGATCTTCTCGCTTTAACATTTCAATTAATTTTTCTCTTAATTCGTATAAATAACGTACATCATTAGCAGCATAACTAAGTTGTTTAGCTGATAGATTTTGAGCATTACCCCAATCAGAACTTTGAGCAGTTTTATCTAATTCTACGCCTGTTAATTCCAAAACTAAGTTTTTTAAACCATGATTAGAAGTATAAGTACGAGCTAATTTGCTGGCAATTTTGGTACAAAAAATCGGTTTAGTTTTGATTCCAAAAGTATATTCAAATTGAGCAACATCAAACCGAGCATAATGAAAAATTTTGGTAATCTGTTCTGCTTCCAATAACTTCTTTAAATTAGGAGCTTCTGTTTGCCCCAAAGCAATCCGAATTGCCGTAACATAACCACTAGGATCACATATTTGTACTAAACACAAGCGATCGCGTCCTAATACCAATCCCATCGTTTCTGTATCAACAGCGACCGCATCAGCACTCAAGTAACGTTCTAAAGTAGTATCATCGAGATCCCGTTCACAAACTTGAAAATTATTCATACTCATCACAACTCCCTCCTTAGTTAACGTTGTTAACGTTGTAAAACAAATATTTGCGTAAAATAATATTCACCGCGATCGTTTTTTACCACACCAATTCCAGTTAAATTATAGTTACCTTCAATATTTTGACGGTGACCAGGACTATCGATCCAACCTTGCACTGCTTGAGTCACAGGATCGCTATAACCTTGATTGTAAGCGACATTTTCAGCAACACGACTATAATCAATCGAGTTTTCAATAGCTTTTGCTCGTTGTTCAAAACCCTCATGACTCAAAGGTACTTTTCCTTCCGCCATATCTTGACTGTGCATTCTTGCTTGCTCGCTAATTAAAGAATTTAGTTGTAGCGGTGGCAAATTAATAGACTGACGATATTGATTAATTTGTTGATGTACTGATTGTTCCAACTCGCTGACATAATCATTCTGAGCAAGTTTAATAGATTCAAAAAAAATCAAATTTTCTTGACGAAGTCGAAGCAGGCTCTGTCTTTTTAAGGCGGAGTACCTTCGACTCTGTGAAAGCGATTTAATATCAGTAGCTTGACTAACTAAACAATTACTTACGAGGAAACCACAGATTATAAAATTTCTACAAAACTTATAGTTTTTTCGAGATTTTACTTGTTGCTTAATTAAATTTTTATTTAACATTATATAAAACTTATTTTGGAGGAAAGGCAAGTAATTTTTGATTCAAAACAACAATCACCTGCCTCTTGATTATTCCTCCAATCAACAATCTTGCTGGTATGGGTCAAATTTACTCTGACAGATATAATGATCAAAGCTCAAAATTACCCAAATATTTAGCTACAGTTTGGACATCTTTGTCACCTCGACCAGAACAATTGATTACTAGACGAGGACTACCTTCTAATTGAGGACATAACTTTTCTAAATAAGCAAAAGCGTGAGAAGTTTCTAGAGCAGGAATAATTCCTTCTAACTGAGATACACGTTGAAAAGCTTCTACTGCTTCGTCATCAGTTACACTATAATATTCAGCGCGATCGCTATCTTTGAGATAACTATGTTCTGGTCCTACACCAGGGTAATCTAATCCCGCACTAATCGAATGAGCTTCTACCACTTGTCCGTCGGTATCTTGCAATAAATAACTCATTGCTCCATGCAAAACTCCTGGACTACCCTTGGTTAAAGTAGCAGCGTGTTTACCAGAATCAATACTTTCTCCTGCTGCTTCAACCCCAATCAATCTTACGCTTGGTTCTTTGACAAATTCATAAAATAATCCCATAGCATTAGAACCACCACCGACACAAGCGATCAGGATATCAGGTAAACCACCCCATTTTTCCTGACATTGCAGACGAGTTTCTGTACCAATTATCCCGTGAAAATCTCTTACCATCATCGGATAAGGATGAGGACCAGCAACAGAACCAAGAATATAATGAGTAGTCTCTACATTAGTAACCCAATCTCGAATTGCTTCTGAAGTCGCATCTTTAAGTGTGCCAGTTCCTGCTGAGACTGGTTGTACTGTCGCACCCAACAAACGCATCCGAAACACATTTAACTTTTGGCGTTCAATATCCTGTACGCCCATATAAACTACACATTCTAAACCAAAACGAGCGCATACTGTAGCTGTAGCAACTCCATGTTGTCCTGCACCTGTTTCGGCAATAATTCGCTTTTTACCCATGCGAATTGCCAATAAAGCTTGAGCAATAGCGTTGTTAATTTTGTGCGCTCCCGTATGATTCAAATCTTCCCGTTTAAAATAAATTTGCGCGCCCGTACCATCTGGTTTAGCATAATGTTGAGTTAGGCGTTCTGCAAAATAAAGTGGACTAGGACGACCAACGTAATCTTTTAATAAAGCTTGTAATTGTTGTTGAAATCCAGGATCATTTTTGTAGCGATCATAAGCTGTTTCTAACTCTGCCAAAGCTGGCATTAAAGTTTCTGGGACATACTTACCGCCATAAATACCAAAACGTCCAAATTGATCGGGAAGTTGAGTAGTTGATTGATTGGGAGAAAGAGGTGTAGTTGTCATTGCTAAATTTTGATTGGTTTAAGACTGAAAATATCATTGAAAATTCTACAAGTTTTGCTTAGACATCTCCAATAACTTGCCTGAAACCTTTATGATAACGAGATTTTGTCATTGATAAGTCGATGTTGATGGTTTGTCGCGCAGCGCGCCTTCGGCGGGGTTAATGGTTGATTATTCATCCCTCATAATTAGTAATTAGTAATTAATAACTGGTAATGGTGTATCTCCGAAATTTGAGAAACTCTATAATCAAACCAATCTGCAATTTTAATTTGGAATAGCTTATTAGAGTTGGACTGAGCAGAAAAAATCAAATAACTCACTTAAAGATTAATTAATCTACTAAATCGTTGTTCATTTCAGTTTGACTAGGATTATTGGCAGCGATTGGTCTATTACCATCAATATTAAGAGTTTTTTTCACTTCAAAACTATCTGTCACAATAGGACGTTGTCCGTCTATTTCCACAACTTCTTTAACCTCAAGTTGACTGGGATCGATTGGACGAGTTCCATCAAGTTCTAAAACCTGCTCGTATTGTAAATCACTATTAGTAATCGGACGATGTCCATCAACGTCTAAAGTTTCCACCACAAGGTTCTCGCTTTTGACGATAGGACGTTTGCCATCAATGTCTAAAGTTGCTTTAACTGTAAGATCACTAGAATCTACGGGACGATGACCATCAATATTAATTGTATCAATTGTGTCTTGTTGCTCTGGTTGATTACTCATCGGTTACACATTTTATAGTTCGACAAGATCAACCTTAAGTCTTAATCTTTTTTAAGAAATCTACTAAAAGTTGATTGTTGAGCAAAATTATTTCTCAACCTTTGTTTCTTCGATCATAGTAACCAAATTATAAACTCCATCTTCGTAAACCTGGGTTGTTCTAACTCGATGATCTTCGTCAACTAGAGCGATCAATTCGTTATAGTAAGTTTTACAACCTTGTATCGTTCTACTACCACGATAAACAATCAGATCATCAGTGACAGCCCAAGCAATTCCTGAAAATCCCGATGCCTTTTCACCCCCTAAAGTATAAACTTCATCTGTCAGGGGAAAAACTAGCTTACCTTCGGAGAAATTACCAAAATATTGAGCGGTTACTTCTCTCGGGGTATTAATGCGAACGGTGTTAGTTTGAACATATTGAGAACCTTCTACTTCAATTTTGACGCGAACCAAATGTTCATCTATCAACTTTCCTGCACGGTTAACTCGTTTAGCCGTTCCTTCCCAAGTCCCGCAATTGGATAAAAAAGCCAACGGTACGTTAAATTCGTTATAACTGACTTCAGAAATAATCAACTCGCCTGTTGCAGTAGTAGGAAAAGGTAAAGCTTTGTGCTGAAATTGAGTCATTTTATTTACCTCAATTAAAATATATTGATCTTAAGCCAAACGATTAAGAATACGATTAGCAAGGTGTTTAGCTACTACTGGTTTATCTACAAAATCGTCTGCACCACTAGCAAAAACTTGATTGCGCATAGCTACATTGTTATGAATACTAAGAAACATTACTGGCAATTTGCGCCAATAAGGATGAGTTCGCAGTACCTTACATAGTTCAATGCCACTCAAGTGGGGCATTTCGATATCTAGCACCAGTAAATTAGGATTGACTGCTTGAAGTACGTCCCAAAATTGTCGAGGATCGTGCAAGGTAGTGAGTTTAAATCCCCAAGGATGTAATAGAGAGGGTAAAACTTCTAATAATTCTAGATCATCATCGACGATCATGACTTTTTTGCCTTGAGAAGAACGTTGAAAAACTTCTTGGCAAAAACTAATTATTTCTGTGGGGGTTAGTGGTTGTTTAAGATAAAAATATCCTCCATGTCTAGCAACTTGAAGTCGGTCTTCAAAGCGATCGCGGTCTGCTAAAACAATGACCGGGATAGAAGGTTCAAGTAAGCTTAATTCAGCAATTAAAGATAAATTATCCCATCGAGAATGAAGATTGGATTCTAATTCGCTAAAGGCTAGTTTTAGTAAAACAGCATCGGGAAGTTGTTCTGATGACTGTTGTTCAAGCCAAATTCTAGTTGATTCTGGATTAGTTAAAACTAAAGTTTTAATGCCTTTGCTGTTGGCATACTCAGTTAATTGTTCGCTCAATTTAGGGTCAGGATCAATAATCAAGAGAAAAGGAGAATGTTCTTGAATTTGACAGGCAATTTGAGGCGAAGGATTCGCTTCTGCTGCCAATTCCTGACGTAAAACTTGAAGAATGGCTTCTATTTGCCAGATTCGTTCTTGATTAATTTCATCACTCAGTACTTGTTCTAATTCTCTAGCTAACTGAGAAGCTTCATCAAAACCAAACAATCCCAAATTACCAGCTAAACTATGAGCAGTTAATAAAGCCTTTTTGCGATCGCTATCGTTAAAATCACTTTGTTGCCAAGTTGCTACAATTGTCTCTAGAGTTCCTAATTGTTGATGACTTTTGGAGCGATATTTTTCCCAAGCTGCACTTAAAGCGTTTAAATGACGCGATCGCTTAATTTCTGGTGTTTCTAGCTCGACAGAAAGCTCTTCTTGGGGTAAAGATTTAAGAGAGTATCCTCTTCCAGGTATAGTTTCAATCAAATCTTCGGGTAAACCAGCTAGTTTGAGTTTTTGTCGTAAGTATCTAAGATGAGAGCGCACAGTTGCTTCTGCTGGATATTCTGCTGATGACCATAAACTTTCAATTATTTCTTCAATGCTTAAAACTTCTTGACTATGACGTAAAAATAATTCTAATAAACTATATTCTTTAGCAGTCAGCGATAAGATCTCTCCTTGATAGGTAACTTCACAGCTACAGGGATCGAGTTGCAATTCTCCCCAACTCAATACGGGCAAAAAGTCACAGTTGAGACGACGCAATAAAGCACGAATACGAGCCGTTAATTCGTCAAGATCAAAAGGCTTACAGATATAATCATCTGCTCCTGCATCAAGTCCTTTAATTTTATCTTGGCTGCCATGACGAGCGGTAAGTAACAAGATCGGCATTTCATAGCCATTGGCACGAAAACGCTGACATAAACTAATCCCGTCGAGCTTAGGCAAAGACCAATCGAGGATAATTAAATCGTAGTTATAGGTTGAACCATAGAGCCAACCTTGTTCTCCATCGGTAACTGCATCTACGGCGTAATTTTGTTCTGCTAAACTTCTTGAAAGGACATCAATTAAAGTTTGATCGTCATCAACTAATAAAATTCTCATCCGTAACTAAAATAAACCTCCCAGAACCAACTTAGATTTTCCATTGCAAAATAGAAGCAATTCGACTAGCAAGATTCATCGAATTAAAAGGCTTGGTAATTACACCTGCTACTCCCAACCCTGGTAATTGATTTTTTTCAGCAGCTTGAACTTTAGCCGTGAGAAATATCACTGGAATTGACTGAGTTTTTGGATTCGCTTTTAGCTCAGATAAGGTAGAAATACCATCCAACTCAGGCATCATAACATCAAGTAAAATGGCATCGGGTTGTTGAGTTTGGGCGACAGCAATTCCTTCTAAACCAGAAGAAGCAATCAATACTTGCCAACCAACTTCAATCTCAATTCCCACTTGCACCACTTCTTGAATGGTTTCTTCGTCATCAATTAGTAAAATACATTTATCGTTGATGATCATCACCTCCTTTTTGGGTTAATGCAGGCAAGGTGAAATAAAAAGTACTGCCACCTCCTAAACTACTTTCTGCCCATATTTTCCCTCCGTGTTCTTCAATTATGTGACGACAAATCGCTAATCCTAAACCAGTTCCTCCTTTTTTCCGAGAATCGGAAGAGTCTACTTGCTGAAAACGCTCGAAGATATTTTCTAGTTGATTAGCAGGAATTCCTTGTCCTTGATCTTTTACCTCAAAAGTAACGAAGGGAATGGCGGTTTTTGGTTCTTGAGCTTCTAGTTTTGCCGATAACCAAACTGTACTATGAGAGGGAGAAAATTTAATCGCATTACTTAATAAGTTGGTGAGAGTTTGGACGATATAATCACGGTCTGCCCACACCACAAAAGCTACTGATTCTGCAAATAACTTCACTCCGTGTTCTTGTGCCATTGTTTGCATCGTTTGGGCTGCCTCAATCATCAATTCGGTAGCTTTACAGGCTTTTTTCTTCATTTTGATTTTGCCTGACTGAATACTTTGTAAGTCGAGGACGTTATTCACTAATCGCACTAACCGCTCAGTTTGTTCGTCGGCAATTCTCAACATTCGTTGTCCTTTATGAGAAAGATTACCTAATTTTCCTGTGGCAAGAATTTTGAGAGAACTATGAATCGAAGTCAGAGGAGTCCGAAGTTCGTGACTGACTACCGAAATAAACTCATCTTTCATTCGTTCAATTGCTTTGCGATCGCTTATATCACTACTGAGGGCAAAAAATCCTTGGACTTGATCTTTGTCTGGTTGGTTTAGATGAGGAATATAGGTAACATTAAGCGAATGAACACAGCCATCCTGAAAGATACTGTCCTTTTCATAAGTAACCATTTGTCCTGATAGAG
This sequence comes from Stanieria cyanosphaera PCC 7437, assembly GCF_000317575.1. Taxonomy (NCBI): domain Bacteria; kingdom Bacillati; phylum Cyanobacteriota; class Cyanophyceae; order Pleurocapsales; family Dermocarpellaceae; genus Stanieria; species Stanieria cyanosphaera. The sequence continues at coordinate 3,370,683 of NC_019748.1, read as the reverse complement.
CAGACTCGATATACTGACGAATAGTTTGGTATTCTTCTTCGCCGTGAACTTCTTGAAGATGGCAACCATAGATTTTGGTAGGAGAGAGTCCAAACCAAGTTTGATAAGCTTCATTATTAAAGCGATAACATTGTTGTTTGTCTACGTACGCAATTAACACGGGCAAACCATTGGCAATCAAACGTAACTGTTCTTCGCTGCGTCTTAAGGCTGCTTCTGCTTCGAGACGGTCATTAATTTCTTGTTGGAGATTACTGTTGACTTCCTGTAATTTAGCGGTACGTTCCGTAACCAATTCTTCTAGGTTTTCGAGTAACTCTGCTTGAGATAAAGCAATTCCAATTTGATCTGCCAACTGTTGCATCAATTCCAACTCAAAATCTGTCCAAGTTCTGGTTGTTTGACACTGATGAGCAATTAATAAACCCCACAGAGGATCGTGTTGAGATTTAAAGTTTTGTAAAATGGGTACTACTAATTTAGCTTGAACTTTCCATTCCTCCATAAAGTCGACCAAACATTCAGCCAAACCCATCTGGGGATCGTGAACATTTGCGATCGCTTGTACTCTTCCTGCTGCGTATAGTTCTTGATAATCTTTGGGAAATACTTCTTCAGGAAATTCAATTCCTAAAATAGGCGCATATTCAGGTAAAACGGCTTCGCTAATTGGTTTACCTGTACCATTAGCCAAAACTTGATAAATTAAAACTCGGTCTGCTTTCAGAATTCTTTGGACTTCATTGACAGCAGTTTGAAGAATTTCTCTGAGTTGTAGCGATTGACGAATTTTAAGGGTAACTTCGGAAAATAGCTTGACTCGTTGATGTTGTCGTTGCAATTCTTCTTCTGCTCGCTTGAGATTGGTCACATCTCGAAACACCAATAAGTTGTAATTGGGTAATAACTCTTCAACTCGGCTATATTCTACCGTTTTAATCATGCCATTGGGATGGCGAAACTGAACTTCTTCAAGAGGGCAAGCAGAAGAAACTTGTTCCTCCAATCGATTTTGTTTGGTCTTTTGGTCGGCTTTTTTAATAGTTTTTCCTTGGTTAAGGAATAGTCCTTTTAGTACAGTATTTGAAGACGCACTTTGTTGACATTTTTGCTCTACAGGAGAGGTAAACAAGCTAACCAGTGATTTACCAATCAATTCTTTTCTGGTTAAACCAAATAGCTCGCAAGCAGAAGAATTTACTTCTACCAGACGATTTTGGTGATCGATAATCGTAATTGCTTCAAAGGAGCGTTCAAATATAGCTTGGAGGAATAATTTCTCTCCTTGAAATTTTCCTATTCGCTCCATAACTAAACTGTTTTTTTTTAATTCTTAATTAAATTTTACTAAATTTTTTTACGAAAGTTAAGCTTTCTTAAACTCAATCTTTAAACTAAGTTAACTGTTGATTGTTAATTTCTCACTGGTGTACGGACAATTCATGCCACCTTTCGGTGCAGCGTAGCGATTGTCCCTACTGACTACTACGGAGCATCAAAAAGCATCGTAGTCATATATCGATCCGTCCATGCTTTGCCTAAAGATTTTTCTAATACTCGTCGAGTTTTGTCATTTTGTTGCTGTTTAGTACAGTAGTAATGATGTCCTTTCAGAATTTCTCTTTGTTGGACTGGAGACGATACAGCAGGAGTAGTAATTGCTATTTGACAATGAAGAGTTAAAAAGTGATTAACTTGCTTTAAAAATAAAGCTTCTTCTTGACTATTAATCGGACGCACAAATAAACAAAATTCTGAAAAAATGTCTCCCCAAGCAGGTAATTGCCGAGGTTGGGAAAATTGAACTGCAGGAAGAGCAGCTAAAACTTGTTGATAGTTTTGAGCTAAAATACCCTTAGTATTTCCAGGAGAAAGATCGACGATCGCAGCACCAATTTGACCTTGACTGCCTACTAAATCTACTCCAAAAATAGGTAGGGGATAATTGGTACGAGGAAACATGACACAATGAAGAATATCTAAGCGATCGCCTACTCTAGCTAACTCCAAATGTAACTTGCGAAATTCGGGAGTTTGATAACAGCGATTTTCGATAATTAGTTTTTCTCCTTCTAAATTTCCCTCAACATAACCAAGGTCTTCTGGTATCTGGTAAGGAGATAAAGTAAGGTATTGTTGCCAATGTTCTTCAATACAATTGGCTAATTGATGAATTAAATAGTGCTGGCGTTCTCTGAGAGAAGATTGAATAGTAGCAACCATTGGCACTTTTCATTATTAATTAATTATTTTTAAAATGTCATTTGCCCTTCGTAACTGAATCACAAATAAAAGTACCAAGGACAAACGACTGATTAATCATTCATCAGCATCATTACTTGCTGGCGAACCAAGAGGACGAATATTGACAATTGTGCCTCCCATTCGAGTAATTCGCAGCATTTCTTCATTCATGCGATGGTAAGGAACTTGAATCAAAACACTACCACTGGTGCGGAAAGAATAATTATTACGAGCGGTTTCTTCGTTTTGTTTTAATCCAGTTACCTCATAAACAAAAACACGGTTGTTTGCGGGTGAACTAGATCTACCATTCAGCACAGATTGACCCAACATCTTGTTAATATCTCCTAATCATTTAGGGTTAAAAAAGTAGAGAAGACTAAATAAACCTATGCCAAGGTGACACTCGCTACTTTACCACCCATTTTGTTAATTTTTTGTAGAGTTGCTGATAGCTCTTCGTAAGGAACTAATAAAGCTCTACTAACACGGCGTACTTTAGGATATCTAGGCAAATTCATTGCTGAGATTTCGATCCGATAAATACGACCCTCTTTATTAGAGTTTCTGAAGGTTCGCTCAGGAGTCAGTCCTTGACGAGAAGGTCGATATGCCCAACCTCCACTACCACCTGAAGGAGCAACTACCGCAGAAGCACTATTGAGAGCGAGTTCTCTAGCTAAACGAGAAGTAGTTCCTGCTATTTGAGAGCGATCGCTATTGGCATAACCTCGATATAATTGAAACATTCGAGTAAAGCCAACGGTTTTTTGGGCGGTCTGAGTGTTAAAACCACGATAATAGGGAACAATGTTATCGCCAAAATTTTCTGTATACTCTTCCGAGTCGATATAAGAGTCAATATCTGCTTCAAAACCATTTTCTTGATACAAATCGAGGTGGTAAATTACCTCAGATTCATCATAAGGTGCGCGACCAAGTAAATGTTTGAGGTTTAACTCAATTACTCTGGTTTGGAAATTATTGTAAAAGAATTTTTCTTTGTATAACTCTGATTTAGCTACAGCCCTCACAAAGTCACGAACTGTAATTGAGCCATTGCAAAGTAAAGATTCTGTTGCTGTTAGACGCTCGGAAGCCATAATATAGTCATTACCAAGCACTTGGCGATAAACTGCTTGGATCACGGCTTGAGCATCAGCTTGAGTCCAATTAGGACGTAATTCTAAGGGTTTGCTGTCGTTAAAGGCAGAAACTCCCAGACGAGATGCTGCAGTTGTAATTGCCACTTGATTTTCTTCCTTAGCTTTAGATGTTTAACAATGTTGTGAGTCTAAGCTTTAGTAATGCTGAGAACCTGGCAGCCACTTTTATTTAATTTTTGTAAAGTAGCTGAAAGCCTATCATAAGGAACTACGTATTCGTTAATACTGCGTCGCAGTTGAGGTGAACGTCCTTTTGCTGCTTGAGATACTCTTAAACGATAGGTTTTTCCTTGTTCATCGGCAGTTGTACCAGCAAGTGCGAAACCGATCTGGGCATTACGTACTGGAGTTGCCAAATTACGAGCTAATTCGTAAGTTAGACGGGGACTACCACTATTACCTTGAGCGCGATCGCTATTGGCATAGCCTTGATAAAGTTGAAACATCCGCGTAAAACCGACGGTTTTTTGACCTTTTTGTGTGTTAAAACCGCGATAATAGGGAACAACGTTATCACCAAAGTTTTGAGTGTATTCGTCACTATCAATATAAGAATCAATATCTGCTTCAAAACCTTCATTTTGATAGCGATCAAGATGATCAATAATCTCAGATTCATCGTAGGGAGCGCGACCGAGCAAGTGTTTGAAGTTTAACTCAATCGAACGAGGATGATAATTGTTGTAGAAAAATTTTGTTTTGTATAATTCTGATTTGGCAATGGCTCTAACAAATTCTCTTACTGTAATCGAACCATTGCACAAGAGAGACTCTGCACTAGTTAGACGTTCGCACGCCATAATATGATCGTTGCCTAAAACTTGTCGGTACGCTGCCCTAATCGCAACTTTAGCATCTTCGTTACTCCAGTTGGGGCGCAGTTCAACAGGATTAGTTTCATTGAAGGCGGAAACTCCTAGACGAGATGCTGCTGTAGTAATTGCCACTAGCGATCCTCCTAAATTTTGCTAAATTATTTTTCTAAAAAATTGCTCGAAATCACAGGCAATCATCAAACAAAAATTGCTCAATCCTTACCTGCTATTTCGAGCTACTAGAGTAACTCTAGCTTAAAGCGTTAATTGCATAATCGATGTAGGAGTTAGCTTCAGAAGCAGCATCACCGCTTAAACCATGATTAGCTTTGATGTACTTGAGAGCTTCAACATACCAGCTTGGAGATAAGTCAAAAGTGCTGTTGATTTCAGCAACCCCAGCAATTAAGTATTCATCCATTGGGCCAGTACCACCAGCAATTAAGCAGTAGGTAACCATGCGGAGATAGTAGCCGATATCACGCGCACACTTAGCTTTACCTTCTGAGGTAGAAGCATAGTTACTGCCTTGCATTTGAGTAGTGTAGGGAAATTTGTTGTAGACAGCTTGGGCTGCACCGTTAACTAAACCTTGAGCGTTAGAGGATAAAGCTCTGGCTGCTTCTAAACCACTTTTAGCTTGACGTAAACGTCCAAAAGCGATTTGTAATTCGGTGCTGCTGAGGAAACGACCTTGAGAATCTGCTGCTGCTACTGCTTCAGTTAATGGAGTTTTCATGATTTTACTTATCTTCCTATCTTTTGCTTAGTTTTCGAGAAATGTTGTCTGGTAATCAGGGGTCTGAGCTTAACCTACTGCTGCTGCTGCTTGATCGAAGTAGCCAGCAATTTCAGACATTAAGGAACTGCAATCACCTTGAGTGATATTATTACGGTCGTTAGCAATAGCGATCGCTGCGTCTTTCATTTTTTGTACGCCAGCAGCTACAGAACCACCAGGAACTCCTAAAGCTACATAAGTTTCACGTAAACCATTGAGACAACGGTCGTTGAGTACAGAAGCATCTCCAGTGAAGGTAGCGTAAGTTACATAGCGTAAAATGATTTCCATATCACGCAAGCAAGCTGCCATACGACGGTTGGTGTAAGCATTACCGCCAGGAGCAATCAACTGAGGTTGTTCAGCAAATAGTGCGCGAGCAGCATTAGCTACGATAGCCGAAGCACTACCAGTAATGCGGTTAACAGCATCAATCCGCTTTAAACCATCTGCAACTACTTTGTCGAGAGCATCTAGTTGAGATGAGGAAACATAATCGCCACGAGCATCGGCTTGAGATACAACCCTAGTATATGCATCCAACATTGAACGTTTCTCCTGAATTTTGATTTGTATCCAATAAAATTTAGAAAAGCTGAATCCCTAACTTTCAGAGCTATCTTGAAGAGAGTTAATCAGCAGAACTCAATGCTTTAGTTTCTCAGTTAACTCAACAATGAAAGTAATGGTAATTCTTGAATTAGGAACTCAGCTAAGTCCTGAAGCAATTTCAAGACCTTGCGAGGCTCATAAAATCTGGCGTTTATTCCAGAGACAGCCCCATGACTTTTGGACTAATCATCATTCAATCAAGAATTTTGTGCAATTCTAGTGCAATTAGATGAGTAAATCTTAAACACTTATGTTTTTTTGTAACGGAAGCTTAATAATTGCGAAATTGAGCGTAATAATTTGGTTTGGTATTTTCAATAAAAGTTTATAATTTAAAGATAAAGATGAAAAATAAAGAATAAATAAATCATTTTTGATTGGATGAAGGTTTTTCTATTCTATTAACTTCATTATTCTGTTGTTTGTTTAAATTTTCTTTATTTAAAATATAGTCTGTGATCCCCCAACCAAAAAATAAACCCAAAATAATTAGACTCATTGCCAGCTTATTAGAAGTAAAATTACCAATCTTTACTACATATTTGCGCCACCGAGAATCTCCTCGCTCATTTAATTTAGATGGTTTTGATTGAGTGGGAATCTGATGAACCTGGTTGAGCTTTAATAATTCTTCACCAAAATCAGATGGCATATGGTCATAAATTCTTTCTTGAAGAGCTTCAATAACTTCTCGCAAGGCAATTAGATTAGCAACTTTTTCTTCTAAAGCGATCCAATGAATCATAGAATGATCAAAACTTTCTAGTAGAGTTTGCATTCTTCCATAAATTTGTTGATGTTGAGATAAAGAAGATGCAGCCTTAAAAAGTTCTTCCTGATTGCGACTCTTGTTTGGCGTGTACTTGTCTACAGAATTATGCCCAATAAATCTTTGATAAGATTCTAGCTGCTCAAGTTGTTGTTGAAGAATTTCTAATTCTAGAGGAACATTTTCTAAATCTGATTGCAAAATTTCTAGTTGCTCTAAAATTAACAACCAGTGTCTGATGATGATTGTCAAGGTATTAAGATTTTGTTGTAGAATTTCATTTTGAGTTTGATTCATTAATTTTGAGTTGAATTAATTTTTTTCGCTCTAGAAAAAACACTTTTATTTTTTACAGTAGTTTTTTAACATTTCACAGACGATCTATCTCAGGTATGAAACTTAAATAATTTTTGCTTTTGAACCAAATCTACTCCAACAACTTTTTTCAGAAATATTGAGAATTCATAGTTATAAAACGGAGGAAAGCAAAGGAGAGAAATAAGAGTTTTTATTTTATATTTAATTTTGCCCTGGTAGTTATCAAACAAAAAATTGGGAGAATTGGGGTAATTTAAACTTGATTGCCAATCAAAAAAACAATAGCCCTAAGAACTAATTCAATTCTTAGAGCTAAATTGTAAATAACTAAATAAAAATTAGTTTAGGTTTAGTCTAAATAATTCCTTGTCCTTTTTCCTGTTGTTGATTATCTGGTTTATTAATTTCTTCCAATTCTTCAGCACGTTCTTGTTTAAGTGCTTCTTCTTTTTCTCTTAAATCGCCTGGTTCTTCAACGTACATTTCTGGTTCGATCGCATAATTGTTAGCCAAGCCTTCTCGGTCTATAGTATATCCTGCGGTAGTATCTAAATCTCCTTCTTGCTCAGGAAGTTGTTTAAAATTTTCTTTTTCTCTTTCTACACGTGCTGCGGTTTCGGCAGGAGTAATAATGCGATCGTAGTTATCGGGATGTTCTGCTGAATTTGTCATGAGTTCTGAATCCAATTTAAAGTACAAAAATAAATTTTTAAGGCAATAAGATAATGTTACGGTTATTTATCAACTTTAGGAACAACATCTGGACGCTCTTTATCTTCCCAGCCTGGAGGACGTTTGGAGTTATACCAGGCAATAGAGCCAATAGTTGTTGCTGCTATAAAACCTACAACTAAGCTGATGGTTGCTGCAACAGGAAAGTGGGGTTCTTGTGTGATTACTTCTAAAAGTAAATTCATAAATTAATGACCTAAAAATAATTGATGTTCAATTAATTTTCATCTTAGCTATGATTAAATAAATTCGGCATCTAACTCTTTATATATTATCAATCTGTCTTAAGATAGATTCTTTTAAAGTGAATTAATTTTAAGATTTTGAGGTGTCTAGTGCCTATTTAATTATTATAAAAAATGATATGTAAGTTAATGTATATAATATAGTCTTAACTTATTATAGTATGTTTTAAATCTAAATATTTAAAAGATTAATATCTTGTAACTTTTTAACAATTATGTTTAATTCTGAATAAACTAAAATTAGCTGCAAGTAACTTGAATAAAAAGTTTAAAAATTATCTAAAAAATAATTTCTTTTTTTATTTATATAGTTACACTGTTACCTTATAACTTAAAATATGAAGGTTTTAACTTTAAGATAATAGTCTATAAAAAAGGATAAAAATGACAGAAACTTTACCCACTCGTGGACAACTAGAACGCCAAATTTCCCAAAAATTGCAAGCTTTTTATCGTAATCGTTTAGGACATCAACCTTCAAAAATTACTTGTCAACTTTTCGACCAAAAATTAGCGATTATTATTGAAGAATCTATTACTCAAGCAGAACAAATTTTAGTCAAAGAGGGCAAAAAAGAATTAGCTGAACAAGTTCATTCTCAATTAGATGATGCCATTCAACCAGAACTAAAACAAGTAGTAGAAGAAATTATTAAAGTAAAAATTATCGATCTGCTTAGTGACGCAACTTTGCAAACCGGTAGAACTGGAATGATTGCAGTACTTGATCAAACTCCTCAAGTACGTAATCCTGATACTATTCCTAAAGTTAAGAGTTAACTCAGGCTTTTTTTTTTAAGACGTGATTTGCTTTGTAATCAGCCTACTCGGACATCAAGTGTGTCAAATACTAGTTGATCTTGACGCTAGGAACGAACCTCACAGATAGTTTCTAGTTAAAACAGTAAAGATTCCTAATTTTAATTTAAAGATAAATTGAAGGTTAGAAATACTATTTATAAAAAAAATTAATGTTTTTCTTTATTGATCATAAAACCATTTAAATATTTTAAAAAAATGAGTAACCAGTCAATTAATAAAAAAGCATTGGAGGACATTTTATCTCCTAAAATCAAAAGTATTTATAAAAATCAACTTAAACATCAGCTTGACAATATATCTTATTATTTGTTTGAGCGCACTTTAATTGTCATTCTCGAAGGAACTGTCACAGCACCAGAGAAAATACTCAATAATCACCAAAAAATTTGTCTCGCTAAACAAGTTAGAAAAGTAATTGATAATGCAATTCAACCGCAAATTCGCTCAATCATCGAAGAAGCTATGAATGTCAAAGTAATTGACTTTCTTTGTGATACAACTCTCGAATCTAATTGTACAAGTGCAATTGTAATTTTTGAACGACAAAAACCCTTAAACAGTTCAATCTAACTTGATCAATTTCATCAGAAATATCGAGCTAAGATCACTTCCAAGTCTTCAATTAAAAATGGTTTAACAAGATAATCGTCACAACCAGCTTGTTTGGCTTGTATTTTGTCATCAGTTTTAGTTAAACCTGTGATGGCAATAATAGGAATGTGAGACGTTTGAGAATCTTGTTTTATTTGATAAATTAGATCAATTCCATTCATTTCTGGTAAGACTAAATCTACTAAAATTAAATCTGGTAAAAGCTGTTTAACCAGTAATAAAAATTCCTGGCTACTTCTAGTAGTTATGCAATTATATTGCAACGCAATAAGAATATAACTGAGAAATAATAAGTTATCTTGGTCATCATCTATTGCTAAAATCAATGGTTTACACTCGCGACTAGAAGAAGTAAACTCATCCCCTTGTGCCTCGGCGTTGTCGAGATCGTCAAACTCTTGCTTTTGCTTTGCCATGTTCTTCTGTTTTTTGAATAACAAAAAAGGCATTCCTTAAGTGGCAAAGAAGCACTTTGATGGATTGGCTTATAAATTAATTAGCAATACTAAGTTGAAAAAAAATTTTCTTTGCTGCATTAGGAAAGAAAGTTCAAGTTAGTAAAGACAACATTTATTCATAGTAAAAAAACTACTCTTTGATCTCAAGCGATATTAAAACATTTAATAATACAAACAAACTTCATTAAGATTATCATTATTTATTTTTAAGTTACCTTCGCATCTATCTGTAGTCTTGCAAGCAATTAATTATCTTGTTTTTTATTTCTGTCTTTCTATAGTTATTTTTAGCTAAAACCATTAATTACTCTATTAAGTAAGTGAAAAGTCAAGATTTATAAACTTGGAGTAGATTAAATTATGGTATCTAGCAACGTTGATGCAACAGTACAATCCGCGTTGAGTGCTTATCAAAGATTAAGTACTGATGAAAAATTAGCTTTTCTGTGGTACGTTTATACTAAAATGGGAACTTCGATTACTCCCGCTGCGCCTGGTGCAGCAGGAGATGAAATTGCCAAAGGATTGTTTAATCAAGTCAAAGAATTATCCCATGAAGAACAACTACAAGTACAGCGTCAGATTATAGAAAAACAAGATTCTTTAATTGGTCGGGAATACGGTTCTCTTAGTGAAAATACTAAATTACTATTTTGGTATTATTTGGCTCAAGGAATGGAAGAAGGTGTTATTATTCCTATGCCAGAAAATTATGAACCTAGTGGTAGTATTCAAAAATTGCTATCTGACATTGAAGCCTGCGATTTTGAACAGCAAATTACTTTTTTAAGAGAAGCTGTGATTGATGCTGGACAAGAACCTAAATCAGGTGCAGAAATTTAATAGTTTAAAGTAGTGTGGGCAAAGCCCACTTCAACTTACTGTGCTTTACTTTACTAAACCAGCACGTAAAGCACGGACTGCTGCCTGAGTTCGGTCATCAGCACAAAGCTTGTTCAGAATATGACAAACGTGGGTTTTAACAGTACCAACCGTAATGTACAATTTTTCTGCAATTTCAGCATTGCTACAGCCAGCTACGATCAATTCTAGTACTTCTAATTCTCTGTCAGTCAAAGGATAAGTTTCTAGTAATTGTTGATATTCTTCCTCAACAGCATCAATTGATTGAGAATGAGATGCTTCCTGATTTGATGCTGCTGTTTTTCCAGAGGCAAGGGTAACAGGTTTGGTAGTCTTAGCTTGTTTTAAGACAATTCTAGCGATCGCAGGATCGATCCAAGAATTACCCTCATAAGTAGTACGAATTGCTTGAACTAAATTGTCCATGCTGACATCTTTGAGACTATAAGAATCCGCACCAGCAGCAAAAGCAGCCATGACAGAATCTTCACTGTCATGCATGGTTAAAATCAAAATTTTAGTTTTAAAACCATCTGTTTCGGATTGGTATTGTTTTAACTGTTGGGTTATTTCAATACCATCAATATCGGGTAAACCAATATCTACTAAAGCTACATCGGGTTGATGAGTTTTAATTTTTTGTAATCCTGCTGTACCATTAGCAGCGTTATCAACAATTTCTATATCCGAATATTGTTTGAGAGCAGCACACAAACCTATACGACTAAGGTCATGGTCTTCAATTAAAACAACGCTTATTTTACTCATTACTATAGATAGATTAATTACAAATTAAATAGAGCTAAATTACTAATCCTTATAGAATATCTAATAATCCGATTTTAACTTCATCTTACCGAGGAAATATATACTGGGGAGAGAATAAGCTATTTTTAATCATGACTCATTCTCAGTCTATTAAAAATCTATCTCAAGATAGATGAAAAAAGTCTTATTTTTTTATATACTAGCGTGTTTATGCTTAAATATTATTTTTTAAGTAGTTTAAATTAAAACTTACCCGACTTATTGCCGAAGATCGACTGTTTCTCTAACTAAACTAATGCTGCTAAATTTAACTGAGCTTTTCTTGGTTAATTCTTCTTTTATGCCCCACGGGATGTGTTATTTGTGGAAGCCGGGGCTAGTAGGGCTACATTTACTCAGTAACGCAGTAATTGCCTTATCTTATTTTTCAATTCCTTTTACGTTAGTTTATATCCTGCGTAAACGACCTGATATTCCGTTTAACGGTATTTTTTTATTATTTGCTGCTTTTATTGTTTCTTGTGGAATTGGTCACGCCTTTGATATTTGGACATTATGGCATCCTAATTATTGGTTAGCAGGAAACATCAAAGCAATGACTGCCTCGGTTTCCTTATTAACCGCGATCGCTTTAATTCAAACAATCCCACAAATTATTGCTTTACCTTCTCCTCAACAAATGCAACAGCAAATTAGAGAACGCGAGCAAGCAGAAACAGAATTAATCAAAGAAAGACAATTTCTTCAAGCATTGTTAAATAACCTTTCTGATGGGATTGTTGCCTGCGATCAAAATGGCTTACTAACCTTATTTAATCAAGCAACTCAAACATTTCACGGTTTACCTAAACAGTCTCTTCCTAGTCAAGATTGGGCGCAATATTACGATCTCTATTTACCTGATGGTAAGACAATGATGTCTTCAGCAGAAATTCCTTTATTTCGTGCCTTACAAGGAGAACCTGTCAGGAATGTAGAAATGATGATTATTCCCAAACAAGGTAAACCTCGTCTGTTACTAGCTAATGGAGATCCAATTATTGCCCCTGATGGAGAAAAGTTAGGGGCAGTAGTAGCAATGCGAGATATTACTGAGCGCAAACAAATCGAGCAAGCTTTACAGGAAAGTAAAGCCCGTTTTACAGAAGCTTTTGGTAACGCTGCGATTGGCATGGCGATTGTTTCGTTAGAAGGGCAATGGTTAGAAATTAATACTGCCTTATGTCAGATGTTGGGTTATTCAGAAGCAGACTTATTGGCAACTAATTTCCAATCAATTACCTATCCCGAAGATTTGGCTCAAGATTTATTATGTGTCAAACAATTAATTTCAGGCGAAATAGAATCTGGTCAGTTAGAAAAAAGATACCTTAATAAACAAGGTGAAATTGTTTGGGTTAGTCTCAGCGTCTCAGTAGTTAAAAATGAGCAAAATCAACCTTTATATTTTGTTGCTTTAATTGAAAATATTACTAATCGTAAGCAAATTGAACAAGATTTGCAAGAAAGTGAACGACGCTTTCGAGCTATTTTTAATTCCATGTTTCAGTTTATTGGTTTACTCAAACCAGATGGAACTTTATTAGAAGCCAATCAAACGGCTCTTGATTTTGGTGGATTTAGATTAGAAGAAATAGTTAATCGTCCTTTTTGGGAAATTTCTTGGTGGCAGATCAATGCTCAAACTCAGCAGCAACTTCAACAAGCAATAATGCAAGCTGCATCAGGAGAGTTTGTTCGTTATGAAGTAGATATTCTTGGGGCAAACAATCAAATTGCCACCATTGATTTTTCTCTCAAACCAGTTCTCGATGAGAATGGCCAAATTAGTTTGTTAATTCCAGAAGGCAGAAATATTACAGAGAGTAAAAAAATTCAAGAAAAGTTGCAAAGAAATGAACAACGTTGGCAACTAGCTATCCAAAGTACAGGAGATGGAATCTGGGATTGGAACGTCCAAACTAACGAAGTTTATTACTCGCCTCGCTGGAAAGAAATGCGTGGTTATCAGAACGATGAAATCAGAGGTAATTTTGAGCAATGGGCCGAACTGATTCATTCTGATGACTATGAAAAAGTTATGTCAGCATTAGAACAACACTTTACTAAACAAATTCCTTTTCGACTCGAATATCGAACTTTACATCGGGATAGTTCTTATCGTTGGATTCTTGTCCAAGGACAAGCAGTTTGCGACGAAATCGGTCAAATCTTACGCATGGTTGGTGCAGAAACCGATATTACCGAACGTAAACAAGCTCAAGTTGCTCTTGCTCAACTAAACGAAGAATTAGAAGCACGAGTTAAACAACGCACCTCACAATTAGAACAAGTTAATAAGATTTTACTAGCCACTACTGGTCAACTCGAAAAACGCAATCAAGAATTAGACCAGTTTGCCTATGTTGCTTCCCACGATCTTAAAGCGCCGTTGAGAGCGATTGCAAATTTATCAGAATGGTTGGAAGAAGACTTAGAAGACAAACTAGATGACGATACCAGACACAATTTAAACTTGTTGCGCGGTAGAGTCCACCGACTCGAAAATCTGATTAATGGTTTATTAGCATATTCTCGCGTGGGTCGGGTTAGCTCAGAATTTCAATTAGTATCAGTTGAGCGACTCTTAAATGAAATAATTGATTCTTTGGTAGTACCTCCCGAATTTAAGATTGAAATTATTGGAAAAATGCCTACTTTCCGAACCCAATTATTACCTTTGCAGCAGACTTTTAGCAATTTGATTGACAACGCTATTAAACACCATCCCCGTCAAGATGGTAAAGTTTCGATTTCTGTGGTTGAACAAGAAAACTTTTATGAATTTACTGTCAGTGACGATGGAAAAGGTATTGATCCTAAATATCATGATAGAATCTTTACTATTTTTCAAACCTTGGAGGCAAGAGACAACAAAGAAAGCACAGGTATTGGACTATCGATTGTTAAAAAAGCTGTAGAAAATCAAGGAGGGGCGATTACTGTAGAATCCCAAGTAGGAGAAGGAACAAGCTTTCGGTTTACTTGGAAAAAAAATTAATTTAGACCTAAAGTGATTAATAATATTCAAAGTTATGAATCTTAGATTAAAACTTTATTAAAAATTAAGAAATGATAATTGATCATCAGGGTTATAAATAGTAAATTTCTTAGCAAATTAACTTAATTAAAGCTTGATTTAACTCTCTATCTTTTAGCTGAGGCAAAGTTTTTTTAAACTATTTAACATAATAGTAGTCTTGTTAATTTTGTTGACCAGTGTTGGGTAATCTTTAATTAAAGCAACTTGCTTAATAACTTTTTAACTTTGGCTTTCTTAGACAAAAGAGAAAAAAAAAGTTAATCTAAGAAATTAAGTTTAAAATCTCACTATTATCCCAATAAAATCAACAATATATTCAAGATATTCATTTTAGGAGAAGAATGGAGGATAAAATTATTAATATTTTGCTCATTGAAGACGACCAAGTTGATGTCATGAATGTCAAAAGAGCGTTTAAGAAAAACCATATTGCCAACCCTCTTTACGTAGCAGAAAATGGCTTAGAAGCCTTAGAAATGCTGCGTTCTCATGACAACCAACCCCCTGTAGTCCCTAAAACACGACGGTTGATTTTACTGGATCTGAATATGCCCAAAATGAATGGGTTAGAGTTTCTTCATAAACTTAGAGAAGATCCTCAATTAAAACCAACCCCAGTCATTGTCATGACTACATCGGACGAAGACAAAGACAGAATTGAAGCCTACAACTTGAATGTAGCAGGTTATATAGTTAAACCCGTTACATTTGCCAATTTCGCCGAAGTAATGAGTACTTTAAACAAGTACTGGACTTTGTGTGAAATGCCTTAATTGGATTTGTAACCAGCCAGAACAATCAATCATAACCAATGACTTATGATCATTTGAAAATTTTATTAGTAGATGATGATGAAGTAGATCGTATTGCAGTTAAACGCGCTCTTAATAAAACTCCTTTAAAAGTTGATCTTACTGAAGCTGATGCTAGTAAGTCGGCAATAGCTAATTTGGTTGAGCAATCTTTTGCAGTTATTTTACTTGATTATCGGTTGCCCGACTGTAATGGTTTAGAATTAATTAGTCAAATTAAACAACTAAAAATAGATACTCCTTTCATTGTGTTAACAGGACAAGGAGATGAAGAAATTGCTGTAGAAATAATGAAAGCGGGAGCGTCGGATTATCTTGCCAAAAGCAAAATTGAACCGACAAATCTGGCTAAATCTATTAAAAATGCTATTCGTCTTTATCAAGCAGAAAAAGCAGTTGCGGTCGCGAATCGTCAACTACGCTTAACTAACGAATTATTATTACAAAAAAATAAAGAATTAGAACAACAACAACAACAAATTCAGTTAAAAAACCTCGAATTACAAGAAGCTTATAATCTTAAATCTCAGTTTTTAGCAACCATGTCTCATGAATTGCGAACTCCAATGAATGCAATCATGGGTTTTTCTCAATTATTATTACGTCAATATCCCGATCCTTTAACGAAAACGCAACAAGATATAGTAGAACGTATTTTTAACAATAGTCAAAATCTGCTTAATATGATCAATGAAATGCTCGATTTTTCTAAAATTGAAGCAGGTAAATTAGAACTTTCTTTTCAGGAATTTGATCTGGTTCAGCTAGTTACACTCACGGTAGAAGAATTACGTTCTTTAGCGATTCAGCAAAAAATTGACTTAAAAACACACATTGATTTAAGTAATCAGATAGTCTACCAAGATAAAAACAGTATCAAGCGAATTTTAATTAATTTAATTTCTAATGCAATTAAGTTTACCGAACACGGAGAAGTACAAGTCACCATTATAGAGATCGACTCCGATAAATTAGTGATTGCCGTTGAAGATACAGGTATTGGAATTGCACCAGAAAACCTTAAAGCTATTTTTCAAGCTTTTCGACAAATCGATCAAACTTTTACTCGTAAATATTCAGGAACAGGTTTAGGCTTGGCAATTACTGACTCTTTAGTCAAAATGATCCGAGGAACAATTTCGGTTAAAAGTCAATTGGGCAAAGGTTCAATCTTTAAAGTTGAAATCCCTCGTAAGGCTAATGTTTAAATATATCTTATTGAATAAAATGAATAGTATTTTAAAAAACTCATAATTAATTTTTGTAAATAATGTACGATCAGCAGAGTGTCAAAGGTAGCTATATCTTAGCTGTAGATGATATTCCTGATAATCTTTTTTTGATTCAATTAGCTTTGGAACAAGAAGGACATCAAGTTGTTCTAGTTAACGATGGTGCTACAGCTTTAAAACAAATTCAAAAATATCCACCTGCTCTGATTTTGCTCGATGTCATGATGCCAGAAATGGATGGTTATGAAGTAACTCGTCGAGTTCGTCAAGAGCTTAATCTATCTTATATTCCCATTATTCTCATTACCGCACGAGAAGAATCTAGTCTGGTAGAAGGTTTGGATGCAGGGGCAGATGAGTTTATTCGCAAACCAGTTCAAATTGATGAACTACAAGCTAGGGTTCGTTCGATGTTGCGCCTCAAACAAACCATCGATCAAAGAGAAAATTTTGTCTCGTGTTTAACTCATGACTTACGTACCCCTCTGGTGGCAGCTAATCGAATGTTAGCTTTAATGCAACAAGAAGCTTTTGGCAACATTACCGAGGAAATGAAGGAAGCAATTACTCATATTATTAGTAGTAATCAAAATCTCCTTCAGATGTTGAATACTTTACTAGAAGCTCATCACTATGAAGTTGGTGGCAAAATTCTCAGTTTTATTCCCTGTGAAATTCAATTATTAATTAAAGAAGTAGTAGCTGAACTTCAACCTTTAGCAGCAGAAAAAAACTTGGAAATTAAACAATATTTAGCCCCAGAACTAGACAAAATTTATGGCGATCGCATTGAATTGAGAAGAGTAATAGCTAATTTAGTAGGTAATGCTATTAAATATACTGATTCTGGTTATATAAAAATAAATCTGTACCAAAAAGACCAACAGATTATTATTGAGATCGAAGATACAGGTATTGGTATTGCTCCTGAAAATCTACCAAATATTTTTGAAAGATATCACCAAGGTAATCATCGACGTTCTGGTAAAGGATTAGGACTTTATCTTTGTCGCCAAATTGTTTCTACTCATCAAGGTAAAATTTTTGTTCAATCTGAACTAGACAAAGGAACTACTTTTACTGTTTGTTTACCACTATCTATTTAATTAATTATTACTAAAGAAGGATTTATTGAGAAGTTTTTTTTGCTAAATATTTAAAAGCAAGCAGCTTCTAATTAATTAAATTTCAGATGAAAGGATTAACAGGAAAAAATGTTTTGATCACTGGTGCAACTTCTGGGATTGGACAAGCGATCGCAGTCCGTTTTGCTTCAGAAGGTGCTAATGTTGCCCTCAACTATCGCAATGATCCTGACAAACTTGATCAAACTAAAGAGTTAATAGAACAGAATTGTTCTCAAGTTAAAAGTTGTGGTGGACAAGCAATCCCAGTAGAAGGAGATGTTTCTGAACCAGAAGATGTCGTTAGAATGTGTCAAGAAGTCATTAAAAAACTAGGCAGTTTGGATATTTTAATTAATAATGCTGGGTTTCAAAAAGCTAGTCCTTCTCATCAAATTGATATAGCTGATTTTGACAAAGTAATTGCTGTTAATCTACGAGGTGCTTATCTGTGTGCAACAGAAGCGATTAAGCATTTTTTAGACACCAAACGAGCCGGTATTATTATTAATGTTTCTTCTGTTCACGAAATTATTCCTCGTCCGCAATATCTCAGCTATTCGATTAGTAAAGGCGGAATGGAAAATATGACTAAAACTTTAGCACTAGAGTATGCTCCACAAGGAATTAGAGTAAACGCGATCGCTCCTGGTGCTACAGCTACACCAATCAATGACTGGCAAAATAACCCCGAACAACAAAAAGAAGTAGAAAGACATATTCCGATGGGTAGAGTTGGTACTTCTGAAGAAATGGCCGCTATTACCGCTTTTTTGGCTTCTGATGATGCAGCTTATATTACAGGTCAGACTTTATTTATTGATGGTGGTTTAACTCTTTATGCTGATTTTTTGCAACCTTGGTCAGCAGGAGAATAGGGATAAGACTATGTACTAATAAATTATATATCTGATGAACGATTGTTCTTCGCAATAGAATATCTATCATTTTAATGCGAGCAAATAATTATATTTATTACCTATTTTATAGAGCTAATCTAAAATAGTAACCTTTTATTTATAGGTAATTATCTTCTGAAATTACCCTAAAGGAGGTGAAAAATAGCTCGCTACTATTATGGCGAATATATTAACTAAAAACGGGGTATTTAAAATATTTATTTGGTTAACAGCCGAAATTTTTTTAAATCTGATTGGATTAGACGACTTAGCTGATTATAGTGAATTTATTTTCGAGCATAAATTAAAAATCGTACAAATAATTATAGCACCTAGTCTACCTAAAACTGCTAATCATTCATTATTTATTGCGCCAGCGATCAATAACTCTTTATTTTAATTTAATAGTGGGAGTTAAGCTTTTGCTTGATTTTTTTATTTTAAAATACTTGGCTCTCTAGCCTTCATTATTAGATTACATACAAAACTTAAATTTTTAGGTTTCTGCTGTCTTCGGGATCACTCAATTGAGTTGTAGATTATATCTTGAGGTCGATTTAAGTAATTAATAATTTTGAGACAATTTTATTTATATCAAAAATGTTTAATAAATTGATTATTTAATTTACCCAACTAGGCTCGCTAATCCCATGACTCAAATTTTTTTTCCTCAAGATTTAGAACTAAAAAATAAGCATCTCTGTTGTTATATTAATCGCACCAATAAAATTGTAATTGTTCGTCTTCATGGTATTCCTAAAAGAGATTGCGAAAGGGTAATTTTTCCTCAAGAGCGTTTTTTATTTGAAGCACCTATTGTTAGTGAACTTGAAGTAGTTCAAGCCTACTCAACTAATATTTTTAAAGACATGATTCCTTGCTCTGAACTAATTGTTAAAGAAAACAATCTTACAAATGTGGTTTAATTATGTCAAATAACATCGAAATTTATCTCAAACAAATTGGCAGAATTCCTCTTCTCAGTGCTACTCAAGAAGTTGATTTAGCTAATCAAGTACAATTAATGTTACCTTTGTTGGAAAAAAAACACCTTACACCAGAGGAACAAGAGATTGTCAGAAAAGGACAATGGGCTAAACAACAAATGACTCAAGCTAATTTGCGGTTAGTAGTCTCCATTGCCAAAAAATATCAGAATCGTGGTTTGTCTTTACTCGATCTGATTCAAGAAGGAAGTTTAGGTTTGATTCGAGCGATTGAAAAATTTGATCCTGATAAAGGTTATAAATTTTCAACTTATGCCTATTGGTGGATTCGTCAAGCTGTTACTCGTGCGATCGCAAATCAATCTAGAGCCATTCGTTTACCAATTCATATTATTCAAGACCTTAATAAGATTAAAAAAATAACTCGTCAATTATCTCAAGAATTAGGTAGACAACCTACTGAACGAGAAATAGCTAGAGAGATGAAATTAAGTCTCAAAAAACTTAGAATCATTAAAGCAGCAGCCCAAAAAACCAAATTAAAAAGCCTTAATGTCAAAATAGATGAGAACCAAACCGAGCTTGCTCAAATTTTAGCCACTGATTCTCCTTCTCCTACCGAAATTGTGACTGAAACCGAAAGAAGCAACCAGATTGCCAGTCTACTCGAAACTCTTTCTCCTAAACAACAAAATGTGATTGCTTTGCGTTATGGTCTTGATGATGGTATTCCCAAAACCTACGAAGAAATAGGGACTCGTTGTGGTATCAGTCGGGAACGAGTTAGACAAATTATTCATAGAGCAATGAAACTGCTCAAAAAACGTGCTATGCAGCTTGAAGTCTCTTTTGGATAGTTTTAAGATTAATTCAATCTAACTTTCTGTTCTGTTACATTTAAGTGAGAAGTATCTCCATTTAATTCCAGATGCCATCGATCATGCTGGCGAATTACTTTAACTAAACAACACAAAGAAGTTTTAACAACAGGATCGCCCACTACCAATCCTCTGGTAGCACCCAATACAGATGCACTATGACCGACTAAGAGAATATTTTCAGTATATTTACTGACCAATTTTTGCGCGATCGCCATAGTACGAGTATTTACTTCTATTTCACTTTCGGGGTATTGAGGAAAAATCTGAGAATGATAAGTCCAATCAATACGAGGATAATGAATCTTTAAATATTCTCTCGGATGAATTTGAGGTGATTCACTCATCCAATCTTGTTTATGCCATTCACTTAATCCAGCTTCTAATTTAATTGGTAAATCTAGTATTTCTGCAACTTCATTAGCTGTTTGAATAGTCCTTAGAAAAGGAGATGAAAAAATCTGAGTAATTTGCTCTCCTTGAAGGCGGTTGCCTAATTGCCTCGCTTGGATGAAACCATCTTCAGATAGAGGCGGATCGTAACGTCTAATAGCATTATTAAACCATTGGGGGTTAACAAAATCAAATCGATTGCCATGCCTGGCGATCCAAACTGTTTGTCTCATAAGCAACTTAATAATCTAATTTCCGTTATTTAGTGTCGGTTATTAAACCTAAGTTGTCTACTGAATAAACTTTACCGAAGAATAACACTATCAAAATTCATAATTGTGATTGCTGTATTGCAGCGTATTACAAAGAAAGCAATAATTTAAATATTGATTAAATTGCCGTTTTTGAAGAATTTTGTTGTCTAAGATGCACTTTTAGCACCTTTCTCTCGCTAAGCTAATTATTAGAAAGATCTAAAATTTAACCTTCAATGTATTATAGTTTGCTTTTCTAAGTAAAGTTACAATATTTAACAAAATCGTGTATTCTAGTAATAGAAAGCTAATCACGTACGTAGACAAACAAAGCGATCGCATTTCTGAATCATTAAAACTAACCACAGTAAAAGTATAAAATGATCGCCTTTTTGGATCGTCAAATCTGAAAAAGCAACCTAAGTTAACCAATAAGCTAACGTTTTTTTAATATAAGTTCACACATTTTTAATAATAACTCCATCGTTAAGCTGACGGTCAGATCTTTCCGTCAGGGTGGTTTTTTCAACCCTAATTATCACCTAGCCAACTCAAACCATGAAATCAGCGACCAAATCCAACGATCTTGTCAGAAGTTATCTCAAAGAGATAGGAAGAGTACCTCTGTTGACTCATGAAGAAGAAATTCTTTACGCCAAAAGAGTACAACAGCAAATCAAGGTAGAAAAAATCAAAGAATCTCTCCAAGATAAATTAGGAGAAGAACCAACTGAATCTCAATGGGCTGATGCTGCGGAAATTACGGTAGAAGAATTACGCAATATCATTCAAGCAGGAGAAGCAGCCAAACGCAAAATGGTAGAAGCCAATCTCCGTTTAGTAGTTTCTGTTGCTAAAAAATACCTCAAACGCAATCTTGATTTACTTGATTTGATTCAAGAAGGTACTATTGGTATGCAAAGAGGAGTAGAAAAATTTGACCCTACCAAAGGTTATCGTTTCTCTACTTATGCTTATTGGTGGATTCGTCAAGCCATAACTCGTGCGATCGCAGAAAAAGGCAGAACGATCCGCTTACCCATTCATATTACTGAAAAACTCAATAAAATCAAAAAAGCTCAACGACAATTAGCACAACAGAAAGGTAGAACAGCTACCATTTCCGAATTAGCAGAAGAATTAGAACTAACACCCAAACAAGTCAGAGAATATTTAGAAAAATCTCGTCAACCAATTTCTTTAGATGTTCGCGTTGGCGATAACAATGATACTGAACTCGGAGATATGCTAGAAGATACTGGTGCTTCACCAGAAGACTATGCTACCTACTCTTCTCTTCGCAAAGATTTAGACAAATTGATGACTGATTTAACTCCCCAACAACGGGAAGTAATTTCGCTTCGATTTGGTTTATCCGACGGCAAGCCTCTTACTCTAGCTAAAATTGGAGACTGTCTCAATATAAGTCGTGAAAGAGTACGTCAAATTGAAAGAGAAGCTCTTGCCAAATTACGCAAACAAAAAACTAATATTCGCGAATATCTTGCTAGTTGAACTCAAACATAAATAGGTCGGGGAATTAGATCGGTTTGGTTCGGTTCTACCGACCATAATTAAGTTATACAATTGTTACATTATATAGTGAAGATTGCTGAATCAATGTAACAACCCATAACACCAAAACCACGATAAGGAGGTATTCGGTGAACCAAGAAAATCGCGCTAAAAACATCTTCGGTAGTGAAACTGAAAGTAATCGGCTCTGGCAATATGTTCAGTCTTTGAGTCCAGATACAATTGCCCAACTTTCCAAGCCTGAATCTCATGAAGTTTTTCAGGTTATGGAACGCAATATTATTGGTTTGTTAGGCAATCTTCCTTCAGAACAATTTGAGGTGTCAATCAGTACTAGTAGAGAGGATTTAGGTAGGTTATTAGCGTCTGCGATGATGAGTGGGTATTTTCTTCGGAATGTCGAACAACGCATGACCTTTGAAAAGTCGCTTCAAAAATTAGAAGGAAGTTTTTACGAAGACGAATAATTGTCTAGTTTTCTACAAATATTTTTATAAAATTGTCAAACAATTAGATTAAACTGCTTATTTTTAATTTAATCTTGAATTGTTAAAACAATAAGATTTCCTGCGTCCTGAAAAATTTTTTGGGACATCCAGGAATTTTGTTTGAGGCAAATCAAAACATTTATTATTCATGACCGAAATAGTTTGTACTGTACCTCATAAAAAAATTGGGGTGGCAGTTATTCGTAATCAACAAGGAAAGATATTAATAGATCGCAGACGCTCTCAGGGTGACATGGCTGGTTTGTGGGAATTTCCAGGAGGAAAAGTTGAACCAGCAGAAACGGTTCAAGAATGTATTGCAAGGGAAATTAAAGAAGAATTAGGCATAGAAATTGCAGTAGGCGATCGCTTGATGACGATTACCCATCGTTACCCTAATTTTGATGTGACTTTATTTGTGCATGATTGCGAGCATCTTAGTGGTGAACCTCAACCAATTGAATGTGAAGAGATTCATTGGGTAAGCGTAACCGAAATGAAACAATACCCTTTTCCTGAAGCCAATCAGCAAATTATTGCCATGCTGGAGAAGATTAAAAATTAATTAACATTTTCGCTCTAAATATTTGAAATCAATTGTTGAATTAAATTAGCATTCAATTTTTCTACATTGTTTAAGACTGTAGTTGCTCCAGCATTAATTAATTTGTTGCTATATTCTGTTTGTTGGGAAGTTCCTAGTACATGAGGAGGCAACACTCCAACACCCAACCAAAGACGTTCTGGTTGAATCTGTTGCGCCTCAGTGATGGTGTACATATCCGCTACCGTATCCCCCACATATAAAACGGGAGTTAGACTTGAATTATTATTTTCCAATTGAGCGATCGCTTTAAATAATCCAGTAGGATCGGGTTTACTCGGTGCATCTTCCATTGCTACTAAAATAGTTTCTGTTAAACCCAGACGTTTTTTCAAGACGTATTCCGCTGAACCTCTAGTCGCTCCACTAAAAAACCCCCAGCCGATTTGATCGGCATTTAATTGTTGGAGATATTCAATTGATAATAGAAGTGGTTCGGTTGTGATATAACCATCCCACTGTTGAGGGTTTAAACCCCGATATTTGCCCTGAAAAAAAGCAACCAACTGATTATAGTCCAAAGCTATTTGCTGCCGTTGCTGCCCCTGAGATTGATAATAGCGATAAACTAATTCGCGTGATGCTTCCCAATCATTATTCCACACTCCTTCACTTTTGAGTTGGTCAATCTCAATCATTGTTGGTCGATATTTACCCTGGGTAAAATGCTCTACCGTATCTGCGATCGCTCTACGATAAGAATTACCCACATCTCTAATTACTCCGTCAATATCAAATACTACAAGTGTGGTGAAATTTTCGGTTTGCATGGTAACAGATAAGGTATAATACAATAGGTTTATTGTGACAATTTAATTGAATGAAGTCGGAGGCTTAATTGGAGTCAAGATTTACTTTAAAAGTTTTATGGTTAGATAAGGACGTAGCTATTGCGGTAGATCAAGTAGTAGGCAAGGGAACAAGCCCCTTAACTGCTTATTTCTTTTGGCCACGGAATGATGCTTGGCAGCAGCTACACGACGAACTAGAAGCGAAGCATTGGATCGCAGAAAACGAAAGAATTGAAGTCCTCAACAAAGCTACAGAGGTCATCAATTTTTGGCAAGAACATGGTAAAACTACTACCATGTTGCAAGCTCAAGATAAGTTCCCTGACGTAGTTTTTAGTGGTACTAACTAATATTTTTAAATTTTTACTAATGATTTAGGGCAGAGTTATTGAACTTCTGCCCTCATTTATTGTTTAAATTGAGACAACACCACCTGCTGCTTGAAAACGCGCTCTGGCACGTTTTAAGGCTTGGGTTGCTTGGAATTTTTGTTGGCGATCGCTACCTTTGTCGGCTGTTTGAAAACGACTTTGAGCTTGGTCAAATTCTGCTTTAGCGGTTGCCTTGTCAATTGTTTCGCCCATTTCTGCACCATTGACCAAAACTTTCACTTCATTATTTTCCACTTCAGCAAAACCGCCCATCAAAGCGATCGCTTTCCATTCTTTGCCTGGACGAATTCTCATCACACCAATATCAAGCGCACTTAATAAGGGAGCATGACCAGAAAGAATACCCAACTGTCCAGTTGTACTTGGTAAAACTATTTCTTCGACCTTGTCATTCCAAACAGTTTTATCTGGAGTAATGACTTTTAAAGTTAATGCCATCTTATTTTAGTTATCAATTATCAGTTATTTCGTAGGGGCGATTAACTAATCGCCCTTACAAAGTTATCAGTTACCTGTAGAGACTACGCAGTGCTACGTTTACGCAGTTACCAGCATTATCAGCTAATAATCACTGTTTACTTACTGGTCACTGGTCACTGGTCACTGTTAACTGTCATCTAGCCTTTTTTGAGTTTGTCAGCTTTAGTCTTGGCTTCTTCGATATCACCAACCAGATAGAAAGCTTGTTCTGGTAAATCATCTAATTCACCATTGAGAATCATCTGGAAGCCTTTGATAGTTTGTTCTAAAGAAACATATTTACCAGGAGAACCAGTAAATACTTCCGCCACAAAGAAAGGTTGAGATAAGAAACGCTCAATTTTACGAGCGCGGTCAACAATGACACGATCTTCTTCAGATAGTTCGTCTAAACCTAAAATGGCGATAATATCTTGCAGTTCTTTATAACGCTGTAAAGTAGATTGAACTGCCCGAGCGGTATTATAATGCTCTTCTCCAACAATCCCAGGCTGTAACATGGTACTAGTAGAATCTAAGGGGTCTACCGCAGGATAAATCCCTTTAGAAGCCAATCCACGAGATAATACTGTAGTTCCATCTAAGTGAGCAAAAGTAGTTGCTGGTGCAGGGTCGGTTAAGTCATCCGCAGGAACGTAAACAGCTTGGATTGAAGTAATAGAACCTTCTTTAGTAGAAGTAATCCGCTCTTGTAAATCACCTACATCAGTACCAAGAGTAGGCTGATATCCTACCGCAGAAGGCATCCGACCGAGTAATGCTGATACTTCCGAACCAGCTTGAACGAAACGGAAAATATTATCAATAAACAACAATACGTCTTGTTTATTAACATCGCGGAAATATTCCGCCATAGTCAAAGCAGATAAACCTACCCGCATTCTTGCGCCTGGTGGTTCATTCATCTGACCGTATACTAAAGCGATTTTAGATTCTTCAGGATTATCAGGGTTGATTACCTTAGATTCGATCATTTCATTGTAAAGGTCATTCCCTTCACGAGTACGTTCGCCCACACCGCCAAACACGGATACACCACCGTGTTGAATCGCAATGTTGTTGATCAACTCCATCATAATTACGGTTTTGCCTACTCCAGCACCACCAAATAAACCAATTTTTCCGCCTTGACGGTAAGGAGTAAGCAAGTCAATAACCTTAATCCCAGTTTCAAATACTTTGGGTTTGGTTTCTAAGTCAGTAATTTTAGGAGCGGGACGGTGGATAGGAGAAGTTTCGTTAGTATTAACAGGACCTTTATTATCTACAGGTTCACCCAAAACGTTAAAAATTCTACCTAAAGTTGCTTTACCGACGGGAACGCTAATTGGTGCGCCAGTATCAACAATATCCATACCTCGTACCAAGCCATCGGTACTGCTCATGGCAACCGCGCGGACTTGGTTGTCGCCTAGAAGTTGTTGAACTTCGCAAGTAACAGCTACATCCTGACCGGCTGCATTTTTACCTTCAACTTTTAAGGCATTATAAATACGGGGCATTTTGCCGGTGGAAAACACTGCATCGATTACAGGTCCGATAATTTGAGTAATTTTACCAATGTTTGTTTTATCTGTTGTGGCTACCATGCTCTATGTCTATTTGGTGGTTAGCTATATATAAGGCAGGAGAAATCTTAATTTAGTCTAAAATTTGCCATCTTATAGATTATCACTTTATTGAACTCTCTGGACATTGTTTCTTGAGTTACTTTGCTCTAACTAAAACTTAGAGCAAATCGGTAAATTGGGCTAAATGCTAAGGTTCTACAGGATTAATGGCTAAATTATCAATTAATTGACTAATCTGGTCTTTGAACTGAGCCGGTGCAAGAGATAAAGCCTGCTTTAACCAAGTTTTAGCTTGGGAATTTTCACCTTGTTTACTAAGGACGAGAGCTTTTGCCAAAACTGGACGAAAATCTTGGGGATTAGCAGCAATAACTTCTTCATAGATTTGATTGGCATCGCTATAGTGTTCAGTTTGACTATAAACTTCGCCTAAAAGTAATTTGATTGAAGCAATATCAATGGTATTTTCTGAAGCTGTTTGACTAGATTGTGACTGTTTTAAGGTATCTTGAAGAATTGCGATCGCTCTTTGAGGTAAATCTTGAAATAGATAAAGAGAAATAATTCCGCTCAAGGCTTGAATATTAGCTACATCCTGTTTCAGAATTTGATTATAAGCTGCTGCTGCTCCTTCAAAGTCTTCGGTTTGTTGTTTGGCTTGAGCTAGTAAGATGAAATATTCGGGTTGTTTAGGATTGAGTTGAGCTAATTTCTCCAGAAAAACAATCGCTCCTTGGAGGTCTTGTTGTTGAATTTTAATGTTTAATAAACCTTTAAGAGCAGTTTGATTGTTAGGTTCTCGTTCTAGAACTTTTTGATAGCCTTTAGCTTCTGCTTCTAGTTGAATTTGTTGGTCTTGAGTTATTCGTGGACTAGTTTGACTAATTAGCTGATTTTCTTGCCAAATACTACTTATTAAAGGTAATCCTGAAAAGCCAATTAATGCCAAAAGCATTGTAATTAGGACAACATAAACCCAGCGATCGCGTTTTGCTTGCATGATTCCACCAAGGAATTGATTATAATAGGCTGACGGGGTACACCAACCTCGGACGAAGTATCTTCGACTATCTAAATTAACTTAACTTGTGTTGCTAGATGATTCGGCTAATCCCAAGATCATTTATGCTGAACATGGGAGCCTCAATTTATTCCAATAAATCAAGGCTTAATAGTTTATTTATAATTTTGTGAGTTATTGTAACTTGCAGCAGGATCGATTATCCTGTCTCTTTTACACCTTGTAAGTCTCCGCCTCCAGGTACGACATATGAATCTGGCTAAAAATCGGTCTTCCGAGTTATCCTCTTCTCCCAATAAAAAGATTGTTAAATCTCCAGCTATGTCTACTCAGCCCAAAAAAATTATCAAAAGTGATTCGGAAAAACCAGAATCTACTACGGCTGAGCAAGAACGTAAACAGCCTATTCCCCCTCCTTCTCATCCTCGTCAATATCGAGCTATTGGTTTAATTAGAGCTAGATATGAAGTCACGGGAGAGCAAGTTACTCAAGGAGAGTTAATTACACCCGAAGGAACAAAAATTGAAGCTGTTCTTCTAGGAAGGGTTATTAGTTTAATCAAAAAACATCTCGATTTGACCAAAGAACATCTTTGGGTTGTCTATCCTCGCACTAAAGCACAAGATGATAGCTTACACGTGCAAATCGTTGGTGTTTGGGAACCAGAAACCCTCAGTCAAAACTCAAATGAGCCTGTTCCAGCCAGTAATGAGGTTGAAGACGGTTATTTTTCAATTCGCGGGGAGGTAATCTTTTTCTCTCAGGAAAAAGAAGTAATTGTGATTAAAATCAAGCAATTTCCTCGTAAAGAAGGAGATAAAGTTAAATTTTTTAAACTTAAACTTCAAGGAACTCTAAATCGACCTTTACGTCATTTTTGGGATTTAAAAGTTGGTTTAGAAGGACAAGCTTTAGTGATCAAAGAAGCAACGGATTTAGGTGTAATTCAACAGAAAAATCCTAGGTTTAAAAAAGGCGGAAGCAGAAGACCTACTGGAAAACCCTATCGAGCAGGTAGACCAACTCCTAACCCTAATCCGGGTTCTAGTTCGGGTGGCTATAGCTCTCGTTTAACTCCTCCCACTAAAAAACCAACAAAATAACCAATCTCTATCGCCCTTATTCTAAAGTTAAAGGAGAGTTTCTTTGGTCTTGAGGTACAAAAGACCGCTCTTGAGGAATAGGGGCAACAGGCTCAGTAAGCGTAAACTGACCATTCATAATTAGATCTTTGAGTTCTTCGGCTATTTGTCGAGAAAGATAAATACTAGCTAAAGGCGCAACTCTAACTAATTTACCTTCAATTTTGATTCGACCGCTTTTGAGTTGTTCGTAGGTAACTAAGCCGAAAGTAGGACGAACTCGACGAGGAATAGAAAAATCGATCACTGGAGCAACAATCTCGCTGTCTTGTACGGCACAGAAACGAATTACTTCTTCTCGCAACACAGGTAAAGGAACACCTACTCCTAACATCAGAGATGCTCCATAATTGTGAAAATAACAGCCTCTAACCCAACGAGGATTCATTTGTTTAGCATCACCAATTAAGGAAATAGTAGCAGCCGGTCCAATCGGTGTACGATTAGGAAGTCTTTTTTGCAAAGGAAAATGTTGAGTACCTTCCCACGCTACATAACCAATTCCACCGCCTAGCAAAACTTTACTACCAATGCCGATTAGTTGCAGGTCGGGATCATTCATCAACGGAGAGATAGCACCAGGATTAGAATATACCGCATTACCTAATCTCGGTTGCAAAGAACCAAGATAAGTAAATAATTCGCGATCGCCACCATTAACACCAACAATAAAATTTTGATATAAATTACGTGGATTAAATAAATAAAATTGATTGATTGTATCTTTGGTAATGGTATTTTCAAAAGAAGCTCTTGGATAACAGTCAGTTTTTTGTCCAATTGCTTTGAGATGAACTGATTTTCCTGCGATTAAATCTTCAATGACATGACCACCACCTTTTTCCACATTGGTTTCGCCCTCAGCCATTGCGGTTGCACCTAAATAAAGATCTACTGCACCAAAACCAGCATAGGCAGGTATCCCATCGAGCCAACACTGACGAATTTTAATCGGGGGATCGGTATGTCCTAAGTTAATTACTGCACCCGAAGATTCCATCGGCTCAAACGTACCAGTGCAGATCACATCTACCTGTTGAAAAGCTTTACTAACACCGATTTCGTTGACTTTAGTTTTGAGTTCTTCTACCGTCCAAGCTACAACTGTATGTTGGTGAATCTTGTCATTGATTTCTGCGATCGTTCGCATAGTTAGATTTAAAGTTAGTTATTGTAATTGTAAAGTAAGCAAAGGCTCTAAATTTTAGCTTGGTTCTGGTTCATTAGGATTATTTTCTGAATCATTATGCCAGCGATCAAGTACATCTTTAATTAAAACTTCTTGAATCCACACTTGAGCAACTACTGTTAGTGGAAGAGCCAAAAACAAACCTAAAAAACCAAAAAAAGTAGCAAAAAATACTTGAGCTAGTAAAGTAACAGCAGGTAATAAAGAAACTTGCTGTGCCATTACGATAGGGGTGAGAAGGTTGGTTTCAACTTGTTGAATTCCAATATAGAGAATTAAAACCGCCAAAGATTTCCAAGGAGCTTCAATTAAAGCGATCGCCATTGGGAAAAGTACACTCAAAGTTGGGCCAACATTAGGAATAAAAGTTAAAAATCCTGCTAACATTGCTTGAGCTAAAGCTAGAGGAATACCTAAAATCAATAATCCAATTAAACTTAAAGTTGTGATTACGCAGACATTAAATAAAATTCCTACTAACCAGCCTTGCAAAGCTTGATCACAAAGTTTTAAAATTTTGTCAACTCTACGGCGATAAAAAGAAGGAAATAAACGAATAAAACCTTGACGATAGGGAATTGGATCGGCAAGTAACATTAAAGTTAAAGCCAGTAGCAGCAGCATACTCAACAAAGCTCCTAAAGAGCTATAAAAAACACTAATGCCTCCACCTAGTAATTGATTGAGCAGTGGTTGCAATTGTCGCGTTAATTCTTTGGTATCAGGTAAAGAGTCAATTAGTTCTGGATCGAGGCGATTTAAGAAAAAATCTAGCCAAGTATTTAATTTTTCGATTCCTTGAGGTACAAGTAATGCTAGTTGCTGAAATTGAGTAGCAAAAGAGGGTAAAACTACTGAAAAAAACCCAATCAAAGTGGTGAGCAAAAGCAACATGGACAAAGCAATGGCAACACCTCGTCTCATGCCTAGTTTTTGAAAAAGTTTAACTAGAATGTTTAAAGAATTAGCAATTACAACCGCAGTAAATAATAACAATAACAGTTGTCTAATTTGCCACAGGACGTATAATGAAAGCAAAAAAACTATTAAGCCAATCCAAGCACCAAAACTCACAGCCAAGAATTCTTATAAAGGATTCATATAGATTAACTTTCTTCTCAGGATTTTGGTACTTTAACTTAAGTTCAAAAAATTACAAATTAAGAGCTTTCTATTGATTAATTTAGTTAAAACTTTTTAATTAATATCAATTGAAATCAAAATTTTAAGTATTAGGCAAAATTAAATATAGCGTTTCTCATATTGGTAAGGTACACCATTAGTAATTAGTAATTACTAATTACTAATTACTAATTATGAGGGATGAATAATCAACAATTAACCATTAACAATTAACTATCAACCATCAACAAATTATTTTTTTTTGGAAGAATTAAATTGAGAAGACAAAACTTGTCTAGTTAACTTAGTCGTGTATAGCAATACAGCGATCGTGGCTAAAATACCAACTACAGAAAGAGCCATCGTACCACGATTCGCTTCGCCTTTAATGAGATTAGTACCGACAGAACCCAGATAGACATATAACCCAATCACAGGCAACATTCCTAACCAGGAAAAAAATATATAATGCCAGAAATCGATTCTGGTAAGGCTAAAACCATAATTAAGAATGTTAGAAGGCAAAAATGGTGATAAACGAGTTAAAAAAACAATTTTCCAGCCTTTTTGTGCTACAGCGTGGTCTAGTTGAGCAAATTGAGGTCGTTTAATCAGCCATTGTTTAATTCTTTTGCGAGCGATCGTTCTACCTAGTCCATAGCAAGCACTTGCACTCAAAGTATCTGCTAGAGAAACTAAAAAAACACCTTTGTTAAAACCGAATAAACTTCCTGCTGCTAAAAAAAGAAAAATAGCTGGTAAACCAACTAAAGTAGCAAGTAGATAAATTCCTAAAAAAGCTGGAATACTCCAGTAACCCAATTGTGCTAACCAATCATCAACATAAATTAAATAATCTCTAAAAGTTAACCAACCTAGCAGAATGATTACAGCTAAGATTGCTAAACTTCCTATAAGTAACTTCAATTTGTGTTTGGGCAATAACTTGCCACTCATGCATTCTTCCTAAATAGTAATAGTGTTGGTTAGATCAGATCGTATAGCAAAATATTAAATTAGGGCAAAGCTGATTAGATGAGTTTCGTTTCAAAATCTAAATGTTATGAATGACGGGGAACGGTCGGGAGTTGCAGAAGGGGAAAAATTTAATTTTTAGTTATCATCAGAACTTGATGTTATCGCTAAAGTAAACGGTATATCGGTGAGGAGTAAAGCAAAAAATTCTGGTGATGCCTTTTTTCACTGCATCTGGGCAGTCAAAATTGGTAGAGACGTAACACGTTACGTCCGTACACAAGTTTCAATACTAAGCTTTGAACAGTATCAGGTAGTTCTGTGTTCATTAGTCTAGATTGGCATTGACAATAGATGCATAAAGAATGCTTTATTCTTTTGGTTGTGAACTAACCAATCAGCAACTCGGTTGTATTTTATTTCAGTTGAAATACATCCGCAAAAATTTCTCTTGGTTGAGGTCTCCTAGAGGGATCGGGAGAATCATAAACAATCAATAAAGAGTCTTTTTGTCCCAAACAATCATATAAAGCCAATCCTTCGGCACGGTCTGTACCTACTTTGAAAGGTAAATCGAATAAAACTTCTAATTTTCCAGATTCTTGTTCGCTCAGACTGTCACCAGAATAATCAAGGGCATTATACCAACGAAAAACACGCATAGCACCATCTAACACCATAGTTGGTCCGGCCAAAATAATTAAATCTTCTCCATGCAAACACAACTCTCTTACGCCTAAACCATCAAGATTAACAAAGTGTTTTTTATACAGGCGGTCTGTTTTTTCTATTTTTTTCAGAGTCAAAATTCCAGGTTCGGTTTCTTCTATTTCTAACTCTAAAATAATTGCCCAACCTCGTAAAACAGGCCCTCGTAAACCTAAAAAGATTTTATTTTGATGAACTGCCAATCCTTCAACATCTAAACCGTTATCTTTAGAAGGAAGTGCAGAAGTAACAATTGCACCCAAATGTTCATCTTGTTTGAGTGCCTCAATTAAAATATTACTTGCTTCCTTTGTTTCTAGAGTAGCTGCTCTTTTTTGCTCGTTAGGGTCTTCAGTGGGAGAATAAGATTTAACTGGTTTGCCATTAACAATAGGAATACGTACCAGTAAATAGCGATTGGCTTCAGTTTTTATTTGAGTAAGTCTTTGCAAATCTTTTTTAGCTTTTTTACGTTTGGTACTATGAGAACCTGTCAGCCAAAGATAACCATCTGAGTAATCAAATCCTTCAATATCAATTTCATTTTCTTGATCGAGTAATTCAACAAAATCACCCAATGGAAAATGTTGGTGATGAGCAAAAATATTCGGTTCGACAAGAGAAACCCGCTCAATTCCTAATAGTTCATCAGAACCAAGCCATAAATTACCGTCTGGGGTAATTGCTACGGCGGATAGATCTCCGATTAAATCTTCAGATTCGTCTTCAAAGCGAAGCAAAACGCGACTAAGTAAAAAACCTTCAGTCATGATAATTGTGTTGAGAATAGTTAATTAATTTATCCTTATCAGAATTGGATTTTTTTTACTTCCAACCTAAGTAATACTATGATTAATTTGAAACTCGATATATTAAAAATTATTCAATCCCCGATTTCAATTGAGACAAACTCTCGATTTTTTAACAAATATCAACGACTTGCCTTTGATTTTGGCAGGTCCTATTTTACGCCGAACAGAAACAGATGGTATTGCAGTTTGGCTGGCACTTAAACAAGCAAGTAAAGTAACTTTAAAAATTTATGCTACCGCAGCAGGTAGAGGACAATCTCTTGAGCGGGAACTAGGAGAAGGAGAGGGTCAGACAATTCAGCTTGGTCAATATCTGCATTTGCTGGTTGTAACAGTAAAACTAAAGCAAAATAATCGCCTCAAACCTGGACAAGTTTATGCGTATGATTTGTATTTTGATGGGCAAATCAATTTAGCTACAGCTTTAGATAACACCAAAATCAGTTATTTTGACCATCAGTTACCGACTTTTTCTTTACCGTCAGCAGATTTAAATCAGCTAAAAGTTATTCATGGTTCTTGTCGCAAACCTCATGGTGGAGGAAGAGATATTCTATCTTGTTTAGATGTTTTAATTGAAACTTCTGCTGATTTAGCTGATGAACGACCTCAACAACTGTTTTTGACTGGCGATCAAATTTATGGGGATGATGTTGCCGATCCTTTTTTGTGGTTGACTCAAAAAGTTAGTAATTTCTTGTTGGGATGGGAAGAAAATCTTCCTTTGCTTGAAGGTGTAATCAAACCAAGTGAATTACCACCAGGAAAACGAAGTGAAATTGCTCGGCTCGAAGGTGGTTTCACGGCAATGCTACAAAAACAACCCGAAAAAGCCAAAAGTCATTTGTTTAGTTTTGGGGAATATGCAACTGCTTATTTGTTAGCTTGGTCACCTGTTTTGATGCGATCGCAATTTCCTGCTGGTCGAGAAATATTTACCGACTCTAAGTTAGCTAAAAATTGGGATCAAGAGCTTCTCTCACTTACTAGTTTTATTGAGGATTTGCCTAAAGTCAGAAGAGCTTTAGCTAATATTCCAACTTATACAATTTGTGATGATCATGATATTAGCGATGATTGGTATCTTAATCGACTTTGGTGCGATCGCGTCTTAAGTAAACCTTTAGGGAGAAGAGTTGTTCAAAACGGTTTACTTGCTTATGCTTTGTTTCAAGCTTGGGGTAATACTCCTGAACAGTTTCAACCAGGAACGTCAGGAGAAAAACTGTTACAAGCAGCGATGAAATGGTGTTCTTCTGCTGGAACTGATTCCATCTCATCAGTAGCCATCATTCGTTATTTGGGATTACCACCGGTTGAACTTCACACAGGATTACCTCAGTTGCAACCAGACCAAGATGTGTTGATTTTGGCTCGAGACAAAGAGGCTTTAACTTGGCATTACAGCATCAAAGGTTCTAAACACGAAGTATTTGTCTTAGATACCCGTACCTGGCGTGGTTATCCCCGAACAGATAGACAAGGCAAACAACCTCCGATGTTATTGTCTCATACTGCTTTTGAGCAGCAACTAATTAATCCGCTCGCTAGTTCGGATACCGGTCAAATTGAAGCTACTTTGATCGTTCTGCCTACCAATCTAGTTACTTTAGGTTTAATTGATCAAGTTCAAAGATGGGAATTAAAGCGAAATCGAGTATTTAGTAATGATGTGGGAGATTCTTGGAATTTTCATCAAACTGCTTTTGCTAAACTACTACTATCTTTAGCCCAAAGTCGCGATCGCATAATTATTCTTTCAGGAGATATTCACTATAGTTGCGCGATTCGTTTGACTCACTGGTTTTATGATCCAGCCAGCACTGCTGTCTTAGTCCAGTTGACTTCAAGCGCGATTAAAAACTCAGAATTATCAACTCGGATCGTTCAGACCAGAATTAAAAATCTTTTCCCAGAACCAACTGAAAATTGGTTAGGATGGCAAAAATCTCTCCGTTTGCTTAAATTACCCCAAAATCATTGGTGGCAAAGCTTGGGTTTTGGGCAAAAACCACCACAACTATCTAGCTCAAGCTCTCCTCCCGATTGGCAATATCAACTCGAATGGTGTTACAGAAAACCAATCCGACCATTATTCAAACGATCTAGCAAATCATTAGCTAATCATAAGTCTAGTTTTTGGCAGAATCTTTTCAAATCATTATTATTTTGGTTATGGCGTAATCCTTGGTTACAAGAAGGATCAGAAGTCGTTGGACGCAACAATATCAGTTTAGTTAGATTTCAATGGTCATCTGAAGATGAACATAAAACAGTCATTCAAGAAACTTACTGGCATCCTCCTTGGAATAATCACGAAATTGTTAAAAGTAATTATGTTATTTCTCTTAAACCTCAATCTCCACCAACACTACCTGGATTACGCAACTCTTAACGCTCCAGGATGAAAAAATTGTGGAGGTAGATTGTAACGAATCTTTTCATTCAATTCATCAATTAAATAAGGTTTACACAAATAATCGTTACAACCAGCAGCCAAGAGAAGGTTTTGGTCTTCTTTGCGCGCTAAGGCAGTTACAGCTATAATTGGTAGATTTTTAGTTGATTTTCCATGTTTAAGGTCGTGAACCAACTCCAAGCCGTTTCTATCCCGTAACACAATATCAACAATAATTAAATCAAGTTGATGGTTTTTAGCTAGCTCTAAAGCTGTTTGTGCATTGTTTGCTGTTATAAAAGTGTATTTAAAAAATATTAAAGCATGAGAAATTAAAATTAAATTATCTTCGTCATCTTCTACTACTAAAATAAGCGGAAACTTGCGCTCGGCTTGCATTGCTCACCCTCCTTGCAAATTTTAGCGAGGATGCAATTGTCAAGTGAATTCCTTGCACTTGTAACAAATTGGATCTCTAGTTTTGATTGTTTGTTGATTTTTCTCTGCTACAGACAATCTTGCCTAAGGAGAAAAAACTCAAGTCACAATCACCATTTGTTAGCTATTACCTTATGCTACATCAAGAATAATGAGTGAATTATTACAAAGCATTAATATTTTTTAATCTAGATTAAAAATTCTCAGTAATTAAATTGGTAGCGATCGCGACTAAGGCTTTTTAGAGATATACTACCTAATCAAACTTGATCTTTAATAATGTTCCTGCAATTTAAACGACTGAGTTGCGTTTTGATGTCAAAATTAATATTAGTAATTAAACTAAAATTATTATCCAATGAGTCAATCTATTCTCAGGCAACAACATGGACATCGGCAGACGTGTTCTCTTCATGCTGAATGGATTACCCCAGAAAAGTTTCAATCTTATGGACAATTGATTACTCCTGCTGAAGATGGTCAAACTTTTAATCAAGAAGATGCCCAATTAGATTTAACTAAAGGTACTCCTCGTTTTTATATTATGCGGTTACATCATAGAGGTAGAATCTTTCATAAAATTACTCGTCATAATCTTTGTACACAATGTTTGGGTTCATTAGCAGGCAAAGATTGGTTCATGGTAGTCGCACCACCTTCCGCAGCATCTCAACCAGACATCACAAAAATGGCTGCTTTTCGGATTCCTGGTGATTGTTTTATTAAATTAGAAGTAGGTACTTGGCACGCGGGACCTTATTTCGGTCATGAAGTGGTTGATTTTTATAATTTAGAATTAAGTGATACCAATGTGGTCGATCATTTTACTCACGATTTTTTAAAGAGCCACAATCTTGAATTTGAAATAGTTTAGATTGAGTAATATAGCCTTTCTCGCTCTTGGTGAGTTACATCATTACCAGTTACTAATTACTAATTAGTAATTACTAATTATGAGGGATGAATAATCAACCATTAACATAAGCGAAGCGCACTACCGTAGGTCTCAACTATCAACGCTCAACCAGGAAAATGGATGTATCTCATGACTAGTGAGAACCGCTATAATTGATACATTCAAGTCCTAGCTGCTTGACAATCGGCGGTAATTTGTTTTTTCAAAGCATCTAAGGAAGGAAATTTTTGTTCTGGACGTAAAAATTTTTCTAAACTAACTGTTAGAGTTTGACCGTATAAATCTTCTGACCAGTCTAACAAATGAACTTCAATGGTAGGATTCATTCCGTCTACTGTCGGACGACAACCAATATTCATCACACCTCTAATTTGAGATTGCTTGTAAGAGACATTAACCGCATAAACTCCATAACGAGGAAGAAATTTATTTGGTGGTAAGTCAAGATTAGCTGTGGGAAAACCAATTGTTCTCCCGATTTGTTGTCCTTGAACTACTGTTCCAGTTAAAGAGTAAGCACGTCCTAACATATAATTGGCGTGAGCAATGTCTCCTATTTGTAAAGCTTGTCTAATCAAAGAACTGCTAATGCGTACCCCATGATGATGGTGTTGCTGATAGTCACACTGTTGAAGAGAATTGATTTGAACTTCAATGCCATATTCAGATGCGATCGCAACTAAATCTTTAGCTGTTCCTTGTCTTCGATAACCAAAACAAAAATCTTCTCCTACACTGATCGCGATCGCTTTTAACTGTTTAACAATAATTTCTGCTACAAATTGCTGAGGAGATAAACTAGCTAATTGCTGATTAAAAGGAATTAAAACTAACTGTTTAATGCCAAGTTGTTCCAGTAATTGGGCTTTTTCGGCGACAGGCGTTAATAAGGTTAATTTCTTTCCTGTAAAAAATTCGCGGGGATGAGGAGAAAAACTAACTACAGTTGGATAATTATAACTGCCAGCATGATGAGATAGTTGCAAAACTGGTTGCAACACTTTTTGATGTCCTCGATGAATTCCATCAAAATTACCGAGAGCGATCGCTGTAGGTGTGAGAATTTGTTCTAGTGAATCGGCAATGCGCACGCTTTACAATTTGAAACATTTAGCCCTCCAAATTATAGCGAAGATAGTTCTACTAGGCTAGACAATTAACGAAGAGATAAAAGAAGATAGAAAGAAGAAATATTCAGTAATTAAAGAAAAGAGCAATTTGTAAATTTTATCTACCTAAAGCGTGCATTTGATTAATTATTTCTGCACAATTATTGGTAACCGCCTCTAACTCTTCTCGTTGGGTTGATTGAGGTGGAGAGATTAAATCACCAATCCGAATCGTAATTGGTACAGGGCGAGGAAGATATGAACCTAGTTGGAAGATTTTTTCTGTCCCCCAAAGACTCACTGGAACAAGGGGAACTTTGGTTTTAGCTGCAATTAAAGCTGCACCTAATTTAGGATTGGTAATTTTAGCATCAGGAGTACGAGTACCATCCAAAAAAATGCCAGCAATCCAACCATTTTCTAAAGCTAACATAGCAGCCTTAAGCGAAGAGCGATCGCTTTTGCCTCGTTTAACTGGATAAGCACCGTATAATTTAATAGTTTGTTTTAGTACAGGTACTTGAAAAAGTTCTTCTTTTGCCATGAAAGCAACAGGACGACGTACCGCATTTGATAATAGAGGTGGATCGAAATCACTGGCATGGTTGCTGACAACGATTAACGATCCTGACTGGGGTACTTTTTCCCCACCATAAATCTTGCCACGAAAATAACTACGAAATAATGGATTAACTAGCGACCATTTCGCAAAATGGTAAAGGGCAAAACTGGGAAATGGTTCTCTTTCTTTTTGCTTAACCAAGGTTTGAGCGACTATAGCAATAGTAATAAAGATTAGGACAAAACAAAAACTTTAAGGACGATTTATGAATCATCCCTACAAAAAAATATCATGTCCTAACCCAAAAACGTACTACTATATAAACGATTAGCAAATTTTCTAATTAATCAAACAAAATTGTGGTTGCTCAATTCTAGTTTAAGGGCGAAATTGTTTTTTTACTGCATTAACTAGCAAATTTCTGGGTAAAAAACGAGGTAGATTAACAATGAATTGATTAGCAATTCCACCAGTTACCACAGTAGAGTGATTTTTTTCTATAGCATTGAGGGCTTCTTTTACTACGTCTTCGGCAGGAGTCAATTTATTACTATTTTTCTTAAAGGAAGCAGGAAAATCGGCAACTTCAAAAAACTGTGATTCTGTTGGTCCTGGACAAAGAGCAAGAAAATGTACGCCAGAGTCTTGATTTTCTGCCCATAAAGCTTCAGTAAAACTTAAAACAAAGGCTTTGCTAGCAGCATAAACTGACATATAAGGTAAAGGTTGAAAGGCAGCAATAGAGGAAAGATTGATAATTGCCCCATCTCCCCGCTGCTTCATTACTGGTAAAAATAAACCCGTTAATTCAACTAAGGCAGTAATATTAAGTTGGATCATTGCCATTTGTTTGCTTAAAGAGCGATCGCTAAAAGCTCCGTAATCACCAAAGCCAGCATTATTAATTAATAGATCGATGGTTAATCCTTGTTGTTCGATTTGATGAAATATTTTTTGTCCAGCTTCAGCAATAGTTAAGTCTTGTACAATTACGTCTGCTTGAATTTGATGTTGTTTCTGTAGTTGTTGTGCTAGCTGTTGCAGTTTATCTTCTGAACGAGCCACTAAAACCAAATTATAATTTTTAGCTGCCAATTCTTGAGCAAAAGTTTCACCAATGCCAGAAGAAGCACCAGTAATTAAAGCAGTTTTCATAAGAATCTAGCTCGGAAAGTTGTTATACGTTAAGAATTGTAACGCAGACAATTAACTTTCCACATTTGATTAGATTCGTACTCCTAAGACTAAATCTCTAGAACATTGTTCAAAGCAAGTGGGATGTTATTAAAGATTAAGTACAAAGCGCGCAGCGTCCTGAGTGAAACGAAGGATCAAAGTAAAAAGTAGCAATTAACCATCAACCATTAACCATTAACTATCAACAATTAACAATCAACAACAACTAATATTTAGGGTATACCTCATAGAGCGTGAGAACTGCTATAAAACATATAACCAATCAATAATTAATTAATTTAAGAATAAAAATGAGTTTTAGTGAAGAGTTTGCCCTGCTGTTACGTGCTTGCTATCCTCTGATTTATATTCCCACCACCGAAGAAGAACGATTAGAAAAAGCGATCGCTACAGGGGCAAAAAAATTAGGTAACCGTAGCGTTTATATTTGGGATTTTGTCGACGGTTATCAAGAGAATCCTAATAATACGGGGATGGGTAAACGTAATCCTTTACAAGCCTTAGAATTTATTGAAAAACTACCAGATAAACTCGGCGGAATTTTTATTTTAAGAGATTTTCATCGTTTTCTAGAAGATGTCTCGATCGCTCGTAAACTCAAAAATCTGGCAAGAGATTTAAAATCTCAACCTAAAAATATTGTGATTGTCTCGAATCAAATCGAAATTCCGATCGAATTAACCGAAGTATTAACCGTTTTAGATTTTCCCTTACCGACTACTCAAGAAATTAAAACCGAAATTCAAAGATTGATTGCTGCGACAGGCGAATCTTTACCTGATAAATTAGTTAATGAACTAGTTCGTTCTGCTCAAGGTTTATCCTTAGAAAGAATTAGAAGAGTGTTAACCAGAGCGATCGCATCTCATGGTAAACTAGATCCAGAAGATGTCGAACTGATTCTTGAAGAAAAACGCCAGTCAATTCGTCAAACCCAAATCCTCGATTTTTACCCTGCGACAGAACAAATTTCTGATATTGGTGGTTTAGATAATCTCAAAGATTGGTTACTCAGACGCGGTGGTGCATTTAGTGAACGAGCCAGAACCTACGGCTTACCCTATCCCAGAGGTTTACTATTAGTAGGAATTCAAGGCACAGGAAAATCTCTCACCGCAAAAGCGATCGCTCATCATTGGCATTTACCCCTATTACGTTTGGATGTGGGACGATTATTTGGAGGATTAGTAGGGGAGTCAGAATCGCGTACCAGACAAATGATCAACCTAGCAGAAGCCCTTGCTCCCTGTATTTTATGGATTGATGAGATTGATAAAGCTTTTGGTGGTTTTGATGCCAAAGGAGACTCTGGTACAACCAGCCGTGTGTTTGGAACATTTATTACTTGGCTCGCCGAAAAAAAATCTCCTGTTTTTGTGGTAGCTACAGCTAATAATATCCAAGCTTTACCCCCAGAAATGTTGCGCAAGGGAAGATTTGACGAAATCTTTTTTGTCGGTTTACCCAATCAAGAGGAAAGACAAGCCATTTTTAAAGTACATTTAGTTAAATTACGTCCTCATAATCTGGGCAATTATGACTTGAAGCGGTTAGCATATGAAACGCCAGACTTTTCGGGAGCAGAGATCGAACAAACTCTGATAGAAGCAATGCATCTTGGCTTTAGTCAAAATCGCGACTTCACCACAGAAGATATCCTCGAAGCTGCCAGTCAAATTGTTCCTCTAGCGAGAACAGCCCAAGAACAAATTGAATTCTTGCAAAACTGGGCAGCAGCAGGAAAAGCTCGTTTAGCATCCCGTAAAAGCAGTTTAAGCGATCGCATTCAAAGTCAACTTAATTAACAATTTCAAGATGATTGGGCGAATTTCAACAATTTTTCAGTTTATTTTAGGGTTTATTTTGGGAATTATCCTGATTTCAGGTACGGCTGTTGGGCTTGGTTTTTTATACGTTTCCAAAATGACCCAAATCCCTCCAAAACCAGTATTTTCAGAAGAAACAGCACAACCACCATCAGAAAATCAAACTGAAGCAAAGAAACCTGCTACTTCTCCTGAGGAAACCACCTCAGCCAATTTTGAACCTAAAACGATTCCCACTAAAGAAAAACCAGAAGAAGAAGTATTACCACCTAATGCCTATAAAGCTCGTGTTACTTGGGAGCAAGGATTAAGTTTACGAGACGAACCAGATTTAAGTGCTGCGCGAATTGGCGGTATTGAACATAATGCCGAAATTATCATTCTTGAAGAATCACAAGATAAACAATGGCAACGAGTTCGTTTACCTTGGAGCGCACAAGAAGGTTGGGTTAAAGCAGGAAATGTGGAAAGAATTTATTAAATTTGACCCTATAAAGAGCTTTTAAAGTAAATACAGTAATTTAGGAACGAGAATTAAAGCAAATCTATTTCTCGATTAGTAGATTGCCAACCTGATATAATCCCAAAACGTATTTTTTTTTTCTTTTGAAGGTAAAACTAATGCTAGCTTTAGCTTATCAATAATTATTTCAATCCCACCAAGCGCGACCGCATTTCTTGCTCTTAATTTTTTATTTCTGGAATGACTGTCAATAAATCAACCCAATCTCGTTCTCAATTTCGTCCCAATAAACGTTTTGGTCAACACTGGTTACGTAGTGAAATAGCATTAAATCAAATTGTAGCAGCAGCACAATTAACATCAAGCGATCGTATTTTAGAAATTGGCCCTGGCACTGGTATTTTAACTCGTCGTCTTTTACCCTTAGTAGAATCTTTAGTCGCAGTTGAAATTGACCGTAATTTATGTCAAAAACTCACTCAAAAGTTAGGTAAAGAAGATAATTTTCTCTTACTACAAGGCGATTTTCTGAAACTAAATTTGACTGAATTACTAGAATCTTTTCCTTCATTTCAGCAGCCCAATAAAATAGTTGCTAATATTCCTTACAATATTACTGGTCCTATCCTCGAAAAACTTTTAGGTAAAATTTCTCAACCAGCAACTACAGCTTATCAATCAATCGTTTTATTAGTACAACAAGAAGTAGGCGAAAGATTAACTGCTTCTCCTGGCACTAAAGCTTATGGGGCATTATCCCTG
Source organism: Stanieria cyanosphaera PCC 7437 (assembly GCF_000317575.1). NCBI lineage: Bacteria > Bacillati > Cyanobacteriota > Cyanophyceae > Pleurocapsales > Dermocarpellaceae > Stanieria > Stanieria cyanosphaera. Next base: position 3,327,353 of record NC_019748.1, on the reverse strand, counting down.
AGAGTTCAGTATTTAGCTAGTTGTGAATTAATTTATCATGTTCCTGCCAAAGCTTTTTCTCCACCGCCCAAAGTTGATTCAGTAGTTATACGTTTGCATCCTAGAACTATTAGCGAACCTGCTGACAATCCTCGCTTACTTGACAGTTTGATCAAACTTGGTTTTGCTAATCGTCGTAAAATGTTACGCAACAACTTATCTAGTGTCATTGCACCTGATGATTTGATTCAATTATTAGAACAACTAAATCTAAATTCTCAAAGTCGGGCAGAAAATCTGAGTCTTGAAGATTGGATTAAATTAAGTAATCTGATTGGTTGTCGTTCTATCTAATAAGTTTTTTATTCAATATCTGATTGTAACAACCAACTTATAGCGGTTCTCAGATTAATGAGATACGGTTCATTTTCCTGGTTTATGTTGATAATTGATTGATAACTGATTGTTAATTGCTACTTTGATCCTTCGTTTCACTCAAAACGCCGAAGCGCTTTTTACTTCTCGCTTGTGGTCTATATAATTGAAAACTGCTGTAAAATGTCCTAACCTTATGACGTAGTGCTATAACGCATTCCTGGCAACTGAGTAATTAATCCCATTAACTCTAACTGAGACAAAGAAGCTAAAACTGTACTAGTAGCTAAACCTGTTTGTTCAACTAACAAATCAAAAGAGATAGCTTCATGAGTCATCAAGTTAATAATTTGAGCTAATTCTGGTTCTAATTGGGGTAAAGATAGCTGTTGCGACTCTGTTGGTTGAGTTTTAGTTTGATTTAGTTTTAAATCGAACTTAGGTATAGTTCCCAGCATTTCTAATAAATGATCTTCACTTAAAATAACGTTTGCACCTCGATTTAATAAACCCAAACAACCAAGAGACTGTTCGTTGTCTAAAGAACCAGGTAAAACATAAACATCACGACCAAAATCATTAGCAAAATTAGCAGTAATTAAAGCACCAGATTTAATCGGAGCTTCCATAATAATAACTGCGCGACACAAACCAGCAATAATACGGTTGCGAGCAGGAAAATTTCCGCGGTCTGGTTTGGTTTTGGCAGAATATTCGCTAATAATTAGTCCTTGTTGTTGAATTTCCTCAGAAAGCTTTTGATTACTAGCTGGATAAACTAGATCTACTCCTGTCCCCAACACAGCAACGGTTCTTCCGCCTGCTTCTAAACAGGCTCGATGAGCTTCGGTATCAATGCCAGCAGCCATTCCTGAAATGATGGTAAAACCATGTTTAACTAAAATCGTACTAATTTTTCGCGTCCATCGTCTACCGTATTCAGTAGGATAACGAGTGCCGACAATGCCAATACAAGGGGTAAGTCCTTGATTTTCTTCTGGTTGAATTTTTCCTCGATAATACAAAATTGAGGGTGGGCTAGGAATTTCTAATAGTAAACGTGGATATTCTGAGTCTGCTGGTGTCCAAAAATGAGAGTTATGAAGAGTATGTTCTGCTAATAATTTTTGAGGGTCGATTTGGAGTCGGGATTTGTTAATCGTAGCGATTAATTTGCTGCCAAAACCTTCAATTTCAGCAAAATTTGTAATTGGTGCAGCCCAGGCTTGGTGTAGAGTACCAAAGTGTTGTTTTACTCTTTGTAGCAAGATTGGACCAACACCAGGAATTTTGGACCAAGCTAACCAATATCCGCGTTCTTCGTTTAACAAGTTTGATCCTTAATTATTTATTGAGCAGCTTTATTAAACTTGAGTTAGTTAAATTAATCATTTCTAATATAGCCTTTCTTCCCAGTGACCAGTAGAGACGTGTCGCCGACGCGTCTGTACACCAGTTATCAATTAACAATTAACTATTAATTAAATTTTTAGTTAGATTTAATTAGTAAAACTACTGATTATTTTGCTGTAAAAACTTGGCAATTTTTTGAGTAGCTAATTGTAAAATTTCAGGCTTTTTAACTAACGCAAAACGGACATATCCTTCCCCAGATTTACCAAAACCTGCTCCTGGAGAAACGGCAACTCCTGTTTCTGCTACTAATTTAGTACAAAAATCTATGGAATTATTTTGCCAAGGTTTGGGTAATTTTGCCCAAACATACATAGTGGCTGATGGGGTAGGAACTTCCCAACCAATTTGCTTTAAAGCATCGATAAAACAATCTCTACGTTCTTGAAAAGTATTGACAGTTTTTTGAACTGAACTTTGTGAACCCGATAATGCTGCGATCGCACCATTTAAAATGCCTTGATATTGATTAAAATCAACTACGGCTTTGATTTGTCTTAAAGCTTTAATTAATTGGGCATTACCAATGGCATAACCAATCCGAAATCCTCCCATATTGTAAGATTTGGATAGGGTAAAAAATTCAATGGAAACTTCTTTTTTAGGATCGGCTTGTAAAACGGAAGGTGGTTTTTCTCCAGCAAAAACTAAATCTACATATGGAAAGTCGTGGACTAAAACCAAATTATGTTGCAAGCAAAAAGCTACTGCTTCTTGAAAGAAATCGAGAGTGGCGGTAGCAGTAGTAGGATTGTGGGGATAACTCAATACCATCATTTTGGTTTGAGCCAATATAGTCTCAGGAATATCCGCAAAAATTGGCAAAAATCGTTTTTCTGCGAGTAAAGGCATGGTATAAATTTGCCCACCTGCCAAATAAACTCCTCCAGCGTGAGAAGGATAACCAGGATCGAGCAACAAAGCAAAATCACCTGGATTGAGAATGGCTAAAGGTAAATGAGCAGTTCCTTCTTGAGAACCAATTAGGGGTAATACTTCTGTTTCTGGATCGATCTCTACCGAAAATCTTTCTTTATACCATTTGGCTGCTGCTTGACGAAAAGCTTGTGTTCCATGAAACAATAAATAACCATGAGTATCACAATCGCTTAAAGATTGGGCGATAACATTTAAAACATGATTGGCGGTAGGTAAATCAGAAGAACCTAAAGACAAGTCAATAATTTCTTTTCCCGATGCTTTGGCTTGAGCTTTAGCTCTGTCCATATCAGCAAAAACATTGCTTGAAAGAGCTTGTAAACGCGTGGCAAATTGCATCATCTGCGATCGCTTTAAAAGTAAAAAGGTGTCTGATAGTTGTTTCAGTCTAATATAAATCTAAATTATTAATGATTAACCAGCCCTGTTTTTAGGGAAAATTAATCAAATATTAATAATTTTGCATCATTGAAGCAATTTTTTGTTAATCTTCTTCTTCACCGTCAATCATGGCTGGGTCGATCAGAGTAATATCAAAAGGATCATCGGGTGGAATAGTCGGAAAAACGTCGTACTGGCGATGTTGGTATACTGCCGAGACTTGAGGTCCAAAAATTACTTTATCTCCGTCTTTTAAGTCATGAAATAACACTTTCCGACCGTTAACCAACAAACCGTTAACGCTCACTTTGCCAGTCGAGTCTCCGTCAATAATACGGTAATAGTCACTGCCATCATCTCGAATACGCTTAATTAAAGTGGCATGGTGACGAGAGACAAATTGAGAGTTAATTCGGATATCACATTGTTGCCCTCTTCCTAAAGAATAAGCTTGATCTATGAGAATAATCTCTTTTTGCCCTTTGCCGTCGATGATAATCAAAACATGGTCTTCGCGGTGTTTTACCGGTTTTGCATTCATTAGCAAGTTACAAATGCCAAATCCTTATTTTAAAAGTGGTTTACTGTTTTTTTTAATATTTTATTAAATATACTTACTGAATCAATTATGCTACTCATTGTTTAATTTTGGCATATAAATTTTACTGGTAACTGGTAGCTTAACCAAGTAAGGAGTTTTGACGCGAATGAGAATTTCTTAAAAGTAATGAATTACTGACTACCAATAAAGAACTCGATGCCATTGCGATCGCAGCAACTACTGGACTAAGCATTAAACCAAAACTAGGTAACAACAGTCCCGCAGCTACAGGGATAGCAAAAACATTATATGCCAAAGCCCAGATTAGGTTTTGCTTAATTTTGTTAACTGTTGAACGACTTAGTGCGATCGCTTCAACTAAATCCCAAAGATTTCCTGACATTAAAACTAGATCGGCAGCTTGTAGGGCTACATCCGTACTACCCTGCAAGGTAATGCCTAAATCTGCTTGAGCTAAAGCGGGTGCATCATTAATACCATCCCCTACCATTGCTATGATTTGATTGGGCTTTTCTGATTGAAGAGATTTAATTACGGCAGCCTTTTCGTTCGGTTTGACTTGGGCGATTACTCGCTCGATTCCCAATTGAGTAGCAATTTTTTGAGCAACTTCTTGGCGATCGCCAGTGAGCATGATGATTTCTAGTCCTAATTTGTGGAGATTGGCGATAGTTTGTTTAGCTAAGGGGCGTAAACTATCTTTTAAAGCCAGTAATCCCAGTAATTGAGCTTCTTTAGCCAAATAAACTACTGTTTTTCCCTGAGTAAATAACTTTTCAACTTCAGTAGCTACTTCATAACTAATTTCAATGCCATTTTTACTCAACCAATCGTCATTACCCAGATAAACTCTAGTTCCTGCTACTATGGCTGAGATTCCTAAACCAGGTTGATTGATAATATCGGTGGGTTTTAATAAAGATAATTCTTGTTGGTGAGCAAAGGCAAGGATTGCTGTCGCCAGAGGATGATTACTGGCACTCTCTACACTAGCAGCTAATTGTAACAGAGCTTCTGAACTCAAATCTCCAAAAGTAAGACAATCAGTAACTTGCAGACAACCTTGAGTTAAAGTACCAGTTTTATCAAACACGATGGTATTTAACTGGTGAACCTTTTCTAAAACATCTCCTCCCTTAATCAAGATACCTCGTTCAGCACCCAAACTAGTACCGACCAAAATGGCTGTAGGAGTCGCCAAACCCAAAGCACAGGGACAAGCAATCACTAAAACTGCGATCGCTAGTTTTAAACTTAATAACAAAGGCGAAGTCGTCATTACCATATGATGTCCCAAGGTATGACTAGTAGTAACTAAAACCTCTGGATAAAGTTGAGTCCCAATTAAATACCAAAACAGAAAAGTCAAACTAGCTACTGTAATTACTCCATAGGCAAAATATCCTGCTACTGTATCTGCCAATTTTTGTACTGGTGCTTTACGAGTTTGAGCTTGTTCTACTAATTTAATAATTTGGGCTAAAGTAGTTGCTTTACCAGTACGGGTTACCTGCAGCGTAATTACGTCGGTTTGATTAATTGTAGCTCCATAAACTGGTTCTCCTGGTTGTTTAACTAAAGGAATAGCCTCACCGGTTAACATCGATTCATCTACAGTGGTTGTTCCTGCGATTATCTTGCCATCAACGGGTATTTTTTCTCCAGGTAATACTTTTAACCACTCTCCTAACTTAACTTGTTCGACAGGAATTTCTATTCCCATTGTTCCTGAATCTTGTTTGCCAATTAAACGAGCGATCCTTGGTTGTAAGGCAATCAAACTTTCTAGCGCGCTTGAAGCACGATGTTTTGCTCTCGCTTCTAAAGTACGCCCTAAAAAAATAAAACCCAGTAACATGACTGGTTCATCAAAAAAACATTCCCAACCCAACTGAGGCAAAAATAAAGCAATGCAACTAGCTACATAAGCACTTACTGTCCCCAATCCAACTAAAGTATTCATATTTGGCATCTTATGCCACAAACTGCGCCAACCATCAATCAACAAAGAACGCCCAGGAATTAATAAAGCTAATGTAGCTAAACCAAAATGAAACCAAATATTACTTAGTAATGGTATGGCAGGTAATCCCAGATGATGAAAATGACCAATTGTAGAGAAAAATAATAAAGTTGCTGCGGTAATTAACTGCCAAAATTGCTGCTGTTGCTGTTGTTTTCTTTTGATAGCTGTTTTGTCAACAACTTCGGTAACACTTTCTGTTTGAGTTCTTAATTGAGTGGGAAAGCCCGTCTGAGTCAATTTTTGAGCAAGTTTTTCTGGTTTAATCGTTTCTGCTTCATATTCAACCACTGCCACTTCCGTAATCAGATTAACGCAGGCAGAGATTACTCCTTGATGTTGTTGTAGTTGGCGTTCTACTGCTTTAACACAACCAGCACACTTCATGCCGTTAACATCAAAAGCGATCGTTTTTAAGGAAGTTTGAACTCGATTTTCTTCTTGTTGAACAGAAACTTTAACCATAGATGATTTGGTCAGTACTTAATAGTTAATAGCGTGTCGATTGGACAAATTACTACATTATTGATACTAGCGTTAGACCAAGGGCAAAAAACCAACGCTAAAAATTTAAATTTTGTTAACAAAATATATTGCAAAATATTGAGAGTCGTGCAGAGCGTAGAAAAAAATCAACCAGTTTATGATAGCTTTGATCGCAGTAGTTCTATCAAGAGAAGGAGTACAACCTTGAAATCCCAGGCTAGTGAGAATAACCAGCTTTTATTCCGCGAAGACATTAGCGAGTATGTTGCTCAACTACAACTTCACATGGCACTGCAAGCACGCAATCTCATTCCGCCTCTAACTGAAGTATGCGACAGCAGACAACAGCTACTTCAAGAAACTCAAGCTCAAATTGAAAAGCTTGTATCTCGTCAAGGGATTTAAACGAAATTTAATAATTTACGCCATGTACAACTTTCTTGTCATGGTGAACGTAGCAATAGCCTTTCACGTTGTTAAAGGGTAAACTTCGTGAAGCATCTCGCAAGATTCTTCGCTTCACTTGGTTACGCTCAGAATGACATTATTACAAAAATTGCACATAAGGTTAATTGATTACTAGTAATTGTCCTCAACTTTCTTCAAACCAAGAGGACAACTAAAGTGGATTTTAGATTTTTTTTTCGGATGATTAGCAATCATCCAATGTGTTATTTCAAAAACTGTTGCCATTGGACAGAAACTTTTAGATGCGATCTACTTTGTAAAAAGCGTACGATATTAGTATTTTAAGTTTTCTAGATTTCTATTCAAAAAATCAAGATTTTGATTCATTGTAGCTGTTTCTAATGCTAGCAACTCGCTATTGATACAATTTATAAATGTAACATTTGTAGAGGGAGAAATTTGATGAACAAGATTATTATATGAATCTTTTAACTGATTATATTGATTTGATAGTTTATTGCTTTCTTGTACAATCTCGTTATATTTATTGACCAGAGTATTATAAGTATTAATGCTTGAAGCATTATTAGAGTTATAAAGAGTATTTTTTTGACTGTTTAATTGAGCTAAATTGTTACTTGAAGATTTGAGTTTTAATTGTATCGAGTACATATTTCGTAATATACTTAGAGCTTCCTTTTCTTTTGATGTATTTGATTATTCTTTTTAGTTTATTTAGTGGGTAATCGTAAAATATACACTTGAACTAAATTACGATCTTGTTGATGTATTCTCTTTAAATCGCCTTCTGAATAGATGCTAAAATCTCTAGTCTTCAACTCGGTCCAATCATTAATAAAATAAACATAGTCACCTTCAATATGTTTTTTAAGAACGTGGATACAAACTGCTCGGTCTAAAATTGTTTCTTGCTTTTCACAAAAATTGTGCCATTGACTAGCTTGGCTTCTGGTTGGTAGTGCAACTGCGGAAATATTATTAGTTAAAGTTAGTAATAAAATAGTGAATAATGAAGTTTTCATTTATTGGTTTTTCGTTGTGGCTTATTCATATTCTTCATGAATTTAGTGTCACTATTTTCCGAAAAAATTGCTGTGAACAAGATCGCAACCAATTAATGTTTTAGATCATTAAATAAAAAATTAATGAACATGAACTTAAAGTTATCTCAACCAGATCCCGTTAAACTAGAAATATTTAATAACCTATTTCGTTCTATAGCCGAACAAATGGGAACAACGCTACAAAATACAAGCTATTCTGTCAATATTAAAGAACGTTTAGACTTTTCTTGTGCTATTTTTGATGGTGAAGGACAATTAGTAGCTAATGCACCTCATATTCCTGTTCATTTAGGTTCGATGAGTGAAAGCGTTCGTAGTCTGATTGAATCAGGACAAAATTTGCAACCAGGTGATGTTTATGTCCAAAATAATCCTTATAACGGTGGAACACATTTACCAGATATTACCGTAATTACTCCTGTTTTTTCTTCTTCTCTTCTTCCTATATTCTACGTCGCTTCACGGGGACATCATGCCGATATTGGCGGAATTACTCCTGGTTCAATGCCTTCTGATAGTAAAAATATTACTGAAGAAGGAATTTTAATTGATAATTTTCAAATAGTAAAAGAAGGAAAATTTCAAGAACAAGAATTACTCAATTTGCTTACTAATCATGAATATCCTGTGCGTAATTCCGTACAAAATATTGCAGATTTACAGGCACAAATTGCAGCCAATGAAAAAGGTGTTCAAGAATTACATAAAATGATCGAACATTATAGCTTAGAAACTGTTCAAACTTATATGCAATTTGTGCAGGATAATGCTGAAGAATCAGTTAGAAAGGTAATTAATGTTCTTCATGATGGTAATTTTACTGTTCATTTAGATAATGGAAGTCAAATCACAGTTACGATTAATATTAACCGAGAAGAACGAAGTGTAACTATAGATTTTACGGGAACATCTCCCCAACTTGAGAATAATTTTAATGCTCCTTCGGCAGTTTGCAAAGCAGCAGTATTATACGTTTTTAGGACTTTAGTCCAAGATAATATTCCTCTTAATGCTGGTTGTCTCAAACCTTTAAAAATAATTATTCCTGAAGGTTGTATGTTAAATCCTTGCTATCCAGCAGCAGTAGTAGCAGGAAATGTAGAAACTTCGCAAAATATTACTGACTGTTTGTATGGTGCTTTAGGAGTAATGGCAGCTTCACAAGGTACAATGAATAACTTTACCTTTGGTAATGAAAAATATCAGTATTACGAAACAATTTGTGGTGGTTCTGGTGCGGGAAAAAACTTTAATGGTACAGATGCAGTTCACACACACATGACTAATTCTCGTTTGAGCGATCCAGAAGTATTAGAATTGCGTTTTCCTGTTGTTTTAGAAAGTTTTAGTATTCGTTCTGAAAGTGGTGGAAAAGGTCAATATTGTGGTGGTAATGGTGTGGTTAGAAAGATTCGTTTTCTTGAACCTATGAGTGCAGCAATTTTGTCTAGTCGTCGAGTAATTCCTTCTTTTGGTTTGGCTGGCGGAGAAGCAGGAAAGGTAGGAAAAAATTATGTGGAACGTCAAGATGGAACTATTGAAAAATTAGCAAGTACTGCTACAGTAAAAATGCAACCAGGAGATACTTTTGTAATTGAAACTCCTGGCGGTGGTGGTTGTTTTAGTAGGGACAATTCATGAATTGTCTCTACTGTTACTATCTAATTAATCTTGCACAACTACTTATGAGGTACAGTTTTACTGTTGTCTGTTGCCTACATTATTTATTTTGTTTAATAAAAGTCCATTGACGATAATTTCTTGGTGCTGTTTTTAAAGCTTTTTTTAAATCAGCATTACTATCAAATTTTATTTGTGAAAGGTGAGAAACTTCGACTTTGACAGTAAATTTATCTTGATTAAAAGGCCAAGGATTTACAGTTACTAAACCGTTATTAAATTGCATGACATCGTATTGTTTTTTATTAGGGCCGACATCTATTTCTAAAGATCTTTCATTTTCAGGTAATTGATTTTGACAAAGAATTAAAGACAAGCGATCGCACCATTGCATAAAGCGATACGCAGATTCAGCTTCTTCTTTTTTAACTCCTAGTTCTTTGCGCCATTGTGCTTGTAAATCTTGTTGTTCTTTAATAAATTTTTTAACTTCTGGAGAATCGTTTTGACTATTAATAAAACATAAATGCATAGAGTTGAGAAGTGCTACCCAACGTCCGCGATAAAGAGAATCTTCGATATGTTTACGCAGTTTTGGAATCGGGGTTTGTTGCTCTAGGGTAAAGTCCATTGGCGCACCTGCGGGTGTCAATAGATTTTCTTCCCATTCCTTTTCAAGATCATCATGGTGAGAAATAGCTGCAATGGTGTCGATGATACCAGGGACAGCATCTTCTAGATGCCAAGCTCCAGCTATTTGAGCAGCGAGTAAAGCATGAGCGCGATGATAAATAATTTCCCAACCATCGGATTGTAAATTGACAATCATTGTATATTTCAATCTCCTTTGATTAAAATAAGGTTTCTTTGTACGTATTCGATCACTAAAGGTGTGGTTCGATGTGCGATCGCTGTAATTAGTTTTTGATCGGATTCAGTCCAGATGCGAGGTTGAGAAAAGATACAGGGTTGCAAAATCCCCCAAAGCTTACCGTTACAACACAAATGAGCATGAATTAAAGCTCGATGTCCAAAATTTTTTCGCTCAAATTCCCGATTAACTACTTCAGGTAAAGCAGTTTCGATATCTTCAACAAAAATAGTTGGTTGACAACGCAAAGCAGCAGCAAACATGGGATCTTCTTTTTCTAAATCGGGAGATTCCGACTGCCACTGCTCATTTGTCACATCGGGAATAGTAGCATCGCGACAGTAACAATAAGCTGCCTTACCCAAACGAGTATCAGGATCGCGAACATAAAGAAAAGAGCGATCGCAGTCTAATAACTTGACCGTGGTAGCCATTAAAGCTGCTAAAGTTGAGTCTAAATCTTTTTGTTCTTCAAAGATAGTGTTTAATGTTTCGGGTAAGGTTGAATTATTCATGACTTAGAGAGTTAAAAAAGTTTGCTAGACAAGAGAAACAAATTTAGATTGTTGAGCAAAGGGATTAAGCTTCGTCCAGAATGAATAATAAAGTTTTAAGGTTCAAAGTTAAAAATTGTTTAAATTTTGTTCCTTAAAAAAGATGTTTAGAAAAACTCAAGGTTTTGATAAAACGATGGAATCTAGTAAATTTATTTCAGTTTTTTCCATCTTCAAAGTAGACGAAGTTTAATCTCAAATTTGAGTTTTTGTAGTTGCCAAAGTAAATTTATCTATAGCAAACATTTTCAGGCTTGATTTAATTTCCGTCAGGAAAATTTTCAATTCTGGCATCAGCTACCAAAATCATTTTGCCAGGTTGTACTTCAAGCTTATTCAAGTTTAGAGATATTTCTTTGAGATCGAAATTTCGTAAATCTAAGATTTCACTAACACTATCAAGTAAAGCAGATGTTAGTTCCGAGGCATAGTTTTGATCTTTAGGATATTGAATTTCTTCCAAAGCAACGCTATAACCATCGGCACTGACACGCGGTACGGCACTAAAAGCAATTTTTTCAGTAGTTTCCGTTTCTGCAATCTCTAAATTTGCTTCCAAACTAACTTTTCTAGCTTCAGGAAGAACAAATTTAACTTGATTAATGTTAGCTGTTAACGAATGATCTTCACTTTTTATTTGCAAATTTTGCAGTTTTTGTTTGACATATTCAGAATTAAAAGCTCGTTCAATATCTGCTTCATTTAAGACAATTTGAGCCTTAGCATCTGTCGGACGAGTTAATTCAATATTGCCAAAAGCAGCTTTAACCGTATTAATTCCGATTTCATTAGTTTGAATCTTCAATTCTTCGGCTCGCAAATCTTTTTTCATCACTAATCCTTCTCCTTCAACCTCAACTGATTGAAGTTTTCCTTGCATTAAATCTAGAGGATTAGTACGAAGATCTACTTCTAAGTTTTCTGCTTCATCAAGTTGACTAGATAAGCCAATTTCTGCTGCTTTACTAATTGCTTGTTCGCCAAGATCTGGTTGATTCACTAGCTAAACTTCCTTTGCTCCGATTAAAAATTTAAGCTAGTATTATTAAATTTGAAAAACCCTGGTTTAGAAATCATTCAAAAGTCATAATAAAAAAAGAATAAAAAAACTAAAATACATAATTAATTACTAATTTTTGCCGTAAAAAATAGATAAAAAGATATAACCAAGCTGGGCGTTTTTTTAGTAATAAAAAACTAAATTATATATTTATTATAGCGATCGCTCTTAAGCTATATCATTCGATAGTTACGCTGCATCTATCTATATTTATATGATGGAATCGTGTAACGAGTGTCGTGAGGTAAAGCATTATGAGGCTGATCCAAACGTGGCGATTCGTAACCATTATGCTGACTTCTTTCAGTCTCAGCTTATCGATGGCGCATTTGCTGGAATTTCCTCAAAGAATGCAATTTGATCGACAACTTTGGGTTGCAGTAACGATATTTCAAAATGTTTATCGTCTTTTTGGCACACTCGGCGCAGCTTTTGAACTTGGTGCAATTTTAGCTTCAATTGTACTATTGTTTCTTCTCCGTAGAGGTAGTTCTAGTTTTTATTGGACATTGGCAGGAACGATTCTTTTAATAATAGCCTTAATAAGTTGGTTTTCATTTGTTGCGCCGATGAATGCTGAGTTTGCTACTTGGCTAAATAATCCAATTCCTCAAGATTGGATGAGGTATCGTAATCAATGGGAGTATGCCCACGCAATTAACGCTTTGATTAAAATTCTTGGACTAAGTTTGTTGGTGATTTCAGTGCTGGTTAAAACATCAAACAACAAAGCAATTCGTCATTAGTGCAGCAATAAAAATTTTCTGGTTTTTTTATGGATAGATTTTTATTTTTAAATAATTTTAGATGGGGAAGGTGTTGCGATCATTTTCGAGCAAAGATTTTTGGTTAAAAATAGTTTAAATAATTGAATTGAAAGTAAGCTAATCAGAATCGCACTATTGTTTGGTTGGAGTTTCGACAAATACAGATAACTGCAAGGCACACAACCCAATTAACTGAAGGATAAAACGTGCTAGATGCGAATATTCCCATTGATTTCGTACCCTTGTCCAATCTGCTGGCACTGACTCAGTTAACCATTGGAAGATATTACGATTCATAGGTTCTGTAAAGACGAGAAAAACGATAAATGCTAACGCCAAGGAAATTGTTCCAGCTAACGCCCATTGAAAGGCAAGTTTTCGTTTACGCAGGAAAAATAATAGCACTGGTGCTGCCACAAAGACTGTCGCAGCCTCAATGAACCCCGCAATATGTCCAAAGCCCCAATAAAGACTAGTATTTAATCTCATGTAGAAGGTTGCATCATAACCCATTTTTGCTGGCAATTCTAAAACATGACAATAGGCAGCCCCCGTAGTTAGTGCAGCAAGAATGATTGTCATAAACTGCCAAATTCTCAAAAACATGGTTAATTTTCTCTTTTTGATTAATAGCTGTATTTAATTACGCTTCGTCATCAAATGTTTTTTAGAACTTAGCAAGTATGGACAAGATTTTACTCTATCTTTGGTAGTAGTAGTTTTGATTATTTGAAATAATACTATTTATCAAAAATAGCGAGAGACTTTAGATTTAGGCAAAAGGCAGAAGATATGAAGGAAAAGTGATTTATGTCTCCAGTAAATGATTGAGCGTGAGATATGCTGAAGTTTCCTCAGCAGATAGAATTATGCTGTTGAGAATTAGTATAAATTAAGAGCGATCGCTATAATTATGATTAGCTTGTTTTAAATGATCTTTAATCTTCTGAAAAACTACTCGAACTTTCTAACCAATGCCAAGCTTCCTCAAGCTCATTAGATTTAAAATATTTAACTTCACAAGGAATAAACGGCTTAACTAAATTTGTCCAAGCTTGTAGCCAAGTTTGTTCTCCTACTATGGCATAGCGACTGATATCTTTAAAATGAGTCAAACTAAAACGCAAATCTTCCCAAAAAGCACTGGCTTCTAATCCTTGCATTTGAATAAACTCAACTAAAATACGAATTTGTCCGTAGTTATTAATTGCAGTTTCTAACTTGTGAACAAGTTCGGTAAAATCGTTTTTAGTAATTTTGCCATCAACTTTAATGCCAATGACATTAGAATTTTGGTCTTGTCGGTACTCTAGCATTGAAATTTTCTCCTAAGATAACCATAGTTTTTAAACTACAAGTTAGCTGTAAAATCTATTGATCAAATTATCTTTAAGGATAGAGTTGCTAATTACTTTTTTTTAGAACTTTATTTCTCTATGAGAATTTTAAATGTATAGCTATGGCTAGAAGAATTAACTTCTTAAATTTGATAATTTAAACAATTAATGCACAAAAATTCAATCAATGAAAAAAGTTGAGTCGAATTTAAAATATTTTCTGAGCTTAAGCTTAGGAAGTTTATTAATGCTCATTCTTATTTTTTCTGCCCTACCAGCAATCTTATTGTTTTTTAAAGTTCCTTCTTTTGCTTTTGGTGAGGGTGTTTGGTGGATTTTACGGTGGAAAAATGAAACAACTGGTTCTGGAATTAGCTTCAACCTTTACATCTTAATTTGTTTGGCTATGGCTATTGGTTTATTAGGACTTTTATGGCGATCGCGTCATTAGTTAGTTTAGATAAAATTTAAAATTTTATAATTAATACCAAAGAGTTAACTAGGGAAAAAGCTAAATAATTGCTCTTTTCCCCTAATTAATCTATCTACCACCAAGTGCGATTACCATCCTCATCTACTCTGGCTTGGCGAATTACATCGGATATTTCTTCTGCATCTTTAACATGATGAAGTGCTTTTTCTTCACCATCAGGTTCGTCAACTACAAAATAAGTTGGTACTTTGATATGATCACCAGTGATATCAGGAGCGTCTACTGCAATTTGTTCAGCTTTTTCTTCTATTGTCTGAGGTTCATCAGAAATGCGATCGCCTGGATTAGCAGTTAGGTTTCTTTGTTTGGGGCTTAGTCTTTCTTCAGTAGGAACAGCTTCTCTGGCTTCTGCTGGAATTTCTTCAGTTTTGTAATAGTCGCCTTCTTTAGCATTTTTTGGTACGTCTTGCATGGTTAATCCTTTTGTTAACTTAATTGTAATTGGTAATTATTTTTCGGTTTTAATCTATTAGTAATCTCGGAGAAGATTTATTCTTAATTTAATCAATTGAAGAGAGTTAAACGTCATCCTAAAAGAGTAGTTTTTAGTCAGTCTAAAGTTAGAGTTTGACCAAACTGAAACTTATTGTTTAGTTTTAACTATGCTGATTTACTTCCCAAAAGCTTCTAACTTTTGATAGAAAGATATAGCGGTTCTCAGATTAATGAAATACAGTTCATTTCCCTGGTAGAGCGTTGATAGTTGAGACCTACGGTAGTGCGCTTCGCTTATGCTAATGGTTGATTATTCATCCCTCATAATTAGTAATTAGTAATTAGTAATTAGTAACTGGTAATGATGTACCTCACCAAGAGCGAGAAAGGCTATATATGGCTCTGCTAAATATTTTGAGTCAGTAACTTCCAATATCCTAGGCGCAGATGAATTTTTTTCTTGTTTCACTGCGCCTAAATTAACAATAACTCTAAGTTAGTACTATTGCCCTATTCGTTGTGCCATCAGTTTTTTGGCACGTTCTGCTTGTTCGCAATTTTGCTCTTTAACTTGTTGAAAGAATTCAGTTAACTCGCGATCGCCTGCTTGTTCGGCATCTTCCATATAGGTATCACATACCGCAGCACTTTGTAACGCGTGATAGAGAACGCTGATCAAATTATAATCTTGATCTGTTGTGCCTGTGTTGGATTGTCCTTGCATTTGTTGAACCATTTGTTCCTCCTTTGCTTTGGATTGATTGGTTTAATCAACGTCAATCATCCTGGTTTAGACGATTGCACCCATTAAATTGTTAGCTATTTAAAAAGCTGATTGAATCCTGAAGAGACATTTCATATCAGTTTGAAAAAGTTAATAGGACTTACGCAAATTGATCGCACTCGATTTTAATCTTTATATATGATTCGGGTCGACATTACCCAGCTTAGATTCGATGATTTTGCGTAAGTGCTGGTTATTGAGTTTAAATTGGGGAACTAACGAACTTAAGTTAATCTTATGTAGAGATTAGCTCAAGCAAAAACTCAATTTCTATTTTTAATAGGCTATCTATTATTTCAGAAGCTATTCGTCATTCTTAAGATAGATACCTTAATTTAATTGGTGTTTTTTTTGCAAAAACTATACTGGAGATAGCTGTATCAACTAGTTTTGACTAGCAATTACCTGGGATTCGACTAGTGATCGTGCTGCTTCGACAATGGCAAAAGCATCAATTTTAGCTGCGTGTAACAATTCTTCTGGCGAACCCGAACCAGGCATTTCCCTTACTGCCAATTTAATAAGATTTAAAGGCAATCCTTGATACTTCGCTTTAGTTTTGTTCCCTGCAAAAGCATCGAGTACGGCTGCTCCTAATCCTCCTTCTGCCCAATGGTCTTCAACTACAATTAAATTACCATCTGTGTCTTTGGCTGCTTGATGTAAAGTTTCGACATCAATGGGTTTGACAGAATAAGCATCAATTACCCTGGCGGTAATGCCTTCTTCTTTGAGATGTTCGTAGGCTTTGAGAGCTTCATGAAGAGTTACTCCAGCACCAATGATGGTCAAGCGATCGCGGTCAGATTGGCGAACAATTTTACTACCACCGACGGGAAACTCTTCTTGAATCGAATAAATAACTGGAGTTTTCATCCGAGTTGTTCGTAAATACACAACTCCTTCGCAACCAAGCATTTGTTCTACTAACTTAGCAGTTTGGTTGCCATCACAAGGATAAAGTACTGTACTACCACAGACTGCACGCAAAGAAGCCAAATCTTCTAATCCCATTTGGGAAGCACCATCTTGACCAATCGATACTCCAGCATGAGAACCTACTAGTTTGATCTTGGCACGAGAAACGGCAGCCATGCGAACAAAATCATAGGCACGAGAAAGAAAGGCCGCAAAACTAGAAGCAAAAGGTTGGTATCCTCGTACTTGTAAACCCACTGCTGCTGCTACCATTTGTTGTTCAGCAATAAACATTTCAAAAAAACGTTCTGGATAGGTTTTAGCAAAATCTTCCGCATGAGTTGAGTTACTTACTTCTGCATCTAAGACAACCAAACGAGGATAAGCAGCACCTAAAGCTTTGACAGCCTCACCATAGGCTTTTCTGGTAGCCACTGTCTCACCTATTTCATAAGTTGGAAAATGAAAAGGATGAGCGATGGGTAAAGCAGGATGACCATTGGTTGGTGGTTTTTGTACCTCGATAGTCAGGTGACGTTCTCCTCCCAACTCTTTTATAGCTTCTTTTGCCTGTTGCTCGTCCAAATTTTTACCATGCCATCCATCAAGATCTTCTAAAGCAGCAACACCTTTACCTTTTTTAGTACGAGCGATAATTAAAGTAGGGCGATCGCTGATGCTTAAAGCTTCTTCATAAGCTCGGTCAATTTGTTCTAGGTCGTGACCGTCTATTTCGATAGTGTGCCAACCAAAAGCTTTAGCACGCTTAGCATAGGCTTGAGTATCCCAACCTAGTTCGGTTTGACCTCGTTGACCTAAGCGATTGACATCGATAATGGCGATCAAATTGTTGAGATGGTAATAAGAAGCATGATCAAAAGCCTCCCAAACTGAACCTTCTGCCGATTCGCTATCACCCAGTAAAACCCAAATTCGATAGGGTAGTTGATCAAGATATTTTCCTGCCAAACCTATGCCAACGCCGATGGGTAAGCCTTGTCCTAAAGAACCAGTAGCTACTTCCACCCAAGGAATAAGTGGTACAGGATGACCTTCAAAGCGACTGCCAAACTTGCGTAATGACATCAATTCATCTTCGTCAATCACTCCTGCTGCTTTGTACATGGCATAAAGCAAAGGCGAAGCATGACCCTTGGAGAGAATAAAATGATCATTGTTGGGATTGTCGGGATGATCGAAGTCGTAGCTTAAGTATTTGGCAAGTAAAACTGCCATCAAATCGGCAGCCGACATTGAAGAAGTGGGATGTCCTGAACCAGCAGCAGTAGTAGCACGAATACTATCTACACGCAATTGTTGTGCCAATTCTTGCCATTGTTTTAATTGTTCTTGTATAGCCATCGTTTTTTTTCTGTTGTTGATGCTGAGTTGAACTCAAAAATATGACTTAGACAAGAAGTCTTTGAGGATTTGAGTTAAGTAATTTTCGACTTGAGAGCCTTATTCAAACTTGACGTCGAAAGAAGTAACGCTCTCAAAAATCATCATTCATCATTGTTGAAATTAAGTATTAGGATGACGATGATCAATAATGATGACTTCGGGATGATCGGCAACAACCTGATAAATATCCCACTGTTGAATAGCGCGACGATTTAACCTTGTTTCAGCACGCTGAAGTTCTTCATCTGTGCCTTTGAGCATTACTAAATACTGTCCTCGGTTAAGGCGATCGCGATAGACATTAGCTGCTGGTTCTAAAATTCCCAAGCTTGCATAATCATCAATACGATTGCGAGTTTTTACACCAGTAAAAGGATGATTGGTGCTTGTTTCTGTCGCTACTATATCAATTTGTTCTAGAGGAAAACCAGATTCTTTCAAGTCTCTAACTGCTTGTTCTGCCTCTTGGCGATGAGAAAAAACTGCAACTGCGTGTTTACGAGTGTTAATAGTTCTGTTGGTAGTTGGTTTGGTTGTGGTCGTCACATAATCAGTAGAATTAGCTCTAGTCATGGGTACGCCTGCATTTAATTCCGTTGCAGGATGATTGGAAGTTATCTCACGCTGTGGTTGTCCATAAACATCCCAATCTTGAATACCATGACGACGTAAGACAGCTTCTGCGCGCTCAATTTCTACTGAATTTCCTTCGATGATTACTAGGTAGTATCCTTGTCTGACGCGATCGTTATAAAGTCTAGCTCTCTCTTCAGGAATTCCCAAACCAATCAGTCCGCCAATTAAACCGCCAGCAGCAGCACCAATTGCACCTCCAGCTACTGTGGTTGCTAGCGCAGTTGCGGTTGCACCTGCTAGTAAAATTGGTCCAACACCTGGAATTGCTAACGTACCAAGACCTACTAATAAACCAGTCAAACCGCCTAAAGTTCCACCAGTAACCGCTCCAGTAGTAGCTCCTTCATCTGCTTTATTACCAACACCTTCACGAACATTTGCTTCTGTCATTCCTTTGGTTTGTTCGGGGTTTTGAGCGATTACAGAAACTCGGTCCATTAAAAAACCAGATTGCTGAAGTTCTCTAAGTGCTGCTTCAGCTTCTGCGCGATTGTGGAAAACGCCTATTGCTTTTTGATATTGTGTTGTACTCATTTTTTATTCTTTGATTAGGACATTAATAATTGTCGAAACTGTCTAACTTTATTTTTTTTTCCTTGATACTTTAAGTTTCATTTTCAAATCCAATTAATATCTCTACCAAAAGAAATAATTTTTCAATTTTTTTGTTCTAAGAAGTTAGAGCATTTCTTTTAATAAAATTATTCCAGTCTGCCCGTCTCCGTGTCTATCAGTCAACATTAATCTAAAAATATTTAAGCGAATTTACGATTAGAACTGAGCGGAAAAATTGTTGTATTGTATTTCAGTCAGTATTTATGTAAAAACCAAGCAGCATAAGTTGATTTATACTGCACGTTCTTGTCTCAAGTGTCTCTCAAGCGATCGCTATAATTGTTAATTCTTAAATTAGTTAATTTAATACCGACGAGGTTGTAACCAGCGAAAAAATTTTAATAAAATATCGCCGAAAAACTTAATCAACCTTTGTAACAATCCTCTTCTTTCTTCTATAAAAATCATTTTGGTATTTTAAATACAATTTATAAGCAAATAATAATTCTTTTGATAACAAGAAATTAAAGTACTAATTCTTAATAACTTTTAAGTGGAGATTGCTCATAATTGGCTAGTAAATCAGCAGCATCTTGATAAATAGCTATACAGCCAGCTTCGATTAACTTTTCTTTTGCAAAACCACCACAGAGAAAACCAATAGTTGGTAAAGAAATTTTATTTGCTGCTTGAACATCATAAGGACTATCTCCAATTACAATTACTTCATTAGCTTTTACAGCATCAACTTTTTCTAAGGCAGCTAAAAAAATATCTGGTTCTGGTTTTGATTTTTCTACATCATCAGTAGAAGTAGCACCATCAATTAAATCTTCAATTTCTAATAATTTTTTATAGTGAGCAACCGTTTTTGTTCTTGCAGAAGAAGCTAAGACAATTCTGATTCCATCTGCTTTAATTTTTTCAAATAATTCTTTAACTTTAGGAAATGGGCGGACTTGTTCTAAAAGATTATTTTGATAATATTCTTTACGATAATCGGAAATAGCGGAACATAATTTTTCATACTCAGCTTGTGGTAATAAATCCTTAATAATATAAGAACCACCTTTGCCAATTTGCTGACGTAACTTTTCAAAAGGGAATTCATACCCATAGTTTTGAAAAGCTTTAACCCAAGCTTGAGCGTGAAGATCGACTGAATCAACTAAAGTACCATCAAGATCGAAAATTACAACTTTGATCATTAAGGCTTATCTACTAATTTATAGCAGAGTTGTTATATTTATTTGTGTATTTTAAACACAAGATTTTTGATTTTACATCTAACTAAAGCTAGAAATTTGAAAAAAGAATGCGACACATACTCTGAA
Source organism: Stanieria cyanosphaera PCC 7437 (assembly GCF_000317575.1). Lineage (NCBI taxonomy): Bacteria > Bacillati > Cyanobacteriota > Cyanophyceae > Pleurocapsales > Dermocarpellaceae > Stanieria > Stanieria cyanosphaera. Next base: position 3,306,934 of record NC_019748.1, on the reverse strand, counting down.
GGCGATTGACCAATCACCCTTACAAAAACATTATTTGATTTGGTATAAATTTACCTTTAATGTCGAAAGAAGGCTCGCGCTGTAATCTTTGATTCAGCGACGAGGTCATCGTTCTTTCGCCGTACAACGACGAAAGCTGCGATGACTTCATGAATTTTGACCAATAAACAAACGTGCGACAGCACACCTTATGGTAAAATAACTCCATAAGATATTTGGGATATTGATCTTGTTCGTACTTGAAGCCAAGCTCAGAGGTTCTACAAAACAGTTTGCAGTCATTGACGAAATGATTCGCACGGCTGGTTTTGTCAGAAATAGTTGTATTCGGCACTGGATGGATAATCGCGGTGTTGGACAATACGACTTGTCTGCTTTGTGCGCTGTGCTGGGCAAAGAATATGAATGGGCTAAAAAGCTTAATTCTCAGGCTCGTCAAGCATCTGCCGAGCGTGCTTGGCAATCGATTAAGCGTTTTTATGACAACTGCAAAAATCCAGCTATCAAGAAAAAAGGTTATCCCAGATTCAAAAAATCGCGCTCTGTTGAATACAAAACTACTGGCTACAAACTCTCGGAAGATAGACAATCTATCAGTTTCACCGATGGGTTCAAAGCTGGTAGTTTCCGAATGATTGGAGCGTTCGACCTGAACTACTATCAACCCGAACAAATTAAAAGAGTCCGGATTGTCCATAGGGCAGATGGGTATTATGCTCAATTTTGTATTGCCATTGACCGACTTGAAGAGGTTGAACCAACTGAGGAAGTAATTGCTCTTGATGTTGGGTTGATGCACTTCTATACCGATAATCGAGGTAATAAAGTTGAAAACCCTCGTCATCTGAGAAAATCGGAAAAAGCTCTTAAACGTCTGCAAAAACGAGTAAGTCGCAAGGTTAAAGGCTCTAACAAACGAAAGATAGCGATTAACAAACTGGGAAGAAAGCACTTGAAAGTCTCGCGCCAGCGTAAAGATTTTGCCGTGAAGTTGGCAAGATGCGTGGTCAAATCTAACGATTTGGTGGTGTTTGAGAAATTGATGGTGCGGAATATGGTTAAAAATTGTCGTCTTGCCAAAAGTATAAGTGACGCTGCTTGGAGACAGTTTTTTGAATGGCTGGAGTACTACGGGCAGGTGTTTGGCAAAATTGTCATCGCTGTTCCACCTCAGTACACCAGCCAAGAGTGTAGTTCTTGCCATCGAATTGTTAAAAAGTCTTTGTCTGAAAGAACCCACGCTTGTGAGTGCGGTTGTATTCTTGATAGAGACGAAAACGCTAGCCGTAATCTTTTGGCAAAAGGACTGGAATATTTGAGTAGGGGGGGACACTCCCGAATGAACGCCCAAGGACATTTGAACCTCTGTCAAATAAGTGAAAGCTTGTTGGATAAGTTTGGTGGTTGAGTTGGGAACCCCACTCTGTATTGCGTAGCAATCAGAGTCGGGAGGATGTCAGTTCTAAGAAAAAGAGTAAATCTAAATTTTTTTAGTGGAATTTGATTAAAGGTTGGAAATTGCACCTCTTGCCATATCTGCGATCGCTCTATCAGTTGCTTTGGGTAAATGATAGTATGTTCCACCAGCTTGTTTGGCGAGTTCTTTAGCAAAACCAGTAGTCACAAATTTACTTTCGGTATCAATTACCAGCAATTTCATGCCTAAAGCGCGTATTTTTCCAGCAATTTCTAGTAATTCCCCTTTAATATCTGGTTTTTCTCCTTCTACTAAAGGTTCTCCTAAAGAACGGGCTAAAGGTATATTTCCTCTACCATCGGTAATGGCAACAATAACTACCTGCCCAATATCTCCCGACATTTGCGCATTCATGCCAACATGAACCGCTTGGGTTAAACCGTGTGCTAGGGGAGAACCTCCACCACAAGGAAGACTTTCTAAACGTCCACGCGCCATAGTAATCGAACGAGTGGGAGGTAACAGCACATCTGCCCGTTCACCACGGAAGGGAATCAGGGAAACTTGGTCGCGATTTTCATAAGCTTCAGTTAACAAGCGCATCACCGCACCTTTAGCTGACTGCATTCGATTCAATGCCATCGAACCAGAAGCATCTACAACAAAAACAATTAAAGAACCAGCTTTCCTAGCTAATCGTTTTGCCCTAATATCACCTTGTTCAACAATTACCTTGCGATTTGGATAACGTTCCCTTCTCGCTTTTTGATAGGGTGCAGCACTACGAAGAGTAGCATCAACCGCAATTCTTCTTACCTTCCCTTTGGGAAACATGGGTTTAATATATCTACCCCTATCCTCTGAAAAAATCAGACTGCGATTACCCGATTTTCCTTGCCGTTTAGTCATTTGGGCAAAGTAAAGTACGCTGGGGTCTAAAATTACACCTTCGATATCAAAGACAAACTCTTCAGGAATGCCTGGTGGTTCTTGTTCTTTGTCTTCTTCCTCTTCTTTTTCTTCTTGTTCCTCTTGATCTTGATTAGATTCGTCTTGGGGTTGTTCTTGAGGCGGTGGTGGTGGGGGTGGTGGTGCATCTTCGGGAGGCATTTCCACTGTGGTAGCGCGGGGAACAATTACTAATTCCACCGCTTTTTTCAAATCATCAGCAATAACATTATTTCTTCCTTCCAATGCAGCAGCAGCTTTAGCTACCCTGACGGCAAATAATTCTGCCCGATGCCCTTCGACTCCTCCTCTAATTGCTTCTTGTACCAAATAAAGAATTTGATCGTGACTAATTTTGACTTCTTTCAGCCATTCCCTAGCTAAGATAATATCGGTTTTGAGAGTATCAATATCTTCACTATATTGATTAATGAAATTTTGAGGAGAACTAGCATAATCAATAACTTGATCGACTGCTTGCACTCGTTGATCTAAAGATAAAACTCCATCGGCAGAAAGAGCGATCGCAATTCGGTCTAATAAATGTTCTCTAAGATTACCTTCTTCAGGGTTATAAGTGGCAATCAGAATTGGTTTACAGGGATGTTGAAAGGAAATCCCTTCTCGTTCGATCTGATTACGCCCTTCAGTTAAAACGGTTAATAGTTGGTTGGCAATTTGATCGTCAAGGAGATTAATCTCATCAATATACAACACTCCTCGATGTGCCTGGGCTAATAATCCTGGTTGAAAGACTGCTTCGCCTTGTTTAACTGACTCTTCTACATCTACCGAACCCAATAAACGATCTTCAGTTACACCCAAAGGAATTTGTACAAAAGGGGCAGGAATAACTTCTGTAGAAATCTCTGCTAAATTACTATTGCCATAAAGTTCTATGGTATCGTCATCCCACTCTCGGGGTTTACTGGGATCGCAATTGTATAAAGAACCCTTAATTATTTCAATCGGTGGCAATAAACTATGAATGCCTCTCGCCATAACTGATTTAGCCGTTCCTCGCCTTCCTGCGATCGCAACACCACCTAATTCTGGATCGATTGCTGCTAACAGCAAGGCTAATTTAATCGCTTCTTGTCCGATAATTGCTGTCAGAGGAAAATTAATATTTACAGGGGCAGTAGTAAGCGCAGACATAATTTATTTTCGATCCAACCGATTCAACCGTGATTAACCTGGCAATTTCTCACTTTAAGGCATTACGGGGTAAAACTCAAAGGGATCGTCAATCTCCATTAAGCGATCGCTCTGCGCTCTAATTTAAAGTGTTTGAGAAAAAAAGCTTTCTATAACTTTTTTTTATAATCCTAAAATTAATAAAAAAATCCATTTATGGCTAGCCGAAAACTAATTTGCGTTGCGATCATAAATTTAAATAAAATTTCAATTTATAAATTCTTGCCTAATAAAAGAGGATTAAATTATTACGAAGAAGTAGGGTTTCAGAAACGAGATGTTTTTCAAGATAAAAAAATTTGGTAAAAATAGTTTATGAGCAATTGACATCTATTTATGTTATGCAACCTCAACTTTTACTCACTTCATTTCAAACTTGGCTTCCTCATCAAAAATCTAACTCTTCAGACGAACTTTTAAAAATTATTCAACCAAACCAAATTGATTATGCACAGCTAAGTTTTGTTAGAAGACTTCCTGTTAATATTCAACAAGCTGCTGAGGTAGTAATTAGTAAAATTGAAGCTATTCAACCTCATGGAATTATTTGTTGTGGGATGGCAGAATCTCGGCAGCAATTAACCATTGAATCTAATGCTAATTACCAAGAATCAAAATTAACCACTCCTGTAGATTTATCTGATTTGATATCCCAACTGTCAAATACTTCTATCAGTCATGACGCTGGTAGATTTGTTTGCGAAGGTTTGTATTATCAAGTTTTGGAATATTGTCGAACAATTAAGTTTACTTTACCTTGTATTTTTGTTCATGTTCCTGTCTTGAATCCTAATAATTTAGCAGTAATTCAAGCAGACTTTCAAATAATTATGAAGTTTATCAGCGAAAAAGCAACCCTCAGTTGAAAAAAAAGACTAGCAGTTAGAATATTGTGAGTAAAATTCTACTGGTTTGTTGAACGAACAGCCTTTTAATCAATTAAGAATTGCTTTGGTAACTAAACTTTTGTTGGTTAAAGTTAGTTTTATTAACCGTTGCTTTCTCTTCTTCCAGTTTGAATGTAAAGAATGAGCAGAAAAACGGTAGGAACTAGCACGAATAAAATGCTAGCTATAAAACCAAGATCATTAACTTGCATAATATAGCAGCCCCTGAGTAAGATTGTGATTAATCATTTCTTAGGATATCATCACTTAGCTAATCACTGCATTGATTGTATGGATAGTTACGGTTTTGTTTTAACGCTGATTGCTCCGTTAACTAAAGTCTGACAAGCTAAACGATAGCTATCTGGTTTTCTTTTAAGTTTTCGCTCTTCAAAGAGAGTTTTAGGCGATAAATTTTCCATTCCTTCAACTATTTCCACAATACAAGTTCCACATTGACCATAGCCACCGCAATTGACTAATTTACCTCTGAGAGTATAAATATCAATACCATTTTGTAGAGCTTTTTCTCTCAGATTAGCTCCATTGGCAGCAATTATCTCTTTGTCTTCCTTGACGAATTTAATGCTAGTCATAGGATTTTATTTTTGTTTCTTATTTACTTTAATATTAAGAAATTATAAGAAATAATGCTCCAATTTAATAAATATCGGTAAATAAAGAAGTTCTCATTTCGGTAGAATAGTGGACTTCCTCGTATACATACAGTCGATCTGATTAATATTAGCCCTGCTGCTCAGATAGTGGAGAGTAGTTTGAAGATGAATTTTTTGGGGTTGGATAGGGCGAGCTCATTTCTTAAGGATCAGTTCGCTGTAGGTACGGTAGAAATTAAGGTAGTGCAGCCTAGATCGCTCATGTGATATCTAGAAAAATTCTGGATCAATACCAATAAAGGAAAATATCCAGAAAGTTTCTGCCTATTAAATAATTACAGGTTGATAAATATAAATATTCATTTGTTTTGATTGTAAATACTTAGTAGCCGAATACCAAGTTTAGTTGCTCAAGTAGTCTTATATAAAGGGAATCATAACAATGGCAGACCTAAATCTACAACAAAAGCTCAATAAGATTCTATCGGGACAAAATCAGCAGAGTCCAATACGAATAGCTGAAGCACGAGAAGCGCAATCATTTGGGAAACCGATGTTCAGTGCTTTTGTAGACGAACATATCTCACAAGCATCAGAACTTGCCCAGCAGTTTATAGCAATCGCTAATGAGCGCGGGGTACCTGCTGCTGTTGATGCAATAAAAGAAGCGTTGCAAACTGAGTCAATTGCAGGATTGGTGCAATATGCTGTGAAGCTTTTTCTAACCCATCATCCTGAAGCACGCAGTAAAATCAAGCTCAAACCGCTGGAGAACCGGCAGCCTAATTTGGTTCGGCCATCCAGAACCTTGGAACAGAAAAGGGAGAATATTACACCTACGGAATCTGAGACTACTCCAGATCGGACTGTCGGAGGTGCAACACCTCCTGAGGATCGGCTGGAATTTTGGCGTGAAGACCCTTTAATCAATGAACATCACGAGCATTGGCATTTGGTTTATCCCACAACTCCTTTCCCCCCAGTTTCTGGGCCGAAACCAGATAAAGGATATACACTGGGCGACCGACATGGCGAATTATTCGCTTATATGCATGAACAGATGCTTGCTCGCTATGATGCCGAACGTTTGGCAGTTGGCTTACCTCGCGTAGAAGCGTTCGATGTCAATCCTCTGACCGTTCAGAAGTTTAAAGACCCCATTCCACAAGGCTACGACCCAGGTCAAGTAAATTTTAGACCGACTGAAATCCGCTTCCATCACCCCACCAGCTTCTCCTGGACCAGTTCCTCCAGTAGATGTTTCAAATGCGATCGCTTCCCTTTCCGTCGTCAAAGCTCCTGATGAGTTTTTATCTGCTGAAATTACTCTTATGGTGTCTAATAGCGATCTCCCAAACATTAGCATGTCTGACAAGCAGTAATGAATGTGTGAATGAGTTAACAACAAGAGTGATCGCGTTTTCTTCAAAACTCCAGAAACTCTCTGAATGCATAGCCATTATCGACGAACGCTCTAGTTGATATCAGTTTTTACAATCTTTTTTCTAGGATTGTTACACAGAGTTAGCCAACAGAAGCGTCAACCCAACCAGCATCGGTGCTGCAATTCAATTGGGTTGGGCTGCGCTAAGATTTAAACAGTAGCCAGTAAACCACTATGTCTTAATAATGGTTCGGTTTGGGGTTCTCTGCCTCGGAATTGTTTAAATACTTCCATTGGATGCAAACTACCACCTAAAGCTAAGATTGTCTCTCGATAACGTTTACCAACTTGAAAAACCGCTTCTTCGTTATCTAAACCGGCTTCTTCAAAGGCTGCAAAAGCATCAGCACTTAAAACTTCTGCCCATTTATAACTGTAATAACCGGCTGAATATCCACCTGCAAAGATATGCCCGAAGGAACAAAGGAAATTATCTTCTGGTAGAGGTTGTAGTACGCTAGTAGTTTGAGCAATGCGATCGCGTACATCATTGGGAGTTTCATTTCCTCCTGGTTGATAACGATGATGCAATTCCAGATCTACTAAACCGAGGCTTAATTGACGTAGCATTGCCGAACCACTCATGTAATTTTTAGCAGCTACAAGTTTTTGATAGTACTCTTCGGGTAAAGTTTCACCAGTTTCATAGTGTTTTGCCATCCCAAACAAAGTAGGGCGATCGTAACACCAGTTTTCCATAAACTGACTGGGTAATTCAACCGCATCCCATTCGACGTTATTTATACCTGCTGCCCCTGGGTAATCTACTTTTGTCAACATATGGTGTAAACCGTGTCCGAATTCATGGAAGAGAGTAGTTACTTCCATAAAAGTCATTAAACTAGGTTTACCGTTTACAGGTGGAGTTTGGTTGCAAACTAGATAAGCGACAGGTAGGCGAGTAGAAGTTTTTCCTTCCACTGTCATTTTTGCCCTACCGATACAATCATCCATCCACGCACCACCACGTTTTTCCGCAGGGCGAGAATAGGGATCGAGGTAAAAATGGGCAATCACTTCACCCTTATCATCTGCTACTTGGAAATATCGAACATCTTCATGCCAAACTGGTGCTTCTCCATCGGCAGCAGTAACAGTTACACCAAAGATACGTTTAGCTAAACCAAACAAACCATCTAAAACTTGAGTAAGAGGAAAATAAGGGCGTAATTCCTCTTCGTTAAATTCAAATTTGGCTTCTTTTTGCTTCTCTGCCCAATAGGTAGTATCCCAATGTTTTAAATCATCCGTACCTGCAAAAGCTTTCAATTCTTCAAACTCTTTAACTGCTGCATCGTAAGAAGCAACCCTTAACTCTTCCTGTAACTTCTCTACTGCTTCTACACTAGGAGCCATTTTACGAGCTAAACTAAGTTCAGCAAAAGTATCAAAACCAAGAATATTCGCCTTTTCCTTTCTCAATTCTAAAATGCGATCAATGTTGGCTTTATTATCAAATTCTCCACTCGATGCACGAGAGATAAAAGCCTTGTAAAGTTTTTCTCGCAATTCCCGATTAGTTGCATACTTCATAAAAGGAATATAGCTAGGATAATCCAAAGTGACTACCCAAGGGTCATTTTCTGCGGTAGCGTTTTCTTCCCCTTCCGCTTTAGCAGTTTGTGCCATTAAACTTAAAGCACTTTCGGGTAAACCCTCTACATCTTGTTTATCAGTGAGTTTTAGTTTAAAAGCTTTTGTCGCATCGAGAACGTTATTAGAAAACTTAGTTGATAATTCCGCTAATTCTAACTGAATTTGGTTAAATCTCTCTTTGGTTTCTCCTTCCAAACCAACCCCAGACAGTTCAAAATCTCTGAGAGAAGATTCAATAATACGCTGTTGTGCTGGTTCAAACTTATCCCAGTCTGCACTATGACGTAATTCCTTAAAAGCTTCGTAAAGAGGTTTACTTTGAGAAAGTTGATTGTAGAATTTTATAACTTCGGGTTGCATTTTTTCATAAGCTTCCCTAAATTCGGGACTATTTTTCACACCCATCAAATGTCCCACAATACCCCAACTCCAGCCTAACTTCTCTTCCATTGCTGTCAGGGGTTCAACCAAACCTTCCCAAGTAGGAGTTACATTCGCTTCCAAGTGTGCTAAGTCTGCATCCAATTCATTTAGTAGTTCAGTCATCGCAGGAACTACATGGGATGGTTCAATTTTATCGAAGGGAGGTAAACCTTTACCAATTAATAAGGGATTATTTGTAATGGTTGCGTTAGTCATAAATGAGATATTGCAGATAAATCGTATATCTTTTTACCGTAACGCTTTCTGGGAGGATAGGACAGTAAAGGCGATGTTGGGATAACCGAAATTTTAAATTTTGTGAAAACTTAACTGAGCCGTTGCAAACCTTAACATTATCAACAAACTTCTATCTTCTAGTCCTAATTGTTAGGCTATTTTAGCACTAGGCATAAAAACTTTATTCATTTTCAAATGCTCCATCAAACTCTGTAAGTGAATCCTCTTCAATTTCGATCTCATCAACTGCAGGATCGGTTAATCCTAATTCCTTCTTGGCAAAGACACGTCTTGCACGGCGATCAAGAATTCTAATAATATTAGTTCGATCCTCTTTAATAGCTTCAATATCCTCTTTTTGAATCAGAACCATATAATAACGAGATACTTCCATCATTCGATAAGCATACTGGAAAGCATCTCTAGTAAACTCACCAGTAGTTACAACCATTACCACATCAGCACCAGTTACAAAAGTCATGCCTACTTCTTTAGCTAATACCTCAACATCCACTCTTTTAGTGTTTTTGCACTGAATTTGCCAACGGTGATAGACAAACCGATCCGATGCAGCTAAAACATCTACTTCCCCTTGTCCAGTTTCATAGTCCCGTTTCCGCCATTTTGTAAATCGAAGACTTGTCAAACGAATCATCCAAATTGCTAACAATTCTAAGGCTTTACCTTTAATATGCTTATCTGGATTATCTAGGTCGTTAACAACATCTTCAAAACTTCGATTTAACTCAGTTTGGGAAATTTCTGTCATATCTGCGATAGATTCTAACAGCTTAGATAGCAATTCTCGTTGCGCTTTCTCAGTTAGTTTAACAAGGTTGGGTTTAGCACCCCTTCCGGCTGTAGTTTTCTCAGTTTCAATTAAGCCTGCTTCAACTAAAGGTTGAATAATATCTTTAACAAATGATTTTGAGGGAAATCTTACTTTATAAACACTTACCGTATAGTTAGCAATGTTATTCCATTTTGTTAATTCTATAATGCTCATCTGGAGCATTGCTAATAGAAAATACTTTTGCTCGGAGGTAAGAGTATAAATCTCATCAATATAGTCTTTATCAAGTTCTAGGATGTCATAGACTTGATCCCAGTTAATCTCGTAAGCTTTCTCAAATATCCCTGCCTTTTCTAGCCATTGTCGCATAGTGCTAACATAAATAGCGTTCGGAGAGAGAGAATACCCCATTTCTTGAAGTTCGTAACCAATTAACTCCAATTTAGGTTTATCACCTCTACTGTTGATTGCGTCGACTGCTTTCAGTAAAGACATTCCAGTTAAGTTAGTCAGAATGTGGCGGGCAAAAATTTTAGCTACTTCATCTTCATCAGTATCGCTTTGATTTTCTAAAATTTCATTAGCAATATCTGTTACTTTGTACTGCCAATCATCATCATTAATCGACTCAACCAATTTGTAAGCACGAAGGGAAAGAAATGTATTCATAGCAAGTTTGCTACGATTTTCCCCTTTCTGTAAATTATTTTGGGTTGAATGGGTTGAATAATAACGCTTGGCAATTTCCTCCTGTAGGATACGGCGATCAGGTTGATGTTGTATACATAATTGCACCAGTTCAGATAAATTCATCGTTTTGGGTTCAAACTGATGACCATAGGTAAATTTAAGTTTTTGCTCTGGCATATTATTGCTCGTAATTGAAAATAACTCTAATTGTTTTAACATTGCCTGATCTTTTGGTTCGGATGGAATTTTAATATAATCAGGTGCTAATTCTAATGCTTTTTCTTTTAGAGCTTTCCTATCCTTTAATGGAGTAACAACTAAAGAAGCATTTTCTTCAAATCGAAATTGTGATGCTTTAATATAATTTTCATTTAATTCAAAAGCTAACCAACGGCGATCAAGCGTTTCAGCTACTCTTCCTGTCATATTTGAACCAGCAAACGGATCGAGAACTAAATCACCTGGTTCAGTACAAAGTCCAATGACAAATTCAGGTAATGCTTGCGGAAATCGAGCGGGATGAGCTTTAATTCCTTCTTCTTTACACCGTCGCTGATAGTAATCATTAGATGCAGTATTAGAAGCTGATATAACATTTACAGGCAGTGCTAAATCATTCTCTAAAATCCAATTAAATTCGCCTAATACTGCTTTGCCAATAGATTTCTGCTTTCCCAAAGCAAGATCGGCAATAATATTTGGAGGAATAGCACCACCGCGATCATTCTGGAATTTAGTGGAAATATCATGTCCAGATGGGCGTAGTTTTGCATCATACCCATTTTTCAATAGGTTTTTCATTGCCTCACTATAGGGGCGTAAAACTCTTTTATTATTTGCTTTGGGGTGGGGATCTTTTGATAACCACCAAACTGTATTTACAGCATCTTTTACCCTCTCTCTTCGCACTGTCACCCATTCAGCAGGTGTTGGCAGTTTAGCTGGATTGTACCAAAAAATTTCTTGTGCTAGGAAAAAACCTAAACCGCCTTCTGATTTTGGTTTACAAAGCTCTATTACTAACTCAAAATGATAAAGCGATCGCACGGGAAAACCTTTAATCCAAGTTCCTCCAATATCTATCGCTAAAGATCCTTGTGGTTTGAGAATACGATAAAATTCACAAGCAAATTCTTTGAACCATTCTAGGTATTTACGAGCATCTACGTTGCCATATTCTTTCTTTCTTACCAATGCGAAAGGTGGAGAAGTGCAAATTAGATCGACGCTTTCATCTGGCAATTCTGCCATAAATTTTAAACTATCTCCTAAATAAGCTGACCCCAGCTTAGTTGTATAGTAGGGGTTACAGCTGATTTTAATTGAACTACTTAACGTAGAAACACTTTGCACAATTTGATTTTCCTATGACAACCTGAAAATTATATATCAGTTAATAAAAAACTACATTATGTGCGCGATCGCCCTAAAACCTATAGCGTTCAGCTATTATAAAATGTAAGTAAATAATCAAAACAAAAATTGATTTTACAATATGAGTTTTAGTGATGTAGTCGAAGCTCTCAAAGAACTATCGTTAGAAGAAAAACAAGAGATTCAACTGTTATTAAATCAATATCTTCGTGAAGAACGTCGTGAAGAAATATATCAAAATTTCCAATCGGCAAAAAAAGAACAGCAAAATGATCAGCTACAATTTTCATCTAATATTGACGAACTGAAACAACTGCTTGAAGAGGAATGATCAAAGTTAGTTTTAGTTCTTCATTTAAAAGATCGTTTAAAAAAAGAATCAAGAGTAATTCCGAGCTAGAAGCAAGATTTTGGCAAAAATTAGCACGATTTACCGTTAACCCCTTTGACCAAAGCTTAAAAACTCATAAATTATCGGGAAAACTTCAAGAATTATGGAGTTTTACTATTGACTATGATGCAAGAGTTTTGTTTTACTTCACAGAAGAAGGGAATGCTGTATTTGTAGATATTGGCAGTCACGATCAAGTATATTAGCTAACTAAAATTTAAGTTTTAGGATGAGCAAAAGCCCACCCCGATTAACTAATTAAGCACCTTCACGCAACTTATCCAAGACACTCAAGTCTTCCATCGTTGAGATATCGCCAACTAATTCTTGCCCTGCGGCCAAATTCCGTAAGAAACGACGGATAATCTTACCAGAACGGGTCTTAGGCAAGGCATCAGCAAAACGAATTTCTCCTGGACGAGCGATCGCGCCTATTTCTTTGACTACGTGTTTTTTCAGTTCTTCTTTTAGTGCTTCACTGGGTTGATAGCTGCCTTCGAGGGTAACGAAAGCATAGACATCTTCTCCTTTAAGTTCATCTGGTCTACCTACCACCGCAGCTTCTGCTACCGCAGGATGAGAAACGAGGGCTGATTCTACTTCCATTGTACCGATGCGGTGTCCTGAAATATTCATCACGTCATCGACCCTACCCATAATCCAGAAATAGCCGTCTTCGTCTTTTCTTGCTCCATCTCCTGCAAAATAAAGATATTTACCATTCTTTGGTAAGATATGCTCCCAATAGGTACGACGGAAACGGTCATCATCTTTATATACCGTTCTCATCATACTAGGCCAAGGATGTTTAATCACTAAATAACCTCCTTGATTATTACCTACAGAATTACCTTCTAAATCAACCACATCTGCAATAATTCCAGGAAAAGGACGAGTTGCTGAACCTGGTTTGGTAGAAGTTGCGCCAGGTAGAGGAGTGATCATAAAACCCCCTGTTTCTGTCTGCCACCAAGTATCTACGATAGGACAACGTTCTCCACCAATGACTTTGTGATACCACATCCAAGCTTCGGGGTTAATTGGTTCGCCTACAGTTCCTAAGATCCGCAGAGAGGATAGATCGCGGGCATTAGGATGTTCGTCTCCCATTTTAATAAAAGCACGAATAGCAGTCGGGGCAGTATAGAAGATAGTTACGCCGTATTTTTCGATCACATCCCAAAAACAACCAGGGTTAGAAGCACGAGGCGCACCCTCATACATTAAACTGGTTGCACCATTGGAAAGAGGGCCATAGACAATATAACTATGTCCTGTGATCCAACCAACATCCGCCGTACACCAATAAACATCAGTATCTTTAAGATCGAATGCCCATTTAGTAGTGATATGGGTGTAAAGGTTATAACCACCAGTTGTATGCACTACTCCTTTAGGTTTGCCAGTTGTACCGCTAGTGTAGAGAATAAACAGCAGATCTTCGCTGTCCATTGGTTCGGGAGGACAATTGATCGACGCTTGGGCGTGGAGTTCGTGCCACCAATGATCTCTGCCTTCTTGCATATTAATGGTTTGTTTGGTGCGTTGAACTACCAAAACATTCTCGACACTCGGAACACCGTTATTACTTAAAGCTTCATCTAGAGCATCTTTGAGAGGTACAACTTTATCCTTACGAAAACCACCATCAGCGGTGACAACTAATTTTGCCTCTGCATCTTGTAAACGCGCTTTTAAAGCTTCGGCACTAAATCCCCCAAACACAACACTATGGGGTGCGCCAATTCTGGCACAAGCCAACATTGCGATCGCAGCTTCAGGAATCATCGGCATATAAATCCCCACGCGATCGCCTTTTTTGACTCCCAGTTGCTTGAAGACATTTGCCATTTGACAAACTTCCCGATGCAATTGAGCATAAGTTAAAGTACGGGAATCGCCTGGTTCACCTTCCCAGATAATCGCTGCTTTGTTTTTGCGCCAGGTAGTCAGATGTCGGTCTAGACAGTTATAAGAAATGTTAATTTTGCCGTTGACAAACCACTTAGCAAAGGGTGGTTGCCAATCTAAGACTCGATCCCATTTTTGAAACCAATCTAATTCTGTTTCAGCTAAATTAGCCCAAAAACCTTCAGGATCACTAATTGATTGCTCATATAGTTGCTGATATTCTGCAAAACTTTTAATATTAGCATTTTGGGAGAATTCTGAACAGGGAGCAAATAAACGTTTTTCTTGGAGAATTGATTCTATGGTTGTTTCTGACATAATTTAAGTGATACTAAATTAACGCATCGACAATTCTTTATTCTGAACGCTGATTTTGCCAAAGAATTTTTAATTTCGTAAAGCTAACCAGGATTATTTAATGATTCAAAATTTACAGGTAGTTTTCAATCCAGACTTTAACTTATTTAGAAAGCGATCGCCTGATTAATTCATTAACACTAAAAATTAATTTTGCGATTAGAAGCAAAAATTTGCTTGACTTTAGGGTGCAAAATAGGATCTAATAGTTAGTACCTATGTTCTGAGTACAACATTACCCCTAGAAACGGCTATGGAAAACTTAACTCCAGCCCAACAAGAACTATATGATTGGTTGGTTGATTATATTCGTACAACTCAACACGCGCCTTCGATCCGACAGATGATGAAAGCCATGAATTTGCGATCGCCTGCTCCGATTCAAAGTCGTTTAGAAAGACTACGAAACAAAGGTTATATTGATTGGGTTGATGGTCAAGCGCGGACAATTCGGATTTTAAATCCACCTGAAAAAGGCTTACCTATCTTAGGTGCGATCGCAGCAGGAGGTTTAGTCGAACCATTTACTGAAGATCAAGCCAAGTTAGATTTATCTAATTTATTTGAGCGTTCTGATTACTATGTTTTACGAGTAACAGGAGACAGCATGATCGAAGATTTGATTACCGAAGGTGATTTAGCGATTATGCGAGAAGTTCCCGCTAATGAAGAAGTTAAAAATGGTGAGATTGTTGCTGCCCGAGTAGCAGGTTATGGTACAACCTTAAAACGTTTTTATCGAGAAAAAAACCAAGTTACTCTCAAACCATCTAACGTTAAATACGAACCAATCAAAGTAGAACCAAATACAGTAGAAGTCCAAGGTATTCTCGTTGGTGTTTGGCGTTCTGTTGCTACTGCTAATTAAATCTCAATGACTGCTTTATCTTCCCAACTTCAAGCAAAATTATCTACCCCCCTAAAAATTGGTACGTTTACCATAGAAAGCCGAGTTTTACAGTCTCCCTTATCAGGAGTAACAGATTTGGTCTTTCGACGATTGGTAAGGCGATACGCAAACAAATCAATGCTTTATACGGAAATGGTTAGTGCTAGTGAATTACACCACTTGCGGTCATTGCCTAAACTGATGGAAATTGACCCAGACGAACAACCTATTAGTATTCAGTTATTTGATTGTCGTCCTGATTTTATGGCAGAAGCAGCCCAAAAAGCAGTAGCTGAAGGTGCAAACACCATCGATATCAATATGGGTTGTCCTGTTAACAAAATCACCAAAAAGGGGGGTGGTTCTTCTTTATTGCGTCAACCAGCAGTAGCTGAAGCAATTGTTAGGGAAGTAGTCACAGCAGTAGATGTACCTGTAACTGTCAAAACTCGAATTGGGTGGGACGAACATGAAATTAATATTTTAGATTTTGCTCGCCAAATGGAGGATGCAGGAGCAAAAATGTTAACTTTGCACGCTCGGACTCGCGCTCAAGGTTACAATGGTGCAGCGAAATGGGAATGGATAGGCAAGGTTAAACAAGTCTTATCTATTCCCGTTATTGCCAATGGAGATATTTTTTCTGTTGAAGCAGCAATACTTTGTTTAGAACAAACCAATGCAGATGGTGTGATGTGTTCGCGAGGTACTTTGGGTTATCCCTTTTTGGTAGGAGAAATCGATTACTTTTTTAAAACAGGAACAAGTTTACCTACTCCGACGGTGAAAGAAAGATTAGAGTGCGCTAAGGAACATTTACAGGGTTTATGGGAATATAAAGGAGAACGAGGGATTAGGCAATCTCGTAAACATTTAGCTTGGTACTGTAAAGGTTTTCCTGGTGCAGCAGAGTTAAGAGACTGTGTAACTAGAATTGAAAGTTTAGCCGAAGGTTTGGATTTGTTGAATCGGGCAATTGAGCAACAATTCTAAATCTCAATAGAATGCTTTTAGTATAGAGGCTAATCTATTAGCTTGTTGTGCTAGTTGTACATCTAAATCTGTGATCCCACCTATTTCAGGAGTGATCAGATCGACAGTGACACAATTGTATAACTCAGATTCTTCAAGATGATGTTCTATCTTTTTTGCACTTAAAGCTAGTCCTGACATAAATCCTAATGCTTTTTCAAAAGAGCTAAAACAAAAGCGACGATGTAATTTACCTTCTTGAAGTTGCCATCCCTTTAATTGCGCTAAAGCTAATTTTAATTCTTTAGAGGATAAAGTTTTGAGTGCAACTTGGTTTTTGGAGTCAACTATATTTGTCTGTTGGTTGAAAAGTATAGTTTTTGAAGTTACTTGAGATTTTCTTTTAACCTTAAACATCTTCGGGAAGCTTGTTAAGCTAGAGATAATTTTTTTCTTTAATTACATCCAAAAACTTAACTCATTGTGCTTCGACTACGATGATAAGCTTGGTTAAATTGGGCTGGAGTTTTGCCTTGGATGTGACTATAGTAGTGACTTGTATCTACATCAAAACCGATTTCTGTTGCAGTTCTTAATAACATCGATTGTTCGCGGTTACGAATCATTTGATGATGACGGTTGAGAAGAGCGCGAGCTTTAGTTTGAATAGACATAATACTAATCTCCTTTAACCCTATATTTTAATTATAAAAATAATTCTGTATAATGTAATACTTTAAAGTAATTTATTTTGTCATTGATTGGTGAGGCTTTGCTAATTTTTATCGGTATTGTACTTAAATTAAGTTAGATACTAACTTTGACTGTTTAGAAGATTATGCAGGGTAAAATTCTAGCTTCGCGATATCAAATTATTCGATATATCGCCAAAGGTGGCTTTGGACAGACTTATCTGGCGAAAGATATCGATCTCCCTAATCATAATCGCTGTGTGGTCAAACAACTTTATCCTCAAATTAACGATCCAAATTCTTTAAATGTTGCCAGACGTTTATTTCAAAAAGAAGGAGAAACTCTTAACAAGTTAAATCATCCCCAAATTCCTCGTCTAGTAGCCTATTTTGAAGAAGAGCAACAATTTTATTTAGTACAAGAGTATATTGAAGGTCATACTCTTAGTCAAGAATTAAAACCCGGTTCGATTTGGTCAGAAAATAACGTAGTCGAACTACTCAAAGACTGTTTAAATATTCTTGATTTTATTCATAGCAATGGTGTAATTCACCGCGATGTCAAACCTGATAATCTGATTCGTCGTAATAGCGATCGCAAATTGGTTTTAGTTGATTTTGGCACAGTTAAAGAATTTGCATTAACTCAATCGCAGCTTATTCCTGCCACTGTAGCAGTAGGAACAAGGGGTTATATGCCAACTGAACAAGCAATTGGTAAACCTCGTCCTAGTAGCGATCTCTATGCTTTGGGGATGATTGGTATTCAAGCTTTGACAGGGATTCATCCTTTAGAACTTCCAGAAGATGAATACGGTGAGTTACTCTGGCAACCTCAAGCTCAAGTTAGTCCTCAACTAGCAGCAATTCTCACTAAAATGGTACGCTATCATTTTGGCGATCGCTATCATTCGGCTCAAGAAGCTTTAAATGCTATCAATACTTATTCTGCAACTACTGTTCCACCTACTGTCTCAGCTAGATATACACCAACAGGGTTAGTTAATAATTCTCAGTTGAGTCAGTCTTTTTCTGCTTCGGAACATCCTACCACTCTGCTTGATTCTAACCAAACTAAACCTAATCGTAGTTCTGCATTGAACTCTGCTGTTCCTGAGCAAAAACTATCTTCGTTCCCTCAAACAAATAATGTACCTATTTCTCAAGCTGCATTAACCCAACATTCTTCTTTTGAGCGCAATTCCTCAATACCCAATTCTCTACAAGACACACCTGTAGAAAATTCCAATCGAAGTAAAACTCATTTTAATAAATCAAAACAGAAAAGCTTAATCGCTTTGGCTAGTGCGATCGCTCTAGGTGGTGCTGCGGGAGGAATATATTGGTTTAATCAAAACAATACTCAAGTCGAACAACAAAATCTCAATGAGCAGGTTCAACAACTTAATACTTTAATAGCTCAAAATCAATATACCCAATGTTATCAACAAATTACCCAGACTCTTACCTTACCACAAGCACAAAAATCCCAGTTCCAGGTTCAGTGTGGTTTAGGAATGGCAAAACAAAAAGCACAATCTCTCAATTATGGAGAAGCTTTAGCCATAATAGCCCAATTACCCCAAAATACTTCCTTTGCTGACGAAATTGAACAATTAACTAACCAATGGTCACAACAGCTTTTCCAAGAGGCTACAGCGATGTATACAACCGAAGGAAAATTGGCAGAAGCACTCGAATTAATTCAACAGATACCAGAAAATAGTTCGATTAAATCTCAAACTCAAACCGAAAGCGATCGCTGGAAAACTGAATACGATACTAATAAAAGTATTATTGCTAACGCTCAGGAAGCACTCCAACAGAAAAACTGGCAAGAAGCCAAACAAACAGCAACCCAAGTTCAAACCTCTACATCTAGTTATTGGCGAGAACAAGCTGAGGCAATTATTAGTGAAGCAGAAAAAGCGATCGCTGTAGCCTCTCCACCAGTTACTCCCAATCCTCCTATAATTCCGACAACGCCAGCACCAGCAACTTCTAATCCTGTAGCAGAAGAATCACCAGAAGTTACTAATTCTCAACCCTCAGAAACTGCCAATCCTGTTGAAGAAAAATCACCAGAGGCTACTAATTCTCAACCTTCAGAAACTGCCAATCCTGTTGAAGAAGAATCACCAGAAGTTACTAATTCTCAACCCTCAGAAACTCCCAATCCTGTTGAAGAAGAATCACCAGAAGTTACTGATTCTGAGCCAAAATCAACTTCTAAGCCTTCGGAAACTCAAACACCTAACCAACATTATGGCAATATGCCTGTAGACGACTTTAACTCATCCCAACCTCAACCAGAACCTCAACCTCAATCTGAAGATAATTCTGATTGGGCTTTATAAACCAGTTTCTCAAGGTGTTTTATCGATTTGATAAGTAAAACCAAACATTTTATTAATTCGTCTTCGTTGTCCTTGGGGAGGATAAAGAGAAGGATTTAATTTAGAAGTTGCATATTGGTTAGCAGCACGAATCAACTCTAACGCTTGAGCTTGAGATAGTCCCTTATCTTTGTAGGTTTGAAACACATCTGCCAAACAATTGCCGATTCTGCCTCGTTGTTTAAATTGCTCAACCCCAAGATAAAGTTGAATAATATCTTCTAGACAATTCCCATAGTCCCAAACACTAGTAAAAGTAAATTGAGGCGAAATTGCCAAAGTTTGAGAATTAGAAGTAGCTGGTGGTTTAGTAATCGGTTCTAATCTATCATCGTTACGAATGTATTTATATTGACCCAAACTCAGCCAATCTGTCGGTTCGGTACAATATTCTTTTCCATCAATAAAAATAGAAACTGCCTGATTACTACAAGGTACAGACTTCAAATTCCACTGTTGAATTAGTGACAAATTAGGATCAGAATTAGTTGTGTCGGGCTGAAGTCTTTGATTACGCTCAACTGTTTCGATGTTATTCATCACAATTTTATATTGATCGATTTGTCCCTCCGCCAAAAGTAACTCAGCAGCCTTTTCTAAATCTGCTTTTGCTCCTGCTAAATCTCCTTGACGATTTAAAATAAAAGCTCGGTTGTTGTAAGCATAGGGTAAATTAGGATCAAGATTAATTGCTTGAGTGTAATCGCTGATTGCTCCTGCTAAATCTCCTATTTGCTGACGTGCCTCTCCTCTTTCGTTATAGGCTGTCGCCTCGTTACTATCAATCTGCAAGGCTTGATTGTAATCATCAATAGCTGCTTGCCAATTTTGCAGATTTAAATAGGCATAGCCTCTATTTAATAAAGTTGATAAAGCGGTACTTTGATCGGGAGTAAGTTGCAATGCCTGAGTATAATGATTGATTGCTTGTGGGTAATCACCTCGCGCTTGTAAAGAAAGACCCTTTTTGTAGTGATCACGAGCAGATTGAGGATTATCTAGATTAGTAACCGTTGGTTTCGTAGTTGATTGTTCTACTGAATTTCTGGTTATTTCAGTATTTTCTCCCAGATTGAGGCAATTTTCAAATTTAGGACACACTTGTTTAAAGGTATTAATTGGAATACCAGCATTAAAACCAGATTTTTGAGCATCTGATAAATTTCCTGTTTGAGGAGTATTAGTATCACCTAAGCCATGAATTCCCACCAAATGAGCTTCAGAATCAAAAACTGGTCCACCACTCATACCTGTTTTAGTTCTAGCATCATAGATCAGACTATAGCCGTTAATAGCATTAGTAGCAAGAGAAGCCACTGCGCCTGTAGTCAAGGTAAAATCTCTTTGCGCTCCCGTTTTACCAAAAGCTGCTGGAAAACCAGCCACATAAATATCAGAAGCGATCGCAGCTTGTTCTGAATCTCCTAACTGGGCGACAGGATATTCTTCAGAGCTTTCAAAAGTGACAATGGCTAAATCAGAATCGTTGGGATTTTTCTGTAAATGTTCTACTAAACTCAGTGGATATTCTTGACCAGTATAGGTACGAACACTATAGGCAATATCTTTGCGACAAACCACAGGCCCGGGACGAGGAATCGCATCGCATACTACGTGATTTGCTGTGATCACCGTATAGGTATTACCGTTTTTAGCAATAATTACTCCAGAACCTCCTGGAGAATTCCCATTATTATTGATTTGTACTGTCAAAGTTTTGGCAATTTGAGCAATCTCGCTTTCATTTTTGGCAGTCACCATGGTTGGGAAACTAACCGCTAACAAAGTAACTATTAATGTACTTCCTAACCATTTAGTTGAAAAGTTAAACTTAGCCAAACTCATCTTAAATTTTTTGATAGTCATTATTCTCGAAGTAATTCATTTTCTATAACTGCACTTTCTCCAATCAAAGTTTCAATTTGATGGTGAATATCATTGATAGGAATAGCCCAGCTTAAAGTTTCCATTTGCTCAAAAAGTTGTTCTGAAGGAGTTGTTCCATCAACAAAAACGATTGCTTGAGTATCTTGCAGAGGATATTTCAACATTCCATTAATTCCAATGAGTTCAGCTTGTTCATTCAAAACAGGGCCACCACTCATGCCTTCGACTACATCATTGCTATAGCCGATTTGATATCCTCCAAATAGTGCTTGCTTACTTAGCATTCCTACTATTCCTTTAGTTACACGAAAGGCTCTTAATCCCCAATGACGAGTATCTTCCAAAGCAGTGATTTTATTGCCTTCTCTTCTAAAATGCCAAGCTGGAAATCCTGATGCATAGATAACATTGCCAACGGAAAGTTGTGTTGAGTCTCCTATTTTGACAACTCGATAAGAATTACTACTGGTAAATTGCAGCAAAGCTACATCTAAAGTACCAAACTGGCTCGATTGTAGCCATTGGGCTTGATGTCTTTGTCCATCATCAGTTAAAACAGTATATGTTTGATTGGGACTACTAGCTACCACATGATGATTAGTTAAGATTGTGTAAGTTTGACCCTGACGGGCAATAATTGCCCCTGAACCTAAACCCGAATCTGTGAAAATTCTAACTGTTATCTGTCTAGCAATTTCCTCTACAGACCGCTCTTGAGAAAAACGGTTGTTAATTAATTGCAGTTGTAAATTGGCAATATGATTAGGCTTCTGTTCAATTTTAGGGATTAATTGTGAATGGAAAAAGGATAATAATCCCCCTAAAAAACTAGTTATCATTAAACAAGATTTAAAAATGAATTGTTAACGTGGCAAAAAAACTGCTGATTGCTTAAAAAACTTTATTTTCCCAGTCTCCTAAATCCACATACACTTGACCGCTAGTTTCCTGAATAAATCCTGCACTGCTACCATAGCGACCGATTTGCATTAATTGGGAAATTACTTCCCCCGAACGACTAGCATTTTCAGGTTTGAGCGTAAAGAGTGTGTTATTGGGGTTACAAGCGGTTTCTTGTTGACGCAGAGTACAAATTACGGTTTGATTACTTACCATACCGTTAGTCAATAACAAATTTTTCATTGTGCCACCGTTAGCACTAATGGCTGCGTTTAATTTTTGGGTAACTATTTGGCAGCGAGTTTGAGGAGGATATTTTTCGCCAAAATGATTCGATCCTTTGGGTGTCCAGACAATTAGGGGAACTGGTTCTCTACCAGCTTTTTGACCTACAGTAGCATAGTTGTTACCTTGGGGAATACAGCTAAAGGTTGTGCCTCCTGTAACTGTTGGTTGGGTTGAAGAATTATTCTCAAATCCTACCGTAGGTCGAGCTTGAGCTTCCATGACAAAAAATAAATGGCTACATAGAAAAAGAGAGGTTGTCAAAGCTTGGTATTTTAACTTTAGTTTCATGATAATTTCTCTAACCTCAAAGTTTTTAAGTTAGAACAGGTTATTTAAGTCATCCTATTTTATTTAAGAAAACTTATCGTAAAGAAAGAGGATAGAGAATAGAGAAAAAAAATTCCCAAAACTGATCGAACTCAAACTTCAGTTCCAATTCTTATTTTGGCTTGTAAATTATGTATCGAAGGTAAACTTGCTTACTTGGACTATTAAGACAATTTGTTTCTCAGACATCCTTTAAGAGCTATAGCGATCGCTTTTACTGAACAAATGTTTGCTAGTGCTGATGACAATAACGCAATTCGACTGTGGCAAATTTAAACGCACTTGCGACGCGCGATATACCACAAACTAAACTACTTCCCAATCTTCAAAGCGCAGTCCTTCAACTCAACTAAATTCTCTAATGTTATGAGTAACCAAAATCAGATTGTGAATTAAAGCGATCGCTGCTATCTGAAGATCGTAAGGACCAATTGGAGTTCCTAACGTAGCAAGTCTAGCTCTTATTTCTCCTGCTTTTTTGGCTGCTTGTTGGTCGAAAGGTAAACTGACAAATTCGTTGAAAAACTTACTTAGCACTTGGAGATTTTTATCTGTGCGATCGCTTTTATATGCACCATAGTAAAGTTCTGACTTAACAATATCACAAATAGCTATATCTGAAGGATTGTGAGCCTTAAATTTTGCTACAACCAAAGGATTACGACCAGTTAGGTATTGAATACAAGTATTGGTATCGAGCAAGTAGATCAAAATAACTCTTCTCGGTTTTCATATTCTCCTTGAGGTTCTCGCTCTAATGGCTCTCCTTCCCAAGCTCCTGCGGTCTTTTCAAAAAATTCAGGTGACCATTCTGATTTTCTCTCGTTTTCTTGAGTAGAGTTGATATTTTTCACAGTTATTAATACTTCTAGTTCGGCATTTTTAATATTTACTGGCACATCTAAATGCAATATACCGTCCGAACCTACATGAGAGTTTAATTTAATACTTTGCATGAAAAATTAATTGCTCGCTATTGTTTATATTTTAAGTTTTCTAGAGCAAGAGGTTACTCTCCCAAAAGCGATCGCATTACTTTCCTTCTTTGTTGACTAAAAAATCAAACTGCGATACATTATTAAATTAAGAGGAACTCCTCAAATTAATTACTAAAACCAAGATTTTTATCATTAAGGTAAATAAATATGAGTACGGCGGTTGTTGCTGGCGTATTAGATTGTTGTACGCTAATTTATGTCGAAATTGACCAAAATTCTAATAAAGTTTGGCAAGGAAAGGTGACGGATGATGGTTGCTTCACGGCACAATGGGGTAGAGTCGGGAGTAAGTTGCAAAGCAAAACTTATCAGTTTAGTTCGGTGCTTTTAGCGAAAAATAAGTTTGAACGCATGAAAAGAGAAAAACTGAGAAAGGGTTATACTGAGGCGCAGCTAATTCCTAACCAGCAACCACAAACTACTACCATCTCTTCAGAAGATTTAGAAAGCATTGCTGCTAAACAAATTCATCATGGTGGCGATGTGCGATCTAAACAACTAATTCGTTATTTAGTTTCGGTTAATATTCATGAAATTATTGCCCAAACTAATATTAATTACGACGTATCCACGGGAAAATTTACTACAGCTTTGGGTTTAATTACCCCAAATGCGATCGCTCTGGCGAGAGATTATCTTTTACAAATTGCAGCGATGAAAAGAAGTAATAGTCGTATCTTTCGGCAGTTAATCAGTCAATATCTGCGTTTAATTCCCCAAAACTTAGGTAGGAAGTTAGATGAGTCAGTGTTTCGTTCGCCTCAAGAGTTACAAAGACAATATGAAATTTTAAACGCTCTTGATGCAGCTTTAGCAACTACTCAACCATCAATGAAGGAAAAAATTTTTGAATGCACCTTAACCAGAGTACCAGGTAGCACAACAGAAGGAAAAAATACTTTTCGTTGGTTACGTCAACTGTATGAAAGTACTCTCAATACTCATCATCTTGCTTCCCAATACAAACTACGACGAGTATATGAAATAAATATTCCTTCCATGCGTCGTGCTTTTAGCAAGAAAGCAGCAGAAGTTGGTAATGTCAAACTTCACTGGCATGGTACAAAAGCTAGTAATTTATTAAGTATTCTTCAACAAGGTTTAATTATTCCTCCTGCTAACGCAATTCAATGTACAGGAAGAATGTTTGGTAATGGTATTTATGGTTCTCAACAATCTACTAAAGCTCTTAATTATGCTACTAACTATTGGAATCAATCAGGAGATAACGAGCAAAGAGTTTTTATGTTGTTATGCGAGTTTGCGATGGGTAAAGAATATCATCCCCACAATTGGAGTCAAAATTTACCTAAGAAGGGTTATGACAGTACTTATGTTACTCCTGGAATAGCTGGAGTAATTAATCAAGAAAGTATTGTTTATAGTACCGAACAAGTAAATCTTAAATATCTTTGTGAATTTGTTTAGGTAATAGATTTTGAAAGCTTAATTTGGTTAGAAGAAAAATACCAATTCTCTTTCATTAAATTGCAAAAACAGCTAGCGATTAAAAATATATTACGAAAAAGTAATTCAACACACAATTTGTTGTAAATGTAAATTTTATCGGTATTAAAGTAAATCAATGAGGATAGCCAAATCAAAGAAATTGAAGAATGTGCTTCTATACTTAACTCTAATTAATTTTAAATAAGCAGAATTTAGTTTTTTTAGGAGCCTACGATGAGATCACAATTTATTACCTCTATAGTTTTTATTAGTGCGTTTATAGTTTTGACTCTTGCAGGTGTAAAACCAGTTAAAACTCAACTAAAACAAAATTCTTTGCAAGGCTGTACTACTGTTTACAGTTTTCCAGTTGGAGGAAACTTAATCAGTAAAGAATCAGAATCCCAAATTAACGTCCGTGAAGAACCAACTGTTTCCGCAAAAGTCAGCGATTTTGGTAATCAAGGTGAGCCTATTTATGTCACCCAAGTTTTTGAAAATAATGCAGATGGATACTGTTGGTACAAAGTCAGTTTTCAATCTGGTGCTAAAGGTTGGGTAAGGGGTGATTTTGTCAGTATATTTTTAGCTAGCCTGGCAGAAGCCCCGCTCTGTAGCCTCTAGGCTCAGAGTCGGGATGAATGCCA
The DNA here is from genome assembly GCF_000317575.1 of Stanieria cyanosphaera PCC 7437. Lineage (NCBI taxonomy): Bacteria > Bacillati > Cyanobacteriota > Cyanophyceae > Pleurocapsales > Dermocarpellaceae > Stanieria > Stanieria cyanosphaera. The sequence goes on along the minus strand of NC_019748.1, from coordinate 3,281,207 downwards.
GTCAAGGTGTTGACCTGTTTGAGTTTAATTTGCTATTATTTTTTATAGCAAATTTAATTTACTCTAATGCTCAAGGTAGTCAAAGTAAGATTATATCCAGATACTCAACAGAAACAGCAGCTAGCAAAAGCTTTTGGTTCTTGCCGTTGGGTGTGGAATTATTTTCTTAACTTGATGAACGAAACCTATCAAGATACAGGTAAAGGTCTTTCTGGTTATGATATCAAAAAGATGTTACCCACTCTTAAAAAGCAACAAGAAACAGCTTGGTTGTCCGAGACTTACTCAATGTGCTTACAACAAGTATGTTTGAACTTGGGCATAGCTTTCAATAATTTCTTTGAAAGACGAGCTATGTACCCTAGATTTAAATCTAAACATGGTAAGCAGTCTTTACAATATCCAAGCAACGTCAAGCTTCAAGAAGAGTATCTAATAGTCCCAAAAATAGGTTCGATTGTAGCTATAGTACATAGACCTGTCGAAGGGAAAATTAAAACTGTCACAATCAGTAAAAATCCTTCTGGTCAATATTATGCTTCTATTTTGTTTGAGGACGGGTTAGATAAACCTATTCAATCTTCTGAAGGTAAAGCGATAGGGTTAGACCTTGGTTTAAACCATTTTGCTATTACTAGTAATGGAAATAAATTCGATAATCCTCGTTGGTTAAAGAAACACGAGTTAAATCTTAAACGAAAACAACAGCAACTATCTAGAAAACAAAAAGGTTCTAATAACCGTAATAAGTCTAGAATTAAAGTCGCTAAAGTATATAATAAAATATCTCGTTGTCGAGAAGACTTTCACCACAAGCTATCGCGCAGGATAGTTAACGAAAACCAAGTTATTGGGGTAGAAAGTCTGGCAGTACAAAACATGGTAAGAAACCATAAACTATCAAAGGCAATTAGCCAAGTAGGTTGGGGTCAATTTTGTACTATGTTGAAGTATAAAGCCGAAAACGAGGGTAAGATTTACATAGAGGTTGACCGTTTCTTTGCCTCTAGTAAAACTTGCAATAATTGTCTATTTCAAGTAAGCGAGCTGAGTCTTGAAATAAGGTTTTGGGACTGTCCTAGCTGTAATAATAAAAACATAGATAGAGATGTAAATGCAGCTAGAAACATCAGAGATGAAGCACTGCGGATATTAAAGACCTCGGGAAGCGGGGGTCAAGCCTATTGCCCAGATGTAAGACGTAGTAGACGTAGTAATAGAGGACGAAAGAAATCTACTACTGTGCTATCTGCTGGATAGGAAGCCCGCGCTGTACCGTAAGGTCAGCGTCGGGTACTTCACATCATAATTAAATATGAAATAATACTAATAACTAACTCCCCAAAATTGTTGCAATTCTTTGGCGAATTTCATTGTGTTCTTTAACTCCTTCAAAAGCAAAGCGATTATAGCCATTTTTTTGAATCATAGCTTCTAAATATTCGACTCGGTTATCAGAAGAAGGGTGAGTAGAAAGATATTCAGGAGGACTATTTTCCGATTGCTCATCTAGGGTTTGAAACAAGTTGCGTAAACCGTCAGCAGCATAACCATAAGCGTTCAAAGCTCTAGCACCAACAATATCTGCTTGTTTTTCCTGTTGACGACTATAAGCTTTATCTGCCAAATTAGCTGCAATACCACTCCAAGACAAACCAGTAGAGTCAGTGACAAAACTATTCAAGGAATTGAAAAAACTAGCGCGAGAAATACCTTGATAACCGTGAGATAGTACTGCATGACCGACTTCATGACCGATTAATCCTGCTAATTCTGCTTCAGACTTGGCTGCGAGAATTGCACCAGTATTAATAAAGACTTTACCTCCTGGCAAAGCAAAAGCATTAAAAGCATCATCCTTAACTACATAAAATTCATATTCAAACTCATCTCTTCCCATTAATTTAGCGATATCCTGTCCAATACGGTCTATATATTCATGAACTACAGGCTCATCAATTAATTCCAATTCTTCTTTATAACCTTCTGCCAGGCGCTTGCCAGTACCTGATTCCCCATCAATGAGCATTCGGGCATATTCGACTACAGGACCGGCTTTGGCAACAGCATCTCCACCACCGAACAAAATGCCACCTAAAATTCCTCCTGCTCCCGTAACAATATACTGAGTTTTAATATCTCCTTTAAAACGGTCTAAATCTTCATCAGCAATTGCTTGATATTCTTTGACTTGAGGATGTTCTGGATTAACAATCGCAAATTGACGCGCAGCTATGGAAGAATCTATCCATTGTTTATTAGCTCTTAAAACTTCAATTCTTGCCATTGCCAAGTCAGCATCATTAGGAAATAAAGTAACACCTTGTTCTAAAATTTCTAAGATTTTGGTTTGATTTTCTTCTGATTGTTCCTCGAAATTAATTTCCGAAAGTAAGCCATAAATAGGAACAAAACCAGGATCTTTTTCTATTAGTTTTGGTACTAAATCGAAGAGTAAATTATCATCACCTCTTTCTTTTGCTCCCTGAGCATTTTTCCAGTAAACTCCTCCTGCTGGAGATAATTTATTTGGGTCAGTAATTGGATCAGGAAAATAGGTTGCTTGTAAATCTTCTGCATAAGGTTTTTTGCACTGGCGATATAATTGTTCGGCTGCTGTTCTGTCTCCTTCTAGATATAGTTGGTCTGCATCAGCTAGGGTTTTCGTACAAGGATCGGTATCTTGGGCTTTAGATGTTATTGGTACTAAGTTAAGGGTGATTAATAAAGTGATTGTAAATAAAATTAGGTAAATTTTGATAGCTTTTAAGTTTATTTTTATCATAGTAGTAAAGTTCAGTAAACACTTTTAACAAATATATAATTTAAAATCATCAAAGTTAAAATCAGTTTTAATTAATACATTAAATTTATTTAATAATCCATAGTGAAATTTTATTGGCTTCGTCAAAATAACATTTGTCTGCACAATCAATGCCATTCCATAAAGTTGCATGACCAGTCGCATTTGTCCATTCGTTAACTTCAAATACAATAATTCCTTGTTTGTCTTTTAAACTAGATTTATCTAAGACATTATTAACTATCTCTACTTGAATATTAGGCTTTCCAAATTTTCCTGTTATGTAATTTATAAAATCTTTTACTCGAAAAATATATCTTAGGTTATCACCACCTTTTATAGTTACATCTTTATTTATAAAAGGAATTTTTTTGTCTGGTAAAGAATAGTTTAAAGCTTTACTCATTCGGATCGCACAAGTGTTATCAACCCAGGAAGCATTAACATTACCACCTATATCTTTTTTGACTTGCTCTGCATTTCCAAAAGGATAATTTTTCCATAAAGTTTCAAACAAAGAAGAACTGTTTTGCTTGTTTTTTAATAATGCTAATAATGTGTTAGTCATAATATGGGGTTGTTTTGGAAGCATTATAGGCGACTGACTTTGCAAATTTGGTTGACTAACATTGTCACAAGTTGGTTCTTCTGCAATAGCTTCTCCAGTACAATTAACTGTATAGTCCCATTTTGTTTGCTCATCATCATTCCCAATTATCTTAATGCCGATAAATTGAGCTTTATCGTCATCAATTGCAATTTGTAATTGACCATTACCATTAGCTAACCAAGTAGGATCGGGTGTTTCGGTATTCTCTAAAGGAACTACTGGTTGGGGATAAGCAGCTTTAATTTCGCCGTTGTAGTATATTTCTACACGATCGGGAATATCATAAAATTCATAATCAAAAGTTACTCTCCGATTTGTCCCTGGAGGTAATTCAAATAAATCCGTTCTAACTTCACTACCACCGCTAGCTTGTACTTGTTGACATTGTACAGGAGCAGTGCAGGCTATTTCTTGAATAGTTATGTTGCGAGAGTTATCAACTAAAGAATCTTCTAATGCTTTATCGCTAAAAGTTAACGCCCAACTGAGAAGATATCCATAATTGGATTCTAAAGATTTAAGATTATTAGATTTACTTTGTACTTGAGTTGCTACTTGATATAAATTTTGTTGGATGCTAGTTTGGCAACCAGAATCTGCTTGAGCTAAAAACTTGGTATTGGATTTGACTTGAGCTAAAATTTGATTATCTTTTAGAGATTTATCCTGACTTAAAAATAAAGTCTCAATTACTTGACCATCAGACTGTTTAACTACAACTTCAGTATCGCTAACTTCCGCTTTTGTTCCATCTGCCAGAATTACATCTGAGACAATATTATTATTAAACTTAATCTCAAAACTGCTAAGTTTTTGTTGCGCTTGAGTAGCAGTTAAAGTAGAGCCATTTTTAATCAGGCGATTAGGATCGCTAATAGAAACCTTGTTAAATTTAGCACTATACAGTTGAAAAGCACCTGTACCGGGAAGATTAATTTCAAATCTTTGCTCTGTACCTGTAGAAGGAGAAACAAATAAAATTTCATTTCTTCCCGTACTATTGGGAGTCTGACGGGAAATATTAAAGTCCCCTGGGAATGACTGTTGTAAGTCTACAGGAGCATCGCGAATGATGGGAGGAGCAGCAATTTCGAGAGGATATGTTGGTTTTAAGTTAACATCTGTCACTTCTGGAAAATTAGGGTTGGAGGATAAAGCTGCATTAACCTTGTCGCCATTTCCTAAGCTATAAACTGTCGCCTGATTACACATCAGCAAAGTGCAGACAGCAAAACTTAATACTTTCTGAAGTAAATTGTTGCTAATAATAACAAAAAAACAGGCAAATATCGCGCTGGCAATAAATTTAACCCAACGTTTCATGTCAGTATTATTGACTCCTGACTGACTTATTCAAATAAATAAGACACATTATATGATTTTTTGCGTTTTTTTATCAACTTTATTTTTTAGACAAGTTTATTAACTTTCTCCTCTTAATAAACTAGTATTTTTTTGTTATAAGAAAAAAGTTAAAATAAATCATTTTTAAATTAATATAGTAATCCTAATTTGAGTCATGAAAATTGTTAAAGACGAAAGGCAGGAAGACGGGGCTTACAAGGTGCGGAATCGAATTCCGCACACAGCCCCTCCAGAGTGCAGAAGTTATTTTCACAAATGATTTAGGAGCGCTATATATTAATTTTAATTTTATTTTGTTGATTTAAATTAAACTTCATTGCTTTTGGTTCAAACTTGGTTAAGTAATCAAAAATATTCTTATAACCGTAATGTAATTCAATTTTAATAGTTAAATTGAGTTGAAAAATTGTGGAGAAAAATTTAAACTTAATTCAATAAATTACTAAAACAATGAATCTAAAAGCCAATCAAATTCTTGGGCAAAGTTTAGACTTGACCAAGCAGTATTTAACAGATTTTGTTAATTACCCAGAGTTAAATCAAGATTTAGTTTTAACATTTGGTGAAGGTTTTGATCGCTCTCAATGTTTATCATTATTGCAATCTTTAATTGATAGTAATTTTAGAACTCTTCCTCAACTAAAAATTGTTGCTAGTGAAGCTATTAATTATGCTCATGGAGCTTATTCTTTTAACAATAATACTATTTATTTATCTCAAGAATTTTTAATTAATAATGTTGATAATATAGATGCAGTTGCTCAAGTTTTAATTGCAGAAATTGGTCATTATCTTGATTGGCAGATTAATCTTGAAGATGCACCAGGAGATGAAGGAGACATCTTTGCAGCATTAGTAACAAGAAAAGAATTGGATGTAAATCAATTAAATCTCCTGAAAACCCAAGACGATCGCGTTACTGTAGAGATCGCAGGTGAAAAGTTATCAATCGAACAAACAGGAATTATCTATGTTGATGTTAACGCTACAGGAAAGAATAATGGTAGTTCTTGGATCAATGCCTATCAAGATTTACAAGATGCGATCGCAGTAGCTCAATCAGGAGATGAAATTTGGGTAGCTGATGGTACTTATTATCCTACAACTGAAACAGACCGTAATCTAAGTTTTCAAATTCCTAATGGAGTTAAACTGTACGGTGGTTTTGTGGGAGATGAAACTAAATTAGCACAAAGAGATTGGCAAAAAAATTCTACTATCCTTAGTGGTGAGATTGGCAAAATCAATGACAACAGTGACAATAGTTATCACGTTGTTGATGTTAGTAATCTTAGCCAAGATTCAATCCTAGATGGTTTTGTCATTACTGGTGGCAATGCCAATAAGCATCCAGTTACTTCTGGAGGAGGAATTACGAGCGATCGCTCTAAAGCAACTTTAACTAATTTAATTATTCAAGATAATGCTGCTAGTTACGGCGGTGGAATGTATGTCAATGAAAGTCAGCTTTCTATTAAGAATGTCATTTTTGAAGAAAATTTTGCTACTCATGATGGAGGGGGACTATACAGCAATGACAGTAATTTAAATTTAAAAAAAATTGTTTTTAATAGTAATTATGCCAGCGATAGCGGAGGAGCTATTTACAATTACAACAGTAGTCCTCTGTTACACAAAGTAAAGTTGCAGAGTAATCATTCTGGAGAAGACGGAGGAGCTATTTACAATTACAATAGTAGTCCTCACTTAACAAAGATGCTTTTCCTCAACAACACTGCGATTAATCACGGAGGAGCAGTCTTTAATGGTTATAGTAGTAGTCCAATTATAAAAAATAGTATTTTTAGAAGCAATATTGCTAATGTAGCTGGTGGTAGTATCTACAACAATGGTGCAACAGTTGATCTTTCGGTAATTAATAGTCTTTTTACTCAAAATATTAGTCAATTTGGTGGAGTGATTTATAACGATCACAATTCCTTACATCTGATCAACAGCACCTTAGTAGATAATTTGGGTAGATACGGCGCAGCAATTGAAAGCGAAGGAAACCAAAACACAATTAGAAATATTAATAATAGTATTCTTTGGCATAACCCCAGTGTGATGGGAAATCATTCTATTGCAGATCTTCTTGAAGATACACTCGTTAGTTACAGTTTAGTAGAAGGAAGCTATCTAGGAGTCAATATTCTGGATCAAGATCCTTTATTTGTTGATGCTAATAATTTTGATTTTCGTTTAACTGCTGACTCTCCTGCTCTTAATCAAGGTAATAACGACCTAATTAATCAATCTAGCCTAGATCTAGCAGGTAATTCCCGTATTGCTAATCATATCGTTGATTTAGGAGCTTATGAAGGAATAGAATTACCACCCCAACCCACAATTGAAACTAATCCTACTATTATTTATGTTAATGCTAATGCTACAGGAAATAATAACGGAACTTCCTGGCTCAATGCTTATACCAATTTACAAGATGCACTCGCCTCAGCTAAATTTAATAGTCAGATTTGGGTAGCAGCAGGTACTTATAAACCCAGTCAAAGCGGTCTCGGCGAAGCCGAGGCACTGAGTGATCGCAACGTTAGTTTTCAACTCAAAAATGGTGTTGCGATTTACGGTGGTTTTATAGGAAATGAAACTAAATTAGAACAAAGAGATTGGCAAAAAAACTTTACTATCCTCAGTGGCGAAATTGGCAATCTTAGTGAACAAAATGACAATAGTTACCACGTTGTTAATGCTAGTGGAACTACTAACAGTGCAATTATAGATGGTTTTACAATCACCAGTGGCAATGCAAATAACTCTTCCGATAATTTTGGTGGAGGAATTTATAGCGAACAAAGTCAAGCTATTTTTGCTAATTTAATTGTGAAAAATAACTACGCTTTTGATGGTGGAGGATTATATAGTAGTGACAGTTTCAATCAATTATATAACGTAAATTTTGCCAATAATATTGTTAATCATAATGGCGGTGGTGTCTACACTAATAACAGTCACTTAATTATTAGTAATTCTAGTTTTGGTCAGAATCATGCCGAAGGTGATGGTGGAGCATTATTTAACTACAATAGTAATCCCATCCTAACTAAAATTAACTTTAGCAATAACACTGCTGCTGACGAAGGTGGGGCAATTTTTAACGACTATCAAAGTAATCCTTTTATTATTAATAGTGTTTTTCGTGCAAATGCTTCAATTGCTTCTGGTGGTGCAATATTTAATCACGGCAGTACAGTAGATGCTAAATATGTCAATACTATTTTTGATACTAATAATAGTGAATTAGGTGGAGCGATTTATAACTACTATAGTAATTCTTCAGGTATTAATAATACTTTAATCAATAATCAAGCTAAAAGTGGTGCTGCTGTTTATACCGAAGGAGACGAAGAGACTAAACCAGTTTTTACTAACAGCATTTTTTGGGACAATCAAGATCAAGTTGATTCTACTCTGATTGTTAATCAAGATGCGAATACCATTGTCAACTACAGTATTGTTGAAGGTGATTATTTAGGAAAAGAAAACCTCAACAGCGATCCTTTATTTGTAGATGCTGCCACAGGAAATTTTCGTCTCCAAGCTAATTCTCCTGGTATTGATGCAGGAAATAACGTATTTGTAACTACCGAGATTGATTTAGCTGGTAATCAACGCATTATTAATCAAACTGTAGATTTGGGTGCTTATGAATATTTTCCTTCTGTAGCAGAAACAACAGCTAATTTGTGGGATTTTGAACAGGATCAAATTGCCCTTAGCTATGGAGTTGATAGTACAGTAGCCCTATTGATTTAAAGATTAGGGGCGAACCGCCCTTCGCCCTTACAGCGTTTTTGTTTTCTTAAATACCAACTTATGGCGATCGCAAAGTAATAAATTTATTTTCTGGTAAATAACTGCGAAATTCACCGTGATCGGCAAAAATACCAATAATATGTAAAGGATAATCAGGTTCAATCTGTAAATCTGCCCAAGGAACTGATATTTCTAAACATTGATTAAAAACAGCATCCGCACGACTAGAACGAATATGCCATTGATAATTTTCCTGCGCTTCTTGCAACCAAACCGATTCTGTGAGTAAATTAATACCCAAATGATGATGGAATAGATAATTTAAAGGAGCTTCATCAGGTAATCCTGCGATTGGTGCAGGACTATTATGCATCCAAATTTCAGGATAATACCAAAGTAAGTGTAATTCATTGGCTAAATCTTGACCAGGTTTTACTCCTGATTTAACATCGATTCGTAGATAAAAATTCAAGTGGTCTAAACCATAAAAGATTTTTTGTACGCTACTACTACGATGCATTGTTCCCCTAGCACCACCTACTTCGATACGTCCAGCTTTATCCCAATCTTGTTCATCACCAACCCCATTAATAATCGGATGAATAAAACTTTGTGGGGCGCGATCGCCCGTAACCTCTCTTTTTTCGACTGGTTGTTTTAATTTGGGTGGAATTGGTTCATTTAAAGCATGATAAAGCGCACAGAGGTGTTCGCGGAAGAGTTGGTCAAACATTTCATCTTGATTAGAAGAATGACCTTCGCCAAACCACCAAAACCAATCCGATCCTTCTGCTGCATATAACGCTTCCCAAGCTTCAGGATTATTTTCTTCAGTCGCTTCGGGATGTTTAGCTAAGGTTTCTCTCGCTTCTGTCAATAAATCCCATGCCCTATTTTTGACAGGATCGCCTATCCAGGTAGTAAAATTACCATCAACCCAAGAACCACTATGTAACCTATCAGCGGGAATGGTAGCTGTTGGGGGAAATTGTTCGATAAATTCGGATACAGTAACTAACTTGATATCTTCATCGTTGCTTAGTTTTTCATATAAAGCTTGAAGGAAAGGTAAACCGTCTTTTTGATAATATTCCCAACAGTTTTCTCCATCCAAAGCAATGGTAACTAACCAAGGTTGTTCTAGAGAAGTTCCTTTATTTTGTTGATGGGATTTGAGAGAACGAGCGATCGCATCTAAATGTCCAATTAAATCTGATGCTGCATGACGGGGATTCATATTCCCGTAGGTAAAACCGATTAAATCTGATAAACGGTGGTCACGGAAAACAATCGCTAAATCGCCAGAAGGTGTTTCGAGACGATAGGGACGATAGAGTAATTCGGGTTCATAGACATTACCAGCTTCATCGCGATGAAAGAAATGTTGAATACTCCAACCCAAAACAGCTTCATCAGAACAAATCCATTTAAAACCTTCTTTAGCAATATACGGAAGAATTACAGGACTTACCGACTGTTCTGAAGGCCATAAACCACGAGGTTCGCGATTAAACCTTTCAATATACATATCCCAAGCTTTACGAAGATGACGAGGAATATCTTCTTCCCATTGAAAACGATGTTGTGGTAAAGCCATTTGAGGAACAGCTACTCTACCCGAATTAGTATCAGCCAATAAAGGTAAAATCGGATGAGTATAAGGAGTAGTTGTAACCTCTAACTGTCCAGCATCCTGCATTTGTTTATGTTGAGGAATAATGCGACGGATGATCTCTCTTTGTTTAGAATAAATTCTCTGGCGATCAGCTAAAGTAAAGTTTTTACCTTGTTTTAACCAAGTCTCAATTTCTGGATCATGCCAAAAAATCGGGTCAATCCAAGCTAAATTATGCCATGCCAGCAAATCGCTATAATCTTGTAAAGTCCAATTGTTGAGACACCAAGTATATCCTTCTGCTTGTCTTTGGTGATATAACTGAGCGTAACGAGGATGAGGTTCAATCAGAGTATGGTAATGACCATCAAAAAAATGCTGGATAATGTATTGCTTTTGTGGTTCAGTTAACTGTGCTTCAGGAGTTAATGCTAAAGTCAAGTAAGGATCGAAAGCTACTCCCTCAGCATAATCTTCTAATTGCAACATTAAAGAAGGAACAAGATTAACTGTTTGATGTAATTTAGGATATTTTTCCAGAATTAAAATCAGATCAAGATAGTCTTTAGTACCATGCAATCTTACCCAAGGCAAGCGGTATTGCCCGGCAGAATTCGTAATAGCTTCGCGAGATTTGTATAAAGGTTGATGTTGATGCCAAATGAAAGCGACGTAGAGAGGATGAGACATAAGAATATTGTTAACTCAAGAAGATTATTGGGTAGTTTTGCTATCTATAAGTTCTCTGATTTGCTCCTCAAACTTTTATCTTAAAACTTTTTTTCATCTTATTTTGCTATTTTTTTTACTAGCACTTTTCATTTATAGTGTTTCTCATTTTAGTAAGTTGATTGATAAGTGTTAACTGTTAAAGCCAATTTCCTACTAAAACATAAGCAGCCCAATAATAAGGATGAGGTGGTAAACTTTGAAGTTCTTGAACAGGAGGCTTCTGACGCAAGGAGTTAAGTAGGGAGAGTTGGGCAGTTTGTAAAGCGTCTAATCTAGTTTGTTGAGGATTTTTAAGATTTTGATAAAATTGTTGCATCAATTCAGCCGTAGATGAATCTCTGACCGACCAAAGAGTTGCTAAAGTACTACTCGCACCAGAACGAACTGCCACTCCTGCTAGCCCTAAAATTGCTCTTTCATCGCCAGTAGCTGTTTCGCAAGCACTTAAGACTAATAATTGAGGTGTAATATTTCTTTGTTGACTGAGTAATTGACCTAATTTTTCTATCGTAAATGGTTGACCATCTCCAGTCAGTATAAAACTTTGTTCTGGTTGAGAACTAAATAAACCGTGAGTGGCTAGATGAACAATAGTAAAGTTCTCTTGAAGTCGTTTTTCTAAAGCTTGAGTGGTTAAGTTTTGATTTAATAAAATTTTGGTATTGGGAAATAGTCTTTGAATGTCTTTTAATTCTTGAGGAACGTTGGGTAAAGAAGGAAAAATTTCTGTCTTAGTTGATAAAGATTGACTCACTCCACCAGCAAAAATGCTGAGTTTTTCTCGATCTAGCTGAGTGGGATTAATTAATTGCAAACTAGGAACTAAACCAACTCCATAACGTTCAATCAAATATTTTCGTCCATCATAAAGCGCAGCTAAAGGAATTTGTTCAAAGGAAGTATTGCCAGCAAAAATTAAACGTTTAATTTGTTTTGTTTGAAGCAAATTATTAATTGGTTCGATTAACCAATCATTCAGTTGTTCTAATAGTGGTAAAAGGGTTTCAAGATTTGCTTGGATTTCTTGGGGAGTAGGATTAGAAGTGTAAAAAATATTGCGTGCAGAATTATCAATACTAGGATTATCTAGATTGTCGTAAAGTTCTGCAATAACATTGTTAACTTGTTGTTCGGTTACAGGTACAGTAACTTGACGTAAAGATTCTCCTGGTAAGGAAAGAATGATTTCTAATCGGTTGGGTAAGATAACAGGATAAATAAAGGCTGCTTTAGGATCGAGGTTGTCAATTTTAACCGAAGTATTGGTGGGAATTAAACAAAGATCTGCTAGTAAATTATCTAATTCTGCTATTTGTAGAGATTCTACTACTCGACGAGCTAATTCTAAGTTATTGCTACTATTAATTAGATTACGTTGAGAATCGATTAACCTTAGAGAATTTAATTCTGAAGCAGTAAATTGTGATTTTAATAATAAATCAGCTAATTCTAAATAAACTGGTTTAATTTCTTGCCGAAAATCAAACTGAATATCTTTAAGGTTATTGTTTAAGTCTGCTCGTAGAGATTGCAAACTATTATAAGCACCAGCATAAGCTAAAAGTGCCTCAGACTGATGATTTTGTTGTTTAAATAATTTACCTAATTGAGATTGCCACAAATAAACGACTTCTCGGACATCTTGAGTTACACTTTGTTCTTGAGCGAGTTTTAAGGCTTGTTGAGTTAACGAGACTGCTGGTTGATTTTTTCTCTGTTGTTGGGCAACTTTGCCTAAATAACCTAAAGTATAACTGGTTGCTAAGGGGTCTTGAATTTGATTTGCTCTTGTCAAAGCCGAATTAAGAACTATTTCTGCCTTTTCGATCTCACTTAATTGAAGCAGACACTGAGCATAGTTAATTAAAGTATAAACAGAAGTACGGCTGGGCGGTAAATTTATTAAAGCGGTTTCAATTGCTGGTTGTAAAATCTGTCGCTCTTGAGTTAGTTTTGATTTTAGTTGTAAAAGAAATTCTTCTCCTGTTTGGTTTAATTCTGATTGTTTAGCTTGAACCCAACTTTGAATTCTTCGCTCAGTTTCTTGTTCCCACCATTTTTCAAGATCGATTAACAAACTAAACTGATTCATTTGTGCTTGTAGAGAGGCAAGCGAGGAAGGAGAATTACTATTAGTCGCTTGTTGATAAGCAGCAATGGCTGGTTGATAAAATTGTAATGCTTCTGTAATAGATTGGTTTTCAATAATTTCTGTAACTTTTTCGTAATTCCAACTGTCTCGAAAACGATTACCTAAAGCTCTCTTCGTATTACCTAAACTTAGAAGAGTAGCATTCACTTCTGTTGAATTTTTAACCGCAGCTAAACTAAGTTTCAAGACTTTTTTTGATTGTTCTAAACTACCTTTTTTCCTTAATAAATCTCCTAAACTACGTAAACCAATCCCAGTAGTTTGAGATAAAGCCTGTTGATTTTGAGTGTAAGTAGTTAATATTTGATTAATTGCAGTAGCTTCAGATTGAGTTTCATTGCTACCAAAAGCCTTGATCAAAGTAGTATAAGCTTGAGAATTCAAACCCAAGTCCTGATAAGCTTGAGCTTGATTAATTAAACTTTTTAATCTACCTTCGCGAGCACGCAGTGCCTCGGCTTCGCCGAGACCGCCTTGACGAGCATAATTATCTGCTGCTTGTTGCCAAAAATCAATCGCTTCAGCTAATTTTCCTGCATTATAATATTGCTGTCCTAACTGAGCTAAAGCTAGGGCTGATTTTTCTTCTAATACCACAGTCGATAGCGCAGTCACCGCAGGTAAATTATTTGACCAGACTGGTAAACTTACACTAGCAACAAACCCGAATAACCCAGCAGCAGCATAAGTAACTACTTTACACCATAATTTACTAAAAATTGTTAACCTAGGCTTGTTCATAAAGGAACGAGAAACACAAGCTCACTTTGATGACACAAGTTTCTCACATTTCCTTCTTAGGGTAAAAGATATTTTTCCTATTCCTATTCCTTACACCAAGTAAAGCTATGTCTCGTCAACCCGAAATTCTCAACCAATTTATTCGTTTTCTTCAATCAGATTTAGCTATTCCCAAAGATTGCATCGCGATCGCTAGACGTAGTGGAGAGCAAGATCCCAATCGTTTATCTTTAATACTTTGGCAGTATGGTTTAATCACTTTGCAGCAACTAGACCGTGTATTTGACTGGTTAGAGACTGTTTGAATAAATTACATCTGGGTGCGAAGGATTAGATTGAAAAGCTACAATAATAAAGTTTTGATTAGCGTCATTCCCAAGTTCGATTCCTGCTTAGTCTTTGACTAAGCTTTTTTTTTGCTCTTCAGATATACTTCCGATTGCCACACTCCACACCCTCAATATCTAGCCATTTAAGCGTTTTTCAGTAAATGCTTGACTAAATTATCTTTGACCATCATCTGACGAAACATTTCGAGTAAATATTCTTGTGCTTGTTCTCTACTTAATTCTTGTACTTGGTCTCTGAGTACTTGCAACTTAAACTGTTGCTCTAAAGTTAATTGGGCTGGTAAATCCATAACTTTACTCCTTAAACATGAACGGGGGAAACAGTAACGTTCTTGTGATTTTCAATTAATCTAGCATCCCCAACTTAAAATGTCTACGTTGTCAAGCAATAAATAATCTACGCAATAAAAATTAACAGAAATTCTGATGAGTGGATCGCAACTTTAGTGTAATTTGATGCTGACAAAATAAAAAAAATTGTCTAGCAAAAAACTTGCCATAAATAAATAAGTCTAAATACTCAAATTAAAATGAACTAAACCTATGAATCAAATATCGATATATTGATGAAAAGGGAAGAGAAGATCTCTTTACCATGTTGATATCGAAATAAAAACTTAGGAAAAATTAAAAAATGAATCAAATTAAAGACGCAATGGAATTTTTTCAACGTAGTGCCGGTCAATGGCGATCGCAAAGGACTACTCATCATTTACCCTTTAGACGAGCAGAAACGGGAGGTTCACAGATCAACGTTGAATATTTAGCAGCAGATCATCCCAAGATTATCGAAATTTGTCAGATGCATGAGGTAGATCCTAGCTTAGCCATTGGTGGAGCTTTTGTTAGTTGGGATGGCTCAATGGCATGGGATAAAGAAGATGAAAACCATGAAGGAACAACTGTATTTGCCCTAATCCCCGAGCCTCAAAATCCTCGTAAAGGAAAACTTTTGCGAGAAAGAGGCTATGCCGAAATTGTTCCTGTAGCTGGATTATACGAAATGGATCAAGAAGACGGATTGGTATTAATTACCGAATATGACACGATGAGTACTATCGAACGTTTTTGGTTTGTCAATCCCAATTTACGCTTACGTACCAGTACAGTACAAAGGTTTGGTGGCTTCAATACAGCTACCTTTTGTGCCGAATCTCGTGTTGTCGAAGAGGTAACTCCAGAAACTTCAGCAACCGAAACCAACAGCAACATTTATGCCATCACTGGTTGGTAAAATTTATTTTCTGATAAAAATCTTAAAAACCGAGCAACTACCCAAGGAAAACCTCAAAAGCCTTGTAATTAGAAACTTTTGAAGAAACGAATTTTGAATTTTGACTTCCGCGTAGCGTACTAGAGACTAACAATTAATCAAGACTGCGCAATCCTAATCTGTAATATTTTGTAACCTTACTTAATTTTAAGTCTCTCGCTACCGTATGATTGGGATTAAGATTTTTAATACTTTATAAGGTATACGGAGGTTTTGACTTGTCTATTCCTCTACTTGGTTATGCTCCCAAGTCGCAAAACGTTCGTGTCGCTGGATACGAAGTACCAGGAGATGAACAACCGAGAGTTTATTCGGTAGAAAACTTGCTCTCTCCCACTGATATGGATAATCTGATTGAAGCAGCCTATCGTCAGATTTTTTTCCATGCCTTCAAATCAGACCGCGAAAAATTCTTAGAATCTCAACTACGTAATGGTCAAATTACTGTCAGAGATTTTATTCGCGGATTGTTGCTTTCTAATACTTTCAAAAATAGTTTCTATAACAAAAATAGTAACTATCGTTTTGTAGAACAATGTGTTCAAAGAGTATTAGGACGCGATGTCTATAGCGAAAAAGAAAAAATTGCTTGGTCGATTGTAATTGCTACTAAAGGAATCGAAGGTTTCGTTGACCAACTTTTGAATAGCGATGAGTATATTGAAAATTTTGGTTACGATACTGTCCCTTACCAGCGTCGTCGGAACTTACCAGGTCGTGAGCAAGGTGAATTACCATTTAATATAAAATCGCCTCGCTACGATGGTTACTATCGTGCAATTTTAGGTTTCCCCCAAATTATTTGGCAAACCGAAGTACGTCGTTATGTTCCTCAAGACAGAAAACCCAGAGCTGGCGACCCTTCTCTCTATCTAGATATGGCAAGAAGTTTGCCTCAAAGAGCTAATGTTCCACCAAAAGTTTCCGCGATGAATATTAGTTTGGACAAAGTTCCTTATCGTAAATAGAACTAATAGCTGGATAATATAGATTAAACTGGGATTAAGAGGGAGTCGCGGATTGGCAGAATAGTTTAGTTACTCAATGACTGGATTGTGGTGTGAATCTGTGATTCTCTCTTAAGTTTTATTAATGCTTTTTGCCAATTAAAAGCTTCAGAATTTAAAAAAAAAATCAAAAAAGTTTGTTGGTTTGATTGAGTGGTCATTCAACTCTCTAAATTTCCCTACAATGCTGCCTACTCGATTCTTTTCTACAATGACAATCAAGGAAATCGGTAGCAAGCCTGAGTTGAATTAAGACAAATTGATAAAAATCAAAGCTAATGAAAGATAAAAATCGTTCTAAATGGGAAATAGGTAGACTTTGGAAAACCTTAACTTATTTTGAAGTAATTCCTTTAATCAGTAAGATTCAAAAAATATTATCTCCTCTGCAAGCTACCAAAGTAAATCAGCTAGGACAAATTAAAATGGGAAAAATTTTAGTAGTAGGTGCAACAGGTGGAGTAGGAAAACGAGTTGTACGTCAACTGTTAGCTAATGATTATTCAGTAAGAGCATTAGTTAGAGATATTAATCAAGCTCAAAAATTATTTGGCGAGCAAGTAGAACTATTTGAAGCAGATTTTATTATTCCAGAAACTCTTACACCACAGTTAATGGAATCAGTAACAGCCGTTATTTGTTGTACAGGAACAAAAGTTCAACCTGTAGAAGGAGATACTGCTAATCGCGAAAAATATTATCAAGGGATTAAATTTTATCTTCCCGAAGTCGTTGATACTCCTGAAATGGTCGAATATCAAGGCATTAAAAATCTAGTTCAAGTTGTTCGTCAGTATATTCAGCCTACAACTGAGAAAATGTTGTTTGATTTTACTAATTCAACTACTCAAATTAAAGAAATTTGGGGTGCGGTTGATGATGTAGTTATGGGTGGTGTTAGTCAAAGTAATCTCCGTCTAAACAGCAACCGAGCTATTTTTTCGGGCGTGGTTTCTACAGATAATAATGGTGGTTTTGCTTCAGTACGTACCCGTAATTTTAATCCTCCTTTCGATTTATCTGATTATGAAGGAATTGAATTAAGAGTTACAGGAGATGGTAAACGCTATAAATTTATTACTCGTTGTGAAGGTAAATGGGACGGGATTGGTTACTGTTATTCTTTTGATACTATTTACAATTTTCCTACCACGATCCGCGTTCCTTTTCGAGATTTAATTCCTGTCTTTCGCGCTAAAACTGTACCAGACGCAGGTGAGTTTGATTCTAGTAAAGTTTATTCAATGCAATTGATGTTGAGTAAATTTGAATACGACGGTAAGCTCAATCCAAAATTTGAACCAGGCAATTTTAGCTTAGACATAGAATATATTAAAGCTTACGGTAGTAAAGCTAAACCTCAGTTTGTGATGATTAGTTCGGCTGGAGTAACTCGTCCTAATCGTCCTGGAATTAATTTAGCAGAAGAACCACCCGCAGTGAGAATGAATGATCAATTAGGGGGAATTTTAACCTGGAAATTACAGGGAGAAGAAGCAGTCAGAAACAGTGGACTTACTTATACTATTATTCGTCCCTGCGCTTTAACCGAACAACCAGGAGATAAACTTTTGTGGGTTGAACAAGGAGATAATCTTAAAGGTCAAGTTAGTCGAGATGCAATTGCAACAATGGCGATCGCAGCAATCAATTCTCCATTAGCAGTTAATAAAACTTTTGAAGTGAGAGAAGAAACTCAAACAGGCAAAGTAGATTGGCAAGCACTCTTTAGTAATTTACAACCTGATAGTTAATTCAGCAAAAGCGATCGCTTTTGTTTAATTAGAGAACACTGCAATATTAGGTAAAAGTTGATATGTTTTATTTTCAATCAGGATGGTAAGTCCCAACCAAATTAATATAAATGGGAAAATTTTCCGACCATAGCGAGTGAGAACAGGAGTCATTAGAGGATTACGAGTCAGGTGAAAAGAAAGAAAGCACCACAACCCAACAGTCAAATAGCAAACAAATAATATTATCGATAAACTGTGAAAACTACTACTGGCAAACAACGGTACATAGATTCCAATATTGTTGCCTCCATTAGCAATGGTCGCTGCCGAAACACGGTAGGTTTGAGGATCTTTGATCGTTTTCCAGAGCGATTGATTCTGATACTTAAATTTGGTACGAGAGGGTAATTTAACCGATACAGTTTGCACTGTATATTGTTCATCTTCTCGACTTATTAAATGAGTAATCCCAATCAATATAGGAAGAAAACCTAGCAACCCAATCCAGATCTCGGGAATGATTAGACTGCCAAAGTAACCAGGAAGACTGGCAAACACTAGCACACTGAAACCAACATATTCACCAAGAATAATATGCTTGGGGCGAAAAGTGCGATTGATCTTTCCAAAAAAAGCTGTCAAATATATGTTGTCGTCAAAAGTGGTTGCCACAGCAGCAGAGAACCCAATAATTAATGTATTCATTAACCAATTCATATTTTTTCGACTCCACTTGTTTTCTTCTCTAGAAAGGTCAGTTGCTGGAGATTTAATCCCAATTGGAAAAAATAATGAGAAAATTAATAAATACTTAGAGGTAAGGGGTATGAAGTCAGAAGTCACGCGGTACAACGCCTTTGAAAGGCGGTGCCTGCGGGTGACTGGCATTCCACCAGTCAATTTTAATTTATTACCTATTACCTTTTTTTCTTCAATTTATCTCACAATTAAATCAAATTCGTATAATTTGTTTCTCAGCAAGATGCTTTGGTAAAGCCCAATTTCAATGTATGTTTTACAACCAATAGAATCAAATATTCTTTTTTTTTAAATTGATAAATAAAAATGATGGTGTTAGTGAATAAATAATGCTAATGCACCGATAAAAACTAATAATTGGAAATATGACAATAAAATAAAAATAGCCCCTTGAGGGGCTAGCTAAATCTGAAGGAGTAGCGCAAATCCAAGATAATTTACTCGATTATTTGGTTAGCTGTTTATAAATTAGTAGCTAATCGAGAAAAACTAGAGATGACAAAGCACAGTTAATTTTGGATAATATCATTTTGCTATTTCAAGGAAAAATTCTATGAGTAAAATCACACAAATTTTGGGTACAGGAATACCTGTAATTGGGAATGATATCGATACTGACCGAATTATCCCGGCTCGCTTTCTTCGTTGTGTTACATTTGATGGTTTAGGTGAACAAGCTTTTGCTGATGATCGGATTCAAGCTCAAGGAAA
Source organism: Stanieria cyanosphaera PCC 7437 (assembly GCF_000317575.1). Classification (NCBI taxonomy): domain Bacteria; kingdom Bacillati; phylum Cyanobacteriota; class Cyanophyceae; order Pleurocapsales; family Dermocarpellaceae; genus Stanieria; species Stanieria cyanosphaera. Next base: position 3,261,579 of record NC_019748.1, on the reverse strand, counting down.
ACACCCATTCGATCTACCTCAGTATCAAGAAGCAAACATTTTAGTAGTCAATGCCAATTTTGGTTGTGGTTCATCTCGCGAACACGCACCTCAAGCTTTAGCTCGCTGGGGAATTCAAGCGATTGTGGGAGAAAGTTTTGCAGAAATTTTCTTTGGTAACTGTGTGGCGATTGGTGTACCTTGTGTCATTGCCGAACCAGCAACTGTAGCTCAACTACAACAACAACTTCAAAATCATCCTCAAGCTCAGATTGAAGTCAATCTTGATACTATGTCTGTTATTTGTGATGACTTAACTAGCAAGGTTAGGATCAATGAAGGTGTTAGACAAATGTTTCTAACAGGAACTTGGGATAGTTGCGGTCAATTAGTCAATCAAAAAAACCAAATTCAAGCAACTGCCTCTAAATTACCCTATTTAAGTTGGCAAACTACGTAAATCATTCTCGATCGCTGTTAGTTTTCCAGTGCGATCGGGAACTCTATTGATTAGCTATTCTCAAATATTGAATTCAGTTAATCAATTAAACAATCGAAATTATAAATTAATGAATGGTGAAGAACTGTTACATCTTTATCAAACAGGAAAAAGAGATTTTAGTCGCGCTGATTTAAGCGGACTTGATTTAGTTCAAGTTGATTTATCTGATATAAATCTTAGTCGTGCTGAATTAGATTGGGCTAATTTAAGTGGCACAAATCTTACCAGAGCTAATTTAATTAGAGCCGATTTGATTCATGCTAGATTATTTCAAGCTCAATTAGTTGATGCTAATCTCAAGGCAGCGGATTTAGCTGAGGCAGATTTAAGCTGGTCTAATTTAGAAGGAGCAAGCTTACCTAGGGTAGATTTGAGTAAAGCTAATCTCCATAAATCATGTCTCAAAAATACTGATTTTACTGACGCTAATCTGAGTGGAGCTAATTTAAGTGGTGTTGATTTAAGCGGAGCTAATTTGACTCGGGCAGACTTAAGTGGAGCAAATCTCAGTGGTATTGATTTAAGCGGAGCTAATTTGACTCGGGCAGACTTAAGTGGAGCAAATCTCAGTAATGTTGATTTAAGCGGAGCTAATTTAAATAAAGCCGATCTCAGTGAAAGTAATTTACAAAAAGCTGATTTACAACACGCAGCTTTAAAAGGTTCTAACTTACGCAGTGCTAATTTACGTGGTGCTAATCTAACTGGTGCTGTACTCAAAGAAATTAATACTAGTTTGGCAACTATTTCTGAATTAAATTTAGCAGGAGTAAGTCAACCTAGTCGAGTAGATTTAAGTTCAGCTAATCTTAATAAGGCAAATCTTAGTTGCGTAAAACTACAGTATGCTAACTTGAGATTTGCTTTACTATATCAAACTAATCTACAACAATCTAATTTATCTAATGCTAGTTTGATAGATATTTATTTAAGAGGGGCTGATTTAAAAAGTGCTAACTTAAAGAATAGTATTTTGAGTGGCATTAATTTTAAAGGGGCAATTATGCCTGACGGAAGTGTTCATCCTTAAATCTTTAGCTATCTCATACGAAATCCGATTACCAAAACATACTTTTGAGCAAAGATTTTAATTAGGCTCAAATACTTCTGCCTCCGTCCTTCTGCCTTCTCAAAGGCGGTCGCATCGCTGCCTTGACTTGCTTTTAAGCATTGTATCTAAACAGGATTTAGGATCAGTACCTAGATACGATTGATTACACTTTATTTCCTTCTTACTTGGTTCTGTACATCCCACGCGCTATTGTCCCCAAGCATTTCTCAATCATATAAATTATTTTTCAATATTACTTAAATGTATTATTATTTTTGATTGATTATTTCTTTTTGTAAGTTTTTATGTCTATTTTCTTGGATTTTTTTAGCTATTCTTAATTCATTTTGTTTTTGTTTTATCCTCATTTCTTGTTTTCTTTTAGCTTTTTCAAGTCGATTTTTTTGTTCTTGTTCAAGTTTTCTTAAAATTCTATTTTGTTGTTGTTGAAACTCTTTTTTTTCTTGTTCTAATAATTGATCTAGTTTTTTTAAAGAGTCTGATTTAGGATAATTATTTTGAAGATTGATTGAATATGCCGATTGATATTGTTGAGGTGTTATTGTCGCAAATAATGTTGTTTGAGAAGTTGTAATTATATTGGAATTAATTGATAAATGTTGATTCAAGTGATTTGCTTGAAAATTTCTAAAATCAAAGATTACTTCGTTACGGAGTTTATCTAGAGGAGAATCAAATTCTGCCCACCGCCCCTCTAAAGCTTGCTCTGACCATTGATAAATATTACCTTGCCTATTGAATTCAAGTTTTGCGTTTACTGGTGTTCTCGAGTCAAATTCAAGTCTAGTATGATTATTGTTTGAATTAAAAGTGAGTAATTGCGGTACTCTGGAAGAAATTCTTGTCCAACTATTATCTACTGAACCTTGTAATAAGTTTACACTGGGTTGATAATTACTAAAGCTAGCTACATAATGGGGGATTTTTTGTTTTATGATAGTATTAATTGAATTTTTTATTATTCCTGTTTTTTCGTTATTTTCTACTAAGTCAATATCAAAATCATAAACATCTTTATAAATATCATTAAATTCTGATTGGGCTAAAATTGGTATATTATTTGGGGATAAATCATTATTATTAATTGGCTGAATTTGTATTTTTTTAAGACTAGCAATTAAATGGTTAATCAGTTTTGGCTGAGTTGTTTCTAAAGCAGTATAATTAATTTTAGCAACTTGTTCTCGTAAATTAAAAATTTCTTGCTTAGGTTGATTATTCAATAAATATAAAGATGGCAAAAAATCTTGGTCATCATTCAAAAATCCTAAATATTTGCTTTCTATATTATAAAAATCATTATTGAATTTAAATGTTACCGCTTGAGCTTGATTACATTGTTTAATTAACAAAAATAATAAAATAAATATTCCCGTGCCAAATTTACTTGACAAATAAAATAATTTCATAGTTTGTTTAATCACTATTATATTATTTAAATAACTAATCTTTTGTTTAAATAGGTAATTAAGTTTCTATTTAATTAACAATAAAATAAATAGCACCAAGACAAAAATAAAAGATGATCAAAATTTAATTTAAGATAATTATTAATAGTTTTGCTACGCCAAATAAATCTAAATTTTAGGCAAAACTTTTCTGACTAATTATTTTTTTCCAGACTAACATATCAATTGATCATCTATCAGCGTTTTTTACAAGAAAAATTTAAAGATTTTCGCTATTTATATGTAGTTTTTGTATAGTTATTCGAGCTATTTTTTGAGATGCACCTTTGTCTCCCCTCACGGCAATTAATTGATCGCGTATTTGTTGCAGTTTTTCAGGGTGATCAAGATAATCTAATACCATTTCCGCAATTTGATTCGGTTGCAAACGACCAATTAATTCAGGCACAATTTCTGCTTTTGCCCAAATATTTGGCCAAGCAAACAAACGTTTTTGCTTAATTACTAACCAATTAATTAACTTAGCAAAGCTGCTACCAATCCCTGGTAAATTAGCCAAAATTCCAGGTAAACCATCCCAAGCTCTCATCGCATCTAATTGTTGAGTAGGAATCAAAACAATCATTGGAATCGCTAAAGAACCTAGTTCGGCTGTATTTGCTCCTACTGTAGTCAAACATAATTGACATTGAATTAGCTCATCATAAGCAGGAAACTGAGTAATTAATTTGATTGTGGTTCCTCCAGTCGTCACTATTTGCTCTGAGCTAAGATAACCGCCGACACCACCTAGTTGATTAATAATAGGATTCAATTGATGATCGCTATATTGAGCTAAAGTTGTCAAACTTAAAGTAGGAGCAACAGGAATAATAAAAGTAACATCTGGTCGTTGTGCCTGAATTTTCTCTGCGATCGCTAAACACAGAGGTATTCCTTGAGCAAGTTTAGCTGGTTTAGAGCCTGGTAATAATCCAATTACGGGTTTTAGCGGAAGGTTTTTTGTCTGACTGCTCTGATTAATATCAGCAATTAAATCGCCCACAACTGTGAATTTATAGTGATATTTTGCTGGAACTTTAGCCATCACTTCTGGTTTCATCACTGCAAAATGATCTAGCCAACGATACCATCTTGCTTCCCATTCAGCATAAACCAGGGTTTGATATCCTAAACGTCGACCAAGAATTAAAGCGTAGAATTGATCTCCGCCTAGAAAAATGACTATCCCTCGGTCATACCAATCCCAATTATCTGCCGTTTTACCGCTTAGTAAAAAAGAAAAAAAATGTTCCGCCGTTTGTACGCGGTCTACTTCTGGATAGCTTTTCATGATCGCTGCTTCTTGACCCGTACTATGAGGACAAGGAGATAAAACTACGGAAATTCGAGCTTTGGCGCGATCTCTTTCAGGATTTAAATTTAATTCTTGACGTAAAGCTTGAACTACTGGACGCACCCAAGTAGTAATTTCTCCAGGACCATTGGCAAGAATCAAAATATCTACTGAACACATTCAAATAAAATCGATTTTCTGAAACAATGTTGGATACGATTGACGTTCTTCCTATTGTCAACGAGAGACAATTTTCTTGGAATCATTGCTTAAATTTTCTCGTTCGTCAAGTCTTTTTTTCTTACCTCTGTTGTAAATCCCAATTTGTTTTTGGGGGTTAGTGAGGTGAGTAAAACTCTAAATGATAAAATTGTCGTGAATTATAAGCTAAAGCGGGTAGGGGGAATCGAACTTCCATCATTAGCTTGAAAGGCTATAAAAAAAAACATTATATCAGTAATTAGTTCTAAAGTTCTCTGAAGCGAGAAGGATGCTTGCTACCTCGATTGAAACTAAGGTACTAAAATCTAGTCACCCAATGCTTATTAGGTTGATCGACTGCTGACAAACAAGAATGAGACAGATAGTTGTTGATGTAATGTTTTTTGATTTTTCTTGAGCACCACTAGATAATCATTACCGCTTTCGACAATAGCATCCAGTGTTTTTTTAGGTGGAGCTACTTAGCTGTTCTATTTTGTCCATTGCACGATCTAACTTCGATCTAGATTTAAGGTTTAAGTAGGTTTATTTGGGTTTGAATAAGTGTAATGCAATCATACCTAAGAGATTGCCTTAAGCCAAGAAAGGCTTAAGCCGATGATGGGAATTGAACCCACGGCAAACTGATTACGAATCAGCTACTCTACCCCTGAGCTACATCGGCAATGCTAAATAATAGCTTAGTAATATTTTAAAACAACCAGTTGCTATTAGTCGTTTAAATCAGCTAAATCAGCTAAATTCAAGAGATAATCAAGATAGTAATTGCACAACTAAGGAATCATTCCTGTGCTTTACCATCAAAAAAACAAAATAATAAATAATGTCAGATTCATCTACCAAAAAACCAACTTCACGCCCAAAAAGCAAATTATCTCCTGAAAAATATGCTAGGCTCAGAGCGGAAGCTAAAGCTCCCTATCGAGGTTTAAGAAAGTTTTTTTATGTTGCTTTCGGTGCTTCTGGGTTAATTGGTGCATTTGTTTTTCTTGCACAACTAGCAGCAGGAAGAGAAGTTAGCTCTACATTGACTAATTTAGGTTTACAAGTTGGCTTAGTAGCTCTAGTTGTGTGGCTCTTTCGTTGGGAAGAAAAACAAGAAAATAAACAGTAAAAACTTAGATGGGGAAATCAAAGTTATTTACCCCATCCTACTTGTTTATTCCATTAGCTCTTCAGATTCTGAATCTTCATCAGGATCGTACTCACTCAAAGAATTAGAACTTAATACTGCTCCCATTGCCAATTTATCTCGGACTTGTTGTTCGATTTCAGCAGCTAAAGTTTGATTTTCTTCTAGGTATTTAATCGTGTTATCTCGACCTTGACCAATATTTTCGCCGTTATAGCTATACCAAGCTCCTTTACGAACTACTACATCGGTATCTTCCGCCAAATCTAACATACAACCGAGATTAGAAATACCGTGACCAAAAATAATATCAAATTCTGCTACTCGAAAAGGAGGCGCAACTTTGTTTTTGGCTACTTTAACTTTGGCACGAATACCATATTCCCCTTCACTACCCTTTTTGAGAGTTTGTACTCTTCTAATATCCAATCTAACAGAGGCATAAAACTTGAGTGCTGTACCACCAGTGGTTACTTCAGGACTACCATAAGTTATGCCAATTTTTTGTCGGAGTTGGTTGAGAAAAATTACTGTTGAGGCTGATTTACCAATGTTACCAGCAATTTTTCTTAAGGCTTTACTCATCAAGCGAGCTTGCAGCCCTACTTGATTGTCTCCCATTTCTCCTTCAATTTCTGCACGAGGAACTAAGGCAGCTACAGAGTCAACTACAACTAAATCTACAGCAGCAGATCTCACTAATTGATCGACAATTTCTAAAGCAGATTCTCCATGATCTGGTTGTGCTACCAGAAGATTTTCAATATCTACTCCTAAAGCTGCTGAATAAGTCGGATCGAGAGCGTGTTCAGCATCAACAAAAGCTGCTACACCACCTGCTTTTTGAACTTCTGCGATCGCGTGGAGAGCAAGAGTTGTTTTACCAGAACTTTCTGGTCCATAAATTTCGATAATTCTTCCTTTTGGTAAACCGCCACCTAAAGCGACATCTAAGGTTAATGCACCACTAGGGATTGTCTCTACTTTCATTTGAGTAGCATCCCCTAGGCGCATAATTGCACCTTTACCAAAATTGCGCTCGATTTGTTTTAAGACTAAATTGAGAGCTTTTTCTTTATCAGGATTGTTAGGAATATTTAAATTTGTTGCCATAGATCCCTCGATCAATAAAATGCCTAATAATGACGTGAGTTGAACTGTTGTAGTCTCTTCAAGCCTAGGTTGATTATTCTTTCATTGAATAACATTTTCATCAAACTGACTTTAAAAGGCTTATGAGTTTGCTTAGATTTTATAAACTACCCTCGAAGACGATTATCCTGATATTTTGCCTCAACTGTAAGGGGACTTGAAAACCTCGTCATCATGCATGGAAGAAAAAAAACAAAGAAACTGAGAAAATAAACTGGATTTAACGAGCTTCCTACCTTACCGAGACTGGCATTCGGTAAGTACAATCAAACTTGAGTTGTTGCTAGTTAAGTTTAGTTCAGACTTTTGTTTCAATACAAGTGTATTATTACTTATCCTGATTTTAGTCATTCCTTAATCAGTCATTACAGACTACATTATTTCATGAGTTGACAAAAAAATCAACATAATTATCTTATCAAAAATTTAATTGATTTGTCATTATTTGAATTTGATTGGTTTCGGCTGATTGACGGGCTACATCAGCTACTTTTAAGGCTTCTAAACTAGCTTCTGGTTGTAGATAGAGAGGTCGTCCTTCAAGCAAACAATCTAAAACCATCTTAGTATCTTTGGCAAATAAACCGCGACGACTAGTAACTTCAAGAGGAATTATTTCGTTTCCCCTAATTAATTTTCCTGTTTCTCCTTCAAAGATAAGAGTTCCTTGATCTCCATGAATTTCAAAATTTCGATAACCATGCCAAAAAACATTGCCTTTGGCATAGGTAATTTCTGCTATTACACCATTGGTGAAGCGTAATTGGGCATTACATAGACAAGCGGTAAAATAGTTATCCTCAGAAGCATTCCAATAACGAGTTTGACAAGCAACTGTGGCGACAGTACCAAATAAATCTGTTAAACGATGAACCCGAGATAAAGCAGCAGATAAAGGAAAACCAAACATTTCTCGATGATAACTCCAACGTCGAGAAAAATGTTTTTGTGGGCTAATGGTAGCGTAACGGGCATAAACAACATTGCCAACTTCTGATAAATTCTGGCAAATAGCTTGATGGACACCACCAATTAATTCTATATGTTCAACGTGGAGAAGTTTAGATTTAGCTTTAGCCAAGGCGATAATTGCTGCTGCTTGTTGAGGGTTTAAAGCAAGAGGATATTCAACAACCACGTGTTTATCAGCTTCTAAGGCAGCTTGAGCGATCGCACCATGATCTCGATTAATGGTACAGATAAAAATTAAATCTAATTCTGGTTGATTAATTAGTTGTTCCCAAGAGTTAATCGAAGTAACCGAAAAATTTTGACTAAAATCTTGTAATTTCTCGGGAGTATTACCTGTGACGCTGATTAATTTTGCTCTTGAATCTACTGCAAGTGCTTCAGCACGTTTTTTGGCAGCGTATCCCGTACCTACAATTCCAACTTTAACTGGAGGAGCGACTTGAAAGGGCATTAAAAAATTAATAGTTCTAAAACAAATACATTTTGTTATCTAAGCACAGATCATCAATCAAGGATATAACTATAATTAATAGTTATTTTTTAATCAGGTGAAGAAGAAATTAAGCTATTACTAATATTGGTAAATAATTATCTTTTCTTTGTTGCAAGACCGCTATCCTAGCATATTTGACCATGCTTGCTCCCAACTTTTTATTATAAGTAAAACTTATTTTATATTAAATTAAAAATTTCATTACTAATGCCCCCGATACTTGGAATATTTTTCGCGTAGTATCAAAAATGTAACTTATTGAAAAAGTATTAATTTGTTTCTGAGTAGGGAGCAATTAGGCTTCTAAATAAGTAGAAACTGCCGTTTCTTTAGAGAAGAGGAGTAACACATGGCAACTTATAACGTAACTTTAAAAACCCCCGATGGTGAACACACTATCGAAGTACCTGATGATGAGTATATTCTTGATGTTGCTGAAGAACAAGGTTTAGATTTACCCTACTCTTGCCGTGCTGGTGCTTGCTCCACCTGTGCGGGTAAAATTGAATCTGGTTCTGTCGATCAATCCGATCAATCTTTCCTTGATGACGATCAAATCGAAGCTGGCTATGTTCTGACTTGTGTAGCTTATCCTACTTCCGATTGTACTATTCTTACTCATCAAGAAGAAGAACTTTACTAATACTAAAAGTAAAACTATTAAAACAATCTCGTCTGTACTTGCATTGAGTATAGGCGAGATTTTGCTTTATACTTTAACTGTAACTGTTACTGGTTGATTGATAACTGATAACTGTTCACTGATTTATTGCCATTGTTGCAGTTGAGCAAGATAATCTTGTAATTTGTTGGTAATTTGGGTGCTTTTCCTTTCAAAGTTAGCAGCGATCGCAATAGCGACAATTCCTGTGATCAACCCAACAATCCATTTGAGGAAAGAGTAAGTAAAAATCAGAATAATCAGTTGATAAATAATTGTCAGGATAAAAGTAATTGTACCGATGTAGAGAAAGGCTCGAATGCGTAAGCCTAAACCAGCTAAAATAAAAACTAAAGCGATCGCACTCGGAATTATTCCTGTTTTCTGATACAAAATTAACGCGACTATACAAATTAAACTGCTACCAAATGAACGAAAATAATGACGCAGTTGTTTACGAGTTTGTAATTGAGGATCGAATTGGGCAATATAGAGAAAAGATAAACCAATAACTAAAGCAAACCAAATTGGTTCACCATTATTTCGCCAACTATAGCGAATTATTCCCCAGTCAATTAATCCTAGACTGAGATAACTCCAACGTACATTTCTTTGATGGTAAGCAATTCGCAGATAAAAAGCAGCAGTGGCAAGTAAACTCAAGTAAGAAATATTTTCTGCTGTAACTAATGCCATTAAAGCAGGAATTACTAAAGCTGTGCGTCGCCAAGGAGTTGATCGCCAGCCAAAATTTTGCCAAGGTATTTGATAGATAGCTAGGGCAATTATACAAGTAATGATTGCACGCCAAGGATCGAAGATACTGAGTTTGGTAATAATTAAACGACTATAGACTATCGTTGCAGCTATTTCGACTAACCCTACATATACCCACCAGTCATTAATTGTTGAGAGATATTTTTTTTCCTGCCTCTGTGCTTCTCTGCTTCCTTGCGCCCTTTCCTCTCTACCTTGAATAATGGCGTAAGCACCCAGACAGAAACTAATACCAATGCTTAATAACGTGAGACGAGGAGTAACAGTTTCAATGGCAATACCAGCAGCAATAATTTTTAGAATACTTGCGATCGCCCAATGTACATGAGCAGCGATTATAATTTGATTGAGGCTAAAGTTAAATAAAAACTGTTGTTCTCGACACCAAAAAGCTAAAATTCGATAAAAAATGGCAATTACCCCAGCAACAAAGGCTAAAATTGTTAACGCATCAGCAATACTTCCGCCTGCGCTTTGTGTCATTTGATAAATAGCTAATTCATAGATAGCTAGAGTAATACCTGCTAAGGAAAGATAGCTAATGGTTTTATTTTCTCTACCTGGATAACTACCGATACCAATTCCAGTTAAAGCTGCGCCTAAAGTAATCAAGCCAGTAGTAGCAGTAAAATAGGGTAGTCGCCACAGGATTCCTAAAACAAGATAAATGATTGATAGATGATGTAAGTTATGCCAATTTAAATTGAAGGTATTATACCTAATTGTTTGTAGAGGTGAATGGTTATTCGTTGTAGCGATCAATCGTGCCAACCAATTAATCAACCAAAGAGATAGAAATGCCAGAATAATGTTAGCAGCAGCAAGAGCAATTTCATTCCCACCAACTAGGATAATTAAACTAAATACTGATAATTCGATTGTCCAAGCAAAAGCATATAAAATTTTTGGTGTTGGTTGTTGATGATAGCGAAACCAAATTGCACCACTAATTAAAATTGAAGAAAGTAAATATTGCCAGTTAATTCCGATTTGTTGATAAGTTAAGTCTGAAAAAGCAAAGTTTAAATAAAATAGAGTCAGTATAATTAATTCAACTGCAATTAAAGCTTTTGACCAGGAATCTGCTGCTTGGGCGTATTTGTTTTTTAATTTTCTATGTTTAGTCTTTAAAACTTTTCGTTCGTTAGCATAAAAATTTTTAGAAGTATAAAGTAAAAATTCTCTAATTAAATAAAGAATAACAATTATAATAGCTCCTGTAACTAACCAATTAGAAAAAGAAAGTTTTTCCCAAAGTAAGCTGCTAATTAAAATTAACCCAAAACCTAAATGGATTATCGCTATGTTAGTTTCGCGAAAATAGAAACTATTAATAAACATTAATCCTATTGCCACTACAAGACTGATTAATCTTGTCTCTGAATTATTAAAAGTGAGAAACTGCACCAAAATTAAACTAAGAGAGCTACAAGCAGCAGTAAGTGTGCGTTGTTTCCAGCGACTAAATCTTACAATTACAGTTAACATCAATGGAGTTAATAACCAGATCAATCTCCAATAAGGATTGGAAAAATAGAATAAGCAAACATAACTAATTCCTGTGAGTAATAAACCTAAATACCAACTACTACGATGCCAAGTTTTGCTCTCAAGTACTTCTTGTCTTCTACCTCCTATGGGCAAAAGATTAAAAGTTAAATTATTAGAAGTAATTTGATACAAATAAATCAACCATTCGGTAACTCCACTGAATAATAAAATAATGCCCCAAATTTGCTGGCCCAGAGGTGAACCAACCCAATCAATGAAGCTAAAAACTGTAATTAGCCCTAAAGAGTGAGTTAAATAAATTAAAATAATTTTATAGGGTAAATAAAAAGTATTAGTAAATAATAATCCGGTTGTTATAGCTAAACTAATCGATCTTGTATCTGGTTGCCACATTGTTAGCAATTGTGCCAAAAGTAAAGTAAAACAACTCAACAATGCAGCTAATTGACGTGGTTTTCTACGACTAGATTTGGCAATTATAGTTAACATCAATGGTGTTAATAACCAAGTTAAACTATAACTAGAAATAATTGAGGTATTTACAGGATGAGCCTGTGGCAAAAAGCAAACATAACTAATGCCTGCTAGCAACAAACCAAAATACCAACTACTGCGATACCAAATTTTTTGATAACGAAAATTTTTAACGGAAAATCGACGAAGATAAACTAGCCATTCCGCGAGCATTAATAATAAGAAAATAATGCCCCAAATTTCACGCCTTGGAGGCGAAGAAAAACAATTAATTACACTAACAACTGTTACTAAAGCTAGTAAATGAGTAAAATAAATTAGTCTAATTCTAAGCGGTTGGCGAGTAGCAGCAACATAACCAAGAGTAAAAGTAGATAATAAAAGATTAAGCGATCGCCATACCGGATTGTACCAACTTAATAAAGTTAAAACTACACCAAAACCTAAACTTAACCATTCTCCAAATAAAGCTAATTGTGGTTTTTCTTGACGATACAACCAGTTAGCAATACCAACAAATAAAATTAGATAGGGAAACAGGGTAATGCTATAAATCGATTCAGGTAAAAAGTCTACTTTGGTAATTGTTTCAGATAAACTAATAAAATTTGCTCTAAATTGAATTGGAATTAATTCTTTTATTAAAAATAAAGTTTTTAAACCAATAAAAAATATTACTAATAAATCTAATTTTTGCCAATAAGTTTGTAATCTTACTTGAAAAAGATGCAAAGCTAAACCACAAACAGCTATTGCTTGCCAAGGATACAATTGAACCTGAGCAAACCAAACAATTCCAGCAACAATTCCGCCTATAAATAATAAAATCAAACCAACGGTTTCTAAACTTTGATTAATAATTTTGTGATTATTGATTGATTGATAATCTGTACTTGTTTCCTGTTCAGTTGAATAAGTTTGACTTCGCTCCAAATAAATAACTGCTAACAACCAACCACAAATACTAATTGCTAATCCTAAACTAGTAACGGAAGTTTGAATTAGTAAAGTCCTAAAAATTAATAAGAACCAAGTAGCTAATAATAGTAATAAATTTTTAAGCTGATAGTGATATTTTTTTGATAAATAGTAAGTTGAACTTGCAATGGCAATAATACCAAAATATGCTGCTAAAACTGGAAAATTAAAAATATGCCAACCCAAATGAAAATAGCTTAATAATAAAAAAATTGGCACAAAACTAAAACGGATATATTTAGGTTTTTGATTATATTGCCAATAGGTAATTCCTGTTAAACTAAGAAAAGCGATCGCAATTACTAACCAATCCCCAAAATTATTTCCTAAACTAAAACTATTAATTCCCCAAAAATTAATTGGAACAAGTAAAATTGCAATACTTTTCAAACTTTGCGAAGTTAAACTTAAATTAGCTTGTTTACCTAACCAAAAGCCAACTAACCAAAAACTTAAAGTATAAGTTAATAGAATTAAATATTGACCTACTGTAGGAAAATTATGCCATTGAGTAGCAGCTAAAACACCAGAAGATAATACAACTAAAAATATTCCTAAAAATAACAACCAACGAATACTTAATTCATCAAGAAAAGCTTGCCAAATTTGCTCAACAAGATTAGGTTTTGATGACGTTTTTACTATTGATATAGGATCGATTGTTGCTGTTTGTACTGGTTGAGGAGAGCTTGTTTCTTCAACTTGATAAGGAACTTTGACTATTTCTATTTCAGGAAGAGGACAAGTTAAATAATTACGACATAAATTTTTCACTTGAGACTCTTTAATTAATCCCAAACGCAACCAATTATCTAAACCGATTAATAATTCCGTCTGAGAAGCTTTGGTGTATATTTCTAGTTTAATAAAGCGGTCTGAGTCGTTAGACATGAGAAAATCAAAATAACAACTTGCTTCATTTATATCCTAAAAATATCTAAGCTTTTATCAAGTTTTGGTAAGGTAATCAATAATCGTAAGATAATGGTTTAAATTATTAATATTATTTTTTATCAAAAAAGTCCAAGTACACTAAAATATATAGCGATCGCGAATTAATTACAAATTTCTTGTGAACAAAAAGAATCAAATTTTGATTGGTTTAATCAAGTTAATTACAATTAATTCAACATGAGTTTAAGCTGGTACTGCCATACCTTTTTTTACTGCTGAACGTTGTTGCATTGTCTCTACCCATCGTTTTAAATTAGGATGATGATCTAGAGTTAATCCCATAAATTGATAACCTGCTACCCAAGGAAAAGTAGCCATGTCTGCAATCGAATAATCTTCACAAATAAATGTTCTGTCAGTAAGTTGTCGATCTAATACACCATATAGTCTTAAAGTTTCTTTTTGATAACGTTCAATAGCATAAGGAATCTTTTCAGGGGCATAATGATTAAAGTGATTGTATTGACCAAACATAGGGCCAACACTTCCCATTTGAAACATCAGCCATTCTAAAACTTGAAAACGTTGTTTTGTTTCGGTCGGTAAAAATTTTTCGGTTTTTTCTGCCAAATAAATTAAGATTGCGCCAGATTCAAAGACAGTTAGATCAGCATCGCGATCAACGATCGCAGGTATTTTACTATTGGGATTAATCGCAATATATTCTGGTGTGAATTGTTCGCCCTTGGTAATGTCAATTGTATGAACGTTATAGTCTAATTCCAATTCCTCTAACATGATAGAGATTTTGCGACCGTTGGGAGTCGTAAAAGTGTAAAGATCGATCATGAAAAACCTTCAGTAAAGTTAATTTGAATTACCTTATTTAGTATAGTTATTTTAATAAGTTGTCAGAGCGGTCTCGCCTTTGGTATTCGCTATTTTGTGATAGAGGTTCATCAAGTTAAGTTTAATACCTAATTTAAACCAAACTGTCTTTGTTCCTTTTCTTTAACTGGAATTATATCTCCTTGTTCAATAGGAACTACCTGATGAAAATTAGCATAATGAAAATAGCGATCGCCATTGGGTGATTTATAAATAATATCCATCAAACGATGATTAAACAGAATTTCATGAGCAGCATAAACATGGTGTAAGTTGAGAGTATAAGAAGCAACCTCATCAATACCCGTTAGTGAAACCATGATCTGAGTATGAGTTTTTTCTAAAATTTCTGGACTTAAGCCGTATAAAGGACTATTTTCATCGATAGGATGCATAGCAGTCCAAGTGAGACTAAAACTAGGAGAACGAGAGCGTAACAGTTTTAATTGACGAATTCGATAATAAAACTCCCCTTCAGTGGTCATTTCATCCCGTAACAAATAAACTTTGGTTTGAGTTTCGAGAATGTAATTACGTCGATGATTTGCCATGCGAAACATCAAAGTTGGTACGCCATTATGAGTAGCAATTACGGCAAGCTTACTAAACACCACACGGGCAGTCGGTTTAGCAAATCGAGCAAAAGTCAAACCTGTAACTAAAGCAATAGTTATTAAACTGGCGATCGCTTCAAAAGTAACAATGATGTTAGCATAAGTAGTTTTCGGAGAAATTACACCATAACCAATTGTGCCGAAGGTTTGAACACTAAAAAAGAACGCATCTTCAAAATTAATCGGTCTTGGTGAATCTAAGCAATCCCCACCTAGCAAATACATTACAGCAAAAAGAGCATTGATAGTTATGTAACTCAGAGCAACTATGGCAAAAAAACCACCCCAAGGAATTGCCAACATTAAATGATAAGGATCATCAAAATAAGAACGCCAACTTCCCATGCCATCAATTTCAAACTTCCCATCTCTTTTTGCTAGACGAATAGGATTGGAGAAGCTATCAAATTTCTTAAGGCGCAGCCAGTTAGGTCTGAGTCTCATAAGTTTTAGAATTTAATGTATTGCTAAAAATATAGATTAATTCATCTGTACAAAAAAATTGTAACCAGCAAGAGAGAAAAAAAAATTTGTGCGATTAAATAAAAAGAAACTTACAATTAGTACTTTTTGTAGAGACAGTCTTAAAATTAAGGCGATCGCTTTATCATTCTATTCAGGTAGAAAAATTCTCTCAAATGGTTGTTTACGATAACGTCGATAGATATCAAAATCACTATCTAAAGTTGCGATCGCGCTAATATTTAAACGTTCTGAAATGGCAATTAAACTTAAATCGGCAAAATCTCCTGGCAAGTCTGCATATTGAGCATTTAGTTCAGCAATGCGAGTAAAATCTTGGGTTAATAAAGACACACATTTAAGACATATATGGTAATTCATATGCAATTTCGCTCCCGATCTGCCTGCAATAGTTTTACGCTTCGGTGATATTGATCTTTATGCTCTAAACAATTTGTTAAGAATGAGCCAAGTTACTGGAAATACCTTAGATCATGAAAAAGGAAAAGACTTAATAAGTAAAATTACCAAACCAATTTCTCGCTCTCCTAAAATATGGCAAATTTTCCTTGGTTAACGACAATCATTCTTTTTCCTATCGTCGCCTCGTTTGCGATTCCTTTTATTCCTGATAAAGATGGCAAAACTGTACGATGGTATGCCCTAATTATCGGGTTAATTGATTTTGCTGTAATTACCTACGCCTTTTACACTGGTTATGACTTGAGTAACCCCAATTTACAACTAGTAGAAAGTTACTCTTGGATACCACAATTAGATTTAAAGTGGTCACTCGGGGCAGATGGGTTGTCTATGCCTCTGATTCTTCTGACTGGCTTTATTACCACTTTGGCTATTATGGCAGCTTGGCCAGTAACTTTTAAACCGAAATTATTTTATTTTTTGATGCTGGCAATGTATGGCGGACAAATAGCCGTGTTTGCCGTACAAGATATGTTGTTGTTTTTCCTCGCCTGGGAATTAGAACTAGTTCCGGTTTATCTAATTCTCTCCATTTGGGGTGGGAAAAAACGTCTTTACGCTGCGACCAAATTTATCCTCTATACCGCAGGAGGTTCTCTATTTATTCTGGTTGCAGGTTTAACCATGGCATTTTATGGTGATACTGTCACCTTCGACATGAGTGCGATCGCAGCTAAGGATTATGCTCTTAATCTGCAATTATTCTTGTATGCTGGCTTTTTGATTGCCTATGGTGTCAAATTGCCTATTTTTCCTCTGCATACTTGGTTACCTGATGCCCACGGTGAAGCAACTGCACCCGCTCATATGTTACTGGCTGGTATCTTGTTAAAGATGGGTGGTTATGCCTTGCTACGGATGAATGCTGGAATGCTACCCGATGCCCATGCCATTTTTGCCCCTGTGTTAGTCATTTTGGGTGTAGTTAATATCATTTATGCAGCCTTAACTTCCTTTGCCCAAAGAAATTTGAAACGCAAGATTGCTTATTCTTCGATTTCCCACATGGGTTTTGTTTTAATTGGGATCGCCTCTTTTACCGATTTGGGTGTCAGTGGGGCAATGCTACAAATGATTTCTCACGGTTTGATTGGGGCAAGCTTATTCTTTATGGTAGGAGCTACTTATGACCGTACCCATACCCTGATGCTAGATGAAATGGGTGGTGTCGGACAGAAGATGAAAAAAATCTTTGCCATGTGGACTACTTGTTCTTTAGCTTCTCTAGCATTACCTGGAATGAGTGGTTTTGTTGCAGAATTGATGGTTTTTGTTGGTTTTGCTACCAGTGATGCTTACAATTCTACTTTCAAAGTAATTATTGTTTTCTTAGCAGCAGTAGGCGTAATCCTAACACCTATTTATCTCCTTTCCATGTTGCGAGAAATGCTTTACGGGCCAGAAAACAAAGAGTTAGTCTCCCATACCAAGTTAATTGATGCTGAACCTAGAGAAGTATTTATTATTGCTTGTCTGTTAGTACCCATTATTGGTATTGGTTTGTATCCCAAAATAGTCACTCAAATTTATGACTCTACTACTCATCAATTAACCGCATTACTGCGTAATTCTGTACCTAGCTTAGTAAAAGAAGCGTCTATTTCTCCAACTAATCAGTATTCAATGATGTCTTTATCTGCACCAACCATCGAGGTAGCTAGTCACAGATAAGCTCAATTTTCAATCAACAAAATTAGTTACAAATAAATAAAGGTTGGGTTAAAGATTACTAAGACCCAACTTTTTATTTTTTTATTTAGTAAGGATAAACAGGAACATTAATATCAGTTTGGAATTGATCAGCACTGTTGTAAACACCTTGGTTAGTCACGTTGCCGATACCTGAAGTAGCACTTTGGTTTTGTCCAGCTTGTACGGATTGTTGAATTTGAGGATCGATACTGTAACCATCTAAACCTAATTGAGTTTGAGTTAAATCGTTGGAAACAGCTTGATTAGTAACATTACCAATACCATGAGTGACAGCAGTATTAGAACCAGCTTGAACATTGCTTTGTGCTTGCCCGGCAAAGGCAGCTACGGGAGAAAGAGCTAAAGCGAGAGTGGAGATGATTAGTGCAGCTTTTTTCATTGTTCTAGACCTTTAAAGTAATTTTGTTTGATTTTTGCTTTCAATTACTAAGTATGTTGGTAATGATTTTTTTATGCAGAGGTTTAGAAAAATTTTTTTCAGTAGATTAACAAGCTTGATAACAAAACAACTATCAGACTACGCAAATATGTTAGGACAAAAAACCCTGTAAGGAGTGGTTGGCGAAGTTGCCTCGCCAACTTCAGACCCCACACACAGCCCCTCCGCTTCATGAATCGCCCCTACGATTTATAATGATGTCCTAATCTTTCTTTGTACTGCTATAACATTGACATCCTCACCGCACTTCTAGGGCGGTGATTCCTAAGACTCACGACTTAGGTTTCTGTTTCCTTCCGCTGTGCGCGGTTTTTCGCAACTGCCTACGCGAGTTGCTCATGGGGGAAACCCCCAAGACCGCACTCGCTCCTTTAACACTATGGTTATCGGGTCTTATGTCCGCTCCACAGACAATCACTGCGAGTCCCGCAGCGAGTATATTTTTTCCAGCGTTGATGTCTCTATCAATGCCTGTTGTCTTACAGCTAGGGCAATCCCAACTGCGAATATTCAAAGGCAACTTATCCATTACAAAACCGCAATGGTGACATCGTTTAGAGCTAGGAAAAAAGCGGTCAATCTTGACCAATTTTCGCCCGTACCACTCACATTTATATTCAAGTTGACGAAACATTTGACAGATGGCAGCATCGCTAAGAGAACGAGCCAGCTTGCGATTCTTAACCATGTTGCTCACCGCCAAGTCTTCAATAGCAATCAAGCTATACAAGCGAACCAAGCGAGTAGTCAATTTGTGCAGAAAATCGGTACGAGCATCTTTAATTTTGGCGTGTATTCTGGCTACTTTAAGTCGCGCGCGCTCTCGGTTACTAGAGCCTTTGGTTTTCCGACTCAGTTCCTTTTGTGCGCACGCAAGCTTCTGATACAGCCGATTAAAATGCTTGGGATTAGCTATCTTGTCACCATCACTGGTACTAAGCAGACTAGAAACACCAACATCCAATCCAATCTTTTGCTCAGTTGGTGGAAGTACTTCTACGGTATAATCATCAACCAACAAAGAAACGAACCATCTACCAGAAGGTTCGAGTTTAACAGTAACAGTCGATGGTTCGCATCCTTGTGGAAGATACCTCGACCAAACGATATTCAATGGTTCGCTGCACTTAGCCAGCCAAACTTTACCATCTCGGTACTTAAAAGCCGACTTGGTAAATTCTGCCGAACCACCATTACGTTTTTTCTTAAAACGAGGATATTTAGCTCTTTTGCCCCAAAAGTTAGAAAAGGCTTTTTGCAAATGCCTCAAGCATTGCTGCAAAGGTACGCAGCTAACCTCATTGAGAAAATCAAGTTCTTCGGTTTTCTTCCAACTGGTCAACAAACTAGAAGTTTGTTTGTAATCAATTCTTGTTTGTTTTTCATACCAAGCGATTGTTCTTGCAGCCAAAGCTTTGTTGTAGACCAAACGCACACAACCCATTGTCCGTCGCAAGAGATTTTCTTGCGATAGTGTTGGGTAAAAGCGAAACTTGTAGGCACGTTCAGTCATGCCTCACATTTTAACACGTTTAATGTAAAGCCGTCCTAGAAGGACGGGGTTTCTACCCAGGAATTTTGATGAAGCTAAAAAAGCTGAACCAAGCTAATGATGATTTATTGAGAGTAAATCAAGCGCTATTTGCTAAATTTTCTTGAAAAAGTGTAATTGCTTGATATTATTCATCTCTTTACAATGGTTGTCCAAGCAACTGTTCAATTTTATGCTTACTGCTTTTGTGCCAACTAGCTTCATTCCAAACCAAAATGACTTCGTAATATTTTTCCTGCTTATTTGGATGCCATCCTGGATCATGTTCAATCCACATAGTTTTGTTAGGAGCAAGACCAAAACGATAACAAACCAAGTGAATTAGCTGTAGCATCATCCCGTTCAATGCTATACTCGAATCTTCTGGAAGTTGAGAGGCAATTACTATAGCTGTATCAAAAGAAAGCTTATAAATTCTCAGACGACATTGACAGTCGATACTATACCCATTTGGTTGCCAGGTAAAGATCGTATCTACAGTGAGAACGGCTGCTGACTGTATTTCTCCCATCTGCACTTCTTTTAAAGGTAGCTTTTTGATAAGCCTTCACGCTTAATGAGACTAACCTATTTCGATCATGAAGCAAAATTAAGTTTTTTCTTTAAAATATTAAATATCTATTTCTCACCAATATAAGCTTTACGAGTTCTGCGGTTGAATAAACAAAGTACTTGAGTTTTTTGGTTGTTCATGTGAGGTTGTTGATAGTGACCTTTTATAGATAGAGCATCATAACCTACTTCATCACTAAAAAGAATGATTTTGCCAACAGGCTGGGGGTTACGAAGTTTACTGGCTTGAAAACATTTAGAAATTACTTCTTGTTGATGTTTTTCCCAAGCTTCAGGAGAAGATGCCTTTGCTTCAAGGTTGATTAAACTCAAGCTAGCTAAGATAATTATTCCTTTAAAGAAAATCTTGTAGATGTGGCTGAAGATTTGGACATCTAATTGAGTAATTATTTTTTTTTGGCTGTTCATTAGCTTAATTAGATTGATGATAATTAACTGTGGCTATAAACTTTTAATTTAAAAATGAAGTTTGCTGTTTACAAGATATTCATACCTTAATCAGCCGAAAATTACTAGAAGTTACTCAAAAAATTCTCACTTAATATCCCAGAATACAACAACCAGGTAAGGAAGATTGGTCAATACCTCCTACGTTACATATGATGTTTTAATACACATAACATAAGGCTATAAATTTTTAGCTAAAAAAATAAGCAGGAGAATAGCTTACTCTCCTACTTTATTGATCGCAATATTTAAATAGTTTTTGCTCTTGGTGTAACAAAAATGGGAAAAGATTTATTTAGCCTCCAGGCATAGTACCTGTGGGATTTTCACGATTTCCTGCTGAGGTATCTTTTTGTTGCCAATTGCCATCCCCAAAAAAAAATAAATCTTGAATAATCTTTCTTTAGTCGTAAATTAAGTTCAGCTTGAAGAAAGAAATACCAAAAATGACTAGGAAATAGTGCCAATTTCTTTTAAATAAACTTGTTCGATTAGTTCTTCTGCTTCTAATTCATATTGTTCTAGTAACCCTTTCCGTTTGATGGTAATTTCTCTGCCTTGTTTAATTACTACCGTAGAATCTGAAAAAACATCTCGTCCTAGGATCATTTCTGTTTCACTAGGATCTTCCAATACTACTAAATTACTACCGTGATAAAACATTCCTTCTGCTTCCAATGCGTCTTCATCATATTCAGCAATTAGTAAGTCTAGTTTGGGGTTGCGTAGCAGATTAAGAACATTGGTGTTGTAATGACGATTGAGGATTTTTTCGGAACGATTAATTAAGATGCCCTCACGACAAACTGCGCCAATTGTCCAATCAGGATGAGACATTAAAATGCGATCGCATAATTTTTGGAGTTGACGAATTGAGACGCGATTAAAGGTAATAATCGGAATGCGGGCATTTTTTTCTGTTTCAAAAAAGGTTTCAAGAATACGGGCAGTCACATCGACTGGTTCACCAATGGCTGGTTTGAGGTGCATATAAACCCCTGGTGCAGCATTAATTTCAATGATGCCAAAACTAGTTTCTTTCCATGAACGAGCAACATCGTTAGTAATAATATCAATTCCCAAACAGGTGAGACGAAAATGTTGAGCAATATCCTGCGCCAAAATAATATTATCAGGATGAACTCTGTTAGTTGCATCGAGGCTAAATCCTCCCGAAGAAAGATTGGCGACTTTGCGTAAATATACAGTGCGATCGCGTTCAATTACCCTATCTAAATCTAATCCTTGTTCTTCTAAATAAAGATGCATCGCTTCATCGGTTTTGATTTTACCCATCGGGGAAGTAGGAGTATCACTACGATTAGGCGAATAATTTTCTTTTTCAATCAGTTCGGCAATAGTTGAATAACCATCTCCAACTACATAAGCTGGTTTTCGTTCGGTAGCTGCTACAAATCTACCATTGACGCAAAGTAAACGATAATCATGTCCTGCAATACTATTTTCGACAATAATACAAATTTTTTCTTCTCGGGGAATACCTGCTACAGCGCGATTATAAGCTGCTTCTAATTCTATTTCATTCTGTACGTCGGCTGTAACACCAATACCTTTATGACCGGCAACGGGTTTAACCGCCACAGGATAACCAATTTCTTCTGCTACTTCCTGTGCTTCTGCTAAAGAAAAGACTACATCTCCTCTAGGAACGGGAAAACCTAATTCTTGCAGAAATTTTTTACAATCATCTTTTTGGGTAGTAAAATCAGAATCTAAATGACTATCAACGTCAAAGGTAGTAGCAATTCCACGTACCTGTTGTTTCCCGTAGCCATATTGCATTAAACCTTCATCCCAAAGATAAAAAGTGGGAATGTTTTTTTCATTTGCTGTACGTAGAAGTGCATAGACTGTAGGGCCACCGTAAACCGAGTTACGAAATAATTGTTGTAAGATGGTAATCTGTTGCGATAACTCAAATTCTTCGCCTTGGGTAATAAACTCAAACCAATCCCAAACACAATAAACGACTTCTTTAGTTGTTCGGTGATGAAGAGACTCGATCGCAATTCTATTAATTTCTTCTATGGGTTTAACACTCCAACTTTTTAGGTGTAAATCCATTTCCAATTTATTGACTTCAGCTACAGTAGAAGCAAATAACTCTGCATAAGATTGATATTCAATTTCTTTAAGGCGGGGATAGCGATCGCCAATAACAGTCAAATAATTTTCTATTGGTAGTGGTTGGGCAGATTCTGTAAATGCGAAGTCAAAAACTAAAGCTGCTTTATTTAAATAAGGGTTTGCACCTACATATTGTTTAATATTAAAAATATCAAAGACATCTGTGGTTCTGGCGTTGATACGAATTGGTTCGACAACTTGTTTAGATAACATTGTTGGATTCTCTAATATCTCCTCTACAGAGACTATCAGTTTTTTTGTATTTATTCCTCTGCCCTTAGTTATGAATTTTTAAGATTGAAGGCTTTTTTTAGTAGTTGATATAGATTGGTTAACGACGAATTATCAACTATTAACAAATAGTTAACTGTACTTTTTCTATCAAATAACTTAGATTATTTTATAAATGATTATTGCTTTTGGTAGATGACGCTTTTTCGACAACAAAATTAAAATTTGCCTAACAAATACATATAAATATACACACAAAAACAATGATTACAGAAACCGAACCAAATGATGAATTAAAAGAACAAGTGCGTCAATTAGCAGAAGAAGCATTTGATCAACATTTGATTTCTGGTCATGGTCATGGTCAATATAAAAATGAATATCAAATTGTTATTGAAGGTAAACCGAGACATTATAAATATCAAGAAGCTTATTCGTTATTAAAAAATATCTTAGAAAACAAAGGAATTAAATAAAGCATTAAATTTGATAATTTTGTAGTTCTAAGCAAAATTGTTGTGTTTTGGTGGCAATTTAGCCAGAGCAATTTCCAAATTTTTCCCAAAAAAATTTAACTAACATTGTTAATGAGCTACTTATTTAAGTCTCTACTTACTTTTAAAAATTAATATTAAAACTTTTTAGATCGAATTTCTCCGAGTCTCCTCATCATCCATAATATTCAATTGTTGATTTGATGACGTGGTAGTTTCTCTTAAGATGCGGTCTCACTAATTCTAGAAAGAAGCTCA
Organism: Stanieria cyanosphaera PCC 7437; assembly: GCF_000317575.1. Taxonomy (NCBI): domain Bacteria; kingdom Bacillati; phylum Cyanobacteriota; class Cyanophyceae; order Pleurocapsales; family Dermocarpellaceae; genus Stanieria; species Stanieria cyanosphaera. The sequence goes on along the minus strand of NC_019748.1, from coordinate 3,237,712 downwards.
TTAAGGTTGTTGCTAATTACCACAACACTTATTTTAAGCAACAGGCTCGATTGCCACAGCTTTTCCATTATCTAGATAATACCATGTCAAGTCAAACTATGACAAGCAATTATCGTTAAAATTTTTGAGCTAATTTTATCCAACGCTCAATTCATCTGTTTCTTAAGGTTGAGTTTTAAATCAAACGAAGGTTTTAGAATTCAGGACAGGGTTAATTTGCTTTGAACTGTGGCTATTTTTACTGCCTTACATTAGTTGTGTTGTTTGGGAGTAACAATCAATCAAGACGTGGTGATTTTTAGTTAAAGCGATCGCAGAGTAAGCTGAAAGGAGTTTTAGGTGCAGAGGAGAGAAATAAGAGTTTTATATTTTATGTTTAATTTTGCCTTGAAAAGTTGTTGCTAATTACCACAAAACTTATTTTAAGCAACAGGCTCGATTGCCACAGCTTTTCCATTATTTAGATAATACCATGTCAAGTCAAACCATGACAAGCAATTATCGTTAAATTTTTTGAGCTAATTTTATCCATCCTGTAAGACCTTTTTTTGTTGGTACTCCTAAACAAGTAAATGTCCAAATATCGCGTTTCTGCTGTGAACCATAACTAATATGAATTGATCTTGCTTTGCCATAAAAATAAAGCGAATCAAAAGGAAGTTTTGTTTGAAGTATCCATTCGACCAACTCATCACTAGGTAAATCAATAATCATAAAATCGCAAGCAGCCCCTAATCTATCACAATAATATTTACCTTTAGTATTTAATTCATGAGCCATGTGTTGATCGCGACTCGGATCGATCCGTCCATTTTTAATTCCTGTATTGGAGTCTTTTTGATTAAGATACTTTTTTAAATCAGCAGAACAAAAGCCATACGTTAATTCAAATCTTGCTTTGCCAAAATAATCAATCACTGGATCGATAATAAATTTATTTAGATCACAAATAGCTTTAATACTGTCAGGATTTTGAGGAATAGGAACGATTTTGTCTTGATATCTTTGATAAGTTTGACTACAGGTACAAAAGTCTGCCAAGGTTAAATATTTTCCTACGTTTATAGCTTGATTATCTTGAATCATTGAAACAATTTCCCTTTTTGATTTAAATAATTCATTAGTTAGGTTAGAGCATAAGTAGTTCTAAAACATTGCATATGTGATTTTCTTCAAACTGAACAATCATTGAACAGAAAACAACTATTTTCATTCTGACTTGCAAATAGGGAACAACGAACAGACAATCATTGATAATTGATAACTGAAATGTCTTTTCTAAAGCAGTGTATTAAATGAAAAACAGCTTAATCTTCTGTTGTTGTTAAAAAAACTTTATCTAAATTAGTGATTTACAAATTGTACCTGGGTACTTTAGGTCTAGAAGTTATTGATTAAGTCTTGATTGATAATCAGTAAGATATCAGATTTGCTTAACTCAATTGCAAATCACTCTATCACTTAACTTCAAGTATTCAAAAATTTATATATTGATTGATTTATTGAGATGATTTCCAAATCACTAAAAAGAACTACTATAGCTACAACTCTTTCTATCTTAAGTTTAGGTGTCATTGAAACTAATCAAGCTCAAGCTGCCTCCTTATTTTTAGGTAAGTATGCTGATTTAACTCAAAAATTAGGAATCTATTTATTGGCTAATTTTCCTAATCAGTTTCATGAATTTTCTTTAGACACATCAAAAGATGAACAATCTCAATTAAACTCTCAGAAAAAAAACCATACCTTACCACTCAATCAAAATATTCAAAATCGTTACCAAGGATTAATAGAAAAAGACACAGAGCAAACCAATCTAATTGCTACTCGTCGCCAATTAATATCTGAAGATGATATTGTTCAAACAACTCCAGAAGATTTAGAACAGACTACAGCTTTTTTACAATCTCAGGGTATATATCTCGATCTAACTGATAAAAACAGAACTGTTAATACCCCTATTCCATTGTTAGTTGGTATTTTTTTATTAATTAGCTCTCCTTTTATCTATTCCTTAATTTCTTTATTCAAAAATATCAATCAAAATATTATTGAAGAGTTTCAAGATAAATTTGGGAATCCTAAAGTTCCTGAAGGAACAGTTTTCTTACACGATCGCTCTTTTAAAGAATTATTATCTTTAGCTCGAAAAGCAGAAAGAGTTGATAGTGAAAAATTTGGTAGTGAAGAATTTTTACTGTTTCTGAAATTCAAAAAAGCAGGAGAAAAAGGAACTAAAGAAGAACAACAATTACATCATAGTGTTGAACTGTTAAGAGTTGCGATCGCAACTAAAAATAGTTTTCTTAGAGTTGAACAAACAGAATTGCGTTATCGCAGTACTAAACAACAAGAATTTTATCAATTTGTTCTAGATACTATTGGTGAAGAACCAGACAAAGATAAGTTTAGAGATAAGGTTAAAAAGAAACTTGCAGAAATTATTCCTCTAAAGAAACTTGCAGAAATTATTCCTCTACTGAATACCGAAGAAGGAAGAGATGCTTTACAATCCTATCTTAAAGAAGTAAATATTATTTCTGAACATGAGTTTGGACTAAAACTTTTTGCTTTATTTAAACAATATCAATTAGCTGACTTTACTATTCTCAAAACTATTGCCGAGCTTGTTAATCAATTGCAAGGATATGATTTATTAGCTCCGAAAAAATTAGTGATACTTGTAATCGAGAATTATCAAGTCTTTGAAAAATTAGCTCCTATTATTGGAATTTATGGTGAAAATCAAGCCCCAGAAGATTATGTTCCGCTTTTACAATATATTGGTTTAATTAATCGTTACCAAGATGCTTATACAAAATTTAAAGAATTGATTAAAATTTTAAAACAATGGCAAAAACCTTATCATGCCCTCAAATTAATTCGAGAAGAATATACTGCCGAGCAATACAGAATACCTCCAGAATTTACTCAAGAAATTCCAGGATTGAATGTTTATAAAAAGTACGAAAAATATGTTGAATAGATTACAAAATTGAACCTAAAGCACTTATAACAAGCTATATATAGCGTTACTGTAAACTTTTTAGAAATTTTTGCTCAAACGATTGCAAATTGATATTTTTTTTAAAAAAACTATTAATGTCTTGATAGTTCATTTAAATTTGATTGTTTTATTTTTATGTCTCGGTTTATTGAAGATTGAAATTTATCAACAATTGTTTGTACTATTTTCTTTTCTCTGTCATTATAATTTGTATATCCAAAAATATTATCTATAAAAATATTTAATTTAATTGGTATTTTAATTCCTGGGGTGTCAGATAATTGTTCATTATTTAACATTTTTTTTGCAAAAATTATATTATTTGACCAAATTAAGAGATGTCCAACATTACTTTTACTTCTTCTAAGGAATAATCAGGACTGTCTCTGTCTTCGTCTTCAGCTAATCTTAAGTCTCTTAAATCTTCTAAATCTTCTAGGATTTCTTGTAACTTCAAAAATTCATCATAGGGAAGTACAGCAAATTCTTTTTTACCATTTTTAGTTATAAATTCGGGATGTAATTCAATCATTTTATTTACGTTATTTTGATTATTTGTAAGCGTCTTTTCTATGTTTTATTCGATAAATTCTCAAAGTTTCGCCATCAATTTTAAATAAAACTCGATATGTTCCAACTCTTAATCTATATTCTGGAGTAAAGTTGGTGAGTTTTTTGATATCCCCTTGTAAATCATCTTGCATAGCCAAAATAGTGGCTAATATTCTTTCTTTAACATCAGAAGACAACCCTTGTAAATCTTTGATAGCTTGGCGTTTAAATTTGAGTTGATATTTCACATTTAAATCGTAGCAAACTCCTTAAAAAATTCCCCCTCTCCTACGAGGAAAGGGGTTAGGGTAAAAGGTTAAACAGGCATTCCTAAAATATCCTCAATCTTAGGCATTTCTTCTAAAGGAATTACCCTACCTTCATCTTCAAAACCTGTAATTTGGTCGAAATTAAGGTAACGATACAAATCGCTAGCAAAAGGATTGACTTTTTCTTTCACAATTGCCATATATTCTTCCACTGTCGGAATTTTACCCAACAAGGCACACACAGCAGCTAATTCTGCCGAACCTAAGTAAACTCTTGCACCTTTACCCATACGGTTGTTGAAGTTACGAGTAGAAGTAGAGAAGACTGTCGCATTATCTTCTACACGCGCTTGATTACCCATACATAAGGAACATCCAGGCATTTCGGTACGTGCGCCAGCAGCAGCAAAGATACCATAAACTCCTTCTTCTCGCAGTTGTTTTTCATCCATACGAGTAGGGGGGCAAATCCACAGGCGAACTTTAACCGTACCTGCACCTTCTAAGATTTTTGCAGCAGCGCGATAATGTCCAATATTGGTCATACAAGAACCGATGAACACTTCGTCTACCTTATCTCCTGCACATTCTGACATTAACTTAACGTTATCGGGGTCATTGGGTGCAGCAACGATAGGTTCTTTAATTTCGTTGAGGTTAACTTCGATAATATCTGCATATTCGGCATCGGCATCGGCAGACATTAACTGAGGGTTAGCTAACCATTGTTCCATTTTGGCAACACGACGCATCAGGGTACGGGCATCTTGATAGCCTCTTGCTACCATGTTTTTTAACAGGGCAATATTAGAACGCAGATATTCTGCTACAGTTTCCTCACTCAGTTTAATCGTACTTCCAGAACAAGAACGTTCCGCAGTAGCGTCAGTAAGTTCAAAAGCTTGTTCTACTTTTAAATCTGGTAAACCTTCCATCTCCATGACGCGCCCGTTGAAAACATTGATTTTGTTTTCTTTGGCAACGGTAAGTTTACCTTGTTGCATCGCTACCCAAGGAATAGCATTAACAATATCCCGTAAAGTAACTCCTGGTTGTAATTCTCCTGTGAAACGAACTAACACAGATTCAGGCATATCGAGAGGCATTACTCCCAAAGCTGCTGCAAACGCGACTAAACCAGAACCAGCAGGGAAGGAAATACCAAGGGGAAAACGAGTATGGGAGTCACCACCAGTACCGACGGTATCGGGTAACAACATTCGATTTAACCAAGAGTGAATGATACCATCCCCAGGACGTAAGGCAACCCCACCACGAGTAGAGAAAAAATCAGGTAATTCTTTATGGGTTTTGATGTCTACTGGTTTGGGATAAGCTGCCGTATGACAGAAAGTTTGTAAGGTTAAATCTGCACTAAAACCAAGACAAGCTAATTCTTTTAATTCATCTCTGGTCATTGGTCCTGTGGTATCTTGAGAACCAACAGTAGTCATATGGGGTTCGCAGGAAGTACCAGGGCGAACTCCAGGTAAACCACAAGCTTTGCCTACCATTTTCTGGGCGAGAGTAAAACCTTTTCCTGTATCTTTGGGCATTGAGGGACGAACAAATAAGGTAGAAGGTTCTAAACTTAAGGCATGGCGAGTTTTATCAGTTAATGCCCTACCAATTAATAGGGGAATGCGTCCCCCTGCACGAACTTCATCTAAAATAGTGTCGGGTTTGAGAGTGAAGGTTGAAATAACATCGCCGTTTTCGTTAGTAATTTCTCCTTTGTAAGGGTAAATCGTAATAACATCTCCTGTATTCATCTGGGAAACATCACATTCGATTGGTAATGCCCCAGAGTCTTCGGCAGTATTAAAAAAGATTGGGGCAATCTTACCACCTAAGATATAGCCACCAGCTTTTTTATTGGGAATACAGGGAATATCATGACCAATATGCCATAAAACAGAGTTAATTGCCGATTTACGAGAAGAACCTGTTCCCACTACATCCCCAACATAAGCTACAGGATGTCCTTTTTCTTTCAATTTGGCAATAGTTTCTAAACCATCAGGCATTTTTGACTCCAACATTGCCAAGGCATGGAGAGGAATGTCAGGGCGAGTGGTAGCATGAGGGGCAGGTGATAAGTCATCAGTATTGGTTTCTCCTGGTACTTTAAAAACTGTTACGGTAATACTTTCAGGTAATTTAGGACGATTAATAAACCATTCACCATTTGCCCAAGAATCAATTACTTGTTTAGCATAGGGATTATTATCTGCTAATTCTAAAACATCATTAAAAGCATCAAAGACTAATAGGGTTTTACTTAACGCACTAGCAGCTTCAGCAGCAATACTAGGATCTTTAGATTTGAGTAAACTTACTAGAGATTGAACGTTATAACCTCCTACCATCGTGCCTAATAAATCTACTGCACCTTGAGGAGAAATAAGAGGACATTTAATTTCACCCTTGGCAACGGCAGTTAAGAAACCAGCTTTTACATAAGCAGCTTCATCTACACCAGGAGGAACTCTATCTTTTAATAATGATAATAGTTCTTCTTTTTCTGCTGCTGGCGGATTTTTTAATAGTTCGCATAGTTGAGAGGTTTGTTCGGCATTAAGGGGAAGAGGCGGTATCCCCATTGCTTCTCTTTCTGCTGCGTGTTTGCGATATGCTTCTAACATTTAGTGATTCTCCTAACTCAACACCTATCTTTTTTGATTGCAGAATTTTTATTTTCTCATCGATTTCCCTAATTCTTTGTTCGTAGGGAGTATTTTATGGGAAATATATCTGCACAAGTCTTACATTACGAATGTTAATGGTTGTAGTGTTTTTTCTTTTAATGTATCGAGGATTAAGCTTTTTTGGTGAGGAGTTTTTAAAAATTTGGTGACGAAATTGACCACAAGATTTATTTTTGATCAATGAAGTATCTAAAATAAATTTGCTATTTAAACAACAGGGGGAGTTTTAGTATTAAGAGTCGGTTGATAGAAACAAATTGCTGCATTTTCAGCACGATTTAATAACCATTCTGGAATTTCAACCCATTCAATATAAGCATTTGTCCCACAGAGCGCAATAATTTTAGCAATTTTGTGATGTCCTTTGTGCCAGCGTTGATAAATATTCTTTGCCTGTCCAATATACAAAACCTTTTTGTTAGCATCTAACACTTTGTAAATACCGCTAACTTGAGGAAGTAATTCTATCTGAGTAATCGGGATTATAATTATAACTCCTCAATATGAATATCTGAAAATTGGGCTGATAGTTGAATACGTTGCCAATCAATTTCAATTTTGTTGTTATCTAAACCAGCTATCTTACCAACAGTAAATAAAGATTTTTTGAGCATTCTTGCAGACTTTTCTAAATCAGTAAAAGATAATTCTAAATTCTGTTCTCGTAGAACCTTAAGTTGTTGAAGAATTTGCTGCCAATGTATTTTATATCGTAAATCTTTGTCCTTGGTCAGGTCAGGATGTTCTTTTTTTAATTGTTTGGTATTCTTTGTACAAGTCATCTCATAAATTTCTTGTTTGATAGCTTGCATTTTCATTACTAATTTTCCTCTGAAAGTTTTGCATATCTGATAGCAGATTTAACAAGTTTCAAAATTTCTGATTTTTCTAAATTAAAAAGATTACAGCCTTTTTCTATCGCCTTATTAACCGAGCGAGTACTATAAATTTCATTGATCTGTTTAACTAATTCTGAAGAAACTTCTTCTTTAATCAACAATTGTTTAATTAATTCACGTTGAACTCGATAAGTATCATTCCAAATTTGTAGGGAGCGTTGACTATTTTCAAGTTTACCAATTTCTTTAATTTTATCAGACCATTGATCGAGAAGATTTGCTAAGGCAGTTGTTGTACTTACCTTAGCTTTTGTCAGTAGCATTTTAAGAACTGTACCTTTTTTTTGGCTATCTTGAATAACCTTGACGTGTTCATTTCTATATTGTTCTAATATTTTTTCGGCAGTACCAATTACAGCTTCTTTTTCTTGTTTACCGCTAACATAACCTTGTTCTTGACGAATTCCATCAAGTATCTCATCATAATTTGTCATATTATGACGATAGTGATTAAAAAGCGATCGCCCATGAGCTTTTTCATAATCAATAATTTGACCTTTTTCATCTTTAATTTGATACAGTTCTTCAGGTTTAGTTAGTTTGATTTTTTTACGCAGATTAGAATTATATTGGTCTTTCATAAAAAAATAGAATTATGTTTTTAACATTACAGTAACATAATTAAGAATAATTTAATTGCGATCGCTATCACTATTACATTTTTTTACAAAAGAGGTTTGTTTATAAAATTATTATTTAGAAAGGCATAAATATCATTTGCCCATACAGTAATTACTATTATAAAAATGGGCAAAATAAATCTAATTATATGTTGCTCGTAAAGAAAAATATGGATTTATTTGTATCTCCCATTGCTAGTTTATTACAAACAATCATTCAAGAAGCTCATGCAGAAAATAAAAGAAGACATGAGCAAAAAATGGCAGAGATAAATTTAATTGCTAATTCTGAATTAAGAGATTGTTATGTACAACAGCTTTTATTAGATAAATTTCTTGCTCCTATTGAAGATGCCCAACATAAAATTCAAAATGCAGCTAAACACGCTCAATATATGGCAGAAGCAGTTAATTACTATTATAGAGATCATAATTTAACTAAGGATCAAGCTAAAGATGTTTGTCAGCAATTTCGTTTTTTAGCAGTGAAAATTGCTCAAGTAGATTCTCTTTACAATTTAAAATTAATTTATGAAGCAATAACTTTATTTACTCATCGTATGGCAGATTTTCAGCATCAAGAAAGAGAATCTTCTATAGAACGTGCTATTAGAAAAAAAATTTTATATCCTTTAGGTACTTGTATTGCTGTAGAAAATAATTTTCAAAGGAGAGTATCTTTTTTTAATTAAGATAAAAATATACCCAATAATCAAAATCTACCTTCTGCTTGGTAAATAAAATTGTAAGTTATTAAATAATTAATTAAAACATAAGGATGAGTGCGAATTATAACTCATCCATAGAATATAAAGTTATTGGTAAGATTATTTGAAACTTACAACAATAGCGATCGCTTGAACGTGATATTTTAATAAGCACAAGCATTACCTTAGATACTTCAACCAAAAGGAGAAGAATTTATTGCTCAATTTCCACTTGATAAATAGGATATTTTCCAAATTTCCCTAAAGCAACAAATTGAAGATTGTATTGATTACTTTCCTGATTAAAAGATAAATCTTCATGATTTAATTTAGGTAAATCACAAGCTCGATTTGGATAACAAATATAGAGAAATTCTCGCTGTTGTTGTGTCGCTAAAGCTTTACTTAATTTAATTAAATTGTTTTGATTATCAACTCTAAAAAATATTTTATTACTCGGAATAGCAGGTTCTAAAGCTTGTCCAACAAATTGATGAGAAATAGCTATAAAATTGTGATTATCTTCTTGTAAAAATTCAACGGCTGGTGCTGTCGCTTGATTATTTTTTTGTAAAGCTAAACTAGCTTGATAAACATTTTGATGCATTCCCCATATTATTAAAATTCCTAGTAAAGCAAAGATGTAATATTTGGTTAAACTTTGACTATAATTGAGGAAATTGTTTAAAGCGATCGCAGTTATTAAAGTAATCATTGGTACTAAAATCATTAAAAATCTTGGTCCCCATTGTTTCCCTCCTGCAATTAAACCAGCAGTACCAACAGGAACAAGGAGAGCTACACCAATGATCAATCCTAAACAGAATAAATAAGCAATTGCTAAGTAAAGATTAAATTTGATTTCGATATCTTTTAAAATATATATACTAATTAGACCTAAACTCAGTTGAGGCAATAAACTTTTAGTAAGATTTTTAATTGTCCCTACTTGACCCGTAATCAATAAAGAGACAGTTATAGTTATTAATAAAATAACAGTTACACTAATTATTATTACTCTTATATAACTATTATTACGACATTTTTGTAATAAATAAATTGCTAAGTAAAGCAAAGGTAAATAAATGAGCGGTAAATAATCAAATAGAGCCAAGCTTATTCCTTGAAAATTTTGCCATGCTCCCAATAACTTGTCTTGTAAAGCGACTTTTTCTACTACTTGAATTCCATGAATACCAAGAGCATGATTGTAAATTAACTTATTAGTAATAAAAAAAGTTCCTACCGTCAGGAACATACTACCAAGGAAAAAGATTTTATTTCTACTTAAATAATTAATTTCTTTAAATAAAACAGTAATAGTAGCTAAAATAACCAAACCAGTTAACAAGCCAACCACACAAATAAATTCTGGTCGAAACCAAACAGCCAAACCAATTAAACATCCACTAATCAAAGCATTTTTGACAGAAATGCCTTGAAGATAACTCTTAAGCAAAAAAATACTCATGCCAGCAAAACAAAGAGCAACGGCTAAAGTATGCTCCCAATACATAGCACTATAAATTGTTAAAAAACTAGAAAAAATTAAAGCAAATAATCCCAAAGAAGTAATCAAATCATTTAACTTACATTGACGACAAACCCAATCAAAATTAAGCCAAATGATCCAAGTTGATATTAAAGGAATTAAATACAAACCTCGATAAGCAAATAAAGCATAAAAAGGAGCGGTTACTAAAGGGAAAGTGTAGGGAAAAGTAATATAGTATTTATTATCAACATCATAAACAAAAGGTTCTTCATAAGGATACAAACCATCACGCCAAAGATTCTGTATCCAAGCTTCTTGGGGAGGAATTAAATCGAATCGAAATTTTCCTTCAGCTAACTGTTGTGCAAGTAAAGCTTTTAAACCACCATCACCACTAAAATAAACCCCATCAGCAACTTGTCCTTGTAAAAACAAAGAAAATACAATACCAACTACAATAATTACTAAAGAAAAAGAAATATACTTAATTTTCATTAATTTCTTCCAGTGATTTGCCAAACTAATAACTTAAAAATTGTCGAGGCTATTTTAGACAAAGCAGATAGAGGTGAAGACTTATCAGAAACCGAAGCCTTAACCTTACTTCAGCAAAAAAATCCACAAGCGATTGCACGAATTAAACAAACGGCAGACAGTCTTAGACAGAAACAAGTAGGAGATACAGTAACCTACGTGATCAACCGCAATATTAACTTCACAAACATCTGTGAGCAACATTGTAGTTTTTGTGCCTTTCGTCGTGATGTTGATCAAGAGGGAGCATTTTGGCTCAATAGTGAGCAAATTCTGCTCAAAACAGCCGAAGCAGTGCAAAAAAATGCCACAGAAATATGTATGCAGGGAGGACTTAACCCCCAAGCAAAATTAAATGGTACTTCCTTGGATTACTATTTACATTTAGTAGCAACAATTAAACAACAATTTCCTCAACTTCATCTCCATGCTTTTTCGCCACAAGAAATAGAGTTTATTGCTAGAGAAGATGGAATTAGTTACGAAGAAGTAATTCTGGCTTTACAAAAGACTGGAGTAGATTCAATGCCAGGTACTGCTGCCGAAATTTTAGATGATGCGGTTAGAAAAATTATTTGTCCTGAAAAAATTAATACCGCTACCTGGTTAGAAATAATTAGTACCGCTCATCGTCTAGGAATGCCTACTACTAGTACTATGTTATCTGGTCACATTGAAACACCAGCACAACAAATAGCGCATTTAGCTAAATTGCGATCGCTACAAAAAACTGCGATTCAAAATAATTATCCTGCTAAAATTACCGAATTTATTATTCTTCCTTTTGTTGGACAAGAAGCACCCAAACCACTCCGTCATCGAGTAGGCAGAGATCAACCAAGCTTATCAGACACTTTACACCTAACTGCCGTCGCTCGCATTTTTTTAGGTAATTGGATATCCAATCATCAACCAAGCTGGGTAAAACTTAATCTATCAGGAGCAACTGAAGCTCTAACTTGGGGTTGTAATGATATTGGTGGTACTTTAATGGAAGAACATATTACCACGATGGCAGGAGCGCAAGGTGGCACATCGATGTCGGTAGAAACTCTACAACAAGCAGTAAATTCTCTTAATCGTCCCTATCAACAAAGAACTACGCTATACGAGTATATACAGTTGAATTAATCAACTTTTTGAGTGTTAATAGCGTTTTTAGCCATCTACTTTTCAAAATCTTTACAAAAATTTGATAAAACTGACTAGCAAATTTACAAGAACTTGTTTGGAAGTAGGTCATATTAGACATCATAACAATCAAACATAGTTTAAGATTGACTTTAAAATTATTCCGAGTCAGCTAGATGAGAATATTAGTAACTGGTGGTGCTGGTTTTATCGGTTCCCATTTAATCGATCGCTTGATGGTACAAGGACATGAAGTTGTCTGTCTTGATAATTTTTACACTGGTCACAAGCGTAATATCCTTAAATGGCTAGATAATCCTTATTTTGAATTGATTCGTCATGATATTACTGAACCTATTCGCCTTGAAGTAGACCAAATTTATCACCTCGCTTGTCCAGCTTCTCCAGTTCATTATCAATACAATCCCGTGAAAACAATTAAAACTAATGTCATGGGAACTTTGAATATGCTTGGATTAGCTAAACGAGTCAAGGCAAGGTTTTTACTTGCTTCTACTTCAGAAGTTTACGGCGATCCAGACGTACATCCCCAACCCGAAGAATATCGTGGTAATGTCAATTGTATTGGGATTCGTAGTTGCTATGACGAAGGGAAAAGAGTAGCAGAAACTCTGGCTTTTGATTACTATCGACAAAATAATGTTGATATTCGCGTAGCAAGAATTTTTAATACCTACGGCCCCCGCATGTTGGAAAATGATGGTCGTGTAGTTAGTAATTTTGTGGTTCAGGCATTACGAGGAATACCCTTAACAATTTATGGTGATGGTTCGCAAACTCGCAGTTTTTGCTATGTCTCCGACTTAGTAGAAGGATTGATGCGGTTGATGAACAACGAATATATTGGACCAGTTAACATCGGTAATCCTGGAGAATACACTATTTTAGAATTAGCTAAAACTATTCAAACTATGGTCAATCCTGATGCCGAGTTGGTTTATAAACCACTTCCTCAAGACGATCCAAAACAGCGACAACCAGATATTACTCGTGCTAAAACTTGGCTAGGTTGGGAACCGACAATTCCCCTCCAAGAAGGCTTAAAACTAACTATAGAAGACTTTCGCGATCGCATCGAGAGCAAAGAAGTTCAAAAATTAAGTTAATTTTTTACTAGCAAATTCATTAGAACTAACGATTAGAAGAGGATTAAATTTATGCGTGTATGTGTTATTGGTACTGGCTATGTTGGCTTAGTGACTGGCGTTTGTTTATCTCATATTGGACATGATGTCATCTGTGTTGATAACAACGAAGAAAAAGTCAAATTAATGCAGGCTGGACAATCTCCAATTTATGAACCAGGATTATCAGAATTGATGAAATCCTCTTCTGAAGCTGGTAAATTGCAATTTACTTCTGACTTAGCTAAAGGTGTAGAACACGGTGAGATTTTATTTATTGCAGTTGGTACTCCACCTCTGCCTACAGGAGAAAGCGACACTCGTTATGTGGAAGCAGTAGCTAGAGGAATTGGCGCACATCTCAATGGTGGTTATAAAGTAATTGTTAATAAGTCTACCGTACCGATTGGTTCTGGGGACTGGGTTAGAATGATTGTACTAGATGGTATTGCTGAAAGACAAAAAGCCTTGGTTACTGCTGGTGGTGGTATTAGTACCCTAGAAGAAAATATTGGCGGTAACTTTGATGTTGTCAGTAATCCAGAATTTTTAAGAGAAGGTTCAGCCGTCTACGATACTTTTAATCCCGACCGCATTGTTCTCGGTGGCAATAGTGATCGAGCGATCGCGATGATGCAAGAATTATATCAACCTTTGGTAGACCGCAGCTTTGCTGAAGATAAATCTTTACCTCCCGTACCAGTAGTGGTTACTGATTTAAGTTCAGCAGAAATGATTAAATATGCTGCTAATTCTTTCCTGGCTACTAAAATTAGTTTTATTAATGAAGTTGCGAATATCTGCGACCGCGTTGGTGCTGATGTTACCCAAGTTGCGAAAGGTATTGGTTTAGATTCCCGTATTGGCAGCAAATTCCTTCAAGCCGGTTTAGGCTGGGGTGGTTCTTGTTTTCCTAAAGATGTTTCTGCTTTAATTCATACTGCGGATGATTATGGTTATGATGCAGAATTACTTAAAGCTGCGGTTACTGTTAACCAACGTCAGCGTTTAGTAACCTTAGAAAAATTACAACACGAATTAAAAATCCTCAAAGGAAAGACAGTCGGTTTACTTGGTTTAACTTTCAAACCCGATACCGATGATATGCGTGATGCGCCTGCTTTAAATTTAATTGAGCAATTAAATCGTCTTGGTGCTAAAGTCAAAGCTTATGACCCTATTGTTTCCCAATCTGGTCTAAGTCACGGTTTATCAGGCGTAATTATTGAATCCAATGCCGAAATGTTAGCTGATGGTTGTGATGCTTTAGTTTTAGTTACTGATTGGCAAGAATTTTTGAAACTTGACTTTACCAAAATGGCAAAAGTAATGATTCAACCATTAATTATCGATGGTCGTAATTTCCTAGACCGACAAGCTGTTCAAGACGCTGGTTTCCGTTATGTAGGTATTGGTCGTTAGACTTTAAGCATAATTTATATATTTACAATTACTATAGTGCAAAGGGAAGAGTTTTCACTTTTCTTTTTGCCTTTTTTTATTGAAAAACAACTCCTCAAGGATGTAATTAAAAACGCAAGGCGCGTAGCTTGGGGATATCTTTCCAAAAGCACAGCACTGCGCAATCTTATGAGTCAGTAGTTAATTATTTTTTGGACACAGACGTAAAATAAAAAAGGAAACTCATTTGTGACAAAGCACGCTAGTTTCCCCAATTAATTAAAATTCTTGACTCAATTATAGCAATGACTACTTCATCAAATACAGATATTCAAGAGCTTAAAGAATTTATTCAAGATGGTTTTAATCAATTAGATAAAAAAATTGATGATAAGTTCAATGAGTTAGATAAAAGAATAATTAAACTTGAGTCTGATTTACAAGGCATAGACAAAAGAATGAGTAATATAGAATCTTCTGTTCAAAAAATCCCTGAAATTACAGAAAAATTTGGCGAGTTAAAAAACTGGTGAGTCAGTGCGGTCTTGGGGGTTTCCCCCATGAGCAACTGACGAACCCGAAGGGAGACAGATAGCTTTTATTATTATCGCTGCGGTAGTTGGTTGGTTTGCCAGAAGCGGACGGGGCTTATAAACTGCGGAAATAAATTCCGCAGACAGCCCCTCAAGGATGTAATTAAAAATGCGTCGCTCTAGTAAAAAATTATCTCTTAAAATGCGATCTCGCCCAGGAGCGAGGCGCGTAGCGAGGAGTTCGCTCCTTGCGTCGCGATCGCTATCCATCTTACTGTTTTATTTTTAAAATGCGGTTTGTGGACAAGGACTCGAAGAGCGACGAAGTAAGCGTGCCTCGAAGACTAGCAGTGGCTTCGGCATCACCTCTTCCTAATTAAATCTTATTATCAAAGACATACAATAAAAAAGGAAACCTTTTGACAATAAAGCATTAGGTTTCCTCAATTTACTAAAATTCTTAACTCAATTATAGCTATGACCACGACATCTAATACAGACCTTCAACAATTAAAAGAATTTATTAGCGATCGCTTTAACCAATTAGATCGCAAGATTGATACAGTTAAATCCGAACTCAAACAGGAAATTATTGAGGTTAAATCTGAACTCAAACAGGAAATTACTGAGGTTAAATCCGAACTCAAACAAGAAATTGCTGATGTAAGAGGTGATATCAAAGCTATTGATGCTCGAATTAAAAATGTCGAAACTGCTGTTCAGAAAATCCCTGAAATCACGGAAAAATTTGGTGAATTGAAGAACTGGTGAGTCAGTGCGGTCTTGGGGGTTTCCCCCATGAGCAACTGACGAACCCGAAGGGAGACAGATAGCTTTTATTATTATCGCTGCGGTAGTTGGTTGGTTTGCCAGAAGCGGACGGGGCTTATAAACTGCGGAAATAAATTCCGCAGACAGCCCCTCAAGAATGTAATCAAAATGCGATCTCGCCCAGGAGCGATCGCTAAGAGCCTCGCTCTGGTAAAAAAATTCTCTCTTACTTTTGTCTTTTGATTTCGAGTAATAATTAGCTTAATTAATCTTGATGATAATTGTTAATTACTATCACCCATCAATAAATCAGTCACTACGATCAGCCAATCGCTCTTATGATCGATATTGTAGTAAAGATTTTTAATTTAATATCAAATTGATAAAAATGAATTATTCAGCGATCGCAAGTGATTATGACGGCACTTTAGCCACCGAAGGAAAAGTCGATCTAGCAACTTTAGCTGCTGTTAATCGGTGGAAAGAATCGGGAAGAAAATTTATTTTAGTAACTGGAAGAAGAATTAGTAGTTTGCAAGAGATTTTTGAAAAAATTGATATTTGTGATTATGTGGTAGCTGAAAATGGGGCAGTTTTATATCATCCTCAGTCTCAAACATCATATTTATTATGTCAACCAGCCTCAACCAAATTAATTGAAAGGTTACAACAAAAAGATCTTAAAAATATTGCCGTAGGAGAAGCGATCGTTGCTACTTGGCAACCTCATGAAGAGATAGTTAGAGAGACAATTGCCGAATTAAATTTATCTTTGGAAATAATTTTAAACAAACGAGCAATTATGATTCTACCAACAGGAATAAATAAAGCTAGTGGCTTAGAATTAGCTTTAAATAAATTAAATTTAACTGCATCAGAAGTTATTGGTGTAGGTGATGCGGAAAATGATTTAGATTTACTTAAATATTCTGGATTAGGAGTAGCTGTAGGTAATGCTTTAACAGAAGTAAAACACCAAGCAGACTGGGTTACTAAAGGAGAAAGAGGACTCGGAATTCAGGAATTAATTCAAAGACAATTAAAGTAGGAATAATTCATGAATTATCTCTACTAAGGTATAAATAATTAACAACTATCTTAAAAATGTTTAGTGCCATCAGGCATAATAGTTCCTTGTAATTTAGTATTCTTAAATATAGCATCTTGTAGATTAGCTCCTTTGAAATTTGCTCCTCTTAAATCTGCTTTGGTAAGATTAGCTCCTTTGAAATTTGCTCCTTCTAAATTAGCTCCTTTAAGATCAGCTTGGCTCAAATTTGCACCTCTTAAATTAGCTCCAATTAAATTTGCGTCTCGAAGATTAGCATAAGTTAAATTTGACCAACGGAAATCACTTTTTTTTAAATTAGCTTCACTTAAATTAGCAGCAAAACAATAAGTTTTACTAGCGTGAACTTTAATGGCATTAACTTTAGTAAGATTGGCTTGATAAAAAAATGCTCCGATCAATTCAGCATCATACAAATTAGCATTAATAAGTTCGGCTTGATTTAAATTTGCTTCAACTAAATTAGCTTCACTTAAATTACTCCGATGTAATTTTACTGCTGTTAAATTGGCTTGTTGAAGATTAACTTTTCGCATCAAAGTACCAATTAAATTTGCTTCCTTTAAATTTGCACAACGACAATTTGCTTCTCGAAAATCTGCTGCGATCGCATTAATTTCAGTAAGATCTGCATCAATTAAATAAGCTTGACGTAAATCCGCATTACTAAGATTAGCCTGAGCTAATTTAGCGTCAATTAATTGAGCAAATTGTAAGTTAGCTTGAGCTAAATTTGCACTTGTTAAATCAGCCCGATCAAGATTAGCACTATTTAAGTTAGCCTGAGCTAAATCAACTCCTGCTAAATTAGTTCTACTTAAATTAGCTTGACGAAAATCTGGGATCGTTTGTTCGTTGCAACCAAGCCATTCACTCCATTTGACCGAACCTTGTTTTAGTTTGGTTAAATGTTCTACATTTGCCATTGAATTTGCCTAAAGTTAATTCTAATTAATCTATTATCCCTCGTTCAAAAACTATTACCAACTTAAATCTAAAAATAAAGTTCAAGATTTACTCAAACTCCTTGGGAAATTAAGGTATCCAAGGTATCTGAACAATCAACTATTAATCATTAATCAAAAACCAGAATCTTGCCTATATTAAATTAAATTGATAATCTCGATAAATTAATTTTATTCATTACTTCCATCCAGAAAAGTTTCTCTTCCAGCGACATTTTCTATCGCAGCTAAAGCAGCAGCAGATCCAGCTAAAATATCTCTTTCTTCTCCTCCTAAATACAATCTGCCGAAACTACCTACCGCTTGTACTTGCAGAATATTAATTAACGCAGCTTTTTCCGCTTCATTAGCAGCTAAGGCAGCATAAGCAGCAGGTTGTACCTCTAACACATATAAAGTTTGTCCTGCTAATAATAATTGTCCGCGACGGTTACGATTAATTAATTGAGCTTGATAAGGATCGATATTGCGAATAATTTGACTAGAAACAACTTTGGGTTTGAGACAATCTCTTTGACTTACTCCCAATGCTTGTAAAATAGCTTTTCCTGCTGCTCTAACTTCCCCCTGTTTATTAGAATGAATTTCTAACAAACCATATAATCTTTCCACAAATTGAACTCCAGGACGTACTACTGCCGATTTTAAAGCTACATCTGTAATACGATTTATTTCAATCCCAGGAGATATTTCAATCCACAAAGAAGCATCTCCAGGTAAAGGCAAAAATCCCAAAGCTACTGTCCCAATATAGGAAGCGTGTTGTGGTTGTAAGCGGTCTAAATAAACATAACTGCGAAGTTCTACACCCAAAATTTCAATCCTTGTTTTTATAACAACCGTTCTCTAGCTAATCAAGTCTGGTAACAGTTGTAAAGTAGTTGATTTGGTTATTTCTATGGCTAGAGGTAAAATGCTTTCAAGATTGCTACTTTGTTAAAGTTTAGGGCTTTTATTTGGCAAACGGAGTGAATTCAAGTGAACCCATTTTTATTTGTGACAGATTTAGACCATACGTTAGTAGGCGATGATCGTGCTTTAGAGCTTCTCAATCAACAACTAGAACAACATCGGCAACAATATGGTACTAAAATAGTATACGCTACAGGGCGATCGCTTTATCTCTATAAACAGTTGGCACAGGAAAAACCTCTACTGACTCCAGATGCTTTAATTACGGCAGTTGGCACAGAAATTTATTTTAATCCTAGTCAAGCCGAAGTAGACCGAGAATGGGCAAAGATACTTTCTCAGGGTTGGCATCGAGAACAAATAGCAGCAATAGCTAATCAATACTCTCAACTTAAACCTCAACCTGAATCTGAGCAAAATCCTTTCAAAATTAGTTATTATCTGAGTGAATCAGAAGCAGAAGCCTTATTATCTACTTTAGAAACAGAATTATTATCTCAAGGTTTTAAAATCAAGCTGGTTTACAGTGGTTCACAAGATTTAGATATTCTTCCTCTCAAGGGTGATAAAGGTTTAGCTGTTCAATTCCTTAGAAGTAAATGGGAGGTTACTGCTGAAGCTACGGTTACCTGTGGTGACTCTGGTAATGATATTGCTTTGTTTAAAGGAGATGAAAAAGGCATTATTGTTGGTAATGCTAAATCAGAATTGCGTCAGTGGTATCAAACAAATCAAAATGATTCTCTTTACCTCGCTGAAGCTGTTTGTGCAGGCGGTATTTTGGAAGGTTTGAAATATTTTGGCTTTCTTTAAATAACAATCTTAATTTGAAAATTACCAGTTCTTAAATTTTGCTCGATAGATTCTTTGATGGTGTGGATCAATCCCTCTAATTTAATCAGAGTTGAAACTTGATCTTATCTGGAAGAGTTGAGTAAAAATTTTAAAGGAAGAAGCAACTGGTTATGGGAATTAAGCGTAGGCATTTTCTGATGTTTTTGGGTGCAGGTGTGGGTTCGATTGCCCTCAAGGATATGGCACAAAATGAACAGAAACTTTTGCCTACTGGGGGTGTTGCTGTAGCAAAAAATTCCCCTAGCAATATCTTTCCACCGATTAAAGGAACAATGCCTTTAGAAATTTATGGTCTTTCTGCTGCTGAACAAAAAGAAAGTTTCAGTACTTTTGAAGTGGTTGATGATCTTGTTTTACCAGAAGGCTTTACTTATCAGGTAATTATCTCATGGGGCGATCGCATTGGTGAATCAGATCATTTTGGTTATAACAATGACTACGTTACTCTGATCGAAACTTCTCCCAATCAAGGTTATTTAGTTGTTAATCACGAATATGTCAGTGCTAAACCCTGGCGACAAAGTTATCAAGCAGTAATTGGTAAGTCTCTGCCCTTTGATGAGGTGATGGCAGCGATGACAGCAGCAGGAGGTGAAATTGACGCTTTTTCTCTACCCGAAGGCGATCCTCTCAAGAATAAAATTTACGAAATTGCTAAAGCTGCTCAATATGATGCTGGTTTATCGATTATTTCCGTTCGTAAAAAATCCGATGGCAGTTGGGAACGCACCTATAATAAAAGCGATCGCCGTATTACTGGTATTTCTGGTCTTGAAGATGGCAAATATTTAAAAGTAACCGGCCCGGCAGCAACAGTATTTCGTAAGAATAGTGGACAAGGTTATCTAGATGGTTTGAGCGATCGCATTATTGGTACTCATCAAAATTGTGCTGGTGGTACTACTCCTTGGGGTACAGTTTTTAGTGCGGAAGAAAATTTTCAAGGTGAGGTAGCAGAAGCAGTTTATGCCGATGGTACTTCCTTTCCTCCCAGTACTGTACCTTTTAGTTTGGTTACCGAAGCAGGAGAAATTGAGGATTTAGCTGGACAGGGTAATGTTTTTGGTTATCAAGGTAATAAATATGGTTGGGCAGTTGAAGTCGATCCCGCTAATCCTAATGATTACGGAACTAAACATTCCTGGTTGGGTCGTTATCGTCACGAAGCCTTTGCCTTTCGAGCAGTAGCTGGCAAAAATCTAGCAGTATATTCAGGATGCGATCGCCGAGGCGGTCATTTTTATAAGTTCATTAGTACTGATATAGTTCAAGACCCTACTAGCAAAGAAAATTCGCGTCTGATGGAAAAGGGAATGCTTTACGCTGCTAAGTTTAATCCCGATGGTACAGGTAGTTGGATTGCGCTTCAACCAGATACCCTCATTAATCCAGATCTGCCTAGTGTCCACACTGGAGGAATGATTCCTTTACCTAATCGTCCTGACGGTGGTTTTACTCCAGTAACAGAAGATTCTTTTGCTCAAGCTTTTGCTCAAAAATACAAGACTTTAGCAGATTTATACCAAGGTAATAATGAAGAAGAATTACAAGGAGCTATTTTAATTGATGCCCATTTTGCAGCCAGTGCTGCTGGTGCAACTTGTACCGCCCGTCCTGAAGATGCTGATCTTAACAATGAAGGAATTTTATTTATCGCTTTTACCTCTGGTTCTCCTGATGAAAAGGATGGTAGTCCCAATCAAAACATTTTCCAAGGGCCTAACGGTGAATCTGCCTACGAACACGGTTGGATTATGAAATTAGTCGAAGATAATCAAGATTCAGCAGCCATGACTTTTCAGTGGGAATTGTTTGCTACAGGCGGTGAACCAGCCGAAGGAGGTTTAGGATTCTCTAATCCCGATAATCTTCTCTTTGACCGCCAGGGTAATCTTTGGATGGTAACAGATATGTCTACAGATAAACATAATCAAGCAATTCCTAGTCGAGTTGATTCTGAAGGAACTCCTGTCAGTCAGTCTAATTTACGAGGTTTGTTTGGCAACAACTCCGTTTGGTATTTTCCTACCTCTGGTGTGAATGCAGGTGAAGGTTATTTATTTGCCTACGGCCCTATGGATTGCGAAATCTGTGGCCCTTGGTTAACCGCAGATGAAAAGACTTTATTCCTTGCGCCTCAACATCCAGGTGAATTTAATGGTATTCGGCAAGATTTGAAATCTGAAACTCGCTCCTTTGCGATGAAGACAACTACAGGGGAAGACTTTCTTCAAACTCGTCAAGTGCCGATTGGTTCTAATTGGCCAGACAAAACTACTAATACTCCACCCAAACCTAGTGTAGTAGCAGTTCGTCGTCTTGATGATCGTAAGATTACGGAAGCTTAATTATATCAAGTACGAATAATTGGTTGAAATAAAAAAGCCTGGTTGCATTTACTAATTACTAATTACTAATTACTTGTTATGGCGTTTCTCGAATCCAAGAGGTACATTTAACACCTGTCTCCTGCCTTAAATCCAAATACTTTGTACCTCATCAGTATGAGAACTGCTATATCTGACCTCTACTTTAATATTAGAGGTTAGGGGGCAGGGGTCAAAATTATTCCTCGAAGATATTTTTATCTCCATAATTTTTATTAGCTTAATTGTCAATCCTGCAATTGTACTTAGTCAATAAGGAATGATTAAGTTATTTAAAGTAAAAATATTTCTATTTTAATAAACTCTTATTTTATCTAGCTTTGAATGATTTTTGGCAAGATATTTTTTGAAAATAGACAATAAAAACCTAAAATATCATGCTATTTCTGATTTTAGATCATACCAAAATTTTTAACGGCTGAAAAGTACCTTATTTCATTGCTTATTCTCAATAATATTTTAATCTTTTCTTAAAAAATACAAAATTTTACAATTCCTAAAGCAATTTTTCAAATTTTCGCTCATACTTGATGATTGCGCCTCACAACAATGAGAAACGGTATAGCAGTTCTTAAATTGGTGAGACAGCACCATTAACGATTAACCATCAACAAAAAATCAGTATCTTAGATTGTATTTCATTAATGAGAGAAAGGCTATAATATCATTTTCAATTAAAGGCAATATTTAACTTTAATCAATTATCAACAAATAACATCAACTAAATAACTAATGATTAGTTACTTCAAAGGAAAAATAATAGAAATAATAAAAAATACAAATAATCGATTTTTTTTAATTATTGAAGTTAATCACATTGGCTATGAAGTACAAATTTGCCAGCGTTTTTCTCGTCAATTATCAGTTCAACAAGATGAAATAATTCAAATTTTTACTCATCAACAAATTCAGGAAGACCGACACACTCTTTATGGTTTTTCTTCTTTAGCAGAAAGAGATTTATTTCGAGAGTTAATTAGCGTGAGTGGTATTGGCTCACAATTAGCTTTAGCTTTAATCGATACTTTAGAACTTTCTGAATTAGTTGGAGCAATAGTTACTAGTAACATTAACGTATTAAGTAAAACTCCTGGTGTGGGAAAAAAAACAGCCGAAAGAATTGCTTTAGAATTAAAATCTAAACTTGCTCAATGGCGAGAAATTAAAGGAATAAAAATTACAACATCTACCACTTCTGTTGTAGTTAAATCCGAAATTATTGAAGATTTAGAAATGACCTTACTTGCCCTTGGTTACACTTCCATAGAAATTGAACAAGCAATTACTGCTCTGAGTCAAGACAATCAATTACTGAAAAATAATAATATAGAAGAATGGATTAGAAGTGCGATCGCCTGGTTAAGTGGAGAGTAAAGTGGAGGGAGTCGTCAATCCAAACCTAAACGCAGGTTTTCCAATTAGCCATACTGTTATTGCCAAAAAAAATTTAATTAATGTTCTCCAATTAACCTAAAGACTGCGCTACTCTCGTATAAACGTTATTTGTAGTTTAGGTAGACGAGGAGAGCAAAATTTAATGCGAATTTTATTAATCTATCCCCTATTTCCGCAAACTTTTTGGTCTTATGACAAAATTTTAGAATTAGTTAACCGTAAAGTCTTATTGCCACCATTAGGATTAATCACCGTTGCAGCAATACTACCCCAAACGTGGGATTTTAATTTGGTTGACCGCAATATTCGAGAGGTTACTGAAGAGGAATGGCAATGGGCAGATTTAGTAATTTTTTCTGCCATGATTGTTCAAAAAAATGATTTAATAGCACAAATTAAAGCAGCAAAACAACGAGGTAAGTTAGTCGCCGTAGGTGGCCCTTATGCTACTTCTTTACCCCATGAACCGCAAGAGGCAGGGGCAGATTTTCTTATTTTAGATGAAGGAGAAATTACTCTTCCCATGTTTGTCGACGCTTTAACAAAAAGGGAAAAAAATGGCACGTTTCGCACTACAGAAAAACCCGATGTCACTGCTACTCCTATCCCTCGCTACGACTTGCTAGAGTTGGATGCTTATGATTCAATGTCGGTGCAATTTTCTCGTGGTTGTCCGTTTCAATGCGAGTTTTGTGACATTATTGTTCTTTATGGTCGCAAACCTCGAACCAAAACACCAGCCCAACTTTTGAAGGAACTAGATTATCTTTACAAATTAGGTTGGCGTAGAAGTATTTTTATGGTGGATGATAATTTTATCGGCAATAAACGCAATGTTAAATTGTTGCTAAAAGAACTAAAAATTTGGCAAGCGGAACATCGATATCCTTTTGCTTTTAATACTGAAGCTTCGGTAGATTTAGCAGACGATACAGAATTAATGGAATTAATGGTGCAATGCAATTTTAACGCCGTCTTTTTAGGGATCGAAACTCCTGACGAAGATAGTTTACAATTAACTAAAAAATTCCAAAATACGAGAAATTCGCTTGTTGATACAGTAGATAAAATAATTAGAGCGGGATTACGACCAATGGCAGGGTTTATCATTGGTTTTGATGGTGAGAAACCAAATGCTGGTCAACGCATTATTCATTTTGTAGAAGAAGCAGCTATTCCTACGGCAATGTTTGGGATGTTACAAGCTTTACCTAATACAGCTTTGTGGAAGCGTTTAGAAGAGGAACAACGTCTGCGAGATGAGACAAGAAAAGATATCAATCAAACAACTTTGATGAATTTTGTTCCTACTCGTCCGATTGAGGAAATTGCTAGGGAATATATTGAAGCATTTTGGACATTATACGAACCTAAAACCTATTTAGACCGAGTTTATCGTTGTTTTCTTAAGCTTGGCGCGTCTCAGTGTAAAATTCCTGCTAGTTTACCTAATTGGGTTGACCTCAAAGCTTTAATGATTGTCATCTGGCGACAAGGTTTTAAACGCAATACTCGCTGGCAATTCTGGCATCATTTATTCGGAATTTTTAAACATAATCCTGCGGTTTGGGAACATTATTTAACTGTGTGCGCCCATAACGAACATTTTCTTGAATATCGTCAAACTATCCGTACTGAAATTGAAAAACAATTAGTACAATTTCAAATTCAAGAAAAAGAAAGACAAGCAGAAGTTGAGTCTGAAACTAAAATTTTAACTACTATTAATTCTGGAAAAAATGAATAATAAAAGATTTAACTAAATATTAGAGTGTAACTAGCTCTTTTATTAAAATCGGTTTTGTGAATCGAATTTAGTCTTATTTTATCTGCAAGATTTCAAATAGCGATCGCAATTATTTAAAGATTAGTTTTTTGTTTATTTTCTAAATTATCTTTGGCACTCTTGGTTTAGTTTTTTTTAGTATATCTCAGCCAATTGTTGTTACATAGCGAGCGCTATTGAGAATTTTAAACAAATAAAAAACTTGAATATAATCTCAATTATTTGCTTGCCAAGATAGTTTTTAATAAAGTATCGCGTTGCGTTTGTAAAATGCGATCAAGATCAGGAAAGTAAATTGGTGAAGGAAAGATACTTTCAAACCAAGTTGCGATCGCGATATGATCAACTACTACTAAAAAATCATTAGGGATAGTGCCATCAATATGACGACTAACTACACCAAATCCTGAACGTTCTCGACGATATGGAATAATAGGATTTTTGATAATTAACCATTCTCTCAAGCTATTTGCTTGTGCCATTGAGATTAATAACTCCTGATGTAAAGAAGAAGGCATATGATCTTTGTGTAGCAACCATGCTTGTTGGAGTAATTGAGGTCGATTTTCTGGCTCAAACCAAGCTTTAAGGAGTAATTGAGTTGATGATTTTGGTAAAGCATTGATTTTAGCTTTTAATTCTGAATCAGAATCAATTTCAAGCAATATTTCTGTTAAAGGATTAGCTAAAGGTTGCCAATCTTGTTTTGCTGCTGCTAAATTTCCTTCCCACCAATACAAACTACCTCGACAAAGATGCCAAAAGGAATTGTCAGAATTTTGTTTAATCAATTCACTATATTTAGTTTCTAAGCGATTTAAAACTAAAGGATAAATTTGTCTTAGCAAAGGAGATTGCCAAACAGGGCTAGTAACAAACACAGGATCACGTAAAATTTCTAAAGTAAAGGCTTCTGTAGCTAAATCTATTTGTCTTTGCACTAATAAACTAACTCCCAAACCGTAGAAAACACCGCGTTTAGCTGGAATCAATTCTGCTGATTTAACAAAGGCTTGAGTTGCTGCTGAAGGATTACTATTTAAAACTAACCAACCAAGATTACTATAACCAAATTCTGAATAAGGTGATGCAGTGATTGATTTTTGCAACCATTCAATTGCTGCTAGAGATAATTGCTGTTTTTCCTCTACATTACTACTTGCTAGCGCAAATTCACCCAAATTCCAACCAAGTTGAGCGGAATAATAAGGTTCCCAAGGTGCTAACTGATTAGCTTTTGTTAATTTTTCAATAAAAGTATTTTTGTCTCCTTGATTGAGTGCCATAAAACCTTGACTAGAAAGTTGCCAAGCACGATGTACAGGAAACAACCAAATTATTACAGCCAAAGTAATTCCTAATCCTACTAAACTCAAACTGGATTGAACTTTTTTTAATTGCCGTTGCCAAGAAGAGTTTGACCGCCAAATAGCAGCTAAAATACCCCCAAATAAAACTAAAGTACCGCTAATTGCCATATTATCTAACTGATAATCAGTCAGACTCATTACCCCGTAAGCAAACAAACTAGCATAAAGACACCAACTCAAAATGCGATCGCTTGTAACTAAATTATTGCCCTCACGCAACAATTTGAATAAGAAAAACCCCAAAAATGCGCTCGTGCCTACTTCTAACACTACACTCCAAATACCAATTTCAGCCCAAAGCTGAACAGGAGTACTATGTAATTGAAATGCTAATTCTGATTCTCTTCCTGCCCAAGTAGGACGATACCTTTGATAAAGTAAAGCAACATTACCCAATCCTACTCCAGTCCAAAGGTGACTAATTCCCATCCGCCAACCGATTACCGCATTGATAGTGCGATAAGCCAATTCTGATCCTCCTTGTCCTTTAATGACTGCCATAATCAAATTATTGAAACGATTATTAGCTAAAATCACCAAACTAAGCCCAATCAAACTACCTATTCCTCCCAAAACTAGCCAAAGACGAGGTAAAGGACTAAAACACAAGAGAATTAATAAACCAATCACAAAAGTTGCAATTACCGCTAACCAACCACCCCGTGAACTAGTAGTATAAAGATCGAGTAATCCTAAAATACATCCACTCAACCACAACCAACGTCGCCAATCTGTTGCCAAAATAGTCAAACCAATTAATAAAGGTAAAGCTAAAACTAAATAACCAGCGACATAGTTTTGATGTCCAAAAGGTGACCAATTCCGTAATTCTATAGTTGAAAAATCAAAAGCTAAATTAATTCCCGATTGTTTCAGTTGTTGCAAACGAGCTAACTCTGGTAGTAATGTTTGAGTAAACCACAAACATAAACTAACAATAATTAAAGCTAAATTTAAATATCCTTGTTTAACTAAAAATCGAAATCTATTTTGCGGAGTAGCACCATAATAATTAACTAAATAAATAACAGCAATTAAACCAAAAGCTGCCCAACCATACCAAATTGCTTGTGATTTAAATTGAGCAAAAACTGTAGAAATAACCACAGCAATTAAACCCAATCCAACTAGCCAATCTAAATGATTACCTAAAGCTAATTTTTTTCCCTGCCAAACTAGCATGAGTAACCACAAAATAGGCAGCATCAAACCTATTTGCCAAAGCAAAACCACAGGATAAAGAACCATTAAACTATGGCTATCAGCTAATAAAGTAAATAAAACATAAAAGCAAACAGTAAATAATCCAAAAATCTTTGCTAACGAAATGGTAGAGCCTTGAGAAGTTATAGTAGCCATTACCTTAATTAATCGAGCGGGCAAAACATTACTCAAAAAGCAACGTGCTACTAATATGCCCAGATTTTCTTGAAATCAATCTTTTGTGGCAGTGGCGTTTAAAAGTCTCGTCCTTCTGCTTTGCCTTATCGATAACATAACTATCCAACAAAACATCATCTTAGTAGGTATTAATCTCTTGCTACAGTTTAGAAGAGCTTACTTTAAATTTAGTTAAGACGTGTTATTCTTAATAATCGTAAGGGCGTGTAGCTCAGTGGATAGAGCAACAGATTCCGGTTCTGTTGGTCGGGGGTTCGACTCCCTCCACGCTCGTTGGCTGCGCTACTTTATAATCGGGAGTTCTGACCACAACACACAGAACCACAATCTGTTTATCCGCTCAAAATTCGCTCAATTACCCTTTAACTTATCCTAATCAAGCGACTAAATTTATCTCTTCATCAACTCTTTAAATTCATGTCTAAAATGAGTAGGCACAGGATATCCCCAGGCAAATTGTACAAACCAGTAGGACTGTTTACCCCTTACCGTAACAAAAGTAATGCCTAAAGCGATCGCCTTTAGTAAGGGTTCGTCTAGGAACTAAAAGTAGGTAGAGCAATAATTTCCCCTTGTTGTTCTAAAGAACGAGTCAAACCAGTCAAAATTTGCACTAATTGTGTTCCTACCCAACCAGAGGAGAGAGTGGAACTACTACCCTTGAGAATATCAGTAATAAAGCGATCGCATACTTGAGAAAGGGGTTCGGCTGGTTCGGTGGCAATAATTTGGCAATTTTGTCCTTGAGGAATAAATTTATCGCCTTCTTGAGCAAAATAACCTTGTTGGATCGTTAAAGGTGTTGCTTGGGACATTTCATCAAAAATTAAAGTACCTTCATTACCAACTACACATAGTCTTCTTTGTTTATCAGGATTTAACCAACACAGATGAATATTTGCCTCAAAACCGTCAGGATAAAACAGAGTCAACCAAACTAAATCCGCTAACCCAACCTGGTTAGAAATAATCATTTGATGTTCTGGTTGTAACCAAACTTTTCCTCTAGCTTGAACTTTGATTGGAGTTTGTCCTAACCAATGATTAAAAATTGCAATGTCATGAATAGCTAAATCCCAAAGGGCATCAACATCTTGACGGACGGGTCCTAAATGAGTACGAGTGGCATAGCCGTAGCGTAATTGACCTAATTTACCTGATTGAATTACTTGTTGACCTTTTTGAACGACTGAATTAAATAAATAAGTATGATCGACTAACAATTGTAACTGTTTGGATGTAGCTAATTTGGTTAGTTCCAGACATTGTTCAGGATTGAGAGTAAGGGGTTTTTCGGCTAGAACATGATAACCTCTGGAAAGAGCATCATAAATCAGGTCGTAATGTGTAGACGCAGGGGTAGCCACCACTATGGCATGAAGATTGTCTAATTCTCGGATAGTTTCCCAGTCAGTCGCTAAAGTTACTTTGGTTGGATCGATGCCAAACTGTTGGACACAGTAATTTAATTGACTAGGATGAGGGTCTGCGATCGCAACTAATTCTACTTGAGAATGTTGAGACATATTCCTGACAAAATGCACTCCCCAACGTCCTACCCCTAGGACAGCCACTCCGATTTTCATTGCTACTCAGTTAGAAAATTTGCTTCCACTGTTATCAGCGATCAATTTGGAGTTGTCAAATATTCTGTCTTTTAATAAGTAATTGTGCAAAATAATTTGCGTAGTTGAGAAAGAAAACGAGCAACAGAAATTTTGTCAGTTACTTGGCGATTAACTCTACATTTTCAGTTTTTCAGAAAAGAAATCGCTAAATTAACAAATTTTTCTTAGCTAGATATTGTTCTGCTGCGTCTGGTTTAAAAAACCAAGGGGATAATGCGGGAGGATGATTAACTCCGTTGAGATAATCTGTAACTATGGCTGGATTTTCTGCCATTGCCATCAAAATCTTTGGTAAATGGGCAGGAGGTTCTAGTAAACAATCTGCATAAGCATTAACGTATTGGGAATATTGCCAAAATTCTTCAAAAACTGCTTCTATCCAAGTAGGTTCAAAGCTACCTTGACCAACCTCAATAATTCTTTGTGTAACTAATTTAGACATTTTTGTAGCACTATTTGCTCCTTGTCCGCAGATAGGATCATTAAGAATCACCGCATCACCAATTCCCATCACCATTGCACCAGAAGGTAAATAAGCAACTGGTTTACGAACAGTAGGAGTAACTGCGCCACGTAACCAACCTTGTGGATCGGCAAGTTCGCTATCCTTAATTAATTCGTAGTCTCCAGGTAAAAACTGTTTGATAGTTTCTTTAGCGATCGCTAAAAGTTCTTGACCATTTTGTACTTGACTAAAACGATCCATCATACCGCCTGGATAGGCTTCAAAACCGATCGCAGTAGTAGGAATTTGATACTTGTGGAAAAAAGTAGTTTGAATAATCTCGCCAATACCAGGAAGATTAGCTAGTTTAAAAGTTTTCTGGGAAACTGAATGGTTTTTAATAATTATTCCTGCTAAATGTCTTTTTGGTTGGTTATGGATTGATTTTTTTTTATCTCGTTCAAATAATCTAGAAATTTCTCCTCTTCCACCAGCTACGACGACTAAATCATACTTTTTAGCACATTCTTCTAAATCAGCTATGGTGACAGTTTTTACAATTAGTTCACCACCTCGACGAACAAACTCTTGCATCCACAGCGAAAATTTGAGACGTTGATCGATCGCTTGCCAAGGTTTTTCTATAGCAGAAGAGAATTTTAAGAGTAAATTTCCTTCAGAATCGTATGCTTGACAAAGGAATTGTTCGCAACCATCAAACTCATCACTCCAAAAATCAAGTCCCAAATTACGTTCTAATTCCAGCGCATCAGAAAACAATACTGCCAATGCAGAAGGTTGACTATTAAAAATTTCTTCAGGAGAACGTTCAGCAAACAGAGTGACTCGATAACCTGCTTCAATTAAACTAAAACCTAAGTATAAACCAGCTTGACCAGCACCAATAATACCAATGTGTCGCATATACTACTTCCTAAATATAACTAATTTCAAGTTAGAAAGCGATCGGGAAATAGTAGGGATGAAATTTATAGCGGTTTTTAGGTTTTAGAATTAGCGTAAACATCTAGATTTTTGTGAATGGTTGATAGTTGATTGGTTACTGGTGTATTATGAGAGCGATCGCATTGCAAGATCTTCAATTAGCTTGTGAATAAAATAGTAATTTTTGGTAATTCTGGTTCAGGAAAATCGACGATGGCATTAGCTTTGAAGCAGAATTACGAATTAGCACATCTCGATCTAGATACTTTAGCCTGGGAAGTAGAAAATCCTACTGTCAGGAGAAACATGGAAGATAGTTTAAAAGATTTATCTGAATTTATTAAAACTAATGACAATTGGGTAATTGAAGGTTGTTATTCCAGCTTGTTAACAGAAGCTATTCGTCATTGTACTAAGTTGATTTTTCTTAATCCTGGGATTGATACCTGCGTGCAAAACTGTCTTGCTCGTCCCTGGGAATCTCATAAATATCCTTCTCCAGAGGCTCAGCATGAAAATCTAACCATGTTGCTCGATTGGGTAAAAGAATACGAGACAAGAGATGATGAATTTTCTCTTCAAAGTCATCGGCAATTATTTGAAGAATTTGCAGGAGAAAAAATTGAATATTTATCTAATCAAAGAAGTTTATAAAAACTTTTTTGTATATATTTTTTTTCTTGGAAAAGCTGCAACTTTTTCCTTCAGTAATTAAAATGCAGTAGACTTGCTATATTTCTTCTAACTGCTAGCATCTATGACTCTACTGGAAGTTAACAATCTCAGAGTTGCTTATCCCCGCAAATCTCAATCTGAAACTATTTGGGCTGTTGATGATGTCTCATTTTCTCTCAATCCTGGGGAAAAATTGGGTTTAGTCGGAGAGTCTGGCTGTGGGAAGTCTACTATTGGTAGGGCAATTATGCGGTTGTTACCTGATGGTAGCAGCACTGAAGGAACAGTAAACTTTAATCATAAGTCGGTTTTTGACTTAAATCCCCGTCAATTACGTCAATTTCGTGGTGAAGTCGTGGCTTTAGTCTTTCAGGATCCGATGACGCGTCTCGATCCTTTAATGACAATTGGCGATCATTGTTTGGAAACTTTAAAAGCACATCAACCAAATTTATCTCATCGTGAAGCGAAACAAAAAGCAATTGAAGCTTTAGATGCGGTGAGGATACCTGCTAATCGTTGGGGACAATATCCCCATGAATTTAGTGGTGGAATGCGTCAGAGAGTTGCGATCGCTCTTGCTTTACTTCTCAATCCTAAAATGATTGTTGCCGATGAACCTACTACTAGTCTTGATGTGACTGTTTCGGCAGAGATTTTAACGGAATTGACTCGTTTATGTAAGGAAAGGTCAATGGCTTTATTATTAATTTCCCACGATTTGGCGATGATTGGGGAATATTGCGATCGCGTGGCGGTTATGTATAACGGTAAGATGGTTGAGTCTGGTGCAGTTAAATCGATTCTTCATCATCCTCAACACGAATATACCCAGTCTTTATTAGAAGCAGCGTTGCATTTACAAGCTGTAGAGGCGAATGGTGATTCGTCCAAATTAAATCATCCCCAACCCATCCTACGGCTAAAAGATTTAAAACAGCATTTCACTTTAGAAAGTAATTTCGTTCAGCAATTATTTTCTCAACAAAAGAATGTTATTAAGGCTGTAGATGGAATTAATTTCGATCTCTATCCAGGCGAAACTTTAGGATTAGTCGGAGAATCTGGTTGTGGTAAAAGTACTCTTTCCCGCACGATTTTGCAGCTAATTAAACCCACTAGCGGATCGGTAGAATTTATGGGAGAAGATTTGACTAAACTATCACGATCGCAAATGCGTCAAAAACGCCGTCAACTGCAAATGATTTTTCAAGATCCCCACGCTTGTCTCAATCCTTTAATGACTGTAGGAGATAGTATCGCCGATCCTTTATTAATTCATAAACTAGCTACACCTGCCGAAGCGAAGCAAAAAGTAGCTATGATGCTTCAAAAAGTGGGTTTAACTCCAGTAGAACAATATTATCATCGTTATCCGAGCGAATTATCAGGAGGACAACAACAACGAGTTGCGATCGCTCGTGCTTTGATTACTAATCCTCAGTTAGTTATTTGCGACGAACCCGTCAGTATGTTGGATGCGACAGTACAAACCCAAGTATTAGAGTTAATGTTGGCATTAAAAGCAGAATTTAACCTTACTTACCTCTTTATCACTCACGATCTTTGGGTTGCTCGATTTTTCTGCGATCGCATTGCGGTAATGAATGGGGGTCAAATTGTCGAGTTAGATAGTAAGGAAAAGATTTTTACTTCACCCAAGCATCCTTATACCCAAAAGTTGTTATCCGCAGCACCGTTACTGGTTTCTTAACTAATTATTTTTTAAGAGAAACTGGATAAGCAACAAATTTGCGATCGCAAGTCATAATAGTCAGATTTTCACAAATTGCTTGTGCTATTAAAATGCGATCAAAAGGATCTTGATGATGAAGTGGTAACTCTTCAATCTTGAGAACGTGAATCATTCGGATATCGAGAGTGTTGATACCGTCTAGCGGTAATTGTTCGGTAACTAATTGAGATAAAGGTTGGGGAATTGTAAGTTTGCCAATAGCTACCTTAATGGCAATTTCCCAAATACTTGCTACAGAAAGAAATAATTCATTTTCAGAATCGCAGATGGCTTGTTGCATCGAAGAGGTTAATTTTTGCGGTTCATTCAACCACCATAACCAGCAATGAGTATCCAAAAGAAGTTTCAAGCTTCTTCTCCTTCAAATAAACGAAGGATATGTTCGTCTACTTCGTCAAAATTTTCGGCAATTTCAATTTGACCTGCTAGTCTTCCTGGCGTTCGAGGAGTAGTAATAGTTTTTTGATAAGGAGAAAGTTTTGCTACGGGTACTCCTCGATTAGCAATAACAAATTCTTCTCCTAACGCTACCCGTGTCAGCAGTTTGGACAACTGAGTTTTAGCTTGGTGAATATTAACGATTTCCATATAGACTTAGTTTATAGACTAAGTTTAGTCTAGCAGTATTTACTCAAAAATATAATGGCAACTTTAGCCAAATCTTCAATCCAAGACTAATTTTAGTTGGAATTATTAGTCCTTCAAAAGGTTTAATCTCTTCGATAGTTAACGGCAAACGAGCCATTAGCAAAGCACAAGCAAAAAAATTGGGAGCTTATTTTAAGATCAATCCTTGTTTGTTTCTTTAGTACCAAGAATAAAATTAGTAATCAAACTCTATTTTACGAGAAAATTATAATTAGAAAATAATATTTTTTATATACTATAAAAAATTAACGTCTTTGACTAGCACATTTAGCTATTAATCGAAATAAACTCGGGGAAACTCCAAAAGCAATTAAGGTAGATAATTGAAAATTTCCTCTAAATATAAATTGCCTTAATTGTTCAGAAAAAATTTGTATATCTCCTGATTGATTTAGCCATTTACTCCCTAAAAGTAAAAGCTCATAAGCACGATACTCTAAACCTAAGTTTTGATATATTAAAAAATGTTTTTGAGCAATACGATACCAAGAAAGAGGAGTAACTTTACTGCTATTATTGCCTAAATATTTACGCCAAATATAAATAACGTCAGGAATTTGATAATAACTACATCCAGAAGCAAATGCTCTCATCCAAAATTCAACATCATGTAAATCTTTAATGCCAAAATCACAATCATAACCCCCTACTGATTGCCATAATGATTTACGTAATGGAGTTGTACCTAATAATTTCCAATTGGTACTTAAAGTAAATGGTTTAGCTTGGAGCATTGATTTTAAATTAATCTTACCAGGATTAATTATTTTTCCTTCAACTCCTGCCTGATATTGTTTTAAATAGCTTCCATAAACAAAACCTGCATCTGGATGCTTTTCAAAAGTTTGTAAAATCAAACTTAAAGAATTTTTAGGTAAAATATCATCTGCGTCAAGCGGTACTAAAATTTCTCCTTTTGCAGCTTCAAACCCATCATTTCTAGCTACTGACGTTCCTCCGTTGGTATCACGCCATAGTAATTGAATTTGAGTATTTTTCTGCAATTCTTTACATACATCAATAGTCGGTTGATGATGTGATCCGTCACAAACAATAATTATTTATAAAGCTGATAGTGGTTGATTCAGTATACTGTTTACTGCATCAAAAAGTAGCTTTCCTTCAGAATAACAAGTAATTACAACACTAATACAACTCATGATTAAAACTTATTAGTATATCAATACTACTTACAATTTTTAAATAAATAATTTCTCAATTGGAAAGGTAAAAATCTTAAACAAGTAATTACAATTAAAAAAAAATATTTTTTTGAAAACATAATTAAACCCCAGTAAGAATATGCTTCCCAATTAATACTTAACCATACTCGCCAACTTAATCCAGACTGAGGAATAAAAACTAGTTGAATTATTTTCCAAGCATTACCTTGTGCAATTAGCCAATTTTTTGGATATAAATGAGATTCTTGTTGTTTTTGGTTATAAACTAAACTTCTATTATCTACAAATATTTCAAAACCTGCTTTTTTAGCACGAATTAAATATAAAGAATCTCCTCCATAATGAGGTAATTTTTTTGGATTTGGATAGCCAATAGTGTCAACTACTAATCGAGGAATACAAACTAAATTACCACTAAGTAAATCACAAGTATTTATTGTGTTGAAAGGCAAATCAATAAATCGATAGCCTCGCCAGGTTTTTACTTTACCACCAAAAGCTAAAGCTGTCGTATTTTCTAATTCAATACCTTGACAGCCAACAATAGCTCTTTGATTTTCTCGTTCAACAAAACTAATTAAGTAAGTCAAAGTATTATGGGACAATATGCAATCATCATTTAGCCAAATAAAATGACTTGCGTTTTGTTGATACGCATATTTCATTCCTATATTAATTGCGCCCGTCCACCATAAATTACCATCACCTTTTAAAACAACTACACTCGGATATAAATCATTTATTGCTTCTGTAGTTCCATCACTAGAGCCATCATCTACAACTACTACTTGATATTTTTGTAGAGCGTTACAAATTTTAAGATTTTCTAAACAGGCAAGTGTGATTTGTTTACGATTATGTACGGGAATAATGATAAATAAATTTATTTTTCTATCATTGTTCATTTAATTTTTTTTTATAATTAGTAATTATTTTATTTTTACAAATCTTTAATTTTTTTAGAAAATATAAAGGCAAAATTAAACGCGCGATCGTAAATAAAAGTAAACGAAAATATCCTTGAATGAAAATAATAATTCCCATCCACCCATAAAAAGTTTGACTATAAAACCAATAAGCTGGAGGATACAAATTAGATTTAGGAGAGTTTATTATTTTCCAGTGTTCTTTCATTGGAATAGGATTAGATGACCAACCTTCAAAAAGAGGATTAAACTCACAAACGGCAATTGCACAACCTAAAACTTCTAATTGATAACCAGCTTTTTTCGCTTCCCAAGTATAGACTATATCTGCCAGACAATGAGGAAATTTCTCATTAGGGGGAAAATCAATTTTTTCAATAATTGAGCGTGGTAAACATACAAAATTACCACTCATACAGTCACACTTAATTACTTCTGTTTGAGGAGCATATAACAAATTTAAAGAAAGACCTTTTTTTCTTTGTCCTCCATAAGTAGGCATTTTTAACTCAGTTGTAGCATAACATTGTCCACTAACAATTTTGTTAGGAGACAAAGAACAAACTGAAACTAGAGATTGAATTGCACCTTTATTCGATAAAGTATCATCATTTAACCAAATAAAATACTCTGCACCTTGCTGGTAAGAATATTCCATCCCCTTTTTAATTGCACCTGTCCACCATAAATTACCATCGCCAGGAAGTACAATTACATCAGGATAAAGACAATTAATTGCTTCTGTAGTTCCATCAGTAGAACCATCATCAACCACTACTACGTGATATCGTTGTAAATCGCCACACTGATTCAGATTTTCCAGACACTTTAAGCTAATCTGTTTGCGATTATGGATGGGAATAATTATGTAGACTGGTTCTTTTACCGCTACATTCATAAATTTAGAAGTATAGTAATTGCGTTACTACTTCTTTAATACCCAGATCGTCAAGAAAATCGATCATAGGTAGAAAAATTTTTACGAAAAATCTAAATTAAAGTAAATCGTTGCGCGACGGATGCCATTTTCACTACCTAAACTAGTAATAGTAAGAGATTTTAAATGACTAAAGAAAGATTGGGCAGCCAATTCCACTACTCTAATAATTGGTAATTTTTGCTCAAAAATGGATTTTCCTGTTTCCCAATCAAGATAAACATAACCATCATTATTTGTTGGTAAGGATGCGATCGCTTTTTGCAAGTTTGGTTGTTCTAAGATCGAAGTATGATTGGGTTTGATCGCTTTGGTAATGGTTTCAACCGATCTAGCTAAGATTACATAGTCTTCTTGATTTGTGTGCGCACCTTTAACTTCGGCATTTAAACTAACTAATTGATTACGGGCAGAGGTTTTTAGTTTTGTCCATGCTGTAACTTGACTATTTTCAACCTCAAAATTACCGACATTCAAACCTTGATCTGACGCTAAACTATCTAATGTAGCGATCGCATTATCTGTATTAACAGTAGGAGTTTTTTCGGCAATCAATAACCAATCCAATTGATTAGCATCCAAATTGGGTACTAACGCTAAAGCATATTCACCTTGTATCCAACTAAAAATATCTTGGGCAAAATCGATTCCTAAAGGTGTTTGTAAACTAACCAAACTTTGATTGATAAATTGCGCCAAAGGACTATCTGGATCTAAACCATTGACAATTTGTTGCCAAAAATCATTTAAATCCACTCCTGCCACTGCCAAAATACTGTCATTCGGTAAATATTTTAAAGCTGTTACAGGTTCAGTTAAGGTAGGAATACGATCTTTTTCTCCTTCAATTCCAATCAAAGCTGTTTGCGCTACCAATCCTTGAGGATTCAAAGATAAAGTAACAGTAAGCATCTGTTCGATTTCAGGAGTTATGGGTGTCGCCGATTTCCCAACCCAAGCTGAAGCACCAGGAAGATTAAGATAAGCTAGTCCAATTCTCGGTTGTACAATTGTTTTTAAAGCATTTTGATAAGCAACAGCATGAGTAAGATTTAAATCTACTGCTTGAACACTATTAATCGCCTCTTCCAAAACTTGAGGATAATTAGCAAACAAAACAAAATCGCCAATTACAGCACTTGCCCAAACCTTGGGTTGCTGAAAATTCTGCTTTTGCCGTTGATAAATGAGATTAACACCTTGATACTGTTCAAATGCTAAATCAACTTTATTTGCGATCGCTTGTTGAGAATAAGATATTTGTAAAAACTCCTTAGCTAATTCTCTGTCCTTAGTTGCGATCGCCAAAAGATAACCAGGTTGTACACCATTAGCTTCATTGCGGTCATAATCCAATGATGTCACCGCAACTGTAACTTCTTCTCCTAACCAAGGTCGAAGATCTCGATTATAATCTAAACCCGTTTTTGCTAATAAGTTGTTTTTTAGTTCTTGCCATTCTTGATGAGACTGTCTACGTTGAGAAATAGGGACAGTTAATTGACTCAAAGATTCTAGTTTTTCTGGATTAGCAAGCAATGATACCATCACTGGAGCTTGTTTAGGAACAAATACTGCTGCTGAGGGATAAGTTATTACCCCACCTCCCAACAAATTCAACGGACTTTGAGAGAGAATCCAATACCAGCTAGTTACCGCAAGCAAACTAAACGTGACTGCAATGACTGCTAAAGTTAAAAATAAAAAACGGGATTTCATGGACTAACAGAACTCAAAATTAGCAAATATAGCTCCGATTGATCATATCAAGAATCTTGTAGCAGGAATCGGTAGATAATTTGTGCTTTGTTTATCAGCAACCTAGACTCAAAAATTTTGTAAATTAACAATTAATCAAACAAATATCAAATCATGGCAAGCAATGTACTACTACTCTTCTATTCCAGCAATTACTGTTGAAGAACTCGCCTTACAGTTAGCAGATCGAGATGAATCTTTACAATTAATCGATGTTCGAGAAGTTGAAGAAATAGAGATTGCTTCACTTGAAGGTTTTCAAGTTTTACCCTTAAGTCAGTTTGCCCAATGGGAAGAGTTAATTAAAACT
This sequence comes from Stanieria cyanosphaera PCC 7437, assembly GCF_000317575.1. Taxonomy (NCBI): domain Bacteria; kingdom Bacillati; phylum Cyanobacteriota; class Cyanophyceae; order Pleurocapsales; family Dermocarpellaceae; genus Stanieria; species Stanieria cyanosphaera. The sequence goes on along the minus strand of NC_019748.1, from coordinate 3,198,588 downwards.
CAATTTTCTCCCGAAGCAGAAACAATTGTCATGTGCCATCATGGTATGCGTTCTGCTCAAATGTGCCAATGGTTAATTAATCAGGGTTTTACTAACGTTAAAAATGTTACAGGAGGAATTGATGCTTATTCTCAAATGATCGATCCAACTATTTCTCGTTATTAAAAAATCGATTAATTTCATATTCTAGCTAGAAATCTGAAGGCAGGAGACAAAAGGCAGAAGGCAGTAAATCCTAATATATTACGTTTTTACTGATAACTGGTGTACAGACGCGATATATCGCGTCTCTGATATTACCACTACAATCGCATCTATTACTTTAGGAGATTTTCAGAAAACAACACAGAGGTTATACTTAACAAAAAATTTAGAATATATTCCTTAATAAAAACTATTTTTTCCTCGATGTCTCATCAATTTAATTTGAATGAAAGATCTCAGAATATACTTAAAGCTACGATTCAGCATTATATAGCTACGGCAGAACCAGTAGGCTCAAAAACGTTAGTAGAAGAATACGGCTTTAATATTAGTTCGGCGACCATTCGTAATATTATGGGCAGATTAGAAGAAGCTGGACTTTTATTTCAACCCCATACTTCTGCGGGGAGAATTCCTTCAGATTGGGGTTATCGAATCTATGTAGATCGCTTAATTAATCCTGATGAAATTTCGAGCAAACAACTAGAGCAATCTTTGCACCAAAAACTACAATGGGAAAGAGTAAGTTTTGAACACTTATTACAAAGAGCAACCAAAATTCTGGCTGCTTTGAGTGGTTATATTGCTTTAATTACTTTTCCTCAAAATCCGAGCGATAGTTTACGTCATCTTCAGCTAGTTTATTTGCCTTCAGGACAGATTATGCTGGTGATTGTGACTGATTCTTATCAAACTCAGTCAGTATTAGTAGAATCATCCTTATTAAACACCGAACAAGAACCCTTGGATGAAGAATTAATCGAAAGTGAATTACAAATACTGTCGAATTTTCTCAATCAAAAACTCAAAGGACAAACTTTGATGCAAATAACTTCTCTAGATTGGGACAAAATTGACCGTGAATTTGTTCAATATACTGGTTTTATCAAAATTATTGCTCAAGAGTTACATCGTTTAGTCAAGCCAAATAATTCTACACCGATAGTTATTCATGGTGTTGCGGAAGTTTTGCGCCAACCAGAATTTTCTCAACTGCAACAAGTACAAACACTATTGTATCTGTTGGAAGAAAAACAAGAACAACTTTTTCCTGTAATTTTTACCCTTCCTGAATTAGCTGGTAATTCTAAAAAAGTCAAAATCAAAATTGGTTCAGAAAATCCTCTCGAACCAATGCGGATCTGCACTTTAGTTGCAGCTAACTACTATCAGGATGATACCCCAGTGGGTAGCGTTGGTATAATTGGTCCAACCAGAATGCTTTATCAAAATGCGATCGCTCTAGTCGAAATCACTGCGGACTATCTTTCTGAGGCTCTTAGTTAGAAATGTGAGCGAAAATCCCCGTCTCCATTTATGGGACGGGATGGAGCGCGAACTAAACACTAACTGGTTTTCTGCTACAATAATTTATAACAAATTAAATTTACTCTAATGCTCAAGGTAGTCAAAGTAAGATTATATCCAGATACTCAACAGAAACAGCAGCTAGCTAAAGCTTTTGGTTCTTGTCGTTGGGTGTGGAATTATTTTCTTAACTTGATGAACGAAACCTATCAAGATACAGGTAAAGGTCTTTCTGGTTATGATATCAAAAAGATGTTACCCACTCTTAAGAAGCAAGAAGAAGAGGACAAGCCGTCTGAACTTGGTTCAGACGCTTGATATGTCCGCACAGCTTGGTTGTCTGAGACTTACTCAATGTGCTTACAACAAGTATGTTTGAACTTGGGCATAGCTTTCAATAATTTCTTTGAAAGACGTGCTATGTATCCTAGATTCAAATCTAAACACGGCAAGCAGTCTTTACAATATCCAAGCAACGTCAAGCTTCAAGAAGAGTATCTAATAGTTCCGAAAATAGGTTCGATTGTAGCTAGAGTACATAGACCAATCGAAGGGAAAATTAAAACTGTCACAATCAGTAAAAATCCTTCTGGTCAGTATTATGCTTCTATTTTGTTTGAGGACGGGTTAGAAAAACCTGCTCAATCTTCTGAAGGTAAAGCGATAGGGTTAGACCTTGGTTTAACACATTTTTGCATTACCAGCGAAGGAAGTAAGTTTAATCATCCTGGTTGGTTGAAAAAGCATGAGTTAAATCTTAAACGAAAACAACAACAACTATCTAGAAAACAAAAGGGTTCTAATAACCGCAATAAAGCTAGAATTAAAGTCGCGCGCATTCATAATAAAATATCTCGTTGTAGAGAAGACTTTCACCACAAGCTATCACGCAGGATAGTTAACGAAAATCAAGTTATTGGAGTAGAAAGTCTGGCAGTTAGTAACATGGTAAGAAACCGCAGCTTAGCAAAAGCTATCAGCCAAGTAGGTTGGGGTCAATTTTGTACCATATTGAAGTATAAAGCCGAAAACGAGGGCAAAGTGTATATAGAGGTTGACCGTTTCTTTGCCTCTAGTAAAACTTGCAATAATTGTCTATTTCAAGTAAGCGAGCTGAGTCTTGAAATAAGGTTTTGGGACTGTCCTAGCTGTAATAATAAAAACATAGATAGAGATGTAAATGCAGCTAGAAACATCAGAGATGAAGCACTGCGGATAATAAAGACCTTGGGAAGCGGGGATCAAGCCTGTCGCCAAACTGTAAGACGTAGTAATAGAGGACGAAAGAAATCTACTACTGCGCTTGTTTCTGGGTAGGAAGCCCTTATGCCTTTAGGCTCAGGGTACTTCACTAAGCTAATCAACATCTACTTTGCGGGTCGAGAAAAGGCCCGACCTTCTCGTAGGGCTGTTTCAATACTTTGATAAAATACAATCAACATCTTGATTTTTGTTAATTGTTGATTGAAGTGTACTTTATTAAAGTAATAACTGCTATATCTTTTACTAAAATGAAACGGTCTTGCCGTGCTTTCTCTTGAAATTGTCACTAGAGTTGATTAACTCCGCAAGACTAATTTTTTTATTATTAGTTTAATTTAGATTTAGCTCTACTGGTAAACTATAGCGTTTCTTATTCTCGTGAGGTAGATTAATACCCTGGTTTTTGTTAATTGTTGATTATTCATCCCTCATAATTAGTAATTACTAATTAGTAACTGACCACTGGTCAGGCGAAGCCTGTGCCTTCGGTATCACTGATAACTGTTAATAGTGTACTTCGTAGAGCGTGAGAACTGCTATTTTTTAAAGAAAAGTCTTTTAATTTACTATTAATTATTACTTTTTTTAATCAACCAATAACTAATAGAAAGACTCAAAATAGCTACTCCCAAAGCCATTAAATCTTCACTATTATATACTTTAAGATCGAATATAATAATTTTTCTGGCTACAGCAATTAAAGAAGTAACAATAACCAATTCTACTTGAACTATATGTTTTTTTAGATAAGCGGTAATATTTTCTAATAACTCTAAGGCAATCAAAATATTTAAAAATAATCCAAATAACTCAATCAAACCTTTATTATAAAATCCTAAAGGATCTTTCCAAATATCTTCAGCAAGAAAAAAAATTAAGTCAACTAAAGCTACAAAAATGACGACTAGTAAGGCAATGGACAGTACTTTAGAAATGACATTTTCCGACCAATGAATTAATTTGAGAAAACTCTCATCTTTTTTTAACTGTGTTACTAGGTTAATTATTTTCTTCCCTTGTCTAATCATATCTAGTGAGACTCGAACCTATAGTTTTGGTAGTTGCTGGTTAGAGAAAAGATTAGGTATAAATGTACAACTGCGAGAATTTGTTACTTCAAAAGGTAGTCGGCGTAGAGCTATTTAGAAGCTGAAACAATCCTTACTACCCAAGCTCTCGCAGAGTTTTTGACCGACTGAAAAAGGTTATACTGCTGATTTGAAATTTCAACCGCATACTTCCTATTGTGATGGAATACCATCTCCTCTCTGAACTATAGTAATATGTATATAGAAACAATCGAATATTAATTCCAAAAAAAATAGATTAAATACTATGCTTGAGTTTTACAGTAAATGATGAACAAGAGATTTCAGAGCTTTCTCAGTAGTACCTCGTCAAATTAGTATTTATTTACTAATAAAAAAACAAAGGAGATTTTAATTTTGATTCAGGCAACCTTACATCAGTTAAAAGTATTTGAAACAGTTGCTCGACATGGTAGCTTTACTCGTGCTGCTGAAGAATTATTTATTACTCAACCTACTGTTTCTAGTCAAGTCAAACAATTAACTAAGGCAGTAGGTTTGCCTTTATTTGAACAAATTGGCAAAAGTCTCTATTTGACTGATGCAGGAAAAGAGTTATTAGCAACTTGTCAAGATATTTTTGAAAGACTAGATAACTTTGAAATGAAAATAGCTGATTTAAAAGGTACTAAGCAAGGACAGTTAAGATTGGCAGTAATTACGACTGCTAAATATTTTGTACCGCGATTGTTGGGTTCTTTCTGTCAGCATTATCCAGGAATCGATGTCACTCTCAAAGTAACTAATCACCAAGAAATTCAAAGACGGATGTTAGAAAATGAGGATGATCTTTATATTGTTAGTAATCCTCCCGAAGATATCGATCTTCATAACAAACAATTTTTGGATAATCCTTTAGTCGTAGTAGCCAAAGCTGATCATCCCTTAAGTAAACAACATCATATTTCTATTGATGCCTTAAATGCTCAACCTTTTATTATGCGTGAAAAAGGTTCTGGTACAAGAGCAGCAGTTTTAAATTTATTTGCTAAATATAAAGTTTCAGTTAATGTTAGATTAGAGCTTGGTAGTAACGAAGCAATTAAACAAGCGATCGCTGGTGGTTTAGGTATTTCAGTTTTATCTGAACATTGTTTAATCTCAGAAGGAATGAGTGGAGAGTTAACTGTTCTTGATGTAGAGCATTTCCCAATCAAACGTAATTGGTATGTCTCTTATTTAGCAGGTAAAAAGCTATCTGTGATCGCTCAAACTTTTCTTGATTATCTACTTCAAGAAAGTCCTAAAATGTCTTTTCCTTCTTCTAGTCTTTTGGCTCAATTAGCAAAATAACTTAATCTAGAAATTCTTAATTAAATAAATGAATTTTTTGGTTAATTCCTGTGGAAAACTTGGTTAAATCTGTGGAAAAGTCAATTTTTTTGGGGAAAAAGATTTATAATGAAATATCAGTTTATAGTGATTGATTTTCAATCCCAAAGCTAATTTGATTTGATTGATAATTTGGTGGCTCGACATGAATTAAAACTCTAACGGGGTTAAAACGTTCTTGTAATCGAGTTTCAACTTTTTCAGTGATTTGATGAGCAGTTTCTACATCAGACGCATCGACTATTAGATGCATCTCGATAAAAACCTGTCTTCCCAACAATCCACGAGAAGCAATATCATGACAATTGATCACCCCAGGTACTTCCATGACAATGTGGTGAATTGCTTCAGGCGCGATCGCAATTTGATCTACTAGCCAAGGTAAGTTATCTTTTAAAACTGTCCAACCGCTATAAAAAACCAAGATTGCCACAGGAAAAGCTAAAATCACGTCTAACCATTGTAATTGAGGTAAATTCAAAGTCTTAGCTTGAGAAACTCCAAGCAAACCAGCTAATACTAATATAGTTACCCAAATATCACTCATGGTATGTTTGGCATCAGCAATTAAGATTGGACTGCCAATCCTTTTCCCTACGTTACGTTCATAAAAAGCGACAAAAATATTTATCCCTAAAACTATCAATAACAACCATAATTCAGCAATTGAGATTTGAATGGGAGTAATACCTATAAAAATGCGCTCTATTGAACCTTTAAGAATTTCAAAACAAGCAATACCTAAAAAAGCAGCAATACCTAAAGCACCAATTGCCTCAAACTTTTGATGTCCATAAGGATGCTCTCTATCTGGAATAGGAGACGAAAAACGATTAGTTACTAAACCTAAAACATTATTAAGGCTATCAGTGACGCTATGTAAAGCATCTGCTTGTAAACTAAGAGAACCCGTAGCAAAACCTACTACTGCTTTTAAACCCATTACAAATAAATTAAGTAACAAAGTAATCCAAAGAACTTGGCGAATTTTAGCACGATGATCTGGCATGACAATAATAAAATGAAACAAATTAATACTTTAAATCGTAAAATAAAAATCTTGTCAGCCTCGGTCAGCTAATAGTTTGATTTCTCTTTAATCAAAATAAATATGTTAATTTATTGAGATCTTTTTCAAAGATTGTCTTAGTTTGGCTGATTCTCTGGTAAATTTTGACGGTGAATCGATGAAATTTTTTAGCATTAACCTCAATTATTAAAATCTATGACAATGACACGATTAACACTCAATTTAATTCAGGGTTCGATCAGCTTTAGTTTTGATGGGGAAGCAGCTAAAAACTTACAACAAGAGATTACTATTTTAATGCAGAGTCTCAAAACAGTTGCCTCTCATGCTGCTGCTGGTAGCGGTGGTAAACCTCAACCTCAACCTTCAATGGAGTATCGTTACACTGGGGAAGTGTTTTTAGAAGTGTTTTGTAATCCTAATATTTATCCCAGTCCTTTTGCTGCTAAAGTCTTATTAACTGTTCGTGACGATCGCATTCGGCTCACCAGTGAAGCTGAATTGACTCAATTAATTGAAGATGTAAATCTGTATTTAGAACAACTAGGATAGATAAAATATTTTTGACTAGCTCCCTAGATTTCTGATTAATCTAAATCATCATGAACAACAATAATCTTTTTCAATTTGTGCAACAAGGCTTCCATGTAGCTGTAGGAGCAGCAACAGATTTATGTGAAACTTTTGCCGATCCTCAAAAACGCACTGAAACTATTTCTAATTTACAAACAGAGTTGAGCGAAAAAACTGGCAAATGGGCTGAAAAAGGTCAAATTACTGAACAAGAAGCTAGAAGAAACCTCGAAACCTTTCTTAGTCAACGTGGATGGCAAAAAACTGCAACAACTTCTCAAAGCACTACTGAAACCGTATCTAACCCCAGTCCAACTGACAATAAAGTTCAATCTGAATTACAAGAACTTACCGAACAAATTATAGCTCTGAGAAATGAACTAGAAAAGCTGCGTCAATCAGAAAAACCAAACTAATATCATGTTCTGTTGAATAATTATGTTATTGGTGGGTGAAGACAGGAGGCAGGAGAAAAAGACAAGTTAGAAGCAAGTAAATTTATTGAGACGGGTTAACGGACTTGATATAAATGATTAGGTAAAATTACTTTTCTTGCTAAACAGCCAGATTAATCATTGTCCCATCTTTCTGTACTTAATAGATCGCTAATGCGATCGCGTAAAAGATAGTCACATCTTTCCAATTCAGATTCTATCCCCAACCATTCACGAGCAGGTAAATACTGGCAAAGAGCGTAGAGAGGTTGGTTTTTTTTGATGATCCCCCTCTCTACCAGTTGCCTTACTTCATCTTTAATCGTCTCGATCGAATAGCGAAACGGTGAAGCCGAAGCCGTCAAAGTTGCATTAATACTCATAAGGGTTAAACCTATTAATCAAACACCCTAATATTAGATATTAAGGCAAAAGGGTTACCAATAAAATCTATATTTTTCCGTATTGTAAGTTACTTTTTGTCGCAATTTTGTAAATAAACAATAATATTTTTATGTTTTTTTAAATATTATTCCCTCCTAAAAAAAACCTGGGTGTCCAGGTTCTCTACGATTATGTTGATGTTATATTTGTTTAATAAAATTAATTTCCAAAACTTAATCTTCTGTTGTTTAAATATCAATCATTATCCCAGTCTTCGTAAGCAATTAATTCACCGATTGGATCTCTTAAAAGATAATCACACTTTTCTAATTCGCACTCAACACAAACCCATTCGCGCGCGGGAATATACTGACAAAGTACGTAAATAGGTTGTTGACGACTGATAATCCCTTGTTCTACCAACTGACGTGCTTCGTCTTTAATCATGTCGAGTGAGTAGTTAATAGAAGGGGATGGAGATAAGGTTGCAAGGCTCATGAATTGTCACCGGAATAATCTATGATTAGAAATTTAAAGCTCTTATCTATAACTATAGAACAAAAATCAAGAGAATTGCTAGAAATTTCGCTGTATCAAGCACTACAAATCTTAAAAAATATAGTAATATACTTAATCTTGCCTTCAGATAACAAATCAAAAATTAGTCCTCAAACTTATAACCAACACCAATCACAGTTTTAATAAAAGTAGGATGAGCAGCATCAGGTTCAATCTTTTTCCGTAAACGTCGGATATGAGTATCTACTACTCGTTCATCACCAAAAAAATCATTTCCCCATAATTGATCGATTAGTTGGGTACGACTCCAAACGCGACCTGGATAACTCATAAAAGTAGCGAGGAGATTAAATTCTAAAGTAGTTAAATCCAAAGTTTCTGAATTTTGATTCAGTTGCCGAGTTGCCAGATGCTGGTCTAAATCTAGGGTAAAATGCTTGCTTTGATAAATCTGAGATGTCGAATTACCATGACGCAAACTACGTCTTAATAAAGCTCTTACTCTAGCGACTAACTCTCTGGGACTAAAAGGTTTAACTAAATAATCATCTGCACCTGTAGAAAGACCAATAACGCGATCAATTTCCTCTCCTCTAGCAGTTAGCATCAAAATGTAAGGATCTTTGTGATGAGATTGTTGACGAATTCTAGTGCATAATTCCAAACCATCTAAACCAGGAAGCATTAAATCTAAAATAATTAAATCTGGTTGTTGCTGCTGAAACTTTTCTAACGCAACTAACCCATTGTGAGCAAGCTCGCAGGAAAAAGATTCTTGTTCTAAAGTTTGTTTAATTAGTTGAGCAATTTCTAGTTCGTCTTCCACCACAAGGATGTTCATGTTTTCAACAGTTAATTAGCGATCGCTCTTGGCAATTGCCAAGAGAATTTTTTTTAGCTTACGTGGGGTTATTTCTTTGAGTCAACCCCATGCAACACCGAAAGATACCGAAGTCTTATGATAGTTTGCTGAGTTTTTCGGGAATTATTAGCAGTGTAGACAGATACTTATGGTTATACTGCTTTATTTTAAAGGATAAAAAAAGATTGATAAAATTTCCCAAAAAAAAGCTAATATTTACTCTATCTTAGCAAAATCAACCCTTTTGAATTGTTTTAAATCTCTGTTGCTCTCAGTCTTAAAAGAAAATCTATGATTAGTCCTGTGCAAAAATCTTTGTTATCTAAACTGGTTATTTCTTTTTCGCTCTTGTCTTTAACTACAGTAGGTGTAGTTGCTTTAAATGCTTATTACCAAGCTAAACTAGCAATTGAAAAATCAGTTTTTGAGCGCTTGAGTGCTACAGCGTCAATTCAAGAGGAAGAAATCGACAATTGGTTCACAATTCAGCGTCAAGATGTTCTTTTATCGGCACAATTACCAGAAATAAGCAAACAAGCAGAATTATTATTTAAAAATCCTACTGCCAAAAATTCCAATCCAGAAACTCAGGTTGCTTATCAAAATCTGACTCAATATTTTAAAAATTTAACTAAAATCAAACCAAATTTACAAGAAATTTCTTTGCTTACTAATAATGGTCTGGTTGCTTTTTCTACTAATCAAAGTTTAGAAGGTAAATCTCAACCTCTAGATAATAATATTACTTATTTTAAAGCTGAAAAAACTAAAGTTAAGCCAATTTTCTACCAATCTCCTACCACAGGAAAATTTACAGTTACTTTAGCTACACCAATTTTTAATCAGGCAAAACAACGTATTGGTATTTTGGCAGTTAATCTTAATTTAGATACAATTAATTATTTTGTTGAAAAACAAACTCACTTAGGAGAAAGCGGAAAAACTTATTTAATCAGTCAATTAAATCAAAAAAATACTCTTGTTTCCGCAACTGCTTCAGAAAATAACCGATATTCTCAAGGTTTAACTAGCATTGCTATCGATGCTGCTATTGCTCAACAAGATGGTCAAGGATTGTATAAAAATCATGATGGCAAATCAGTTCTTGGTATTTATCGTTGGATTGATGAGCAAGATTTAGCTTTAGTAACAGAAATCGAGCAAAAAGAAGCTTTTGTCCCTGCTAGAATTATCGCTAGTCAAATTTTTATAATTAGCTTAGGTTCTTCAGTTTTATTATTATTAAGTGTTTATTGGTTTTCTCGTCGGATTACTTCACCGATTTTATCACTGACTCAAGCAGCCAAAGAGATAGCTAATGGAAATTTCAATTATCAAGCTTATGTCTCTAGTCAAGACGAAATTGGAGCTTTAGCAAGTTCTTTTAATCAAATGGCACGTCAATTACAAAATTATTTTGACAATTTGGAAACCAAAGTCGAACAACGAACTGCGGAACTTAACAAACTTTTAAACCAACAACAAATTGCTAAAGAACAACTCCAGCAACGAGTACAACAATTACAAGAACAATTGAAGCCAGTTAATCAAGGAGATTTAACCATCCGCGCTACCGTTACTGATGATGAACTAGGTTTACTAGCAAATTCTTATAACTCGATTATTGAAAATCTAGAAAAAATTGTTGCTCAAGTCAAAGCAGCGACACAAACTGTAGCAGAAACTACTAATCGTAATGAAAATGCGATCGCGAAATTAGCAACAGGAACTTCTTATCAAAAAGAAGAAATTTCATTCGTTCTCAATCGAATTGAAATGATGGTTAAATCAATGGATACATTAGCGAGTAGAGCAGCTAAAGCTGAAATCATTATTAAACAAACCAACGAAAAAGTTCAAAAAGGTGACCAAGCAATTAACGAAACAGTAGAGAGAATTTTAGCTTTAGGAGAAACTACTTCCGCCACCAAAGAACAAGTTAAACGATTGGGTAAAGCTTCTCGGAAAATTTCTAAAGCAGTTGAATTAATTCGTAAAATTGCCCTCCAAACCAACGTTTTAGCTGTTAACGCCTCTATTGAAGCAGCACGTGCAGGGGAAGAAGGTTTAGGTTTTAACGTGGTTGCTGATGAAGTACAATCTCTAGCATCACGCTCTGCTCAAACTGCTACCGATATCGAAGCATTAGTGTTAGAAATTCAAGCCGAAACTGATAAAGTTGTTAGAGCAATGGAAGAAAGTAGTAAGGAAGTACTAGCTGGAAGTCAATTAATGAAACAAACTCGTAGTTCTTTACAACAGTTGACTACTACTAGTGAAGAAGTTAATCAGTTAGTTGAAGCGATCGCTCTAGCACTAAGAGAACAATCTCAAACTAGTCAAACTGTTACGAAAACTATTCAACAAGTAGCAGCTATTGTTTCGGAAACTTCTTCTTCTGCTACCGATGTTTCTGGCTCATTTCAAGAACTTCTGTCTATTTCTCAGCAGTTACAAAACAGTGTTGGCAAGTTTAGAGTCAATTAATTTTGAAGCTTGATCTAGGATAATTACTGAATTATCCCTACTCAAATTATATTAAATCCAAAAAATAAAAAAAGACGCTAATTAATTCAATAGCGTCAATAATTTATCAAAAACAATCTTTAATTCTTGAATCTATAATTTTCAAAAAGAAATTAAACTACTAGTTTTTTAATTAATTAACCTAACCAACCAGCACTCAAAACGATAGTTAAGGCAATAAAAGTAAGACTTAATGCCCAAGTAATACGGTTTAAAGTTTTTTCTGCACTTTTAGTACTGGTAAACAATTGTGCTTGTCCACCAATACCTCCTAAACCATCGCCTTTAGGAGAGTGAAGTAAAACAAGTACTACTAATAAACTTGCAGAAACTAACCAAATAATTTCAACTAAGCGATCTACTTGCATAATAAGATTTTAAATTTTACTCTTAATAAATTAACTGTTAGTTATTGTAAGCTAGTAAGGCTCTGATTTGATGACAGAACCGAGGAAAAAAGGATAGTTTTAGTTAACAGCTAAGTTCGTCTAAGTTTATCCCTAATCCTCAACAATAATTAGCTTTAGTTTTTACAAAGAAATCCGCACTGGAGTACGATTTTGTTTAACTTGATATTCTGCCGATTCAATCAAAGAGCGACCAGTCATTTCTTTTGGTTGAGGTAATTGTAAAATCTCTAGAATTGTCGGTGCAATATCAGCTAATTTTCCATCTGTTCTTAACGGTACTTCTGCGCCGTGTCCTGGAATTTTACGTTTTTCTCCTTCTATCAGAATAAAAGGTACAGGATTGGTAGTATGAGCCGTCCAGGGATTACCTGCTTCGTCTCTCATATATTCGGCATTACCATGATCTGCAGTAATCAGGATTGTACCACCTACTTTAATCGTGCTTTCAAACACTCTTCCCAAACATCGGTCTACAGTTTCGATCGCTTCAACTGCTGCATTTAGATTACCTGTATGTCCTACCATATCAGGATTGGCATAGTTAACTACAATTAGAGAATAAATTTCTTTCTCAATTGCTTGACAAACAGCATCAGTTACTAAATCTGCTGACATAGCTGGTGCTTGATCGTAGGTAGACACCATTGGACTTTGAATTAATTCTCTCTCTTCACCTTCAAAAGGTATTTCTAAACCTCCATTGAAAAAATAGGTTACATGAGGATATTTTTCCGTTTCTGCGGTACGAAACTGTTTTAATCCATGATTGGCAATCACTTCACCCAAAATATTAGTGAGGTTTTGAGGTTTAAAAGCTACTTCTACTGATAAGTTGGGGTCATACTGAGTAAAAGTTGCAAAACTAAGAGGTTGAATCAATAATTCCCGTTCAAAACCATTAAAATCAGGCTGTACAAACGCATAGGTTAGTTGTCTAGCTCGGTCTGGACGGAAATTATAAAAAATTATTCCATCTCCTGATTCTACTGCTCCAGGAGCAATTCTAGTTGGGGGAATAAATTCGTCTGTAATGTCTTGAGCGTAAAAACTTTTTAATACTTCTGTAGCTGAACGGTCGTCGATCTGATCATCTTGAGTCATTACGTCATAAGCTTTTTTGACTCTATCCCAACGGCGGTCGCGATCCATCGCAAAGTAACGACCACTAACCGTGACAATCTTTCCGATCCCAAGTTTATCAAGATAAGCTTGAATTGTACCAATGACGTTGATTCCTTCGGTGGTGTTAGTGTCTCGACCATCGGTGATTGCATGAACACAAACATCTGCGATCGCATTTAATTTGGCTAAATCTAATAGTCCCAATAAATGATCGAGATGGGAATGTACGCCTCCTTCGGAGCATAAACCAATTAGGTGTAACTTGCCTCCCCGAGAACGAACCTGTTCACAGATTTTAACTAAAACTGAATTGCTAAACAGCGATCCATCTTCTACTGCATCTGAGATCCTCACTAGCTCTTGAGGAACAATTCTTCCTGCTCCTAGATTAAGGTGTCCGACTTCAGAATTACCCATTTGACCATCTGGCAAACCTACATCTTTACCCGAAGTACGAATTAGCGTACTGGGATAAGCTGCTTGTAAGCTGCTGAATATTGGCGTTTGAGCCGTGGCAATGGCGTTTGCTTCCTTGGACTCGCGATAACCCCAACCATCTAGGATCGCTAGCACCACTGGAGCTACAGGTGCTTGAACCATCATTAACTGCCCTATATATTAATTGCTACGCACATTGATAATAGCATCGAGACTGAGTTTTGTTCGAGTATCTTTGTTTTGATTTTTGTTTTTTCGGGTCGCTTTAGCGTCAATGAATTAATTTTTGCAGTTGGTTAGGTTGCTGTTTTATCTTTTCTGGAGGTTATTTGAAGGCAGTTATCTAGAATCAGGAAAAATTTTTAGCTTAGATTTTTTTTCAACTTTTAATAACATCCCTAGTATCTTTTACCTAGACAATCAAGTCTAGTATTTTTAAGGTTTATTTAATCTCAAGTCTCAATTAGATTTTCAACAAGGAATTAAAGAGTCTATGCGAGTAATGACTTGTAAGTCTTGTTCGTCTAATTCCGTTGGCATACCACTTAGAATTAGTTCAGAAAAATCTTCGTTCGGTACCATCATACAAAGGGCATATAATCTTTCAGTACCTGTGTTTTTAATAAAATGTATTCCTGTTTTGGGCATTAAAATACTATCCCCTGGGTTTAAGGGAACTTCTTTGCCATCACAAACTGCAATTCCTTGCCCTTTTAAGATAAAAAACATTTCTACGGCAAAATTATGGCGGTGGGGAGGTGTTTTTCCTCCAGGATCGAAGATTTCTACACAAACAGTCAAAGAATCGCCTGCGCTCGTTGAATCAAAAATAATTGCTAGGCGATTGGTATCATCAGGACTAATGCGATAAGCTCGATAGTCTTTGGGAGTTTTAATAACTGGGATCATGCAACGTTGATTCATTGTTCTAGTTTGAATTTTGTTTCAATCCCGACTTTGATGTTAAATTCTTAGATAATTAAATCTAAATTACTTGATTTTATTTTTAAGATAAAACAGTTTTTATTTTTTAAGTAATCCCTCAATTAAATTTAATTTTTGAGAACTAGATTTTTAAGTAAACTTTTGTTCCTTTAAATTGCATATTCAATCTCTGCTTCTGCCTTCTGCATTTTCTCAACCAGGAAATTAGATGGGTAACAGCTTATTTAATTCCGCCAAATTTGGTCAGCAACACGACAAACATCGTACATTTCAGCTACATCGTGAACCCTCAAAATATCTGCACCTTGGGCAATGGCAGCACAACAAGCAGTAGCAGTTCCCCATACTCTTGCTTGAGGATTTTTTTGGTTAAGAATATGACCAATAAAACTTTTACGAGAAACTCCTACTAAAATTGGTACATTTAAAGTTTGAAATTGGGATAAGTTTTGTAATATTTTGATATTTTGAGCATAAGTTTTGGCAAAACCAATTCCAGGATCGATAATGATTTGAGTATGAGATATTCCTGCTGCGATCGCTTTATCGATTTGATTGTCAAGAAACCTGGACATTTCTCCGAGTAAATCTTGATAATCGGTTAACTGCTGCATAGTTTTAGGAGTTCCCCGCAGATGCATCAAAATAATGGGAACGTTTAACTGAGCTACAGTAGCAAACATTTCTCGATCAAAAGTACCGCCAGAAATATCATTAACCAGATCTGCGCCTGCTGTAATGGCTACTTGAGCTACGGCTGCTCTGGTAGTGTCAATGGAAATAGGAATAGAAGTTATTTGACGCAGTTGTTTAATAACAGGAATAACTCGATTTAATTCTTGATCTAAAGTAATTTCTTCTGCACCTGGACGGGTAGATTGACCGCCAATATCAATCAGATCTGCGCCTTGGGCAATCATTTGTTGTGCTTGAGTCAGCGCAGATTCTAAATTATTAAATTGTCCTCCATCACTAAAACTATCGGGAGTAACATTAAGAATTCCCATCAAATAGGTTTTTTCTCCCCAATTAAAGCGATGTTCTCGGATTTGGAGTGGTTTTAGTTGATTCATTTTATTTGCCAATTAATTTCACCAAACCAATGCCACTAAAATAAAGCCCTAAAACTGCGCCAGCTAAAAGAGACTGGGTTAGTGGATCTGTAGAAGGAGTCAAAACTGCTCCCATTACCACTGCACCTAAAACTACCAAACGCCAGCCAGCCAGCATCTGTTTGGCAGAAACAATGCCTAAAAATCCTAAAATTAATTGAATAATAGGAATTTGAAAGGCTAAACCAGTACTAAACATCAATAACAAAACGAATTCAAAATAGCGGTCAATTGACCAAGCTTGTTCGACCACATCCCCGCCATAATTGATGAAAAAGTTCAGTGCAGCAGGAATTAAAGCGATATAAGCAAAACCCAATCCCGCAAAAAAGAGGATACTTGAACCAAAAACCACAGGACCAAGTAAACGACGTTCGCGACGAGTCAAACCTGGTAAAACAAATTGAATAATCTGATAAAGAATAAAAGGACTTGAGACGAGGATACCAGTGTAACCAGCAACTTTAATCGAGACAAAAAAGAATTCACCTGGAGCTAGTTGCAGAAATTTCACTCCTTGAGCAGGAACTTCTAAAAGTTGAACGATAGGTTTAACAAAAATAAAACAGCCAATTGCGCCTACTGCCACCGCAATGAGAGCGTAGAAAATGCGCATTCTTAACTCTTCAAGATGATCGAAGAGAGACATTTCTACTTCATCAGGCAGTTCATCTAAATAAGCGTCTTGGTCTGTTTCTGTGTTGGGGGTTTCTAGATTGGTTGATGACATAGACGAGTGAGGCAAGAAAAATAGATAGTTGTTTAACTATCTTAAGAATTTAGGCTGATCCTAAACAAGAATATGATTGCTCGCAAATAATTAATTTAATTAAGTGTTATCCCAAGTTGTTACAGATTTTAAAGCTACTAAATCCAATTCAGTTAAACGCTGATAAGCATGATCTACGAAACCTTTGCCTCGCAAAAATCCCGTATTAGCACCAGGACAGATATAATTAAGATTATCTGAAGAAAAGCGATCGCGTAAGGTTTGGATACTTTTTAACTGTCTCCACCAATGAAAGGTTTTAGCTGTACGTAGAGGTACAATTGCTCCAGTTGCATCTGGTAATAAATGTCTTCCAGAAAACAATACTCCCTGATTTTCTTGCCAATAAAGACAAGTTGAACCAGGAGAATGTCCAGGAGTCCAAATTAACTCAAAGCTAGGACTTAAATTGAGATTTGTGGCAAAAGACTGAATTTTAATTTCTGGTAATAAATAAGCCTCTTGTTCTTGAATTATTACTTCACAATTTAATGCCTGTTGGATTTGACCAACTCCTTTGCCAATGCCTCCTCTGTGAGAGATAACCAGCCAGCTAACTCCACCATGCGTTAAAATAAACTCTTGATTGATTTCGTTCCAAGTGGGACAATCCAAGAGAATATTGCCAGTTTTATCTACAATAAAATAGGCAGTAGCTCCTAAAGTATCCCGATTAGGTGAAAAAGCAAATACTCCTGGCAAAACAGAGCGGGGAGTTTTAACAGTGGTTGTAGTAGATAAAGTAATTTCTCTAGGATTTTCGGGCATTCTAAAATTGTGGTACTTAGGAATCTGTATTGAAAATTGGTAAAACGTTACCTCGATTTGAAATCTTAAACGCTATAGTCTCCAGCAGCAGTTCGGAATAACTGAAATGAAACTTTGGTTAATTGTAATTTTAATTGTACTGAGTTTAATCACTTACTTTCTCGTTCAACGGAATGTAAAAAATATTACTACAACACCAGTCTGGTTATGTTGGCTAGTCATGATGTTTCCTGCCTTTATTTGGACTGCTTGGACTTATTTTGCTGGCGAGAATCAACCGATCCCGATTGTTTTAGTAGTTATACCTTTTGTTGCTTGTCCAATTTTATATGGCTGGCTGATTCAGAGAGGTAGACCAAAAGAAGAAACTGCTCACGAAAATTTGGATTCCGAACTCAATTCAACTACACCTGAGCCTCCTCAAAAAATATCACCTGTTCGACCTATTAATCAAGTCGAAGAAACTGCTTTACGCAACTGTTTTCCTTGGAATGTTTATTATCTTCAGCATATTGATTATCGTCCGCAAGCAATTTTGTGTCGAGGCAAATTAAAGACTATTCCTGAAGAAGCCTATGAGAAAATTAAACTTAATATTGAACAGGTTTTTGGCGATCGCTTTTTTTTGATTTTTCAAGAAAGTTTTCGCGGTCAACCTTTTTTCGCTCTTGTGCCTAATCCTCAAGCTAGTTCAAGTTTACCCCAGAGCGATCGCTCTTCGGTAACTAGACCAGATTTAGCTTTGGGATTATTATTGATTACTTTATTAACAACTACGATTGTTGGCATAGAATTTAAGGGAATTTCACCAGAACAATTTCAGAATAACCCTAATTTATTTTGGCAAGGATTACCTTATAGTTTGACCTTGATAACCATTTTGGGAATTCATGAATTAGGTCATTATTTTGCTGCTTCTTACTATCGGATTCGCGCCACTTTACCTTATTTTATTCCTTTTCCATTTTTTCTGGGTACACTCGGTGCTTTTGTGCAGAGAAAAGAGCCAATTCCTAATCGTCAAGCTTTATTTGATATTGCGATCGCAGGGCCGATTGCTGGTTTTGTAGTTACCATCCCAACTTTATGGTGGGGATTGTCTCAATCACAAGTAGTTCCTCTTTCTGAAACCAATGTTTTTAATTTTGAGGCTTTAAATCCACGTTTTTCTTTTTTATTCGCTATTCTCAGTAAAATAGCTCTTGGCAATCAATTAGAACCAGGAATGGGAATCGCGCTTCATCCAGTAGCGATCGCAGGCTATATTGGCTTGTTAATAGTTGCCTTAAAATTAATGCCTGTTGGACAATTAGATGGTGGACATATTGTTCATGCTGTGTTTGGGCAAAAAACTGCCGTTGCGATCGGTCAAATAACTCGTATTTTAGCTGTTTTATTTGCTTTAGCTAATAATTATTTTTGGATTTGGGCGATTATTTTATGGTTAATTCCCCTACTAGATCAACCAGCCTTAAATGATGTTACTGATTTAAATAATGGTCGAGATTTTTTAGGATTATTAGCTTTAGGTTTATTAGTAATTATTTTGTTGCCTTTACCAATAACTATAGCTGAATGGTTAAATATTTAAAGTTAATGATTAATTGTTTGATAAACCAGGTTTTGAATGGTGGTTTTGCTGGTTATGTTTGGCTTAACTTGCTCGTTGGCATAGTTACAAGCATGGGCAAAAGCTTTCAGTGTCGCTTCAATTTCTTGAGCAACATCTTTGTCGGGTTTGAGTTGGCAAACAATAGTCAGTACTTGTTTCATAGGGAAGATTATATCACCTATGAAACCAAACAGGAGGAGGGCTGAAGCCTCGGACTCTTCTTCACCCCTTTAAAACAGGCGTGCTTCCGAGGGCTAAAGCCTATTTTCTGTGAAATTAAATATAAGATAAAAAGGTGAGACAATAAAGAAAAAATGCCAGCACCATTAAGGATTAAACTCAATCCGCCACAAGAAAAAACTTTAGCTCAATTACAAAAAGCAATCTCCATTTCAGATCGTAATCGCAACCTAACGCATCTGGTTAAGTTAAATACTCAAATAACCAAAAAAAAACTATTAAAAGTAATTTTTACAGGTTTTCTAGCTAGTTTGGGAATATCTATGGCACTAAGACCCAAACCAGTTTTAGGAGCAGAACAAGTAAGTTTTTCACTTCCTATTTTAGGGGAATTTCATGTCTCAGTTGATTCTTTAGAATTGTTTGCCAAAGAAGGAAAAATTGCTAACGATCTTAAACTTTATACCAGTCGCCTAGACCAGCACACATTGACTCAATTGCGTCAGGCATTACAAAAACAGTTTGAGGTTAGTCCTACTACTGTTTATCGAATGACGACTATGCCGATGGGAGAGAAGTTTCTCAAGGATATAGGAGAAGTAATATATACTCACCCAGAAAGAAACGGTCTTTACGCGATTCGCTCCGCTCTTATTTTAGCAGCAGCAGACTCAGGAAGTTTAAATGCCATCGATGTCATGCGTCACTTCCCCACTCAAGAAATTCAAGTCAACACCAAATTGATTTTCTCGCTGATCAAAGAGACAGCCAACTTTTTATCTTATAATCAAACTACAGTAGACGCGATCGCATCAATAGCAAATCAAGAAGTTTTTTCTCAGTCACACATCAATTTTGAGCAGTCACCAGATTTACGTCAGCAAGGAATTTATTCAGTTCAGAAAAAAACAATGACCTTTGAGATTAAGAGGCTACGTCAAACTCAATTAGGTTTGTCTAGAGCTTATAGTCTCGATGCAGAGATTTATCTACCTCAAGATATTTCGCAACCAACTCCCCTAATCGTAATCTCTCATGGTTTTGGTTCAGACCCCTCTCATTTTGATTATTTGGCAGAACATTTAGCTTCTCATGGTTACATTGTCCTAATTCCCGAACACATTGGTAGTAGTAGTAAATACAAAGAAGCTTTTTTACGGGGAGAACTTAGTGTCGATGTTAGTCCCTCAGAATTTTATAGTCGTCCCCAAGATGTCACCCATCTCCTCAACGCCATAGAAGAGAATTCGGAGTTTCAGGGACTAATTAATTGGCAACAAGTGGGTATTCTTGGTCACTCGTTTGGTGGTACTACTGCTTTACTAACCTCTGGTGCAACTCTTAACCAAGCCAGAATTAATCAAATATGTCAACGAAATCAGCCCACTCTCAACACTTCAATGTTGCTACAATGTCGTGCTAGTTATTTGCCTCCAGCAGAATACAATCTCAAAGAGCCTCGCATCAAAGCAGCAGTAGCAGTTAATCCTATGACCAGTTCAATTTTAGGACCAGAAGGGATAGGAAAAATAGACATTCCAACCATGATTTTGGCAGGAAGTGAAGACATTATTACTCCTTTTATTGAAGAACAAGCTCATCCTTTTCTTTGGTTGACAAATAAAAATAAATATTTAGGTGTAATGGTTGGTGGCACTCATAGTTCTATTAGTGATGAAAAGGGAATTGCTAACTTGCCAACTCTATTGAAAGGACCTCGTCCTGATTTGGGTAGAAGCTATCTTAAAGCATTAAGTTTAGCTTTTTTTGAAGTTTATTTGCGCGATCGCAGCAATTACCAATCTTATCTCACTAATGCTTATAGCCAAACTATTAGTAATCAAGAATTACCTTTGCATTTGATTAAATCTTTGACTCCAACGGAACTAGAACAAGCCTACGGTAATAAACCTCCTACTCCGCCTATTCCCGAACCATTAGTTGCTATTTCCCCTCGTCAAGAAAAAAATATCTTAGCTGAAATTAAAAGAACTAAAACTCTCAAAGTAGCAATGAGAAGTGATGCTGCTCCTTTTGGGTATATAGATGGTGAACAAGACGTTTGGACAGGTTACTGTGCAGATCTTGCCGATTCTTTGGGCAAATATTTGACTAAAAAACTCAATCTTATTTCTGAAATTGAGGTAATCAAATTACCTTCTAATCTGGAAAATCGTTTTGAACTCGTTCAGCAAGAAGCAGTTCATTTGGAATGTGGTCCTAATACAATCGCGACAGATCTAAAAGATATTAGCTTTTCTAATCCCTTTTTTTTCAGTGGTAGTCGTTTGTTAGTGAGCAATAACAATGTAGCTCAAGTTAATTTAAAAAAAGATTTAGAAGAAGTTGCGATCGGAGTTCTCCAAAATACTACTACTGCCCAATTCATCCAAGAAACTTATCCCCAAGCAGAAATAATCTATTTTCAGGAAGAAACAGGCAGAAGCGAAGGAGTCAAAGCAGCTACCAATGGAACAATTGATGCTTTTTTCAGTGATGATATTTTGTTGAGGGGAGAACTTAAACAACAAAATTTAGTGCTAGAAAATTATCAGTTAGTACCAAAAGAACCCTTAACTTGTAATTTTTATGGATTGATTTTGCCTCAAGAAGATCTTCAATGGCACAATACAGTTAACATTTTTATCCATGAACAAGCTAAACAACTTCAAAAGAAGTGGTTAGGACAATACTTTCCTCAAGCAGTTGCTGATTTAGATTATTGTCTGAATAAACGAAAAAACTAGACTTTTAGTTGGTAATATCAAGCAATCAAGTATCAACTATCAACTATGAGCAAAAAATTTTTTTTAACTTTAGTCATCACAATAATTGTCGTCATGATGATTAATTTACCCGCTCAAGCAGAGTGGCAGTACACTCGCTGGGGTATGAGTGTAGATGAAGTGATGACAGCGTCGAAAGGTGAAGCAATACCTGTCAATCCTGATGAGCAAGATTTATTTAAAGATGATCATCAACAAACCTTACTTAAAAGTCAGTGGACAAAAGAAGGCTACTCATTTGATGTCTTTTTCAACTTTAACATCGGTGATTCCCAATTATCAGAAATAATCTTCAAGTCTATTGGTAAGAATGAGGATTTAGGACTTGCCATGATTGAAGAATTTGGTCTTCCTAGTAGAGCGCAAGGTGGTTTATCTAAAAAAGATTCTGAGATTCGAGGTTTTAGATTAGTTAACAGAGATAACTATGCTGTACCAGAAACAGAAACAACTTTGCGTAATCAACCTGAAACCTCTGAAAAGAACATTGCAATACTACTTGAGTGGAACACGCCGAAAAATTTTATTCAGATGAGTCGTCAAGGTGAAAATGAGGTCATCATTCGCGTTAAACCGTCAAATACAAAATGAGACATTCATTAAATTACATTTTTTAATTACTATTATTTATTATTTGACACTGTATCCTCTACCTTCCATGCAGGCAGCAAAAGCACGATCAAAATCTTTTCGTTGTTCTTTCTCATCATGATCGCGTATACCACCACTAATGCCTCCAACGGCTCCACCAATAGCTGCACCAGTGCCAATATCACCACCTAGAAGTCCAGCGACTGCACCTATACCGGCACCACGAGCAGCATCTCGTAAAACTCTGCCACCACCTGATTTACTACTAAGAGGAGGTTGATATCCTGTTTGTTGAGTTGCCCAACTGCTACACTGATTTTCGTCTCTTTGTTGCTGTTGAGGACTTTGTCCGCTTTGAGGATATACTTGCTGTGTCATTGCCGAATCAGCATTGATGGTTACTATTGCTATTGCGATCGCGATTGTGGTTACTATTGATTGTTGATTTCTTTTTTTCTCGTTCATTATCTTCTAACACCAAATTCTGTAGCTTGTTTAACTTTTACCAAAATCCAATTCATGAGCGTTTATAAGAGTTACCAGTTGCCACTTTTTTCTACTTAGCATCCATCAAAGAATATTAACTTTAATAAGGTGTTGCCTGGACAAACTCCACCTTTTTAGCATTAGCAGGAGGCGAGAAAGTAAACTGCTCGGTCGCTATTTCTGGTTTTAAATTCCAATCTGAGAGAGTCGCTGTATATCTTGGTACGCCTTCTCGATTTTTATAAGCAATAGATACTTTCCGCAACAAAGGAGTTTCGCTGTCTTCAATCCATACTTGCCAGTCTATACCTTCTTGAACAAAGACTAAATGGTGACAAGGAACATCCTCAACCTTACCCATGCCAAAGTAGAAACCAGCTTGTACATTTTCGAGCAAACCTTCATATATGTCACTGTAGAGTAGTTCAGCTAGAGGCATACTGACGTTTAATTTTTGAATCAGGGTATCTAAAGCTTGATCCATATTGGCAGAAGCATTTTCGGTTGCATAGATGTTACGTTGCTTGTCTACCACAGTTATTTGTTTGCCATCATACCAAAACTCTCTTTGTACCAAATCTCCAGTTGCATTTGACCGAAATTGATTGGGACGATTAACAATCATCTCACCCGAATGAGTAACCTGAACAAAAACACCTGTAGAAGTCAGCACATCTCTTTCACTCTCAGCAGAAAAAGAGAATTGCTCTTGAGATTCGATAAAATCAGACATCTGACGCAGAATTTCGGCTGCTTTCTCTTCAATCGCAGGATTGAGAATTGATTCATCTGTCTGAGCAATAATAATGCTAGTATTTTGTTTTTGAGGCGTTGGTGTTTCTGCAAACGTAGTCATCTGTGAATTAACTATTAATCCTGTAAAAAGTGCAGCTATCCTACAGCAAGTTTTAAATTTACTCACGAAATACTCTCCTCAATGGATTCAAAAAAATCAACTGATTGTAGACTTGATTGGAAAAGTGAACACACTAATCCTAAAGCAACGAAACACAATTACGTGTTCTAAAGCCCGCTTCAATGTTTGCTCAGCTACATAATCGTTAATTTGGTTGCTGTAGAGTCTAAATAATAATTATTTCACCATAATCATCTCTCTAAAATTCTAATTTCTTAGCCCAAATTTATCTAAATTTAACAAATTAAAACAAATAAACTGCTATAAATAAACTGATCATTAAATTTGTCCATCAAGCTTTTTTTAGCTGTTAAAAATTAAAAATAATCATGTGATAAAATTATCTGTATCTTTAAGCAAGTCAGCCTAATCTAAATCTTGAGCTTGCTAGTTTTTGGCAAGAGCAAATATTAGAGCGGCATATCTTGAAGTAGATAAAAAGTGAAATATCATTTGTTTATCAATTCAGAAGGACATCTTTCAGTCCTAGCCCGTCAGCTAACTTCGTCGGCATTGAAAGAAGACTAAATTTCAACATTTTAAATTTGTCGATCTATTTGGTGTTCTTGGTTGATATTAAAAGAGCTTGCTTGGTTTACGTGACTAGACTAAGGAAAAAGTTTCATGAAAATCTCTTTTAAAAGGATTTTAGTGGCACTTGAGCGCAATGATTCAGCAGTTCAAGTATTTGAACAGGCACTCACCCTAGCCAAGCAAAATGACAGTAATCTTATTCTCACCAGTTGGATCAAATTGAAAACTCTAGAACAATTAAGTCTATTGATTGATGCAGGCTGTGGGTTGGTGAGTTCGGCAAAGTTACGAAAATTTCAAGATGAACATTTGAATGAGGTAAAAGAATCTTGGCTGTGGTTATGTGACTATGCCTTACAAGCACAAGCATACGGTATTAATGCAGAAGTTAAATGTGAAACGGGAGAGGCAAGAGTTCAAATTTGCACCTTAGTGCAGCAATGGGAAGCAGATCTCATCGTTGTTGGGCATGGTGGAAAACCAAGTCTGAAGGAAAAACTATTTGGCAACATAACCAATCAGGTGGTTCTTCATGCCCCTTGTTCTGTCATTGTTGTACAACCTGAAAGTAAAACCCAAAACTTGTCTCATTTTAAAACATCAAAAAGTATACGAGAGCCAAACAAAATTGCACAGCAATCAATGTGGAATTTGCAAGTTCCAGTGGCATATAAACCATAAGGAGTAATAAATGGAATCAATTCTAGGGCTATCCCTTCCCTTTAAAGACCCAATTCTCATTTTCGGAATTTGCATGGTTGTCATTTTGGCAACACCGCTACTCTTTGAACGGTTGCGACTTCCTGGGCTAATTGGTCCAATTGTGGCAGGGGTTGTTCTAGGTTCTAGTGTCCTAAATATTTTAGAACGAGGACAAGCGATTGAATTGCTTGGTAATGTAGGACTGCTTTACATCATGTTTTTATCGGGGTTAGAGATTAATATGTCTCAGTTCCGTAAAAATCGCGATCGCAGTCTCGTTTTTGGTCTGATCACATTTACTATTCCTCAAGTATTAGGTACTATCATCTTTCGATATCTGCTTGGATTCGATTGGGCAGCCTCAATTTTGATTGCCAGTATGTTTGCTTCTCATACTCTTGTGCCTTATCCGATTATTAGTCGACTAGGCATTATGAAAAATGATGCTGTCGTAACGACAGTTGGTGGTACTATCCTCACCGATACCGTTGCTTTATTGGTACTGGTTGTGGTAGCACGAGGATATGAAGGAGAACTGACTACAACATTCTGGATCACTCTGGCACTGTCGATGATAATTTATATAGCAGCCGTAATTTATCTACTTCCTCTACTGGCTCGCTGGTTTTTTCGCAATGTATCAGATGGTGGTAAAAGTGAGTTTATTTTTGTTCTCGCAGTCGTCTTTATTTTATCTTATTTAGCTCGTGCTGTTGGTACTGAGGCTATTCTTGGCGCGTTTTTAGTTGGACTAACACTGAATGGTTTAATTCCTGAGCGTAGTCGCTTGATGAATCGTATTCAGTTTTTTGGCGAGACTTTTATTATTCCTTTTTTCTTAATCTTTATTGGTTTATTGGTAGATGTCTCAGTCTTAGCAAGTGGCTTCACTGCTTGGATTGTGATGATTTCTATGTTATCGACTAATGTGATAACTAAATGGATTGCTGCAAATATTACTCGCCGTATCTACAATTATTCCAACGCTGAAGGGTGGGTTATTTTTGGTTTGTCTACTTGTGAAGCTGCTGCAACCCTAGCAGCAACATTAGTAGGTTATGAGCTAGGCATTATTGGAGATGATGTCTTAAATGGTGTGGTGCTGATGATCTTTGCTACTTGTATTTTAGGTCCGTCGATAGTCAATCGATTTGGTCGGGAAGTGGCACGACAGCAAGAAGAACAACCTTACGAACCAGGTAAAGCTCCGCAAAGAATTCTTGTTCCCTTAGCAAACCCATCCACCAGTGAAATCCTCGTGAATATTGCAGCTATGCTACGGGAAAATAAATCTGAGGAAACGGTATTCCCTCTTACAGTTGTAGCAGAAGAAACGGATAGCGAAAATACAGAAGTTAATGTGGCTGCTGCGGAGCGATTGTTAGCTCATGCAGTGGTTCATGCAGCAGAAATAGATCTGCCTGTTAATCCAGTAACTCGTGTTGCCCGAAATCCAGCATCAGGAATTGTGGAGGCTGCAACAGAGCGACGAGTCAGCGATATTGTGATCGGCTGGAACGGAGCAAGCTCTCCTCAGCAGCGCATTTTTGGCACAGTGATTGACCAGATGTTAGAAAAATCGACCCAACAGGTGTGGGTTTGTAAGATCAATCATCCTGTGAACACCTTTCAGTGTCTAATTGTTGTCTTACCTACATTGATTGATCATAATCCAGGTTTTTACGAAGCAGTGCGATCGCTCAAACATTTAGCATCACAATTAGGAGCGTCGCTGCAAGTGTTAGTGGTTAATGATCAAGCTGATCGACTTCAGCAGCATTTTAATGAGGTAGCCATTGAAGTTACAACTAGCTTTATGCAGGTTGCCACCTGGCAAGAACTTCGTTCTTATCTCCAAAAAACTTCTAATGATACCAACTTAATCATTTTAGTCAGTGCTAGAGAGGGAACTGTAGCTCATGAACGAGCGTTAGAGCATTTACCGCAAATGTTAGCAGATCTCCAATCTAGTTTCCTGGTGCTATACCCTTCTGAGAAAGAAGCCCGAAGTTTTGGTGCTTTTCAACCACAATACTTACCAGATATTTTGACTGAAGAACGAGTGCTGTTAAATCTAAATACCTTATCCTATGAACAAACTGTTAATGCTTTACTAAGCACTGCAATTGACCAACAAGATCCCCGTCACAATAGGGTGTTAAAAGCTCTGGTTTACGACGATGTCGGCTATGCCAGTGAGATTCTACCAGGAGTAATTATATCTCACGCACGGGTGCAAGAATTAAAAGAAACCAAAATGTTTTTGGGAATTCATCCTCAAGGAGTACGTCACGAGCGAGCAGCCCAACCCGTTCATGTAGTCGTACTTTTGTTGAGTCCAGCACAGCGAACTACCCAAGATCATTTAGCTCAATTAGCAGAAGTTGCTCAGTATTTTGGTCATGTCGAAAATTTAGATCAGCTAATTGCTTGTGATAATACTCTCCAAGTGCAAGACTGGTTTGAGCGGCAGAAAACAATGTAATCAAATCTCATGAATATTCAGTAGATTTTAACCTGTCTACAGAATATTAGATTTAATTTGAAACTAAGAAAAACTATCTTTGTTTTTTACTTAATTTCCTTAGAATAGCGATTGCTTGCAATTCTAAAAAATTTTAATACATTTTAAAAAACTTCACAGCAAACTATTCTGCTATCTTGTCGTTTGTAGTTAATTGTTGTTATAAAAGTCGGATATCAAGAAGCGATCAATTAACACAATGAGTCAATGCCTGAATCCAAATTGTTTGCATCTTAATCCGCAGTCTACACAAATTTGTGAACAATGTGGAGCAAAATTACTACTAGTTGATCGCTATCGTGCTATAAAAATTTTAGGTAAAGGTGGTTTTGGTAGAACTTTTTTAGCTATTGATGAATTTAAACCTTCTAAACCTCGTTGTGTAATTAAACAATTTCTTCCTGATGTTAAAGGAGAAAAAAGCTTAAAAAAAGCAGCAGAACTTTTTGAAAGAGAAGCAATGCGTCTTGATGAATTAGGCAAACACGAACAAATTCCCGAATTATTTGCTTATTTTAGTCAAGAAGAGCGTCAGTATTTAATTCAAGAATTTATTGATGGTGATGATCTTGCTAAAGAATTAGCGCAGAAAGGAGTTTTTAGCGAACAACAAATACAAGAATTACTAAAAGATTTATTAACAGTATTAAAGTTTGTTCATGTTAATAACGTCATTCATCGTGACATCAAACCAGAAAATATTATTCGTCGCAAAAGAGATGGCAAACTAGTTTTAGTAGATTTTGGTGCAGCCAAAGATACAGAAGCAGCCGATTTATCCGTCACGGGAACAATAATTGGTTCAGCAGCATATATAGCTCCCGAACAAGCTGTCGGTAAACCAAAATTTGCTAGTGATTTGTATAGTTTAGGAGCAACTTGCCTTCATTTACTTACTAATATCGAACCAACAGAATTATTTGATGTTGCTGAAGGAGAATGGATTTGGCGCGAATATTTAAGAGACAACGAGATTAGATATGAACTTAGCCGTGTCTTAGATAAATTAGTTGAAGGTGCAACAAAAAGGCGTTTTCAATCAGTCGAAGAAGTTTTACACGCACTTGATCATCAAGCACCATTACCAGGAATACGTCAGGTAGCTTCTGCATCTTCTCATCGTGCTTATCATCAAGCTTCGATTGCCAAAACCCAACCAACTCCTTTATCAGTTCACAAGTTAGATTTAAAAATTTTTCAATTTAATTTTGTTACGATCGCTTTAGATCAATCTATAGTTGTTGCTAAGAAACCTAAACTGCAAACTCGTCACTTTCGAGGCAAAGCTAAGTATATAACTCTCAAATTGTCTCAAGACATAACTATGGATTTGGTGGGAATTCCTGGTGGTCAATTTTTAATGGGTTCTCCAGAAAATGAACCAGAAAGAGGCAATGATGAAAGTCCCCAACATTCGGTAAATATTCGTCCTTTTTTGTTGGGTAAATATTTAGTGACTCAAGCTCAATGGCAAGCAGTGATGAAAAAGAATCCTGCTCGATTTATTCATCCCAATAGACCTGTAGAAAAAGTATCTTGGTATGATTGTTTAGAATTTTGCCAAAAATTATCGAATTTAATCGGTAGAGAGTTTCGCTTACCAACAGAATCGGAATGGGAATATGCTTGTCGTGGTAAAACTAACACGCCTTTTCATTTTGGTACGACTATTACTACTGATTTAGCTAATTATAACGGCGAGTATAGCTATGAAATTGAGATTCAAGGCAAATATCGTCATGAAACGACTGAAGTAGGTAGTTTTTCCTCTAATAGCTTTGGTTTATACGATATGCACGGTAATTTAGCTGAATGGTGTTTTGATAGCTGGCACCCTAGCTATGATAATGCTTCTATTGATGGTAGTGCTTGGACTAGTAATCAAGAAAAAGATAATCGTATTTTACGAGGTGGCTCTTGGCTTCATCTTCCTGGTTGTTGTCGTTCTTCTCATCGTTTGAGTGCTGCTCCTAATATTAAGTCTGATGCTTTTGGTTTTCGGATAGCTGCTAGTGTTTAAAAGTAGATTTAATTTATTTTGTTTTGTGATGATTGAGGATATTGTGATCAAGATTAGTCTTGAGATTTTGAAGTAATTCTTCAGTTTGATAAGTTTGTCCAGCAAATAAATGAATATTTTCTCCAATTTTCTGAGAGTTTTGCCTGATTTTTTTGAAAATAATTTTAATTAATTGACTTTTCTTGTCATCTTGAATCAAATTAGCTTGATTAATCAAGGTTACTTCTCTGTCTAACATTTTGTATAAATTATTAATTTCTCCTAAAATATCGCTTGTATCTTGAACTTTTAGCCGAATTTCTCGAATTTGAGTTTTTGCGACCGCTATTTCCTGTTTAGTGTTTTGTAAGTTTGTAAAAACTGAATTGAACGATTCTACTTGTTCTTTTAATTTAGCTTTTGATAGGGCAAATCCAGTTTGTATTCCTACTTGCTTGAGCCATTCAATTTCTTCGGTTTGCCATTCTCGAAAATTAAAACATTGATGAGCTACTAATAAACCATAAATTGCTTCATCTTCACAATTAATTGGCACAACTAAATTGGCTTTGACGGCTATTTTTTCTAAGTTTTCCATATAGCAAGGAGTCATACCTGCTTCATAAATATTAGCTACTGCAATAACTCGACCTTGGCGATATTGATCAAGATATCTATACTCAAAACAAGGATCGAGAATAGTTTGTCCTAAGATCGGAGCTAAAGCAGCAAAAGTAGATTCAGCTACAATAGTTCCTTGATTAGGTTTTTGAAGACCGTAGATTATTACGCGGTCACATTGTAAAATTTCTTTAACTTGCTCAACAGCTATTTGTAAAACTTCAGCACAATTACAACCAGAATTCATCTTTTTCATAACTGCTTGTAAAGATTGTTGCCATTGGTAATTTCTCTGCCATTGTTGTGTTAATTTCTGATATTGTTGCTTACGACGAACATTTTCTAAAGCCCAACCTATTTCTGAAGCAATCTGAGTAGCAAGCTCTATTTCCGATGGTGTCCACTGACGAGGTTGAGAACATTGATGAACTACCAACAGTCCATACAATGATTCGTCAGGAATGAGTATGGGAGTAACTAAATTGGCTTTAACTGCGATTTTTTCTAAGTTTTCAATATAGCAAGGAGTCATGCCTGCTTCATAAATATTAGCTACTGCAATAACTCGACCTTGTTGATACTTGTTAATATATCTATGCTCGAAACAAGGATCAACAATGACACTATCTATAGTTTTCGGAAAGTCTGAATTAACTAATTCAGCAACAATTTTTCCTCTTGATTCTGGCTGTAAATTATAAACTATTACGCGGTCGCATTCTAAAGCTTGATGAAGTGCTTCTACTGCAATATTTAAAATATCTTCTTCTGTAGGAGTAGTGCGAATTTTTTTGATAATCTCACTAATTAAATTCTTTTTTTCAGCTTTATTTTCGGTGATTTCAGTAAAAATATGCTCTATAGCCATAAATTTATAAGTTTACTCTTGTTAACTTGCAATTGTCTTTTCATGCGATTCAGTTTTAATTCTTGAGTTGGTTAACAAACTAAATCAGTGAAATTACTGAAATTGTACTGCATTTACAAAAAGTAAACTTCCGTGATCTTTAAATCTAACTTAGGTAAGATATTAAGCAACAATTTATGATCTCACCAAGAGCTAATCACGATCAAGAGTTAAATGAAAGCTTGTGCTTTCAAATTACTAGCATTCAAAATTTTGACAATAGTATCAAGTAATTCTTCTTCTCGATAAGGTTTGATTAAATAAGCAGCAGCACCCAATTCTAAAGCTAATTTCCGATGCTTTGCGCTGTCTCTGGAAGTAAGAATAATCACAGGAATATTACTGAAATTATGATGTTGTCGAATCGCTTTTAAAAACTGAAAGCCATTCATAAAGGGCATTTCTAGATCGCAGACTACTAAACCAATCTCTTCAGATTGATGTAACTTTTCTAGCGCATTCAGTCCATTTTCAGCTTGAATTACTTGATTACTAATTTTTTGCAGAGACATAGCAATAGTTTGCCTCAAACTAGAAGAATCATCTACCACTAGTAAAGTTTGTGAAATTATCTCCGAAGCTGAGGAACTTTCTAAAAGTGGTTGGGATTGCTCAGATTCAGAAGGCAAAGCTCGTTGAGTTTGAGTGCCTAAAAAAGAGCGTTGATTGAGGGACAAACTACGATATTCAAATTCTCTGTGTAAAGCTGCGCCATCAATAACTAAAGTTAAACTACTGTCTTTTAAAATACTACAACCATAAACATATCGAGGGGGTGCGATCGCACTACCCAAAGGACGAATGACTAATTCTTGTTCTCCTAAAACTCGATCTACTTCTAAACCGAGCAAGCCTCCTTGACGATGAAGTAGTAAAATTGGTTTGTATTCATTTTCTTGGGATAAATCAGTTTGTTGTTGAGTAGTTCGGCAGTATTCCATCAAACTAGCTAAACTACGCACAGGAATAATTTCATTGTTACCATTGTGTTCCCAATGTAATACTTTTTGTCCTTCAAAGATTTTGACTTGATTAGAAGTAGGAATCACAATTCTTTCAATCGAATCAATTAAGAGGGCATAAGTCATTCCCTTGGCTTGGGTTAACATTAACTTAGCAATAGTTAAAGTCAATGGTATTTGTAAAGCAAAAATTGTCCCCTGATTGGGAGTAGATTCAATCGCGATCGCACCGTTAATAGCTTCAATTTGAGAACGAACTACATCTAATCCAACACCTCTACCAGAAAGATCACTAACTCGATCCGCAGTGGAAAATCCTGGTTCAAATAGCAGTTCTAAGAGTTGACTAGGATTAGAACTATTTGCTTGTTGAGGTGTGATTAAATTTCTTTCAATTCCACGTTGTTTGATTTTTTCCAGGTTTAATCCTTGTCCATCATCTTTTACTTCAATGATAGTTTGATTACCTTGATAATAAGCTCTAAGTTCGATAGTTCCTTTGGATGGTTTACCACTCTGAGAACGTGCTGCGGGAGATTCAATGCCATGATCAAAAGCATTACGAATGAGATGTAATAAAGGATCGTAGAGTTTTTCTTCGACTGCTTTATCAACTAGAACATGACTACCACTAATTTTTAAGTCTACTTGTTTATCGTAAGAAGTTAATAACTGTTCAATTAAACGAGGAAAACGATTGAAAATTCTACCCAGAGGAGACATTCTGGTTTCGATTAATTCATCTCTCATGTTTAACAACATACGTTGTTGTTTTTGAACGTTATTTCTCGATTGTTTGTTAAAGTTTTTGAGATGATCGGCGATACGAGCTAAGTGAGAATTACTATCTGTTGCCTGTTGTAGTAATTGATTTAATTGTTTATTCCGCTCAATTTTTTGAGAAGATTGAATCAGAAAATTAGATTGATTAGTAATTTGAGTTAATTTTTCTGGTAATTCTTGTAAGATTTTTTGTTGTTGTTCTGATAAAGAAATTTCATCAGCCAGATCGATTAATTGATTAATTATTTGTTCGTTATGATTAATTTGTTCAACTAATTTTTGAATAGCATTATAAATTTCTTCGTCTTTGGAGACATTTTGATTTTGATTAATTAATAATTCTCCAATTAAATCGTTTAACTTTTCTAAAGATTCTAAATGAACTCTGACGGTTTGATTATTTGGAGTTTTATTAGTAGAAGATTGTTTACTGATATTACCAATTTTAGCTATGGTGGTAGGTAGGGAATCTACCTCAATAGTTTCTGGTTGAATTTGATCAGATTCTAAAGTAACTTGAGCAATGGTTTCTTCTGCTTGGTTATGATTAATTTCTTTATCTAAAGATGGTTCTGATTCTGATTGTTGAGCTTGAGAAGTAATAATTTCATCAGTTTGGATAATGGTATCATCGATAGATTCAGGCTCTGAAACTATTTCTTCACCCCAAATTTCACTCAATAATTCACTAGGATGATTTTCTTCAGAAGACTCAGTAGCAATGTTGAGTTGAATAATCGTTAATTCTGTGTCAGTTTCAAAATCATTGGAAAAATCTTCAGCCTCTTCAGCATTAATTTCAATAAATGGTTCATCTTGCTCAGATCGTGGCAACCAAAGTTCTTCTAATTTAGGTGAAACAGAATGATTGAGTAGTTGTAAAAGAGCTTCGGAAGGTTGTCCCCCCAAAGCGCGATCGCCATTTAAAACTTGTTGTTGAGCTTGGCGTAGATTCGCGATCGCTAGTTCAGCGATTTCTTCTGCACGTTGAGGGTACTGTTGTAGGGCAGTTAAAATTGTTTTAGCTATTTCACCAAAACCAGGTAATTCTAAAGATTCCGCTAAACCTAGAAAAATATCGGCTTGCAGTTGTAATGTTTCAGCAATGTGTTGAGGATTAGCAGCAGCTAAAGCGATAGACAGTTCTTGAATTCGTTCAGGAATAACTGCTTGAAAGAAAGATTCAACTACATCTAAACCTAATTCTGCTGAAGTAGGAAAGGCATCTTGATCGACTAGATAATCACCAAATTTCTCTTGTAATTGAGCAAAAACAGTAGCAGTACGGTCTAAAATTTCACTGCGATCAATTGAAGTTTTACTTAATTCTGCGGTCAAAGGAATCCGAAGGCACTCATAGCTTTCGTATAAAAGTTTTTTGATTTCAGCATCAATAACTAAATCAGGATTATAAAGAGCTTTAAAGACATCCTCCATTGAATGAGCTACAGTTTTGATGGTTTCTAACCCTACATTGGCTGCACCTCCTTTGAGAGTATGAGTTGCTCGCATTAAGGTATTTACTCTTAAAGGTCTGGTTTTAGCGTCTATGGAGTCACTATTGAGAGCAAAAATTTCTTCTTCAATAGTTTCTAGTAATGCAGGAGCTTCTTCAAGGAAATACTGATAAGCTCGATCGCGAATATCAGGGTCAGTAATCATCTTTTTTTTAGTAAATTGCTGATAAACAAGAAAAAAATCTGAACTTTGAAACAGATAGTAGGTTGTCCATTTCAAAATTCAGAATAGAAAAATTAATTAACTTTGAATTGAGCAACTCTAGCTTGGAGATTTTGAGCTAGTTGTTGTAGTTGATGGAAAGAACTAGAAATTTTGCGAGAATCATTAGAAGTACCGCTAGCAATTTCTGCTACTTGTCCCATTACTTTGGTAACAGATTCTGCTTGTTGGGTTTGAGCATTAGCTGCTGAGGTAATTCCCTGAACTAATTCCCGAATTTCGGCAGTGGCTACCACAATAGCATTTAAACTATTGCGAGTTTCATTGACGAGACTCGTTCCTTCAGCAACCTGTTGAACTCCTGCATCCATAGCAGCAGCAACTTCTTGAGTTTCTTCCTGAATTTCTCTGACTAGCTTTTCAATTTCGGTAGTCGCTTCCGATGATTGCAAGGAAAGATTGCGGACTTCATCGGCTACTACGGCAAATCCCTTACCATATTCTCCTGCACGAGTCGCTTCTAAAGCAGCATTAAGAGCTAAAAGATTGGTTTGAGTAGCAAAAGAACTAATTAAACTAACTACTTTCGAGATTTTTTGTGAAGACTCACTGAGACGTTTAACTCGTTTACCAGCATCAGCAACAGTTTGACGAATACCAAGAATACTTTCAACCGTATTATTCATAGCGCGATCGCCCGATTGAACTGTTTGATTGGCTTGCTCAATGGCAACTTCTACTTTTTGGGCATTTTGAGTGGTAATAGTAGAAGCTTCGATCATGGCTTGAATTCGTTCTAAGGCTTGTTGTAGCTCTTGTAATTGTTGTTGGGCTTGTTTGGATAAACCTTCAACAGCAACGCTACTATCCCCAGTTGTATAAACTACTTGTTCTACAGCTTTTTGGACTTGGATCACAATATCTTTGAGAGAATCAAGAGTAGTGTTGTAAGCTCCAGCAATTGTACCGATTTCATCTTCTGTAACGATCGCTCTAACAGTTAAGTCACCACTAAAAGCTGGTCGAACGGTACGGAGCATTTCTACTGCTTGTTGTTGTAATCGCTCTTTGGCTGCTTTTTCCCGTGCTAAAGTTTGGGCAAGGTTGTCTGATTGAATCTTGACTTGTTCTAGGTAAGCAATTTTTTGCAGCGCAACCCCAATTTGTAAACCTACTTGTTTGAGAGCGTTAATTTCATCTTCTTCCCATTGACGAGTATTAGTGTTTTGATAAGCTCCCAATAAACCCCAAAGTTTTTGTTCGACAAAAATCGGAGCAATCATGTAGGCTTTAGCTTCTAGTTGCTGAAGTAACTCTAGGTAGTAGGAGTCATAACCAGCTTTGTAAATATCAGCCACTGCCAAAGATTGATTGTTTTGATAAATGATTCCTTCGCTTTCTTGTAAATAGGTATAGATATCTTTGAGAAAAGAAGGATTGTCAAGACAAATTAACCCATTCCCAAGCAGAGATTCGCCGACAAATTTTCCACTGCCATCAGCATTAAAACGATAGATGGTAACGCGGTCTAAATTGAGTAACTGACGAGCTTCTTGGGTAGTAATTTGGTAAATTTTGACTTGAGTTTGAACTTCTTGGATTTTTTCAAGTAGTTTAGTTAAACCTCGCTCTCTTTTAGCCGTTTTTTCTAATTTTTCTGATTTTTCTGCTTGTTGAATCGCAATACTTAGTTGTGGGGCAATTTTGAGCATTAAAGTAACTTCTGAAGCCTTCCAGTTACGCACACCAGAATTTTGATAGACAGCAAATAAACCCCATAGTTTATTGTCTTGAAAGATGGGAACGATGATGTAAGCTTTAGCTTGATACTTTTCTAAAGATTGCAGATAACAAGAAGAAAAACCCGCAGTAGAAACATCATTAACTACTTGGAATTTTTTACCTTTGGCATAATCTCCGCCTTTGGTATCGATAAAATAGGTATCGTTATCAAGAGCCGAACCTGCTTCTAAATACTTTAGAGTACAGCGGTCATCATTACTCATTTCGGCACTGTAGAGAGTTTCGTCAGTTTCTTGGATTTCCATCACCGAAACCCATTGCGAACCAACCGATTCGGCTAAAACTTCCCCACTCCAATCAGGAAGAAAACGATAAACAATCACGCGATCGCATTTGAGTAATTTTCTCACTTCTTGAGTGGCGTTACGGAAAATTTCTTTGAGTTTAAGAGAGCCACGAATGCGATCTACAATGGCAGAGATGGTTTTTTCTTGCTGAGTTTGGGTTTGTAATTCATTAACGTATTCGGTTTGTTGAATCGCTAATCCTGTTTGAGTTCCAATTTGTTTGAGGGTTTCGATTTCTTCTTCGTCCCACACCCTAGTTAGGGATTGATAAACACTAATAATTCCCCACAGTTGCTGATCGACAAAAATCGGCATGGAGATATAAGCTTTAATCCCTAATTGTTCTAAAATTTCGAGCCGACATTCTTCCAAACCAGCTTGAGCGGTATTATGAACTACTCGATACTCATTGCGTCGATATCTGCCACCCTGATTTTTTTGTAAATAGGGGTCGTTATTAATTGCTGCTTTGATCGATTTGACATCAGCATTCGCAGCAATTTCAACAATAGTTTCTCCACTCCAGTCGGAGTTAAAACGATAGATGGTGGTTAGTTCAACTGCTAAAAGTTTGCGAGTTTCTTTGGTAGCAATATTAACAACTTCGTCTACTGTCGTTGCTTGTTGCATCCGATCAACCATTCGTGCGATCGTTTTTTGTCTAACCACAGTTTTGGCTAGTTGTTCTGATTTTTGTGCTTGTTGTAAGGCAATACTCAATTGAGGAGCAATTTTGAGCATTAAATCTACTTCCGATTTTTTCCAAGTACGAGGAGCGTCATTTTGATAAGTAGCGAGTAAACCCCATAGTTGTCCTTCTTGAAACAAAGGTACAATAATATAAGCTTTTGCCTGATATTTTTCGAGAGATTGTAAATAACAAGCAGAAAATCCCGCTTGATAGACATCATTTACTACTTGGAATTTCTTTCCTTTCGTATACTTGCCTCCTTGGGTTTCCATAAAATAAGTATCGCTATCAAGAGCAGAACCAGATTCGAGATATTTCAACGTACATCGGTCATCTGCACTCATTTCGGTACTGTAGAGAGTTTCATCAGTTTCTTGAATTTCCATTACAGAAACCCATTGAGAATTAAATGATTCAGCTACTACTTCCCCACTCCAGTCAGGATTAAAACGATATACTACCACGCGATCGCTCTTGAGGATTTTCTTTACTTCTTGAGTGGCATTACGGAAAATATCCGTGAGCTTAAGAGAGTGACGGATACGATCCACAATTTGATTAACGGCTTGATCTTGTTGATTTTTTGCTTCAAGATCGCTGATAAATTCTGCTCTTTGGATTGCCACTGCTAAAGGAGTAGCTATTTGTAACATGAAATTAATTTCAGATTGTTGCCAGACTCGCATACCATCATTTTGATATGCTCCCAGTAACCCCCAAAGTGTGTTTTTTTGAAAAATCGGTACGATTAAATAGGCTTTAGCTTGATATTTTTCAAGAGATTGAATATAACAGTCAGGAAAGTCTTTGGTATAGATGTTATCTACTGCTGTAAACTTTTGTCCGCGAGTATATCTTCCTCCCTGAGTTTGCTTGAGAAAACTATCAGGTTCAACAATATCCGCTTTGGTTTCTTTCGACCAATTTCTGAGCAGACAACGATCTAACTGAATGCGATCGCCACTAAGAACGTCATCATTATTTTGCTCGACTAACAAAGAAACCCAACCACTACCTACTGATTCGGCAACAACCAATCCAGTCCAGTCGGGATTAAATTGATAGACGATGACGCGATCGCATCTTAAGAGTTTTTTGACTTCTTGGGTAGCAGTACGAAAAATATCTGGTAAATCTTGAGACTGCTGAATCTTTTCAATTACTTTAGCAGTAGTTTTTTCCCGTTCTAGTTGTTGTTGCAGTTCCCAGCGTAATTCTAGTGGTTGTAGAGCAATAGTTAATTCATTTGTCCATTGGCAAAGCAAATTAATTTCTTCTTCTTGCCATTTTCTAGGGCGATCGCATTGATGAATTACTACCAATCCCCAAACCTGATGATTCAGACAAATAGGCAAAGCAAGAGAAGCTTGAACTTGAAACTTTTCTAATAACTGTTGCTGATAAGGAGTTAGTCTAGTTTGTTTGACATGAGAAATAGCTACAATTTCTTTTTGTTGATAATCTGCTGCACTGCCGACTCCAAAACAAAGACAGGGTAAAGTTTCATTTTGCATTGGAGTCCAATCAATCTTCCCTGACTCCATAATAACTTTCCCGTTGTTCTCATCCTCAAATTGATAAATCAGTACCCGACTAGCTGCTAATTCTTCACAAATCGCAGTTGTTGTCTGATTTAAAAGACTTTCGCGACTATTTGAAGATTGACGAATAGTTTGAATAACTTGGCGAAGTCGTTCTCTAGTTTGCTTTAAAACATTATTCTTAATTTTTTCAAGAGTATCTTGTTGAGAGGTGGAATTTGCTGGATTACTATTAGCGGTAGTATTTGCTGTATTCATAATTCTTGCTTTGTCTTAGTAAAGATCTCTTGTCTTAAATTTGCGCTCAAGAGAAAATTCTGAGCCTCAGAACAATCTCCAGAAAAGAATTTTCATAATTCATAAATTGAAAAAATGAAATATTTCCGCCGTATCGAGGAGCATCATAATTTCATTGTGGCTGCTATTAAAATAACTGCTTAAAAATGGCAGCACATCATTAGAAAACAACTCTGGAGAAGGTGATTTAAATTCTTCCAAATCTAACTGAACAATATTATCGACAGCAGAAACAACTAAACCTAATGCTTGTCCTTGAAACTGTACAATCATTGTCATTAAACTTTTTGCTTCTGTGACTGCTGCGTCGGAAAATAAAACAGAAGGATAGCCTAAAAGATTTTCCAAATCTACAATCCACAGCATTTCACTGCGCCAACTATAAATCCCCAAAACACAATAAAGCATCTGGGGAACAGGTAAAATTTCGGTAGAAGAAATGGTAATAATTTCAGTAACTAACTCTGCTTCTAGTAAAGCTCGATTTACTTTTGATTCAGCTAGTTGAAATTGTAAAAATTTGCGGAGTCGTTGGCGATTAGATGAATTATTTGTCTTGATACCTAAATTCAAAGCTAAAGAATTAGATTGAGACAGACTTAACATAATTATTTATCGTTCTAACGGTTAATCAGTTGCTTAACTTTGTTAATAAGTTCATCACGATTAACAGGTTTAGTTAAATAAGCGTCTGCACCGACAACATTACCCCACATTTTGTCAGCTTCAGTTGATTTAGAAGAGCAAAGAATAATTGGAATTGGTTTAGTACTTTGTTCAGCTTTAAGAGTGCGACACATCTCAAAACCACTTTTTCCTCCCATCACGACATCGAGGACAATTAAACTAGGTTGATATTGAGTTAGTTTGTCCATTGCCTCTTCGGCACTACTCGCATCTAGTACCGTTAAACCAGCTTGTTCAAGATAAGCACTCACAACTTTTCTGTCAGTTAAACTGTCATCGACTACCAAGACTTTGTTCATCGTGATTTACTCCGCAACCAGAACATAAAATATATTTATTAATAGAATTCCCCAAAATGTTTTTTAATTAACAAAACTGCTTCAAAATAAATAATGGGGTTAACATTGCGACCGCGACCGAAGGGAGTGAACCTCTCGCGTATGCGCCAGCGGACTTCTTTGAGCGTTGAAGACTAGCTGATTGCTCTATTAAGCTTTGAAAACAATAAAAATTTTAATTAATACTTAAACTTACTTGTGGCTGTTTTTCTTTGGTAAATTTATTAATAGTCTTGAGAATTTCCTCCGAATTGATCGGTTTATTAATAAAATCAACACTTCCCACAACTTTTGCTTTGACTCGATCTAAAACTCCATCACTTCCAGTTAACATAATTACTGGTATATCTTTTAATTTAGAAACTTTTTTAATTTGAGCGCAAACTTCATAACCATTTAAAATTGGCATTCCAATATCTAAAAAAATCAAATTAGGATTAGTATCAATTAAAGTAGGAATTGCATCTAAGGCTTTTTGAATTCCCAAAAAACGATAGTTTACCTGGGTAATAACCTGTTCCATAATTTGACAGACTTGTGGACTATCATCAATACAAACAATGAGAGGCTGATTGCCAGATAAGATTTTTTTAGCTTGAAAAGAATTGGCAGAAGGCTCACTTTTTGATTTGGGTAACATTAAATCGGGAACGTCAATAAAATCTAGTAAACCTTTCTTTTGATAAAGTGTTAGAGACAAAGCTATTTTAAGTAAATCTTTATCCATTTTCATAGCTATATCTCTAATAGTATTAGTACCATTAAGCAGCCGAACAAAGTTTTGATAAACAACTTCAGGAACTTCTTGAGATAATTGGTAAGGATTTTTAATAATCGGCGCACTATTAGCCAAGCAATCACCTAATCCCTGCCGTAACCACTCTAACCACAGCACTGTTGAGGGTTGAATTACAGACTCGATTTCAACTAAAGTAATCGACATCGGAAAATTATTTTTAGTTAAATTAGCAACAGATGAAGATTGAACTTCAAAACACAAAGATTCTCCATGACTTTGCTGTAAAATATCAAAGAGAACTTCTTGGATTTTATTAATAATTAGTTTTCTGATTTGTTCTAATTCAACTATTTGACGTTCCAGTAAAGTTTTTAATAAGAAATATTCTTGATGTTCTATTGAATTTAAAGAATTAACATTAATTGCATTAAAGTCAATTTGAGGACAATATTTTTTAAACTGTCTTCGCCAAGAACGCTGAGGATGATAGCCTCCATCTACCCAAGTTATTTGACCAAGGTAAAAATAAATTTTCCATTGATTACGACGATTAATAGCTTTAGTTCTTATTTTAGCAATACCTGTAAATTTTTCCGCTTTTAACTGGGTAAAAAAACCAGAAATCATAAATTAATGTCTTTTTTGAGAGATTTTAATAAATTTTAAGTTTTTTTAACAAATAAGGCTACCGTATTTTTAGCAAAAGATTACCTTAAAAACATTCAACAATAATTAGCAATGTAAGTATTTTTAGGGAATAAATTGCTGAAACTGACGAGTACCAAAAAACTGACAAGAATCAGAAGCTATGGTGGCTGCATTAGTTAAAGCAGAAAGAAATTCTTGTTGAAGAATATAATGACAAAAAGCACCATGAAAAATATCTCCCGCTCCTAAAGTGTCTAGAACTTTTACTGGTTTGACTTGTATTTCACCACTATTTTCTTGACTACAATATTGAATTTGTTCTGCCCCGTTAGTAATAGCAATATAAGGAATATGTAGTGTTTTTAAGTAAGTAAAGACATCGGCGATATTGTAACAGTTGGGAGGATAAAAATCCGCCGAACAGATGACATAATCAGCGTAAGGTAAAATGTTTTCTAAACCTGGTTTCCAACTACCACCATCGATAACAATGGGAATGTTTTTTTGTTTTGCTTGTTGTGCAATTATTTCACTGAGATTAATTTGATGCCCATCAATTAAAACTACGTCAATTTCCTGGAGAGTATTTTCTGGTATTTGTTCAACGGTGGCTTGTATTTTAGTAGCATTGATCGAGACTACTGCTCTTTCTCCTGTAGATTGTGACACACAAATTGAAGATAAAGGAGGAGAAGATAATATTGATGGAGCTAAATCATTAATTTCAACAGAATAATTGTTTAAATCTTGATAAATAAGCTGACTGAGAGGATGGTTACCTATAACGCTGATTAATTTAGCTTGATTACCCAAACAACTAAAAGTTATGGCAGCATTCGTAGCGGGACCGCCAGAAGCAATAGTTTGTTCTAAAGCAACAATTTTTTGATTACTTTGAGGTAACTTAGTAACTAAATAAATTAAATCTAAAGTAGTTAAACCAACAAACAGTCCTTGAAACTTCATGATCGAGAAGAATAGGATAAATCAGCACTTTG
Organism: Stanieria cyanosphaera PCC 7437; assembly: GCF_000317575.1. NCBI lineage: Bacteria > Bacillati > Cyanobacteriota > Cyanophyceae > Pleurocapsales > Dermocarpellaceae > Stanieria > Stanieria cyanosphaera. The sequence goes on along the minus strand of NC_019748.1, from coordinate 3,156,189 downwards.
AAATCGAGAAGAAACTTGACTGAGATTTAATTCTGGTAAATCGGAAACTTCTAATAATCGTAAATAACCTTTGAAAAAATAGGGCATCAAAGCACAAGTGAGATCAAAGACATTTTGATTCATGATTAAAGATAAATCTCGTAAGGTATTTTGCCCATTTAATAATCTTGCCATATTGCGGTAAATTAGACCTGGAATAGTTTGGCTTAAGTCTTCATTATTTTTGAGGCAAGGACTAAGATTAGGAGAACAAGAAGCAAGACCTTTTCCTGACCACTGTAACCATGTTTGCTTAACTTGCGTTAAAGTTTCTTCTAGATTATCAGGAGCAATAGATATAATAAATCCTTCTTTCAGTAAAGCATGAGAAGATTTGGGTTCACAAGTATACTGAAGAGATTGTTTATATTCCTGTTGTACCAGATCAAAAAGAAGTTCACTGGTTTGTTTTTCAATTAAAGCTTTAATTTGCTCTCGTTTAACTAACTGATATTCGTGAAGGTAACTAATTAAGTAATATTGTTGAGATAATAAAGCAATTTTGCTAAAAGGTATCTTTTCTACTGATATTTCAGGACAATATTTCAAGAAACTTCTTCGCCAAGAACGATAAATATGAAAGTCACTTTGAACCCAAACTAGTTTCCCTAAAACATAATAAATTTGCCAATGCTTTTTGTTATGGGCATCTAAAGCAACAATTCCAGTAAACTGTTGTTCTCCAAGTAAAGCCAACTTTTCTAACAATTCGCTTTTGTTGATCATTATTAAGTCTAAAAGTTAATTATATTTAAGCAACAATATCAATAGAAAAATTGAAGCTCAATTTTCTTTACTCTGTCTTAGCACAGTTAATGACCATAAGACTTCCGAATATTATCCTAGATTTAAAATGAGCAAAAATTTGGTTTTAGGAAAACTTTATTTAGTAGGAACACCGATAGGTAATGTAGAGGATATTACTTTAAGAGCAATTCGCATTCTACAAGAAGTAGATTTGATTGCAGCAGAAGATACTCGTCATACTGGAAAATTATTACAACATTTGCAGATTAATACATCTCAAATTAGTTATCACGAACATAATCAAGCTACTCGTATTCCAGAATTGTTAACTAGATTACAGGAGGGGAAAGACATTGCGGTAGTTAGTGATGCCGGAATGCCTAGTATTTCCGATCCTGGTTATCAATTGGTTAAAGCTGCTGTGGAATTGGGAATAGAAGTAATTCCAATTCCTGGTATAACAGCAGCAATTACTGCTTTAGCTGCTTCTGGTTTAGCCACAGCAAGATTTGTTTTTGAAGGTTTTCTGCCCTATAAAAATAAAGAAAGAACTACTCGCCTCGATGAAATTAAAGATCAAAGTCGAACAATGATTTTTTATGAAGCACCCCATCGTTTATTATCAACTTTAAAAGATTTAGAACAGGTGTTAGGTTCAGAAAGAAAAATAGTACTAGCAAGAGAATTAACCAAACTTTATGAAGAATTTTGGCGAGGCACAATTGCCGATGCGATCGCTTTGTATACTGAAGTACGTCAACCTAAAGGAGAATATACCTTAGTAATTGCAGGTAAACCAGTAGCAACGAACGTAACTTTATCAGAAACCGAATTAAAGCATCAGTTAGAACAATTGTTGCAACAAGGGATGAATAAGTCTCAAGCTAGTCGTCATTTAGCTAGTTTAACTACTCAATCTCGCCAAGAAATTTATCAAATTGCTATAGCAATGAGCAAACAAAATTCTGAAAGTTGATCGTTTTTTTTTACTCCTTTCTATTGAGTTGATTTTGTCAGCAAGTTGTCTACTAAATTAGCTAAACGTTTAGCACTATCAATCATGGCTAAATTTTTAGCTTTGGTTGCCATTGCCTTCAATTGAGAAGGAGAATGCAGTAATTCTAAGACGGTTTCTTGCAAAATTTGAGCGGTTAATTCTGATTGAGTCAAAACTAATCCTGCACCAGCATTAGCAAAGACTTGAGCATTATAAGTTTGATGATCTTCGGCTGCATAAGGATAGGGAATTAAAATAGCTGGAGTACTGGTAACCGCTAGTTCAGTTAAAGTTCCTGCGCCAGCACGACTAATGACTAAATTCGCTCTTTGTAATAATCCTGCCATGTTTTCATAAAAAGGCAAACAAATATAATGGGGATGTTGAAAACTCTGCACATCTAGGTCTTTTTCTCCTGTGAGATGAACGATGTACGCTCCCAGATCTAACCAAGCAGCAGCAGCTTGTCTTACTAATTGATTGACTGCTACTGCACCTTGAGAACCTCCTACAACCACAATTAAAGGTACGCCAGGAGGAATCGCTAAATCTAAATTTTGACTGCTAAAAAACTGCGATCGCACAGGAGTACTAACATAAACAGTTTCAATGTTGGGTAAATACTGAGCAGTGCCTGCAAAACCTAAAGCCACAACATCACACCAACGACTCAACCAACGAGTAACTTTTCCAGGAATATAATTTGATTCATGAAGAATCGCTGGAATATTCTGTAAACGAGCAGCTAAGATAGCAGGAGCAGCAATATAACCTCCTGTAGTAAATACGGCATCAATTTGGTACTTTTTAATTAGTTGTCGCACTTGAAAAACTGCCATCACAAAACGAACAAGGATGGGAAGAGTTTTCAAGCCAAACCCTTGTTGAAATCCTTCAATATTAATAGTGTGTCGAGTGTAGCAGTCAGGAACTAACGTTTTTTCTAGACGATTAGCAACTCCTAACCATTCGATTTGATAATCAGATAATTGTTCGGCTACAGCTAAGGCAGGAAATAAATGTCCTCCTGTACCACTAGCTGCAATCAGTAAGCAAGTAGATTTTCTAGACACGGTTATCAAGGATGAAAATTTACGCAAGCAAATCAAGCCTATTTATAACAGTTTTAAGTTTACATTTTTAAAGCGATCGCTTGTTGCGCCAGCGTACTCGAAAAGCGTCGAAGACTAGTTGATTGCGTTTTGTCTTCCGTAAAATTGCTCAAATTTAAAGTAATTATTATTTAAAAATTTGATTTTATATAAATTATTCTTGTTATTTTCAAGAAAATTAATAAGAAAAAATTTACTGCAAAAATTACAAAAATTTCTAATTCTCAATTACTCCTTAGTAAACTTTACTCATTAGTTATACACAAGACCTCAATCGTAAATTTACTCTGGTAATTCACATATTATTTACATAATCTCTACGAACAATTACATAAACTTTACAGTATTTAGAGATTTTCACTTATATACTGAGATTAAGAAAATTAAACAATTTCTCAATTATTAAACGCTCGGTTAATTAAATCATTAAATTCATGGAAGATATTAATAATTATTTAAACGCTATTCAACAAGAAATAATTGCTGAAGAAAAAACTGTTAAAGTTGCCCGATTAATAATTCTATTAACTAAAATAGAAAAAGAATTAAATACAGTTAAATCAACTTTGACTAAACTTCAATTGCATCAAAAAAACTACAAACAAGATTCTCCTTTAGCCGAACAAATTGAGCAAAAACTTGAAACAGTTGAGCAACTTTTAGCAAAAATTCGTAAAGCTAGATTGAATTTAAATTATTATTTTATTTAATTCTTTCTTTTTAAATGTAAAAATGTTTTTAAGACAAAGAATCAGTCTAATTAGGCTGATTTTTGATTTTTGATTATAATCCTAAAACCGAGAAAAAGTATACATTTTTTAACTTAAAAATTTTTTGATGAAATTATTTTTTATTTTCAATCTTTAATAAAAAATTATCAATAATTTTAACAATTTTTTCTGCTGCTGTACCATCGCCAAAAGGATTAATTGCTGTTGCCATATTTTGATAAATATTTTTATTAGTTAATAATTCCCTAGCCGACCCAAAAATTGCTTGAGAAGTTGTGCCAATTAATTTAGCTGTACCTGCTTCAATAGCTTCTGGTCGTTCTGTCGTTTCTCTTAAAACCAATACAGGTTTACCTAAACTAGGTGCTTCTTCTTGTAAACCTCCAGAATCAGTTAATAATAAATAGCATTTAGAAATAGCAGCTACTAATTGACCATAATCAAGCGGTTCAGTTAAAAATACTCGTGGATGATTACCTAGTAGAGTTTGAATTGGTTCTCTAACTACAGGATTGCGATGTAGAGGTAATAATAAAGCTACATCAGGAAAGTTTTCTAAAATTAAACGAAACCCTTCCACAATATCTTTCAGAGGTTTTCCCCAATTTTCTCGACGATGTACAGTGGTTAAAAGCACCCGATATTTTTCCCAGTTTAAGCCAGGAATATTACATTCTGGTTGTTTTTTTGCCACTGTTAATAAAGCATCAATAACTGTATTACCAGTATGATAAATTTCTCCAGTAACTCCAGAATTATGTAAATATTTAACTGCTAATTGGGTAGGGGCAAAATGTAGTTGAGTTAATTGTGAAATTAAACGACGATTAGCCTCTTCTGGATAAGGATTAAATAAATCATTAGTGCGTAAACCAGCTTCAACATGACCCACAGGAATTTTTTGATAAAAGGCAGCTAAACTCGCTGCAAAAGCTGTAGTTGTATCTCCTTGTACTAGAACTAATTGAGGTTTAATTTGTGTAAAAATTTGTTCTAATCCTTGCAAACTATTAATTGTAATTTCGGTTAAAGTTTGCTTAGGTTTCATGATATTTAAGTTTTGCTCTGCTTCCAACTCAAATAGTTTCATGACTTGTTCAACCATCTCTTGATGTTGTCCTGTCAAAATCAAATGAGTTTTGACTTGAGGTAAATTGCGAAGTTGTTGAATTACTGGAGCTAGTTTGATTGCTTCTGGACGAGTTCCTAAAGTCACGCACAGTGAGAAGGTTGAGACAGTCATTACAATAATGTACAGTTTGGATTTTATCTAAAGGGCGAAACAATTTCCCCACGGCAAGAGAAGAGTCCCCGAACGTACTTCGGGACAAATATTACTAGGGCCCGAAATTTCCTTGACCAGGAAAGACGAGAATTTTTTCCCATACCGCAAACTTGCTTACTTTGACTTCGACATTTTACTCTATGTTTTGAAAAATGGTATATCAATTTTTAAATTGGTGAAGTACACCTAAGACAGTTATCAGTTATCAGTTACCCGTTATGAATGATGAGGGATGAATAATTAACCTCACCGTACGTGTAGCGACCAACTATCAACACTCAACGCTCAATCAAGGAAATCAAATGAACTGTATCTCTAAAAATTGAGAACCGCTAGATCAATTCTTCGGAAAATCATCAAACAAAAAAACCCAGTATGTACTGGGTTTAATGAATTAAATATCGATAAACTTGAGCAAATTGAAAAAAAATTTCAAATTGTCAGCAATTGAACTAAAGCCTTTAATTCACAACTTTTCTGACTTAAAATTACGTAATCTACTCGGATAGAGAAGTCAAAGCACAGGTTAAAGGACAAGAAGCATAAACCGAATTGTTACTTGATTTTGCTTCTCCATGTAACCAATTTAACCAACTTACTTGTTCGGGATGAATTCCTTTCGCAGTAAGAACTGCTGCACCGATCGCAACTATTAAAACGTTAATTGCACATATACTTCCTGTTACTAATAAAACAGCAGTAGTAGGTAAAACTGTTTGTAAAATAATTGTTAAAAGCGTTCCAACTGTAACAATAAGAACTCCGACAGGAAACCCTACTACTAGGAGGCAAACTGTCAAAGTAAAACTCCAAAGTAAAAAACTTTTAACAACTGCTAAATAAGCGTTATTACGCCAATAATTTTTTTGTACTAATTGCATTTTATTACCAGGATATTAACGACAACAACAACAAAAGAAGATTAAGTTTCGGTTATCAACCCGAACAGCCTCGTTAAATTTAAGTATATAAAAGCTAAGAAAATACGAAGCTTTTTTAAATAAAATTTAACATTATCGATTAAAGGTAAGTCTTAATTATCCCTCTATAAATGTCGATCCCCAAGGTTTAAAGCTGCAATCTCTTAAAAGACAATACAAAAAACTCACAAAGTTTGATTAATGAAATTATGTTTACTTCCAGGAAAACTTTAAGTATAAAAACTCATTAATTTAACAAAATTGAGTATTTCACCCCTACTAAGTCAATTCCACTAAGTAATTATTCCTAAAAATTTATCAAGAGCTAATTTGAATAAAATCTTTTAGAACCAAACCCAGATAAATAACAACTGACTTTTGTCAGAAAACTTTCACTTTTGGGGAACAATATCGATACAACAATAACGCTGTAATGGCAAAAATATTAATTAGGATTTTATAAATGACCCAACCCATAGGAAAACCTTTACCACCGCCACCACCACCACCTCAATTTGCTCATCGTAATCATGGCAATTCTAATCAACCACAATCTAACCTTGATGGAACTCAACCAACACAAAAAACTGCTCTGAACACATCCAAAACGGTTGCTCAAGAAGCTCCTGTACGACCAAAAAGGTCTTCTGGGCAACCTTCTTTAAAGTTTTTAGTTGAGCATGCTCATGAATTGGGCTATTCTGACATTCATTTAGGAGTTGAAGAAATCCCCAGAATGCGCGATCGCGGTGAGATGGCTTTGACAGAATACCCTAAAACCGACTACAACACTTTTATGAGTTGGTTGTATGAAGTCTTAACTGAAGAAGAAGTACAAAGATTTAAAAGAGATTTAGAATTTGATGGTGCAACTCAATATGATTTTGCACGAGTGCGGATTAATATCTTTGATACACTTAGAGGACCAGCAATGGTAATGCGTTTAATTCCTCTCAAGATATTGACCATCGACGATTTAGGTTTACCTTCTGTATTTCGTGATGTTTCAGACGCTCATAAAGGTTTAATTTTGGTTACAGGACCAACGGGTTCGGGTAAATCTACCACTATGGCTGCCATGGTAGATTATGTTAATAAAGAACACGCTAAACATATTATTACGATTGAAGACCCGATTGAATTTGTTCACCAAAGTCAGAAATCATTGATTAAGCAGAGAGAAGTTGGAATTAATACGCTCAAGTTTGATAATGCCCTCAAAGCTGCCTTACGGGAAGACCCCGATCTAATCTTAGTGGGGGAAATGCGTGACAAAGAAACTGTTAACACCGCTCTTAAAGCTGCTCAAACTGGTCACTTAGTCATGGGAACTCTCCATACTAATAGTGCGATTAAAACTATTGAGCGGATTTTAACTCTTTACAGTGCTGAAGAACAAGATGCCATGCGAGTTGCTATTTCTGAATCTTTAGTAGCAATTATTTCTCAAGGTTTATGCCGAACTACAGATGGTAAAAGAGCAGCTTATCACGATATTCTAGTTAATACAGAAACCGTCAAAGATTACATTAAGCAAAGCAAATACGACGAAATTCATGCTTTAATGCAAGATGGAGAATTTGATGGGATGGTAACTACTAATCAATCTTTGTTTAGATTATACGAAGAAGGTAGAATTACCGAAGAAACTGCCCTAGAGCGATCGCCTACTGCTAACGAAATGGCAATGATGCTTCGAGGTAGATTTTAATAACTAACAATTGGTAATAGGATAAAAAATAACCAATTGAACATAGGTAGTCTTTTTTTATCACCTATTAGTGACCTTGATTTGTTCTCAAACTAATTTACCAAAATTATTTAAAGGCATTGCTCTATTTACACCAGGGGGAGATTTAATTTACGGAATTAACCCAAATAAGCAATCTCAATGGCACGTTCATTTATGTATGGGATTGCAAGAAATTTTGAGTTTAACTGAACCTCCCCATTTTTTAATTCCTGGATATACTGCTACTGTAGAACGATGGCTTAATCCTCGGACTCAAGCGATCGAGACAATTGCAGAAATTTATCCTGCCGTGCAATGTTATCAACCTTTATTGAAAGTTTTATTTGAAACAGAAGATACAGTTTGGCAAATAGCACCGTGGCAAGAAGAATATTGTAGTTCTTTAATCTTAGAAACTTATCGTGATCAATTTCCTCAGCTTTGGCAAGATCATGATTTAGTTATTCGGTTAGATTCTCAAGCGTCTAAACAGACTCAAGTTAAATCGCTTAATTCTGACAACCAAAATTCAGCTTTGTTAATTAATCATCAAAAAGCAGATGGTTGTATTTTACAGTTGTTTATTTCTAATGATAATTTCACCACAGAAAAAACTTTAGCTAGCATCCATCAAATTTTGGAACAAGGTTTAACTTGTCCTTATACTCTCAAAGTAATTGATATATCTAAATATCCAGAACAAGCGGAAAAGTATCACGTTTCTGCTACTCCTACTTTGGTAAGAGTTTGGCCAGAACCAATTAGGCGAATTGTAGGAGAATTAAATGATTTTCAGCGTGTTGTAAAAATTATCTCAAGCTTATAACTGTAAACAAATCAAAGGTTTTTGGGTAGGGGCAATTGATGAATTACCCCTATTTTTTTTCTACATTTGTTCAAGGGTTTTGCCTTTAGTTTCTTTAACTAAAAAGATTACAAAAAAGATTGAGATGGCAGCAGCAGTTGCGTACAAACCGTAAGCGAAACCTAAACCAACCGTACCTAAGAGTGGAGGAAAGGTTGTCGAAACTATGAAATTAGCAATCCATTGAACTGATGCTGCAACTGCTAAAGCAGCCCCACGAATCTTATTATTAAACATTTCTCCTAAGAGAACCCAAACTAATGGCCCCCAAGAGAATCCAAAACAAACAACGTATAAGTTAGCAGCTATTAATGCAATCACTCAAACCGCCTGAACCAGTTAAATTTGGTTGTCCATTAACGATGGGTGCAGAACCAAAAATACCTGACATTGTTCCTAATGTAATAGTCATGCCAATTGAACCAAGTAATAGCAGTGGTTTGCGACCAAATTTGTCTACTGTCGCGATCGCGATAAAGGTGGTCAAGATATTAATTAAACCAGTAATCACTGTGACCCAAAGAGCATCTTGTTCAGTAAATCCGACTGCTCTCCAAAGAACGCTGCTGTAATAGAAAATGACATTAATACCAACAAACTGTTGCAGCACCGATAGTCCCATTCCTAACCAAACGATAGGTAAAAGTCCACCTTTTCTGGTTAAAAGATCTGATAGTTGGGGTTTGCGTTCCCGTAATACCGTAGAGCGAATTTCTCCAATTCTTGTATTTACATCTCCGCCTTCAACTTTAGCTAAAATACGAGCTGCTTCTTGTTCTTTACCTTGAGCTACTAAGTATCGAGGTGATTCAGGAATGACTAAGGCAAAAACTCCATAGAGAATGGCAGGCGGAATTTCTGTCCAAAACATCCAACGCCAAGCTTCTAAACCAAATAACCAAGGATTGTCTGCTGAACCAGCCATCAGCGCAATAACATAGTTACTTAGTAAAGCAATAAAAATTCCTACGACAATTGCCAACTGTTGTAGTGAACCTAAGCGTCCTCTATATTTGGCAGGAGATACTTCGGCAATATAAGCAGGAGCAATCACGCTAGCAGCACCAACTCCTATTCCACCTAAGATCCGCCAAAAGATAAAAAATTCAATATTTACAGGAATGCCCGAACCAATTGCACTGATGGTAAACAAAATTGAAGCAATAATCATAGTCTTTAAACGACCATAGCGATCGGCAATTTGACCTGCGAAAAACGCACCGATCGCAGAGCCTAGTAATGCTAAGGATACTGCTAGACCGATCGCTAAACTACTTGCATTAAAGTAATTGCCCAAAGCTATAACCGCACCATTAATAACGTGTTCTGGTTGTATTTTGGGAGAAATTACACCTGCTCTAGCAGCACCAGATGACAATCAATTAGTTGAACAAAATCAGCAAATTTATTTGCTTGAATCTAACGCTTCAATGTCCCAATTAACATCGGTTTCTCAATTAAGAGATGTTGAGCCAACTGATTGGGCTTATCAAGCTTTACAAACTTTAGTAGAACGCTATGGCTGTATTGTCGGTTATCCAAATCAGACCTATCGAGGTAACCGAGCAATAACTCGTTATGAATTTGCAGCAGGCTTAAATGCTTGTTTAAATCAAATCGAGCGTTTAATTGCGTCTTCTGAAACAGTAGCACGGGAAGACCTTGATGCAATCAAACGACTGACACAAGATTTTGAAGCGGAATTAGCAACCTTGAGAGGAAGAGTCGATGATATTGAAGAGCGTACTGCTTTCCTCGAAGATCATCAGTTTTCTACTACAACTAAACTACTAGGTCAGGTAATCTGGTCAGTTGATGACACTTTTGGCGATGCCGTAGATGGTGATAATGATGATACTCAAACTCGTTTAGCTTACAGAATTCGCCTCAATCTCGAAAGTAGCTTTACAGGCAGCGATGTTTTGAGAACCAGACTTCAGGTTGGCAATTTTGATGCGATCGCTCCTCTAACGGGAACTAATATGGTGAGGCTTAACTATGACGATGATTCTGATAATCAAGTACAAATCCCTCACCTGTGGTACTTTACTCCCCTTACTGACAACATAGCTCTTAGAGGAGGCCCTGTAGGCATTGGTTATACAGATTTGGTAGATACACTTACTCCACCAGGTATTGCTGATGATGGTTTAGGTATTCCTTCCAAATTTGGAGAATATAACCCCCTCTATCGTCGAGGTGGTGGTGGTGCAGGAATTAACTGGCAAATTATCGATAATCTTGAATTGTCTGTTGGATATGTAGCTGGTGATGCCAACAACCCAGAAGAAGGCAATGGCTTATTCAATGGGACTTATCACGCTTTAGCTCAATTAGCTTGGAAAGGTGAAAATGCAGCAATTGGTTTTGCCTATTCTCATTCTTACTATCCTCAAGGAAAAACTAATTTAATGAGTGATACGGGAAGTTTTTTGGCAATTCAACCCTTTGGAGACAATATTGCTACTTCTGGAGATTTCTATACTGTACAAGGTTTCTATCAAATTACGCCGAAGTTTCAGATTCATGGATGGGGTGGTTATGTTCAAGCGCGAGCGCATGGAGCGGGGTTAAGCAATTTTGTTGATGGTACAGAAGTGGTAAACACTCAATTTGTCAATGACGATGATAGCGCAGATATCTGGTATGGAGCAGTTGGTTTGACTTTTCCCGATCTAGGTGGTGAGGGAAATTTGGGAGGAATTTTAGTAGGATTACCACCCTTCATAACTGAAAGTGATGTTCAGGATGAATCGGATCATGCCTATCATCTCGAAACATTTTATCGTTTCCGACTCAACGATAATATTGCGATTACTCCCGGTGTTTGGGCCGTAATTAATCCTGAAAACGACAGCGACAACGCTACTCAATGGGTAGGACACATTCGGACTAGCTTTAACTTTTGATTCAGTTAAACAAATTTAAACTTTACCTTAGTAGTTACCATCATTCTACAATTGTGATTTGGTTCAACCATAATTAAAAATAAAACCAATACAATTTCAAGAAAAAGCTCGCTCATGAAACCTAAGTCAATCAAAATGAAGTCATGGCTTTTTCTCAGTCTTGTGGGAATTACTATCATCATAATTATATTAGGTTCAATTCCTGTTCGACTTGCGATCGCTCGCTATCGATTTCCTCAACCTCAAGCTATTCTTACTCTGGGCGGAGGAAGAGACAGAGAAGAATTTACTGCCAACTTGGCTCAAACTCACCCCAATTTACTGATTTGGGTTTCTACAGGTAGTCCTAATTCTGTTGTTCGTCAAATCTTTCGTGAGGCTGGTATTGCTGAAACTAGGTTTTATTTAGATAGACGAGCAGTTGATACTGTCACCAATTTTACAAGTTTAGTCAAAGACTTTCAAAAACATCAGATCAAACACCTATATTTAATTACTTCTGATTTTCACATGAGTAGAGCTAGAGCGATCGCTTTTTTTGTGTTAGGAAGTCATGGTATTACTTTTACCTCAATTTCATTACCTTCCAAAGAATTGCCTGAATCTAGGTTAGTTGTGATGCGGGATGCTTGTCGTGCATTATTGTGGATGATGACTGGTTACACAGGTGCTAGTTTCAAAGTAAAGTAAATCAATTTAAATCAAAATTACTGATGCTCAATCGTCTTCACGTCGTTCCAATCTAGCCCACAGAGTATCTTTCCAGATGACAAAAAATAAACAACTAGCAACTAAAGCGCCTAAATTCCATTTAATTGACTTTTTGAGTAAATCCCAACGTTTTTTAGAACGAACTGCTTCTATTTCTTTTCTTAAATCTTTTTCAGTGTTATTAAGCTCTAAAATAATCTGCTCTTTGATTTCTTGAGCATTGATTTTATCAGGAAGTTTACCTTGATAAGACTGTTTTTGAAGGATAGCTTGAATTTCTGCTGATGAGTTAGCTGCTGTCATTTTGTTTCTAAACTTGTCGATTTGTTCGACTTTGGCAACTAGCTCTCGGTTAATAACTGCGTTATTGGTAAGCTCGATACGAACAGTATTATTAATTCCCAAAGGAACCATTAACAAAAAGAAAATAGCTAAGATTAAAGAAAAATAAGAAAGCCATCGCAGGAGTAAATTTTCAATCGGCGCTCGATAATTTCTTTCTCCGTAATAGATAAAAGCTATACCCAACAAAGGAACGGGAATACGCTCAATAAAAGCTCCCATCGTTTGCAATTCCCAAACAGAATTCATTAACTGTAAAGGTAGAATAATACTAATAAAATCAATAAAAGTTAGTCCTAATAGTCCATAGCCTACAAGTCTAATTAACGAAAATGTAAAAAATTCTTGATTAGGTGACTGCATAATTATTTAAAGTAAATACGGCAACAATCAACCAAAGTATACTCGCAAAAAAAAATTTAGAGCTTAGGAAAGCGAAGCTGCCACCAATCATACCAATTGATCCAGACGTTTGTAAGAGTTTGATAAGCTTCTGAAGCAGTAGATTCTTTCATAGGAATTGATAATTGCACCCAAAGACATCTTAAATCTCTGAAACTATCTTTTCCTTGCAGCCAAGGCAAGAGCAAACTAAACTTTAGATCCTGACTATAACGATTATGGGAAAATTGTTGAGGAGTAACAGTTGTATAACCACGAGAGTTAATACAAGTACTGAGATAAGCACGCTCGTCATGACTAAATAAGATGTGATAACCAACTCCTGGAATTTTTTCTAAATCTGCATTTTCTAGAAGTTGTTTTGGTATAGATGTTTGTTGGTTGATTAGTTCGATTATGTTGCCTTTAGTACCGACTACATAACGCATCTTAATCTCTAAAGGAACACCATTTTTAAAATAAATGTAATGTTTTTCCGCCCTAATGCGATCGCTTGGCTGGAATGTTTTAACATGATTTAAAGGCAAAGATTCAGTTTTAATTAACTGCCAAGATTTAAGATTAATTTGATTGGGAAATGTAAAACCTTTAACTTCACGTTTGCCTGCAGTTGGGCTAAACCATGAATAAATTGTTAGTAGAGTAATGGTAAGACAAGTGGTAGCTAGTAAACTAGTTTGCCATTGAATTCGAGCAAGCATAAGAAATTAATTATTTGTATTAAGTATTAACTACATTAAGTTTGAGGAGAAAATGAAGTTAATTCCGAGTTCGAGTGAGAGAATTGAATTTTTGTTCTTTAAGTTGTAAGTAACAAAAACTTGAAAAAATTACAATTGCCAATGTGGAAAAAATTTGCGCTCCTTCTGTACCGTGCCAATAAGTAAATTTGTCTGGTTCTGGTAACAATACAGTCATAATAGTAACTCTAATCGTACCAAGAAAAAATCCAATCATCACAGCAGCAGTTGGAAAAAGAAAGCGTTGTAACTGCTTCATCATAACCAAACTCTCTAACAATAAAGCAAGTTTAAACATCAAGATAATCATTGAAACTCCCGTACAAGAATAATTTACTGAAGCAGTAAAATATCCTTGCTCAGGCAAGTGCAGCACAATATTATAGTTTTGACTAATTGTATTAAATCCAAAATAGTAGAGCAGATAATTAGCAAGTTTTGCCGTCATTATCTGAATTTGAAACAATCTATTGAACCACCATCCTAGAGTATCTGATGGAAAAAATAGTACCCCTGATAGTAATAACTCCCACCAATATTTTCTTAATTCTTTCAAGCCAAAAGCGATCGCAATTAGACCTAAAAATCCGAAAAAAGGAGTTAGAGGTAAAAAAAATAATGATTCAAACCAAACAAGAGAAACACTTTTAATCAGGACAATTGTTAATAAAAATAATCCAAAAGTAGTCGAAAAAAAATCACTACCAAAACTAAATTGCTTGCGCTTTCGCCATAATAATAAAAAAATTGCTCCCCAAAACAAGGAGTTAGTTACTATAAAGTCAACATTCTGGGTATTTTTCCAGGTTAAAGTTAGATAAAAAACTGCCAAGCTAATCAGACTAGCATAAAACCAAAATTGATTAGTTTTGAGCGATCGCCTCATAAAAAAAGAAGAGTCTAATTAAGAAATAAACTCGCTACGAAACGAACAAAATTTTAACTCTTAGACAATAAAATGTCCAAAGTGTCAAGATGATATTTAATAATAGTAATAATTTTATCAGAATCGATGCGATCGCTTTGAGATGAATGTTTTGTATTGATCCTTGCTTTAAATACTTGGAAAAGCTTTCAGATTGGATTAGAAAGATTTAATACTTTGTTTAACTGCTGCTGGCGTTGTTGAATATTCTCAACTTCTATTTTTAAAATTAAGTCTTCTAACTCTAAACAAGCTAATTCTAATTCCTGACGACGACGACGAGAGTTAACCACTGTTTGTTTTACTTGTCCCAAAGATGGCATCTTGGTGAACTCACTCATTATATACCCCAATCTAAATTAATTTCTTGAGTACTTCTTTGCAATGCAGGTATTCGATTTTGAATTATTGCGATTCTATCTTTCAATAACTTTAGCATATCAGAGCTAATCGAAGGTTGAGCTTCGGCAATTCTAATCCTTAGCGTAGATAGTTGAGAATATAAATCGGCTGCTTGTTGTGCTATTTCTGCTAATTCATCTAAAGCGATTATCGTTGTTTCGTTTTCTCCAAAACGTTCTATTAACAAAAATTCTGCTTTTCTCGCTTCATCAATAACATCTAAAATTTGTTCGGTCAGATTAGTGATTTTTAGTTGAATTTCTGGAGATAAACGAGCCATTTCTAACTTTTAAGCCAATTTTGTCTATATCTTAGACTATAACAAGAGCGATCGCTTCATAAAAAAAGAAGAGTCTAATTAATAGATCAATTTGCGACTAAACTTTATCAATTGAGAAATTTACAGTCGAAACTATACTGATGATTCAGTTATAAATAACAATTAAGTATTAAACAACTGGTATAAATACTGAGTATTTCATAAAAAATTTTGATTGTAGATATAGCCTTTCTCGCTCTTGGTGAGGTACACCATTACTAATTACTAATTACTAATTATTAGGAATTAATAATCAACCATTAACATAAGCGAAGCGCACTACTGTAGGTCTCAACTATCAACGCTCAACCACAAAAATGAAATGTCTCTCATTAATCTGAGAACCGCTATATATTTTTTTTATGAAAAAAATACTAAAATAAGTCAAACTAATTCTTCTTCTTGTTTATAATTTTGTAAATCTTCTTGAATCCAAGTTTGAATTAAAGTTAGTTTTTCCTCAGTAATTTGTGTTGCTACATTATAAAAATTTCCATTGAACCATTTATTTCCTTGAACGTGAATGCCAACAATATTATATGCTTCTGTATTGGGGTCAAAATACCATACGGGACTACCGCTTTGACCTCTTTGAGTATCAAGAGTTTCATTGTAAAAAAACTGATAATTATCAATAAAACTAATTTTTCCAGAAGCAGTCTTCAGTGGAAGATTTTTCCAAGCAGTTTTGGGGTTATCTGGATATCCAGAAATATTAATTTTAATTTTAGAAAATGAAGAATGGTCTAATGTTTTTAAGTTAAAAACTTGATTAAAGTCTTGCAACGGACGGTCTAAAGTAAGTAAAGCAATATCATCTTTATGACTGATAGGTTGCCACTGGTTATTTTTAAATTCCCAATTGTCGTCGTTAGTCCATCCTTCTAAAATTCTTATTTTAGTTACATTGACTGCATTATCTTGGTCAAAACTTACACTGATTGAATTTAAATCAGCTTTTCCGCCATGATCTTTTAAAAAAACATTATGAGCAGCCGTAATGATATGGATACTATCTATGGCAGCCCCAGAACTCACGAATTCTTTACCATCAGGAAATTTGATTTTAAGTTTAGCAATATTATTCCAAGGTGTTTGAGTTGTATTTAAAACAGCAACTCGGTCATCTTGTCCGTAGATAGCAGCTATTAAGTTGTTTGTGCGTTCAACATCGAATTGATTAATACTTTTAAAAGACAAATCAGCAGACTTAAAATTTGATTTGATATTTGCCGAAGCCAAATTAACAAAATAAAAATAATCAATAGATGATAACAATAAGAATAAAGTTGATTTAAAAAATATTTTATTCACAATAATTACTTTTAAGTAATAACTCTTAAGTTATTTTTAGTTTAAGTAATTACTCTGAAAAATACTAGAGAATATCGTTGATATTACCTATTTTTTACAAAATCTTCGCTGAAAATATCTTTTAGATACAATTTCGATAATTTTTGAGCTAAAACAATAATAAGATTTTAAAGTTAATATGAATTGTCAATAAAGTTTATGTAAATCAAAAGGTCGATTACTTAAGTAGTAATTGATTAAATAAAAATTATCAAAAATGCTTTATGCGATCGCTATTTGTTTAAGAAAAATAAACAAAAAATATTGTAATTTTATCAAGTTAGTACGTGAAAATAACGAAATTTATTATTAATAGTTGATGGTCGAATTAAATCGAGATATAACAGCAAAGTATCATCTAAACTCTTTGCAGCAAATATGTAAAACTACTGCAATAAATTTATGTATAAACTAAATATTACTTGGCTTACTTTGGTCTTAGTACCAATTTCTGCTACGAGTTCTTTAGCTAATCCAACAAGCGGTCTTGTTTCTGAACAATCAAGCAATAATTCAGTTGAAATTTTATCTAATCGAGTTTCTACACAAGCAAGTTCTCTTTTAGATAGTGAAGCGCAAAAATCTCAATTTTCAATTTCTCCAACTCGTCTTTTTGCCCAACTTGACGAGTCCATTGAAGAGAATCAAGCCGATGTAGATGATTTACTATCTGCTGAAAATTCCAACTCTGAAGTTAATTCCGTCGATAATGAAGAAATTCAAAAATTACAGTCGGAATTGGATGAAATCAAAAACCGTAAACCACTCAGAAGAAATTCGGGGTCACCAGCTATAACTATTGCTAATCCCTATGGTTTTGGTGGAGATGGTGGTAGATTTTACATCAGCCCCAGTTTTCAATCAGATACCCGTTATGGTAATAGCGATGATTCAGATGGAACTCTCGGTATGGGAGTTGCTTTTGGTAATGCTCGTAAAACTGTCGGTGCAGAACTAAGCTACGGCATGGCTAGTTTTGGGGGTAGTCGTGATTTTGGCTCTGGTGGCTTTAATATGAAAGTACATCGTCGCCTAGCCGAAAATACAGCAGTAGCTTTTGGCTGGAATGGATTTTTGAATATTGGTGGCGGTAATGATTTTCAAGACTCTATTTATGGCGTTGCTACACAAATTGTTCGTTTGAGAGAAAATACTAATTCTCCCTTCAGTCGCCTGGCTATTTCTGGAGGTATTGGCAACGGACAATATCGTAGCGAAGATGACATGATCGAAGATAAAGATACGGTTAATGTCTTTGGTTCTTTAGCATTGCGAGTAGCTAGACCTGTCAGTGTGATTACCGAATGGACAGGACAAGATTTAGCAATTGGAATGTCAATTTCTCCTTTCCCCAATTTACCAATTACTTTTACTCCCGCACTGCGTGATATTGCAGGTGCAGGTGATGGCGCACGCTTTGTGTTTGGCACAGCGATTGGTTTTGGTTTTGGCGGTAGATTTTAACCTGAAAATTTTTAAGTAAGAACGTATGTACGAAAGAAAGTGGATTTTAAGGCTTTTGGCAGTGACTATACTAGCAGGAATTCCTTTAGTTAAAGCTGATTTAGTTCAATCTAAGCCCAATCATTCAGACGTCACTGGAACTCATACTTATAGCGCGCCTCCTAATTTTGGTTTTAGTAGTGGTGGAGGTTCCAGTTTTACCCAAATGTCTAATCAAGCTAGCAGTCTTTCACAAGACTTAAATCAAGCTATTGAGCAATTGGCTGCTTCTGAAGCAGCACCAAAAGGTCCTCGTCACTTTGCCAGAAAATCAAACAAAGAATGCGTCAATCCAGCAGTCGAAGAACTCAGTCAGACAATACAAGAAGTCAAAAACTTTGTCGAGCAAGTTAATACACAACAACCCGACAATGTCAATCCCAGTTCATGGTGATGAGGAAAAAAATGATGAAACTAACTAAGTCCAGACTTCATTCGCACCTTGGCTTCGTCAAGATTGCAACTATTGTTTTTACGACTCTTTTTTGTGTTGGGGTTCGTCCGACATTAGCAACCGAAATGTTTGACAACCAGGGTATTAAATTTGATGAAGATACGATCATAGATTTTCAATTTATCAAATCTCACGGAGCATATCAATCGACCTTTGGTGTGATTAATCTAGATACTGGAGAAAAAACTCCACTACTAGTTGAAGTCAAATCGGCTGACACTGAAGATACGATTTATCGTGAATCTAACTATCAAGATGACTTTGAATCAGACCAAGTCAGTGATTTCATAGGTACTGCTGGTGATACGGTTCCTGAATTTTTGAATAGTTTTACTTTTATAGCAGGAAATCGCTATGCTTTTTATTTAGAATCTACTTTTAACAATCAGCCTGCGGGTATTGTTTACTCGACTAATCTCGATAATCTTGGTCAAAACAAACAAGCTCAATTTGCTGGTGGTTTAACTGAATTAGCTAATGGTGGTGTAATGTTGCGCTGGGATGATACGGGGTCTATGCTTGTACGAGAAAATCTACAAGATGTTGACTTCGATGATTTTATTGTAGGTGTTGGTGGAGAGATCAAATGTCCTTACGATGAAGATTCTGATGTCAATTCCGATTCTAGTTCTACTCCCTAAGTTACATTCTCAGAGATGCTTGAGTTTTCGTGCTGATCGAATTAATCAAACCAGAAATATCGTTTATTACTCGTCTTAACCAAGACGTATCGAAATAAATGCTATTTTCCTTTCGCTAGGACTTACGCAAATTAAAAGTTTGAATTTATAGATAAAATTGGCAAGCTCTACCCTTGATTGGAAGTTTGCGTAAGTTCTGATCTCAAATCCGTCTAATTAGTCGTGATAACTTTATAGACTTAATTATTTTTTTTCTGTTGTAGGAACAATTCATGAATTGTTTCTACTTTATTAATATCATTATGCGTAGAACGCAGAAGATTGTTGGTTCACAGACCAACCAGAACACCGCAGAGTTGCCCCAACGATACTAGAGGGTCGGACTCCCCAAGCTTTAAAGATTCCGTCGGGCAGACGGTACTCGATTAGGCTCTTAATTCATTATCTTAAATTTTGGGATGTCCTTGTTTTGTCTGCCAAAAAATTCCTCGCTTGAAGAGCGATCGCTCTCACCAAGTTTATCAGATCTTGATTCACCAACGCCGATTTTTAATTGTCAATTAATTTAGAAGATAAACCATTTTCATCATTAGAATTGCTTTGATCATCATGATGGTTGTGACCCTCATCAGAAGATTCATGACGATAGATTTGTACTAAATAAAGTCGATTTTCTTCTACTTTAGTCACAGTAAAATCTAAATTTTGATAGTGTAAAGTTTCTCCTAAAGTGGGAATTTTTTGCCATTGATCGAGTAAAAATCCTCCTAGGGTGTAATAATCTTCTCCTAAAGGCAAGTCTAATCCCAATAATTCATTTACTTCTTCTAAATTCATTTGAGCAGAAACTACAAAAGTTTGCTCATTAAGCATTTGCATTAATTCAGTTTCAATTTCTGTGGCATCATTACTATCACCAATGATTTCTGCAATCAAATCTTGAAGCGTTACTAATCCTGATGTACCACCAAAATCATCAACCACAATCACCATTTTTTGTTGCGATCGCTGCATTAAGGGTAACAATTCATTTAAAGGAGTAGATTCAGCAATGAAGCGTACTGGTTTTACCCAAGGTTGAATTGAAGAGTCATTGAGTAATTTTCCTTCGGCTAAAGGAGCAGCTAAATCTTTATAATCGATAATACCTTGGATATCGTCTAAAGATTCGCCAATAATCGGATAACGAGAATATTCAGTATCGGCAACTTTGAGTAGTAATTCGGCAAAAGTAGCATTTATAGGTAAAAATTCGATTCTAGTGCGGGGAATCATCACTTCTATCGCCGTAACTTCCCCAAATTCAAATACATTATTTAGTAATTCTCGTTCCTCTGCTTCTAAACCAATTGATTCTCTTTCGGTGGCAATCATCAATTGTAATTCTTCTGAGGTTACTTGGTTGTACCATCCCTGACCAGTATATTCAATCCCTGCTAATCTGAGTATTAAACGAGTTGATTGATTTAAAATCCAAATAAAAGGACGAAAAATTCTTGCGATTACCAGACTCGGGGGACCAAAAAACTTAGCTAATTGTTCTGAATAAATTAGTGCAACTGATTTGGGACAAAGTTCTCCCAAAACTATTTGTAAATAAACTAGAGTAAAAAAAGAAATGGGAATTGCCAAAGAATGAGCGATCGCTTCTGTTACCATTGTTGGTAAGGGTAATTTAGCAATGGTTTGAATGACAAAACCTGCCATCACTTCTTCACCAATCCAACCCAAAGCTAGACTAGAAAGAGTAATTCCTAACTGAGTAGTAGATAAAAGACGATCAATACTTCTTTGCAAAGATTGAACAGTTTGTGCTTGCAAATCGCCTGCTTTAACTAACTGGCTGATGCGACTACGCCGAACAGAGACAATCGAAAATTCTGCCGTAACAAAAAAAGCATTAATAGCAATCAACACAAATATAGATAAAAGAGGAAAAAACTGTCGACCAGTCATTAATTAACTAAAAAAGATAAACTATAATTTGGTATTTGCTTCCCTTCAGTCAACTCATACCATTATTTTTTTAAACTGATCGTAGCTATCTTGCCACTGGAATTTCCGTTAATTTAAGTTCTAGTTTTTGATCGGGATAATCAGTTAAAGTAAGGGAAATATTATTGCTCTGGTCGAGTAAAGCTAAAGGAATTTTCAAGCTACCACGAAAATTTTGACCGTTAGCAGGTAATTCTCCTGGTAAATTTTCAGGAATTGCACTAATTAATCTTCCTTGTTCGTCTCTGACATCAATAAAACTGTAGAGAAAACGTCTTGTCTCAGAGCCTTCATTTTTTAAGTTTAAATCTAGTAAAAAAGAGCTACCATCAGTTTTAGCGGTGACTAATTCTAAAGTAACTCCTTGGGAACTATTTTTAATCGGCAAGATAGTAGAGCTTGATTCTAATTCTTCTTGGATGGTATGAGTAACTAAATGATTAGATTTTGGTAATTGCGATTGTTCATTTGAACTTTCTGAATCATCTTCTGTATGAATTAAGTTATAAACTTCAACCAAAACTGCCTTTTCATCAACTAACTGTAATCCTTTATGAGGACCTGTTAAGGGTTTTTTTCTTAATTTATTGTCTGTTTTTACTTCTGGTTGCGTCACCACTCTCAGTGCTTGTTGTCCCATCAGATAGCTAATAAAAGCACTGGTACTACCAGCAGCCAACATCATGACAAATAAAGTCAAGATGAGTATTACTGTGGATTTGGTTTTCATGCGATCGCTTTTGAGTTAAGATAACTAAATTTCCTAAATTTACTAATATAATGCTAAATTGATGATAAATTATAGGGAAAAGTAAACTACCAGGGTTGGCCGAGCGGTTTAGGCAACGAACTCATAATTCGTGCTAGGCAGGTTCAACTCCTGCACCCTGGATCAAAATCGCTAAAATTAACAATAATTAATCAAAGCTGATTACTTAATCATAGTCAAAAACTGTAATTATTTATTCGCCAAAACTATAATTAGGATTTTCTCCTAAAGAAGTATTAAAAGGATTGTTTAAATCTCTCGTTCTAATTAAAGCAGCACTACCAGCTTGCTGTTTTAGACCATCATGATAAATAGTATTAACTAACTCTCCTTCGGTGGCAATCTGTAATTCTGGAAAACGATTAAAACCAAAAATAGTATTTAGTTGTCTACTCCAATCATCGCTCTCGAAAGCATCTCCAGATTTAGTAAAATAAGCTTCTTCAAAAGTTTCTGCAAATTCAGACTGTGCCATTGCTTTAACATTAAATAAACTAGCAACCGCAGTTGTTAACAAAATTGAACTGACTACTGTAAACTTAATGGACATTGTGCCTAATCCTCGGTAACTTCTGCTCAATCCTAACTGAAGATTTATCGAACCAACAGTATTGCAATAAATTTTCTTGATCAATAATGAATCAAACTATCTTGTCTGAATTAACTACAGCAAATTCCGCTCAACTTCGTCAAATTCTCTTAGAGTTATTAGTCAAATATGCTTATGTCGAAGGTGATTTTGTTCTATCTTCGGGAGCAAAAAGTAGTTATTATATTAATGGCAAACAAGTAACTTTAAGAGCAGAAGGAGCTTTAGTTATTGGTCGTTTGCTCTTTGCTCTTTTGCCTCAAGATACAGATGCAGTAGCAGGTTTAACTCTAGGTGCAGATCCCATTGTCAGTGCTGTTAGTATAGTTTCTGCTTACAATAATCAACCCATTCCTGCTTTAATTATTCGTAAAGAATCAAAAGGACACGGAACTAAAGCTTATATTGAAGGTCCTAATTTAAACCCAGGTGCAAAAGTAGTAGTTTTAGAAGATGTAGTCACTACTGGTAAATCTGCTCTACAAGCAGTAGAACGTCTAACCGCGTGCGGTTACCAAGTAACTCAAATTATCGCCTTAGTAGACAGAGAGCAAGGAGGCGCAGAGTTATATCAATCCCAAGGTATTGAATTTAAAGCTTTATTTTCTATTAAAGAAATTCAACAATATGAAGCTTAAAAATACTTTATCTTTTGTTATGTTTTGCTCAGAAACTATCGGTTAAGCTGAAAATAGTAGAGCAATCATAAAATATATTATGAATAGTATTTCCGTTCGCAACCCAATTAACTGGTCTACTATTATTCTGTTTGTCTTAGGATTTTGGCTGAGTAGTAGTTTACTGTTGGATTGTTTAGTGATTCCTGGTTTGTTGGCAGCAGGCATGATGACTCAACCAGGATTTGCTAGTGCTGGTTATCTAATTTTTGGTACTTTTAACCGTCTGGAATTATTAGCTGCTGCGACAGCTTTAACTGGTTGTTTGGTATTTCGTTATCAACACAATTTTCCTCATCGCCAGGAAATGTGGTCGTTAGTTTTAGGCACAATTTTACTAGTTATTCCCTTGGCTTATACCTATATTTTGACTCCAGAAATGAGTAGCTTAGGATTATCTTTAGATGTAACCAATCCTATAGCACAAGATTTTTCTACGATGAGACTCATGCATGGAATTTATTGGGTACTAGAAATTAGTAAACTAATCATAGGTAGTATTTTGTTGCGCTGGTTTTATCGCAGCAGTTGCACTTTAGTTTAAGACTAATTTTGTAGAAAAGTTAGGGTTTTAAATAGTGAGTAATTTCTGAGCGACAAACGTACCAAAAATACGAAGTCAGATTAATCAAACCCAGGAGTTTCGTGCCATCTTCAAGCATGGCATGAGCTCCAGGACTAGAAACTGGGGTAAGATCGATAACTGTTGAAAAAGCAAATAAAAAGAAAGCAATTAATAAAGGAAAATAAGGTGTAAGCTTGATTTTTTGCCAAAATAAACGACCATATAAAATTAAAATTACACCATAAAAAGAATAAACTACAGTTTTAACTTTAATATAACTACCAAAAAATACAGTCAAAATTAAAGTAAGACGAAAGCGATCGTCAATATATAATAAAGTCATTAATAAAGAACTAACTAATAAAAAAACTTGAGAACGACGATTGAGTTGAGCAGATAAAGTACTAGTAAATAAACATACTGCGATCGCACTACACCAAAGAATTTCTGAAATACTGGTTAACCAACCCCAATAATAAGTATTAATCGTAAAAGGATCGCTAAATAAATTTTCAACTCCTTGTCCTTTGCTTCTTAGTTTGGCATAAATACTAAGACTACTAAGAATAGTTATGACTAAAAGATTTAACCAAATTAAAAGGCGAATACGGCTAAAATGTTGCTTTCCTATCTGCAAAAAAAGTTGTTTTGGTTGCCAGCTAGAGATTTTTTGTTTCATGAAGTTCTTGTGCGCAAAAATATTCCAAAGCTATCCTAATATTTTCTTAAAAAAAACAGCAAACAACAATATTGTTAATGTTTGATTGTTGATATAGCAGTTCTGATATTGGTGAGGTACAAAGTTAGTCGTTTTGAGGCAGGGGGCAAGAGGACGGGGGTTGTTCTCGGACTCGAATCGAATTCGAGTCACAGCCCCTCCAGAAGGCAGGTATTAGTTGTACCTCATGAATTTAAGCAACGCTATAACTGATAGTTAATTGCTACTTGCTACTTGTTACTTTTTACTTAATGTTTGGTAACTGGTCACTGAAATGACTGCTTTAAACTTTTAATTTGAGCTTTATCCATATTTTTATAAGACTTAGAGATAATTAGCCGTTAAATAGTTAATATTTAACTTGCAAAATAAATTTAAACTTTCTTATGTTTCACAAGAGATTGCTAACGAGAAGACAGACTTTTAAGTTGAGCTTGGGGTTAGCAACTGCTGTTGGGATTGGAACTTTTGCGAAAAATTCAGTTAATAATAACTCTCAAGCAGAAGAATTATCAGAAGTAACTAATCTCGCTGCTCAAAATATTACTGCTGCTCAAATCGATGAAAATAAAATTAGTCAAATTATTCATGTAAATATAAATGATCCTAACGCTTCAGATCATAATTCAGCCTCTTCAACTCAGCCTTTAAAATCTCTGAGTGCAGCCCTTGAAAAAGCCAAACAATATTTAAATAGAGGAGAAAGCACCAAAATTATTCTTGATCCTGGCCTGTATCGGGAAGGAGAATTAGTCATTGATGGAGAACAATTAACTCCTCAAGCTAAAGATGCAGTTTTGGTTATTGAAGGTAGAAATGAAGAAGTAATTATTAGTGGTGCTGAAACGTGGCATCCTTCTAGTTGGAAAACCGTTAAACGCAATGGAATTGTTTATTACGAAAAAGACTGGTTATACGATTTTGGTAATAATGGTGGTGCTTGGGGTGAATACAATCCTCCAGATGTGATAGCTCATCGTAGTGAAATGGTGTTTGTTAATGGACAACCCTTAAAACAAGTTTTACTAGAAAAGTATAGTTACACTACACCAAATGATTATCAAGGTAAAGGTACTTATAATTATCTTGGTTATGAACAACCCGACCATGTTATTGAACCAGGAACTTTTGGTATAGCCGAACTAGATGAAAATGGTAATAAAATTTATCTTTGTCCTTCAGAAGAAATTGATTTTTCTCAAGCAGAAATAGAAGTTGCTACAAAAAGATTTTTGTTGCGATTTTTCAAGATGGAAAATGTCGTACTGCGTCGATTAAATTTTCAGCATAGTGCTAATGAAATTGAAATTACAGGGGCAGCAGTTATGTTTGGTCCTTGGTACGGTAATAATGAGTTTCGGGGTAACAATATTCTGATCGAAAACTGTAATTTTAGTTGGAATAATGGCAGAGGTTTAAGTTTACTTCATCAGCAAAATGTTACTTTACGGGGTAATAAATTTAACTATAACGGTTTTATGGGTGTAGATGCTCATACCCTTCTCAATACTGTTTGGGATAACAATGAAACTAACTTTAATAATTGGCGTGGGCATCAAGGAAAAATAGTGCAATGGGCATTAGCAGGAGCAAAAATTCATAACACTTGGAATGGTGTCTTTCACAATCATCGTACGATTGGAAATATGACGGTAGGATTATGGTTTGATATTGGAAATCGCAATATTATGATTGAGCGTCTAATTGCACTTCACAATATTCGCGGTTTAGCTTTAGAAATTTCTCCAGGTCCTTTTATCGTTCATAATTCACTATTGGCTGATGATCAAGAAGTCAATTTTTTAGTTGAAAATGCTCATAATATTGTTGTATCTAATTCAATTATTTGTGCGGTTAATGGAGGTGATTCGGTTCAGTTTACTTCGGCAAGTTCTCGAACTTATACTGATAGTTTAGGTCAAATTTTAGGACAAAATGATGGTCAAGAAGTACCAATTTATTTAGGTTCTACTAAATTTCAAAATAATTTGATTGTTGCTAATCAACAAAAACAAGCTTTGATAGTTCAAAAAACGGGCGATCCAAAACTTTATCAACAATTTCTTCAGCAGGAATATACAGGTAGAAAAAATTATTATTGGGCTCCTTTGAAAAAAACTTTTGGCATAGATTTTCAAAGAACTAACATGACTAATCTTAATCAATGGGCAAATTATACAAAAGAAACAAATTATATCTGGCGAGAACCTTATTTTGTTGATTCAGAAAATTATGATTTTCGTTTGAAAGCAGATAGTCCTATTAAACAAATAGAAAGTAATTTACCTACTCAACAGATAGATAGTGATACTATTATAGAAATGAGACAGTATTTAGCGTGGGTTCAGAATAAACCAATCAATAATTCTTCGGGTAACTTCTTACAAAAATTGAGAAATTTCTTTAACAACGATCATAACTAGCGATCGCTATTGCTAGAAAACCAATTGACAGCATCTTCTAAAGCTAAATCAATCGAAGATTGAGGTAAACCCAACTCTGTGATTGCTTTAGTTGCATCGTAATACATTTTTTGTCTCGACATTTTTACTCCATCTACAGGAATTGATGGTTGTTTTCCAAACAGACTTAAAACTTTTTCATCAAGCCAAGCAACAGTATAAGGTATCCAATAGGGAATAGTTTTTTGAGGTGCTGGTAAACCTGTAATCAGAGAAAGTTTTTCTAATAATGCTTTAAGAGTAATATTTTGATTACCTAAAATATAGCGATCGCCTGAGTTACCTTTTTCTAAAGCTAATAAATGTCCCCAAGCTACATCCTTAACATCAATAATATTCAAACCAGTATCGACATAAAAAGGCATTTTTCGATGTAAAAAACGCACAATTATTTCTCCCGTGGGAGTAGGTTTGAGATCCCATGCACCAATCGGAGTACTAGGATTAACAATAACTAAGTCTAAACCTAATTGAAATGCTTTAACAGCCTCTTGTTCAGCATAATATTTTGATTTTTTGTAATCACCTACCAATTGATTAACAGGACTTTGATGAGCTTCATTAACTGGAGTACCATTTTTGCCTACACCAATTGCTGCCACCGAACTTGTATAAACAACACGCTCAATACCTGCTTGATGGGCTGCTTGCAAAATATTACGCGTACCTAAAACATTATCTTGGTACAATTGTTTTTTACTAGCCTGCCACAACGAATAATGAGCAGCAACGTGAAATAACACCTGGCATCCCTGCATTTGTTGGGATAAATTAGAGTCGTTTAAATTTCCTTCAATGGTTTCGATGTTTAAAGAGTCTAGATTATCTAAACGACTGCTAGAACGTACTAAAACCTTTACTTCATATCCTTGTTGTAGCAATAGCCGAACTAAATTAGAACCAATAAAACCAGTCCCACCTGTTACAAAAGCACGCATTAATAGTTATTGATTGATCAACTATTTCGCAATTATAAACTTAAGTCCAGACTTGTCCGTTAATAATTAATAGTTATAGTTTTCTAACATCGGTTGTTTGAGAAGTCGGTGGTTATATTTCCCCACTTCAACAATTAAACCATCTAAATTTTCACTTCTGTAAGTTCTAATTTTTAAAATAGTACTCAAGTAAATCATGAAGGTAATTAGCACTAAAATCCCTGACGTTATCATGATCGAACCACAAGTGTTTGGTGACGATCGCGGTTTTTTCTTAGAAAGTTACAATGAGAAAACTTTTGCTCAAAAAACAGGTATTAACGCGAAATTTGTCCAAGATAATCACTCTCGCTCTGCTAAAAACGTTCTCAGAGGATTACACTATCAAATTCAACAACCTCAAGGAAAATTAGTTCGAGTCGTCATTGGAGAAGTGTTTGATGTAGCAGTTGATATCAGAAAAAATTCTCCTACTTTTGGTGAGTGGGTTGGTTGTATCTTGAGTGCAGAAAATAAAAGATTATTTTGGATTCCTCCAGGATTCGCTCATGGATTTTTAGTTTTGTCCGAAAACGCAGATTTTCTCTATAAAACTACTGACTACTACGCTCCTGAATACGAAAGAGCTATTCTTTGGAATGATCCTGATCTTAATATTGATTGGCCACTACAAACTACTCCTCTCCTTTCGGCAAAAGATCAAGCAGCCCAACCTTTACAAACAGCCGAGGTATTTTTATGAGTAAAATTGTTCTTACAGGAGTTACAGGGCAAGTAGGTCAAGAGTTGCAACAAACTCTAAGTTCTTTGGGAGAAGTGATTGGCTTAAAACGTCACCAGTTAGATTTAACTGATCCTCTGTCGATTGAAGAAGTAATCAGCCAAATCAAACCTAGTATTATTGTCAATGCAGCAGCCTATACCGCAGTAGATCAAGCTGAAACCGAGGTAAAACTAGCTAATAAAATTAACGCTATTGCACCTACTGCAATGGCAGAAGTAGCGGAAAAAATTGGGGCAACTTTGGTGCATATCTCGACAGATTATGTCTTTGATGGTTGTAACCATACTCCCTATCAAGAAGAAGATGATACTAATCCCATTGGAGTGTATGGCAAATCAAAACTATTAGGAGAAGAAGGCATTATTAATAATTGTTCTCGTTATCTCATTCTCCGTACTGCCTGGGTATATGGTTGTCGCGGACATGGTAACTTTGTTAAAACAATGCTGAGACTAGGAGCAGAACGAGAAGAAATTCGGGTAGTTGCCGATCAAATCGGCAGTCCAACTTGGTCTTATGATATTGCGGTAACTATTACTCAAATGCTTGCTAGAGAAATAGCTGGAAATTCAGTTTTACCAACGGGAATTTATCACTTTACCAATAGTGGTGTAGCTAGTTGGTACGACTTTGCTGTAGCAATTTTTGCCGAGGCACAACAATTAGGATTTTCGCTTAAGGTTAAGCAGATTGTGCCAATTAGTACTGCTGAGTATCCCACTCCTGCCCAACGTCCAGCTTATTCAGTACTGAACAAAACCAAAATCACTAAAGCTTTGGGTGTGTATCCTCCTTATTGGCGACAGTCTTTACAAAAAATGTTGGTTCAGTGGCAATCGCTAATCTAAATCGATCTCACTCATTACTATTTAAGAACAAATCATGAAAGCACTCATTCTCTCTGGTGGTAAAGGTACTCGTTTACGTCCTTTGACGTACACTGGTGCTAAACAACTTGTCCCTGTAGCTAACAAACCTATTCTTTGGTATGGCATTGAGTCAATTATTGCTGCTGGCATCACCGATATTGGTATTATTATTAGCCCAGAAACAGGTGCAGAAGTTCAAGCAAAAACAGGTAATGGCGATCGCTTTGGAGCTAAAATTACCTATATCTTACAAGACCAACCTCTAGGTTTAGCTCACGCGGTTAAGATTGCCCGACCTTTTCTTCAAGATTCTCCTTTTGTCATGTATCTGGGGGATAACTTGGTTCAAAGTCAGTTAGATTTATTTTTAGATAAATTTAAATCCAAACATCTAGATGCCTTAACTTTACTCTGTGAAGTAGAAAATCCTACCGCTTTTGGGGTGGCTAGAGTTGATCAAGATGGTAAAGTCTTAGAACTAATTGAAAAACCACAAGTTCCTCCTTCTAATCTTGCCTTAGTAGGGATATATTTATTTTCTCCTGCCATTCATGAAGCGATCGCAAATATTGTACCTTCTGCTAGAGGAGAATTAGAAATTACTGATGCCATTCAGTATCTGATCGAAACTCAGAAAAATGTTGAATCTTTCCAGTTAAAAGGTTGGTGGCTTGATACAGGGAAAAAAGATGACCTACTCGCAGCCAATCAAGTTATTTTGGATACTTGTCTTGACTCAACTATGGCTGGAGAAGTCGATGCCAATAGCAAAATCAGTGGTAGGGTTCATATCGGTAAGGGTTCTCGGATCATTAATAGTACGATTCGCGGTCCTGTCACTATTGGTGAAAACTGTCAAATTGAAAACTGTTTTATTGGGCCTTACAGTAGTATTGCCGATCGCGCTACTATCATCGATACCGAAATTGAACATAGTGTAATTTTAACTGAAGCTAAGGTAATTGGTATTCAGCAACGAATTGTTGATAGTTTAATTGGTGCTAGGGTGCAATTAAAAGTTACACCCCAACGTCCTAAAGCCCTAAGATTTATGATTGGAGACGATTCTCAGATTGAATTAGCTTAAATTGTTCTTATGCAACTGATAACTGATGTATAGACGCGACAGATTACGTCTCTACTGGTAATTGATAACTGAATAACTATTAAATAATGAATCAATCTCGAAACATACTGATAACTGGTGGTGCTGGTTTTATTGGTTCTAATTTTGTTCATCATTGGTGTAAAACTTATCACAGCGACCGCGTTGTGGTTTTAGATGCTCTTACCTATGCTGGAAATCGCCAAAACCTTGCTACTCTAGAAGGTAAAGCTAACCTACGTTTTGTTCATGGTAATATCTGCGATCGCGATTTAATTGACCGACTACTTCAAGAAGAACAAATTGATACGATTGCCCATTTTGCTGCGGAATCTCATGTAGATCGTTCAATTTTAGGACCTGGTGCTTTTATAGAAACCAATGTAGTTGGTACATTTACTTTACTCGAATCTTTTCGGCAGAGATGGGAAAATCAGGACAAACCCTTAGATTATCGTTTTCTTCATGTTTCTACAGATGAAGTTTATGGAAGTCTTGCACCAAAAGACCCCGCTTTTTCTGAAACTACTCCCTATGCACCAAACAGTCCTTATTCGGCATCGAAAGCAGGTAGCGATCATCTTGCCCGTGCTTACTATCATACTTATAATCTGCCTACCATAATTACCAATTGCTCAAATAATTATGGACCCTATCACTTTCCTGAAAAACTTATTCCTTTAATGTGCATTAATATCTTACTTGGTAAACCTCTACCAGTGTACGGAGATGGTCAAAATATTCGAGATTGGTTGTATGTTGAAGATCATTGTCGTGCTTTAGATGTTGTCATCAATCGTGGTACACCAGGAGAAACCTACAATATTGGTGGAAACAACGAAGTCAAAAATATTGAACTAGTTCAGCAAATTTGCGATTTGATGGATGAACTTGCTTCTGAATTACCCGTTATTCCTGCGCGACAATTAATAAGTTTTGTTAAAGACCGACCAGGACACGACCGTAGATATGCGATCAATGCTACTAAAATTAAAACTGAATTAGGTTGGACTCCTCAAGTCACTGTACAAGAAGGATTACGTCAAACAGTAATTTGGTATTTAAACAATCGTTCTTGGTGGCAACCTTTACTGTCTCCAGAATATCAAAGTTATTATCAACAAGTTTATTCCTAATTTATAACTAAATTAAGTTGTGATTAGTTAACAACTAAAATTAAATATTTTTACTTAAGTCAGCTAGCTAAATTCCAAGCTAGCTTATTTTATATTCAGTTAATTATTTTGGTTAACTAGAAGGTTAAAACGTAATTAAATTAAGCTTCTTTAGTTTTAATAACCATTGATAATCAAAAATTTTATTAAAGTTAAGCTTCATTATTAAAATTTGTTCAGTAATTTTAAATTATTAGTATAAACACTATTTACGTGAAATTAATTAAATAAAAAACACAAAAAAAAAATACTTGAATATTATTGAAACACTTGATATTTTAGTATTGTTAAGACTTTGAATAAATAAATTTTATTAATCTTTAATTATTTAATCGTTTCTTTTATGAAGATTCGCTCAATACTTTTTTAAATTTTCAAATTTGAATTACCTAGGAGCAAGTTTAAAACAGTTCATGACTTTATCTAAAATTAGTATTTGATGATTATCTACTAAGTTAGAAATCTTGACTAAATTTGCTCGAAAATCATGAAAAATTAGCCATAAATTTCAGACAAAAAGGTAATTTTACTGAAGCGATCGCCCCTTGATATAAATGCTATTAATTTAAAGTAAATCCAGCTAAGTTTACGTTTATACAAATATTTTCTGCAATGAAATCTCAACAAATAGAATCCCCAAACGAAGATAAACAACCTGAATTTATTCAGTTACCTACGCCTAGTTTTAGTTGGCAACATTTTACTCCTCCATATCAGCAAATAGCTGCCTATCAATCTTCTCAAACTGCTTTGGCTCAACTAGCTATAACTGCTAATACACAGATTTTGATGCCTAAATTGGAAGTAGCACAGATTTATCTAGAACAAGCAATAATTTACTGGGAAAATCAGCAATGGGATCAAGTAATTAAAGCTTGCGAAAATGCACTTAAAATTAATCCAACTATAGTTGAAGCTTATAAACTTTTAGGTAATGCTTATCAAAGAATTGGCAATATAACTGAGGCAATTGGTTGTTATGCTAAAGCTCTAGAACTACGTCCTGATTTAGCGGAAATTTATGCGAATTTGGGTACTCTTTATGCGGGTACACAACAATGGGAATCAGCACTTAATTATTATCAAAAAGCTTTAGTTTTTAAACCAGACTTTCCTGGAGTTTATAAGCATTTAGCTAAAGTTTGGCAAAATTTAGGTAATCCAGATAAAGTTAAAGAATATAATCAATTAGCAATTCAATTACAGGCTAAACCCGACTTAGCTTTTCAACAACATTTTCAGTTGGGTGAACAATTACTTAAAATAGGTAAATTTCAAGAGGCTCTTCACCAGTATTTCCGTGCGATTGAGTTAGTTCCTACTTCTATTGAAGCTCATCAAAAATTAGCTATTACCTTAGAACAAATGGGAGAATGGCAACAAGCTAGCAAATATTATCAGCGAGTTTTAGAACTTAAAAATAATCCTATTGAACAAAAATTTTTAACTCCTCACCATAGTCCAGAACAATTACAAATTTCTCCAGCAAATAACCCAGATTCAAAATTACAACAATATTTACAAAAAGCTGCTCAAAATCCTAATTCGGCTGAAGCCCAAGCTAATGTAGCTAGTATCTATGCAAAAGAAAAACAATGGCAAAAAGCGGTCGCGCATTATCAAAAAGCAATTCAACTAAATCCTAATTTTGCTGGAGCTTATCGTAATTTAGCTAGAGCTTTAACTCAGTCAGGAAAAGAAGACAAAGCCATTTCCTTTTGGTTGCGAGCAATTCAGTTAGAACCTCAAAAAATTAAAGCAGAAGAATATTTACAATTAGGTAATCAATTCTTAAAACAAAGAAAATCGGATCAAGCACTCGCACTTTATCGTCAAGCAATTCAATTGCAACCATCTTTAGGAGAGCCTTATTTACGTCTTGGAGAGTTACTCAATTCAGCGGGACAAAAACAACAAGCACTTAATTGTTATCAACAAGGACTGAAAAACAGTCCCAATTATGCTCCTTTACATTATCAAATTGCTCAAACTTACGCCGAACAACAACAATGGCAAAAAGCCAACGCTCACTATCAAGCAGCTATTCAACTAGAGCCTAATTACTGGGAAGCTTATCATTATTGGGGTGAAGCTTTAACCAAACAACAAAAATGGCATGAAGCAATTTCTGCTTATCGTCATGCCACTGAAATTAATTCAGATTTTTCTTGGTCACATAATAATTTAGGCTACGCTTTAATTCAAATCGAACAATGGCAAGCAGCAGGAGATGCTCTTCGTCAGGCAGTTAAACTTAATCCTGAATTTGCTTGGTCGCATTATAACCTTGGAGAAGCTTGTAGTAAACTCAAACTCTGGAATGAAGCAATTACTGCTTATCAGTCTGTAGTAGCACTCAACTCAGATTTACCGAACATTCAAAATAAATTAGGTAATGCTCTTTATCAAAGAATGCAAAGCGATCGCGAATTAGCACTTCAATGTTATCGTCAAGCGATCGCTCAAAATCCAGACGAACCTCATAACTATCATCAAGCAATAGCAATTGATAAATATAATTCGGAACTTTACATTAGTCTTGGGACTGCCTTAGTCAAGCAAGAAAAATTAGATGAAGCAATTATCGCCTATCAAATGGCAATGCAAATTCAACCACGTAATTTAGAAGCTTCAATTCGTTTAGACAATACTTTACTTAAAAAAAATCCCCAAACTGATGTTAAGAAGGTTCTTGAATCTCTGGTAAACGTTGTTGCTCAACCTACTACCACTAAATCAGTTGTCGTTTTACCCAAAAGTAATTGTCCTACAGTTTCAATTATTATTCCTGTTTACAACCAACTTCAATACACTCTTCAGTGTTTACAAGCTCTAGTCCAAAATATCCAAGCAACAACATTAGTTGAAATTATCGTCATTAACGATTGTTCTCAAGACAATACTCAAGAAACATTAAGTTCAATTGAAGGATTAACTTTGGTTGATAATAACCAGAATTTGGGTTTTATTCATTCTTGTAACAAAGGTGCAGCAGTAGCTAACGGTGAATATCTTTACTTCCTCAATAATGATACAGAAATCCGCCCCAACTGTATTGAAAGTCTGATTGATGTTTTCCTTCAAGACGAACACGTAGGCGCAGTAGGATCAAAACTAGTTTATCCTCAAGGCTCTCTTCAAGAAGCTGGTGGGATTATTTGGCAAGATGCTTCTGGTTGGAATTATGGCAGAAACGATAATCCTCATGACCCTCAATACAATTACTTGCGCGAGGTAGATTATTGTTCTGGAGCAAGTTTAATGGTCAAAAAAGCCACTTTTGAAGCTTTAAAAGGTTTTGAAAGAGATTTTGCTCCTGCTTATTACGAAGATACTGATTTATGCTTTGCCATTCGCCATCGTTTAGGTTTAAAAGTCATGTATCAGCCCAAATCAGAAGTAGTTCATTATGAAGGCATCACTTCAGGAACTTCTACCAATAGCGGTACTAAAAAATATCAAGTCATCAATGCAGCTAAATTTAAACAAAAATGGCAATCAGTTTTAGCAACGGAACTGTATCAACCCAATCAAGGTGCTGAAAATGTTCCTCAAACGGCAAGAAAATACTCAGGGCAAAAAACTATTTTAGTCATAGATACTTATATGCCCTGTTATGACAAAGAATCAGGCTCAAAACGCCTATTCCATCTTTTAGCAATCTTTAAAGAACTTAACTATCACGTTATCTTTGCAGCCGATAATGGCGTTAAAGACGAACCCTACACCTCGATTCTACAAAACCTTCAAATTGAAGTCCTCTACACTCAAGATGGTTACGGAATAATTCCTGAAGAACAGATCAAAGCTAGATTGCCTTTAATCAATTTTGCCTGGATTTGTCGACCAGAACTGAACGAAAAATACATTCCAATCATTCGACAACAACCAAATCTCAAAATTATCTACGACACTATCGACTTACATTATTTGAGAATGAAACGCGCTTGGGAATTATTTCCAGAAAAAGATCCGCAAGCAGCAACTGAATGGATCAATATGCAAGCTAGAGAACTAACAATTTCTCATCAAGCAGATGTGACTATTACAGTTACCTCTGTAGAAAAAAACATACTACAACAACAAGGGGTTTCTAATGTAGCAGTTATTCCTAATCTTCATACTCCTTATTTAGGTGAAACTAAAGATTTTCATAGTAGAGAAAATATTTTATTTATCGGTAGTTACACCCATCCTCCTAACGTAGATGCTGTGTTATGGTTGTGTGAAGAAATCATGCCATTAGTATGGGCAAAAATACCGAACGTTAAAGTAACTTTACTCGGAAGTAATCCCACTCCAGAAGTCAAACAATTAGAATGCGATCGCATTATTGTAACTGGTTATATATCTGATGTAAGTTCATATTTTTTAAGTCATCGAGTGTTTGTTTCTCCGTTAAGATACGGCGCAGGAATGAAAGGAAAAATCGGACAAAGTTTGGAATATGCTTTACCAGTTATCTCTACTTCTGTTGGCATAGAAGGAATGAATTTAATTCACGAAGAAAATATTTTAGAAGCAAACAATACTGAGGAATTTGCTGATCAAGTTTTAAGACTTTATCAAGATGAAAAGATTTGGAATTATCTAGCAACAAAATCTCAAGAAGCACTTATTCCCTATAGTTGTGAAGTAGTAAAAGCTTCGTTGAAAAAGTTTTTAATCAATTAAATATATATACATATTTCAATTCAACCATTAATTAAAATTCAAATTGTTTTTATGAGCGTACAAAATCTTAGTCAATATTCCCGAGAATTATCAGTACAAGAATGCTTAGATCGAGGAGCATCATTACTAAAAGAAGGAAATATACAACAAGCTATTGAAATTTACCAGCAAGGTTTGCAGTATCATACTAACTCCGCGAGTATTTATTTTAAACTAGGAATAGCTTTTTTAGAACAAGGAAATTTATCAGAAGCTTATGACAATTTTTATAAATCAGTCGCACTTGAAGCTGATTTTCACTGGGGTCATTATGGATTAGGACTTTTTTTTGCACAACAGGGTAAATTATCTGAAGCAGTCGATGCTTATCAACAAGCATTAACTCTGAACCCAGATGATTATTTAATTCATCAAAAGCTTGGCGAAATTTTTTTAGATCAAAATCAGCTAGATTTAGCTGAACAACATTTATTCAATGTAATTAGATTAAATGAAAAATTTCATTGGGCTTATTATCGCCTTGGTCAAGTTTATGAAAGGTTATTAAAACTAGATGAAGCAAAGAATTCTTTTCTCAAAGCAATAGAAATAGAACCAGATTTTCAACTTGCCAAAAAACATTTAACCTCAGAATCATTTGAAGAGGTTATTACAAAAGCTGATAGTAGTTTTAATGAGCAAAATTATCAACAAGCTTTGACAATGTATGAAGTGTCATTAGCTTTCCATTCTCAGCACTATCATTCCATGTTGCGTAAAGGAGAATGTTTATTTAGATTAAAAAAATATTCTGAGGCAGAACAAACATTACTAATAGTCAATCAACAATTCGGCGATCAATTTTGGCTTTTAATTTGTCTTGGAGAAGTTTATTTTCACCAATCGAAAACTAAAGAAGCAATTTTATCTTTTGAAAAAGCAATCAATTTAGATAATAAAAATTTATGGTGCTGGCATTTATTAGGAAAGTCTTATCAAACTATTAATGAATATCAACAAGCTAACATTTGTTTTAATAAAGTTGTTGAAATTGACCCTCATAATGCTCTCGGTTATCTGGGTTTAGCCGAATTAGCAAAAGAACAAGGAAATAAATCAGAGGCACAAGTTTATTGGTGTAAAGCCATTGAAATTCAACCACAAAATAAATGGTCTTACATTAGTCTAGGATATTCTTACATTGAAGATAAAAAAATTGAACAAGCAGAAGAAGTTTTTAATCAAGCTATAAGTCTTTTTGAAAAAGATTTTGATGTCATCTTTGCAGCAGCACACGCATATTTGGCAAAACGAGATTGGACTCAATCTGCTCAAATGCTTGAAAAAGCTTTATTGATTTGTCCTGATAACGAAGAAGTTAAAGTGAGGTTACTAGAATTATATTGTTATTCTGGAAATTTAGATAAAGCTTTAGGTTATTTTAATAGCTTAAAAATAACTACTACCCCTCCTCATTCTTATTATCAAGCTGTAGCTAAATTATTTTGTGAATTGGGAGAATGGGAAAAAGCTTTTGATTTTGCAGCAGAAGCAATTCTAAAAGAACCTACAAACATACACAATCACAGTTTATTTATTAAAGTTGTTCGTAAGAGTAAAAAATTTAAGGAAGCTTTAAATGTTATAGAACAAGAGTTTGACAATCAAGAAATCAAAACTAGTTTTTTATTAATCAAAACTGCCATACTTGAACAATTAATAGAACCAATCAACGAAGCCAGACAATGCGTATCTTTAATGAAAAAAGAAAATTCATTGTCACGAGATTTAGTTATTTGTGAAAACAGATTAAGATTAAAAGAAAATATTTTTTCTGAGCAACTCTCTCAAGTAGAATCAATTAAAACAAAAATATTTTATTGTACAGACAAAGCTTATAGCCTACCAACTTTAGTATCTATATTTTCACTACATAAACATAATAAACATAAACTAAAAAATAATCCGATTTATGTGGTAGCCGATCACCCTACTTTAGAATTAATCAAAGAAGCTTATCAAGTTTTAGCTCACAACTTAAATTTAATTATTGAATTTATAGATATTGAATCATTATTCAAAGGACTTAGTGATTATAAACTCACTACTGGTTATGGCGTTTTTACTGGAGGAGATTCTCTTTCTAGAACAGCTTATTATAGACTATTTTTTGGTCAAGTATTAAATGATATTTCTCCTAACTCTCGGTGGCTTTATATTGATTCAGATACTATTATTCTTGATTCACTTGAAGAAATCGATTATTTAGATTTTAATGGTTATCCTATTGCAGCACGTAGAGAAAGACCAAAATCAGAAATAGAAGAGGCAATCAAAACTAATAACTTAAAAAGTGGAAAATACTATAACTCAGGAGTAATTGCTTTTGATTCAACTCATCCTCAATTAACTGATTTATTAAATAAAGCCGTGAGAATTGCTGTGGAAGAAGGACATAAACTTCTTTATCACGATCAGTGTGCTTTGAACATAGCATTTGATGGTCAAATTGCCGATTTATCTCCTCGATTTAATGATTTTTATCCTCCTTATGACCAAAGAACATTTGATGAATTGCTTTTAAGCGATCAAAGTCTAATTATTCATTTACTAGACCGACCTAAACCTTGGGATTCTCTTAATAAACATCAAGGCTCTATTTTATGGTTTCAATTATTAGAGGATATGTCAAGATTTTTACCAGCAAAATATCTTTAT
The DNA here is from genome assembly GCF_000317575.1 of Stanieria cyanosphaera PCC 7437. Classification (NCBI taxonomy): domain Bacteria; kingdom Bacillati; phylum Cyanobacteriota; class Cyanophyceae; order Pleurocapsales; family Dermocarpellaceae; genus Stanieria; species Stanieria cyanosphaera. Next base: position 3,117,043 of record NC_019748.1, on the reverse strand, counting down.
AAACTTTTTGAAGTGCTTCAGGCTTCTATTTAGTTATTGTTAATTTTGTAATTTGAAAAAATAAAAACTATGACTGCAACTAAAAAACTTTATATTCATGTTGGTCATCAAAAATGTGGTTCTACAACTATCCAGTATTGGTTAAAAAAACATGAAAAAAACTTAGAAACAATGGGAATAAAATACCTAAAAGCTGGTAGAGGTGAATTGGGAAACTCCTATGTTCATCATGAACTTGCATTAGAAGTATTAACAAATAATTTTAAAAATGGAAAAAATAATGTATTTGATAACCTTAAACAAGAAATAAATAACTCTGATGCAGAACATTTTATCATCAGTGCAGAAAATTTTATTCAAATAACAGAAAAAAAACAATTACTACAGTTACGTGATTGCCTTCCTGATAATTTAGAATTAAATTTAGTTTTTATTTATAGAAATCAATATCAATGGTTATCTTCTCAGTGGGCTCAATTAGCAAAAAATGGTACTACTTTTGATAGCTTTGATACTTGGTTTGAGAAGTTTTCTCAGTCTTTACGTGCTTTAAAATACAATGAAATCTGCGATTTCTGGGATCAATATTTTCAACCTTCCTATTTACGTGTTTTATCTTTTGAAGATTTAGTTTATTCAAGTAGTGGTTTATTAAGTAATTTTTTTGATTTGATTGGAATTGAATATATACCTTCTGATCTATTTCAAGAATCTAAAAACTACAATATATCGCCTTCTTATAAAACAATTCTTTTATGTCAACAAATATTTTCTTATATCAAAGAAACTGAAGAGTTGTCATGGTTATTTCAACAAGAAGAAAACATTAGAATACGAGAAATAATATCTAAATATCTCCAAGAATTTGCTCAAAATAGAGGATTCAATCAAGAAAAAATTGATTTTATGTCTTTGGAACAGAAAAAACTTGTATTTGATTATTATTATGGCTCTAATCTAGAATTAATAGATAGATTTGCCTCGCGAGATAAATTTAAACTTTTCTTAAAAGCCCCTACAGACTCAAAAAATTATATGGATCTAAAAAATATAATTACGGATTTATCTCCGTCATTATTAAATGAAGCAATGGCTTTTGTAATGGTTAAATTGGCTGAATCAAAATAAAAATTATTGAGTCTTAATAACAATGAGGTACAAAAAAATGACCGCTACTAATAAATTCAAAGAAAAAGCAAAAGCAAATTTTGAAAAAGGTAATGCATTAAAAGAACAAGGCAACTTTGAAGAATCGATTCAAAGCTATCAGCAAGCAATCAAAATTAAACCTAACTATACTCAACCTTTACCCAAGTTAGCTGAAATTTATGAATCTCAGCAAAATTGGTCAGAAGCAGTAAAATGTTATCAACGTATGATTGGTTTAAATCCATCAAATTATGCTCCTTATCTAAAATTAGCTAAAGTTTTACAAAAACAAAACAAAATTCATGGCGCGATCGCAGCTTATCAAGAAGCAATTGAATTAAAACCAGAGCTTCCTGCGCGTATTTACAAACAATTAGGAGACTTACTTCTACAAGAAAAAGATGAAATTGAATCTGCAATTAATTATTATCAAAAAGCACTAAAAATTAATTCTGAATGGAATAGTGGTTTTTATCTTAAATATGCCAATATATTGCTGAAAAAAGAACATTTTGATGACGCGATCGCATACTATCAAAAAGTAATTGAACTTAAACCAGACTCAGCTAAACCTTATCTATTTTTAGGTGATGCATTGTTAGAAAAAGGACAACTTGATGAAGCAATGGCTAACTATCAAAAAGCAATTCAGCTTCAACCCGATTTTGTAGTAGCATATAAAAAACTAGGAGATATTTTTCAGGAAAAAGATAACTTAGATACAGCAATTCGTTGTTATCAAAAAGCTATAGAACTTAAACCAGATGCTACCTATATTTTACGCTTACTCAGCGATATTTTGAAGAAACAAGGTAGGGAACAAGAGGCAGAACAATATTATGCTCGTGCTGCTCAATAATTTTTAATCTAATCTTAAATAAAGTTTTTTAGAGTGTGTTTATTTTATTTAAACACGCTTTTTTTTATAATTTAGACAGTTTGATTAAGTCAAAAATTATTATTTATTATTCGGTCTCGGCGAAGCCTGGCGCGTGCGCGATCGCTGTATAATCAATTATTAAATAAAAATCTTTAGCTAAAATGAGTCAAGAACTAACTCCAAAACAAAGACTAAATCAAATCGAAAAAATTTTACAATCAGCCATCAAACTAAGTCATAGTAATACAGCTAAAATTGATGCTAATGCTGAAGCTATTGATGCTTTAACTAACAGAGTAGACCGCCTTACTGAGCAAATGGAAAGAGCTACAGAAATATTTATTGACTCAATGGGTGTAATACGAACCATGCAAACTAATATTGAAACAATGCAGAGCGAAATCAGAGGACTACAAGTAGAAAACCGTCGTATTTTAGACCGCCTTTTGAATGAAGATAATCTAGAGTAAAAAGCGATCGCTTTACTTAATATTCAAATGGAAACTTCTGATTAATAATTTCAATTATTTCTTGCTTATCTAGTGTATAGGTATAAGCTAATAATTCATTACAGATTTTTGTGATTTCTTCAAAGTTGATTATTTTTTTTAGTTGTTGATAATCAATTCCTTCAAAAATTTCTTTAGAAGCTGCTAACAATGCTTCAACTTGACAGTCTAATATATGTTGCAACCATTCGTCTTGGTTAATGTAGTTAGATTTTTTTCCTAGTTTATTTCTCTTTTGGATTGCGATTAAACTATTAGCAATAGAAGCCTTCCAACTTCTAGTAACTTTGTTTTCTACTTGAATTTTAATTAAATCAATTAGTAAAATTACGAAAAAAGATTCTAAATTATTAATCTTGTCTTGTCTTCCCATCTCTTCTAATTCTTCTACTATTAACAAAGCTTGCTCATATTTGTGATTGAGAAGACATTGTTTAAGCTCAAGCATTTCTTCCATAATTATTAAACAATCTTTTTAAGATTGACTAAATACTTACTGATTGAGAAAAAGCAGAAATAGAAGTTGAGTAGGCAATTTAAATAAGCAATAATTTATGACCCCAAATTTATGACGGAAACACTATCTTTTTAAACTAATTATACTTATAGGAATAACACTTGCATCTTCCAAAACAGCTTGTAACTCTAATTCGGCTTCCGAACCCATTGCTGTAATTGAAAAAGGTGTTTCAAAACCACTATTTGCTGCTGCTGGTATATCTGGATAATACTCAGTAATTGTCGGGCGAGATTGTTCAACTGGAGTTTCAATCAACATTTGCCCTTGATAAGTAATTCTAACTTTTTTAGCTGGTGATTTTTTACCTAATACCCACCCTTTAAATAAAATAGAACCTGCAATAGCTTGACTTTGTGGAACAGGAGAACCGATTCCAAAACCCCATAATGCTTCAAAATCTTTTTGCGGTAAACGTTTAACTTCTAATATTTTAATGGGAGTTTGAATTTGTTGTAGCCAATCTTGAGAATTAACTAATTTTGTTTGTGTTTGTTGCAGTTGAGTTTGGGAGTTTTCTAATTGTTCTTGCTTCTGTTGAAGTTGAGATTGACATTGGTGAAGTTGAGCTTTGATTTGTTGTAGTTGAATTTGTTTTTCTGCTAATTCTATTTGAAAACCTTGATTGATTTGGAGTTGTGCTAGAGTCTGTTTTTGTTCTAGCTGAGATTGTTGTAATTGGATTTTTAAACTTTCTAGTTCAGATTCAGTTTGATTTAATTTAGTTTTTGCTAATTCTATTTTTCGCTGATATTTATCTAAAATACCATTTGAAAGCCAATTAGATAATTTTATTCGCCAACTCAAAATTTTGCTCCTTCTTTAACTCGCATTCAATGGTGTTAAGTCGGTCTAATTTTATCTTATAGCTTAGTTGATTTGTCTGATAGCGATCGCGCACGCGCCTCGACTGCATTTGAGTAGTGAAAAGTACCTTGCCGAAAAAAAACAGACGCAGCTTTTACTTTGCGGTCATGGAGTATATATTAATTAATATTTAATTCTTTCAAGAAATATTTTTTTTTATCGACGAGACTGGGAATCTGTTGTTAATTTTGGGCTGAATTTTGCTTCTTAAAAGTTTTTACAGAGATCATGGAAATATTTAGCTGAAATTAATCCGAATTATTAACGAAGTGACGCAAGCTCTGGTTTTAAGTTCTAAGTAAAACTAAGGAACTAAAGAATCTCGTCAGGGTACTGATCACTAATAATCTAGTGTAGTTTTAATAACATTATTGTTGTTTCAAGCTGAATTTTATTCATTTCTCTTCGCTATCTCAGCTTAATTATGTTTGATCGTCTGAAAAATTTGTTGAATTCTGCTGCTTTTGTCAACACTATAGTTGGGCAGGCTCGAGAAGACAGAGCATCTCCTAACGTTAAAAATGATGACAATGTTAGTTCAAAGTCTCCAGATGTTAACTCTTACCTAAAATTACCAGATCTAGCCAGCACCAAAATTTATCAAGGAGATAGACTTTGGGAACAGGGTAAGTTTACTGAGGCAATTAAGCTTTATCGTCAGGCAGTAGAAATCGAACCAAATGCAGGATTGGCTCATCAAAAATTGGCAGTAGGTTTGCAAAAAATTGGCAAAATTCCCGAGGCAATGATTCACTATCGCAAGGCGATTATGCTCAACAACTCTTGGACTGAGGAAGGAGAGACTTCACAGTCACAGTTATCTGAGCCTTGGCAAGAAGCAGTTGCTCTCCACGTTGGTGAAACAGGAGAAGATTCTCATCGTAACTTCTCAACTAAATTACAACTTCCTGACTTTGATTCCCATTCAACACAATATAGACAGCTATCAGCGGTATATTCTTCAGATAAGTCTTCTTTTTCTTTTAAATTAATTGAAAAACCGTCTGCTAATCAAGAGCGAGTTTCTGCTCAATCTGAAACTAATCATCACTCAGGCTTAGAAGCTGCCCGAATCTATCTACAGCAGGCTTTAGCTTATTGCGATCGCCAAGAATGGCAACAAGCAATAGTTGCTTGTCAGCAAGCAATAGAAATTGAACCCCATTCGGCAGAGGCTTATAAAATTTGGGGTAATGCCCTGCAAAGAAGTGGTAAAACCGCTGAAGCAATGGGTTATTATGCTAAAGCGATCGCTATTCAACCAGATTTAGCTGAAGTATATGCAAATTTAGGTAGTTTATATGCTGGGCAAAAGCAATGGCAACAGGCAATTGAATATTATCAAAAAGCGATCATTATTAATCCCAAATTTGCAGGTGCTTATGAAAATTTAGCTAAAGTTTGCCAACAGTTAGGAGAAACGAATAAATTTTGGCATTATCATCATCAAGCTTTAAGTTTAGAGCCAGAGCGAGCGAAGGGTAAAGATCATATTTTTCTGGCAGATTGGCTGAGAGAAAACAATCAGTTAGAAGAAGCAGTAATTCACTATCGTTATGGAATTAAATTAGAGCCTAAATTACAAGAAGAATATCAAAAATTGATTCAAGTTTTGAAGCAATTAGGACGATGGCAAGAAGCTGCTAGCTATGAGCAAACTTCGCATTATCAAAATAGATTAGAAGGAGATCATCCTCTTGAGCAAAAATTGCTATCAACTAGTGAGATTGTTTTACCTTCTCCTAACCAAGTTCAAGAGAAAATAACTACATCAACCAATTCTGTTTCTACTGAAGCTCTTGATTTAAATATTGCCAAATATCGACAAAAAGCTCAAAATAATCCTAATTCCGCAGCTATTTACTCAAATTTGGGTAGTCTATACGCTCAAAAACAACATTGGCAAGAAGCAATTAACTGCTATCAACAAGCAATTAAGTTAAATCCTCACTTAGCAGGTGTTTATCGTAATTTAGCTAGAGCTTTAGAAAAAGCGGATCAATCTGCTGAGGCAATTACATATTGGTATCACGCTTATAGTTTAGAACCTGGCAGTGTTAAAGCGGAAGAACATTTACAACTGGGTAACGCCTGCTTAAAGCACAATCGACTCAAGGAAGCGGTAACTTGTTACAGTCGTGCCTTAGAACTTTCTCCCAATTTAGCCGAAGCTTATTTACATTTAGGAGAAATTTTACATAGTAAAGGAAAGCTAGAAGAAGCGATTCAATATTATCGCAAAGCGGTTCAATCTAATCCTCAAATTGCTTTACATCATTATCGTCTTGGCTTTGTTTTTACTCAACAGAAACAATGGCAAGAAGCAATTGTCTGTTATCAACAAGCGATCAAACTAGAATCTGATTATTGGGAAGCTTGTCATCATCTTGGTGATGCATTTAGTAAAGTATATCGATGGGAAGAAGCAGTTGCAGCTTATCAAGCAGCAATTAAAGTTAAAGATGATTTTTGTTGGACACATAATAATTTGGGAGATGCCTTAGTTCAATTAAGACGATGGCAAGAGGCTGAAGTAGCTTTTAAGAAGGCAAGTGAGTTAAATCCTGATTTTCCTTGGTCTTATTATAATTTAGGCGAAATTTTTAGCAATTTGGCTAGATGGGATGAAGCAGTGGCAGCTTACCGTCGAGCAATTGAACTAAAACCCGATTTACCAACAGTAGAAATTAAATTAGCTGATGCTTTGGGACATCGCTCGAAAATAGATTCGGATCGAGCCTTTAGTTATTATCAGCGCGAGATTCAACTGAATCCTGATAATCTCCATAATTATTATAAAGCGATCGCACTACAACCTGATAATGGCAAACTTTATTTACAGCTAGGAAATGCTTTAGTTAAACAGAATCAGTTAGAAAGAGCGGTCGTTTATTATCAAATAGCTCTTCAGTATCAGCCTCAAAATCGAGAAATATCGACTCAATTAGCCAAATTATTACCAGGACAAACACATTTTAATCAAAAACTTTTACTTAGTAGTCCTTCCGCATCTTTAAAAGAACAACCAGAAAAAGCAGAAGCTTTACTAGCTAAAGCTAAAACTTATTTGGGAGAAAATCAGATCGATCTGGCAATTGTGGCTTTAAATGCAGCTTTGGAATTTCATCCTAATTATCCAGAAGCTTATTTTCAATTAGGTAATGCCTTAACAAAACAAGCTGATCTTGACCGCGCGATTAAATGTTATCGTCAGGCTTTACAATTAGAACCAAATAACTGTTGGTATTACAATGGTTATGGTGATGCACTCAAAGGTAGATACGATTTAGCTGAGGCAATTTCAGCTTATAGTCGAGCAATTGAACTTAATCCCGATTTTGCAGGATTTTACGAAAATAAAGAGCAATCTCAGCAATTACTACACCGTTGGCAGCAAGTAATCGATTATTGTGAGCAGTTAAAGCAAACTGAGTGTCAGGATCAGCTAAAAATTTTGCTAATTACTCCCTATCCTGCTTATCCTCCTAATACAGGGGGAGCAATTCGGATGTTTGAAGAAATTAAGTATTTAGGAAGTCGTCATCATCTGACAGTGGTTTCTTTTATTTTTGACGAGGCTGATTATCAAATTGAAGAAGATTTACAAGAGTATTGTAACTGCGCCATGATGGTCAAACTAGGCGTACCTTTAGCACCACGTCGAGTCGATCAACAAAAACAACTATATCAATGGGGAACTTGGAATATGTGGAAAGTTCTTCAACAATTGAGTCAAATTAAATTTGATGCAGTTTTATTCGATTTTATTTTTGCTACTCCTTATCATGAACTGTTTAAGAATCATCTGACAATCTTAAATGAACATAATATTGAGTCAAGAATTCTCAAACAATGCGCTACGATTACCGAGTCCGATATTACGACGGCTGCATCAGATGTAGAAGCAGTAAAAGTGTTTTTGGATTCTGAACGAGAATCTAAATTACTTGAAACCTACGAAAACAAAACTTGGTCAAAATTTGCTTTAACTACTTTAGTTAGTGAAGATGATCGACAAGAATTACTTAGTCGTTGTCCCAACAGTAAAGCGATCGTAGTTAAGAATGGGATAGACACCCACAACATTACTCCTGTCAACAATAGTCAGGCACAAAAAATGTTGTATATGGGAACGATGACCTATTATCCCAACATTGACGCTGTACTATACTTTACTGAAGAAATTTTACCACTAATTCGTCAACAAAATCCTAAGCTTCCTTTCTGTATTGCCGGACGCGAACCTTCTGCTGAAATTCAAGCCTTAGCTACTCGTTATTCAGATCTTGAAATCATCGCTAGTCCCAAAAATATGAGCGATGTAGCTCAGAATTGCTCAATTGCAATTGTACCAATTCGTTTGGGTAGTGGGACAAGAATCAAAATTCTTCATGCTATGGCAATGGGTTTACCAGTGATTTCTACGAGTCTTGGTTGCGAAGGATTAGAAGTAACTGATGGAGAAAACATTTTAATTCGTGATACTCCTAAAGAATTTGCCGAAGCGGTGATACAGGTTAGTAACGATTTTCAATTGAAGACTAAATTAAGTGTTAATGGTCGTCGATTAGTTGAGCAAACCTATGATTGGCAAAATATTTTTGCTCGTTATGAACAGGAAATTTTAACTTTAATTGAAACCAGACCAAAATAATTAGTTTGTTCTCAAATATTTGTTCACAATTTATTTAATTTTAACCAAGGTATTTAACTCATGAAAGATTTACAATTAGGCACTACTTTAGAACAACAAGGTAATTTGGAAGAAGCAGTTTTTGCTTATCGTCGTGCTGTTAAAACTGAACCAAAATCTGCCCAAGCACATCATCTTTTGGCTAAAGCTTTGACTAAAAAAGGTTATTGGCAAGAAGCCATTAATTATTATCATAAGACTGTAGAATTAGAGCCAAAATTATTTCCTTCTTGTCAAGAATTAGGTAAATACTTAATCAAATTAAATCATCAAGAAAAAGCAATTAATTTATATCAAAAAATTGGTGAAACCTTAGCTAAAAAAAATCTTTTTCAAGATGCGATCGCGATTTATGAGCAAGCAGTAGAATTAGATTTAGATCAAAAATGGTTTTATCTTTATATCGGAGATATATATAATCGCCAAGGCAATTCTTTAGCAGCTATTGACGCATATTTAAAAGCAATTGAGATCGCTCCTGAATTTTGGCAACCCCATGATCGTTTATTGATTAAAGTTCAACGAGAAAAACTTGCTCCTGAATTACTAGAAAGGATGATTGAACCTTATCAGGAAGTAATTCGGAAACGTCCTGATTATCTACTTGGTTATTCTAATTTGGGAGATATTTTAACTAAATTGGGTCGTTTAGATCAAGCAATTAGTTGTTATCAAAATGCTAGTTATCGACAGAATCTAAAACTCAAACCAAAATTTATTGAACAAGCTTGGGATGCAGGAAAAAGAGGACAAGAACCAAAATTTGTTATTATTGGTTCGATGCGTTGTGGTACAACTTCGCTCTATGAATATTTAACTTTTCATCCTCAGTTTGTTCCTGCACTTAAAAAAGAAGTCAAATTCTTTAATTTTAATTTTGAGGCTGGTAAAGAATGGTATTTAGCTCATTTTCCTGCCATTGCTGAAGGCAAAAATTATGTAACTGGTGAAGGTAGTCCCGATCATCTTTATTATCCAGAAGTAGCCTCTAAAATTCTAGAATTATTTCCTGATTTAAAATTAATTGTGATGTTGAGAAATCCAATCGACCGCTCTATTTCTCAATACTATCACTGGCGTAAAGTTGGAGCAGAATTTCGTTCTCTCAAAGATGCGATCGCGGATGAAATTGAATTAATTAATGAAATGGCACAGGCTTCATTTGATGGCAAAATTAACCGCAAAGGTGGTTCAGGTTGTTTATTAGAAAGTGTTTATATCTACTTTTTAGAAAAATGGATGTCAATTATTCCTAAAGATAAGTTTTTAATTTTAAAAAGCGAAGATTTTTATCAAAATACACCTGCTACTCTCAATCAAGTTTTTAATTTTATTGACTTACCAAATTATCAACTTAAAGATTATAAAACTTATAATGCTGGTTCTTATTCTGATATTGATCCAGAAATGCGTCAGCTTCTAGCTAAATGTTTCCAACCTCACAATCAACGATTAGAAGAATTTTTAGGAATGAAGTTTGACTGGGACTAGTAAATTTTATTTATTTAAATCTTTGTTGAGTGTGTAGAGGAAGAGTAGTAATAATAATCTTCCTCTGAATAATTTATTAATTCAATATATATAAAGGAAAAAGTTTGTAGATGACTACTGCAAGTTTTGCCGAAAACGAATCAAGACAACAAACAGAGGGTATCCAAATAGATTGTCAGTATAATAGTGATATTTTATTGATAGCTTGTGGTGGTATTTCTCAAGGAATGGGAATTCTTCCTTACGAATTTTCTAGAATTACTTCAGATTTTAAAGTCAAAAAAATATTTTTAAAAGATTGTTTGCAAAATTGGTATCAAAACGGCATCAAATTAGTAGGCAATAATATCGATCAAATTGTTGATTATCTAAAATCTTTTATTCAAAAACAAGACATTCAAAAAGTAGTAGTTACTGGTAACTCTGCAGGAGGATATGCAGCAATTTTATTTGGCTATTTATTAGAAGCAGATACTGCGATCGCTTTTTCTCCCCAAACTTTTATTGATCCTAAAAATCGCTCTATTTTTGGTGATCATCGTTGGCAATCTCAGTTAAATAAATTATATCAATCTTTTAATCCTGAAACTTCCAATCAATATTTTGATTTACTGAAGCTTTGGCAAAATAAAAATACAATTAAAACTCAATTTTATATTTATTTTTGTCGAGAAAACCATCTAGACACAGTTCATGCAGCCCGTCTTCAAGGATGCCACAATGTAACACTTCAAGCCTATGATGGTAACGAGCATAATATAGTTAAAACTCTCAGAAATATTGGTATCCTCAAACCTCTTCTTCTAACACAATTATATCCAGAGTCAGCCCAATTATATTACGAACAAGGATTAGCTTATACCAAACGAAATTATCTAGACAAAGCAATTTATTCCTATCTTCGCGCTATTGAAATTGAACCTAATTATCTGGAATCTTATCATCGATTAGGACAACTTTATCTTCAACAAAAAAAATGGGAACAAGCCATAGCTATTTATCAACAAGCTATTGATTTTAGTACAGATAATGCTTTCTTTTTTGAACAATTAGGACAAATTTATCTTCAGCAAAAAAGTTGGTCTTTAGCTCAGCAGAATTACCAAAAAGCTTTGGAAATTGATCCACAATGTACTTGGCTAGGCTATGAACAAAATAGAAGTTATAAAATTGGTCAATTTTATAATCACTTAGGTACAAGTTTTGAAAAACAAAAAAAATGGAATAAAGCAATTGAATTTTACTTACAGGCAATTGCAATCCAACCAAGCATTAAATCTATTTATACTAAAATTAGAAATATTCAAAAAATTAATCCCAATCAAATAAATCAAATTATTAATTGTTACCAACAAGCACAACAAAAAGAAAACATTTTTCCTTCAGAATATTATATTACGATAGGAGATTTACTAACTAGACAAGAAAAGTTTGATGAGGCAGCCCATTATTATCGTCATGCTTGTTATACTATAACCAGTCAAAGTCGACCAAATTTTGTTGAGAAACATTGGAGTTTTCAACAGTCTCAAGGACCTAATTTTTTAATTATTGGAGCAGCAAAAGCTGGCACAACTTCTCTTTATCATTATTTATCGCAACATCCTCAAATTTTACCAGCCGTAAAGAAAGAAGTAGGATATTTTAATCGCAGCGATAATTTACAACCAAATCTCAATTGGTATTTATCTCATTTTCCTACAATTCCTGAAGAAACAAATTTTATTACAGGAGAAGCTACCCCTTCTTATTTAATTAGTGATGTTCAAGAACAAGTTTTTGCTTTATTTCCTCAGATTAAGTTAATTCTTGTTTTAAGAAATCCTGTAGAAAGAGCTATTTCTCACTATTATCATCGTCTTAAACATGGTTGGGAAAGCAATTCTTTAGAAATAGCAATTAATTCTGAATTGGCAATGCTTAAACAATTAGAGCATCAAGAACAAATTGAACAGTTCTGTCGAGAAAAAAATTCAGTTTATTTATTAGGTGGTTTATATGTTCATACTATTAAAAGATGGTTAAAAATATTTGCTAAAGAACAACTTTTAATTTTAACTAATGAACAGTTATTGTCAGAACCAGAACAAACTATGAAACAAATTTACATTTTTCTCAATTTAGCTGATAATCATAATTTACAATTTAAAAAACATAATGTTGGCTCTTACAATCATCAAGATGAGCAGCTTCGAGAAAATTTAAGTCAATTTTTTATCAGTCATAATACTCAGTTAGAAGAATACCTAGGCATGAAATTCAATTGGGTATAAAATAACAGCAAATTAAAATTGTTATTATGGCTCTCCCTAGAATTAAAATTGCTAAAGACAAAGCAGAATTAATTCAAAAACTTATAGATCATAAAAGCGGAACTGGTCCTTTTCAAACTTATGCAGATGTTGTTGCTTTTGCTGCTAGTTTAGGATTCAAATATCAAAAGCGAGTACCATTACAAGAAATCTCTAATAGTGAACCAGCACCTATTAGTTTAGAAGTATTTATTTCTCGTGGTTATGATTGGGCAATCAAATTAATTGCTATTTCTGAAACTCAACAACTACAAACCTTAGCTAATTGCGATCGTGATATAGAAGCAGAAAGAATTCAAATTTTTGAAGAATATGCTAACGGTGGTTTGGAAAAATTAAAAGACGAATTGCGTGGAGCAGTAGATTATACAGAAAGATTATTATTAATTTTAAGTGCTGAAAGATTTCAAGAAGAATTAATTGAAGAAGAATTCGATTTAAGTAGATTTTTATAAAAATTTTCCTGTTGCTCACCAAGACAATTTATTTGTAATTACAAACAGTTTTTATGATAAATTTAGTCTTTTATAAGATATAATAAGAGATTGTGTGATAAAATAGGAGGAAAACTGTGTCTCGCAGATGTCAATTAACAGATAAAAAAGCCAACAATGCTTTTGCTGTATCTCACTCTCATCGTCGTACTAAAAGATTACAGCACGCTAATCTACAAACCAAAAGAGTATGGTGGCCAGAAGGTAATCGTTGGGTGAAATTACGTATGTCTACCAAGGCAATCAAAACCCTTGAGAAAAAAGGCATCGATGCAATGGCAAAAGAAGCAGGCATTAATCTTAATAAATTTTAAATTGAAAAGATTATTTATTTTAGAGCGATCGCTTTTGAAGTTAGATTAATGAGCGATCGCTTTAAGATTTCTACCTTGAACTAAAAAAAAAGACCGCATCCTAAGAAAAATGCGAATGTTAAGATTGTTTATTTTTTAACTCATTAATCAAGCTCTAAGATAACTTAAATTTATTTAATTAAAAATTAATAACAAAAATTATTATAATTAGTGATCGAGATCACACTGAATTAAAGTCAATTAAGCAAGACTACATCATATTGTTATCAACAAAGACTGTGCTTATTTTGACTATATATATATGAATCTTTTATTCAAAACTCTTGTATTACGTCAGTCTAAACATCAGGGTTTTGTTATTCCTGCCGTCATCGCTTTGGGATTAATTATGACTTTGGTAGGGACAATTAGTATTTTCCAGTCGAGTGATGAACAAATAACTGCTGTTAGTCAAAGAGCGACATCAAAAGCCTTAGCAGCAGCAGAATTGGGCGTTGCTAGATATAGAGAGTTAATTGATAAATATAAAGTTATTGCTGTTTATAACGCTTGTAATGGCACATGGACAGATGAAAATTGCAGTGATACTGCTGGTATAAGCTGGAAACAAGCAGCTAATATTCCTAATATTACAGCTTCTTGTCCTACTGATGGAGATACAACCGTAGCAGCAATGGCTACTAGAGGTTGGCAATATGTTGATGCGAATGGAAATAACAATGTCGACTTTAATGAATATCAATATAGGTTAATTAGTTATACCTATACTAGTAACTACTCTGGAGGTGCATACACTGCTCAACCATTTGGCACATTAATAGTAGAAGGCAGAGTTAATCAAAGTAATACTAGTTTAATCAACGACGCACTAGCAGCAGTTACTCAAATTAGAGTAGATTTACCGATTCAGCCAGGAATTCCTACTCCTAATGGAGAAATAGTTCAATTAGAAGGTAATTTTAATCGCTTTAACCCCGCTTTGTGGATCACTGGCACTCCTGGTGGTACAGTAGATGCTTCAGTAACAGATGTAAGCAAGCTCACAGTTAATGGAAATATTATTTTAACTGATGCAAACTGTGCCAGCACAAACACAATCCCAACTACAGCAAATCTTCAAGATTGGGCAACTAATAAAGAAAAATCAGTAAATTTGACTCCTTTACAACCACAATATAAACCACTTCCTGGTGTTGTTAATAATATTAGTAGCAATCTTGATAGTGATATTACTTTACCTCGTCCTGGAGATAATCCAGAAACTCGGCCAGACGGTAGTGTCTACTATAATTATGTAATCAATGGCAATATCGATCTTGATGGTGAAGATATAAATATTGTTGCAGGTAGTAAGGTTTTACTATATGTTAATGGCAATATAACTCTTAGAGGACAACCTGATCCTGATGGTACAGGACCACAAGAAAGAAATGCCGATTTAAATGTTCGATCAGGAAATAATAATAAATCTTATAACTTAGAAATTTATGGCACTGCTGCTACGACTAGTATCAGATTTGAAGGTAATGATCCGATTAATATTGCAGCTTTAATTCATGCGCCTAATGCCACAGTAACGATACCAAGTGGAAACAACCCTACTGTAACTATTAAAGGTGCTGTTTGGGTCAAAGATTGGGATGGTGATTTTGGTTTGACCACTGCTGTCAATATTAGTCCAGATGACCCTACAGATAAAGCACTAGTTTCAGCACAATATTACAGCTACACCTATATTAAAGATGATTTAGTTAGTGCTAATGCCAGAGTAGTCGATCCCATAATTGATATTCCTTCGCGTTGGGAAACTCAGCAGGTAAATTAATTATGTTAATACTTAAAAAATCACCTCAAACTACCTTTGGATTCTTAAGTTCTTCTTTTTATTCTGCTTCATTCAGAATCAACAAGACAATTTCTAAGAAAAAATCAAAATCAGAGGCAGGTTTTTCTCTAATCGAAGTATTAGTTGCAATGCTGATTGCTACATTTTTTGTCGTAGGATCAATGCAAGCTTTAGTATTAGCAACCATGCTGCGAGTTAAAGCACAAGAACAACAAAGAGCTAATCAATTAATCCAAGAAGATACTGAACAAATTCAATTAACAGCTAAAAATTTAACGGTTGATTATAGCAAATGTAGTGCAACTGGTTCTGCAGATGGTTATGCTAAAGCGTTGGAAGATAGTCTGCCAAGTGTCCCTGCTGATAAAAAATTATTAGGCGATGAAGGTAAAACCTATAGATTAACTCGTACACCTACTCCAAGTTCTTCTTCTCCTTATAAAGTTTTGAGAATTAAGTATGAAGTCAAGGAGTGGAATGGAACTAAATTAGTTGGAGATGCTATAGCAACAGATTATATTGAGGTAATTCCTAATGCAGCGGTACAATGTCCAAAATAAAGAACAAGGTTTTACACTGACAGAAATGCTCGTTGCAATAATTCTTGTCGGTATTTTAGCTGCAATTATGGCTCCTAATTTTTTAGGGTTACTCAATCAAAATCGAGTTAAAGAAGCTCAACGACTAGTAGAAGGAGCATTAAAAGAGGCTCAAAGACAAGCAATTAGAAGAGGAAAAAATTGTACAGTCACGATTGATACTACTGCAAAAACTTTTTCTTCTACTAATAACTGTTTACTCAGTACTCGTACTTTAAACAATCAAGTTTTAATAACAGCTAATGATGGCAATACTAATATTATTTCTTTTACCCACAAAGGTATTGTTAGTCCTGGCAAAACAATAGTAGTTTATAATTCTTCGAGTAATGAAAAAAAATGTGTCGTAGTAAGTGATGGGTTAGGTTCGCTTAGAACTGGCGATTATACAGGCGATATCAGTACGACACTTAATGCCAATTCATGCACTACATCTGACTAATTAACTAATAACGATAATAAAAAAATATACTAATTATCTATAACTAAAGTCTGAGCTAACAATTAAATTTATCAAACTTAGTATATTTTATTAAATTTAACTGCGGTAAATATCTAAATTTTGACTGTCAAAAATAAAAAAAATAATTATTATGAATAATTCGTAAAATCTCACTAATTTCAATCGAACTAATTAAATTTTATTTATTAAATTTTTATTTTTTATCTAATTATTATCCGTATTTACTCTAGTTAACGTAAAACAAAATAATTGTTATAAAAGAAATATCTTTATAGTCATTGTTTGATTATTAGTAAAACTAATTTCATTAAAATATCATAATAATTAATCATAAAACTAAACTAAAACATTTTATTGGCTAATTAAAATAATCATCTTACTAAAAATAAAATCAAATCAATCTAATTAGTACTATGCACGTTAACTTACCTATTAAACTAAAAAATAAACATAAAAAATCTACTGGTTATACTTTGCCAGAAATACTTCTTGGTGCATCCATTTCTTTTGTGGTTATAGGTGCTGCTGGCTGGGGTTTAATAAATATGCTACAAGGAAATAAAACCTCTTCAGCCCAGGCAGGAAGCAGAACGGAAGTTAACCGCGCTCTTGAATTCATTTCTGATGAAGTCAAAAAAGCTGAAGCAATTGAAACAAATCCAACAACAAATGTTCCTGCTGGTTTAACTATACCTACTAGTGGTCAAGCTATATTAGCATTGGATTTACCTAATATGGGACAAGCCAATACAGATAATAGAGTAATTTATTATGTCAGATCGAAACCTGATGATAAATGGCTCGGTCCTAAAGTCATCTATCGCTACGGGCCACCACTAGACAATAATGGTAATTATACTAATGGTACTTGGGTAAATCAACCTTTGGTTGATCGTGTTGACGATCAAACTATCACTCCTTCACCTTGTACGGGTACAGCTATTAGTGGTACTGGTTTTGCTGCTTGCGTTAATAATAATAAGAAAACTGCTCAGGTTTATCTTAGTGGTGTATTTGGAGACAGTGACGAACAATATCAAGCTAATACTCAAGTTTATGCTAGAGCGCAAGCAGAAAATTTAACTGGTGCAAGTTCTAACAACTCTTTTGGTTCTCTTACTACTAATCCTCTCAATCCCGGCGGTACCTCGAAAACATATAAAGTTAGAAATCTGGCAAGTGCTATGGGTTGTAATCCTGCTGGTGATCCTTGTAACATGACAATAAAATTTAGACAGACAAGCACTGGTAACCCAGAAATAACTACAACTCCAGATACAAATGGTAACTTGGTTTTTACAACTAGCGAAGAGTTTTATATAGAGGTTACTCCTTCTACAACTTTATCAGACAAATTTTTACCAGAACAACAAAATAATAGCAATCCTGTACTTTCAAATGATTCTACCAGAGTATTAACCCTAGGAGATGGTAGCAATGCTCCTTCTAATACTGCTTGGAATCCGACTGCCAATCCCAACCGATATCAAAATATTGGAAATATACTACAAACTAACAACTATATTCAAAATAACAAAATTACTTTGCCTAAAAACCAATATATTATAGCTTTTGAAATCGGGCAAACTGATACAACTCATCCTGGGTTTGACTGGCAAGATCAAGTATTGGTAGTTACTGTTGAATAATTATTCTGACTTAGGCGTTTTGCCTCGCTATATAATTTATAATTTGTTCATTTCTGTGTCTTTTTACCTCCTCCTACTGTTTTTATACATTGATTTAATTTTAAAATAGGTGGTCGTAAGTTCTTTGTACGGCTAAACTATTGGAACTGTTAAGAGAATCAAAGCAAGTTTACCTAATTTTTTATGAGATCATACAATACAAACAGAAGCAATCTCAGCTTTGTTGAGATACTGCGTATTGTGTTTACACCTGCTTTGCGTGATCGCGGTTATAGTTTGATTGAAATTTTGGTAGTAGTAATTATAATTGGTATTTTAGCTGCGATCGCAATTCCTAATTTTGTCGGTTTATATTATCAATCTCAGGTTAAAGAAGGTTTTGAAACAGTTAAAGGTGCAATTAAAGAGGCACAAAGACAAGCTATTCGTCGAGGCAAACGTTGCCGAATTCAAATTGATACAACAAATCGTACAATCAAAGTTAAAACTCCTGATGTTTATGGTAGTTATGAAGGCTGTTTATTGAGCGATCGCTCTTTACCAACTGGAGTAGAAATTAAAACCAATTACACCACACCAGTAATTACTTTTTCGCCTCGAGGTAATACTAATAGTGCTGGTACAATTGTTGTTTATCATAATCAAAATAATTCTACTAAACAATGTTTGGCTATTTCTCTGGGACTAGGAATTATTAGAAGTGGAAATTATACAGGAGATGTCTCTAGTTCAGTTAGTTGGACTAATTGTGAAACTAATTAGTTACTGATTACCCTATTTTCAAAAGTCTAAGAAGTCTAAGGCGA
Source organism: Stanieria cyanosphaera PCC 7437 (assembly GCF_000317575.1). Taxonomy (NCBI): domain Bacteria; kingdom Bacillati; phylum Cyanobacteriota; class Cyanophyceae; order Pleurocapsales; family Dermocarpellaceae; genus Stanieria; species Stanieria cyanosphaera. The sequence goes on along the minus strand of NC_019748.1, from coordinate 3,098,454 downwards.
TCGCGTAGTGCCTCAGCTTTGCTGAGACCGCTTTTAATTAAACTAAAAATAAAATGAAATTACACGTTGAAATTCAAGGAACAGGATTTCCAATTCTATGTTTACATGGTCATCCTGGTTCAGGTCAAAGTATGTCGGTATTTACTAAATTTCTCTCGCAAAAATACCAAACCATTGCCCCAGATCTACGAGGATACGGAAACAGTAGAGCAACCAATAAATTTAAAATGGAAGATCATCTTGACGATCTTGAAGAGCTTTTAGAAAGGTTAAAAATTGAACGTTGTTTGCTTTTAGGCTGGTCGTTAGGAGGTATTTTAGCGTTAGAATTAGCCCTCAGATTACCACAAAAATTTACAGGATTAATTTTAATTGCTTCGGCTGCCCGCCCTCGTAGTAATCATCCTCCTATTACTTGGCAAGATTTATTGTATACAGGAGTTGCGGGGATCGTTAATTACTTAAAACCTGGATGGCAATGGAATATAGATACTTTTGGTAAACACTCTTTGTTTCGTTATCTTCTAGCTCAACACACTGCTCAAGCTTATCAATATTTAGCTAAAGAAGGTGTTCCTGCTTATTTTAAAACTTCCACTGCTGCTCATCAATCATTATCTCAAGCGATTAATCAAGGATACAATCGACTTCAAGAGCTTCCATTACTCGATCTCTCTTGTTTAGCTTTAGCTGGCGCAGAAGATCGGCATATTACCGCTATTTCTAGCCAAGAAACTGCTAACACACTAAGTTGTTGTCAATGGCGATGTTTTCCTAATACCGCTCATTTATTTCCTTGGGAAATTCCTAACTTAGTCCAAGCAGAGATCGAGCAATGGTTAAATGATTATCCCGAAACAGTTATGGAAAAAAACTAGCTATTAGTTAAATATCAGTAAGATTTACCGAAAGCAGGAACAGGCTTAAAATCCACAGGTTCATCCAACTCATCAAAAATTGTCAATTCACTTGGTTGACAGCGTTTGATAGTCAAAGAAATTCCTTGTGCGCCTTCTCCTTTTAAATCTTCTACATAACCACCTTGGGCAATTTGAGCTTCCCTAGCAGTCAAAAAAGGACCAAAATAATAAATGCAAGCAGGAGTATCAGTGGTTATTTCAACCCAATAAGCTTTACCTACGCTATCGAGAACTTTAGTTAAAATTTCTTTGAGCATTTTAAATTTCCTCTATCTATTACCGTAATTTAATTGGTTGATTGTTACAGATGTGTCTTAAATCTTTATATTAAGTTACAAAACTTTTTGTTTATTTATAACAGCCCGATTGTAACTCTGATCACTGTTGATTGGTAGTAAGAATAATTAAGTCTAATTAGAAAATCTCTGACGACAAATTTCGTAAATAGCAATAGCTGCTGCAACCGAAGCATTAAGACTAGGAGTTTCTCCTGATAAAGGAATAGCTACCAATTCATCACAATTACGTTGAATCAAAGGACTTAATCCTTTCCCTTCTGAACCTACTACTAATCCTATCGCTCCTCGAAAATTAATTGTGTGTAACAGTTTACTACTTTCAGAGGTAGTGCCATAAAGCCAAAACCCCGCTTCTTTTAATTTGTCTAAAGCTTGATTTAAATTGACTACTCTAGCAACAGGAAAATTTGCCAAAGCACCTGCTGCTACCTTCATCACTGTAGAGGTAACTCCTACCGCTCGTCTTTGAGGTATAACTAAACCTTGTACACCCATTGCTTCAGCAGTACGAATAATTGCACCTAAATTATGGGGATCATTTATGCCATCTGCAATAATAATTACTGGTTCTGTAGTGGTAGTTTTTGCGTGTTGAAGTAAATCTTCTAACTCCCAATAAGAATAAGGAGCAATTTGAACTGCTATCCCTTGGTGATTGCCTCCCTGAGTTAATAAATCTAAACGACGCATTTCTACTTCGTCAATGACTGCTCCATTAGCTTTAGCTTCTTGAAGAAGAGAATAAAATTGAGGAATTTGTCTTAATTTAGCAGTAACCCAAATCCGAGCAATATCACGCTCACTTTTCAAGATTGCTAAAACTGAATGACGACCATAAACTAACTCAGAATCTTCTTGTTCTGGTTTTGGGCTAAATTCAATTTGGTCGCTTTTACGAGATGATTGAGGCTTAAGTTTTCGCTCTTGAGGCTGAGATTTCGTTTGGTTCAAATGCTTGGGAATTCTATCGCGTTTAGTAAAAGGTTTCTCGCTCATGAATCATAAAGTTGAAAAGTATTAATTTTAATTAAAAATTACAATAACTTAATTAATTTTGTTTAAGTTAGCAATTTTGAAGAATTAATCTTCAATTTGGCTAATAGTTCATCTAAACGTTGAGGATTGGTTAGATAGAGATAGCCCAGCAAAGTTTCAAAACTGGTAGCTTGTTGATATATTTGGGCAGATATACGTCGTGGTTTCTTGTCAACTGCATTTCTGCCACGACGTACAATTTCCTGTTCTGAGAAAGTCAGATAAGGTTGAAGCAATTGGAGATAATCCGCCTGACTTTCGGCTCTTACTTGAGCAACAACTTGATTATGATAGTCTGCAAGCCGTTTCGGCGGTATGAGGTAGCAAGTACGAACGTATAGTTCATAAACTGCATCCCCAATATAGGCTAAAGCAATAGGTGACAAACTTTCTACTTGAGAAACAAGAGAAGTTGTCATTTGATTAAACAATAAACTAGCTTCTGCTTGAACAGAAGCCGAAGTTGTTAATTCTGGTTGATCTCGATCTGGTTTTGGTAAACTCACGCCTATTACTGACGCTATTTTTCTATATTTTCAATAGCAGCTTCAACAGAAGGCTGAAGAGAAAGAAATTTCTCTAGACGAACTAGTTTAACTGTTTGAGTTACCCTCGCGTTGGTAACTATTTGTAAACTTCCGCCCGCAGTTTGTGCCTTCTTGACTAGCTGTACCAAAGCTCCCAATCCCGAACTGTCAATAAAATCAATTTGAGAGAGAACGAGAATTGCATGATAAGGTCCTTCGTCGATAAAATTACCGATTACCTTACGGAAAGTAGGCTCAGAAAAGGCATCAAGTAATCCAGCCAGACGAAATATTTGATAGTTTTTCCTGACTTCGCGAGTGCCTCTTAAGCTAACTGTCAGGTTTAGTTGCTCAGGAATAGTTTCCTCCTCAACTCTAGCTGAATCTGGTCAATGGTACAGTATAGCCCATTTCTTACTAGTAATGTTTATCTTTTCTAGCCAGACTCAAAAATTTCTGATGTCATCGGTACACCACCGAGACATAGAAGCAACCGTAGAACCTGTTGGCACTTCGTCAAAAAGCTTTGGTTTCCAGCAAAATGTTGAGCAATCTTCAATAAAAAACCCCACTCACTATTGCCAAGAGCGGGGTATGTGGAGCAAGAGGAATTAAATAAAATAGAAATTAAAGAATAGTCAAAACTTTATTTGGCTTTTCTTAATATTGAATGTTACTATTCATCACTAACGAGTACATTGGTATAAACACTGATTTTTGAGCTTTAATTCTATTAATTTAGTTGTTTATACGGAGACAATAATTATAATTCTTCATGTTTTTTTCAAAAAATATTAAAATATTTCAAAGATTTACAACCCAGTCATAATGTTTGCTTTAATTAACCGAAAAAAAAAGCGATCGCTAAACTATTTTTCTGGATTAAAATTACTCTTTGTTCTATTTATAAAAAGTTTTTTATCTTTAAAGATTATTTTTAAGTCAGAATTACTAAGTCCTAGAATTTACTGATTAATACTGTTAAATATACTGATTTTTTTGATTATTACTAAAAATACGAATTGTTAAAATTGCTTAATAAATAAAACATCACCATGTCTATTAATTCACAAGAAAAACTAACAGGATGGTTTTTATTAATACCAGCTTTATTGGTTTTATTATTGGTATTCATTTACCCAATCGGAAGAGCTTTTTGGTTAAGTTTTTTTACCGAAAATCTTGGTACACAATTAAATCCAGTTTTTTCAGGCATTGGTAATTATCAAAGAATGCTTGGAGACGGTAGATTTTGGCAAACGATGGGTAATACTACACTGTTTACAGTTGTCAGTGTAATTTTAGAATTATTATTAGGTCTAGCTATTGCTCTGGTTCTAAATCAATCTTTTCGAGGTAGAGGTATTGTCAGAACTATTGCAATTATTCCTTGGGCATTGCCAACAGCAGTTATGGGACTAGCTTGGGCATGGATTTTTAACGATCAATTTGGCGTTGTTAATGATATTTTGCAAAGATTAGGATTGATTGATACAGGTATTAATTGGTTAGGAGAACCAAGTTTAGCAATGGTTGCTTTAATCATTGCTGATGTTTGGAAAACTACACCTTTTATTAGTATTATTCTACTTGCAGGATTACAATCAATTTCTCAGGATTTATACGAAGCTCATGCTATAGATGGTGCTAATTACTGGCAGAGTTTTTATCAAATTACTTTGCCTTTATTAATGCCACAAATTTTAATTGCTTTATTGTTTAGATTTGCTCAAGCTTTTGGTATTTTTGACTTAGTTCAAGTTATGACTGGTGGTGGTCCCGCAGGAGCGACAGAAACTGTTTCTATTTATATTTATTCAATGGTAATGCGTTATCTTGACTTTGGCTACGGAGCAGCTTTAGTTGTAGTAACTTTTTTGTTGTTAGTTTTGGTTGTGATAGCTACTAGTTATTTTTTCCGCAAATTAAGAACTATTTAAGTTGATTGATAGCATTTCTTATTCTCGTGCAGTACATTAGCATTCTGGTTTTTGTTGATAGTTGATTGGTAACGGATAATGGTATACCTTATGATTTAGAAAATTGCTATAAAATCGGTTAATCGATATATTTTTTTTGTAAATAAGAATAAAAAAACTTTTAATTAATTTTGTTTTAAAAATGACAAGTGTAAAATCTGAGAATAACAATCCTACTTTTAATTTAGGCAAATTTGTTTTTAGTTTGATAGTTATCTTGGTAATTGTTTTTTTTCTTGCACCGATTGTTTGGCAAGTATTGACTTCTTTGAAATTGAATGAAGATATCTCGGCAATTCCCAACATTTACTTACCTAGAAGAATTACTTTAACTCATTATCTAGAATTATTTAATCGTCGTCCTTTTTTCTTATATATCCTGAATAGTGCTTTTGTTTCAATTGTTTCCACTGTTTTATGTCTGATATTAGGTTCGCCTGCTGCTTATGCTTTAGCTAGATTAAAACTTCCAGGAGAACAAATTATTTTAGCAGGTATTTTAATTGTTACTTTATTTCCCTATGTACTACTATTTTTAGGACTATTAGAAATAGTCAAAGCAATTGGTTTAGGAAATAATTATTTAGCTCTAATTATTCCTTATACAGCTATAAACTTACCCTTGACTATTTTGGTGATGCGTAGCTTTTTTCAGCAATTACCTAAAGATTTAGAAGATGCAGCCAAAATTGATGGCTATAAAACCATTCCCATGTTGTTCAAAATTGTTTTACCAATGACGATTCCTGCTTTGGTTACTACTGGAATATTAACGTTTATTTTTGCTTGGAATGAATATATTTTTGCGTTGACTTTTATTACCAAAGAAACTATGAAAACAATTCCAGTAGCTACAGCACAATTAGGAGGAACAACTTTATTTGAGATTCCTTATGGACCGATCGCGTCTGCTACAGTATTAGGTACGCTGCCATTAGTTTTACTGGTTTTATTTTTCCAACGTCGTATTGTTCAAGGTTTGACGGCTGGTGCAGTTAAAGGATAGAAGTATTTGTTATGAGATATTGGCGAGTTTTATGGTTGTTTTGGACTACCTCAATTGCCACAGAATTAGAATATCGGCTTAATTTCGCGATCGCAACTTTTACTAGTATTGCTAATCTAATCGGTAGTATTTTTGGATTATTTTTATTCTATCGGACTGGCTATACTTTTCAAGGCTGGAGTTGGCAAGAAGCACTAATTGTTTTAGGAGTGTTTACTTTATTACAAGGTTTTTCTAATACTTTTTTAGTTCCCAATCTCAATCGAATTGTCGAACAAATTGAACAAGGAACATTAGACTTCGTACTACTAAAACCTATTAGTAGTCAATTCTGGTTATCGACTAGAATGGTTTCTCCTTGGGGATTTCCTGATTTATTTTTTGGAGTTATTTTAATTGTTTATGCAGGGATACAAATTAATTTAAATTGGCAAGATTATTTTATTAGTTTGATACCCATTTTATTTGGTGTAATTATTTTATATAGCCTTTGGTTTATTTTGGGAGCAACTAGTATTTGGTTTGTCAAAATTTATAATGTAACTGAAGTTTTGAGAGGTTTATTAGAAGCAGGAAGGTATCCAATGGTTGCTTATCCTGCTATTTATCGTTTCTTTTTTACCTTTATTGTACCCGTAGCTTTTTTAACCACCGTTCCTGCTGAAGCTATGCTTGGCCGTAGCGAGTTGACTTGGTTTTTTGGTGCTGGTATTCTTGCCATTATCTTAGTAATAATTTCCATCTTTTTCTGGCAATTCGCTTTACGTTATTACACCAGTGCTTCAAGTTAATTTTAATTAGAAAAGTAAATTAAATAACTTATTTAACCACCACTAACTTTAGCTTTATATCCCAACTGACTAAGAATTTGTAATAGCTTTTGTTTGTGGTCGCCTTGAATCTCAATTGTATTATCTTTGATTGTTCCGCCAGTACCACATTGAGTTTTTAATTTTTTGAGTAATTGAGTTAAAGACTCTTGATTGTGTTGAAAACCAGAGATTACGCTAACAGTTTTACCCTTTTTTCCTGCCCTTGTTACCTGAATTCTGATATTTTGTTGCTGAGGAGGTAAATTAGGAACACCTTTTTCCAAAGCATCACTGTTAGTTTGATTACCAAACTCACGATACACAGTAGTATCCTTGCTAGTAGATTTACGTTTAGAAGACATCAATTTATCCCATGATTAAATAAAAAAAACCGAAGTCTAAGTAGACCACGGTCTTAATCTTATTGTAAATATTTTTAGCTTTAAAACACTAGCTATACAGTAGCTAATTCTGGTTCAGGACGCTTACTGTTGCGAATACCTTCAATTGCTTCAGCATAACTAGGAGCTTTAAATACCGCAGAACCTGCTACGATCGCATTAGCACCAGCTTCTAATACTTGCCAAGTATTACTAGGTTTAAGTCCACCATCGACTTCGATCCAAGGATTTAATCCTCTTTCATCACACATTTGACGCAATTTGCTGATTTTGGGAACTACTTCGGGGATAAAACTTTGACCACCAAAACCAGGGTTAACACTCATGATCAGAATTAGATCGCAGACGGGAAGAACGTATTCAATTAATTCTAAAGGTGTAGAGGGGTTAAGTACTACTCCCGCTTGCTTACCTAATTCACGAATTTGACACAAAGTACGGTGTAAATGAGGAGAAGCATTATGTTCTGCGTGAACAGAAATAAGATCAGCCCCAGCTTTAGCAAAATCTTCGACGTACTTTTCTGGTTCAACAATCATTAAGTGAACATCGAGAGGTTTTTTAGTATAGGGGCGAATGGCATCAACAATCAGAGGACCAATGGTAATGTTAGGAACAAATCTACCATCCATAACATCAACGTGAATCCAATCAGCACCAGCTTCGTCTACTTTAGTAATCTCTTCTCCTAAACGACTAAAATCAGCCGATAAAATCGATGGTGCTACTACTATTTTGTTATTGGTCATAATTTCATTCCCTCTCTGCAAGGTCCTCTTTTGTATCAATTTTAACAAAAATTTTAGATTTTTCTGGTTAACATATCCAGCTTTTATTTGGTTGATTTTAACAACAAAATTCAATATTTAATCATCAGAATTAATTAATATTGATATTTGCTCACATAATCAGAATGTTTAATTTAAAAATCAATTTGAGTCAGCCTCTGCTGAAGCATTTGCGGAAACTTAGCGTAATAGGTTTTATTTAAAGGAGAAGGATGAGGTAAAGGCAGTAAATGAATGATTTTTTGATATTCCATGCCCAAATCATCCGTTGCCTTCAGATTAACGGCTAATTTAGTTTCATAACGTCGTTCTTTATCCAGAAAAAAATTATTAACTTCCCCTTTTTCACCGTAGGGAGCAAACCATTTAAAAGCCTCTGTACCAAGTGTGATAATTTGATGTCCTTGCCAATGAATTACTAACAGACGTTCAATAAAAGGACGAAATCTTTCTTTAACCTTAGTTGAATAAGCCTTATTTTCAGGCGGTTTATAGGGAACAGTATTAGTTAGTAAAATGCGATCGCAAACTGTTTGTAACTCTTGATCTGAAGCTGCCGACTGCTGATGAATTGCTTGATAGAAACCTTGCCTGACTAGTTTTCCTGCTGCACCAATCAGAGGTTGACGGGCATGAACTTCATCTCTACCAAGATCACGCCCAAAAAAACACAAAGGACTTTGTAAATTCCCTGCATAAAGCACAGGATAGGTAGGTTCTAAACGAGCAGATTTATAAACTGGGATATCAATGGGAAATTCTTCTTTTTGAGCTTCTTGTTGAACTTGGCTAATTAAAGTTTGAATATCAGACATTATTTCTCGTCAAGATGAGGAAGTAGGAATATTTTAAATTGATCTGTATTCCAGCAAGAAAACCCTCAGTTTTACTGAAGGTTTAGGGGGTACAAACACTTGGGGTTACCTCCAAGCGACAGCACGGACATCCGACGAAACGTCGCCCTCCAGGAAGCACGCAGGTAAACTAATTCTACCTGTCTTGTCCTCCCCTTATGAATTGCTGGGCAGGGTTTTGAGATAATTACGAATAACTTCACTCATAATATATTGTTTTGACGGAGTCTAATACTCATCTTTCGAGGAAACAATTGTCATGATTCTGGGAATTATTACAATTAATTAACCACGAAATCCAGGAATAAAACTAGCTTTTAGTTTTTTAGTAGCCTGTTCAGTTACGTCAGAATAACGCAATTCACCACAAAGAATTTTACCCATTAATTGAGCAGCAGAGGGACGTTTGACTCCTACTTTATAAGCAATTTTGGGGAACTGATAAAATAGACCAGCAAGGCGTTGAGCCAAAACCAGATCTGTACCCCATTCTTTGTTAATGGTTTCAGTATACCTCGCCAAAGCATCCGAATTTCCCGCCAGAGCATTAGCAACTGCTTCGGCTGCTTTCATACCTGTAAAGATAGCAGGGCGAATACCTTCTCCAATTAAAGGATCGACAATTCCTGCTGCTTCTCCTGTAATAACGGCGCGATTGGTGTGGAGAGGTTGATTTTCTTTCCACACGTTTAAATTGTATTCGGTATACTTACTATTGTTTAAATCTAAACCAAACTTACTAGCGTAATTAGTTAGTTGTTTTTTGAGTTCATCTGGTTTTCCTTTATTGTTGCGCACATAAGCTCCGCTAAAGGAGTAACCATTATCTTTGGGAAAACACCACATAAAACCGTTTTTAAGCGAACCAAAGTCAAAATAAGCTAAATCCTGACGACGTTCTGATACTTCTGCTTCTACTTCTAAACTAGCTGCCAAGACTTTTTGTTGCTCGCCAAAACCTAACCAACTAGTCATTGGTCCATTAACTCCATCGGCTGCAATTAGATAAGTACTTTCAAAAACACCATTATTAGTACTTACTTGCCAGTTATCACCTTGAGATTTTATGCCATTGACTTCAGTATTATCTTTTAACTGAACTCCTTGTTCAATTGCTTTTTGCATTAAAAAGTTATCAAATTCATCTCGTCTTACCATCCACATGGGAGTAACATCTTTGAGTTCTACTTCCATCGGATCGTCTAATTGCCAGGTATATTTGACTTTAGAGACAGTATTTTTAATAACGGGTGCAAAATCGAAATCAAACCAATTAGCAACTGCGGGAGATACACCTCCGCCACAAGGTTTGTAACGAGGAAAAGAAGATTTTTCTAGGACTAATACCGAATGCCCTTTTTTTGCCAAGTGATAAGCTGCTGTAGCTCCGGCAGGTCCAGCACCAACGATAATGCAGTCAAACATAGATTTTAGAAATTCAAAAACAAAAAAGCTCGAACTTCAGCATACTTTAAAACAAGTTAATTTTTTGTAAACTTTAAATTAAAAATGAGTTATTTGTGTTAAACAAATTACAATTTTTGGTTTTTACAGTTATAAAATTAAAGTAATTAACGCCTAGCGATAACTAGTTTCTAGGCGTAAGATGCTTAAGAATTACTAGTAAATTTTTAAGATTTAATCTGGTTGAATTCCTGAACCTACAGGAGCAGTAGAATTAAGTTTTAATTCTGGATGGTCTTCTTTAATTTGTTGTAAGTTCCATTCGTTTTTAAATAACAGTACAGGTCTGCCAAAACTGTCTTTAACTACTAGAGTATTAAATAATCTGCCTGCTTTTTCTAAAGCTGTCCAACCGGCAGCTACCCAACGAGCAACACTATAGGGTAAAGGTTCTAGAGTAGTTTCAACATTGTATTCGTTTTGTAAGCGGAATTGAACTACTTCAAATTGAAGTTGACCTACAGCAGCAAGAATAGGGTCACGTTTAAAGTCATCGGTAGAATACATTACCTGAATTGCTCCTTCTTCTTGTAATTCGGTAATGCCTTTTTGAAATTGTTTGAACTTGGAAGGATTAGGATTTTTGAGATAGGCGAAGATTTCAGGAGAAAAATAAGGTATGCCTTCGTATTCGAGCTTTTGACCATTATAAATGGTATCACCGATCGCGAATACTCCAGGATTATTTAAGCCAATTACATCTCCTGGATAAGCTACTTCAAGGGATTCTCTGCCTTGAGCAAAAAGTTTTTGGGGACGAGATAGACGAACAATTTTTCCTGTACGAGCGTGTTTGACTGTCATGTCTTTCTCAAATTTTCCCGTACACACTCGAATAAAAGCTACTCGATCACGATGTTTGGGATCCATGTTGGCTTGTAACTTAAAGACAAATCCTGTAAATTCTGAATAAGTTGGTTCGATTGTTCCGACTGAAGATTTTCTTCCTTCTGGTTTGAGAGCGTATTCTAAAAAAGAGTTGAGGAATAATTGCACGCCAAAATTAGTCATGGCACTACCAAAGAAAACGGGAGTCATTTTCCCTGCATGAACTTTTTCGAGGTCAAACTCAGAACCAATTTCGTTGAGAATTTCTAATTCTTCTTTGAGTTGATAGTATAAATCCTGTTCTAAAAATTCTTCAATTTTAGGATCGCCTAGATCGATTACTGTCTCTCCTGCTGTTTGAGAACCATGAGCGCGCCGTTCAAATAAATGGATTTGTTGTTGACGACGATCAAACACTCCTTTAAAGCGATCGCCCATACCGATAGGCCAATTGACTGGGTAAGTTTGTAATCCTAATTCTTGTTCAATTTCATCGAGTAATTCTAAACCTTCTCGTCCAGGACGGTCTAACTTATTCACAAAAGTGAAAATAGGAAGCGATCGCATTTGACAAACTTCAAATAATTTGCGTGTTTGCGGTTCTAACCCTTTAGCAGCATCAATCAACATCACTGCATTATCGGCAGCAGCTAAAGTGCGATAGGTATCTTCACTAAAATCCTGGTGTCCGGGAGTATCAAGGAGGTTAATTTGAAAGTCTTTGTAGAGAAACTGCAACACTGTCGAGGTAATCGAAATACCTCTTTGTTGTTCCATTTCCATCCAGTCTGAAGTAGCCTTACGCTGCGCCCGTCGTGCTTTAACAGCCCCTGCTTCATGAATTGCACCTCCGTAAAGCAACAATTTTTCTGTCAGGGTTGTTTTGCCCGCGTCTGGGTGAGAAATAATAGCAAAGTTACGACGGCTATTTACAGCTTGTTCTATTTCAGTTTGAATTTCTACGGACATTCAAAGTTTGGTTTACGGAAGTTTGCAAAATTATTATATCTTGCTTGCTTAAGAGACTGTTTGTAAAAAGAAAATATTTGGTTGATTTTGTTTTTGTCAATCTTCTCATAAAAAAACAAAAAACGCCTGCGATCGCTTTTATCTCATTCCAATTCCAAGAAACAAAATAAAAGTATTCGCAAGCGTTCCCAATTCAAATGAAATTTGCTGATAAAAAAATTAGAACAAGCCTAAAGTTAAAGACTTGTCGATTGGGAAAGTAGCACCAATTCCGAGCCAAAGAGTTACTATAGTACCAAACAAGAATACAGTAGTAGCTACAGGACGACGAAAAGGATTTTGGAACTTGTTAACGTTTTCAATGAAAGGAATTAAGATTAAACCTAAAGGTACTGCTGCTTGACAAGCGATACCCAAAAGTTTGTTAGGCAGAATGCGTAGAATTTGGAAAACGGGATAAAGATACCATTCAGGTAAAATTTCTAAAGGAGTCGCAAAAGGATCTGCTGGTTCACCGATCAAAGCAGGATCGAGTACAGACAAACCTACTATTAATGCTCCTGTACCCAAAATAACTACAGGGAAGATGTATAACAAATCGTTAGGCCAAGCAGGTTCACCATAATAGTTGTGACCCATGCCTTTAGCCAACTTAGCGCGTAATACGGGATCGCTCAAGTCTGGTTTTTTTAATGTCGACATTATTTTCTCCTTCAATCTAACTAGAATCAGCAGGTGATATTACCAGAATAATTGCTGTTGCTGATTAGAAATTGTGAACTGCTTATCTCAATTGTTGTTAATTGTCCTTCAATAATTTAAGACGACAAGCAGAAACGCCCGTCGTCGAGTTAAGAATTAATTTACAAAGGACCAGAAATACCTTGTTTACGGATCATTAAGAAGTGTAGCAACATAAACACTGCCATCAACCAAGGCAAAACAAAAGTATGCAAGCTGTAGAAACGAGTTAAAGTTGCTTGACCAACGCTTGCACCACCGCGTAACAGTTCAACCATTTGATCTCCCACAACGGGAATAGCAGCAGGTACACCAGAAACGATTTTGACTGCCCAGTAACCTACTTGGTCCCAAGGAAGAGAGTAACCAGTAACGCCAAAAGTAACAGTAATTACTGCCATAATTACGCCAGCAATCCAAGTTAATTCGCGGGGTTTTTTAAACCCACCAGTTAGATAGACGCGGAAAACATGAAGAATCATCATTAATACCATCATGCTAGCCGACCAGCGATGGACAGAACGAATGAGCCAACCAAAGTTAACTTCGTTCATGATGTATTCAACTGAAGCAAAAGCGTCAGTAACAGTAGGTTTATAATAAAAAGTCATGCAAAATCCAGTCGCAAACTGGATTAAGAAACAAACTAAAGTAATTCCACCTAAGCAATAAAAAATGTTGACATGAGGAGGAACGTATTTACTGGTAACGTCGTCCGAAAGTGCCTGAACTTCGAGACGTTCGTCAAACCATTGATAAACTTTTGAATCAGTTACTTGTTTAGAAAACATGAAGCCAAAAATTAGCTAAAAATAGTTATGGATAGGTTTACCTTATTTAAGGACATTTCATAGAGAGCAATGTCTTGTCCTTTTTTCTTAACCTTCAGCTAGACAAGTGTCAGAGTTGAGTGGTTAATTTAGGCGCACTAGATTGGATTTTTTTGGTGCTTACCCGCCTAGTAAAAGATACTGGTGGGGATGATTCCTTTAAAAAATGTAACATAGCTTTAAGCTATGGTGTTGCTAGCTAAGTGTAGATTTTACTATCTTTGCTGGTACAACTTATCACTTGCCAAGCAAAACCTTGTTTTATTTAAATCGTATTTATTTTTACTTCTACGATCATTTGTAACAATTAGTAAAATAAAGTCTAAATTAAACTAATAACAAACAAAAAAAGAATTTACGAACTATCTCATGCTCAAGAAATTTTTTTGGGTTACTCTTTTGAGTGTCCTGTGGACAGCATCTTCTTTAGTTTGGTTTACTCCTGAAGCAGCAGCTTTTACCGAAGAACAAAAATTGTTACTGCAATCGTGGCGAATTGTCAATCAATCTTATGTTGATGAAACTTTCAATCATCAAAATTGGTGGTATTTAAGGCAAAAGTTGATTAAAAAACCGCTTCAAAACCGCGAGCAAACTTATAATGCGATTGACGAAATGCTAGCCAGCTTAGACGATCCTTTTACTCGTCTACTTAGACCAGAACAATATCATAGTTTACAGGTAAATACTTCTGGAGAGTTATCTGGAGTAGGATTACAAATCAATGTAGACTCAGAAACAGGATTAATTGAGGTAGTTACACCTTTAGCAGGTTCTCCTGCCGAAGCAGCAGGAATCAAACCCAAAGATCATATTTTAGAAATTGATGGAGTGAGTACTACTACTCTGAGTTTAGATGAAGCAGCAGCAAAAATGCGGGGAAAAATTGGGACTCAAGTTTCTCTCAAAATTCAATCACCAGATACTGACGAGCATAAAATTATTAATTTAATTCGCGATCGCATTGCTCTTAATCCTGTATATTATACTCTTGATACTACTCACGAGTTGCCTATTGGTTACGTTCGTCTCAATCAATTTAGTGCCAATGCTGCTCAAGAAATTGCTCGTGGTATCAATCAATTAGAGCAACAAGGAGCGCAAGCTTATATTTTAGATTTAAGAAACAATCCTGGCGGTTTATTACAAGCTGGAGTTGAAATTGCTCGTTTGTGGCTAGAAAATCAGACGATTGTTTACACTGTTAATCGTCAAGGCACTCTAGGAAGTTTTGAATCTAATGGCAAAGCTCTTACTGAAGATCCGCTAATTGTTTTAGTTAATCAAGGCACAGCTAGTGCTAGTGAAATTTTAGCAGGTGCATTACAAGATAATGGTAGAGCTTTATTGGTAGGAGAAAAAACTTTTGGTAAAGGATTAATTCAATCTTTGTTTGAATTACCTGATGGTGCTGGTTTGGCAGTAACTGTAGCTAAGTACGAAACTCCTAGTCATAGAGATATTAATAAATTAGGTATTACACCAGACCAAACAGTTAATCAAGAACCAATTAATTATAGTCAAATTGGTACAGATGTGGATGTGCAATATCAAACCGCAGTTAAATTATTGACTAGTGAGACAGTAATTGCTAATGCTAGCTAAATTTTTATTTTGAGTATGAAGAATAAAGTTAATGATTTTAAAAAAAAGAGTAAGATAAATAAATTTTGATTTCAGGGTGGAAGCGTTTTTGCCAGGTAGTTTGTTTATGATGGACGAACTTTGTCATCTTGCTTCTTTGCCCTGTGTCCCGTCATCTAGAAAGGTTACTTCAAATTGATGCTTTGCTTCGTTCTGGCATTCGTCAGACCCATCGCAGTCTGGCAGTCGCCACAGAAGTTAGCGATCGCACTATTCGTAACGATCTGGCTTTTTTACGCGATCGTTTATTAGCTCCACTCGAATATCAAAAAGAAAGGGGATGGCACTATAGCGACCAGAACTGGCGATTACCCAGTATTTCTCTATCTCAGGGAGAATTATTTGCCCTGACTTTAGGAGCGAGGATGCTAGAAGCCTATGCTGGCAGTGCTTATGTCGAAGAATTGCGTTCAGCGATCGCTCGTTTGAGTGAGCGTTTACCTGAAGCAACTTGGATAGATTTACAACAAGTAGCCGACGAAAGAATATTATTTCGCGCTGGAGCATCCATTAACCTCGACCCTGAAATCTGGCACGATTTAGAACGAGCTTGCAAGAAGTCAAAATCGGTTTGGATGGAATATTTTACTGCCAGTCGTAATGCACCGAGCGAGCGTAAACTCGATCCCTATTTACTGCATATCTATCGAGGAACTAATCCCTATGTAATTGGCTACTGCCATAAAAGACACGAGATGCGCTGGTTTCGCATTGACCGAATTCGGAGTCTAAAGGTATTAGACGAAAAGTTTATTCAAGACCCAAATTTTGATGCTAGGGGTCATCTATCCATGATCTTTCAGCACGAGGTTGGTGGAGTTCCCCAACTTGTAGAAATTTGGTTCGATAGGGTTACTGCTCCCTTTATTCGCGAACGACGCTGGCATCCATCTCAAGAATTATCAGAACACGGTGACGGTTCGTTGACTTTGCAGATGTATGTTAGCGGTTTGAACGATATCAAGCGATGGGTGTTGGGTTACGGCAAAGGTGCAGTTGTTAAAAATCCCCCTGAATTGGTGGAGATGGTGCAGAGAGAAATAGAAGCGATGAATTGTAATTATTTAGCAAACGATTGATTAAGGTGTTTTTAAACATGAGTCAACAAGTAAAAATTAATATTCCTCAAAAGCAGTTAGATGAATTTTGCCAACGTAATCACATTGTCAAGTTGGCATTGTTTGGTTCTGTTTTAAGGGATGACTTTAAAGCAGAAAGTGATATTGATGTTTTAGTCGAATTTGAACCAGATCGAATTCCTGGATTAGCTTTTTTCGAGATGGAGGCGGAATTAACTCAGATTTTCGGGCGAAAAGTGGATTTGAATACCCCAGGATTTTTGAGCCCCAAAATTCGCGAAAAAGTACAGCAGGAAGCAGCAGTTCAATATGTCAAATCCTAGAACTCTAGCCAGATTAGAGGATATGCTGCGCTATGCCCAAGAAGCAGTTGACATCACTAAGGGGAAAACTCGTCAGGATTTGGATAATGAGCGTTTGTTAAATCTTGCAGTGGTGCGTCTTCTGGAAATTATTGGAGAAGCTGCTAATAAAATTCCCAGAGAAGAATGTCAAAAATATCCAGAGATTCCCTGGAGTGCAATTGTAAGTATGCGAAATCGTTTAATTCATGCTTATGGAGATATCGATCTAGATATTGTTTGGCAAGTTGTCCAAGACAATTTACCTACTTTAATTGAGCAGTTAAAAGTAATTATTAATAATTTGAAAAGGAGTTAAACAATGAATTTTTTGGAAATTCAATTTGCTTTAAAAGGTAAAACATTACCAGCAGATCATGGTTATTCTCTTTATTCTGCTTTAAAAAATATAGTCTTGGAAAACTCAAGCCAAATAATCCTAGAAGAAGAGAGAACGAGAGATTTTCCACCTGAAGTAATTTTATCTACTATTCCTGGAGTACCAGACCGACAAGGATTAATTTATCTCAATCGTTCGTCTCGTCTGCGACTGAGATGTCCATCAGAACAAGCTTCACAATGGTATCGTCTGTTTCAGAATCAGGTATTGGATATTAGAGGACATTTAATTCGTCTAGTTCAGCCTAGATTGTGTTTACTAGAACCAAGTCAAACCCTAAAAGCCAGATTAGTTACTTTTCACTTAGAAAAATGGGATATACATGATGCACCTGTTTATTTCTTAGAATCTTGCCAAAAATCATTATTAAGTTTGGAAATTAAAGGAAAAGCTTTTATCGATAGCAATTGCGATGGTGACTTGGCTTTGCGATCGCTGAAAATAAAAAACAAAAATGTGATGGGTTTTGGCGTGGTTGTAGAGAACTTGAATGATGAAGATTCACTCAAATTGCAGTGCTATGGTTTGGGCGGTAGAAAGCACTTTGGTTGTGGCTGGTTTTATCCAAGTTCGGAGGTTGCTTAATGAAACAAGCACCTGTTTTAAAGCCAGATTTATTACTAGCCAAATCTTTTGAGCCTGGTAAATGGAAGGGTTCTTATAGTTTAGTGGGGCATACCGCAGACGTGGTTAATGCCGTCTCTACTTTAGTTGATGTATTGGGAGATCGCTTGATTTCTCAATTTGGACTTCAATGTAATTTATCCGAACTAAAGTCAACAGCGTGTTTAGCAGCTTATCTTCATGATTGGGGCAAAGCTAACGAACATTTTCAAGGAGTTGTACGCGCCAATATTAAAGATGCTCATCCAAAAAGATTTTTACCCGATCATCCTCAAATCATTCGTCATGAAGTAGCTTCAGTTTTACTCGCTTGGGAGTTTCGCGAATGGTTAGAACAAGGCGAAGGAGATTTTTTAACAGCTTTAGCAGCAGCAGGAGGGCATCATCTCAAACTGGGGGGGAGAAGTGGAAAATGTACTGATGAATTAGGAGAAATTCGCTTCTCTGGAGACGATCGATTATTTCTTTATGTTCTTGATGTAGTTGATGGTAAACAACAATTCAATCGTCATTTTAAACAATTACTCAAATATGGAATCAAAGCTCTTGGATTGCCTAATAATATTAAATTATCTCAAAAACCCTCACTATCTTGGTCTGTAAAACAGATTAAAGAAAAACGCTTTCAAATTGCTGATTTTTTATCCTTGGAATGGCAACCAGATTCAGTTTTTTTAGCAGTTATTAAATCGCTTTTAATTGCTGGCGACGCTATCGGTTCGGCAATTCCTAATGTGAATGAATCAATATCTATTAAAAACTGGATTACTGAAAACGTCCAAAATACTCTCGATGAAACTAAGCTTCAACGAGTAATTGATGCTCGACTCGACGCTCATCAGTTAAGACCATTTCAAATTCAGTTAGCTCAAAGTAAAACAAGGGTAACTCTAGCAAGAGCAGGATGTGGCACGGGAAAGACATTAGGAGCTTACAATTGGGCAAAATCCTTCGCTATTGGCAGAAAACTTATTTTCTGTTATCCCACCACAGGTACTAGCACCGAAGGTTTTCTTGATTACGTTCACGATCAACTTGACTCAGTTTTGCTACATTCTCGTGCCGATGTGGATTTAGCAATGGCGACTACAGGAGAAGAAGAGGAAGCAGGAGAAGGAAACAACGAATCTGCAATCAAACTAGAGTCTTTTAAAGCCTGGGGAAAAGAATCGATTGTCTGTACGGTCGATACAGTTCTCGGACTACTTCAATGTAACCGCAGACCAATGTATTGTTTTCCTGCGATCGCGAACGCTGCTTTTGTTTTTGATGAGGTTCACTGTTACGATGACCGCCTATTCGGTGCATTACTGAGATTTTTAGAGGTGTTTAAAGCCCCAATCTTACTGATGTCTGCTTCATTCTTACCCTGGCAAAAAGAAGCAATTACCAAAGCTGTAGGCGAACCGATTGAAATTATTTCTGGTTCAAAAGAAATTGAAGCACAACCCCGTTATAGATTCAATTATGAAGCACAACCCGATTGGTCAATAGTAGAACATGAACTATCCACAGGCGGTAAGGTGTTGTGGGTTTGCAATCAGGTAAATACTGCCATTGATGTTTACAAAGATGCCAAAGCTAGAAGATTAAACGCCGTACTGTATCACAGTCGCTATCGCTATCAAGACAGGGTTCAACATCACCGTGATGTAGTAGATGGTTTTAAACAAGACGAGCCGATTTTAGCGATCGCAACTCAAGTAGCAGAAATGTCTCTCGATCTTTCAGCAACGCTTCTAGTTTCGCAAATTGCCGATCCAGCAGGTCTAATTCAGCGTTTGGGAAGGTTAAACCGTCGTTATTGTGGTCATGCTTTAGATGCTCTATTTTATCCCGATGACAAAGTTGGTTTTCCTTATAGTAAAGAAGAACTAGAAAATGGCTTGAGACTAATTCAGTCTTTTGAAGACGAAGTTTGTCAGAGAGATTTAGCCCAATGGTTAGAAGATTCTGATACTTTTGGTCAACCAGACACCAAATCAGTTTTATTAGACGGTAATTGGCGTACTTATCCTACATCTTTGGGAAAAGAAGGTTTTAACATCACGGTATTGCTAGAACAAGATTTAGCGACCATTAAATCCTTACCTGCTAAAGAAATTCCCCGTTATACCATTCCAATTCCTGCTAAAAATTATCAGAAATGGCAAAAACACAAGTTTTATCCCATTGCACCTACAGAAATATGGAGCTATTCCCCAGAATTAGGTGCTTATGAACTTAAAAGTCGTGAAAATTAGTCAAAATGACAGAACTTACCCTATCTATTTTTGACCCTAACACCCTACTTCCCCATCGCGCTGGAATTGCTGGTTTGGCTTTAGCTTTATCGGTTATTAATCCCAATGATGTTCCTATAAACTGGGACGTTACAGAAGATGCGGTGAATTTATCTTGGTCATGCAGCGATAAAGAAGCTGTATTGGGTTTACTACAACAAACTTATCGTCTTCAAGATGGTTATTTAGATGTTCCTGCTCTTAATTTAGACCAACAAGGAAAATATATCTTCAGCGAAGGAGTCACGACAACTTTTCTTCAGCATGGAAAACAAAGACAACAGAATAAGCAGCCCGTCACTTTAACGTTTCTAATTGATGAAGGTCAACCCGAAATTTCTCGTTCTTTCAGACTTGTAGAAGACTGTTATTACACTAGAGATTTTAAGGAAGCTTTTAACGCTAAAGGAAAATTTAAACCTGAAATTCCTGTTAAAGGTCATCATTTACCTGGATTAGTAGAATGTTTTGCTCATGGTGCTTATCAAGAGTCTCCCGAAGGTTTCCTAGCTCTAGTTTTTCTTCCTTTAGCTTGTAGCTATTATCAATTATCAGGATATCGTTCGGCGGTTGTTATTCCAGAAGTTAAAAATATCTCCAAATGGGTAAGACGAAGAAAAAATTATTCTGGAAGCACCTATCGCGATTTTCGCTCTAGCAGTTCTGGAGAATCGGGATTACGTTTTTTACTCCAAGAAAAGCTAATTGAAGATAATAAACAATGGAGAGTCGATTATTGTGAAGTTTATCAATTAGGTAAACAACAATGGGATGGCAGTCAAAGCTATCTTAAACAAGCTGTCTATCGAGTCAGAGTAGATGATGAAATCTTAGATTTATACGATTCAGCTTTTCAATTTTTTAAACCCCAAGTTCGTACCAATGATAAAGGAGAAACTTGGTTAGCCATTTCCAAAGTTTTACCTTGGCTTTGCGACAACCTGATCGCTAGTAAACCGTGGTATTTGGGTTTTTATGAATGGAAAAAACAAAATGAACTTTATGAAAAAAAAGGATTAGTAAGTATGTCTCAATATCTTGATGCACTTGAGCAGACATTTTTCGATGCTGTTCAAGGTGCTTTCAGTAGTTATTTAAGAGAGCAAATTGTACAGGCTCAAAAACAAGGTCGAGAGCCTGATTATCCTCAAGTTACTAATAAAGTAATTAATCGTTTACAAAGACCTAGTACTCAGCAAGATTTTGCTAAGACAATGGTTGACTTCTTAAGCCGTTATCGCAGCAAAGCAACTAGGGGCGTTGGAGGAGAGATTTATCAATGGCTTCATAAAGATAACCAATGGAAACAGGCGCGAGATTTAGCTCTACTTGCGATCGCTTCTTACACAGGAAAAGGTAAAGATGGTAAATCTGAAATTCCAGAAGAAGTGCTTGATGAATCTATTTCTGAAGCCGAAGAAGGCTTTGAAATGTCTATTTAATTAGTTTTTAATCATTATTAAGGAGAAAAAACATGACACAACATATTTTTGTTACTGTTGTTACCCCTACTGCTGTTGCTGCTAATAACCGAGGTGAAGGAGATGGTAGTACATTATCTACTTTACAAAAAATTACCAAAGGCAACGATCAATATACGACGGTAAGTGCTGATGCTATTCGTTGGGGTTATCGAGAATGCTTACAAAATTCTCAACCAGATCGAGTTAATCGTACTTTTGATGCTGAAGCTGATGTTTACAATATCAAAGATGAAAAGTACAACCCTAAAACTTATATAGATGACGATCTTTTTGGCTTTATGGATGCCAAGAAAGATAAAGATAATAAGAATGCTACAACCAAGCGTCGTGGAGTTTTAGAAGTGAGTCGGGCGATCAGTCTCGATCCTTATTGGGGTGATATTACCTTTGGTTCTAAAGGTGGTGAAAAAGGAAAAACCTCAATTCACAATACAGAAGTTCATTGCACTGCTTATCAATATACTTTGGCTTTAACTCCTAGCAGTTTAAAAGACTCAGAAAGGGCTAAATTATTACTCGATGCCATCCCAGCTATCAAGCACGTTGGCGGAAATCATGCTCGTTTTTTATATGAATTTCGTCCAGAATCAATTGTTATTCGAGTAACTAACGATCCGAGTCCCTGGATTATCAATTGTTTTGAAAGAGTTGGTGATTCTGTTGGTTGTTCTCGTTTAGTTCGTCTAGTTGATGTTAAAGATGTCCTTGCTTCAGAATTAATCGTAGCAGGAGAAATTGCTGACACTCCTTACGGCGAACAACTTAAAGGATTAAAAGTTAAGGTCTGTCGGGGAATCAAAGAAGCGATTGTTGAAGCAAAGAAGTTGCTTAAAACGGGGGTAACAGCTTAATGAGTAATAACAGTCTTCTTTATCTAGAATGTCCCTGTACTAGTTTTCCTCGCAGTTTTGCGCGAGATTACAAAGAAACCTATTGTTATCCACCATTTTCTACTATTTATGGTTTTTTACTTTCATTAGTAGGAGAAGAAGATTTAACGGCTCATTTAGGGGTCAAATTAGCAATGGGAATTATTGGAGATAAACCACCAATTTCTCGCATTGTTAGAAAACAACGACATCACAAATTCAGTAAAACGCACATGGGAACTTATCCTCCGAGTCAGTTTTCTAAGCCTAATTTTCAAGAATTACTAACAGATTTAAAGGTAGTGGTAAAACTTGATTCAAGTGAAGAATCAGCAAAAATTAAACTAGATGAAAGAGTTGCGATCGCGCTTATTTCTCCAGAACAGATTACTCGTTTTGGTGGAATTAGTTTAGGAGAATCTTGGGCATTAATCAACGGAATAAGACCTTATCGAGAAGAGGATGGAAAAATTGATTGGTTCATAAAGGATTGTCGCGGATTGATTAGTTTACCAGTCTGGATTAATCGCCAAAATCAGCGAGGAACTTTTCAAAGATTTTCACTAGGAGAGTTTAATCCTAATTGCTGGGTCGAAATTCAAGCTAGTCGATCTAGCTAAATGCAAGCACCTTTGCTTGTTGAGATTGTTTGAGTGAATTAATTGCTTTTATCTCATACAGAGAAAAGGTTTAAGCGGTTTAAAGATGCTGAGAGATGCTTGATTTTTGCTGAAACCAAGATAAGGAAGGGGTTTTAAGGATCGCTTTTTGGGGTTAATCAAGTTTTTGACTCTTCAATTTGTCATTTTACTGGAGGTGCTTGTAGAATTGTCTGTGAACACTTGCTATAACTGGACTACGGCAACTGCCGTGTTCTATCTTTGATCGCCGTAAGGCGTTGATCACTTTGTTATAAGTAAAAAGTAATAAGTAAAAAGTAAAAAGTGTTCTACCTTTGATCGCCGTAAGGCGTTGATCACTTTGTTATAAGTAAAAAGTAATAAGTAAAAAGTAAAAAGTGTTCTACCTTTGATCGCCGTAAGGCGTTGATCACTTTGTTATAAGTAAAAAGTAATAAGTAAAAAGTAAAAAGTGTTCTACCTTTGATCGCCGTAAGGCGTTGATCACTTTGTTATAAGTAAAAAGTAATAAGTAAAAAGTAAAAAGTGTTCTACCTTTGATCGCCGTAAGGCGTTGATCACTTTGTTATAAGTAAAAAGTAATAAGTAAAAAGTAAAAAGTGTTCTACCTTTGATCGCCGTAAGGCGTTGATCACTTTGTTATAAGTAAAAAGTAATAAGTAAAAAGTAAAAAGTGTTCTACCTTTGATCGCCGTAAGGCGTTGATCACTTTGTTATAAGTAAAAAGTAATAAGTAAAAAGTAAAAAGTGTTCTACCTTTGATCGCCGTAAGGCGTTGATCACTTTGTTATAAGTAAAAAGTAATAAGTAAAAAGTAAAAAGTGTTCTACCTTTGATCGCCGTAAGGCGTTGATCACTTTGTTATAAGTAAAAAGTAATAAGTAAAAAGTAAAAAGTGTTCTACCTTTGATCGCCGTAAGGCGTTGATCACTTTGTTATAAGTAAAAAGTAATAAGTAAAAAGTAAAAAGTGTTCTACCTTTGATCGCCGTAAGGCGTTGATCACTTTGTTATAAGTAAAAAGTAATAAGTAAAAAGTAAAAAGTGTTCTACCTTTGATCGCCGTAAGGCGTTGATCACTTTGTTATAAGTAAAAAGTAATAAGTAAAAAGTAAAAAGTGTTCTACCTTTGATCGCCGTAAGGCGTTGATTACTCTCTCGAAAAGATTAAAAAAATAACCAAAAACATTAGAAACATGGAAACGTTTTTGCCAGGTTGATTGATTAAAGTAGTTGTAATTAAAAGTAAACAAAATATATACAAAGAATGCAATTACTTCCAATACCTGCTGAAACTGAAACCATCCGTGTTTCTGCCCTTCATGCTTTAGCTTATTGTCCCCGTCTTTACTACCTCGAAGAAGTAGAAGAACTCTATACCCAAGATGCTGCTGTTTTTGCAGGGCGAAGGTTACACGCCGAACTAGAAAAAAAAGAAGATGAAGATTGGGAAGATTTATATTTAATAAGTGAAGAACTGGGATTGAGGGGTAGAGTTGACGCACTTAGAACCCGCGACGGTCAAACTATCCCTTACGAACATAAACGAGGGCGTTGTCACAGGGATGAGAATAAACAGCCTCAAGCCTGGGAAAGCGATCGCATTCAAATCTTGGCTTACTGCTATTTAATTGAATCTGCGTTGGGAGTTAAAGTTACCGAAGGTAGAATCCGCTACCATGCCGATAATGTCTTGGTTCACATACCTTTCGATGATGAAGGAAAAAAAGCTGTCAAAGATGCGATCGCTCTTGCCCGACAGATACGAACCTCAATTCATCGTCCACCAGTAACGGAAAATGAAAGACTCTGCGTTCGTTGTTCTTTGTCTCCTGTCTGTTTACCAGAAGAAGCTAGATTAGTTCATAACCAAGAATGGGAACCGTTACGTCTTTTTCCTCAAGATGATGAAAGAGAGATTTTACATATTCTCGAACCAGGAACGAAAGTGGGTCGTACTGGAGAACAAATCAAAATTACTCGTAAAGACCGACAAGTAGAAAAAGTACCAGCCCAACAAGTAGGACAGTTAGTACTTCATAGTTTTTCTCAAATTTCAACTCAAGCTTTACACTTCTGCGCCGACCGAGGAATTGGGATTCATTTTGTCTCTGGTGGCGGTCGCTATATTGGTAGTTTTGATAATCGTCAGGAAAATATTCAACGACGGATTAGGCAGTATGAAGCACTGAATAATCCCGAATTTCGTCTGTCATTAGCTAAAAAATTAGTCAACTGTCGCGGACAGGGACAGCGTAAATTTCTCATGCGTGGTAGACGAATTAAAAAGCTCAAATCAATGAAATTAGAGCGAAATATTAAGCAAATGCAGGCTATAATCGCACAAATTCCTCAAATAAACTCGATTGAATCACTTTTGGGAATAGAAGGTAAATTAGCTGCTTTATACTTTGGTGCTTTACCTTGTCTTTTGAGTTCGGATGTTCCTCCCCAAATGAGGTTTGATGGTCGCAATCGTCGCCCTCCCAAAGATAGATTTAATGCCTTACTGGGTTTTGGCTATTCGTTATTAATCAAAGATGTGATGAATGCTATTCTGACAGTCGGGTTAGAACCAGCGTTGGGTTTTTACCATCAACCCAGATCTGTTGCTGCGCCTTTAGCCTTGGATTTAATGGAAATTTTTCGAGTCATCCTCGTAGATATGCCAATAGTAGCTTCTATTAATCGTCAACAATGGGAGATTAATGATGACTTCGAGATTCGCGGAGAACAAGTTTGGTTGAGTGAAACAGGAAGGCGTAAATTAGTCGAAATCTACGAACAGCGTAAACAAGAAACCTGGAAACATCCCGTTACTAAATACTCCCTTACCTATCGTCGTCTTTTGGAACTAGAAGTGCGATTACTAGAAAAAGAATGGATGGGCGAAGGTGGTTTGTTCGGTCAACTTATCTTACGATAGGAGGAGTTATGGCTGAACAAAAAAATTGGTACTTAGTTTGTTACGATATTCGCTGTCCAAAACGTTGGCGTAAAGCTTATAAATTATTGGAAGGATATGGCGATCGCTTACAATATTCCATTTTTCGCTGCTGGCTTTCACAAAGAGATCGAGAAAAAATGCGTTGGCAATTAGAAAAAATTCTCACTCTTGAAGACGATTTAATTCTAATCCGCTTATCTCACCAGTGCGTTAAAAGTTTACCCGCTTATAATCGTCCTAATACTTGGCTGATCAATAATGAAGGGTTTCGCGTACTGTAATGAAAACAAGCACCTCTGTTTGTTGAAGGCTTGTGGTGGGTTTGAATTGTTTTGATCCTATCTAGAAAAGGTATTTGAGAGTTTTTGAGGGTCACAATGGTGCTTGAATTTTTTGAAAACCAGACGGTAAAATGATTTCAAGCATTGCTTATTGGCATAGAAATGAGTTTTTTGATTCGGAGTTGCCATTTTGTTGGAGATGCTTGTAAAATTACCTCAGAAAGCCTACCAAATCTGGATTATGGCGACTGCCGTGTACTAACCTTAGATGCCGTTAGGCGTTGATCACCAATTGACGCTGCTGCTTCAACTTATAGCATTACTAAGTGTACTAACCTTAGATGCCGTTAGGCGTTGATCACTAAATAGAACAAGTGGTTATGATTTTCAAATCTTATGTGTACTAACCTTAGATGCCGTTAGGCGTTGATCACAACCAAGTCTTTTTGCTCAAGGATTATTGACGATCGTGTACTAACCTTAGATGCCGTTAGGCGTTGATCACTATCTTTGCGAATGTTAGCTATCTTTTTGTGTATTCTAGTGTACTAACCTTAGATGCCGTTAGGCGTTGATCACTGTCGACACGCACCAAAGTAATCTAAAGCTAGCTAGGTGTACTAACCTTAGATGCCGTTAGGCGTTGATCACTGGATCAGTTTTTTGCGGGGAATCGGGAAGGGTGACTTGTGTACTAACCTTAGATGCCGTTAGGCGTTGATCACGCAAAGAAAGATTCGGAGGCAGAGCTAGTTAACCGGTGTACTAACCTTAGATGCCGTTAGGCGTTGATCACACACGAATGAATGGGTCATGGTGGAACCTGTTGCTCGTGTACTAACCTTAGATGCCGTTAGGCGTTGATCACCCTATAACTTAGAATTTGAAAGAGATCGCGTCAGGGTGTACTAACCTTAGATGTTGATGTTAATTTTTTGTTCTGTACTCAGAAGAATTTTATTTAATAACTTTTGAGTGACTACACTAATCAACTTTGTATAGATGTTTTAGTTAAGATTAACTAGATAAAATTAAACATAAATAAAATTTTGAAACGACAGAAAATCAGGAAAAATAAAATGGCTAATCAACCTTTAAATGACGCTCAGAAAAATAACCAATCTGAACCAACTAATGAATCTAATAAATCTATGATCGAACAAGCTATTAATCCACCAGAACTAATTAATCAACCTAATTTTCCTAAAAATCCTGAAGAACTAATTAGCAATCCTGGTGTAGCACCTCAAATGTTGGACGATCGCAGAGATTTGAGAGGAGATTTAACTAGAGATGAGGAATCTTAAATAATTAAATCTTTTCAAAATATTGATTTAGTTGATGAAAAAGTCAGAAGCTATAAATCGTACTTTAACCTAGATTAGATTTGAGCGTTGCTTCCTTAAAAACAAAATTGAAAGCAATGCTCAAAATGTCAGTTTAATTAGCCGTAATTATTTTACAAAAAACTAGTGTTTGTGGTAATTATTTTTTAGGTCTTTTTGATTAATTATAAAAATAGATTTGCTCTTAATTAATCGTCTTGACGTTCTTCATAATCTTCAGAAGATTGGGGGTCTGTTTCCCAACGATCTTCGTCACGATGTTCTAATATTTGATTAGTTCGCAAGGAAGAGCGAGGGGTTCGCTTCCAAAGGTCGCGGTCGCGCATTTCTAGACCTACCGCAGCACCTAAATTATCAACAATGTCTTGGTCTGGTGTAGCAACAGTTCCACCAACTGCTTCATCTCCTACTGCATCAGCTTCTTCGTAATTAGCATCAAGATCGCCTCCAGTTAAAATAGAATCAGCTTCATCAAATCTTGGGCTATGAAGATCATGCACTTTTCTGCCCGCATGATCTGTAGGTTCACCTTTGAGTCCAGTTCCGTAACTAGGTGCAAATTCTGATTCATCCAGGCTACTATAAAGATTATCTTCATTAAGACGATCTGGCTCTCTAGTCATCTGTTCTAAACCGATTTCACTTTCTATTGCTTCTAATTCTTCTGGTGTTACTTCTGTCCGTGTTTCTATGTCAATTTCTTTT
The DNA here is from genome assembly GCF_000317575.1 of Stanieria cyanosphaera PCC 7437. Lineage (NCBI taxonomy): Bacteria > Bacillati > Cyanobacteriota > Cyanophyceae > Pleurocapsales > Dermocarpellaceae > Stanieria > Stanieria cyanosphaera. The sequence continues at coordinate 3,070,359 of NC_019748.1, read as the reverse complement.
CTAATTTCTTTAGTTTGGTTGTGATTGTTTGCATCAGAGTTGGTTTTTTGAATTTTATCCACCATAAATTTTTAGATATTTAGTCCATACTCTTTGCAGGATATCTAACTTCGAGCTTGACTCAAATCCTCATAAAGTTAGAGTTTGGTAAATCTGAAACTCTGTAAGGGCTTTCCTGCCGTTCGGCCCTAAAAAACATCTATTGCATACTTTCTTTGATTTAAGATCGACACTTTGACCAAGCTATAGGTATTGCTCAAACTGTTTAATCTGCTCTTTTTACAGGCGTAGCAGCGAAATATTTTAACAACTTTAAGGGCTATATTCTCGAAAAAAATTGAATAAATAGAAATTTTTGTGCAAAATTGGGAATTCTAATTATATGTTACTTCCTCAAGTAAAAGCTTATTAATGCTTCTGGAACTAACCAAGCAAAATTACTCAAAAGTACTTCGTTTTTTGCCCAGGAAAACTTAATTTTAAATCTTGTTGAAATAGTATGGGGAAATTGCTCATTAATCTTATTTCACCCAAATCTTATATCCCTCATGGTCACTGCTATCTGTGGCAAACGCCTTTAGTTGGACTTCATTTAGTCAGCGATTTTCTAATTGCGATCGCTTATTTTTCGATTCCCGTTATGCTGCTCTACTTTGTATTTAAGCGTAGCGATGTTCCATTTCAAAAATTCTTTATCATGTTTGGCGCGTTTATCATACTTTGTGGTACGGGACATTTGATTGAAATTTGGACACTTTGGCATCCAGCTTATTGGCTAGCAGGAGTTGAAAAAGCTATGAATGCTTTAGTTTCTTGTTATACGGCTGCTGAAATGGCAACCTTATTGCCCCGATTTTTGTCTCTTAAAACTCCCGAACAGCTTGAAATTGTTAATGGAGAATTACAAACAGAAATCGTCGAACGCCAAAAAGCAGAAGCTGAATTACGTAGTATCAATGAAAAGCTTGAAATACGGGTACAGGAACGCACTACCGAATTACAGCAGTCAGGAGAACATAAGCAAGCAATTACCAGAATTTTGCAAAAAATGAGGCAAACTCTGGATTTACAGACAATTTTCTCTGATACTACTGAAGAAATACGAAGAGCAATTAATTGCGATCGCGTGTTGGTTTATCAATTTAAATCTGATTGGAGTGGGGAACTAATTGCTGAATCTGTTGCTGAAGGATGGAATCAAGTTATCTCTCAACAGCAAGAAAACACGACTTTAACCAGTATTGCGATCGCTCAAGAAAACTGTGCGATCAAGACGCTTAAAGATACTTATTTACAAGACTCCCAAGGAGGAATTTTTGTTCAAAAAAATAGTTATCGCGCTGTTAATAATATCTACGAATCTGGTTTTAATCAGTGTTACTTAAAATTATTAGAACAACTACAGGCTAAAGCTTATCTGGTTGTGCCAATTTTCTATAACGATTATCTTTGGGGATTACTGTTTGCCTATCAGTTGTCTGCTCCTCGTCAATGGCAACCAGGCATAATTCAAATCATGATTCAAGTTGGCACACAGTTAGGTGTAGCTGTGCAACAAGCTGAATTACTAGCACGCACTCAACAACAAGCACAAGAATTAAGACTCGCTAAAAACGAGGCAGAAAGAGCTAATCGTGCCAAAAGCGAATTTTTAGCCAATATGAGTCACGAACTGCGTACTCCTCTCAACGCCATTCTTGGCTATGCCCAATTGATGCAAAGAGCTTCTAATCTTTCTCAAGAACATCAAGAATACATTAATATTATCGATTCTAGTGGCGAACACTTATTAAGCCTGATCAATGACGTTTTAGAAATGTCCAAAATTGAGGCAGGACAAACTTTTCTTAACGAAACTAGTTTTGACTTATATAACCTGCTCATTGAACTTGAGGATTTGCTGAAACTTAAAGCTCAATACAAACAACTTCAATTGTCTTTTAATCTTCATAGCGATGTTCCTCAATACATCAAAACGGATCGCAACAAACTTCGTCAGGTGCTGATTAATATTCTTGGCAATGCCATTAAATTTACTGAACAAGGACAAGTCAAGCTAAAAGTATCGATTCAAGAACAAATGCTCTACTTTAGTGTTGAAGATACAGGACCTGGTATCTCTCCAGAAGAAATAGAAAATATCTTTGTTGCCTTTAAACAAGCACAAGCAGGCTGGCAATCAAAGGAAGGCACAGGATTAGGACTATCGATTAGTCGTGTATTTGTAGAATTGATGGGTGGCGAAATTACTATAAATAGTCAAGTCGGGCAAGGAACAACTTTTACGTTTACGATTCCCTTGATCACTAGCGCACCAGTTAACCCAGAAACATCCCTGAGAAAATCTCAAATAGCGATCGCACTTGCTCCCGATCAACCAGAGTTTCGTATTTTAGTTGTAGAAGACAAACCTACTAATCGTAATCTGATGGTAAAAATCCTTAGTTCAATTGGATTTCAGGTTCGAGAAGCTGCTAATGGTCAAGAAGCGATCGCACTTTGGGAAAGTTGGGAACCTCATTTGATCTGGATGGATATGCAAATGCCCGTAATGAACGGTCTTGAAGCTAGCAAAAGAATTAAATCTTCTTTACGTGGACAAGCAACTGTGATTATTGCTCTTACCGCCAGCGTCTTTGAAGAACAGCGTCAAAAAATTCTTGCTTTTGGATGTGATGATTTTGTTCGTAAACCTTTTCGTCATGGGGAGTTGTTTGAAAAAATGGCTCAGTATTTGGGAGTGCGATATATCTATAAAGACAATAATCAATCACATTCCCAGTCACCAAACAATTCATCTGCTCATTTGACTCTAAACAGCGACAGTTTTAAAACTATGTCACCAGAATGGCTTGAAGAAGTTTTTCAAAGAGCTTCTCAAGGAGATGATCTTCAATTACTTCAATTAATTAAGCTCATTCCAGCAGAACAGCAAGATTTAGCAGAGGCTCTCACCAATCTGATTGAAAACTTTAAATTTGACGAAATTATTAACCTAACTCAATTATCCAACCGCTAAAATTCTCAACTTTTCAACAGCAGCTTAACAATAATTATGAGCGAGAAAATTCCCAGTTTAAATCAAGCTGATCAATCTCTGCCCAAAGACATTCTCATTGTAGATGACACCTTGGAAAATTTGCGATTACTATCAACTATGTTAACCGAACAAGGTTATACCGTTCGTAAAGCAACCAATGGTCAAATGGCATTAACAGCAGTACAGGCTCTGCCACCAGATTTAATTTTGCTCGATATCATGATGCCTGACATGAGTGGTTATGAAGTTTGTCAAAAACTCAAAGCAAATCCGACAACTACTACACTGCCAATTATTTTTTTAAGTGCCTTGGATGATGTTCTCGACAAAGTAAAAGCTTTTCAAATTGGAGGAGTAGATTACATCACAAAACCTTTTCAAATTGAAGAAGTCTTGGTGCGAGTACATAACCAGTTAGCCTTAAAAGCAGCACAACGAAAAATTGTTCAATTAAACAACGAGCTTGAAGAACGAGTCAAACAACGCACACAACAACTGCTTAGTGCTAACGAACGACTGCGACAGATGGCAATCTATGATGATCTGACTGGACTGTTTAACCGCTCTGAGTTCATGGAACAATTAGAACAATCGCTCTATCGAACTAAAATCGATTCTGCTTATCAATTTGCACTGTTGTTTCTCGATTGCGATCGCTTTAAAGTAGTCAACGACTCTCTCGGACATTTAGTAGGAGATGCACTGTTAAAAAAAATTGCTCACCAATTGCAAAACATAGTCTCAGTAAAAGACACCCTTGCTCGTTTAGGTGGAGATGAGTTTGCTATTCTTTTATCTGGAATTTCCGAGCTTAATCAAGCAATTGAAACAGCAAAGCAAATCATCAGTCTTTTGAAACAACCATTTTATTGCCTTGATTATGAAATTTTTATCAATGTCAGCATTGGTATTGTTTTGATCAATCCCGACTATCAACAACCTGAACATATTTTAAGAGATGCTGATACAGCTATGTATCGAGCTAAGGACTTAGGAAGAGGGCAATATCAGGTTTTTACACCGACAATGTATTACGCTGCCCATCAATTGTTAAAAATTGAAACGGATTTACATCGAGCCATTAAGCAAAAAGAGTTGCTTGTTTATTATCAACCAATTGTCGATTTAGCTCAGGGAAAAATTGTTGGCTTTGAAGCTTTAGTTCGTTGGTTACATCCTCAACACGGATTAATGTTTCCCGACTCATTTTTACCCGTTGCTGAAGAAACTGGTTTAATCTGTTCGATTGGTAGCTTAGTCATCGAGCAAGCTTGTGATCAACTTTCTCAGTGGCAGCAGCAAGGATTTACTCATCTCAACATATATATTAATCTGGCTGTACAACAACTAAGTCAAAGTAGTTTAGTAGAAGAAATCGATCGCATCCTTGCAAAAACTAAACTTGATTCAGACTCAATTAAGCTGGAGATTACCGAAAGTTCGATGATGCAAAACTTACAATCGACTAAACTTTTGCTTCGGCAATTACAAGAGCGTGGCATTAAGCTTAGTATTGATGATTTTGGCACGGGTTATTCTTCTCTTAGCCAACTGCAAACTTTTCCAGTCAACACTTTAAAAATAGATCGTTCTTTTATTCAAAATCTTGATGGAACTCCTGATAATCTGGGTTTAGTTCCAGTTATTCTCAGTATTGCCCATGTAATGAAATTGAATGTGGTAGCTGAAGGTATTGAAACTAAGCAGCAATTGACTCAACTTCGAGAGTTAGGTTGTCATTTTGGTCAAGGATTTCTTTTTGCTAAACCTCTCAATGCGGAGGAAGCAACCAAACTTATCGCTCAAAATCCTCACTGGTAAAAAATTGTATTTAATCTCCTTGAGGATAACGAGTCCATAAATCAGTAATTTGTCGTAAACTCTGATGATTACCATTGCCCAAAATCAAATGATCTAATAAAGGAATATCAAGATAACTTCCTCCTTGTAATAATTGTTCAGTCAATTCCAAATCTGCTTGCGAAGGTTCTAAATTTCCCGAAGGATGATTATGCGCCACAATTAATTTAGTTGCACTTTGCCTAATTGTTTCTCGAAATATTTCCCGAGGATGAACTAGAGTTTCTGTCGCTGTACCAATGGTAATTACTTGAGTGCCAATCAGGCAGTTTTTCACATCCAACATTAATACCGCAAATCTTTCTTGATGTTGCCACATCAAATCATGACTCAAGGCAGCAGCAGCAGCAACAGGACTATCAATTAAGGCTCTTTGATTAGGTCTAAATTGAAAAGTTCTTTTACCTAATTCTACGGCTGCAACAATCGTAGCTGCTTTAGCTAAACCAATTCCAGGAATTTTCATCAATTCTTGAGGATTAACCTCTCGCAATACATCCAAAGGATCGCGACGATGTTGACTCAGTTGTTGTAAGATGTGTTGTCCTAAGCCAATGGCAGATAATTTTCCTTTACCTTGACCTGTACTGAGTAAAATTGCTAATAATTCTGCGGTAGTTAAACTTTTTACTCCCAAACTGACTAATCTTTCCCGAGGACGTTCACTAGCAGGTATATCGGCAATTCTCAGATTGTAGGTCATATAATTTGATAGTTGTAGGCTAGGCTGGTTATAGCTACCAATTAATGACACTGGCAAGGTTTTAAATCTCGCTTAATCGGAGAGTTTGATCTATACTTCGTTAGCCTTCGATGCGTTACCTAACCTATAAAAAAATTAGGATGACGAATCAACGCCTCCTAAAATCAAATTAATTAGTTTTTAATCGAAAGATTTGAACTATCTTTTTTTTATGCTACGAGCCATGTTCCGAAACATATCCATATTCGTATCGATTTTACGACGTTCTTCTGGGCTGGTAAATCCAGCACCATTATTTACATTCGTTTGCGACTGAGCAGAACTAGGATTAATGCCGTTATTGGAATTAGTTTCTGGTTTAAGATAATCAGGAATAGATTTATATCCGTCAGAAGCGGGAGTTCTATCGTTAACAGAAGAAATTTCTGTTTCTATTTTAAAACCGTTTTGATTGCGGATGGTTTTCGGAAAACTTCTTTTGACTTTAATTTTCTTTCTCATAAACTCTATATTGCCAAAGGTTTGAGCGTCATCAGGTTCGAGGAAATAATCATTCTTTGCCATTGGGTAATTGCTCCTAGGATTAGTTTTGCTAATGATTGCGTTAAATTAAAATTTATCAAATAATGTTTAAAAAAGTAAAGAAAAGTTAAAATATTTTTCAAGTTATCAGAGTATTAGTAATTATTTTGTAGACCACAGTTTGACGGACTTGAGATAAAGTACAAACCAGTTAAAGATTTCACTTTAAATCAGTGGTAATAAAACCTTGCTGATTTAGTGGTCAAATATAATTAAGTTTAAAAACAAAAATTAAGTAACTAATTGCTTAGTAAGTTTTAGGATTTGAGTATTGCTCAAACAAGATTAACAATGACTTTAAATTCTGAAAATAACCTAGAAGAATATAATTTACTCAGTATTGGTCAAAGAGGAGTGGGTAAAACAGTTTTTCTAGTTGGAAGTTATTTAGAAATTAATAACGCTTATCGTCAAAATAAAAGACAAAAATTTTGTATACAATCGCCCCAAACTCAAGCTTTAGATAATTTAAAAGGAGTGATTGATTATGTAAAATCTACAAGTCTTTATCCACCACCCACTCTAAAAATTAGTCAATTTCCCTTTATTTTGCAACGTCATAATATTTGGGGCAAACAAAATATTTGTCGTTTTAATTGGTGGGATTTACCAGGAGAATTTTGTGAACTATCTCATCCTGATTTTCAACAAATAGTAATGAATTCTCATAGTTGTTGCCTTTTTATTAATGCTTATGAATTAATTAATAATAATAATTATCTTGTTCGATTAGAACCTATTATTAAACAAGGAATTGCGATCGCGTCTGTAATTAAACAACATAACTTAAAATATAATTTTGCTTTAATTTTTACTCAATGCGACCGCGAACTAAAAGAGCGAACCTCTCGCGTAGAAACAGGTTTATTCAATTCAAGTTACTCCGCTTTGCAAAAACAGAACCAGCTTGGATTTCGTCAGATTCAAATTGAAGAAAAAATTCAACCTTTAATTGAACGCTTAGACAAACTGGCTGTTAACTACAAACGATTTTATTCTGCTATCCCAATTGAAGGAGAAGCAGGAAATTATTCTCTTCAGCCGATAGGTACGGCAGCGCCTTTGTTGTGGTTAACTTCACAATTAGTTGGTAGTAACAGTCCTCAGTTAGCTCAAAATTTAGAAAATAGCCAAAAATTAGAGTTTAATTCTAGATATACTCCCAAAAAATCTTTTAATTACGTTATTTTATTAATTTTAGCTTTAGTAAGTTCTCTTAGTGCGAGCGCTGTTTTGGCTTATGTTTTTAATTGGTTTAGACCAAATCCTCAATTAACTTCAATCACAAATCAATCTAATCAATTATCTCCAGAAGATTTTGATAGTTTAGTTAATCGAGCTAATCAAAATATTCAACAAGGAAATTTAGAAGGTGCGCTGCCTATAGTTGAACAAATTGTTCAAAAACAACCAAATAATTTAAATTGGCAGCTAAATCTTGCCAAAATCTATGAATTAAAACACAAACCGACCCAAGCAGAAGTAGTTTACGACCGTATTTTGCAGCAAGAATCTAATAATCTTTCCGCTTTAATTGGAAAAGCGGTCTTACGTCAACAACAAGGAGATAGCAACACAGCCAAAAATTTACTGCAACTAGCAGAACAATCTGCTCCAACAGTAGAATTAAAAGATAAGGTTCGTGCGATCGCTAATAGTCTTTTTTAGAATTTCCTACTGATTGGCAATTAGGAGAATTTAATCCCGAATAACCAGGATTATGATCAGATGGATTGGCACTAAGCACAACTACACCTTGAGAATTGACGTACCATCCTAAAGCTGGTGGAGGTAAAGGTGAGTTACTAGCTGGTTGTGAATGATTCAAATTATCAGCTTGGTAATTATTATCGAAATCCGTTAAAGCAGGACTACTAAGAGGATCGCTTGGTCGAGGTGGTAAACCGTTTCTACCAGTAATAACAAACTGACTGCCGATTTGATTCTTATTAGGCTGACAAGAAAGTTCAACTACTTCTTCGACTTGATTAAATTCTAAAGGCAAGTCGACTATTTCTAAATTAGCTTCTCCAGCAGGAGTAATAATATCGATAATGCCATCAACTCCTAAATTAGAACTAGCACTGATCCGACAAGTTTGACAAACAAACAGTCCCAAAGTGTCAAGCTGAATATTGCCTCCCATGCCTTGATTAGCATCCGCTTCAATACCACTATTTTCTAATAAAGCGATCGCGCCAGAGTCAATACTAATATTACCACCATTACCAATTCCTCCTGCTTGAGCGGAAATTAGACTAGTATTACGTAATTGAATTTCATCGGCAATGGTAAGCAGAATATCGCCTCCTGTTCCTGAAGCCGTACTAGCACTAACTGCACTTTGATTATCTAAAAAGAGAGAATTTGCCTTAATCGATAAAGTTCCAGCATTACCACTGCCAATCGAACTCACCGAAACCAAAGCCCCATCTTCAATTTTTAATTGAGGAGTCGTAATGGTTAAGTTGCCACCGTTACCCGTCGCCGTTGCTAAAGGTTGTCCTCCTGCTGATAAAGCACTAGGAAAATTACCATTGAAAGCACTACCACTCAATTCTACAAATTCATCTGCATTGATAGTGAGATTGCCTGCATCTCCATTAGCAAGAGTTGAACTAACAATCTGTCCTCCGTTTCTAAGAGTTAGATTGTTGGTGTTGACTGTAACGTCTCCGCTTGTACCTGTCGCCAACGTACTCGCCGAGATAATTCCACCGTCTGCGAGCAAAGATTCAGTATTAATAAATACTGAGCCAGCATTTCCACTACCTATAGTAGCCGTCCCAATTAAACCACCTTGATTAAGTTGCAATTGTTGGGTTGTAATGGTGATATTACCAGCATCACCTTCTCCAGCAGTACCAGCTAGAATTCCTTGAAGAACAGTAACCAGATCAATATTTTGAAGTAATTCTAAATTTATACTTTGGGTCGAGATAAAATTTTCTTGTAAGAAATCTAAGCCAGAACCAATAATTTGCAGAGAGTCACTAGCTTTAATTTCAATATTTCCTCCTCTTCCTTGGGCAAAAGTAGAACCATTAATTAAACCTTGATTAATTAACACTGTATCAGCATTAATTTGAATATTACCCCCTTGACCAAAAGTTGTAGTTGCCTGTAAAGTACCTTGATTTTCTAAAACAACTGAATCAGCATTAATCTTTAGTGTTCCACCATTGCCAAAACCCAAAGAATTGATTGAAGCAGTTGCACCATCTTTAATAGTTAGTTGGGAAGTAGTAATCGACAAATTGCCACTATTGCCTTCTGCCGGTACTGGTTGAGCTTCTGAAGAAGCAACTAAACCACTAGCAAATAAACCATCACCAGGAGAACGACCAACTAATTCGACTGAATCTTTAGCACGAACAGTTAGATTTCCAGCATTTCCTGAAGCGAAAGTAGTTACGAGAAATTCTCCCCCATCACTAATGTTTAATTTTTCTGTATCAATTGTAATATTACCAGCATTACCAGAGCCAAAAGTGGAGGCTACCAGTAGTGAGGTTGCCACATCTACTTGTTTAGCTTGGATGTCAATATTTCCAGCAGGCTGACTACCTAAAGTAGAAGAAACAACCAAACCTCCATTAATAACATTAAAACGGTTGGTATCAATACTAATACTTCCAGGCTTACCATTGCTATTGGCAACCGCAATTATCCCTTGGGTAGGATTAATTTGATCGACTGTTCCTTGGATGATAGGAAAGATAATATTTTCTCGCAAATCTTGATTACCACTACCAAAGACATCGACTAATTCCGATGCTTTAATCTTAATTGTGCCTCCACCTCCGGAGCCAAGTACGGAAGCATTAATCAGTCCGTTGTTAAGTTGTACTGTTTTGGCCTCAAGCTCAATATTACCCCCAATCCCATCTTTGGTGGTAGCGGTGATACTGCCTTGATTACTCAAAAAAATGTTATCAGCATTAACTCTTAAAGTACCAGCATTCCCAACCGTATCATTTCTGACAGTAACTTGCGCTCCATCTGTAATATTTAATTTTGGAGTATTGAGAGTTACGTCTCCTGAGTTGCCACTTGGTGCGTCTGGTAGTTGCAAAAGTTCTCGTAGAGGTTTGTCTACTAAATTAGCAGAAGAAATGATCAAACTTGGATTAAGAGAATTAGGTACAGTGCCACTGACTTCGATTGCATCAGAAGCATTCACCGTCACACTACCGGCATTGCCACTTGCCAAGGTAGAAGCATCAATTCTGCCCCCATCTCGTAAGACCAATTTTTGGGTGTTGATGGTAACTGTCCCTGCATTACCTGTACCGCCTGTTCCTGCGGTAATTTGACTAGGAGTAAATACTCCTGGTGTCACACCCACTAGTTCGACTAGCTCACTAGCATTAACTAAAACATTGCCACCAGAGCCAGTACCTTGCAATCCTCCTGTGGTTGAAGTAAGATTTCCGCCATCAAAAGCAGTTAATCTTTGAGTAGAAATTGTTACATCTCCTGCATCTCCCGAACCAAAAGTAGTTGAGGTAATAATACTAAAAGTATTAGGGTTGATCGAAGAAAAGCCATTGATGGCAATTGAGTTAGAGGCATCAATCCTAACATTGCCTCCTGCTCCGGAACTAAAAGTATCAGCAAAAATTGCCCCACCTGTTTGTAAGCTCAATTGCCCAGTTTTAATGATAATATCTGCACCTTTGCCACTACTAATAGCTTCGGTGTACAAACCACTACCAATCTCTCCGTCAAGGTTAGTGCCACTAATCGTAATACTTTCGGTTGCTTCAGCCGTCAATTGTCCAGCAGGTTGTTCGCCTTCGTTGAGAATTAAAGCAACTGAGCCATCGGTAAGGGAAATATTCTTTCCTTGTAGATTAATCGTACCACTACCCGTACCACTGGTATCAACTAAAGCTAGCGATCGCATTTCTAGATTAGCAAAATTTGCAACATTTTCGTAGCTAAAAGTTAAACCTTGGTCGCTAAAATTGAAATTGACTAACCCGTTAGCAACACTTCCTAATTCAATTTTTCCTCCTTCAGCAGTTAAAGTTCCTCCTTCTAGAGTAATTCCATTGCCTAAAAGTGCCAATGTCTGATTTGGTTTTACTTCTAAACCGTTAACTTCACCTCTAATGAAAGGAGAAAATCCGACAGAAGCTTCACTTAAATTATGTCCTTCTCCTGTAACCTTGATTGCTCCATTACCTTGACCCCACTGTAACCCAACTGGTACACTCACGGTCAGTAAGGGAGGAGTTTGAAGCTCATTAGCGCTAAAAAAAGTACCATCGGCAAATTTTACGCTACTAGCGGTACTGCCCATAAACGAACCACCGATATCTAAACGGGCATTAGCACCAAATTGAATTCCATTAGGATTAATCAAAATTAAATTAGCTACACCGTTGGCTTTAATTAATCCGTCGATTGAAGATAAAGCACCACCTGTAACTCGACTAATAATATTGGTTATCTGAGCAGAATTATTAAAAAAAGCCGTTTGATTTGTAGGTAAAGAAAAATTTTCAAAACTATGAAATAAATTACCTGCTCGTGTTTGTCCTCCGTCAATTTGCCAGACATTATTAGTTTGATTTACTTGAGTATCAACTGTATTATCTGGAGTAATTTGGGCTTGAGCAGGGCTAAGAGCTAGAAATAAACTAACACTCAAACTTGAAAAAACTATAGTTTGCCAGGCAAGCAATTTCATTATTGTTGAGATTTTAATCGAGATTAATTGAGTTAAATTATAAATTATTTTGAGTGAGTGATTCAAGCAAAAATCTAATTAAAATTAGAGCAAATTTTGTTTAATTTTATATTTTTAATTCTTTTAAATATTAAGTTTATTATGACAATAACTTGATTAAAGAAGCAAAAAAAACTAAAATGTTTTAAATTTGATCTGACAACAAAATTCAACTAAATAAATTAGCAGTACAAGTTATGGTTTCGATGCGGTCGCGAACAAAGAGAGCGAAACTCTCGCTTTTAGCTAATCTCTGTGCTACCCCTACTCTGGCTTTGATTAGTTTAGCTTTAGCTGCTGTTCCTAGTAAAGCTACGAATGTAGAAATTAAATGTAGTACTCAAGAGCAAATTCCTACTGTAGTGGCGCACAATTCCCAACAAGAAGTTGCTATTCTGCAATTTTTGCCTCAATACTTTGCTCCTCAGAATGCTTTAACCAATTGTCAACATACTGCGCAAACCCTACAAAACAAACTTCAACAAAATCATCTTAGTTATCTAACTAGTGAAGTTGTCGATCAGCAATCAGTAGTTTGCACTGTAGAGCGAAGAGGAAAAGGATGTACATCTCCTCAAGCAGAAGTTTTATTTTCTTTAGCTACCAAAACTGCTCCTAATCAAGTTTTGTATGAACTGCTAGGTAAGCAATTTAAATCGGCTGAACCTTTTAATCCTCGTACTGTTAGTCGTATTTATACTAAAATTGACCGTTCTTGGTGGGATTTTTGGCGATTTTAGTTTAATTTAGCTTGACATCTAGCTTGGGCAGTTTGGGCTGCTTCATAATTAGGCTGAAGTTCAATGGCTGTCTGAAAAGCTTCGATAGCTTCAGATAGATTCATCGCGTCACAAAGATTTAAACCTAAATAAAACCAAGTTGTGGCTCTTTGGGTTGCCGATAAGTCTAATCTTTGTAAGATTTGGTTAAATTCGCTTGTAGCTTCAGAATAGCGTTTGAGTTTTTTGAGAGCTATTCCTTTGCCCCATTGAGCAGGTAAATAATTAGGATCGTATTGAAGTGCTTGTTGATAAGCTTGTAAAGCTTCTTGATATTGTTGTTGTCTGAGTAAGGTTTGTCCTTTGTAGTAAAAAGCAACTTTTAAATTTCCTGCAATTTGACTATTTTCAACACTTTCCTGGCTATTTTCTAAAATTTCAATAGCTTGGTTAATAGTATCCAATGCTGCTTGCTCTTGTTGCAATTTGTTCAAAGAGTCACTTTTATTAATCAAAAAAATTGCTTCTTTCGGATTAATTGCGATCGCTTTATCAAAAGCTACAAGAGATTGTTGATATTGTTTCAAGTTATGAAGTGCTTCTCCTTGACAATTCCAAGCATAATCCGCTTGGGGTTGAATAACTGTGGCTGAGACGCAAGATTGTAGCATTTTATCATACTGTTTTAATCCTGCTAAGGCGTATCCACGATTAGTCCAAGCTTGATAATAATTGCCATTGGTTTTTAGCACTTGATTATAAATAGCTAAAGCTTTTTGATATTCTTGTTTTTGTAACAAATTATTGGCTTGCTCAAACATTTTTGCTTCGCGATTTTTTGCCAAAATATTAAATCCAAATAAACAGAGACTTCCTAATACTAACAAGCTTAAAAAAGCTAAACTGATTTTAGAATAATCGCGCTTAGTTTTAGCTGATTGAGTTTTAGGGACAATAGTTATAGCTGAATTATTTGTAGGAGAGGGATTTAACAAAGCTAATTGACTTTCAATCCAACCCTGATTAAAAACAGTTTGATAAATCCGATTAGCTACAGTAACTTTGCCTTGTTCTTGTTTAAGTAATCCAATTTGAATTAATTCATTTTGTTCTGGACTATTATTGACACTAACTTCTCTTTGTTGCCAGACTTTTTTATATAATTTTAGTAAAGCCACAGGAGAACAATGTTGATTGTTCAAGATGCGGTCGCTAATTTCTTGAAGATGAGAACCCGCAATTTGTTGTTGCCAATTTTCAATAATGTGATTTTGAACTAATTCTTCAATAATTACTGTTTCTTTTCCTTTAGGAATAAAAGATTCTCTTTCCTTAATGAGTTGATATAGTTTCTGAGTCAAAAAAGGTTGTTTACTTGTCCAATAATTAACTTCAGTTAAAACTTTATAAGGAAGACTAGCTTTACTTTCTAGTCCAAACAATTTCAGTCTAATTTGACCATAAGGTTGTAAACGAACTAATTCTTGTTCAATCCAATTAAGATTCAAAACCGATTTATAAACCGATTGAGCTATTTTAATTTTGTTGCCTTTTCTAACAATTAAACCACTATTAATTAATTCGATTTCTTCATTACTACCACTGGCAAGTACTTCTCCTTGATGCCAAATTTGGCGATATAGTTTTAGTAAGGTAGTTGGTTCACAATTTTTATTTCGGAGTAAATAATCTTTGATATAAGGAATATAATCTCTAGGATTATTAGTAATAGAAAAATTAAAGTTTTCCTGCTTTAATAGTTTAGCTAGTTCTAATTGTTCTAAAAAAAAATCAAGAGTTTGTTGAGAAATAAAACCTTCTACTACAGCGATCGCACCAAATTTTTGTCCTGTTTTTTGTTGTTTTTGCAGAATATTATCAATTTGAGTTTCATTTAATAACGCTGCTGCTTTAAAATACTGTCCTATTGGAAGTTTTTGAGATTTAAGGAGAATTTTAGGCCATTTTTCTGCAAAAAAATAAGCGGTTTCTGGCTTAATCCAGCCTTTAATTGCTAAAATCTCACCTATTTTTCTTTCTGGTAGTTGATTTTGAGTTCTCAGGGCAATTCTTACTTGTTCTGGTGAAATTAAACCAGCCTGTTGCAGTACAAAACCGAGAGGCTTAATAATTTGAGTTTGAGCCATAGGTTGTTTGCAAGCTAACTTGCCTCTTTATCTTATAAAGTTGTTTTTGTTAAATAAGATTAGCTTGATTTATTTCAGTTAAACTTGATAAATCTGGCTTAATATTATAGACAATCTTTCTGCATCGACAAGTATAAAGTTGGAATTTGCTAAAATTCAAGCTAAAAGCAAATTAAAATTTTTAAATGCTGACATTGCTCCAAACTCAACTCTATCAACTTGAACAGTTTGCTAATCACCTTGTTAATACTCAGCTAAATCATCTCAGCATTGTGAGTATAGGTCTAATTTTTTTAGCAGGATTATTAACCAGTTTAACACCCTGTATGCTGTCGATGCTGCCGATTACGATTGGTTACATTGGTGGTTATGAATCTCAAAGTAGATTACAAGCAACAATTCAATCGATTTGGTTTGCTTTGGGTTTGGCAACAACTTTAGCCGGGTTGGGGATAATTGCTACTTCGATAGGTAAAGTTTACGGTCAAATCGGTTTTGGTTTGCCGATACTTGTTAGTTTGGTAGCGATTATCATGGGATTAAATCTCTTAGAAATCTTACCACTACAATTTCCTGCTTTTGGAAATAGCGATCCCAATGCACTAGCCAAAAATCTTCCTCGGGAAGTTCGTTCTTATTCCCTCGGTTTAACCTTTGGTTTAGTTGCTTCTCCTTGTAGTACTCCAGTCTTAGCTAGCTTACTCGCTTGGGTAGCTACAACTAAAAGTTTGATTGTAGGAACTAGTTTACTCTTAGCTTATGCAACTGGTTATGTAGCACCTTTGATTTTGGCAGGAACTTTTACCGCTTCGTTGAAAAAATTATTGTCTTTACGTCGTTGGTCGGGTTGGATTAATCCTGTTAGTGGTACGCTACTGTTAAGCTTTGGTATTTTTTCGCTTTTATCGCGAGTGTCGACTATTAATTTCTAGATTTTCCGAATACCTTGAAGATGAATGAATCTGATTCTCCTTTAGCTACAATTTTTTCTAGCTCCTTACGTCGTTCTTTTAGTATTATTGCCGATCTTAGATTAGCGATCGCATTATTATTAATTATTGCCCTTGTTAGTATTAGCGGTACAGTCATCGAACAGGGAGAATCATTAACTTTTTATCAACAAAATTATCCCGAAGCACCAGCTTTATATGGTTTTTTAACTTGGAAGGTAATTCTCAGTTGGGGATTAAATCATGTTTACAGCACCTGGTGGTATTTATCTTTACTAGTTTTGTTTGGTACTAGTTTGACTACTTGTACCTTTATTCGACAACTACCAGCCCTTAAAGCAGCCCGTAATTGGAAATTTTATCTCAAACCCCGTCAGTTTAATAAATTAGCTTTGAGTGTAGAATTAACTCAAGGTTCAATTAAAAATTTAAATTCTTTATTACAACAGAAAGGCTACAAGGTTTTTTTACAAGATAACGCTCTTTACGCTCGTCGTGGTTTAGTAGGTAAAATTGGCCCAATTGTAGTTCATTTAGGAATTTTGATTGTTTTAGCAGGTGGAATTTGGGGTGCTTTTACAGGTTTTTTTGCCCAAGAACTTGTTCCTAGTGGAGAAACCTTTCAGGTAAGAAATATTTTTGAAGCGGGACCTTTGGCATTAAAACAAGTTCCTCAACAATGGGCAGTAAAAGTAAATCGTTTTTGGATTGACTATACTAATGATGGTGCGATCGATCAATTTTATTCTGATTTATCAGTAGTAGATCTTCAAGGTCAAGAATTAAAACGACAAACAATTTTTGTCAATCAACCCTTACGTTACGATGGGGTAACTTTTTATCAAACTAATTGGAGTATTGCAGGAGTAAAAGTTCAGTTAAATAATAGTCCTATTTTTAAGTTACCAATGGCTCAGTTAAATACTCAGGGTAACGGGAGAATTTGGGGGACTTGGTTACCAACCAAACCAGATTTAAGTGAAGGAGTTTCTTTAGTTGCTAGAGATTTACAAGGAACTGTTTTTGTTTACAATCAACAAGGACAATTAGTTAATGCGGTTCGGGTTGGACAAAATATTGAAGTCAATGGAGTTACGCTTAAATTACTAGAGCTTATTGGTAGTACTGGTTTACAAATTAAAGCAGATCCTGGTGTACCTTTGGTTTATACAGGTTTTGCTTTATTAATGTTGGGAGTAGTGATGAGTTATTTTTCTCATTCACAAATTTGGGCTTTGGAAACAGAAACAGGATTTTTCTTGGGTGGAAAAACTAATCGCGCCCAGGTAACTTTTGAAAGAGAATTTGTTGAAATTATTGAACAAATACAGCAAGTAGAAACTAATCAAGTTAAGCAAGAATCCTTGGTTTAAGTTTATCTTTATTTCTAA
Source organism: Stanieria cyanosphaera PCC 7437 (assembly GCF_000317575.1). NCBI lineage: Bacteria > Bacillati > Cyanobacteriota > Cyanophyceae > Pleurocapsales > Dermocarpellaceae > Stanieria > Stanieria cyanosphaera. The sequence goes on along the minus strand of NC_019748.1, from coordinate 3,053,230 downwards.
AGTCTTGTAGGAGGCGTGGTAATATAATGTCCGTAATCGCAGTAGAGAGATAGCTTGTTATACCAGTTGAATTAAAAATTAGGACGATAGAATATTTTTGTACACCAGAGGCACCAGACACAGAGAGGTTTAGTAGGGGTAATTCATGAATTATCCCTACTATAGTTCGGTTGCTATATTTCTCTACTGATGAACGTTAATTAATAAGTATTTTTGCTAGTTGAAGCAACTAGAATCTTTACTAGTTGAATTTATAAAAATTATTTTTGTACTTAATTAATCAAGATAAATTTGATTGAATAATTAAAATCTAAATAAAATTTTAACTATAACTTTATATCGGACATTTCGCAGGTAGGTTAGCAAACTAAATAATATTTTTGGCAGGAGCATCCGAGAAAACGCAAAATCCGTACACGGGTATCAGTCAGATTGGAAATTTGTAGTTGGCGATCAAGAGCAACCAGATCAATAGCCTGAAAACACTGAAAAACCCATCTTAAAGTAGGCGTAGAAGTAGGCTGTTTAAGCTGATTAGGAATAGTCTCCTCTGCATCAGCTAAAGCTGGTCTTAACTGACGTTGACCGAGAGTGTAAACCAGCAAACATAAACCCATGACCATTGCTAAAGCTGCCACTCTTCGAGGAGTGTTCAAAAAAACACTGGAAGTAAAAAACAAAGGGTCTTTCAGGAAGCGGAAGCCTCTCTCAGAACTCTGCTGACCTTTGTATTCGATTAACACCTTATCATTGGGTAGAAGAGCTTCATTGAGAACATTGGTCGCTAAAATAAATCTTCCTGCTCGTCTTCGGGCAATCTCAATTACTTTCTCTACAGGAATAATTTGAGCGATGACCCGATAGGTAAGATATTCAGGAGATTGATTTTTAGTTGGTCGCCCTGGTTGAGAGTAGTGAGGATGAGACTCAATTTGGACTGATTCTAAGCAATGATATTTCCAACTTCGGCTCAGTTTGTCAGCAGCTTGTTTGGCATCAGCAACACAGGCAAAATCTTGCCTCATTAGTGATTTGAGTTCACTGGTGGCTATTTTTAGTTGTTTTGCTAGTCGTTTTTCTAGCTGCTTCAAGTCGCTATCACAACGCTTCTCACTTTCAATAATTAACCAACGCTGAGGCACTCCACTCTAATCACAACAACAGGATGCAATGCGATAGCCAGGAATTTCACTCTCAACAAAAACCTCGTCTTCCATTGATTCGGCTAGAATCTTCGCAGTTTTTATGCTTCGAGGGACAAGACTAATCCAGTTTAGCTCTCCCAATTGTTGTAAATTTTCTGCACTGTAAAGCGCACTGTCAGCAACGTAAATACTATCTAAATTCCATTCCTGTTTAAACTGCTCAATCAACTTGGCAAAAATGGCACGGTCGGATTCGTTACCATCTCCTATTCTCACAAACAGGGGTACATCTCCATCTCCAGTACAAATCACATCCATCATAAATTGTTTTAAATCTGGTCGATGGTCTTTCGAGTAACCATAGGTAATCTTGACGGATTCGATTAATTTGCTGGATTCATCTGCGTTTCCTGTTTCATAACTTCCCTCGACGCTAAAGCTACTCGAATCTAGATGCAGACTCTTGGTCGAGAGATTAAATCTTTGATGGGCTAACATGGCAATGTTGGTGAACAATGGTGTTAGTCCTTGATTCGATAAACTATCTAACACTCTTCCGATTCGGTCATCGTTGAGGTGTTCTGGTTTGATTCCTTCTCCCAAAAGATGTTCTGTTGCTTTGCCGATCAAGAATTCTCCGAACAGGTACAGAGGTGCGCTAACAAAGCCTAATCCATTAAGAATCATGGCTTTTACTACTTGACCTGTACTAATCATTTGTTGAGGATGTTTGGCTATCTGCCGATCTATTTCTTCGACCAGCCCAATTTGAGCCACAATTCCTGCTACTATTCCTAAGTGGTCTAAGTTTTTAACTTGGATATTCAATATGGGTCATTTAAACTCTTCATATTAATACCCTACATTTATTCTTCAACCTGCGAAATCCCCGTTTCAACCTAAATCTGTCTCAATTAAGTGCTGATGCCAACGTACAACTGATTCAAGACTTCAACAATAATGGTGTTGTCGACTCCAAAGAAATTTTAGCATTGTCGCAAAATCAAGGTACTATAGCCGAATCTTTTAATCTTCCTTTACTTGCAGGGACTTATTATGTCACAGTTTTCCCTGGAGTGACAAATGCTAATTCTAACTATACTTTGAGCTTATCCGCTTCATCATTAGAAGTTCCGAATTATATCGACTCTTCATTAAGTTCAGTCTTACTTTGGAACTAATGTCTCTCGGACTTTCTACAACAATATTGGTAATGGAGCTTCTGTTTATCAAAGTCAATTAGGGCAATTCTTAATGTATGGAGCAATTGCCGATTATTATACCAATACTTATTTTAAAAATCCTGACTCTAAAAATGGCTTATTTGGAATTTACTCTGGTTTAGGTTTACCAACCTCTTCTATCTACATACAGGCTGATGGCAGTCAAGTAATGGAATTTGAAGGAGGAAACTTAACTAACCGTAATGGAATTATTACTCCTTTTTACAACAAAAAAAATGGCGATCGCTTTTTCTTACTAAAATAATCCTAAAATGGTGAGATAATTGTCCAAAAAGCCCAAAATTAGAAAATAATGAATGCCAACAGCAGTGCAAGCAATTAAAGCAGCAATTTTATGCCAATACTTATCAAATTACTATCAACCAATTCAATTATTTCGTTTCGATACAAACAGACAAGAGATATTTATTATTGCAGGAGTTGAAGAAGGAATAGAATTTATCGTTTATCCTGATGGTAGATGGAGGTTTAGCAACAATGACCAAACCTAACTACAAGCAAATGAGTTTGCAAGAACTAAGAAAATACGTCTTATCCCATAGAGAAGACCAAGAAGCGTGGGATGAATATGCGAACCGTCCTCGTCCAAATTCTGTTTTAGTTAACGCAGAGATTTCCTTATCAGAACAAAAGCAAATATTTGATAACTTTATTCAGCAAAAGCGGTCTAGTTAATACCAATTTTACAAAAATTTTGTTTAGATTTTAATGCGGTCTGTGCGATCGCTTCGCGCCTCGGCTGCGCCGAGATCGCTTTTAAAAGGGATTGATCGACCGCGATCGCCTTTTCTGATTATTACTTGGTATAAACTAAATTGTTTTACAAATAAATTGAGATTAAATCAAAAATGAATTACAATGAAAATAGGTTAGTTTGTCAAGCCAAACAAGCTGTACTGCGACGATTATTGTCGTAAAAAAATTATTGTTTTCCGAAAGATTGGTTGAAAATGATTAGTTCTGATATGTTGCAACTAGACTCTTCCTATCCAAACCGTTCCCTGCAAGTTCATCTTCAGTTGAGAATTCCTCAAAAATATTATTTAGAACCAGTTATTTCTAGACTTGCTGCTGATTTCAATTTAAAACTCAATATAATTGCAGCTATTTTAGGTAAAGATGGTCAAGGAGATGGTTGGTTTGACATAGAACTAGAAGGTAATTCTCGACAAATTGATAGTGCTTTGATCTATCTGTCGGAATTAGATATTGAGGTTTGGCACAAAAACGAGCAAGAATTTGATGGCTGGTAAAATAATACGAGTCACTTTGTCAGTCGACGCAGTTGAGGTAGTTTATAGCCGATCGCACCAATCAAAAACATAGCGATCGCAGTAAAAACATACAACAATGCCATTCCTGCACCTCTACCAGTACCAAAAATAGGAGCAAACAAAGAACTTAAAAGACTTGGTGACTGCATAGCTGGTTCAAGAACGCGATCGCTCAACAGTCCTGCTATCAGTGTTGCACTGGCACTAACTAATTCTAAAACTAAGGAATTAGCTGCAAAAACTCGTCCTTGGAGGTTAGCAGGAATAACTTCCATCCACAAAGCAGTTTCTGAACTACCTAGAAGAGGAAAATTAATCGAAGAAAAAAATTGAGCGGGTAACCAAACATTTAAACTTTGACCCCATCCAAATACTGTTTTGGCAATACCCGCGCCCATAAACCCAGCCAGCATTCCATTGATCCGTTGTTTTGTTCCACCCCAAGCTGTTAAAATCACCGCACCAGTAATTCCGCCAATACCTGCAATAGAAAGAATCCCACTGAGAACCTGAGAATTACTGTTCGAGCGAGCTAGAATCATCGGATCGTCTATGGTAGCACCCAAATCATGAGCAAACCAAAATAAAGTAGTGATAATTAGTAAAGTACGTAAGCTGGAACGCTGCCAAATATAACGAATACCAAAAGTGATTTCTTGCCACCAAAACTTTAGTCTACTTAATTTTCCTTCACTTCTTGCTTGGGCTGGTTGTGTTTCTGTTGTTTGGGGTTGGGGAATACGTATCCAAAGTAAAGTGTTGATCGCAATGACAAAAGTTACCAAATCAATCGGTAAAATACCCTCTAAACCAATGATCGGATACAACACCCCAGCTAAAGCAGGAGCAATAATATTTGAGCCGTAGTGAACAGCAGAATTCATACTGTTGGCACGAGTATAATTCTGGGGCGATACCAAAGTAGTAATAGATGTGGAATAAGCTAATTGTTGAATTTGACCAAAACCACCATTAATTGATGCAGCTAAATACAGATGCCAAATAGCCAACTGTCCAGTCAGATGAAGAATTAGGATTCCAACAGTAGCACAAGCTGCGATCGCATCTCCTAACATCATTAAATACTTACGGTTGAAGCGATCAACAATAATACCTGCAAATAAAGAAATAACAATACGAGGCAGTTGAGAAAAAAATCCGATCAAAGCAAGGGCTGTTGCCGAACCTGTGATTTGCCAGGCCCAGAGAGTCAAGGCAAAATCGGTCATATAACTGCCAATAGTAGAAATTAATTGACCGAACCAAATCAGGATAAATTGTCGCACTAACTTTTTTTAATCAGGTAAAGACATAAAAATTGAGCGAGATTAACCAGCTTGAATAGCTGGAATACGGGCAACGTGGGCTGACTGCAACACTTGAGGTAATTTGCTATGAGGAATAAACTTGCCTTTAGAATTAAGATAAAGTTCGGCAAACTTGACTAAAGCTTCGGGGATTTCGTGAAGAGGTAAATCGGTAAATAAATAGGTAGGTAGATTATTTGCACACAAAGCTACTACACAACCTCTTTCGCACATCCACAGACATTCTATTGCTTGAACTACAAACTTATCGGAATTAATTTCGTTGAGCCGATTTACCAAACTAATACCCAGAGGTGGCTCTAAATCTTTTTGAGAACTAAGATTACAAGATTGACAGACAAATAAAACAGGTTTCGACATGGAAATAATTCCTCAATTTTTTTAACTATTTGGTTTTACAGTTGTTAATAGTAGATCGGGTAAGGCTTCTAAAATAAGTTTGTCGGTTAATGGTCCTCGAATACTGCTACCCCACAATTGATAATCGACAAAAAATACTCGATCTTGCTGAAAAACTGACATCGAATTGAGTAGAGGATTGTTAGCCCATCTTTTCCTGACAACTTCTTCAGGATTGAGTAAACTTTCATCAGTCGAAGATAAAACTAAAATAATATCTGTTTCAACATTAGGTAAAATCTCAAAGGAAATTTCGGCATAGTCTTGAACTCCTCGTGGTTGAACAATTTCAAAGCCAATTTCTTTTAATAATCTTGCTGTAGTGCTTTTCGGTGTTGAGGCAACGTAGGTAGTTAAATTAGAATTAATCAAAAACACACGGGGATAAGCTTGTAAAACAGGTTGCAGTGCCTTACGAGCTTGAGCGATTTGCTGGTCAAAAGCTGCTAAAAGTTCTTCTGCTTGTTTTTCTCGACCTAAAGCACGAGCAATTCCTTGAATGTCTTGTTGCCAAACTTGTTGTCCATCTGCTTGTTCATCGCTAAAAACTAAAGTAGGTGCAATTTGAGCAAGCAAAGGATATTCTTCCTGGTGCAACCATTGTTCTCCCAAGATTACCTCTGGCTTAAGTAAGGCAAGACGTTCGAGAGAGGGAGATTTGCGATCGCCTAATCCGATTGGCTGTGTCGTTACCCATTTGCCTATATAGGGAATCTGTTTTGCTGGATTGTCGTAGACTTGTATGTTTAAATCTTCGGTTTCAGCATAAGCCATTGGCTGTACTCCAAGTGCCAATATACTATCTAAAATATGAGGACTAAGGGCAGCTACTTTTTGCGGTTGTCCACAAACTTCTGTTTCTCCCATCTCGTGTTGAACCAGACGACAAGATTCTGACCCAGAGCGATCGCTTTGAAGTGAACTAGGAGAACGGGCGCACGCTACGATTAAAATCGAAGTACAGATTCCAATAATTAACCAATATAAGCAACGACGTAGTTGGGACATAAACCAAAGAAAGAGGGGAAGGGCGTGTCATTTAAAGGAGTTTTTGTGCTTGATAAACTATAGGCGACAAAGTAAAAAGAAGGATCAAAGGCAGAAGGAGAAAGGGGAACAATAACCAGTCATCACTGATAACTGTTGATAGTTGATTGTTGATTGTTAATAGTTGATTATTCATCCCTCATAATTAGTAATTAGTAATTAGTAATTAGTAATTAGTAATTATTAACTGATAACTGCCCAGGCTAAAACTCATAAGAAGCAGAAAATAGCACTGTAAAAGGATCCCCTGGGTAAACTCTGAGATCGTCGTCTGAAACTTCAATGTAGTCTACATCAAATAGATTTTGAAAATTGAGTGCCAGCTTCAATTGTTCTCGACGATAGTAAATAGCTGCATCGGTTCTGAGATAGTCCTCAAGCTGAAAAGAGTTATCTAAATCTCCTTCTCTTTGTCCAACATACAACAAACCAAAACCAAATCCTAAACCAGACAAATTACCCTCGGGAATGGTATAGGTACTCCACAAACTCAGAGCGTTTTCGGGAACATTAGCCAAAGAGTTACCCACTGTAAAAATATTGTCTTGGGTAATTTTGGCATCAGTATAGGCATAATTAGCAATAATATTCCAACCAGGCAGAATTTCTCCTCCTGTTTGCAATTCAATTCCTTGACTGTTTTGTTCTCCTGTTTGAATGTCAAATTGAGGATTGTTAGGATCTGATGTGGTTAAATTTGAAAGAGTTAAATCATAAAAAGCCAAAGTTGTAAACAAGCGATTATCTAGCCAGTTAGCCTTGACTCCAATTTCATATTGAGTTCCGCGAGAGGGTTCAAAAATTTCATTAGTAGCAGTTACTCCTGTTACCTGTTCAAAAGAGCGACTAAAGCTACCGTAGAGAGAAATATTATCAGCAAGTTTATACACAATTCCTACTCTAGGGCTAAAAGCAGTATCGTCTTGAGAGGCTTCTTCGGAAGTTTGATCGCGTAAGTCTTGCGATGAACTACTTACAAAATCGACTCGTCCACCAAGAACTACAATCAAGCGGTCATCAAAAAATTTGATTTGGTCTTGTAGATAGATTCCTACTCCTTGGTTTGTATCTCTAAATCTACCTAAAGAATCCTCAAAAGCTGCTCCTACCCCACCTGTATAAACTGGTTCAAACAAATCTATATTTTCTGCTTCAAAAAATTCAGATTCAAAATAATCTTCTTCAAAGACATAATCAATACCTGCCAATAACTCGTGATTAATTTCACCAGTTTTAAATTTACCAGTCAGATAAGCGGTAGTTTGATAATTATTGATATCGTCAATAAAGGAATCGCCAGAACGTTCTAAAGTTCTTAAATCATCTTGAATGGCATTAACAAATGCTTCTCTTTGCTTACTTTGAAAATTAGTGTAACGAAAAGCATGACGCAACGACCAATCGTCACTCAAACTATGCTCTAGATCATATCCAAGTTGGGTAATTTTGCGGTCATTGCCGTCAAAATTAGGTTCTCCGACAAATTGATCTCGAGGAATTTCACCATTAGGGTTATCTAAAACTGTTCCCTGTGCTGGTAATCCTATCCGTTGAGGAGTCCGCGAGTTAAGATATAGTCCTTCAAAACTAATTTTTGTTTGCTCGCCAATTTGCCAATTGAGGACTGGGGCAATTGAAAATCTTTCGATATCAACCTCATCTACATCAATTGAAGTATCAGAATGATAGATAGAAGTATTCAGACGGTAAGCTACTGTTTTACTATCGTTGAGCGGACCAGAAAAATCGAATGCACCTTCAACACTATTAAAACTACCATAGCTAGCCGATAACTCGTAGAAAGGAGACGATAAAGGTTGTTTGGTTGCCAGATTGACAATGCCTCCTGGAGAAATTTGACCTCCAATTACAGAAGCAGGTCCTGACAAGACTTCTAGTCGCTCAATATTATTTAAATCTCTCGGTGGTGTGAGAGTGAAAAACGATTCGGGAATTCCATTTCTTAAAAAGTTGGAAGAAACATTAAAACCGCGAATCAAGACATTATTAAAGTTTGAACTAGGCGCACTGTTAGTAACTACACCCACTGCATTTCTTGATAGAGCATCACGTAATTCAATTGCTCTTTGGTCTTCAATTACTTGTCTAGGTATTACTTGAATTGTTCCAGGGGTATCAATAATTGGCGTATCGGTACGAGTAACACCTGCATCGGGAACAAAGTAATCATCATCCTCTTGAACTTCACCAGTGGCAATAATTTCGATCTCTTCTTGATGCAGTCGCTCATGGAGGTTTCCCCCATGACCGCGCTGCATCGCTTCATCTGGTGTTTGTTGAACCGTTGTTCCGTCAGGAGTCACACCTAGAACCAAATTGTCTTGATTAGAAATTACTTCTGCACTTGGTACTTGTTGTGTCCCGGTAATCCTAACTTGAATACTAGTTTCATTTACTTTAGTTACCGTTATTTGACTAATTCCTGGTGCAGGATTTGCCTGTTTAAATCCGTTTCTGAGGGAAAATCCTAACGTTGCGTCGAGGATATCAATCACTAGATCTTTTCCTTCAGGAAGAATTAATGGTACTAACTGTTGTCTGGATGGAGTTTCCAGTATCAATTCCAAGCCATTCTCTGTTTGGTTGATTTGTACATCTGTTACTCGGGCAATGCCTTGATTTTGTCTTTGTACTAAGAGGTCTTTGGCATTTAAAAAAATAGGTTCTAATGATTTATTATTGTTGCGCTGTTTCGTTTTTTCAAGTAACTGTCTTGAAGCTTGGTTGTTTTGAGAACTAATTGGATTTTTTGCCACTTCCTCGGCACTCACAGATTCAATTGATAAAGGAACTATAGCAATTAAACTAAACCCCATAGCGATCGCTTTAATCGACGCGATCGCAGATAACCCTAGACTTTGTTTCAACTCAAAAATCCTCATCTACCAGCTTTTAATAATACTTATAGAAAATTATTTGCAATTAGTAAGAACGAGTTGAGTTTAAGTGATTTTGCGTAGATAAGTCTATGTCCTAAAAGATAAATTTTTAGTCCTTCAAGATGTTTTGTTCAGAACGACATTGACCAGGAGTTATGCCAAATCGACGTTTGAAAGTACGGGAAAAATAGCTGATGTTGGAATAACCAACTCGGTTAGCTACAGTGGTTACAGTCAGTTCTTCATTCTCCAAAAGAATTCGCGCTAAATCTAAACGGTAATTTTGCAGATAGCCAAAAGGAGTAGTCTGAAATACTTGCCGAAAACCCTGTTGTAGTTTGATGCGGTCTAACCCTACTTGCCGTGCTAAATTAATCACAGAAGGTGGATTGAGATACTGTTGTTGTAAGATTGCCTGAGCATGATACAAACGCTCGATGTCTTTGAAGTGTAATTTTTGAGGTAAGGGTTTAATTTGCTCTGCTTCAAGGAGTTGAGACAACTGCAAGGCTAGTAATTCTAAAACTTTTCCTTCTAAATACATACGAGCGATCGCACCAGAATAAGGATGATGCCACATCTGTTGAATCACTGTCCGCATCATGGGAGTGATTTTTCCTACAGGACAATGAAACCGAGGTGCGCGATCGCTTTCGATTAAAGGTTGTAGTAGTTTGGGAATATCTTCTAGTCCTTGAACAAAAGTTTTTAGAAATGCCAAATCTAGATTGATTCGTACTTTTTGCAAAGGAGTTCCTGTAAAAAATTGTTCTGTTTCTGTAATATCTGGTAAATAAAATAGATAATTGTATCCCTGATTTTCACTGTATTCAGCTTCAACATTCTCAATTCCAGGAGAAATAACACCTTGATTGCCAGATAAATAAAATTTAGAGACTAGCATTCGCAAGTCATGATGTTCGTTCTCAACACTGTGGTTGCAATAGATAATTTCATCGTTTAAACTTACTTCGACTCCAGAAGCAAACTGACAAATATGGCAGCTATCTTCAGACCATTTGCTGATGCTGTTTTTGACTTGATCGAATCCTCGTAGATTGTATAATACTTGGTTCGATTGCAAACTTTCTAACCACTGCAAATCAAATTCTTTTTCAGTTAAAATTTCCATTAGTATTTTTTTATTAAAAGTTTATTTACAAATTTTCTCATTAATTGCAACTAATAATTAAAATTCCCAAAGCACTGTACCAAAAATCGTTTGGGGTGTAATTTCTTCATCCTCTACCCCTGCATCAAAAAGATTCTGGATGCTGATTGCAGCTTTAAAATTGTTTTGAGAGTAAAAAACAACTGCATCAGTTTGGAGATAACCTGGTAAAATAAAACTATTCTGGGCATCTCCAGAGCGATCGCCATTCCAGGTCATTCCACCACCAAAACCCAAACCCTGCCATCTATCTTGAGTAACTTCATAGCTAGTCCAAAAACCACTGCTATGACTTGCTACCCCTGCAACCGAATTTCCTACTGTGATTACTTCATCTTCAGTAATTTTGGCGTCGGTATAACTATAAAACCCATACACCGACCAACCAGGAGTAATTTCACCTCTCAGTTCCCCCATCCAATATCGACTTATTTGCTCGTTAATTTGTAGCTCGAAATCAGGTTGGTTTGGATCGATTGTCGTAATATTATTTTGAGTTTCATCATAAAATGAAAAGATTACCAACCAGTTTTGAGCTAGTTCAGTTTCAATTCCCAGTTCGATTCCCGTATATTTTTCAGACTGTAAAGGGTTATTGAAAGCATCAATTCCTTCAATTGGTTCGTTAGCATAAAACAAAGTGGTAAACAGAAGAGTATTTTTAGTTAGTTGATAGCTAAGACCTAGTTCGGGATAAAAATTATTGTTTTCAATTGGTTCGACAGAAGGTAATTCAGGAAGATCGCTCGTATCGTTAATTACGACATCGAAAGTTCCTTCAACATAAAATGATAAGCGATCGCTAAAATTAATTTCATGGACAATGAACAAGCCTAGATAATTTTTTTTACTGAAAAAATCGCTGGCTAAATAAGGACTGGGAAGAATAGAGGTTTTAAAAGCTGAAGATTCAATTCTATCACCAGAGATCATAAAAGGATTTTTATTAACTTCTATGCCAATTGTGGTGGTTTGTGCTGTGGTTTCGATTTGAAAATCCTGAGTTGTTTCTAGAATTAAGTTATAAAACTGTTCGAGGGGAAATTCTCCGTAATCAAAATAGCGTTCAGTTTCTAGTTGAGATGTAGCTAAATTATGACTGCGATCCCAACTAAGATAAGCTGCACGGAAAGAATTAGTCATTGTCCATGCTTGAGAAGAATTATGTCTTTGAATAGTCAAGTCGTGAAATTTTGGTAAAATGACAACTTTCCCCTAGATAAGTCATTAAAAGAAATAGTTGGCTGAGAAATGCGCCAAGATTCTAAGTTGATCGGAGTAGCTAATGTAGGTGAAGATTTAAGTAAAAAAGTAAAGGAAGTAATTGTGATTGAAAAGATCAAGACCAAGGTTTTAAAACTGTTTTGAATCATTTTTGGCTCAATTAATTTTGTTCTGCTGCCTTTTGCCTCATTTCAGGAAACGAGCATATATAGCGTTTCTTTATATGTTGCCTCGTATCAATAAAAAATTATTTTTTCAATGAACTAGGTTTTAAGTCGCTAATTATTTGTATAATCTAAATGCTTATTATTTGCAACAAATCAAGATGAAGTTTAAGTCTTTAATTGATTTCTCATCTCTATCATAACAAGTGTGATTTTAGATAAAAATAGCAATAATAAGCTTGAAATTGTAAATATAAGAGCATAGCTTCAGTTTTATCCAATCAATCTTTGGCAAATTGTTTGTGAGGGGCTGTAACTTGTGCTGCCATTCTATGTAAAGCGGATTGCCAGAGCTTGTACACCTCGTTAACTATCTTGCAATTTGTAAAAAAAAAGCGAGAGTTTCGCTCATGCTTTGCAAAGATAAATAAGAATTATTTGCATTAATTGGCAAAACGCTGTACAGTAAAATTGCTGAATAATCCAAACAGTTTATATGAGTTCAAAGCAATACTGTTCATCAATCTAATAGCTGAACGAAACCCATCAATTAAAAATTGACAGCCACATAGGTGCGTAGGCTTGAGCGACGCTGCCGTTATAAATAACTAATCAATTTTTGCCTACATTGTGATTGCAAAGATGAATCAACTTGACAATAACTTACTAACAAGTCATAACTACTTTTCGGTTGTCCAACTTCTGCGTCAGCAAAGTCGCAAACAACCCAATGCCGATGCTTTTATTTTTTTAGAAGACGGGGAAAATCAAGAGACTAAAGTTACTTATCAAGAGTTAGATCTGCATAGTCGACGAATTGCTGCTTATCTGCAAAGAATGGGATTAACAGGAGAAAGAGCTTTATTACTTTATCCTTCAGGGTTAGATTATTTAGCAGCTTTTTTTGGTTGTTTATATGCAGGAGTAATTGCTGTTCCTGCTTATCCACCACAAAACCAAAGAAATACGCCTCGTATACAAGCTATTGTAGCAGATTCTCAAGCTGCGATCTCGGCGCAGCCGAGGCGCGAAGCGATCGCTTTAACAACTAAGACACTTGTACCTAAAATGGAGTCTTGGTTAGGAAATTTAAAATGGCTGGCAACAGACGATTTAGTTACAAAAATTGAAGCTCATTGGCAAGAATTAGATTTAGATCGAGATACAATTGCTTTTTTACAATATACATCAGGTTCGACAGGTACACCAAAAGGAGTAATGGTAAGTCATGGTAATTTACTGCACAATGCAGCAATGACTTATCGTTGGATGGGACATTCACCAAAGAGTAAGTTTGTTTCTTGGCTACCGATTTATCATGACATGGGATTGATTGGTGGGATTTTGCAACCTTTGTATGGTGGTTTTCCCTGTGTTTTGATGTCGCCTACTTCTTTTTTACAACGTCCCTATCGTTGGTTACAAGCTATTTCTAAATATCAAGGAACTACAAGTGGTGCGCCCAATTTTGCTTATGAATTGTGTCTTAGAAAGATTAGTAGCGAACAACGTTCCTGTTTAGATTTAAGTAGTTGGCAAGTAGCATTTAATGGTGCAGAACCGATTCGTCATGAGACTTTAAAGGAATTTGCTGCAACTTTTGCTGAATGTGGCTTTCGTGAGGAAGCTTTTTATCCTTGTTATGGCATGGCGGAAGCAACTCTGTTGGTTGCTGGAAGAAGGCAAGGGGAAAAGGAGAAAAGGGGAAATCTTAGTAAAGCTATAGATAAGTTGGCTTTGGCTGAAAATCGCATTGTGGAAGTCTTTGAGGAAAATAGAAATAGTAAAACTTTAGTTGGTTGTGGTACAAGTATTCCTGGGCAAAAAATTGTAATTGTTAATCCTGACACTTTGACTCTTTGTGAAAACAACTGTGTTGGGGAGATTTGGGTTACTGGGGATAGTGTTGCTAAGGGTTATTGGAATCGTTTAGAAGAGACTGAAGAAGTATTTCACGCAAAGACGCACAGATGTAAAGAGGAGGCTGATTTTCTCCGCAATAATGATACATCCATTGAGCAACATCATTTTCTACGCACTGGTGATTTGGGTTTTCTGGATGATTCGGGAGAGTTGTTTGTTACTGGTAGACTGAAAGATTTAATTATTATCAGGGGGCGTAATCTTTATCCGCAAGATATTGAATTAACTGCGCAGAGAAGTCATGATGCTTTACGTTTGGATAGTAATGCAGCTTTTACGGTAGAGATAGACAATGATGAGAAATTATTAATTGTACAAGAGTTAGAGTTTCGCGCTAAACCTAATCTAGAAGAAGTAATTACAGCTATTCGGCAAACTGTAACTGAAACCCATGAGATAGAAGTTTATGGTGTGGTTTTAATTAAACCTGGTTCGATTCCCAAAACTTCAAGTGGAAAAATTCAACGTCGAACAACTAGAAACAAGTTTTTAGAGGGTAGATTAGATACGGTTGCTAGTAGTGTTTTAGAAACTCAGGAATGGGTTGATGCAGAGAATAATTTAATTAAAAAAGAACTTTTACAACTGTCTCCCCAAGAACTTTTAACCCAATATCTGCAATCAAAAGTTGCTCAGGTACTTAAAAGATTGCCTCAAGACATTAATTTAGATCATTCTTTAACTTCTTTAGGACTTGATTCTTTAAAAGTCTTTGAATTAAAAAATCAGATCGAAGCTGACTTAGAAGTAACAATTGCGATCGCGAATTTGTTTTCTGGATGCACAACGCGATCGCTTTCTAATAAGATATTAGCTCAATTAAAAACAAATAGTTCTAAAGGATCGAGTTCTCTTCAACGAGTTACTACTAGTAATAATATTCATCCAGTTTCTTTTGCTCAAGCTAGACTTTGGTTTTTAGATCGTCTTAAATCTGGTAATCCTGCCTATAATATCTCGTTTGCGGTGCAGATTGAAGGCAAACTGGAAGTTCAGGCTTTAGAAAACTCTCTTAATCAGGTTATTGCTAGACACGAAATACTGAGAACTTCTTTTGCTACATCAGAAGGGAAACCAGTACAAGTAATTCATCCTGCTTTGACAGTCACTTTGTCAGTAGTTGACGGGGAGAAATTTGATTGTTTTCCATCTGAAAGTATTGGGCAAAAAGATATTGATCTTAATTTAATTACAACACAAGAACATCAACAGCCTTTCGATCTCACTCAAATACCTCTGTTACGACTGAAATTATTAAGGCTTGCTTCAGAAAAACATCTTTTACTGTTGACGATGCACCATATTATTGCTGATGGTTTGTCAGCAGAAGTCTTCATGACAGAAGTTGCTCAACATTATCAGAGATTATCTGTACCAGAATTACCAATCCAGTATAAAGACTTTGTTTATTGGCAACAGCAATCATTTCAAGAACAGAAATTAATTGATTATTGGAAGCAAAAACTTAAAGATGCACCGCCTCTATTACAACTACCTACAGATCGACCAAGACCACCAGTACAAAGTTATCAAGGTAAAAGTCAAGCTTGGGAATTACCAGCAAGTTTAACACAACAGTTACAAAATCTTGCTCAACAGGAAAAGGTTACTCTATTTATGTTGTTGCTAGCAGGATTTAAAACTTTACTTTATCGATATACTGGACAAGAAGATTTGCTTGTTGGTTCACCAATAGCTAATCGTAACCATGAAAAATTAAAAGAATTAATCGGCTTTTTTGTCAATACTCTAGTACTGCGGAGTAATTTAGCAGGAAATCCCAGTTTCTTAGACTTATTATCTCAGATTCGTCAGGTAGCATTAGAAGCTTACGCCCATCAAGATTTACCTTTCGATAAATTAGTAGAAGTATTACAACCAGAAAGAGATTTAAGCTATACACCTTTGTTTCAGGTGATGTTTGCTTGGCAAAATGCACCTCAGTTACCAACAATTCCCGATTTAACTTTTAGTGAATTTAAAGTCGATCCTCGAATAGCACAATTCGATCTCAGTGTATCAATTGAAAATACAGCAGAAAAATTAATTGCTACCTTTGAATACAATACGGATTTATTTGATGATGCAACTATTAACAGGATGATAAGTCATTATCAAAATTTGTTAACAGGAATTGTTGTTCATCCTCAAGCCAAATTATCAGACATACCTTTATTATCGAACCAAGAAAGACAGCAATTACTAATTGATTGGAATCCAACTCTAGTTGACTATTCACAAGATGTTTCGATTCAACAACTTTTTGAGACACAGGTAAAGCAAAATCCTGATGCTGTAGCAGTAGTTTTTGGCAACCAAAAATTAACCTATCAACAGTTAAATAATCAGGCAAATCAACTAGCTCATTATCTACAAGAAATTGGGGTAAAACCAGAAGTATTAGTTGGGGTTTATTTAGAATGTTCTTTAAAAGTTTTTATTGCTATTTTAGGAATTATTAAAGCAGGTGGTGTTTATCTTCCTCTCGATCCCGAATATCCTACCGAAAGAATCGCTTGGATGTTACAAGATGCTTCTCCAGCAGTTATTTTGTCGCAAGAATATCTCAGAAAAAAAATACCAACTCGTTCAGCTAAAGTTATTTGTTTAGATTCTGAATGGAACAATATTAGTCAGAAAAGTTCAGAAAATTTAGAGATTCGGATTACATCGGAAAATGCAGTTTATACAATTTATACTTCAGGTTCAACAGGTAAACCAAAAGGCGTAGTTTGTACCTATGGTGGTTTAGTTAATACTTATTTAGCGTGGCAAAAAGCTAACTTGTTACCTGATAGTAATAACAGTTGTTTTTTACAAATGGCGAGTTTCTCCTTTGATGTTTTTACAGGAGATTTAATTAAAGCCTTATGTTCGGGAGCGAAATTAGTAATTTGTCCTAAAGAGTTGCTCTTAGAACCGAAAAAACTTTATCAATTAATGCTCCAAGAAAAAGTTAACTGTGCTGATTTTGTCCCAGCCGTCTTGATGAATTTAGTTAATTATTTAGAGCAAACCAAGCAAAGTTTAGATTTCATAAAATTGTTGATAGTTGGTTCTGATAGTTGGTACGTCCAAGACTATCAAAGAGTTAAAAAATTATGTGGTTTAAATACTAAATTAATTAATGCCTATGGTGTTAGTGAAGCGACTATTGATAGTACTTATTTTGAAGCTAAACAATTAAACTTATCAAGCGATCGCATTGTTTCTATTGGTCGTCCTTTTCCTAATACCCTAGTTTATTTATTAGATCATAATTTACAACCAGTTCCCATTGGAGTTTGGGGTGAAATTTATCTCGGTGGTGTTAGTTTAGCTAGAGGATATTTAAATAATTCTGAATTAACCAAAAAGAAATTCATTCCTAACCCTTTTACAGTAACCAGTAGAGACGTTCCATGGAACGTCTGTACACCAGTTATCAGTATTAGCTCTTCTGCACCTTTACACCCCTGCATCCTGACACCAATACTGTACAAAACTGGAGATAAAGCCCGATATCTACCTGATGGTAATATTGAATTTTTAGAGAGAGTTGATAATCAGATTAAGATTCGAGGTTTTCGGATTGAAATAACTGAAATTGAAGCATTTATAAATAAATATCAAGATATTAAACAAGCTGTAGTTATTGTTGACAATCAAGACTCAAATAATAAAACTTTGGTAGCTTATCTAGTTCTACAACAACCAGAAACAGATAAATTAACAGAAGAATTAATTCAAAAATTAAGAACTTATTTAAAAGAACATTTACCCGATTACATGATTCCTACTAAATGGCAATTATTGAAAGAATTACCTTTAACTGTCAATGGTAAAACTGATCGAAAATTTTTAAAAACAATTAAGATCGAGGACAATTTACAAATTACCTCTACTACAAATTTACCTCGTAATCAACAAGAGCAAATAATCGCCGAAATTTGGCAAGAAATACTTCAGAGAGAAAACATTGATGTTAATGATAACTTTTTTGATGTAGGTGGTCATTCTTTACTTTTAGCTCAAGTACAAGAAAAACTAGAAAGTTCTTTCCAAATAAATTTAACTATTACGGATTTATTTAAATATCCCAGTATTAGTTCTTTAGCTAATTATTTAAATCAAAGAGAAAATAATTCTTTCACAATAACTAACCGCAATAATTCTGAGCAATTTATTAATCGCATTGACAAACAAAAAAATGCGCTCGCTCGTAGAAAGCAAGTAAGGAGGAAAAGTAAATAATGAATAGTGGAGCAAGTTTAAATACTGAAGAAAGTATTGCCATTATCGGTATGGATGGTCGTTTTCCTGGAGCTAAAAATATCGAGCAATTCTGGGAGAACCTTAAAGCAGGTAGAGAATCTATTACTCAATTAACTGATGATCAATTATTAGCTAGTGGCGTAGATAAAACTGTTATTAATGATCCTAATTATGTTAAAGCAGGAGCATTTTTAGAAGATATCGATCTCTTTGATGCTAATTTTTTTGGTTACAATCCTCAAGAAGCATCCGCGCTCGATCCTCAACATCGTATCTTTTTAGAATGTGCCTATTCTGCTTTGGAAAATGCTGGTTATAATCCAGATAAATATACAGGTAAAATTGGTATTTTTGCTGGAGTGGGTTGGAATAATTATTTATTATTTAACCTCAATCCCAATGAAGATTTTTTTAAGACTGCTTTAGGTTATCAAACAATAATTGGTAACGAAAAAGATTTTTTAACTACTCGCATTTCTTATCTATTAAATCTTACGGGAATAAGTATTGATATACAAACAGCTTGTTCCACATCTTTAGTTACTACTTCAATGGCTTGTCAAAGTTTATTAACTTATCAATCTGACATAACTTTGGCAGGAGGAATTAGTATTTCTAACCTCAAGAAAACGGGATATTTGTATCAGGAAGGAGGAATTTTATCGCCTGATGGACATTGCCGTGCTTTTGATGCCCAAGCACAGGGAACTGTGCCAGGAAGTGGGGTTGGTGTAGTTGTTTTAAAACGTTTAGAAGATGCTTTAGCTGATGGCGACTGCATTCATGCTGTTATTCGCGGTTCGGCAATTAATAATGACGGTGCTGGTAAAATTGGCTACACTGCCCCTAGCATAGATGGACAAGCGGAAGTCATTGCCGAGGCTTTAGCTTTAGCAGAAGTTGAACCCGAAACTATTTCTTATGTTGAAACTCACGGTACGGGAACTCCTTTAGGAGATCCAATTGAAATTGCTGCATTAAACCAGGTTTTTGGAGTTCGTAAGGGCAATTCGCGAATCGCCCTTACAGAGTGCGCCCTAGGTTCGGTCAAAACTAATATCGGGCATTTAGACGCAGCAGCAGGAATTACGGGGCTAATTAAAACAGTTTTAGCACTTAAACACAAGCAAATTCCCCCTAGCTTACATTTTCAACAACCTAATCCCAAAATTGATTTCACTAATAGTTCTTTTTACGTTAATACTGAACTTCGGGAATGGAAAACCCCAGGATATTCTAGACGGGCAGGGGTTAGCTCTTTTGGGATTGGTGGTACTAATGTTCACGTGGTACTGGAAGAAGCCCCATATCTCGTAGGGGCGATTCACGAATCGCCCTTACAAAAATTGTTGATGATCTCTGCAAAAACTGAATCGGCATTAGATACAGCAACGGATAATTTAGTTGAACATTTACAAAAACATCCTGAATTAGATTTAGCGGATGTGGCGTATACCTTGCAGGTGGGGCGTAAGGAATTTAATTATCGTCGCATGGTAGTAGGGCAAGATGTTGAAGATATAGCGATCGCTCTTCAATCTAGAAATCCTCAAAGGGTTTTAACTCATTGTACCCAACAGGAACGTTATTCAATTGTGTTTATGTTTCCTGGGCAAGGTTCTCAGTATGTCAATATGGGGAAAGAACTGTATGAAACTGAACCTGTATTTCGTGAGTGGATCGATCGCTGTTGTCAATTATTAGAACCTGAATTGGGTTTAGATTTGCGATCGCTATTGTATCCCATAGGGGCGATTCGCGAATCGCCCTTACCCAATTCGCCCCTACAGCAAACTGAAATAACCCAACCAGCTTTATTTGTAATTGAATATGCCTTAGCTCAATTGTGGATGTCTTGGGGAATTAAACCTCAAGCTGCCATCGGGCATAGTATTGGGGAATATGTAGCTGCAACTCTTGCTGGTGTGATGTCTTTAGAAGATGCCCTGCATTTAGTTGCACAACGAGGTAAGTTAATTCAACAAATGCCTCCAGGTTCGATGTTAGCGGTTTCTTTATCAGAGGCAGAAGTAAGGACAATTCATGAATTATCCCTACTTAACGATGAGTTATCTTTAGCTGCTAGTAATGCGCCAAATTTGTGTGTAATTTCTGGTAATACTGAAGCGATCGCTAGACTTGAAAATCAACTCAATGAGCAAGGAATTGAATGCCGTCATCTCCATACCTCTCATGCTTTTCATTCCTCAATGATGAATGACGCGATCGCGCCGTTTCAACAAGAAGTTGCTAAAGTTAAATTAAATCCGCCTCAAATGCCTTTTATTTCCTGTGTTACAGGAACTTGGATCACCGCAGAAGAGGCAACAAATCCTCATTATTGGGCAAAACATATTAGGGAAACAGTTCGTTTTGCTGCGGGAGTTGATCGACTCTTACAAAATTCTCATCAAATCCTACTAGAAGTGGGTGCAGGAAGGACTTTATCTACTTTGGTTAGACGCAATTCTTCTCAAGCAACAGGGCAAATCGTTTTGTCTTCCCTGCCTCATCCAAAGGAACAAGTTTCGGATCATGCTTTTATTTTAAATATGTTGGGTAGGTTGTGGCTGGCAGGAGTAGAAATTGATTGGTGCAATTTTTCTGCCCATCAAAAGCGTCGGCGAGTACCTTTACCCACCTATCCTTTTGAACGTCAACGTTATTGGATCGATAGTAAAGAGGCAGAAGCACCCAGAAGTAAAGGTGTAGAGGAGAATATTGCTAAAAAAGTCAATCTTTCTGATTGGTTTTATGTTCCTGCTTGGAAAAGTGTACCTCTAATTCAAACAAATGATCTTAGTAAAGAAAGCTATTTAATTTTTGTAGATAGTTCGGGAATTGGTAAACAATTAGTTGAACAATTAAGACAAAACGGAACAGAAGTAAGTACTGTATATTGTGGAGACAAGTTTAGCCAGCATGATCATAACTATAAGATTAATCCTACTAATCCAGAAGATTATCATAGTCTGTTAAAAGCGATCTCCCTTACCAGCAATCTTCCCACCAAAATTATTCACTTGTGGAGTCTTTCACCCCATCTCCCCTACAATCAATCTTTCTACAGTCTCATCTACCTTGCCCAAGCACTCGAACAACAACAACCCAAGCACAAAATTAAAATTGTCGTTGGTACAAATAGTCTTTATGACATTATCGGCAATGAAACCTTGTTTTATGAACAAGCAACAGTACTAGGCGCGCTTAAAGTAATTCCCCAAGAATACACTTACCTCGATTGTCGTCAAGTAGATCTTGTCATTCCAGAATCCGAGCAAAATTTAATTACAGAATTTACCACTGATACTAAAGATAAAATTGTTGCTTATCGAGGTAATCGTCGTTGGGTACAAACTTTTGAGCCAATTCCCCTTGCTAAAAATACTCAGGAAAAATCCAAGTTACGACAAGAAGGTGTTTACTTAATTACAGGAGGAATGGGAGGTGTTGGCTTAGTTTTAGCTGAATATTTGGCTCGTACAGTACAAGCTAAACTTATTTTATTAGGACGTTCTCAATTACCTTCCCAAGAAACATGGGATGAATGGTTAAGCAATCACGATGCAGAAGATTCTATTAGCCAAAAAATTACCAAAATTAGAGATTTAGAAGCTTTAGGCGCAGAAGTTTTAACCCTGACAGCAGATATCTGCGATCGCGCTCAGATGCAAAATGCGATCGCTGTTGCTTTAAAACGTTTTGGTAAGATCAATGGTGTTATTCATGCTGCTGGTGTGGCTGGTGGTGGCATCATTCAATTAAAAACACCAGAAATAGCTGAAAGTGTCTTTGCACCGAAAGTAACAGGAACATTAGTTCTTAATCAGGTTTTAGCAGGAATAGACTTAGATTTTCTCGTGCTTTGTTCTTCTCTTAGTTCGGTTGTAGGAGGATTTGGACAGGCTGATTATTCTGGGGCGAATGCTTTTTTAGATGTTTTCGCTCGTTGTAATCATAGTAATTGCCATACAGTAGCTATTAATTGGGATGCTTGGCAAGAAGTTGGGATGGCAGTAAATACCGAAATTCCCCCAGAAATGAAGCAATGGCAAGCAGATAATCTCAAAAATGGATTGTTGTCTGCTGAAGCAGTAGAAGTATTTGAAAGAGCTTTAGTTAGTGAATTGGCACAAGTAATTGTCTCGACTCAAGATTTAGCCACAGCAATCGAGCAAAATAATAATTTTCTGGCTACCTATACTACACAAAAACCCGATTCTAATTATCAACATCTGAGTAAAAATTATGTTGCTCCTAGTAACAAAATTGAAAAAACTATTGCAAAAATTTGGCAAGAAGTGATAGGGTTTGAAAAGATTGGAATTCATGACAACTTTTTTGAGTTAGGCGGGCATTCTCTGCTCGCTGTACAGGTTACTTCTCGCCTACGGGAAGCTTTTAATTTAGATTTACCCTTAAGGACGCTTCTCTTTGAAGCTCCTACTATCGCTCAGTTAGCTGATGCTATAGCGGATCAAATCACGCCAGCAGCAGACATTGATGAGATGGAACAATTATTGACAGAAATAGAGAATCTTTCGCCTGAAGCTCTTAAACAAGAACTGGCGAGGGAATCTTGAGGACATTAATAGGGTCTTTTTTTTCTGTTCTTATTAAGATTAATTATCAACAAATTTCAAGCTGACAAGATTATTAACTGATTGTATGAAGGATCTTTCTGAAAGAATTGCTGCTCTTTCTCCCGAACAAAGGGCGTTATTGGAACGCCGTTTTCAGAGCAAAGGATTAAATCAATTAAAACCACCATTAATCAGTAATTCGCAGCCAAACTCTGAGACAGGAATTCTTTCTTATGCCCAAGAAAGGTTATGGCTTCTGCATCAGTTACAACCAGATTGTCCTTTATATAATGAAATTAGTCTGTTTAAGCTAAGAGGTTGTCTCAATCTAACAGCACTCGAACAAAGCTTTAATCAAGTTCTTCAACGTCATGAGATTCTGCGGAGTCAATTTGTTGCCAAAGATGGTAAACCAGTTACTCAAATTACACCTCATCGTTGGATAACTTTGCCTGTCGTCGATATTGAGCAGGAAGCTAATGCCGAAGCAAGAGCAATGCAGTTAGCGACCGAGGAAGCTCAAAAACCCTTCGATTTGTCCGAATATCCTTTATTTAGGCTGAAACTATATCGCCTTTCAGAGCAACAATATTTGTGGCTGATGGTAGTGCATCATATCATCTGTGATGGTTGGTCAATGGGTATTTTTATTCGAGAAATAGCTACCCTGTATGCAGACTTTCAAGCAAAAAAATCTCCTTCTTTACCAGAATTATCAATTCAATACGCAGACTTTGCTTGGTGGGAAAAACAACAATCAGATCGTATTTTTGCCACTCAACTCGAATACTGGAAGCAAAAACTAAGTGGCAGTTTACCTTATTTAGAAATTCCGACTCTTAATCAGCAAATCAACCACAGCAAAGTAAATTCTTGCCGAGGTGCGAGAAAATCAATTGTACTATCCTCCCAACTCAGTCAAGCCCTCAAAACTCTGAGTCAAAAACAAAATGTCACTTTGTTTATGTTGCTCTTAGCAGCATTCAAAGTTTTGTTGTCTCGTTATACGGCTTTAGAAGATATTTTAGTAGGTTCACCTATTGCTAATCGCAACCGTCCAGAATTAGAAGACGCGATCGGTCTTTTTGTTAATACTTTAGTACTAAGAAGCGATTTATCAGGCGATCCAACTTTTGCTGAATTACTTCAACAAGTTAAACAAGTAGCTCTTGAAGCTTATTCTAACCAAGATTTACCCTTTGAAAAAATAGTCGCTCACTTACAGCCCGAAAGAAATCTGAGCCAGTCGCCTTTGTTTCAGGTGATGTTCATTTTGTACAATCTACCAAATTCAGATTTAGAACTACCAGGGTTAACCGTAGCGGAAGTACCGCTTGCTCATGGCATGGCAAAATTAGCTCTCACTCTAGAAATTCGAGACAGGGGGAGTAGTTTAGAGGCGTGTTTTGAATATAATAGCGATCGCTTTGGGGTCGCTCAGATCGAGAGAATGTTGCTTCATTATCAAACACTGTTGGAAAATGTAGTTGTTAATCCCGATTTGCATCTATCTCAAATTGATCTGTTAACAGCAGCAGAAAAACAACAGCTTTTAGTTGAATGGAATAATACTGAAGTTAAATATCCACAAGATAAATGTATTCATCAATTATTTGAGGCACAAGTAGAAAAAACTCCAGATGCAGTAGCAGTTATTTTTGAAAATCAACAACTAACCTATCGAGAATTAAATACTAGAGCCAATCAACTAGCCCATCATCTCCAGAAACTAGGAGTCAAACCAGAAGTAATAGTCGGGATTTGCTTAGAGCGATCGCTTGAACTAGTAATTGGTCTTTTAGCCATTCTCAAAGCAGGAGGTGCATACCTCCCTCTCGATCCTAGTTATCCTAGAGACAGATTAGCTTTTATGTTGGAGAACTCTCAAACTTCTATTCTAATTACTCAACGGCAAATTGAACAAAATCTTCCTCCTCATCAAGCGCAGGTAATCTTTTTAGAACAGAAGCAACCAATCAAGACAAAAGAAAGTATTGCTAATCCTATTTGTAATTTGCATATAGATAACCTAGCGTATGTCATTTATACTTCTGGTTCGACGGGTAAACCCAAAGGTGCAATGAATACCCATCGAGGGATATTAAATCGTTTACTGTGGATGCAAGAGGCTTATCAATTAACTACAGAAGATTCTGTCTTACAAAAAACTCCCTTCAGTTTTGATGTCTCCGTCTGGGAATTTTTTTGGTGTTTAATGGTAGGTGCGCGCTTAATCATTGCTAAACCTGAAGGACACCGCGATCGCAATTATTTAATCAATTTAATTAAAGAACAACAGATAACTACCATCCATTTCGTTCCTTCAATGTTACAGATTTTTCTGGAGGCAGAAGGATTAGAACATTGCCAATCTCTCAAGCGAGTTATTTGTAGTGGCGAAGCATTATCTTTTGCTTTACAAGAAAAGTTTTTTGCTCGACTTAACTGCGAGTTATACAATCTTTATGGGCCAACCGAAGCAGCTATTGATGTTACTCATTGGCGTTGTCAGAAAAATAGTTCTCTTTCTATTGTTCCTATTGGTCGTCCGATTGCCAATATTCAAATATATATTTTAGATCGAGATTTACAAACCGTTCCGATTGGAGTAGCTGGAGAGTTACACATTGGTGGAGTAGGTTTAGCTAGAGGGTATTTAAATCAACCTCAATTAACTGAAGAGAAATTTATTCCTAACCCTTTTACAGTTACCAGTCATCAGCTATCAGGTGTCAATCTTAGCAACCTGACACCAATACTGTACAAAACTGGAGACTTAGCTCGTTATCATGGCGATGGCATAATTGAGTATTTGGGCAGAATTGATCATCAGGTTAAAATTCGGGGATTTCGGATTGAATTAGGGGAAATTGAGGTAGTTATAGCTAGTTACCCGCTAGTTAAAGATTGTGTTGTTGTTGCTTATCAGGATACTACTGGGGATACAAGATTAGTTGCTTATTATATTTCTGAAGCAAAACTAGACATTAAACAATTAAGGGATTTCCTCAAATCCAAATTACCAGATTACATGATTCCTTCTGCTTTCGTTGAGTTAGAAGCTTTCCCCTTAACTCCTAATGGCAAATGCGATCGCAATTCTTTACCCATTCCCGATTTTACTCCAACTACAAGCCAATATCTTGCACCTCGTAATGCTACAGAGAAAACTTTAGCTACAATCTGGCAAGAAGTGTTGCATCTTCCCCAAGTAGGTATTGATGATAATTTCTTTGAATTGGGGGGACATTCTCTACTCGCAACTCAAGTTGTCTCTAAAATACGTCAAAGTTTATCGGTTGAGTTAGCTCTACGGTGTTTGTTTGAGTATCCAACTATTGCTCAATTAGCTAATCAAATGGAAACAATCCATACCGGCGTTGCACTACCACCAATTAAACCTGTAGCAAGAGAGCGAGATTTACCTTTATCCTTTGCCCAGCAACGACTATGGTTTTTGGCTCAATTAGAAACAGAATCTTATGCTTACAATGGTTCTAGTATTTTAGAACTGCAAGGTGAACTCAACCTAGAGGCACTTACAGCAAGCATCAACGAAATTGTCAGAAGACATGAGGTATTACGAACAAGTTTTACCATGGTTGATGGGCAACCAAAACAAAAAATTGCTCCTGAGTTAAAGATTAATTTAGCGAGCGCAGATTTACACAAGTTATCGCCAACTGAACTTGATACAGAAATCAAACAACTAACACAAGTTTATACCCAACAAGTATTTGATTTAAGCCAAGCTCCTTTATTTAGACTTAACCTCTTTCAACTGCAAACTAATCAACATCTGTTGTTAATTACCATGCATCATATTATCTCCGATGCTTGGTCAACAGGAGTATTTATTCGGGAATTGTCGGCACTTTATACAGCTTTTGTTAATAATCAACCAAATCCCCTACCAGAATTAGCAATTCAGTATGCAGATTTTGCTGTGTGGCAACGGCAATTATTACAGGGAGAGTTTTTAGCAACTCAGTTGAATTATTGGGAGCGACAATTAGGTCATAATCTTCCCGTATTAAACTTACCTACTACTCGTCCTAGACAAGAAGTTACTACTAATCCCAGTGCAAAGGAAACTTTTTTAATTCCTGTCGAGTTATCCCAAGCAATTGAGCAACTATCTCGTCGAGAAGGAGTAAGTTTGTTTATGACTGTGTTAGCAGTTTTACAGGTGTTACTCCAACGCTACACCAATCAAGATGATATTGTAGTCGGTACGGATGTAGCTAATCGTAACTGCTCGGAAATCGAACCTTTAATTGGTTTCTTTGTCAATTTATTGGTTTTAAGAACAGATTTAAGCGGTAATCCTACTTTTACGGAATTATTACAACGAGTACGCCAAGTAACTTTAGGAGCTTATGCTCATCAAGATTTACCTTTTGATCGCTTGGTTAAAGCCTTACAACCCCAACGATATTTAAGTTATACTCCGCCTCTATTTCAAGTTTTATTGGTAATGCAAAATACTCCGATGCCAGTGTTTGAGCTACCAGGATTGAGTTTAAAACTGAGGGAAGTAGAAGATACCACCACCAGATTCGATTTGGCTTTGTTTTTAAAAGAAACCGAAGCTGGAATTGAAGGGGAATGGCAATACAACGCAGATTTGTTTACCCAAACTACGATTATCAGTCTGTCTACTCACTTCCAAAATTTACTCAACAGCGTTACAGAAACACCCGATGCTCGCATTAATAATGTCAAAATGTTAAGCGATCAGGAGCTAGAAGAATTAAATCAAACAAAACAACGGAAAAAATTTTCTAAATTAAACAAATTTAACGCAATTAAACAAAAATATTAACTTTTTACTTTTGTACAGACGTAACATGTTACGTCTCTACTTTTTACTTTCTGCCTCCTCTTTACTGACTATCTAGGATTTTAAATTTATGCCAACTCCAACTCTTCAAAGTTTTCAGCTTTCACCCCAGCAACAAAGACTGTGGTTGTTACAACAAAATGATTCGAGTTATTTAACCCAAGCTGCGATCGCGATTAACGGTAATTTACAGCCAGCTAAATTAAAACAAGTTGTTGAACAAATTGTCGCTCGTCATCAAATCTTAAGGACAAATTTTTGTCGTTTACCTGGTGTCAAATTGCCAGTGATGACTATCAGAGATCGCTTTTCCTTTGGTTGGGAAGAAAAACAATTGAGCGAGTGCGAATTCAAGCTTGAGGAGTTGTTAGACTCAGCAAGTAAGCAGAAATATAACCTAGAAAGCGAGCCAATCTTACGGTTAGTTTTATACCACGTGGCAGCAAATAGCTACATCTTACTCATTACTTTACCTGCTTTATGTGGCGATCGCTGGACGTTGAAGAATCTGTTTAATGAGATTGTTGATGGTTATTCTAACTGTCTGGATCAGTCAGAGGATGAAGTTGTACAGTACGTTCAATTTTCCCAATGGCAAAATGAATTACTGACAGATGAAGATGCTGAAACAGCACAACAATTTTGGCAGCAACAACAGCTTCCTTCGGTGAGATTACCTGGAGAGAATAAGTCTTTAAATTCATCATCAATGGTGATTAAGAGTTTAGAGTTGGTACTTTCTTCAGAGTTAACAACTCAATTAGAAACAATTGCTCAACAGTATCAAACTTCCACTGAATTAATTTTATTAGCCTGTTGGCAGATATTGATTTGGCGGATCACAGAAGCACAAATGGTGATTGGGATGGAATGCGATCGCCGAGAATATGAAGAAATGCACTCAATTATGGGGTTATTAGCTACCTGGATTCCGATTAAGAGTGATTTCACCCCAGGGCTAACTTTTACTGAAGTTTTAGAACTAACTAAACAGACTTTAGAATCAGTTCGAGAATGGCAAGATTATTTTGTACCAGAAGAGGAGTTCGCTTTTCCCATTGGTTTTGAGTTTCAAGAATTACCCACTCCCAGAAATACAGAAGAAGTATCATTTTCCTTATTAAAACAATCTAGTTGTCTTGAAAAATTTACACTCGAACTCTCTGCTATTGTTCACGATACATTACAGCTAGAATTTAATTACGACCGCAACTATTTCTCTCCAGAAAGCATTACGGCAATTGCTCAACAATTTCAAAACCTGTTAGCAGATGCACTTCAAAATCCTAATACCAGAATCGAGCGATTAAATCTACTTAGTTCAAGCGATCGCCATAAGCTACTCTATGAGTTTAATCAAACCCAACAAAATTATCCTCAAGATCAATGTATTCATCAACTGTTTGAAGCACAGGTAGAAAAAACACCCGATCACATCGCTATTATCTTTGAAGAGGAACAGTTAACGTATGCTCAACTCAACCAACAAGCCAATCAACTAGCTTTCTATCTACGCCAAAGAGGTGTTCAACCTGAAGTTTTAGTAGGCTTGTACTTAGAAAAATCTCATTTAGCAATTATCGCGCTGTTAGGAATTCTCAAAGCAGGAGGCGCATATTTACCTTTAGATTCTAACTTTCCTGCCACAGCCTTGAGCGATCGCTTGGAAGCAGCGAAAATAGTTTTAAGCGATCAAACATTAGCTTCTAATTTAGCTCAATTTACCAAAGAAATAATATGTCTCGATGCAGACTGGGAAAAGATTGAAGCTCAAAGTCATGCCAATCTTCTCAACGAAACAAACAGAGAAAATCTGGCTTATGTGTTGTTTACTTCTGGTTCGACGGGAAAACCCAAAGGAGTCGCCATCGAACACCAACAACTCCTTAATTATTACTACGCCATCTCAGAGAGAATCAATTTAGCCGAACATCAAAGCTTTGCCCTGGTTTCCTCCCTCACCGCCGACTTGGGCAATACAATGATCTTTCCTGCTTTGTTAACTGGGGGATGTCTGCATATCATTTCTCCAGAAATAGCAACCAATCCCGAAGCCTTTGCGGATTATTGCACTCGCTATTCCCTAGATTGCCTAAAAATCGTTCCTTCTCACCTCAATGCTTTACTCAGTGCAGCCGAACCACAGAAAATCTTACCAAAAAAATGCTTAATTTTAGGCGGAGAAACTTTAAACTGGCAATTAGTTCATAAAATCCGACAATATCAACCTCATTGCCAAATTTTCAACCATTACGGTCCTACAGAAACAACCGTCGGCGTTTGTACTTTTGCAGTTACCAACGAAACCACTGTCTTACCATCTGAAACCGTTCCGTTAGGTAAAGCGATCGCTAATACCCAAATTTACCTTCTCGATCGTAATTTACAACCAGTACCTATCGGCGTACCAGGAGAAATCTATATCGGTGGTTTACAAGTGAGTAGAGGTTATTTAAATCAGCCTCAATTAACTGCTGAAAAGTTTATTCCTAACCCTTTTACAGTTACCAGTAGAGACGTTCCATGGAACGTCTGTACACCAGTTATCAGTATTAGCTCTTCTGCACCTTTACACCCCTGCATCCTGACACCAATACTGTATAAAACTGGAGATAAGGCACGTTATCTACCCGATGGTAATTTAGAATTTTTAGGTAGAATCGACCATCAAGTTAAAATTCGGGGTTATCGCATCGAATTAGGGGAAATAGAAGCGACACTACAACAACATCCTAGTCTAAAAGACGCGATCGCTACAGTTACAACTGACAAATCTGAAACTAAACGTCTGGTTGCTTATGTCGTTCCCCAACCACAGCAACAATTAAGCGATGCCGACATACACGCTTTCCTTCAACAAAAATTACCAGACTATATGGTTCCTGGGATATTTGTCCAGTTAAAGACTTTACCTTTAACACCCAACGGCAAGGTAAATAGACAAGCATTACCCGAACCAGAACGAGTTACATCCCAGTCAGAAAAAGAGTTTGTTTCTCCTCGTAACCCCACAGAAGCAATCTTAGTGGATATTTGGGCAACCGTCTTAGAAATGGAACGAGTCAGCATTCATGATAATTTCTTCGAGTTAGGGGGAGACTCAATTTTAAGTATTCAAATTGTTGCCAAAGTTAACCAAGCAGGGTTACAAGCTACTCCAAAACAAATCTTTGAATATCCTACCGTCGCTAGTTTAGCAGCAGAAATAACGACTAAGGAAATTGAGGTAACTCCTCAAGAGGAAAATAATTATCAACCTCTCTTACTTGAATTAAAAGATAAAATTGCACCGAATTTATTAGAGTCAATTGAAGACATCTACGAACTGACACCGATACAAAAGGGTATCCTGTTCCACAGTTTATATGATTCGGAAAACGGACTTTATTTATTTCAAGCTACCTTTACTTTAAAAACCTTACTTGATCGCAATGCCTTTGAACAAGCTTGGCAACAAGTAGTCCAACGACACACAATCTTACGCACAGGCTTTTATTGGGAAGATGTGGAACGACCTTTACAAGTTGTTTACAAACAAGTAACAGTCCCCTTTGAATATCATGACTGGCGAGGAGTTGAGCAGCAACAAGAGCAAATGAACTTCTTCTTAGAAAGCGATCGTTCTAATAGTTTCGCTCTCACTCAACCTTGTCCAATGCGTTTGACTTTATTCCGCTTGGCGGAGAATCTTTACGAATTAGTTTGGACTAGACATTTTATTGTCGCAGATGGTTGGTCTGCCCCGCTACTCCTCGATGAAGTAGTTCAAATTTATCTATCTATCTGTAAAAAACGAGAATTATCTTTAGCTCCTAGTACTCCTTTCCGCAGTTACATTAACTGGTTACAAAAACAAGACCCATCTAAAGCAGAGCAATTTTGGCGCACGATGCTCAAAGGAATTAAAACTCCTACCTCTTTAGATAATTTATATGGTTGCGATGAGCCAGATCCAGAATACGAAGATCGACAAATTGCTTTATCTCCAGCCATGAGTAGCGCGCTCAATGAGTTTGCTAAACAAAATCACTTAACTTTAAATACTTTAATCCAAGGAACTTGGGCAATCTTACTTAGTTATTACAGTAGTCAAGCAGAAGTAGTTTATGGCTGTACCGTATCTGGTCGTCCGCCTGAATTAGATGGTGTGGAATCGATTGCAGGGATGTTACTTAATACTTTACCTGTCAGAGTAAAAGTCGATCCTAACGAGACTATTTTACCTTGGCTCAAACAACTCCAAAACTTATTAGTTGAAATTCGTCAATACGAATATAGTCCATTAGTAGAGGTAAAAGTGTGGAGTGAAATGCCCCCAAATTCGCCTTTATTTGAAAGTATTGTTGTCTTTGAAAATCTACCAGAACCTGAGAGTTTACGGGAAGATAAAAGAGAAATAGAAACTACTAGCTTCAACACTTTTTATAAAATTAATTACCCCATTACTGTCGTTGTCGTTCCCGTTTTTCCTTTATTAGTAGGAATCAACTATGACTTTAATGTCGTTGCTCGCAGCACCATTGACGCGATTTTAACTCATTTTGAAATTTTACTCAACTTTATTGTCAATCATCCTGATAGTTGTTTGCAAGATATATCACTTTTAACAGAAAAACAAAAACAAACTATCGCGAGGTTAGAACAACAAATTACTTTTAATTTTTAAATTTTTTAAGGGCGAATTAACCATACAAAAAACTCAACCATTCATCATTATCAAACCATGAAAGTTTTTGAACAATACGAATCAAACGTAAGAAGCTACTGTCGCAATTTTCCCACCGTATTTAATAAAGCCAAAAACTCAATTATTTATGCTGGCGATCGCGAATATATTGATTTTTTAGCTGGTGCTGGTGCTTTAAACTACGGTCATAATAACGATTACATCAAACAACAAATTATTGACTATCTAAACAAAGACGCGATCGCTCATGGATTAGACTTTCATACTTCTGCTAAAGAAGAATTTATTAGCAAATTTCAAAGTTCAATTTTAAATCCAAAAAACCTTAACTATCGCTTACAATTTTGTGGGCCAACTGGAACAAATGCGGTTGAAGCTGCCTTAAAATTAGCCAGAAAAGTTAAACAAAAAATAGGTATATTTTCCTTTATGGGAGCATTTCATGGCATGACCGCAGGTAGTTTATCAATTACAGGAAATAAAGAGTTAAAAGCTGGTATAAATGGTTTAACTAACGACGTTACTTTTATGCCTTATCCCGATGGAAAGATGGCAAAAATTGATACTTTAGAATATTTAGAATTAGTACTAACTGACACTCATTCAGGTATCGAGAAACCAGCAGCAATTATATTTGAAACCGTACAAGCAGAAGGAGGAATTATTGTTGCGCCAATCGAATGGATGCAGCGATTAAGAGATTTGTGCGATCGCTATAATATTTTATTAATTTGTGATGATATTCAA
Organism: Stanieria cyanosphaera PCC 7437; assembly: GCF_000317575.1. Classification (NCBI taxonomy): domain Bacteria; kingdom Bacillati; phylum Cyanobacteriota; class Cyanophyceae; order Pleurocapsales; family Dermocarpellaceae; genus Stanieria; species Stanieria cyanosphaera. The sequence goes on along the minus strand of NC_019748.1, from coordinate 3,020,297 downwards.
GTAGGTTGTGGTCGTACTGGGTCTTTTTTCTCCTTTGAAAGAGCTAAGATAGTTCCCGATCTAGTTGTTCTTTCTAAATCAATTAGTGGTTATGGTTTGCCCATGTCACTATTATTAATTAAACCAGAATTAGACATCTGGAAAGCAGGAGAACATACAGGTACTTTTCGAGGAAATCAATTAGCATTTGTTGGTGCAACTGCTGCTCTTGAATATCGAGAAAATATTGAACTTGAAAAAGAAGTAAGACTCAAAGAGTTTTTCTTAAAAAGTTTCTTAAATAAAAAAATTCAACCAATTGATGAGAAAATAGAAATACGCGGAATTGGCATGATTTGGGGAATTGATCTCAGCCAATTTAACGATCCTAATTTAGCTAAAAATATATGCGATCGCTGTTTTGATTTAGGATTAATTATTGAAAGAGTCGGTAGAAATGATACCGTTATCAAAATTTTACCTCCTTTAAATATAGAAATGTCGGTTCTTCAAAAAGGTTGTTCGATCATTCAACAAGCATTGAGTGATTGTTTAGCTAAAAATACGTATAGAGTCTCAGCTTGAAAAAATTAGTAGGGATAATTCATTAATCCCCCCTACTGACTCCGAATTTTGATAATATTATTTGATTTAATTTAAACCAATGATTGCTATTAAGGATAGTCCTAATTTACTAACTAACGAAGAATTATTTTTTCATAAAGTTTATTGGTCAAACCAATTAGGTGGGGAACTACCAGAGACAAATTTAATTCTCGATTATCTTAGACCTACCTCTTATACAGAAAAAGACCGAGAAGTTTGTTTTGAACTTTCTCAACAAGTATCACAAAAGATTCTGCAAATTACTCAAGGTTCTCATTTTTCAATTTATTTATTACTTTTAACAAACTCGGTGATTTTTCTTCATCGATATCTTGACCGCGAAGAAATAATTGTTGGTTCACCTAGTTATCGAAGTGAATTAGATCAGATTATTCCTTTACGTTTTAAACTTGATTCAAAGTTTACTTTTAAAGAGACATTAGAATTAATTAAAGATACGACGATTAAATCTTATAGTTATCAAAATTATCCAGTTTTAGATTTAATTCAGCAATTACAACTTCCTCAATCAATTAATCAATGTCCGATTTTCGATCTGGTTATTGCTTTAGAAAATATTCATCACTCAATTCCAGAATCAATCAACAACGATATTACCATTATTTTTTCGATTGAACAAAACCTGATTAAAGGAAAAATATTCTATAAAAGCTCGCTATTCAAAGCAGAAACTATTGAATTATTTAAGCAATATTATTTAAATGTTTTAACTGAAGATATTAACAAAATTAAAAATTGCCAGTTATCACAAATTGAACTACTAACTAAAAGCGATCGCTTTAAACTTTTGCATGAATTTAATCGCAATAGTAAAGAATATCCTGTTAATAAAACCATTGCTACTTTATTTGAAGAACAAGTAGAAAAGACAAGGGATAGTATTGCTGTAATTGACCGAGATATTTGTTTTACTTATCACGAACTAAATCAAAAAGCGAATCAATTAGCTCGATTACTTCAGAATTTAAATATACAATCAGGAGAATTAATTGCTGTTGTTAAAGAAAGAGATGTTAACTTTTTAATTGCAATTCTGGCGATTTTTAAAGCAGGGGGAGTTTATGTACCAATTGATTGCACCTATCCACCAGAAAGAATTAAATATATGGTTACTAATAGTCAAGCGAGGACTATTTTAACCGACAAAGTTAGTTTAGAATCGTTAGCCGAATTTTTGAGCGATTGCCCTGAAGTCAATTATCTGGTTTGTTTGGATGGTGAAATAAACGAAGACAATTACAATAATTCTATAAAAATAAGCGATCTCGCCCTTGGCAAGGCACTTCATGATCGCAATTCAATTGCCCAATTTTCTTCAGATAATCTTGATTTTGAAGGAAAAGGAACAGATTTAGCCTATATCATCTATACCTCTGGTTCAACAGGAATGCCCAAAGGAGCCATGATTAGACATGGTGGAGCAATCAATCACATCTATGCTCAATACGATGCCCTTCAATTAACATCTAATTTAACCTTCCTACAAAGTGCGCCCGCCTCATCCGATATTTCCGTCTGGCAATTCTTAGCACCCCTTCTAATTGGTGGCAAAACCATCATCATTGATACTGAAACCGTCTGTGATCCTCCCAAGTTATTTCAAACCATTCAACAACAACAAATCACCTTAGTAGAATTAGTACCTCAAGTACTCAAAAACTTACTGCAATACCTTACAGGTTTATCACCTCAAGCTAGACAACTACCATCTCTGCAATGGATGATGATCACAGGAGAATCAGTATCTGTAGAACTAGTCAATCAATGGCTGCAATTATATCCCAACATACCAGTAGTCAATGCCTATGGCCCTTCTGAAGCTAGTGATGACATTACCCAAGAGATTATCACTCAATCCCTACCAGCAAATCAAAGAAGTGTTTCAATAGGAAAACCCTTAGCTAACCTAAACCTCTACATCTTAGACCGCAACCTACAATTAGTGCCAATCGGAGTACCAGGAGAAATCTGTGTATCAGGTTATGGAGTAGGGCTAGGATATTGGCGCAATGAAGAGAAAACCGCAGCTAGTTTTGTTGCCAATCCCTTCGTAGGGGCGATTCGTGAATCGCCCCTACCCCATTCCCTGATTTATAAAACAGGAGATTTAGGGAGATGGTTACCCGATGGCAGAATTGAATATCTAGGTAGAATCGATCATCAAGTCAAAATACGGGGATATCGGATTGAATTAGGGGAAATTGAGACTGTTTTAAGTCAATATCCAGAGATTAAAGAAGCAGTTGCCTTAGTTGTAGAGGATGATTCAGAAGATAAAAAATTAGTTGCCTATGTAGTTCCCCATCATAACAACTTGGTAAATAATCGCGAACTGATTCCACAACTACGTCAGTTTCTAGAAGCAAGATTACCCAAACAGATGATTCCTTCGGCTTTGATGGCTTTACCCTCTTTTCCTCTAACACCCAGTGGCAAGATAGATCGACGGGCATTACCAGCAATTGAAGCAACTTCTAAAGAATTCCTACCGCCCCAGACAGAAACAGAGAAGACAATAGCAGCTATTTGGCAAGAAGTATTAAATCAAACACAAATTAGCCTTGACGATAACTTTTTCGAGTTAGGGGGACATTCGCTGTTAGCTACCCAAGTTATTTCCAGATTAAGAGAGCAATATCAACAAGAAATACCTCTGCGTAGTTTATTTGAAGAGCCAACCGTAGCCCAATTAGCTAGCTACCTTGACAGTATGAATGCCCTACAAAACTTACAGACAATCCCCACAGAAACCAACGAAACCAACAGCGATCTCGCCAAAGGCGAGGCGCGGTGCGGACAGCTTCGCTGGCGCGATCGCGAGGAAATTGAACTATGAAAACTATTAATGAGTTCTTATCCCATCTTAATAGTTTAGATGTCAAACTCTGGTCTGAAACTGCCCCAGGAGCTAGTTCAGAGATTCGCTTGCGCTGTAATGCTCCTAAAGACGTACTCACACCAGACTTAAAAACAGAACTAGCCGAACGGAAAGCAGAAATTTTAGAGTTTTTGCAAGAAATTAACCAAACTTCGGCTTCTATCCAACCCGTTGCTCGAACTGGTACGCTTCCTTTATCCTTTGCTCAACAAAGGTTATGGTTTCTTGATCGTTTAGAACCTGGTAATCCCTTTTACAATCAACCCTCAGCTTTTAGGTTAACTGGTGAGCTTCAAGTTGGCATCTTGGAACAAAGTTTACAAGAAATTATTAAAAGACATGAAATTTTAAGAACTACATTTACCACAGTTACAGAACACCCCGTTCAAGTTATCTCCCCCACAGTAGATTTTCGGCTTCCAGTCATCGATTTAACAACTTTATCTTCAACCGAACAAGAACGAGAAATTAAAGAACTTGCCCAACAAGAAGCTCAATCTCCCTTTAACTTAGAAAGGGATTTATTACTGCGAGTTACTCTGCTCAAATGCAGTTGCCAGGAACATATTATTTTATTTACTACCCACCATATTGTCTCTGATGATTGGTCTACAGGAATCTTAATTCAAGAATTAGCTACTCTCTACCAAGCCTTTTTGGAGGGTAAACCATCACCTCTACCAGAATTATCGATTCAATATGCAGATTTTGCTGTCTGGCAACGTCAATGGTTACAGGGAAAAGCGCAGCAAACTCAACTCAATTACTGGAAACAGCAATTAGGTAGTAACCCACCAGTTTTAAACCTACCCACCGATTATCCTCGACCAACTAAATTAACCTATCAAGGAGCTACTCAATCTTTTATCCTCTCTCCATATTTAACTCAAGCTCTCAAAGCTCTTTGTCAACAGGAAAAAGTTACCCTTTTTATGTTGTTGCTGGCAGCTTTTAAAGTACTACTGTATCGTTATAGCCATCAAGAGGATATCGTAGTCGGTACTCCCATCGCCAACCGCAACCGCGCTGAAATTGAAGGCTTGATTGGTTTCTTTGTCAATACCTTGGTATTGAGAATCAATTTAGAAGGAAATCTCAGTTTTACGGAATTACTACAACGAGTCAAACAAGTCACCCTAGGAGCATATAGTCACCAGGATCTACCTTTTGAAAAGCTTGTTGAAGAATTAAAGCCAGAGCGTCACCTCAATCGTAATCCTTTGTTTGATGTGATGTTTGCCTTACAAAATGCGCCAGAGTCAGAACTAAAATTACCAGGATTAAGTTTAAGCTCAATTGACGAAGATAGTAACACAGCCAAATTCGATCTCAGTTTAGATATATTTGAGTCGTCTTTCGGTTTAACAGGAGTGTTTGAGTACAGCACTGACTTATTTCAAGCTAGCACCATTGAAAGAATGATCGGGCATTTTCAGGTGTTATTGAAGGCAATAGTTACCCATCTAGAAACTAAGCTGTCAGAATTACCTTTATTAACTGAAGCGGAAAGAAACCAAATCTTATTCCAATGGAATGATACTAAAATCGAATATCCTTTAGATCAATGTATTCACTCCTTATTTGAAGAGCAGGTAACCAAAACACCGAATGCAGTAGCAGTTGTTTATCAAGATCAACAATTAACCTATCAAGAATTAAATACCAAAGCTAATCAACTAGCACACTATCTACAAAAATTAGGAGTTAAACCAGAGACTTTGATAGGTATTTGTGTTGAACGCTCAGTAGAAGTGGTTGTCGGCATACTAGGCATTCTTAAAGCAGGTGGAGCTTATTTACCGCTAAATCCAACTCATCCCTTGGAACGTTTAGCTGAGATGTTATCAGATGCTCAAATTTCGATCTTGATAACTCAACAGCCTTTAGTAAAATCTTTTGATGAATATCAAGCAGAGTTAGTTTGTTTAGATTCAGATTGGGAATTAATTGCTCAACAAAACGATCAAAACCCCATCAGTGAAGTTACAACTAACAATCTAGCTTATGTGATTTATACCTCTGGTTCAACAGGTAAACCAAAAGGGGTAATGGTAGAACATTCTAGTTTGGTTAATAATTACTTTGCGTGGAAAGATGCTTATCAATTAAACTCGCTTAAAACCCATCTCCAGATGGCTAACTTCGCCTTTGATGTTTTTACTGGGGATTTAGTTCGCGCATTATGTTCGGGAGGAAAATTAGTTCTGTGTCCCCAGGAGTTTTTATTAGAAGCAGAGCAACTTTATTCATTAATCAAGCAACATCAAATCGACTGCGGTGAATTTGTACCTGTAGTCTTGCGAAATTTGATTGAGTATTTAGAAAAGAGTAACCAGAAATTAGAACTAAAACTAGTTATTTGTGGTTCGGATAGTTGGTATGGTCGAGAATATCAAAAATTTCCACAATTTTTAGGCAAACAAACCAGACTAATTAATTCTTTTGGCGTAACTGAAGCTACTATCGATAGTTGCTATTTTGAACTAAAAGCAAAGCAATTATCATCCGAACAGTTGGTTCCGATTGGTAAACCGTTTGCTAATACACAATTATATATTTTAGATTCCCATTTACAACCCGTTCCTATTGGTATCACAGGAGAATTGTATATCGGTGGAGCGGGAGTAGCACGAGGTTATTTAAATCGGTCAGAATTAACCAAAGAGAAATTTATTCCTAACCCGTTATTGGACGTAGAGATATTTCATGAAATATCCCTACAGAATTCAACATTATATAAAACTGGCGATTTAGCTCGTTATCATGGTGATGGCACAATTGAATATTTGGGCAGAATTGATCATCAGGTTAAAATTCGGGGATTTCGGATTGAATTAGGGGAAATTGAGGTAGTTATAGCTAGTTACCCGCTAGTTAAAGATTGTGTTGTTGTTGCTTATCAGGATACTACTGGGGATACAAGATTAGTTGCTTATTATATTTCTGAAGCAAAACTAGACATTAAACAATTAAGGGATTTCCTCAAATCCAAATTACCAGATTACATGATTCCTTCTGCCTTGGTGGAATTGAAGGCGTTTCCCTTAACTCCCAATGGTAAATGCGATCGCAATTCTTTACCCATTCCCGATTTTACTCTAACTACAACTCAATATTTTGCACCTCGTACTGAAACCGAGGCAAGTCTAGTTAAAATCTGGCAAGAAGTGCTGAATCTTCCCCAGGTAGGAATCAATGATAATTTCTTTGAATTGGGGGGACATTCTCTACTCGCAACTCAAGTTGTCTCTAAAATACGTCAAAGTTTATCGGTTGAGTTAGCTCTACGGTGTTTGTTTGAGTATCCAAATATTGCTCAATTAGCTAATCAAATAACAACCAGTATTACCCAAGAAATACCACCAATTAAACCTGTAACAAGAGATAGGGATTTACCTTTATCCTTTGCCCAGCAACGACTATGGTTTTTGGCTCAATTAGAACCAGATAACCCAGCTTATAATATCCCTGAAGCTTTACGCTTGCAAGGAAAACTAGATGTAGAAGTTTTAATTCAAACTATTCAAGTAATTATTGAGCGACACGAAATTCTCCGCACCAACTTTAAAGTAGTTAATGATGAACCGATACAGGTTATTCATTCCCAGAGTAAGTTTCAACTAATAACAGTTGATTTAACTAGTTTATCTAAAACAGAACAAGAACCAGAAGTAATCAAACTCACTGAACAAGAAGCACTACAACCATTTGATTTAGAAACAGATTCCTTAATCAAAGTTACCTTAATTCGGTTGGATGATTTAGAAAACGTCATTCTCTTTACCATGCATCATATTATCTCCGATGCTTGGTCAATAGGAATTTTAGTTGAAGAATTTGTCACCCTTTATCAAGCCTTTTCTCAACAAAAACCCTCACATTTGCCAGAATTACCTATTCAATATGCAGATTACGCTGTTTGGCAACGGGAATGGTTACAAGGAGAGGTGTTAGAAAAACAACTCCACTATTGGCAACAAAAACTGGGTGGTAAATTACCTGTTTTGAAACTGCCATACCAACAACCACCCCTAGTTAAAACTAATCGCAGTCTGAGTCATAAATTTGAACTGTCTCAAGAATTAACCCTTGCTATACAGCAACTATCTCGCCAGCATGATGCCACTTTGTTTATGGTGATTTTGACGGCACTCAAAGTTTTACTGTATCGCTATACCCAACAGGATGATATTGTCGTCGGAGCAGACATTGCTAATCGTAATCGCACTGAAACAGAAGGATTAATTGGATTTTTTGTTAATTTACTGCTTTTACGCACCGATTTATCAGGTTATCCGAGTTTTAGGGAATTATTAAGCAGAGTCAAAGAAGTAACTTTATCAGCTTATGCTCATCAAGACTTACCTTTTGAGCGACTCGTTCAAGAATTACAACCATCAAGAAAACTAAATCAAACACCTTTATTTCAGGTGTTATTAGTTATGGATAATGTTCCAACACAAACATTAGAGCTTCCTGGTTTAACTATTTCACCTATTAAAGAAATAGATAGTAAAGCCAAATTCGATCTCGTTTTATTTATCTCTGAAACACCATCAGGAATTGTTGGAACTTGGACATATAATAGCGATTTTTTTGACGGTAATACCATCAGTAAATTGTCAAATCATTACGTAACTTTACTACAAAATATTGTTTCCAAACCAGATACTCGAATTAACAATCTAGCAATTACTATTCAAGCAGAACAAGAGGTACAAACAATGGCAGAAATAACTCAAGCAAAAAGTAAGTTTAATAAGTTTTTAAAGGTTAAACCCAAAGCAATTAGCTTGCCATCTTCTGAAGAATTAATTAAGACAGATTTTTTACAGTCTGGACAAACTTTACCTTTAGTAATTACTCCTGCTGTCAAAGATCTGGATCTTATTGATTGGGTTAAAAACGAAAGAAAGTTTTTAGAAGATAAATTACTTCAACACGGTGCAATTTTATTTCGGAATTGCCAACTTAATTCTATTACTGATTTTGAAAATCTAGCCCAAACTATTTGTCCTAATTTATTTGGTAATTATGGGGATTTACCTCGTACGGGAGTAAGCAATAAAGTTTATGGTTCAACTCCTTATCCTGCCAATAAAACTATCTTATTTCACAACGAAAGTTCTCACCTGCATTGTTATCCTCAAAAAATTTGGTTTTATTGTGTCCAACCAGCGCAAGAAGGAGGAGAAACTCCGATTGTTGATTGTCGTGAAGTTTATCGAATTCTCGATCCTAAAGTTAGAGAAAAATTAGAACAAAAACAATTAATGTATGTCCGTAACTATATTAAAGGTTTAGATGTAAGTTGGCAAAATTTCTTTCACACCGAAGATAAAGCAGTAGTTGAAGAACATTGTCGCCAATCAGAAATGGAGTTTGAATGGTTACCTAATAATGGTTTAAAAACTTCTAAAAAAAGACCTGCGATCGCGTTACATCCAATCACTCAAGAAAAGGTATTTTTTAATCAAATTCAACTTCATCATATTTCTTATCTCGATCCTCAAGTTAGAGAGTCTTTACTATCAGTATTTGGCGAAGAAAATTTACCACGTAATGTTTATTATGGTGATGGTTCTCCTCTAGAACCAGAGGATATTGCTGAAATTAATCGGGCTTATCAAACAGCTACTATTAGTTTTCCTTGGCAAAAAACTGATGTCTTGATGTTGGACAATTTATTAACTGCTCATAGTCGTAATCCCTACAAAGGTGAACGAAAAATTGTAGTAGCCATGGGTGAAATGATGAATTCAGAACTTTAGGGGCGCAAGGCTTGCGCCCTCCATAAAATAGGTAATAGGTGAAAATGAAAACGGAAACTTTACAGGGATTTCAATTATCTCCTCAGCAAAAACGTTTGTGGTTATTACAACAAAATAACCGTGTTTATTTATCCCAAGCTGTAATCCTGATTGAAGGAAAAGTTGACTTAGAAATTTTACAAGAAGCTGTTGATAAAATTGTTGAGCGTCAAGAAATTATGCGGACTAATTTCTATCGGCGATCGGGTATTACTATTCCTTTTCAAGTTATTAATGAAACGAGTAAATCTGTTTGGCAAAATCTTGATTTAAGTCACCTAACGGAACAGGAAATCGAATTAAAACTGATTGAGTTATTGCAATCAGAACAAACGAATAATTTCAATCTAGAACGTGATTCGCTTGTACGTCTGGTGTTGATAAAATTAAGTGAAGAAAGCTTTTATTTAATTGTAACCCTGCCTTCTCTCTGTGCCGATCGCTGGACAATTAATAATTTAGTTAGAGAAATTAGTCAAAGCTATTCTCTTTGTTTACAAGGAAAAGATTTTTTTGAAGAACCATTACAATATATTCAATTTTCAGAATGGCAAAACGAATTATTAATAGAAGAAGCAGAAACTGGAAAAGCTTTTTGGCAACAACAGCAATTTAAAAATAGAAACAATTTAAGCTTACCTGGGGAAATTAATTCAAACCAATACCCAAAATTAAACACAATTTATTTAACAATAGAGTCTAACTTACTCAATAAAATTCATTCAACTACCACTCAAACTAATACCAATCTTTCTACCTGGCTTTCAGCTTGTTGGTATATATTAATCTGGAAATTAACCGAGCAATCAGAAATCACCATTGCGAATTTATTTACTGGCAGAAAATATCAAGAATTAGAAAATACCTTTGGATTATTAGCACAATTTTTGCCTATAAGTTGTACAGTTGCAAAACAATTTACTTTTTCAGAAATTTTATCTACTCTAGAAGATAATTTACATCAAGCAGAACAATACCAAGAATATTATCTAGCAGAAAATAACGAGCAAGTAGAGTCAAACTTCTCCGTTGGCTTTGAATTTGAAACATTACCCAATCCATATCATGCTGATGGTGTATCTTTCTTTCCTAAGCAAAAAAATATTCAATTAGAAAACTTTAAACTTAAACTTACCTGTTGGCAGAATCAAAACGATTTAATTACAGAATTTCAATATGATAGTAATAAATTTGATTCAGAAACTATTACTAGATTAGGTCGACAATATCATACCCTAATTGAAAGTATCATAACTAATCCAGCAGCAACCGTAGAAGAAATCACCATTCTGGATCGTCAACAACTCGATCAGTTATTAATAGAATTTAACAATAACCAAACTAACTATCCTCAAGATCGATGTATTCATCAGTTATTTGAAAACCAAGTAACAAAAACACCCGATAATATTGCTTTAGTATGGGAAGGAAAGCAATTAACTTATATAGAATTAAATCAAAAAGCCGATCAATTAGCTAATTATTTAAAAAAACAAGGAGTCAAACCAAATACCCTAGTTGGTTTATATCTAGAGCGATCGCATTTAGCAATTATTGGTTTACTTGGTATCCTTAAAGCAGGGGTAGCTTATTTACCTCTAGATTCTGCTTTACCTACAGAAGGATTAACTTTTCGTTTACAAGATGCTGGCGTATCGATTCTCTTAACCCAGCACTCTCTTTTGACTACAATTTCCTCTAGTACCGAACAGATCATTTGCTTAGATACAGATTGGGAAACTATTGCCCAAACCAAACCAGACAATTTACCCACTACTGTAACACCAGATAATTTAGTATATGCGATCTATACATCGGGTTCGACTGGTACACCCAAAGCTGTTGCTATCCAACACAGACAACTGGTTAACTATTTCTACTCCATTGTAGAAAGATTCAATCTATCTGAAAATGCTACCTTTGCCACTGTGTCTACTCTGGCAGCAGATTTAGGCAATACTATGTTATTCCCTGCCTTGGGTACTGGTGGATGTTTGCATATCATTTCTCAAGAAACAGCTTCTGATCCTCAAGCTTTTACCAATTATTGCCAAAGTTACCCGATAGACTATCTCAAAATTGTTCCTTCTCATCTCTCTGCCTTGTTAACCTCTGCTTCAAAAGTAGGCTTTTTACCACAAAAACAGCTAATTTTGGGCGGAGAAGCTAGTAATTGGGAATTAATTGCCAAAATTAAACAACAAAAACCAAATTGTCAGATTTTTAATCATTATGGCCCTACAGAAACCACAGTAGGAGTACTAACTTATGAAGTTAAATCAGAAACGGAGAAGACTGGGAGACGCAGAGACTGGGAGACGCGGAGACTGGGAGATGAGGAGAATATTTTTGCTGCAAATCAGAAAATTAGTCCGTACAGATACAGTAGTAGCATTTCGACAACAGTTCCTATTGGCAAACCTTTACCTAATACTCAAGTTTATGTATTAGATGAAAAATTGCAACCAGTACCTCTAGGCGTACCAGGGGAATTGTATCTCGGTGGCACACAAGTTAGTCAAGGTTATTTCAATCGCCCAGAATTAACTAAAGAGAAATTTATTCCTAACCCTTTTACAGTTACCAGTAGAGACGTTCCATGGAACGTCTGTACACCAGTTATCAGTATTAGCTCTTCTGCACCTTTAAACCCCTGCATTCTGACACCAATACTATACAAAACTGGAGATAAGGTACGTTATTTACCTGATGGTAATTTAGAATTTCTAGGAAGAATTGATCGCCAAGTCAAAATCAGGGGTTTTCGCATAGAATTAGAGGAAATTGAAAGTAAATTACGACAACACCCAGATCTTCAGTCAGTAGTAGTTACTGCAACTGAAAACTCACTCAATCATCAACGTTTAATTGCATACATAGTAACAACTCCTCAATTTCGTCTGCGTCATCACAATCAAGAGACAGCGATCGCTAGTGAATTAAGAAATTTTTGTGTTACCCACTTTCCAGAATATATGATTCCTTCTGCTTTCGTGGTGTTGAAAGCATTGCCTTTAACTGCTAATGGTAAGATTGATTATCAAGCATTACCAAACCCAGAACAACATCGTCCAGAATTAAAACAAATTTATCTTGCCCCGCGATCGCTTTTAGAAAAACAACTAGCCGAAATCTGGCAAGAGGTATTAGGTTTAGAGAAAATTGGCATTCATGATAATTTCTTTGAGTTGGGGGGACATTCTCTCTTAATTACTCAACTACTGGCAAAAGTAAGAAATGCTTTTAAGGTTGACTTACCTCTCAAGGATTTATTTAATGCACCCACTATTGCTGATTTAGCGAAGAGACTGGGGGACAGGGAGATTGGGAGACACGGAGAGGCAGAGACTGTTACTAATCTCAACTCTGAAGCAATTTTAGATTCTGATATTGTTCCTAGTAGTAGGGACGAATGGCCATTCGCAAGGGGCTGTGGCGTGAATTTAATTCACGCCCTTACAAAAAATGATGCGTTTTTATTAACAGGTGCAACTGGATTTTTAGGTGCTTTCTTACTAAATGAACTTTTACAACAAACTTCAGCAGACATCTATTATTTAATTCGCGCTGAAAATATTAATCTGGCTCAAGAGCGGATCGAAAATAAATTAAAATCTTATTTATTATGGGATGAAAGTTTCAGTCAACGCATTATTCCCGTAGTTGGGGATTTATCTCAACCACTGCTTGGACTATCAAAGGATTACTTTGCCAAACTCGCCTCTTTGATTGATGTCATCTATCATAACGGTGCTTGGGTTAATTTTACTTATCCTTACTCACAACTTAAAGCTGCTAACGTTTTAGGTACTCAAGAAGTTCTAAGATTAGCAGTTCAAAATAAACTCAAACCAGTCCACTTTATTTCTACCATTGGTGTAGTTAGTGCTGCCGATCGCAAATTACTAACTATTCAAGAAGATACTTCCATCGATCACAGTGAACAAATCGACAGTGGTTACACTCAAAGTAAATGGGTAGCAGAAAAACTAGTTACTATTGCCCGCGATCGCGGTATACCTATCAGTATATATCGACCAGGACGAATTTCAGGACATAGTAAAACAGGTGTTTGTAACCCAGACGATCATACCTTCAGAATGATTCGGGGTTGTATTCAACTTGGTAGTGTTTTCCAAGAAGACTCGCTAGTGAATTTAACTCCTATTGATTATGCCGTGAGAGCGATCGCTCATTTATCCAGTCAACCAGAATCATTAGGTAAAACTTTTCATATCTTTAACCCTCAACCCACTCCTTGGCAGGAAGTAGTTGACTCCGTTATTTCTTTGGGTTATCCACTGCAACAACTCGACTATCAACAGTGGCGCAAACAACTACTAACCACAGTAGAAAGACACTCAGATCATCCTTTATCTCCACTGATCAGTACATTTACCGAAAACGAAACCACCAATCCAGAAGAAACCATTAACCAGAAACTAGATGCTCACAATACTAACTCTGGATTAACAGGAACTTCAATTATCTGTCCACCATGCGATCGCTATTTAATAAATACCTATCTTTCCTATCTCATCAACAAAAGTTACTTAAAACAGCCCAATTAACTTAAAAATCGACAACAAGGAGAACTAAAATGACTACAAATACTATTTACTCAGCCTATGATTCTTTCGCACGCGTAATGAATGAAGATTGGGGAACCGAGGATAGTGAAGCTGTATTACCTGATGTTGAGGCATTATTTCTCAAACATCTTCCCCAACAGTCTTCGATTCTCGATCTTTGCTGCGGTACAGGGCATCTAGCACGAAAGCTACAAGATAAAGGCTATCAAGTTACTGGAATTGATGGTTCAAGCGAACTATTACGCTATGCTCGTGATAATGCCCCTCAGAGTAAGTTTATTGTGGATGATGCTCGTTACTTTAAATTACCAGCTTCTTTTAATGGAGTTATTTCTACCAATTATGGTCTTAATCATATAACCAAACTAGAAGAATTAACCTGGGTTTTCCAGAACGTTTATACAACATTATTATCAAATGGTTTATTCGTATTCGATCTTAGATTGGATAAATTCTATAAAAAAGACAATTGGAATAATTCCCTAATTGGAAACGTGCAAGACGAATATGCTTGGGCATTAAAACGTATTTACAATCCCGAAGAAAAAATAGGCAATATTTACATTACTATTTTTGAATTAACTAACAACAACTGGAAGCGTTCTGATCTTACTTGGTCAGTCAAAGGATATGATCTCGAAGAAGTAATTTTCGCTCTACAAACTGTCGGATTTAAAAACATCAATTATTATAACCAAGAAGACATTTCAGCCCACACAAAAGAAGCCAACATACTTTACTTTGTTTGTCACAAATAAACTTTAATTATTCAACCTCAAACCCAATCCTTAAATTCATCCGTGTTCATCAGTGAACAAATAATCAACCATTAACACTACCAATCGATAACTCTATCTGCGTTCATTCGTGGACACTTTTGTTCCATTAATCTTCATTTAAAACCTAAAAACATGATTACAATCACCCCACTAACAAACTTAGAAAATCTCGCCACAATTTTCTCTCAAATCAATTTAAATAATCGCCAACAAGAATATTTAACAGACTTTATTACTCGCTATAACCAGAAAACCAAAAAATCAAAAAAAATTGCTCAAGCAAATCGTTCAATTTTAGCAGACAATAAAAGTTTTGTAGACTTTCAACTACCTCTTAAAGAACTATATTATCCTCTAGTTACGCAACAATCTTACGGTTCAAAAATCCACGATGTTGATGGCAATGAATATATAGATTTAGTTATGGGATATGGTGTCAATCTTTTTGGTCATAACCCAGATTTTATTAAAAAAGCAATTATAGAACAACTAAATAAAGGAATTCAATTAGGTTCTCAACCAGAATTAATTGGTGAAGTTGCTAACTTAATTAGTGAACTAACAGGAGTAGAAAGAGTTGCTTTTAGCAACACAGGAACAGAAGCAGTAATGACAGCAATTCGTCTGGCAAGAACTGTAACAGGACGCAATAAAATTGTCATGTTTTCTAACTCCTATCACGGTCATTTTGATGGCACTCTTGGTAAACCCAAAACAATCAATAATCAGAGCAAAACTGTTGCGATCGCCTCTGGAATTCCTACTAGTTATCTTCAAGATACTTTAGTCTTAAAATACGGTGACGAACAATCTTTAGAAATAATCAAACAAAACTCTCAAGAAATAGCTGCTGTCTTAGTTGAACCAGTGCAATCAAGTCAATTAAATTTACAACCAAAAACCTTTCTTCAACAATTAAGACAACTTACTCAAGACTTAAAAATAGCTTTAATTTTTGATGAAATGGTAACAGGTTTTCGTATTCATCCAGGTGGCGCACAAGCTTGGTTTGAAATCGAAGCAGATCTAGTTACTTATGGCAAAATTGTTGGTGGTGGTTTACCCATTGGAATTATTGCAGGAAAAGCTCAATATTTAGACGCGATCAATGGTGGAATCTGGCATTATGGAGATTTATCATCTCCTCAAAGCAAAACTACTTTTTTTGCAGGAACTTATTGCAAACATCCTCTAGCGATCGCTTCTGCTCATGCAGTTTTAGTACATTTAAAAACTCAAGGTGCTACTTTACAAGAACAATTAAACCAACGCACATCTAATTTTGTAGCGACACTTAATGATTATTTTGAACAAGAAGAATTACCAATTTATCTGGCTAATTTTGGCTCATTATTCGGCTCTTCTGATTTAGAAATTGATGAATCTGCTGAAGATAATTCTGAATTATCATTAGTTTTTGACTTACTTTACTATCACCTTTTAGCTAAAGGAATCATGCTCAGAGGTAACGGTGGATTTTTATCAACTGCCCATACAGATGCAGATATTAATTATATTATTCAAGCGGTTAAAGATAGCATTTCAGAATTAAAAGAAGGAGAATTTTTACCATAAATATAGCTTTTATAGCGGTTTTTAGATTAATGAGATACAGTTCATTTCTCTGGTTAAGCGTTGATAGTTGATTGTTAGTCTACAGTCCATAGCATCTAAACTTTTTACTTCAAAACCATGACTCTTACTCCTACTATTAATTCTTGGATTACTTTTCCTAAACCTAATCCTTCTCCTTCCCTGCGTTTATTTTGTTTCCCCTATGCAGGTGGTAGTTCTTATTCTTTTCGTTCCTGGATTGATTATTTTCCTAAAAATATTGAAATTTGTACTGTAGAACTTCCAGGCAGAGGCAGCCAAATACAATTAATTCCTTTCAATCGAATCGAGCCTTTAGTAAAAGCGATCGCTTTAGAAATTTTACCTTTTTTGAATCAACCTTTTGCTTTTTTTGGTCATAGTATGGGAGGATTAATTAGTTTTGAATTGGCTCGTTTACTTCGTCGTCAATATAATTTAGAACCAGTTCATTTATTTATCTCTGGTCGTCGCGCTCCTCAAATTAATCGTTCAAAAACTATAATTAGTAATTTACCTAAAGCAGATTTGATTCGAGAATTACGCCTACTCAATGGTACTCCAGAAGAAGTTTTAAATAATGATGAATTAATGGAAATATTACTTCCCATTCTTAGAGCAGACTTTGCTATTTTAGAAAATTATAATTATACTGCTGACGCTCCTTTTAATTGCCCAATTTCTGTTTTTGGCGGTCTACAAGATCGAACAATCGAACTAAAAGAACTTGAAGCCTGGAGAGAACAAACTTTAAATTCTTTCTCTTTAAAAATGCTTTCGGGCAATCACTTTTTTATTCACTCCTCTCAGTCTTTTCTGCTTCAAGAATTAATCCAACAGTTAAATGTTTATTATTAATTTCAGCTTTAGTAAAAATATTTTTGGTAAATCTTTTAAATCAGCTTTGTTTCTAATTAGTCTATTGATAGTTTTATTAGTAGGACAAACCAATGTATTAAGTAATCCCAAACGTAGCGAAATTCTTTGGGATAACTATGGTGTTCCTCATATTTATGGAGTCAATTCTCAAGACGCATTTCAAGCCTTCGGTTGGGCGCAAATGCACAGCCACGCTAACTTACTTCTTCGTCTTTATGGTCAAGCTAGAGGACGCGCTGCTGAGTATTGGGGAGAAGATTATTTAGAATCAGATCGATGGGTTGTCACAATGGGCATTCCTCAACGAGCAAAAACTTGGTATCAACAACAGAATGCCACTTTTCGTAGTTATTTAGATAGCTTTGCTACAGGAATTAACACTTATGCAGCAGAACATCCCGAATTAATTGATGATGAAGTGAAAACCGTTCTACCCATCTCAGGAGAAGACGTTCTCGCTCATGTTCAACGAGTTCTTAATTTTACCTTTGTGGTAGATCCAGAAACAGTTACAAATCTTCATCAAAAACCAAAACACTCCAAAGGTTCTAACGGTTGGGCGATCGCACCTGGTCATTCTACTAGTGGTAATACTCTGTTACTGGCTAACCCCCATCTACCTTGGTTCGATTTATTTCTCTGGTATGAGGCACAAATTACCGCACCAGGAATCGATGCTTATGGTGCAACTTTAGTAGGGATTCCCGTTCTCGCGATCGCATTTAATGATAATTTAGGTTGGACTCATACTGTCAATACTTTTGATGGTTGGGATATATATGAATTAACTCTTTCTGGTAAAGGCTATCTGTTTGATGGTGAAGTTCGTGATTTTACGACAAAAACTGCTGAAATTAAATTAAAACAACAGGATGGCACTATCCAATCACAAAAACTTACCATACAAAGTTCTGTTCATGGCCCTCTGATTAAACAAGAAGAAGGCAAAGCTCTAGCATTGAGAGTAGTTGGTTTAGATCGTCCTGGTGTATTAGAGCAATGGTGGGATATGGCAAAAGCTAATAACTTCAAACAGTTTGAAGCCGTACTCCAACGTCTACAGTTACCCATGTTTACTGTAATGTATGCTGATCGCGAGGGACACATTATGCACCTATTTAATGGTCAAGTTCCCATTCGCTCTCAAGGCGATTTTGCCTATTGGCAAGGTATTATTTCTGGCGACACTTCAACTACTCTCTGGACTAAAATTCATCCCTATCAAGATTTACCTCGGATCGTCGATCCAACTAGTGGTTGGCTACAAAATGCTAATGATCCTCCTTGGACAACTACATTTCCTAGTGCCATCTCACCAGAAGATTATCCTCCTTACATCGCACCCCAAGAGATGGATTTTCGAGCGCAACGTTCGGCTCGAATGCTAGCGGAAACTGACAAGATTTCTTTTCCAGAAATGATTAATTATAAACACTCAACCCGCATGGAAATGGCGGATCGCCTTTTAGACGACCTTATTCCTGCTTTACGTCAAGAAAGTAGTACCTTAGCTCTACAAGTAGCCGATGTCCTCGAACAATGGGACAGACAAACTAATGCCAAAAGTCAGGGAGCAGTTTTATTTGCTGCTTGGTTAGAAGAAATTGACTTTGATACCTTGTTTAGTCAACCCTGGCAACCAAATTCCCCTCTCAATACCCCCAATGGTTTAGCCGATCCTCAACAGGCAGTCAAAACACTGTTAGCAGTAGCTACCCAGATCGAGCAAGATTATGGTGCAATAGATGTATCTTGGGGTGAGGTGTTTCGCTTCAAGGATGGTAATCTAGATTTACCTGCCAATGGTGGGCCGGGAGACTTTGGTATTTTTCGGGTAGTTAACTTTATACCTATGGAAAACTCCAAACATTTTCAAGCTTTTGATGGAGATTCTTTTGTCGCTGCCATTGAGTTTTCTCAACCAGTCAAAGCAATGGCACTTACTAGTTATGGTAATGCTACTCAACCAAATTCTATTTCCACTGAAGATCAATTAAAATTATTTGCTCAAAAACAATTGCGCCCAATATGGCGATCGCGTCAAGAAGTTGAAGCTCATTTAGTCAAACGTAAAATTATCTCAAAAATGTAAAAAGTTTCCAGATTTAGCAGCAAAATTACAGATAAAACCGCAGTAGACTTATTGATAATAAATTTGATTAAAATATCCTTGATTAAAAATTTAATTTGATGGTTAAATATTATTTTTTAGTGCTTAAATTCGGCGAAGTTACAGCTAGCAAAACAAATCTAGATCGAGTTTTGTTAAATTGTTTTTTTTGATTTATCCTTAAGCTAGACGTAAAAAAAATTTTAAATTTAATTGAATAAAATTATTGATAAGCTGTGGTAAACTGCTAAAACAGGAAAATGATAATTATTTGCAATTACCTTTTGATATGTAGCTTATGCCTATCGATAATATATGGACAGCAGGCGGAATCGTTAGTTTTCCCTTGCTGGGATTTTCTCTCTTAGCAGTAGCCTTGATCGTCGAACGAATCGTGTTTTGGCTTCGATTAAAGCAAAAACAGCGCAAAGTAGTCAAGGAAGCTTTTTCCCTTTATCGTAGTGATCCTTTTGCAGCGATTAAAAAGCTCAAACAAAATGCTCACTTACCCATTGCACGGATCTTTTTAGAGGCTTTAGAATTAGAAGAACCTACCTCTGAAGAGTTTCGTTTGGCGTTAGAAAGTGCCACTCAAGCAGAGTTACCAATTTTAAGAAGATTTAGTACTATTTTTCAGACTATTATTACCGTTTCTCCTTTACTCGGTCTGCTAGGAACAATTTTAGGCTTAATTCAATCTTTTGCTTCTCTAGAAATTGGCAATGTTGCTAATAGTAACGCTACAGGTGTAACTGCGGGATTGAGTGAGGCATTAGTTTCAACAGTAATGGGATTAGTCGTAGCAATTTTCACCCTCCTATTTGCGAATGCTTTCCGAGGCTTGTATTTACGAGAGCTAGCTTTAATTCAAGAATATGGCGGGCAATTAGAACTGATGTATCGTCGTTTATACGAAAGAAGTAGAACTTATGCGCCTACCAAATGAACCTGAAGAACAGTTTGAGATTAATATCTTGCCAATGATCGATGTGATCTTTTCAATTCTGGCTTTTTTTATTATCTCAACTTTATTTTTATCGCGATCGCAAAGTTTACCAGTTAATTTACCTTCAGCACAAACCTCAGCAGCAGAAAAACCAGAACAGGTGAATATTACCATTGAAGCTGATGGTGATCTGTTTATTGACCGCCAGCCGATTGAGATGAATCAACTTAAAGATGCTTTGAGCCAAAAAATTGCACCCAATTCCGAGTCATTGGTGGTGATTAATGCCGATGAAAAAGTCGAACATGGAATAGTGGTCAAGGTAATGGATAATTTGCGACAGATACCCGGAGCGAGAATGGCGATCGCGACAGAGCAAGAGTAAATATTTCACGAGCATGACAATTACTGAAAACCAATTGCGCTCAGAGAAAACCAAGAAGCAGTTTTTGCTTGTTTTTGGTTTAATCTTGGGAGTAATAATTTTATGTCTTAGTTTGATCGCCAGTATTACTTGGGGTGCAGCAGAAATATCTTTTAAAGACAGTTATCAAGCATTTACCGCTTTTGATGGTTCTAGTAATCACCTCATTATTCGTACTATTCGTTTACCGCGATCGCTTATTGCTCTGTTAGTCGGTGCAGCTTTAGCCGTAGCAGGAGCAATCATGCAGGGATTAACTCGTAACCCTTTAGCATCGCCTAGTATTTTAGGAGTCAATGCAGGAGCAGCTTTGGCTGTAGTAGTAGGAACATTAATGCTTGGTAGTGTTTCCTTAAACTTTTATACCTGGTTTGCTTTTGCAGGTGCAGCTATTAGTGCAGTTACAGTATATTTCTTCGGTTCAATCGGTCGCTCGGGAGCTACTCCCTTTAACCTAACCATTGCTGGTGCAGCCTTTACCGCTTTTATTGCTTCGATTACGAGCGGAATTTTAATTTTGAGTCAACGTACCCTAGAAGAAATTAGATTTTGGTTAGCTGGTTCAGTAGCAGGTAGAGATTTGAATCTGTTATTGCAAGTATTACCTTATCTCTGCATTGGTTTAATCTTAGCCTTAGCCCTTAGTAAACAGATTACCATGCTTAGTTTGGGAGAAGATACCGCTAAAAGCTTAGGACAATCAATTGCTTTGACTAAAATTTTGGCAGCCATAAGTATTATTTTACTAGCAGGTTCTAGTGTCGCGATCGCAGGGCCGATTGGTTTTGTCGGTTTAATCATTCCTCATCTAGCTCGTTTCCTAGTCGGGGTCGATTATCGTTGGATTCTGCCTTATTCAGCTATGTTTGGGGCAATTATTGTTCTGATTGCAGATCTGTTTGGTCGTCTTATTATCCGTCCCGCCGAGCTACCTGTAGGCTTAGTAATGCCTTTAATTGGTGCGCCTTTTTTTATCTATTTAATTAGATGGAAGCTGAAGAAGTAGAAAGGAGCAAACAATCGCTAATGATTAATTTCCAAAAATTACCAATTTTCTTTCCAAGCGATCGCCAAGTTATTAAAGTATTGCTGATTCTTACTTCTATAACTCTTGTAGCAATGGTAATTAGTATTGGCTACGGAGAATACCCAGTTGCACCACTAGATGTAATTAAAACACTGTTAGGTTTGCCCACTGCTAAAGAAGATTATACTTTTATTGTTATGGTCTTACGCCTACCCCGAACTCTAGTTGCTTTTTTAGTTGGAGTAGGACTAGCGATCGCAGGAACGATTACTCAAGGCATTACTCGCAATCCTTTAGCTGCTCCAGATATTATTGGAGTCAATGCTGGTGCAGCTTTGGCTGCCGTTAGTCTAATTATTTTACTGCCCAATACCCCCGCAGCTTGGCTTCCTTTCGCTGCTTTTACTGGTGCATTAACAGTGGCATTCTTAATTTATCTTTTGGCTTGGCAAGAAGGCAGTTCACCCATTCGGTTAATTTTAGTTGGCATTGGCTTCGAGCTAATTGCTGGTACTTTGACCGACATCATGATTACCTTTGGACAGATTAATACCGTTTCTCAGGCTTTAGTTTGGTTAACAGGTAGCGTTTACGGACGTACTTGGTCACAAGTATGGGCTTTAATGCCCTGGATTGTCATTTTTGGTTCAGTTGCTTTATTTCTCGCCAGAGAGCTAAATATCTTAAATCTTGGTGATGAAGTGGCTCGTGGTTTAGGGAGTCAAGTTGAATGGCAACGAGGTTTATTGCTGTTAACCAGCGTCGCTTTAGCAGGTGCTTCAGTCGCAACAGCAGGTACAATTGGTTTTGTAGGGTTAATGGCACCTCATTTAGGAAGACAGCTAGTCGGAGTTTCTCATCAAGGATTGATACCTGTAGCTGCGATGATGGGGGGAATGTTGGTCGTGTGTGCCGATTTACTCGGCAGGATTATGTTTGCACCTTTGGAACTCCCCTGCGGTATTATTATTGCTGCTGTTGGTGCGCCTTATTTTGTCTATTTACTAATTCGCAATCGTTAGACATGAATCAAAATCCTTTTATTAATCATCTCGAAACCAAACAGCTTACTCTCGCTTATGAGGGTGTGTCAGTGGTACGAAATTTAGATTTAGGGATTCCCGCAAATAAAATTACAGTCTTAGTGGGTGCTAACGGTTGTGGTAAATCTACCCTATTGCGAGGATTAGCTCGACTTTTAAAACCAAAATCGGGCATAGTTTATTTGGATGGTAAGGATATTGTTCGCCTCAATAGTAAAACCGTCGCTCAAAAACTAGGAATGCTTACTCAAAGTCCGATTGCACCAGAGGGTTTAACCGTCAAAGATTTAGTAGCTATGGGTCGCTATCCCTATCAAAATTGGTTACAGCAATGGTCGAAACAAGACGAACAGAAAGTAATAGAGGCGTTAGAGATTACCGCAATGAGCAAACTAGCAGATCGTGCCTTAGATAAACTTTCAGGTGGACAACGACAAAGAGCTTGGATTGCCATGATTTTAGCTCAGGATACAGATATTTTATTACTAGACGAACCCACGACTTTTTTAGATTTATCTCACCAAGTAGAATTATTAGATCTATTACAAGAACTTCATGAAAGTAAAGGCAAAACCATTGTCATGGTACTACACGACCTCAATCTTGCTTGTCGTTATGCCGATTATTTGGTAGCAGTACAACAGGGAAAAGTATATGCGACTGGAATTCCAGAACAGGTTATGACCGAAGAGATGGTACAAGAAGTATTTGGTTTAGAATGTCGCATTGTTTGCGATCCTGTAGCCAATACACCAATGTGTATCCCAATAGGACGCAAAATTAAATTGACAAATTCTCAAGAAATTTCTTTTTAATGCTGAATTAGCGCGATCGCAGTCAATTCTTTGGATTCTTTTAAATAAATTTGCCAAGTAATTCTTTTACTTCTGAGAACACACCTAAAGCTGTCTCTAAACCAGTATTTGTTGCTTTCATACCAGTTACTAAAGTATCTTTAGCCGTATCTACACTGTCACCAGTCTTACCAACTAACTCGCTCAAAGAAGTCATTGTATTTTGTAAATCCTCTGCTTTGCTGAGTAAATCCATAAAAATACTTTCCTGACTGCTAGTAAAATCTTCGAGCATTTGATTAGATTCTTCTTGAGTCGAATTAGATTTTTCTTCTACTTTAGTTCGTAATTGTTCAGTGAAATCTTCTACTTGAGTTTTCAAATTAGAAATCATCTCGCTGATCTGAGAAACTGCTTCATCGGAAATAGTAGTTTCCATCTGTGAGGAACGTTCGTCAATCTCGTCTTGTGAGGTTTGAATTTCTTCAGAAACTTCATTTTGTAAACGATTTTCCGACTCAGAAAGTACTTCGTCTAAATCATTTTTTACTTCTTCTATTTTGCTCTTGAGAGAGTCGAAGTCTTCTCGTACAGAATTAAATACTTCCTCCATTTCTGAACCTTTAATGTCAGAATCATCTCCTAGAGCTTGAATTTGTGCTTTAGTATCTTCTGCTTCCTCACTAGCTTCTGTTTGAAGTGATTCAAGATTACTTTTTAAATCTGCTAAACTTTGAGTAAGACTCTCTGACTGAGATTGTAATCCTTCTCTGGCTGCCATAGTTCGGTCTAATAAAGCCTGAGCGCGCTCGGATAATTCGTTCCAATTGTTTTCAAACTGTTCGGCTACTTCTGCTAATTGTTCTCGTGCTTCCGCAAGATTCTGTTCTGCTTCATCAGCCCGATCCATTAAATCTTGTAGTTTTTGCGCTGTTTCTGTCGCGGTAGTTGCAAAATCGACTGCCATTGTTTATCTCCTTGTTTTTATCTTTATCTGACTGACTTAATGTAATTAATTAACCAAAACTAACGCCGACTGATTCCGCTGTTTCTTTTACTCCGTCGATACCATCTGTAATAGGTTCAATAAATCCTTCTAGTTGATCAAATAAAGGCTCAAGTAGTTGTCTAACTTCAGAAGATTCTGATTCAGAGTCGCTAATTTTCCCGACCATTTCTTCAATAGAATTAGTTACTTCTTCCACTGCACTATCAATTATTTCTTTTAGTTGTTCTTCAATCTGAGATTGCAGCATATCCATTAAGCCATCAACTCCACCCTGCATTCCCTCAAGGGTACTGCCAAGACTGCTATGAAAATTCTCACTAATGTTCTCAAATTCTGTTGTCATAGCTTCGATTTGGCTAGCGATCTCATCTTTGCTTTCTCCAATTTGACTGGTAAAGTTATCCATATTTTCAGTCATGGTTATTTTGGCAGACTCAAGCTTTTCTCGAAGAGAGTCAATTTTTTCGATGGTAGCTTCCATGGCACTAGAAAGTTTATCTTGAGAGGATTGTAGAGATTCCCTAGCCTCTCCCATAGCTGTATTAGTCTGTTCCTCTGCTGTTTCTGTCTCCCCTTTACCTTGATTCAGGCGATCGCGTAACTGGTCAATTTTGCCCTGAGTTGCTTCTACTTCTGCACCTAACTCTTCTTGAACCTGAGAAAGAAAGTTAGTTAGTTCAGAAGCACTACTTTCAAAATCTGCTACTCCCGACTCCATTTCTGATTGCTCTTTTTCTACTGCTTGACGCATTTCATCAAGAGCAGTTTGTACTTGAGCTAGAATTTCTGAAACTTGTTCTTGTTTTTCAAGAATACTTTCGGTGAGATTATTGGCTTCTTCTTCTACCTGTTGTGCTTCAGTAACTAACCCGCTAAGACGTTCGGGAAACTCAGTTACCATTTGAGATAACAATTGCAAAGATTCACCTAATTCACTCATGATTGAATACTCCTAAATAAAGATTGAAGAGAAATTAACCAAAGAAATCCAAAACAGAATTAATTGCACCAATTGTAATTTTGGCAGCAGCTAACTGTGGTAGGATTGGGCTGATTGTACCGGTAACTGATGTTCCTACGCTCATTAGAGCAATGTTTTCGATGACTTCTTGTGCCATACTATTTACTGCATCTTCTATAGCATTTTGAAAGGTTTCAGTAAGCTTTTCTTTAGCAGTATTCTCAGCATGATCTTGGCTATTGCCTAAAGTCTCTTTAAGTCTTTCTTGTAGTTGTTCGCCTAAGTGACTAGTATCTTCACCAAAAGAGTTGAACATTTCGGTGAAACCATTAGTTAGTTCTTCAAATTGAGAAGTAATTTCCGTCAGTTGATTTTCTGTAAGATCACCGCTAAATTCATCTAGAAGTGATTCCAATCCTGACTTGTGGGTTTCTCCTACCTCAGAGTTAACTTCGTCAAAATCTCCATCTGTATCAGATTGAGCGGTTTCCATTTGCTCTTGTAAGCTACTGGTATTTTCTTCAAAACTACTGAAGAATTCCTCAGTTTCACTGCGACTATTGGCTAAATTTTCTTCGAGAGTCGAAATAGTTTCTTCTAATTCGCTAAAAGCTTGACTCAACTCTTCATAAGTTCCATCTAGTTCAGACTTTTGCGAGTCAACTGCCGTTTCAAATTCCCCCTGGGATTGTTCTAAAGATTGACCAGATTCATCTAACTTTTCTTGTAGTTCGGTCAACATCTGCTGTAATGCTTCCAAGGCAGAAACTGTTTCCGTTCGACTATTTGTAAATTCTGTTTGAGTCGTTTCAAATAACTGGGTTGTTTCTTCTAAACTAGAAGCGATCGCTTCCTGTGCTTGTTCTAAGGTTTCTGTCGTTGATGCTAATTGATCTGATAAGTCTCCCATCTGCCCAGAGGCAATATCGAGAGCATTTTGCAGTTCGACTAACTTCTGACTGACTTCATCTATATTTGTTCCTAATTCAACTGTCCCAACCACAATTGAGTTCTCCTTTTTTTATTATTTCTTAGTAGTAAATGCAATAAAAATTACTTATCCTAAAACAGTTTCTATGGCTTCAAGAACTGGCTTAATCTCTTCAATCAAATCAGATACTTCTGAAACTTTATCGACAATTTTCCCTACATTTCCCTCCAATAAATCTCCTGCTTCTGAACCTGCATCACCTAATACAGAAAGAGCTTCGGTGACTGTTTCTGCTGAATCAGTTAGTTCGCCTAAAATTTCTTCAGTAAACTTACTTAAAAGACCAGACATAATCTCGCTGGCAGTTAAATCCAAATTACTTTCTAGGTTTTGTTGTTGATTAGTATTTTTTTCAGCGATCGCGGCAAAATTTTCGGAAAGAGTAGTTAATTTATTTCTTAATTCTTCTTCTAATCCAGAAAATTGTTCTATCAAAGTTCCTTTCTTATCTATAAAACTTTGAGAAGCATTATCAACAGAACTATTGAAAGTTTCTAGACTATTTTTAGCTGTTTCTTGATGATTACCCATCTCTTCTTCTGTGTCTTGAAGATTTTGGGTAAATTGCTCAAATCCAGATTTACTTGATTCTGTTTGTTCGTCAAGTTCAGCAGTTATTTCTTCTAAACGACTTTTAAATTCAGCTAAACGACTCTTAAATTCATTCATTTCTTCATCAACTTTCTCACCAACTTCAGTGATTTTGTCCTGAAAATTAGTGAAATTTTCATTAGCCGTTTCTAATTCTGTTTCTAGCTCTTGTTCGGCTTCGTCTAACTCGTCAATAATTGCTTTCCAACTTTCTTGTGCTTGTTGACCAGCACTAGTTAAAGTAGAAGCAAGATTAGTAGCAAATTCAACGATTCGCTCTACTTCTTCTAATGCTTTTTCCCCATCTAATAATAAAGTTTGCGACCTTTGTTCACACTGTTCAATGAGAACATTAATATCCTCAGCCATAAATTATTTCCGTGTTTTTATAAGGTTTAATCAAAATTTTGTTTCTCTTTATTTGATTAAACTAATTATTTAAGTGGGTCTATGTGATAAAGATCAATAATAATTTAAATTCTCAAATGCTAAAGTTAAAATAAATGTTTGTTATTAAAACAATTCTTATTAAGTAATTTTGGCTCGAATAAATTAAATAAATGCAAAACTCTAATTATAGCTGTTTCGCTACTCTAACTTTAAATAAAGCTTCCGAAAAAAAAAATTCTCTGCAATATTCTTTATCTACTAAAGAATCAAATATTATTGGTCGTTCTCCAGAATGCAAAATTGTTTTAGACCCACAAAAATATATTACTGTCTCTCGTCATCATGCAGAAATAAAACTAAGTAGTTGTGAATCAGAAATCTCTTGGGAAATTTCTGATTTAGGCACAATCAACGGTACTTTAGTTAACGATGAAAAAATTAATGATACTTATCGCTTAAAGTCAGGCGATCGCATTGTGCTGGGCTTGAAAGGACCAGAATTTATTTTTGAATGCCAAACTTTAAATGCTACGGTTTTAGTTCAGCCAACAGAAATTAAAGAAATCACATCTATAGCAATTCCTGTTTTGGACTCAGAACCTTCAAGTTTAGATAATTCTCTTCAATCACTGCTAACAGATGCTTTAAAAATTTCATCAGTTGAACAGGAAGAATTAGTCGAGTTCCTATCAACTTCTGAAAAATCACAGAGAAAAATACCAACCACAGAAATCTCAGAATCTACACTGCAAGAGGAAAGCAATTCAGTTAATTCTACGACAGAAACATCCATAGCAGTATCCTCAGAAATTCAATCAATAGAAGAAACAAAAGTAGAAGCACAATTGCATATTAATTTAGACGATTGTACTAACTTTAATCAAAAAAAGATTGTCACAGAAGCTGTTGTCAGTCATGAGAAGTCAACAGTTGCTAGTGCCTCTTCTAGTCAAACTCTATGGAATTTAATAGTTTGGAAAGATATATGCCAACTACCGAATAGTTCTCAAAATGTACAAGCTTTAGCTTTTAGTCCCGATGGACAAACTTTAGCTAGTGCAGGGGCTGATAAAATTATTAAACTTTGGAATTTAAGTAACAAGGAAGAAATACTCACTCTAACGGGACATAAATTAGCAGTTAATTCCTTAGCATTCAGCCCTGATGGACAAACTTTAGCTAGTGCAGATAAAATGATTAAACTTTGGAATTTAAGTACTAAGCAAGAAATATTCACTCTAACGGGACATAAATTAGCAGTTAATTCCTTAGCATTCAGCCCTGATGGACAAACTTTAGCTAGTGCAGATAAAATGATTAAACTTTGGAATTTAAGTACTAAGCAAGAAATAGTCAGTCTGCCTGAACAGAAATCAGCAGTTAGTGCTTTATCTTTTAGCCCTGATGGACAAACTTTAGCTAGTGCAGATAAAATGATTAAACTCTGGAATTTAAGCACTAAGCAAGAAATAGTTGCGATCTTGGTGCAGCCAAGGCACGAAGAGATCGCAACTTCAACTACGGAATTGATATCCATAGCAATTAGTGCTGACGGGCAGACACTAGCTATTAGTAGCAAGAATGAAGCAATTAAACTATGTAAACTCTAAATTATCGTACCAGCTTGGTAAAGCTTATTAATATTACATATTATGCTAATTAACCTGACCAAACCATTTTTCATAAAGTTCTTCATAAGTACCATTTTCTTGAAGTTTTAGTAAAGCCTGGTTTATTTGTTCTCTATAAAGACTGTCTTGCTTGAGAGCAATGCCATAGCTTTGTTTAGCAAAAACTGAACCTACCACTTGAACTTTTCCGACTCCTTGTTGAGAAGCATAATGCTTTAATACTGGAGCGTCGTAAACAACTGCATCTACTTGATGTTCTTCGAGGGACTTAAAAACATCTTCTACTTGCTCGAACTCTGTGATATTGATAGGAAGATTAGCCAGATATTGAGAGGCAGTACTTCCTTTCACTGTAGCTACTCGTTTTCCGTTAAGACTTTCAATACCTTGTATTGAGTTTTCAAGCTTTTGAACAGTAAGAGCAGAACTTATAGAGGCAGTAAAATAAGAAATCAGTAAAACGCCACTAAACATCCAAACTACGGCAATCATACGACCTGGTATTCCTTTGGGCGTTTTGTCTCCATATCCTACAGTGACAACAGTCACTACTGACCACCAACAAGCTTCTCCAATTCCAGAAAGATATTCTTTGGGAAACATTTCTGGGTTATGTTTACGTTCAAAAAACCAAAGTAAATGAGCAGAAATTAGGATAACTACTAGCAGGACACCTATTGTATTTAAAAAAATAGGTGAAAAAATTATCCCGAGAAAGCTAGGTACTGCCAAAGAATTAGAACGAAGAGGAACCATAATTTGCAGTCCTGATTCAAAGAAAGGATGCGAAAAATCTACGGTTTTTTCCCGTTCGGCAGTAATTGTAATTCCCGCGATCGCTACATCGGTACTACTAGAACTTACTGAATTTAATAAATCGGTGACAGTTTCCTCTCCATAAAGTTCGTATTCAATATTTAATTGATTAGCAATAGCATTCCACAAATCGATGCTGAAACCAATATATTGACCATTTTGAATAAAAGCAAAAGGAGCAAATGGTTTAGTGCCTACTCGCAAAGATTTAGGTAATTCTTTGGACTGGGCAGGATTAACCCAAACAATTAGTAATAGCCCAAGTAAAAAAGCTTGCTGCCAAACCTTTTTATACAAAATAAACTTAATCATAATGTAGAGTAAAAATATATCAAGCAATAGTATATTTTGTGAGAATTATTTCAGTTTTTTTGAGCTTTTAGCAAATACTCATTAAATCTACGTATTTTAATTATTAAATGAACTTTTTTTATAGTAAAAATACTTAATTTTTAAATTAATTATTTTTTTTACAAGCAAATCAATAAAAATTATCAAATAATTATAAAAAAAATATTTGACAAGATTATAAATCACAAGAGCTTTTTTTGAAAAGTGATATTTTTGGAAAAATAACTGATTATTTCATATCTAAATTTAAATTTATTTTTCTAGTTGTAAATCATGCAGGGACAAATACTTAGTTCACGCTATCAAATTATCGAACCTCTAGGGCAAGGAGGATTTGGTAAAACTTATTTAGCAGAAGATACGCAACTACCCGGATATCCTCAGTGTGTTGTCAAACAATTTAATCCTAGTTTTAACGATCCTAAATTTTTAGATACAGCAAGACGCTTATTTAAAACTGAGGCTGAAACTTTACAGAAGTTAGGCAATCATCCTCAAATTCCCCAACTACTTGCTCATTTTGAACAGGAACAGGAATTTTATTTAGTACAACAATTTATTGATGGTCATACTTTATCTCAAGAACTTGTTTCTGGTAAATGTTGGTCACAAACTAAGGTAATAGAATTCTTACAAGATTGTTTAAATATTCTTGATTTCGTCCATAGTAATGGTGTAATTCATCGAGATGTCAAGCCAGATAATATTATTCGTCGTCGGCAAGATAATAAAGTAGTATTGGTAGATTTTGGAACTGTTAAAGAAGTTGTTCTTGCTCAAACTCAATTAGTTAATTCTACAGTAGCAGTAGGAACTCGTGGCTATATGCCTACAGAGCAAGCAAGGGGAAAACCAAGAATTACCAGTGATATATATGCCTTGGGTATAATTGCTATTCAAGCTTTAATTGGAGTTCATCCTGTAGAATTTCAGGAAGATGAAAATGGTGAATTTGTTTGGCAATCTCAAGCAAATGTAAATCCACAATTGGCAGCAGTGATTGCTAAGATGGTACGCTACCATTTCAAAGATCGTTATCAATCTGCTAAAGAAGTTTTAGAAGAGTTAGTAAATATTCAAGTCACTCAAATATCAAGAAGTTCAAAAGTAGAATATACACCTACAAATATTCTTAATTTAGATGAACAAAACACAGCAGCCAAAATTGCTCCAGGAACTGAAATTGTTACACAAGAAAAAGAAGTGTTAGAAACTAATAATCCTTTGGAAAAACAATCTGTTATCAACAATTATGAAGAAAAAAATGTTTCTCAAACTTCACCAAGCAAGATTAATTCTAGTTATGTAGCAAAGACAAAACAGACACAAGAAACATCCACATCTATAAAAAATACTTCTCAAAATAATTTGACTGTAAAACTTAAAGCTTTCTTTCAATCTGAAACTGGGAAAGTTGTAAGTGTTGGTCTATTAATAGGTGCGATTGCAACAGGAGGAATGTATTTGTTCAACGATAAAGCTGCAAAAGCTCAAGAACAAAAACGTCAAGGCGCGATCGCTACTCTTGAAGAACTTAAAAACAAAAAAAGTTATGAGGAATGTTATCAACAGACTGATTCTGATGAGATCAAACAAGCTGGTATTTCAGAAGAAGAAAGATTAAAAATCAAAGGAGAATGTGGTCTTAGTTGGGCGCAAGAAAAAGCATCCTATAATGAATTTGCTGAAGCTTTTGACATAGCATCTGAAATTGATGACAAAATTCCTAACTACAACAAAGTACAGGAATATAAAGAGCAGTGGGCAGAAGCAATTCTGAAACAAGCCACAGAAATTTATCAAAAAGAAGGAAACTTAGAAAAAGCGATCGCCACAATTGCTCAAATTAAATCAGGTAGTTCTGTAAAAGGAAAATCTTTAGATTTAAAACAACAGTGGGAAGAAGATTATCAAAAGAATGCTCGACTGTTTGAAGCAAGTGAAGCTGCTATTAGTCAAGGCTTTTGGGACAGTGCTAATAGTAAAGCTCAAGAAATTATTAATAATGCCAAACAATCTCATTCTTTTTATTGGGAACAACAAGGACTTGGGTTAAAAAAACAGGCAGAAACAGAATTAAAGAAACTTTCTGAACCTAATCCTCCAAAAAATCCCGATCTACCTAAACCTGCTAATTCTAATTCTGTTCCTGTTGCAGATCCTCCCATACCAATTAAAAGCGATCCAAAGCCTGAGAAACCTAAACAACCCACTAATCCCGTTATTGTTGAACCGCCACCACCAATAGATCTTTGTGACGGTAACAATGCCCTAATTACAGGTGATAGTTGCCCCTAGTAGGAATAATTCATGCCACCAAAGGTGTAACGAAGTGATTATTCCTACGTAAGTATAACCCCTGCTATTACCTGTTACCTTTTTTGCTTTGTCTACTAATTTCTATTAATAGAAGGTTTTACAACTATGAAAAATCAATTAGTTCAAATGCTTATCTTAATATCTGCTACTACTCTTAATCTTGTTGCTGGAACAAAACTTACTTTGGCTGAAAATCCAGTTCAGTATTCCTGTATTAACTATCAAGGAAATCCAATGACAATTGCCGATACCCCTAGAGGTAAAATTCCTCTAATTAGTTGGAAGAGTACCTTTTTTACCAACGGTGGTTATACTCCTGAACAACGTTGTCAAGCCGTGACTGCCCGTTTTCAGCAACACGCTGATGCGGGAAGTTTGAGATATGTAGACAGTGGCACTATCAATAAGCAACCAGTAATTTGTGTAGTAGAACGAACTAATTCTCCTACCAAGCCCTACAAATGCAAGCAAGACGGTTTACTACTTACCTTAGAACCTAAAGATAATCCTAAAGAAGTACTCAAAACTCTTTTTGATGTTTCTAGCAGAGTGAGTAACGGAGCAATTACGAGAGGTGGTGTAATTAATATCGAAGACTTTTTACAGAACGCTCCAACAATGAAAGAATCTGATTCTTTGCCTTCTTCTGGAAATTTTGAGGATTTTGACGGATTATTGTTCAATAATCAGCAACAATAAAAAACATCGGAAGTATAAATTAGGACATAACATTTAATTGTATGGGCGAACAATTGTTCGCTCCTAAGTTTTTGTCTGTTCCTAATCAAAAATTACTCTATTTGGTTTAGAAGTTATAATTAGCACTAAAATAAAAGCCATTATCTTGCAGACTATCTTCGCGATCGCTTAAGTCAAACAAAGGTGGGGCATAATCAAATCTGAGATTTAGTCCTGGTATGGGTTGCACTAAAAATCCTAAACCTAAAGCAGCAATAAAATTCTGCTCTGGTATGATATTAGGATTATCATCTACATTCCAAACCGAACCCATATCAAAAAAGGGTGCCAGGATGAATGCTGGTTCTCCAGCTTGATTTTTGGCTAACGTGATTCTGTCTTCAATAGAAAAACGAAACCCACTGTCACCAGAACGAGCATTTTGACGATAACCCCTTACTGATTGACCTCCGCCAATAACAAATTGTTCTGAAGGTAGTAAGCTATTAGGTGTTAATTGTAAGTCAGCTTGAATAATTAAAAAATTGTCATCATTAAGAACTTGTACCCTTTGAGCCTGAGCTAACCAACTAAAAAACTGACCATCAGGAAGAGAATCAGAATTATCGGTAGCATTAAAAATATCTAGACCACAACGAAACTTAGAACCAAAAGCCCACGCTCCAGAAACATCTCGCTGAGTATATTCCTGCCCTAATTGTAAGACGCTGGTGCGACTAATCCCATCTTCATCTGGGCCAAAACCAAAGGGAGTAGGACCTTGAAACGTAAAAGTTTGTCCATCTTGATAGGCAAAGCCTAAAGATAAAGCAAATTCTTTTCGCGGAGTTAAAACTAAAGGCTGTCGAAAAGAAAGTTCATATAGTTCAGTTTCTCCCTCAATTTCTAGTTCTTCAAACTGTCCGCTAATTACTTTATTGCGATTTATAGCTGTTCTCAGTTGTAAAGTACCATCCATAGAATTGAGAGGGATTCCATAACCAAACTCTAAGTTATAAGTACCACCTATAGCCTCAAAACTAGGATTGTAATTAGTAGAAAATGTATCCCCAAATCCCAAAATATTGCGATAGGCTAAATTGTAACTTAAGTTTTCAGAACCAATACTCGGAGGAGTATAGTTATCTACACCCATACTATTGACAAAAGGTTTGGCTTCAGTGACGTTGACAATTAGTTGATTTTGACCCTTTTGACTACCTGTTCTCAAACTAGCTTGCACTTTTTCTAGTAAAGGATCTGCTTTCAGGAGACGCAGTTGTTCTTCTAGTTTACTTACCTTAAAAGGTTTACTCACACTTCGTTCTAAACGAGAACGGACATATTGTTCTAATCTTGGTGAATTTTCTATGGTAATTTTTTCAATACTTCCCTCAATAATGCCAATCTTGGCAACGCCATTAGTCATTCCTTGAAAAAAAGCTCTAGAAGTTATATATCCTTCGCCTATATACCATTGGTTAATTTTTTCTTCTGCTTCAGTTAACTTGTCTTGAGTTACAGAACATCCTTCCAGAGACTTAATAATTGGCTCTAATTTCTCTTTACTGATCAAAGGTTGGTATGGTTCACCTTTAGCATCAATAAATTCAATTTTACGAATGAAAATTGTTGAGTGCGATCGCTCAATTTTTGGACAGTTAGAAGAAGACTTGGCAACAACTGAATTACTATCTGTAGAAGTTGTAGCACTACTTTCATCAGCATGAACTGAAGAAATATTACTCAAAAGAGCAGTATAGATTACTAGTAGAAGATTGCAACTTACAATTAAACCTCTTAAGTATCCCATTATTTTGTATATCTCCCAAAAATATTTTGACTTTAATTGTTCAATTCACTCAACACCTGAGTTCGATTACGAGTTCGTTAGGAATCGGGGGTTAGGAGGCAAAAGGCAGAAGGTTTTGAAGTTTTAAGTCATTAGTTATTAGCTATGAGCTTTCAGTCACTTGCCACTGCTACTTTCTACTCTCTTCTCCCTTCACCCATAAATTAAATGCGTGTCAGTTTACCAAGGATTGCCAATTAGCGTAAAAGGAGCCCAATAAAAGGGATGAGAAAAATCTAGTTGTGTTTGATTAGATGGTGGAATAATTGCGCTTTCTAGTGTTGAGGTTTGAACGGGGTTACCGAATAAATCTTCTTGAGACTCTTGGGAGTTTTGGGATAAGTTGATGTTTTCTCCCCAACTAGTAACTAATTCTTCTCCCTGAAGATGAACTTGTCCATTAATCATGGCTGCTTGAGCGCGACGTAAGGCTTCGGCTTTACTCATTCTGGTCTCGGAAGTTTTAAGTTGGTGATAGAATTCATTCATTAATGCCATCGAACCGCGATCGCTTACATACCAGAATGTGCCTAAAGCTGATTTGACTCCTGCTTGTACTGCCAAACCTGCAAAACCCATTTCCACATCTTCATTACCTAAGCCAGTACGACAGGCACTTAATACTAATAATTCTACTGGGGGATTATTGAAACCTAGATTTCGCCATTCCTGTAGCTCCAACCTCTTGTCAAACAGTTGCAGATAAATTTCTGAGGGTTCGTCAGGTTGCTCGCTTGGGGCAAATTCTCCGTGAGTAGCAATATGCACGATACCATAAGGAGTTTGTTGACGACTAACTTGAAGGTTATTGAGAGTAAATTTGTCGTTTAATAAGGAAGGCTTACCAGCAGACCAAAGTTTCGCGATAGTATTTAATTCTAGTTCTGCATCTGGTAAAGGTCCTAGTGCATTGGGGTCGTTAAATTGAGAAGCTCCCATTGCAACTAATTTTTGCTCCCTAATATCTTGATAAGCAGTATTAGTCAGGTTAAGACTAGGAGCCATTCCTGTACTATATTTTTGAGCTAGGAATTGTTGACCATCGTGAAGCGCAGCTATAGGAAGTAAGCGTAATCCTGTAGGCATAACAAACAGCAAATTATTAATTTTTCGCTCTTTAAGTTTGTCTTCTATCGGATTAATCAGCGATTGATATAATTGTTGACCAAGTTTCAGGTATTGCTCTTTAGGATAACTAGCTCTTTCATAGATAAATCCTAAATAAAACTCATTGGCAGTTTCAATAACTTGTTTACGGGTAGCTCCATCAACCTTAACCTGAATTGGTTCTCCTTCTGGAGTAACTACTAATATATCTAATACATCACTATCTTCACTAGGAATAGATAGATTAGGTTCGGCTATATTTTCAGGTAGATTTAAGGACTGTTCGTACTGTGCTGTTGAAGCTGCTTCTCGTCTAGCAAAATCTTCATTCAGGTCTTGTTTGGCAGAAATTCCTGGCGGAGTGAAATTAACATAGATTAGGGCTGGTTTTTCTGCTGTTGCTTGCTCGATTTTGGCAAGAGTTTCACGAGCTTGTTCAATCGTTGCAATTTGGATAGTTGGAGGTAAGACTTTAGCTTGTAGTTGAGAAGGAGGATTTTTTACTCCACTAATATTGTTTTCATCAATCTTTTTGGGATCGATGAGTGGATCGACTATAGGAGGTTCCGTAGGTGGATTGACTATAGGAGGTGTGACAATATTATCAACGGAAATAAGATTGATGTTACTCCTATTTTCCGTAAAGAAGAAGGATTCGCCATCGATGGTAGTATCTCCAGTAGTAATTACTCCAGCAGTTCCATTCGGTGCTGTTGGATCGCCTACTCTAAAAGGATTATTTTTTCCATCACTACCGTGTCTAAGATTAATGTCTCCGCCTGTTATACCTGCTGCTGTAGAGATACTGGCATCTAACCCGCTGCGGGCAGTAAAAGTACCAGTTGCTTGAAATAATGGTGGTTGGTTATTGTCTAAGTTGACGTTAACATCTCCCCCATTGCCATTGTCTCCACCTTCTGCATTAATCGCCTTTACTTTAATATTTCCCTGAGAAGCAAGAGTAACATTTCCACCATTTCCTAGTGAAGAAAATGAACTAATACCAGCAAATAATTTATCTACAATGTCTTGAGATAAATCCTCTGATAAATCCGATGTTGAAATGGACTGTTCTGTTGTACCTACGGTAGTATCGATAGTTCCTCCTGTACTTTCTAGGTTAATTGCACCTCCTTGTCCAGTACCTAAAGAACTTGAAATAATATATCCTGTTTGAATGTTCTCAGGAGCTTTAATAGAAATGTCTCCTCCATTGCCAGATTCCGAACCAGAAACTATCCCACCAACTACTATCTGTTGACCTTCTGATTCAACTGTTGTTGTTGCATTAATTGCTCCATTTGTACTTTCCAGTGCAATTTTTCCTCCATTACCCACAACAGAGGAAGAATCAATGCTTCCTACGGCAATGTTACCTCCAGTATTGAGTTTAACTTCACCTCCATTACCTGTGTCGAAGGAAGAAGAATCGATGCTTTCTAGATTAATGTTGCCTCCAGCATTAAGAGTAACTTGACCTCCATTTCCTATATCGGCGGAAGAATCAATTGTTCCTATATTAATGTCTTCCCCAGCATTTAAACTAGCTTGTCCTCCATTTCCTGTGTCGGAGGAAGAATCAATTTCTCCTACAGTAATATCACTAGCAGCAGTAAGACTAACTTCCCCTCCATTTTCATCAGCACTAGAATCTAGTAAAGCTTGACTACTATTAATCGTACCGTTGCTGTCGAGCTTAATAATTCCACCATCGGTAATTATATCCCTATTAACGTTAATTGCATTACCTGCATTGAGAGTTAAATTGTTGCCATTGGTTTGAATTGCTCCATCTACTGTAATACTACCGCCAGATGCTGGAGACTGAAGAGTTAGATTGTCGTTAAAGCTAATATCATCAACAACGACAATGTTTCCTGTTGCATCTTCTCTACCGATGGTAATGGAACGAAAACCATCTTGAATAGCAGCTATTTCGTCTTCATTGAGAAAGGTTGTCTCAAGATCACTTGTGCCACCAATTTCTAAATCTAGATCGGGAGTAAGTGTTTGAATTAGTAAATCTCCCTCACCAATCAATATATCTTGATTCACAAAAGTATCTAGACCAATAATGTCAGACGTTAGTGTGATACTCCCGTTTCCCGAGTTAAGTTGACCTTCAATATATATATCAGCATTAGTGCCTTTTAGTGTAATATTTCCACCTTCTGAGTTTATCTCACCCTCAGAGAGGACGAAAATTGCACTGTCAGAATTGCTAGTACCAGTCAGTGCAATATCTCCACCTTCTGAGTTAATCCGATCAAAGATCGAAATTCCGCCCTCAGAATTGCTAGTGCCAGTCAGCGTAATATTTCCCCCTCCTGAGTTAATCTGACTGTAAATTCTAATTCCGCGCCCAGAATTGCCAGTGCCAGTCAATGCAATATCTCCACCTCCTGAGTTAACTTGACTGCCGATTTCAATTGCGCTGTCAAAATAGGAATTGCTATTGCTAGTACCAGTCAGCACAATATTTCCCCCGCCTGTTGATATGGGTGCAACGATTTGAACTCGTCCATCTCCACTCTCATCACTATCTGCGGTTAAAAATAAATTGAGAGAATCATTGGTATTAACATTACTATCAAAAATCTTTCCTGTGGTCGTTTCACCAACTAAAGTATCTCCTTCTACTCCAATCACAATATCATTTGCCGCATCTAGAGTTAAAGTATTGTTACCTGTGCCATCAAAATCAAGGTCTGCCTCTAGAGTAATATTGCCTTCTTGATTTCCTGTCGTTCCAGTTGAGACAACAACATTAGAACCGCCAGTTAAAGCCTCTTTGATAATACCAACCTTAATTTGTGCATCATCTGCGATCGCTGTAAAAGGATTATTTGTACTTATGTTCAAAGTGTTTTCGTAACCGACCAAATATGTTCCATCTTCAACAATTGTGATGTTATGTGGATCGAGTAACCATGTTCCTCCTAAACCATTAGATGCAGCTACATTAGGAGCATTAACAACATCCAGAAATCCACCACTACTAGTTTCGACAAAACCACCATTCCCAGAATTTTGCCCTCCCGTGGCATTAATATTCCCTTCAATTCTGGTAGTTGCATCTGACCAAACAATTACCTTACCGCCATCCCCATCTCTCAGCGCATCAGCATTAATTACCGATTCACTATCAACTACGGTAACATCAGCATTTGGTACAGTTCCCTGTCCTTTATAATCTCCGCCAATTAGTACCTTACCGCCTCCTGCATCCCCAGAAGCATCGACATTTGCAGCAATTAAACCAACCTTATCTCCTAAAACATTTACTTCACCGCCAAAAGCTTCTGCTTTTGTATTAGAAACATCTAAGTTTCCAGAAACTATATTCGTCCCAGAAGTATCGGGAACTGTCGTACCAGACTCAGCTAATTGTACTTTTCCATCAAAAGTAGAATTCAATCCCGTCTCTACTTCTGGTGGTAGTCCCGCCAGTATATCTAGTAAATCTTTTACCTGAATGGGTAACGGTTTTCCATTTTTATCGGTAGGTAATTCAACTTCTAAACTGAGAACTTGTCCCTCTTGAGAGATGCGTACCAAGTTCGTTCCTGGTACTGCCGTTAAAGTAATATTTCCTCCTGGCGCGGTAATAGTACCTGTATTAACTACTTTCCCCGCAGTTAAAGACAAATTCTGTCCTTCTGCTACTGCTAAATTCCCCGCGTTGATAATCGTTCCTGCTTGAGAACCATCAAACTGAAAACCGTTGGGATTACCCACTAAGTTTACATAGTCATTCAAACCAAAAGCATTAAACCAAGTATCTCCAAACTTAATGCCTCTAGCAGTGGTAGCAGTAAAATCTCCAGGTACGTTTAACCTAGCATTAGAACCAAAAACAATCCCTGCGGGATTCATTAAAAATAAGTTGGAATTCCCTCCAACGACTTCAATTAGACCGTTAATAACAGAAGGATTTCCTCCATTAATACGAGATAAAATATTTTGAATTTGTGGATTAGATAAAAAAGTCGCAATTTGGTTAGCATCTAAACCAAATTCTTGGAAACTATGAAAAAGATTGTGACCATCTTTAGAAAGAGTTCCCCCATCAATAGTAATGCGATTTCCTTGGGGGGTAACTATAGTAGCAGTTCCGTCATTACCAGGAATAATACTCTGAGCAAGTATTGGTTTAAAATTGATTGCTGCCAACCAGGGAATAATAGCAAATAACAAACTAATCTTTTTCATAGCTAATTTCTCCTTTAAATTAACCAGATAGTTTAGGTAATTAATAATGAATTACTTTAATAGAAATTGCTCAATGACTAAATAAAAACCATTATTGAAAATAAAAAAAAGTTAGCAATATCACTGAGAACTATTAATAAAAAAATAGTTTAAATTACCTATTTGAATGAGACTACTTTTAAGTTTTCACAGACTAACATCAATAAAATCTTAATGACTAGTAATAATGACGGATTATTTCAAACTCGAAAAATAAATTAATCTTTGCAATAAAATACCTAAGTAAATTTTGGATATGCTTTTCTTATTTGCATATAATTACTTAGTAAAAAAAAAACTAATTTTTTCATAAATTTTTGTTTAAATTAAAATAATTAATTACACATATCTCATTATTGTTCAATTTATAGTTTTTCCATATGCGTCAAAATATTTATCAAGCCAAGCTTTTATTTGGGATTATATTTTTGCTAATATTAATCACTTTATTAGTTTCAGACAATAAGGCTTTTTCTTCTACAAATTTATCTCAAAAACAATTAGAAGACTTTACTCGCTCAATTACAGTGCGAATCTTTTCTAAAGATGAATCAGGGTTAAATAGTGGTTCAGGAATATTAATTCGTCGCCAGAAAGGACATTATTTAGTTCTGACTAACAATCATGTTGTTGCTAATAAAAATAACTCTTATCAAATTCAAACTCCAGATGGAAGAGAATATCCAGGTAAAATTATTACTACTACAAAATTTGAAAATGATATTAGTTATTTAACTTTTCCTAGTCTTAATAAAAAATATCAAGTCATTAACTTAAACAAAACTTTTAATGCAAAAATAGGGCAGAATGTCATAGCTGGAGGATTTCCTATAGAAGATGATTTAACTCAATCTAATCAGTTTCATGTCACTAGGGGACAAATTGCTTTAACTAGCGATCGCCCTTTTGTTGGTGGCTATCAAATCGGCTATACTAATTTAGTTAAAAATGGTATGAGTGGGGGACCATTATTAAATCGACAGGGAGAACTTATTGGTATTAATGGTATAGGAAAGTATCCTCTTTTTGGTAATCCTTATATTTTTAAAGATGGCTCTACAGTTTCCGATCAAGAATGGACTAAAATGAGCAAGCTAAGTTGGGCAATTCCTATAAAATATATACTTCCTCTGCCTAATTTTAGTGCAATGTGAATTAAAAGTATTAAAGAGGTATTTAATGAGCAATTTTATGATGAGTTTGCCATTTCTTTTGAGAAATTAGGTATTCTTGAATTTTTTGTCTTTGACTAAAAAAATCTTTTTTGTGTAAGAAAGAAGCATGGCGATCAAATCCGTAACCTGGTTTTAGATTGCCAGACAAATCGTTCAAGTTTTGAACTGGTACTATGCTTTTAATTCCACCTAAAATCTGACAAATAGCTAACAAGTGAATATTTTTTCCATTTTCATAGATGAAAAGAAGAATAGCCCAAAAATATTTAATCCACTCAGTTTTAAATAAAACAGGATTAATTAGATCTGTTTTCTTATTTTGAAAGTTAAAATTGCATTTGTCCTGTTCATAATTGTTAAATAAAACTTAAAAATATTTAACTGATTACTTTTCCAATTTCTATAACCTGTGTTATTGTGATGAAAAATTTTTGGTATTTCAGAAATAATTTAGTTCAACAATTTTGTTGATTTTTAAATTGATTATCTATGGCACCCAAAGCAGACAAACTAGGACAAGCTCTCGAAATTTTTCAAATACTTTTAAAAAAGAAATCTGAAGATAATCAAAAATGTGAAGCAATAGTTAGAGACGTAGAAAAGCTAAATACTCACTTACAGCAAAAAAAATTAACTATCCAAATTGTCAGTCAAAATTTGTTATTAGCTCAAGCTTTATTCGATCTTATTAATACTCAGGAATCACTTCTAGAATCATATAATCTCAAGTTCGATCCTCTTCCTGAACTGCCTAAAAAAATAGAACTTCAAAGATTTACTAATCTTAAACTTCAACATCGACAAAATAATTCTACCGATATGCAGCGATGCTATGAACTTTCTTTTGGTAAAGAAGAATTAATTGGCAGAAATCCTGAGTGTTCAATTAGTTTAGATGGAAAAATATATCAAGGAATTTCTTGGCATCATGCTACCATTAAACCCGTACAAAACGATCCCAATTCTGAACTCTGGGAAATTTGCGATCTCAATACTACCAATGGAACTTTTGTTAATTCAGAACGCATACAGGGGTGTCAAACATTGCAGCCAGGGGACACAATTACTTTAGGATATCCCAAACCCAGTCAAGGGATTGCCGAATTACTTTTTGAAGTTCAAATTTTCACACCAGATACTAATATCAATCATGCTTACTGGGAAGTTGTGGATTGCGATCTTTTTTGTTTAGTTATTGATTCTAGAAAACCTCTTATTACTAAAGAAAAAGAGTTTGTCAAAAATCTTGATCGTACCTTAATAGCTAAACAATTTCTAATTATCGATCTGCCTGATGCTAAGGAAGAAGTATTAAGTGCAGAGACTAATTTAGGTAATCTTGAAAGTTATTTAAAAAATCAAGCTTCTAATTCAGGTTTTGAGTTAATTCATCTTTGCCTTAAGCCTTATTATCAAGAAAATGAAAAAAAAGGATTAGACTCTTCTTTACAAAAAAAGCAAGATACTTTTTTAAAAACTTTAGAAAATATAGTTAAACGCCAACCAGAAAATTTATTAGCCCAAAGACTTAGTATTAAGTTTATCAATCTTTTAGAACCCGTAGAAAGAGTCGTTCAGCATCAACAAGAAGAACTTGCAGAAAAAATTGCTCAAGAAAGACAAGAGTTAGAAAAATTAAACCAAGTTAGTTTTAAAGAGATAACTAAAAAAGCAATTAGTCTTATCAACGAAGATAAAGATACATTTTTTAAACAAGCCAAACTAGATTTAACTCAATCAAAAGTGGCTTTCTTAGATGGATTTCGTAAAGAAAGTATTATTTATAAAATTCAAAACTTTGTTGATGATTTAAATCCAATCATTTTTACAAAACATGGACATAAATATCTTCAACTTGCTAATAAAAATAAACAAGAATCGCAAGATGTCAATCAAAATCTAATTGATTTTTGTACTTTTTCAGTAGGGCAGTGGGCTACGGACGAATGGGATAGAATTTGTCATGTTTATGGTAAAGATGGTTTATATGGATTGCTACAGCGGTCATATACTAATGTCGATGTTATTCCTTCTTTACTAAAAGAGTCACCTTTTTCTTCTCCGCAAATTCTAAATATTAAAGGAAATTTTATGATTTCCTTTGCGGGAATTTCTTGTGAAGTTCGTTATAAGCAAATTTCTTTAGGTGCTTACGTTATGAAGCAGTTAAGAAGTCAAGTAATGCAAACCATGATGATGGTAACTTTATTACTTTCTTTTATTGGTATTCAAGCTGGAAAAAGTCAGCTTATGAGTCAAATTTCTAATTTCTTTAAACAATTTCCATGGATATTTGGTTTGGTAGTTTTTGGGATTATATTTTTGTTAATTAATGCTTATAATCAAGATAATAATTTAATGATGGAGGAGGCAAGTGAAAAACTAAAAAAAGATTTATCTGGTTACTATCAATCCTTTGTTAAAAATCTAGTAGATAAAATTATCCAAGATTTTAATCTGGCTTTAGAATCAGAAGATAGGAAAATTAATGATGCTTTAGAAATAACAAAAGATAAGTATAATCAACACATTTTAGAGCTAGAAAAGAAACAAAATCAAATTAAAAATAATATAGAACAACACAAAGGAGAACAAGAAGTTCTAAAAAATGAGTTATGTGAATTTAAAAAGCTTAAGCGTTTATAGGTTGATAAACGTAAAGTTAAGCTGCTTTTCTAAATATTTCTAAATGTAGAGTAATAAAATAATTTATAGTATGTGATTGCTACCGCATCTTTAGCCATTTGAGACACATTTTTTCGCTCACTTTTCCCCAATAATCCTTCGTGCAGTGTGCCTAAACTTTCTTTTTTGGGCTTTATTTAAGAGCAAATCATCAAACTTTTGACACTATCTATCGAAACAAGGAGGCATAGCTGCGGGAGTGGTTTCTTTCATGGAGCGCGATCGCCCTAATCGGATCATGTTCAACTTCTATCTAATCCGTTTGATTACCCATAATATACATGAGAAGAGATGTGGGGGCGACAACAAGCTTTATTATGGCAAACCCTTCAAACACCACCAGCTGATAGGGGATTATGGACAGGAACACTCATTAGCAGTTTGGATGAGTGAGTTATTAGGACTCGCGATCGCACCTCAAAGAGGATAGGATTATCTCAAAGGACTAAAATACGTTCGTCGAAGACCAAGACCTGCTCATGTTGATAGCGACCCCGACATGAGGCAACAGTGGAAAAAAAACTGGCGCAGACCGCAGCACACGTTAAACGACAATATCCTGAATCAACGGTAGAAACTT
Source organism: Stanieria cyanosphaera PCC 7437 (assembly GCF_000317575.1). NCBI lineage: Bacteria > Bacillati > Cyanobacteriota > Cyanophyceae > Pleurocapsales > Dermocarpellaceae > Stanieria > Stanieria cyanosphaera. The sequence goes on along the minus strand of NC_019748.1, from coordinate 2,975,429 downwards.
GGGCCGAAGATGAGCATCGAATAGGATTACAGCAGATAACTTCGTTAGAGGATAGTAAACGTACTACTATCCTGCCAAAGTTTCCAACTTTTTTATTACTCTACAAATCCTGCATAGAACTATTGTACTTACTCAACAGTAACACTTTTCGCTAAATTCCTTGGCTGATCGACATCTAACCCTTTAATTGCTGCAATGTGATAAGCCAATAGCTGCAAAGGCACAACTGCCAAAATCGGCGAGATCAATTCCTCAACTTCAGGTACAGTTAATACATCATCGAAAGTTGCAGCAGCTTCTTGTGCATTCATCGCTGATGTTACGCCAATTAATCTAGCATCTCTAGCTTTAGCTTCCTGGGCATTGGAAAGTACCTTATCATATACACTACCAGGCATTGCGATCGCGACTACAGGAACTTTGGTATCAAGTAAGGCGATGGGACCATGTTTCATTTCGCCAGCAGGATAACCTTCTGCATGGATGTAGCTGATTTCTTTGAGTTTTAATGCTCCTTCTAAGGCAATGGGGAAGTTAATTCCTCTGCCGATAAAGATAAAGTCTTCGGTTTCTTTGGTAAATTCGTGTGCCAATTCTTCGATGTAATTAGCTTGACTTTCTAAAGTTTTTTCTATTTGAGTGGGAATTTGATGTAATCCAGTAATAATTTGTTCTATTTGCTCTAGAGGTAAAGTTTTGCGACGAAAAGCTAAATCTAGAGCCAGGAAATAAAAGCTCATTACTTGAGCGACAAAGGTTTTGGTTGCTGCTACGCCAATTTCAATCCCAGCTTGAGTATTGATAATTTGATCGACTAATTGAGCGATGGTACTTTCGGGACGGTTGGTAATACCTAATAATCGTGCTTGTAATTTAGGTTCGAGGTTAGCACGTCGCTCTTTTTCTGTTTCCAAGGCAGCAATGGTATCAGCAGTTTCTCCTGACTGGGTAACACCAATAGTTAAAGTATTGCCAATAATGGGTTTGGGAGCATAGCGAAATTCGGATGCGTAATCTACGGTGGTGGGAATTCCCGCCAATTGTTCTAACAAATACTTACCAATCAAACTAGCGTGCCAACTCGTACCACAAGCAAGAATTTGAATATGTTCTAAATCTTCGTAAAGTCGGGGTGATAAACTAAGAGTTACAGGACTAAAATCGGGATTATCTTGGGCGTGCCAGTTTGGATTGAAATAAGCTTCTAAAGCAGTTCGTACTACTCCAGGTTGCTCGTAAATTTCTTTGAGCATATAGTGGCGGAATCCCTGCTTTTCTACTTGAACCAGATTCCAATCCAGGGTACGAGGAAATTTGTTTAAGCGATCGCCTGCAAAATTATAAATCTCTACACCTAAAGGAGATAATCTTGCCATTTCCCCATTATCTAAACTGAGAACTGTATGAGTATGGGGAACTAAAGCAGTAATATCAGAAGCACAGAAAAATTCCCCTTGTCCGAAACCGAGGATTAAGGGAGCTTGTTGACGTGCTACAACTAATTCATAGGGATGATCGGCACTAATAACCGCGATCGCAAATGCTCCTTCCAAACGGGGAATAATCTGTCTAACTGCATCGAGTAAAGAATGCTGGGAATTGGTTAAACAATCAGCAATTAAGTGAGGAATAACTTCTGTATCAGTTTCTGACTTAAATTCGTAGCCTTTACTAATTAATTCTTCTTTTAACTCGCGATAATTTTCAATGATGCCATTTTGAACTACCGCTACACCCATCGCTGCATCCATATGAGGATGAGCATTATGTTCTTCTGGTTTCCCATGAGTTGCCCAACGAGTATGTCCGATGCCAATTTGGGCCGGGTTATGCTCTCTTTCTACTTTTTCCCGTAGATTATATAATTTACCTTTGGCGCGAACACAGTTAATTTTTCCTTCTAAAACTGTTGCCACTCCTGCCGAATCATAACCCCGATATTCTAATCTTTCCAAACCAGAGATTAAAATTTCTGTTGCTGCTTGAGTTCCTATATACCCGACTATTCCACACATAATTTTAGTTACCAGTCAGACGCGATTTTAATAGTTATCATTTGTAACGTAAATTTCCCAAATTCTGCGACTCTTTAAATATTTGTTTATTTATTTTTAATAGTAAGCGATCGCAATCCTAATTGATTAAAATTATAAGCATATATGTGAAGTACTCAACGCTTCCCTTCGGGTAAGCGTGAGCTTCCTATCCAACAGACAGCACCGTAGTAGATTTCTTGCGTCCTCTATTACTGCGTCTTAACGCCTGGCTATCGCCTAGGCGTAAGGCTTCTCGCTCACTGAGCTAAAATGTATTTAGTTCATGTATTTTATTGATGACTTCAACTAGCTTCAACCCTTTTCTCAGTCTTGAGTATCAGCCAGTTTTGGAAAATTTGGGCGATGATTACTACGATAAAGTGGCAGCAGCCGAATTTCCTCAACATATTCTTCGTTTTCGCAATGACTCTTTACTTCCATTGCTCGGGTTAGGAGCTAAATCGGTTAAAGATGAGCATTTTATTGAAGCTTTTGGTAAATTCCTTGGAATACAACCTTTTTTAGCCTTACGTTATCATGGCTATCAATTTGGCGAATATAATCCCTTTTTAGGAGATGGAAGAGGGTTTCTTTACGGGCAAGTTAGAGGAACAGATGGAGAACTGTATGATTTTGGTACTAAAGGATCAGGAAGAACTCCTTATTCTCGTACTGCTGATGGGAGATTAACCCTTAAAGGTGGTGTTAGAGAAGTGTTAGCAGCAGAAGCTTTGCATCAATTAGGAGTTAAAACTTCTCGTTGTCTGAGTATGATCGAAACTGGAGAAGCACTTTGGCGAGGAGATGAACCTTCTCCTACTCGTTCCTCGGTGATGGTGCGTTTTAGCCTTTCCCACATTCGGTTTGGTACGTTTGAAAGGCTACATTATCTTCAACGACCTGATTTGATTCAGAAGTTATTGGATCATGTGATTGAAATTTATTATCCTCATATTGCCAACACAGAAGATAAATACGCTAAGTTTTATGCCGAATTAGTCGAAAGAGTTGCCCAATTAGCAGCCCAATGGATGGCCGCAGGTTTCTGTCATGGGGTACTTAATACGGATAATATGTCGATTACTGGGGAAAGTTTTGATTATGGTCCTTATGCTTTTATCCCTACTTATAATCCTTATTTTACGGCAGCTTATTTTGACTACGGTGGACGCTATAGTTATGGGAATCAGCCTTTTATTTGTAAGTTAAATTTGGAACTGTTGCAATTACCTTTAGGGATGATCATTGCTAAGTCTGATTTAGAGGCTGGTTTGGCTCAATTTGAAGATTGTTATTCTTCTACCTATAATCAGTTAATGCTTAATAAGTTAGGTTTCCAAAACTTATCAAGTTTGGCAGCAGCAGAATTATTAGAAGCAACGATTAAATTACTCAGAAATACTGATATTGGTTATCATGCTTTTTTTGCTGAGTTAGCAGCAGGTTTTAATTATGGTTGGCGTGAAGATAGTTCTTTAATTCTAGAAAATAATTTTTTTGCTCGTGTATCTCAAGAAGTGAGCGATTATTGGCGTAAATTGTACCATGGTTGTTTAAATTTATTACCACCAGAAGAAATGGACTTGATTTGCGATCGCCTTAATTTTTATAATCTTAAAACAGTTTTACTTCGTCCTGTTATAGAATCAATTTGGCAACCAATTGTTGAGGAAGATAATTGGCAACCTTTTTATGATTTAATTGCTAAAATTCAAGCTAAGGAATGAAGTTAGAAAAACTCAAGGATAATTGGGATAATTTACTTCAAAGTTTAAAGGTAGATTTATTTTTAGCTGAACCAATCTTTAATGATTTAGTTACTGCTTATTCTAATTCGACAAGATATTATCACAATCTTCAACATATCGAACAATTATTAACTGTAGCTAATTTAATGAAAGATGAAGCAAAGAATTTTTCAGTCATTGAATTGGCTATTTGGTTTCATGATGTGATTTATGATTCACAAGCGCAAATTAACGAAGAAAAAAGTGCAGTTTATGCTGAACAAGTTTTAACTCATTTAAAAATAGATGATTGTATTATTCAATCAGTTAAACAATTAATTTTAAAGACTCAAACCCATCAGACAAATTTTGAAGATTATGACAGTCAAATTTTTTTAGATGCAGATTTATCAATTCTTGGTGCTAGTCAAACTGAATATCAAATTTATAGTCAAGCAATTCGTCAAGAATATTCTTGGCTTCCTCAAGCAGATTATTGTTTTGGAAGAAAAAAAGTTTTAGCAAGTTTTTTAGCCCGAACCAGAGTTTATCATACAGAATATTTTTTTAATCGATTAGAAAGTCAAGCTCGATTTAATTTACAACAAGAATTTTTTGCAATAAATAAGATTAAAAATTAAATATTTTTTTTTTTATTTTTTTTTAACTAATTTTTATTAAACAGTTTTTGAAAAATAAATTATCAAAACTTCCTTATTTGAAAAAATATTTTTAAGAATCAAAAAATTATGGCAGGATAATTAATTAACTAAAAAATTTCAATGAGCTTGTTTACTAATGTTTCTACTGTCTCAGAAAATCTTAAAATTCTTAGTAGCTTTTGGAGTTACTTTACTTTTATTCAATAATATTAAAATTGTCAAAGCAAACGCAGAAACAATGTTAATGAACCAAACCGAAATTAACCAACAAATCCAAAGTTTATCAGGTTGGACTACTGACGGAAAAAAAATTACTCGTACTTTTAAATTCAAAGACTTTGTTGACGCGATCGCATTTGTGAATAAGTTAGTTGAACCTGCCGAAGCAGCAGGACACCATCCCGATCTTAGTATTTCTTATAACAAAGTTACTGTAAACCTGACTACCCACGACGCGGGGGGCATTACTCAAAAAGATTTTGATTTAGCTCAACAAATTACTCAATTAGCTGAATAAGATAGCGTTTCTCGACTGTAATAAAATCTGGTCAAAACACTGGTTTTTGTTGAGACCTACGGTAGTGCGCTTCGCTTAGGTTCATAGTTAATTGTTGATTATTCATCCTTCATCATTCATAATTCATAACTGATCACTGGTAAGTGATCACTGATAACTGTTTTATGCTCTTCGACGTACTTTTCTTGGTGTAATTTGAGTAGGATCAACATTAGCGATCGCTCTTTTTAAAGGCATTGTTCGTAAACAGTTATTTTGGGTATTAATTTGATAAACTTTGCCACTATCAACATCTAAGGCAGTTAGCCAGCCACTATTTTGATGATAAGCACCAGTTTCAATATCTAACCAACCTGCACCGGCAGCTATTTGTCCTGGTTGAACTCCTGGTAAGGTAAAGGTAATCGTATGACCAGTGATAATTAGTTTATCTTTGAAGTAAGGTTCGTTGCTGCCGTGAAATTCTTCTCTGATCCAACAAAACTGTTCGGAATTTTGTTCTTCTAAAGCAAGTCTAGGACAAACTCCTGCATGAACTAACCAAATGTCTCCGAGATCGAGATAAAGAGGTAAAGTCTTGATCCAATCAATGTGGTCTTGAGGGATTTTACTATCGTAACTCGTTACAGTAGCATGACCGCCACTATAGAGCCATCCTTGGTAAAATTCAATCGAAACTTGTCCACTACCAACCACATCTAGTAACATTTCTTCATGATTGCCTCGTAAACATTGGTACTGGTTGCGGATCACAAAATCGACGACATCTGCACTTTTTGGGCCTCGGTCGATTAAATCTCCCAAAAAATAAACTTGATCCTCACTATTTGGCGCAATTGCATCTAATAAGGCGATTAAGGCATCGTAGTGACCGTGTACATCTCCTATTATGATTCGGCGTTGATTGGGCATATTAATTTTTAACTACCTAAAATATCAATAATTATCTTGAACTTTCCAGACCTTTAATGATAAGACTAGACTATTAACCTATTAACTTAGGATTCCCAATTTTGGGATGATTAGGCGGTATTTTAAATATTTTTTCCTGATTTCAACTACATCATATTATATAAAGAATAATTAAATACGTCTTGACATTCCGCTCAATTAAATACCTACAAAAATAACTGGTGAGAAGTAGAGGTTTAATTTGTCTATAGTAGCTAAGATTAAAATCTTAAAACAGCCAACTGATTCATCTTGGCTTAAACTCGCGATCGCGAATTTAGATACAATTCTACTCGATCATTCTCATTGTGAAAGGAAAGCTGCCGGAGTAGCAATTAATATGATGTTTCGCTATCCTTCTTTTCATAAATTAGTTCGGCAATTAACCGCGATCGCCAAGGAAGAATTAGAGCATTTTGAGCAGGTAAATCAGTGGTTAGACCGGCGAGGAATTGCTTTAGCACCTCTAAACTCTCCTCCTTATGGTGCTAAGTTGAAAGCGCAAATTCGCCATCAAGAACCAGATCGTTTGTTGGATTGTTTATTAGTTTCGGCTTTAATTGAAGCTCGTTCTCACGAAAGATTAGGACTTTTAGGGGAATATTGTCCAGAACCAGACTTAGCTAAATTTTATCGAAGTTTGATGGCATCAGAAGCTCGTCACTATGGGATTTATTGGTTATTAGCTAATGAATATTGTGAAACAAACGCAGTTCAACAGCGTTTAGATGAGTTATCTAGTGTTGAAAGTGAAATTTTAGCCAATTTATATCCAGAACCAAGAATACACAGCTGAGACAGTGACCAGTGACCAGTGACCAGTGACCAGTTATCAGTTATCAGTTATCAACATTTTAATGCAATTGATTGATTGAGATTGGGAACAAAGATCAATGATTGGCTTATCTTTATTTCTCAGTAAGGTTTAAACTTGCAGTTATTAAATTGATCAAAGCCATGAAGAAATATTATGAATTTTTAATTAGAAATTGGCAACCAAAAGACAGAGAAGTAGTAGCAGCAGTTATTAGGCAGGTTTTGATCGAATATGGTTTACCCTGGCAACCTGAAGAGGCAGATAAAGATGTTATACAAATCGAAACTGCTTATTTAGAAAAAGGTGGAGAATTTTGGGTAGTAGAACAAGCAAATCAAATAGTTGGTACTGGAGCTTATTATCCCATTACCAGAGGTGAACGAGCCGTAGAAATTCGCAAAATGTATTTATTACCTTCAGTAAGAAGAAAGGGATTAGGTAAATATTTACTACAAGAGTTAGAAAAAGCGATCGCCCTTGCTAATTTTAAAGAAATTTGGGTAGAGACGGCTTCGGTTTTGCAAGAAGCAGTAAACTTGTATGAAAAAAGTGGCTATCAACCAGCAACAGGCGTAGAAACCGCTCGATGCGATCGGGTTTATGTCAAAAGATTAAATAATTTAAAAGATTAAATTATAACGAAAGCAAACTTAACCCCTAGATACAAACAGGCTGACTAAAATTGCTACTGTAAAATATACTATCATTGCACGATACAACTCTAAAAAATCATGACTAGCTACCAAAAAAAATCTACTGTCCGCGAGTTCAAAACTTTATTAGTATGGGTAGCTCTTTTTTGGCTGATAGAAATTTTAGATTTTTTTGTATTTCGCGGAAAATTAGATAGATTTGGCATTCAACCTCATAATATTATTGGTTTACGAGGTATTTTGTTTGCTCCTTTTCTTCACGGAGGTTTTAGCCATTTAATAGCTAATACGATCCCTTTTCTAACCTTGGGATGGTTAACTATGCTTCAAGAAACTAGTGATTTTTATATAGTTTCGATCGCGACAATGTTAGTAGGAGGATTAGGAGTATGGTTGTTTGGCGCACCAGGTTCAATTCATATTGGTGCTAGTCTCTTAATTTATGGTTATTTAGGCTTTTTATTACTACGCGGTTATTTCCAAAAGAACTTGCCATCAATTGTTTTGTCTATTGTTGTTTTCTTTCTTTATGGCGGTTTGCTATGGGGTGTTTTACCCTCTAGAATCGGAATTTCGTGGCAAGGACATTTATTTGGTTTTGTTGGTGGTGCGATCGCAGCTTGGTTAATTGCTAAAGAAAAGAAATACTATGAATAATAATTTATTTAGTGTTTGGCATTTGAATAAAAGACAATAAATACTTAGTTAGTTGTTAATTGTTCATAGTTAATAATTGACAGTTATTTTTATCTTTTGAGCTTTTTAATTTCAACCGTTCACTATTGTTCAAGACAAGGCTTTTCTAAATTTTAATTTGATTTATAGCTTTCTTAACTATAGAAGCTTAAGTTTAAATTCAATTATCTTTTTTACTTCAATGGCTTCTCATCCTTCTCCTCGTCAAATTCTCAAAACTTTATTTCCGCATCTTAAGGTAGCTGCTGGTTATGCAAACCAAATTCAGTCCAAGATTAAAGCTTTACCCGATAAAGGATTAGGAAATAATTTTTTTTCTGCTGCCTTAACTGATGCAGATATTTCGATTCAAACCTTAATAGAAGTTGTTTTATTAGGAACTTTTCCTGAGCTTCGTTTTCATGGAGAAGAATACGAACAATCTCGCAATACTAAATATTTTCGAGCAACAGATTTAGGTTCTTCAGGAGATTATTTAGTTACTCTCGACCCGATAGATGGTACTAAATTTTATCTTGATGGACATAATAATTATCAAATCATTCTAAGTATTCTTAATGCTGATGATTTTGAAGCAGTAATTGCTATTTCTCCTGCTCAACATACTTATTATTATGCTCTACGTGGAGAAGGTACATATCAAGGCAATTTAGATAAAGATCTAGAAGCTTGCACTCCCTTGATAATTAATCATCCTAAACCTGTTATTTTATTGGGATGGGGAATGAGTTTCCTCAAACCAGTATTAACCCAAAAATATCAAGTAATTGAAGTAGAAAATGATTACTCTACCGAAATAAAAATTCCTAATGTCAATGGGATTTTAGCTAATGAAATTACAGGATTAGCAATTAGAAGAGGAAAATTTATTGATGGCGGAGCTTTGTCATTTTTGGCTAGAGAAGCTGGTTGTATTGTAACTACTTTAGATGGTTCTTCTTTACCACCTTTATCTGCTTGTCAAGACTATAGTTTACCTGGATTATTAATAGCTACTTCAGAATTAGTGCATCAAGATTTACTCGAAGCAAGTCAACAATCAATCAGAAGCTAAAATCATGCTTCGTTGAATCAAATGATGATTTATCAATCAAGCGATCTAACTCAAGCGCGAGGTGTATCCACGTCCGCAAAGTTTTTCAATCTTTACAATCAATATTTTTCAAAATAAACTTGTAATATAAACATTTAATAAGCATTGTCAAATATGATTCCAGGTTATTCTGAAAAAATAGGAACAATCCAAAACGATTCACTATTAGGTTTTAAAAAAGAAATAGTTTATGGATTACAAGGTAATGATACACTTACCCCTGGATATAGTATTGATGCACAAGGGGATGATGCAGTTTTTGTTGGTGGTTCAGGCAACGATCAATATGTTGTTAATAGTAATCAGGGTATAGTTGTTTTAGATGGAAGTAATTCTAATAATGATGTTTTAAAAGCTGATGGAATAAGTTTTAATAACCAAGATACTTTTGTTCTTGAATATTTTAATCATACTTTATTGTTATTTGATACATTTAATGAACAACTTGTTATTATTCCCGATTGGAAAAGTCTTGAAAATAAAATAGAACAGTTTCAATTAGAAGATCAAACTCTTTCTTACGATCAATTTGTCAAAGCTGTTCAAAATAGTGGTAAATATGTAGGAAATTTTACTTCCAGTAAAACGATAACTTTACCTAATGGTGAAGAATTTAATGTAAATATTTCTAGTACATTAGAAGAATTTAATTCTATTAATAAAAAAATTATTAATAGAGGAAAAGCTCTTGAAACTGATCGAATTCCAGATTCTCAAAATTTACTTGTCCATCGCTTTTACAACACCAATTTAGGAGTACATTTCTATACCGCTTCTGATGTAGAAAGAGATTCTGTTTTGGAAAACTTACCACAATACCGTTATGAAGGTGCTTCTTATAAGTCTATTGCCTCGGATGATGACAGAGATCCTTTAACAGGTGCAAAGTCAGTTTATCGTTTTTATAACAAAAATACTGGAGTGCATTTATATACTGTTTCTGAGGTAGAAAAAAATTCAATTATTGACAACCTTGGTTCAATCTACCGTTTTGAAGATACAGCTTATTATGCTTATGATACTGCTGTGGATGGGACAACCCCTGTTTACCGTTTTTACAATACCAACTTAGATGTTCATTTCTATACACCTTCAACAGTAGAAAGAGACTTTGTACTCGATAATTTACCTCAATATCGTCAAGAGGGAATTGGTGGAGTTGGTTTTTATGTAGACTCTACAGATAGTGTGATTATATAAAATAAGCTGTTATAGCCTTTCTCGCTCTTGGTGAGGTATACCATTACCAGTTACTAATTAGTAATTAGTAATTACTAATTACTAATTACTAATTATGAGGGATTAATAATTAACATAAGCGAAGCGCACTACCGTAGGTCTCAACTATCAACTATTAACGCTCAACCAGGGAAATGAACTGTATCTCATTAATCTGAGAACCGCTATATTCATTTAAACTGCACATTTAGAAATTCTCTAAACCTTACACCCTAACTCCTACACGCTATAGCAAATATTTAAGTATTTTATGTAAATAAAACTGTTGCAAAATAAAAATTTTAACTTACTTAGTGTGACAAAACAGAAAGTTGTAATACGTATTTTGCAACAATTTTAATCCGCTAATATAATTGAATTTAGTGTTATTCGAGTTAGAGAATTTTGATACTATAATCATCAGCATTTCTAGTTAGATGAGGACTATAACAAGGATCATTATCTAGCAGAGATTGCCATTTATTTAACATATAAATTTTTTCCTGTTGTAGACGTTGTTGTTTAGCCACAGAATCTTCTTTACCTCTGCTTTTTGATTCATAGTGAAACAACATGGCATGAGGCAGATAAATATTACGATAGCCTTGTTCAACTAATTTGAGACAAAAATCTACATCATTATACGCGATCGCTAAATCTTCTTCAAAACCATTAACTTGTTGAAATACTTCTCGCCGACACATCAAACAAGCCCCAGTAATGGCAGAATAGTTGTTAATGGTAATTACTTGACCAAAATATCCAGGTAGCAAAGAAGGATAGCCTTTATGACTATGACTAGCAACACCACCAATTCCTAAAACTACACCTGCGTGTTGTATAGTTTTATCTGGATAAAGAAGTAATGCACCTACCGCACCAATAGATCGTCTTTGAGCTTGTTCCACCATTGCTTCAATCCAATCATTACTAATAATTTCTGTGTCATTATTCAAAAATAAGAGATAATGTCCCTGACTTTTTTCGACAGCATAATTATTAATTGCCGAATAGTTGAAAGGAATATCTAACGAATAACAATTAAAACGATTTGGTTCTTGTTTTTTCCAATATTCAAAACATTCAAAAGTTGCTGATTCTTGACTACCATTATCAATCACAATTACTTCATAGTTGGGATAGGTAGTTTTAGTAAAAATAGATTTCAAACAAGTATTTAAAGTTTTAGCTAAATCCCTCGTAGGAATAATAATACTTACAAGTTGTTTCTCTTTGATTTCATATCTAGTAGTATACAAACCAGGATAACCAGTAACAGGAATTATTTTACCTGGTTCTTTTCTTCTTACTAACGCTTCTGATAAAGCTTTTTGAGCAGCTTCGTAAGCGTAAGGTTTAGCTGAAGTACCCGATGCAGCCGATTCAGAATGAATTCTCCAATGATAAAGTACTTTAGGAATATGAAAAATTTTGTCAGTTTTTTCCGTAAATCTTAATACTAAATCATAGTCTTGACTGCCTTCTAAACCTGGTCGAAAGTTACCAATTTCAGTAACAATTGAACGACGATAAACTCCCAAATGACAAGTATACATCCGAGTCAAAAAAGAATCAGGACACCAATCCATTTTGAAAAAAGGATCTTTATGCCAATTATTTTCATCGATCTTATCTTCATCAGAATAAATCATGTCAGCTTCAGGATGTTGATTGAGCAACATAACCATTTCGTAAAGAGCATGAGGTGCTAACAAGTCATCATGATCTAATAAAGCAATATATTCTCCTGTAGCTATGTCTAAAGCTGAATTTGAAGCGCGAGAAATATGACCATTTTCTTGACGAAATACTACTTGAATTCGAGAGTCTTTTTGGGCGTATTCTTCTAATATTTCTTTGACATATGGTTTAGTAGAACAATCATCGGCTAAACATAATTCCCAATCAGGATAGATCTGTTTTAAAACTGATTCAATCGCTTGACGAAAAAAAGCTTCTGGAGGATTATAAACTGGAACAATTATGCTAATTTTAGGTTGATAAGAAAGAAGTGATAGTGTTTCGCTCATCCTAGTTAAATCAATTTGTCTAGGATAGTGTTTGTTTAACCATTGTTGATATTTACTATCTTTGCTAGGAGGAATATCTTCATCAATTCTGGTGACTATTGGTTCTGGATGTGCTAAAGATTTAGCTAATTTTGGTAGTTTATCTCGAAATATTTTGGTAAAGATATATTCCCAACCTTTTTCTTGTAACCGCGCTATTCTATCGTTAATCTTTTTTTTTTCAAGAGATGGAATTACTGAACTATTTGTAGCAAAAGAATTGAGATAAGCTTGATAAACTTCATCTCTATGATTGAGATTTAAAGCTTGTTTCCAACCTAACCAAAGTGTTCTAATTTGCCAGAATTTACTGCTTTCCATTGCAGTAATCAAGTTCTGTAATTGCGCTTGTTGATGGAAATTTTTTTGTAGTTGTTGTTGAGATTGAGTTAATTCGTTTTGAACCGATTTTAGCTTTCGTTGGGATTGAGTTAATTCGCTTTGAGTTTGTTGTAGCTGTTGTTGGGAGTTAGTTAATTCAGCTTGAGTTTGAGTTAATACATTTTGAGTCTGTTGTAGCTGTTGTTGAGAATTAGTTAATTCAGCTTGAGTCTGTTGTAGTTGAACCGCAAGTTTAGCTACTTCTTTTTGCTGTTCTTGTTTAGACCAACTTTCAGCTACACCAGTTCCTAATCGCGCAAAACTCTCTCTAATTTGAAAAACTAGTTCGGAATTAGAGTTAGCTTCAAAAAGAGCGATCGCATTTTTAGGAAGATTTTTTCCTACACCTAAAACACCAAGACCATGATAATGCAGAAAAGAAAAGTGAGGATATTGTTGACTCAACTCCTGCCAAAGTTGCCAAACACCAAACCCTCTCTCTCGGACGTTAATATCATGAAAGATGACCACCGCACGATCAGAAAGTTTAGCAAACCAAGTTTCATAATCATGTTTAACTGCTTCGTAAGTATGCAAACCATCAATATGAAGAAGATCAATACTTTGATCTGGAAAATGACTGACTGCTTGATCGAAAGTTGAACGAATTAGACGTGAAAAGCTACCATACTTGGGATCGTGATATGCAGATAACTGGCTAAAAACTTCCTCTCCATATAATCCAGAGTGTTCATCTCCTTCCCAAGTATCTACAGCATAGCTTTTGGTATTTAATTGTAATTTTTGAATAGCCTGGTTAAAAGCACAGAAAGAAACACCATAGTGTGTACCTAATTCTACCAAAGTTTTGGGCTGAAGATTTTCAATTAACCAGAAAGCAAAGGGAACATGACCGTACCAAGCTGAAGGTGTAAGCCACTCAGCTTTCATAATAGTTGTAGAGGAAAAAATAGAGGAGATTAATGGATGGTTCATGTTTGCCAAAAGCATTAATTAGGAATTTAGAGAAATTTCCTCCTCATGATAAAAGGGATATTAGTAAAATAACAACTAAGATCGAGCTAATTATTGAATTGTAGTTGAATGCGATCGCCTTCGGCGCAGCGAAGCTGTCCGCTTCATGCCTCGCCTTCGGCAAGAAGTAAACTAGTACTATTTTTGGTTATTGTTAAACGTTTAACACTCTAAGTAAGTTGAAAGAATCAATATAATAATTTTTTTGGGCAGATTATTATTATCAAAAACTGCTTTTTTATTCAAGAAAATAATGTTTTATTTTGTAACAGTTAATTATTATTCAGCACATTTAATTAATCGACTGATTCAATCTTTACCTCAAAACCAAGAGATTCTTTATCAATTAATAATTATAAATAATTCTCCAGAAGATGTGGAGATTAAACAACTTCAACAAAATAATATTCACATTCTAGAGGCAAAAAAAAATTTAGGTTTTGGTAATGCTTGTAATCTGGGATTAAATTATATTTATCAACAAAATCCTCAAGCTATAGTTTGGTTGATTAATCCTGATGCTTATTTTAAATCAGTCGATCTAACCATAGTTTCCACCCTTTTTATTAAATATCCCCAAATCTCTATTTTAGGAACTACGATTTATACTCCTAATGGTGAGCTTTGGTTTGGAGGAGGTCGTTTTATTCCTAGTTCAGGTACGATTAAATCAACCAATTTATTTACAGATTTTGATGATAAATTTTATGTGAATTGTGATTGGGTAAGTGGCTGTAGTTTATTAATTAATCTGAAAAATTTTTCTCAATGTCCTCAATTTGCTCCGCAATATTTTTTATATTACGAAGATTTTGATTTTTGTTGTCGTTATGCTGCACAAGAGCATCAAATTGCTATTACGAATAAAATATCAGTTATTCACGAACCTTCTACTATTACTGATCGAGATTTAATCAATAAATTTAAACATAGTACCTATAGTTATTTAATTACTATTAAGCAATATTGTCATTCTTTAGTCTTTTATATAAGACTGTTTCGTTTAATTATTCACGTAGTAATTATTTTACCAATTAAACCCAAAATTACTGTTGGTAAATTTTTAGGAATAGCTCAATATTGGAGAATAAAATTTCATTTTATTAGAGCAGCTAAAAAATAACTACAAAAAACACTATCAAACAATAATTTTATCTGTTCCTTCGCCTTGCTTAGGACAACATTTATCTGTGGATATTTTTTGATTTTCTCAATTGAAACTTAACGATTCAGTAATATTAAGTACGAATAATTAGTTAGATAAAAATAGATTGAATATGAATTTTTAATCAAAAATAATATTATTTTAAAAGATTAAATTAACTGACTTTACCTTCCTGTTTTTTTAGCAGAAAATAAAATAAGCGCATCAAACAAAATATTTTTGTGAGTTTTTTGTGACGCTAACATCTTATTTTTTTCGAGCAAATTGATTAAACATTTTGTTGCTCGTTCAATTTTCTATGGGATAAATTTATGAAAGAAATTCAGCAGAATCTCATACATTTAGAAAATTTTTCAGATTTAAATCAAAGCGTTAGCTATGGCTTATCTTTAGAATCTTTAAACAGATATCCAGCTAATTTAAGTCAAAATGAGTTAGCTTTATTTGATGAAAGTTACTCCTTAGAAAATATTACAGTTTCACTATAAAACAATGCTTATGTTGAGACAGATTTAAATGAGAGAGCTAATTTCAAAGATTCGTTAACAGGGCAACTTTTTGACAAATTTAATGAGCATGAGATTGTTTTTATTGATGGTGCTGTTGAAGATTATCAAACCGTAGTAGATCGCCTTTCAGGTTCTCCTAAAATAGTAGTATTAGATACTCAATCGGATGGACTAACTCAGATTAATAAAGTCCTGAGTGAATATGAAAATTTAGATGGAATTGAAATTATTTCTCATGGAAATTTAGGACAATTACTGCTTGGTAATACTGTTCTTACCAAGGATAATCTTTTTGAATATAGTAATGTTTTAGCATCTTGGCAAAATTCTTTATCCGAGCAAGGAGATATTTTCCTTTATGGTTGTAATCTTGCTACTGATATTGATGGAATTGCTTTTGTTACAGAATTAAGCAAACTAACTAATGCGGATATTGCTGCTTCGACTGACGCTACTGGTGCTAAAGAATTTGGTGGTGATTGGGACTTAGAAATTACGGTTGGAGATATTGAAACAAAACCTAGTGTTACTGCTGAGATTGAAGATAACTATAACCATCTGTTGTATTACAACTCAGATAGCTTTAAATTTATAGATCTTGCGATCGATCTTCATTATTTGATTGATTATAAGTTTTCCTATACCAATTTTTCCGAGCAATTTAAATTCGATGATTTAAGCAAGCTCGATGCTAGTGATATCAGAGCAATTAAACTTTCTTTTCAAGGAGATGAATTATTTGATTCTAATTTCTATTTGTCCCATAATTCTGATGTAGCTAAATTGGGAATGAATCCTTTTACTCACTACATGGAGTATGGTTGGAAAGAAGGACGAGATCCTAATTGTTTATTTGATACTTCTTTTTATTTAGAGAAGAATATTGATGTCAGAAAAGCAGGTATTAATCCGTTTAAGCATTTTATCCAAACTGGTTACAAGCATAGTTTAGATCCTCATATTCTATTTGATACTTCCTATTATTTAGATAAAAATCTTGATGTCAAAAAATAGGAATGAATCCGCTCGAACATTATGTAGAGTATGGATTTAAAGAAGGAAGAGATCCCTTTGCTTTATTCGACACTTCCTATTATTTAGATAAAAATCTTGATGTCAAAAAAATAGGAATGAATCCGCTCGAACATTATGTAGAGTATGGATTTAAAGAAGGAAGAGATCCCTTTGCTTTATTCGACACTTCTTATTATTTAGATAAAAATCTTGATGTCAAAAAAGCAGGATTAAATCCACTAGGACATTATGTAGAGTATGGATTTAAAGAAGGTAGAAGTCCTTTTTTATTATTTGATACCTCTTATTATGTCAACAAATATCCTACTGTTCTTAAGTCAGGAATTAATCCTTTAGTCGATTTTGTTAACAGTGGATTTACTAAAAATTATAATAAAGCTTCTGAATTTTCTCATCAAATTTTATTAGCTCAATCAGCTTATCAAGGTGGTAGTAATAATCCAATAGGTAACCTGATTTTCTTAGGAGGTAGTTTAATTTATGATGCAGCTAGTAAGCTCTGGAGATTCAGCACTCAAGCAATAGAAAGTTTTTCCGATCTTACTACTAATCCTCCTCCTTTTCCTGGAACACAAGAAGGAACTATCAGCTTTGAATTCTTTCCGAAAGACACAGGTGTATTTAATCGGATTTTAGATAGTAGTATTTTTGCTAATCCTACACAATTAGATGATTTTTCTAGAATTAGCATTACTACTTTTCCTAAAGATTCTAGTATTGCTCAATTAATTAATAAGCCTCTAATTTTTCCTGATAATGAACAACCAATAGGAAACTATTTTCTAGCTATTAGTGAAGGAAGTTCTAATACCTATAGAGGTCTTAAAGTTAGTGGAAGCTTTAAGGAGCTTGCGAACACACTTGAAGTAAAGGCTGGAAACGCTCTTTTAGCAGAAAGTAATTTTCTTATCGGCATTGGGGATGATGGAGTAAGAAAAACACTAGGTCTACCCAGAGGTGCCAATCCTCCTCCAGCAGCCGATTTTCTTAGTGTAACCCTCTCGGGAAGATTTAACATCACCGAAGTTAAAGATGCCAAGCCTGGTACTTCAAAAGGGGCTCAGATTGGAGATGCAGTCTTACAGTTGAAAAACACTTACAACACACTAATTCAGAGAGTTCCAGGAGCTAAAATTGGTAAACTTGAAATTGTTATTAATCAAGGTGCGCCCATAGAGCAGAACTATCAACTGTCAGGAAATCAAATAATCGACCTTATCAAGGGAGAAATTATAAAAGTTGGAAACAATATTGTGACAGTAAGGATATTACCATGAGCATGACAATAACTATTTCAATTTTTTCTGAAACGGATATTGTTCAAGCTTATGCCTCTTTGGTTCGTCGTTTTACGCGTAAACACAATCCTAGGACTGTCGAACAATATTTAGAAGGGCGGAATTGTCAAGAGATCGATCTAGCAACTTTGATGAGTATTTTAGATTCTTCAGATCATCAGTCTTTGGCTAATTCTACCCACAAGTTTTATGTAGGTGTAGGTTACGAACTCTTCCCTGATTATTTCATGCCTATTTCTATTTATTTTTATGGTAAAAATTATGGTCGTGGACTACAAACAAGATACGATAGCGGTTGTCAAATTCACATCAGTTATAGAGATTTGTGGCGGATTGTTAAATTTAAAAAACGATATAAAAAGAAAAATGAAAACAATCTCAAATTCGAGACTGGTTTCGAGGGTATTAAACCTGTTTTAAACAAAAACTTAGTTGAAGCGAATAATAATTCTGCCAATTTCTTCTTAACAGCTTGTGGTTTACTCGAACCAAAAGATAACAGTTATATAGACCATGCTGCAATGTACTATCTAGCTAACTGCTTATCTCCTTTGACTAACCCGATGATTTACCATCGAAATCCCGTCGAATTTGCCCGAGATTTTGAACGCATTTATGCAGAATATCATTACGGCATTCCTATTCCCTTATTACTCAACTCTGGGATTGATATCTGGAAATTAACAAAGGCAGAAATTAACGACTTAGTTACTTATTTGGATAAAACAGATTCACCAGTTAAAGATTATCCTGGCACTTATACATTTTTCTCTAAACCTCATGATATCCTGCCCGAACAAAAAGAGTCTGATATTATCAACTTTGTCGAAAGTTTAGACCCAGAAACTGTCAAGAAGTTATCAAAATTATCACCTGATTTTATTAAACAAGCACTAGCTAATTTAGAGCAAGAATTACCAGAAATTCACTCTTATGATTTTGAATCACGGGGTATTGTTTTAACATCAGGAGTGCTGATGAGTGTGTGGCGTGCTTATCAATATTTAGCTCAATTAGCTACTCTTGAACTTGGTTAATAATTTGCTCGATATGGGAATGATAATATCTATCTCATGTATTCCGCAAAAACATAAGGTAGTCCAAGCTTATGCTGCTTTAGTTCGTCGTTTGACAGTTGATAACCCCTCGCCAGAAATCAAAAGACATCAAATAACATGGAGTTATGATTCAGAAAGACTAGATTTGGCAACTTTGATGAATATTCTAGAATCTTCGGATGCCGAATCTTTAGCTGAAGGGAACGAGGGTTTTTCTGTAGACACAGGTTACCAACTTCTCTCTGGTGAATGGATTGGGATTAGTATCTATTTATCTGGCAAGCTTTATAAAAATGGTCTTGATGTTAGATATCTAGGATCTTTACAAATTACTACTGAATATAGTGATTTGTATCATTCCGTCAAATTAAAGCCAAGATTTAAAAACAAAGCAGCTAATGAAAACAATCCTAAATTCTCGTGGGGTTATGAGGGGATGAAACCCGTTCTCAATCAAAAGTTAATTCAAGCCAATCAATCTGCCGATGCACTTTTCCTGACAGCTTGTGGTTTACTCGAACCAGAAGATAACAGTTATATCGATCATGCTGCAATGTATTATCGATATGGTTGGTTGTCACCCCTAACCAATCCCATGATTTACCATCGAAATCCTGTCGAGTTTGCCAGAGATTTTGAACGCATTTATGCTGAATATCATTACGGCATTTCCATTCCGTTACTTCTTAATTCTGGGATTGATATATGGCAGTTAACACAAGCAGAAATTACTGACTTAGTAACTTATTTGGGTAAAACAGATTCACCAGTCAAAAATTATCCTAAGACTTATAAACTTTTATGCAAACCTCATGATATCCTGCCCGAACAAAAAGAGTCTGATATTATCAACTTTGTCGAAAGTTTAGACCCAGAAACTGTTAAGAAGTTATCAAAATTATCACCTGATTTTATTAAACAAGCACTAGCTAATTTAGAGCAAGAATTACCAGAAATTCACTCTTATGATTTTGAATCACGGGGTATTGTTTTAACATCAGGAGTGCTGATGAGTGTGTGGCGTGCTTATCAATATTTAGCTCAATTAGCTGCTCTGGAATTGGGTAAATGAGTATCGATCTATACTTTATTAGTTACACTATTTAAATAAGAATCAATCACTTCATCAGCTTGACCAATTAATTGAATTTTGCCTTTTTCTAGCCAAATAACTTTATCGCAAGATTTACCAATTAAATCCATGGTGTGAGAAACCAGCAAAATTGTAATATGGTCTTGCCAAAACTCTTCCATTCTTTGTTTACATTTATTTTTAAAACTTTCATCTCCTACTGATAAGACTTCATCTAAGATCAAAATATCAGGTTGGACATCAGTTGCGATCGCAAATCCTAGTCTTGCTGTCATACCAGAAGATAAACTTTTTACTGGGGCTAAAGCATAGTCTTCTAACTCAGCAAATTTCAAAATTAAATCAGATCTTTTTCGCATTTCTTGGCGAGAAAAACCCAACATTACTCCATAAAAAATAATATTATCTAAAACAGAAAGTTCACTATCAAACCCTGCACCTAATTCAATCAAAGGAGCTATATTACCTTTAACTTTTACAGAACCAGAAGTAGGTTTTAAAATCCCACAAATGAGTTTTAGTAAAGTAGATTTACCTGATCCATTAGGCCCAATAATGCCAATTTTTTCTCCAGGTTTAATTACTAAATCGATATTATCTAAAATTAGTTTTTTAGCTGGTTGCCGATATTTTCCTTCTAAAAAAGTTAGTAAAGTTCTTTTTAAATCGTAAGAAAATTCTTCTTGAGTTCTACGCCATAAAGAAACTCGGTCTAATCTAATTGCTTCTACCATTATCTTTGGGTTGCTTTAAAGTAAATCCATAAATTGATTTTGCCAAAACCGAAAACAAATTATTCCTATTGTTAAAATTAATAATCCACTTAATAAAGCGTGAAAAATTAAATTAATTTCAGGAAAATTACCAGACAAAGAAATCTGACGAATACTTTCAATAATTGGTAATAAAGGATTAACGTTTAAAAACGGACGAACTTGTTCTGGTACAATATCTGGTGGATAAAACACAGGAGAGCTAATCCATAATAAAAAAGTAAAAAGTTCATAAAAATAAGGCAAGTCTCGGAAAAATACATAAAGCGCACTCATTAATAAACCAATTCCCGAACACACTAACACTAGTGCAAATAAGGGGAAGAATAAAGCTATAATATTCAAGATATTTTTAGAAAAAACTCCTGTAACTATCACGAGTAAAGGAACAACTCCCACTAACAATTGGAAAATGTTAGCACCGATAGTAGCTAAAGGAAAAACAAATAAAGGCAAACGAATCTTATTAACTATCGCTCCATTTTCAACTACACTAGCTAGTGCTTGAAGAGTAGCAGAAGAGAAAAAATTAATCACTACTAAACCAGTAAAAGCAGCTAAAACATAATTTAATAACGAGTTATTGTAATAACTTTTAAACGCCGAACCCAAAATAGCGGTATATAAACCAGTCATAATTAGAGGATTGAGCAGCGACCAGTATACGCCCAGAAAAGAACCGCGATATCTTCTTTTTAAATTTCGTCTGATTAAGACAGAAAGAAGTTCCCAATACCACCAAAGCTGGGAAGAATTGATTTTTTTGTCGACAAAAGTAACCATAGTTCAGTTATATAAATCCGAAACGGTATCAGGGCGTATTGTAACTAAGTAAACAATAAATTGAGCGATAACATTTACCTAGGATTCGGTTTTTAAGTTTCAGCAAGGACAGATTTTGCTTTAAACTGTGATATGGCTCAAGTTATTTCGGAAATAAGCAGGAATGGAAATCGGGCAAAAAGTCAAAATATATCGTCTTAGAGACCGTCTGTCTCGTCGCAATATAGCAGGAAAATTAGGTAAGACCGGAGTCATTAGAAATTTTAAAATGACTGATGGCAGTGGTGTTGGCGTAATTGTCGAATTTGATGACAAGAGTGCTACTTGGTTTTTTGAAGACGAAATTAAACCAGTAGAATAACAATAAATAGTAAGCGGTGACAAGCAAGAGGAAATAACAATGTCCCTAATCATTACTTTCTTGGGCAAGGGTGGTATCGGACGCACAACAATTGCGATCGCAACTGCCAAAAAACTTGCTAGTCTTGGGGAAAGAGTTCTCTTAGTAGGACAAGACCCCAGCCCCGCTTTTAGTTTAGTTTTAGGCATCACTCCCGAGGCTGAACCTCAAGAAATCGCAGCTAATCTTTCCGCAGTCCAACTGCATACTACTGTACTGTTAGAGAAAAGCTGGGAAGAGGTTAAACAATTAGAAGCTCAGTATTTGCGATCGCCAATTTTAAAAAACGTTTATGGTCAAGAGTTAGGTATTCTTCCTGGCATGGATCAAGCTTTAGCCTTGAATGCTATTCGCCAATACGACCAATCGCAAAAATATGATGTGATTGTCTATGATGGTTCGGGAGATTTAAACAGTTTGAGAATGTGGGGAACTCCAGAGATTCTGGATTGGTATATCCGTCGTTTTCGTGGGGTATTTCAAGAATCAGATATTGTTAAGGCGTTATCTCCCTTTGTTCAACCTGTGACTAGTGCCGTTCTGAATGTTTCTTGGACAGCAGACAGTTTTGCCCCAGAACAAGCCAATCAAGCAACCCAGTTATTAAGTAAAGGCAAACAAGCTTTAGCCGATCCCCAAAGATTAATCTCTTATTTAGTGACTACTCCTGAACAAGTTGCGATCGCAACTGCTAAATATTATTGGGGTAGCGCACAGCAAATTGGTTTAACTGTGGGTGGGGTAATACTCAATCAAGCAGAGATAAGCGATTCTCTCTCTACAGAGTTTAATCCTTTGACCATTACGGCTGTTCCTTCAATTGATTCTGGTGATTGGCAACCTTTGATTGATGCTTTACCAAACTTCCGTAGGAGTACAGACGCTCCTAAACCCACCACCATTGAGATGAATGAGCGCAAAATTCGGGTTTTTCTACCTGGTTTGGACAAAAAACAAGTCAAGCTCACTCAATACGGGCCAGAAGTTACTGTTGAAGCAGGCGACCAAAGACGTAATATTACTCTACCTCCAGCTTGGAGTGGTCGTTCGGTCACAGGAGCAAAATTTCAAAACGGCTATTTAGAACTAACTATCGGATAAAAAAACAATTAAATCGCAAGTAATCATGTCTGACTCCTCAACTTCCAGTCAAACTAACCAAATTCAACCAGAACAAAGTTCCAAAACTCGCCAGTTATTGGGGATGAAAGGTGCAGCTTCTGGCGAAAAAAATATTTGGAAAATTCGTCTTCAGTTAATGAAACCGATTACCTGGATTCCCTTAATTTGGGGAGTAGTCTGTGGTGCAGCTTCTTCTGGGGGCTATGTTTGGTCGGTTGAAGATTTTTTGAAAGCTGCTGCTTGTATGTTGCTTTCAGGGCCTTTGATGGCTGGTTATACTCAAACCATCAACGATTTCTATGACCGCGACATTGATGCCATTAACGAACCCTATCGTCCCATTCCTTCAGGGGCGATTTCTGTTCCTCAAGTAGTAACGCAAATTTTAGTTTTATTATTTGCTGGTTTGGGTTTATCTTATGGACTGGATGTTTGGGCTGGACATGATTTTCCGATCATGCTTTGTCTGACTTTGGGAGGAGGATTTTTAGCTTATATTTATTCTGCCCCACCACTGAAACTAAAGAAAAATGGTTGGTTAGGTAACTATGCTCTTGGTTCTAGTTATATCGCTTTACCTTGGTGGGCTGGTCATGCTTTATTTGGTGAACTGAATTGGACTATTGTAATTCTGACCTTAATCTACAGTTTTGCTGGTTTAGGAATTGCGGTTGTTAACGATTTTAAAAGTGTTGAAGGCGATCGCACTTTGGGTTTAAAATCTTTACCTGTGATGTTTGGCGTTACTACTGCTGCTTGGATTTGCGTGATTATGATTGATTTGTTTCAAGCAGGAATTGCTGGGTATTTAATTAGTATTCATCAAAATCTTTACGCTACCATCCTGTTGTTACTTGTAATTCCTCAAATTACTTTTCAGGATATGTATTTCCTCCGCGATCCTCTCAATAACGATGTGAAATATCAAGCCAGCGCACAGCCGTTTCTGGTTTTGGGAATGTTGGTTACTGGTTTAGCATTGGGACACGCAGGGATTTAACAGTGAACAGCCAACAGTTAACAGTTAACAGTGTTTGGGTTCTAGCCATTATTGATAAATATTCTGGCTGGCTATCTGGCAGGTAACTGATAACTGTACAGACGTAGCATGCTACGTCTCTACTAATCACTGATAACCGATAACTGATAACTAAAATATTATGCCTAATTATTTATTAGAAGTGGGAGTTGAGGAATTACCAGCCGATTTTGTTCAAGTTGCGATCGCGCAATGGCAAACTCGCATTCCTCAAAGTTTACAAACAGAATTTTTAACTCCTGAAGCGGTAGAGGTTTACGGGACACCTAGACGTTTAGCCGTTTTAATTAAGGGTATTCCTGCCCAACAAGCAGACAGAGAAGAAGAAATTAAAGGGCCCCCCGCCAGCGCAGCTTTTAAAGATGGTCAACCTACCAAAGCAGCCGAGGGTTTTGCCCGTAAACAGGGAGTAGCAGTAGAAGATTTAGAAGTTAGGGATACGGATAAAGGGGAATTTGTTTTTGTTCAGAAGAAAATTCAGGGCAGAGTTGCCACCGAGATTTTACAAGAATTGTCGCCTCAATGGATTACAGGTTTAGAGGGTAAACGCTTTATGCGTTGGGGTGATGGAGACTTACGTTTTCCTCGTCCGATTCGGTGGTTAGTTGCTTTATTTGATGAAGAAATTTTACCCTTAGAATTGGTTAATGGTTCAGAAACGATCAAGAGCGATCGCATTTCGGCGGGACATCGGATTTTACATCCCGAACCTGTAACAATAGATCATGCTTCAGCTTATTTGGAATCGTTAAGGGCAGCTTATGTAGAAGCCGATTTTGAAGTAAGGAAACAAAAGATAACTGAAGGAATCAAAGCAGCAGCCCAAGAATTGAGTGGTGTTGCTGAAATTTATCCAGATTTGCTGGCAGAAGTAGTTAATTTAGTTGAATATCCTACGGCGGTTATTGGTACATTTGAGTCTGAGTTTCTCAGTTTACCGACGGAAGTAATTACTACTGTAATGGTGACTCACCAGCGTTATTTTCCTGTCAAAAAAGCAGAAGATCACCACAATACTTTATTACCTAATTTTATTACTATTTCTAACGGCGATCCTAGTAAAAAAGAAATTATTGCTGAAGGAAATGCGAGGGTGATTCGCGCTAGACTTGCCGATGCCCAATTTTTTTATAAAGCAGATTGTGACGAACATTTAGAAACTTATTTACCTCAATTAGAAACGGTAACTTTTCAAGAAGAATTAGGCACAATGCGGGATAAAGTTGACCGCATTATCGAAGTAGCAAATACGATTGCCGAACAATTAAATGTAGACGAACAACAACGTAGTGAAATTGAAAGCACAGCCTTACTTTGTAAAGCAGATTTAGTTACACAAATGGTCTATGAATTTCCTGAGTTACAGGGAGTAATGGGCGAAAAATATGCGTTAGTTAGTGGTGAATCTCCAACTGTCGCTAGAGGTATTTTTGAACATTATTTACCTCGGACTGCTGATGATATTTTCCCCGAAACTTTAAACGGACAAGTAGTAGGAATAGCGGATCGATTAGATACTTTAGTCAATATTTTTGGCTTAGGAATGATTCCTTCTGGTTCTTCAGATCCCTTTGCTTTACGTCGGGCTGCTAATGCGATTATTAATGTTACTTGGTTTGCTGATTTAGGAATTAATTTAAATGAATTGATTCAACAAGGAGCAACAGATTTTTTAGCAACCCATCCTGAACGAGAATCTCCCGCTACTGCATTGCAAGAATTTTTTATTCAACGTATTCGTACTTTATTGCAAGACGAAAAAAACATTGATTACGATTTAGTTAATGCGGTGTTGGGTGAAGAAGATTCAGAATATACCGAAAGAGCTTTAGATGACTTATTAGATGTACGCGATCGCGCTTTATTTTTACAAGAAATAAGAAATAATGGTAAGTTAGATGCGATTTACGAAACCGTTAATCGTTCGACTCGTTTAGCTGTTAAAGGTGATTTAAATACTCAAGAATTAGCTCCAAAAGAATTAGTTAATCCAGATTTATTTGAGTCAGTTTCAGAACAAGCTTTTTATGATGCTTTAGTTGAATTATTACCTCAAACTCAATCTGCCCAAGCGGATAGAAATTATCAATTATTAGTTGATGGATTAGCTAAAATTGCTCCCACTGTCAGTAACTTTTTTGATGGTGAAACTAGTGTTTTGGTAATGGCTGAAGACGAAAAGATTAAGCGTAATCGACTTAATTTATTAGGATTGTTACGAAATCACGCTAGAGTTTTAGCAGATTTTGGAGCAATAGTTAAAAGTTAATTAATTTGTGAGAATTGGTTGTCTTTAGAGGCTATTTTTTCCCACGATTCTTTTGTCAGTTGCCATTCGGTTTGACTGGGGAACGCCAGTCGCAGCAGGCTCTGCCGTTCAACGGCAGAGTACCTGCGACTCCATCCTCGCGCAACCATCCACTCTGGACTAGAACGTTTACCAATTGGGATAAATCCATAACGGTGTGCCAAGCGTGCTACACGCATATTTGCACTGACTGTGACACCTCGAATCTCTTGTAAACCAAGCTCTTTAAAACCAAACTCAATTAAAGCATGACCAATTTCAATTGCATAGGCGTAATGACTCCAAAACTGAGGAGCTAATTCAATCCCTATTTCTGCCATAGTAGAATTATGATTCTCACAACGTAAACCGCAACAACCGATTAACTCTGAAGTACGACGACTAGCGACTGCAAGTTGATAGTTACGACGAGGATGTTCAATTGCCCATTGATAAAATAGGCTTAAAAGTTGGTGTGTATAGCTAAATGTTAATTCTTCTGGCGCACAAAATTGAGCATAGCGAGGATCGGCATGATAGGCAAAAAACGCAGACTCATCTTCTTCAATAAAATCTCGTAGAAGAAATCTCTTGGTTACAATTTCCAATTATTAACAACTCCATCTTTTTTTCTTCTTACTTACACCAATTTTCGTGCTTAGTAGACCACATTAAGAAAAAATAAGCTCTTAGCTGTTAGCTATTAGCTTTTTAATTTGTGAACCCCGCTGTATTCTTACATATTGAGCTAAGATGAAACACTTAAATGTTTGCTATTTTATTTCATATAAAACTCAAAATTCAAAAAAATTGTTCACTGGTAACTGATAACTGGTCACTGTAAATCTTGCCCCCTTGCCCCAAAGTTAAGGATTTAGGGAGCAAAATAACAGTTAATGATCGGAACTAGATTGCAAATTAATTTCTGCTTTGACTACATCCATAGTAGGCTGCAGACGAAAACCAACCTTTTCACATACTCGCTGCATGGCTCGATTTTCTGGAATAATTTCGGCAGTAATGCGGGCAAGTTTTTCATCTTGTCCAATTTGAATGAGTCTTTGCAGTAACTCTGTACCAAGTCCTTGCCGTTGAAAAGGATCGCTGATTAACATGGCAAATTCAGCTTCATTGACACCGTGTAATTTACTCAAACGTCCGACTCCAAGGATTTCGTGTTTTTCTGTTGCTGGATTTTGATAGTCTACAACTAATGCCATTTCGCGGTCATAATCAATAAAACAAATCCGAGTTAACCTGTCATGAGCAACTCGACGACTAAGTTTCATTAAATGGAAATAGCGAAAATAGACACTTTGTTCTGAAAGAGTTTGATGAAATTGAACCATTAAAGGCTCGTCTTCTGGACGAATCGGACGAATAGTGACCTTAGTACCATCTCTGAGCGTCCAGGGAGAGATATATTGATGAGGATAGGGACGAATAGCTAGTTTAGGTAGTTCTTCTGCTTTAACTTCACTTTTATGCAAAATTACCCGAGCATCCAGTACTATTAATCTATCTGCCGAAGCAAATAAAGGATTGATATCAATTTCTTTAATCCAAAGTTTTTCAACAACTAATTGACTAAATCTGACTAATAATTCTTCTAAAGCTTCCAAATCAACAGCTTTCCTTCCCCTTACTCCTTGTAGAGCTTTATAGATTTTAGTTTGTTCCATCATTCTCCGCGCCAAAGTAGTATTGAGGGGAGGAAGAGCGATCGCTCTATCTTTAAAAATCTCTACTAACTGTCCACCTGAACCAAACAGTAACACAGGCCCAAATTGGGGATCGAGACTACTACCGATGATCAGTTCATAACCACCATCGCGTTGTATCATAGGTTGAACGGTTACGCCTTGAAAGTGTTCTGTGCCAACTTTTTCCCTCACATTGGTTTCAATGGTACGATAAGCCCAACGTACTGCTTCTTGATCACTCAGATTTAACTGAACCCCACCAACATCAGTTTTATGAGTGATGCTTTGGGACCAAAGTTTGAGAACAACTGGATAGCCTATTGCTGTAGCTTGTTGAACTGCTTCTGCTTCACTAGTTGCGATCGCTGTTTCGACAATGGGAATGCTGTAAGCAGATAAAATCTGTTTGGATTCTGATTCAGTTAAAATTGTACGGTTTTCTTGACGAGCATTAGCAATGATCTCATCAACTACTAAACTATTCGCTTCTTCTTCGAGTTTGGATGGTAGAGTTGGTGTTTCGTAGATACCCTTTAAGTTATAACTATACTGCCACATCAAATTAAATAAACGAGCAGCCGAATCAGGATAACGATAAGTAGGAATACTTGCCCGATTGAGGATCATTTCTCCTGCCGTTACTTCTGCACCACCCATCCAACTCGCTAGAATTGGTTTATTAGCTTTTTGCACACAAGATTTTAACTGTTCGGCAGTTTGAGTAGGATCGGTCATTGCCTGGGGTGTCAGAATTACTAATAAGCCATCACTATTAGGATCTTGAACTGCAACTTCTAACGCTTTAGTATATCTTTCTGAATCAGCATCTCCCAAAATATCAATCGGATTGTTGTGACTCCAATGGGTAGGTAAAAATTGGTTGAGGTTGGTAATAGTATCTTCCGCAAGGGTTGCTAACTCACCTCCAGTAGTAATTAAAGCATCAGCAGCAAGTACACCAGGACCTCCAGCATTAGTAATAATACTCAATCTAGGGCCTTGAGGACGACGATTTTGTTTAGCAAGAACTTCCGCCAGATTAAACAATTCTGAAATGCGATTAACTCGTAAAACCCCACAACGACGAAAAGCTGCATCTAATACTTCATCACTTCCTGCTAATGCCCCTGTATGAGAAGTTGAGGCTTTAGCTGCTGCTTCGGTTTTACCCGCCCGAATCACAATAATCGGTTTGGTTAAAGCAACTTCCCGCGCTGCTGAAAGGAAAGAACGAGCATCACCCACCGATTCCATATAAATAACAATACACTGAGTATGAGGATCGTCGCCCAGATAGTAAATTAGATCTCCCCAACTGACATCCAACATTGAACCGATGGAAATAAAAGCACTAAAACCGACATTCTCAGGAAAACTCCAATCCAAAACCGCAGTACACAAAGCACCACTTTGACTAATAAAACCTACATTACCAGGACGAGCGATCGCACTAGCAAAAGTAGCATTTAAACCTTGACGAGGTAGCATTACCCCTAAACAATTTGGACCAATGATCCGCATTTTGCCCCGCGATCGTTCCCAGATTTGTCGTTCTAATTCTCTACCTTTTGCCCCAATCTCTTTAAACCCAGCCGAGATAATAATTGCTCCTTTGACTCCAGCATCAACGCATTCACTGATAATTCCTGGTACAGTAGGAGCAGGAGTAACAATAATTGCTAGTTCGATTGATTCAGGAACAGCCTGAATACTAGGATAAGCTTTTATACCTAAAATATTACTGCGTTTGGGATTGACAGGAAAAATTGTTCCACCAAAGGGACTACTCACCAAATTCCACATCAGAGTACGTCCCACACTGCCAGCCCTATCGGTAGCACCGATGACAGCAATTGTTTTGGGAGCAAAAATTGGGCTTAGGGGTTGGCTTTCTGCACGGAAAATATCATGAGCAGAATCAAAAGCTTGTTCTGATAAGTTTTGCGATTGTAGTTGTGGATCAGAGCTTTGCATCGTCAATTCCTTGTTTGCAAATCAACTCATACCTACTACAACTATTTGAAAAACCCGTGAGGAATACAGAATGTTTTAAACTCTGTTAATAAGTTTACTAAAGTTTATAGTTAATCACCAAATAACCGACAAAATTAATGTCTTCTGTTCCTTATTCCCTATTTTCCCCAACACGAAAATTGCTGTAAAAAGTGAATAACTATAATAGTGAACATATTTCCTATATTTTAATTCATTTTAATTCTTTGTTTATGATAAAAATGGTATAAAAATAAGTAAGTTCAACTAAGATGATGAACAAAAAAAAATTATATATTTATCGTTTATTTAATTTTAGATTAGCTTTGATAGACTACTATCTTATTAATGAATTAAGTTATTTTTTTCTTTTTAGTGTTGGTTTATTTTCTTCATTGGGAATTACTCTAAGTACAATTTCTGATTTAGCTTATAAAATTACGGAATACAATTTACCAATTAAGATTGCGATTAAAGTATTTTGTTTAAAATTACCAGAGTTTATTGCTTATGCCTTACCGATATCAATGTTATTAACAACTTTGGTAACTTATGGTCGTCTCAGTCATGATAGTGAGTTAATTGCTTGTCGTAGTGTTGGTATTAGTATTTTTCGTTTAATTTTACCTGCTTTAATTTTTAGTTTAATGGTTATAGGAATAACTTTTGTTTTTAATGAGATTGTTGTTCCTGCTGCTAATTATCAAGCCACTATTATTCAAGAGCAATTTATTCCTGAAACTTCTTTTTCCCTGCAAAGAAAAGATATTTATTATCCCGAATATGAAAAATCCAATCATCAAACTCAAAAATCTTTAAAAAGATTATATTATGCAGAAAGCTTTGATGGCAAAAATTTAAGAAATCTCACGATTATTAGTTGGGCAGAAAATCAATTAAGTCAAATTATTGTTTCTCAATCAGCTAGTTGGGATCAAACTCAAAAACTTTGGAATTTAGTCAATGGATCAATTAATTATTTTACTGAAAATATCTCGAACAATTTTAGCAAGCAATTTGATTATTTACAATTGCCTCTAGCTAAAACTTTATTTGCTTTAGTGAGTCAAGAACGCAATCCCGAAGAAATGAATATTGCTCAAGCGAGCCAATATTTAGATTTAATTAAACTGACAGATGATGACAAAAATATTAGGTTATTTCAAGTTAGAATCCAACAAAAATATGCCTTTCCATTTATTTGTTTAGTTTTTGCTGCGATCGGTTCTACACTAGGTGCTAGTAGCCAAAATATTGGTAGAGCAAAAAGTTTTGGTTTTACGGCACTAATTGTTTTTGTTTATTATTTATTTAGTTTTTTAGTGAATGCTTTAGGATTAGTTGGAGTTTTATCACCTTTTTTAGCTAGTTGGTTACCAAATTTCCTGGGATTAGGATTAGCTTTCTGGTTACTAATCAAAACTTCACTTTAAAAAATCTGGTTTTTAGCTTCGCGGGAGCTAAACTCCCGCAACTTTTAGAATTGGTATTTAAATGCAAGTTTTTTAAGGTTTTAAACCGTATAACAGAACAATCAAAATTGGTGTAACAATTGCCATTAATAAATTAAGTGGACCACCAACGCGGAAGAAATCAGTGAATTTATAACCACCAGGGCCATAAACCATTGTATTGGTTTGATAACCAATAGGAGTCATAAAGCTATTAGAAGCAGCAAAAGTTACGGCAAACATAAAAGCATAAGGATTCAAACTTAGTGATTTGGCAACTTCAACAGCAATAGGAATCATTAAAACAACTGAAGCATTATTGGAAAGAATTTCTGTGAGTAATGAAGTAGCAACAAAAAAGAATAATAAAATCCAATATCCTGATAAATTGCCACCTAAAGAAAGTAAAGCATCTGCTAACCATTTGGTTGCACCAGAGTTATCCATTGCTGTACCTAGAGGAATTAATCCAGCTAGAAGAAAAATAACATCCCAACGCACTGCGCCGTAAATCTCTCCTGGTTTAAGACAACCTGTAATTACCATTAAAATTACACCAACCAAAGCTGTAACTAAAATAGGTAGTAGATCAAAAGCAGCAACAATAATTACTGCTAAACAAATAGCTAAAGCAATCCAAGCTTTATTAGTTCTTAAATTATCTAATTCTTTCTGTTCCATTACTAGTAATTCTCTAGTAGTTTGTAACCCCAAAAAACTTTCTTTAGGTCCTTGAACTAATAATAAATCACCAAATCGTAAGGGAACTTTTCCTAATCTATCTCTAATTAATTCTTCTCCACGCCGAATCGCAAGAACTGTAGCATTATATCTTTGTCTAAAGCGTAAATCTTTGAGAGTAGAACCAATTAAACGCGAGTTAGAAAGAATTAAAACTTCTGCAATTCCAAGTTCTCCCTCGCTTAATTCAGTTTCTAAATCTTCTTTATTGAATTTGACGTCAGGAAAAATTTCTAAGCCTTTTTGGTCTTTGATTTTGAGTAATTCTGCACTGCTCCCACGAACAAGTAAAATATCTCCAGCATTTAAAACTTTGTCAGCGATTGGTTGAGGGAATTGACTACCATCACGGATTAATTCTAAAACGTCAACATCAAATTTACGTTGAATTTCACTTTGCCGTAATGTTTGTCCAATTAAACTAGATTTAGGTGAAATAATTACTTCTGTAACATAATCTTTTAAACCGTATTCATCACTAACTAAATCACCACTAGTTTGTTTTCGATTTGGGATTAACTTTGGCGCAATAAAAGCTAAATAAAGAATACCAATAATAAAAGTAATTATCCCTAAAGCTGTAAATTGAAATAATCCAAATTCTCCATAACCTAATTTTTTAGATACTCCACTAGCCAAAATATTAGTAGAAGTACCAATTAAAGTGATCATTCCTCCTAAAATAGTCACAAATGATAAAGGCATCAACAATTTAGAAGGAGAAACATTCCGTTTTTTACACCAATCTTCGATAATAGGAAGAAATATAGCAACTACAGCCGTATTATTAATAAAGGCCGTAATCGGACCAACAATTCCTCCCATAACCAAGATTTGTCGAGTAACACTTTTTCCGCCGTATTTAATTAACCAATCTCTAGCTATTTGTACCACACCAGTACGAGTAACTCCCGCACTGAGGATAAACATTGCCAAGACAGTAATTGTAGCTGAATTACCAAAACCTTCAATTCCTTCTTCTGGTGTAACTAAACCTAAGACAATTAAAACAACTGCAACGGCTAACGCAGTTATGTCAACAGGAAGCCATTCAAAGATAAAGGCGATTAAAGCCACGACTAAAACCCCAAGGGTTAGAGCAATGTCCATATTTTCAGGTAAGTAATAACGATAAAAATCTCCCCGATAGCTTAAAGTATATAGAGTCAAAAAAAAAATAATTTTTATATCGAAATAATTAATAATTTAAAGTTATGGATAATACTAATTTGCTCGGCAAGGGGATCTAGACACTGACAATCGTTTTATTCAAGAGTTTTTTTGGGTTATCGCTAGTGCTGGAAATTTATTCTGTAATATTAAGATGATTTTTTTCTGTAACTGACGCTGTTTCTTTTATTTATGACAGGCTAACCTATCTCTCTTTTGTCACTTTAGGAAAATTTAACGAATTTCCGTTATGGTAGGTTCTTGCATCCGAAAAAAATTTTACTTCTTCACTAGCTAGTAAAACTCGACTAAAATACTCAAAATCGTTAATCAAAGATAATCTTTCATCCCAACCATCAGCCTTTTCAACAATTTTGCGAGGAATTAATTAAGTAGCAAGCACGGTGCATCATATAATGTCCTTCCCATGCACAAACTAATCAATTTACAGGGTCTAAATCTTTTGTAACTTTCGGCAAGGCACTTTTTGGTTTCTCAATTATTCATTACATAAATAATTTTTTCTTGTAGTTTGGATAATTTCCAACCTACCGCAGTTTTTTGATAACCATACTGATAAGATAGTTTTTGCATTTTTTTTGCTTGTTGCCAACCAACAAGTTTAGATAAGAATTGAAACATTAATCCGCCAGTAGGTTTAAGGTTTGAACCACCTAGTTCTTTCACTTTTGCTGCTGCTTGTTTACTCAACTCAGGAACATCGGGATACACTTCATAAATAAAGCGTTGAAAAACTGTAGCACAAACATGACGAGTACGAAGGCTATTTTCTTTTGCTAAAAGATTACTTGTTCCTAAACTAAGAGATAAAAATTGCGATTGTCGAGCTTTAGTTGATTTACTGCCACTTAAACTACTAGTATTACCAGATCTATAGTAGGTTCTTGCACCTGAACAAAATTTCACTCCTTCACTAGCTAGTAAAACTCGACTAAAATACTCAAAATCGTTAATCAAAGATAGTCTTTCATCCCAACCACCAGCTTTTTCAACAATTTTGCGAGGAATCAACCAAGTAGCACCGTGCATCATATAATGTCCTTCCCATGCACAAACTAACCAATCTACAGGGTCTAAATCTTTCCACAAAGGTTGAGAAATAAACATAGCTTCTTTAGGAGATTTATAAAACCTTGACCACTCACAAGAAGCAACAAAAGAATCCGAATTTTCTAATAGTTTTATTTGTCGTTCTATTTTATCAGGAGCTAATAAATCATCTGCATCTAAATATTCAATAAAATCTCCTTGTGACTCAGCAAAAGCTTTATTTTCTGATGCACTTTGACCTTGATTTTCTTGACTAATAACTTTAACAATGGATGATTCAAAACTTTTTGCTAAAGCCAAACTATTATCTGTTGAACCATCATCAACTATGATAATTTCTATATTTTTCCAAGTTTGAGCCAATGCAGATTTGATGGTTTCAGAAAGATTTTGTTCGGAATTATAGCAAGGAATAAGAATTGATACCAAAGGATTTGTTAATTTAGCCATAATTTATGGTGTATAAAGAATGTTTATTGTACTTGTAAATTTTAGGATAATACTTTGAAGTTACCAAGCCATTAAATCCTAAAAAAAATTACTCCAGCGAGTATTTGTAAATTGACTTTTTAACTGATAATAATTATCGATTACATCTAAAAGTGAGCAGGTAGCCTGCTTTTTACTTTGTGTAACTAAATTTTCAGTTTTTAATCCTAAAAAAACTTGAATTTTATTAGTAATATTAGCTGTATTTTCTACAAGTTCTTCATACGTAATTACCAACTTTCTATGTTCAGCAAAAAACTCATCTGCTTCATCTTCCATTCGACGGAGAGCTTCAAAATCTTGCATACACTCTTCAAAATTTAGTTCACACTTAACTAAGACATTATTTTTATTTATACCTCCTGTTGCGCCAATGCCCCAATTACCAGTAGTCTGAGCCGTTATTCCAGATACTTTTGCTTCAAGTAAGTTATTCCGTTTCAAATGAATAATAGCAATATCTTTATTTTCTTTTAAATATTGCCAAAGATTAGATTGATTAGAATTCCAACAAGGTTCTTTACCGACATCCTTCCACCATCTATCATATTCAGAAGAATTCCACCAAGGATTATCAGTACGTCCTTGAGTATATAAAAGTTTAAACCCGACTGCTTTGATTTTTTTCTGATGATTTTTATATATTTCTTGTTCTAAAAATTCTTGAGGATTATTATTTCGTAAATCAATAATTGTTTTATTTTTAGATTTATTTTGATAACCTAGAGTTGAAAAAGGAACAGAATTTAAATGGCGGTGAAATAATTCAAAAAAACACAAAATTTGGCTATGACTAGACAATAAAGAACAAAGCATTGTTGAGCCAGTTCTAATATTACATACTATAATAAATTTTTGATAATTATTATCACTTGGTAAAAAATGACTATCAATCATCTTATTAATTAATTGATGTTGATATTCATGAAATTTCCGAGCAAATTTTTGAGTTAATTCTGTAGTATGTTTCATATTTTTAGCAAAAATAGCTATTTAACATTACAGTCTTTATAGCTTCGTTTTTTATGATTTTATTCGGTAAAATATTCTTCATAAGGAGTATTTATAAATTTCTCCTTGAGTTCGTAATAATTATTGATTTGTGAAGACAATGGTGATTGAATTATTTTTTTTGTAGCAGTTTTTAGTTCTTGAACTTCAATTCCTAAAAAATTTTGAATTTGTTTAGTTACATCATTTGAATTAATACATAAATCTTCGTAGTAAATATCAATCATTGGATAACCATTAAAAAGATTAGTATATTTATTTTGATGACTTTGTATTTCCTCAAAATAACGCAAGCATTGTTCAGAAGATAGTTCTATCGGTTCAATATCTTTAAAATTATTTTTGTTATTAACAATCCATCTATTATCTCTGATCGCTATAGCAGACGAAAGACAAGCTTTAAGAAGATTATTTCTTTGTAAATGTATAATTTTTATATTATCAAAATTATTAATAGATTTAAGAATTTCTTGTCGCCACTGTTCTACTTCTTTATTTTTTTCCATATGTAAATAAAGTAATTTAAATCCTACAGCTTCAATATTTTTTGGGTATCGACCATATACCTCTTGTTCTATATATTGTGTTAAATTTTTATTTCTTACTGCTAATCTCTCTGCTGAATTTTTGTAATTCATTCCCGAATAACCCCATACAGGTTTGTGAAAATGGAATACTTCACTATAAACTCTTGTTTTAGTATGAGACTGAAGTAAACTTATTAATAAATTAGTGCCAGAGCGGCCAGAAGATAAAATAATAAATTTTTGATAGTTATTATGATTTGCTATTAGTCCATTATCTACAGCAAAATCTTTAGTAAAGTTATAAGCATAGTCAATTTTGTTTCTAATTTTTGTTGCTATTTTTTGAGTAATCATAATTTTCAACAAGCTACGTAAGATGAATAAATTAGAAAGACAATAATAATTGAATTAAAACTTTATTGGATGTTTAAGAAATCAACTGTAACTAAATAATTAATGACAAAGTAAAGTGTTTATCTACAATTACTGTCTTCAAATAAACATTAGTTTCCAACCATAACGAAAATACCAAGGCTTAGAATCAGCTACATAATGATGCAGTACAGCTTTAGGATTAATTCCTTCTTCTTGATTAGGCATAACTATATAATCTTCTTCAGGAGCAACCAAACAATTTTGATTAGCCAGTAACATTGCGATTAGAGCTTGTTCTTGATAGTAGTGCCTACCTTCTTTTTCAACAGTTGTTCGACACCAAAACTCTAATTGTTCCCAATCTATATCATCACTTTTTAAACCACAAATACCGACATTTAATCGTTCGGGTATCTCTGTTCCAGCTAAGGAACGCATCAAAATTTCAGAATATCCATAGGAAGTTTCTGTATCGACCATATAGCAGGGTTGATGAGGAGATTGTAACCAATTCAAGAGCAAAGTAGGAGATCGAAAAAAGAGCATATCTGAATCAAGAACTAATTTCCAACCACGAGAACCAATATGAATATCTGTTAGTTTTCGTAGATTTGGATAGTTAAGACGACGTTCTCTTAGATAAGGAAATTTATTTATTGGTAAATGCTTTTCTAAATATGCTTCTATTTCCTTAACCAGAACAATTTTGGCGTTGGGAAAAATTCGCTTAATTTCTTTGATATATTTTGGTTTTAAAGTACCATCATCATAAACTACTGGACGTATATTAAGCTTGCTTTGTTGCACCATAGAATAAGCACAAAAACAAGTTTGATACCAAAATTTTTTTCCACTTAAAAAGTAAATTTCTAATGGGGTTGAGGGTGAAGAATAGGTAGGAATTGTAGGTAAGTGGTAAGCAGCTTGCTCCATCCGCAGTTTTTCAATGTGGTCAATTGCCATATTGATAAGACCAATCCGCAGACATTTTTGTAAAAAGCTTTTTGGTGCATAGTAAAAGCTATAAACAATCTTACCTAAATTAAGGTATTTTGCTAGTTGTTTCGGGTTACTAAAGCTAGTATTAACCATCTTAAAAATTACTAAAGTAAATCAGCTTGTCCTTCTAATTTTCCGCAAGCACCCTGCCAACCTATATAAGCAGCAGGACTTGTCCAAGGTTGATAGCAAAAAAAGGCTTTAATTTGTCTTAAAAATACAGTCCATCGAGGAATTTTTTTCCAAAGTCTAATACCATGTACATCCAAAACCTGAACCCAAGAACGAGAGGAAGCTCGGTTTAAACGTGCTAAATATTTTTGAGTTAAACGTCTAGCAGGAATTAAATGAATCAACTCTAACTCAGGAAAATAGCCTACGCCATAGCCAGCATCTAAAAGAGTCAAGACAATATCGTTATCTTCTCCTGATGTTAATTGTTTGCCAGTACGTCCTAAAGCCAATCTTACGTTGTTATTAGCAATTCTTTGTGCATATATCTGTGCTGCTGGTTTACGAATAACTAAACCTGCGCCAATAGGGGCAAAAGCAGGATAGTTACGAGAAGTTTCTTGATCCCAATAAGCAACCTTAACCTCATGTCCTAAATCTCGCAACCCAAGAGGAACTCCAAGAGCCGAAAACCAAGATTCTGGTTGTATTTCAAATTCTGGTAAAGATTTACCTCCAATTGCTCCTAAATTAGGATTTCGTTCCAAAATTTCTATTGTATTTTTAAGATAGTTGCGATCAAGTATATTATCGTCATCGACAAAAACTAAGATGTCTGCGTTTGCTTCTTGAAATGCTCGTAATCTAGCATTAGTTAAGCCAAGTTTTTCTTCTCTTACATGACGACTGAAAGAATGCCAACTTAAATCTATTTCTGATGCTAAGATTTTTTCACTACTATTATCTATCAAAATTAATTCCCATTGAGACTGAGGCAATGTTTGGGATTTTAGAGAAGTTAATACTTTGTCGAGATATTCAGAGCGTGGATTATGGGTACAAATAATAATACTGAGAATAGTTTTCATGTTTGTATATATATTGGTTGAGGTAATTCTGCAATATTTCTTGCTCCTAAAGCTTGTCTTTTTTCTATAGCCCTTAAATAGCTTGCTTCTTGTAAAGCTCCAATTCTCTCCAGATTATATTGACTCAAAACTCTTTGTCTGGCTGCTTCTCCTAATTTCATTCTCTCTTCAGGATTTTGTAGTAATTCAATAACAGCTTTAGCGATACTTTTAGGACTTTTTGGCGGTACTAACTTTCCTACTTTTCCTCCGTCTAATAATTCTGCCATTCCTCCTGCACTACTACCAACAATTCCTCTGCCAGCAGACATAGCTTCTAGACATACATAAGGAAAATTCTCCCAAATACTTGGAAAAACACAAATGTCAGTTTCTGCTAAAATCGAAGGAATTTTTTCTAGTGGTAAATTTCCAATAAATTCTAAAGAAGGAAGAAAAAGTTTTAGTTTTTTTTCTAGATATTGATGCATATCTAATTTAGGATTCGGTGAAGGTAATGATGAACCGACAAAGCGAAATTTAGTTTTGGGTTCTTTGTTAAGAATTAAAGGAATAGCTTTGGCTAAATCTAGAATTCCTTTGCGAATTTCTAATCTACCAATAAAAGTAATTATATTAGTTTGAGTTTTTATCGGAATATCTAGCAGTTTTTGCGAAGGAATATAAGGATTGGGTAAATGAATTACTTTTTGTTTATCTACTTGCCAATCAATATTTAATTTGTTAGCAATTGCTAATGAAGGCGCAGTTATTTCATCAGCTTTTAAAGTATATATTCTTTCAAGATCGTTGTCAGGATTATAAGAATAATTGTGAAAAGGTTTAGGAATATTGCCTCTTCGCAATGCGCCAAAATAGCGACGTAGTTTCATTTGAAAAGAGGGTGGGGTATAAAAAAGCTCCTGAAGAACATAAGATGGAGTATGTAATTTAACTACTAATGGTATTTCTGGAACTAATTTAATTGCTTCTGCTGCTTCAGCACCAATTTCTGGAGCTTCCAAAACATCAAACTTAATTTGCTGGTATCTTTGAGCAAAAATTGTTCCTACTTGTTTCGTAAATTCTTGTCTTTTACTAGCTTTAATACGATGAATAATTACTTGATTATCTTTTTGGATTTTATTTTCATTAAAACTGCCTGAAAAGACTTCTATATAATGACCTTTGTTAGATAGCATACTAACAGCTTGCCTGACGTAGGTGGCAATTCCTCCACAAGCTGTGTCTGGAGGATATTCATAACTAATAAATGCTATTTTCATATTCATTTAAAAAATTAAATCTTACCAGGTTAGTAGTTATTATTGGTGTCATATAATAGCTATTTCTGATTGAAATTGAGCTTGGATTAAATCGGGATTAAATTTCGTTAGAGCTAGCCTCGTCGATTGTTTTGCCATTTTAAGCCAGGTTTCTTCATCTTTTATTTTATTTAAAATATCTATTAATTCTGTCTCTTCTAGACTACTGACATAGCCTAACCAATTGTTATTTATTGCCCAATTGGAAATAGCTGTATTAAGTGGAGCTAAAATTAATATTGGTATTTTTAAATGAGCAAATTCAACTAGTTTACTAGGAAAGCTAGTTGCTGCCCATGGTTGCTGATTGAGATCAAAAGAATAAGAAACTAATAGACAATGAGCATTTTTTGCTAAAAACGACATTACTTCAGTGTTGCTTTTAAATGTTGGATAATGTTTGATATTGTCAAACTGTTGTTGTAGTTTTTTGACAGTAGGATTTTCTTGTTCAGCAATCAGCAAAAAAACTCCATTAATTTTCTGTAAACATAGAGCTATTTGTTTGAAATTTTCATATTGAAATGGATGTAAGCTTCCAGCGTGAGCAATGACAAATTCTTTGTTAAGATTAGAAGGTTGTTTTTCTGCACATAATCCTAAAAAGTTACCATTAGAAATAGGAAGAAGAATTCGAGTTTTAGGGTTGAGGTTTAATCGGTAAGCATCAGCTAATTCTTGTGAAACACACCAAATTCTTTGAGCTTGATTTATGACCAGTTTGGTACGTTTTGCAATTTCTAGCTCTTGTTTTTTAGATGCGGCCCATAATTCAGGTTGATCATGAATAATCAAAGAAAGAGGAATATTCCATTTTTTAGATAAAAAAGCTGCTAGTAAAGAATAGTCGTCCCAGTAATCTGCTAAGATAGCTGAGATTTTTGTGTTTTTCAAGTTATTTTTACATTCCCATTCCCAACAATGAATACGTATTTTAAGTGATAAGGGAAGATGTTTTCTAAAGGCAGGCCACCACCATCGCCGTTTAGGTAGAGAAATAACATTCCAGGTATTAGGCAGTTTCACCTTAGCTAAAGTATTTTCTGGGGCTACAATAGATATTTTCCAATTTGAATCTTCTAGTCGTTTTAGATGGCGTTCAATAATAATGTGACTTCCTGTTCCTTGTCGAGGCGGTTGTCTAGAGATAAAAAGAATGTGTGGATTTGAAATTTCTGACATATGATTATGTTTAAAAATTATTGTTCTTCTCGCTTTTAAGATAAACTTAATTATTC
This sequence comes from Stanieria cyanosphaera PCC 7437, assembly GCF_000317575.1. NCBI lineage: Bacteria > Bacillati > Cyanobacteriota > Cyanophyceae > Pleurocapsales > Dermocarpellaceae > Stanieria > Stanieria cyanosphaera. The sequence goes on along the minus strand of NC_019748.1, from coordinate 2,933,961 downwards.
AAATTCATTAGAATAACAAATTTAATTAGATAATCGTTCTTTATATAGCTTGATATAGCGTTGGACTTGCAACTCTGAAGAATATTCTTGAAGTGCAATATCGCGACAATTTTCACTCATCTTTTTTCTTAGTTGATTATCTTCTAAAAGCTGAATAATTCCCTGACAAAAATCTTGAGAGTTTTCAGGAGTAGCTAAATAACCTGTAATATTATGACGCACTAAATCGGGAACACCGCCAATCTTGAAAGATACCATTGGTGTACCACAAGCCATGCTTTCTTGTAATACTAAAGGTAGGTTATCAGCACGGGTAGGAAACACAAATAAATCCGCAGCAGAGTAGGCAATAGATTTAATGCGATCGCTGTCAATATATCCTAGATTTAGAGTTTTAATTCCAACCAGATTACCAATAGTTTCACCACCGTAACCAAAAGTTAGTAAGATAGTTTCTGCTTTTAGAGATTCTGGTAAATCAGATAAAGCTTTAGCTAATAAATCTCCCCCTTTACGAGAATCTTTAACATTATCAGCACCAAACATTAAAACTTTTTTATGTTGAGGGATATTTAGAATAAAACGACATTTTTCTGCCTCAATCGGTTGATAAGCTTCTGTATCAATTCCATTAGGAATATGATGAATCGGAAATCGACTCAGCATACTTTGTTGTACTTGCTTAGTCAGCCAATTACTTAGAGTAACTATAGCTAAATTAGAATGACTATAAACCCAATCTTTTAACTTCCATTCCCAAGAAGTACTATCTCTTGTAACAGCAGGATAAGTATTAAGATCTGGACATTTGCCACAACCTTGTTTCCAGCGATCGCAATCGTAACTATAGGCACAATGACCAGTAAAGCTCCACATATCATGGAGAGTATAAACAGCAGGTTTATCTTTGGTTAAAGCTGGAATTGCGAGATAGTTAAAATATCCAGTATGGAGATTATGAAAGTTTAAAATGTCAGTTTCTTGATAAAACTTGTGTTTGGTTATATCAAAGGTACTAACAAGGTTGAGGTAATTAACTCCTAAACATTTAGACAAACGAAACAATTTATTTTCTAGAGGATATTTGCGTTTAACTTTAGCTATGCGATCGGTTTGAATTTTAGCGCTACCTACTAGTAAACGAGAATCAATACTGCTATTTAATAAACTTTGATGTAGTCGATATCCTGCGATCGCTGCTCCACCAGATATATCAGATTGATTAATGTGTAAAACTTTCATATATGTCTGTTTTAATAAACTTTGTAAAAATTTTTCTATAATACTTACTCAATGTCGATCAATTTTAGAGCCGAATAATATTGTTATAAATTAGTTTTAATGCTTAACTAATATTGAAATTTCAGAGAATGAAATAACTTTATTAATAATGACTTAAGCATTTTCAAAAAAACATTTATTATATTTTTTAAAGATGAAATAGAAGGGGTTAATCGCAATACCCAAAGTGCATGAATCCAAGCAGAATAATAGTATCCTTCACTGGCAAATTTATTACTAAGATAACGACTTTCATTACTAAGCCATTTATTGACCGAAAGTTTAATTTCTTGGCGGTCTTGAAAATTATCAAATCTTAATTGAATGATTTGTGATGCTGCTAAACTATCGGCAACTGAAGTAGCAGTAAGAACTAATTTGTTAGTTTCTGAGCCAGTATGACAACGAAATTGACTATAAGGTCTTTTAACATAAGCCACATTAAAATTAGCAGCTAGTCTAGTCCACATTTCCCAATCTGGAGCATACACAAGAGAATCAGTAAATCCTCCAACTTGTTCATAAGCTTCACGAGCTACAATTATTGCTGGCGTTCTAATGGGATTATCCCGAGAAAGTTTTTTGAGGGCATTATCTAGTAAACCTTCATAGGCTTGAAGCGATTTAGAAATACCGAGCCATTGCTCTTGTTGATTGATGGAAACTGACTGCCCTATAACCATAGAGCATTGATTTGCTTCTATCTGTTGTCGATAAGCTTGATAAAAATTAGGCATAACTAGGTCATCATCGCTCAAAATATGAATCCAGCGACCACGAGCGCGATTAATGCAGGTATTCCAGTTATTATAGATACCAACATTTTGAGGTTGATGATAAAAAGTAACTCTACCTTTACCAACTTCTTGGACAATTTGCGCAATTTTTTGTCCACTTTCTAGTGGAGAACAATCATCTACAACTTCTATTTGCATTTCCTGTTCACCAATATTTTGGCTTAAAACGCTTCTAATAGCTTGCTCTAAATATTCTGTACGTTTATAACTAGTAATCATTACTGACCAAAATGGCCGTTCACTAGTTTCTATCAATGGAGAAATTTTAGGAAATACATAGTTTTTACAAACTGATATCTTTTGTTTTTTATACTTATAATCCATAATCTTTATATTAATAATTTAAGAAATAATTTTATTATATTTAACTAAGTTTTTACTTACTAATAAACCATTAGGATTACAACTAAAAATTTCATTACCAGATTTGTGAAGGTTTTCAATAATAAACTCGAATTTATCAAAAATAGTTGTACCTTCATAGGGAATAGCACTAAAATGATTTTTTTCTTTTTGTATAATAGGAGTAGTCCAATCTTGCCAAGCGAAATTGAGTTTTTCTAATTCTTTTTGGAAAAAGTAATCAGGAGAATTAAAATCTACCCCGACTAATTTAATTGGATGATTTGGATACTTAATTGAAACATAATTAAGTACTGTGCTAAGACTGCCCCGATAATGAAATAAAGGTTGCTTCAAAGTATGACTCCATTCATTACCATGTAACCAATCTTGATGAGAAATAAACTCAAAAAAACAATTTTTAGGTACTAAAAAAAGATTGACATTATCAATTTTTTTAAATTTAAGATAGTTTTTTTTAAGATAAAAATATAGCAAATTAGAAATAACTTTTTTTTGATTGAGGTGTTTGCCCAAAATAAATGTTAAGTTCTCCAGTTTATCTTTTCTACAAACATTAAATATATGTTGTAAAAATAAAACTACTGACTTCTCATAAGCATCAACATAATAAACGTGGGTAGGCATAATGTTGACTTTTTTATAAAAAGCCATAAATTTGTTAACAGCGATTCTGACGGAACATTGATTAATGTATTCAATTTCTGCTGCGGATAAATCTAGAATAGACATTCCACTACCTAGAATAATGATGTCATTTTTGGTCATAATCCTGCTCGCATCTTCTAATATTATTTATTCAACTAAAAAATTGCTTCTAAACGTTCCAACGCATTCCAAAACCCTTCACCATCATTTTTATGTCCTTGCCAAATTTCTGGAATAAAAGAAGCTAAATGTGCAACTTCTGCCAAGTCTTTCGCTAAAGCAGAAAAGTCAATCTCACCTTCACCGACTTGTAATCCTTCACCATCCACACCTTCTGCATCAGCAATATGAAGATGTGCAGTATAAATTCCTACTTGTTCGACAAATTCTTTAAAAGACCATTTATGATGGTTACAAGCAAGTTTAGAGTGGGAAACATCTAAACAGATACGATAGTTTTGTGCTTGGCAAAATTCAACTGTATCTTGAGGAGCAACAAATAAGTTATGGTAGCGTTGTCCGCCAAAATGCCAAGGAAAAGGTGGCATAGTTTGAGGAATAATTTCTACTTCATCTTGATCTAAAACCGAAAGGCTATCAATCAGCAATTCGTATAACTCGGTTTTGTGCGAACTTGGTAACGGCTTGTCTTCACTAAAGCCACCTACATTAGTAACAATACAGGGTCGAGTTGCTTTACTAAAATAGGGTTTTAGCGATCGCGTCAAATCAATTACTCTTTGTAATTCTTTGATTGAATGTTGACGGTAATCTTGATCGGTAGAACATAAGTCTAAAACTACATCCCCTGCAAATAATTCGGGACTGTGTACAACTAAATCTAAATCGTAAACGCGATCAAAGTATTGTTTAATATCTTGTTCTAAGTCTTTATAGCTGAGGTGAAATTCTAATAAATCGGGATTGGTTTTAGCCAAAATCGTTTTAAAGTCGTGATAGCGAACTGGTATGCCCCAAGGACGTTTAAACTGATAGGGACGCGCTAAAATACGTTCTCTTTCTAAATCGCTAGGAAAAAAGAAGTCTCCTGGTTGAAACGCTCTTTTGGCTTTTTTACCGATTAATTCACCCTTGCGATTGGGTTGCAATCCTTTACCTGGACTTTTAACCTCAATCATAGCTTCAGTAATTACGTCTCCTGGTTGTAGATTACAATTAATCACTAAGCTTTTTGCCAGGGTTTCACGGTTCATTAATTCCCCTTGACTCAAACGGCGATCGCTATTGTTACCAAGCGCAGCTTCCACCTGGCGTATTCCTTCTACCATCGCCTGAAATTCTTCAGGTAACAAACTAACTTTATGATCGTTACCCTCCATCGATTTATCTAGGGTAAAGTGTTTTTCAATTACTTTTGCACCTTTGGCGATAGATGCGATCGCCACGTTAATATCTCTTTCATGACCAGAATAGCCTACAGGACAGTCTCCTAGCTCTTTTAGTCGGTCTAGGTAAGCTAAATTAATATCTTTAAAAGGTGCTGGATAAGTAGAATTGCAGTGTAATAACACATAAATCGCCCCTAAACTCTGCAACAAACTAACTGTTTCCACAATTTCAGCTTCTGTGGACATTCCTGTCGAACAGATTAAAGGTTTCCCTGTGGTTGCCAACACTTTTAAAAAGTCATGATTAGTAAAATCTGCTGAAGCAACTTTATAAGCAGGCATTCCATATCCTTCCAAAAGACTTAAACTATTCTCATCCCAAGGAGTACACAAAGGTAAAATACCTTGCTCTTTACAATAGTCAAAAGCGGTAAACATTTCCTCTGGACTCAATTGGAAACGGGATAGCAAATCTAAAGTATATTGAGAGCCTAAATCTTCTTTTACATCGTTAGCATTCCCTGCATTAGCATAGAGACAACTTAAATCCCGTAGTTGAAATTTGGCACAGTTTGCACCAGATAATACTGCTGCATCAATTAGTTGACGCGCCAACTCTAAACTACCGTTATGGTTGTTGCCAATCTCTGCAATAATAAAGCTAGGAGATTCAACATCAATAGTAAAGTCCCCAATTTGAATAACATTAGACCGTTTTCTCGCAACAGCAACTAGATGATGATTTTTATCAATCAGGGGAACAAACTCAATTTTGTCAGATAAGTAAGATTGAATCTTTTCTGGTTCGTCTCCATCAAAAGCATATTTAAAGTTTTTGTTGGCAACTTTAGCAACTGACTGATTGAGATCGATAGTATTTTGAGTCACTAACCAACGACGAAAGTCACCATCGGTCATTACTCCTTCCAGTCTGCCAGATTCGGTTACAGAAAAAATAACTTTACTTTTATTGTCGCTAATCTTTTTTAAAGCATTAATAATACTATCTTCAGCAAAGACAATATATTTAGCAATATTTCTATCAATCAGCATTTACTGTCACCTGCTTGTTCAGTAAAGATTCGGCAATTTCAAAATCAAAAATAGAATCTATTTCCCAACTGGCTGCTTCAATCATAGGAAAAAGAGCAATTTTACCACCTAAACGATTGTTGAATTGCTTCAATACCCAAGGTTTAAAAATATAAATAGAGCCATTTTCAACATATTGTGGTTGCATATCTTGTCGACGTGGACGACAACGATAGTCATAGTTAATTGATTGAGCTATACCGTCAACTTCTTGCCATAAAAATCTATGAGAAGGAGAAACAGATAACAAAGAATCTGCACCTTCTGTTTTAACTTTTTTAATGGCATTGTCAAGATCTATTCCAGTTCTAATCGGGGAAGTACATTGGAGAAACACCACCAAATCTATAGCCACACCAGTAGATTCAATTTGCTCAACTGCATGGCTTAAAGCTGATTCAGAAGAAACAGTATCTCCCGCTAATTCATCAGGGCGATTAATTATTTCTGCACCATATTCTCTAGAAATTTCCGCTATTTCAGAATCATCTGTAGAGACATATACTTTGTCTATAAATTCTGCTTCTTTGGCGTCAATAATCGAATGAGCAATTAAAGGTTTGTTACTTAAATTCCGAATATTTTTACCAGGTAAACCTTTAGAACCACCGCGCGCAGGGATGAGAGCAATTATGGACATTGGTAATGAATTAATTCTAAGATAATAATTAATCTTTAATTAGCTGGTTCATAGCGCAATTCTTTAAAATAATCTTCTGCTAAAGTCACATGATTATTTAGTAATGCTTGTTTAGTAGTAATTATTGATTTTGAAAGTATATTACAAGCTTTTTTTAATTTTCTCTATGTTTTGTTGCGTAATTTGCCATAGCTTTTCTTGTGCTTGCTGAAGTTGTAAATTAACATCATTTTGATGATTGATAAAGTAATTAATTTTAGCAGTCAAATTATTTTTGACATTTTCCTGTTGTAAATCTATACCCCACTCATTATGTCCAATATCATCTAAGAAAAAGCCCAGTTTATCATGAGTAATTAAACTCAGAATTGGACAGTTTAATCCAAAGGGAATCATTTGAGCATGACCACGCATTCCTAAAGCTAAAGAAACTTGAGAATATTCTTGAATTACAGTTTGGGGTGGAACACAAAATAGTCGAGCTTCATCAAGACGAAGTCCTCTAGCTTTGAACCATAAATAAGCATCTCGATCATGGCTAGAATGATTAAATAAAACAGGTTTCCACCCTTTTTCTTGTAATAACAACAGACTATCAGCTATATTCCAAAGAATTTCATCTTCTCGATGACCAAAACGAAGGTGATGACGATCAAAGGCAATATTAACAGATACAATTTTTTCTGTGTTTTCAGTTTGAAATGGAATATCGGGATAAAAGCGACTTAGTAAAGTCGTAGGACAAGGTTGAAAGATTAGTTTATGATGTAAATATTCTGGTAAATATTGTTTAAGAGCTTCAATACTACCATAATTTCTTAAGCCAATAAAAGCACTTTTTTCAACTAGCTTACGCAAGTTTTCTGTAAAAACCGGTTTAAATTTTGATTGTCCACGAAATTGATTGTAACCAACAGCAAATAAAATAATTGGTACTTTAATTTTATCTAATAATTCAGTAGAACAAGCCCACTGCCAACCTGAAAAACCATTAGGATTAGTATCAGATAAAAAGAGTCCTCCTCCTCCAATAATTAAAGCATCGTGTTGATTAATCTCATCAATAGTTTTTTGTGTTACTTCTCCTCGCAAAGGAGATAAAGTAAAATGAGTTGGAGCAAGATGATTTTGCCATAGCCATCTAATGGCAGGAAATAGTAAAGTATCTCCTCCATTGTCAGTATTTTGATGTATTCCTACATGAACTACTCTTAAGCTACTAGTATTAGGTAGTGAAGGTTTAATAGCAACTTCTTCTGCATTAAGTAAGCGATCTCCTGAAGTATTAAAAGCACTGTCAAAATGGAAACGATTCTTAATTTTGTTACTGACTTTAATAGGAATTTGTAATGGTTTAGTTTTAATTAGGTTAATACTTCTAGTGATAATAGATGATGTTCGAGTTATCAAGCGATTATTTTTTGCAGCTTTGATGGGAAAACTTGCTTGTTGAATTATCTGATGTATGCGTTGTGGATCATCCCACTCGACTAGAAGATTTTTTTTATTAGTTTTTTGAGCAATAACCCATAAACCATGACTATTCCAACCAGAAGATATCAACTGAAATTGATTTTTAGCCAGAAATGCTTTTAGAGTTTTTTGAGAAAACGTATTGATATGAACGTCCCTGAAAAAGAAGTCAATGGTTTCGCCATACCAACGATCTATACTGGGACATTCCAAATAAAGATAACCTTGGTCATCTAAAAGCCTATAAATGTTAGCTAGAAAAACATTAGGCTCTTCAATGTGTTCGATTACGTCAAAACTACAGATTAAATTAAATCTTTTTTCCGTATAAAACTGTTCGACAAATTGATTATCAATCGATAAATTGTATCTTTTTTTAACGGCTTCAGTATAATTAACATCTGGCTCAAGTCCAAGGACATTCCAGCCACAGCCTCGCATCAATCGCAGAAAATCACCAGTACCACAACCAACTTCTAAAATAGATTTGGAGGTTTCTTTAGACCACAAAAATTCTCCTAACTCACGCTCTAGAATTTTGAGTCTAGATTGAGCGACAAGTTCGCAAGCAGCAAATTTAGCGTCATCAGGTGCTGATAAATTTGTTTCTGTATTGAAAAATTGATCTTCTTGATACAAGTCTTGATGTTTTTTAGCAGAAGGTCGAGGCAAAACAAATACAAAGCCACAATTATTACATATATAGTTGTGAACTACTTGATTGTGTCGTCCTTTATCGAATAGTAGACTATGATTGCTTGAACCACATAAACTGCAATGGTGAATTGTAGCTTGGTCTCGGTAAGAGCGATCGCATTTAATATTATTCAGTTGCATATCATTTACAATTAATAACTTATGATTTGCCACAAACGTGGCTGATAAAATTCACAATTAGTCATGCTGCCATTAGAGTCAACTTGAAATCGAAATGATTCAACATAATCTAATGTAAACAAAGCATCATTTCTGATAACTATTTTTAGATCATAAAGACCTGGTTTAAAACAAAAATAAGGCATTCTAACAACAATTTCATGCTGACCTTCTGTTAAAGTCAATTGTTGTTTATCGTTGTAATTACTTAAAAATTGGATTGGGCTAGTGCCAAATTTAGTATCATAAAAATTTATTCTAGTAATAATATTATTTAGTTTTTTATTAACTTGACATCCTATAATCAAATCAACAGGTTCTCCACTAACTGGAGATGATATTTGTTGACCTTGGGAATTTTTAAAATATAAAGAAGTAATATCTAATCCATTGCTTTCAGTAGCTTGTTTAGCTGGACGTTTTAATACTCCCAATGTTTGTTCATAATTACTAGCAAATATATGCCGTTCATATTGAGAAATAACTGAATATATATCGCCAAACTTTAACTGTTGACCTTGAAAAAGATACACAGCAATATCGCAGACACCTAATACTATCTGAGAGTTATGACTAACTAAAATAAAAGATGTACCTTGCTGACGAAGCTCGCTTAGTTTTCGATGACATTTAGATTGAAATTTAATATCACCTACAGCCAACACTTCATCAATCAATAAAATATCTGGTTCAGTATGAATTGCAGAAGCAAAACCCAAACGTGCAGCCATACCAGAACTATAGCTTTGCACAGGTGCATCGATCGCGTCACCTATTTCTGCAAATTCTACTACTTCGTCGAATCTTTCGTCGATTTCCTGCTTAGATAATCCCAAGATTGACATATTGGCATAGATGTTTTCTCTACCTGTAAGAATAGGATTAAAACCCGCACCCAAAGCAATCAAGGGTGCAACTGTTCCTCTGACTCGAACTTGACCTCGATCTGGTTTAATTAAACCTGCAATAATCCTTAGTAAAGTAGATTTACCACTACCGTTTTTGCCAACTAAACCCAGTGCTTCTCCTCGTCGTAATTCAAAACTGACGTTATCTAAAGCCCAAAATTCTTGATTGCGCAAATCTCGCTCATTATTTCGTAATCCAACCAAATCTGTCGTAATATCTTGAATTCCATAAAACAGAGAATGCTTGAGACTGCGACAAAATTTTTTAGATACTCCTTCAATGGAAAGAACAACTTCGTTGTCTTTTGATGGTGGAAGTTCTTGTTTTTCTGAAATACTGATAGTCATTAAGAACTAATCCTCTCTACCACATAGGGCATAGCTTGACGATAAAAAATCCAGGCTAGAAATAGACCAACTATTGCAACTATACTTACCAACCAAAATCCTTGAGGATTAGAGATTACTCCAGTAGTAGCTAGTTCTCTAGTAGTTACCAGTAAAGGAGTTACAGGATTTAATCTAACTATATTGGCGATTGTTCCTTCTGTTGGGACAGGATAAACTACAGGAGTCAGAAATAGCCACATACTAGTAGCAACTGCTAAAAAACGAGAAATATCTTGATAGAGATTACCTATAGGAGCTAAAAATAAACCGATCGCCGTACCAAGTATAATTAGATGAATTAATCCGACTGGTGCGATCAAGACACTCCAAGTAACAGGCATTTTGAACCAAACAAACAAGCCGATAATCAAAATTAACTTGATACCAAAGTTAAAACCAACTTGTCCTAACTGACTTAGAATAATTGCCTCACGAGGAAAATTAATCCTCGCTAACATAACTTTAGAACTATTTACAGCTTGAATTGGCGCATTAAGGGACTCGATGAAAGTCTGCCATAAAGTTGTACTAAACATGACATAGGCAGGATAAGGCAAATCCGTTTCTCCAATATTGACAATGCCACTATTTTTGGCAAAGGTAAAACCCCAAGCTGTAACAATCGCTGGAAATATAGCCCAGAAAAACCCTAAAGCTGACTGCCGATATTGAGCATTAATATTTCTAATAAACAGTTGCCAAGCTAGTTCTCTTGAACCAAGTAAATCGCGCCACATAAATTTAATGAGCCGAATGGGATGTTTAATTTGACTTTCTGGAGAATAAACTGTCCAATTTGATTGGCGCGATTGCCCGTTAACTCGTAAAGATTTTGACATGATTATCTAATTAAAGTCTTGTTCGGCTTGTTGTTCTAACCACTGATAAAATCTTGCTACTGCCGATTTAATTTTGTCAAAAACTGGTTTTACATTTTCGGCTAAAGCAATTACTCGTTCTGGTTTTAACTCAATTTTGTAAATATGTCTTTCCAAATGTCTAAATTTACGATATTCATCTAGTTCTAACAGTAATGCACCACTCCATAAAGGTGGACGATTACTACCTCCAGGTTCAGCTATTTGTTTTAATAGTTCAAAATGCCAATCTTTGCTTGTAGGTAAACCACCATCTAAATAAACCACAACCCTTTCGCTTATACGTTCACATCCAGAATAAAAATCAGCAATATAACTAGCTAGTGCAGGAATTAAGGCTACCTGTGGAATAGTATCTTTTTGATTTAGTAGATCGGTTATTGTTTGAATCGTGTTTTCTAGAGACTTTAATTCATCTTCGATGCGAGTTTTTAAAGCAAGATATTTGTTGTCAGGCATCGGTATTTTTTTGAGGATACGGTGGACAAGATAACTAGGTGCAAACTCCAAAGGAATCAAATCTACTTTCAACCAATGAGGTACAAAATCTTCTATTGCCGAATATGCATCCCAAACTGCATCTTTACTCATCCCTCGAACCGCTATATCTATATCAGAATGCCAATGCCAAGGACTTTCTCCAGCTAACGAACCACATAAAATGATTTCTGTTGCCCCAAAATCATTTCTAAGAAGTTGCATACATCTTTCTGCTGTACACAAAGCTTCTTGTCTTCTTTGTTCTAGTTCTATTTTGGACTTTGAGGATAATCCTAAACTAACACTCATATTTTGCTCAATTAAAATGATACTTCTCTTAACCTAACTAAATTGAAAAGTTAAATTACATCAGCAAAGGTGGTTCCATTTTCCGAAAATACCAAATACCTCCGATAAATAAAATTAGGTTTGTTTGTAACTGTAACGAACTAAAATATCTCCTCGCCAAGCCAAAAAGTAAAATAACTCCCGATCTCGCCATAAATCTCGCCAATATTGGCGTTCGGTGCGACCTGCTTCGATAGCTAATTCTGGAGGACTATTAACCATAATAGTTTGTGGTTTAGACCAATTAGCTTGATAACTTTAGCTATTTACTCGCGACGACGGAATTGTTGCAACAACTGCTGCATTCTGCCTTCATGGTGATGACCGTTACCATTGCCATTGCCGTTGCCATTGCCATTGCCATTAGCGGATTGATTGTAATAAGAGTCGTAGTAGGAATAAGAATAATAGTCAAACTCACGGTCAACCAGATTAGCAACAAAGCCTGAAATATTGCACTGACTGCTACGGAGGACTTCTAGGGAATTGTTAATCGCCCTGCGAGTAGCTCTTTCCATTCCGACAACAAATAAAACACTATCTACTTGATTTGCCAGACTTTTAGCATCAGCCATAACTCCAATTGGTGGCGTATCTATTAAAACATAGTCATAAGCTTCCTGCCACTGTTGCATCAATTGTTTCATTTTGTCGGAATTCAGTAAGGCTATAGGATTAGGAGATGTCGAACCAGCAGTAATCAAATGCAGGTTTTCCAATACTCCTAGTCGGACATAATCAGTCCAAGGTCGCTCATTGGCGATCGCTTCACTTAAACCCTCATCATTAGCTAACTTGGCTAATTTATGAATCTTTGGCTTACGCATATCCGCATCAACTATTAAGACTCGCAGTCCTAACTCTGCCAAGACAAGTCCTAGGTTATAAGTTACAGTAGTTTTGCCTTCTGCTGAAGTACTTGAAGTCAAAGCTAGAGAATTGATCTTGCCCGTTTCAGTGATTGTATAGCGCAAGTTCATTGCCAAAGCTCGTAATCCTTCAGTAAAGGAGGAATAATTATAGTAATGAGCTCTCGAATGTGTTTCCCCATTGATTTGAATGACTGGTTCTTCTACTTTGGGAATAGTGCCTAACAGTGGTAGTCGTGCTATTTGTTTGACTTGTTCTACTTGCTTGACTCGTTGGTCTAACTTTTGCAGCAAGAAGGCTGTTGCTACTCCCATAAAACCCCCCGCCATCAAAGCTAAAAAGATACCTCGTTGAAGATTAGGAGAAATAGGAACGTTCGGCAAACGAGGAGCTTCCAGAATTTGCCAAGGAGCATTTTCTTGTGCTTTATTAATATCTAGTTCTTGCCTTCGTTGCATTAAATAGTTGACCGCTCCAGATTTAACCTCAAACTGGCGTGTCAGTTCGGCGTAATATTGCTGTAGTTGAGGAATACTATTAAACGTATTTTCTACTTGTGTTTTAGCTCGTTGAATTCCAGCAATCTGAGTTTGTAAAGATGCTTGTTCAGTTTCTACTTGCAATCGCATAGATGCAAGATTTTGGATTGTAGAAATAGTCCCAGATACTTGGGTACTACCACCTTGTGACTCTACAGCTTGATTAGTATTCGCTGCTGAGACTTGAGTATTAGCGGTATTTATTCCCATAATTTGACTGGTGCTTCCCTGATTCACAATTATTGCTTCAAGGTTGACCTGAGAAACCGCATCACCCAAAATTTGTTGCGCTCGCTCTTTCATTAATTTGCGGAGTTCTACTTGCTTTAGCTTAAATTCTTCCATGACATGATAACTGTCATGAAAGTTGACACTACCCAATCCATATTGGCTTTCTAGTTCTTTGAGCCTACTAGTTAAATTTTGATAAACTTGGTCTTGACTAAGAAGTGTATAAGCAACAATAGTCTCTGGATTTTGTCCCAATTCTCTTAGCTGACGATTAATTTCTTCATAGCGTCTTTGGGCTGCTGCTAAAGAAATTTCTGCTTGTTTTTCCTGTTGCTCTAACCCATCTCTAAATTGAATTACCCGCGAGGCATATTCATTAGGATCGACAATATGATAGCTTTGTCGAAAATTACGAATTTTCTTGGCTACATCATCTAATTCAGCTTGCGCTTTGGGTAATTGTTGATCGATAAAATTAATTGCATTAGCAGCTTGCGATCGCTGTCGATTCAAACTATATTCTACATAAGTAGAACCCAATGCTTCTAAAACTGCTTTGGCTCTTTCAGGATTGCTATCAATATAAGAAACCACTAATACATCTGTTGGAATTTCATTAACATTAGCTTGAATAATAGACAAGTTGCCTATGACATTACCAACAGTCAAGTCGCTATATTCTTGTTGAACTTTCTCAACTGCTTTAGCAATTAAAGGATAGCTTCGTAAGACTAGTATTTCTGTAGATAAATCTTTGAGATTGCTATAGCCTGTGTTTAATGATTGTTGTCCTGGTGATACTAATGCCGATTGCTGAGTTTTATTATTTTCTAATAGAAGAAGCGTTTGAGACCGATACTTAGGAGTTTGCAAGACTGTAGATAAAAACATCCCAATACATACAGTACTTGCTACTAGTAATGCTGGTTTCCACTGACGACTCAAGGTTTGTTTTAGCTCTGTCAGAGAAAAAGTTGATTCAGTTTCTGGAGTAGGTAAATACAAAGTATTAGAATTGACTAATTGATTATTCATAACAAACAAAAAAAATTAAAATAACTTTTTGGCTTTAATCTTTTAATAAGAATATACTTAGAGACTTTTCAAACCAATAATAAATTCATTCTGGCTTAACAACCTCAGTAATTATACTTGTAACCCCAGAAGTTAGAATGCTAAGTTCAGCAAAATCTTAGCTATTTTGTTTTTATTTTTAACAATTATTTTTTTTGCTTAGTTACTTTTGTAATTGTGCTAATTGTGTTTTTTAAAACAAAAAAGCATTGTCAAGATTTAAAAGTTAAATTTTAACTAAATTTCACAAAAAAATATTAATAATTAAGTTATTTTTGTTTACTTCCCCCAATTTAAAAAAAAAGAAGAGTAGATCAATTTAATTATCTTTTGTTTAATAAATAATTTCAGTAATTTTATCTAAGTATTTTTTTTTAATTGAAATCAACTATAGGCAAAGTTTTTATTAATCAATACAATAAAAAGTTAATAATAATTGAAATAAAAATTTTAAAAAATTATTGATGTTTTTTATTGAAAAAAATTGGGAAAAATACAAAAGAAAATAAAACTAGATAACGCTACAAATTCAAAACTAACTCTGTCAATTGATCCAAAGAAGACAATAACTAAATGAGGTTTTTCCATGACACAAGTAATAAACCAGTGGATGAATAAGATTAAAAGTCTCTTTTTTCAAGCTCAAAGAATTCAAAACCAAACAGTTAATGCTCACCAGTCAAATTTTAAAGTTTCTATATTTACTCAGTTTTTTCCCCCAGATTATGCAGCTACAGGTCAGCTAATTCAAGAATTAGCAACTCATTTAGCACAACAGGGAATGGATATCAAAATATTTACGGGGCAACCTGGTTATGCTTTCGATCAAGAACAAGCTCCAGCAATTGAGCGTTTCACACGTTTACTCATCAAGCGATCGCGTATTACCAAACTAAGTTCCGGAAGAATTATTGGAAAAGCTCTCAGTGGTGTTCTGTTTTGTTTACGTTCAAGCTTACATTTGCTCAAATCTTGGCATCGTGGTGATGTTCTGATGCTTACCACCGCACCACCATTTTTACCAGCGATCGGATATTTAGCGAATTTATGTTTTAAACGTAACTATGTATGCTTGATTTACGATTTATATCCTGATATCACCACTGCACTTTCTATTTTTCCCAATCATCATCTGTTGGTTAAAATTTGGACTGCGATTAACCATCGAGTTTGGCAGCGCGCTCAAGGAATTATTGTTCTTAGTCCCACTATGAAACAACGATTAGTCGCTCAAGCTCCTCAACTAGCTGACAAAATTTCTGTAATTCATAATTGGGCAGATCCTGATTGGATCAAACCGATCCCCAAAGAAGAAAATTGGTTTGCCACTCAGTATGGAATGAAAGACAAGTTTACTGTTTTGTACTCAGGTAATCTTGGTCGTTGCCATGACGCTGAAACAATCATAGAAACAATTAAACTGTTACAACATGAACCAATTCAGTTTGTTTTCATTGGTGGTGGTGCCAAAAAAGCAATTTGTATAGAAACTGTAGCAAATTTGGGTTTACAAAACTGTATTTTCTTGCCTTATCAGCACAAAACAGATCTTCCCTATTCTCTCACAGCCTGTGATTTGTCATTAGTTAGTATCGCGCCTGGTTTTGAAGGATTAGTTGTTCCTAGTAAACTCTATGGTATTTTAGCTGCCGGACGACCTGTTGCTGCTATTTGTGAATCTCATTCTTATCTAAGGGAACTTTTAGAAGTGGCAGGTTGTGGTGTTGCTTTTAGTAATAATGATAGTCTTGCTTTAGCGGAGTTTATTCGTTTTCTGGCTTTAAATCCTGAAAAAGCTATGGCAATGGGTAAAGCTGGTCGTACATATCTAGAATCACATTTTACCCCAGAAATTATTGCCCAGAAATACTTGCAGGTACTTAAAGGAGTAATTTGGAGCGATGACAAAGATGATTATCAAGTAGATTGGAGCAAAAAAGCAGCTTTAAACTCCTTGCGATAATTTTTATCTTTAAAAAAATTGACCTTAGCCTTTCCTAATCGGAGAGGCTATTTTATTTAATCTTTAAGCAAATCTGTTTTAGTTTGGTCAACCTAAGTTTACTAAGATTTTCAGTTGAATAGAACATATATCAGTTATCAGTTACCAGTGAACGGTTTTTTACCGCTCGGTACACTTGAATTTAATTCAAGTGTGGGGAATCCATCGGGGCTTGCAAGCCCCGACCTGCGAGCGGGGCATTCCGCCCTTTGATCCTTCGTTTCACGTTTCTGACACCGAAGCGCTTTTTACTTGTCGCCTGTAGTCTACTAAGCACGAAAACTGCCGTAAGTAATTTATTTAACAATTTTGGATTTTACCTGCTTCGACAGTAACAATTTGAGCATCTTCAATCCACTGATGATTAAAAGAACCGATATGAGTAGTCGTAATTAAAGTTTGAAAACCATTGATTTTGCCATCAACTCCTCGTTGACCACCAATAACTTCTAAAAGTTGATTTTGTCGATTAGGATCGAGTTCTGCTAAAACATCATCTAATAAAAGTAAAGGAGGTTCTCCTACTACTTCTTCAATTAATTTTAATTCTGCTAATTTCAAAGCTAAAACTAAGGTGCGTTGTTGTCCTTGAGAACCGTAATAACGAGCAGGAGTTTGATTAATTGTAAATTCAATTTCATCTCGATGAGGGCCTACTATAGTTTTACCTTGATTTTGTTCAACAATACGTCTTTGTTCAAGTTTAGTTAAAAAAGCTTGCTGCACTTTATCGGGTTCGTCTTCAGTCCAAGTCACATTTGGTGCATAATTAATTTTTAAAATTTCGGTTGTTCCACTAATACAATGATGCCATTGTTGCGCGATGGGGGTTAATCTTGCTAAAACTCTAGCTCGTCGTCTGGTTACCCGAGAACCTGCTGCTGCTAATTGTTCATCCCACAATTGTAGTTGTTTAAGATCAGCAGAAGATGTAGTTAGTGATGGTTGTTCTTCTCTTTGGACAATTTTTTTGAGCAAAGCATTACGTTGACGCAATACTTGTTCGTATTCTTGTAAGATATGAGCATAGATTGGTTCTAGTTGAGTTACTAAGCTATCAAGCCAGTTACGACGAGATTCAGGTGCGCCTCTAACTAAATCTAAATCTAAACTGGAAAATTGTACTGCGTTAAGAACTCCTAAAAAATCAACTTGACGGCGTAAAGTTTCGTGGTTCAATTCAACTGTCCGTCTTCCTTGTTTACGAAGAATTAAGCCTAATTCCGATGTCCCATAAGCTCGTTCGACAGTAGCCTCAATTTTACTAAGATTTGTTCCATCTAATACTAATTCGCGATCGCGAGTTACGCGATGACTTTTGAGAGTAGCTAGTAATTCTACGGCTTCGAGAAGGTTAGACTTTCCTTGAGCATTATTACCCACCAAAATAGTTTTTTGTGCGGTAAAGTCTACCTGCTGTTCGCTATAGTTACGAAATGACCGCAGATGAAGATTTTTGAGATACATTGAGACTATCGGAATGACAGAATAAGCATTATAGAAAAGTCAAAAGTTAAAAGTCAAAAATCTAGAGACGTAAGATATTGCGTCTGTACAAAAGTTAATTTTTAATTCAACTAGAGTACTAATTCCCTAAAAATTATTATTCTTTAAAATTATTTGGTCTGATTGCCGATTAGCTTAATTTAAACTTTATTTAAAAAATCTGTAATTACAATCTAGGTTTTTTTTTAAATCGGCAAAAAACTATGTAATATAGATTTGTTTAATCTAGATTTTCTATGAGCCACTATTTATCTTTTATCTTACCTATTTTTAATTTGATCGCTGCTAATCGATGCAAATCTCAGCAGACAAATAGCTTAGAGGAGCAAGAGCAATATAAACTGGCTCAACTAGAAGATTATTTGATGGCAGATGAGAATCAAGTTGTTTCTAGTTTATCGTTATATTTATATAGTTAGATTTTTTTGATTGAAATTTTATTATTGATTTTAATTTGATTATTTGGGTAATTAGATTGATTATTGTTTTACAGTTAAAATTTGACCGCACGTTTTATTAGCTGGCAAAGCTTCCATCATTTTTTTTGGCTCGGGAAGATTGAGATTATTCATAAAGTCAATAAAATCTTGACGAGTTCGTCCGACAAATCTGGGATTCCAGTTTTTTTCTTCACCTATAGTAGAAACAGTATATCCACGATAATCATGACTGGGATAAACTAAAGTATCATCTGGTAAAGTAAAGAGTTTTTTGGTTACCGAGTCATAGAGTGTACCTGCATCACCACCTTGAAAATCGGTTCTACCACAACCACGAATCAATAAGGCATCACCTGTTAATAATCGTTTACCATTAATTAAGTAAGCCATGTGACTAGTAGTATGACCAGGAGTTGCGATCGCTTTAATAATGATCGATTCTAATTTGAATACTTCTCCATCTTTGATCTGATGCTCTGCACATTCAATGGCTGCATTGGCTGGAACTATTCCTAAGCAATTAGTTTTTTGCCGTAGCATACCTGTTCCTGTAATATGATCGGCATGAACATGGGTTTCTAAGCAATAGCGTAAAGTCAAGTTTAATTCTGTCAATAATTGTAAATCTCGTTCAACTTGTTCTAAAACTGGATCTATTAAAATTGCTTCTTGAGTATCTAAATCAGCAATTAAATAAGTATAAGTACTTGATTCTCGGTCAAATAGTTGACGAAATAGCATAAGTAATTTACCGTTTACCTTTTTGATCTTTACTTTAAGACATTAACTTGGAAAAGTTGTGAAATTATATAGAACAAATTGCTCTGCTGATGCTGTTAATAAATACACTAAATAGCAATCAAATCGAGTTGTTTTCTCAAAAATTATCCGATTAACAACTTGCAGGAACAAGTTTCTTTTTGTATTATTAATGTAGTTTTTAGTATTTAATTATGCCTTACGAACAGTTAAATTTATCAACACCAAAACCAGTATTATCCTGGGCAAATCACGAGCTAGCAGGGAATGAAACCCAGATGGCAAAAAATGTTGCCTCTCTGCCGTTTGTTTTTAAGCACGTAGCTTTGATGCCGGATGTTCATTTAGGTAAAGGAGCGTTAGTTGGTTCAGTCATTGCCACTAAAGACGCAGTTATTCCTGCTGCTGTGGGGGTTGACGTGGGTTGTTTTACAGGGGATACCGAAATTCCTTTAGTGAATGGGAAAAAATATACGCTTGCTGATTTAGTTGAGCAAGGAAAGCCAATTTATGTATATGCCTGTACGGATAGTGGCAAAATTGTCTGTGCAGAAGCGATCGCTCGTAAGACTCGTAGTAATGCAGAATTGGTTAAAGTAGTTTTGGATAATCATCAAGAAATAAGATGTACTCCAGATCATCAATTTATGCTGCGTGATGGCAGTTATCGAGAAGCCATAAAGCTTAAGCCTAATGATTCTTTGATGCCTTTTTATGCCAAAACAGACAAAGATGGATATACTTTGATCCAACAAAACTATTCTGGAATATGGCAAGAAGCTCATTGGATTGTTGCTCGTTCAGGAATTTTAGGTGCAGTTCCCAAATTTGAGAATCAAAGAGTAGTTATTCATCATAAGAATTTCGATCAATCAGATAATCGACCAGAAAATCTAGAATTTATGGGAAACTGCGACCATTCTGCTTATCATCGTTCTTTAGTAGAGAAAAATACTTCTTGGCAATCCCCAGAATTTGAAGCTAAAAGACAAAAAGCCTTAGCAGCGAAAGCTAAAACAAAAGAAGGCTACGAATATTTTGCTCAAAGAGGAACGGCTAATATTCTTAACTATATGCAGAATAATCCCGAACATTTTCTTCAATCTGTAGCGGGTAATGGGGAAAGAGGAAAGCAATATCTCATTACATACAACCAAAGTGAAAAAGGAAGAATTAAAAGCAAGGAAATTGCTAATCGCTTTTATACCTGTGAAACTTGTGGAGATGCAATTAAAAGTCCGATTGGACTTCATAATCACCCTAGATATCAACACGGCTACAATCATAAAGTAGCTGCGGTCTTTCCTCTCCAAGAACAAGAAGATGTTTATTGTTTAAGTGTTCCTGGTTACAATAACTTTGCTCTTAGTGCAGGAGTATTTGTTCACAATTGTGGGATGGCTGCTCTGAAAATGCCATTTCATGCAGATCAACTCGACGGAAAGCTCAAAAAAATTCGTCAAGAGATTGAAGCTGTTATTCCCGTTGGTTTTAATGAAAATAAAAACATTGAGAAAACGGTTACTAACTGGCAAGGTTGGCGTAATTTTAAAGAATTACATCGAGGAGTTCAAGATCTTGATGGCAAAGCGATGAGACAAATGGGTTCTCTTGGGGGAGGTAATCATTTCATTGAATTATGTTTAGATACAGAAGAGCAGGTTTGGTTAATGCTTCATTCTGGTTCGCGTAATATTGGTAATAAATTAGCTCAATGTCATATTTCGACAGCGAAACAATTAGCCAAATTAGCAGAAATTAAATTACCAGACCCCGATTTAGCTTATTTTGTCGCAGGAACGCCAGAATTTGCAGCTTATTGGCGAGATTTACAATGGGCGCAAAATTATGCTCGTGTTAATCGCGATGTCATGATGGCTCGTTTTAAACAAATTGTTGAAAAACATTTAGCTGGAGGAAAACCAACTAAACCTTTACTTTCGGTTAACTGTCATCATAATTATGCCGAAAAAGAAATTCATTTTGGCGAGGATGTTTATGTTACCCGTAAAGGTGCGGTAAGAGCGAGAGAAGAAGATTATGGCATTATTCCTGGTTCAATGGGAGCTAAATCTTTTATTGTCAAAGGTAAAGGAAATCACGATAGTTATTGTAGTTGCTCTCATGGTGCAGGAAGATTAATGTCTCGAACCCAGGCTAAAAAACGCTTTGATCTTCAAGATTTAGTCAAACAAACCCAAGGAATTGAATGTCGTAAAGATTCGGGTGTCATCGATGAAATTCCTGGTGCTTATAAACCAATTGATCAAGTTATGAAAAATCAAAGTGATTTAGTAGAAGTGGTTGCCACTCTCAAACAGGTTGTTTGTGTTAAAGGGTAGCGGTAAGTTAGATTGAGGGACACGTCTCACAACTTCTGGACTTTCAATCAAGTAATAAGTAATAAGTAGAGCTAGAAATAAATTATCTCTACGGATTAAAATTGTAATTACAATAACAATTTTAACTATGAATCATAATAACATTTCGATTCAAGATAGAACTAAAAATTTTGCTGTTAGAGTTATTAAAGCCTACGTAGAAATAAACAAAAGAAATTACGACGATGCAGCAAAAGTTTTATCAAAACAATTTTTACGCTCTGGAACTAGTATAGGGGCAAATTGCGCTGAAGCTGTTTTTGCACAATCTAAAAATGATTTTGTATCTAAATATTCAATTGCTCTTAAAGAAGCCAGCGAGACGAAATATTGGATTGAGATTATGATTGAAACGGAATTAGTTTCAAAAAAAAATTTGAATTTATGATTCAAGAAATAAAAGAAATTATAAGCATACTTGTTAGTACTATTAATAAGCTGAAAAATTAAAACTTTTTACTTTTTACTTTCTACTTTTTACTTTTTACTTCAAAAAATTTACGACTCCAATACTTTAATTAATACTTCGCCCATCTCACGACAACCGACTGCTTTCATGCCAGCAGACATAATATCTCCAGTTCGATAACCTTGATCTAAAACCTTAATCACTGCTTGTTCAATCTTGGTTGCTGCTTCAGGTTCATTTAAACCATAACGCAACATCATAGCTGCACTAAGTATTTGAGCCAGGGGGTTGGCTTGATCTTGTCCAGCTATGTCTGGTGCAGATCCGTGTACGGGTTCAAAAACTCCTAGTCCATCCAAGCCTAAACTAGCAGAAGGTAACATTCCAATACTACCCGTTAGCATCGCAGCAGCATCAGAAAGAATATCCCCAAACAAATTACCTGTAACAATAGTATCAAACTGCTTGGGAGCGCGGACTAATTGCATTGCTGCATTATCTACATATAAATGAGTCAATTCTACATTGGGATAATTAGCTGCCATTGCCGTAACGCGATCGCGCCATAATTGAGAAACATCTAAAACATTGGCTTTATCAACCGAACATAACTTACCTCGGCGTTTTTGGGCAGTTTCAAAGCCGATTTTGGCAATGCGATCTATTTCCGACTCAGTATAAGCCATTGTATTAACACCGCGTTTTTCCCCTGTTTCTGTCTCAAAAATTCCTTTGGGTTGTCCGAAATAAATGCCGCCAGTCAATTCTCTTACTACCATAATATCTACCCCTTCTACTACTTCTCGTTTGAGGGTAGAGGCATCAATTAATTGTGGTAAAATAGTCGCAGGACGCAAATTAGCAAATAAGTTTAATCCTCCTCGTAAGGCTAATAATCCCGTTTCAGGACGTTGCTGACGAGGCAAATTATCCCATTTATAACCACCAATTGCAGCTAGCAAAACAGCATCGCTACTACGACATATTTCTAAAGTTTTGGCTGGTAAGGGTTCACCTGTTGCATCAATTGCTGCACCACCGATTAAAGCTTCTTCAAAAGCAAACTCAATCTTATGTTGTTTCCCGACCACTTTAAGTACTTCTACTGTGACTGCCATAATTTCGGGCCCGATGCCATCTCCAGGAAGTAAAGTTATACGGTATTGTTTGGTCATGGTGAGTGTTTGCTTTGATAATCGATGATTAGACAACAGGTAATAATTTATCACTTAGTGGTAACTGTCGGATAAACTCCTAATTTAATTAATTTTGTCGGAGAAAAAAAAACGGTATGATCGAGTGAATATTTGATCATAATCATCATTAAACTTCTTTTACAAGTTTTTTGTAGCCTAATTACGTTAAGTTAAAAATTTTTACTCATGGGATCTGCCTCAAGCAATTTTCCTTGTCCTTTTCTCTAGTAAAGTTTCTGCTCCAGGATCGCTCGTCTATTAACAGAAATTGATCTATTTATTATAGTTTATTAGATAATAAATATGATAATTGTATAAAAATTTATCTAAATAAAATTAATTAAAAATTTAGCAATTAAATTATTTATTTTTTTTATGAACAAAACGCACCAAAAAAGATTTTATCCAATTACTTATATTTTAATTTGTATTAATTTAACTTTATTTGCTTTAGAAATTAAATTAGGTGGTAGTGAAAACTTAAATACTTTAGATTATTTAGGAGCATTAATTCCTGAAAAAGCGATCGCAGGAGAATGGTGGCGGTTATTAAGTGCTAATTTTTTACATTTTGGTTGGTTACATTTAATAACTAATATGGCTGCTCTTTATTTTTTGGGGCGTTTGGTTGAAGCAAGTTTTGGTTTGATCAGATATTTAATTGTTTATTTTTTTAGTGGAATTGGGGCAATGTTTTTGTTTACCCTTTTTACTTTAAAAACAGGAGAAGAAAATGTAGTTTTGGTTGGGGCTTCGGCAGCAATAATGGGATTGATTGGCAGTATTTTGGCAATTTTCTTACAAATTTGGTTCAAAAAAAGAACTAAAGTTAATGCTAGACGTTTAAGATTAATTATTGTAGTAATTATTATTCAGTTTTTATTTGACAATCTCGTTCCAGAAGTTAGTTTTAGTAGTCATCTGTTTGGCTTAATTATTGGTTTTGTGATTAGTAGTTTTTTGTTATTGCTACAAATTAGAAACAAAGAGTTATCTTCTTAGCCTTAAATTTTTTTTTGATGAAAAGTTAAAATTAATATTTTAGATAAAAGTAGAGATAATTCATGAATTATCTTACTAAAAATATGATGTAGTAACTTTTAACAAATTGTCGCGTTATTAAATTTGAAAAAAGCCTTTCAGATTTTTAATAAGTAGATACTCTCTCAGTAAAATAAATTAAGAGATAGTGAGGAAAGCTTTATGACATCAACTACTTTTGCCCAACCTCAAATATATCAAGGTCAATTTGGTGAATATACTATCACTAAAAGCGATCGCATTGGCGTAGTTATTTATCGTTTTGGTTTGGTATTAGCTGCCATTTGTTTGATTATTAGTTCTAATCTACTGTTTATTCAAGGACAACAAGCTGTAAATATAATTACACCTTTGTTTGTAATTTTTTCTATCGGCTTGGGAATTAGTTTAGTTACGATCCATATTTATTTAGCTGTTTTACATCGAGTTTTACAAGCTTGTTTATTAATTGGTTCGATAGCTAGCATCATCATTGCTTGGCAGATTGACGAACCACTGGCACTTTATGTGTATCATCATCCCATAACTTTATTTGGGATCGGTTTTACTTTTGTCGCTTTGACAGGAATTTATTTTAAAGAAGCTTTTTGTTTTAATCGTCTCGAAACTAAATTTCTGACTATCATTGTGCCTTTTTTGTTATTAGGACATTTACTTGGTTGGTTACCTTTAGGAATAGAACAGATTTTGTTGGCAATGTGGACTATTCTGTTTACAATTTTTGCCGTACGTAAAATGATTCAACCAATTGATCCAGATATTGGTGATAAATCAGTTTTTACTTATTTAAAAGAAAAAAAATCGGTGACTAACTAGAATAAATGACCAAAAAAGCTAACTACTTCCGCAAAAAAACAAAAAACTGGTGGTTAATTGACCATAAACCCCGTTGGGGACTGACTCTTCAAGGATGGTTGTCAATTTTATTATTAACTACAATAGTAATCTGGTTAATCGGTTCTCAATTACATCCTTTTTTAGCCTACACAGCACCAGTAAAAGCGGAAATATTAGTTGTAGAAGGTTGGATTGAAGATGAAGGGTTAGTAGGCGCGCTGACAGAATTTCGCCGAAGCAATTATCAATTTTTAATGACTACAGGTGTTCCTCTTGATCGAGGAATGTATCTTTCTGAGTATAAAAATTTTGCTCAACTTTCCGCAGCTACTTTGATTACTCTTGGTTTAGACAAAAGCAAATCAATTGTCATTCCAACTCCAGAAGTCAAAAAAGATCGGACTTTAGCAGGTGCAATTGCCGTTCAACAATGGTTAGCAAAAAATAAGATTAAAATTACTGGTATGAATGTTTATTCTGATGACGTTCATACTCGTAGAACTTGGTTTTTATTTAGAAAAGCAATTCCAGAATCAATTGCAGTAGGTGCGATCGCTCATCCTAGTGTAAGATATGAAGCAAAGTCTTGGTGGACTTCTAGTGAAGGAGTTAGAAAAACCCTTTCTGAGTTAATCGCCTATTGTTATGTCAGATTTTTTAACTGGCAAGCTTAGGAAATTGATTTTGTTTGTTGATAGGATAAAAAACTGAAATCAAAATCCTCAACAGGAGAAGTTCAGCTTGCTTACCCTTGGAGTCAATATCGATCATGTCGCTACTATTCGTCAAGCCAGACGTACAGTAGAACCAGATCCCGTAGCAGCAGCAGTTTTAGCTGAGTTAGGCGGTGCTGATGGGATTACCGTACACTTAAGGGAAGACCGTCGCCATATTCAAGACCGAGATGTCCGTTTGTTGCGTCAAACAGTTAGAACTCATCTTAACTTAGAGATGGCACCAACAGCAGAAATGATTGCGATCGCAATTGAGATCAAGCCTGATTACGTTACATTAGTTCCTGAAAAAAGAGAAGAAGTAACTACAGAAGGCGGTATTGATATTGTTAGCAATCTAACTCGCTTTTGTGAAGTTGTTCAGCAACTCCAAGAGGCAGGAATTCCTGTCAGTTGGTTTATTGATGCAGACGAAGCACAAATCGATGCTGCTGCCAAAACTGGGGCAAAGTTTATCGAACTGCATACTGGTAAATATGCCGATGCAGAGAATGAAGTTATCAGAAAACAAGAATTAACAATTTTACAACAAGGAACAAAACAAGCTTTGGCTGTGGGTTTAAGAGTTAATGCGGGTCATGGTTTAACTTATTGGAATGTTTACCCTGTTGCTTGTATCCCTGGTATGGAAGAATTAAATATTGGTCATACCATCATCAGCCGTGCTGTCTTGGTTGGTATGGAAAGAGCAGTTAAAGACATGAAACTTGCCATGCGAGGCGAATTTTAAATTATTTTAAGTAATTGATTTAAATAGGAACAGAAAAAAATGACAACTTACTATTACGTTTTAGGCAGTCAAAAGTTTTTACTTGAAGAAGAGCCTTTTGAGGAAGTTTTACAAGAAAGAACCAGAAACTACCAAGAGAAAAATCAAGAAATAGACTTTTGGTTAGTTAAACAACCTGCTTTTTTAGAAGCACCAGAATTTGCTGCTATTAAAGCAAAAGTTCCTCAACCTTCGGTAGCAGTTATTTCTACAAATTCTCAATTTATTACTTGGTTAAAACTTAGATTGGAATATGTTCTCAAAGGGGAATTTGAAGCACCGTCAGACTCAATTCCCAATCCTCTTGGTTCTTTAGAAGCGGTTGCTTAATCTTGTCCTCAAGGCGATTTTTGATTAGACGCAGGGAAGTGGAGAAACGGAGAGGAGTAAGGTGCTTCTGGTGCAACAGGAGAATTTATTAACAATGATACTAGCTATCTCCAGACCCTTCACTGCCTTCAGGGCTTCGCTACGCTCGTCTCCCTATCTATCTCGACCGAAAACAGCCCTAGAAGATTATTGAGGTGGTGGTGATTGAGGAGTAGTAGGTAAAGTCTCCGTAGGTGAAACTCCTGGTTGCGGTTGGGGTTCGCGAATTTCTGGCGGTGGAATCATCCAAAAAGCAGCAGCAGCAATAGCCAAACTACCAACACCCACGGCTATAGGAGTAACTCTTTCGACTAAAGGTTCTTCTGGTTTACGGTAGCGTCTGCTAACTGGTTGGATCTGAAAAGATAAATCGGGAAGAATATTGCGATCGCTCAAAAATTGATCTATCGCTTCAACGAGATCAAATAACTGCACGGTGGTTAAATCAATCGCAACATTTTCCTTCCCTGTTTCGGCTGCGGAATCTACAGATAAGCGATGGAGATGTTGTTCGCCTAAAGATTCAATTTTAACAATGGGATAATCGGTTTGAGATTCGTGAGGATGGGATAATCCGCTTAAGAATTCTTGAGCATAAGTACTTACTGCTTTAACAAGATTTTCAAAAAAAACTCCCCCCCCAGAAAGAGAACGATCACAACCAACAAAATTACATTCAGCATTGACTAAAATCGAAATTGAGGTTGATTCGCTTGGCTCTTCGACTTCAGCCTGGGTATTATCGCCAAATCCTTCTAAAGTTAAAGTGCAGTTAGGCAAAATATATTGCCGTTTAATTGTCATGCTACCTCCCCATCAAATAAACTGTACCAAACCCGTTGTAAACCTTTTGTGCCGGTACAAAATAATAGTTTACTCAAGTATGCTAGAGCTAGTTCATTTAATTCTTGTTCCGAAGCTAAATAAGCTGAAACTTTAGCACGACGACGATTCATTCGGCTACGAAAATGAGCGCGGAATCTTTCTAAGTATTCAGACAAACGAAAATGATTTTCTAGAGGAAGTTTCTTTTCCCTCATTTGTTGTTCTGCCAGCAACAATTGACGAATCAAAACTGTCAAACGTCTAGCGCGATCGCCTGCTAAAATAACTAAAGCTTTAGCTTGATCGATAGTCAAATCCTCTCTGCTATAAGAACGTCGCCAAGGATTGCTACAACGCAAACGCCAGAGACTAACCCGATTTTTAATTACAGATTGTAATTCTAGTTGTTTAATTGTTACGAGCATTTGTTCTGATGCTCCTAATTCTAAAGCTTCAATAGCAAGCAATAGCAAATCAATTTGTTGTTGAGTATGAGGGGAACATACTCCCGAAGCAAGAGGAATCTCTGGTAAAGTTTCCAAAATCGAGGGTTTACTAGAAAAGGTAGGTTGAGAATCGGATATTATACTTGCAGATTGACTCATTCTAAAATCAAGTCCATATTTTAACTATCTTATATGTTCAATAGAGAGTAAAATAATCACTCTCTGCTGCCATAATGCCATAGGTATTTTAGTAAACATCAAAAGCAGAAAATTTATTGACTTTTTTTTATGGATCTCAAATCTCTTATTCGCGATATCCCAGACTTTCCCAAATCGGGAATTATTTTTCGAGATATTACCACTCTTTTAAGTAATTCCGCAGGATTAAAATACACAGTCGATAGCCTCACACAAAAATGTCAAGCATTGAATCTCAATCCCGATTATATTGTGGGAATGGAGTCTCGCGGTTTTATTTTTGGTCCACCTCTAGCTTATCAATTGAACGCAGGTTTTATTCCCGTCCGCAAACCTGGAAAACTACCTGCTGCGGTGCATACCATTGAATATGAATTGGAATATGGTACAGATAGTTTAGAAATTCATCAAGATGCCTTAGATCATGGTGCAAAAGTATTAATTGTCGATGATTTGATTGCTACTGGCGGTACGGCTAAAGCAACGGCTGAACTATTGGAAAAAATTGGTTCTCAGGTTCTCGGTTTTGCTTTTGTGATTGAATTAACGGCTTTAGAAGGTAGGAAAAAGTTACCCAATTTACCCGTGATTAGTTTAGTCGAATATTAAGGAACAGTCCCGTGTGGAGTTTTATTTCCCACGGGTTTTATTATTTATAAATCTAAAAGAAAAAAGGTCAAACGTTGAGTAATCGTCCAATCGCTATCGATTTATTTTCTGGTTGTGGCGGAATGTCACTTGGTTTAGAAGCTGCTGGCTTTGATATTGCAGCCTCTGTTGAAATAGATCCTATTCATTGTTTAGTACATCATTACAACTTTCCTTATGGCGTAACAATTTGCCAAGACATTTCACAATTATCTAGCCAAGAGTTATTAAATTCAATCACGCATAAAGGATTTAATCGTAATATCGATCTCATTGCGGGCGGTCCCCCTTGTCAAGGATTTTCTCAAATCGGTAAAAGACAACTTGATGATCCCAGAAATCAATTAGTTTTTGAGTATCTTCGTATCGTATCCGAAGTTAAACCAAAGTATTTCATCTTTGAAAATGTACCTGGCATGGCAACAGGAAAACATCAGCACTTTTTGAACGAACTTATTACAGAATTTGCCAAATCAGATTACTCTGTTGTTCAACCAATTAAAGTATTAGATGCCTCTTTGTATGGTGCGCCACAAAAACGGAAAAGACTTATATTAATTGGCTATAGAAAAGATCTGCCTAAACCTAAATACCCTGCTTATACTCATGGTGACAATAATCTTCAGCCTTTAAATACCGTTAGTTCGGCTATTGGTGATTTATCTAACATATCTGTATTTATTGGAGATGATTGGGGAATAGATGCTCAAAAGCTAGATTACTCTCAATTTAGAGAAAATTTTGCAATTGATCAACAGGGAAAATATTCTTTATGTCATCAAAGAGTTGTAGATAATATCGTTTGGGGACATATTGGTTCTATGCATACAGAGAAATCTATTAAACGTTTTAAACAAACATTACCGAGTGATATAGAAAAAGTTAGTCGTTTTTTCAAACTTGCTCCTGATGGTATATCTAACACATTGAGAGCAGGTACAGCTAGTAACAGAGGAGCTTATACCGCACCTCGACCAATCCATTATCAAATTCCTCGTTGCATTAGTGTTAGAGAAGCTGCCAGGTTACATACTTTTCCTGATTGGTTTCAATTTCATCGTACA
The DNA here is from genome assembly GCF_000317575.1 of Stanieria cyanosphaera PCC 7437. Classification (NCBI taxonomy): domain Bacteria; kingdom Bacillati; phylum Cyanobacteriota; class Cyanophyceae; order Pleurocapsales; family Dermocarpellaceae; genus Stanieria; species Stanieria cyanosphaera. The sequence goes on along the minus strand of NC_019748.1, from coordinate 2,904,100 downwards.
ATTTGGCATGGATTTAGAGAAATCGGGAATGCTGTTATTCCTTTACTAGCAAAATCTTTAGGAGAAGAAATAATTAAATGTCTTAATGTTGATTTGTTATCAATTAAAATTAAAAAATTGGCTGTTGTAGATAGTTCAATTCTAAGTTATAACATGAGGCAAGCATCAGCATTTTGGCAAGTACCTAGTGATGTAATTCCTAAAAGAACAAGATTAAAGATTTAAAAAATAAAATTGAAGTGAATAAAATTTACGCCCTCCTCTCCAAGAGATAAATTTGTCATAGTCTAAGAGAAAGTAGAGACGTGTCTTGGTGAGCGTTCCTTTGCGCCCGCAAGTGAGCCAGCGCGGTCTTGGGGTATCCCCAAGTGGAGCGACTGGCGTGGCGCAGGGTCTCACCGCAACAGGTTACGTTTGTACAAAAGCGCGAAGCGTCAGAAACGTGAAACAAAGGATCAAAAGTAAGAGGACGGGGCTTTAAAAGTCCCTCTAGAAGAATTTTATAGCATAAAATTGATTTGAGTCGTCAATTTTTTCCTAATTTGTAGATAATTGATTTTCTTGAAAGAGATAATCATAGCAAGCAATCATAATTGATGAAACCTTTATTTTATCCACCCCGACTTAACCCTTTATTAGTTCGTTTTGTTCAAATAATTGCTCCTTATGGTGCGCGATTGTTTTATAAATTTGAACTGGTAATCGGTTCTGAATCTCTAGATCAAATCAAATCCCTACAACATAAAACTTTGCTTTTAACTCCTAATCATCCTACGTTTCATGACCCTATTGTGATGTTTGTTTTGTCTGCCAAATTAAAAGAAAAATTTCATTATTTAGCAGCATACGAATTATTTAACAGTTGGTTAGCAGGATTTTTTCAAAGATTGGGTGTTTATTCAATTCGGAGAGGATTAGTAGATCGATCTAGTATTACAGAAACTTTAGCTTTATTAAGTAATCCTGAATCACGTTTGGTAGTTTTTCCTGAAGGAGGTTGTTCATTTCAGAATGATACAGTTATGCCTTTTAGATCTGGTACAGTACAACTTGCTTTTAAAGCGATGGAAAAAAAAGCCAAACAAGGGGAAACAATACCAGATTTGTATGTTGTTCCTGTTAGTATTAAATATAAATATACTCAAAATATGGAAAAAGCGATCGCGCAAACTCTAGAAGAATTAGAACAAGCTTTAAATATCATTCCAGAATCTCATTTTTCTTCTTATCAAAGACTTAGATTAATTGCTGAACAAGTAATTGTGAAAATTGAACAGGATTATGGATTAGCCACTACTGAAACAAATTATCAATCTTGGCAAGAAAGAATTAAAAAATTAAGAATTAAAATTATAGAAAATTGTGAACAGCAACTGGGAATTCTTACTAATCCTAATGAAATGGTGAGAGAACGTACTTATAAACTGGAATATGTTCTCAAAACTAAAGTTGAACAATTAGAATCAAGTGAAGTAAATCCAGAATCTAATTTACTAAAAACTGAATCTGCTCTTAATTTAGACTTAATTGACAAATCTATTAAGCGTCTTTTAAACTTTGATGCAATTTATGATGGTTATGTCGCAGAAAATCCTACATCAGAAAGATTTTTAGATACTTTAATTAGATTGGAACGAGAAGTTTTTAATATTGATAAACCTAAACCTAAAGGATTTCGACAGGCAATAGTTAAGATCGGCAATCCTGTAAATCTTAAAGATTTTTTTAACGATTATCAACAAGAACGCCTTAAAACTGTTAATAATGTCGTGTTTCAAATTCAGCAAGAAGTACAAAAAAAACTTGATATAGAGTTTCTCAATTAAATGAGATACAGTTAATACTAAATCCTGTTGGTATACACCATTTAAAAGTTGTGTAGAGGCAGGAGACAGAAGGGTTTTAAGCTAATTGAAACTTCCAATCGATAAGTGTATTTTGAGAATCGGATTTAGTATAATATCCTGGTATGAAGGTTAATGGGTAAAAGACAGAAGTATCAGAACCTAATGACAACCTTTAACTAAAAGTATATTTTGGTAATCGAATTTTATCTTAACTGTGCGATCGCAAAAATTATTGCTTAAACGATACTATATTTTCAGACTTAATCAAACCTTTAACTTTATCAAATAGTTTTTCGAGACGAAAAGGTTTGTAAAGAATATCATTAGCACCATTGTTGTAGGCGCAGTCTTGGCTAATCTCGTAGTTAGCAGAGACAAGTAGAATTGGCATAGTAGATAAACTCGGTTGACTGCGAATTTGGCGAGTAACTTCAAGTCCATCTGTATCAGGCATCATAACATCTAGCACTACTAGCTCGGGATTAATTTCTTTAACCATCGCCAAAGCTTCTTTTCCGTTACTAGCTTGCTTAACTTCGTAACCTTCTGATTCTAAAGATAATTTAAAAAGGTAGAGAATATCGGCATAATCATCTACCACTAAAACTGACTTAGACATCAACTTATCACTTTTATACTCGTAATTTAATTTAGCTTCTTATTTTAAAAATACTCTATACCTAATTTGTGAACCTCTCTCTTTTGGCTAATTTTTTCTACTCTATCTATAGCTTGAGCAAATTATTTTTTGAAGCTTAACCTTCTTCACTTTTAATCTGAATTTGAGTGGGAAATTCTCTTAAAATCAAGGTATAAATATCTGTGGGCATATCAATGTCTGCTTTCTCCAATGCTTCTTTAACGGCTTGAGCTACTTTGGAAGTAGTAGCTAAAAAACCCGAACGTCGAGAATCAACCCAAAAACGAATTTCTAAATTAACTGTACTAGCTGCTAATTCACAAACTAAAATATCAGGTACGGGAGTAGCTTCAACTTCTTGAATTTCATCAATTGCTTCTCTGATTACTTTTTTGACTGTATCAATATCCTCACCATAATCAATTCCTACTTTTACTGAACTACGACGACGAGGTGAAGCAGTATTATTGATAATGCTGGCTTGAAACACTTCTTGATTAGGAATATAAACTAATCGCCCGTCATAGGTTTTCATCGTTGTGGCGCGTAGTTGAATTTGAGCAATTGTTCCTTCAAAATCACCAATAATAACTTGGTCGTTAATTTTAAATGGTCGTGCAGATAGTAAAATAATGCCAGAAATATAATTACTCAAGACATCTTTAAGACTAAAACCGATCGCGACACTGGTTAAACCCAATGCTCCTAGTAAAGCTCCGAAATTTAACCCCATCACACCTAAAGCAATTACGCTCCCTAACAACCAAACTCCGCCATAGCTCAATCTCCCAATTAATATTTCGGTACTAGAATCACCTTCAGTTCGCTGCGCCCACCGAAAGGCAAGATAACGAACACTAGTAGCTGCACTCCAGGTAATCCCAATTACAATAATTGCTCCAACCAAAGAAGGTAAATTATTGATTGTATCTTGTATCAGTTGACGAACAGTTTCATAAAGACGTTGTCCGACATCAATGGCTAAAGGAGGTCGATTGAGAGCTTGATTGAGTTGTTTTGCCCATCTTTGAGCTAAATCTTCGACTTCTAAGCCAAAATCTTCTGCATCTTGCTGAGTTACGGTCATTAAGACGCGATTGTTAAGTTGTAAAGTGGCAATTTGACGAGGATTATCAGGCTTGACTGTAACTTGTTCTACCACATCAGATTGGGTTAAAACACTGGCAATTCGACGATTAATAATTTCTGCTCGTTGAGTGGCATTGATTTCAGGTAAACTCCCGATTTGAAAAATTGGTCTACCTCGAACCAAAACGTCGGCAAAATAAAGTCCAGGAATAGCTTCGACTGGAGTATTATTCGGCGGTATTAGTATTTCTTCTTCCTGAGTTAAAGCCACCGAAGCAGTTGTAATTATTAATCCGATGGCTATTAAACTGGAAAACCGCCTGAATTTTGGTAAAGAAAAATTGATCATTATCTTTCAGGACAAGGCTTTGAACTTTTAATTTTTGCCTTCGTACCAATTCATTAAAGGCAATGCACTAATTCCATGAATAATTACTGAAATAGTAATGACGGTAAAAGTGATCCAAGAAATTTGTTCAGCCGTGTTACCACTAAGACCTTTTCCTAAAGCATAGGCTAAATAATAAATTGAGCCAATTCCACGAATGCCAAACCAACCGATTAAATATTGAGTAGGACGAGGTAAATAACCATTAAGGTTAAATAACCAAACTCCGAGAGGACGAATCAAAACAAACAGGCAAAAAGCGATCGCGATTGATTGCCAGGCATAATTAATCATCGGGTTGATCAAGAGCATAGTTCCAAGTACCACTACCACCGTTATTTCTAGTAATTTCTCTAGTTGTTCGGTAAATTCTAGTTGTGCCATTCGTTTCTCTTGATTGGTGAAGTAAGTTCTTTGTACTACTACCCCAGCTACAAATACTGCCAGAAATCCATAGCCATTAACTAATTCTGTTAAAGAGTAAGCTAGTAAAATAGTACTAAGAGCGATAAAATCTTCCATGATCTCATCTGCTCGTCGTCGCTTTTGTAATTTGCGATCGCACCAAATCACAGCTTTAGCGACAATAATGCCCATAACTATCCCAGCAGCGATCGCCCAAAGCAAATCTACGGCTACCCAACTTTTAAACCAATTGTCCCAGTTAGAATCTTTATAAGCATAAAGACCAAAATAGACAAAAGGAAAAGCTAAGGCATCGTTTAATCCACCCTCGGAAGTTAAAGCAAAGCGCAATTCGTCCTTATCTTTTACACTAGCCAACTGTACTTCTGAAGCTAAAACTGGATCGGTAGGAGCTAAAATTGCTCCTAGTAAAATAGCTGCACCCCAACTCATTCCTAACAGCCAATGTGCGATCGCAGCTAGAGTAAAAATTGAGAAAGGCATTAACCAACCAATCAATCTTATCGTAGTTTGCCAATTTCTCAGGTTGAGAGGACGATTCATCTTTAAACCGCAGCAAAAGACCGACACAATCACCACAAATTCGGTCAATCTTTCTAAAAATTCAGCATCGGGTCGAACAGTAATTAGATTAAAGCCATAAGGACCAAGACTAATTCCTACCACTATATAAATTAGTGCATAAGACAAAGGTAAACGAGCAATCCAACCAGAACCGAGAGTTACAGTTAGCAGCAGCAAACCAATCACTAGCAGATCAAGAATGTAATAATCCATGTTCTAGCTCTAAAATAAATTAAAGCCTAGCGTTGTTGGTTATGACTACAAATCAGCTTTGAGTTGGATTTTTGAACATCAGTAAACCGTAAATTACCAATAAGCAAATTGTGGATGCGATCGCTTAATTTGATTTTTGCCGTGAGTCGATACTTAAAGCCCCAGCACCAGCGTAAATAACCATCAACAATCCACCAATTAAACCAATATTTTTGAGAAAATCATTGATCTCATTGGGGTCAGCGATGGGATTGTGAAATATCAGAGTGGTGGGAATTAAAAATAAAATTAATAGTATCGAGCCAATCTTAACTTGATAGCCTAACAGTAAAGAAAGACCTCCCAATAATTGAAATAAAATTGTAAAAATTAACAAGATATTGGCAATAGGCAAACCCTTGTTAGTCATCATTAGGACGGTATTATTAAAACCTAAAAGATGGCTAATTCCAGCCTTGAGAAAAATTAAGCAAAGACAAACGCGAGCAGTTAAAGGTAAATATTTCATTTTTTAAGCATAATTAAAGACAGTTCTTTTACCAATTCTCAGTTATGGAAGAATTATTAGAACTCAAACAGTTACTTCTAAAAGGTGATCTTAAAGGATCTTTAGCGATCGTTGAAGAACTAGAAGAAATGGGTCGCAAAAGTATTATCAAGACTATTCGTAGTTATGCAGTAATTTTATTGCTACATTTAATCAAACAACAAGCGGAAAAACGCACCACTCGTTCCTGGGATGTGTCTATTCGCAATTGTGTTCGCGAAATTCAACGGGAAAATAAGATGCGCAAAGCAAAAGGTTACTATCTCAACCGAGAGGAATTAAAAGAAATTCTCGAAGAAGCTTACTTAAATGCAATCGATAGTGCTTCTTTGGAAGTAGCAGAAGGACGTTATTCTCCAGAAGAATTGGAAACTTTAATTAACCGTGAAGAAATCTTTGATCGCGCTTTGATCTCTATTATGAATAGTTAAATTAAACTTACAATAATTGAGAAGGGGAGGGAAAAACCATGGATAGTCGCTTAGGCTTTCTTGTTGATCCCCTTTAGTTGCGATCGCGCACGCGCCTCGGCTGCGCCGAGATCGCAATAAGAATGATATTCGACTACTTTAGTTTTTCCCCTTCACCAATAAATTAGCTTGCCCAGCGATCGCGCCATTTAACAGTACCTTCTTCGGCAACTACCCAACGACGACAGACTAAGTTTTCTCTCACAGGAGATTGTCCTTCACGCCACATAGCGTATTTATAGACAATTGGTTTACCTGCACTTTCCTCAAAAGGAATTTCTCCAAACCAGGTATTTTGATTAATATATTCAAGAGGGTAGGCTTTCCCGATATCCCAGTTACCGAGTTCGGGACAATTACCCGTTACCACAATAGTTTCTCCTGGTTGAGTATCCACTGCATTAAGTTGTACGCGGACAATAGTTTGACCCTTAACTCTCTCTCCAACATGACTAATTACAATGGCATCGTGTGCTTCTAATTCTAAATTGTGAATCGCACCATCTTCTACCGTAAATTTTCGACGAGTCAGAATACAAGTATGTTCGCCATCGGGCAATTCTGTAGCAACAGTCTCTACAGTTACCGCCTCATCTCGATTCAAAGCTACAAAAACTAAAGAATCCCGATAACGACGAATATAACAATAAACATCAGGCGTAATATATTTTTGCCATTGACTGCCAAGAGATACAGCAGGATTGAGACGACGCAAACCAGAAAGTAAACGAATATCGCGATACAATTCACTTTCTGTGTCCCAATTTTCCATCATCGGACGGTTATAAGGATCGTTATTACCATAGGGATTATTATCTCCATTAGTGTCATTGTGAAGATATTGTTCCGTTCCGTAATAGAGACAGGGGATACCACGAGTAGTCATTAACAAAACTACTGCCAACCTCAACACTTCTGGATCAGGATTTAAAGTTTGGAAGCGGTGCATATCGTGGTTATCGATAAAAGTAATTAATTCAGTCGCACAGTCATAACGATAATCTAAACCAAGGACATCTTGTACCAGATGAAAACCTGCTTCTTCCCAAGAACCCAAAGCTTGACGAATTGCCATACACAGACCAAAATCCAGAATAGTCATTCCAGAATTATTAGCAAACTCAACTGATTGAGGATCGTCTGGGCTATTGTAAATCCATTCTCCAAAAATAAAGACATCTGGTCTATGGTTAAGAATATCTGCATTAAATTCTTGCCAAAACCAAATTGGCATATGTTTAACAGTATCAACTCTTAAAGCGTCTACACCTCGGTCTAACCATTGTTTAATGGCTGATTTAATATAATTGCGATATTCGGTATTATTTTCGTTAAAAGTAGCGAGTCCCGATAATTCACAGTTTTGTACTTGCCATTCATCTTCCCAGTTAGTCACTTCACCATAGTGGTGATACCAAAAATCCTTATCATCGTTAAAATCGGCAATTTTTACCCCATCATCGTATAATTCGCCTTTGTTTCCACTAATATCGGGAGTACTATGATTGCACACAATATCCAGAATTAGCTTCATGTTACGTTTGTGCAACTCTTCAATCAGGCGATCAAAAGTAGTATTTTTTGCCTCCTGAGTAGCATTGAGAGAAGGATTTTCGTCCTTCCCAATAAAGCGAGGATTGAAACGTTTAAAATCTTTTGTCCAATAACCGTGAATAGCTGCACTTTCAATAAATAAACTTTCAACTTGTTCAAATAAAGGAGTCAACCAAATTGCCGTAACTCCGAGATTTTTAAGATAATCTAACTTATCAATGACGCCTTGTAGGTCACCACCCCAATATTTGCCCCATTCTTCCTGATTTGGGTCATAAAGTTCGGGATTAGGACCTTCGCTATTATTAGGATCACCATCATGAAAGCGATCAACAACAATAAAATAAATAGTTTCTTGGCGAAATTCAATGTCTCTAGTAAAAAGAAAGTCTAAATCTAGCTCTTGTTCAGGTTTATGTTCATGTTCATCAACTAGTAAATTTAGTTCATCTTCCGCTTGAGTACTAGTTACCGAAGACTGAGATGAAGAAAATTGATCGGAAGAGGTAGAAACCATACAAATTTAATCACAAAAATAATTGAATAATTGAGCATTTTACTCAATTGTTCAGATAACAAAAAGATCAGTGATTAAAATTCGGTTACTGTATCTTAAAAAAAGCGATCGCGTCGGTGGGGTTAGCTCAGTATTTACTTAAGCTTTTCTAGCAAAATTATTTCGGTTTAACCTATTCTTACTTAAATTTTACTTGTAGCATATTCTTTGATCTTTTTACGTATAAAAACATAACAAAAATCGAGCAAGGAACATCATCAATGCCTTACAACGGAGTAGCAACTAAACCTTTTACTAATAATTCTTATATCAATAGTATTTTATGGGGTGGAAATTACTGGACAAACCCAACTACAACAACAAATTCGACTACAATAATTCCTTATTCTTTTTTACAACCAGGTTCAGAATTTTTTGATGATAATTATGGCAACATAGCTACTCAAGCTGATTCTTGGTTAAATTATGAAATTCAAGCGATTCAAAAAGGATTACAAGTTTGGTCAAATGTAGCAAATATTTCTTTTGTTCCTACTGCAAATAACTCCTCAACTGCCACCCTAAAGTTTTATTCAGTTGATAGTGAACAACTTGATTCTGATAATGACAGCAGCACTATCACTCTAGGTCGATTTAATCCACCTGGTGAACCTGGAATGGGAATTGGTTACTTTAACTGGGAAGGAACAGGCTGGGATGAATCGGGTTTACAACAAGGAGGTTACGGTTTTGTTACCATAATCCACGAACTTGGTCATGGTCTAGGTTTAGCTCATCCTCACGATGATGGCGGTAACTCTTTAATTTTTCCTGGAGTTGATTCCGATGATGATACAGGAACTGATGGACTAAATCAAGGCATTTGGACAACCATGTCTTACAACGATGGTCTTGTTAATGATCCTCCTCCAGGATACAACTATGGTTATCAAGGTACACCATCTGCTTTTGATATTGCTGCGGTTCAATATCTTTATGGCGCAAACATGGATTATAACACTGGTAACAATATCTACGAATTACCTGTTGTCAATGGTGCTGGAACTTATTATTTTACCATTTGGGATGCTGGCGGAGTTGATACTATTACCGCCCAAACCGCTACAGCTAACGCTACCATCAATCTCAATCAAGCACCTTTAGTCGGTTCTAATGCAGGAGGTTATCTTTCTAAAGTAACTGGTATTTATGGTGGTGCTACGATCGCTCATGGTGTCACAATTGAAAATGCGATTGGTGGAGAAGGAGAAGATCTAATTATTGGTAATAGTGCTAATAATAAGTTAACAGGTTTAGAAAAAAGCGATCGCCTTAGTGCTGGTTCGGGTAACGATACCCTGACTGGTTCAAATCCAGATGTATATGATTCAGGCGTAGGTGAATATGATACTCTTACTGGAGGTTTAGGAGCAGATCTATTTGTATTGGGTGATAATTTGGAAAGCTATTATCAAGATAATGGCTATGCCACAATCACTGACTTTAGCCTCGCAGAGGGAGATAAATTACAAGTTTTTGGTAGTGCTAGTGATTATATGGTACAAGTCGATCAACAAGATGTTTTGATTAGTTATGGTACAGATACTATTGCTTTAATCGAAAATGCTGCTTCTTTAGCAAGTTCTTTACCAAGTCAAGGATTTTTGTTTGTCTAAAGTGATTTATTACTAAAATCAAGTCTGTTTAATTACTAAAAAAAATTTACGACTCAAATCAATTTTATTACTTATTACTTTCTTTCATAGCTATTCAACAGGATTCTGATTCAACAAACTATTTATAACTACGCTGAGTCAACTGCACATTTTCAAAATGCAATTTTTCTTGATGCATTACAGGAGATTGATTAGTTCCTTGATATTCCCAAGCAGCCACATAAGCAAAATCTTCATCATCCCGCTTTGCTTCTCCTTCAGAAGTTTGATATTCTTCACGAAAATGTCCGCCACAAGACTCTTCCCGATCAAGGGCATCTCTTGCCATTAATTCGCCTAATTCGAGAAAATCTGCTACTCTACCTGCAAATTCAAGATTTTTATTAAGAGTATGACTATCACTCGGAATTTTAACATTTTGCCAATATTCTTTCCTCAGAGAAGCGATCGCATTAATGACTTCTTTCAATCCTGCACGATGACGAGACATCCCTACATAATCCCAGAGCAATTTACCCAATTGGCGATGAAATTCCATCACGGTTTTATCACCCTGAATACTAATCAGCTTGTCAATATTATTATTTACTGCTGTTTCTGCTTCTTCAAAAGCGGGGTGAGTAGTATCGATGGGAATCAAATCATTAGTTGCTAAATAATTACCTAAAGTATAAGGAATGATAAAATAACCATCTGCTAAACCCTGCATCAAAGCACTAGCCCCAAGACGATTAGCACCATGATCGGAAAAATTTGCTTCTCCCAAAACGTGTAAGCCAGGGATAGTACTCATCAAATTGTAATCTACCCACAAACCACCCATAGTGTAGTGAACGGCAGGATAAATTCGCATCGGTACTTGATAGGGATTTTCTCCAGTGATTCGCTGATACATCTGAAAAAGATTATCATAACGTTCAACAATAGTATCCCTGCCTAATTTATTAATAGCATCACGAAAATCTAAATAAACTGCTAAACCAGTTTCCCCTACTCCTTTGCCGGCATCAGTCATTTGTTTAGCATTACGAGAAGCAACATCACGAGGAACAAGATTACCAAACGACGGATATTTCTGTTCTAAAAAATAATCTCTTTCTGACTCAGGAATTTGATCTGGACGACGGCGATCGCCTGGTTGTTTTGGTACCCAAACTCTACCATCATTTCTCAATCCCTCACTCATTAGAGTTAACTTCGATTGATATTCTCCAGAAACAGGAATACAAGTAGGATGAATCTGAGTAAAACAAGGATTAGCAAATAAAGCTCCTCGTTTATAACAACGCCAAGCAGCAGTTACATTAGAATTTCTGGCGTTAGTAGAAAGATAATAAACATTGCTATAACCACCAGTACATAGTAAAACTGCATCACCGCTATAGCGTTCAATAGTTCCTGTAATTAAATTACGAACAATAATGCCTCTAGCTTTCCCGTCTATAACTACTAAATCCAACATTTCCCGACGGGTATACATCTCAATTTTGCCAGCAGCAATTTGACGAGACATGGCACTATAAGCACCTAATAATAATTGTTGCCCCGTTTGTCCTCTCGCATAAAAAGTTCGCGAAACTTGCGCCCCACCAAAAGAACGATTAGCCAGTAAACCTCCATATTCTCTCGCAAAAGGAACTCCCTGGGCTACACATTGATCGATAATCTGGTTACTAATCTGTGCTAGACGATAAACATTTGCTTCACGGGAACGATAGTCACCACCTTTAATCGTGTCGTAAAACAATCGCCAAATTGTATCCCCATCATTAGGATAATTTTTGGCAGCGTTGATACCCCCTTGGGCAGCAATGCTATGGGCGCGACGAGGAGAATCATGGATACAGAAGCTTTTGACGTTATAACCCAATTCCGCTAGTGTAGCAGCAGCAGACGCACCAGCTAAACCTGTGCCAACAATTAAGATATTGTATTTGCGCTTATTGGCTGGACTAACTAATTTGCAGTGGTCTTTATAGTAATCCCATTTATCTTGTAGTCTACCAGGGGGAATTTGGGGGTCAAGTATCATTAGAAATTAAATTTTAGATGCGACACAGCTATTAGTGTAGGATTTTTTTGCTAGCTTTGACATAATCCTACTTTTTACAGAGAAAACTGGTTGAGTGGAATTGTCGGCCTTTTATCTCGATCAAAACTAAAGACAAGGGAAGTAAAGGATTTGCTTCTGGAGATTGATAAACAAATATGGACACTGTTACCTATCCCATCGTCGAAACCTTTCATTCTGTACAAGGAGAAGGTGCATGGACGGGAGTAAATGCTTTTTTTATTCGTTTAGGAGGTTGTGATGTTGGTTGTTTTTGGTGCGATACTAAACAATCGTGGAATGCGAAACGTCATCCTCAACGTCAAGTTCAAGATTTAGCTGAGGAAGTCCGAAACGCTCATCCTGCGATCGCGGTTATTACTGGTGGTGAACCGTTAATGCACAATCTCTATCCTCTAACGGCAGCTATTAAAAGTTTGGGCATCAGAGTTCATCTGGAAACTTCTGGCGCACATCCTTTCAGTGGGGATTTTGATTGGGTAACTTTTTCCCCAAAACAGTTTAAACCTCCTCATCAAAGTGTTTATTCTCACGTCAGTGAACTTAAAGTAGTAATAGCAAAATCAGAAGATTTGATTTGGGCAGAGCAACAAGCTAGTTTAGTATCTCCTGAAACCTTAAAATATTTACAACCAGAATGGAATACACCCAGCAGTAAAGATTTAATCTTTGAATATATCTTAAAACATCCTCAATGGCGTATTAGTTTGCAAACTCACAAATTATTAGAAGTTCGATGACCAAAGCAGTTGTGTTACTTTCTGGAGGTTTAGATTCTGCTACCACAGCAGCGATCGCTATTAATGAAGGCTTTGAAGCGATCGCACTTTCCTTTAGATATGGGCAGCGTCACGCCAAAGAATTATCAGCAGCTAAACAAATTGCTCAACTTTTGCAGATCAAAGAGCATTTTATTGTTGATATTAATTTATCTCAGTGGGGTGGTTCATCGCTCACGGATCAATCAATTGACTTGCCTCAAACTGGAGTAGACCCAAATATCATTCCTTCTACCTATGTACCAGGCAGAAATACAGTTTTTATTGCGATCGCTCTTGCTTTGGCAGAGGCTAAAGGTGCTACAGCAATCTATCTAGGTATCAATGCCGTAGATTATTCTGGTTATCCCGATTGTCGTCCTGAATATTTAGCAGCTTATCAAAACTTAGCTAATCTTTCTTCTAAAGTTGGTGTAGAGGGCAAAGCACCTCAACTGATTGCCCCTCTCGTTCAAGATTCTAAAGTCGATATCGTTCGTCGTGCCTTGAAGTTAGGAGTTCCTATCGAAGTTACTTGGTCTTGTTATCAGGGAGGAGAACAACCCTGTGGTTTATGCGATTCTTGCCGTATACGCGATCGCGCTTTAATTGAGGTTGGTCGACCCGATCTAGCTAGTCGGCAGCTTTAATTGCAAATAATTCTAATAATCAAGTAAATTTAGTAAGCAAATTATTAGGTATTTATTGCTAAGGATTTTGCTGAAATCAAAAACATAAAAGGACAAATTGCAGCTTAGTTCTTAATAAATATTCATTTAAAGCTAAAAAATGCTTTTTGATTATTACTTACTTGAATAAACTTGTTTTTCTTTTTAATTAACCCTAATTAGCTCAATTTATATCTATTGAGAATTACTTGCATAAATTGTATGATAAATAACCAAATCTGATTCAGTTTAGACAGAGTTAAATAGATGAACAAATTTTCACGACGAATGTTTCTAGGGGCGGGTGCAGCGGTCGGTTTTAGTCAAGTAATTAGAGTTAAATCAGGCATAACTCAAACCAACTCAGTCAATATCTACTCTTCTCGTCACTACAACACAGACGCTCAATTATACGAAGGTTTTACTCAGCAAACAGGAATAAAAGTCAATCTTATTGAAGGCAAAGACGACGAATTAATTGAAAGAATTACCAGTGAAGGACAAAACAGTCCAGCAGATATCCTCATTACAGTTGATGCTGGTCGTCTCTGGCGAGCAGAACAAGCGGGTCTTTTTGCGCCCGTAACCTCTCAAACTTTAACTAATAATATTCCTGCTAGCTTACGTCATCCCAATAATCTTTGGTTTGGTTTTTCCAAGCGAGCGCGGGTGATCATGTATAACAAAGATAGAGTCGATCCTACTCAATTATCTACTTACGAAGATTTAGCCGATCCTAAATGGCAAGGAAAACTTTTAATTCGTTCTTCTAGCAATATTTATAATCAATCCTTAGTTGCATCTTTAATAGATGCTCACGGCGAACAACAAACCGAAGAATGGTGTAGAGGAATAGTAGCTAATCTGGCTCGACCACCCCAAGGAGGAGATACAGACCAAATCGAAGCAATAGCAGCAGGTTTAGGCGATATTGCTGTAGCTAATACCTATTATCTTGCTCGATTAGGTAAGGATAATAGCCGTAAATCCCAAGCTATTTTTGAAAAAGTAGGTGTATTTTTCCCCAATCAAAGCGATCGCGGAACTCATGTTAATATAAGCGGTGGCGGTTTAACTAGATATGCACCGAATAAAGATAATGGAGTCAAATTTTTAGAATATCTAGTCAGTCCTAGTGCGCAAGAGTTTTTTGCCCAGGGCAACAATGAATATCCTGTGGTAGAAGGAACTACTATTGATCCAATCGTGGCTGGTTTTGGAGATTTTAAAGCAGATACTACTAACGTAGCAGTGTACGGTCAAAATAACGCTTTAGCAGTTCAAATTATGGATCGTGCTGGCTGGAAATAAAGTTTGGAAAGCACAATTTGCTTTTAAATTTCTCAATTAATTTTTGATAGTCTGTCAGAAGTTCTGGGAATTATAAAATTGAGGACACAGGTTCGAGCCTACCTCAAAACCGTGAACTGTAGGTTCAGTTTGCCTAATTTAACCTGATCATCAATTTTATGCCCAGAAAACCAGACGAATATTCTATTTATATTTTGCTCAATAACGGACACAAAGAAGAAGTTCGCTTTAGTACTGTACAAGAATTTCAAAAATGGTACAGTACCGAACTTGTCCCCAAATCTGATTCACAGGATTTTATTAATGTTCCGATCAAAAATATTCAAGGAGAATATATGGTTGTACGCCCAAGCAGTATAGTTGCTATTCGGGTTGAACCAGTCTTTTTAGGCAGTGTAGAGCGATTTTAAACGAAATTTTGGTTTATAACTGTTCTAAATAGGTTAATAAATCTGCCATTTCTTGTGTACTGGGTTGAAATTTGGGCATAGGTGGAGTTTTTCCACTAATTACCTGCTCAATTAAATCTATTTTAGATTTTCGCTTAGGAACATTTTTTAAACTAGGGCCAACAATACCATCACCTTCAATGCCATGACAGCCAGCACAATTAATTTGAAAAATAGCATATCCCTGTGCTACATCGCCTTGAAGAGCTAAAACTTCAATGATGTAAGGATCAGAAATTCGATGCCAATATAGACCCAGAATGGTAATTAATCCGATTAAGACTACGAGCATAGTGGGAATCATGATTCGCTTAATTAAAATTTGTGGTTGAAGTAACTGGTTATCCACTGATTTTTGATAAATGTATTTACTTATAATTTTGTTTCAATTCATAAAATAGCTTAAGATTTGACAGCCAGACTAGACAAATCGTAAAAAATCTTGAGCAAAATCTTCTCTCAGTTGAGGCTAGAACTAAAGCTACTAGTCAAGTAGGATATATTCAGACACATAATTTTTTATCTCAAGGAGAGATTGCTGTGATTGAACCGTTACTACTAGGGATTGTTTTAGGTCTGATTACCATTACTTTAGCCGGCTTATTTTTTGCTGCATATATGCAGTACAAAAGAGGCAATCAACTAGGAATCGATTAATTCTCAAAAGAAGAGATTGTTTCTTATATAAGATAATAGTGTGGGCATTTCGCTCACGCCATTATTTTTTTTTATTATTCAAACTTACTGGATTAAGCCTCAGTTTGCAATTGTTCTAGAAAATTGAGAGCTAATTGTACTTCTCCTCTAGCAAAAATTTCAGCTTGACGAGTTTGGTTAGCGGTATAGCTCAGGTTAATCTCTAAATAACTAGCTGGTTGATAGGGTAAATGTTGCGCCCATTCAATGGCAGTAATTCCTAGGGGAACTTCAATGCCTTCCCAATAAGTCTCTGGATAAATAGCAGCAACTTCAGTCGGTTGTAAACGATATAAGTCTAAATGATATAGCGGTAAACGACCTTCGTGATATTCATTGACTAAAGTAAAAGTAGGACTGACAATAGAAGTTTCTATCTTTAAGCCTTTGCCAATTCCTTGAATGAGAGTAGTTTTTCCAGCACCAATTTCTCCTTGCAATAAAATCGTTGTTCCTGCTGGTAAAAATTGACCTAACAAAATCCCTAAATCTTGAGTTTTATGAAAGTTAGGCAGATTGATGATCATTAACAATTTTATCTAAAATTTTATTTATAAATATATATCAACTATCAACTATGAACGCTCAACCAGGGAAATGAACTGTATTTCATTAATCTGAGAACCGCTATAGTCAATTGAGCTAATAGATTGTTTCAACAATCCTTAAAAGTTCATCTAAATTTTATATTGTACTGCTTTAAAATTACATTAACTTAATATTCAATTGATATTATTAAAACTAAGCCAAGTAATTGTAGTTGGGATAGCAAAATAAATCAGGTTTGAGTTGTATTTAAGAACCAGGATAACCAAAACCTACTAATTATTCTAAATAAATTCGACAGTCTTATAGTTATAACTAAACTTTCGTCTTTATTTTGTTTATCCCTTTACCTCTCAAATTTTTTCACAATTTTTCCGGCAATTGATATTTTTGGTTGCCATTTGCCAGTATACCAACGTAGTAAGACTTTAGCTAAACGATTGGAATTATGACGGACATAGCCAGTTTCTTCATCTTCATCCATAACATTGGCTAAGACAATCCGACGACCTAAATTACCAACATCTTCTCGATCTACAAATACAGGATGAGAATTTTCTAGGGCATATTTTTGCAATGATTGAGGAGAGGGGGGTTTTTTATGTACTAAAACCGCATCAAATAATTTTTGATTTGAAATGCGATCAATGGCACGAATATGATCGGCAACAGTATAACCTTCGGTTTCTCCTGGCTGAGTCATAATATTACAAACATAAATCCGAGGTACATTAGCTTCTGCGATCGCTTGACTGATTTCAGGAACTAATAAATTAGGAATAATACTAGTATAAAGACTACCAGGACCAATAATAATATAGTCAGCTTCGCGAATTGCTTTAATTGCTGCGGGTAAAGCAGGGGGATTGGCAGGAATACAGCCAAGATTAACTATTTTTCCGCCAGCTTGAGGAATATTAGATTCTCCTTCGATAATTCTACCGTCTTCAAATTCTGCCCATAACCGCACATCACTTAAAGTAGCGGGCAATACTTTACCTCTGATAGCTAAAACTTGAGAACTAGCTGCCACTGCTTGCTCTAAATCTCCTGTAATTTCGCTCATCGCAGTCAGAAATAGATTGCCAAAACTATGACCAATTAAACCATCTCCAGCCCGAAAACGATATTGAAACAATTCGGTGAGAAGTTTTTCTTCATCGGCTAAAGCTGCTAAACAATTGCGTAAATCACCAGGGGGTAACACCCCAATTTCTCGTCTTAGTCTACCTGAAGAACCACCATCATCAGCTACAGTTACGATCGCGGTAATATTACTACTATACTGTTTTAAGCCTCTCAACAAAGTAGAAAGACCCGTTCCACCGCCAATTGTTACTATTTTAGGTCCTCGATTTAAACGACGACGATTAAGAAGCATATCGACTAATACTTCTTCTTGATCTACTTTAAAAACTTCGCTAATTGAACCAACAGTACGAGATTGTCCCCAAAAAACTAAAAATAATCCTGCTCCTATGGCTAGAGGTCCAGAGATGTAGTTAGGTAAAATGGTTGTGATATTCTCTAATAAGCCCGAAACAAACTCTAACAAACGATAAATTGGAGTGAGTTTAACCCAGATTGCTACACCTAAAACCGCGATCGCTAAACCACTAGCACTAATCAACAGCCAACGTTTGATAAATAATCCTGGTGATAGCCATTTAAACCATTGGTTGACTCTAGGAGTAGTTTTTTTGTGCCGAGAAGAGAGTTTATGCATTGATACTTGAACCAAGCTTTAGGCTGACCAGTCAGGAAAGAATTACCATAAACATAAACCATCTTGGCTAAAACGACAGTAAAGACGATTAATAATTAAAAATTATGAATTTCTCGCAATATATTACGAACATTTTAGACTGATCGTTACTACTATCATCCAAAAAGCGATCGCTCTAACTAATCAGGCGATCGCTTTAAACTATGAATCTTTTTATCTTGTTTCAAAAAAACTAAGAGATCTGTTCAAATTCGCGATCGCTCATCGCATCTGCTGCATCTTGTTCGGCTCTTGCTTCAGCAAAAACAGCATGATAACACCATCCTGCTAAAAGTGCGCCGAGAATAGGTGCAAACCAAAACAACCACAATTGAGCAATTAACTCTGTGCCAGCAAATAAAGCAACTCCCGTACTACGAGCAGGATTGACTGAGGTGTTGGTTACAGGAATACTAATTAAGTGAATCAAAGTTAATCCTAAACCAATCGCCACAGGTGCAAAACCAGCAGGCGCACGACGGTCTGTTGAACCTAAGATAATCATTAAAAACATAAATGTCATGACCACTTCTGTAATCAGACAGCTTAATAACGAATAACCTCCAGGAGAGTGCGCTCCGTAACCATTAGTCGCCATAGGATTAGAGCCTTCTAAACTAAACTCAGGATTGCCACTAGCAATCAACCAAATAATAGCTCCTCCTAGAATAGCTCCAAGCACTTGAGCCACAATGTAAGGAAGTAATTCTCTACCAGAAAATCGTTTACCTGCCCATAAGCCAAAGGAAACAGCCGGATTAAGGTGACAACCAGAAATATGACCAATTGCATAAGCCATCGTTAGTACAGTCAATCCAAAGGCTAAAGAAACGCCAACAAAACTAATACCTAGGGGATAATAAACCTCTTGTCCGATAATATTAGCATCAGAAGTAAATACAGCAGCAAGTACCGCACTGCCACAACCACCAAGAACTAACCAAAAAGTTCCGATAAATTCTGCAACATATTTTTTCATATGTCTGTATATTTTAGTTAATAAAGATTAGTTATTTTGACCCAAATATTACCGTATAAAATAAAATTTTTAGCTAAATTTGATTATTTTTTAATAAACTTTTAATTGATCGTATTTTTGTACTATTTTATGGTTATTATTTAATTAAAAAAAGATAAAAAAACAATATATGTTATTTGTTATTTGTTGATAGCAAAATTTTTAGTCGCTCAATGTCTATACCTACTGCTCGACAATATAATGTATTTAAAACATCTCTGTAAAGGTGTTTTTTCGGTTTTATCAAAATAAATATGTTAATATTGAGATTTTGATCATTTCTAAATATATTTTGTGAAAAATTACGGAGTAATTTAACTTTCTTAATATATAATTCAGTCGGTAAATATAGCTTATTTAAAATAAACTAAATAAAAAGGTTAATTTAAACGCAAGCTCTTTCCCTTAAATCAAATTCAACAGTAAGATTAGAATGTTTTTGAGTTTCTTTATCGCTTATATTAAGCGACTTTAACCTGGTTAATTAATTCTCAAACACAGTAATTTCTAATTTTAAATTAAGCTTCTACAAATCCTATTTTTTTTCATTAATTGGGAAGAAAAACCTAATCCCAAAAAACCAACAATTAAAGCCACCGTATTATCTGATTCGGGAACTTTTTGACAAGGATTAATAGTTTTTGGAGCTTGAATACAAGATTGATTACTTGTAGTAGCAACTAACTTAACTTGAGTTGGATTAGCAAAGAAATTTTGATATCTACCAGCTACAATGATTTGACCAAATTCTTGATTATTTCCAAAAGAATTATCGATAAAAAAGTTGGTAATACTAATATTAGAAGTTGCTCTCGGGTCAAGAAAATCATTATTAAAGTCTTGGGCTAAATTGGTAGTTAAATTTCCTAAGACTCTTACTCCCCCTAAAAATCCTTCATTAGCACTATCAAACAAAGAAAAAGATATACCACTAAAAGTAGCAACACTACCATCTAACCAACTATCAACTGCATTATTAATATTTAAAGATAGTTGAAAATCAAAACTCAAAACTTGATTAGCAGCAATGAAAAAGTTTCCAGTCGCTTCTGAAAAAGTTGTTGCTTGACCAAAATATTTTAGACCTTCTCCAGTAGCATTAGTTTGAAAGTTAGTATTTAAAAAAGCAACAGGGCTATTAATATTTTGATTATCAATGACAAAATTTTGAATTCCATCGGCGTTACTATTGACTATCGCGGTAGCATCACCAGAAATAGCCACAGCATTGCGCTCGCTTTGGGCTGTAGGATTAAATGGGGAAATATTAAAGTTATTTAAAAATAAACTATTTTGTGCCGAAGAGAAGGTAGCAGCTTGGACTGATAAAGTACCCACAAAGGTACTACCAAGGGAAATAATCGTTAATAGGCAAGTTTTGCTTGATATTTTGATACTTGGCATAAGTTTAATGTATTTAATTAGCATTTGAATTAATTTAATATAATCTAAATAGATAAATTATTAATCAATTATGCAGCAAATTTTTAACTAATATCAAAAAATTATATAATATCTTTTCAAAAAAATAAGTTTACATTTTCGCTAAATTTTTTAAAAAACAAAATATAGTTATCTAATCAGGAGTTAAGATAAAAATTATTTGGCTACAAATATATTTTTCTTTATTGAATCTTTATGTAAAGGTGACTTAATAAGCAAATAATTAAGATTTGCTCAAATTAAATTTGAAGTTATTAAAAAGACAGCTATAAAATTAATATTTAATTTACAAATAAAGCCTTAACTTAATCTTGATTTCAAAAGTAAAAACTCAAAGAAAAAAATTTGATTTTTGAAACCACTGTTTTTTATTAAATGAGTTAAAGTTCAACCTCATAGTTTTATGTTGCTGGTTGATCAACTATGAACTATTATCTAAAGTTATCTTACTGATTCAATGTTTAGCAGCAGATTTAAAAGATAGTGGTAAATTAGTTCAACATCTAGGTAGGATAAGATTTGCCCTCAACAGACTATCTCATCACAAGGAGCAAGAGAGCGATGCCAGATAATCGTAGAAGCCAAGTCGTTACGAAAGGTGAACAGCGATCGCCAAACCGAGCCATGTTACGGGCTGTGGGTTTTGGAGATGATGACTTTACTAAACCTATTGTCGGACTTGCCAACGGCTATAGTACTATTACCCCTTGTAATATGGGGATTAATTCCTTAGCACAGCGAGCAGAACAAGCTTTGTTTCAAGCTGGTGCAATGGCTCAGATGTTTGGGACTATCACCATTAGTGACGGAATTTCGATGGGAACAGAAGGAATGAAATATTCCTTGGTATCTCGTGATGTAATTGCCGACTCGATTGAAACCGCTTGCAATGGACAAAGCATGGATGGAGTTTTAGCAATTGGTGGTTGCGATAAAAATATGCCTGGGGCAATGATTGCGATCGCAAGAATGAATATTCCTGGTATCTTTGTTTATGGCGGTACGATTAAACCAGGTAAATACAACGGACAAGATTTAACTGTTGTCAGTGCTTTTGAAGCGGTAGGGCAATATAGTGCAGGTAAGATTGATCGAGAAGAACTTCTAGCAATTGAACGAAATGCTTGTCCTGGGGCTGGTTCTTGTGGTGGGATGTTTACAGCTAACACCATGTCTTCCGCTTTTGAAGCAATGGGGATGAGTTTACCCTATTCTTCAACTATGGCAGCCGAAGATGCAGAAAAAGCAGATAGTACCGAAAAATCAGCTTTTGTTTTAGTAGAAGCCATTCGTAAGCAAATTCTTCCCAGCCAAATTTTAACCCGTCAAGCCTTTGAAAATGCTATTTCAGTAATTATGGCGGTAGGTGGTTCGACTAATGCCGTATTACATTTACTAGCGATCGCAAATACAATTGGTGTTCCTCTAACCTTGGATGATTTTGAAACAATTCGCAAGCGTGTACCTGTAATTTGCGACCTCAAACCTTCTGGTAAATATGTCACTGTCGATTTACATAATGCTGGTGGTATTCCTCAAGTCATGAAGATGTTATTAGTTCATGGTTTATTACACGGGGATGCACTAACAATTACAGGACAAACTGTTGCCGAAGTTTTAGCAGATGTAACCGATACACCTCCAGCTAATCAAGATGTAATTCGTCCTTGGGAAAATCCCGTATATAAAGAAGGGCATTTAGCTGTATTAAAAGGAAATCTAGCGACAGAAGGGTCTGTAGCAAAAATTAGTGGTGTTAAAAATCCTCAAATTACAGGGCCTGCCAGAGTTTTTGAATCGGAAGAAGAATGTTTAGATGCCATTTTGGCTGGCAAAATTAACCCAGGAGATATCATTGTTGTCCGCTACGAAGGCCCTAGAGGCGGTCCTGGTATGCGAGAAATGCTTGCCCCGACTTCAGCAATTATTGGTGCTGGTTTGGGTGATTGTGTTGGTTTAATTACCGATGGACGTTTTTCTGGTGGTACTTATGGTATGGTAGTTGGTCACGTTGCTCCTGAAGCAGCCGTGGGTGGTACGATTGCCCTAGTTCAAGAGGGAGATAGTATTACTATTGATGCTCATCACAAACTTCTACAACTTAATGTTGCTGAGGAAGAATTACTCAAACGTAGAGCAGCTTGGCAGCCTCCTCAACCCCGCTATACCAGAGGTGTGCTAGCAAAATATGCAAAATTAGTTTCTTCTAGTAGTTTAGGTGCAGTGACTGACCATAATATCTTATAAGCAAACTCTAACTCTTCATCAAAGCTGAGAATAAACTCTTACAAAGAGATACTTTTCAGCTTTTTTTTATTAAAAAATATATTTAGACTTTTGTTTTTTACAGTATTTTTTGGCTATAGATGTAAAGAAATAATTGAAAACTGCACTTAATCAAACAGGATTATCTAAGATTACAATTAAGCTTAATTGATTCCTCCTAAATAGAAGAAACCAGCAGAGGAAATGAAATCTACACACCTAATTTCTCAATCTAGTGCGATCGCTTTATTGAGTACGATTTGCTGTATTTATCCAAAAGCAGTGACTGCTCAAATCGATATTCCTCGGATGTCTGCTGAAACTTGTGCGGTACTCTCAGGTAAACAAAAACTCGATAGTCGCACACTTCAGTATTTATTATTGCTTGAAGAAGATTTTGCCGATCCCAATCCCGTTGCAATCGCTCTTTATAAACAAGTCATTCAGCAATGCCCTCAAGCCTACCTAGATTATCAACAACGTAAGCGAGCAAGTAATCCTTTTGCAAACAATCCAATTGTAAATACTGATTCCACCCCCTTATCAAATTTAACCAATACCGAGCCTAATAACACCAATACATCTCAAACCAACGAGCAACAGGAGATGGCAAAATATGATGAAGCGATTCGTCTTCATCCTAATGATGCTAAGGCTTATTTGGCAAGAGGTACAGCCCGTTATGACCGCAAATACTATCAAGAAGCGATCGCAGATTATACAGAAGCAATTCGTCTAGAACCGAACAATCCTCTTGGTTATGCTAACCGAGGTTTGGCAGAGCAATATTTAGGGAATAAACAAAACGCGATCGCAGATTATCAAATTGCAGCTAAATTATTTCAAGCTCAAGGCGATCAAGATAATTATCAAAGAGTTTTAAAGTTGTTAGAACAAATTTAACTGAAGTGTTACATAAAATGAGCATAAGGTTTTTAAAAATTGTATATTACTAAGTTTCGATCTAATTGCAATACTATGTGTAACACTGTTAGGCTACGGTTTACTTAAACTGATTAGTTTTGCTATTAAAAAATTTAATTTTTTTAGAAAACGTCAAAGCTCAAACTTAAACAAATTCGTTTGAGAAGTTAGAAAGTTTTATAGCATTACCACGGTTCAAACTAGAATACGAAGCCGATCTAAATAATGTGCTGAGAAATCTTGGTATGGGTAGAGCTTTCGATGAAGAAGATGCCAATTTTCAAGGAATAAGTACAGAACCTTTGATGATTAGTAAAATTCTACATAAAACTTTAGTGGAAGTTAATGAAAAAGAGACAGAAGCGATTGCTGTGACTGCAATGGTAGTTCCATCTGCCATGGCTTCTACTAAAAAAAAGAAAACATTTAATAATGATAGTAGATCGCCCTTTCTTTTGTGCAATTCGAGATAATCAAATGGGTGTAATTTTATTTATGGGATTTATTAGAGAACCAATTTCAATTTAATTATGATCGCTTGATCGTTGGTAAACTGCGATCGCGACATAAAAACAAATTTCTTGCTGTATTTCTTTTTTAATAAATTATCGAAATTTGCATTATATCTAGGATTTTTACATACTAAGATACTAACCTCGTGCAAACTTATTTATAGATACCCGAAATAGCGTCAATTAAGTTCACACATTTGTTGATATGAATAAAAAACCAATTCGACAAGGGGATGTGATCCTTATCCCCACTGAACAAACAGAAGGACAACTTCTCACTCATCTAACTCTAGCTGAAGGGGAAGTCACTGGACATAAACACCGCATCAGCGAAGGACAAGCAGAACTATATCAAACAAACGACACCCTTTATTTAAAAATACTTTCACAGACAGCAACTTTATCTCACGAAGAACACCAAACTATTTCTATTCCTGGTGGAAATTGGATGGTTAAAATTCAACGAGAATACGAACCAAGGGGTTGGCGTTATGTTGCTGACTAAATCATAGGAAGTTACGAATTATTGGAGATTTACTCATGGATAAAACAGAAAATTTTCAATCTTTTGCTTACTTATACGAACATCAAAACCAACTTCCAGAAGCAACCAGAAACACATTAGAAAGGCTTTTAAAACTTTCTGGTACAGATGACTATGAAGAAGCAGAACAACTACTATTAAAGTCTACCAAACTAAATTTAAACAACGAAATCGTCAGAAATTTAGGCAAGGATTTTCGACTGTTGCAATGTTTACCAAATTTACAACAGCTAAATGGTTCTGGTTCTTGGTCTGGTAACGATTTAAGTGTACTGCAATCATTAACGAAATTAACTACATTAAGTTTGCTCGATTGTGAGATTGACGATGACAATTTAGATCGAATCAAGAGTTTAACTAACTTGACTAGTCTTAACTTGAGTACTCCAAATGTTCTAATTTATGGTCGTACTTTTCATTACACTCATAATCATATCACAGACCTAAAGCCATTGCGATCGCTAGCTAAGTTAGAAAAATTAGAGCTTAGTGCTAATCCAATTAAAGATATAAGTCCACTTCAATCCTTGACTAACTTAAGAGAATTGAATCTCAAGCATAGTCCAATTGAAGATTTAACTCCACTTAAATCTCTAATTAATTTAACTAGTTTAAGTGTTAGAGTCTACGATGCCAAAAATCTTATTCCACTGAAATATTTGACTAATCTTACCCAACTCTCGGTGAGGGCTAGTCAATTGAATAATATCAGTTTTTTACAATCTTTGACCAAACTAACTCATTTATCACTGAGAAGTATTAAAGTTCAAGTAAATCGAGCGAGCGATTTAAGTGCATTGCAGTCTTTAACTAATCTTACTCATCTGACTCTCAATGGCTATGGAACTATCGATTTAAGTGTGTTGCAGTCTTTGACTAATCTTACTCAACTGACTCTTAAAGGTTTTTCTATTAACAATATAAGCCTACTAGGAGCTTTTCCTAAACTGACTAGTTTATGTCTCATTGAAAATGAAATTAATGATTTTAGTTCATTGGGAGCTTTAACTAAGCTGACTAACTTAATTTTAAATAAAAATCAAATTAGCGATCTTATTCCATTACAATCTCTAACTAATCTGACTAGTTTGGCTCTCAATAAAAATCAAATTAGCGATCTTACTCCATTACAATCTCTAACTAATCTAACTAGTTTGGCTCTCAATAAAAATCAAATTAGCGATCTTACTCCATTACAATCTCTAACTAATCTAACTAGTTTGACTCTCAATAAGAATCAAATTAGCGATCTTACTCCATTACAATCTTTAACTAATCTGACTAGTTTATGTCTCGTTAAAAATCAAATTAGCGATCTTACTCCATTACAATCTTTAACTAATCTGACTAACTTAACTTACACTAATTCACATAGCACTCAAATTACAGATTTTACTCCATTACAATCTCTAACTAAGCTGACTAACTTAACTTTAAATAAAAATGAAATTAGCGATTTTACTCCACTAATATCCCTAACTAATCTGACTTTCCTATATCTAAGAAGGTCGTGGTGGTCGACAATCGAGCGAATAAATCAACTAAATTCTTTACCAAATAACTTGCGATCGCTTGCTCTTTCTACCCAAAGAATCTGTCGCACGGATGCAATTAAAACAATTAATGCTGCTTATGTTGCGATAGGATATCCAATGCCAGAAATTATTTTTTGTGATGGTCCTACTATAGCTAATGAATATTTAACCGACAGAAATGAACGGCAATTAGGAAAATATCTTAAATATAAGTTATATCAACATACCAGAAATTTATTGATATCTCATCGACGGATTAGTAGAAAATTATTATTCGAGCTAAAAGAACATGGATTCTCTAGTAATCAAATAATCGATCTTTGTAAAATTAATTGCATCGATGTCATTACCCCAATAGAATTATCAAAAGAAATTACTTTAATCGATTGGTTTATTTCTAGACTCGATCGCATCGAGCCAGAAATTCAACAAGCTTTTGAAATATTGCATCAACTTTTAGAACATTGTCCTTGGGTAATTCCTTATGAAAAAGTATGTATCATCTGCGATCGCCCAAGCAAATTTTCTCTAGACGAAGAAAATCGTTTTCATGCAGAAGGAGAACCAGCATTTCAGTTTATTGATGGTTGGCATACTGGTTATTACTATCATGGTGTCGAACTTCCAACTAAATATGGTCAATTGTCTTACCATCAATGGCGATCGCAATGGATTTTAGAAGAAACTAATAGTGAATTAAGAAGAATTTTACTTCAAGAAATTGGCTATGGTCGACTGTGTGAAGAATTACAAGCAATAGAACTAGATTCTTGGCGAGAATATGTTTTATTGAGGATAGAAATCGATCCTAAAACTTATCGCAATGGTTATGAGGTAATTGAAGAACCAATACATATTTTAAAAATGATTTGTCCTAGCACAGAATTAATTCATGCACTGCGAGTACCATCTAATATTAATTCGGCAAGAGAAGCAGTTCGTTGGGTAAATTGGGAGATCGATCCTGAAGAATTTGCAATTGAAACTTAAAGCTAAGTAGTTAAACAAAATTAATTACACACTTTATTTCTCTCTTGCCTATTGCCTATCTCTATTAATGAATTTAATAAGGTTTAGTATTTTACTCGAAGCCAGAATTAGAGTTGGATAATTCCTTGACGACTGAATTAAAAATGATTTTTAGACAATTCATTTTTTTGAGAATTCAGGATTCTGTTGCCAGTTACGATCGCGCTATTGAAATAAAACCCGATTATGTTGCTTTTTTGGTTAACCGTGGTAATGCACTGTATATTTTAAAATGCTATGAAGAAGAGTTAGCTAGTTGTGATCGCGGTTATAAGTAGTATTTGCTGTGTTTACCCAAAAGCTGCGATCGCTAAAATCGACATTCCCCAGATGTCTGCTGAAACTTGTGCAGTATTATCAGGCAAACAGAAAGTTGATAGTAGAACATTCCAATATTTATATTCTAATTAGGTAAACGAGATTGCATTTATTTTTAATACTCAACGTAATTTTAATTTAACTTTTAAAAATCTTCAAAATATATGCCTGAAAAAAATGAAATAGAAATTCACTTTAGCGGTACTTTAACAGAAGAACATCTTCATATTTATCATCAATATTGCCTGCCGACATGGTTAGAGTTTTTCTCAAAATACTTTAAATGGTTGTTTTGGTTTTATCTAGGTTTAATGATAGTTAAAGCACTACGGATTCCTGGATATATACCAGTAAGTCCCGCTCTTTTTTATGATATATTTATTCTATGGTTATTATCTAGAAAACGACAGATAAAAAAAATTTTGCAATCTAATAAATTAATTCAAGGAAATTTCTCTGGAGTAGCAAGAGAGCAAACTTTGTTTTGGGATAATCATCTTTATGGGTTATCTAAATTTTCCTGGAATAAAATACTGAAATATCAAGAAGCTAAAAACATAATTATGCTTTACACAGGAATTAATCAAGCACTTATTGTACCTCGTAGCTTTTTTAATTCTGAAGAAGATTGGCAGCAATTTCGTCAGTTAGTTGCCGATAAAGTTACTAAAAAATAATAGGTAAATAAATTCAATTGCATTTATTTTTCATACCAAACGTAATTTAAATTTAACCTTAAAAAATATTGAAAAAATATGCCTGAAAAAATAGAAATTCACTTTGGTGGTATTTTAACTGAAGAGCATTTTTATATTTATAAACAATATTGTTTGCCAACATGGATAGAATTTTTTTTTAAATGGTTGTTTTGGTTTTATTTAGGCTTAACGATAGTTAGATGGTTGTCTTGGTTTAATTTGTACTCAATGATAATTAAAGGGCTAGGTAATCCTAGAGATATACCATTAAGTTTTGATGAGGTTATTAGTGATGTTATTGGTGATGTGTTTATCTTTATATGTTTTTTATGGCTATTCTTTCAATCTACCAAGCAAAATAGCAAAAAAGCTTGGCAATCTAATAAATTAATTCATGGAAATTTCTCTGGAGTAGCAACAGAGAAAACTTTGTTCTGGAATCATCCTTATGGAGAATCAAGATTCCCCTGGGATGTAATGCTTAAATATCGAGAAGTAAAAAATATCATGATGCTTTACACGGAAATTGATCGAGCATTGATTATACCTCGGAACTTTTTTTATTCTGAAGAAGACTGGCAAGAATTTCGTCAGTTAGTTACCAGTAAAGTTCCTAAAAAATAATAAGTAGATAAATTTAATTGCATTTATTTTTCATGCCCAACGTAATTAAAATTTAGCTTTTGAAAATGTTCAAAAAATATGTCTGAACAAATAGAAATTCAATTTAGTGGTACTTTAACAAAAAAGTATCTTTATCATCTTCACCACCATTATCAGCCAATATGGTTCAATTTTTTTCTTAAATGGCTTCCGTGGATTTTTTTAGGCTTAATGATATATACACTACTAAGTATACTTGGTTATATATCAGTAAGTTCCCCTCTTTATAAACCTGGCTATATATCAGTAAACTCTTCTTTTTTATATAATATATTTTTGCTTCTTTTTTTGTTCTTTATGTCTCCTTGGCTTTTTATAAAAAGACAAATAAAAAAAATTTTGCAATCGAATAAATTAATTCAAGGAAATTTTTCTGGAGTAGCAACAGAGCCAACTTTGTTCTGGAATTCTCCTTATGGAGAGTCAATATTTCCCTGGGACGCAATGCTGAAATATAAAGAAGCTAAAAATACAATTATCCTTGATACAGTAATTAATCAGACTCTTATTATACCTCGAAACTTTTTTTATTCTGAAGAAGACTGGCAACAATTTCGTCGGTTAGTTATCAGTAAAGTTCCTAAAAAATAAAAATTTATTTTCATGTTGTTATTAAATATTAAAAGGATAAAGAACTCCCATGAGTGAAAATATAAATTCAGATGCAGAGTCTTTTGTTCAACAAGGATTAGAATCTAATCAAGCTAAAAATTATGAAGAAGCTTTAGCTAGTTACGATCGCGCTATTGAATTAAAACCAGATGATGCTAACGCTTGGTATAACCGCGCCATTACTTTGAGCAATTTAGGGAGATTAAATGAAGCAGTTGCCAATTATGATCGCGCTATCGAATTACAACCAGATGATGCTACTGCTTGGTATAATCGTGGCAATGCTTTGGATGATCTAGGGAGATTAGAAGAAGCTTTAGCTAGTTACAATCACGCTATCGAATTAAATTCCGATCTTGCTTTTGCTTGGCATAATCGTGGCATTGCCTTGAGAAATTTAGGCAGATTAGAAGAAGCTTTAGCTAGTTGTGAGCGTGCTACTAAATTAGCTCCCGAGTTTGATTTTATTTGGCATAATCATGGTTATACGTTGCATTTATTAGGCAGATTACAAGAAGCAATTGCTAGTTACAATCGCGTTATCGAATTAAAACCAGATGATGCTACTGTTTGGCTTAATCATAGCAATGTTTTGACGAATTTAGGGAGATTAGAGGAAGCGGTTGTCAGTTACAATCGCGCTCTTGAATTAAAACCAGATGATGCTAACGCTTGGTATAACCGTGGCAATGTTTTGAATGATTTAGGGAGATTAAATGAAGCAGTTGCCAATTATGATCGCGCTCTTGAATTAAAACCAGATGATGCTACTGCTTGGTTTAAGCGTGGCAATGTTTTGAATGATTTAGGGAGATTAGAGGAAGCGGTTGTCAGTTACAATCGCGCTCTTGAATTAAAACCAAATGATGCTAATATTTGGTTTAACCATGGCATTGGCTTAAAAAATTTAGGGAGATTAGAGGAAGCGGTTGCTAGTTACGAGCGCGCTATTAAATTAAAACCAAATGATGCTAGTGCTTGGTTTAACCGTGGTAATGCACTATTGAAATTAAAATGCGATGAAGAAGCAATTGCTAGTTACGATCGCTCTATTGAATTAAAACCAGATGATGCTACTGTTTGGCATAATCGT
Organism: Stanieria cyanosphaera PCC 7437; assembly: GCF_000317575.1. NCBI lineage: Bacteria > Bacillati > Cyanobacteriota > Cyanophyceae > Pleurocapsales > Dermocarpellaceae > Stanieria > Stanieria cyanosphaera. Next base: position 2,873,272 of record NC_019748.1, on the reverse strand, counting down.
GGCATTGCCTTGAAAAATTTAGGGAGATTGAAGGAAGCCGTAGCCAGTTACGATCGCTCTATTGAATTAAAATCAGATGATGCTAGTGCTTGGCATAATCGTGGCATTGCCTTAAATGATCTAAAACGTCATGAAGAAGCGTTAGCTAGTTGCGATCGCGCTTTAGAAATCAATCCCAATTACGTTGAAGCTTGGTTTGAACGAGGCAAAACACTAGATAATTTAAATAGATTAGAGGAAGCCGTTACTAGTTATGAGCGCGTTATTAAATTACAACCAGATCATGCTTTGGCTTTGCTTTATCAAGGTGCGTTACTTTGCGATTATCTACAGCGATATGAAGAAGCATTGACTAATTTTAATCAAGCACTGAAGTTTGCGCCAGAGAATCCTAATGTTTGGGTTAATCGTGGTGTTGCTTTGATTAATTTAAATAGATTAGAGGAAGCTGTTGCTAGTTACAAGCGTGCTCTTGAATTACAACCAAAAAATCCTCATGCTTGGCTCAGTCAAGGTGCGTTACTTTGCGATTATCTACAGCGATATGAAGAAGCATTGACTAATTTTAATCAAGCACTGAAGTTTGCGCCAGAGAATCCTAATGTTTGGGTTAATCGTGGTGTTGCTTTGATTAATTTAAATAGATTAGAGGAAGCTGTTGCTAGTTACAAGCGTGCTCTTGAATTACAACCAAAAAATCCTCATGCTTGGCTCAGTCAGGGTGCGTTACTTTGCGATTATCTACAGCGATATGAAGAAGCATTGACTAGCTTTGAGCGTGTGATTGAATTACAACCAAATAATGTTAATGCTTGGGTTAATCGTGGTGTTGCTTTGATTAATTTAGATAGATTAGAGGCAGCTTTAGCTAGTTATGATCGCGCTCTTGAATTACAACCAAATAATGTTAATGCTTGGCTTAATAAAGGGGCATTACTTTGCGATCGCTTACAACGATATGAAGAAGCATTGACTAACTTTGAGCGTGCGATTGAATTACAACCAAATAATGCTTTGGTTTGGTATAACCGTGCCATTGTCTTAGATAATTTAGGTAGAGAGGAAGAAGCTGCTGCTAGTTACGACCGCTATTTAAAACTGTCGTAAAAACTATTTTTAGTCTACTCGTGATCTTGTTGGCGACACTGTTGAGTTACGGTTTACTTAAAAAATATACATCTTCTAGAAAACGTTAAGTCTCAAAATTAAAACAATCTTACTCAAGAACAATCTCCAACAATAAAGTAATTTGGTTTAGCTTTCACAATATTTAAGACTATAAAATCTTTGAAGATATTTATGCTAGTTACAACTATGGTAATGTCGGCTATGTTAAATCTTCACAGCATTGCCGAAATTCAAAGTCAAGAAAAAATTGTTGCTGAATTCCCCGCAGCAATAGTGCAAAACCACTCAAATGATCCTAAAGTATTTGTCGATCGCGGTAAAGAATATATCGATCAACAAGAATATGAAAAAGCGATCGCCAATTTTAATCGTGCCATCGAACTCGCTCCTAAATTCGCAAAGGCTTACTTTAATCGTGGCGCAGCTTACGGACTATTAGGACAATCTGAAAAAGAGATCGCTGATTATAGTCGCGCTATCGAACTCAATCCTCAGTCTGCCGAAACCTACGTTGCTCGTGGCAAAGCTTACGCAAGATTACTAGAATATGCAGAAGCGATCGCAGATTTTGATCGCGCCATCGAACTCGATCCTCAGTCTGCCAACGCATACTATAATCGCGGTTTAGCCTACCAAACATTACGACAAGATGAAAAAGCGAATGCCGATTTTAATCGTGCTATCGAACTGAATATGAACAACGAGGTAATACGGAAGGGTATCAAAATACATTAAATGGAATTCAAAATATACAATAAATTTTTTTACTCCCAACCTGAAATAAGTTAAACGCTATTCCCTCGCAAGATTGAGTTGAAAATATCAATTTTATCAAGTTTTACTTCAAATCAGTTTGAGTTTTAAAAACTTTTAGATTACTAAATCATGAGCAAAAAATAAACATTAATGATTGCCACATTTTAAATCATTATGAAAGAGCAAATCTTAAGCCGTGTCACAGGCAACAAGGTTGCATTTATTTTTCCTACTCAACGTAATTTAAATTTAACTTTAAAAAATCTTCAAAAAATATGTCCGAACAAATAGAAATTCATTTTAACGGTATTTTATCAGAAGAACATTTTTATAAATTTAATCAATATTGCCGACCGCCTTGGGCAAGATTTATTGGCAAATGGTTTCCTTGGTTTTATTTGGGCTTGATGATTGTTGAAGCGATAGGTATTCCAGAATATATAGCAAGTCCACGCTTCTCTTTTGATATATCTATACTACTATTGTTGTTACTTCTTCCTCAACTTACAAAGCGACAGATCAAAAAAGTTTGGCAATCTAATAAGTCAATACAAGAAGGGTTTTCTGGAGTAGCCACAGAAGAAAATTTTGTCTGTAACTCTTCTTACGGAGAATCAAAATTTCCCTGGAACGTAATGCTGAAATATAAAGAAGTAGAAAATATCATTCTACTTTACATAGCGATTAATCAAGCATTTATTCTACCTAGTAGCTTTTTTAATTCTGAAGAAGATTGGCAGCAATTTCGTCAGTTAGTTGCCGAGCGAGTTCCTAAAAAACAATAAGTGTTTATCCATCAAATATATTAGAAATCAATCCCAATTACGCTGAAATTTGGTTTGAACGAGGCATTGTCCTATCTAATTTAGGTCGTAAAAAAGAAGCATTCGCTAGTTTCAGGAAATGCAATTCAATTAATCCCGACATGGTGACAAATCGAGTGATAAAACCCAAGTGGCAGAAATTAACTCAGGCTGTGCAGAATGTATTCAGCTTTTTGAAGTAAGTTAGTACATAAAATTCATTTCAATCGCGTTATAAGTAGCTAAATAAAAATGTCGATAAATTAATTAAATATGCCTTATATTTAGTAATTTTCTAGATAATTACCTTGCCAAATCACTTCAAAAAATAAACGTTGATAATTGCTAGATTTTAAATCTTTATGAAAGAGGAAATTTTATGCAATCGCTATCTAATTCAAAAGCAATTAGGCAAGCGAGGTGGACGAGAAACTCTTTTAGCTAAAGACATACAAACCGAAGAATTAGTTGTAGTTAAACTTCTTCAATTCGGTTTAGACTTTCAATGGGAACAACTTAAACTCTTTGAAAGAGAAGCTCAAACTCTCCAAAATATTAATCATCCTGCCATACCTAAATATCTAGATTACTTTGAAATAAATTCACCAGAATATCAAGGATTTGCTTTAGTTCAAACTTATATTCAAGCTCAATCTCTAGCCGAACAACTTGATAAAGGTAGAACTTTTACTGAAGCAGAAATTAAACAATTAGCCGAACAAATTCTCAAAATTCTCATTTACTTACACTCACAAAATCCTCCTATAATTCATCGAGATCTGAAACCCAGTAATATCTTATTAACAAATCGCTCTGGTAATCATATTGGAGATGTTTATTTAATTGATTTTGGTTCGGTACAAAATGTAGCAGCCAAACAAGAAGGAACAATTACTATTGTGGGAACTTATGGTTATATGCCTCCCGAACAATTTGGCGATCGCTGTATACTTGCTTCAGATCTTTATAGTTTAGGAGCAACTTTAATTAATTTAGTTACCAGAATTGAACCTGCTGATTTACCTCAACAAGAGGGAAGAATTCAATTTGAAAGGGTTGTTAATCTCAGTATTCAATTAAAAGATTGGTTAAAAAGAATGATTGAACCAAGTTTAGATAAACGTTTTAGTTCTGCTCAAGTTGCTTTAGATAATTTAATTAATTTATCTCAATCCGAATCAAACGATTTAAATGTTGTTGAATTAAGTGATAGACAAAAATTTTATTTGCAGAAAAGTGTAAATAGATTAGAAATAATTATTGAGCCAAAAACAACAAAGTTATCATTACTAGATTTTATAATTATAGTTATAGGATTTTTGGTTTTCGTTGTATTAGAGCCAGGTGCATTAGCCGTTTTAATAATATTTGTGGGAATTATATGTATTTCATCTGTATATTACATACAAGACAATATCTTACCTTTATTTGTAAAAAAAAAGTTAATTATTGAAAAACAAAAAATTGCTTTAACTTATCAAGTATTTAAATTTAAATACGATATTATTCCACCTACATCTAATTCATTTATATATAAACTAGATAAACTAGAAACAGATAGATTTGAAAATATTGTCTTGAATAAGATTATTATTTGGGCTGGCAGAAATAAAAATGAACTAAAAAAATATGAAATTAAAGGCTTAAATGAAGCTGAATTAAATTGGTTGTCTAGAGAATTAAGTGATTGGTTACAACTACCAATTCATCATAATGATGAATAAAAAGCGATCGCTTTATAAGTAGCTAAATAAAAACGTAAAAAAATATATTAAATACGCATTATAAAAAAAATTTTTACCTATAATTACTTGAACAACAAAGAAAAGTTCTTATATACAAACAAATGATTCATTATCAAGTTATTTTTGACAATATCAAGCCGATTCCCTATCAAGTTCCGCTTGTTGCTTCCTTTTTCATTGCTTGGGTTATTGCTATCTATCTTACTTATGAGAATCGCAATCATAGAGAAATTAGACAAGAAGAATTTTCAAAATTAAACGATAAATTTTTCTCAATTGTTATTGTAGCCATGCCTTTAGTTTTTATTTTATTGTATGGTTGTAGTACATTTTATAATATTTTTTTGCTGCCAGATAAAATTAAAAATGAGCTTGTTGTTGAAGGGAAAATTAAAATTACATCGACCGAGCTTTTCGATGACTATTCATCTGAAAAAAAATGGATTAAATCTTTTCAAATAGAAGAAAAAAAATTTGTTATGTTTGATATTAAAAGCATTAAATGTTTCAATAACTATAACTATATGGGTAACGACTATCGTTACGAGGAAGTGAATAATGTAATATCCAATCTAAGTAAAAAGCAGCGATTTGTTAGAGCATCTTATCATTATTATGATTCTGAAAAATGTATTTCAAACTTTGAAATACAGCGTTAAAAGTTTAGAGTTAATTTTAAAAATAAATATTATTAAAACGAACGATAAAAATAATTTTAATCTTAATTTTCTTTGTTACTGAAACAATTAAATAAGAAGCGGATTGATTTTATTTTCTTTACCATTGTGTCTTTAATTATTTAGAAGCGAGCGTGCTTTAGTTAATTGTAAAATTTCCTCTTGCGTGTCATTATTGTACTAATTTCAGTTATTAAAAAATTAGAAATCAAAAAATGTATAATGGCAAACCTATTGGAAGTAAGATTATTTTGAATAAATATAAAAATAGAGACATAGTCTACTACATCCCTACTGATAACTGATAACTGATAACTGGTCACTGATGACTGTTCTAATCTACTCCTTCAATCGGTGCAAAACCTTGACGTTGAATATTTTCTGTCACTACACGAGGTTCTAAAAATTGTAGTAAATAATCGGGACCTCCTGCTTTAGAACCAACTCCAGAAAGTTTAAACCCACCAAAAGGTTGTCGAGCTACGATCGCGCCTGTAATGGTACGGTTGATATATAAGTTACCGACTTCAAATTCTTGGTAAGCGCGGTCGATATGATCGGGAGTACGGGAATATAAGCCTCCAGTAAGGGCATAATCGGTGCTGTTGGCAATGGTTAAGGCTTCGTCAAAGTTACTAGCTTTTATTACGGCTAAGACGGGACCAAATATTTCTTCTTGGGCAATAGTTGCATCAGGAGAAACATCACTAAAAATAGTTGGGGGAATGAAATAACCACCATCGGGGGCAGACATTGATAAAGCAAGTTGACATTCTTCCTTACCCTTGGCAATATATTCTAAAATGCGATCGCGTGCATTAGCATCAATGACGGGGCCTACTTGGGTACTGGGTGCATCTGCCACGCCGACATTGAGGGATTTGGTTGCTTCTACTAATCTTTCAATGAAAGTGTTGTAAATAGGTTCGAGGACGATTACCCTGGAACAAGCAGAACATTTTTGACCAGTATATCCAAAAGCGGATGAAACTACTCCTGCCACAGCTTGGTCTAAATCGGCACTTTCATCAACGATAATGGCATTTTTTCCACCCATTTCCGCAATGACTCGTTTGAGGTGTTTTTGTTCTGGTTTTAATTTAGCTGCCTCGGCATAGATGCGACAACCGACTTCTCGCGAACCCGTAAAAGCGATTACATGGGTATCTGGGTGTTCAACCATGTATGCGCCTACTTGAGAACCTTTTCCAGGCACAAATTGAATCACCCCTTTAGGAATACCAGCTTGAACTAGAATTTCGATAATTTTGGCTGCAATTACGGAAGAAGTTTCCGCAGGTTTAAGGAGGGTACAGTTGCCTGTAACTAAAGCTGCTACTGTCATTCCAGTTGCGATCGCAAACGGAAAGTTCCACGGGGAAATAACTACAGCAATTCCTCTTGGTTGATAGAAGTAGCGGTTGGTTTCTCCTGCAATGTCGTAGTTGTAACCGCTATCTAATCTTTCCATTTCGTCGGCGTAGTATCTACAAAAGTCAATCGCTTCGGATACTTCGGCATCAGCTTGAGGTAAGATTTTCCCTACTTCTAAGCAGATCCAGGCGTTAAGTTCGTGTCTTTTTTCCTCCATGATTTGGGCTGCTTTTCTTAGAATTGCTGCCCTTTCTGTAGCGGGAGTTTTTTGCCAAGTGGGAAAGGCTGTTTTAGCTGCTTGCATGGCTTGTTCGGCTTGTTCGACGGAAATTAAGCCAATTTTGCCTACTATCTCGCTTGATCTCGAAGGATTAACTGAATTGATATATTCGGCTGTTTCAACGTATTCTCCATCAATCAAAGGTAGATAGGTTTTACCAAGGGAATTACGCACTTGTTCTAAAGCTTGTTGTCCTTTTTGCCTTAATTCTGCCTGGGCATAATCTGTATCTGGTGCATTAGCAAATTGATTATTTGATGAAGATTGTGGGCGAATACCATTCGCTTCTACTGTTGGTGGTGCAATTAAAGATTCAATCGGTTTTTCTTCTAAATTTTGCCTTAAAAAAGAACTATTTGCCGTATTTTCCAATAATCTCCGAATCAGATAAGCCATCCCTGGTAAAAGATTACCGTAGGGACAATAAACTCTCACTCGATGCCCTCTTTTAACCAAAGCTTTAGCTAATTTATCTCCCATGCCGTATAAAACCTGCATTTCAAACCGACGGGCAGGAATTTGCAGAGTTTCTGCGATCGCACAAGCTAAGGCTTGGGAACGGACGTTATGGCTACCAATGGCTGCGGATAAATATTCGTGATTTTCTAGTAATAAACAGGTCATCCGTTCAAAATTAGCATCGGTTTCGGCTTTATCGTTATAAACTGGTTGTTGCCAATGATGTTGTAAAGATTTGATGGTTTCTTGATCCCAATAAGCCCCTTTTACTAATCTCACCGTTACGGGATTACCTCGTTGTTTTGCCCAGACAATTAAATCTTGTAAATCTTGGTAAGAATCTCGTAAATAAGCCTGTAAAGTAACACCTAAATCGGTACGATTCCGAAATTCTTCTTCTAATAATAATTCTTTTAAAATTGCTAAAGTTAAATCCTTATAAACATACTGTTCCATATCAAAATGGATCGCAGCACCCAACTCTTGCGCTTTTCGTAATAAAATTCTAATGCGATCGCATACCTTCGCTTTACTACCTTCAGGATCGAGAGGATCGAATTGAGAATAAAAAGCAGTCAACTTAACCGATACCTGTACAGAAGAAATCTCTTTTCCCTCAGCTAAATCAATTCCTGCTTGTCGTGTCCAAGTTTGAGCTTTTTGAGATAACTGTTGAATTAATTCAATATATCTATCTAAATAAGACTGTGCCTCAGCCTCAGTAATAACTGCTTCCCCTAACAAATCAATCGTAAACGCCATGCCTTCTTTTCGCAGACGTTCGATAGTTTTAATTACCTCAGCAATATTTTCCCCCGCAATATATTTATAAGCTAGCGTTTCTACGGCTTTAGTAATCGTAGCAGCAGCAGTTTGGGCGGGAAAAGAATTAGGATCGCTAAAATTGAGAATACCTTTTAATGCCGAGGGTAACTCAACTGACTCATCCCCTAAATACTGTTGCAAATGACGAGCTACTTCTGCTTTACTTTGTAGAGCAGGAATTGTATCGATAAAGCGGAACAATTGCACTCGCAAACCAGGATTACTCATTGCCCAATCAAGGAGTTTATCATCCCAACGCATTCCTTCCCGCATTTGGGCAAAAATGTTACCCTTTTCTCTAGTAACTTTGATTAATTCCCTAGCAATTTCCTGGGTTTTCGCTTCGTAACGTTGGTCGGTATTAGTTTGAACAACCACAGCAGACTCCTGTACTGGTTCTGGTTAGTGCCTTTTTAGCAACCTTTGATTATAACTTTTTCCCTCATTTAAAATTTAACGTAAAAGTCACGAATAGTTGACTTCTTATGGCTCTGTTTTACTATCTAAAGTACAAATAATTAATTACCATAATTTTCAGTAATACAATTGTCTAATTCAATTATTATCAATCTTTCATTTCTTTTGGCACAACCAACAGGAATAAGTACTTATGCAGCTAATCTAATTCCTTATTTGCGCCCGCTCGATCCTCTTTTATTAACCGCTAATGCAATTAAAGACTTTAACTATTATCCAATCCCCCATAATTTAACTCCTGCTCAAGGTAGCATTGGTCATTTTCGTCGTTTAGTTTGGACTCAATTTTTCCTACCAAAAATTTATCAAAAACTTCAGGCAAATCTACTGTTTTCTCCTGTTACAGAAGCACCAATTTATTCACAATGTCGTTATGTAGTAATGTGTCATGATCTGATTCCTTTACGTTTTCCCAAAACTACTTCTCCTTTAACAAATTATTTTCGTTACCTTGTTCCTCAAGTTTTAAAACAAGCAGAACATATTATTTGTAATTCTGAAGCTACAGCTAAAGATCTTACTCATTTTTATGGAATTTCTCCTCAAAAAATCACCCCAATTCTCCTTGGTTATGATGTAAATAATTTCTCTCGATTACCACAAGAAAAACTAGATACAATACCTCAAACACCTTCTTATTTTCTTTATCTTGGTCGTCACGATCCTTATAAAAACTTACATCGTCTTATCGAAGCTTTTGCCAATTTACCCCAATGTACAAACTATCAATTATGGTTAGCAGGTTCTACCGATCCACGCTATACACCTAAATTAAAACAACAAGCCAAAGAATTAGGAATTAGCGAACAAATTAAGTTTCTTAACTACGTTTCTTATCAAGAATTACCAATTATAATTCAAGGCGCGATCGCTTTAGTTTTTCCCACTTTATGGGAAGGTTTTGGTTTACCTGCCTTAGAAGCAATGGCTTGTGGTACTCCTGTAATTACTTCTAATTTAGCTTCTTTACCAGAAATAACTGGAGATGCAGCAATTTTAATTAATCCTGATCAGGTACAAGAAATCACATCCGCTATGTCAGAAATTGCCACTAATAATCAATTGCGATCGCATTTAAGTCATTTGAGTTTAATCCAAGCTAGTAAATTTAGTTGGCAAAAAACAGCCGAGGCAACTCGACAAGTTTTAGAACAGTACTACTAAATAAACTTTATATATCTTCATTAATTTTTATTAAAAACAATCATTCATCTAGCTAGTCAAAATATTTTCTATAGCCTTTCTCCCTCTTGGTGAGGCACATCATTAACAGTTACCAGTTATCAACAATCAATCAGGGAAATAAACTGTATCTCATTAATCTAAAAACCGCTATAAATATCAAAATAATTTAATACTTTTTGCTTATTTTTTAAATAATTATGAACTTTAATCCAAGCCAATAAATATTTAAAAGCAATTGATTGAAATGAAAGAAAATTTAATTATTATTTTACGATTAAAAGCTAGATAAATTAATAAATTAATTGAGTTTTTTTACCTATTTATAAAAGATAATTTTACGCGTTTTTACTCTGGTCAACCAAGACAAACTAATAGCTATAATGGCAAAATAATTAAAGCAATAAGGAGGTAATTGCCTCTTGAGTTTAACTGGATTTCTAGATAATTTTTCTTTAGCTGAAATCTTGCAAATTATTGATTCTGGATATAAATCTGGCAGGCTAGTTATTAAGCCATCACCAGAAAAACAAGAACAAGAATTTGCAGGTTCATACTATCTTTGGTTTGAACAAGGTAAATTAGTTTCAGTTACTAATAATTTCAGCAATACTTACTTACTCTCTTTTGTAGAACAACAAGGTTTGATTAATCATCCTAAATTACAAGAGCGTATTAGACAATTGTGTTCAACAATAGAACCAGTAGGTTTATGTTTGTATAAGCACGGAAGTTTAACTAAACAACAACTTCAATTAATTCTTCAAACTCAACTAGAAGAAATTTATAAATTGTTTGAAATTTCTTTTGGTTGGTTTAAGTTTGAAGATATTAGCGACCAAGATAAAATGCCCTGGAGCGAAATGACTGGGGAAAGTATTGAAGCAAGACAATTAGCTTTGAATGGGTTGCGAAAATTAACTAATTGGAAACATTTAGAATCTGTCATACCAGAATCAAATTCTATTTTAGAACAGTTAGTTACTCAACACAATTTAAAACTTGAACCACTAGAATTTAAACTTTGGAAATTTGCCGATGGAGAAACATCTTTGCAGCAATTTGCTAAAGCATTTAATCAACCCATTGTAACCATACAAAGGGCTGCTTATGGTCTAATCGTAGCTGATTTGATCGAAGCGTTACCAGTTTTTGATATCTCTGTTCAAAGTTCTTTATCAACTAATAAAAATCAGATTTTACCAGAGCCAAAATTAGCAACTGTTGGCACTCAATCAGTAAATACTCAACCTAAAGTAAATAATTCATTGGTTAGTAATTTACTTCGTTTTCTAGGAAATTTTTGATGGAAATATTTAAAATCGCGATCGCAGGTAATGTTGGAGCAGGAAAAACTACTTTTATTCGCACGATTAGTGAGATTGAAGTTGTTAGCACCGAACGCCCTGCTACTGACGAGGTAGCTTCTCTCAAAAAAGATACAACCGTAGCGATGGACTTTGGTAAACTCACTTTAAATGATGAGCAAGTTTTACATATCTACGGTACTCCTGGACAATCTCGTTTTGATTTTATGTGGGAAATTATTATTGCCAAAGCTCATGCTTGGGTAATGTTAATAGACGCTCATCGTCCTGAAGATTTTCGCAGTTGCCGTCAGATTCTCAATTTTATGACCAAAAAAGTTCCAATTCCAATGATCATTGGTTTGACTCATATGGATTGTGAAGAAGCTTGGGAAACTGAAGATATTGCTTTAGCTTTAGGTTATCGTAATCCGAATCAACGTCCACTTATAGTTACCGTTAACGCTGGAGAACGTAAATCTGTTGCCCAGTGTTTAATGTCTTTGTTGCAACAAATGTTATCTCATGCTTTAACTAACTAATTGTCAAAGCGATTTTGTTACTTTGTGCCTAATTTTGGGAACTATATACATATAACCTCAAAAAAAACTTGTTAGGAACATAGGCTTAATTGAATCGATAACCTATTTTATGAGTTCCAACAATTCAAAAGCTGCTCAAGTTTTTGCTGAAGCAAAGAAGCGTAGAGGATGGTTAGTTAAATCTTTTGATCTAATTCATAAGTTATTTATTAAACCGAATACTTCTCAACAAGAGTCACATCTTCTGACTGAAGAATTGTCTCGAGTTTCGCCTCTTCTTCATCAAAACGTTTCAGAAGAAACTACCTCTGTTAATCCACAACTTATTAAGGAAGATATCACCATGAAAATTGGTAATTTAAACGAGCTTATTAAGAATTTTGTTGCTAGTACCCCTGATATTCAAGGTGCTGCAATTGTTAGTCCTGACGGATTAGCTTTGACTTCTGTACTACCTGGGGAAATGGATGAAGAAAGAACCGCAGCGATGTCTGCAGCAATGCTTTCTTTAGGAGAAAGAATCGGTAAAGAATTAGTTAGAGGAACTATTGAACGCATCCTTGTAGAAGGAGATCGAGGCTACAGTATCATGGTTGGCTGTGGTAACGAAGCAGTATTGCTCGTATTAGCTAGCAAAGCAGCTAAACAAGGGTTACTTTTTTTAGAAATCAAGCGTTTAGCTGGAGAGTTAACTCCTGTACTAACTTAATGACTTGACTAGGATTCATTAACCCTCATCAGAATAATTCTTACAATCATTTCTAATTTAACTACGGAGACTTTACACGATTAATTAAAAAGGAGAAATTTAAGTATGTTACGTCCTACACTTGGCGATTTTAACAGCATTGTTTGCTTCAAAGGTGTAATTACTGGGATGGAAGAGGCTTTAGGAGAAAAAGCTACTGCGATCGCTCTAATTTCTGCTGGTCGTACCAGAGGTAAAAATCTTGTTAACGAACTAGGTTTATCTGGTAGCAACATTGCTCTAGCAGATTTGGCTAGCAAACTTAATCATGCTGTGGGCAAAGAAGGTACTTGTCTGTGTTGTGTGGATAAAATTGAACAAGATGGAGAAACCATAAAAGTCTATACTAGCGAGACTGTTTGTTCTGCTGGCGAACCCCAAGGTTCTCCTCGTAAATGTACTTATACTATGGGTGCAATTTGGGGTGCAATTGAAACTATCATGGGCAAAAAAATGCAGGGAAGACACACCGAATCAGTTCTGCGTGGTGGCTCTCACGATGTCTTTGAATTGAAGGTATTAAGTTAGTCTAAGTAATAGAAATATATATAGCTGTTCTCAGATTGGTGAAATGCAGTCAAGATCTTGGTTTTAGTTAATAGTTGATAGTTAATTGCTACTTGTTACTTTTGTCCTGTACTTAGGTCGCCGACACGTCTCTACGGATAACTGATAAATGAGAATGGTGTACTTCCACTATTTGAGAAAGGTTATAGTTATATTCTCTAGCAATTATAAATCATTGATTTAAGTAGGGAAAATTTATAAATTTTCTCTATTTTTTTATGGAAATTTTTTATGTAATTATATCAAGTTTGTTAACTCATTAGACAAAAACTTAATCCTCAAATTGATCTATATAATTCTTGCTTTTGCCTTCTTCTATGGCTGTGTACAAAATTTACTTCTACACCTTGAAAGCCCCTTTCTGCTACGTTATCACAATCAAAGTTTAACTAATAACAACTAGAATTCAGATTTGCAGTCCTAATTTAACTCCTGAAGTAAAGCATTAACTTTTTCTACTTCTTGTTTATCACCTTGATTTTGATATAATTCCAAAGCTTGTTGAAAAGCACTAATTGCTTCTTCTTTTCTTTCTCTTGCTTTGAGCGACATACCCAAATAATAATAAGCATCAGGATTTTTAGGGTCGATTTCTGTTAAACGTCGATAAGCAATAATTGCTTGTAAATAATCCTGTTCATTAAAATAAATTTTGCCAATTTCTTGTTGTGCTTCTATCAAATCTGGCTTGAAAATCAAGGCTTGATTATAAGCTTTTAAAGCTCCTTCTCCATCTCCTTGTAACTGCAAAACTTTACCAATTTTGAGATGAATTAAAGCATTATTTGGTTCTAATTGTTCGGCTTTTTGTAAAGCTTGTAAACCTGTTTTTAGTTCTCCCTGAGAAAATAAAACTGTAGCTAATTGTAATTGTAAATCACTACTGCCAGGAAACTTTTGTGTAGCAGTTTGTAAAAAATCAAGTGCTTCTTCATATCTTTCTTGCTTAATTAACGCAGTTGACATAATTTGATAAGCTTCTTGATTATCTGGTTCAAGAGTTAAAATTCGATAGTAAGTATCAATAACTCTTTCATAATCTCCCTGACGCAGTAGCACTACACCTAAGCCAAGATAATTATTAATATTACCAGGATCGATAGCGATCGCTTGTTGATAAGCTGCTGCTGCTTTGACATTATCTCCAGCATTAGCCCAACTGTAACCTAAAGCATAATAAAATTCTGCATTACTCGGTTCAATCGTCACCGCTTGTTGGTATGCTGCTGCTGCTGCTGCATAATTATTTTGGAGAGCTTGAAGATAACCAATTCCTGAAAAAATTCTGGCATTACTTTTGTCTAAATTAGCTGCTTGTTGATAACGAACTAATGCATTAGCATAGTCTCCTGCATCCAGATATTCTTTGCCTTGACGTAACAAATCTTCAAGTTGTTGGTTATTTGCTTGACTAATTACTACAGAATTAGTTTGCGCAGCTAAAGGAGAAACGATTGTTAATCCAACTAATAATAAACCTCCGATTATAGACAAAGAGACTTGAACCCTCATTCCATCACACCATAACTAAATAATCGATCCTAGTGTAATCTCTAAATCAAAAACGGATCATTAGAAAAAAAGAACGACCGCCTTTTTTTCTGGTTTAATGGCGATCGCTAATTTTTTTTGTTAAGCAAGATTATTTATTTTTACTCCAAGCAGAACATACCAATGTCATATGTCATATTGATTAGTTTGACCTGAGATCATAAAAATTTAATTTATAGTTAACGATAACGCTTTTTCCTTCTAGCCACTGCTTTACGTTTACGTTTTTCGATCGGAGTTTCAAAATGGCGACGACGCTTAATATCGGCAAAAATTCCTGCTTTTGACACCTGACGTTTGAATCGACGTAATGCTGATTCTATATTTTCATTTTGTCCAACAACCACTTGGGTCATTAAATATCATCCTCCTAATGTTTTAATGTAATCGTTTTGTTGATGTGGTTCAAATCCCTCTAATTAATTAGGGCTCGAGATTTTACTCTTAAAATCCGTTATGGCGTAGATTATCCCCATCCTACACTACAACCTTCTAATAGTACCATCTTTAAACCAGATTTAGTGTAAAAAGTGTCGAACTCCAGTCAAAACCATCACAATACCTAATTCATTGGCAGCAGCAATTGAATCTTTGTCTCGAATCGAACCACCTGGTTGAATAATTGCACTAATTCCTGCTTCAGCAGCAGTCCGAACCGAATCATCAAAAGGAAAAAAACCATCACTAGCAAGGACACCACCCCTAGCTGCTTCTCCTGCTTGTTCAAGAGCAATTTTTACCGAACCAACTCGATTCATTTGTCCGGCACCAATACCCAAACTAACCCCATCCTTAGTCACTACGATCGCGTTAGATTTAACGTGTTTAACCACTTTCCAAGCAAACAACATCTCTGCCATTTGTTCTGAGGTGGGTTGTTTTTCCGTAACTACTTTCCAACTAGTAAGATTTTCAATTCGATCATCACTAGCTTGAACTAACCAACCCCCTGCGATCGCTTTAACAGTTTGTTTCGGACCCGCGGTTAAATCTGGCAATAGTAAAACCCTTACCTTGCCTTTATTTTTAAGAATTGCTTCTGCTTTAGAATCACAACCAGGTGCAACTACACATTCTAAAAAAGTTTTGGTTAATTCTGTCGCTGTAGCAGCATCAATCGATTGATTAAGAGCAACAATTCCCCCAAAAGCCGAAACAGAATCAGCATTAAACGCCTTTTCATAAGCTTCTACTAAAGTATTACCAACCCCTACCCCACAAGGATTAGTATGTTTTAAAACCGCTGCTGCTGGTTGTTGATCATCAAACTCGGCAATAATTCGTCTAGCTGCTTCTAAATCAACCAAATTATTATAACTAAGTTCTTTTCCCTGCAATTTCGTTGCCGAAGTCCATCCTGTAGCTACACTACCAGTTTGATACCAAGCAGCAGCTTGATGAGGATTTTCTCCATAGCGCAGAGTTTGGATTTTTTTCCCAGAAATAGCATAGATTTCTGATAACTCTTCTTCCCCGTCTAAACTCGCAAAATAAGCAGCAATAGCAGAATCATAAGCCTGAGTATGAGCAAAAGCTTTGCTTGCCATCTTTTGCCGAAATTCTTGCGATACCTTTCCTTGAGAATTACGTAATTGAGTCAAATACTCTTGATATTGTCCTGGTTCACATAAAACCGTTAAATAAGCAAAGTTTTTAGCTGCTGCACGGAGCATTGCAGGCCCACCAATATCAATCTGTTCAATTGCTTCTGCTACAGTAACATTCGGTTGAGCAATAGTTTGTTCAAAGGGATAAAGATTAACTACTACTAAATCTAGGGGACGAATTTGATTAGCTTCAAGATCACTACAATCTTCAGGTAAATCAGGTCTAGCTAAAATACCTCCATGAATACGAGGATGCAAAGTTTTAACTCGACCACCTAAAATCTCTGGTGAACCAGTATAATCACTAACCTTAGTAACTGATAAGCCAGCTTCCTGTAGAGTCTTAGCTGTACCACCACTACTAATTATTTCAAATTCAAATTCTTCTACTAGTTGTCGTGCTAATTCGAGAATTCCAGTTTTATCAGATACGCTTAGTAACGCTAAACGTCCCATAGATAGTCTCTCCCTTAAAATCTAATCTAAATTTTTGCAGCACAATTATTATGCCTGCTTTCCAGCAATTTTTTTTAACGTAGCTAATCAATCATCAAGATAAAAATTAATAACTAATTTCATCCTATCTAAAGACTATAAAGAGAGTTCTACATCAGTTAACAATAAACCCCGCCGAAGGCGCGCTGCGCGACTAACTATCAACAAAAACCAGGGTCTTGACTTTATCCTAAAAATTGAGAATCGCTATAATAATTTCTTTGATTAAACTTAAGAATTTTCAAAGAGTTTAGTTGCTAAACTATTAAACTAGTCAGAAGTATAATAAAAAAAGAAGTACACCAACCAGATGCACTTCTGTTTGACTATATTACCGAGTTGATAGTGATGCAATCATGATTTACAGTCACCAACTTTATTTTTCCATATTTGAGCAAGAATTTGGTTAGCTTTACCCAATCTTTGCATAAACTATATCGTATCTACATATTCTTACTAAGAAGTTGATTTTAATTTAAAATTAGCAGCCTCACAGGATGGGACAAACCTAAGTTTTGCCCAATATGCTGCTATTTTCGCTATAAAATTTCTCCTCCGAAAATTCAAACTGCTGCTTGCTCGTTATCTAAACCAAGCTGTTCGCTACTGGGTAATTCCAAACAATAACCTGCACCATAAACAGTTTTAATATAACGAGGATGACGAGGATCAGGTTCTAACTTCGTGCGTAGATGACGAATATGAACACGAATAGTTTCTATATCATCATCAGGATCATATCCCCAAACTTCTTTGAGAATCTCACTAGGCGCAACTGTCTGTCCATGACGCTGTAATAAACAATGTAATAACTCAAATTCTAAATGAGTCAACTTGACAGTCTCTTCAAACCAAATTGCCTCAAATCTTTCAGGAATTAAAGTTAAAGGTCCATAATTAAGAATCTCTGAATGTTTGGCAGCTTGAGGTATACGATCAGTCCGTCGCAATAACGCTCTCACCCTGGCAAGCATTTCTTCTACTTCAAAAGGTTTGGTCAGATAATCATCTGCACCTGCATTAAAACCTTCTACTTTATCCTGCGTTTGCCCTAAAGCAGTCAACATCAAAACAGGTATATCAGAAGTACGATCATCTCGGCGCAATCGCTGACAAACTGTAAAACCATCAACCTTGGGTAGCATCAAATCTAGCATAATTAGGTCTGGTTGTAGTTGGACTGCCAATGCTTGACCTTTGATACCATCTTCCGCCTGATTGACGTCATAGCCAGCCATTTCCAGATTGATAGATACCAATTCTGAGATTGCGGGATCGTCGTCAATTACAAGTATTCGTGGCATGAGTATATAATTTAATAGTTATCTCGCTTTGTAAAAGTAGACTAAGAAAGTTTAGGATAAATAAAAATTCCTGTACTGATTATAAGCACGAATCCTAAAATTGGAGGAGTTTATTAGATAACTTTCCGTAAAATCACGATTAAATTGAAATTTTTGCAAAAATATTTATAGTTTAAGTTTAAAATTATTAAATTATCTTATTTAAATTAGATCAACATACACTTAATACATTTGCAGCTAAGTTGAAATCACTACTGCTTAAAATTCAAGCTTGTGTAAATAATCAGGAGGAACAGCTTCAACTAGCCAAACTTGATTTGCCGAGCAATAAAATTGATAGTTAGCTTGAAACATTGCCGAAGCATCAATCTGAAATATTACAGGTTTACCTCTTCTAGCACCAACATTTCTCGCTGTATGTAAATCTTCAGATAAATGAACGTGATGTCGAGACATTTTGCGCAGTCCTTCACGTACTATAGCTGCAACTGCACCTAAATGAGTACCGTGATAAAGAAGACTCGGAGGCGTAATTGGTTTTAGTTGTAAATCTACTTGAGAACTATGTCCCTGGTTCGCACGAATGAGAGTTCCTGTAGCATCCAAGGAAAAACGTTGTTTATCATTTTGTGCTACGGCTTGTTGCAACTCGTTGAAACTAATTAGAAAATTATTTTTTTTAGCTGCTGATAGTAATTTTTCTACTTCTACCCAACCACCAGGAGCTAAAATCAAACCCAATTGCTCAGGGTGATGACGCAAATGATAGCTCAGATATTTACTAATTTTTACTAAACGAGATTGTTTCACCGAAGCCAACCGCTCATTGACTATTGATTAATTACCCAATTAATTTAATAAACTTAACATGAAAAAAACTATTGAAGTCGCCTTAAAGTATTGAAAATCGTATTTTTCAAGTTATTTGATCCGTTTGATGTAAAAATTCTTAATAAAAAGTCTCATTAAATCAGTTTACTCTAGCCAATTAGGTATAAAATTTTGATCTTTTGTAAAAAAATCGTAGATCTGTTGTTCATCATAAGAGCAGGAATTTTAGCATGAGCGTTAATTTAGCCACTATGTTACGAGAAGGGACTAAAAAATCCCACACAATGGCGGAAAATGTTGGTTTTGTTAAATGTTTTCTTAAAGGAGTAGTTGAAAAAAAATCCTATCGCAAATTAGTTGCTAATCTCTATTTCGTTTATTCCGCGATGGAAGAAGAAATGGAAAGATTAAAAGACCATCCTGTAGTCTCAAAAATTTATTTTCCTCAATTAAATCGCCAACATAGTCTGGAGCAAGATCTATATTTTTATTACGGCCCTAATTGGCGTGAAGAAGCTACTCTATCTGAAGCAGGAAAAGCTTATGTTGCCAGAATTAGAGAAGTAGCTAATACTAAACCAGAATTGTTGGTTGCTCATTCTTATACTCGTTATTTAGGAGATTTATCTGGAGGACAAATCCTCAAAAAGATTTCTCAAAGAGCAATGAATCTTTCTGATGGCGAAGGTACTGCTTTCTACGAATTTAAAGATATCCCAGACGAAAAAGCATTTAAAAATGAATATCGTCAAACGATGGATGAGTTACCTGTAGACCAACAAACAGCCGAAGAAATTGTTCAAGAGGCTAATGATGCTTTTGGCATGAACATGAAAATGTTCCAAGAATTAGAAGGAAACTTAATTAAAGCTATTGGTAAGATGCTGTTTAACACTCTTACTCGTCGTCGTACTCCAGGTAGCACCGAACTTGTTACGGCTGAGTAAATTAGAAATTTTTGCTATCCCTCCTCAATAATTAATCCCATTAAAAAAAAACAACCCGAGAAGCTGGGTTGCGGTTTGACAAAAATCGTTATCAAGCTTTTGGGGTTGTTTGCTATTTAAGTGTTAGGAAGATTGCTACTGGTATAAGCATCTAAACCATAAGCTGGAGTTCTTTGAGCATAGTCAATGTCTTTACCTGTAACAGCTTTAGCTAGTTTTTTAAAAGATTGAGATTTGAGATTACGTTCGTGAATTGGTTTAGTTTGTTCACCTAAAAAATAAGCTTGAGTACCTAATACCGCAGCAGCAGTCCAACCAACAATGAATAATCCAATTAAAATAGTCATAATTTACTTTTACCTCTTTGTTATAAGTTTAATTTCAATATGTAAATAAATGTAACAATTGCTTGTAAAATGCGTCAATGTAGTAAAGGTTCGGTTTTCCACACTATTTAATCGTAATCTTTACTTGTACTGCTATAAAACTCAAAAATAAGGATAATCAAGCTTATGTCTTTATCTCAAACAGAAGCTAAACAACTTTTAGAACGTTTAATTTTTGATGACCAACAGCCTCAAGAATGGGTGCAAGATGTTTGGGGGTTAAGTCCCATTTTGGGAGATAGTGCAGCCAAATTAGTAGAGGTTTTTGAAGCTTTGATACAATGTTGTCCTCAAGAACAGTTGGAAAACTTGCTACAAAGCTATTATCAAGAAATTGAATAAAATTTAATTAAAGACCAGCATAACGCTCTTCTGCCCAAGGTTCTCCTCGACGGTGATAACCATTTCGTTCCCAAAAGCCTAATTCATCATGGTCGAGAAATTCTAAACCATTAATCCACTTGGCACTTTTCCAGGCATAAAGATGGGGTACTACTAAACGCATTGGACCGCCATGCTCTGCGGGTAAAGGTTCACCGAACAAAGTGTGGGCAAAAAAGTTTTCTTCTCTTAGAAAGTCTTCTAGAGAAATATTGGTAGTGTAACCGCCATAGCAATGCTGCATGAGATGGGTTGCTTTGGGGTCTAACTGAATTAATTCTATGAAATCTGTAACTTTAACACCAGTCCATTTGACATCTAATTTTGACCAGCGAGTTACGCAATGAAAGTCAGCCGTGAAATCATATTGCGGTAGATTCATAAAATCCGACCAACTCAAAGTTTTTTCTGTAGCTAATCCCCAAACTCGAAATTTCCATTTATCAGTACTAATTTGGGGAGTTTCTCCATAGGTAAGGACAGGAAAACCCTTAGCTAAATATTGACCAGGAGGAACACGAGTATCTGCGTCTGGTGTTGGTTTTTGAAAAAACTTGCCTAACATAAAATTTCAGTCACAATACTATCTTTTTAATTAGTCTAGCTAGCTTTGAACCAAAAGTATTTCACTTTGATTGCTAGCCAGAGACTGAAATGAGTGGTTTATTCGTTTTCTTCTTCCTCTTCTTCGTCAGTAGGGTAAACAAAGCTATTAGAACGTCCAGTTAAAACTGATTTACCTAGAGAAAGAGCTTTTTGAGCTTCTAGAGCAGCTTTTCTTTTCCAGTGGGCTTTGCGATGATTGCGTTTTGAATTAGATGTTTTCTTCTTAGGAACAGCCATAGGATTAAATGTAATATGAATGCACAACCTTTCTATTGTAATTCCTTAGTTCAAAAATTACATAGCACCAACGGGAAAGATGCTTGCTTCTTGAGTAAATTGACCAATATTTCCTTCTGCTAAAAACTTTTGATTGACTAATTCTCGAAAAGTTTGCAAATCAGTTTGCCAAAAATTTAATCCTTGAGCAAGTCTTTCTAAACGTTGTTGGGGGTTATCATTAGTAATACTGTAGTTAAAACTTCCAGCAAATAAAAGGGCAAACACTGGCTGTTGTTGTGGTTGCTGTAATCTGGCTTCACTAATACTGAGAGTTAATTGACATCGGTCTAATTGATAGACTAAATTAATGCCTGCCTGTACTAATCCTTTGCCTATTTCGTGCCAAGAACCTGGAGCTAAAAGAGTTTTAGTTAGATATTTATAAGCAATTTCGCCGTTATTAGGAAATGGAACGATAATCTTAGGGCTAAAGCTAAGGGCTTGATATTCAGCATGAGGTAATTTTTCTACATATTTTCTGGTTACTAGGGGTGATTGTATTTCATTAATGCTTTTACCTGTAATCGATTCATTAATAGTAATAGTTCGAGGTTGAGCAACAATATTAATTCCGTTTTGAAAGTTTAGTTGGGCATAGGTTGGATTTAGAATTGGTTCTTGTGACAATTCCCAGTTTTGAGGAACAATACCACTAAATTTGAGAAAGTCTTGACTAACCATTGTCGGGGTTAAATTTTTAGCAGCGATAATAATGCCGATTTCTTCGATAAATTTGATGGTTGTAGCTGTTTGCCGAGAAAAGTCAAAATTCAAAGATTCCATAATTATAGTTACGATTTACTAGCAGTATTTTTTCTTAGGAACGCAGAGTTTTTTCCTTGACGGTTATATGTATAGACTTCCCGAAGCATTAACTAAAAGCTCAAATTCAAGAAACTTTTTCACAAAGCAAAAAAAAGTGGGCATTGCCCACTCTCTGCTTACAATCTTAATAACTTTGTTATAGAGCAACTGAAGCAGTCGATCTGCGTCTTCTGCGAGCAGTAGATTTAAGAGCCGGTTTTTCTGGTGTTTGCAACAAAAAGACTACTAAAGGTCGACTTCTCAACTCTCGGTTAATTAATCGTTGTAAATTACTTTCAATTTCAATCCGAATTCCTGTCCAATCTACTTCTATTTCACCATCAATAGTCTGATTAAATTCATCCCAGCGATCGCTCAAGAATTTTTCAATACTTCTAACAATTAATTGTTGTAATA
This sequence comes from Stanieria cyanosphaera PCC 7437, assembly GCF_000317575.1. Classification (NCBI taxonomy): domain Bacteria; kingdom Bacillati; phylum Cyanobacteriota; class Cyanophyceae; order Pleurocapsales; family Dermocarpellaceae; genus Stanieria; species Stanieria cyanosphaera. The sequence goes on along the minus strand of NC_019748.1, from coordinate 2,850,794 downwards.
AAGATTTTTCGACTGTGGTTACCACGCCTCTCAAATGAATGGCAGGAGGAGTAATTAATTTGCCTAACCAATCCACAGCAGTAGCGACAGTCACTACACCATCTTCTGCTAATTGTTGTCTTTCTTTCATCACTGTATCGTGGACAATTCCTGCGCTATCGACTAATTCGATTCCAGAAGGTACTTGTCCTGCAATACGAATACTTTCTTCAGTTAATTCGACAATATCACCGTTATTAATTACCACCGTATTTTCGGCTGGAATACCCATTGCCTGAGACATTTCAGCGTGTTTAACTAACATTCGATGTTCACCATGAACGGGAACAAAAAATTTGGGTTTGGTTAAAGCTAGCATCAGTTTGTGGTCTTCTTGCGCTCCATGTCCAGATACATGAATACCTTTATCTTTGCCATAAATGACTTTAGCTCCTTGCATCATCAGACGATCAATTGTATTGACAACGGCGATCGTATTGCCTGGAATTGGATTAGCTGAAAAGACAATCGTATCTCCTGGTTTAACTCGAATATGGCGGTGATCTTTGCGAGAAATACGAGTCATGGCAGCAAGGGGTTCACCTTGAGAACCTGTCGTTAAAATTACTACTTGTTCATCGGCAAGGCGATTAAGAGCTTTAAGTGGTTCAAACAAATCGTCTGGACATTTGATATAACCTAAATTACGAGCATGAGCGATTACATTCAGCATCGATCGCCCTACCACAACTACTTTACGTCGATGTTTTTGTGCCAGTTGCAAAATAATATTAACTCGATGAACTGAAGAGGCAAAAGTTGTGACCATTAACCTTCCTTCAGCTTGAGCAAAGATACGGTCTAAATTGGGATAAACAGCACTTTCTGGAGGTGTATGTCCTGGAACTTCGGCATTGGTAGAATCACTTAGCAGACACAGAACTCCTTTTTCTCCATGTTCTGCCAATTTTTGTAAATCGTAAGTCTCGCCATCAATCGGGGTATGGTCAATTTTGAAATCTCCCGTATGGATAACTACTCCTAGAGGAGTGTTAATAGCAACACTGAAACTATCGGCAATGGAGTGAGTGTTACGAATAAACTCAACCAAGAAAGATTGTCCTAACCGAACTATTTCTCTTGGAGCAACAGTTTTGAGAATTGTGCGATCGCGTAAGCCTGCTTCTTCCAATTTATCATTGAGTAAAGCCATCGCTAAACGAGGACCATAAATGACTGGAATGTCAAATTGTTTAAGATGATAGGGTATCCCACCAATATGATCTTCATGACCATGAGTTACGATCATACCTTTAATTTTGTGGCGATTTTCCCGTAGATAGGTCATGTCGGGAAGCACTATATTAATCCCGTGCATTTCATCGGTAGGAAAAGCTAGACCTGCATCTAATAAAATAATTTCGTCTTCATATTCAAAAACACAGGTATTTTTGCCAATTTCATGTAGCCCACCAAGGGGAATAATTTTTAGAGTTGGTTTGTCATTTTTGTTCATGTTTTTCCTGATTAGGTTAGTGAATTAGGCTTTTTGTTAACTAATGAGTTAGTTAAAGTAAAAAGATTTTTATTAAATTATTTGGTTTATTGAATTGAATTATTTTAAATAAATGACAGCTAACAAATAATCAGAAAGCAACAAGCTTCTACTGACTAATTGCTAATTATGATTCGATTTTTAAAAAATTTGTTTAATTTTAAATTGAAGATTTTATTTTTATTATTATATATAGCAACTTTTATAGGTTATGAGTGGAAGTTTATCTCTATGCACTAATAATAAACTCAAAGTAATTTTAATTCCTTAAGAATTGTGGTTAATTTTTCTTTTAAATCTAATTGTAACTCACAAAGAGGCGGACGCAAACTGCCAACCTGCCAACCTTGCAAGTTTAAAGCTGTTTTAACAACAATTGGGTTAGTAGTAGCAAATAAAATTTTAAATAAAGGGAAAAGTTTTAACTGAATTTCTTGGGCTAACTGATTATTGCCTTGAGTAAATGCTGCAATCATTTCTTGCATTTGTTTACCGACTAAATGACTGGCAACACTTACTACGCCTACACCTCCCACAGTTAACAAAGGTAATGTTAGGGCATCTTCACCAGAATAAATTGCAAAAGAATCAGGTGTTAAACGGCGAATTTGACAAGCTTGTTCTAAATCTCCACTGGCTTCTTTAATAGCAATAATATTATCAATTTCAGCTAATTTGGCAACTGTCTCAGCTTCCAGATTGCGACTCGTACGACTTGGTACATTGTATAACATCAAAGGCAAATCGGGGCAAGCAATAGCGATCGCTTTAAAATGTTGATACAATCCTTCTTGGGGTGGCTTATTGTAATAAGGAACGACTTGCAAAGAACCATCTAAGCCTAATTTAGCTGCTTTTTGGGTTGCTGCGATCGCTTCATGAGTTGAGTTTGAACCAGTTCCCGCGATAATTTTAGCACGATGCCCTACTGCTTGTTTAACCACTTGGAATAATTCATATTCTTCTTCCCAAGTTAAAGTAGGAGACTCTCCTGTCGTTCCACAGATTACTAAACCGTCATTACCATTGTCGACTAAGTGAACAGCTAATTTTTCTGCTACTTCGTAGTCTACACTTCCGTCATCTGCAAACGGAGTAACCATTGCCACTACTACTCTGCCAAAAGGTTCATAACTCATAACAAATAAATATGCAAAATTTCAAATAACTAATGTAACAGAAGCTCAAGTGCAGAACAATTTGATTAGTTTCCCTATCAATCAAAGTCGCCAAGTTGTTTTGCTAGACTACAACTTTACTATTAGTTGTTTTCAACCAATTTTCTTGCAGTAGTAACTCAGCAATCTGAATGGCATTCAAAGCTGCTCCTTTACGAATTTGATCACCACAAAGCCACAATTCCAAACCACAAGGATGAGATAAATCTTGACGAATCCGTCCTACTAAAACTTCATCCTTACCTGTAGCATCAATAGGCATTGGGAAATAATTAGCTTGCCAATCTTCGACTAATTTTACACCTTTGGCTTGGGCAATAATGTCTCTAGCTTGTTGTACAGCAAAAGGTTGCTCGAATTCTAAATTGATTGCTTCAGAATGCGCTCTCAACACAGGCACGCGTACACAAGTAGCACTTAAACTTAACTGGGGAGCATTAAAAATTTTTCTGGTTTCATTGATCATTTTCATCTCTTCTTCACAATATCCTTGCTCATTGAGAGGAGAATTATGAGGAAAAAGATTAAACGCCAAAGGATAAGGCAAAATTTCGGGTTGAGGAGTTTCGCCAGCCAAAATAGCTTGAGATTGAGTTTTTACTTCTTCCATCGCTCTAGCACCAGCACCAGAAGCAGATTGATAAGTAGAGACTACCACGCGCTTAATTGGTTGAACTTGGTGGAGAGGATAAATAGCTACTCCCATCAAAATTGTGGTGCAATTAGGATTAGCAATGATACCTTGATGTTTTGCTGCTGCTTCGGGATTAATTTCAGGAACAACTAAAGGCACTTCGGGATTCATCCGAAAAGCACTAGAATTATCGATCACAACTGCCCCTGCTGCTACTGCTTTGGCTGCCCAGGTTTTTGAGGTAGAACTACCTGCTGAAGCTAAAACCAAATCTACATCCTGAAAAGAATCTTCGGCAACTGCTTCTACTTCAAGTTCTTCTCCACTGTAGTTAATTGTTGTACCTGCCGAACGAGGAGAAGCCAACAGTTTGAGATTTTTTAAAGGAAACTGACGAGTTGCTAATAATTGAAGTAGTTCTTGTCCTACTGCTCCAGTTGCTCCCAAAATAGCGACATTAATTCCACCAGACAATGATTTAAACCTCCCCTTGATACTACTTTCACAAATTATGCCTCGCTTTTAACGAGAGCGTGATTACTATTTAAGTTTTATTTTATGAATTAGATAATTATGATTAAATTACTTTTAAGCTATATTGATTTAAAGCTAATTTAATATTTGTTAATCTTACCAGATCGATTAACCTCTCCAGTTGACTTTTACAGTCTGCAACAATTCTTCAATTGACTGGTTTGCTTGATTGATAACAGTTTAGATTAATTTAATCGTAATAGCTCAAATTAATTTTTTTTTCTTTCTAGACCACAGATGTAATATTATCAACTATTGGTCGCACGCCTACTATATTGAAAAAATCAAAATTGTGCCAATCTAGTGGAATCAACCAACTTCTAATTGGTAAGATAACATAGCTGCGGGGAGTCTTAAGCTAATTTTTAAGTTAATTACTCCTCGCTTCAAGACATAATAAAACTAAAGTAGTTACTAAATAGAACCATCGATGAAAGTAACCCAGGAAAAGCTTCCTGACAGCCAAATAAAATTAGAAATAGAAATTTCAGGAGAAACTTCTCGCAGTACCTACGAAAAAGTGGTACAAAACCTCGCCCGTTCCAGTAATATTCCTGGGTTTCGCCAAGGTAAAGTCCCACGACAAGTTTTGCTGCAAAGAATTGGTAGTCAAAAAATTAAAGCAGCAGCTTTAGAAGAATTAATTCAAACCAGTTTAACAGAGGCAATCAAACAAGAATCCATTGAAGCGTTGGGAAACTATCAGCTTCGTTCTAATTTTGATGAATTGATTCAACAATATCATCCTGGTGAACCCATTAGTTTTTCTGCTGCGGTAGATATACCTCCTACAATAGAATTAGGTGATTATCAAACGATTAACGTTAAAGCAGAAGAATCGGTTTACGCTCCCGAACAAGTAGACGATTTTATCGAACAACGTCGTGCGCAACAAGCTGATTTAGTTCCGATTGAAGATCGTCCTGCCGCAATGGGAGACATTGCCATTATTGATTTTAGTGGCAAACTCATGTCCGAAGGAGAAGAAGGAACTGAGATCGAAGGCGGTAGTGCGACTAACTTTCAAGTTGAGATTGCTGAAGGTAAACTCATTCCAGGTATGGTCGAAGGAGTTGTCGGCCTGAAACCAGAAGAAACGAAAGAAGTCTCGGTAACTTTTCCTGAAGATTATCCCAAAGAAGAGTTAGCTGGAAAACCTGCCGTATTTTCGATTACCCTTAAAGAACTTAAAGCTAAAGAGTTACCCGATTTGGATGACGATTTTGCTCAAGAAGTGAGTGAGTTTGAAACCTTTGCTGAATTAAAAGAATCTTTAGAAAAGCAATTCCAAGAAAAAGCAGCCAACGAAACAAAAAATAAAATTAATGAGGCTATTATTGCTGCTTTAGTCGAAAGAAGCACTGTAGACTTACCAGAAACTTTAGTTCAAGAAGAAGTAACCCAAGTATTGACTCAAACGTTAGTACAAATGCAACAAATGGGTTTAGATGTTAAAAGGTTAGTCAATGCCGATAGCATTCCTAAAATGAGAGATAATGCTCGTCCAGAAGCGATTGAAAATCTGCAAAAAAACTTAATAATCTCAGAAATTGCCAAAAGAGAATCTTTACTGCCTAGTGAAGCAGAGATTGTTAAGAAAATGGCAGAAATTGAGCAAGAACTTGCAGGACAAGAGCTTGATCGCGACCGCTTGAGAAAAATGGTTGAAGAAGATTTGACCAGAGAAAAAACCCTTGATTGCTTGAGAGAAAAAGCTCAGGTAGAATTAGTTCCTAGTGGTTCTTTGTCGGAAACAGAAGAGAAAAACGACGCTGAAGCAGCAATAGAAACTGAAGGAGAAAACAGTTAAGTTAATTAAAGGAGAAGTAATTTCACTTCTTCTTTTTTATCTAATCAACTGGGCTAATTGATTGCTTTACTTAATTAAAACTAAAATTCAAAAGTAGAGATATCCCCCCCCTACTGTCTGCACGAATTAAAGTAGATAAGGCATAATATTCAACAGAAGGATAGACTTAAAATCAAAAAATTTACGCAAAAATTACCCAATAATTAATTATATTAGACCAAAACAGTTAACGAAAATAAATATATGTGGGAATCGCGATCGCCTTATAACTACTTAACTAGCCAACGTGACCAAGAAGCTTATTCCGTGAGTAACGTTGTCCCGATGGTAATTGAACAATCTGGCATCGGTGAAAGAGCTTTTGATATTTATTCCAGACTATTGCGAGAGCGAATTGTTTTCCTTGGGACACCAATTGACGATAAAGTTGCTGATTCGATAGTAGCCCAGTTATTGTATTTAGAAGCAGAAGACCCAGAAAAAGATATTCAATTGTATATCAATTCTCCAGGTGGATCAGTATACTCTGGTATGGCGATTTATGATACCATGCAGCAAATCCAACCAGATATTGTGACTATTTGTTATGGTATAGCTGCTTCAATGGGGGCATTTCTACTCTCTGGTGGAACAAAAGGCAAAAGAATGGCACTGCCAAGTTCGCGGATTATGATCCATCAGCCTCTAGGAGGCGCACAAGGTCAAGCAGTAGACATTGAAATTCAGGCAAGAGAAATTCTCTACATTAAAAAGAGACTTAATGACTTGATTGCCGAACATACTGGTCAACCTTTTGAAAAAGTAGCTGCTGATACAGAGCGAGACTTTTATATGTCAGCCCAAGAAGCTCAAGAATACGGTTTAATCGATCAAGTAATCATTAGACAACAACTAGCAGATCCCAAAGTTCCAGTAACATCTCTCTAACTTAGCAAGAGGCGCATATGTCTAAATACGACTCTCATCTTAAATGTTCGTTTTGTGGCAAATCTCAGGAGCAAGTCCGTAAATTAATTGCGGGTCCTGGGGTTTACATTTGTGATGAATGTGTTGAATTATGTAACGAAATTTTGGATGAGGAGTTAATTGAAGAAGGAATGCCGATGTCTCCGGCTGCGCCTCGTCCAGATACCAAAACCCCCAAAAAACGCGAGCGCGTGGGTGGAATTGCTTTTAGAGATATTCCTAAACCAAGAGAAATCAAACGGTATTTAGACGAACACGTCATCGGACAGGAAGAAGCTAAAAAAGTTCTCTCCGTAGCAGTTTACAATCATTACAAACGGTTGAGTTTAGCCGGAACCGACAAAGAACGCGGTGAAGATTCAGTCGAGCTACAAAAATCGAATGTCCTGTTAATGGGCCCCACTGGTTGTGGTAAAACTTTACTCGCTCAAACTTTAGCTAAAATTCTCGAAGTACCTTTTGCAGTAGCTGATGCTACAACTCTTACCGAAGCTGGCTATGTTGGGGAAGATGTTGAGAATATTTTATTACGTTTGTTGCAAGTAGCAGATTTGGATGTAGAAGAGGCACAGCGAGGGATTATTTATATTGATGAGATTGATAAAATAGCCCGCAAGAGCGAAAATCCTTCTATTACTCGTGATGTTTCAGGAGAAGGTGTACAACAAGCCTTGTTAAAAATGTTGGAGGGAACAGTAGCTAATGTACCGCCTCAAGGAGGAAGAAAGCATCCTTACCAAGATTGTATTCAGATCGATACTAGTAATATATTGTTTATTTGTGGTGGGGCTTTTGTTGGTTTAGATAAGGTAGTAGAACGCCGTCTGGGTAAAAAAGCGATGGGCTTTATCCAAAATGGGGAAACTCCTTCTAAAGAAAAGCTGGCAACTGATATCTTACAGCAACTTCAACCAGACGATCTGGTTAAGTTTGGGATGATTCCAGAATTTGTCGGACGTATTCCTGTCAACGCAGCTTTAGAGCCTTTAGATGAAGAAGCATTAGTAGAAATTCTTACCCAACCACGCAACGCTTTGATCAAGCAATATCAAAAGCTATTGCGGATGGACAGTATTCAATTAGATTTTGAAGAGGAAGCAATTAAAGCGATCGCACAAGAAGCTTATCGCAGAAAAACAGGTGCAAGGGCTTTACGTGGTATTGTCGAAGAATTGATGCTGGATATTATGTACGAGTTGCCTTCCCGTAAGGATGTACGTCGCTGCGTCGTAACCAGGGAAATGGTAGAAAAACGCTCTACTGCTGAGTTATTGGTTCATCCCACTTCTTTTAGAAAACCAGAATCAGCGTAATCAGTGACCAGTTATCAGTGACCAGTTACCAGTTAAGTACCTAGGCAGAATTATTTGTATATTCTGTATTTTATTGTTCTCTATTCCCTATTCCCTATTGCCTCTTTCACCTGTTCCATTAATTTTGCCCACCTACTTATCAGTGATCAGTTATCAACTAATTGTTAACTAGATGGAAATTACTGTTAAGTAGGTATTACACTGACTAATTAGTAGTCGATAGCTAATAACTGCAATGCCTCTGATTGATATTCGTGGTGTAGATCATTATTACGAATGGATTCATCAAGGAAACTTGGGTAACAAACCAGTCATGGTGTTTATTCATGGTTGGGGAGGATCGGCAAGATATTGGCGGGATATTGCTACCGCCTTATCAGATCGATTTGATTGTTTGCTTTACGATTTGCGTGGTTTTGGACGTTCCCTTTTGCCCTCTCTTGCTTTAGATTTGAGTTATGAGTTAGAGGAATATGGGGAAGATTTAGCTATTTTATTAGCGACTTTAGGTTTGGATGAGGTATATGTTCATGCTCATTCAATGGGTGCTTCTGTCGCAACTTTATTTATTAATCGCTACAGTGAGAAAGTTAAACAAGCTATTTTGACTTGTAATGGGATTTTTGAATACGATGAGAAAGCATTTGCTGCTTTTTATAAGTTTGGTGGTTATGTAGTTAAGTTTCGCTACAAATGGTTCTTAAATATTCCCTTTGCCGACAGAATGTTTATGGCAAGGTTTTTAGCTCGTGCGATCGCACCTGAAGAACGGCGTGCTTTTTTAGAAGATTATTTAATGGCAGATTATCAAGCAGCGTTGAATACTATTTTTACTTGTGTTAGTAAAAAGGCTGTAGAAATAATGCCTCAAGAGTTTGCCAAGATTTCAGTGCCGACGTTGATGATTTCTGGTGAGAAAGATATTATTATTCCTGCGTTAATGGGAAGGCAAGCAGCAGCTTTGAATGACAAGATTGAATATGTAGAGATTGCTAATACGGCGCATTTTCCCATGTTGGAGGATCGGGAGAGTTATTTGCAAGTAGTCAATGAGTTTTTAAGAGTTGAAAGTGTAGTTTGATTAGCTCTCACAATGAGGAAAAATGCTTTACGAGCAAGATTTTTATGCCTGGACAATTGCCACAGCTAAGGCTTTAAGAGAACGAGATTTAATTAATCTAGATTGGGATAATCTGATTGAGGAGATTGAAAGTTTGGGGAGGCAGGAAAAAAGAGAGCTAATTAATCGTTTAATTATTTTAGTAATGCACTTATTAAAATGGCAATATCAGCCTAATAAACGCTCGCGTAGTTGGGAGTTAACTATTAAAATTCAACGACTTGATGTGGAAAAATTGCTCTTAGATAATCCTAGCCTTAAATCTTATCTAAAAGAAGCAATTTCATCTGGTTACAATAAAGCAGTTTTGAAAGCAGCACAAGAAACTGGGTTGGCAATTGAAGTTTTTCCTTCTGTTTGTCCTTATACTTGGGAAGAGTTAATAGATAATGATTTTATGCCTAATTAATCTAAAGTATAAAATAAAAAGCGATCGCTTTTTAAGGATTAATTGATTTTTAATTTTTTAATGATATTTTCCACGATTGAGTGAAATTTCCCAAGTAATTTAATAAAGTATTAATAAAAATAATAATTCCAAACATCTCTAACGTTTCTTCAGCAGTCGCAATAAACATATAAGTTAAGTTTTTAAAATTATAGAAATCAACTAACCATCCACCAATAATTTCCATTCCAATTGCACCAGCTACAAAAACAGTGCCACTGCAAAGAAATCCTAATCTACTTTGGCTAGGAAGAGCAAAGATAAATTTTAAGTAAGCTAGTATAAATAAAGATAATAAACCAATAGCTGGTATTACCCAAGCAAAGTAAAGAAAACCACTAGTATTAAAAGTATTACGGGTAGTATTAGTTAATAATTCATGAAATTCACACAATTCATCGAGTGCTAAAAATAAGAAGATTGCGGATAAACCTCTCCAATGAAGGGTATAACGAGTGCGGTTTTTGGCTTGAATAAAAGTAATTATTGCTAATAAAAAAGAGCAGAATAATAACAAACAAAAAGAGTAAGCTGTAGGAAAGTTTTTTTCATTATCTACATAAAATAAGGCGATGATACGTCGATAAGTATCTTGACTAATTAAGTATTGGTATAATTGCCCAACCATACTAGCAAAAATTAAACATAATGCTGTCAAGCTTAGAAATCGAGTAATTATTTGGGTAGAAATATAAATTTCAAATGAGTTAGTTTGACAGGATGAATTAATAGATAAAGATTCTGATTGAATCTTTGTAGCTGTTGGAGAATTAATAAAATTTTTGATTATGGAAAAGTAAGAATTATACATAAGTAAAATATTTGATTTGTTAAACAGACTTTAATCTTAAAATAACTTTTCCTTAGATGTTACGTGTAAAGCAATTGTAAAAATCAATTCAATAAAAATTAAGAGTAGATAAATTTTTCTAACCCAATACAATTTACATCACCAAAAAATAATCAATCTTACTTAGAAAATTAAGATTAATCAAAGATTGAATTATTTAAATAATTACTTGAGTATATATAAAAAAATTTTGATTTAAATCGAAGTGATTAAAAAGCGCGATCGCATATAGATTTAATAAGATTAGAGTAAATTTAAAGTAATTAGTAATGCCTAATTTAATGGAGTTATGGTGGCATTACTCAATCTACCTCGTAAACGAATTAGTATTGTTTGGGACAATACTCTGATTTGATCTGCCATAGCTATGGAATCATTGCTTAGTCCACTGCTTAATAATTAACAAGGTGGTAAAAAATCTTCATTTAAAACTTCTTCTACAGTGTAGGGACAAACTTCAGGAATATCTTTAATTTGAGATTTAGTAATCGCTTGTTTTCTTGCCTTGCCGTAAATATAATCGAATCTAGCTACTAAATGATTGTATAGAGTTTTTGATTCTAATAATTGCTCTAGTTCAAAGCGAAAGTTACCAATTTCATCAATCGATCCATTGGCGCAGTATTCTCGTTCAGAGTTCCAATAGTGATAGAGCAATAGATGTTTGAGTAGTTGCCGTAAATAACTATCAACCTTATGCTTTTGCTCATTACCCAAACTATAGATATCCTCTGCTAAATTTTCAAGATCTAACTCATTGAATTGTCGAGAATGCAATAGTTCTGCTTGTTTCTCTGTCCAAGCTACAAAGTCTTGTGAGTACATTTTTTGAACTATAACTTATACTTTCTATTTTAAATCTAGTGCGATCTTAGCGCAGCCAAGGCGCGGAGCGGACAGCTTCGCTGCGCCGAAGGCGACCGCAAATTTATTCGATAGAAAACAACAAAAAAATTTAGTTTGAGTCATTAGCGATTAGATGAATTATAATTGATCTCAATATGAGAACTAAAAATAAGGTCATGAGAACATTTTGTATCCCTTTTTATTTTTATGAGATTAATTGCAATCGCAAAACTGCGAGAAGCAGCATCTAACTATCCAGATGTTAGTAATCAGATTGAGGATTTTTATCGGACTCTTAAAATAGTTGATTGGCAAAATTTGATTGATGTTCAAAAAACTTTTTTCTCAGCCGAAGCAGTAGGTAATTTTACCGTAATTAATATTAAAGGAAATAAGTATCGTTTGATATTAGATATTAACTATCAAAAACAATTAGTATTTTTTAAATATTTTTTGACTCATGCAGAATATAGCAAGGATAAGTGGAAAAATGACTCTCACTATCAATCCTGAAAGTTACGGTAAACTATTGTCCAAATATTTGCCCAAAGTAATTACTAATGAAGCTGAAAATGAACGAGCTTTAAGTATTGCTGAAACTTTGTCTAACCAATCTGACTTGACTCCTGAAGAAGAACAGCTTTTAGATTTATTGGTAACATTAATTGAAGACTTTGAAACTAAGCAATACACTTTTGAAAATAATTCAACACCTTTGTCTAGATTACATTTTTTGATGGAAGCTAATAACTTGCGTCAATCCGATTTATTAGACATTTTTGGTTCTAAAGGAATTGCCTCAGAAGTTTTTAATGGGAAGCGTCAAATTAGTAAAAATCATGCCGTTAGATTAGGTGCAAGGTTTAATGTTGACCCTGCTTTGTTTTTAGTATGATTAGTAACTAAAAATTTATTTAAAGGAAAACGCGATCGCTAATTGCGCTAAGATCGCGCTTCTCAATTTTTGGTTGTATTTTTATTAATGATTGGGGAAAAATTAAATAAGATAATCAATTACTTTTTAAATAACTTGAGTTTACAAAAGCTAAATATTCAAGATCATTATCGAGCGCGATCGCATAACTAAATTTACCTCGTAGACAAAGGAGTCTTGTTATCGACAATACTCGTAATTTAATTCTAAGTAATAGGCATAGATTGAGTTATTAAAGAGCCTATATTACATATCCTATTATCATTAGTGAGTAAGATTGCTTGAAGCGATTGGGCTGTTGCTGCAATAATCGCATCAGGAAGTTTAAGTCGATATTGTTTGCGTAGAGAAATTGCCATTTTTTTGATGGAATTGTTAATGTTAACAATTAGCAGTTGAGACAAAAAGTTTTGAATTTGCTGTTCCTCAGTTGGACTAAGACTTGGATAGGAAAGAAGTTCCATTTCTGTGATGATTGAAATGTAATATTGTCCTTTAGGAAGAGGAGTTGTCAATCTTCCACCAAGATAATAAAGAGCAATATTGGTATCAAGCAAAATTCGTGATTGATTCACAACCATTCATTTCTAATTTCTTGTTGATATGCCAAAGGAGCTATGGTTAAATTTATCGTTCCTGCATAAGATGCGAGAGATGGTGTTGTATCTTGTTGTTGATATGTTTCTAAAATTTTTTCAATCTCTTGCCAATCTTGATAATCAATTAGTACGGCAACAGGATTCATGGATTCGTCGGTAACGATCTGTTTTTTGATTGGTTTCATAATCGATTTTGCTCACAAAGGTTTACTTTGAGCGTAAAACAATTTAAATATCTTAAAGACAGAATTGGAGATCGCTTTTTTAATCTCGCGCAGAGAGAGTTGTTAGTTAAGTGCGATCGCATCTATCTCTGACTGATTAATATGATGTTAATTTTAGCATCAGTTTAGACATCAAAAATTAGCAATAAGAGTAATAGTAAATTAGTAATCTAATTAACTTAAAAATGTAGGCTGAATATCAAATAAAAAACAATTTTTGAGATTAATACTATAGTTGTTGGGAACTATATTAAAATCACTTACAATTTTTAAATAACTGTGATGCCTATTTTTAGATACAAAGCCATTCGAGTTCGTCAAACTGACTCTGGAGATTGGTTGGTTCTATTCGCTGCTTCAGCCGTAGAAATTGATATATGGTCAGGGGTACCACAAAAGAAAACAATTGGAACTCAAGAAACTACAGGGTTTCAAAGAGAAGAAAATAGAAAACGAATTAAAGAAATTAGTAGCTTTTATCAAAATGAGCAGAATATCATTCAAAATCCTTTGCTGTGTGCGCTACGTAAATTAGATTCGGAAAAAATTAAATTTGAACCCAACAATAACCAAGATAATGATGATGCATTTATTCAGCATGGATATTTAACTATCACCACCGAACAACTAGAAGAGTTAAGTTTACTTGAGCTATTAAAAAAAGTAAAAGTAGATTTGGAGTGCAGATTGCCAGAACTTGCTCAACGTAAACCTTCTGATAATCTTATACAACAATTAAAACAACGAGCAGAAATTGGCAGTTTTTCGGAAGAATTTGAGGATGAAATGAATGAGGAGCAAGATGTAGAAATTTCTGATACAGATGAAAATATGGAAATTTCCTTAACTGATGAGTCTCATATTTTGGATTTTTGGGAAGAAATTGCAGCTTACGTTACTGTTTTAGAAGAAATAAAAGATAACTTTGATGATGATAATTTTCTTAATTATTCAAAAAAATCTTTAATTTCATTTTTACACCCTATTGTTGTGGTAGATGGACAACATAGATTGAGAGCAGCAGTAAAATCCGCCAAAGAAATAGTAAAAAAGGAAGATAAATACAAAGAAAAAATAGAAGAAATACTGTTTAATCAAGACATCGATCCAAATGAAGTTCAACAACAAATAGAAACAGAAGCTGCGCGTAAGCTTCCCGTTTCACTATTAATGAATAACGATCCAGCAGAACAAGTATTTCAGTTTGTTGTCGTTAATCAAAAAGCAACTCCGATTAAACCAGCATTGCTAGGCACAATTATATCTACAAGCCTTTCTAATGAAGAGCTTGAACGAGTATCAGATCGCCTTGAAAATGCAGGTATTAAATTAGAAGAATCAAGAGCAGTTACATTTCTTGCTAGATATCCAGATAGTCCTTTTTATGGGTTAGTGGAAAGAGGCTTGAATTCAGATCAAAAAGATAATCTTAAATGGAATGTATTAGCCTCAATAGTTAAAATATTTCGAGATTTAAAAGGTGGAAAGTTATTTCATGAAAGTGTTGATTATGCTGATAAATGGAAACGCACTTGTTTAGATTCATCTAATCTTGTTCAAGAGTGGCAAGCTCAAGAATTTAATAATGCTTATGAATATTGGCGCGCTCTTGATGGATGCTGGCGGGAGGTATTCATTTCATTTTGGACAATAATTCGTGACCAACTTGCAGATCGAGATAATGATGAAGCTTGGCATTATTGGGGAAATCCCAAACAATCAAATATTTTCAACAAAACCTCTTTAACTATTTTGGCAGCAGATTTCTTTCAGTATTTGTGTGAACGTCGTGTAGGTATAGATGAAGTATCTCAGATTCAGCATCATGTTGACCAATGGCTAGAAGGAGTTAACCGAGATTATTTTAATAGAGATTGGAATTTACATGGTGTCAAAAAAGATGTTCCCGGTATTCGTAAACAGTGGTCAAAACTTTGGGTTGAATATAGAAAAGACCCCAAACAATTACCTAGATCTAATCAATATAGAGTACCTTTGAACTAAATATTTGTATCTATATGGAATACGAAGAAATTCATTCTTTTCTTGATACAACAGCAGATAAACTTGAATCTTGTTGGGATGTAAAAATTCTTAGTCATATTGCTAATCAAAGAGTACCCGACCTAGTTATGAGTGGTCGAGGAACTCTTTTAAGAGCAGATATTCATCTTCTTTGGACACAATGGTTTTTAGAATCTATTTGCGATCCAAATAAATTCATCAATTCTTCTCAAGGTTACGCGCATATATTTAAAGTTGTTCAGCAAAGAATACCTTTTATTTGTAATCAAATTTCTGAATCAGAACTTCAGAAACTTACTATAGACATTTCAAGACTGATAGCTAAAGAAGTAGAAAGAAGA
The DNA here is from genome assembly GCF_000317575.1 of Stanieria cyanosphaera PCC 7437. Lineage (NCBI taxonomy): Bacteria > Bacillati > Cyanobacteriota > Cyanophyceae > Pleurocapsales > Dermocarpellaceae > Stanieria > Stanieria cyanosphaera. Next base: position 2,835,438 of record NC_019748.1, on the reverse strand, counting down.
AAAACAAGAAAGCGCATTCGGCTTGATATCGATAAAAAAAAGCTGTTGTGGGATATACAAGGCTTAGAACCACGTTGTTGGATTTGTGGATATAAATTTACCAATTGGGCTGAAAATAAATTTTTAGGATACTCTAATTGTAAGGAAGTTCCATTGCCTCGCTTTGTTGATTACATGACATTACATGGTTTAAAACAACGAGATGTCTCTGTTGAAATCGATCATGCAGTTCCTTTTTCTAAAGGAGGAACAGATGAGTTAGATAATCTCCGTTTGTCATGTGGATGGTGTAATTGTCACAAAAGCGATCGCTTATCAATATATGATGTTACAGTTCAACCTCAAATAATAGAACATCCAAAATTTGGCAAACAGTCTATTCCACATCCTTTTTGGGTTGTCAGACTTCTTTCAATACGTAGACGTTGTGAATACGAAGGAAACTGTGACAAAACAGTTAACAACAGTCAATTAACGCTAATCTATAAACATCCAGAAGGTGCAATGAATCCTGCTAATCTAAAAGTTATATGCCAAGAACACGATCCTCTTGGATCTAGTCGTTTAATTAGTAGAGACATTGCAGAGCAAATGCGTTGATTATAAATAGATCAAATGTTAGAAATACAACAAAAAGAAGATAGTCAACAGAAACGAACTGTTAATAAGTTCATAGAAGATATTCAACTGCTCACCAAAGAAATTCAAGAACTATATTGTTCGGATCAAGTCCCCTGGTGTGTAGGCTTCAGTGGTGGCAAAGATTCAAGTGCAGCATTACAACTCATTTGGTATGCGATCTCTGCTCTTCCAGCAGAGAAACGTAAAAAGAAAATTCATGTAATCACAACAGATACCTTGGTAGAGAATCCAGTAGTTTCTGTTTGGGTAGGCAAGTCTCTGGAAAAAATGAAAATTGCTGCACAAAAACAGGAAATGCCGATAGAACCTCATCTTCTCCATCCAGAAGTTAAAGATACATTTTGGGTTTGTTTAATTGGTAAAGGATATCCATCCCCAAGAATGCGTTTTAGATGGTGTACTGAACGTTTAAAAATTCGTCCTGCCAATCGTTTTATTCGTAGTATGATTCGCAAGAATGGAGAAGTAATTCTTGTGCTAGGAATGCGAAAAGCTGAAAGTAATAAACGTGCTGCTGTCATGGCAAAGCATGAAAAAGATAGAGTACGCGATCGCTTAAGTCCAAGAGCGAGTTTAATTAACTCTCTTGTTTACACTCCTATTGAAGATTGGCGTACTGATGAAGTCTGGATGTATCTAATGCAGTGGGAAAATCCTTGGGGAGGAAATAATAAAGATTTATTTACCATGTATCGAGGTGCGACTGCTGATAATGAATGTCCTCTGGTAGTGGATACCTCTACTCCTAGTTGTGGTGATTCTCGCTTTGGCTGTTGGGTATGTACGATGGTGAATAAAGATAAATCAATGGAGGCAATGATTCAAAATGATGAAGAGAAAGAATGGTTACAACCTCTACTAGATATTCGTAACGAACTCGATATTCAAGATGATAGAAATAAAAGAGATTTTCGCCGTATCTATGGAAGAGTAGAATTATTTGAACGGAACAAAGACGGAAAAACTTCGATTGAACCGATACCGGGACCTTATACTAAAAAATGGCGAGAATATTGGTTAAGAAGAGTTCTCGAAGCACAAGTGCAAGTACGTCAAACTGCACCAGAAGCATATCGAGATCTTACTTTAATTACGCCTGAAGAGTTGAGTGAAATTCGGCGGATTTGGTTGGAAGAAAAACATGAGTTTGATGATAGTTTGCCTCGCATTTATGAAGAAGTAACAGGAGAAACTTTTGTGGATGTTCGAGTTGGTGCAGATGAAAAGTTATTGGGTAGTGATGAATGGGAAATTTTAGAAGAGATTTGTAATGATGAGATGCACTTGGAATTGATGTCAAAATTATTAGATACAGAAAGACAATTTTATACTAAGTCTCGTCGCGTTGGCATTTATGAAAAATTAGAAAAATGTTTTGATAGCAGTTCGAGAAGTAAAAAAGAAGCGATTGAAAATGCTCATGACAAACGAGATTTAAAAACTGCTGCTCTGGAAGGAAAAGTAGAAGAAGTTAGAGAAAAGATCAAGGAATTGACCAATAAAAAGCAAACATCAAAAGAAAAATCTCAACCAGTAAAAGCAACTTGGGGAGATATTAAGTTTGCTAGCAAAAAAGATAACTAAGATTAAAAATTTGTCGTACTAATTACAATTTAGAATTAAATGGTAGTTCTATCTCAAGTGTGAAAACTTTGGTTGAACAAAAGCAGAAGTTAAACAATCAAAAGAATAAAGTAAATTATAACAATCAGCTTTGATATGTTCAGTGAACGAAGTGAATCTAAAATCCCAAACAGACAATACCAACCAATCACTCAATCTGTTCCTTCGTTCCACTCAGGACAAGGTTTATCTGTGTTCATCTGCGGATAATATTTGATTCAATGACTAATTTTTTAAAGTTTCATAACTATAGTAAGTTATTTAATGAACAAAATACTTAGTTTAATAATCAGTGGATTTTTTTCACTCAGTTTAATTCCTTCTGATAGTTTAGCTCAAGAAGAATCAACCATGATCGCAGGGACAAAAATAAGTCTAATCCCACCACAAGGGTTTGTGTCTGCGACTCGTTTTCCTGGTTATCAGCAGGAGGAAACTAATAGTTCAATTGTTGTTACAGAAATTCCTGCGTCTATTTCTGAGTTAGCATCTGGTTTAACAAATGCTGAAGAATTATCAAAAAAAGGAATGGTATTATTGCAACAAGAAATAGTTAAAGTAAATCAACAAGATGCTATTTTAATCAATGTTCAACAATCAGCTTATGGTACAGAATTTAATAAATGGATTTTGTTATTAGGTAATCAAACTGAATCTGTTTTATTAACAGCTACTTTTCCTCAAGAATTGGCATCAGATTATTCAGAAAGTTTAAAAAAAAGTCTTTTGACAGTTCAATGGAATCAAACGCAAACTGCTGTTGCAACCGATGGTTTAGAATTTACTCTCGAGGAAAATGGAGATTTAAAACTAGCTCAAAGATTAGGTAATAGTTTAATATATACTAAGAATGGAGTTTTTCCAGCTAAATCAATCAACGATCCATTTTTTGTAGTTGCGCCTTCCGTTGCACCTCAGTATCAAGAGTTGGAAGATTTTGCGCGTCAGCGTTTATTAAAAACAGATAATTTAACTGAAATTGAGATCGAAACTGGTAATCAAATTGTGATTAATAACCTTGATGGTTATGAAATTATTGGTGTGGGTAAAAATATTAAATCTAGAAATTTAGTATCAATTTATCAAGTAATCTTATCTGAGGAAAATGATTATTATTATTTAATGCAAGGACAAGTTAACACTCGCTATAATTCCCAATATTTACCATTATTTAAAAAGTTAGCTGTTTCTTTTCAAAAAAAATAAATTTTAATAAATATTATAATGATCTTCACTGAATTAGTTTTAGAAAATTTTGGAGTTTATTCAGGTCGTAATTTAATTGATTTAAGACCAAAAAATGATGATAGCCTCAGCCCAATTATTTTAATTGGTGGTATGAATGGTGGAGGAAAAACTACTTTAATTGATGCAATTAGGTTAGCTTTATACGGGCAAAGAGCGCAATGTTCGACTAGAGGTAATTTAGGTTATGCTGATTTTTTAACTCAATCAGTAAATATTCAAACTAGTTTAGGAAAAGTTACCCAAATTGAATTAAGTTTTGAACATATTGTAGAAGATCGTTGGCAGGAATTTAAAATTATTCGTGCTTGGAATAAATATCCTCAAGATGGAAAAGATAGTTTAAGTATTATTGTTGAAGGTAATTATGACAATGGTTTAGCGGAGATTTGGGATGAATATGTTGAAAATTTATTACCTCTAGGAATTTCCAATTTATTTTTATTTGATGGTGAACAAGTAAAAGAATTAGCTGAATTAGAAACACCACCGCCAACGGTAGTAGATGCGATTTCTACTTTATTGGGTTTGGAATTGGCAGAAAAGTTATCGATTGATTTAGAAGTTTTAGTTAGTAGAAAAAGAAAAGCTTTAGCTAATCAAGAACAGTTAGCAACTTTGCAAGAAATTGAAGAGCAATTAAAGCAAAAAGAACATCAAAAAGAAACAGTTAAAACCAAATTACAAAATTTGGAAAAACAGCTAAAATTTGCTTACAAAGAAAAAGACCGTGCTTACAATAAATTTAGGAAAGAAGGCGGTAAAATTGCTGCGGAAAGAAGTCAGTTAGAAAATAAAATTAAAGAGCTAAATAATGTAGCCGAAAAAGAAAGAGAACAATTAAGAGACTTGGCTGCTGGTAGTCTACCTTTATTATTAATTTCACCTTTACTATCTGAAATTAAATCCCAAGGAGAACAAGAATTAAAAACTCAACAGTTTAAACAAGCTAAGAATATTTTAGATGAACGCGATCGCAAATTATTAGATTATTTAAATTTAATTGCTCTCCAACCACAATATATTGATAAAATTAAAGATTTTATTGCTGAAGAAAATCAAGTTTTAGCTCATTATCTTCAAGAACAAGGAAAAAATTATTTGGGTATTGATGAAGATAATTTGAAACTCTTAACCACTTTAAGAGAAGAACGTTTACCTCAACAACAAAAACAAGCTAAAGTAAGCTTGGAACACATAAAACAGTTAAAATTAGAAATAGATAATAGAGATACACAATTAGCGATCGCAGCTTCTCCTGAAGATTATCAAAAATTAGATCGAGCAGTTCAAAATGCTCATAAAAAAGTTTTGGAATGTCAAGCAGAAATAGATTTAGTTCAATCTAATTACAATAATCTTGAAAGAGAAATTGAACTGATCAAAAAAGAATTAAAAAATTATAGTGAAACAATTATAGATCGTACTAACGATGAACATATTATTCAGGCAGCAGCTAAGGTACAACAAACTTTAAATTTATTCCGAGAAAAATTAATTCTCAAAAAACTCAACAAATTAGAAATTGAAGTAACCGAATGTTTTCGCTATTTACTTCACAAATCTAATTTAGTTCATCGTGTCGCTATTGATAGTGGGAGTTTTCGTTTATCTCTCTACGATCCTAACGGTTTACCCTTACCTAAACAACGTCTTTCCGCAGGAGAAAAACAATTACTTGCTGTCGCTTTTTTGTGGGGTTTAGCGAGAGTATCGGGTAAAAATTTACCCATTGTGATTGATACTCCTTTGGGAAGGTTAGACTCTTCTCATCGTCATAATTTAGTAGAAAGATATTTTCCCACTGCTTCCCATCAAGTTATTTTACTTTCAACTGATACAGAAATTGGCAAACAGGAAGTTCAACAATTAAGAGAAAGTAACGCGATCGCGGTAGAATATTTACTCAAGTATGATTCTGAGCAACGTCAAACTACCTTAGAAACAGGCTATTTTTGGTAAATAACTACTTCTAAAACCTAGATAAATTTAAGACAAACCCAGGTAAAATATTTTCTCCCAATAATTTAGCAGGAAGTTGAACTATTTCCACCGCTTGATTCAAACGATAAATGAACACTTGGTTATTTTGAGGATCAATTAACCAGCCTAGCGACAAACCACTATTTAAATATTCTTGCATTTTAACTTGTAAAGATTGAAGAGCATCGCTTTGAGAACGCAATTCAATCACAAAATCAGGGCAAATTGGTGGAAAACCTTTTTTTTGTTTGTCTGTTAAAGCATTCCAGCGATCATTTTTAATCCAAGCTGCATCGGGAGAGCGGTCGCCACCGTTTGGTAAACTAAAAATAGTTGAAGAACTAAAAACTACACCTAATTGTGTTTGACGATTCCATAGATTGAGATCAGTAATTAAATCTGCTTCTCGCTGTCCACTTTCTCCTCCTACAGGTGGCATAATTACCAATTCTCCTTTGGCAGTACGTTCTAAATTCCAGTTTTGATTGACTTGACAAAGAATGTAAAACTGTTCGTCTGTCAAGCCAACTTTGTCTAAATTTAAAATTACTGCTGTCACTCTGCTTACCCTTAATTTTTAGTTTTTATCGCTCAAAATAAAATTAATTCAACTATTAATTGTTACGCTTACGCCACTGTATCTATTTCTTTAACGAATAGTCACACTTAAGGTTAATCCTGTCATTTGCCAAGTTGCATAACATTGTTGAAATAATTCCTCACTAGCATTTTTTAAATCTCCATCAGCATCAACAATTCCTCCCCGAATTATTTTTCCGCCATTAGTTTTTAAATTCAAGCGCATCTCACCATTTTCTTCTCGATCTAAAATTAGTTTTCCTCTGGCTAAAACTTGTCCTGCTCGACTGACAATTGCACACTGCATAGTTTAATTAAATAAAATTATTTTATTTGAACAAATTAATAATTACTCTAATATTTTAATCTATTTTTTAATAATCTTAGTTAAAACTTAAATTCATGAAAAACTAAATAATAAAACTTTTTTCCAGATAAAATTGCTTAAATCTACAACCGTTATATAATCTTTCTTGCTCTCTAATAACCACAAATCCCTTTGCTTTAAAAAAAGGCATAGCAGTAATGCTTGCCTCCAAAAATAATAAAGAAATTTGTTGCTTTCTAGCCTCTGATTCTATTTTTTTAATCAATAAAGAACCAACACCTTGACCTTGCCATTGATGATGGACATAAAAACAATCAATATATCCTGTTGTTTTAAAGTTAGTAAATCCGACAATACTATGATTTGTTTCTACAACATAAACTAGATCGTTTCTAAACCTTTCCTGCCAGAATAATTCATCTTTAATTTCTGCTGCCCAGGCTTCAATTTGTTCCCTGATGTAATCTCGTGAATTAATTTGATGAATAGTATTATAAAATAAACGAGAAATTTCAGGTAAGTCTGATTTGCGATATTCTCTCACAATCATTTTAATGATAATTTTTCACCTAAAAATTGTTGATATCCTTGAACTAATTTTTGTTTACCTTGCCGTTCAACAATAGTGCCATGAGCCATAATTACTCTTTCAAAATCCCAATTTAGAATTGTTTTAATTGATTGTTTTAACTGATTTTTATTACCGATAGCTAATTTTTCTAAAATAGTTGGGCTTAAGGTACGATAACCTCCAAGTATTCTAGTTGCAAGCTGAGTTATCAAAGGAAAACTGTTATCAAAATGAAAAGCAGTATCTGTCAGAATTAAAGTTTTGCTCTTGATATGAAAAAAGACTACTTCATTAAGAGGTGATATTTTAGGTATATCTAAAATTTTAAAGCCTGCAAATAAGCAATATTCTAATTCATTATCAAACTTGATTAAATCTTGAGTGAGAACTTGATCGACTACTAAATCTTTTCTTTTTAATTCTAATCCAGGAGCAACTAATAGTTTAGCTTGAGGATAAATATCTTGAAAATCTGCAACATAGAGATGATGATAAAGATTAGGAGCTACAATCCAAGTAACTTTTCCTAACTGATTAATTTGTTCAATATTTTTTGGATCGGTTTTGATAGGAGAAATAACCAATAATTGGGAATCGGCTAAACAAATTATCGTCATTCTAGTGCCGACTTCCAATCCATAATATTTTTGTGATTGTTCTTGAACCCAAATATTTTGAGCAACTTTTCTAAGCATTATTTTTTAATTACTAACTATATAAAAAACATAAAAAAATATTTTTAAATGGTAGTAAGTAAGACATCTTGTTACTCAAAATCAAAATTTATTTCTCTTTTACTGAAAGGTAACTCATGATTAATCGCATCTATTTCTTCCTGTTCCATTTGATTAATCTCATCAATATAATTACGCAAAATTTGATTCATCCTGCGATTATAAAAGCGGTGCAAACTATAATTAGGAGTAGCAGGAAAACCTCTTCTTTTCTTATGACTTCCTCCCGCACCAGGATCGAACATGGTAATACCATTATTAATCGCCCATTCAATAGGTTTGTAATAACAAGCCTCAAAATGTAAACAATTATATTCCTCAAAACAACCCCAATAACGACCATACAAATTGTTGCCTTTAGTTAGACAAAAAGACATTCCTACCGGTTTTTTATCACCGCCTTCTTGATAAGCTGCAACTAGGACAATGCGATCGCTATAATTAGGATAAAGTTGTTCAAAAAATTTCCGAGTGAGATATTTACTTCCCCAATAAAATTTATCGCAAGTATTACTATAAAAACGATAAATTAAAGGATATAAATAATGAGGAATCTCTTCTCCTGCCAATACTCTCATCTCTAATCCAGCATTGACTACCGCTTTTCTTTCTCGTTTAATATTGCGACGCTGATTGGCATTAAACATCTGAAGATAATCATCAAAACTATTAAAATTTTGATTGCCCCAAATATAACTATGATGTAACCAACTACTAAAACCGAAATTTTCCATTAATGCTCGCCAGTCAGGATCGACAAACAGAAAATTACAACTAGAAATTCGATTGCGATCGCAAAAATGATCGATTGCTGCTACCATTAATTCAGTTAGTTCTTCTTCATTCTCTTCAGGCGCAATTAAAAATCTGTATCCAGTTGCAGGAGTAAAAGGAGTCATCCCTACCAACTTAGGATAATATTCAACTCCCAAACGATAAGATAAATCAGCCCATTGATGATCGAAAACAAATTCCCCGTAACTATGGCTTTTAATATAAAAAGGTGCAGCAGCAATTAAGTTTCTCTCTCGCCACACAGTCAAGTGACAAGATTGCCATCCCGTGCGAGCAATAGCACTACCAGAAGTTTCGAGATTATTGATCCACGCCCATTCCAAAAAAGGTGTATTAAGAGGTAGAGCTAAAGCATCCCATTCCGCTTGAGGAATTTCCGCCAAATTTGAAAGCCAAGCAACAGAGTATTTCGGTTTGATTTGTTCAACCATAACTATAGAAGAGGAAGATTACCAATTAATTTTAAGCCTAATGCAATCTTGCTTTATGTTGCAGTCACAACATCTCGACTTTACTAAAAATTTTTCTGAGATAGTAATTTAATTTACTTTTAACAACAATAGATTTGAATTTTAGCAGCAATGATTTTCTAGTCAAAAATGTTCTTTACCTCAACAAAGATAAATATTAGATAAGTTATTTAAGTTACGATTTATCATTTAGATCAGAAGTAGGGAACTTTTATTAAACTTTATCCGTCACCGCTTTGATGTCAATTATTTCAATTGAGATTTTAAACAATCAAAATATTTCTTCCTAATAGATATAAGCTGTTGCTAATCTAAATCTTTACAAAATAGCCATAGATTATCGATGCCTAGCCTGAAAACATAAGGTGCTTACAAAAGTAAAAATATTAGTTAAATTATGTAAAGCACAACCAAAGAGCATTGATTTTTTTTGAAAATTAAATTTGTCTTTTTACAAGAAATTTACAGATACTTTGTAAGTTTATTTTTAAGAGCCTAACTATAAATTGAACTTTATGCAAACAGTTAAACCAGTATCATCGTCTAGAGAGAATTTTCCTCTCTTTGTAACTCGTAACTCAGGCTTCCGCTTACATCAAGCGACCTTAGTTATACTTGTTATGATTGGTTGTTTTGCAGCAATTTCTCTTTCTTGGTTATTCGGTAATAGTCACATCACCGAATTGTTTGCTAGTTTGCAGCTAATTCAGGAAAATCCTCCAAGTTGGTTGATACCACCGCAGTTAGGAAATAAATATTATCTTCTAGTACCGACACTGGTACTGTTTTTTTTGGCGCAAGGAATTATGAGAGTGTCTCCTACACCTCAAACTTGGTCACGCCGAATAGTTGTCTCAATTTTATTGATCTTATTAGTTCGCTATTTATTATGGCGAGTTTTATCTACCCTCAATCTTGCAGATCCTGTTAATGGAACTTTTAGTCTGTTATTGCTATTGATGGAATTATTAACTATATCAGGAGCAATTATTCAACTACTTTTGATGTTCTCAGTCAAAAATCGCCATCGTGAAGCAAATCGATACAGTGAAGCAGTTGAACAAGGTAGTTATGCTCCCTCCGTAGATATTTTAATTCCTACTTACAACGAACCCGATTTTATCTTGAAACGAACTATCGTTGGGTGTCAGGCTTTAGATTATCCCCACAAACAAATTTATCTCCTAGACGATACTAAAAGAACTGAAATCAAACAATTAGCACAGCAATTAGGTTGTCACTACATCACTAGACCTGATAATTCTCATGCTAAAGCAGGAAATTTGAATCATGCCCTTGCCCAAACTCATAGTGAATTAGTTGTAGTGTTTGACGCTGATTTTATTCCTACTGCTAATTTCTTAAAACGCACCGTTGGCTTTTTTCAAAATCAAAAAATTGCTTTAGTTCAAACTCCCCAAAGTTTTTATAATTGCGATCCCATTGCCAGAAATTTAGGCTTAGAAGATGTTTTAAATCCTGAAGAAGAAGTATTTTATCGTCAAGTCGAACCAATCAAAGATGGTGTAGGTAGTGTAGTTTGTGCAGGAACTTCTTTCATCGTTCGTCGTAGTGCATTGGAAGAGATTGGTTATTTTGTAACCAACTCAGTTAGTGAAGACTACTTTACAGGGATTCGTTTAGCTGCCAAAGGTTATGAATTGGTTTATTTAGATGAAAAATTAAGTGCAGGTTTAGCAGCAGAAAACATTTCGGCTCATATCGATCAAAGATTGCGCTGGGCTAGAGGTACTTTGCAAGCATTTTTTATCGAATCCAATCCCCTAACTATTCCAGGATTAAATTTCTGGCAAAGATTAGGTCATTTAGAAGGCTTACTACACTGGTTTACTCCTATCCCTCGTTTCTTTTTTCTATTTGTCCCTATTATCTATATTTTCTTTGGTATCAATCCAATTGAGTTTAGTTTAAGAGAATTAGTTTATATTTTTCTGCCTTACTATATTATTCAGCTTTCAGTTTTTGCTTGGCTTAATCACAGATCTCGTTCAGCAATTTTGGCTGATTTATATTCTTTAGTCCAGTGTTTTCCTACAGCTATTACTGTAGTTAAAATTATTCTAAGTCCTTTTGCTAAAGGATTTAAAGTTACTCCCAAAGGATTAGCTTCAGACCGCTTTTATTTTAATTGGACTTTAGCTTTACCTTTAGTAGGATTATTAATTATTACTGGAATTAGTTTTGTTCTAGCTGTCTTAAATTCTTCAACTCAATCTGCTTTAAATCTTGGTTTATGGTGGAGTTTTTATAATTTAATAACTCTTAGTGTTGCTTTATTGACTTTACTCGACATTCCTAAACCTAGCTTTTACGAATGGTTTTCTTTAAAGAAACCCGTTATCCTTACTGTTGATAACGACTGTATTTACAATGGAGTTACTAACAAATTATCGGAAGAAGGTGCAGAAATAACTTTAGCAACAAACACCGAATTACCAACACAAATCAATTTAACTTTAATCGAAGAAGGATTACAAGTTAACGGTTATATTACCCATAGTTATGTTCAAGAGAGAACAAACAGAATTAGAATTAAATTTAAAAATCTTAGTTTGGCTCAACAGAAAAGTTTAATTGAAATATTGTATTGTCGTCCTGGACAATGGCGCAGAAAAAATAGTCCAGGAGAAATTAAATCTTTACTAATTATGATAAAAGTTTTATTAAGACCCCTCACGTTATTACGTCATAAACAGGCGATTGCCTACTATCAAAATAAATTAATCTAATTTCAATTACCTAACTAATCGCCTAATATTAATTTAAGCGATTTTTTTGGAAAAACTGATCAATCAATTATTGTGAGTGACACTTTTCTTGGTAGTCTACGTCTTTAGATTTGCTAACTTTGCTACATTCAATAAAATAGTAAAGTTAAACAATTACCAAATTACAATTTTTGGACAATTTTATGATTTTTAAAAGATTAACTTATCGAAGTTTGTTAACTACTGTAGCTCTTGTGAGTTGCTCTTTCAGTTTTTTACCCATGATTACTTATGCTCAAGGTAACTCTGGTTTAACTATTTTTAGCGGAGTAGAACGAGAAAATATTTTAGATTATCATTTGGATTTTGGCGGTAATGCTGGTTCTTTTGACCGTTATCGTTTGCGTGTTCCTGGTAAGAAATTGATGCAAGGTGTATCTAAGTTTTTTATTTCTTACCCTGACTACTATAAAGGAAAATTTGATACCGATAAAATTGAAGTCAGAGTTAAAGGCGAACCTCTTCCCATTAGAGAAGTGATTTGGGATCAAGAAAGTTATCTGATCGAAATTGATCTTGAACAACCTCTCAAAGAGAGTAATAAGGTAGAAATTGTCTTTTCTAATGTAAAAAATCCTCGTTTTGGCGGTACTTTTTATTTTCAATGTCAAATTTTACCAGCTTCAGATTTACCAATTCGTCAACACTTAGGCACTTGGATTTTGAGCATCAATCCTTAACGTAGTTATTCAGTGTAGGGCAATTGTTTTGTGCCTCAATCAAACTGTAAAAGCAATTCTACGAAGTATTTTTACTGTTGACTATTTGAATGTTGTACAATTAGAGATTGTGACTTTTTATTGATGAATCAATTTAAGAAGGAGGTAATCATCAGTGACTCAACGTACCCTAGGCGGAACTAATCGCAAACAAAAAAGAACTTCAGGTTTTCGCGCTCGGATGCGGACTAGTAACGGACGAAAAGTGGTTCAAGCTCGTCGTAAAAGAGGACGTCACCGCCTAACTGTATAATCAACAAACTTTGTGGCAATTAGCGTGAAATGTGGGATTACCAAAAGCCAATCGGCTAAAACATCGGCGTGATTTTGTCGCTGTTTACGAACAGGGAATCCGCCGTCATAGCCGCTACTTAATTTTAAGGGCATTATTAGAAGTTTCGATCAATGACTCTTTAGTTACTGAGCCAACTCGTATAGGTATTTCTATTAGTCAAAAAGTTAGTAAAAAAGCAGTGATCCGCAATCGCATCAAGCGACAAATTCGTGCAGTTTTTCGAGAGCTACTTCCTTACCTTCCTGGAGGATGGAAAATTGTGATTGTAGTTAAACCGAAAGCAAGCGAATGCAAATATGAACATTTTTTGCGAGAATTAAAGCAGTTATTAATAGAAGCAGAAATAATCAATGGGTATTAAAGAAGAAGTTTATTATGAAGGCGGTCCTCATATTGGCGATTTAATTATCAATATTTTGCTAGCGTTTACTGTTATTTGTATTCCTTTAACTGTAGGAGCAATTGTGCGTGCGCTGTGGTTGCGTTACCGAATTACCGATCGCCGTATTTCTGTGACTGGTGGTTGGATGGGGCGCGATCGCACCGATATTATTTATTCAGAAATAGTTAAAGTTGTTAAAGTTCCCAGAGGAATTGGATTATGGGGCGATTTAGTCGTTACCCTGAAAGATAAAAGTCGCTTGGAATTGCGAGCAATGCCTAATTTTCGAGAAATCTCTAATTACATTGCCGAAAAAGCAGCAGCGAAAACTGGGAAATCAGTTGAATCAATTGCTGGCTAATTAAATTCGATCTGTAAAGAATAATTACGAACGCGATCGAGTACACTAGACTGAGAAAAAACTACCGCCCACAGGCTGGACTTGTTGAATAATGGATTTTGGTATCGGTTTTATTTCCAACAATATTATGTTGCCAATCCTAGATTTTTTCTATGGGATTGTGCCTAGTTATGGTTTTGCAATTATTGCACTGACCTTAGTAGTTCGTTTTGCTGTGTTTCCTCTTAGTGCTGGACAAATTCGCAATATGCGAAAAATGAAAATTGTTCAGCCTTTAATGAAAGAAAGACAGGAAGAAATTCAAAAACGTTATAAAAACGATCCTGCTAAGCAACAAGAAGAAATGGGGAAACTGATGCAGGAGTTTGGCAACCCTTTAGCTGGTTGTTTGCCTTTGCTTTTGCAGATGCCTATTTTATTTGCTTTGTTTGCTACTTTAAGAGGATCGCCCTTTAGTAATATTAATTACACTGTAGATTTACAAGTTTTTCCTCAAGAACAAATCGAACGAATTCAACCACAAGCTTTTGTTACTAAACCTCAAAATATTTATATCGAAGATGGGGTTCATTACAAAGTAGCAGCTTTATTACCAGCAGGTAATAAGTTGGTAGTGGGAGAAAAAACTAAAGTAGATTTTCAAACAGTTGAAGGAAAACCTTTCCAAAATTTAATTTCAGAAAATGCAGAATATAATTTACAGCCTCATTGGGAAGTAACGAAAGGCTCGGAAAGAGTAAAAATTAATGACGATGGCACTATTGAAGCTTTAGAACCAGGAGATGCAACCATTCAAGGAACTATCCCAGGAATTGCTGCGGATAAAGGTTTCTTATTTATTAAAGCTCTAGGTCAAGTTGGTGTAACCGATTCAGAAGGTAAGATCAATTTTGATATTTTAGCAATGGTTTTACTCTTTGGTGTCAGCATTTACGTTAACCAACAACTGACTGGTGGACAACAAAATAAAGGCTCTAATGCCGACCAACAACAAGCAGTTAACCAACTGATGCCCATCATTTTTAGTGGGATGTTTCTGTTTTTCCCTCTACCAGCAGGGGTATTAATGTATATTTTGGTTGCCAATCTGTTCCAAACCGGTCAAACTTGGTTTTTGATGCGAGAACCTTTACCTGAAAACTTACAAAAAATCGTTGAGCAACAGGAAAAAGCAGAGCAATCAAGAGAAACCCTTCCTTTTGAACGTAAACGTTCTAAGAAAAAAGAGAAAACCTCTGGCTAGAAAGTAATATGGAACAACAAGTCCAACAAGGGCAAGAATGGTTAGAAACACTTCTGGAATTGATGGGGTTTCCTACTTCCGTCAGTCCAGAATTACTTGAGCGAGTACCCGCCGAAACCGATTCTTGTTGGTTAGCGATTGAAACCACTAATTTAACTGAACAGCAAACTCAGTTATTGATTGGTGATAAAGGTGAAAATATTGACGCAATTCAGTATTTAGCTAATACTTTACTCAATCTTAGTCCGGAATCGGAATTTCAAGGTTCTGTTACCATAGAAATAGATGGTTATCGAGTTCAACGATATCAAGAACTAGTAACCTTAGCAGAACAAGCAGTACAACAAGTTAGAAACACGGGGCAAGAAGTAGAATTAACTCAATTATCTTCTGCTGAAAGACGACAAATTCACAGTTTGTTACAGAATTCTGAAGATATTCAAACCGAAAGCCGTGGACAAGAGCCAGACCGACGCTTAGTTGTGCGACTGCGTGAATAAAATCCAGAAATAGTCTCAAGATAAAGTAATGGAAGCTATTTATATCCCTCGTTTACTTAAACTATCGGAGCGTAAAGAAGAGGTTACCATCCAAGAATCAATTGCTGGTTTAAATACTCTTACTCCGATACGAGGATTAATGGTGATTAAGCATGGTGGGAACTATTTAGAAGTTGTGGCTAAGGCAGAAACTATTGTAACGTTAGTTTGCGATCGCTGTCTTAACCACTACAATCATCGTATCTCGATTAATACTTCCGAATTAATTTGGTTAGAAGCAGAACAATCTGAAGATTTTCCTCAAGAAAGAGAAGTGGCAGTTGAAGATCTTTCAGAAACCTTATCTCCTGACGGATATTTTGAACCAGAAACTTGGCTCTACGAACAACTATCTTTAGCTATGCCTCTACGTCAGCTTTGTGGTAAAACTTGCCAAGGAACAGAAGTAACTCCTTCGGTTGCTAGCTCTGGGATTGATAGTCGTTGGGCTTCTTTAGCGGATTTAAAAAAACAATTATCTACCAATAACGAATAGAAAAAAAATCAGCTACCCTTTTCTCTCAGCACAAACAAATTAATCCTGATTTTGATTGTAGTATCTTAATCAATCTCCCGATTTCTTCTCGCTCTAGCAGTTAAATATATCTATTGTTAAAAGTAAAATATTTATCCAGCTTTAAGCGTTAGATCTGTGAAGATAAAAGAACAACTAGGATTAAGAACCATCGATCTATCAAAATCAATGTTGAAACAGTCCGCTCGTCCTTTAGCAGATATTTTAGTGATCGACGATACTCCAGAAAATTTGGCTTTACTTTCCCAAATGTTGACGGAAAAAGGCTACAAAGTTCGTAGTGTGACTAAAGGTTCTAGTGGAATAAGGGGAGCGCAAGCAGTACCACCTGATTTGATTTTGCTAGATGTTAAGATGCCTCAAATGGATGGTTATGAAGTGTGTCATCAACTCAAAGCAGATCAACGTACTAAAGATATTCCTGTAATTTTTATTAGTGCTTTAGGAGATGTTTTTGATAAAATTAAAGCCTTTCAAGCAGGCGGAGTAGATTACATCACCAAACCGTTTCAAGTTGAAGAAGTTTTAGCTAGACTTAATACCCACTTAACTATTGGTAAATTACAACAACAACTTCAAAAACAAAACTTACAGCTACAACAAGAAATTGCTCAACGTGCTGCTGCCGAAGAAACTTTTGCTAAAGCTTTTCGTTCTTGTCCTAATCCCATTGCGATGGCAACTGTAGCAGAAGGATTTTTTCTTGAGGTTAATACCAGTTTTTTACAAATGAGTGGCTATAGTCGTGAAGAAATTATTGGTCGTAGTATAACAGAAATTAATTTGGAGTCTGCCTCGGCAATTTATAATCAAGTTGTTCAAAAGTCTCTTCAAAACGGTTTTGTTCGTAATCAAGAATTTCAATTTTTAACTAAGTCGGGAACAGTCAAAACAATCTTATTATCGGTAGAAATTATTGAATTAGCTGGGAAACAATGTACTCTCAGCATTATGAACGATATTACCGAACGCAAACGCCTGGAAAATGAATTTATTTCTCTAGTTAGTCACGAACTTCGCACTCCTATGACTTCAATGATGGGAGCTTTAGATCTTCTTAGTTCAGGTAAATTAGGAACACTAACTGAGCAAGGTCAACAAGTCCTTAGTATTGCGACAAATAACACTGAACGATTAATCCGCTTGGTTAACGATATTTTAGACTTAGAGCGGATGAAATCAGGCAAAATTACTATGCAACCGACTTATTGCGATTTAAGTCTTCTTTTGACTCAAGCTAGAGAAACCATGCAAACTATGGCAGACCGAGCAGACGTACAACTTGAATTAGAGTCTTGTAGTGTGGAAGTATTTGTAGATCCTGACCGCATTCTTCAAACTTTAACTAACCTTCTAAGTAATGCGATCAAATTTTCCGATGCCAATAGCAAAATTTGGCTCAGAACAAAAGTACTGAACAATTTCTGTCAAATTGAAGTACAAGACCAAGGCAGAGGAATCCCTGCCGATAAACTACAAACGATTTTTGAGCGTTTTCAGCAAGTTGATGCCTCCGACTCTCGCAAAAAAGGTGGAACTGGTTTGGGATTAACAATTTGTCGTCATATTATCGAGCATCATGGGGGCAAAATTTGGGTCGAAAGTAATTTTGGTCAAGGCAGCACATTCTATCTGACTTTGCCCTTAAGCGAACAAAAAATACTTTGTTTATAAATGATTATTCTTCGTAAAGGGTTAGAGATTGAGGAGGACGAGATTGCTTAATTTGTACAGAAATTCCGTGAGCTTTTTCTTCCATCAGATCTTCTAAGTAACCATATTGGGATAATTGCGCTTCTTTAGCATTATTAAAAGGACCAAAATAATAGGTGCAGTAAGGAATAGTAGTTTGAATTATTACCCACCAGGGGAGTCTTGTCTTTTTAATGTTTGAAGATGATTGTTGGCTAGTTACAAATGAAGTTGACTCGAACATGCTGACTTTATTTCCTACATAGTAATGGGTTAATTTTTGGTGGATAATACAGACAAATTAGTATGGTCTGCTTTTGTTTTGGTTTTATTTAAATCATTTAGATTTGGCATTTCTTGTCCACAATTAGAACAAAACCAATACGTTTTTTGTTGATTAATATGACAAAGAAGCTTGGATGAACAACAAGGACAATAATTCATATCAACACCTAAATCTAAAGTTTCTATTAAAATTTTTGGAATTAAAACGGCACAAAAACAATCATGCTAATAATTGATTTAATCTTTTTGAGGTATTAAAACAAAAACTAGTTGATTTTAAATCAAAAACTACTCGATCCTAGGAGAAGCTTAAATATTTTTCTAGATTTTATATTTTTTTAAGAAAAAACTTGTATGTTAAAAAAAGTTAAGTAAGCATTTATGATGCTTTAAGGTTTTATTATTTTTAAATAATTCTAAAGCTAAAATAATAATTACATACTTTTGTCAAATGTGTCTGTAAACTTCATGACATTTTTAAATAATTAATTTGAGCAAAAATACTTAAGTAAAAACTATTAATTGATTCAACTTATTATTACCAAACTAGATTTTTTAGTTGATGTCTTCATGATGTATTAGGCAATCAAATTACTTAACTTAACATCTCAAACAAATTAAATATTTTGATGAGACAAGCGATTTTTTTCTAAGAGAGAAAAATTTATGAAAAACAGCTTTTAATTACTGAAATTGTCATTTGTTTAAACTTGATTGCTTGTCTACTATTTTTTTGATCGACAAAACTTTGAAATCATCACTGACTAGATTTTTTAGTCAAAAATTGGAACTAAGCAAGAAATTTTGTCAGTCTTCTTCCCATTCTTCATGGGCTAAAAGATCGCCTATTTTATCTCTCAAAAGATAATCATTTTTTTCTAACTCTAATTCGACACAAATCCATTCTCTTGGTGCAATATATCGACATAGCATATAAAGAGGTTGTTGGCGTTCAAGAAGTCCTTGATCGACTAATTGACGAGCTTCAGATTTGATTTCTTCAAGGAAGTAGGGAATTGTTTTGAGCATAATCTACCTCCCTGAGTAGATCTTTAATTTTTCATCTTTAAAAGTAAAAGCCAATGTTGAAGAATTTGTGAGGAAGTTGATTCAAGGTAAAATGAATTATTTTTGTATTTAGATAGCAACAAAAATACCTTGGAAAAAAAAACTGACCTCAGCCAAATGTTTACGTTGTTACTGGCTCAGTAAAATCGGGTAGCATTATATAATTTTCTTATATTAATTTTGAATATCTTTGAAAAAATAAATTAAATAGTCATTTCAATCGTCAGTCCTCTACTTAAATAGCGATCGCTCTTATCCTAAAAAGAAATAATGGGGAGATATTGACACTCCCACCACTAAACCACTGACTCCGCTCTCGCTTCGTCATTGCTTTTGGTGGGCGGGGCATACAAGGGTCTGAGGTCTCCTCAGACCACAGCCCCTTGGGATTCTTGGTTCAACGAATCTCCGTTAGACGACAGGCTTACGCCAACCGCCCAAGAGGGAGTTTCTCCCCAAGCGTAACTTCCGCTATGCCCTAGCGTACTCAGTCCTTTTTTTAGAATATTGATACTAGCTGCTATATCTCTATCTTCTGTATATCCGCACTCACAAACATGAGTACGAGTAGATAGAGATTTTTTGATTCTTCTTTCGCAAGCAGGACAATCTTGCGAAGTGTAATGTGGAGGTACGGCAATTGTTATCTTGCCGAATTTCCAGCCAAAATACTCAACCCATTTACGAAATTGAGTCCAACCAGCATCAGATATGGATTTTGACAATCTTCGATTACGAACTAGATTTCTAACATTTAAATCTTCATAGACGATGCAATCATTAGATGCACATACGCAACGCGCTACTCTCTTAGCGTGTTCTTCACGTTGTCTACTTACTTTTAAATGCAGTTTTGCATAGCTCTTTCTAGCGTTGTGGTAATTCTTAGACTGTTTTTTTCCTTTTTGGTACTTTTTAGACTTTCGTCTGTTTAGACGGTTAAGACGTTTTTCGCTTTTTCTGTAGAATCTAGGATTTTCTTCTATATATCCATTGCTATCAGCATAGAAATACTTTAATCCCATATCTAAGCCGATGGCTTTGCCTGTTGGTTGCATATCTTCTTTTACTTCGATAGATATTCCCAACTGACAATAGTAACCATCAGCGCGACGAACCAGTCTTACTCGCTTAATTTGTTCTGGTTGATAGAAATAGATATCTCGACTACCGACTAACTTAACTCTTCCTATGCCGATTTTATCGGTGAAAGTAATATTCTTTTTGGTAGCTTCGTCTAGCTTCCAGCCAGATTGTTTATATTCAACTGAGCGAGAATGTTTCTTGAATTTAGGATAGCCTGCTTGGTGCGCGTGCGACCCGCCGTAAGACGACGGGTCGGTCGCATCCGCTTTCTTGCCTTTAACTTTCTGCTTGCTCCGGCCACACGCGGAGGTTTCCTCCGCGTGGGCGGTGCGCTTTTTGCAGTTATCGAAAAATCTAGCTATTCCTGACCAAGCACGTTCAGCAGATGATTGCCTAGCAGTAGAATTTAATTTATCAGCAAAAACATACTCTTTAGCTAGAATGCGACAATACTTATTTAAGTCGTATTTATTGACTTTTTTATTGTCCATCCAATAGCGCAAAGCTTTGTTTCTGACAAATTGACCTGTGCGAATAGCTTGGTCAATTGCCAGATATTGATGTGGTTTTGCTTTGATTTTGTACTCTAGGATTATCATGTATTTATGCTATTACATTTGGTACAAATATTGTCGCTATCGCGGTTTTTTTGTTGGCGAAAATTCATCTCGTCGGTAAAGAATCGGGTGCATTTAGCTATGCTAAACTTAAATAACCCTCTCTTTTACCGACAGTCTTCTTTTCGCATTTAAGATAACAACTGATAACTGATTACCATCCCCAACTACCAGCACTACCTTTAAAAGGACCAACTACATTTTTAGTAATCCAACCACCATAAAAATCTCCAGATTGAGGCTGAACTTGTTCTCCATCGACATAACAAGCATCCATGCGACTAGGATAAAATGCCACATAATTTTTAATTGCAGCAAACTCATCGGTAGGATCAGGATAAAACCAAGCTGCATTAATTTCTTTGCGATCGCCCGCTGTAATGGTATAGTAGTTAGCTGCACCTTTCCACTCGCAAAATGATTGTCGGGTAGTTTTCTCAAGATACTGCATTTGAATATCTTCGGGAGGAATGTAATAAACTGGAGGATGGCTAGTTTCCAAAACTCGATAAGTACGGTGGCTATCAGCAAGAGTGATTTGATTGAAGATTACTTGAATATGTTGGGTGGAACTTTCTAAACGAGGAGGACGAGGATAATCCCAGACAGATTCTTGTCCAGGTTGAGGTGGAATCGGTTTTGGTATAAACATAATTAATTATTCCTGTTTTGAGTTGAATTAGCTGTTTGCTTTTCGCCAAGGATTTAAAATTCGTAATAGTATTACTCCGCTAGTCATAACTACAATAACCAACACTCGTAATTGAGTTTGCCAATTCCAAGTTAATTCTCCCAAATAATGAGAACCAATTAAAATAGTATGACCAGCAGCTAGAAATAGGGCAGGGATTGAAAACAAATGAATTTGTCGCCAATGTCTACCTAATATATGTTGCCAGCGATCAAAACTGGTTAAAGCTGCGGGAGTCATTAAGCATAAAGCAATTGTTCCAATTATTAAACCCAGTTGATGCTGAGGAATCATAAATGGCAATGAATTTAAATTCCAATTGAGGGTATGGTCGAACATATGTACAGTATGAGCGATCGCTAAAAAATAACCCCCCACACCAATCACTCGCCGGTATTGTAGAGGTATTGACCACCATTGAGCAATTGGACGAGCAATTAAAGCTAACATTAATAAAAATAATGCTCCATGTCCCGTATAATCGATCATGGCATCGGTACGCCACAGAGTTAAAACTCCGATTGCGACAGTAATCCAACCTCCCAAACGAGTTAATTGACTTCTGCGGTCGCGAGTTAAACGAGAAGCTGATAATCCTACGGCTACCATAGTGGGCATTGTTCCTAATCCAAAAGCCAGCATAATTGCCATTCCCCACCAAATACTATGGGATTCTGCTGCTTTAATTTGTGCTGCATAAAGAAAACCACAGGGAATTAGACCCCAAAAAATACCTAAAATTCCAGGAGTCCACCAAGAGTGATGGGAAGCAAGACTATTCATAACTTTACTCAAGCGAGCGTGTAGTTTGCCTTGAAAGGGATGTAAGATGGGTAAATTGGGTAAAAAATCTGGCTTAATTCGTAGTAAACCCAACCAAATTAACATTAGACCCATCACAATTGCCATTAATTGACGGATTGTCCCTGTAAAAATTAAAGAACTAATACTACCTAATGCTGCACCGACTAAAGTATAGCTGGTGATTCTACCGAGATTAAGCAGAAGATGAAAAACTAGACTATGTAACCAAGAAGATTTAGCTTGATATTGTTGCGACAGAGAAAAAGAAATTGCTAAAGGGCTACACATTCCGGCACAATGACCGAAACTACCTAGAAATCCGATGCTAGCAATCAAAAGTAAATCTAACACAGCTTATAAAGTCAAAAGTCAAAATAATTAAAATTAAGTTCAGTCTTGGTTATGCTTCTGGCTTGTTTGAATTGATTCAAGAGGAATTTAAGTTAAAAACAATAAGGATATATACTGATCCTTATCTTAATACTGAGTTGTATCCGATTGGGTTTCGTTGGTTCAATTTGGTTTAAAGTTTGTTTTTAGAGCTAATTAAAACAAAACAAATTATGTCTTCTCTAATCAAACCTTTCGTTGTAGCTCATAATATTAAGACAGATGGTAACGTGGGCGTGACTTTTCATATCGAACCAAATCATAGTCCACGTGCAGGAGAAAATGCGATCGCGTGGTTTGCTTTAACTCGTCAAGGTGGTGAATCAATTCCTCTGAGTCAATGTGATTGTAATTTAGCAGTTTATCAACAATCTTCTCCCACTCAACCAATTCTGAATCCTACTTTACAATCTCTTGATCCTGAAGCTCAATATCAAAAAGTTCCTGGCACAACCATTATTTTTCCTGAAGCAGGCAGTTATCAATTAGAAATTAGTGGAAAACCAAAATTAGAAGGAGATTTTAAACCTTTTAAACTTAGTTATACAGTCAATGTTAGTCCTGGAATTACTCAATCCACACAGGAACAAAATAGTCAACCAAATCCAATTATTCTTGCCACAAATAATCGTAATAATCAATCATCATTGAACTTTTTACCCTGGTTGTTTACTGCGATCGCAGGTATGATAATTATCGCTATGATATTCAAAACCAGAAAATCCAGAACAAAATCTTCTACTGAAAACAAAGAATAGTTAGCCAAAGCGCGATCGCACTTTTGAGAAATGATAATTTGGTGATCAGACGCTATACCTTAAAAGACGATCAATGGAGAACAACAGCCAATGTCGTTTAGCTTAATTGACGACACGCCCTAAAACTGGTAACTGAGGATTGGCTATGATTAAAGAAAGAGATTAAAGAACTATCATAGGTTTAATGTAGCTATTATTGTTGCAGTAAATTCTGGAGAAAATATACTAGAGCAAGCTATAGTACAAACTAAAATAATAATCTGCTGGCAATAAAATTTATAGGGAACGATTCTAGGAGAATAAAGCACGCATGGGAAGAGTAGTCGGCATTGACTTGGGAACAACTAATTCCGTAGTCGCCGTCATGGAAGGCGGGAAGCCTGTAGTAGTCGCTAATTCAGAAGGTATGCGTACTACTCCATCGGTAGTTGGTTTTAATAAAGATGGCGAACTACTAGTCGGACAAATGGCACGACGACAAACAGTATTAAATCCTCAAAACACTTTTTATGGGATTAAAAGATTTATGGGGAGAAAATATGCTGAATTACAACCAGAATCAAAACGAGTTCCCTATACTATTCGTCGTGATGAATTAGGAAATATTAAAATACGTTGTCCTCGTCTCAAAAAAGAATTCGCCCCAGAAGAAATTTCAGCGATGATTTTGCGTAAATTAGCTGATGAAGCTAGTCGGTATTTAGGAGAAGAAATTACCAGCGCAGTCATCACCGTACCAGCTTATTTTAACGATGCTCAAAGACAAGCTACCAGAGATGCAGGTAGAATTGCTGGGTTAGAAGTATTACGGATCATCAATGAACCTACCGCAGCAGCTTTGGCTTATGGTTTAGACCAAAAACGCAGTCAAACAATTATGGTATTTGACCTCGGTGGAGGTACATTTGATGTTTCAATTTTAGAGGTGGGAGATAAGGTTTTTGAAGTCAAAGCTACCAGTGGCGATACTCAATTAGGAGGTAATGATTTTGATAAAAGAATTGTTGATTGGTTAGCAGAAGAATTTCTGGAAAAAGAAGGAGTAGATTTGCGCAAAGATCGACAATCACTCCAAAGACTAACGGAAGCAGCCGAAAAAGCCAAAATTGAACTATCGGGAGTTACAGTTACCGAAATCAACCTACCTTTCATTACCGCTACCCCAGAAGGTCCAAAACATATCGAAACTAAGCTTTCTCGCCCGAAATTTGAGGAATTGTGTGGAGATTTAGTTAGTCGTCTGCGTCGTCCTCTGAAAAGAGCTATTTCTGATGCAGGTATTAGTCCAATTCAAATTAATGAAGTGGTTTTAGTCGGTGGTTCAACCCGTATTCCGATGGTACAAGACTTAGTTCGCAGTTATATCGATCTTGAGCCTAATCAAAATGTGAACCCTGATGAAGTAGTAGCGATTGGTGCTGCCATTCAAGCTGGTATTTTAACTAATGAAGTTAAAGATATTTTATTGTTAGATGTAACTCCTCTATCCTTGGGTTTAGAAACCATTGGTGGTGTGATGAAGAAGTTGATTCCTCGCAATACTACTATTCCAGTACGTCGTTCGGATATCTTTTCGACTGGGGAAAACAATCAAACTATGGTTGAAATCCATGCCCTGCAAGGGGAAAGGGAAATGGCAGCAGGCAACAAATCTTTGGGTAGATTTAAACTAACTGGTATTCCACCTGCACCTAGAGGTATTCCACAAATTCAAGTTTCTTTTGATATCGATGCTAACGGAATTTTGCAAGTAACAGCTAGAGATAAAACTACGGGAAGAGAACAAGGAATTACAGTGCAAGGGGCTTCTAATCTGCCTGAAATCGAAATTAATCGGATGATTCAGGAAGCAGAACAATTTTCTCAACAGGATCGAGAAAGAAAAGAAAAGGTCGAAAAACGCAATAATGCCAAGGCTTTAACCGATCAAGCACAACGGAGATTAAAAGAAGTTACTCTTGATTTTGGCTCTCAATTTGCAACCTACTATCGTCGTCGGATCGATACTTTATGTGAAGATATTCTTAGAAGTCTAGAACAAAATGATGAAATAACTTTAGATAGAGCGCAAGCAGATTTACAAGATACTTTATACGAGTTAAATCGAGAAGTGAGATTGCAATACGAAGATGAAGAAGATGATGACTTTTTCGGTGCAATTCGTCGTACCTTTATTGGTGATGATAACAAGATAGACGAGGATTATTCCTACGATACCCGTCGTTCTAACTACCGCGATGATTATCGTCCTCCTAACGCTGGTGGTTGGGATAATAGTCCAGTTCGTGATAGTCGTGACAGTTGGGATGACGATCCTAATAATTATCAGGGTAATTACCGTGATGATTATCGTCCCAGTAGCGATCGCAGACCAGAACCTCGGACTAATTACCGTGATGATTATGGTTCTCGCAGCTATGACGACAGTCAAAACCGCTATCAGCCCAGAAATTCTTCTTATTCAGATAGTAATAGTAGTGCGCAATCTCGGTACTACAATAGTCGTAACCGTCCTCAAAATATTCCCTATGAAAATGATTGGGATGATGATGATGATGAATGGTTTTAAGTTGAGTTAACAATAGATGCTCAAACGCAATTGCTTTCAAGAGATTGATGATTGATAATTGTTGATACCAATATCTGCTACTTTACTACTGATAATTGATAATTAAAATTAATTACTGATAAATGTACAGACGCGATAGATCGCGTCTCTATCAATAACTGATAACTAATAACTTCATATGCAGAACGTGCGGAATTATTATGAAATATTGGGGGTAACCAAAAATGCTTCGAGTGAGGAGATCAAAAAAGCCTATCGAACTCTAGCTAGACAATATCATCCCGATCGCAATCCGGGGAATAAAGCTGCCGAAGAAAAATTTAAAGATATTAACGAAGCTTACGAAATCCTGTCCGATCCTACTAAGCGATCGCAATATGACCAATTTAGTAAAGCCTGGGGTAAGAAAGGTTTTGCAGCTAGGAATGGCAAGTCTAACCCTTTTGATTTTGGTAATTTCGCCAATAGTAAAACAACTTCAGGTAGAACCGCTACAACTGAACGCGACCGCGTTAGAGTAGATGCTAGCGATTATCGTCCAGGCACAACTAAACGGGAAAGGGTAGTTAATCCTGGTGCTACTCGTCGCGATATCGAAGCTAAGTTGATCTTACCCCTAGATAAAGCTTATCGTGGTGGCATGGAAAGAATTCGTCTGGAAGATGGGCGATCGCTAGAAGTAGAAATGCCTCCTGGCATAACCAACGGGCAACGAATTCGTTTAAAAGGACAAGGAATTGGTGGTGGCGATCTTTATTTAAAAATTGCTGTAGCTCGTCATCCTATTTTTGTAGTACAAGAAGCAGATATTTATTGTCAAGTACCAGTAACTCCAGCAGAAGCAGTGCTAGGAGGAGCGATTGAAGTTCCCACCATTGATGGTTTGGTTAAGGTAACAGTACCACCAGGAGTACGTTCTGGGCAAAGATTGCGTTTAGCCAACAAAGGTTATTTAGATGCCAATGGCGATCGCGGAGATCAATTAGTTGAAATTCAAATTGTTGCGCCAAAAGAAATTAGTGCAGAAGAAAAAGAACTATATGAAAAAATTAAACAATTAGAACAATTTAATCCTCGTCAAAACTTAATTAAAAGTCTGTGACTCCTGAAAGATATCAAAAATTCCAACAAGTTTTAAATAGACGACAGTTAGATTTAACTGTAATTACAGAAGATGTTCATAAACCACACAATTTTTCAGCAATAATTCGTACTTGTGATGCTGTCGGAGTCTTTGCTATTCACGCGGTTAATTCGAGAAGTTCGATGCCTATCTATAACCAGGTTGCTAAAGGTAGTGAAAAATGGGTTGCTTGTCATACTCATACCAATATTGAAAGTGCGGTCTCTGATCTTCACCAGCAAGGGTTAAAAGTTTACGCTGCTCATCTAAGCAAGCAAGCCCTAGACTATCGTATGATTGATTACACTAAACCCACAGCTATTTTATTAGGTGCAGAAAAATCGGGAGTCACTCAAAAAGCTGCGGATTTGGTGGATGGACATATTATTATTCCGATGTTGGGTATGGTACAATCGCTAAATGTTTCCGTTGCTGCTGCGGTGATTTTGTTTGAAGCTCAACGACAGAGATTAGCAGCAGGTTTATACGAACGAGTTCATTTAGCTCCAGATATTTATGAACAAATGATGTTTGAGTGGAGTTATCCAGAGGTAGCAGCAAGCTATCGGCAACAAGAGAAACCTTATCCTCGATTAGGAACAAAAGGAGAAATTATTATTAGTTAAAATCTATTTTGTTTAGATTGAATAATTTATTATTCCTAGCTTAACATAGTTACTTTTTCTAATAAATAACCAAAAAAAATCATAATTAAGCAATAACACTAAATAGGTACTTGTTTTTCTGATTGTTTAATCAATAGTTTTATTGGAACTAGAAAAGAATCACTGGGCAGTATCAATACTGCGGTTTAATTGACTAGTTCAGGTTGCTCCTTTTACTTCCAACACCGAGAGAGTAGGACTCGAAAATTTAAGGTTTTATTAATATTTACCACCTATTGTCTTCGTGTTTCCACTCGATAGGCTTTCTTACCTACGCTGTCAAGGTTCTGGTCTAATTATATGAAATAGAAAAAAGAATGCTACTCATCAATTTCCGCGTCCCCGAGTTTCCTTTTCCCCTCCTCCGCCATTTGTAACAAACATTTAAGTATTCCAGATTAAAAGCAAGTAAGTTTATTTAAATGGGTGAACAGACTTGATATCACACCATACCCATAATTTCGTAGCCAGAGTCGACATAAATCACTTGTCCTGTGATCCCGCTTGCTAAATCACTACACAAAAAGGCTGCGGTATTGCCGACTTCTAGTTGAGTAACAGTTCTTCTGAGGGGAGCAACTTCTTCTACGTGACGAATCATATCTAAAATACCACCGACGGCAGAAGAAGCCAAAGTCCGAATTGGCCCTGCCGAGATGCCATTAACACGAATATTTTCTGAACCTAATTCTGCTGCTAGATAACGCACACTCATTTCTAATGCTGCTTTAGCAACGCCCATAACATTATAATTAGGGATAACTTTGACACCTCCTAAATAAGAAAGAGTCACAATACTTCCCCCCTCACTCATCAAAGATTTAGCTCTTTTACTTAAACTTGTAAGAGAATAAGCGCTAATTTCTAAAGCCTTAGTAAAACCCTCTCTTGATGTTTCGCTAAAATTTCCAGATAAATCTTCTTTATCAGCAAAAGCTAAACAGTGAATCAAAATATCTAGTTTGCCCCATTTATCGGCAATAGTGGCAAAAGTAGCGTCCATTTGAGCATCGTCTTGGACATCACAAGGTAAAAAAATTGTCGGATTAAGTGGCGCGACTAACTCACTGACTTTTTTTTCAAAACGACCTTTAGGATCAGGAAGATAGGTAACTCCTAAATTAGCACCAGCCTGATGTAATTGTTGAGCTATACCCCAAGCAATGGAGCGATTGTTAGCAATACCAGTAACGAGAGCATTTTTTCCAGTTAAATCAAGCATAATCTTTAATAAATTATTTCAGCAGCAGCCTTAATTGAACTAACATAGATTTTATGAGTAATGAGTTACACAGGTCATCTTTTAAAATTCAGGTAGCTTTGGCAATCACCTAGAAAAAGAGACTTTGGTATATTGTTTAATTATTTTGAGTACGCACAAGTTGATTGAATCCCAAATCTCAAACTTGCCAAGATTAATTATTGGTACTTTACTGTTGAAAGTTTAATATTAAACCATTATTAGTTTTTCCTGCTAAGTTAAGTTCCATGGAACTATCCCTGACCCAAAATCAACCGCTAGCCTCTGTATTTCGGAAAATTGGTCGTAGCTCATTTCCACCAGTGGTGGAGACTTTTGAGCGTGGTAAAACCATTTTCTTTCCTGGTGATCCCGCCGAAAGAGTGTATTTTTTAGTTAAGGGTGCAGTCAAACTTTCTCGTGTCTATGAAGCAGGAGAAGAAATTACTGTGGCTTTATTGAGAGAAAATACTGTCTTTGGAGTTTTGTCTCTGATCACTGGTCAACGTAGCGATCGCTTTTATCATGCAGTTGCTTTTACTTCAGTAGAGTTGCTTTCTGCGCCAATTCAACAAGTAGAACAATCTCTTAAAGAAAATCCCGAGTTATCAATGTTGATGTTACGAGGTTTGTCTTCACGAATTTTACAGACAGAAATGATGATTGAAACCCTAGCTCATCGAGATATGGGTTCTCGTTTGGTAAGTTTTTTACTTATTCTCTGTCGAGATTTTGGCGTACCTACCAATGAGGGGATCAGAATCGATCTCAAACTTTCTCATCAAGCGATCGCAGAAGCGATTGGTTCAACTAGAGTCACAGTAACTCGTTTGTTGGGAGATTTACGACAAGAAAATATGATTTCGATCCATAAAAAGAAAATAACTGTACATAATCCCGTCGCCCTGAGCCAACAATTTACTTAAAATTTGGTTAAATTGGAATGCTGAATAGTTTGATAAAAAGTTATTACTTATTTGGATGTTTAATTTAGATTTGGTCAAACAATTATTACCGAAGCAAAACTTTCCTAAAATGATTTGGGAATTATTTTCAGCATTCATTACTTATAATTTATCTTTGTAATGACCAGTGCTTATATTCTCATTGCAGCTATTTTATTGCTGGGGGGTTTGATTGCTGCCTTAGGAGACCGTTTAGGAACTAAAGTTGGCAAAGCACGTCTAAGATTGTTTAAACTTCGTCCTCGTCAAACTGCGATGATCGTTACAGTTTTGACGGGTACAATTATTTCTGCTTCTACTTTAGGAATTTTGTTTACTTTAAGCGAATCTCTACGTAAAGGAATATTTCAGCTTGATGATATTCTCAAAGAATTAAGAACTGTTCAACAGGAATTAGCTGCGGTTACCGAAGAAAAAGAACAAGTCAAAAATGAATTATCTAATGTAGTTACTCAGCAAGATCAAGCTCAACAACAATTAAATCAAACCAACCGTAATTATCAGCAAGCACAAGCCCAATTAAAAACTATTTCCCAACAGGCTAATCAACTGAAAACTGAATTAAACAATCTTTTGCAAGAAAGGCAAAAACAATTACAGCAATTGAAGACACTCAAGCAAGAAAGTCAACAATTACAACAAAAATTAACCGAAAAAGAAACTAAACTGGTTGAACAAGACCGTATTTTACTAGATCGAGAAACTCGTTTAAATCAATTAGAAAGACAACAGGAAGTTTTACAGCAACAAATAACAGTACAAGACCAAAAAATTTCATCTTTAGATAACGCGATCGCAGATAAAGATTTCAATCTTCAGCTTAGAAAAGAACAACTAAATCAATTAGAAACTCAAATTCAATATCTTGAAAAAGAAGTAGCTATTCTCGAACAATATTATCAAACTTATCAAGAACTTCGAGAAAAAAGAATTGCCATTTTTAAAGGTCAAGTTTTAGCTTCAGCAACAGTTAGAATTGTCGACCCTAATGCTGCCATGTCAGCGATTGACAGTGTACTCAGACAAGCCAATCGCTCTGCAATTAAAGCCACCTTATTTCAAGAAAATAATCAAGAAGAAAGGGTAGTTAAAATTACTAAAGCTCAAGTAGAACAATTAGCTAAACAAATTCAAGATGGTCAAGATTATGTTCTCAGGATTCTTTCAGCCGGTAATTATGTTCAAGGCGAAAAAGAAGTTAGAGTATTTGCAGATCTTGCTGTTAATAAAGAAGTTTTTACTGCTGAAGAAGAAATTGCAACTGTTTCGATTGATAACAGTCAAACTAATACAACTGAAATTCAAGAACAAATAGATTGGTTACTAGCTGCTTCAAAATTCCGCGCTGGAAGGGCTGGTATTTTAGGAGAAATTCAAGTAGGAGATGAACAAATTAGCAGCTTGATTAATTTTGTCGAAAAAATAGTTGACTCAAAAGAATCAATCGACGAAATTAGAGCCGTTGTTGCCGAAACTACCTATACAGCAGGACCACTGAAACTGAAATTATTAGCAGTAAGCAATGGCAAAGTTATGTTTAGTCTTTAATCAACTGGAGTAAGAAATAATTCTCTTTCTGCTTGTCTTCTTCTACTTAATCCAGCTAAAGTAACTAATCTACCCCCGACATTAGCCTTATTCCACCGTAAAAATTCATTAGCTGCACCAAGATAATCTTGAGCATTGACTTTTCTCAATAAAGTGCTGTTTTTGATACCTTCAACACCAACATTAAAAGCTATTGAAGTCAACGCACCTAATTGATGAGCATTTAATTTTACTGTAACTGCTTGCTCGATTTGGGTTTGAATTGCTTGCAACTGTTTTTCCAAAGCATGATCGGCTTCGTTTTGTTCAATGCGATCGCCTATGTTAACCGATTTTCCCCCTATTTTTGACAAACCATATCCAATTACGGGAGTTCCGTCTGTATCCCAATACGCCTGAGAACGAAAGCCTTCAAATTCTTTCACCAAAGCAATCGTTTTACTCATGACTGGGATTGACGCAGGCTGAGTTGGTTGAACCGATTCAGGAATAGGTAGTCGAGGTAGCTCGGGTTGTGGTTCTGGAATAAAAGACCTTTGAGGTAAGATCTTCGGTTTTTTGTATTGAAGAGCAGGAAAATTAATTGAGGTTTCTTGCTGAACTTGTTTTAAAATAGAATTATTATTAGGAGAAACTTCGTCTTGAGGAACGAACACGGCTCCCATGCCAATTAACCAGCAGCCAGTACAGATGACTGCCTTCTCTATATTGTTATTCAAGGTTTCTCAACACCACGGCTTTTTTTCACTGGCTAGTTATAGTCTAGGTTTTTGCTAACAATCCATAGTTTGTGTAGATGGTTTAGGATTGTTTATATAGCTTTACATTTTCTCGATCAAAACTTTACAACTGAGCCAGACTTAAAATTATTGAGGTAGCTTTCGGGAGTCTGTCCTTGTTTCGACCCCAAAAGCAGACCTGTGATTACTTCTCGCCTCGTATTGCAAACATTCTCACCTCGTTAGATACAAAGGAAAAGTGATCATGTTGCAGTTTAAAAATTGTCCTCCACAGTTGACACCTACCCCCTCGGTAAGTCTTCGGTAGGGTGGGCAAAAAGCAAAGACAGATGAAAATGGTGAAGCAAAAATGATTTGCCCACCACAACTTATTTGAACTCAAATCATGGCTTGGTTAAATTGTCAAAATGGGACGCATCGAGGAATTTTTTGCCCTTCTTTTCTACCAATTTAGCCAACGTATTAAATAAGCTCTTTGCCAATAACCAAGAGTAATTAAACCTCCTGCACCTAATAACCACAACCAGTTATAATTGCGTGGTGGCATTAGCCAAAAGCGAATTGTACCATCTCTACCAGCAGAAGCTAATAACTTGCCATCAGGAGTAAACGCTAGAGTATACGTACCACCCTTGTGTCCTCGAAGTGTTTGCATCGGTTGTCCATTGTCTACCTGCCAAAAGCGAATGCGTCCGTGAGAAGTTTTAGGGTAAACCGCTCCCCCAAAGAGAAATGAGGTTACATAAACACCATAGGAAGCTGCCAAATAGCGACCATCTGGACTGAACGCAATATTATTAATACCCTCTTTATCAAGTGAAGTATATATAATACGCAGCAGCTTACCATCTTCAATCCTGTATAAGTGAATTTTGTCGCCTGAGATGCTGGCAG
This sequence comes from Stanieria cyanosphaera PCC 7437, assembly GCF_000317575.1. NCBI lineage: Bacteria > Bacillati > Cyanobacteriota > Cyanophyceae > Pleurocapsales > Dermocarpellaceae > Stanieria > Stanieria cyanosphaera. The sequence continues at coordinate 2,802,470 of NC_019748.1, read as the reverse complement.
GATAACCACCTATTAATGCTAATAATCGTCCGTCGGGACTAAAGTTAAGACTATAAGCCAACCTGGTAGTGTCTCCTAGTTGCCGAATTACAGTACCATCGCTCAAGCGATTCAGGGTTACTAATCCATCCATATTGATGAGAGCAAGTAATTGCCCATCAGGACTAATAGCAATACTATTTCTGGATTTACCTAAAAGAGTGTAGCGTTTTTCTCCATTGGCAATGTTCCAGACACTTATTGGACTAAAATGAAAGAATTGCTCAGAACCACGAGATGCTCTTGTTACAAGAGTCTGCCCGTCTGGAGAAAAAGCCAAATTATTTGTGTTTGATGAAAGATTATCAGATGGGATCAGAGAATGAAGGAGTTGTCCATCGCTGATGCGCCAAATTTTAACTGCCCCTTCATAACCACCTGCTGCAATCAAGGAATTATCTGGACTAAAGGCGAGGCTACCAGCAGAAAAAAAATCTAAAGTACGTAAAATAGCACCATCAGATATTCGTCGTATCTCCACATGAGGATGACCTTGCTCACGAATATTGTTAGGTAATCGACGACGAGTAAGTGGACCTGCAACTGTAGCTAGCATTTCTCCATTAGGACTTATGGCATTAGTCCAAGTTGAATTGTGAAGTTCCCATGTTTTAATTGAACTTGGAAACCTTAGCAAATCAATAATCTGATATTTCCAGACAAAATACAGCAACAAAAGTGTAACTAAGATAGTAACTATTATTTTGAAAAATAAATAACGAAACATTTTATTATTCTGTAATAGTTGATTTTACTGAATGGAATTTAATTGTTTTGATTATATTCGTAAAAACTCTAGCTGTATCCGTTACTTGTATTTATATTTTGGAGATGTCTAACGATAATAATAATAAAAATTATAAAAAATTAAATCAATCCCAATAAATAACTAGCAATAATAATGGCTATTCCAGTAATAAAAACAATTCCAAATAATAAATATAGAAATATTTCAAACTTTAAATTAAAAAAAATCAAACCTCCGATAAAAGCTCCTACGATAATTCCGACGAGCCAGAAAATTAAAATCCACGACACAACAACAAGAGGTTGATTTATGAGAAAAAGAGTACCAGGTGTTTTTTGCCATCTAATTGCTCCAACTAAAGAACCAATAATAAAACCAGTTATTCCTCCAACTAAACCACTAATAAATGACAAATAAAACATTTTAGTAGAGGAGGCTAAATCGTAGCCACATACTAGACATAATATTGACCAGAGCAATCCTATTATTCCTGATAATAAAATTGATATTAATATAATAGTTACCACGGATTTTATCATTTTTTTTGTTTTTATAAAAAGTAAATAAGCTGTTAATAATTTAATTTTTATATTGAGATTGACGAGAATACTTGGAGGTATGGAGAGGGTTTAAAAATTTTTTTCATAATTAAAAATATGTATTTTTAATAAACATTGACTTAAAAAAACTAAAGTATTCAAGAATTAAAAAAAGACAAAAATATTGTTATATATTTAAGTGTGACAAAACGAAATATTATCCAATTAGATTTGAAAGGTCAAGAAATAATTATGAAAGCTCGTTAATTTCAATTATTTGATACTTTAGTTATTATTAAATAAAGGAATTACTTAAGTATAAACCAACAATTTTTTCAATAACTAAACTAGCAAAATATAACCTCATAAATTTATAATCGCCATAATAATTAACTTTATTTAAACGCTAATCATAACTATTGACATTATCCCCCCCCCTAGTGCTATCAAAGATACAGGTTGATAGTTTAGATGGTTTTTGTCTGTGATGTGGCTCACAATCCCATACGATTTAAATAATAAACAACTATCCACAAAAAAATTCAAACTCTAAAATTACATGATTCAAACAAAAACTAAGTATTTTTACCAAATTAAAGATTGAATTAAGCAAAGGTTTTTTTGTCTTTAAATTGTATTGATTTAAAAGTCAAATATTTTTTTGCTGTTTTTTTTAGAGTATAGCTAAATACTTCATTTCAATTTTATGTTGTTTGATTAAATTTTAACCTAGCCAAAATAATGTTTTTGTAAAAGAGAAAATTATGTCTAATTATTTATTCGATCTTATTGCTAAAACAGGTAATAGTGTAGCTTCTGGAGGTAGTTTATCAGGTTTTGAAACTACTCCTTCTATTAATGATTCGGGCTTAGTAGCTTTTGTTGGTAAATTTGGTTCTCCTGAAGATTTGTTAGTCGGAGATGGAGAACTTCTTCTTAACAATCTTTCTAGTAGTTATAGCGGTACTTTTCGTTCCGGAGTTGAAATTAATAATGACAACGAAGTAGTCGCAGTAGACTTAAGCGGTAGTTTTTCTGCAATTCGCCTGTGGGATGTTAACAATCCTGGTTCTTTTAGCAAAACTCTTGGTACTGGCAAATATCCACCTGATTTTGTTGATTTTGAGAACATTTTTTCATTTCCCGAATTAAATAACAATTCTTCAACAGACCAAGTAGTTTTTACTGCTACTCCCAAAAATCAATTTCCCAATGTAGGTTTAGAAACTTTTGCAGGAGGAGGATTTGGAGGTAGAACTTATAACCAAATAATTTTAACTAATGGCACATCTCGCCCTGCTATTGCAGATAATGGAACAGTTGCTATTAAAGACTTGGGAGAGAAAATTGTACTCTACGATTATCAATTAAATCTTACAGAGGTAATTTCTAGTAGTTTTAACGGTTTTTCTTCTGTTGGAACATCACCAGGGATTAGCGATGATGGCAAAGCAATTGTTTTTTATGGCAACCTAACAAATCCAGGTGCAGATTCAACTACTCAGGGTTTAAATCCAGGGGCAGGAATTTTTGTCAGTATTGAAACCGATACAGGTCGAGAGATTAAACGTATTGCTGGTATAGCTGGTAATGGCATTCTCGATCCTGGCGAAAACCATGAAGATACTAACGGCAATGGAGTAGTAGATACTGGAGAGGATAAAGGAGATATATTTAGTTTTGCCTCTAATGAAAAAATTGGGATTATTTTTAAGGAAACATTAGGTGAAACGCAAACACCGAATGGTGGTTTTGGAGATGTTGCTTTTTTAGCTTTAAATGATTCTGGCAAAATTGGCTTATTTTCTAATCAATTCAAGATTTCTTCTACAGAAGGAACAACTCAAACCACAGTAAATTCGAGTTTAGTTGCCAAAGCAGGACAAGAAGCTAATCGAGTGTCCCCTGAATTAACGGGAAGTATTCAAAATATTAATATTTACGATCCGATCAATGATTCTGGTCAAATTGCTTTTTGGGTCAAAACCACTAATTCTGAAGAGGCAGTTGTGCGTGCTAATCCCGTGCGTAAACCTGTTTTAATTGTGCCTGGTATCGGAGGTTCTTTTCCTATCAGTAATTTTAAAGATTGGATACTTGATCGAGGTGTAAGTCCTGATACTTTACAACCTGAACAATATGGTCGTATTTATAATGATTTGATTGAAACTCTCAAGCGATCTGGTTACGTAGAAGGAATTAATCTGTTTGTAGCAACTTATGATTGGCGACTAAATCCAGGACCAATTGATGAAGTACTTGATGGAAAAATTCATCGTTCTGTAGCAGAACTTACGGATAATACTTATGAATATTCTGTGGATCAATTTGCATTTTGGTTAAAAGAGGCGGTAAAAGGATGGAGAAGGCAATTTTCTGGGATACCTTCTAATCTAATTCCTGGCTTAGATTCAGTTGACATTATTGCTCATAGTGCTGGAGGATTACCTGTAAGAACTTATATTCAAAATGAAGATGCCTACGGAAAATCCTTTACATTTATAGATGATGATGGAAATACACTCGATGCAAACTTACCAAAGGTTAACAACTTTATTTCTTTAGGAGTTCCCTATCGTGGTTCTGCAATTCCATGGCAAGCTCTTCAAAATAACTTTAGTTATGATCCAGTTATGAGATTGCTGGGACAAATTCTTAGAATCGCCTTCCGAAATGTGAATCAAGGTACGACAATTAAATTGACTGGACATACTGATGCCGAAGGAGCAATCACTCAAGAAGAAGCAACTGCACTTGGTCCACTCGGTTTTATTGAAGAGTATGTTCCTAATTTAAAAGCTTTGTTGGCAACATATCCATTTATTGATGATTCATCGGATCAATTAAAAACTTCTAAAGAAATAGACTCTACTACGGAAAATACATTTCTTTTGGATTTGAATAATGGTTTTGATTCTATACCAAGCCGAGATCCTAATGGCTTTGCTAATTTGATCCAGCAAATGATTGCTATCTATGCTACTGGTACACCAACACCAGATGGTGTCATACAAAAAATTGGACCAGAATATCTAGTTAATACTAATGGTATTAATGTATTACCCAAGCCTACTATATTGCCCTTTAATAATAAATTATTACCTCGTTCTCCAAGGGAAGGAGAAATTTGGTATGAATTAAAGGAAAAACTTGTCGATACGCAAGGAGATCAAGCTATTCCTAGGCTATCTGCCATAGGAACATTTGAAGAATATCCCAAAGCAAACATTAATCTAATCAATTTTCCTTCAGTAATCCACACATCTTTGACGTTTGATCCAGATATTCAAAAACGTATTTTAGAAATACTTGGTGTTAGGTTAGAAGATGAGCTAATTTCTACGAACCTTCATACATCGATAACCAATCTTTCTGGCTTATCAGGAGATTTAACACCCCTAATTTCTACTATTATCCTTGATCCCGTAGAAGGATTTATAGTCGATGGTCAAGGACGTAGACTAGGATACACTACAGCAACAGGTGCAATTACGGAAATTCCCAATAGTGTTTGGTTAGGTGAAACAGATGGTATCGGTTTTATTCCCGATAAAGTCGAAGGACCATTTCAACTGCAACTCACTGGTTTAGGTGAAGACTACTATGTCTCAGTCGCCCTCGAAACCGAGAACGGACCAGCAGCTATCGAAGCAGAAGGTTTCCTCGCAGCAGGAGAACAACTCACCCTCAACATTCCCATCAACAACGCCCCCATCCTCGATCTCAATCCCAATACCCCTGGTATAGACTTCAACACCAGCCTCACTCAACCCCAAAACGCGATCGCTTTAACTCAAAACCCCCTCAATCTCACCGATTCCGACTCTCCCAACCTCCAAGGTGCGACCATTACCATTCAAAATCCTCTTGATGGTAATTCTGAATTCCTTACCGCTACCCCCACAGGCAACATTACCACTACCTACGATTCCGCTACTAGCACTCTTACTCTTACTGGTACAGATACCCTTGCCAACTATCAACAAGTCCTCCAAAGCATCACTTATACTAACCAAAAAACCAATCCCAATCCCACTCCTCGTCAAATTACCTTTGTAGTTGATGATGGCGTTAGTTTCAACAACCTCTCTCCCACTGCTACCACTACAGTTACCATTAATTTAAAATTAAACGGTACAAGTGGTAATGATACTTTGATTGGTGGTATTGGTAATGATACTTTAATTGGTGGAGTCGGCAATGATCGACTAGAAGGCAAAGCAGGCAACGATATCCTTAACGGAGTTACTGGCATTGATACTTTAATTGGAGGAGTCGGACATGATGACTATTTCATCGATCACATCAGCGACACTACCATCGAAGACACCAATGCTGGCTCTGATACTGTCCGAACTTCTATCAGTTGGACTCTAGCAGAAAATCTGGAAAACCTGATTTTAACTGGTACTAATCTCATTAATGCTACAGGTAACAATCTTAATAATCTGATTACTGGTAATAACGCCAATAATCTTCTTGCTGGTGGTGATGGCAACGATACTCTCAATGGTAATATCGGTGATGATACCATGATTGGCGAGCGTGGTAACGACACTTATCTAGTCAATAGTAGTCTCGATCTGATTAGTGAAACCTTGAATCAAGGAACAGATACCGTTAATTCCACTACAACCTACACTTTAAGCAATCATCTAGAAAACCTCACTTTAACTGGTAATAATCTCATTGACGCTACAGGTAACAATCTTAATAATCTCCTTACTGGTAATAACGCCAATAATCTTCTTGCTGGTGCAGATGGGTTAGATACACTAATTGGTAACGGTGGTAGCGATCGCCTTAATGGTGATCTAGGTGATGATAGTATGCTTGGTGGGATGGGTAATGATCTTTATCAAGTTGATAGTCTCGGCGATACCATCAGCGAGAATTCAGGAGAAGGTACAGATTCAGTTCATACTACTATTACTTATACATTGGGAGACAATCTAGAAAATTTAACTTTAACTAGTAATGCTGTTATAGATGGTACGGGAAACAACTTCAATAACAATCTGACTGGTAATGTTAGTGATAACATTCTTTCTGGTGGTGCAGGGAATGATACCCTCAATGGCAATAATGGAGATGATCTGTTAATTGGTGGAGTCGGCAATGATCGTCTTAGTGGTGGCAATGGTGCAGATCGTTTTCGATTGTTAGCTACTAATGAGCGTAGCGACACAATTGTGGATTTTGTAGTGGCTGATGATACGATTGAGGTAGCTGCTAGTTTTGGTGGTGGATTAATTGCTGGTAGTTCAATTGGTAGTAACGAGTTTGTGATTGGTTCAACTGCGTTGTCTAGTAGCGATCGCTTTGGCTACGATACTAGTAATGGTTTACTGTGGTTTGATGTTGATGGTACTGGTAGTAATAGACAAGTTAATCTAGCTACACTCAGTTCTGGTTTGAGTCTGACTCATGATGATCTGGTGGTAATTTGATTTTGATTGTTTTTACTTAATCCTTACGTCGCGATCGCGTTATATGAAGTCCTGTTGAATGGTTATATCAAGTTCGGTTGAATAATTATATTAAAGTTGAGGTCAGATATAGCAGTTCTCATACTGGTGAGGTACAAAGTATTTGGATTTAAGGCAGGAGGCAGGTGTTAAGTGTACCTCGTGGATTCGAGAAACGCTATAACAAGTAATTAGTAATTAGCAAATGCAACCAGGCTTTTTTATTTCAACCAATTATTCGTACTTGATATTACACTTTAATGAGGACAAAGTAAAAAGTTAATTAAACGGACTTAATATTATTGCTCAAGATCGAATACTATCTCAAAATTATTGAGGTAGCTTTCGGGAGTCTGTCCTTGTTTCGACCCCAAAAGCAGACCTGTGATTACTTCTCACCTCGTATTGCAAACATTCTCACCTCGTTAGATACAAAGGAAAAGTGATCATGTTGCAGTTTAAAAATTGTCCTTCACAGATTCAACCTCAATTTAAACCAGCAATTACTTGTTCTAAAATAGCAGTAGCCTCATCTATTTCCGCCTCAGAAACGATTAAAGGAGGAACAAAACGAAGTACTTTAGGTCCAGCCGGGGCTAGTAATAAGCCTGCTTGCATTGCTGCTTTAACTATTTCTACGGAAGTCAGTTCAATCTCCGACTGCAATTCCATTCCATTGATTAAACCCCAGCCTCGGACTTCAGTAAATAAATGAGGATCTTGATTAGCGATCGCTCTAAGTCTAACTCGTAATTGTTCGCCTCTAGCTTGAACATTTTGTAAAATATTATCTCTTTCAATTGTTTGTAAGACGCTTAAAGCTGCTGCACAGGCAAAGGGATTACCTCCAAAAGTACTAGCGTGGTTACCAGGTTCAAAAACAGCGCAAAAATCTTTACACAACATCGCACCAATGGGAATTCCACCAGCCAAACCTTTGGCACTGGTAAAAATATCTGGTTCTACACCTAAATTTTCATATCCCCATAATTTACCACTACGTCCGACTCCAACTTGTACTTCATCAAAGACCAAGAGAATATTGTTTTCATCACAAATTTTCCGCAAACGCAGAAAATATTCTAACTCTCCAGGACGTACTCCGCCTTCTCCTTGAAGAGGTTCAAGCATAATTGCAGCAACTCGACGATTACCTTCATCAATATCCGCGATCGCATTTTCGATAGCTCTGATATCGTTATAAGGAACGTAGGCAAAACCATCAACTAAGGGTTCAAAATCTTTTTGATATTTAGGTTGTCCTGTCGCTGTCACTGTAGCTAAAGTTCGTCCGTGAAAGCTAGATTTAGCAGTTAAAATAACAGGTTGTTCGAGAAAGTCCAACACAGTATGAGCATATTTGCGGACTAATTTAATAGCAGCTTCATTAGCTTCTGCCCCAGAATTACAGAAAAAGACTTTATCTGCACAAGAATGCTCGACCAACCATTGAGCTAATTGTCCTTGTTCTGGTATGTAATAAAGATTAGAGACGTGATGAAGTTTTTTAATTTGTTGCGTAACTGTTTCGATCAAAGCAGGATGAGCATGACCTAAAGTACAGGTAGCTATTCCTGCCACAAAATCGAGATATTCTTTGCCTTCTGTATCCCACAGACGACAACCTTCTCCTTTCTCAATAGCGATAGGAAAACGCCCGTAGGTGTTCATTACGCTGTTGTCAAAAGTATTTGGCTCGAAAGAGGACAAAGAAGAATGCTCTAATACAGTTAATTGACTCACAAATTACTCCTAGATAAAAGTTAATAGTGATGAAAAAAAATATTAATGTTGTTCTCGCTCTTAGCAAGACGCCTTGGCAATTACAATCATTTTGCTCAGAGTTTTAACTTTCAACCAAATTTATTAGTTTAGTTTAAATAACTTATTTAGCCATTTTTTGTTACTACAAAAAAGTTTGACAGAATACTAAATTCAGCTTGCCAAGATAATTTATATGCGTAACTTTTCCTTCGAGCAAAAATATGGACGCTTGCGCAAAGAGTTAATCGCTGGTGCGGTAGTTTTAGCTGCAACAGTGATCATTGGCTCTTGTTGGTATTGGTTAGTTGAAGAATGGTCTTGGCTCGATTCAGCCTATATGACCATTATCACGCTTTCTACCGTAGGTTTTGGAGAAATTCATCCCTTAGAACCGCGGTCACGAATTTTTACTATTTGTTTAATTTTAATGGGTTTAATTACCATTGGTTATATAGTAAACCGTTTTACCGAAGCCTTAATTCAAGGCTATTTTCAAGAAGGAATTAGACTAAGACAGGAGAGACGCTTGCTTGAAACTTTAGAACAACATTATATTGTCTGCGGATTTGGCAGAATGGGGTCACAAATTGCCCGTGAGTTTGCTGCTGAAGGAATTATGTTTGTAGTGATTGATTCCCGCTCAGAACAGATAGAATTAGCTCAAGAATTAGGCCATATTGTTGTACAAGGTGACGCGACTCTAGATGAGTCTCTCTCTAAGGCAAGAATTGAAAAAGCTGTTTGTTTAGTAGCTGCTTTGCCTTCAGACGCAGAAAATCTTTATACAGTCTTATCAGCCAAAACTCTGAATCCCTACCTAAGAGCGATCGCTAGAGCTAGCACAGAAGAAGCAGTCCAAAAATTACAACGCGCTGGGGCCGATGCGGTAGTATCTCCTTATATTACTGGAGGAAGAAGACTCGCTGCTGCTGCTTTACGTCCTCAAGTAATGGATTTTGTGGATGGAATTATCACTGGAGCAAATCGTTCTTATTATCTGGAAGAATTTTTGATTGATGCCCAAATTTGTCCTTATGTTGGCAAAAGTTTGAAAGATGCTAGATTACGTTCCCAATCTGGAGCTTTAGTCTTAGCTATTCGTCGTTTTGATGGCAATTTAATTGCCGGGCCGACAGGAGATACTTTAATTTTAGAAAGGGATGCTTTAATCTGTATGGGAACACCAGAACAGTTACGGGAATTAAACCAAATTTTAGGACCAATTAGTTCCCAATTACCAAGATTACCAAAACAAAAATAGAATGAATTGTTAAAAAATATATTGAAGCACGTCTAAAATAATGTTGTTGAAAGGATCGAGTACCACTACAGACGAACCTAAGACAATAATTTTTAGCTCTTGAGAAAGATTGAGATATTCATTAATTTCATTCGGTAAATTAACTTTTTTTGCAAGTCCTGAAGGCAAACCTTTTCCTCTCGCCAAACGTTTTTCAATTCCAGGTGGTAGAGAATGAATTTGATTGGCAATTTTGATCCGCAGAGAAGGATTTAAAAGAGAGCTATCACGACTACTACCACGCAATAAATCAATTAATTGATTTTTTTGAGTATAACTTAAGCCGTTTGAATAATTATTCTGACTGTTAAGAACTGGTTGTTTGACTACTGTTTCATGGCTAGTGTCATGGGGACGCGACCAAGCAGGCGTAGCTACTAATAAACTAGAGATTACCATTAATTGGCATGACCAAAAATACCGATTCTTAAACAACAACATGATTTTTATAAATTTTTTATAACCTATATAAATTATTTTGACTTATGTAACACCAACTTGACCGAACCAGAGTGCTTGACAGTTCAAAAATTTTTATTTTATTAAAAGCTCAAAATGAAGAAGCGCGATCTCGCCCAGAAGCGGTCAGCTTCGCTGGCGCAGATGATTATTTAACAAATTAGTTTAGATACAATACTTAAAAGCAAGATCAAGGCAAGAAGACGGAGGCAGAAGTATTTGAGCCTAATTAAAATCTTTGCTCAAAAGTATGTTTTTGTAATCGGATTTCGTATTACTCGCAATCAAATTCTTGAAAGAGTTTGGGGTTATGATTTTATGGGAGATTCAAATATCATTGAAGTATACGTTCGTTATTTACGCCTCAAACTAGAAGCCGAATACGAAACAAGATTAATTCACACAGTATGAAGAGTTGGCTACGTTTTAAGAGAAGAATTTAGATAATCTTAGCAATTGATAGATCTATTTTGCCAAAATAAATACTAAAAGCAACTAAAAGATGCTCTAAAGATTTTACTAACCAAGGAACTTCTGTAAGTTTATAAGATTGATAATGAGTAAATAAAATAGCAAATCTTTTTTCTAAATCAGGTTTGGCTTGAGGACAAATTAAAACTATTTTAATTAGTAAAGTAATAGTTTGAACAGTTCCCAAACATTTAACTAGCTCAATAAATTGATAATGTTCTGGTTGCTTATAAGTTGCTGCTACTAAATATTTTAATAACTGTCTACAAGTAGATAACATTGCTACATCAGTCAATTCTGGAGAATTACTGGGAGATTTAATTTGATTAAAAATTTGTTTAAGTTTATTGGCAAATTGATAATCTTCTTGTTTGGGTGAGATTGAATTAATTAAATAGCGATATAAATCACGATGATATTCTCGATACGAACGACGGAATTTGTTTTCAGTTAAAAATTTTTGTGCTGATTGCCAAATTGTTCCTTCTTGATTAATTTTACCCATGTATTGTTTGATTGCTATTTTTAAATCTTTTTCTGATAGCAAAGTTGGGTTATTAACTCTTCTAATAATTCTTCCTGCTCCCTGAGAAATTTGACGAGCGCGAGCAATTTGTACTAATCTAGCGCGATAAATAATATGTTGAGATAGTTGAAACTCAAAGCATTTTTGATTATTTTTACGAATTTCTCTAATCATTTTTTTCTCTTCTTGACTATGTTCGTCTCCTAATAATAAATCTTTGTATAAATAAAAATAACGTTTCGCTAAATCCCCAACATTTTTATTGTTTGACAAATCTATTGTTTGACTGGAACTTAGTAACTCTACTAATCTCGTTAATTTTAAATATTGCTCTGTATTTTTAAAATCACAAACTAATTTTAAGAGTCGCTTTTTTCGGCGGTCATAATAATTAATTTGAGGATTTACCGAATTAAAAATATCAATTAAACGAGGAATAAATTCTTGTAATTCTGGTTTATTTGACCAATAATTAATAATAATATGGCAGCAATGATTAATAATATAATCAAATTTTTCCTGTCCTTGCTGAGAAAACACAATTTTCTCAAGTGCTTCTCTGGCATTAAGCTGTTTACTTCTTCCTTCTATAAATAAACAACGAAATTCATCCAATACCTCTGTAGGAGATTGATTACTGAGATATTGGCGAAAGTATTCGTACAGTATCGCTTTTTCTTGATTAAGTTCTTGCCAAGTAAAATTTAAGTTAGATTTAACCACTCAAATAACAAAAATATAATAGCTTTCGTCCTATTTTAGCCTCAGATAATTTTGACTAAAGATAAATCTGCTTTGCCAAAGTGGATGCTAAAAGCGATTTGAAGATTTTCTAAAGATTTGATTAGCCAAGGAACACCTTCTTTGCTAAAGGATTCGTAATGACTAAAGAGAATTGAAAATCTTTGTTCTAAATAAGGTTTGATTTTTTGACACAACAGTACTATTTTGAGCAATAATCCCACTACCTTGGTTTCTCCTAAATTAGTAATTAAATCGACAAATAAGTAGTGACTAGGATTTTGTTTGCTATCAACTATTAATAATTTGAGTAATTGAGAACAAGTACGAATCATCAAAAACTCGTTGAATTTTTGAGAATCACAATCAGGAAAAATGTTTTGTAAATAATGACAAAGTCTATGATTAAATTGGTGTTTAGCGTATTTGCCTTCTATACCAAACATTAGATATTCGTATAAATCTTGTTTAAAAGCTTTGTATGAGCTAGTTTGAGCTTGACAAGTAAGAAAATTTTGAGACAAATCGCGATAGCTATAACCTTTTTCTACTTTGCCTACATACTGACGCAAAGCAGTAACTAACTCTTGATCGCTCAATAACGTGGGATTTTGAACAGGTTGGATTTGGGTTACGGAGATTTTATTGATTTGAGAATTGTGATTAGGAGAAGTTTTTTGTACTAATCTTACTCGATAAGTAACATATTGAGAGAGATTAACTTCGTAACTTCTTTGAATATTTTTTTGGATTTTTTTAACGGTTTGTTTAAATTCGTAACTACTGTCTTCACTGAGTAAGCAATGTTGATGTAGATATGGATAACGTTGAATGAGGTTACCTATAGATTGAGATTTATTAAAATTGTTTTCTTGGGTTTCGCCGATAACTTTAGCTAAACGTTGTAATTTGAGATAATGTTCGTGAGTTTGAAAGTCTTTAATTAATTGTCTTAGTTTTCGAGAAGTACGAGAATTAGCTCCACCAGGAGGTAAAGCTTGCTCAAACTGAGCAATTAATTCGGGTATATGCTTTTTAAGATCGCTTTGCATCTGCCAGCGATTAATAATAATGTGACAGCAACGATTCAAAATAAAGGTAAACTCGTCATTAGCTGTTTGGCTATTAACAATTTTTTCTAATGCTAAACGAACATTGTTATCGTCGTAACCCGTGGCTTTAATAAATAAATAACGAAATTTTTCAATTACTCTTTCAGGTGAATCTGTTTGAGTAGCTTGAAGAAAATGATTGTAGATAATTTGTTGTTCTTTTTCAGTATTTGATAAATAAAGTTTATTTAAATGATTTTCCACAGTTATTAGCCCTCCCTTTATTTATTTTTCGGGAAAACTTGATGAATAATCTAATTTTTTATTTGTTCTTTATAATAAAGCCAAAAAACCGATAATAATGTATTTTTTTAGTCAAGACTTTTAAAAGATAACTTGATAGTATTTACTGAAGAAACTTTAACAAACGTGCTAATAATTTTGTCTAAATACTTATAAATAAATTTTGTTTTATTATTTTTTTACTAAGCTTTAGTTTAAGATCAGTAGTTAATGGTATAAAAATTATGATATCTCTACATGAACTCAGTAAAATCCTCGATTTAGATCACATTAAACTAACTGAGAGTGAGTTAAATAAATCAGCTACAGGAATTACTACAGATACGAGAAATCTCAAACCAGGAGAAATATTTGTAGCTTTATCAGGAGAAAATTTTGATGGACATAACTTTGCTTCAGTAGCCGTTGAAAAAGGCGCGATCGCTTTAATTTTGTCGCGAGCATTATCTTTAGTTACAGACACACCTCAATTAATTGTTTCAGATACTTTAGTTGCTTATCAACAGATTGCCAATTGGTGGCGCAATTGTTTTGATATTCCTGTGATTGGAATTACTGGTTCAGTGGGAAAAACAACGACTAAAGAGTTAATTGCTGCGGTTTTAAATACTCAAGGAAAAGTTTTAAAAACTGAAGCTAACTATAATAATGAAATTGGTGTACCTAAAACTCTTTTAGAATTACGTAGCGGTCATGATTATGCGGTAATTGAAATGGCAATGAGGGCTACTGGAGAAATTGCTTTATTAACCAATCTTACTCGTCCGACAATTGGCGTAATTACTAATGTGGGGACAGCACATATTGGTAGATTGGGTTCAAAAGAAGCGATCGCTAGAGCGAAATGTGAACTACTTGCTCAAATGCCTCTTAGTAGCGTAGCGATTTTAAACCATGATAATCCGTTACTGCTGCAAACGGCTGCCAAGGTATGGCACGGAGAAACTTTAACTTATGGTTTGGCAGGAGGAGATTTAAAAGGAGAATTACTTGAGGATAATATCCTGAAAGTAGAAGGGCGAGAGTTTCCTTTACCCTTAGCAGGAATTCATAATGCTAGTAATTATCTAGCTGCGATCGCAGTTGCTAAAGTTTTAGAGCTTGATCTCGATCTTTTAAGCCCAGGATTGACAGTAGAGTTACCCAAAGGGCGCGCTCGTCGTTATGAAATTCAAGACAATATAGTTATTCTCGATGAAACCTACAATGCTGGTTTTGAGTCGATGATTGCATCTTTGCAAATGCTCAAAGATACTCCAGGAACAAGACATTTGGCTGTTTTGGGAACGATGAAAGAATTAGGAAAATATTCAGCACAGCTACATCATCAGGTAGGAGAAAAAGTTAAGGAATTAGATTTAGATCGATTATTTGTTTTAGTCGATGAACCAGAAACAGAAGCAATTGCTACTGCTGCCCAAGGAATTAGTTACGAATGTTTTGATAATCATCAAGATTTGATTAGTACATTGCAAGCAGAAATTACTAAAGGCGATCGCATTTTAGTTAAAGCTTCTAATTCTGTGGGTTTAAGTCGAATCGTAGAAGAGTTATTAAAATGCAAAACCTAGGGAAAGTATATTTAGTAGGTGCTGGCGTTGGTGAACTTGCGTACCTTACTTTAAGAGGGAAACAGTTACTCACTGAAGCTGAAGTCTTAATTTATGATGCCCTAGTCGATTCAGACTTATTAACTTTAGTCTCACCAAACTGTCTCAAGTTAGATGTAGGGAAAAGAGGAGGGCAACCAAGTACCCCCCAAGCACAAATCAATCAATTATTAGTTGCTTATTGTTTACAAGGCAAACAAGTAGTTAGATTAAAAAGTGGCGATCCGTTTATTTTTGGTCGAGTTAGAGAAGAAATTGAAGCATTAGTTGCTGCCGAATGTGCATTTGAAGTTGTGCCAGGGATTTCTTCAGTTTTAGCTGCCCCTACCTTCGCTGGTATTCCCTTAACTGATAAATATTTAAGTAATTGTTTTGCAGTCTTAAGCGGACATCAACCAGAATTACTCGATTGGAATGCTTTAGCTAAAATCGATACTTTGGTAATACTGATGGGAACACGTTATTTAGCAGAAATCGTTACTAAATTATTAGCTTGTGGCAGAATTGCTGATGAACCAGTAGCAATTATTTGTAACTGTAGTCGTCCCGAACAAAAAATTTTTCAAGGTACTTTAACCGATATAGTAGATCGAACAAGGGGGATTTCTCTTTCTCCAGCAGTAATAGTTATAGGTAAAGTTGTGGATTTAGCTAGTCAGTTACAATCTTCCCCATCTTCAGCCGTTTTAACAGGAAAAACCATTTTAGTTACCCGCGCAGCCGAACAATCTAGTCAATTTCGCGATTTATTGCAACAACATGGGGCAAAAGTTTTAGAAATGCCTGCCTTAGAAATTATGCCTCCCTCTAGTTGGCAAACTTTAGATAATGCGATCGCAAATTTGCCTCAATTTAATTGGTTGATTTTAACTTCTGCTAATGGCGTAGAGTATTTCTTTGAACGTTTAGCTACTTTGGGTAAGGATGCTCGTAGTTTAGCAGGAATTAAAATAGCAGTGGTTGGTAAAAAAACTGCTGCCACTTTACAACGAAAAAAACTGCAACCAGATTTTATTCCCCCAGATTTTGTAGCTGATTCTTTGGTTGCTCATTTTCCTGAAGTTTTAGAAGGGCAAAAAATTCTCTTTCCTCGTGTTGAAACTGGTGGTAGAGAAATACTAGTGAAAGAATTAACTACTCAAGGTGCAGAAGTTACAGAAGTACCTGCTTATCAATCTGGTTGTCCCCAAAAAATTACTGCTGAAATTTGGCAAGCACTACAACAAAAACAGATAGATGCAATTACATTTGCTAGTTCTAAAACAGTCAGAAATTTTCATCAATTAGTTCAACAAGAGTTGGGTCATTCGGATATTTTGCTAACAACTTTGCTTGAAAATATTTGTCTTGCTTCGATTGGGCCTCAAACTTCTCAAACCTGTCAAGAATTATTTAATCGAGTAGATGTAGAGGCACAAGAATATACTTTAGAAGGATTAACCACTGCCTTAGTAAATTACTTTTCAAATATCAAATAAATAATTCATGGCTAATCAGTTACTAATTACTAATTACTAATTACTCAAAAATAATCAGTAACAAGGTTTATCTGTGGACAAACAATCAACAATCAACTAATAACTTAATCTGCTATAGGCTGCCTTCATACGTGGATAAACAATTAACTATCAACAATTATCAAAAATCAATAACTTGACTGTATTTGATATTTTAAAAGAAAGTCAAATCACAAATTTTAATTACCATTAGCTTGAGCTTCTTGTTGAAGCAGATTAATAATTGAAGATTTTTCTAGTAAACCAATCACAACACCATCTTCTTTAACCACAGCTAATTCTTTAATATCTTTTGTTTCAATTAATTGAATTACTTTCAATAAAGATTGATTAGCGGGAACAGTAACAATGCTTTCTATCGGTTGTAAAAGTTCATTAACTAAAGTTTCTGTCCACTGAGAAGTAGCAATTTGTTTTAAATCTTCTGTGGCAATAGTACCAATTAATTGTCCTGTTTCATTAGTAACTAAAAACTTCTGCCATTGATTTTTACCAATCACGTAATCATTTACAAATTCTCTTAAAGTAAGATTACCTGACACAATAGGACTATTAGGAATAACTGCATCTTCAGCAGTATATTGACTCAGTTTTTCTTGGACAGTAGCAGATTGTGCTGCAAATCCAGCATTTTGTAATAAAAACCAACCAATTAATAACGTCCAAAAACTACCTATTTGACTAACACCTAAAATTGCTAACGCGCCAATAATTACTGCTAACCAACCAAAAAATTGACCAACTCTTCCCGCAAAAATAATTCCTTTGTTAGGATTTCCTGTGATTTTCCAGACAATAGATTTAAGGACATTACCACCATCTAAAGGTAAACCAGGAATCAGATTAAATAAAGCTAACACCAAATTAATCGAAGCTAGTAAAGAAACAATTGCTTCAAGCGGTTCATTTAAAGGTACAGTAATTCCTATTACCGTGAAGAGAGCAAACAGAAGTAAACTAACTCCAGGACCTGCGATCGCAACTAAAAAAGACTGTAGTGGTGTTTCCGATTCCTTTTCTAAGGTAGCTAAACCACCAAAAATAAACAAAGTAATTGACTTAACTTGAATACCTTGTGCGATCGCAACAAAACTATGACCAAGTTCATGGGCTAAAACTGAAGAAAATAAAAGTATGGCAGCAAAAAATCCCAAAATCCAAGGTGTTATTCCTTGTAATTGCGGAAATCGCGTTAAATTTGCTCCGTAGGTTAAAGTTATCAATCCTAAAACAAAAAACCAAGAAGGATTGATATAGAAAGGGATGCCAAATAAGTTCCCAATTCTAATATTACCGTTCATGAGGTATTGCTCCTATTCTATGTGGCGAAGTATATTAGTTTTCGCCTCAGTCTCAAAGAGATTGTAACTAAATGTAAAATCAAAAACATCTGACGCTAGATAGTAAAAACCGTCTTTTAAAGTACGGTCACATTTATCAGGTCTTGGGCATAATAAAAGTAAGAGGTATAATCACGAAGCTATGTCCAATTTTCCCCTGTCCTATCCCGAAAGCTATAGTCCAGAAGATATTCAGCAAATTCTCCAAATCGCTCTTGCTCGTAAAGCAGAAGGCGAAGAATTAACCAGACAACAACTCTGGGAAATAGCATCAGAATTAGAGATCGATAGTCAATCTTTACAAGCAGCAGAACAAGATTGGTTTGAGCGAAAAGCTGTTCAAGAAAAACGTGAAGCTTTTAATTTGTATCGTCGCAGTCAATTTAAACAAAGATTAACTAAATATTTAATTATTAATATCTTTTTACTATCTTTTAATATCGCGATCGCAGGAACAATTACCTGGTCAATTTATATTTTATTATTTTGGGGTTTGAGTATTGCCCTCAATGGATGGAAAGCTTATCAAACTCAAGGTGAAGAATACGAAAGAGCTTTTCAGCGTTGGGATTTTCAAAACGAAGTTAAGCGTACTTTTGCTACTTTTTGGGAAAAATTGCAAAAATCGTGGCAAGTTTAAATATTAATATTAACCTTGGTAAGTTGATGAGGTTTTTTGCTGTTTAAAGAAATGCGCTGATTCTTAAAACAAAGACTTCTTCAGCGATAAATTATAACTATTGAACGACTAAATTGATTGACTTTGTATAGACGCTTTGGTCCAGCCTAATTGTATAAAATCGAAAAAATAATAATATACCAAAGGAAAAAGTTCATGAGTAATTACACCCCTGTAAGCTGTGAATTATACGACCATTTAGAAGCGATCGCAACTCTCAAGCAAGAATGTTCCCTAACTTACAAACAGGAAAATGGTCAATGGGCAAAAGCTAGAGGAAAGATAGTAGATGTATATGCTGCGGATGGTGCAGATTGGTGTAAATTAAGCGATGATACGGTAATTCGACTCGATCAAATTGAAGATTTTGAGTCCAATTAACCTTAACTAGCTTGGTTAAAAAAGCTCCAAACCTAAAGTAGGTGGAGCTTAGATAATTCAATAACTAGGGATGATCATCTTAATCCAGCTTGATTTAGTCGCTTTTAAATCTCGCTTTCGATATAAATAAACAGAAGTCCCATTACCACAGCAGGCATGAGCCAGCAAATAACAGGGATGAAAATCCAGGGTAAATAAGCAGCAGCGTAAGTACCTGTCATAACATTGATTCTCCTCTTTTTATGTTTTAGTGCAATTATTTAGTTAGTTAAAAGTACCGCTAAGGATACCATTGATAACGTCAAAATTCTGCAATAGGAAGTAAGCGACAAATGCGCCACCAGTACCACCAAGGAAGAAACCAGCAGAAAACTGACTCCAACCTTCAGAAGATTGAAGAGAGTCTTCGCTATTAGTAGGTTTGCCTTGGAAGGAAACGATACCATACACAGAGAGACAAGCAGTACCAATTAAAACTAGAGCTAAAGCACAAATTAAACCGCCAAGACTAGCAACTTCAGAATCTCTCAGGGGACCAAAGACAGTCCAAGGACCTGCTAAAAAATAACCATGAGCTAATCCTACTTCTAAACCACGTAGAAGAGGAGAAAGTCCGCGACGGTATCCTGGTAAATTCCTAATATAGGTTCTGACAAAATCAGAATCAGAAATTGGAGTTGATAAATGACCGATAAAAGGATCGTCATTATAAGGTTTTACTACTTGAGTAAAAGGTTTGGGCATATTTGGTTTTCCTCTCTAGAGAATGCCAAAGTATATAGAAAAACTTAAGACTACATTGTAAGCAAGGAAGGGTAGCCATTTTCAGTATTACGATGATGCGTTAAAAAAGTTCATGAAATCGACTTAAAACAACACAATAATCTCAGGATTATCAGTATGGTTGGTTATTAGTTCACACTTCAATCTTTAAAAGGCTCCAGACAAAGTTATTCGATGTTTAAACTAGGTTTGGCGTAGGCTTTGTCATATTAAGCGTCTAACTGCTTCAAAGCAGCTTCGGCTGCTTGTTTTTGAGCTTCCTGTTTACGATGACCTTTCCCCTGACCATATACTACTCCTTTGATTGAAACTTGAGCAGTAAATTCTTTGGCGTGAGGAGGTCCAACTTCAGCAATAATTTGATAAACAGGATTTTCTCCTTGATGAGCTAAAGCCCATTGTTGTAATTGATTTTTACTATCTACAAAAGTTGATTTAGTGGTTTTGCTTTGTGTGGTAACTATTTGTTCTGCCAAACGAATAAATATAGGTTGAATGTAAGCACGAACAGCATCAATTCCTGCATCGAGAAAATAAGCTCCAATAATCGCTTCAAAAGTATCATTGAGTAAAGAAGGATTTTCTCTACCTTTATCTTTTTGCGCTCCTCTACCTAAACGCATCAATTTACCCAAACCCAATTGTTGACCGAGTTTACCTAATTGAGTTTCATCTACTAATTTAGACCGCAAACGAGTTAATTGAGCTTCGCTCATCTCTGGATATTTTTTATAAAGCAATTCCCCAACCAAAAAACCCAATACAGCATCGCCCAAAAATTCTAAACGTTCATTGTGTTGTGTCGCTTCATGATGTTCATTAAGATAGGAACGATGAGTAAGAGCATGATTGAATAAATTGCGATCGCGAATGGGTGGTAATTCCAGAGTCATTTTAATTAAATTCTTGAATTTAAATAACCAAGTTATTGCTTAAGAACGAAAGATGAGGAAAATTGCAGACTCTTTACTCCTCATCCTTCTATTTTTAATTTAAATTTTAAGGTTATCAGTAATCCGTTTCATTGCTTCTTCAACATTAGCTCTACTATTGAATGCAGAGATACGGAAATAACCTTCACCAGCAGCCCCAAAACCAGAACCAGGTGTACCAACTACATTAGTAGTGTAAAGCAACTTATCAAAGAAATCCCAACTAGATAAACCATTGGGAGTTTGTACCCAGACATAGGGAGCATTAACACCACCGTAAACAGCCAATCCTGCTTCGGTTAGCTTGTCACAAATGATTTTGGCGTTTTCGAGGTAAAAACTGATTAAAGCTTTGATTTGCGCTTGTCCTGCTTCAGAATAAACTGCTTCTGCACCTCTTTGTACAATATAAGAGACACCGTTAAACTTGGTCGCTTGACGACGATTCCATAACTTCCACAGTTCTACTTCAGAGCCATCAGCAGCTTTAGCAGTCAAGTTTTTGGGTACAACTGTAAATGCACAACGTGTTCCTGTAAACCCTGCATTTTTTGAAAAAGAACGAAATTCAATGGCACAATCTTTTGCTCCTTCAATTTCAAAGATCGAATGGGGAAGTTGAGGATCGCTAATAAATGCTTCGTAAGCAGCATCAAATAAAATAATTGAGCCGTTAGCTTTGGCATAGTCTACCCAAGCTTGCAAATGTTCTTTCGTCGCTGTTGCACCTGTAGGGTTATTGGGGAAACAAAGATAGATCAAATCGACTTTTTGGTCGGGAATTTGGGCAGTAAAGTTATTTTCCGCAGAAATTGGCAAATAAATTAAGCCTTCGTACTCACCTTGTTCATTAGCTTCTCCTGTATGACCTGCCATCACGTTAGTGTCAACATAAACAGGGTAAACAGGGTCAGTTACCGCAATGGTATTATCTTTACCAAAAATATCCAAGATATTACCACAGTCGCATTTAGAACCATCAGAAATAAAAATTTCCGAGGCATCGATGTCGCAACCTCTAGACTGAAAATCACCAGCAGCAATTTTCTCTCTTAACCAAAGATAACCTTGTTCTGGGCCATAGCCGTGGAAAGTAGCGCGATCGCCCATGTCTTCTACTGCTTTAATCATCGCAGTCCGACAAGCTTCTGGTAAAGGTTCGGTGACATCTCCAATCCCTAGTTTAATAATTTGTGCTTCGGGATTAGCTTCTGCAAATATATTTACTCTTCTTGCAATTTCGGGAAATAAATAACCTGCTTTGAGTTTGAGATAGTTACTGTTGAGTGTTGCCATAATTAATCGCTACAAACGCCATAAAATAGGATTATATTGGTTGCTTGAAGGGTTTGAAGATTTTTTTAGTTCAACTCTTCGTTTTTGTGAGCAAAAAAAATACGCTACTAACAGTAAGAGCAAGTAGCGCATTGAGGTAAGTAAAAGAATAAGATAAATTAAAAAGGAAGATTTATCGGTAGTTTAATCGGAGGAATAACGACGGTTGGACGAGGAGGAGTTGGTTGTACTGTTTGAGGAGGTACTCCAGAAGGTGTAACTCCAGGGGGTACAACTCCAGGTACTCCAGAAGGTACAACTGAACCTGAAGAAGGCATTACACCTGTTGATGGTACTGTTGGTCTAATAGCTTGTGGAATAGAAGGTTGACCAATGCCAGGGGTACAGGGGAAAAGACAGAAGTTGAAGTTATTGCCGTTGAGGTTACTTGTACCAAAAGCATAGTTTTGATTAGGAATCGGTTTTGGTGGTCGATTAAATAAAGCATTGAGCGCACCAGTTGCTAGCTCTAAAATTTGTGCCTCCGCAGGTTTAGGAATAGTTAGAGTAGAAGCACCGATAGTTAAAGCTAAAGCTACGGTAGCAGTTATTTTTTGATTAGTTTGTTTCATTTTACTTACCTCAGTTGTTGTTTGTGTTTCTCTTCAATTATTAAGTAAGTAGGTTGAGCTAAGTTTGTTTATGCAGACAATTACAAAATTGATTTAATTTACTTCAAAATATTTATGAATAAATTAATAAGACTAAATTTTAAAATCAAATCAAAGTTATTACGCCTAGTAATTTTATAATAGAACTTTTTGATCAAAAGATTTAATCAAAAATAGTTAAGGTAAAAAAATAAGACTTTTTTTTAAATAAAAAAAAGGGTTCTGAGGTCATTCAGAACCTTAATCTGTCGTTTTGGAGTAGTTTTAGTTTAGTAATTATTAATGAGGATATGCAGGGATATCAACTTGAGTTTGGTCTGCACTGTTGTAAACACCTTGATTAGTAGTATTGTAATAACCATCAGTGTAGGATTGGTTTTGACCAGCTTGTACTGAGTTTTGAATTTGAGGATCGATTCCATAACCATCTGCACCAACTTGAGTTTGGTTTAAGTCGTTATAAACACCTTGGTTAGTGTAGTTCCCTACTCCATGGGTAACTGCGCTGTTAGAACCAGCTTGAACATTGTTTTGTGCTTGTTGGGCAAAGGCAGCTACAGGAGAAAGAGCTAAAGCGATGGTGGAAATGATTAAAACGGATTTTTTCATGTTGATATAGTTTTGATTTGAGTTTGTGTTGTTGTTGTTTTCCTTTCACTGACTCTATACGTTGGTTAATTTGAGTTTATGCAGATGGCTGAGAAATTTAATTTTTCAATAAAAAAAATATTGTTATTGACAAATAATCTTGACATGGTAATATATAAATAATGAAAAAGGTGTGCGCAAACGAACCTGTTCTTTGAGTACTGAGTTGTTTCAATGTTGCACAAACTCCATTCTCTTTTAACCAAGAAATTACATAATTAATTAAATTCAATTGGATTGACTGGGGAACGCCAGTGAACGCAGGCTTTGAGGAATAAAACGTATTTCTATTTTTCTTCTGTTGTCTTCTGCATTGCGATTAATCGAAGCTAAGTTTTTTGAAGGTAAATATAATTGTGCTGCGGAATAAGCACGGAATTGGACTTTCGTGCCTCTGCGTCAAACTATATTAATGTTATAAATTTGAAAAAATAGTAGCTTATAACACCGCAAATATTTTATTAATATCTTTTTAATTAATATAGATATCAATAAAGCTACTATTAAAACTTATCAAATAGTTATTTCAGTTTTTGACTTTTTAGCTTAATCCGCCGAAAGCCCCGCTCCTTATTCCGTTAGGAATAGGAGACGGGATGGATAGGCGGGCGAGGTTTATCGGTCATAGTTGACAAATTTGATATAATATCTTTATCTACCAGTAGTTCTAGCTGTTCTATAATAAGTAGCAAGCGTGTGAATGGGTTGCCAGTAACCGAACACCGAAAAACAAAAACCTAATACTGGCAGAACCTTGAAAATCAAACATAGGGGGTTGCAACCAAGAAATAGTCTCGATTGGAGGCTCGGTGGTTGCGTAAAATGTTTGCCGACAGGAAGGATGCATAATGATACGCTGTACCCATGGACTGTGGGGAATGGAAACTGCCTGGGCAATCGGTCTGCCGGGGATATGAAGTAACTTGTTGTTTCATATCTAGGTAAGTGGTGGAAAACCAGAAATGGAAATAACCAGGAAAACCTAGTCGTGAGTCTAGGGAAGCCGGCACCGTAATCTTTGATTCGGTGTCCGAAGGAGGTCACGAAACAGTATTAACTACTAACCTCTTTAAGACTTTGAATAGTTAGTTGAATTCCTAACAACATCAAACCTAGGGCAACAAAAGCAAAAACCCCTGCACCCAAAGCAGCAACTCCAATCACTAAAGTTCTAACTGCCACAGTAATTCTTAGTACAAGTAAATTATCAGCAACTACAGGCTTAGTTGCATAGGTTTGGACAATTGAGGACATTAAAGAATACAATCCAAAAGCTAGTCCTCCCGAAACAACAGTTCCAAAAAAACAACGGATTGGTGTAGCTTTCTTGGCAGAGGATTTAGTATTTAGATCGGATGGTTGTTTTTGTGGTTTAGTTTGACTCATAGTTTAGTTAATATAATAATTTAAGAATAGGTTATGTCTTTTTAGAATATCTCGATTAATTAGTCTTCGACCGCTTTTTTAGCAAAAATTCGTGATATTTTAATCATTTACTGGTTCGTTTCCTTCCCAATTAGGACAAGGAGAAGAATCTAACCAACCGTAGGGATGAAAACCGCAGATTAAACGGGTTCGTGTTTCGCGAGTATTACCGTATACTTGACCGTGATAATTGAGACAACCACGACAAACAACAGGACGAGAATCATTAACCTGTTCAAATCCCATTTGAGTCCTAAGAATGTAGCATTTCGATTGATAACGATGCCATTTTGAATAAGCTACTTTTCTTTGACGCAAATTAGCAGTTTGAAATACGGATAGAAATGAAGTTTCCATCGGTCTGGACAGAGTTGGTTATGCTTTCACTCTAGAATATTTAGGTTGGTTGTAACATCAATCTCAAGAATTACCTTAGTTAAGCTAAAAATTTACAAATAGCAAATCAAATACAGCCAATAAAGTAGCTTCCTTTATGCCTCATTGCTTAGCTCGACTTTATCCAATCAAGCAGCATAAATAGCCAGATCTCTCAAACGATTGAATAAAGAACAAGGGACTTTTATGATGTCAGTAGGTTTAGATGATATCGAAAAAGTGCTAGCCCACAGAAATCGGCGTACTAAAGCTAAGGCATCAGAAAAAGTAGGTAGAGATTTAACATACCAACTTTTTTGTCTAGTAGTCCAAGTAAAATTGGCTTGTAAACGATGAGCCAAAAGAGTAACTAGAGAAAAAAGTCCTAAAATAAGAGGGGTGGTGCGTGCAATTGCTAAATCTGACCACTGACGTTGAGTTTCCATACCCAAGTGTCTTCTAGCTTCTTCAAAAGTTACTTCTATTTGCCAACGACGCGAAAACCATTCAAGAATCTGTTGAGATTGATATCTTTGATTGGTACACAACAGAGCTTGTGGTCTAAATTTATCTAAAGGGTCGCGGACTAAAACCCAGCGAATTGGCACAACAGGTAGTCCAGTATGATACCAGACAGCTACCCCAGTTGACATTTCAACTGGGCGATTTGCTTCTCCATACCAATTAGATAGTGTAATTTTTGACCATTGTGTATCAGCATCAATGAGAATTTGTTCCAAGTTAGGCAATCTTGTTCCTTTAAGACGAGGACGACCCATAGTACCTGTAGGTCTTGATGGAGCAGGTTCATAAAGAGCAGCATCCAAGCGTAAACGGGTAATCATTGAAGTAGAAGTAGTTTGGCTCACTGAGGAAAGTAATTCTAGACAGGTAAAACTACTATCTGCCACTACTACCAGTTCTCGATTCCAAAGCCATCGTCTAACTTGAAAAATCATCTGTCTTGCCCAATCAGTTAGTTTTTTGTGTCGATGTTGTAATTGCTGATGATAACGCTCAGACGGAGCTAGTGTTGTAAAAAACGGTAATCCCCAAACCTTTTTTGCCCAAGGGATTTCCACAAGCAACATCATTGACAACCAACGTAAACCACTAACCTTAACAAAGTGACTATGACTTGACCTGACTGGG
The DNA here is from genome assembly GCF_000317575.1 of Stanieria cyanosphaera PCC 7437. Classification (NCBI taxonomy): domain Bacteria; kingdom Bacillati; phylum Cyanobacteriota; class Cyanophyceae; order Pleurocapsales; family Dermocarpellaceae; genus Stanieria; species Stanieria cyanosphaera. The sequence continues at coordinate 2,776,272 of NC_019748.1, read as the reverse complement.
TCGCGATAAATACCTTTAGCTTTTATTTTCTTGCCTTTTCGACGTTCTATCGTATCGTCTATTCCACAGACAACTATGCCACAAGGAATAAATGTCATGACTAAGGTTGTTAGTAGTATTTTGCTTGCTTGAAGGTTTGACCAAACTGCACGATTTAATACCCGATGATAATTCTGGAAGTTAGACTCAGCAGACAATCCCATCACTTCTAATATTGAAGTTACAGTTCTTTTTCCTGTGGCTAAAATCGCACCAATTAACATGATTTGAACGTAGTTCCAAACCTTTTTAGAAAACAGACCAGCAAAAGGTAAAAGAATACTAATAATTTCAACGGGTAAATTAAAACTCATGCTTCGAGCCTAACGATACACTCAAAAATACTGTATCGTTGTTCGACCTCACTTTTCTCTCACAATGGATAAAGTCGAGCTTAGAAGAATCGTTATATTATGATCGAAAGTGTTAAGAAATGCAAAGAAAATTTATGTTGAGCAGTCGAGGAGGCAACCATCAATCTCGGGTAATTGTGATTGGTGCGGGGATTGGAGGTTTAACAGCAGGAGCTTTACTTGCTCGTCGTGGTTATGAAGTATTAATCTTTGATCAGGCGATTGTACCTGGTGGTTGTGCATCTACTTTTAAGCGTCGTGGTTTTACTTTTGATGTGGGTGCAACTCAAGTAGCAGGTTTAGAACAGGGTGGCATTCATCATCGCATCTTTCAAGAATTGGAAGTTGAATTACCTGATGCTACTCCTTGCGATCCTGCTTGTGCGGTTTTTTTACCTCAAGAAACTGAACCAATTAAAGTCTGGAGAAATTTAGAGCAGTGGCAAGCAGAAAGACAAAGACAGTTTCCTGGTAGTGAACCTTTTTGGCAATTAATGGCGAAATTGTTTCGCGCTAGTTGGAATTTTCAAGAGCGAGATCCTGTATTACCGCCTCGTAATTTTTGGGATGTTTGGCAATTAGCAAAATCAGTCCGATTAGATACCTTAATTACTCTACCATTTACCTTTATGACGGTAGGAGATGCTTTAAAACTTTATGGTTTGGAAAAAGATCAAAGGCTGAAAACCTTTTTGGATTTACAATTAAAACTTTATTCTCAAGTCAATGCCGATGAAACCGCTCTGTTATATGCAGCAACAGCTTTAGCAGTGTCTCAATCACCTCAAGGATTATACCATCTTCAAGGTAGTATGCAGGCATTAAGCGATCGCTTGGTGGAGGCATTGACCAAATTTGGTGGTAAATTATATTTACGTCATACAGTAGAGGAGATTCAGACTCAATCAGGTAAAGCGATTGGGGTTACGATTCGCAATCAAAAGACAGGAGAAGTTTGGCAAGAAAAAGCTGATGAAATAGTTGCCAATGTCACTGCTCAAAATTTAGTTAAATTATTAGATACAAAATCTTATTCAAATTATCAACGCCGAATTGAGAAACTACCAAGCGCATCGGGTGCATTTGTGGTTTATCTAGGAGTCAAACAAGAAGCAATTCCTGTCGAATGTCCTCCTCATTTACAATTCATCTATGATTACGAAGGGATAATCGGTGAAAATAACTCCTTATTTGTTTCAGTTAGTAAACCAGGAGATGGACGTGCGCCAGAAAGATGTGCCACCATTATCGCCTCTTCCTTTACCGATGTAGAGATGTGGTGGAAAGGAACTCCAGACGATTACGAACAATTAAAACAACAATATACCACAGAAGCGATCGCTCGTTTAGCTCAATATTTTCATCTCACTCCAGAAACAATTATTCATCAGGAAGCAGCTACTCCTCGCACTTTTGCTCGATTTACAGCTAGAGAAAAAGGAATAGTTGGGGGAGTGGGACAAAGAATCTCAACTTTTGGTCCTTTTGGCATTGCCACCCGTACCCCGATTAATAAGCTGTGGTTGGTAGGAGACTCTACTCATCCAGGCGAAGGTACAGCAGGAGTTAGTTATTCCGCTTTAACCGTCGTTAGACAGATTGAAGCCTCTCGATAGCTTTAATTCTGGAAGCTGTCAAGCTAAGATGATGAAAGAACTAATAATTAATAATTCTCAGGAAATTTATGGGTTTATCTTTTATCGTACAAAGCTTATATACATTTCTATCGATCTATATGTTTCTGCTGTTTGTCAGAATCTTGCTTTCTTGGTTTCAAACGGCTGATTGGGCTTTTCAAGCTATGGCTTTTTTAAGTCCGATCACCGATCCTTATCTTAATGTTTTTCGTTCTTTTATTCCTCCTCTAGGAGGGATAGATATTTCTCCGATTCTGGCTATTTTACTATTACAGTTTGTTCAACAATCCCTCCCGATGTTACTTAGCGCAATCTAGCCTTCAAAGTCATCGTAATAAAAAGGACGAACTTTGCCAGCAAAACCAGAGGCTTTAAATTGTTCCAATTTCAGGGGTGTAGGTTGGTTAGCAGCAACGCTAATCGTAATTTGAAAATCACTTACCCCTGGAGGAACTTCGAGAATTGTCCCAACTCTACCTCGATTTTCCATCACAGGATTACCATTCGCATCGTAAATTCTGCCAAACACATCTGCGTCAACTACAGTTTTACCAGAAGTGTTTTTTGCTTTTCCCTTTACCAAAAAGCAATTAGCAGGGCGCATATCTCCACTAGAAACTAAACCTTGATTAGATCCTACAGGACATTCTTCATAGGTAAGATCGTACAACTTAATTGGGGTTAAAGCTAAAGCAGTTGGTGTGACTATCAAACTAGTCAAGTAGATTAAACCAACCATTAAGAATGTTGCTACAACTCGCAATTTCATAAATTAATTATTTTTTCCTAGCTATAAACTTATGTTTCTATGTAGTCACTTTACTACTCAATTCATAAAATAGCATTCTGGTAACATTGTTCATGATTAAAATGCTGTTTCGATCCGATTATCTTTGAAACATTTACTCTGTAAGGGCGAACGGCGGTTCGCCCCTACCAGTTATGGTTTTTGAAACACAAAAAAAGGGCAAAAATTAATTTAGCCCCTTCTTTAAACTAATGATTCAGTTTTTTTAAATTTCAGCAGTTTTAAGCATCATCAAGAGCAACAATACCAGGTAAAGTTTTACCTTCGAGTAACTCCAAACTTGCGCCACCACCAGTAGAAATGTGACTCATTTGATCGGCAACACCTACTTTTTCCACTGCTGCTACTGAGTCGCCACCACCAATAATGGTAACTGCATCTTTCTTACCTGCTAAAGTATGAGCGATCGCTTCTGTACCAACGGCGAATTTATCAAATTCAAATACACCCATTGGACCATTCCAAATTACTGCTTTACAATCTGCTAAAGCATCTTGGAATACTTTGACAGAATCAGGACCAATATCTAATCCCATCCAACCATCGGGGATATTTTCAATACTAACAGTTTGAGAATTAGCATCGGGAGCAAAGTTATCCGCGACAACGACATCGGTAGGTAATAATAACTCAACTCCTAATTCTTTAGCTTTAGCTTCTAGAGATTTAGCTAACTCTAATTTATCTTCTTCTACTAAAGACTTCCCAACTTTTAAACCACGAGCTTTGTAGAAAGTGAAGATCATGCCACCACCAATCAGCAGCTTATCGCATTTTTCGAGTAAAGTTTCAATCACGCCAATTTTACTAGAAACTTTAGAACCGCCGATGATTGCAGCTAAAGGACGTTGAGGATTGTCAACCGCGTTTTGGAGGTAATCTAACTCTTTCTCGATTAGGTAACCAGCTACACTAGGTTTGAGGTAGTGAGTTACGCCTTCAGTAGAAGCATGAGCGCGGTGTGCAGTACCAAAAGCATCATTGACATATAAATCAGCATTAGCTGCTAATTTTTTAGCAAATTCTGGGTCATTTTTCTCTTCCTCGGCATAAAAACGGAGGTTTTCGAGTAAAGCTACTTGACCATTGGACATACCATTAATAGTAGCGGTAACGTCATCACCGATACAGTCATCGCATTTAATAACTTCTTGTCCTAATAATTCTGATAAACGTTTAGCTACAGGAGTTAAACGCATACTGTCGTTAACTTTACCTTTAGGACGACCCATGTGACTGCACAGAATCACTTTACCACCTTTGCTAATTAAATCTTTAACAGTTGGTAAAGCTGCCCTGATCCGAGTGTCATCAGTAATGTTTCCACTATCATCTAACGGCACATTAAAGTCTGCGCGGACTAAAACTCTTTTGCCTGCTACGTCTGCTTCGGTTAGACTTGCAACACTTTTTTTAGACACAGTTATTTTCCTCCTATTGCCTCTTATCCGTAGTTGTTAAATCAGCGTGCCGTTTCCCCTAAAAATTAAAAGAAAATTAAAATTGGGGTTAGGTTTAATCTACCAGAGGTGTTGCCACAAAGGAAGAGTTTCGTATCAGTTATCGGTAGGGACAGTTTATGTTCCTGAAGGGGGCGAAGCAACGCCGTACAATTATCAGCAGAGACGTAACATGTTACGTCTCTACATTGATCAGTAGGTGCTTAAACGCCCTGTCCGTACAATTATTAAAAACCGAAAAATTCTTACAGTGATTCAGTTTTAGTCAGCAAGTTCTAATTGATCGAGGCGTAGCCAAATATTGGGAGTGGGAACGTAGAATTTTACTAAGGCGTATTCATCATCCATTTCCAGAATTTCGCCTTTAGTGGTAAACAGATAAGAAGGAAAACGGCGATCGCTTGCAGTAGCTTCGACACTATTTTCTAATTTTTCTTTGACCGCACGTACTAATGCACCTTTTTTAAGTTTTCCTGGCATAGTTATAGATTTAAATTTTAGTTATTGCTGTTGTAAATTTTGACATATTTTCTGACTTGAACTTAGAGGGGAATTAATTCGGGAAAATTAGTCAGCAGTTGATCGTCTGTTAGTTGATCTCCCAATTGTGCTGGAGAAAAATGTACTTGAATTGCGCGGAGTTTATGTTGGTAGTGAAGATTGATAATGGTTTTCAGACCGTTTTCTAAAGCATCTAAATAAGCTAGATCCGTTTCTAAATCGGGTACTTCTCCTTCACAAGCGATTCCAATCATGACAACTAAATTCTGAGTGACAGGTAAAGCTAACAGTTCATCTTCGCCTAGAGGTTGATTCAAATCTGGTTGAGAAAGATATCTTTGTGCAGAATCGGTAAACAGTTCATTAACATAATCTCCCGCTTCTCCTTCATCCCAAAAAACATTACCTTCATTAGCAGCAGATTGCCAATAAGTACTCATTTGCAGAAGATTTTGACAAATATCTACCAATCCTTCGCCTAAAACTTCTAAATCTCCTTCTGCATCTACAGCGTCTCTAGCAACGCGATTGAGAACTCCGAGTAAAGGTGCTACTTCTTCACCAGCTAGATGAACAAAAATGCGACAGACTACAAAACGAGTTTTACCAGCAAATTGATTAAAGCGATCGCGTAAGGAACTCATAGGTAATTTTTAATTAAATCAAACTGTCTGATTTATCATCTTAGTATTTATTAGTCCCTTGCGTTATCTTACTTACTATTTTTTCTAGTTCAAAGTGTTTAAAATAACAATGATTATAATTACATTTATTAAAAATAAATATAGAAAAAAATACAATAATTACTTAATTGCAAAGATAACTCTAATTTGATTAAAACTTGGCACAATTTAACCCGAGCTAGCAATAATATTTATTTGTAAATTTTTATGAAAATTTTATTTTTACATCCTAATTTTCCTGCTCAATTTCGGCATTTAGCTGCTGCTTTAGCGCAAGATAAAAATAATCAAGTTGTGTTTGGAACAAATCGCCGTGAAGGACAAATTGCTGGAGTTTATAAAGCAATTTATGAAAAATCTCGTACAGCCAGAGCGGAAACTCATCATTATGTTCGACCTTTAGAAAATGCAGTTTTAGAAGGTCAAGCCGTTTATAGATTAGCACAAAGTTTAAAAGAACAAGGTTTCGTTCCCGATCTAGTTTATGGTCATTCTGGTTGGGGCCCTACTTTATTTGTTAAAGATATTTTTCCTAAAAGTACTTTTATTTGTTATTTTGAATGGTTTTATAATGCTCATAGTTCGGATGCAGATTTCGATCCTAGTGAACCGCTTAACGCCGACGATGAAGCCAGAATAAGAGTTAAAAACGCACCAATTTTAATCGATTTAGTCAGTTGCGATCGCGGTTTGTCTCCCACTAATTGGCAAAGAAAACAGTTTCCTTCAGAATTTTATCAAAAAATTAAAGTTTTACATGATGGTGTTGATACCAATTATTTTCAACCCCAACCAGGTGCAAAATTAAGATTACCTAGAATTAATTTAGATTTATCAACAGCAGAAGAAGTTGTAACCTATGTAGCTAGAGGGATGGAACCTTATCGAGGTTTTCCCCAATTAATTGAAACAATTTCGATCTTGCAACAAAGAAGACCCCAATGTCATTTTGTAATTGTTGGTAATAATCGAGTAGCTTACGGCAAAAGTCTTCCTGATGGTAAAACCTATAAAGAAGAGATGCTAGCAAAATTTCCCCTAGATCTCAATCGGGTACATTTTACCGATTTAATCCCTTATAACGAATATCTTCAGGTTTTACAAGCATCTTCTGTCCATATCTATTTAACTCGTCCTTTTGTTCTATCTTGGTCGATGTTAGAAGCTTTAGCCACAGGATGTTTAGTAGTGGGTTCTAATACTGCACCTGTTACCGAAGTCATTGAAGATGAGGTTAATGGTTTATTAGTAGATTTTTTCTCTCCTGAAGCTATTGCTAATCGAGTTGAAGAAGTACTCAATCATCCAGATCAAATGGCACAACTTAGAATCAAAGCCAGAGAAACCATTTTAGAAAAATATGATTTAGCTAAGTTATTACCAGCACATCTGCAATGGTTATTATCCTAGATTGTGTCAACTCACAACTAAAAATGAATGATAAATTTTGAATTTTGTACAGATGTATTGCGGATACATCTTTAACTTTGAACTGTACTGTAATAACTTGCAGTTGAGTTTACAATGGGGTCATAATTCCTGTCAACAATATTGAATCTTACAAGGGGAACGTTTTGAACATCAACCAATCTGAAAAGCTAGCAGAAATCCTCAAACTAGCTCGTTCCGTAGGCTGGGGTGCTGCTGATATTCTCAGTTCCTATTATCATGGCGGTGATAAAGAAGACCAACTTGATGTTAACGAAGACAAAAAAGACGGCCCAGTAACTACTGCTGATTTAGAAGCCAATCACTACATTTTAAACAAATTACAAGCCGAACTAGGAACAGAAGAGTTTGGCTATCTTTCTGAAGAAACTTTTGATGTTAAAAAAGCCGAACCTGTAGCTAATGATTGGGTTTGGATTATCGATCCTCTCGATGGCACTAGAGACTTCATTGATAAAACTGGAGAATATTGCTTACATATTGCCCTAGCTTATCAAGGTCGTCCAGTAATTGCGATCGTGGCAATACCTGAAGCAGGAAAATTATATTACGCTTCTAAAGGCAATGGCACTTTTGTCGAAACTCGTGATGGTCAAATTACTCCGATTAAGGTAAGCGATCGCTCTACCCCCGAAGAGTTATACTTAATTGTAAGTCGTTCTCATCGTGACGAACGTTTTCAAAAATTAATTGATGCTCTACCCCTAAAAGGTAAAAAATACATGGGTAGTGTCGGCGGTAAAATCTCCACCATCCTTGAACAAGAATCTGATGTTTATATCTCCCTGTCTGGTAAATCTGCTGCTAAAGATTGGGATTTTGCTGCACCAGAATTGATTCTTACCGAAGCTGGTGGCAAGTTTACTTATGAAACTGGCGAACCTGTTTTTTACAACCAAGGCGATGTGAAAAAATGGGGTTGTCTCATAGCAACTAATGGTCATTGTCACGAGCTTTTATGTGAAAAAGCTGCTGCGATTCTCAAGCAAATTGATAGCGAATAAATTTGAGAAAATAATATTTAATGTAGGGGCGAACGGCCGTTCGCCCTTACGAAGCAGAATTAGTAAAATCAAAGTTGGTAATTTTGACTTCACCATCACGAAAACGGGCTACTATATCTAATTGACCTCCCATTGCCTCAATAATTTGACGTAAGTGAGAAACATACATATCAGTACGTTGTTCGAGACGAGAAATTGCTGGTTGTTTGACGTTGAGCTTTGAAGCTAATTCAGATTGAGAAAGTTGAAATGCTTGACGTAATTCCTTCAGAGCCATTTCTGTTTTTAATTTTGATGCTCTATTAGCTATTTCTTCTCGGCGTTCGGAAGCAAATTCAGCCGTTAATTTAGAAAAAGCATGATTTCCGCTCAAATTAAACCCTCCCGTTTAATTTCTTGAAGGTAAATATCGTGCTACTGCGATTCTCAAGCAAATTGATAGCCAAGCTTAAACTTAGAACAATATTAAATGTAGAGCGTTGTTCCCCCTCTTTTAATTTAATTAAATAGCTTGATTTTTTATTCTCAATTTGAGAATATGTGGAGACAACTAGATTTAGTCAACTAATGTGCGCGTTATTAGTCGAAATCAATAAAATATAGTCGAATCAGACCAAGTAGTGGCTGGAGTATGCGATGCTACTCAAACAGCACAAGATATCCTTGCAGGTAGAACTAACTCTTTTGTAGTTAAAGGAAAAGGTGGTATTCCTCCTACACCTGTTGAACCAATTCCTGCTGAAAACTTAGTTATCAATGGTCAATCTGTAGTACCCAATGCTCAAGCGCAAGAGAGAACAGAAGCAGAGGAGAAAGCTTTACAAGAGCAATATCCACCAATTATGACATCTCTTGGTGCAATTTATCCCGCACGAGGAATAGTAAAAAAACCTGATGGCACAGTAATCTTGACTCGCTATCCTACCGACAATACTCAGCGTATTCCTAATAATTCGCTTAACTGTGGTGCTTAGAAAAAAAAATACGCTACTTGCAAAAAATCAAATAGCGTATTGAGGTAAGTAAGAGAAAATTTAAATCATCATTGCTATCAATTCTATAAAAGCATTTGTAGGGTGAGCATTCCCCCCTTTCCATTTATAATAAGTTGCAGTAAAAAGTCTAATTTTGTCATACTGAGCGAAGCAAAGTATCTCACGAGATTCTTCACTTCGCTTCTTTCCACTCAGAATGACATTAAGATACGCAAATTAGTATTAGTAGCTCTACAAAGTCTTGTTTTATATAGGAAGATTAATTGGCAGCTTGATAGGAGGAATAACTACGGTTGGACGAGGAGGAGTAGGTTGAACTATTTGGGGAGGAATAGCACCAGGGGGAATAGTTCCAGGCATTACTCCTGGGGGAATAGTTCCAGGTACAGCCCCAGGAGGAATAGTTCCAACTTGATTGGTTACCATAGTTTGAGATTGGGAAACTGAACCTTGTGGAGGAACAACGCCTGTTGGAGGTAAACTTGGTGATACTCCAGAAGCAACAGGAGGTGCAGAGAAACTTGTCATCCCTGGAATGGGAAGACGTACTGGTGAACTACCCATGCCTGGAGTACAGGGCAAAATACACAAACTAAAATTATTACCGTTGAGATTGTTGGTACCAAAAGCATAGCTTTGGTTGGGAATTGGTTTTGGTGGACGGTTAAAGATGGCATTAAGCGCACCAGTTGCTAATTCTAAAACTTGTGCATTTGCTGGTTGAGGAGTGGCTAGAGTAGAAACACCTACAGTTAAAGCAAGAGCTACGGTTGCAGTGATGGTTTGATTGATTCTTTTCATTTTACTTACCTCGAAAAAAACATTGTATTAATCTCTTCGATTACTAACTATGTTTGTTGAGGTGAGAGTATGCAATTTTGATTGAGGCTACTGTATTAAAAAAATAACTGGTGTACAGACGTAACATGTTACGTCTCTACTAATAACTTGGTAATTTTAGAGTAAAGGCAGTTTGATTAACGGTCGTTTGATCGAGGGTTAGTTCTCCTTGATGTGCCTTGGCGATTTCCTGCGATAAACTAAGTCCTAAACCTATTCCTTCGATTCGGCGGGTTCGGGCAGGATCACCACGATAAAAACGATCAAAAATGCGATCGCGTTCTGGAGGGGGAATATCTTGAGAAGAGTTGGTAATAGTTATCTGGATTGTTTTTTGGTGTTGATAACCTTGAAGATTTATCCAACCATTGGGAAGATTGTATTTAATGGCATTTGCGATTAGGTTTTGTAATACTTGAGACAGTAAATCGCGATCGCCCGATACCCATAATTCTTCAGGAAAGTCTGCTTGAACATCTAAATGAGGTGCTAGTAATTCTAAATCTTCGACCATTATAGCTAGTATTTCTGCTAGATTTACCTCAACTTTATGCAATCTCATTTGTCCAGCATCAGCTAGAGATAGCAATAAGAGTTTTTTGATGATGCCATTGAGACGATTAACTTCATCGAGTAAATGACTCAAATTTTGTTGTAAATCTGACCCTAATTCAACTTGCTGCATCATTCTTTCTAATTCACCTTGTAGAATTGCCAGAGGTGTTTTTAATTCATGGGCTGCATCACCACTGAAACGTGAGGCTTGTTGAAAACTGCGTTCTAACCGTTCTAACATTTGGTTAAATACCTCAATTAGTTCGACAAATTCCACATCAACTGTCCCTATCGGAACTCGATATTCAAGCCCAGTCACCTTTATTTGTTGAATAGCAAAGGTTAATTTATTAATTGAGGAAAGCGCACTATTAGATAATAACCAAGCACCACCAGCCACCAGCAACAGTGTTCCTGAAATGACAACCAAGAAAATATGACGAATTACCTTCATATCTTCATTAATTGCGTCTAAACTAACTGCGATCGCGCCTCTCGCATAGATCGAACTTACTACTCCAATCTGCCAATTACCTGTAGTCGTACGTTTGTAAAGCATTCGAGGGTCAGGAACTATACCAATATCTGAACTAGATAGAGTTTTCTGCTTAAGGAAATCTATCGAAATTGGTTTTTGATTGGAGGGGAATGCGGAAGCAAAAGGAAGAATTGGTGGTAAAAGTCTACGTAAATTAAAAGGAGTCGCAAATTTCTGAGATTGATAAATGATTTTGCCATCTGCACCAATCACCAAGACTACAATTGGTGTATCAAGATGAGCTTCTAGTTCTCCAGGTAAAGAATTTTCAAAAGATTGCCAAAAATCCTGGGGTCTAGGACGAACGGTACGTTTGACTAAATATTCTAGTTTTGCTTCTAAACGACTAACCTTAGCGATGTAAATCAGTCTCCAAGCAATTAATCCAAAGCCAATTAAACTACTACCCGCTAAAGCAGCAGCTAACAACGCAATTCTTAATCGGAAGGAACGGATTTTCACAGTTATCAGTTACTTTCATTAAGATTCTGGGTTACGAAAACGATAACCAACTCCTCGCACACTTTCAATCCAACTAGAATCATTAAAGCGATCGATCTTTTTCCTAATTCTTTGAATGCAAACATCCACTACATTAGTATTGGGATTAAAATCATAACCCCAGACGTGTTCTAAAATTTGGGTGCGAGTAAAAACCCTTCCAGGCGATCGCATTAAGTATTCTAATAAATTAAACTCGCGGGTGGTTAGTTCAACCATCTGTTCCTCGCAAGTAACCTCTCTGGTAATGCGATCTAAAGTTAGTAAGCCAACGGAAAGTAGATTTTGTCTTTCCCCAACGCTACGACGTACTACTGCATGAAGACGAGCTACTAATTCTTCAACAAAAAAAGGTTTGGCAATATAATCATCAGCCCCCAAATTTAACCCTTCTAGTCGGTCATCTAATTCATTACGAGCCGTTAACAAAATCACAGGAATATTTCTTCCTTCTCGCCGTAAATGTTTGAGAATAAATAGTCCATCTTTACCAGGGAGCATAATATCTAGCACGATCGCATCATACTCGTTGTTAATGGCTTTGAGATAACCAAGATCGCCATCGTCGCAATAGTCAACTACAAATCCTTGTTCTTTTAAACCTGCTTGGACAAAGTTGGCAATTTTTAACTCGTCTTCTACGAACAGGACGTGCATAACTTCATTCATGCCTCCATCTTATGGTGACCAATTCCGTCTTTAAATTACAGTTTTGTAATTTAGATAGAGGTAAACGGTAATTTTGATTTGCTTTACTTAAAATTAAATTAAGTTTACACATATTTACATAATTATTTTCAGTTTAAAACAATCGCCAGTTTAACTGGGTATTTAATAGTATTCGTTCGTATTATTCCTAAAAATCATGTTGCCTGTTTCTGCCACAATCAATCGTTCTCCTTTGATTAATTTACTCTTTCGACTAGGGATGATGGGAGTGCTGTTGTTTCCTGTAGGTTGCAGTGCGATTGGACAAGGAGAAGCTCAAACTACACCTCCTGAAGTAGAACGATCGCAACAACCCGTAGCAGTCGATGTTGCGATCGCTCAGAAAGCAAAGCTAGAAACCACAACTGAATACACTGGGACAACCCTTCCTTATCGAGAGATTGCTTTGCGATCGCAAGTAGAAGGACAATTACTTGATGTAGCGGTTGATGTGGGGAATGCAGTTCAACAAGGACAAGTTGTGGCACAGATTGATGATAATTTATTAACCGCAGCGGTGACCGAAGCAGAAGCAGAAGTCGCAGCACGTCAGGCAGAAGTAGCAAGTTTAGAAGCCGAAGTTAATAATGCCACCGCAGCAGTAGAGCGAGCGCGATTGGAACTACAACAAGCTCAATCAGATGCAGCGCGATCGCAACAATTGTATCAAGAAGGAGCTATTTCTGAACAGAATTTTGAACTGGCTCAAACTGCGGTTGGTACGGCAACTCAAACACTGCGTTCTGCTCAACAACAGGTACAAAATCAAATTGCAGCAGTCAATGCTGCTCAACGTCGAGTTACTGCTCAACAAGCCTTAGTTACTCAAGCTCGACAGCGACAATCCTATACCACCCTAACAGCTTCCGTAAATGGTTCTGTTTTAGAGCGCGTTTTAGAACCAGGAGATTTAGCACAACCAGGCAGTGAAATTCTGCGCTTGGGCGATCTCAGTCAGGTAAAAGTTCGGGTACAAATTTCCGAATTAGAATTGGATGGTATTCGACTCGGACAACCCGCACAGATAAGGCTAGATGCTTTTCCTAATCAAACGTTTACAGGAAAAGTGAGCCAAATTTCTCCCGTGGCAGATCCTACAGCACGTCTAATTCCGATTGAAGTAACCATTCCTAATCAAGATAAAAGAATTGGGAGCGGACTTTTGGCAAGGGTAAATTTTGAAACACAAACAACTCAACAGGTGGTTATTCCTGAAACAGCCATTCAAATTTCTTCTGGAAACGATAAATCGAATACAGATCAACAAACAGCCACCATTTTTGTAGTTAATGGCAAGGGAGAACAAGCAACAGTGGAAGCTCGAACAGTCAAAATTGGCGATCGCGCTGATAATCGTCTGGAAATTTTATCTGGTTTAGAACCTGGAGAACAATTTGTAGTTCGCAGTAGTGGGGAATTACAAGATGGGGAAAAAGTCCGTCTTAGTTTTATCTCGGAAACTTAATTCCAAATATATTTAGAATGATAGCTTGCTATCTTAATTAATGCTACTTTTAGCATTATTGTAATGTTCTTGAAGAATTTTGATACAAATGACTGATTGCATTCGTTTTATTGACTTATTTGCTGGTATTGGAGGAATGAGACAAGGTTTAGAAAATGCTTGTCAGAAAATGGATATTTCTACCAAATGTGTATTTACTTCAGAAATCAAAGAACACGCGATTACAACATATCAAGAAAATTTTTCAGTAAATAAAATTTATGGCGATCTAACTAAAATTTCTAACGTAGAAATTCCCGATTTTGATATTCTTTTAGCGGGATTTCCTTGTCAACCATTTAGCAGCGCAGGAACAAGACAAGGTTTTTTAGATACCAGAGGAACTTTATTTTTTGAAATTGAAAAAATACTACAAGCTAAACAACCTTTTGGTTTTTTGTTAGAAAATGTAGAAGGTTTGGTTAAACATGATCGTGGTAGAACTTTAGGGACAATTTTAAATAAATTAGAGCAACTAGATTATCATGTAACTTGGAAAGTTTTAAATGCTAAAAATTTCGGTATTCCTCAAGACCGAAAACGAATATATATAGCAGGAAATAAAAAACATCCTATATCTTTAGAGTTCTCTAATCAAAAACAAGTTTTGCTAAAAAACATTTTTGAAATAGGAAAGCCTGTCTTAACAACGGATTTAATTCAACGGCTATTATCTCACTACTCAATTGAAAAACTTTATGGAAAAGCTATTAAAGATAAACGGGGAGGTAATGATAATATCCATAGTTGGGATATTGAGTTAAAAGGTGAGGTAAGCCAAGCTCAGAAAGATTTATTAAATCAATTACTAAAAGAAAGAAGAAAAAAAATATGGGCAGAAAAAAAAGGTATTGAATGGATGGACGGGATGCCTTTAACCTTAGAAGAAATATTGACTTTTTATAATCCCAATAATCTCTTTGAAACTAACGACTTAAAGCTAATGTTAAATGATTTAGTAAAAAAAGGATATTTAAAATTTGAACATCCTAAAGATTTGATTGAAACAATTAATAGTAATGGAAAAGTTATAAAAAAAAGACAATATCGTGAAGATTTACCTAAAGGATACAATATTATTGTGGGTAAATTAAGTTTTGATATTAGTAAAATACTCGATCCTAATGGAATAGCACCAACTCTAGTAGCTACCGATATGAGTAAGTTAGCCGTTATTGACGGCTTAGGAATTAGAAAACTTACAATTAGAGAAGGCTTGAGATTATTTGGATTTCCAGAAAATTATCAAATTAAATTGCCTGTAGCCAAAGCTTTCGATCTATTAGGTAATACTGTTGTTGTACCAGTAATAGAAGAAATAGCCAAAAGAATTGTTATACAAAAGTTAATTTCAACACCAAATCAAAACTACAATCTTTGTCCTGTATGAGATAAATAATTTTGGCATACGGCATTTAACCAATCAGCACTTGCCATATTTGTTTTAGGATATTGCCTTAAAGTTTGATATAAAGCTTCTACAAACTCTAATCTATTATTAAATGCTTTAAATTTACCTTTTTGAGAATACCAAGAAATAGGTCGAATATTATAAATAGCTTCTTGTTTAATTTGGCATTTAACAGAATATTTATCTGAATTACCAGTAATTTGCCAAATCTTTTTCAACTAAAGTCTTTCTATTTTAAACTGACCATCTACTAAAAGATATGCAAAAATTAGATAATCAGCATCCAAACGATATGCTTTAGTTCTAAGAGAACGGCAATAAGCTTCAAAATTAGCAACATCAAAATTTGCAGAACGAGCGTAATCAAAAGTTTTTACTTCTAATAAATTTTGATTATTTGAAAAAGGGTCTAAAAAAAAGTCAGGAAATTCTTGAGTATTAGCAGATGTTCTATAGGAAATATTATTGATTTTTAACCATTGAGCAAACCATTCTTGAAAAAGATCGCCAATTGCACTTTTTTCTTGGATATTTACTGAAACATTTAAAAAATTAAATTTAATATTGCCGAAACTTCCAGTAATACCATTATTAATTAGCATCTCATAAATTTGTTCGGCAGTACAAAACATAAATTATAAGCATAGAAAACTATTCATTTATAACTTACAAAATTTATTTATGTCTTCATCAAATTCATCTAGCTTTAGTATTAGTGGCATTGCAATACGCCGACATATTGGCACCTTGATGCTAACTCTAGCAGTCATCGTCATTGGCATATTTTTTATCTTTAACCTGCAAGTAGATTTACTACCTTCAATTACCTATCCTCGTATTGGCGTGCGCGTAAATGCGCCTGGAATTTCGCCAGAAGTTGCTGTCGATGAGGTGACTAGACCGCTAGAAGAAGCTCTATCTGCTACAGAAGGAGTAATACAAGTATATTCACAGACTCGTGAAGGACAGGTTAGTTTAGATTTATATTTTCAACCAGGTGGCAATATTGACCGCGCTCTTAATGATGCTACGGCAGCCTTTAACCGAGCGAGAGCTAATTTACCAGAGACGATTGAAGAACCACGTTTATTTAAGGTCGATCCTTCCCAATTACCTGTTTATGAATTAGCCATTGCTTCCCCGACTTTAGAATCTTCAGATTTAAGGGTGTTTGCTGATGAAGAACTTGCTCGGGAATTAGGTGTGATCGAAGGTGTTGCTTCGGTAGATGTATCAGGCGGTGTGACAGAAGAAGTACGAATTGTCTTAGATTTGAACCGTTTACAAGCTCTTGGAGTTGGTCTAAATGATGTGTTAACCAAACTGGAAGATTCAAATCAAGATGTTTCAGGAGGAAGAATTTTTGGTGAGTTATCAGAACCCTTGACTAGGGCGGTTGGCAGGTTTCAAACTGCTGAAGAGATTGAGGAACTTTCTTTTACAATCGGCGAGTCCAATGGTTCTAGAAGGATCGATCTGCGTAATTTTGCCCAGGTTATTGATGGCACAGAAGAACAACGAGTGTTTGTCTCGCTCAATCAACAGCCTGCGGTTAAAGTTAGTATTCAAAAACAACCTGATGCCAATACGATTGAAGTAGTAGAAGGTGTAAAACAACGACTTGAAGAGTTACGTCAAGCTGGAGTAATTCCAGAAGATATGGAATTAATCGCGACTACAGATGAATCTATTTTTATTCGTAATGCTATTTCTAATGTAACTAGTGCAGGTTTAATCGGAACAGGATTAGCTGCGATCGCTGTTTTACTTTTTCTTGGTTCTCTTCGTCAAACTTTAATCATTGTAATTGCTATTCCCTTAGCTACTCTAGCAGCCATTATTTTGATGAGATTATTTGGCTTATCAATTAATGTCTTTAGTTTGGGAGGACTGGCATTGGGTGTAGGAATTGTTGTAGATAACTCCATTGTTATGCTTGAAGCGATCGCAGAAGATGCGGGTATGACTCCAGGTAAGGATGCTCGCACTCGTCTTAGCTTGAGTCAATTACTTCAACAAGCCACCATTAGCGGTCAATCAGTAGAATCTGCCTTGGTAGCTTCTACCGCGACCAATTTAGTTGCTGTTCTACCATTCTTGCTGATTGGTGGTTTTATCGCTCTCCTGTTTAATGAGTTGATTCTGACTATCAGTTTTGCCGTTGCCTCCTCTATTTTAGTTGCTGCGACAGTTGTCCCAATGCTTGCCTCGCGCTTGTTGGCAATTCGTTCGACCAGTGGCATTGGTCAATTTTGGTTTTTACAAATGTTTAACCGCAGATTTGAAGCAGCCACAAGAGGATACACTTCCATACTTGATCGTTTCTTAAGAAACCGTTTGCTGGTGATTGGACTAGTATTTTTGTTGCTTGGTGGTAGTAGCATCATGGTTGTGAGGCAGATTCCTCAAGAGATTTTGCCTCGAATTAATACAGGACAAGCTCAATTAATTGCTCAGTTTCCGCCTGGTACACCCCTAGCAACCAATCAAAAAGTTATGAAAGCAGTAGATGAAATTTTGCTGGCTCAACCCGAAACCGAATACGTTTTTACTACCACAGGTGGCTTTTTATTTGGCTCTAATACTAATGCCAATCCCCTCCGTGCTTCTAGTACAATTACACTTAAACCAAACACGGATGTAGAAGAATACATTGCGCGAGTAACTCAAGAATTGGACAAGTTAAATCTGGTTGATATTCGTTTACGAATGAATCCTGGTCAGGTACGAGGTTTAATTTTAAGTAATTCTCCAGTACGTTCAGACATTGATGTGGTTTTGCAAGGTAATAATACTAACGAACTAGAACAAGCTGGAAGGCAAGTACTACAAGCCTTGGAGCAACAAGCAATCCTATCCAGCTTTCGACCCGATGCCGATAGTCGTCAACCAGAACTACAAATTCGTCTAGACAGAGAACGTGCTGCTGATTTGAACCTCAACATCCAGGACGTTGGTGATGTGCTTAGGACTGCCATTGAAGGTTCTGTACCAACGCAACTTCAACGGGGTAATCGTTTGGTAGATGTCCGTGTGCAGTTTGACCGAGATTCTCTGCAACGTCCTTCCCAAATAGAACAACTTCCTCTCTTTACCGAAAATAATCAATTAATTCGCTTAGGAGATGTGGCTCGGATCGAAACAGGACAAGCACCAGGAGAAATTCAAAGAATTAATCAAAGACAAGTATTTATTATTGCTGGTAGCTTAAATGAAGATGCTTCTTTGGGAGAAGCTTTAGCCGAAGTTGACCGCATTATGCAAGGTGTAGATTTACCAGCAGGAGTAAGTCGTCTTCCCAGTGCTGCTGCTCAAAGCAATCAAGCTATTCAATCTGCTCTACCTCTGTTGGGTGGTTTGGCTGCCTTTCTAGTATTTGTCGTCATGGCAGTACAGTATAACTCCCTTGTCGATCCATTGGTGATTATGTTTACCTTACCTCTAGCCTTAGCTGGTGGCATTTGGGGATTATTTATTACTCAAACTGCGATCGGTGCGACAGTAATTGTAGGTGCAGTGTTATTAGTAGGGATTGTTGTGAATAACGCCATTATTATGGTAGAACTCGCTAATCAGATTCGCTCTAGAGAAGGAGTTTCCCGTCGAACTGCTATATTACAAGCAGCACCTCAACGTCTGCGTCCAATTTTAATGACTACTATTACTACCGTTGTGGGTATGTTTCCCCTGGCATTAGGTTTAGGACAGGGAGGAGAATTTCTGCAACCATTAGGAATTGTCGTTTTTTCTGGCTTGGCATTGGCAACACTATTAACTTTATTTATTATTCCTTGCTTTTATTTATTGCTACACGATTTATTTGGTCGTTTGTCTAAATTGCAGTTTTAATTAAGAAAATCAAACAGAAATCGAACAATTAATTTTTCCTTAAGTCGATCGCGATTGTTCGGAAAAAGAACAATCAACAGTAATCTTGAGATGACTTTCGGCAGAATCTTCAGTAACATAAGGAATTCCAGCTTTTCCTCCAACTTTAATCCCAAATTCTCAAGTAACCTTGTTAATATTCGCACTAGATATATTTTTAAAAGCCTTAAGAGTGTAGTTAGTATATGCCCTAATCGTCCCCTTGATCGCTTGAAAATTTTGGACGATTTGTGCGTTATTTAAACCTTTGCCCTCTTTGCCTATTTGTCCTCTGGTTAATTCTGCATGATAAGTTCTGCCGAATTGCAACATATCAAGCAGAAATTGAAGATCTCTTTGCATAAATTACTTGGGCAGAAGATAAAATTTCTTGACGACGCAAATAATTACGACTGTTTTCAATACCTTGACGGGTGATCAGATCGACTTTTCTGTGAAAGATAGATTTTAACTCGGCTTCCATTTGTTCTAAGCTCAAAAAAGTTGGATGAGCATTAGGATCGAATTGAACCATGACATCGATATCGCTATCAGCGTGAAAATCATCTCGTAACACCGAACCAAATAAAGCCAATTCAATAACTTGCCAGCGATCGCAAAAAGCTTTAATTTTTTCTCTGGGAAGCTCTAATTGTCTCATGATCTAAATGTTTTTTGTAGTGAATTGTAGTTTTATAGATAAAATTATTACAAATTTCGGTTCGTTTAGATATGGTGCGGGATGCTTTAGTTGTTGGGATCAATAGAACAACTAAAACAAAACAAATCTTCCGATCCTAAAACTCCACCAGATTGCAGTATGTGGAAATAATAAAATTGTCATCTAAATCTGGTAATTCCGCCCTAAAATCTAAAAACGAAGAGAAACGCGAGGGGTTCGCTCCTTGCGTCGTGATCGCATTTACTTACTAAAAATAAACTAGACTAAGAATTAGTCAATATTCTATTGAACTTATGACCACTGAATTTGTAGCCAGCAAAAGCAAAACATTAACCGCTATTTTGTACTGGGAAGAAGATGTTTATGTAGCTGAATGTCCAGAAGTAGGAACAGCAAGTCAAGGTGAAACTGTGGAAGAAGCTTTAGCTAATTTAAAAGAAGCCACAGAACTTTATTTAGAAGAATTCCCTTTATCAACTACTTCACCTCGTCTGATTACTACTTTTGAAGTGACGAATGCCTAAATTACCCAGAGTAACCTCTACAGAAGCAATTAAAGCTCTAGAAAAACTAGGATTTGCCAAGGTTCGCCAAAAAGGTAGCCATGTAATCATGAAAAAACATTTGAGCAATGGCGATAAGACTCAAATTGGCTGTGTCATACCACTTCACAATAAAACTTTAGCAGTAGGAACTCTTAAAAGTATTCTTAATCAAGCTAATGTATCTGTAGATGAGTTTATTCAAGCTTTGTAATTTGCGTAGCTATAATTTGTTTAATGTCTAATATTTTTTAGGCGATCGCTCCGCGCCTCGGCTGCGCCGAGAGAGGTTCACTCGTACCTCGCGATCGCATTATGTTTTTAAGCAGAAATATAGATACGATAATAGAGTATTTTCCATACTCACTATGAAGCAATACTTTTTTTTAACCTTCCAATCTCATCAAATTTAACAATCAACCGCCACTGCAACTTGAATAGCTCGATTTACTGCTAAATCTTTATCTTTTAAAATAATATCTTCTGCCTGGGTACGTTGCGCCACTACTCCACAAACACAAGCAGCAGCAAAACCATAAACTGAACCCATTTTAAATAAAGTTCCTGCTTCCATTTCATAATTAAGAATATTTAAATTCCGATACTGTTGGGTAATCCCAAGCAACCAAGCTTGTAAATTGGGATTAGCTGAAGATTCTTGACGTTCTTGTCCTTCATAAAAGGTATCTACCGAAGCAGTAATACCGAGATGGTAAGGTATGTTTAATTTTTGGGCAGTTTCTACTAAAGCGACAGTTAAAAAAGGATCGGCAACAGCAGGATATTCTAGCGGTGCAATATCATTCGCAGCACCTTGTCGACATAATGCACCCTGACTAATTACGATACTTCCTACTTGGACATGAGGTTGAATCGATCCACAAGTACCGATGCGAATAATTTGCTTAATACCAACCTGCACTAATTCATTAACAACAATACTGAGAGAAGGCGCACCCATTCCACTAGTAGCAACTAAAACAGGTTTGCCATTAGAAAGATAACCGAGATAACTATTCAATCCCCGATAATCAGAAAGCAAACGACTATTTTGAAGAAAAGTTTCGGCAAGATAACGCGATCGCTCTGGTTCACCAGATAATAATGCTAGTTGTGGAAGATTGTTGCCTAAATCTTGTTTGCTAAAACCAATATGATAAAGTGTCATTTTGCTTCAGTTCTGACTATAAACTTAACTTAATGGGAATGCTCGGGAGATTTCTCCATGCTTAAAAGTCTTGAACAATTTTCCACTATAGTTGATTGCTGTCAGAATAGTCAGATTGGTAAACTTTTACCTACTGCTCTTTATGTTCATACTTGTGCTTTAAAAATTTTAGACCCAATCTTACAAGATTACGAATATGAGGCGAAGAAATTAGCTCAAGATCAAATTGAAGGTGCTACTTTAGTTAAATTTGGCACGGATAGACCCAAAATATCTTATTTATTTTATCCTGATTTTGATAGTGATCCTCATCCTGCTTTACAGAAAAGTATTATTGTCGATCTCATCAATCAAGAAGTTTCTCAACGTAACTATCACAATTCTGATAATCCCCCCATTTTGCATCGCAAAGAAACCTTTGTTCCTCAAGACTATTTTTTATACCAAGAATTTAAGGAATTAACCAGAGAAGAGGTTGCTTTAGGTTTATTAGATAATTCTCGCTACATCGGTACATTTCAAGAATGGCAGCAACTTCTTTTACAACAAGGGATAGATTTTGCAGGACATCATTTAGTTTGTCCAATTAATCCTTTATCTAGACAAAAAAGAACTCTTGCAATTGAAAGACATAAAGCTGCTTTACCTCGTAAAGATTTATCTCGTCCAGTGCGTTTAGCTTTAGAAGCTGGTTTATTTACCGAAGAAACTACTTTTTTTGATTACGGTTGCGGTTATGGTAGTGATGTCGAAAAGATACGCGATCGCGGTTATAGTAGTTATGGTTGGGATCCTTATTATTATCCCGAAAATTCTTTAACTTCGGCAGATATTGTTAATCTGGGCTATATCATTAATGTGGTTGAAGATTTAGCTGAAAGAAGAGAAGCTTTATTAAATGCTTGGCAATTAACTAATCGTGTTTTAATTGTTTCGGCACAAGTTTTAATTGATGATCGTCAACGTGGTTTAGTTGCTTACAACGATGGTATTATTACCAATCGTAATACTTTTCAAAAGTATTTTCAACAGGAAGAATTAAAAATTTATATCGATCAAGTTTTAAAGGTTGATGCAATTCCTGCTAGTTTAGGGATTTATTTTGTTTTCAAAGATTCAAGTCAAGCAGAGGCTTTTTTAGCTTCTCGATTTTATTCTCGGGTGAATACTCCCAGAGTAGCAATTAAAGTTAGAAATTTTGAAGATTATCAGGAATTATTAACTCCTTTAATGGAATTTTTTGCTCGTAAAGGTCGTTTACCAGCCAAAAGAGAATTAGCTCAAGAAGAAGCAATTAAAGCAGAATTTGGAACTTATCGTCGTGCTTTTAAATTAGTTTTACAAGCTACTAACGTAGATGAATGGGATGCTATTACAGAACAACGCCGTCAAGATTTATTAATCTATCTTGCTTTAGCTAAATTTAATAATCGTCCTAGCCCTCAAAAACTAGCTCCCGATTTGAGAGAAGATTTTAAAGCTTTGTTCGGTAGTTATAAAGTTGCTTGTCTTTTTGCAGATCAACTTTTATTTAGTGTTGGTAATCTTAATAAAATTGCTTATTTATGTCACAATTCTTCCTACGGTAAAAAACTTAAAAATGCTTTAGTAATTCATGCAAGTACTTTAGGAAAACTAGAACCTTTATTACGTCTCTATGAAGGTTGTGCTAGTCGTAATTTTAGTCGTTTTGAAGATGCTAACGTGATCAAACTTTATTGCGATCAACCTAAAATAACTTATCTATTTTATCCTGACTTTGATACCGCACCTTTTCCTGCTTTACACAGCACTATGGAAGTGAATTTAAGTACTTTAGAAATTGTGTATCGAGATTATTCGCGAAGAGTTCCTCCTTTAAGATTAGAGCAAAAATCCGCTTTGATTACTCCAGATTATCCTTTTTATCAACAGTTTATGGAGGAACGCTATATTTATTCTTAGCAGAAATTTAGCAATTTGAGATTAAATTTAAGGATATAACGGTTCTAAATCATTTGTGAAAATAACTTCTGCCTTTCCTCTTTAACAATTTTCATGACTCAAATAGGATTGCTATAATCATTAATTCGTTGCAGTTCTAATCCTCGCTCAAAGATTTCATCAATGGGTAACATTTGACCGTCAATTGTCATAAATTTATGGTCTTTAGTCGCCCGAATTACTAAACCATTATCTAGAGTATATTCAAAAATTTCTTGTTTGCCACGCTCATGCCATTGTGCGATCGCTTGAGGATAAATAAAACCGTTTTGATTCACTGTATAAACATTACATTCAATTTGTTCTTTGACAATTTTTCCAATTGGCATTGCTCCATATTCTACTGTTAAAATTTCTGTATCATAACTAAGACAATATTCGGCAAAATCGAGCATTTGTTTGAATAAATCTTCAGCAGTTTCTTTGCTTACTCCATTCTTAGTTGAACCATCGATAAATTTCTCTTTATGTTTTTGCATTTCTGAGACTTTCTTTTTACCCATCGCACGGCGTAACAGATCTGCTTCACCAAGAGTATAACCAGCTAAATCCTGTGCCATCTTCATAATTTGCTCTTGATAAACTAAGACGGCATAGGTTTCTTTTAAAATCGGTTCTAATAACTTATGATCGTATTTAATTGGTTCTCGCCCATGTTTACGATTGATAAAAACTGGAATTAATCCTGCATCTAAAGGACCAGGACGATAAAGAGCTAAAATAGAAGAAATATCTTCAATACCTGATGGTTTTAAATCTCGAACAATCTGGCGCATTCCTTCAGATTCCAATTGAAAAATTCCTTCTAAATCTCCTTTTTCTAATAACTTATGAGTCTTTTTAACATCATCTGGTAATTTTTTACTCGTGCCTTTCTCCAGAATTTTTAAAGCTTTAATTTCTTCTAAAGGTAATTGCTCTAAATCTAATTCAACGCCTCGATTTTGCTTAATCAAATTAGCAGTATTTTTAATAGTAGTCAGATTCTTTAAACCCAAAAAATCCATTTTTAATAAACCAAGGGATTCTAAATCTTCCATAAAATATTGAGTAATTACTGCACCATCATTGTTGCGTTGTAAAGGTACAATCTCATCCAAACGTTGAGAAGAAATAACTACTCCTGCTGCATGAACACCGAAAGTTTTATTAGTACCTTCGATGCGAATTGCCATATCCACCCAATGCTTAACCGTAATTGTACCAACTTCTTCCCCGCGATCGCTATAAACGATCACAGTTTCACTATCATAAGCTTGTTTAAACTTGGGTTCGGGACTATTATCAGAAATCATTACTTTTAACTTAGCGGGTTTTCCCCTGGCAACAGGAATTAATTTCGCCAGACGATCCGCATCAGCAAAGCTTACTCCAAGTACTCTACCCACATCTTTTAAGACAGCTTTGGATGTCAAACGGTTAAACGTAATAATTTGGGCAACATTCGCTTCCCCATATTTACTGGTAACATATTGAATCATTTCATCCCTGCGATCAATACAAAAATCGGTATCAATATCAGGCATTGATTTTCGTTCGGGATTAAGAAAACGTTCAAATAATAAACCATGATGAACGGGATCTATATTCGTTATTTTTAGGCAATAAGCAACTAAAGAACCTGCTGCACTTCCCCTTCCTGGCCCTACAGGAATACCTTTTTCTCTGGCGTGTTTAATATAATCCCAAACCACTAAAAAGTAAGTAGAAAATCCTTTTTCCTGCATTACTTTTAATTCTTCTTCTAATCTTTTTTTGTAGGTTGGTTCAACTTCAGAAAGATGGCGACATTTAAGTCTTTCAAGTAATCCTTGCCAAGTAATTTCTTCTAAATAACTATCAGGTGTATGACCTGGAGGTACAGGGTAATCAGGAATCCGAGGTTCACCTAAAATATCATAGGGTTTAACTTTTTCGGCAGCTTCTAAAGTATTATTAATTGCTTCTTCAATAATTTCATCAGCTAAATGATCGCGGAATAACAACTTCATTTCGTCGGCAGATTTTAAATATTCTGTTCCGCTATAACGCAATCTTTTTTCATCAGTAATTCTTTTGCCAGTTAAGATACATAAAAGTGCATCGTGTGCTTCGACATCGTAACAAGAAATAAAATGAGAATCATTGGTAGCAACAATTTTTATTTCTAATTCACGAGCAATTTTAACTATTTCTGTATTAACAATTCGGTCTTCTTGAGAACCATGATCTTGTATCTCTAAATAATAATCATCATCAAAAACTTCTTTATACCATTTCGCTACCTTTCTTGCCCTTTCTAAATCATTAGCTAAAATCGCTTGCGGAACTTCTCCTCCTAAACAAGCACTAGTAACAATTAATCCTTCATGATACTGTTGCAATAACTCTTTATTAATACAAGGACGAGCAAAAATTCCTTTACCTTGAAATCCCTTCAGATGAGAAAGAGTAGTTAATTTAGTTAAATTTCGATAGCCTTGAGTATTCTTCGCTAAAACAACCTGATGATATTTCTTGTAGCGTTGACTTTTATCTTCAATATTAATGGCATTAATAATATACATTTCATTGCCAATAATTGGCTTAATGCCCTTATTCCGACAAACCTTAATTAATTCGATCGCACCATACATCACTCCATGATCGGTTAAAGCGATCGCAGGCATTCCTAATTCTATCGCTCGATCTATCATTTGTGGAATTTGAGATGCACCATCAAGTAAGCTGTAGTCGCTGTGAATGTGTAAACCGACAAAAGACATAATTGTTTGAGAAGAAGAGGTTTGTTATTGTAGCAACGATTTTTGACTTACAGAAGAAATATTTTCTAAAAACTTCTTTTATTAGTTCTATTGTACTAAAAAACTAAAGCAAAAAAATACAAACAACAATATCAATTTTGGTACTGAAATACTATATTTTTACTAGGGAATCTTGCTACATTGAATAAAGCATTACCATAAAATGTCGCTTTTAAAACAAATATTTAAAAAAAAGTATTTATACTAAAGCTATCTATAAAACTCTAATTGGACAAAACCACACTATGAGTCTAGTCAAGGGCATTTCTATCAAACCGCTACAATCAATTCAAGGAGGCATGGCAGAGTTTTACACTCCTCAATCTAGTCACGAGACTATGCTTGTAAAAGTTCCTGCCTACACTGTAGACGACCTTTTTGTTCATCGCCATCAAACAGATCAACTTTTAGTAGTACGTGGTAGTTTTGTTTTAGTAGTTTTATATAATCGTCAGTATCAATATATTCCTTTGAGTGAAAATCAACCACAAGTAATCACTATTCCACCGAGAATCTTACACGGAGCAATTAATTTAAGCTCTGAAGATTGCTTTTTGGTAAACGCAGTTTTACGCCACGGAGAACCTCTTGCCCAAGATTATCAGCCAGTCAAAAGACCATTTCCTTACGACTTAGAAGTGGTCAAAGCCCAATTAGGAATTAAATCTACTAATATTAGCCCAGACTTAATTGTTTATCAAGATTTTATTTAAATTCAATCAATTCTGACTAAGTTGAAGTAGGCTTCGGGTAAACAGTATTCTGCTTATAATAAGCAGACGGGGTTGTTTTCGGACTCCTCAGTTACAGTTGCAGCCCCTCGGCTTTTCGGTTTACTTCCTCACAAAGAAAACTACTTTCGACTCAATTCGTGCCTCAAAATTGTTAAACTGAAATCTAGCTAAATACTATTAAACTCTCTAATCTTAGAATGTGAGAAACAAAAGCTTTTTCCCTTCAAATATAAAAAAAATCTGAATATACTCAAGTATAATAACAAAACAGGGAAATATAGCTTTACCCTAGCTTATGCCTTTATTAATCCTGATTGCTGAGGATGATGCAGGAATTCGGTTAGCGATCAATGATTATCTAGAATTGTCTGGATATTGGGTAATTACTGCCGAAGATGGAGAACAAGCACTCAACTTGCTAGACAAGTATCATCCTCATCTTTTAATTTCTGATATCAAAATGCCTGGTAAAGATGGCTATGAATTAGTCAGACAAGTTCGTCAACGTCCAGAATTGAGATTAATACCTGTAATTTTCTTAACTGAGTACAATAGTACTGAGCAAAGAATTCTTGGCTATCAAACTGGATGTGATATTTATTTACCCAAAC
Organism: Stanieria cyanosphaera PCC 7437; assembly: GCF_000317575.1. Lineage (NCBI taxonomy): Bacteria > Bacillati > Cyanobacteriota > Cyanophyceae > Pleurocapsales > Dermocarpellaceae > Stanieria > Stanieria cyanosphaera. The sequence continues at coordinate 2,748,916 of NC_019748.1, read as the reverse complement.
CTTTTGAAATGGAGGAATTAGGGGCTATGATTCGGAATTTGTTGGAACGAGCGCACGCTATTGAATCAGAAATCAGATATTCACAAGTGAAGCAAGTTTTAGCTGATTCTAATCCGACAAAATCCGTTTGGTCAAATACTACAAATGGATTTCATTTGAGCAATAGAGAAAAAGAAGTATTAAATTTAATTACAACAGGTCTTTCTAATATAGAGATAGGAGAGTCTTTATTTCTAAGTCCTCGAACTATTGAAAAATACGTCAGTAGTTTATTAAGAAAAACTCAAACCAACAACAGAGCAGAATTAGTCCGCTTTGCCCTAGAAAAAAAATTGTTAGACGAAAATAGTTGACAGTGAACATAATTTAGGTAATACTGATTAAGGTGATAAATTCAATGCGGGTATAGCTCAGCGGTAGAGCGTCACCTTGCCAAGGTGAATGTCGCGCGTTCGAATCGCGTTACCCGCTTATTACTGAATCGCTTGTATTCACTTGCCTTCTTGACGCTCTCTCCCTTTCACTAATCCTAAAAAACAAATTGGGATTTATATCTATTCCCCAACTATTCCCCAAATACGTAGTCCAAATCAATCCCTAAATAACCATTCTTAATATAGTTATTTCTACCAATACTCAGAACACAAATAGGTAATCTTGTCAAATCCGATGGAGGTATCATACTACCTGAAGGATTTAACCCCCCTAGAATCGCATTCTAGGTTCAATACAGCAAGCTTTACAAATTAGATACAACTTCTTGAAGCTAGCTTTATATAGTAACTATCACCATAACTGAGAACATAAGCAGGTCATTCTGTCAAATAGAACAAGCAGAGTATTTTAAGGGTAAAATCAGTCGTCATTTCGACTGCAACTAATGATCGATAAGTTTGGCAAATTAGCCACTCAAAAAGTGAACGAATCAGCCATAAATTAAGTTTCACCTGCCTAAAAATCGATTTAAACTGCAAATCGTGAAAGGTTTGAAATAGTGGCTTACAAAAACTGTAGTATTTTGTATAGCGTTGTAGTATGCAGTTTTGAGATTGAACTAATCAAATTTTGCGATTTTAGGCAGGTATAGTACAAAAATACGGATATAAGTAAAGCTAATTATTCTTGCTCACATCACTCCTGTAGCAAGCGATCGTAAACAACTAGTAGGTGCTGGCAAGTAAGGTAAATTAAGTCGTTAGGACTAAAGCTACTATCCTGTTCTAGTTCTACATCTTCGAGCAAAGCGATTTCTGACTCAATAGCATCTTTAGCTTGTTCAAGTGCAATTAAATAGTTACCTATATTATCCATATAACCAACCAAAGCAGTACAGATACATCACTCCCACCGAATACGAGATTATATTAGCTCCCTTGTTCCCGTCCAGAGTTACTTCGTAAATACTACGTATCAAGCTCTTGACACTCACTTCGGTCACATAATCTCTCTTTTTTTGGCGGTGGGGGATGTTTTTATTTTCAGGACAAAGGAAAGAAAGCTACTCAAGGGTAAGTATATGGTAAAATATTGCAAGGTTTAGAGTAGCTCTTCATTTTTATTGGTACTCCTTGTTTAGCTTACGAACTCAACCATCCACCTTCTCTAATTGATGAGCTTCAAGAAGGTGTTGTGAACCCGAAGGTAGTACTACTGAGTACATTACTCGTTCAACGCTCTCCATAAAATCTAGACCGCCTATCTTTGCTATTTCATCAGGTTCAATCCATCTCTTTCTCCACTCTGGTAAAGATGAGTGTATAATCCTTACCTTATCTCCCACTTTGAAACTATCGGAGTCAACTTGACGAGTTGATTCTATCGATGTAACTACATCAGTATTCTCTTGTAACTCAGAAGTATTTATTTCATCCCTAACAGAAGAAGTGAACACGTGATGTAGACTGGGTGTAGAATCAGGTGTAGACTTACAAGTCTCTCCCTGTATAGGTTGTGTAGACTGTGTATAGTTTTGAGGTAAACTTTTTTCTAATGAGGAGCAATTTTGTTTTTCTACTAAACCTTTTTTATTTGATAAGTCTACATAGTCTACACTATCCTGATTTGGTAAGGGTTTCAACCCTACACTCCAGTCTACATCCTGTAGACCTAAGTATGCATTTTGCTCTAACTGAGTTTTAATTTTAAGACCTCGTATTTTCTGTCCTTGACTATCTCTTTTTCGTTCAATATTCCAATCTAGTTCGCTACAAAGTTTGTCTATCTCAGTAGAAAATTTAGTTACAGACACAGGATGCAAGTTATTTGTTTGACAATAACGAAGATAGTTAGGATACAGCCGATCTGTAGCACTATTGTTGTTGCCAACATAAGCTTCAGCATTCGGATCATAACTGATACATTCATCAATCCAAGCAGCAACAGAATCCCTCTGACATTTCTGCTGCCAGAGATAATTCTCTGCTTCAGAGTTACTACCTTTACCAGCATTGTTAATTAACTCAGCTACCCTTCCATCACTCATGGAAAGAGCTAAATTAATAATCATGTCTATTTCTTTTTCAAGCAAAGTTTCAATTTGGTTATTTCTTTGATGAGTAGGAATTGAACTAAGGAAAGCTATTAAACAGATTCTTCTAATAATTCCTTGAGTATCACCACTAAAAACATCACTATTACTACCAATAACTAAAGAACCATCAAATTTAGCACTAGCAGGGTCTTTATACTTTTGTTCATAGGAAATACTATCTCCACCAGTCATTGCTTTTAAGTTGCCATAATCCCCAAATTGCTTATCTTCATCTGGACAAAGAACTAATTGTTTATCAATAATTTTGGCAAGTTCATATTTGTTAGTTAATCCTTTCAAAGTAGTAGATTCATGATTGGTTTTGCCTACAATTTTTTCCAATAATCTCATCAATGTTCCTTTCCCAGAACCAGGTTGTCCTATTAAATAAATAAACTTTTGAAATTCACTAAGTTTATAGGTAAGGATGGAATTAATTACAGCTAAAAATAATTCGACTTGTTCAACCTTATTTTGTTGAACTGTTAGCACAAACCGATAAAAGTTTGGAGCGTATTTTTGGGTGCATTCAATTAAGTTTTTTGAGTCAATCTTCCAGTCACTATAGTGATGTTCTAAACAACTAGTAAAGCCATATCCAGGTTGATGTAAAGATAGTTTTCCTCTTTTTAGGTCTAAAACACCATTATTAAAATTAATATATTGTTTAGGATTAGATGTTTGCCATTCTGCTTTTAAAAGTTTGGTTTTTAGCAGTTCTATTGTTTCCTCTATAAAACGATTATTTTTATATTCAACTCCTAAAGCATCTATTTCAGCTAAGATAAGCTGCTTAAAGGCTAAATCATCTATTTTTTCCCAGTATTTACCATTCCAGAATCGCCAGACTTTTTGCTCATTATGATAAGCATATTCAACTCGATGTTTTCCTGCTAAAAAGCCTGAAACTTCTTGAGGAGTAGTGAGGAGAAATTTGTGGTCTAATTCTGTCTGATAAGGAGTAAGAGAACCAATATCTTTTTTGGAGTTAACTTGACTATTATGGTGATTATAACCATAATTAGGAGAGCAGGTTGAGCCATTGCTCAGATTAAAATTTTGATTCATATTTAAACAAAATGATTGATTTTTTGCGAGGGTGATCCACCGAGGAGTGAACGACTCTCGCTTTTTTATAGCATAATCTTCTTGAAGATAGTAAATAAAAATGATATAATAATGAGTTTTACTTAAATTATCACGGAGCATTAAAACTTGCCACCATAGCTGCACAACAAGCATTATTTAACTGACGGATACTTTAAGTTTCCTATATCATTTGGCATCAACTGAAAACTCTTTGTTAAACTTCGGGCTACGGCTAAACCTCTAAGGTTTGTATGTCGTCGTTAAGTCGTCGTGTGAATAACTTGTACTCTGTCCCGAAGGGTCTAGACTTTCCAAATATCTACAACTTACAAACAAGAAAGGAAAACACTCATACTCTTTTCTCTAGCCTCTAGAGGTTGTGGTTAAACTCGCAGCTTTTCTTTCTAGGAAAGGCTAGACCTTGTGGAAAAGATTATGTCTCTATGTAATCGTTGTAGTCAAGCTACCAAGCTAAAAACAACCAACAGAACTTCGTACCCCAAGGTCTATAAACCTTCCTTGAGAACGGAGATGTATGCTCATCCTACGCAAGGTCTAGAGTTTCCGACTAAGCGACTAAGTGGAAATCACTATAGTGTTCCTAAGAGAACCCCTAAAGATTTAGATCAACGCTTTATGACGCGATTATTTTCCGAAGGTCAATGACTTTGTACGCAGACGTTAAGAAAAAAAATGCCTGTTAGGGTAGTATACACAAATATCAGGCTCAGATTGAAGAAGCTTTTGTTGGACACCTCTCGTTTCACTGGGAGGGTGTTGTAAATTCGGTTGGGGCAAGGAATAGAGTCAAATATGTCTTGCTCTCATGAGTTTTATCTAGAGTCTGGGTGAGGGCATAGGGTAAGATATTGCAAGATATTGACCTACGCTTACATCGCCAGCTAAATCTACCCAATCTGATGCTTCGATGACCATGTACTCGTTATTATCTGTTCCCAGGATTTCCACCACCCTCAAACGCTTACCAGAAGGTAGTTTCAAGCTGTAGGACTCGTTATTTCGACCACTCTCAAACACTGATTCTTTCATTAGCCAGTCTGACAAGGTGTTGTGTTTTATCCCAATATGACGCTCTGCCATTCTGAAGCCGAATCCGATTAGAGGTTGGTTACGCCCTAACCCGTGTGGGTCGATTACTATTACCTCAAACTCTCTGTCTTCGTAGGTTAGAGTGATTTTTTGACCTGCTTTGATTTGTTGTGTTACCATAGAACCCTCCTAAGAGTGATGGTTGTTGGACTTTCCTTCTCTTGAAAAAGGAAAACCAATCCCCCTAGGGCGCAAAAATAAGAGATTATCTAGTCGTAGCGAGATGTCAATAGCTTGGGTCGCAGAGCTTCTGAAAGAACTATTGACGACGAATAGACTAGAGATATAATCCTTATTGCCCTAGAGAGGTTGGTTACATCACTTCCTTATAGTTCTTTTGTCCTATTGCGCTGTCGTGAGTTTTTTGGTATAGGTAATAGTAGTTAGTTTTCATCGTCCCTGGATTCGCGCGATCGCTACCATACTTTGAAGCTAATGAGATCAACTTAAAATAAGACACAAAACAGTCCTTGCTTATTTCATAAAAGGGTTGAATTGTGAAACAAAAAAGGATAGCTGTTACGCTACCCTTGTATAGTTTATTTGTCTGACTTACAATTCTGGTAAGTCAAAGTCTTTTCGTGAAGCTAGATAGTGCTTAACTATCATTTCTGTGCTGTTACCTACTAGTGCAGCAACAGTCGCTATATCCACTCCTTCTCGTATCATACGAGTAATAAAGGAATACCTTAAGCAATATGGTTTAAGGTACTTTTCGACTTTCCCTTGAGCCACTAAGCCGTCAACTACTTTTTTCCAGTAACGCTGCCTAAAATTTCCTTGATCGATATACTTCCATTCTTGACTAGGGAACAAGAGGTCAAGCTTGTTTTCATGGCTTCTGGGTATATCCCTGATTACCCTTTGCAATTGCTCGTTACAAGGAAATAGCCTTATTTCATGTGTTTTAGTGTGAAGCAGTAGAATGCCCTTAGAATAAGCCCTGTTAAACCTTATAAACATTTTCCCTTCACGCTCTTTGATATCATCCCAGGTTAAAGCGATCGCTTCTTCTGGTCTACATCCTGTTAACGCTAGGAGTTCGACATAGGTAGCATAATGAGAATGCTTATAAGATGAACCTTTAGCTACAAACTCATCACTATAAAAAGCAGCAATGATAGCTTTAATCTCTTTTGGCTCAAAAGCTTCTATGGTAGGCTTCTGTGTTCTAGGAAGGGAGATATCTTTATAAGGATTCCTGGGTATTAAGCCTTTACTTACTGCTTGATTAATGCAGGGATATAGGGTCTTGGTGAACACAGTTAGCGTCCCTGGACTATATCTTTTTAATAGCGCCTGGATAAAATCATTAGCCTTTGAAAGCTTAAGGTGTTCAGGGGCAACGCTTCTAACCATTGAATCAAAATGCTTCCAAGCTGACTTTTGTGTAGTCTTAGCTACGCTGTTTTTACTGTTTTCTTTGTATATCTCCCATAGCTCTAATAGGTCATATTCTTTAACCTGACTAGCTATTTCTAGCTTCTTAGCGTGTTTAGGGGAATAACGAGCATAGGTGTCATCAAAGTCGCCCAAATCACAATCCCTGCTAATCAATTGCGCTGCTTTAATAGCGGTAGTCCAGCCTTCAGGGGATACTCTGGCAATGCTGAACTCATGTCTAGTTCCTTCAGGATAAGTAAGTCTGATGCGATAAGACTTACCCTTGACGTCTACCGTTACTCGTCCTACTTTGGCGTATTCCTGTCCCTTGGTGTACATTAGTCAACCTCCTCAAAACAAGAAAGCATCGCATTGAGTAGGCGTTCTTTTCTTGACCATTTAATTCGTTCTTCTTCAGTTTCAGCCCATTGTGCTTCTTTTCTGGCTGTATCTCTGAGTAAACAAATTAAACTGACAGGACTGGTATCAGCTATTAGTCCCTTAAGGAGATTATGTAGATAATTATGTTTTTCTAGCATTTGGGGAACTCCTATTTTGTCCCCAATTTGTCCCCAGAGTGGTTAACGAAATTGTAGAGAGCGAACGCTAGAAGCGTTGATAAATCGTTGTTTTTATCCTTGCCAAGGTGAATGTCGCGCGTTCGAATCGCGTTACCCGCTTATTACTGAATCGCTTGTATTCACTTGCCTTCTTGACGCTCTCTCCCTTTCACTAATCCTAAAAGGATCGCAACTTGATCTTTTACTACGACCAATCTACGACCAATTGACACTGCAAATCAAGCTACTTCATCAACTCTCTAAATATATATCTAATTGAGTTTGAAACTTGTTTTCGTAGCTATTGAATAGGTCATCCCTGTTTAATTCTTCTGGCTGTACTTCTGAACCAGTAAGCTTGTTTGTAAGGTTAAGTAGGCAGAATTCATTCAAACAGTAAAAAACCTCGGTACTGCTACCAAGGTCGATTCAGGAGAAATCTAATGTCGATGAGAGATATTAATGTTTAAAAAAAACTGTTAGCTAACTGCTACTGAAGTGAAGATTAAGGCTGTCACTAAAAGTGCTGCTAATGCTCCCTGTTGAAGATAGTTCTTTTGTTCCCACACTGTTGGATGTTCTTGATAGGTCATCTTGGGTTCAACAGCGTAGTTGTTAAGAGTTCCGTTGTCTAATTGAGTGGTGTACATATCGTTATTTCCTTATATTTTTTTCTTTATGTAAACTAATGTAACAATATTATTGAATTTTGTAAAGAATATCTTGACAAAAAGTTTTATATACCAACTATAAAGATAATTAATCGAAGTAGAGCGATCGCATTGAGCTAATAATTTTCTGACCGTGGGAGTGTTGTCGTAATCCAGAACGACTGTTGAACAAGACTGTGATTGCTTTTACCACTCACATGGCAGCTAAAATTACCTCTCATCCCTCTTTGATGACTATGAGGGAAAAGATTGAATTAGCAAGCAACAGAGAACGAATACTCTAAAAACTGACTTTGAGGAAAAGGAGTACCACGAAAGCGATTCATAATGTTGATTAACTTAGAAAAACCAAGTTGAAGATGTTGACTAGGAAATACGGGTAACCAAAGTTTAATCTGCTTTTTCCTAATTGTTTAATGAAGTAAAATATACGTGACTTGTTATGCTTTGGTGCTAGAAATTTAACCCTCGATTACCAAAACCGTCATTAGAGGTTCGGAAAACTACACTACCTAGGAAATCCGTTTACCTTGCACTATAGATATTGAGGATAAACAAAGAAGACATTTCTAACACTTGATTAAATCATCTGTAACGTGATCTTCTTATAGACAAGGCTAATACAGCAGATTTAACTCAATCAAAGTGTAATTTTATTTTCTAAAGATATTCCTAGTTTTGTAGTTACATTTGGAGAATCCCTTAATATGGCAAAGGTTGTTGGTATAGATTTAGGAACTACTAACTCTTGTGTGGCGGTAATGGAAGGCGGAAAACCAACCGTTATCGCTAACGCAGAAGGTTTTAGAACCACCCCTTCAGTTGTAGCTTATGCCAAAAATGGCGATCGCTTGGTAGGGCAGATTGCGAAACGTCAAGCTGTGATGAACCCAACTAATACTTTTTATTCGGTTAAAAGGTTCATTGGACGTAGATCCGATGAAGTTACCAACGAAACAAAAGAAGTAGCTTATAAAGTTTTACGCGACAGTAATGGTAACGTTAAACTAGATTGTCCTTCTCAAGGTAAACAGTTTGCACCAGAAGAAATTTCGGCTCAAGTTTTACGCAAGTTAATTGAAGATGCTAGTAAGTACTTAGGAGAAACAGTTACTCAAGCAGTAATTACCGTTCCTGCTTATTTCAATGACTCCCAAAGACAAGCAACCAAAGACGCAGGTAAAATTGCTGGGGTAGAAGTACTACGGATTATTAACGAACCAACCGCAGCTTCTCTAGCTTATGGTTTGGATAAGAAGAGTAATGAAACCATTTTAGTCTTTGACTTGGGTGGTGGTACGTTTGACGTTTCTATCCTAGAAGTAGGTGATGGTGTATTTGAAGTTTTGGCAACTTCTGGCGATACTCACTTAGGTGGTGACGACTTTGATAAAAAAATTGTTGATTATTTAGCAGAAGAATTTCAAAGAAACGAAGGAATCGATTTAAGAAAAGACTCTCAAGCACTACAAAGACTCACCGAGGCAGCGGAAAAAGCTAAGATCGAACTTTCTAGTGCAACTCAAACCGATATCAACCTTCCCTTCATCACAGCTACTCAAGAAGGACCAAAACACCTCGATATGTCCCTCACTAGGGTTAAATTTGAAGAAATTTGTTCCGACTTGATTGATCGTTGTCGCGTTCCTGTCGAACAAGCTCTCAAAGATGCCAAACTAAATAAAGAAGCGATCGATGAAGTAGTTATGGTAGGTGGTTCTACTAGAATTCCTGCGATCGTCGATGTGGTCAAACGCATCTTAGCTAAAGACCCCAACCAAACTGTTAACCCTGATGAAGTGGTAGCAGTCGGTGCAGCTATTCAAGCAGGGGTACTAGCTGGTGAAGTTAAAGACATTCTGCTGTTAGACGTTACACCGTTATCTTTAGGTGTAGAAACTCTTGGCGGTGTCATGACGAAAATTATTCCTCGTAACACTACTATTCCTACTAAAAAATCGGAAACTTTCTCTACTGCGGTAGATGGTCAAACTAATGTAGAAATTCATGTTCTGCAAGGGGAACGGGAATTTGCTAAAGACAACAAGAGTTTAGGTACTTTCCGTTTAGATGGTATTCCTCCTGCACCTCGTGGTGTACCTCAAATTGAAGTAACCTTTGATATCGACGCTAACGGTATTTTGAACGTTACTGCTAAAGACAAGGGAACTGGTAAAGAGCAATCTATTAGTATCACAGGTGCTTCTACTTTACCCGATGACGAAGTAGACAGAATGGTTCGCGAAGCTGAATCTAACGCTGCTGCGGATCAAGAACGTCGCGAAAAAATTGACCGTAAAAACCAAGCTGATTCTTTAGTTTACCAAGCTGAAAAACAACTCACTGAACTCGGTGACAAAGTACCCGCAGCAGATAAAACTAAGGCAGAAGGTTTGATTAAAGATCTTAGAGAAGCAGTAAATTCTGAAAATGATGAAAAAATCAAAACTTTAATGCCAGAGTTGCAACAAACTCTATACAGTATCGGTAGCAATATCTATCAACAAGCTGGCGGTGCAACCGCAAGTGAAGGTACACCTGGTGATGCTGGTGCTTCTAGTTCAAGTTCTGGTGAAGGTGGTGATGATGTAATTGATGCTGAGTTTTCTGAAACCAAATAAACTTTAAACGATTACAGATTTGATGTAGGGAGTCTAGAGAAGATTTCTCTACATTTTTTTTTATGAACCAATGAAATAGAAGTGCTACCGTAGAGAACGGTGCAGATATAGCAGTGCGCTTTTAGTTAAGACATAAGATATCGGCTTGATTGAGAACAGGCAACAGAGAACAACAGAATGTACTAGTATTTTTCCGTAGTGTTATAGAACCCATTTGGTATCTTGATAAAAAAGGATATCAAACAAAATGACATATTCAAGTGACTTAACAGACCAGAAGTTGGCTTCAGGAAGAATATAACAAATCAAATAATCCAGTTCAATTTAATTGTGAACAATAAAAAGATTTTCTTTCAAAAAGTTTCAAATGTTCCCATTCAAAATCTAGACCAAATTTCAAGAATTTAATTACGACTAATTCTTGAGTTATTTGAGCTTGAGCTAAAAAAGTTTCTCTTCCTCCTCTTTGCCATAATTGCTGTTGAATTAAATAGCGGTTTCTTAAAGGAAATTTATCTATTGTTCCTATGAGCGAGTCTAATTTTATAAGTTTTTTAATTTTTTAAAATTGCATCTATCTTGTAAACTTAATTTTATAAATAAGTTATTTCCTTGAGATCAAATCTTTATAAAAAAACTATTTCATCAAAAATAAAGAAAAATGAAATATTATTTCAAACTAGAACAATTATTAACATTTGCCTTTACTTTAAGTTTATCAACTGTTCCTGTTCAAGCTCAAATCATCCCAGATAATAGTCTTGGTACTACTGTTACTACTCCTGATGGCAATACTTTTACGATTGAAGGTGGTACAACAGCAGGAAAAAATGTATTTCATAGTTTCAAAGATTTTTCTGTACCAACTGGTAGTGAAGCTTTTTTTAATAATGCATCTGATGTAGTCAATATTCTTAATCGCGTTACAGGTGGCAATATTTCTAATATTAATGGTTTAATTCGTGCGTCGGGTAGTGCCAATTTATTTTTAATCAATCCTGCGGGAATTATTTTTGGTGAAGGTGCTTCTTTAGATATTGGTGGTTCTTTTTATGGTAGTACAGCAGATAGTATTTTGTTTCCTGAAGGGGTAGAGTTTAGCGCAACCGATACCCAAATAGAGCCAATAATATTAATACTAATAATTTAAATTTTGTAGATGGTTCAGCTATTGTTGTTAGTACTTTTGGTAAAGGGGATGCAGGTACAGTTAATCTTAATGCTAAAAACATCTCTTTTGATCGTGAATGGGGAGGAATTTATAGCACTGTTGGTTTAAGAAGAATAGAAATAGTCGAACACGCTACAGATGCAATTGGTAATGGCGGAAAAGTAAATATTAATACTGAAACTTTATCTTTAACTAATGGTGCCAGAATACTTGGTAATACAATTGCTCAAGGAGATGCAGGTGATATAGATATTAATGCCACAGGAGCAGTATCTTATATCGGACAAGGATTTACACCTGTACCAGCTTTTGGTGATGGTCCAGTAATCAGTGGTTCTTTTAGTCAAGTTAGAGAAGGTGCGAGTGGCAGTGGTGGACAAGTATCAATCAAAGCTGATTCTCTCACTTTAATTGATAAGGGTGCGGTATTAGTAGATAACCAAGGTGGAGAAGGAGATGCAGGAGATATTACTATTGATGTTCAAAACAAACTATTTTCAGATCAGACTGGTTTAATTCTTTCTCAAGTACAGGAAGGTGCTGAGGGGAATGGTGGAAATATCAATATTAATGCTGGTTCATTTGAAGCTAGTGGTGGTACTTTCATTTTGGCAGATACCAAAGGAAAAGGAAATGCAGGGAATATCAGTATCAATGTTGAAGGAACTTTGTCTTTAGACCAAGGTAGTTTAATTTTGACCGAAGTGGCAGAAAATGCTCAAGGTAACGGTGGTGCTATTAATATTAATGCTAATTCTGTCATTGTTAAAAATGGTGCAGGCATTAATTCTCTAACTAAAGGTGAAGGCAATGCAGGAAATATCAATATTACTGCTGATGACTACGTTTTGCTAGAAAATGAAGGCAAAATTTTAGGTCAAGTAACAGAAAATGCTCAAGGTAACGGGGGTTTTCTTGAAGTGAACACAGATTCTCTAATTGTTACCAATGAGTCAGAATTATCAGTAGATAATCAAGGACAAGGACAAGCTGGAAATATTTTAATTAGTGCAAATTCACTCGAACTCAATACTCAAGGAAAAATTACAGCTAATAATATATCGAGAGAAGGTGGAAATATTGATCTTGAGGCTGGGAATTTACTGTTACGAGACAATAGTTTAATTTCAGCACAAGCGACAGGAGAAGCAAATGGTGGTAACGTTACGATTGACTCTGATTTTATTGTTGCTTTTCCCAATCAAAATAATGATATTATCGCCAATGCTCAACAAGGAATTGGTGGTAATATCACAATTAAAGTTCAATCAGTATTTGGAATTGAAGAACGTCCTTTAAATCCTATGACTAACGATATTAATGCCAGTTCGGCACGAGGCGCACAATTTGATGGGGTAGTTGAAATTATTACTCCTGATGTAGATCTATTCCAAGAAACTGCCGAGACTCCAGAGAACGTTGTCGATTCCAATCAAGTAGTTGCTGGAGTATGTAATACTTCTGAACTCGCCAGAAACATTAATTCTGGTAAAGCTAACACTTTTACTGTCAACGGTAAAGGTGGTATACCTCCCGAACCTACTGAACCTTTTTCAGCAGAGAATATTTTCATTGATGGTCAATCTATACCAGCAGTTGTTGAGGAAGAAAGAGCTTTACAAGAACAATATCCACCAATACTTACATCACAAGGTGCAATTTATCCAGCGCGGGGAATCGTGAAAAATCCTGATGGAACAGTTACCTTAACTGCTTATCCTACTGATAATATTCAGCGTGTTTCTCATAATTCTTTTAATTGTGGTGTTTGAAAACTATAACTATGCAATGGTGGTTCGACAAATAATACTCATTAAATAGTATAGTAAGGACTAGATGCGACTCTCGTTTTGGGCTGTAGACCGCGTACGTGCATCTACTGCGCCGTGATCGAGAGTTGGGTCAGCCTATCAGAGATTTATTTAAGTAAGCGTCCTAATATTAATTGGGTAGTGTGGGCTTACGATTATTATTGTTCTCCTCGATTAACAGATGAAAGAGACCGCGTTTTGGGAGGAAACAAAATGGGTATTTTTGTCCGTAATTGGCTTCAGGAAGAATGGAACAAATCAACTAATCCACTTCAATTTCATTGTGATTAATAAAAGGATTTTTAATTAGTAGATTTTAATAAAACTGATTTAAATTAGTACTAATATTTCGAGCAAGTTTATCAAAATTATCAAAAAAAAAAGTTTGATTGACTTCAATGATTATTTCAAATTTAAAATTATAAAATTATTTTTATATAAAAAATGTCTTGATTCAAAACAAGCTAAAAATTTGATTATCTATAGCAAAACAGCAATTTTAAATGTTATGCTACTTTAAAATAAATAAAACTTAACATTTCTAATTAAATAATTAAAGTAAACAAACTGTTTGTAAAGAAATACATTCAATCCAAATTGAATGGTTTAATCATTATTTACTAAAAAATTAAATCATGCTCAAGACAATTTCTCTTGCTCAAGACCAGATTAATCTTTCTTTAATAGATTTTTATCAACAAGTTCGTCAACGCAGTGAAAAAATCTGTCAACCTTTAGCGATAGAAGATTATGTAATTCAAACTATGGCTGATGTCAGTCCACCTAAATGGCATTTGGCTCATACAACTTGGTTTTTTGAAACTTTTTTACTTATTCCTTATTTAAATAGATATCAAGTATTTCATCCTCAGTTCGGTTATTTATTTAATTCTTATTATGAAGCAGTAGGTAAACGTCATCCTCGTCCTCAGAGGGGTTTACTCTCACGTCCTACCGTAGAAAAGGTCTATCAATATCGAGCTTATGTTGACCAGGCAATGGCAGAGTTAATTAATCAACTAGAAAAAGATCAGCAAATTAGCTCTTTAATTATTTTAGGTCTTCATCACGAACAACAACATCAGGAATTACTACTAACAGATATTAAACATATTTTGGCGACTAATCCTTTACGCCCTGTTTATCAAACCCAAAATTCCACTTCTTCAGCAGAATTGATTAATTTTGAAGAAAAATGGCTTGATTATCCTGGGGGAATCTATAGTATTGGTTATCAAGGAGAAGGATTCAGTTTTGATAATGAAAGTCCTCGCCACCAAACTTTGTTACAAGACTATTATTTTGCTACTCGCCTAGTTACTAATGAAGAATATTTAGAATTTATTGAAGCTGACGGATATAGTAACCCTGAATATTGGTTGTCAGAAGGTTGGTCTACTGTTCAAGCTGAAAGATGGCAAGCACCTTTATATTGGGAAAAAATTGACGGTGCATGGTGGATCATGACTCTTGGAGGAATGCAACCTCTTCAAAAAGATGAACCAGTTTGTCATGTTAGTTTTTATGAAGCAGATGCCTATGCTCGTTTTTGCGGTAAACGCTTACCAACAGAAGCAGAATGGGAAATAGCAACAGCGCAAGTGCCAATTAGAGGCAATTTTTTAGAAACAGAAAAATTACATCCTACTGCTGCTTTAGGAATGACTCGACCAGATCAAATGTTTGGTGATGTTTGGGAATGGACGCAAAGTGCCTATCTTCCTTATCCAGGATATCAACCAGAAGCAGGTGCGATCGGCGAATACAACGGTAAATTTATGTGTAATCAAATGGTTTTACGAGGCGGTTCTTGTGTTACTCCGATTAGTCATATCCGTCCTACATATCGAAACTTTTTTCCTCCTTCTGCACGCTGGCAGTTTACAGGAATTCGCTTGGTCAAATAAATTTAAACTACATCTTTCAGTAGAAGTAATTAAAGTTATTGCCAACTTACTTTTAAAATAGGCATGAAATTAATCAAAAGTAATCAGTTTGACTAAATTCTTTTCTTACAACTAAAAATTTAATTAATTACAGGAGTCAATTAGATGATTGCACCCTCACACTCTCAATCAAAAGTCAAACTTTACGATTTGCATCCGTCTCTAGCTGACTTTCGCACCGAGATCATTAAGGGATTGCAACAACCTCAAAAAGCTATCTCTGCTAAATTTTTATACGATAAAAAGGGTTCGGAATTATTCGATCAAATCTGTGATTTAGATGAATATTATCTTACCCGCACCGAAATGGGGATTCTTAAAGATAATGCTCACGAAATTGCTTCTTTAATTGGAGATGGTGTTTTAGTTGAATTTGGTAGTGGTAGTTCGCAAAAAGTGAGAATCATTCTGGATGCGATGAAACAATTACCCATTTATGTAGCACTAGATATTTCTGTACAACATTTATATGAATCTTGTCATAATTTGGTAGAGGCTTATCCAGATTTAAATGCGATCGCTATTTGTACTGATTATACTCAACCGTTGCATCTACCAAAGATTCCTTTAATTGAAAATAAATATAAAGTAGGTTTTTTCCCTGGTTCTTCGATTGGTAATTTAGAGCCTGTTGAGGTAGTAGAATTTCTGAAAAATGTAGGCAAAATTTTACAACCAAACGGCAGTCTGATAATTGGAGTGGATCTCAAAAAAGAGCGCTCAATTCTTGAACCAGCTTATGATGATTCTCAAGGGGTTTCTGCTGCTTTTGCTTTAAATTTGTTGACTCGGATTAATCGAGAATTAAAAGCTAATTTTAATTTAGATAATTTTATTTATCGAGCTACTTATAATGAGCTTGGTCGCATTGAAATGTATATAGTTAGTTTGAAAAATCAAGTGATTAAAATTGATGATGTAGAAATTGAGTTTAAGCAAGGAGAATTATTGAGAACTGAACATTCTTATAAATATACTTGTACAGAATTTCAATCCTTAGCTGCTCAAGCAGGTTTTCAAGCCAAATGTGTTTGGACTGATTCACAACAGTTATTTAGTCTTCATTACCTGACATTTCAATAATAATCAAAGTTGTGGTTTACAAAACTCAACAAAATAAGCTCAAAAATCCATTTTTTTAAATCAGTTGATAATTATAAAAAGTACGTATTAACTACTTTCTTAAACAAGAAAAATCCCCTACCCAAAGGTAGAGGATTCATTTTTTATGTTAGTTTGTGAAAACTATCTTTAGCCAACCCTGCTGGCAGTAGAAGCAATCACAAAGGCTGCATAGGTCAGAACGTAGCCAAAGGCAAAGTGGGCTGCACCAACTACGCGACCTTGAACGATAGACATAGCGACGGGCTTATCTTTCCAACGAACTATGTTAGCTAGAGGAGTACGCTCGTGCGCCCAAACAAGAGTTTCAATTAACTCTTGCCAGTAACCACGCCAAGAGATGAGGAACATGAAACCAGTCGCCCAAGCCAAGTGTCCTAAGAGGAACATCCAGGCCCAAACAGAAAGGTTATTAGTTCCGTAGGGATTGTAACCGTTAATTAGTGATGCGGAATAGCCCCACAGATAATCACGGAACCAACCCATTAAATAGGTAGAGTTTTCGTTGAACTGAGCAACGTTACCTTGCCAAATAGCGAGGTGTTTCCAATGCCAGTAGAAGGTTAACCAGCCCAAGGTGTTTAACATCCAGAAAGAAGCGAGGTAAACGGAATCCCAAGCAGAGATATCACAAGTACCGCCACGACCAGGACCATCACAAGGGAAGGCAAAACCGAAGTCTTTTTTGTCTGGCATTAGTTTGGAACCACGTGCATCTAAAGCACCTTTGACCAAAATCAAAGTAGTGGTATGTAAACCTAGCGCGATCGCATGGTGAACTAAGAAGTCACCAGGACCAATGGTCAAGAATAAGGAGTTAGTACCGCTATTGATTGCGTCTAACCAACCAGGTAACCAAACGTTGCCGTGATTGGGGAAAGCAGTGTAAGCAACACTATCTGGATTGGATAATAGAGTATCAAATCCATACAGAGCTTTACCATGAGCAGCCTGAATCCACTGAGCAAAAACAGGCTCGATCAAAATTTGTTTTTCAGGGGTACCAAAGGCAACTACGACATCGTTGTGCACGTATAAACCTAAAGTATGGAAACCAAGGAAGAGAGATACCCAGCTTAAGTGAGAAATAATCGCTTCTTTATGTTCTAATACCCTTGCCAAAACATTATTTTTGTTGGCTTCGGGGTCATAATCACGTACCCAGAAGATTGCACCATGAGCGAAAGCACCAAGCATCAAGAAACCAGCAATATACTGATGATGAGTATAAAGGGCTGCTTGAGTAGTGTAATCCTTAGCTATAAAAGCATAAGGAGGCATGGAATACATGTGTTGGGCAACCAAAGAAGTTATTACACCTAAACAAGCTAAGTGCCATCCTAATTGGAAGTGCAGAGAATTGTTGTAAGTGTCGTAGATTCCTTTGTGACCTGCACCCAATACTCCACCCAAGGGAGTTCCTTCTGGAGGTCGGTGAGCATCCAGAATCTCTTTCATGCTGTGACCAATACCAAAATTAGTACGGTACATATGACCAGCAATAATGAAGATAACCGCGATCGCTAAATGGTGATGAGCGATATCTGTTAGCCAGAGAGATTCTGTTTGAGGATGAAAACCACCTAAAAAAGTCAAAATTGCAGTTCCTGCTCCTTCAGAAGTCCCAAATACATGGTTAGCAGTATCTGGATTCTGAGCGTAAGCACCCCAATTCAGGCTAAAGAAAGGTCCTAAACCTGCGGGATGTGGAGGAGTAGATAGGAAGTTATCCCAACCTACGTGCTGTCCTCTCGACTCAGGAATTGCAACGTGAACCAAGTGACCAGTCCAAGCTAAGGAGCTAACTCCAAATAAACCAGCTAAGTGATGGTTCATCCGAGACTCAGCATTTTTAAACCAAGCCAGACTAGGACGGAACTTGGGTTGTAGGTGCAACCAACCTGCAAACAAGAACAAGGAAGCCAAAATCAGTAAGAAGATTGCTCCTTGATAAAGGTCTTGGTTGTTGGTCATCCCAATGGTATAGAACCAGTGGTAAACACCAGAATAAGAAATATCTACTGGATAAGAAGCACCAGCTTGAGTGAAAGCATCTACTGCTGCATCACCAAACTGAGGATCCCAAATCGCATGAGCAATGGGACGAATGTTTAAAGGATCTTTAATCCACTGTTCAAAGTTACCTTGCCAGGCTACGTGAAACAGAGTACCGGAAGTCCACAAGAAGATGATTGCAATATGACCGAAGTGGGAAGCAAAAATCTTTTGATAAAGATTTTCCTCAGTCATGCCATCATGAAGCTCAAAGTCATGAGCAGTGGCAATTCCGTACCAGATTCGACGTGTTGTTGGGTCTTGTGCAAGATCCTGGCTAAATTTTGGAAATTTAGTTGCCATAGGTCTTTAGGAATTCTCCTCTGGTTAAAAATGAGACTAAAACAATTACTTGCTGCTCATTTTCTTTTTTTTTTACCACCTAGAAATTATTTATTCTCGGTAGTAAGTTTGTTAAAAACGGTTTTCAATTTGGGTTGATTAACCGTAAAGTTTGCTGATTTTGAACTTTCCTACTGTTTGAGCAGGTTAGTTTACCAATCTTGATGGGATAGCTTAAGTTTTTCACCCCAACCATCCCACGAAGATTGGTAGAAAGGCATTAATTATTTTTATCCTAGTGAAATAGTTCTCGCCAGGAAGAACGCCCAGGTAGTAACAATTCCCCCTAGGAGATAGTGAGCTACTCCAACTGCGCGACCTTGAGTAATACTCAAAGCACGAGGCTGAATTGATGGAGCTACTTTAAGTTTATTATGCGCCCAAACAATTGATTCAATCAATTCTTGCCAATAACCACGTCCACTAAAGAGGAACATTAAGCTAAAAGCAAAAACGAAATGACCCGCTAGGAACATAATGCCATAGGCTGACAAAGCTGAGCCGTAAGAGTTAATTACCTGAGAGGCTTGAGCCCAAAGGAAGTCGCGCAACCAACCATTAATGGTAATTGCACTTTGAGCAAAGTTGCCATTGGTAACATGGGAAACTGTGCCATCATTTGCTACTGTACCCCAGACATCCGATTGCATCTTCCAACTGAAGTGGAAAAGTACGACCGACAAGGAATTGTACATCCAGAATAAGCCTAGGAAAACGTGATCCCAAGCAGATACTTGACAAGTACCACCCCGTCCAGGCCCGTCACAAGGGAAGCGAAAACCTAATTTCATCTTATCGGGAATCAAGCGGGAACTGCGAGCAAAAAGAACACCTTTAAGCAGAATTAATACAGTTACGTGAATGGTAAAAGCATGAATATGATGAACCATAAAGTCTGCTGTACCCAGAGCAATAGGCATCATCGCTACTTTACCACCAACTGCAATTACATCACCGCCAAAAGCATAACTCGCTGGTTCTAAAGCTGTAGGTGCAGTTCCGCCTGGAGCTAAAGTATGAATATTTTGTACCCACTGAGCAAAGATTGGCTGTAGCTGAATCCCTGTATCAGAGAACATATCTTGAGGGCGACCAAAAGCACGCATAGTGTCATTGTGGACATAAAGTCCAAAGCTATGGAAGCCTAGGAAGATACAGACCCAGTTTAGATGAGAGATAATTGCATCTCTATGACGAAGAACTCTATCTAAAAGGTTATCAACATTCTTGGCTGGATCGTAATCCCGAACCATAAAGATAGCCCCGTGTGCGCCTGCTCCAACAATCAAGAAACCGCCAATCCAGACATGATGAGTAAACAACGATAGCTGGGTAGCATAATCGATCGCTTGATAAGGATAGGGAGGCATGGCGTACATATGATGTGCCACAATAATGCTCAAAGAACCTAATAAAGCTAGGTTAATTGCTAGTTGAGCATGCCAAGAAGTGGTCAAAATTTCATACAGTCCTTGGTGTCCTTTACCAGTGAAAGGTCCGCGATGATTCTCCAGAATTTCTTTCATGCTGTGACCAATACCCCAATTGGTACGGTACTGATGACCAGCAATGATAAACAACACAGCGATCGCTAAATGGTGATGCGCTGAATCGGAGAGCCACAAACCACCAGTTACTGGGTTCAATCCTCCTTTAAAGGTCAAGAAGTCAGAATATACTCCCCAGTTTAAGGTAAAGAAGGGTTTTAGCCCTTGTGCAAAACTGGGATATAGCTCTGCCATCTTGCTGCTATCGAGAATGAACTCGTGGGGCAAGGGGATGTCGCCAGGAGCAACACCTGCATCTAGGAGCTTGTTAATTGGTAAGGATACATGGATTTGATGACCAGCCCAACCAAGAGAACCACAACCTAATAGTCCAGCTAAATGGTGATTCATCATTGATTCAGCATTTTGGAACCACTCAAGCTTAGGAGCTCTTTTATGATAGTGGAACCAACCAGCGAAGATCATCAGGGCTGCCATAACTAGACCCCCAATGGCAGTGCAGTATAACTGATAGCCATTAGTAAATCCAGAGGCGCGCCAGAGATAGAACAATCCAGAAGTGATCTGGATACCGTGGAAGCCACCACCGACATCGCCATTTAAAATTCCTTGACCAACAACTGGCCAAACAACTTGCGCGCTGGGTTTGATAGCGATTGGATTGGCTAACCAGGCTTCATAGTTGGAGAAGCGTGCACCATGGAAGTACATACCGCTTAACCAAACGAAGATAACTGCTAAGTGACCAAAATGTGCGCTGAAGATTTTCCGAGAAATATCTTCTAAATCGCTAGTATGGCTGTCAAAATCATGTGCATCGGCGTGGAGATTCCAAATCCAAGTTGTAGTTTTGGGACCTCTCGCCAGAGTGCGATCAAAATGACCAGGTTTGCCCCACTTCTCGAATGAAGTAGGTACTGGATCGTTATCAACCGTTACTTTGACTTTCGCCTCTTCTCTTTGAGGACTGATTGTCATGAGGATTCTCCTCTCTCGACAATGGATATTAGATGTTATTGGTAATCAGTTTTAAATTATGCAAATAGGTAGTTTAAAAAACCACTTTGCTTTAATTTTGCTTACTTTGACCCAAAAAATTGGGTTTCGGGCGTAAGCATTAATTAAGATGATAAAACTTCGTCCTCTCCTGTAATGGTCAAGCTTAACAAAATTTTAAAACATTCTAATTCTTGATTTTGTAAGGCTTAACACTACCCTGTAAATCCCAAAAGTCAAGAAAAAACAAAGTTTCTTCACAAAAGTAAATAAATTTTCTGGGGTTGTCTGTTGTAACACTTATTGGAATTTAATCGATAGAAACGCTTAAGTTTATTTGATGGCAGAATGATATGTGTTGGGCTTTAAATATAGATTAATTTCGATGAAAACTATTTTTGTTTATTTATTATTAATTAGTTTGACTTGGAATTTGTTTGGTTGTGGAGCAGACAATTCTGGCGAGGTTGCTTCAGGCAATAGTTGGCAACTTAATTCGCCCAGTTCACCAGTAGGATTATTGGAAAAAACTACCTCAAAATTCACTTCAGGAGGAAAATTATCAGAATCAGCACCGCCTCAGACAATTCAAGAACTCAATCAAAATTTTGAAAAGTTTTATCCTCAAGTTGCTATTTTATCTCCAACTTCAGAGGAAATTTTTGATGAGGCAACTATTGAAGTTAAACTACAAGTCAAGAATTTTCCTATATTTAAAGATGAACAATTGGCAATGGGTCCTCATTTAAATTTAATTGTTGATAATGAACCCAGCCGACTCATATACGACCTTAACGAAGCAATTGTTTTAGAAAATCTTGCTCCTGGTACTCACACAATCAGAATATTTGCTGCTCGCCCTTGGGGTGAAAGTTTTAAAAATCAAGAAGCTTATGCACAAACAAGCTTTCATGTTTTGACCAAAACGAATAATAATCGACCTGACCCAACTTTACCTTTATTAACTTATAGCCTTCCAACTGGTAAATATAGTGCCGAGCCAATTTTACTAGATTTTTATTTAACTAATGCCCCACTACATTTAGTAGCCCAAGAAAATCTCAATGATGATATCAAAGATTGGCAAATTCGAGTCACTGTTAATGGAGAAAGTTTTTTACTAGATCAATGGCAACCAATTTATCTTCAAGGTTTTAAACGAGGTAGCAACTGGGTTCAGTTGGAATTAATTGATGAAGATGGCAAGAATATTGAAAATGCTTTTAATAATACAGTTCGACTAGTAACCTACGATCCAAGCGAACTAGATACTTTAGCTAAATTGATCAAAGGAAAAATTTCAGCAACCGAAGCAAGAGGAATAGTCGAACCAGGATACCAAGCTAAGTCAAATCAAATACCTGAAGTAAAAGATACGATTGTTCCTTCTAACACAGAAAATCCTCAAGAACAACTAGAAGCTAAAACTGAGTCAAAAACAGTTGAGTCATTGGAAGAAACAGAATCAACTTCTGCGCTAGAAGTAAATTAGTTAGATAAGATTAAACAGCAATTTGTCAGATTATTAAACTATAAAAGATTGTCTGCTCAAGCTTGAGTGTTTCAATACCAACTTAAAATGCCTTTTTCTGCATCAAGTTGAACCATCTGTCCTACCGGTAAAGCAGCATTAACTCCGTCATGTCCAAAAGGCAAATCAGAAACAATCGGAATGTTTAAGTCGGACAAGCGATCGCGTATTACTTCTTCAACACTCCAACTATTAAAACCTACAGGTGCATCACAACGACTAAAACGTCCTAAAGCAATTCCTTTGATTCCTGTGAATGCCCTCATTAATCTCCATTGAGTTAACATTCTATCAATACGATAAGGAGCTTCTGTTACATCTTCTAAAGCCAAAATTATGCTTTCAAACGATGGTTGAATCGGAGTTTTGAGTAAATGGGTGGCGACAGTGAGATTAGCTGGTAAAAGAATTCCTGTAGTTTGACTACCTCCCCAACCTTTACCTTGTAATGGTTCTAATTTACGACCTTCAAGACAGTCGAATAGCCTATTAATTGACCATTCAGGCTCACTGGCTAAAGTAGTTAAAACTGGAGCGTGAGCTCCTGCAATTCCAATCTTGGCTAAACTCCACAGTAAGCTGGTAACGTCAGAAAAGCCAACCAACCACTTGCTATTACACCAGGCTGATTTTGTCTTGGTTTGTTCTGATAAATATGAATTCCAATTCCAATCTTCCAACAATCTAGCACCACCATAACCGCCTCTAACACAAAGAATCGCTTGACAGTCGCGATCGCTCCAGGCTTGAGCTAAGGCTTCTCGGCGTTGACGATCATCTCCTGCTAAATAACCGTGACGAAAATTCCAGTTACTACCTAATTGAACTTGATAACCACGCGATCGCCAGATGGCTAATCCTTGTTCTAAGGCTTCAAACTCTTTTAAAGCACCACTAGGAGCAATTACTGTAACCCGATCTCCTGGTTTTAAAGCTGGTGGAAGTTGACAAGGATAAGAGTTCGATTTTGCCATCAATAGTTTTGGAGTAATTTATTTGACCTCAACTATTTAAACCGATCAATCACATTCACAACAACGCATACATATTCTAAAAACAGCCAAAATCGTAATAATTTCAATTAATAATAATAATGACTGAGGAGTTAAAACTAATCCCCAAACTAGCAAAATTGCTGCTGTGATGGCTGTGGAGAGTTGAACTACTTCTTCACTAACTTTTAAACCTATCCAGATCAGTATCAATCCAATCAACAAAAAAATTAACCAACTCATAGCGATCGCTTTTATCTACTACTTATCAAAATATTTTGATTCGATCTGGAGAAATATTAGTATTCAAGTATACTGAAGTGATCCTAGACTATAGCGATTCTAAATCATTTGTGAAAATGACTTTTGCCTTCTGGAGGGGCTGTAACTCGAATCGAATTCGAGTCCGAGAACAACCCTTGTCCTCCTGCCTTTCCTCTTTAACAATTTTCATGATTCAAATAGGATTGCTATCTTAATTATTTAAGAGATTATTCCTTGTTGGGTTTGGGACACAATATATTTAACTACTTCTTGATAGCTACCCGTTTTTTCATAAATTTCTAATTGTCTTTGTGCGCCATTTCCTTGTTCTAAGGTGTGTTGAACTGAAGCGGAAACTTTTTCCCAGTCACCAAATTTTTCTAAAGCTGGACGTAAATAATCAAGAAATTGATTAACTAAATCTGAAGCAGGAAGAGTAACTTTTTCGAGGACATCAACCAAATGTTCCGTCAAACCATAACGCGCAGCACACCAATGAGCAGTCTTCAAAATTTCGGGGCGAACTGCTATCAAAGACTCATCATTAATAACTTCTTGATAACAAGTGTAAACTAAAGCACGAATTAGACCAGCCATAGTGACTGCTTCTTCTACAGTCATACAGATATCTGTGACGCGAAATTCAATAGTAGGAAACTTTTCAGATAAGCGAATATCCCAATAAATTGTCGTCGGATCTTTAATCGCACCAGTAGAAATTAACTCTTCAATCAAAGTTGTGTACTCTTGATAATCGTTAAAGAATTGAGGCTGTCCTGAGAGAGGAAGTCGCGACCACATTTGAGTACGATAACTAGCATAACCAGTGGCTTGACCCAACCAAAAAGGCGAATTAGCAGACAATGCCAATAATACCGATAACCAAATTCTAGCACGATTAATTACTTGAAGAGCGATCGCTTTATCCTTTAAACCTACATGAACATGATTACCAAAAATAACCAATTCACGGATGGTTTGTTTGAGTTCGGCTTGCAAATTTTGATAACGACGTTTGGGTGTAAGTTCTTGCTTTTGCCAATCGGAAAAGGGATGAGTTCCTGCTGCTGCAATGGCATTTCCATCTTGTTTAGCTGCTTCGATTACTGCTCGACGACAGTTAGCTAACTCTCGATGTACTTCTGATAATGATTGACAAACTACTGTGGCGATTTCTACTTGAGAAAGGTACATTTCTGGCTGTACCACCTCTTTGTCTAGAGTTTTTCGCGCATAACCAATTATTTGTTCGGCTCGACCACAAAGTTCACCCGTTTGCGGATTAATAATCTGATATTCTTCTTCAACACCAATGGTAAATTCTTCTGTTTCGTTCATTATTAAAGAAGTTATTTAAGTCTTATAAGACCAAAATAAATCCTTGTGATTGCTTAAATGTATATCTCAAGAAATAACTTGTATGATCATAGTCTGAGAAATAGTTTTAATGATATTTAAAGCAATTTATTCTTAAAAGCAATCAATTCAATCATTAATCATTAAATTTAACCATCCAAATCTCCTTCCATCACAGTTGCGATCGCTTTTCGGGTTGTCGTTTGAAATTCGACTACGTTAACTCGGTTCAAAAGTGCAATAGCGAGGATCATTCCTACTGCTTGAATTCCAAAAACTAAACCATAAGCTAAGACAGGAACAGCAAAAATTGCCTTACCCAAATCTAAAACTACCCCACCAGCAACGGTAGCTAAAGCTCTCGACATAGCTTGTGCTAATCCCCAAGCACCGATAAAAGTTCCGGCAGTTTCGGCTGCGGTTAAATCCAGCATTAAACTAATTCCACCAATGGTAGCTACTCCTGCTGCAATGCCAAATAAAACCATTGCTACTTTGAGAATCATTTCGTTTTGAGTAAAACCCGATAAAATAATTAACCCAAAGCAAACAGCCACCAGAAGACAACCAATTTTAGTAGTTCGTTTTTTACCCAAGCGAGGAATAATTAAAAAACCTGTCGTTCCATAACCTAACAAAATCCCAATTCCCCAATAAGAATTAAGTTTAGTCGTATCAGCGATTGACATCCCAAAAACTTCACCGCCATAGGGTTCTAAAACTGCTTCCTGCATAAATAAACTGATCGTAAATAAAGCTAAAAAGCAGAAAAATATCCCCGTTTGGGGACTAGCAGTTAGAATCTTTAAAGCTTGTCTTAAAGTAATGCTATCTTCTCGATTATTAGCAGAAGAACGCGCCGAAAAACGCGAATACTTTCGTTCTACTTGCCAAGTCGCAATTAAAGCTAAAGCAATTACTAAAAAAGGAATAAAACTAAAAATAGAATTGATCGGAGCTTGTAAATTTTCTAAAGGAATTTGACCAGCTTGTACACCACCCGCTTCTATTTGTTTCAGGACAATGCTACCAGTAATACCACCAATTACAATTCCTACCATCAACATTGACCAAACAACCGCGACAATTTTGGGACGATTATCTTCATCAGAAATATCAACCAGTAAGGCAGTAAACGGAGTTGAACTAGAACTGACAGCTAATCCATAAATAGCCATAATTAAGGCGAGTAATCCAGTCCAGCCAATGGTTTGAGCATTCCAAAGCCAACCCTGATTAGCACGAGCGATCGCACCTAGTTGCCAAACTACTTGTACTGCTAAAAAGACTGCGATGCTAAACGTAATCGCACCAAGTAAAACATAACCCGTACGATGTCTGCCCAAAATTGGCTTACTATCAGATAACTGTCCAAACCAAACTCTAGCAGGCGCGACAAATTGAGACATGGCTAAAGTTCCAGCCGTAATAGTAGCAGGAATACCTAATTCACTAATCATTACTCGATTAAGCACCGCTAAAGTCAAAACTGCCATTAATCCCAAAGCAAGATTAAATAAACCAAGGCGAAATACAGTTAGCATTCCTACTTGACGAGTTGAAGGATTAATTACTGGTGAAGAAGGATCAGAAAAATTACCTGTAGACATGGACGCGATCGCAATTATTATTTAAACTAAACTGAAGCAATAACTTCTTTTAAAGCTGATTTAAGTTCGGGATATTGATATTGAAACCCAAGTTTTTGAGTTTGCTTAGGCAATACCTGTTGTCCTTCTAAGACTACTTTTGCTCCATCTCCTAACAATAACTCTAAAACAAATTCAGGAACGGGCAACCAAGAAGGACGATTCATGACTTCACCTAAAATCTGACAAAATTGAGCCATACGAACAGGATTAGGTGCAGTAGCATTATATACTCCTACCATATTAGTTTGATTCAGAGCCGTAATAATCAAAGTAACTAAATCTTCGCGGTGAATCCAAGAAAACCATTGACGACCGGTACCAATTGGTCCACCTGCAAACATTTTAAACGGTCCAATCATTTTAGCTAAAGCACCACCATTACCAAGTACAATTCCCACACGAACAATAACTAATCTTACTCCTGCCTCTTTAACTTGTTCTGCTTCTGCCTCCCATTCTCGACAAACTTCAGCTAAAAAATCATTTCCTGGAGAGCTATTTTCATCAAAAGTAGCGGTTTCACTAGTGCCATAGTAACCAATCGCCGAACCACTAATTAAAACTTGCGGTTTTACTTCAGCTTGTTTGATTGCTTCAACTATTTTTTGAGTTCCTATTTTGCGACTCTCTAGAATTTCTTGCTTATGCTGTGGTGTCCAACGTTCAGAAATAGGTTCACCAGCTAAATTAATCACTGCATCACAACCGTCAATTGCTTTTTGCCAATCTCCAGATTGTTTAGGACTATACTGAACTAGTTCTACCTTAGAAAAAGCAGAAGCAGGAAAAACTTTTTTAGCTTTGTCTGGATTACGAGTCAATACTACAATTTGATGCTTTTCTTGATTAAGTCGTTCAACTAGACGACTACCAACAAATCCCGTTGCTCCAGTAATTGCTATTTTCATTATTAAGAAGTTATTAAAATTTATTTTACTCGATAAATAATTCTTTTCTTATTTTAAAGATAATCGAGCTTAATTTTTCTATTCTGGCATTTCTCTAGCCTCAGCGTCACAATAGTTAAATTCCAGTTCCATCTCTGACAACTGAAAAATCAACTGAATCTATTGACTATAGTGTGTACTGAAGATGATTGGCTAGATAACTCAGCATTTACTCAACCAGATAGGCTAGCAACATAAGTCAATTTAGTTGCTAATGATTAAGTCAGTTTGTTTTTAATTAGTTACCTGTAAATAAATAATTTATTTAATAAGTATCTTCCGCAGTAACTAAAAATTAAATTTTAAAAATATTTTTGGGAATAATATTAACGGCTCTTGGACAGTTTTAATTTGTTTTCTTTGTTAAATTTAGTAAACTGAGTAGCTATGAAATTTATTTTTACTACTATTACGGCTTTAATTTCTTTTATAATTGCTTTGAATAAATCAGAAATAGCTGGAGAAAAAAATAAACAATTAGTAAGAACAATAGGCTTATTAGTTGGTATTATTGCTGCTTTTGCTACTATTTATCAATTAATTTTTCGCTTTCTGATTATTATTCCTGCTGGTACAGTTGGGGTAGTAGAAACTTTTGGTAAAGTATCAGAACAAACTCTTAATCCTGGAGTAAACTGGATTACTCCATTTAGCAATGTAGTTGAGTATTCTACCCGTCTTAAAGATATTAAAGAAACAGTTAATACTACTTCTTCTGAAGGATTAAATTTAGATATTGATGTAAGTTTACAATATCGACTTGAACCTCAAAAAGCAGTATTAATATATAACAATATTGGTATTAAAGAAGAAGAAATTTTAATTTCTCGCTTTCGTTCAATTATTCGACAAATTACTGCCAGTCATGAAGCTAAAGATATTTATGGTAGTAAACGTCAAGAAATTACTCAACTTCTACATCAAGAACTCAGCAAACAATTAAATCCTTTGGGTTTTATTGTCGAAGAAAGCTTATTAAGAAAAGTGACTTTACCAGAAAAAATTCAAGAGGCTATTCAGCAAAAAATTGAAGCAGAACAAGAAAGCGATCGCCAGCAATTTATTAATCAGAAAAAACGACAAGAATTAGAATTTGAAATCGAAAAAGCTAAACAAGAAGCCGAACGTCAAAAAATTGAAGCTCAAGGTATTGCAGAAGCACAAAAATTAATTTCTCAAAGTTTAACCGAACAAGTTTTACAATTAAAAGCAATTGAAGCAACTCAGAAACTAGCAGAATCTCAAAATACTAAAATAGTTATAGTTGGTCGTAATGAAGATGGTTTACCTTTGATTTTACAAAATCCTTAAAATTAATCTATTAATTGATACTGTTCTTGAAGTATTAATAATTTACCAATAGCTTCTTTGGAATTACTAGCTAAATTAGCAAACTCTACAAATCTATTCAACTCTTTACGTAATAAATTTCTTTCTACTTCCCAAGTATTGCGGTCTAACTCTGGAGGCATAACAATCATATCAAATAAGGTTGCTTGTTTTTTGCCTGGATGAGGGCGTAAAATTCTGCCACGACGTTGAATAAATTGACGGGGATTAGTAGTACTAGCTAAAATTACTGCTGTTTGAATTGCAGGAATGTCTAAGCCTTCATCTAAACAACGAATAGCTACTAATCCTTGTAATTCTCCTCGTTCAAATTGTTGTCTTAATTGTTCTCTATTTTCTAAAGAAGTTTCGTTAGTATAAGTATTAACTCGATAACCTAATTCTTTACCTAAAATACGAGTAACAGCTTCAATTTGACGACGATAAGCAAGATGATAATTATCAACATATCCATCACCACAATAAAATAAAGTATGACTAGTATTTAATCTAGTTTGCATTAATTCTTTTAAAGCTAATAACTTATTTTCTGCTGCTCCAATCAAACGCGATCGCTTTGTTAATAAAGAAGTTAAGGTTTCATTTTCCCAGTTTTGATTTTTATGTAAAATCCAACCAATTTTTTGCGTAAGTTTGGCATAATTAATTGCTTCTTCTGGAGTTAATTGAACTAAAATAGGGTGATAAAGATACGGTACTAATGCGCCCTGTTTGATTGCATCCGCTAAACTAAATTCTGGGGGAATAATTTCGCCAAAATAATTAAAAACTGTTTCAGTACCATCATCATCAAAATATCTTTCTGGAGTAGCAGATAAAGCAAGACGTAATCCAATCTTGCGAGGTAAACTTGCTGCCGAATGAATTGAACCTAAATTATGTGCTTCATCCCCAATAATTAAACTTTTGGCAGGGAAAAATTTTAACTGAGATTGAAAACTCTCACTAATTAAAGTTGAATTAGTCGTAATAACTGTTAAAAAACTTTGATTACAAACACGAATATTATAAAGTTGATTAGTTAGTTCTCTTTCCCAATCATCAACTCGATTCATTGCTAAAATTGGATTTAAATTAAATTTTTGACATTCTTTTTGCCATTGCACTACTAAATGACGAAAAGGACAAATAATTAATAAAACTTGTAACCCAATTTTGTGATAAAGTTCAGTTGCGATCGCTAAAGCGATGATAGTTTTTCCACTACCAGTCGCCATTTTTAATGTACCTCTACCTTTATTTCTCAACCAATTAATTACAGCTTGTTGTTGATAATTTCTCAACTGAATTGAAGTTGGAATTACAGGTACTCCAACAAGTTGATATTGATAACTACTACCAGATTCAGTAACTCGATTGAATCGAAATTTCTTCTCGTATTCAACCGCTAACTTTTCCCAATTAATCGTAATCAAAAAATTATCGTCATATCCGTGTTTATCTGTGTTCATCTGTGGACTAATACGATCAAAAATAATTGTATTGTTCGCGAACCATTAAATTTTCCCTTACTTTACTATTGAGGCATAAGTGTAGAGAGATAGTGAATGACCAATAGCACAAATATATATGATATTGCGATCGTCGGTGCTGGTTTAGCAGGATTAACTTGCGCACAACACCTGCAACAACAAAGATACAAAGTGATAGTTGTAGATAAATCTCGTGGTGTAGGTGGTAGAGTTGCCACTAGAAGAATTAATAAAACCTGTGTCGATCATGGTTTATCTTTTTTAGAAATTCAAGGCAAACAAACAGAAGAATTAATTCAACAACTTACCCAAGCAAATATTCTTAAACTCTGGGATGGTAAAATCTATCAACTCGACTCCCAAAACAATCTTAAACCGACTCCCCCAATTAAAAGTTACATTGTTCCTCAAGGCATAAACACAATCGCAAAATATTTAGCGAGAGGTTTGGAAGTTAAAAGACAATTTCAAGTTACTGCGATCAAATCAATCGAAAACATTTGGCAAATTTTAACTGAATCTAATCAAGAGATTAAAGCTAAAGCTATTGTAATGGCAATACCTGCACCCCAAACTTTACCAATTTTAGAATCTCAAGTACCAACCAAGTTAATTAATCAATTACGTCAGGTACAATTTTATCCTTGCATTACCATGATGGCAGGATACGATTCTCAATATCTCTCAGACTTACCATCGTGGCACGGAGTTAAAATTAATAACCAAACCGATTTAATTTGGATCACTTTAGATAGTAGTAAAAGAGATACTATGACTCAACCTGTTTTTGTTTTTCATAGTACTCCTGAATTTGCTCAAAAATATTTAGATGTTACTGACTTACAATCAGCAGCAAAGCAATTATTACAACAAGCAGCTTCTTTATTTTTACCTTGGTTAGATTCTCCTCAATGGCTACAAGTACATCGTTGGCGTTATTCTATTCCTAGTCACTCTCTATCTTTACCCTGTTTGTCAACAACCCAACCTTTACCTTTAGTTTGTTGTGGTGACTGGTGTAACGGCAATCGAGTCGAAGATGCCTTGATTTCTGGTTTAGCTAGTGCAGATCGAATTAGTGGATTAATTTAACTCGTAATTAGTTTTAGTGCGATCGCAGTCACTTGAACTAGTTATGATTTTACATAATATAGAAAGCCTGATTGTAACTATTTGCTCAATAATCAAACTTAGATCGCATTTAATTAAAATTGGTGATGTTTTGCTATGCGACAATCCTAAGTTGAAGCAACAGGTTCGATTGCGCACACCTTTT
The DNA here is from genome assembly GCF_000317575.1 of Stanieria cyanosphaera PCC 7437. Taxonomy (NCBI): domain Bacteria; kingdom Bacillati; phylum Cyanobacteriota; class Cyanophyceae; order Pleurocapsales; family Dermocarpellaceae; genus Stanieria; species Stanieria cyanosphaera. The sequence goes on along the minus strand of NC_019748.1, from coordinate 2,717,161 downwards.
CCATTATGTATATAATACCAGATTTAATCGGAAAATTACTAATTATTTTGGCAATCTTAATAATCAATTGTTTAAGTAGGGATAATCACTACGCTGAACCGAAAGGTGGCATGAATTGTCCTTACTGTTCTCGATTTAATCAGATTCTGAGCGTAAATTGTGAATCATTTTTCTTGAACTAAACATAAGCTTAAATATTTTTATCTAGTTTTTGAGATTATTAATTAGCAATTAACTTAACAAATCAGGGATATTTACTAAGAATAATTTTTAGAATCACAATAACTTTATCAAAATTTTTACGCATTTATCTGATGTTATTTATCTAAAAAATTGGGAATTATTTAAATAAAGTTAAATATTGAAATTGATCTATTTTTTCAAAAAAATTATGAAACACAAACTAATGTTTGGCGCAGCTTTCATGGCAACATGGTTAGGAATAATGATTCCTAATGCTTTAGCTAGTCATTGTTCTATTGGTCAAAAAGGAGAAGTTCTTTGGAAAGGAAATTGGTATTCAGCCAAAGTTTTAGATGTAGATGGAGATTATTGCTATATCACCTATGATGGTTACGATAGTTCTTGGGATGAATGGGTTGAACCACAACGTTTTCGCTCAGCTTATCGAGTAGGAGATTCAGTTAAAATTTATTGGCAAGGTCAATGGTATCCAGGACAAATTTTAGCGATTAGTGGCAATAGTTATCAAATTACTTATTATGGTTACGATAGCTCTTGGAATGAATGGGTTGAATCTTCAAGACTTAGCCGTTAATTATAATTAATACTCTTCAAAAAAAGGAAATATTTGAGAATTAAAAATTTATTTAAAAGCGATCGCTTGATGAGGATCGCTTTTAATTTAGCTAACCTGGCATTGTCAGTAGAGGCTGTCAATAAATGTGCTATTTAAAGAAAAAAGAGAAGCCAAAAATTTAGCTGCTTTGTTGTAATCTCAGCATTAATATCTCAGGGTTACTAAAAACTATATCCTTCCAAGACTAAAATAGTATTACAAATATAATCATAAAAAATTGAATATTTTATTCCCAAATCTTCAAGAGCAATCGGGTACAATCCTGTAATCGTTTCTTTAGCTGTAATTATGACCGAATCTGTTCTCGACGTTCGTAATCTTCAAGTAACATTTTTTACTGAAAACAAGCCTGTTTTGGCAATAGACCAAATCAATTTTCAACTTAAACAAGGTGAGAAATTAGGAATTGTCGGCGAATCTGGTTCGGGTAAATCAGTTACTTCTTTAGCAATTATGGGTTTAATTTCTAATCCTGGAATAATTACAGGGGGGGAAATTTGGTTTCATTCTCAATCAGCTAATCAACCAGTTAATCTTTTAGCAATTAACCCAGAAGAAAGAAGAAAATATCGTGGTGGAGAAATTGCCATGATTTTTCAAGAACCGATGAGTGCGCTAAATCCTGTTTTAACCATCGGTTTTCAAATTGAAGAAGCGATTTTATTACATCAAAAAGTTTCCAAAACAGAAGCTAGAAGAAAAGCTACTTCACTGCTGCAAGAAGTTCAATTAATTCCTAGCGATCAAAAACTGAGAGAACAATATTTAAGCGAAAATCATGCCAGTGTCACTAATGATAGGGAAATTAATCAATACATTAATCAATACAAACAAGACATTCTCAAACGCTATCCGCATGAACTTTCAGGGGGACAATTACAAAGGGTAACCATTGCGATGGCAATTTCGTGTAATCCGACAGTTTTAATTGCCGATGAACCTACTACTGCTTTAGATGTTACCGTTCAAGCGACAATTTTAGATTTGTTGCGTCAATTGTGCAGTCAAAGAGGGATGTCATTAATCTTTATTACTCATGACTTGGGGGTAATTGCCGAATTAGTCGATCGCGTAGCAGTAATGTATCGAGGTAAAATTGTTGAGTCAGGAGAAATTAGAAAAATTTTTACTCATCCTCAACATCCTTATACCAAAGGTTTACTCGCTTGTCGTCCGCCTCTAGATCGACAATTGAACTATTTACCCACAGTAAGTGATTTTATGTCGGTAGAAACTGACAGTAATGGAGAATTAATCATTCGCGAAAAAGAAACTGAGACATTGAATCTCCAAGACATTACTCAACCAGAAACTAATCAAGCCAGATTCAACGAATTATCCAATCATACTCCTTTCTTGTCAATCAAAAATCTTCATGTCGGTTTTCCTGTTAAAGGAATGTTTGGCGGAACGAAAAAATATTTTATGGCAGTCAATAATATTTCTTTTGATGTTTATCCAGGAGAAACTTTAGGTTTAGTTGGTGAGTCTGGTTGTGGCAAATCTACTTTAGCTAGAACCTTATTACGGTTAATTCCTCCTACCTTACAAGGAGAAATTTGGTTTAGAAGAGAAAATATTGCCAAATGGCAAGTCAATGACCGAAAATTACGCTCTTTTCGTCGTGAAGTTCAAATTGTCTTTCAAAATCCTTATAATTCTCTTAATCCTCGCCTAACGATTGGGAAAGCGATCGCAGAACCCCTAATCGTTCACAACTTGGGAGGAAATGCCAAAAAACGTCGAGAAAAAGTAGCCTATCTTTTAGAAAGAGTTGGTTTAAATCCTGATTGGATGAATCGTTATCCTCACGAATTTTCTGGTGGACAAAGACAAAGAATCTGTATCGCTCGTGCGTTAATCTTACAACCCCAGTTTATCATCTGCGACGAATCAGTTTCGGCTTTAGATGTTTCCGTACAAGCACAGGTATTAAACCTCCTCAAAAAACTACAACAGGAAGATAACTTAACCTATATTTTCATCTCCCACGATCTGAGTGTAGTTAAATTCATGAGCGATCGCATTATGGTAATGAATAAAGGTAAAATAGAAGAAATAAATGATGCTCAACAGGTTTATTATCATCCTCAAAGTGAATATACTCGCAAGTTAATTGCCTCAATTCCTCAAGGTAAATTGTCCGAAGTAGGAGAATAAAGCAATTCTCAAGATTTGTTGTCTACCCTCTTATCTTTATCCATGACAAAATACTATTAGAAATAAGTAGTTGAACTTCTAACCGAGCATTTTTTTTTAAACTGCCTAACCAAAATTCCTAACAGGAAAAAATAATTTTAAACTTAACATAAAGCTGTACTAATAAATTTTGGTGTTAACCTATGTTCAACTTATTGATTTAACCCTTGATTTATAGGGTTTACAACCCTAAATTTCTGTCCGCAACTTGCCTCGGGCAACGCCTGAGATCGTTTTTCTCACCTTAGTTAAGGAAATATTGCTATAGTGAGCCATCATTTAGAGCCATACTACAAAGTCCTAGGACTTGAACTAGGAGCATCTCTGGAAGAAATCAACAAAGCTTACAAAAATTTAGCATTTGTTTGGCATCCCGACCGCTTTCCTCAAGAAAATCAAGAGTTGATTCGTTCAGCAGCAGAAAAATTAAAAGAAATTAATCACGCTCGCGATTTGTTGCGTTCATTTCATCGTCAAAATCCGCAGCCTTATTCTCAACCAAAGCCTCAACCAAAAGCTTATAGTCAAAATCCGCAGCAATCTAAAACGTACAGTCAAACCTATCAACAACCAAAATCCCAATCTAAAACCTACAGTCAAACTCAGCAGCAATCAAAACAGTCTTACTCTTACAACCCAAGAGCTTATTCTAGTTATTCGACTAAAAGGGAAAATGTTCGTTCTCAATCCGAGCCAGTTAATTCATACTACAGACCGTATTATCAAGACCTGAAAGGAATAGATTTAAGTCGAGCTAATCTGAAAGAAAAAGACTTTTCTGGTAGAAACTTAAGTGGTGCGAATCTTCAAGGTGCGGACTTGAGCGATAGTTTTTTACATAAAGTTAATTTAGAAGAAGCAAACTTACAAGAAGCAAATCTTTTCCGAGCTAATTTATTAAAAGCCAATTTGAGAAAAGCGAATTTGCGTGACACTAATTTAATTGGTGCTGATTTTAGTGGTGCCGACTTAAGTGGTGCTGATTTGACTGGCGCAAAAATGGGAACTGGTCACAAAATCATGGTTAAATTAACTGGCACTAATTTGAAAGGAACAATTTTTCCTGATGGATCGATTCATGCTTAAAAAAGTCGTAGATACTTAACATGTTACGTATCTACGACTTTTCATTCCTAGTGCTAAATAGAGAAAAAAAATCCCCGTTGATGTTACGGGGAAAAAAAATTTTAGTTAAAAGTTAAATTTCCTTTTGCAATAAATCCTTAATGACTTGATGTTCGGTTAATTCTTGTTCAGGAGGAATTTGACGAGAATCGGTAATTAACCAATCTAAAGCTGCTGCTTGGACATCAATTGCTGCGCCAGTTTTATCAACACAATATCGTCCAAAAACCAGTTTATCTACTAAACGTACTCCTGTACCAAGACGAGAATATTCAAAGATAACACTATTATCTACGGTTGCCCCACTACAAATCCAACAATTGGGTCCAATCATAGTCGGACCAAGAATAGTTGCTCCATCTTCAATTTTAGTCATACTACCGATGTAGACAGGGCCTTCAATTTTAACTTTATCCCAGTTAACCGCTACATTTAATCCTGTATAAACACCTGGTAAAACTTCTGTACCAGGAATGGCAACATTCTTAATTTCTCTGTTGAGAACACCGCGAATAGCTTGCCAATAATCAGGAACTTTACCAATATCTACCCATTCAAAATCCATCGATACTGCATAAAAAGGAGCTCCCATGGCTACTAATTTGGGAAATAAATCGCCACCGATATCGTATTTTTGTTGGGGAGGAATATAGTTAAAAATCTCTGGTTCAAAGATATAAATACCTGTATTAATTTCAGTACTTAATGCTTCTTCTACCGAAGGCTTTTCTTGAAAAGATTTAATTCTCCTTTCATCGTCGGTAACCACAACCCCATAACTTGATACTTCTTCTTTTGGTACAGACTTAGTTACAATTGTCGCGATCGCACCTTTGGCTCTATGCCATTTTACTGCTGTGGTTAAATCTAAATCAATTAAAGCGTCACCGCACAGTACAATAAAAGTATCATCAAAAAAAGTATTAAAGTCTTGGATTTTTCTTAGACCACCAGCAGAACCAAGAGCTTCACCAACTAACTTACCTTCAACTATTCTTCCTTCAAAGGAATAACCAATATCAACTCCGAAGCGTTGACCATCGCGAAAATAGCCTTCAATTTCATGAGCCAAATGACTAACATTTACCATAATTTGGTCAAAACCATGCTGCCTTAGTAGTTCTAACAAAAACTCCATGACAGGCTTTTGTAGAATTGGAATCAAGGGTTTAGGAATGGTATATGTGATCGGACGTACGCGAGTACCTTTACCAGCAGCCAGAATCATGGCTTTCATGAAAGCTTCTCCTCAACCAAATACCGTTAACTATATAAACTACATTAAACTATTCCAGTTTATCAGCAATATTGCTTCAAAGTTAAAGTTTAACTTAAGCATTTAGTGGTCTAATACTTAAATCCTGATAAAATTCTTGCTGAGATAGCTCTACTTTTGATTGAGAAGAAAGTAATAACAAAGCCCAAAAGATGCCTGCTTTTTCTGAAGTGGGCTGGTTTTCGTGAGAGTGATTTTCCTGTGGGCGATCGCTATTTTGCCAGCTAGATATTAGTTGTTCCCAATCAATATAATTTTGTTGAGGAAATAATTGCGGTAAATTACGATACAGGAATTGTTCGAGTTGAATTGCTAATTCAGTTAAATTTTCATTGTGAGCTAATTGTGAAATTGCCCGCATTGCTTCTTGACGAGAACGAGAAGAACGGGTAGAAGTAGAATTGGGAGTGACAGACGAAGATTCTAGTTCCGAAGCAATGTGTTCCAATTGTTGGATTAATTCTTGTAAACTAACACGACGAGTCCGAACCGGTGCAGCAGCAGAACGTCGTTTGAGATGATCTTCTAAGTTGGTTGGTAAAAGACGGCGATTAGTTTGTGCTAAGGTAAATTCTTCTTCCTCTAAACCTTCTGGAAGTTCTAGTTCTTCTGGTTCTTGCAACAATTGTAAAGTTTCCGCCTTTAGTAAAACTAACATAGATGCCCAAACAAACGCTTGACCAGATTGCGGTAAATTTGCCTCTACTTGGTTGGCATCAAGGGAATCGTTTAGACCTAATTCTCCTAGAAAACGGTCAATAATATCAATTACAGGAACATCCCACGGATTAATTTCGCCATTTTCCGCCAATTCAATGATTTTTGCGATCGCTTCGTGAGCAGGAGTAATAGCCATTCGTTACCATAATGAGCGATTTAGCTATAAGTATATAAAAGGCTATTCTATCTGTCCCTAAATTATGAATCCTTTTGCTGATTTAATCGGTCAATCTCAAGCTGTAGACTTACTTCAACGGGCAATTCAACTTAAACGAATTGCGCCTGCTTATTTATTTGTTGGGGCAGATGGTATTGGTAAAAGTATGGCTGCTGCAAGTTTTGCTTCCTTATTACTCAGTTTAGATGTACCAGAACACAAACACAATTTGCTGCCAAAACGAATTAAAAATCGAAGCCATCCCGATTTGTTATGGGTAGAACCTACTTATTTGGAAAAAGGAGAATTAATTACTAATCAAGAAGCTTTAGCAAGAGGATTAAGAAGAAAAAGTCCCCCACAAATCCGAATTGAACAAATTCGTTCGATTACGGAGTTTTTAAGTCGTCCGCCTCTGGAAGCTCAACGTTTATTGGTGGTGATTGAATCGGCTCAAACTATTGCAGAAGCAGCAGCTAATGCTTTGTTAAAAACCCTAGAAGAACCAGGACAAGCTACTATTGTGATGATCGCAGTCAATCCAGATGCTTTACTGCCTACTTTAGTTTCTCGTTGTCAGTGTATTCCTTTTGCGCGTTTATCCACCAATAACTTACACAAAGTGCTGCAACAGCAAGGCTATGAAGAAATTATTGCCCATCCAGAAATTGTAGCTCTAGCACAAGGAAGTCCAGGCAATGCGATCGCAACTTGGCAACAATGGCAAGCAATCTCTCCCCAGTTACGTCAGCAACTCAGAAAACTGCCTACCAATCCTTTAGAAGCATTAAATCTAGCTCGCACAATTGATCGAGAGTTAGATACTCAGGCTCAGATTTGGTTAGTAGACTATTTACAATATTATTATTGGCATCATCAATTAAAACCAGAATTAGTCAAACAATGGGAACAAGCTCGTCAATATCTACTTAGTTATGTTCAACCCCGTTTAGTTTGGGAATGTATTTTTTTACAATTAGCTAATAAAAATTAATTAGGTTGTTCTTTGACAATTTGAACTTGTTGACGACTTTCTAAATGATGATAATAAGATAAACTTGCTAAGATAAAACCAACTAAAATTAAAAGAGCAGAAAAAATGGCAGCCCGTTCAAACATGGGTTATTTTCCCTACGTACAATATCTTAATTTTTTATTAAATTTATTAAGTTTGCCATTAGTTGTTTTACGGAAATTTGACAAACGACTATCAATTTATCTCTGTGCTTATACACATTTGAGTGTCTAAGTAATTTAATTGTTATAAAATAGTTGCCCGTTGTAGAGCGATCGCAGATGTTTAATTAGCCCTAGCTCTAGAAATTTATCCAGCAACTTCTATACAAGACCAAAAACAATTAAGAATTGACAATTTAAGATTTTTTTTGTGGTTAAATTAATTAATTACTGCGCTTTTTGTGTAATCTACCCAGATCAAAATTACTGTGAATCAAATTAATCTTCAAAAATTCTCTAAATCAGTAAAAATAAACAATATCACCCTTTATTAATCAATGAAGTCACTCTTAACGCTTGATACTTCTAAAAATAACTGTATATTATGAAAATAATAATTTTTGACACCAGTAACAAGTAGCTAATAACTTGTGCTAAAGGAGTGAAATGTTGTGCAACTAAATACACAACCGCAATTAATTCGATTTCTTTTGCTAAGTCTAACTGTTTGTTTGCTGATCGCTACGATTAATTTTCCTGCTTACTCTAATCTAGTTTCAGAACGTCCTCCTAATATTTTATTTATTCTGACTGACGATCTTGATCAAGCTTCTGTGGAGTATATGCCCCAAGTCAAATCTTTATTGGTTGACGGAGGAGTTAGTTTTAGTAATTATTTTGTAAGTAATTCCCTTTGTTGTCCTTCAAGAGCAACTATACTCAAGGGTCAATATGCTCATAACACAGGTGTTTTAACCAACAATAAAGCAGATGGTAGTTTTGTCGTTTTTTACAAACGGAATTCGGAAAAGTCTACTATTGCTACTTGGTTAAAGCGAAAAGGTTATCGTACTGCTTTTATTGGTAAATATCTCAACCTTTATCCTTATACCTCCAAAATGAACTATGTGCCTCCTGGTTGGGATGAATGGGATAGCCCAGTTCATGGTAGTGCGTATGTGCAATACGATTATACTGTAAATGAAAATGGCAAATTAGTTCATTATGGCAATCAACCGCAAGATTATGGTAATGATGTATATACCAATAAAGCCAAACAATTTCTCACTCAAGTAGCTAAAACCAATCAACCTTTTTTTCTGTTTCTTTCTTATTATGCGCCACACCAACCAGCAACCCCTGCACCACGTCATCAAAATCTTTTTCCTGATGCCCAAGTACCACGTAGACAAGCTTTTAATGAAATAGATGTGAGTGATAAACCTCAGTATCTGCGGGAATTACCTCTTTTAAATCAAGAACAACAAGAAAAAATTGATTACCTCCATCAAAAAAGATTGCGATCGCTTCAAGCAGTAGATGAAGGTTTAGCTACTCTTTACAATACTCTTCAAGCTACTAATCAGTTAGATAATACCTATATCTTTTTTAGCTCAGATAATGGTTTTCATCTAGGTCAACATCGTTTACTACCAGGTAAGGAAACTGCCTATGAAGAAGATATTCACTTACCTTTGTTAGTTAGAAGTCCCCATGTTCCTGCTGGGAAAGTGATTGAAGCCATAGCTGGTAATGTTGACTTAGCACCAACTTGGGCAGATTTAGCAGGCGCAAGAATTCCTGATTTTGTTGATGGTCGTTCTTTAGTTCCTTTATTTGAGCTTAAACTAAACACAACCATGTCTCCTTTTTATTTTTACAGACGCAAATTGCGGTCGCTTTTGACTAATAGTTGGCGACAAGTTTTTCTGGTAGAACATTGGGTTAATCCTCACGTAACACCAATTATCCCGCAATATAGTGGTCTTCGCGGTTGTGATTACACTTATATTGAATATGTTAATGGCGAACGAGAATTTTATAACCTCAGACAAGATCCAGAACAATTGCACAATTTAGCTCGACAAACTAATCCTAAACTGCTCGCTCACTATGCTCAACTTTTGCGTCAATTGCGAAACTGTCAGAGAAAAGACTGTCGAGTAACAGAGTCTCGGAAATTGATTGATTTTAATTAAAAGCTGAGAATGTGTTTGTATTGGTCACAATTTCATAGCCTTCAGCTAATAATTTATCCCAAATAGTTTCTGGACAAAAACAAAGCAATTCCGTATGTTGTTGATAAAGAGGGTCTTGTTTGCTTACCCGCATCAACCAAGTTTTTTTGCTTTCACAAGAATCAGTTTGTTGAGTTTTGTTGCGTTTTAGTAAAAAAGCTACTTTAGAGAATAATTCGTCGATATCAAAAGGTTTATAAATTATTTCCTCTATTTCGACTGGAAATGTTTGGAAAAGATGCATTTTGCTTGCACTTATCAGCCATAAAACGGGTGTTGTTTTCACAGAATTAATTATGTCAATGTAACTGATTTCTAAAGACTGCGTAAGTATTTCTTCATTTAAAATAATTAAATCTGGTTTAGCTTTCTCCATTTGCACGATCTCATTGGTTAAGCCACACGTTAACTGAATTTGATATTCTTGACTTTCTAAAATAGACTGCATTAACAATAAATTTTCTTTACAATTGCCAACGACAAGAATCTGCTTTAACCCGTCTGCTATTTTAGACATTAATTTTTGGTGAATGTTACTGTTTACAAATCATTTCATGTATGGTATCTGTATAAGTCAAGAAAACCCTGAGTATATTTACTTATCTTTATATGAGAAAAAATTACCGTCCGTAATGAGTGAAAAATTTCTCAATTTGATTCAAATTTTGCATAATATAAAGAAACCTTATTGTTGTAACTGGTTATGGGTGAAGCTAAACGACGCAAACAATCAGATCCCTCCTACGGAAAACTTCCCCTTTTGACCTCAGAAAGACAAAAAGAAAAACACTTTGAACAATTGTTAGATGAATTGTTTTCCACGTTTGATAACGAAATCAAACAACTGGCGAAAGCAGATTCAATTACTGAAGAATACGATCGCATTAAGGATCAATTATCAACTTGGTTCGCTGATAAATTAAATAACTATCGCAATAGCGACCGCAGTTTAATAGCTACTTCTTTAGTTTCTTTTTGGGCAGAAATGATTCAGCAAAATCGTACTAGTCCCGTTTTACTAAAATGTATGTCAGAGGTTTTACTACCATTTTTACCACCAGAACAAATTACTTCTCTGCTTCAAATTATCAAAGACATTGATGCGGAATTAACCAACACGTCCATTTAGGTCTGAAGTCTTAAGTTCAAAGAATTCATGTTTAACCGGTCACTGTTTTAAACAGGAACTTCGATTTGATTTTCTCCTGCCAAATTAAAAGCATCGTGAACAACTTTTAAAGCTTTGACACCCTCAGACTCATCAACCACACAACTAATTTTGATTTCTGAAGTAGTAATCATCTGGATATTAATTTTTTCTTTTGCTAAAGCTGCAAAGAATTTGGCTGCTACGCCTGGTTGTCCAATCATTCCAGCACCGACAATACTAACTTTTGCGATCGCGGGATCGATCAAAACTTCACCACAACCAGTTTCTTGAGTTAATTTTTCTAAAACCCGACCTGCTTCTTCTGCGTCTGCTTGGGCCAGAGTAAAGGCAATATCGCGAGTAGGCACACCCTCCACGATCCGACAACGTTGAGATTGAATAATCATATCGACGCTGATATTTTTCTCAGCGAGTAAACCAAAGATTTTAGCTGCCATACCGGGACGATCCGGAACATGACGAATTGCCAAACGGGCTTGTTTTTGGTCTAAAGCTACCCCTCGAACGGCTGGTTGGAGAGTAGCGGAATGGTTTTGAGGTAAGGATAAAGGAGAATTATCAATTTCAAAAGCTTGACACAAAGCAGCTAAAGCGCGATCGCAATCTCTTGCTTCGATTACACAACTGACTTTGACTTCCGAAGTAGAAATCATTAACAGATTGATTCCTGCATCTGCTAAGGTTTTGAACATCTTCGCAGCAATACCAGGACGACCGATCATTCCTGCACCAGAAATAGCGACTTTAGCAATGGTTGAATCTACCATTACTTCTGCTTCTTCGGTTGCCTTGAGTTGGGAACGGAGAGAAGGGGCGATCGCTTCTGCTACAGCTTCGGCTTTAGTTAAGAGTTTTTTAACGACAGTAAAAGCAATATCGTTACTATTACCTTCGTGGATCGATTGAATAATCAGATCGACATCAACATTTTGACGAGAAATTTCGCCAAACAAGCTAGCAGCCACCCCTGGACGGTCTGGTACTCTAAGTAAAGCTACTTTGGCTTGATCGGTATCTAACTCTACTGCGTCTACTGCCTTAGTCAGTTCCAAACCTTCTAAAGAACGAGGTTGAGGTAAAGGAGAAATAACTCTCGTACCTGGTGCATCACTCCAACTAGATAATACGACTAAAGGAACGCCGTAGTTACGGGCAATTTCTACAGCACGGGGATGCAGAACTTTTGCGCCTAAACTTGCCAACTCTAACATTTCATCGGCAGTAATTTCATCCATTAACTGTGCTTGAGGGACGAGACGGGGATCGGTAGTTAGAATACCAGGGACATCAGTATAAATTTCACAGCGATTTGCTTTTAAAGAAGCTGCTAAAGCCACCGCCGAAGTATCCGATCCACCCCTACCCAAAGTGGTAATTTCTAAATCTGGACTACTACTAATCCCTTGAAATCCTGCCACTACCACAACTTCACCTGCATCAAGATGACGTTGTACCCTTTCAGTTTTAATTTGTAAAATTCTGGCACGACTATGTTCGGCTTCCGTGACAATTCCTACCTGTGCGCCAGTCAGGGAAACGGCTGGTTGTCCTAACTCTTTTAACGCCATACTCAAAAGAGCGATCGAAACTTGTTCTCCTGTCGATAACAACATATCCATTTCGCGACGACAGGGATTGGTAGAAATCTCTCTGGCTAAATTAACTAAGGTATCGGTGGTTTTTCCCATTGCCGAGACAACTACCACTAAGCTATTACCCTTTTGAACAGTTTGATGTACTCGTTGCGCTACCGCTTTAATTCGTTCAACCGAACCAACGGAAGTACCTCCATATTTTTGGACGACTAATGCCATGATCTTTTTCTCCCCGACCTACTGCAAGCATCGCCGATCATATCAAATCTGGAAGGGATTAAGTAATTTTTTATGGGATTAATGGGTTTTAAACAGGAGTTAAAAATTTATAGCGATCGCCAGATAAAGAATTAGGTAGTCTGCGATCTTTAGACTTGATGGCAACCGTACCTTAAAACCTGGTCAATCCTAAATTCACCAGAAAACAAAACAAACCATTCAAAACTGAGTTTCATTACTAACGAATACTTTTCACAGAAATATCAATCTCAAGCTTCAACCAAGCCTTATCAGCAGTTAGTACAGGTAGACTTTTACTCTTAGCTAAAGCCAAACAAGCACGGTCTCCCAAAGACAATCCAAGAGACTTACAAGCAGGATAGAGATATCCTGCGATTAACCCCTGGTCTCGATCAAAAGGCACAACCTCAATAGGAAAAGCAGCTAAAGCTTCTTTAATTGTCTCAGGAGGTACGGAGTTACGAGCCAAATATGTTGTTACTTCTGCCAAATTGACTGTCGATATTAAAGCTTCATTTAAAAACTGTTCGCCCACTTCCGAACCAGGCTCTTGGCGCAAAATCGCAATCAGCACCGAACCATCAAAAACAATAGGCGACATTAAGCTTCCTCACCCGATCCTAAATCTTGCTCTTCCCGTTTTCCTTCTTCTCGTCGCCACTGAAGAAAATTATCAACAGAGGATTCGGTTGACTGCAAGTAAGGTTGAACCAAATTACGAGCATGAGCTAAAGCTTGCTGGGTAGTAATAATTTTTAATTCTCCATTTTCCTGGCGAATTGTCAAAATATCCCCTTCCGCTATTTGAAACTGCTTGCGAATTTCAATCGGAATAGTTATACGACCAGCTTTATGTACTTCTGTTTTATAGTCCATTTTTTATTAATCTTCATTTTCTAATTATATGTACAAAAATAATATTGTACTCAATAGAAAAATGTTAAAAATTTTAATTATCGTCTAGAGAAAATTTCTCTAAAAAATTAGATAGTTAGCGCGCAGAGAATGAACGGTCTACACACTTGTTACGAACAAATAGTCAATCTGCTTAGATCAGATGCTGAGACTTTTGAATCAGTTGAGCTTGTTGAGCAATATCGTCAGTTTTGGCGACCAGATAATGTGCGCGTAGTTATACTAGCCGAATCTCATGTATTCACCTCAAAATCTGATCGTAATTACAGAATTAAGGAAATAGATGGATTATCTGGATATCCAAATCAATATGCCAGGTTTGTATATTGTCTTGCCTATGGTGAAAATTCATTAATAGAAGGAGACCATCCATCTAAGGATGGAACTCCACATTTCTGGAAAATATTCTTCAGTTGCGAAAATGAAATTTTATCAAACGAATCCTTTGCTCCTATTCTAAAAAAGAACAACTCGACACAGCAACGAATCCGAAACAAAGTTCAATTATTACAATCTTTGCAAACTAATGGAATATGGCTTGTAGATGCGAGCATTGTGGCTTTATATAACAAAGGCAAAAAACTTAAAAAGATGAATCAAATTATTCAATTTTCTTGGTCAAATTATACCCGAACTGTCATTGAAGAAGCCAGACCTGATTACGTAATAGTGGTGGGCAAGGGAGTAGCAAATGTTGTAGAGCAAGAGCTTAAAAAAATCATGAAAAAAAACTACTCTGTTATCGCTCAACCAAATGCACATTTATCCTCAGAACAGCACTTAAATAATTTCAAAACATACAGATCAATAATTAAGAAAATTTCTGATAGCGATCGCGCTTAATCATCAAGACCCTGATATTCAACCACTTTTTCAAATTTTACTTAACAATATAGAAAAAGTACAAAAATTATCAGGACAATTAATCTGAAAATAATTATATAAAAAAATTCTAAAAATTGTCAGTTTGATTATTGCGATCGCTCTAAACCAAGATTGAACCTGAAAAATAAGTCGAGATTGGTTAAATTAAAAATGTTTGTTTAATATTTCTGCATTAATGACCCAATCAGTTTTTCGTATCTCTCCTTTAATTCGCATTACCTTATTTTGTTTATACTTAGCTTTAACTATTCCCTTACCATTTTTAGCGCAAGCAACTTCTGCACCGATTCCATCAAACTTGTTATGGATTGGAATTGTTATCGGTGCAGTAGCAGTTTATGGTGCTGGTTGTGAAAGAGTTATTTTGGATGAAGAGAAAATTGCAGTAACTTATCCGAGTTGGATACCATCATTATTACGTAAAGGTTGGTCTTTACCCTGGCAAGAGATTAAACAATTAAAAATGCGTACGACTGGACAGGGTGGATTGGTTTATTATTTTGTTACGGCTTCAGCAGAGCGAGCTTATTTGTTACCAATGCGTGTAGTTGGTTTTGCTCGCATGGTTAAAATTGTTGAATCAAAAACGGGAATCGATACTACTGATATTCGTCCCCTAGCGCAACCTTGGATGTATTTAATTTTATTTGCCTGTACTTTGTTGTTATTTTTAATTGATGGTTGGACTATTTGGACAGCAATGACAGCAAGTTTTTGATAGCCTTTTATTGATGATTAATTGTTGTAGGGGTAATTCATGAATTCCCCCTACTTTATTAACTACCTAGATATCCGAATGAATTTACCTAATCAAACTATATCTAAACTGACATTGGCAGAATTCTTGGAACTTGCAGAAACTAAGCCAGAACAAGAATACTTAGCAGGAGAAATATCACAGAAGCCGATGCCACAAGGAGAACATAGTGTTTTGCAAGCTAGTTTAGTTACAGAGATTAATCAAATAGGTAAATCACAAAAACTAGCCTGTGCTTTTCCTGAGTTACGTTGTACCTTTGCAGGCAGTTCTATTGTACCTGATGTCGCAGTATTTGAATGGCAAAATATTCCGCTACAAGTTAATGGTAGGATTAGTAATAAATTTGAAATTCCACCAGATTGGCTCATTGAAATACTATCTCCCGAACAATCAGCTAATCGAGTGATTAGAAAAATTACTTTTTGTTTGAGTCAAGGAACAAAACTAGGATGGTTGATCGATCCTGAAGATGAATCGGTGGTAATTTTTGAACCTAATTCTACTCCCGTAGTTAAAGCTAATCACGATATTTTGTTAGTTTTAGAAGTTCTACAAAACTGGCAACTCTCAGCAGCAGATTTATTTAGTTGGCTGAATTTTAGGTAAATCATCATTACAAATAAACTTCTTGCATAAGTCTGAAGTTTTTGGTTTGTCTGAATGACGAATGATGAAGCTATCGTTTTTAACAACAATTTTATTTTTGGGCCGAGATCTAATTATTTGTTCACTTTACAATTATTTATTACAAAAAAGCTATAAAAAAAAATGCCCTAAGATTAGGGCTTAAATTTGTGGTTGTGTCATAAAAATAAAATTTCAAATAATAAATTAAACCTTAATTTCCGTAACTCACACCTCAATACTTTTTCAAACTTAATTGAGAAGTAAAGCTTACTTGCGGATGACGAATATGATAAGTATTACCAAGAAAACGAGCATAATTTTCTGAAGTAATAGTTTGAACTTGAAAATTTTTAGGTTGATAATCAACACCACGATAACGAAGATTCATGATACCCTAGCTCCTGAAAGTAAATTAGTTAGTTGAATTGATTTTTAATTTACAAAGCGATCGGGAAAAAGTAGGGATGCTCTAAACTCCTCAATGATAAATTTTGCCTTTTAACTGGTTAACAATTAGAAAACACTGGTAACATAAACGATCTAGACCTTTGCTGCTGTTTGTCATGACTGCCAATACTGACTTTTTTAGCCATCTCAATCCTTCTCAACGTCGCGCTGTCGAACATTTTTGTGGCCCTATGTTAGTGGTTGCTGGTGCTGGATCTGGTAAAACTAGGGCATTAACATATCGAATTGCTAACCTAATTCGCAACCATAAAGTTGAACCAGAACATATTTTGGCAGTGACTTTTACTAATAAAGCTGCGCGAGAAATGAAGGAAAGAATTGAATATCTTTTTGTGCAGGAATTGGCGCAGGATAAATATGGACAAAGGTTAGAATTTTTAAATGAATACGACCAAAAAAAACTGAAGTCGCAAGTTTATAAAAGGATTACTAAACCTCTATGGATTGGAACTTTTCATAGTTTATTTGCTCGGTTACTTCGTTTCGATATTAATAAGTATCAGGACGAAAGAGGAAGAACTTGGAAGCGAAATTTTTCGATTTTTGATGAGTCTGATGTTCAAAGTTTAATCAAAAATATTGTCACCAAACAGTTAAATCTAGATGATAAAAAGTTTAATCATCGCACAGTCAGATATGCGATTAGTAATGCTAAAAACCAAGGTTTAACTCCTGAACAATATGCTAGAGAAAATGGGGGTTATAAAGGTAGAGTAATTGCTGAAGTTTATAACGAATATCAAGCACAACTAGCAGCTAATAATGCTTTAGATTTTGATGATTTAATTTTAGTTCCAGTCAGATTGTTTCAACAAAATGAATCAATTTTGGGTTATTGGCACACTCAGTTTCATCATATTTTGGTAGATGAATATCAGGATACTAACCGCACTCAATACGATCTAATTCGGTTACTTGCTACTAATGATGAAACGAAAAAACAGGAATGGGATTGGCGA
Organism: Stanieria cyanosphaera PCC 7437; assembly: GCF_000317575.1. Taxonomy (NCBI): domain Bacteria; kingdom Bacillati; phylum Cyanobacteriota; class Cyanophyceae; order Pleurocapsales; family Dermocarpellaceae; genus Stanieria; species Stanieria cyanosphaera. Next base: position 2,700,050 of record NC_019748.1, on the reverse strand, counting down.
GGTAGATCGTTATTTGTGGTAGGAGATGCGGATCAATCGATCTATTCTTTTCGGTTAGCAGATTTTACGATCTTACTGGATTTTCAACAAGATTTTGGCGATGGTTTACCCGATGATGATACAAGAACGATGATTAAATTGGAAGAAAATTATCGTTCTCGGGAAAATATTTTACAAGCTGCTAATGCTTTAATTGAAAACAATAGCCAACGAATTGATAAAGTTTTAAAAGCCACCAGAGGAATTGGCGAACAAATTTATGTTTATAAAGCAGATGATGAGCAACATGAAGCTAAATTTGTTATCAATCAACTTAAACGAATGGTAACAGAAAACCCCGAATTAACTTGGGGAAGTTTTTCAATTTTATACCGAACTAATGCTCAGTCTCGTCCCTTTGAGGATTTATTATTACAAAATAATATTCCTTATAATATTGTCGGTGGTTTGAAGTTTTATGACCGTAAGGAAGTTAAAGATGCGATCGCGTATCTGCGGATGATTGTTAATCCTAATGATACGGTTAGTTTACTGAGAATTATTAACACTCCTAGAAGGGGAATTGGTAAAACTAGTATTGAATCTCTCAATAATGCAGCACAACAATTAGGTGTTCCTCTTTGGGAAATTCTTAGTGATGAAACTTCTGTTAATACAATGGCAGGTAGATCGGCAAAATCAGTTAATAAATTTGCTCAAATGATTTTACACCTGCAACAACAACAAGAAAACTTAACGGCTGCTGAAACTTTAAACTATATTATGGAAGCATCTGGTTATGTTGATGACTTGAAAAAACAAGGCACCGATGAAGCAGATAATCGCATTGCTAACGTAGTGGAATTATATAATGCGATCGTTCAATTTCAAGAAGATAATGAAGAAAATAAACTCCAAGATTTCCTTGCTAATGCTTCCCTTGCTTCCGATTTAGATAATCTTGAAGAAGGGCAAGAAAAAGTCTCGTTAATGACACTTCATTCTGCCAAAGGTTTAGAATTTCCTGTCGTTTTTCTAGTCGGAATGGAACAAGGTTTATTTCCTCACAATCGGACTTTAAACGATCCTTTAGAATTAGAAGAAGAACGTCGTCTTTGTTATGTTGGTATCACTCGCGCCCAAGAACAATTATTTTTAACTCATGCTAGAGAACGTCGTCTTTGGGGTGAAAGAGAACTTGCTGTTGCTTCACAATTTCTCAAAGAACTTCCTCAAGATTTAGTTAGTAGTAATCTTAAATCTAATTACCGTGCTAAAACTGCAAATACTACAATTCAAACTAATAATTATAATTGGAATATAGGCGATCGCGTTTGGCATCAAGACTTTGGTGAAGGAGAAATTACTCATATTTTAGGTTCAGGAAAAAAAGCCACTTTAGCTATTAGATTTCCTAGTTTAGGTACAACCAAAATTATTCCCCAACTCACTCCAATGGAAAAAATAAATTAGTTATTTGTAAGTAATGAATCTGGAATTAATATAATAATAATTGATTTAAAGGAATCTTGATTTGAGGAAAAGCTTGAGGAGTAATTTGTCCTGTTGTAAATTCTTGGATTTGGGTATAAATACTATTATTAGGTTGAGTGTGAACGATTAGTTTATTATTGATCAAATCAATTACCCAATACTCAGGTATACCATTACGGGCATAAGTAATAGATTTTTGTTCTAAATCTAATTTTAAAGTCTGGTTAGAAATTTCTATTAACCAATAAATATCTTGAGGATAAGGATGATGTTGTTTATAAATAGTTTCTGGTAAACGAACAACAGCTATATCAGGTTGAGGTTCGGAATTATCTAACGTAACAGGATGGGATTCTTTAACATCAGCTAAACCCTGCAAAATTTTCCTCAAATACTTTACTACACTGTCATTGGTATAGCTATGAGGAACTCCCTCTGGACTCATTTCAATAATTTCTCCCTCTAATAATTGTACTGGTTGATCCTCTAGTACTCCAGACTCTACTAGTTCATGCCAGTTTGAAATTGACCATTTGAAATTAGTTACCATATACTTAATCCTTGAAATTAAGTTCTTTTTTTATAAATTAGATAAAAAGGGAAAGCTGAATAGGAAACAGAAATAAATATTCCTTCTTTTGACTTTCTTCTTCTCACTCTAACTTTTTCATTTCTTTCATTGCTGCAAGCGCGATCGCTTTGGGTAAAATGTTGTGTTCTTGTACTTGGACTCTACAGTGTAACGTTTCTGGTGTATCATCAGGTAAGATGGGGACTGCTGCTTGCATCAAAATCAAACCGCTATCAACTTCCAAACTAACTAAATGCACAGTACAACCCGTAATTTTTACCTTAGCTGCTAACGCTTGTTCGATTGCCCGAATACCTTTAAAACTGGGTAATAGACTGGGATGAATATTAATTAACCTGTTAGGAAAAGCATCGATTAAAACTTGAGTAACGACTCGCATCCAACCAGCCATAATTACCCATCTCACCCCATATTCTTGGAAAGTTGTGACAATTACTTCGTCTAAGTCTTCCCTTTTTTGATATTCTCGATGATTAATTAAAATAGTAGGAATATTGTATTTTTCTGCACGCGATCGCACTTGAGCGTCAGGATTATTGTAAATTAAAACTTTAATCTCTGCATTTAATTGTCCATCTGCGATCGCGCTTGCAACAGCTTCAAAATTTGTTCCACTACCAGAAGCCATAATACCCAATGATAATGGTTGGTCTAACTTCAGTTGAGAGGATGATAAATTGGGAGAAATTAAGACGCGATCTGCGAAGCAGGCGTTGACGCGATCGGAAATAGCTTGGATGATCATTGCTTAGTGTTTGAAGCTTGAGTGCAATTAATGGACTTATTATTATCTAATAAAACAACCCAAAAACGATTATTTAGTTAAAACAGAATTATCGTAATAATTAAAATAAATTTGTATTATTACTTAATTAATTACTCATGAATACCTCCGAATTTGAAAATTTATACGAACAGGATTATTATCTCTGGGTAGAAAAAACAAGTAATTTATTAAAAGAGAGAAAGTTTACTCAACTCGACTTAAAAAATTTAATTGAGGAGATAGAAACTTTGGGTAGAAGCGAACAAGATAAATTAACTTTTAGCCTGAGAATAATCTGTAAAAATTTACTTCAATGGCAATATCAGGCAGCAAAATCAAGTAAAAGATTAATTAAGACAATCAGTCAAGAACGAGATAATCTTAGTGATTATCTTGAAGATATTCCTAGTTTAAAAAGTGTGTTACAAAATCGCCAAATACTAATTAAAGCTTATCGACGAGCAAGAAGAAATGCAATTAGAGAAACTGCAATTACTAATTTACCCGAAGACTGTCCTTATTCAATAGAACAGATTTTAGATTTAAAGTTTTTTCCTAAAGTTTATTAAAAGTTTCGATGCTGTCATTAAATAGTATAAATAACTTAAATATAGTATCTCTATTTTCTGGTTGTGGTGGTTTAGATTTAGGTTTTTCTAAAGCTGGATTTAAAATCATCTGGGCGAATGATTGTGATAAAGAAATTTGGCAAACTTATCAATATAATCATCCAAAAACTTATCTAGATCGGCGAGATATTCGTGTTATTCCTTCAGGTGATATTCCTGATTGTTTTGGCATTATTGGAGGGCCTCCTTGTCAGAGTTGGAGTGAAGCAGGATCGCAAAGAGGCATTCAAGATTCTCGCGGACAATTATTTTTAGAATATATCCGTATTCTTGAGGATAAACAACCTTTGTTTTTTTTAGCGGAAAATGTATCAGGAATGCTGCACAAGCAACATGGTTTAGCTCTCCAACAAATTATTAATGCTTTTGAAGAAGCGGGTTTTTTGGTTAACTATAGTTTGCTTAATGCAGTTGATTATAATGTTCCTCAAGATCGAAAAAGAATTATTTTTGTAGGATTTCGTGCCGATCTCAATTTGAAATTTGATTTTAATTGGCTTGTAAAAAATTATCAGATTCATCAACTTAATAATCTAAAAAAAGCAATTTGGGATTTAAGAGAATCTGCTTTACCTGCTCAAGCAAAAAATAAAACTAATAGGGATACTTGTATATTACCTAATCATGAGTATGCCATTGGAGATTTTTCTAGTATTTATATGTCAAGAAATCGAGTTCGATCTTGGGATGAACCATCTTTTACAATTCAAGCCAGTGGTCGTCATGCACCGATTCATCCTCAAGCTAATAAAATGATTAATATTGGCAAAGATAAATTTATTTTCGATCCTAATTCAATTTATCCTTATCGACGTTTATCGCTCAGAGAATGTGCCAGAATACAAACTTTTCCTGATAATTTTTTGTTTGATTATATTAATCTTAATGCTGGCTATAAAATAGTTGGAAATGCTGTACCAGTTAATTTAGGTTATGCTTTAGCTGAAGCGATTAAAAGTTATTTAACAGAACCAATAAATATCAAACAAAATGAGCAATCTTTGCAGCTTAGTTTAAATCTAAATTAAGTTTATTTTTTTTATGACAAATATTTTACAAGCAATTGTCAATATTACTCGCGATCAAATTCCAGATCTAGTCGAATTTTATCGAAGTAAAAATAAAATTAATGCTGCTGGTGACGCTTTAGAATTATTTATTAAATATATTTTTGCAAATACCTTAAAAGAAACTGATGAATTAATTAAAAATGAAGCCTATGAAAAAACATTTTCTTATTTTGGTAATGCCAATAACCCTCCAGACTTAATGTTAATTGGAGGGGATGCCCTAGAAGTTAAAAAACTTGAATCAGAAACATCTCAAATTGCTTTAAATAGTTCTTATCCTGCTACCAAATTATTGATTAATAGTCCCATGCTAACTAAGGCTTGTAAAGAATGTGAACAATGGACAGAGAAAGATTTAATTTATGCAATTGGTTGTGTTAAACAAAAAAAATTAACTTTACTGTAGTTAGTTTATGGTGATTGCTATGCAGCAAGTAAAGAAATTTATGAGAATATGAAAAGTAAAATTATTGAGGGAATTAGTCAAACTACAGGAGTAGAATTTAGTCTAACTAAAGAATTAGGAAGAGTTAATCGTGTCGATCCTTTAGGAATTACTCATCTTAGAATTAGAGGTATGTGGCAAATTGAACATCCGCAGAGAGTCTATAATTATCTTCCATTAGAATCAAAACTTCCTCAAACAACTTTTAGATTATTTACATTGATGCGAGAGGATAAATATTTATCATTTCCTCAAAAAGATCGCCAAAATTTAGAATCTACAGATATACCAAACTTACAAATTCAAAATGTTCAGATTAAATCACCTGATAATCCTGTCAAAAGAATCTCTGCTAAGTTAATAAGTTATCAAATGTAGCCTTATACTCTATAAGAAAATTGACACATGATTAAACAAGATCACCATGAATAAACAAAGCAAGATCTCCTCATGGTTAGATCGCGATACTTTTGCAGCCTGGATTTTTCTAGCACCTGCATTAATTATCTTAGGAATATTTCTGTTTTATCCCATTCTTTATCTGTTGTATCTCAGTTTTACAAGTGGTAGTTTTACTGTACAGGGAATTGAATGGATTGGTTTAAGTAATTATTTTCGACTGTTTACTGATGCTGATTTTTGGCAAGTCATTGGTAATACGGTTTATTTTACTGTGGCTACCGTTATTCCTACTTTACTAATTCCATTAATTTTAGCTGTTTTACTCAATCGTTCTCTTCCGTTACGGGGAATATTACGTACTGCCTATTTTATCCCTTCAATTACTTCTTTAGTAGCGGTGGGATTAGGATTTCGCTGGTTATTTCAAACTGAAGGACCAATTAATCAATGGCTACTGCAACTTAATATTAACCCAATTCCTTGGTTAAGTAGTACCATTTGGGCAATGCCAGTTTTGATTTTGCTAAGTAGCTGGAAGCAACTAGGATTTAATTTAATTGTGTTTTTATCTGGTTTACAAACTATTCCTCAATCTCGTTACGAAGCAGCAGAATTAGATGGTGCTAACGGGTGGGCAAAATTTTGGTATATTACTTTACCAGGATTACAATCTACAATTATTTTTGCTACTGTTACTACAGCCATTTTTACTCTGCGTAGCTTTGAACAAGTTTATATTATTACTGGTGGTGGCCCTTTAAATTCAACCAATTTATTAGTTTATTATATTTACGAACAAGCTTTTGCAAGGTTTGAGTTTGGTTATGCTGCAGCAGCAGCAACTGTTTTACTTGCGATCGCTTTTATTTTTGTCTATATTTATTTGCATACTTGGAAAGAAGATTAATTCTATTAATCTCCAGTTTTTCTAATTAAATTGGAGCATTTGCATCAACTAAATTGAATTTTTTGAATAAATCTAATTTTTTGATTATTAATAGTTAATTAGCAAGGCTGATTTTTGTCAACCGCTAGTTTTTAAGTTCCAAATTTTGGGTTAGATTTTTCAATGCGTGGTCGCTTAATTGAAGAATTTTCTATTTTCTTTACTTTTAACTAATATCATGTTGCGAGTCGCTTAGTATACACCTAGGTGAATCTACTTGTTGTTACTCAAAAAAAATATCTAGATAAATTTACAGAAATAATTCTTCGTATTATACTTCTTCACAAGCCGTCAATCGGTAATGATTTTAATTTATATAAACTTCATAAAATTCAAGTTTATGTAAACTATATTTACTTAGAAAATAAAAATCAGGACAGCAAAAGCTATTGCAGCCTCCAAACACAATTAGTAATATGAATAACTTCAAGCTAAAAAATTTACTTAAACCTCATTCTCGCAATTCCAAACGTCAAGAATTAGAGGTTAGTTTACCCTTTGTATTCTTCTTTTCTGCAATTTGGACTTTAGCAATTTATGGAATTTTAATACCTTTTAGAACAACTCCTCTCGGTATTTTTATGTATGAGAGAGGATTTACTCAATACTTGGTTATTGCTTTATCGGGTATGGTTTTGGCGATCACTGCGTTAAAGTATTTCAAGCTAAAGTACGAAAGTCGTGCCTTAAGAAAAATTTGGATTGCCGAACATATTCCTTTAGAAAAACCAGATTCTCCAGATGTTGCTTATTTTCGGGATAGACTGGCAAAAGATGGCAGTTTAGTTGCACTGCGTTGTAGTCGTGTTTTAGATGCTTATATTAACTCAGGCGATCGCGCTGCTGCCACCGAATTTGCTTTAGATGACTCTTCTTTTTATTTAAGTACTTCAGAATCATCTTATTCTTTTCCTCGCATCTTAGTTTGGGCAATTCCATTGTTAGGATTTTTGGGGACGGTATTAGGAATTAGTCAAGCAGTAGGCGGTTTTACTGGAGTTTTAGAACAAGCGGAAGATGTCGAAAAAATTAAAGAAGGAATTACTTCGGTTACTACTGGTTTAGCAGTGGCGTTTGATACTACTTTACTTGCTTTATGTTTTAGTATTTTATTAATGATTCCCTTGGTGTTAATCGAACGCTATGAAACTCGGTTACTTCTAGGAATAGATATTTTTATTAATGATAAATTATTGCCTAGATTAAAAGAAAAAAATAAAGATATTAATGTTGACACAATTAATCAGGCAGTTAAAGGAGCAATTGATCAGTATTTTCCCAATCCAGAAGCTTTAATTGAACCAGCACAAATGTATGCTCAAAAAGCTGCTCAAGCTTTAGCTCAAGGATTTATTGAACAAATTAGTCAAGTACAAGATGTTAGTTCTCAAATTATTCAACAAGTAGGAGAAGTTCGTTCTTTAGCCAATAGCGATCGACAGGAATTCATGAATTTCTTTCATCAGCAACAACAAGCTAACCAAGAATTAATTACAGGGATGAAAGCAACAATTGAAGAAATAAAAGCGAACCAAGAATCTATTGCGATCGGTTTAAATAGTCAGGCTTCAGAAATTAGTCAAACTTTAGAAAAAGCTGCTCAAGCTTTAGAAAATCGCGTTGCTAATTTAGAACAAGCTGCGAATAAAATTGCTCAACTTCAACAGTTTCAGCAAAGTTTAGATAATTCTTTGCAATCAATGGAAAAAACTGCTCAATTGGGAGAAGTTTTAACAGGTGTAAGAGATCATCTTGCTCAACTTCAACCAATTCTTAAGGAAATGAATAAACCTCGTAAAATTATTTTATTAGAAAACGAAAATGGTACTATCCCTATCTAAAATATAAAGAGGAAATACAAAAATGAGGGGCAGAAAAACCCGCAGAATACCAGAAGCAGAGTTAAGTTTAGACTCGTTTTTAGATATTGTGGCAAATATTATTGGAGTTTTAATCTTTATTACTTTATTTGTCGCAACTCAAGCTATGAATCAAAAAGAAGTAACGATTCTTGCTAAATCAGAGCAAGGAGAAAATCGCGTTAAAAATCCTCGTTATATTGAATGTAGAGAAGATGGAGTAGTAGTTTATCCTAGTAAAGAATTTGTTCCCCAAGCTCAACTGCAAAATCCGAATTCGGCATTACAAAAATTAATTAATAGCATCCAAAATAACAAAGATAAAGAATACTTAATTGTTGCTTTAAGACCAAGTGGAATTGATGTTTTTAATCAAGTTCGTAACTTAGTTCAAGGAAAAGGCATTGATATTGGTTATGAACCCCTTGACTCTGGTTGGAACTTAAACGTTCAAGGTGAAGTAGTTAATGAGAAGAAGAAAACGTCGCAAAATTAATCATCCTGGTCAAAATTTTGACTCATTTCTTGATACCATGACAAACACCATTGGTGTTTTAATGTTTATTACTCTTTTTACAACTTTGATTGCAGATAAAAGTACTTCCGTTGTGCGGACTCCGCTTGCTTCAAAAACTGAAAAAACACCCCGTTTTTTTGAAATTAGAGATAATAAAGTTACCTATATTAATGATACTCAAGTAGGCGCAGAGATAGAAGAATTAATTGGTAATCTTCCTGCTTGTAATCAACCAGAAGGAGCTTCAGGAATGGGAATATCTGACAGCCAAGCTTATCTTGATTATCGCTCTTGCATTCAAAGTCGGGCTAACCGTTTGATTAATTTTCAAACCCAAACCGATTTTTATAATGTCAAAATGGTAAATGCAAGTACATTCTCTTTGCTTTACGAACCACTTCCTACTAAAGAAGGAGAATCTAAACCTCAATTACAGCAGCCTAATTCAAATTTTTTAACAACTTTAGCTAAATTAAATCCTAATCAAGATTATCTCGCTTTTATTGTTCGACCTGATAGTTTTGCAACTTTTAGAGCAGCTAGAGAACAAGCTTGGAAACAAGGATTTAATGTTGGTTGGGAACCTCACAAAGAAGATGCACCAATTATTTTTGGTTCAGGAGGAAGAGCCATTGATGCTCAGTAAACAGTTATTAATTTTTAGTTAAAATGAGAATTTTTGCTAACTTTTTAAGTGCGTTAATCATGGCTGGATGGATAGGCGCGATCGCAGTTTTTTCGATTCAGAATATTCAACAAGTATCTTTGCAATTTTTGACTTTTGAATCAATTCAACTACCAATTGGAGTTTTATTGGCATTTTGCTTAGGATTGGGTTTTATTTTGGGTTCTTTATTACCTTTATTGTGGCAAAGATCGAGAAGAGCAAGTCGAGATATGTATTATTAAATTTTGATTTGTGTAGGGAAAGTTCATGCCTTTTCCTGATCAGCAACTGATTCCCAAGCCTGTCTATAATAAACAGAAAGGCGGAGGTGGCTTGCGATGTTTTTAGTTACTGGTGCAACAGGATCATTAGGACGTAGAATTGTCAGACAATTAAGAGATCAAGGCAAATCGGTACGAGCTTTTGTGCGTCTTACCTCTAATTATGAAGAGTTAGAAGATAGAGGTGCAGAGATTTTTATTGGCGACCTCAAACAAGATAAAGATATTGCCAAAGCCTGTCAAGGAGTAAAATATATCATTAGTAGTCATGGTTCTGGTAGTAATGCTCAAGCTCTAGATTATCGAGCCAATATCGAATTAATTGACTGTGCAAAAGAAAATCAGGTTGAACATTTCGTTTTTATTTCTGTTTTGGGAGTAGACCGAGGTTATCAAGATTCTGCTACCTTTAAAGCCAAACGAGAAGTAGAAAAGTATTTAATGAAAAGTGGTTTAAACTACACTATTTTGCGTCCTTCGGGATTTGCCAATAATCTTTTACCGCTAGCAGAAAGATTTCGCGAAACAGGAATTTATTTATTAATTGGCGATCCACAACATCGCTCTTCAATTGTTAGTACCGATGATTTAGCAACGATCGCGATCGCATCTGTTGAAACATCGGCAGCCAAAAACCGAATTTTTGCAGTCGGTGGACCAAATATTCTGACTAGAGAAGATATTCCTCGGATTTTTGCTCGTTTATTTAACAAAGAACCAATTATTATTAATCCACCTTTAGCATTATTTGATGGCTTGCGATCGGGACTAGGTTTAATTAATCCACAGTTACAAAAATCTTTGGGTACATTAAGAACTTTACTGGCACACGAATTCTTTTGTACAGCAGAAGAAATTGCTTTGCTCGAATTTACTTTTAATATGCAAATGGAATCGTTGGAGAGTTTTTTACTACGTTATTTAGGCAGCAATTAACTTATTTTTGATTTATGGGCGAGTTTGAGCGACAAAAGTGGTTCTATGATTCCAAATTCTCGGTTTTTTGTTTAATTTTTCAATTTAAGTACTATTACATAATCATTGACACATTTTAAATCTCCTCCTGAGCGAAGGATCACTGCCTTGTCTCTACTAGGTAATTAGTTTTGCACGACTACTTATAGACAAGATTTAGTTTTCAGTTTAGCTCACTGCCCAGAATTAAAATTTAGATTAAATTGTCGCTTTAGTTACAATTTCGAGGACTAGATTTATTTCAAGCTAGAGTACAAACTCACAAATATAATAGCCACAAGCTAACTAATAACTGAATTAAGGAGGATTGGTTTTGCAACTAGAAGCATACGATCCAGAAGAATTTTATGATGAATTATTTGTCGCTCAAGGCAAACCGCGATCGCAAGCCGAATCTTTGATTAAATGGATTCAAAAATTAGGAATCGAACAATTAGAACAACATCGGCAAACAGCCGAGATCGCTCTGTTTAAATTAGGAGTAACTTTTAACGTTTATAGCGACAATCAAGGGGTAGAAAGAATATTTCCTTTTGATATTATTCCTCGTATTATTGCTGCCGAAGAATGGCAACAGCTAGAAAAAGGATTAAAACAGAGAATTGAAGCTCTTAATCTCTTTCTCGATGATATTTACAACGAACAACTAATCATTAAAGACGGCAAAATTCCTGCTGAAGTAATTCATACCGCTAGTGGTTTTCTTAAACCTTGTCTTGGAATAAAACCACCTCATGGAATTTGGTGTCATATTACTGGTACAGATTTAGTACGCGACCGCGATGGTCAATGGTACGTGTTAGAAGATAATCTGAGAGTACCTTCGGGAGTTTCTTATGTCTTAGAAAACCGACGAGTGATGAAAAGCACTTTTCCCGATATTTTTCACACTATGGCAGTTAAAGCGATCGATGACTATCCTAGTCATTTATTAGAAACTTTATTAAATTTAGCACCACCTCATTTACCAGAACCTACTGTAGTCGTTCTCACTCCTGGTATCTACAACTCCGCCTATTATGAACATTCTTTTCTAGCACAACAAATGGGAGTGGAATTAGTCGAAGGTAGAGACTTAATTGTTGTCGATGGCTACTTACAGATGCGAACTACCAAAGGATTGCGTCGTGTCGATGTCGTTTATCGTAGAGTAGATGATGGCTTTTTAGATCCTAAAGCTTTTCATCCCAATTCCTGTTTAGGTGTTCCAGGATTAATGGAAGTATATCACGAAGGAAAAGTAGCCTTAGCTAATGCACCAGGAACAGGTGTAGCAGACGATAAAGTAGTTTATGCCTATGTTCCTGAAATGATTCGCTACTATTTAGCTGAAGAACCCCTTTTATCTAACGTTCCCACATATCTGTGTTGGCGAGAACAAGACCGAGAATACGTCCTCAAAAACTTAGACAAATTAGTAGTTAAAGCAGCCAACGAAGCTGGAGGTTACGGGATGTTAGTCGGAATTGATGCCACGCCAGCAGAAAGAGAAGAATTTGCTCAAAAAATTATTGCCCAACCTCGTAATTATATTGCTCAACCAACTCTCAGTTTGTCGCGAGTACCTACTTTGATTGATGGTGAAATCCAAGGAAGACACGTAGATTTACGTCCTTATATTCTTCATCGTGGTGATGAAATCTATGTCCATCCAGGCGGACTTACCCGTGTTGCACTCAAAAAAGGCTCATTGGTCGTTAATTCTTCTCAAGGAGGCGGTAGTAAGGATACTTGGGTATTAACAGGTTAATTATTTCTGTTTGTGTGACAAAGTTATTAAACTTATTGCGAAATAAAAGCGATCGCTCTATCAACAATCAACAATTAATAAATAACAAATGTTAAGTAGAGTAGCTGATTCAATTTACTGGTTAAATCGTTATATTGAACGAGCAGAAAATGTTGCTCGTTTTGTCGATGTCAATCTCAATTTAATGTTAGATCTGCCTCCAGGAATGACCCAGCAATGGCAGCCTCTGGTTTCAATTACAGGAGATGTAGAACTATTTAAAGCACGATATGGTGAAGCAAATGCTAAAAATGTGATACAATTCCTAACTTTTGAAGAAAATTACCCCAATTCAATTATTTCTTGCTTACAAAAAGCTAGAGAAAATGCCCGTTCTATTCGTGAAATTATTTCGTCAGAGATGTGGGAAGAGGTTAACTCTTTTTATTTAATGGTAAAAGAAGCCTCACCAGGAAAACCTTTTGATGCTTTACCATATTTTTTCAATCAAGTAAAAATGGCTAGTCATCGCTTTGCAGGAGTAATGGATGCTACTATGACTCACAATGAGGGATGGCATTTTGGACAGATGGGTAGACTGTTAGAAAGAGCAGATAAAACTACTCGCATTCTCGATGTCAAATACTTTGTTTTATTACCTTCAGCCGAATGGGTAGGTACGCCTTTAGATCAAATTCAATGGATCTCTCTACTCAAGTCTGCTAGTGCTTACGAGATGTACCGCAAATGTCAGCATAGAATAACTCCTACTTGTGTAGCCGAATTTTTAATTTTAAATCGTCAATTTCCTCGTTCTATTTACTTCTGTCTTTGGCAAGCTGAACAATGTCTGCATGAAATTACTAGCACTCCAACAGGAACTTGGTGTAATGGCGCAGAAAGATCTCTGGGAAAATTATGCTCTCAATTAGGTTATCTAACTATAGAGGATGTCATTCAAACTGGTTTACACGAATTTTTAGATCAAATGCAAAGTTCAATCAATCGCGTAGGAAAGGAAATCTATACAACTTTTTTCGCAGTGGATAATTGTTAAAGCAGTTCTTGAATTGACTTGAATTAATCAGATACAAAGTTGTTTGTTTTATAGCAGAGGGCAGAAAGCTTTTTTGGCATTGTTACTTTATTTGAGAAGGAATGTCTTGCCAATTGTTCAAATTTATTTTCCAGCAAGACTTGTAAAAAAGAAGCAAAATAACTTATAATTATAAAGCTAAATTCCAGGGCGAATGGCGAAATTGGTAGACGCACCACACTCAAAATGTGGCGTAGCAATACATGTCGGTTCGAGTCCGACTTTGCCCATTTCTTAGATTAGGCTTTCCGTCTGACTTTTACCGACCTATACTGCTTCCCCACATTTAATATTCGCTCAAAATCCGCTCACTTATCCTTTAACTTATTCTAATCAAGCGAGTAAATTTATCTCTTCATCAACTCTTTAAATACGTATCTAAACTGTAAAGCCGAGCGATTGTACAACCATTGGGTAATTCTGTCAAATCGGATGGAGCCTTAATTGTTTCAAAGAAATCTCAAAATTGTGCATTTGTGTTAAGCAGCCATCAAATAAAAATTCCACAATCCTGCACAGGTAAGCATCAAGCGGTCGTCGAAATCAACGATTCTATTACGATAAACTTGACTCACGGCATTGTAACGCTTGACACCTGCAAAGGCATTTTCACAAACAACGCGAGAACTACTTAAAATGCGATTTTCTTCCTTTTGACTCTCGTTTAGTTCTCCACCCTTGGGCTTTCGATGAGGTAGACGAATATTGTCATACTGTTTTTGTAAACCTTGAAATCCCAAATCAACCTCAATCGGAATTTCTTCAGGGACACTTCCAGCAAGATCATCTTCGTCATGAGCGCGTTTGTCGTGTACTTTACCATTTCGAGCTTGGCTTAAGATCAAAACTCTTTTCTTCGCGATCGCATCAGTTAAGAAAGCAAGAAAAACCAAAATTACAGATGAAGAAAAATTTAGAAAATTTGTTCGAGAACACAGCGATAAAACTCAAAAATGGATAGCTGAAGTATGGGAAGAAAATCTGACTCAACAAAATATCAGTTATTTTTGTCAAAAGCTAGGGATTACAGGAAAAAAAGCGGTGCGACCCCGGTGAGCTTGGCTCACCTAGGGAACGCGCACCAAGACAAACTTACGGTTATCAAGAAAGGAATGAAGAAGAACGAGCAGAACTTAGACAAACATTAAGTCAAATACCTAAACACAAGAGAGTATATATCGTTATAAGGGTTACAAAGCAGTTTGCTGAAGAAGTAAAACATCGTCAAGCAGAACGTGACTACAGTTCAAATCTAACCCAAGGACAAAGATATATTCTACGAGAATTAAGAGCTTTATTTAACTTGACTGAAGACGAGTCATCAAAAACATCTTCTTAGCAACAGATTCGGCTTTGTATTCTATAATCCATTCTTCGGTAGTTTTAGGTTTCTAGATTAGTTTCAAATTCGGCAGTCCTGTTTTTTTCCAATAAACTCTCAATCAATTAACGTCTTCTTTGTTGTAATTGACGATAAACATCGCGTAGATCAACTTGATGAGCAGCAAGAGCAACTAAAGTATGGTAAAAAAGATCAGCTACTTCAGAAGCGATCGCATTACTGTCATGATCTTTACAAGCCATAACCACTTCTGCTGCTTCTTCCCCAATTTTTTTGAGGATTTTATTATCTCCTCCTGCCAATAATTTACAAGTGTAAGACTCTTCAAGAGGGTGATCTCTGCGATCGCAAATAACTCTAAATACTTCTGATAAAGTATCTGCTGGTGGTGCAGATTTGGTAGTGTCTACCTGATGAAAACAACTGCGTTCACCTGTATGACAAGCAATATCGCCAACTTGTTCAATACTAATTAATAAAGCATCGCTGTCGCAATCGTAACGAATCGATTTAACTTTTTGAATATGTTCTGAAGTTGCACCTTTATGCCACAATTCGTGACGAGAACGACTCCAATACCAAGTTTCTCCAGTCTCTAAGGTTTTTTGAAGAGATTCTGCATTCATCCATGCCATCATTAATACTGTACCGTCTAGATAATCTTGGGCGATCGCAGGTACTAATCCTTGTTCGTTGTAGCGAATTTTTTCGATGGGAATAGCTTGGGAGAAGGATTTAGTTTCTATTGAGGACATGATTTTAAGAAGATTTCTAGAACGATGGTATTTACCAACATAGTATTCTAAAAAACTGTTGCAACAAGTACAAGATGCTATTGTGCTTAAGCATTACTTCTACAAAATAGTTATACTTAAAGTATAACTTTTAGTATTCTTAAAATAAAGATGAATTCTCCCACAGCTAAAACAGCAGTCAGTCTACCTCAAGAATTATTAGAAAAAACTAATAAAATTGCCCGAGAAATGAGAACTAGTCGTAGTGCTGTTGTCACAGAAGCTTTAACTGAATACGTTCGCCGTCGAGAAAACGAGCAGATTCTAGCTCAAATTAATGAAGTTTACGATGATGAAACACTTACTTTAGAAGAATCGAACCTAATTCAAGCTGGAATGACTTATGTAGCTGAAAATGTAATCGAACAATGGTAATCGAACAAGGTGAAATTTATTGGGTTGATTTAGGAAAACCTAAAGCTTCCGAACCAGGATATTGTAGACCTTGTGTTGTAGTGCAGAATAATATTTTTAACCAGTCTAAAATTGCTACCGTTGCCGTCTGTATGATAACGTCTAATCTTAAACGTGCTAATTCGCCAGGTAATGTTTTTTTAGCACAGGGAGAAGCAAATTTATCGAAAGCAAGTGTAGTAAATATTTCGCAAATACTTACAGTCAACAAAAGCGCTCTTCAGCAAAAAATAGGTAATCTAACGACGGAAAAACTTAACTTAGTTATAGCAGGAATAAAACTTTTAATCGAGCCGAGATAAAAAATAGGAAAAAGCTAGAGATTTTAATTGAACTTTTTTAGCCAAAAAATACTTTAATTTAACTGTAAATTCCCTAAAACATATTTGGTGCGTTTCTTTTTAATCACAATTAAAGAATAGAAACACACCTAGTTCATTATTCTTGAACGCGAACAGCAATCACACTAGCGTTAAAATCGTAATTTTTACCTTCCAACTGAATTGGAATCCCTACTTTAACTTTTTTAGTGTTATCCAACACTGCTCCATTATCGGTAATTTGTGCTTTTCCTTCTAGGGTAAGAATCAAATCTTGAATCATGGTAATTTCGGGACGAGGATCGGGTAAAGCTTTAACAGTACCGTCTGGTTGGGGTACAGCAGTAGTTCGAGGTAAGGGTTTACTAGATTTAATGTTTACTTTACCCGCAGGTTGATTACGAATAACAATATTAGCTGTTTTTTCGGCTTGAAATTCTTGTAATAATCCTTGAAAGTCTCCAACACTTAATCCTCTTACCAAAACATCTACTTCAATTGGTTTAGCTTTGGTTTGAGCGACAATGCCTTCGGTGAGGGGAGTACCAGGAAAAAAGAAAATCCCGACAATTACTAAAAATATTACAAAAGCAGCACCAAGATCGAGAATGCTGACTTTACCAAAGAGTCTTCCTTTAGAATCAATAATCTTCATAGTTCCTGGTCGAGAAAATTTACATCAATTCGTCTTACACCGATATTCGGCTAAAAGTCAAGAGTGATTTTCTTCTCAGTTTACAAGAACGACAATTTACTTTTTGGTTTGAAGTTTATGATCGAACGGTAAGGTAAGGTTTTTTGATTGATGCAGCATGGAGGTTTCACGCTTTACAGTTGCTTTACGGGTGGCAATGCGATAGGAGAGATTTGATTTGGTTGAAACTAAATTAGATTTTTGAATTGTTAGTGCTGGTTTGAGTGCTGTTTGAGGAGTAGATAAAATAGTATTGAGTCGTTGAGCTTTTTTGCTTGAAGAGACTGCTATTTGTTTAAGAAAATGAGTTAATAACCAAGGCGTTGCGCTCAAACTAAGAATAATCGCTCCATAAAGCCAAATAAAAGGAGTTTGTGGCGACGAAATATTTCTAATTGAAGAATTATTAACCATGTTTCTGGATGAATCAATTCCTGAATAACATTGATTGCCCAAACCAATTATCGACGTAGTAACAATTGAAACACAGGTAAAACCTAAGATTAATAACGAATATTGATTTAACCATTGAGCAATTTTCTGGTTTGAAGATGAAATTTTGGACGATCGCTTCATTGTTACTCCTATAATTTAGTAATTCAAATCAACTTCATTTAAGCAAGTTGTAATCATTAACTATAAGTATTTTGAGAATTTGCTCATCCTCAATTAACCTAGTTGTTATTCTGAGGAATACTCAATTTAACAGTTTAGATTGTTGCAAATTATACTCATCAAACTAATTGGAATGGGGCGATTCTAACAACACCTATTAGTTAGGTGGTATTTTTTAAGTTTGCTTTAATAATTTTTGATTCCGAAGAAAGTATTACCTTAACTTTCAGTTATTCAAGAAACGCTATAATATCTGCTCTATTACTTTTACACAGATCCGCAAGCTGCAATGGTCAAAAGTAAACTTGAATTTGAACAAAATCAGCAACAATCTTCTTCAGACAAACACGCTACTTCAAGCTCTTGGACGATTGAAGATAGTGAAAATCTTTATGGTATTCAAGGTTGGGGTGAGCCTTATTTTTCAATCAATGCTGCCGGTCATGTAACGGTATCTCCTCAAGGTAATTCCCGAGGATTTTCTTTAGATCTTTATGAATTAGTTGAATCCCTTAAAAAGAGAAATTTAGGGTTGCCTTTATTAATTCGTTTTTCAGATATTTTGGGCGATCGCTTGGAAAGATTACACGCTTCGATGAATAGAGCGATCGCGAGATATAATTATCCAGGGAAATATCAAGGAGTTTTTCCAATTAAATGTAATCAACATCGTCATTTAGTTGAGGCAATTGTTCAGTTTGGGAAACCTTATCAGTTTGGGTTGGAAGCTGGTTCTAAACCAGAATTAATGATTGCTTTGGCAGCGTTGGAAGCTGGTTACCATCCAACCAAAGATAATTTTGAGCCTTTGTTAATTTGTAATGGTTATAAAGACCGAGAATACATTGAAACCGCCTTACTCGCCAGAAAATTGGGACAAAAACCAATTATTGTAATCGAACAAATCGAAGAATTGTATCTAGCGATCGCAGTTAGTCGTCAGTTAGAGATTAAGCCGATTTTAGGAGTAAGAGCTAAATTATTAACGAAAGGTTCAGGAAGATGGGGAAATTCGACTGGAGAGAGAGCAAAATTTGGTTTAACTATTCCGCAAATTGTTGAAGTAGTCGAACAACTGCAAGCAGCAGATTTACTTGATTCCTTACAACTATTGCATTTTCATGTTGGTTCTCAAATTTCTTCAATCAGCGTCGTCAAAGATGCAATCCGCGAAGCCAGCCAAATTTATGTTCAATTGGTTAAAATGGGCGCAAATATGCAGTATTTGGACGTGGGAGGTGGTTTAGCAGTTGATTACGATGGTTCAAAAACCAACTTCCATGCTTCCAAAAATTACAATATGCAGAATTATGCCAATGATATCGTGGCACAAATCAAAGACGCTTGCGCCCAAGGTAATGTTACCGTACCAACTATTGTCAGTGAAAGTGGTAGAGCGATCGCTTCTCATCAATCAGTTTTGGTTTTTGATGTCTTAGGAACTAGTGATGTCCCAACTACACCACCTTCACCAGTACAAGAGGAGGAACACTTAGTTTTACGTAATCTTTGGGAAACTTATCACTTTATTGATGCTCAAAATTATCAAGAAACCTACCACGATGCGATTCAGTTTAAAGAAGAGGCGATTAGTTTATTTAATTTGGGTTATTTTACCCTAGCACAAAGAGCTAGAGCCGAAGAATTATATTGGGCTTGTTGTCGCAAAATTGTTCAAATCATTCCTCAACAGGGATATGTACCTGACGATTTGGAAGATTTAGAGAAGATGATGGCATCAATTTATTATATCAACCTCTCAATCTTTCAGTCAGTTCCAGATTCTTGGGCGATTGATCAATTATTTCCAATTATGCCTATTCATCGTCTTGAAGAGAAACCAACAGCTAGAGGTATCTTGGCCGATCTTACTTGCGATAGCGATGGTAAAATCGATCAATTTATTGATTTACGAGATGTTAAAGACATTTTAGAGTTGCATCCTCTTCAGTTTGTTGACAACCAAAATAACGGTGATTTAAGTAAGCAAAAGTCCCCAGCACCTTATTATCTAGGGATGTTTTTAGTTGGTGCTTATCAAGAAATCATGGGGAATTTGCACAACTTATTCGGTGATACCAACGTGGTTCATATTCAGATGACTCCCAAAGGTTATCAAATCGAATATGTAGTAAAAGGCGATACGATTAAAGAAGTTTTGGGTTATGTACAATATGACCCAGAAGATTTGATCGAAACTATGCGCCGTCGTACAGAAGTGGCTTTGCAAGAACGTAAAATTACTTTAGAAGAAGCCCAAAGATTATTACAAAACTATGAAAGTAGTCTTAATAGTTACACCTATTTAGTAGCAAATTAGTTAGTAGTTATTACAAAGATATTTTTTATAAATTGGGAAAACTATCAACAAAGAGATTAGTTAGATCATTGAGCGGTAGCAGTCTCAAATGATAAGTATTTAGCACTCAATTTATGACCCTATATAAAAACAGATACCGTATAGAATCTGCGCGATGTTCAAATTAATTGAATTGACAAATGAGCGAGATCATCGCTTGATCTTGACTTTAATTCAGCAATTCTGTTATTGAAAAAGATTAACACTTTTCCAAACATTCAAACCCATCAATACTTAACACTCGCAATAGCTAACCGCTTACACCAGGATTGGTATATATCTATAAAACTTCCTACGCAGTAAGAAAAAAAACTACTATGAATATATGAATAGCTTATCCGAGACTGCTTATTTAGTAGCAATGTATCGAGCGATGGAATCTGCGCGTCCTGATGCTTTGTTTCAAGACCCTTTTGCCAGTATGCTAGCTGGAGGACAGGGTAAACTGCTGGCAGAAGTTTTTGGTAATCAAAAGCAAGCAGCAAATATTATTGCAGTTCGTACCTATACTTTTGACCGTATCATCGAACAGCTTTTGAATTCAACCGAAATTGATACAGTGGTTAATTTAGGCGCAGGATTGGATACTCGTCCTTATCGTTTAGCTTTACCGCGATCGCTTTGTTGGGTTGAAGTTGATCTTCCAGAAATTATCTCATACAAATCCCAGAAGTTACAACAACAGCAACCTCTATGTTCTTTAGAAAGGATTGAGTTGGATTTGACTAACTCTGAGTTGAGAAACAATTTATTTACTAAAATTAATTCAAAAACTAATCAAGTACTTGTGATTACTGAGGGATTACTTTCTTATTTATCAGAGGAACAAGTTAATCTTTTAAGTGAAGAACTTAGAAGTCAATCTCACTTTCGTTGGTGGTTGTTTGAACTGATAGCAGCGTCTGAAATAAAGCTAATTAAACCTTCTCAAACACAAAAGCTTTTTCAGCAATATTTTTCAAATAAATTGCAATTTGCACCAAACAATGGACTAGATTTTTTCTCTGAACGTGGTTGGAAAATCGCTCAATTTTACTCGATGTGGCAAGAATCGCGTCGATTAAAGCGAGGAGTTTTTTTAGCAGCTTTACTAGAATTATTGATGCGTTGTTTTAGTAAAAAATATTGGCAAGCAATCAATCAAAAAATTGGTATTGTTTTACTTGAAAAGAATTAATTTGCTTTCTGAGCCATTAACTTTAGATAAATCATTTAATAATTAAGCTAATAAAAATTGTAATGTTTGTTAATTTAATCTCTTAAAAAATTATGTCCGATCTTGGTTTACAACAAGTTTTACAACGTTTGTCCCATAATCTTACTAGAGATTCTCTAGTACAACAAGTAACTAATCAATTAAAAGTTTATTTAGAAGTAGACCGCATTTTAGTTTATTATTTTTATCGTCAATGGCAAGGACAAGTTACGTTTGAAGTTATTAGTTCTCCTCAATTATCAATCTTAGGCTCAACTGGTCCTGATGAATGTTTTAATGGCGACTATGCTAGTATGTATCAAGCTGGCAGAATTAAAGCGATCGCGGATATTGAAACTGCAAATATTGCTGATTGTCACCGAGATTTTTTAAGAAAGTTACAAGTTCGAGCTAATTTGGTTGCACCAGTGCTTTCTCAACAGCAACTGTGGGGACTTTTAATTGCTCATCATTGTCAAAATCCTCGAAATTGGTCTGCTGAAGAGATTCAAATGATGCAAACTGGTGCAGCTAGATTGGAGCGATCGGGTATTTTAAATTGATTACTTTTTAATCTTAATATAGCCTTTCTCGCTCTTGGTGAGGTACACCACTATCAGTGACCAGTTATCAGTTATCAGTCACCAGTTTTTTACTTTTTACTTTACTAATAACCATTAACATAAGCGAAGCGCACTACCGTAGGTCTCAACTATCAACTATCAACAAAAACCAGGGAAATGAACTGTACCTCATTAATCTGAGAGTCGCTATAGTTTTATTTATTTATTAAATTAATTTGAGCGATTAATCAAGTTTCAAGTAGTATGTCTAAATGCTTAAAAACTGTATTTTTGATAAAATTTTACGATAAAATTATTTCTAGCTTCTACTATTAAAATTAAAAAGCTTTTAAATTAATATAAATTGTTAAGAATAATTTTCATTACTTAAGGTGCCTTATTTAATTTTCCGTGATCAAAATACCAGGGAAAAAGTTTATAAATTGAAGTTTGGCATTAACAAAATTGGGCGATTATTGGATAACGATATCGTTTTTTCTGATAGTAGTGTCTCTCGTCATCATGCCATTATTGAAGTTAAACCTAATCAAACTATTATTCAAGACTTAAACAGCAAAAATCACACTTTTGTCAATGAGGTAGAAATCAGTCAAGTGATACTACAAGAAGGTGATTTAATAAGCTTTGGAAATGTAACTTTAACCTATGACTCTATTTATAAACCTCAAGTTAATCTAGTTGAAAATCAGCAGCAACCAATTATTGTTAAACAAATTAATTCTCAGCAAAATCTTCAAATATTTGAAGCTTTAAATAAAACTCAATCGAGCCATTATTCTTTAATTAAAATTGCTAGTAAAAAGAGTGAACAGAGAATTTTAGAAAAACTTAAGATATTATTAGAAATTAGTAAACAACTTTGCTCTCCTGAAAAACCAGAACAAATTCTCAATAAGGTTTTGGATTTTTTATTTAAGGTAATGGATGTAGACCGGGCGGTAATTTTATTAGTCAATGAAAAAACTAAAGAACTAGAACTTAAAGCAGTAAAACTAGCCTATGGATTAGATAATAGCGGACAATTTTATAGTTCAAAAATAACTAATTTAGCTCGCGAAACAGGTGATACTATTTTGACAGCTAATGCAATGACAGATGAACGTTTTAAAAATTCTAAATCTATTGTTAGTTCTTCAGTTCATGCTTCTATTTGTGTACCTCTAAAAACTAATGATCGCATTATTGGAGTATTATACGCAGATAATTTATTCATGCCTTCTGTTTATGATGATGAAGATGTCGAATTTTTAGCTTGTCTTGCTAATCAAGCTGCTGCTGCTATTCATATGGTTAATGAATTTGATAAACGAGAACAAGAATTAAAAAGGCAAATAAATGAATTTATTACAGTGTTTAAGAATTAAAAATTAACTTATTGAGCTTTAATTTATTTCACAATTATCTTCTCTGTGACAACCAAACCGATAAGCTGAAGAATAGGTAGAATTTCTTTTGCCAAACCAATTATAACGATTATCTCGAATTTGTTCGTAAGCGCGGTCGCCTATAAATTTTATTCCAGGAAGATTACGATAAATATTAATAAAAACTTCACCCATCGGTAGAATTCTGACAATTTCTTCTGCAGCATTACTACCTTGCCATTTTTTTTCGGGTTGTTCAGCATCAATTAAAATCATTCCCATTTGACAATCATCAGTTGTAATTTCAAATTGTTTCAGAGTAGCTTCATTTTGCATGGGAATATAATCAAAAATTTTACCCCGATCAAATTGTTCTAATAATTGAGTAAAAGTTACACAAAGATGGCAATTACCATCATAAATAACGTGATATTTCATAGTTAAATTATTATTGAAATTTTTGTGCTAATTGATTTAAATTAGTTTGTAACCACCAAGCATCTGCTTTGCGATCGCTATAGATTTCTAAGACTCTAATACCTTGTTTTGGTAAAGGATTTAATAAATTTTGCAGTTGTTGCCAAGTATTAATTAATTTATATTCTACTCCGTAAGTCTGGCATAGTTGAGCAAAATCAACTGTTTGAGGAGTGGCAAAATATTCTTCAAAAGGTGGTTCAAATTGAGCAATAGGTAACATTTCAAAAATCCCACCGCCATTATTATTGATCAAAATAATTGTCAGATGTCCTTGAAATTTATTACTGATTAAAAAACCATTGGTATCGTGCAATAAAGCTAAGTCTCCTGTTATTAATACAGTACTTTGATGACGATGAGCAATTCCTAAAGCAGTAGACAATGTACCATCAATTCCATTTGCTCCTCGATTAAAATAAGGTCTAATATAATTATTATTAGCTTGCCAATAAAATTCGGCATTACGTACCGACATACTATTAGCAATAAATATTGGTGTTTGATGTGGTAAAGATTGGGAAATTAACCAGGCAACTTTACCTTCATAAAAGTCTTGGATAGATTCAAATCTCTGCTGAAAAATTTGCCTAGCTTGTTGTTCTAAATTACACCACTTTTCCTGATAAACTGAGCTTCCTTGAGTATTATTATGACTAGTAATAGTATTAGTTAATGCTTCAAGACCAACTCGTAAATGAATAGTTTTTCCGTGAATAGGATCGAAATTAGCTTCTCCATCGGCAATAATCCAACGTTGAGCAGTAATTTTTTCTAGCCAATTTCGTAACTGTTTACTAATAGGAAGCTCACCTAATTGAATCACTATTTCAGGTTCTAATTGTGCTGCCAATTGCTCATTACGTAAAATGAGATCGTAGCTAGTAATCAAAGTAGGATTAATAGCAGCATAATTTCTTAACGGCGATAAAGCTTCCGCCAAAACAGGAAACTGAAGAAACTGTGATAAATTCGCGATCGCTTGACAATATTGTTCTGGATTTTTAGGTTGAGCTAAACCAGCAATAATAATTCCTTGTTGAGAATTTTGCCATTGTTGTAGAGGTAGGCAAATAGAAGAATTGTTATCAAAAAATTGCTGATAATTACCTACATTAGTAAAAAAATCTGTAGCAGAAAAACTTGATTCTAAAGCAACAATTTTTGGTTCAATAGTTGGAGCTAAAGGTTCACGAAACGGAATATTAAGATGAACTACTCCAGGATAGGGAAATACAGAACATTCCCAAGCATGAATAATATTTTGTCGCAGATAACGCAGCATAGTTAACTCTGCTTCTGGTAGAGCTAATTCAGTTTGCCAATTAGGATAGTTACCATACAATTTAATTTGATCGATAGTTTGTCCTGCATGACAATGACGTAATTCTGGCGGGCGATCGGCTGTTAGAATAATTAAAGGTACATGACTTTCCTTCGCTTCGATCGCAGCAGGATAAAAATTTGCTCCTGCCGTTCCCGAGGTACAGACTAAAACCACAGGCGATTGTAGTTGTTTAGCTTTACCTAAAGCAAAGAAAGCTGCAGAGCGTTCGTCTAAAATTGGAATGGTATCGATTTTTTGATGTTGGGCAAAAGCTAACGTTAAAGGAGTTGAACGAGAACCCGGACATACTACTGCTGTGGTTAATCCCATACAATTGAAAGTTTCAACTATAATTGATGCCCACAGGCTATTTAAATTGCGAAAATCAATCATTGGTGTTAGCAAATTGAAAGCTGATTGTTCAACCAACAATCAAAATTAAGTAGTTTCAGTATCTCAAAAAATTACCCTTCAATTACTAAACTAAGGCTTTTAATAAAGATTGCAGTTTTAATTGAATTTCTGCAAATTCTTTTTCAGGATTAGAACCAGAAACAATTCCTGCTCCTGCATATAGTCGAGCGCGATTTCCTTCAATTAAAGCTGAACGAATCCCAACAATAAACTCACTATTACCCTGATAATCAACCCATCCTAAAGGAGCAGCATACAAAGAACGGTCAAATTTTTCATAACGGCGAATTTGTTCACAGGCAATTTCTGTAGAAACACCAGCAACCGCAGGAGTTGGATGTAGTTGAGCGACAATTTCTAAAGGATCAAGATCATGAGATAAATGAGCATAAATGGGTGTCCATAAATGTTGAATATTAGATAGTTGCAGTAGTTGTAAAGGAAGTTGTTGGGGTTTTAAATCCAATTGACGCAAACGTTCAATTAAAAAATCACTAACTGCTTGATGTTCTCGTTTTTCTTTTCTATTTTTCAGTAACAAATTAGCTAATTGGACATCTTCGGCGGTAGTTTTCCCCCGAGGAGCAGAACCAGCTAAAGCATCTGTAACTAACTGTTTATTTTGAATACTAACTAAACGTTCAGGACTAGCTCCAATAAAGTTGTTGTCTCGACCATTACTAGTAGAAAAAATATAACAATCAGGATGGCGTTGACGAAGATTATCCAAAGATTTAATCAAACGAAAAGGTACAGGAGAAACTACATCAGTAGCATAAGCAAGCACTATTTTACTGAATTCATCGATTGCGATAGAATTTAAAGCTGAAGTCACTACTGATTTAAAATATTCAGAATCTTCAGAAATTGAATTGTAGTTGCTAGCAAAGCATTCGTTAATTTCTGAATTTAATTTTTGCTGAAGTGACCAATCAATCGAATTAATTTTTTGTTTAATTTCTTCAACAATCAACTTAGAATTGTCAGCATAATTAACTGGTACATTGACAATTAATAGGCAAGACTTGTTTTTTTTAATTAGTTGTAAACGGGGTAAAAAAACTGTAGCAGCAGGAAAAGGAGAATAACTTTTATCTGCATCAGGAAAAAAGGTAAAAGTACAGAACAAATGTGGCCCAGCCCCAGTAATACTAGTCTCACCTTTTCTAACAGTTTTCTTTAAACATTTTTGAATAAAATTTTGAGCTATTTTAAAGCGATCGCGTGAATCAATTAATAATTTTTGAGTTACTCCACAAGCAATAACTGCTTCTTGTTTACGGGGATTTTCCCAATAAAAATGTAGAGAATTAGAATGATTAAAATTTTGCAAAAAAGCTAAAGGATCGATTGTAGGAATCCTTTGCACAAAACTAATTATTTTTTTTGGTTCGTTCGGTTCACTTACTAATTGCTGTTGATCCCAAAAGTTATCTAATTTTAAATGATCCTGAAAAATTAGATCGAGTTCAGAAACAACGGGCATGGAGATTCTAGATTGTGTCATTATAGAGGAGAACTATAGCGGTATCTAAAAAGTTTTAAAATTGCTTTGTTATTAGTTGTTAACTAATCAAAAAAATCCATCAATTTATATAATTGATTATAAGTCATTACTCCTAATCTTCCTAATAACAATACAAGTTAGTTCTGCATACTCTTTGATACCCCCAAATTCTCGACATCATTGCCAGCCTATCAGATTTCTTGAAGATTGTGTAAAAAAATACGGTTTTGCTTTAATACCTAAGTACTGGCTTGATTGTGCTATCGTGAATTTTCATGAAAAGAAGAGAAACATCGGGGTACAGACCTGATAGGGTAAAACATAAACCTTCAGTTGTAATCAAAGCCAATACCGCTATTTTTCAGCAATCAAGGCAAAATCTTAATTTCGATGACTACTAAACTAATTCCCGTAGAAAATCGCAAACTTTGGTTAGCTGCTATCAAACCACCGATGTATAGTGTGGCAGTTATTCCTATTATGGTAGGAACAGCAGCAGCTTACAATCAAACTGGCAATTTTGAACCACAAATATTCTTTACTTTTTTGAGTGCAGCCATTTTAATTATTGCTTGGTTAAATTTGAGTAATGATGTGTTTGATGCCGAAACAGGTATTGATATTAATAAAGCCCATTCCGTAGTTAATCTAACAGGTAATAAATCCTTAGTTTTTTGGATTGCTAATTTGTGCTTGAGTTTAGGAATTTTTGGTATCTTTGCAATTACTTGGTGGCAACAAGATGGAACGGTACTAGGAATAATTTTGCTTTGTTGTGCCTTAGGTTATACCTATCAAGGGCCGCCTTTTCGCTTAGGTTATCTAGGTTTAGGAGAATTTATTTGTTTTTTTACTTTTGGTCCCGGTGCAGTTAGTGCTGCCTATTATTCTCAGAATCAAAATTTTTCTAGCCAGTGTTTAGCTTCTTCAATCTTAATAGGAATTAGTACTTCGATTATTTTATTTTGCTCTCATTTTCATCAAGTAGAAGATGATTTAGCAGCAGGCAAGAAATCTCCAATAGTTCGCTTAGGAACTTTAAAAGGTTCACAAGTTCTCAACTGGTTGACAGCTAGTATTTTTATTCTGACTGTAATCTTTATCGCACTAAATTACTTACCTTGGGGGAGTGGATTAATTTTTATTAGTTTTCCGTTAGCTTATCAATTAATGAATCATGTTAATCAATACCACAATCGCCCTGACAAAGTAAGTAATTGTAAATTCTTAGCCGTTAATTTGCATTTCTGGAGCGGATTATTATTGTCTTTAGCTTTAGTGTTACCTCATTTGATACCACTAATTCAAAGTCAATTTGCATAACTAATTCGATAAATCCGATTGTTACCATCTTCGGTCAGAAGTAAAGAACCATCGGGTAAAACTAATAACCCCACAGGACGAGCAAAAGTATCGGGTCCTTGAGGATCAACTAAAAAACCCGTTAAAAAATCTTCATAATAGCCCATTGGACGATTATTTTCGTCAAAAGGAACAAATACGACTTTGTATCCTGTACCTTGATTACGATTCCACGAACCACGAAAAGCGACAAATGCACCATTATGATATCGTTGAGGGAACTGTTTACCGTCATAAAATTGAAGTCCTAAAGCAGCCGAATGTGCTTGAAACAGAACATCTGGAGTCAAAGTTTTGGCGGCAAGTTCGGGTTGTTGACTTTGATTTCCTTCCATCAAACGTGGATCGAGTAAATTAGGAGTTAGGTAAGCATAGGGCCAACCATAAAAACCGCCTGGTTCTACTTTGGTTAAATAGTCGGGAACTAAATCATCTCCTAGTAAATCTCGTTCATTAACGGTAGTATAAAGTTCATTGGTAACGGGATGAAAGTCTAAACCGACAGGATTCCGCAGTCCATAAGCATAGGTTTGTCGTTCCGAACCATCCAGATTCATTTGTTGAATTGAAGCACGGGGTAATTCCTCTGGAGAAGCGTTACTAGCTGAACCTACCGAAACATAAAGCTGCTGTTCGTCTGGAGAAGCAATGATGTTGCGCGTCCAATGTTGATTATAACCACCTGGAGTTAATTGAGTAATAGCTTGACCAGTTCCTTGTAAACTTGTTTGACCAGATTGATAATCAAACCGTAGCACTTCTCCTGTATTTGCTACATAAAAATTGTTACCCACAAAAGTCATGCCAAAAGGTTGGTCTAAGCCATTTTCACTAGTGGCAAAAACCTGATTTGTCTCTGCAATTCCGTCTCCATTGCGGTCTTGTAATAAGCGAATGCGTCCACTTCTGGATTCGGCTACTAGTACATCTCCATCAGGAGTCAAACTCAGCCAACGTGGTTGTTCTAACCCTTCTGCAAACACATTAACTTGAAATCCTGCTGGTACATTTAAGGTCGGATTTTCTGGGACTGGAATGACATTAGGACTATTACTAGCTGATTGAGTGGCAAAGGGTTCAGGAAGACTATCAATAGTAATACGAATCGGGTTTGGGTTTAAAACATTGGTAGATATTGTTGATTGAGTAGGTGGTGAGGCAGCAGTTGATTCCGCTTGAGAATTATTTTGAGTACAACTTGTCAAGCATAAAACTAAAGCTAGCCCAAAACTGCCAATTTGAATGTTTTTCATCATAATAATCTAGACCGTAACTATTTTTATTACAGTCTAAAAAACAAATAAATAAATCATTCTGGCGGATAATTTCTGAATTTTCCCTATTTAAATAGAGTTGAAATTAATCCAAGCAGCATAAAATTCAATCGACAATTTTGTGCCTTTACAGTTCCAAGTAGAGACTAACAATTTTAAATTTAATCAACTAGCAATTAAGATTTAATATAAATAGTTATTACTAGAAGATTGAGATTGAGGATCGGGAGCAAAAGCTAACCACAAAGGAAATTGTAGTAAAGAAAGACTTATTTGATCTTCCGTTTCATCGATAATAATTAAAGGCAACAACTTATCTTTAAGTAAACGTTCTGCTCTCTGTGCCAATACTTCTGGTGATTCAAAGATTACTACTCCCCGATTAGTACCAAAATCAGTACGAGAGATACCCAAACAATCTTGTAAACCCCTGCGCCATTCTCCCAAACGTTCTGGAGTATTAACTAAAACTAAGGTAACACAGCGATCGCGATAAAGCTGATGCAATACAGACATTACTGCTGAAGCGACCAAAATATTTTGTAAACGGCTTCCCATCGTTTTAATCGCACCTCTACCTCCTTGGGTGAAAAACCAATTTTGCACTCTTTCGGCATGAATTGGCTCAAAAGTTCGTCGTAATTGCCAAGGAGGGCCATAATAATCGGGACGACTACGATATTGCTCTAATAATTTCCTTATTGTTCTGGTTTGTTGAGCAAATGCTTGCTCAGTAAATTGAGGTTGTAATGCTTGTTCGTTGGGTGTGGTTGATTCTGTCTGTCTAGGTTCTGTTCTAGTCTCTCGCGTTTGGGATGGTGGTGCTTTGGCATCTAATTTTGGTAATTCTAACTGTTCAGCAGCAGCAGCCAAATCTTGTAAACTGCCAACCAAATAGTCTTTAAAACCTTGGACTCTAATCGCCAAATCTTGAGATACTCCAGCAAAATTAGTCCGCATTTCTTGACGAATTCTCTCACGACGACGCTCTAATTTGTCAATTTCAATTTGTAAAGCGTTTTTACGTTCTTTGAGTTCTCGAATTCCTTCTTCAACCATTTTTCCCATCATTTCTTGTACATCTCGAACTTGTTGGGAAAGAATTTGAGATTTTTGTTGTCTCAATAGAATGATTTCTGTGGTTAAAGCTTCTTTTTGCTGTTGTAAGGTTTGGATTTCGTTTTGAATGACTTCAGTTGAGGATGTTTCTTCTGCTAAAGATTCTGAATCATCTAACCATTGTGCTGTAAATAATTCTGATTCTAACTCGGTTTGATTGGATTCAGTTGTACCCGATTCTTCTTGCAAAAGCTCTGCTTCTGATTGATCGTTGTAAGTAGATTCAATCATTGATTCTAACCAATCGTCATTAGTAGGAGTTGAATTTTCGGCAGATAGATTATTTAATTGTGGCTCATTCTCATCCGCTTGTGGTTCATCTAACCAAACATCAGGTAGAGGTTTTGCTTCAATAGCTTTTTTTGAAGATAATTGATTAGTATTTTTTGACTCAGAAAAATTATTCATCTTTTTCTAATACGGGAGCAGAGAAACCGTGTGGCTTTAGCCCACAAATGTACTGCGACACGAGTAATTTTAATCGCCGTGAAGCAATTTAACCTGCCCACTTCGTCCTCCATGAATTGTAAGTTAAAAATTTAACATCTTTCGGATTAGCCAATTGATTCGCAGCTACTGGGCCGTCTTTGTACCGATCCTGCTGCCACTGGCGTTTCCTAGTTAATCTTCTTCCAGTTTCAATACAGTGAAGGCTAATCACCTTTTTGTCTGGTTCTTTCTTGATAAGTTTTAGCATTTTTTCTATCCCATGATTCAGTATCGGAAAAACATACACATGGAGGTTTAATTTAATATAGCCTTTCTCAAATAGGGGAGGTACACCACTATCAGTGACCAGTTATCAGTTATCAGTCACCAGTTTTTTACTTTTTACTTTACTAATAACCATCAACAATCAACTATCAACTATCAACAATCAACGCTCAACCAGGGAAATGAACTTTAGCTCATTAATCTGAGAATCGCTATATTTTTGACATACAATTTCTCTTGCCAGCCTAAAACCACCAAGACTACGAAACAAACCTACATATTTTTAGTTTTAAATTATTATTAGTTTTAGTAAATAAAGCCATAAATTATTTTGTTTGTCTGTAGCTTAACAAACTATCTTATCATTGTAATAATTTTTCTACTAGTTAACTCAAACAAATCAACCTTACTTAAACCTAAATTAGTTATTTGAAAGCTTGTTAAATTCTTACCTTGCCGAAGATAGAAAAAAATGCTCAACCAGACGATAAATAATAAAAATTTGTCCTCAAAGATATAATTTAAAAGCTTTAAATTTTAACTTTATATACCCAATGCTGATAGTTTGAATCGCGATTTTCGGTAATTGCTGTTAATTTTTCTCTAAGTTTTTCAGTAATTGGTTTTTGTTCGGGAAGATGATAGTTTTCAATTCTTTTTACTGGCGTAATTTTGGCAGCCGTACCACTTAAAAATACTTCGTCAGCAATTAATAATTCAGTCTTATCTACTGGACGTTCGATTATTTCTATACCCAAATCTTTGGCAATAGTTAAGACACTATCTCTAGTAATACCTTCTAAAATATCCTGATCGAAACCTGGAGTAATTAGTTGACCGTTTCTAACTACAAAAATATTCATTCCTGAAGCTTCACAAACTTTGCCTTGAGAGTTTAATAAAATTGCTTCATCAAATCCCGATTCTACTGCTTCAGTTTTGGCTAGAGAAGAGGTAATATATGCACCACTAATTTTACCTCTTAAAGGTAAACTTCGGTCTTCTTGACGATGCCAAGAACTAATTCGACAATTAATGCCATCTGGGGATAAATAATCACCTAATTCTAAACCGTAAACAAAAAAGTCTTTTTGAATGTTATGTAATCTAGGTGCAATTCCTAAATCAGAAGTATAAACAAAAGGACGAATATAAAAAGAAGTTTGGGGTTGATTTTTTTGAACAAACTCAATAATAATTTGTTCGATTTTATCCGCAGGTAAATTGTAGTTGAGAAACTTAGCACTGCTACTTAATCTTTGACAATGACGGTCTAATCTAAATAATAAAATTTGCTGGTCAGTTTCTGGATCAGGAATACCTCTTAAGCCACCAAATGCTCCTGTTCCATAGTGTAAAGCATGAGTAGCGATAGAAATATTAGCAGATTCAAAAGAAACAAATTGATTTTGAAAATAAGCGATAGGAAGGAAATTGTGCATCGTTCAATTAATATTTTATGATCAAGTAGAAGGAGCGCTTGTTTGAGTTGTAGAGAATGTTGGGAAATTCAACAGTTTAAATTTCTCAGACATCCTCAGCACGATCGCGCTTTACTCTATTAATGTTAGTTAGTTACCTAACCATCCCGATAAATTTTGTTGTTGTACTTCAGAAATATTTTCCATCCGCACAATTTCATAGCGAGTTGGCTGTGGTTGAGCTAGAGTAATAGATAAGGTTTTGAGTTCGTCTTGAGCGAAGACAGTGACTTGAATGATATCACCAACTTGGTAGTCTTTGAGACGTTCATTTAAAGATTGAGAAGTTGCTCTAATTCCATTGAGCGCAAGTAGTTCATGATCGGCATCAATTCCTGCGGTTGCTGCTGGAGAATTGGCTTCAACAAACTTAATAACTTCCTTACTATTTTCTGCTTGTACTTTGATACCCAAATAAGGAACTGGTTCTTCTTCTACAATTGGTTTAATATATAAGCCAAAAGGTTCGAGATATTCGGCAAAAGGTAACTCGGCAGTTGTATAGAGATACTTATTAAAAAAGTCAGTTAAATCTTGTTCGGCAACTGCTGCGATCGCGGTTTGTAATTGTGCTTCTGTAAAACCAATTTCTTGTTTGCCAAATTTTTCCCAAAGCAAACGCATTACGTCATCTAAAGAACGTGAATTATTATGTTTAGCACGAATTAATAAATCTAAAAGTAAAGAAACTAATTCTCCTTTTAAATAATAAGAAATTTGATTATTATCACTATTACTATCACGACGATAAAGTTTGATCCAAGCATCAAAACTTGATTCGGCTAAAGGCTGCACATTTCTACCAGGAATAGTTAAATAACGAGTCAAATCTTTACTAAAATTTTCTAAACAAGTTTTACGATTATAAATACCAGCACGGAGAGGAATTACAACATCATAATAACTAGTTGTTCCTTCGGAAAACCATAAGGAAGTGGTGTAATTTTCCTGTTCGTAATCAAATTTTTCTAAAGCTTGAGGACGAATTCTTTTAACATTCCATAAATGAAAAAATTCATGAGCAACTAATTGCATAAACCGATTATATTGTTCTAAAGCACGAAAACCAAAACGGGGATAGTTTAACGAACAAGAATTTTTATGTTCTAAACCACCATAACCACTACTTGATAAATGCAATAAAAATAGATACTTTTCGTAAGGTAACCCCTGATAGATTTTTGCTTGGGTTGTAATAATTTTTTTTGTATCTTCAATAATCTGTTTTGGATTAGCATTCCCTTGACCCCAAATAGCTAATTGATGAGGTTTACCTAGCACTTCAAAATCATAAATTTGATGTTTACCAATTTCAACAGGACTATCAACTAAAATATCAAAATCTTTAGCTTCAAAAGTATTTTCTTCACCTAAAACTTCAGCTAAAGTTGTAGTTACTTGCCAATCGGGTTGAGGAGGAATAATTTTAACTTTAATTGGTTGTTGTTCTAAGCCTGGGAGCAAGAAAAATAAAGCTGCACCATTAAAATAACCGTGAGTAGCATCTAAATGATTAGTTCTCACTGAAAGTTCATGAGCAAAAACTCGATATTTAACCCTAATTTTTGAACAACTTTCTGTCTTAATCTGCCAGTGATTTTTACTTACTTTTTGACTCACTAAAGTTTGATTATTCTGACTATCTTCAGCCACAAAATCTTGTACGTGCCTGGCATATTCTCGAACTAAATAAGAACCAGGAGTCCACACTGGCATTTTTAAATTTAATATCGCTGCTTGCCAATTACTAACCTCTAACTGCACTTCAAATAAATGAGATGCTGGTTGAGGCATAGCAACTTGATAAAAAATTGTTTCTGTATTGTTTTGAAGATTTTTAGCTTGAATAGTAGTTGTTTGAGTCATTAAAATTTTCCTGCTAAATGAGTTAGTTGTTTGAGATTGATTAAAAATAAAGTGCGATTAACCGAATCAACTTCAATCCAACCGTTATTTTGTAAATTGTCTATAATCTTGTTAATTTCATCAACTTCAATATAAGTCAAATCGGCTAAATCAAATTCCGCAGGATAAAAAATTTTTGTGCCTTTTTCAGATGGTTGACCATAGTTTTCAGCTAAAACTACTAAAATATTAATTAATCTCACCGCAGCAGGCTGATAATGCAATTGACATTGAGTATCTAGAATTCTGAGTCTTTTAGCTAGTAACTGTAACAATCGATGTTGTAATTGATTATCTTGAAATAAAACTTGAATAAATCTTTGTGTAGAAATTTTAAATACTTGAACTTTGGTTAAGGCGATAATTTCAGTTTTGAGAGAAGCAGGATCAAGAATGGCACTTGCACCAAAAAAATCTCCTTGTCCCATAATCAGACGTACAGTTGTTTTCTCTAAAACTATTTGTTGCAATTTTACCCAACCAGAAGCAATCAAATAAACAGCTTGTCCCCAATTATCAACAGTTAAAATTATTTCTTTGGGTTGGTAAGTTTCTGTTGTCGCAATTTTATTTAACCAAGCTAAAGTATGAGGACTAGCACGATCAAATAACGGAAAAAATTGACTACAACTTTGAATTTCCATATGATTATAGCGGGGTTCTCAATGTTTAGATATTACGTCTCTACTGCTAACTTGTCTTTTTTAACACTAATAATCATTTAACCAATAAGAAAATTCTGCGACAAAACGATCGCTTTTAATTGCATCCCTGATTCTTTGAGTAAAACGAATTAATTCAGTAATATTGTGTAGAGATAACAAAATGTAACCTAACATTTCACGCGATCGCACTAAATGATTTAGATAAGCACGGCTAAAATTCTGACAAGTGTAACAAGGACAAGTTGGATCAAGAGGAGTAAAATCTTCCCGATATTGAGCATTCTTAATGTTAATCCTAGTACCATTGACTAAAGCAGTTCCGTGACGACCAAAACGAGTCGGGATTACACAATCAAACAAATCTACTCCTGATGCGATCGCATTTACCATTTCACGGTAAGTACCAACTCCCATCAAATAACGGGGTTTTTCTTTGGGTAACAAAGGTGTAGTATATTTTACGGTGGCATTAATTAATTCTGGTGCTTCCCCGACACTAACACCACCAATTGCATAACCAGGTAAATCTAAAGCTACCAATTTCCTGGCTGATTTGGCTCGCAAATCCAAATGTATCCCCCCTTGAACAATCCCAAATAAAGCTTGTTCTTGAGGACGTTGATGAGCTTGAATACATCTTTCTAGCCAACGATAAGTCCTATCTGTAGAAGCCTCAAGTTCCGATTTAGAAGCATCAGCAGGCGGACACTCATCAAATGCCATAATGACATCTGCGCCTAAAGCATTTTGAATCTGAATCGATTTCTCTGGAGTTAACTCGATCATACTACCGTCTCTAGGAGAACGAAATACTACTCCTGTTTCAGTAATTTTACGTAATTGACTTAAACTAAAAACTTGAAAGCCACCCGAATCTGTCAAAATAGGACGCTTCCATGCCATAAAGCGATGCAATCCCCCTGCTTGTTCGATAATTTTTTCTCCTGGCTGAAGATGAAGATGATAAGTGTTCGCCAGAATCATCTGTGCTTGTGCATCTTTTAGCTGTCTGGGAGTGATACCTTTAACTGTAGCTAAAGTGCCTACAGGCATAAATCGTGGTGTTTCTACCACACCATGAGGTGTATGAAAAAGTCCCACCCTAGCTTGGGTATGACTACAGGATGCTTGACATTCAAAAGAAAATCCCACCTAATTAACTACGAATTCTCCCGCTAAAAATCATCATCCAATTGTACGTCCAAACGAGCAGAAAGAACGTCGGTTACCATTGCTTCAATGGTGGCTGCGTCGATATTTCTAGTTAATATTTGTTCTGAATTTTGAACACAGATGGGAATCAGGCGCAAAATACGATGTTCTTGTACTAAATCAAAACAAGTTTCATCACAAGCAGATTGACTTAGTTGTAAATAATCAAAACTCTGAACATTAATGTAAATACTTCCATTAGCAATTAAGGTAGATTGATTAGGCTCGTTAAATACTTCTAAAATATAGCCTTGTCCTTCACTTTGAAGTTGGCTATCAATACTGTGAAAATAACGCACATGACAAAGATCGTTCAGTAAACGTTTTATGTCATCTTTATTGACAATTGTACCGAAGTCAACTATGCAAGGAGCAGGTTTATTGTTAGATGCGGGGTTAGTACTCATAAATAAGATCTGAGAATTCTACAATCTAAAAATAAGGCTTAATTGCTTGACAAATATTTTTCTTAATAAAGTAGTATATGAAACAATCTTAGCCCAACTTTTCCACATAACTTTGTGAAATTTTAGCTAAATAATTTTTTTGCCAATCATAATTTATGAATTTTATTCGGCTTTTAGTCGAACAACTAACTCGTTCATTAGCAAGTGCAGTAGTTTTTTATACAACTATTCCTTTACCAAATAGCTGGACAGGAGAATGGCAACGTTTGGCTCGTTGGATACCATTAATTGGCATTGGCATTGGTAGCTGTTTAGGTTTGTTGGATTGGGGTTTGTATCAATTGAGCTTTCCTAATTTAACTCGAAGTGCGCTAATTATAACAGCTTGGATTGCTCTTACTGGAGGATTACATTTAGATGGAGTAATTGATACTGCTGATGGTTTGGCAGTAATGGATGCTCAAAAACGCCTAGAAGTTATGAAAGATAGTGTTACTGGTGCGTTTGGAGTAATGGCAGCCGTAATTGTATTAGGTTTAAAAACTACAGCTTTGAGCGAGATCGATCATCATCGTTGGTTAGCTTTAATGCTGGCTGCTGGTTGGGGGAGATGGGGGCAAGTGATTGCGATCGCATTTTATCCTTATCTTAGGGAAACTGGTAAAGGCGCATTTCATCAAGAAAACATTCGTCTACCTCAAGATGTTTTATTGGGATTAGTTTTATTATTAGGAATCAGTGGAATTTGGTGGTGGCTAGCACCCGAACAATGGTTAAGTATTTTAATTGCTTTAATCGGGAGTAGTGCGATCGCACTTGGAACAGGATTTTGGTTGAGGAAGCAATTGGGAGGACATACGGGCGATACTTACGGTGCTGTAGTCGAATGGAGTGAAGCTTTGATTCTTTGTTTGTTGACAGGAATTCTATCTAGTTACAGATGAACAAATGTGCTTAGGTACGTTGTTTTATTTTGATGTGTTTGTAATGATTTTGTTACAAGCTTATTTTAGCTTACTTTACAATATGCTTAAGCTCTATAAGTATTGCTGTTACACTATGACTCTGATTGATTCTAATAAATTTCATACTTTAATTAATACTTTTGGTACTATAGTGTTTGTTTTAACGTTATTGTGGGCTGTTTGGTTCGCTTCTAAAATGGATTAGGCTTTTTAATCTACGTAAGCTAACTAGTTGCGGTCTAAAAAGCAAATTTAATTTGTTATCTTACTTCAATTTTTAAATTCATAAATGCGATCGCTCGTGATGTCAGGGCGATTTTTTTTCAAAAAATAATTCACTGTTTACGTACTTAGGCTTCTTTTGAAGATTGCCAAGCACAGACGAGATCGCTCTTACCATTCCTGATTAGAGCGATTTCTTGCTTTCAAAGAAAATTAGATTTCTTCGTTTCTAGCTAGCAGTACAGGACATTCTGCTTTGACACGGATGTAATCAGACAAAGAACTACCCAATAATCGGTCTAGATCTGGTAAACTCTTCGCGATCGAAGGACGACGTTCTGGAGAACCAAGTATTAACAAATCGATATTATTATCTTCAGCAAGATTACGAATTTGTTGGGCGGGTTTTCCTCCTGTAACTAGGCAACGATAATTGATGCCCATTCTTTTAGCTTTAGCAACAGCAGGAGCTAAAATTGGGTTTTCTTCCATTTCTTGTTTAGAGAAGCTAATATCCGCTTTCAGGTCAGGATTGACGCGAGTTAAAAACAGTTCTGCATCTTGATAACCCTGGAGCAGAAAAAGAGCTAAATCAAGAGCATATTGAGCAGCAGGAGATTTATCCAATGCAACCATTACTCTTTTAATTCGCTTAACATAAATATCATCTTTAACCAACAGCATCGGACGGTCTGTTAGTTGGAAAACGTACTGACTGACCGAATTACTAAGGATCGATTGTAGTTTACCCAATCCTCGCGAACCCATAATAATTAAGTCGGCATTAGTTTCTTCAGCCACTTTTAGAACAGTTGTTTTAGGTTCACCTTCTCTAACTATGCTGGTAACTTTGTTTGCCCGAATACCTAATTTAGTAATTAGCTCTTTGATTTTAGCTTCTGCTTGTTGAGTGCTTTCTTCTTCTTCTTCTTTAGTTGTAGAAGAGACTACTCGAAGAATAGATAGCTCTGAATCTTTTAAAGCAGGAAGCTCGATTAATCTTTTGAGCATATCTTGGGCATTATCTGCTCCCGAATCAGCATATAAAATCTTTTTAAGCATTGCTTAAACCTCAGTAAAACCTCATCATTATCTATTCTTGTCTTTAGATTACTGCTAATGTTGACCTGTCAGAGTAAGGTAGAGTATGAATCTTAACAACTTGGCGGTAAGATGGGCTGAAATTATCTTCAAGCTTAATCTCAGCTACTATAATCAATAAATTTATTACTAACGTTATAAACCGTTATAAGTAGAATTCCCTATCATTAACAATAGTAATAAAACTTAAATAAAGTTTATGAGTGTAACTCAGTTTGAATTAACAGATGTCAAAAAAATCTTGCAAGAAAAATTATTGTTTGGCAACGAACCCACTCCTGAATTGATTGCGATCCTAACCGTTTATTTTGTTCAAGGGATACTAGGATTAGCTCGCCTGGCAATCAGTTTTTTTCTCAAAGATGA
The DNA here is from genome assembly GCF_000317575.1 of Stanieria cyanosphaera PCC 7437. NCBI lineage: Bacteria > Bacillati > Cyanobacteriota > Cyanophyceae > Pleurocapsales > Dermocarpellaceae > Stanieria > Stanieria cyanosphaera. Next base: position 2,660,404 of record NC_019748.1, on the reverse strand, counting down.
CTTGGGTTTGTCTCCGGCAGAGGTGGCTGCTTTAATGGGAATTGCTTCTCTACCTTGGATCATCAAACCTGTGTTTGGGTTTATTTCTGATGGTTTACCAATCTTGGGTTACCGTCGGCGACCTTATTTAATTTTATCAGGATTTTTAGGAACTTTATCCTGGATCGGGTTGGCTACCGTAGTTGATAGTGGCTGGAGTGCCACTTTAGCTATTCTTTTAACTTCTTTATCCGTTGCCATCAGTGATGTAATTGTTGATTCGTTGGTAGTTGAAAGAGCAAGAGCAGAATCTTTGGGACAAGCAGGTTCGCTACAATCTTTAAGTTGGGGATGTTCTGCTTTAGGTGGTTTGATTACAGCTTATTTAAGTGGTTGGTTATTACAACATTTGAGTAATAATACAGTATTTGAAATTACTGCCACCTTTCCTTTAATCATATCTGCGGTAGCTTGGTTAATTGCAGAAGAAAAGATTGAGAAAGATGATTCTCAAGACAAATCAGAAAAACCAGTCGTTATAAGTCAAATTGAGCAACTAGGAAAAGCATTAAAACAAAAAGCGATTTGGCTACCCATTGCTTTCTTGTTTCTTTGGCAAGCAACTCCAACTGCTGATTCAGCATTTTTCTTTTTTACTACCAATGAATTAGGTTTTGAACCAGAGTTTTTAGGAAGAGTGCGTTTAGTAACTAGCTTTGCTTCTTTACTGGGCATTTTTATTTTTCAACGTTTTCTCAAACAAGTTCCTTTTCGGATCATTCTTGGTTGGAGTACAGTAATTGCTGCTGTATTAGGAATGACTACTTTATTGTTAGTTACCCATACCAATCGCGCTCTTGGTATTGATGATCATTGGTTTAGTTTAGGGGACAGTTTGATTTTAACGGTGATGGGACAAATTACTTGGATGCCAGTTTTAGTATTATCCGCTCGTTTATGTCCTGAAGGAATAGAAGCAACTTTATTTGCTTTGTTGATGTCGATTTGGAATTTATCTGGATTGTTATCTAATGAAATTGGGGCATTATTAACAGCTTGGTTAGGAATTACAGAAACTAATTTCGATAATCTTTGGCTATTGGTAATTATTACTAATCTTTCCACGTTGTTACCTTTACCCTTTTTGGGTTGGCTACCTGCTACAGATCCTAAACAAATAACGGATAAATCTTTTCCTCCAGCAGAAGCAATGGGGCATCATGCTGCTGGTGCAAACTTGGGACAACCATATATGCCTGATTTAGTACCTGAATTTGTGGCAAATACGACTTCAGAGTTTAATCCAGAACAATAATCTGTTACGCAGTTTAAGTTACTGGTAAAGAAAAGGCAAAAGGCAGAGGGCAGAAGCTTTAAAAGAATATTTAGCTTTCTATGCACATCAGCTTAATTTGATTCTTTAAAAAAATCTAGCCTCAAAACGTTTATTTACAATGGAATTGACTAATAAAAAATCTTACAACAATGAGGAATGGCGACAAGGCTATTTATCTCAACCTAATGAGTACGAATACGAAATTACCAAGATTGACGGAAGTATTCCTGTAGAATTAACTGGAACTCTGTTTCGTAATGGCCCTGGTTTATTAGATATTGGAGGTACACCGATTCATCATCCTTTTGATGGTGATGGTATGGTTTGTGCTTTTTACTTTGACAACGGTAAAGCTTATTTTCGTAACCGTTTTGTTCGCACTGAAGGTTATGTTAAAGAGCAACAAGCAGGAAAAATCCTTTATCGGGGTGTTTTTGGTACGCAAAAACCAGGTGGTTGGCTCAATAATATTTTCGATCTAAAGTTAAAAAATATTGCCAATACTAATATTATTTATTGGGGCGATAAATTATTAGCTTTGTGGGAAGCAGCCGAACCTCATCGTTTAAATCCTGAGACTTTAGAAACGATTAGTATTGATTATCTTGATGGTGTACTGCAACCAGGTAATGCGTTTGCTGCCCATCCCTGGATTGATCCTAGTTGTCAGTTAGATAATGGCGCACCTTGTTTAGTTAATTTTGCTATTGAACCAGGATTATCGAGTAAAATTACTCTCTACGAATTTGCTCCTGATGGTAAGTTGTTGCGTCGTTACAGTCATTCTACTCCTGGTTTTTGTTTTATTCACGATTTTGCAATTACCCCCAATTACTGCATCTTTTTTCAAAATCCTGTTAGTTTTAACCCACTGCCTTACTTATTGGGGTTACAAGGTGCAGGAGAAGGTGTTGAATTTAAACCAAGTCAACCGACTAAAATTATTTTGATTCCTCGCACTCCTCCTCATCGAGAGGTGAAAACTTTTACTATTGAAGCTGGTTTTGTCTTCCATCATGCTAATGCTTTTGAAGTGGGAGATAAAGTTTGTATTGATTCGGTAGCTTATGAAGCCTTACCACAAGTGCAACGAAATTCTGATTATAAAACAACGGATTTTGATGCTTTAGCACCAGGACAGTTATGGCGATTTACAATTGATCGATCTGATGGAAATGTAGAAAAAACTTTAGTTGAAAGTCGTTGTTGTGAATTTCCTTATGTTAATCCCAACCAAGCTGGTAGAGAATATCGCTATCTTTGGTTAGGTGCTGCTCACCATGCTACAGGCAATGCACCTTTGCAAGGGATTTTAAAATTAGATTTGCAGACTGGAGTAAAGCAACTTCACTCTTTCGCTCCTCATGGTTATGTTAGTGAACCTATTTTTGTTCCTAAACCTAATGCAACTAAAGAAGATGAGGGTTGGGTAATGACTCTGGTTTATGATGGAGCGAATCATTATTCTAAGTTAGCGATTCTTGATGGAGAAAATCTTGAAGCTGGCGCAACCGCTATTTTACATCTTCAGCATCATATTCCCTATGGTTTGCATGGCAGTTGGTGCAATCAATATTTTGGAAAATAAAGTGAAGATGATTGATTAAGGAAGATAGAGATGGATCAATCCTCTCATCTCCTTATTTTTTTATACCTTAACTTTTTCTTTGACTTGGGTTTTCGCTACTTCCATCTTTGCAGTGATTTACTTCAATCACGGTATGAACATTACCTCTGGGATTAAAGTCTCCTTTAATGGTTAGTTTGAGCGGGTCACAAGCAGCCACAAAGTCGTCTAAAATTTGATTAATGACTTCTTCATGGGAAATATAGCGATCGCGATAGCTATTAATATAAAGTTTGAGAGCTTTTAATTCAACTACTTTTTCATTAGGACAGTAGGCTATATAGATAGTTGCAAAGTCTGGATAACCAGAAAAAGGACATTTGCAAGTAAATTCTGGCAAAGTAATATTAACTTCGTAAGTTCTACCGATTCTCGGATTTGGAAAGGTAATAAGTTCTCCTTCGGCAATCTGTCTTTCGCCATATTTTACATTTGAGGCTGTTGATTGAGTCATAAATTTTTGATTTTGTATTAAGTTATGTAAATTTTTTTTAGTATATCAAGTAATTAAAATTTTAAAATTTTTTTAGATTGAAGGAGAGCTATTTAATAACTGAGCTTTTCCTAAATAACGAATACCTTGGGGATTAATTTCAAAGCGGTAAGGTAACATTTCTACACCAGCGATAACTGCTTTTCTGAATAATTCTCCATATTGAAAATCGTAATTATCTCCAGGTGCAAAACTAAGACAATCTCCGCGATTAATAAAATACAACATGACAGGTTGAGCGGTTGGTAATAAGGCGATTAATTCTCGCAAGTGTTTTTGTCCGCGAGTGGTAACAGTATCGGGAAATAAAGCTATTTTTCTTTGAGTAAGAGTTACGTTTTTGACTTCTAAATAGATAGGAATTTGTTCTGAAGTTCCTGTTAATAAAAAATCAATCCTACTTTTTTGATCTTGACCATAAATAATTTCTGAAACTATTGTTTGATATCTGCCTGTTAGTTCAGTAAAAAGATTTTGGTGTAGAGCAAGTTTTACTATTTTGTTTGGTAAGCCAGTATTAATTCCTACCCAAGTATTATTTACTTGAATCATTTCCCAAGTATAAGGTAATTTTCTTTTAGGATTATTACTGGTTGATATTTGAACTAAACTTCCAGGTGTACATACTCCTGTCATCGGACCGGTATTTGGACAATGGGCGGTGATTATTTCTCCTGAATTGAGTTGAATATCGGCAAAAAAACGTTTGTAGCGTTTGATTAATGTACCTGAAATTAGTAAAGGATATTGATAAATATAATCGGTTTTTTCTAAACTATTTATTAATTGAGAATCGCTCATTACTATTAACCTTTTGATTTTTTGGGGGAAAATTGAGAATTACTTAATTACAGATTAATACCAATTCCTTTTAAACCTTGACGTAATTTTGTAGCTGCATTGGGGTTCTTAGTTTGATGAAGATTGATCGCTTTTTCAAAAGTTTCTAAACTTTCTTTCAGATAACCAGCTTGATAATAAACTACTCCCAAATTTTGATATGCATCGGCGTTATTAGGTTCAAGTTCAATTGCTTTTTGATAAGCTTTGATTGCTTCGGGATATTGTTTTAATCCTTTTAAAGTCATGCCTAAATTATAATACGCGATCGCGAGATTGGGATCGAGTTTTAATACTGCTTCGTAGAGTTGTTTTGCTGTTGTTAATTTGCCAAGATTTTGTAGTAAACCTGCTAAATTAATATAACCACCAATTTTCAATTTGGGTAAAATATTTTGAGAAATTGCTTTTTGATATTGTTCTTGAGCTTTGGCAAAATTACCTTGTTTAAGATAAGCATTACCAAGACTATAATACAGTTCGTATAAAACTGGTGCTTCGGCTTGATTAGATTTTAAACCTTGTTTGAGAAATTTTATTCCTTGTTTTATTTGACCTATTTGAATGTATAAAGCTCCGAGTTTACTACAAACATAAGGGTCATAAGGATGAACTTCGACAAACTTTTCCATCATTAATCTGGCTTTAGTATACTTATCTAGCGAGTTGATTGCTTCAGCTTGATAACCATAATGAAGAATTGCGACTGGATTTAAAGTAACGATATTCCAATGTGATTCTTGTTTTAAAATTTCGATGACACTATCATCAATTAAAGCGTGATAAGGACGAGTAAATTTAATTAAGTTGTGGCGACGAAATAATCGAGAAACTAAAGAATAAGGAGATTGAGATGCACCAATTTCTTGACGCATTAAATTAATGACTAAATTCTTCGGATCTGCCATTAATTGCTTTAGTTGCGGGACTATTTCTGGTACTAATGTTTCATCCGCATCCAAAACTAATACCCATTCTCCTTGAACGTATTTTAAAGCTTCATTTCTAGCAACAGCAAAATCATCACACCATTTCATATGGTATACTTTAGCTCCCCATTCCTCAGCTACAGCAACAGTGCGATCCGTCGAACCAGTATCCAAGACAATCATTTCATCTACCACATCTTTGACACTAGCTAAACAACGAGGTAAAGCATTTTCTTCATTACGAGCGATCGCACATAAACTTAATTGAGTCATTGTCTGTTATTAATCAATTAGAACCTTATCAACACCAATACCTTATCCTATGGCAAGAGGCGATCAGATTTACGTATACAGAAATTTTTATAATTTTGATGGTATCTATCAACATCACGGTATTGACTGCGGTGATAATACAGTTATTCATTACCGCAAACCCAGTGAAATAATTGAACGGACTTCTTTGAATGTTTTTACTAGAGGCAATCCGATTTATATTAAACAATATGTTGAAGGATTTAGCTTTATAGTTGATGTAGTAGTAGAAAGAGCAGAAAGTAGACTAGGAGAACAAAAATACAATCTTTTATTTAATAATTGTGAGCATTTTGCTACTTGGTGTAAAACTGGTATTAGTGATAGTAAACAAATCAGAGATTTTATTCCTGTTATTGGTAGATTAAATACCGATCAATTCTACGAACCAATTAAAGAAGCTTTATCAGGAAAAGATCCTAATAATTCTGAACAATTATTAGATCAAGCTTTAGGAAATTTAAAAAATGCTTGGGAGAGAATTCAACCAGAATATAAACAAGTTCGTCAAGAAATAGATACTTGGACTAAAGTTGCTCAAGCAGCAGTGCAAAAAAATCGAGATGATTTAGCTAAAGCTGCATTGATGAAAAAATGGAACTATCAAAAAAGAGCAAATGAACTAGAAAAACAATTAAATGAAGTTGCCAAGTTAACAGAAAATTTAATGCTTAATCGTCAAAACTTAGCTTAATACATTTTGAGTTTGGATAGGGGTTTGGCAGTGCCAAACCTATACATAAATATTTTTAATGAAATTGGATTAATTTTTGTTAAGATGTTTGTTCGTAATCGTACTGAAATATAAACAAAAATTGTTCAACATAAAAATAATATTGTTGAGCTAAAGTATTGAGATAAAACAAATTTAAATTGATTCAGCCCCTCATTATTTTTGCTAATCGTAATAACTATAAAAAAAGCACAATTTTATTAAAATGGTACCGATAAAACTTTTGCTTATTGATGATAATCAAGATAATATAATCTTGATCGAAGTTGCTCTTCAAAGAAATACAAACTGGACAGTTTTAACGGCTTCAAATGCAATAGAAGGAATTACCAAAGCTGAAGTAGAAATACCAGATGTAATTTTGTTGGATTTAATTATGCCCGATCTAGATGGTTTAACTGTTTATGATATTTTAAAAAATAATTCTTTTACCCGTACTATTCCAATTATTTTTATTACAGCAATGGTTAGCACAAAAGTTTTAAATGAATTAGAAGCTACTGATGTTGCAGGAATAATTACTAAACCTTTTAATACGGTTACCTTAGCCTCTGATATCTCGAAAATGTGTGGCTGGAATTGGAATATTTTTGAAAAGAAAAACAGATTGAAAACTTGGGAAATATGCGAGGACGAAAAAAAAACTAATAATTTTAATTTTCGGATAGTTCCCTTCTTGATATAGCGTTTCTCATATTGGTAAGGTACACCATTACCAGTTACTAATTACTAATTATGAGAGATGAATAATCCACATAAGCGAAGCGCACTAACCATAGGTCTCAACTATCAACCATTAACGCTCAATCAGTATCGAACGGATGTACCTGATAGAGCGTGAGAACTGCTATAAATTGGTTGGGATTAGGTTAGTTGGTGTTAATTCTTAAACAAAGGCGAGCCACAAGAGCGAATAGTTGTTGAGCGTCTTCAAGGTAAATAATGTATCTATTATCGTCGATTCTTGCTTCTGTTCCTTCTAAAGCAGGTGAGTATTGTTCTGCTATAATGATGGTTGGTATTTTTGGAGAAAGCCCAGTTTTTTCATCAATACGTTGTATAATTTTTAAGCAATCTTCTAGAGACATTTTGGCTTGATTAATTACCAATAAATTAGGACGTATTTCTTGATTATTCACCAGCCATTCAATAGCATTTTCTTCATCTATGGCTGCTAGTACTCGATAATTGCGATCGCGAAGATTTTCAATTAATAAACGACGAGTTTCATCATCTTTTTCTAGTAATAAAATGGTTGGTATTCGCTCTGATGAATAACTCATGTTTGTTCTTTTGGGTTAAAATAAAAATTATTTATTGTTCAGAAAAAAGAAAAAGCTGGAAGATTTAAGAAACATACTTGTGTTTAATTCCCAAAATGCGCTCGTATTCGCTTCTAACTACTTTAAAACACTCACAAGAACATTGTTCTAATTTTTTTTGGTTAACAATTGAGATTTCACTGCGACAATAACGAATACAACCCCGCTCATAAAGTTTTTGGATAGCTAGAGTAACTCCAGGACGATGTACTCCCAACATATTACTGATAAACTCTTGGGTTAAATATAGTTCATTTGAATCAACAAGGTCTTGAGCTTCTAGTAACCAACGAGCTAAACGTTGTTCGATTACATGAAGACGGTTGCAAGCAGTGGTTTGGCAGATTTGAGCGATAAATGCTTGAGTATATTGCAACATGACATCACGAAACTGCTGGTTTTGTTGAAATATTTCTCGCATCAGAGACGCTTTGATTTTGAATGCTGCACCAGAAAGCTGGACAATATATTCTGTTTGTGTAGTTTCTCTGCTACCCATCAATGCATTGATTCCTAGTACATCACGATTGCCAACTATACCAGCTTCTGCCGTAGCACCGTTGATCATCGTAATAGTAATAGAGAGAAGACAGTTAATCGGAAAATATAGTTCTTTAATTATGTCACCAGGTAAATGCAGTATTTGCCCTTGACACAAACGAACAAGCTGTAAATGAGGTAAAATTTTTTGATAATCAGCCTCTGATAAAATGTCTAGCAAATGGTTTTGTTTAGGATTCATTTCATTGGTTCAGTTTGCATCATTATTTAACTAAATGATGGTTAGAACAATTATGTTATGTTTAAAAAAACCTAATTAAACAGAGGTGTAATACAGCATTTCTTAATTGAATTGAACACACATATAGCAGTACAAGTAAAGATTATGACTTTACATTCGGTCGTGGGGACGATTGGCGCTCTCGCCCTTACAAAATTTTTCTCTCCTAACTTTTATTACGTAACTCTATAGTATTGAAGTCAGAAGATTACTCGGCGATAAATCGATTAAGATTGATTTTAGTAGGTTGTTAAAAAATTAAAGCTAACGTTGAACAATATTTTTGTGAGATTGCTTTATTCATAGCATCGCTAGCGCGAACCCTGACTGTAGCCGAAACCACAATTGTAAATTGTTCTTTAATCGATAATAATCTTATTGACACTCCCCAATTTGCTACCCTGAGATTGAGGATTTTTGGTTTATAAAATGATGAAAGTATTTAATCAAAGAAAAATAAATAGTTATTCTAGCAATACAAATTTTATTTAACTAAATTTAATTAAATACTAAATGAAATTATTTGCTGTTTTTCCTGCTTATTTTTTTCCTCAATTCAATATTAATAAAATTTTTGTTTTAGTTCTTCTTTCTAATGATAGAGATGCATATTTACTAAAGTAGCGCACCGAAATCAATTAATTGCTCAAAGAAGACTTTAATACTAATTCTCAAAAGTAACTGGAGACTTAATTGAACCGAATTTCTGACATATCGTTATTTCAGTCTTGTTATCTATCTAGCGACTTTTGATAAACGGTATAAGTTAAAAATCTAGCATAATGACTAGCTATTTCAATCTCTTGTTTCACTTTCTTGATAATGTTCTTCTGAAGGTAACTTATTTTTGTTTAGGAAGAGTAACAACTTCAAACCAATAATCAATCAGAGTTTGGACTGCTTTTTTTAATTTATAGGTATTGAGAGGTTTAATAATATAACTATTTACTCCCTGACGATAACAAATTTCAATATCTTTAGGATTAGAAGAAGTTGTAAAAATTATGATGGGAATAGTTTTAAATTCGTGATCTTGTTTAATGTGTTCGAGTACTTCTCTCCCGTCAGTTCCTGGTAAGTTGAGGTCAAGTAAAATTAAAGCAGGAGGTTCTACCCAAGTAATATCTCGATATTCTCCAGTACGATACAAAAAATCTAAGGCATCATCCCCATCGATGCAGCGATAAACGGGAATATCCAAAGAAGCTTGTCGCATTATTCTTCCTAAAGCTTCAAAATCTTCATCGCTATCTTCGACTATTAATAATGATTGTTTTAAATTGTCAATCATCAACACTCCTTATTGTGGGATAGTGAAATAAAAAGTACTACCTTGACCATAAATTGATTCAACCCAAATTTTTCCAAAGTGGCGTTCGACGATTTTTTGAGCGATTGTTAAACCAGCACCCGTTCCACCACCATAGCGATTAGTAGGATGAAGACGTTTAAAAATACGAAAAATTACTTCTTGATGTTTTTCGCGGATACCAATGCCATTATCTTTAATATAAAACTGCCAATCAGACTGCTCAGGTAAAACTTCTTCTTGCTGCCAACCAATTTCAATTGATTTGACGGGTTTGTCATTGTATTTAATTGCATTAGTAATTAAATTAGTAAATAATTCTCCAATTTGAATGCGATCGCATTTGATTGTAGGTAAGCGACGAGGAATAAAAATGTCTATTTGTTGTTCTTTAAAAGAAATTTTGATTGTCTCGATGATGGGATTTAATAACTGATTGAGATCAGTTTCCTTTAAAATTAGTTCTACTCTGCCTAAACGAGAATAATGCAACAAAGAATTAATTAAATTTTCCATCCTTTGGGTTAATCGCATCAAGGTTTGTAGTTTAGAGACACCATCTTCATTGAGTATAGAACCGTAATCTTCAAGTAAAAAGCTAGAATAGTTATGAATACCTCTGAGGGGTTCTTTAAGATCGTGAGAGGCAAGATAGGCAAAAGCATCTAGTTCATTATTGCTGCGGGTTAACTCTTGATTAATTTGTGCTAATTCTTCTGCTTTACGAAGAACAATCCCAACAATATTGTTTTTCAGTTCGATTGCTGCTTCAATTTCGCATCTTTGCCAAGGTAATGCTTTTAATTGAACGGTTTCTTGCCAAAGTTCAAAAGATTTACGAGGTGATATCCTTAAATTATCTTTTTCAGATCTTTCTACAGGTTTATGAGGATTTCCACCCCATTTAACAGTTTGAATCACTTCGGGACGAAACCACATAAGATAAGTTTTTTGGACTTTAGAAATGACTAAAACCAATAAACCACTAGCAACGTCTTTGATTTCTGTAGCAATTGGATATTGTTGAATTAATTGATCGGTATAAAAAATAGTTTCATTCTCAATTTTTTCGCTTACCCAATTCCATAAAGCTTGAATTTGTTCGGATGAAGGAGTTTTTCCTCTAGTAGTAATTGATTGATTGAGGCAAATTGCTACTCCTTGTGCATTTACCAGTTGCAGTAAATGATCATTCGTTGCTAGTAAACTATCAAGTAAATTTTCACTTTGAGAAATTGATTCGACTAGCTTTGCTTGTAAAGACTTTAGTTTGAGTTTGTAGTCAAGATTTTCATTGTCTTCTTTAGAAGTTAATTCTAAAGACATTATTTGTCCAAGAAATTCACAGATTGTACGAGTTTCGTAGCTTATATATTTGGGAGTAGAATGATGACAAGCAATTAAACCCCAAAGTTGTTGGTCTTTAAGTAAAGAAATCGACATCGAAGCTGTCACATCCATATTATTTAAATACTCGATGTGAATAGGTGAGACACTTCGTAAAACCGACAGACTTAAATCCAAGGGTGCATTAGTTACTGGGTTAAGTAGAGGCGTTAATTGTGCAGGTTGATAATTTGCATCGGGAATGATTCGCAACAAATTAAGAATATAAAGTTCTCTTGCCTGTTTAGGAATATCAGAAGCAGGATAATATAAACCTAAATATGGGGTTAATTTTTCTGTTTTTGCTTCGGCAATAACTTTTCCTGCACTTTCAGAATTGAAGCGGTAGATCATGACTCGTTCAAAACCTGTAATGCGCTGTATTTCTTGAGCAATAATCTGAGTAAGTTCAGTTAGATTAGATGCATTCTGAATTTGATCGAGAGGTTTTTTTACTAAATTATGAAAACTAAAAAAGTTCAGTTCTTTGGTTGAGTTAGTTGGTTCTAATTCTAAAATAACAGTGTCATCTAGTGAACGATGAACAATTCCGTTGAAATGCTGCTGTTTAATCTCTAATTTAAGAGGATTAACCTGACTGAAATCTTCTTCTAGACATTTTTGAATTGTTTTAACTTGTTGAAGATCGAGTAATTGAAATAAGTTTTTTCCTAGTAATTCTTGAGGTTGATAACCTAATAACTTTTCGGTGTTGTTACTAACCTGAATAATGATCAAATCTGAGTAATTGAAAGCAATTAATACACCATGAGGTTGAATTGAACCAGGAATATGAATCGGTTCGCGATCGCAATTATTTAAATCTAAGGTTTCTGCGTTAGTCAAATTGTAAGAATTCATAAGTTGAACTTCGCGATCGCTATAAACTTTGTTCAATAGTTTACTAAAATTTAAGTAATTAATATAGCAATTTTTATTGAATATTTCGAGCCGAAAAGTAAAGTAAAAAGTTTCTGCTCTATTTTCAATTTTATACGAAATCCAAGCAGAAGCTTTAAAGCAGCAACATCCTAATGTCTATAGCATTTCTCATCTTGGTAATACACCATTATTAGTTACCAATTACTAATTATGAGGGATGAATAATCAACATAAGCGAAGCGCACTACCGTAGGTCTCAACAAAAACCCATATCGAACGGATGTACCTCATAAAGCGTGACAACTGTTCTACCACCTCTATCTTCAGACAGAAGCTTAATGTTCAAAAATCTAGTTAAATTGTCATTGAATGGAAAATTGTAATTTTTAAAGTTTAAATTTATGCAAAATCGAAAACCTAAATTAGGATTTACTAGATTTGCTGAAATTTGGAACGGTCGTCTAGCAATGTTGGGTTTTGTGAGCGTAGTCTTGATTGAGTTAATTACTGGTCGAGGCATTCTTACTCAACTAGGTTTAATCTAAAAACAATTAATCAGTTTTTTTGAGATAAAATCAATTATTAATTTGGAATAATTTTCATCAGCAAAAGATAAAATACGCCCTTTTTTTAGTCACTTCATTCAACAGTCCAGCTAAGGGTAAGGAGGAAGCTAAAGTTAGTTAAGTTTAAAATAACTTTGCTTCCTTTTTTTTGAGAAAAATTAATTTTTTATTTATAATATTTTTGGTTATTTTATCTATCTAAATGAAAGCCAACCAAAACCTAAAGTCTTCTTCACTACCCCCTCAATATTGGCTTATTGCTTTAATCGCTTTAATTAATTCAATTAGCTTTACAATTATTATTCCTTTACTATATCCTTACGCAAAACAATTTGGCTTGAGTGATTTTGAAGCTAGTTTACTAACTACAGCTTATGCAATTTCACAGTTTTTAGGTACACCAATACTAGGAAAATTAGCTGACCGCTTGGGTCGTCGACCGATCCTGATTATTAGTTTAGCAGGAACAGTAGTTGCTAGTTTACTTGCTAGTGTGGCAACTGTAGCATGGTTATTATATGTAGCGCGTATTCTTGATGGTTTAACTGGCGCTAATAATTCTGTAGCTCAATCGGTTATTAGCGATATTACTACTCCTGCACAACGTCCCCAAGCTTTTGGAATTTTTGGAGCTATGTTTCGTTTGGGTTTTGTGATTGGTCCTACTTTAAGTTATCTCGCTCAACAATTACCTACTTTACCAGGAATTTCGTCTTTAGGAATGAGTTTTGTTGTAGCAGCAGCGATCGCAACTTTAGCTACTATTTTAACAATTTTTTGTTTACCCGAAACTTTAACAGTCAAACAAAATTTTCACTTAAGTTGGCAAGATTTTGACTTTGGCAGAATTGCTAAATCAGCAACTAGACCAAAATTAGGACAATTGTTTATTTTAACTTTTTTAAGTGGTGCTACTTTTACAATTTTTACTTTTGCTTTTCAACCATTTTTTCTCAATGTTTTGAATCAAAATGCGAAAGGATTAGCTATTGTTTTTGCAGTGATTGGTATGTTGGGATTTATTGCTCAAGTATTTATCGTTGAACCTCTTAGAAAAAGATTTAATTTAATTAATATTTTGTCTGTAGCTTTATTAATTAGAGGAATCACTTTTTTATTAATGCCAACTTTTCCAAGCCTAACTGCATTTGCTATTATTATTACTATTTTTGGCATAGCTAATTCTTTTCCCATGCCTTTAATCGATTCAGTTTTATCTCTTAATACTGGTAGAGGGGAACAAGGAGAAATATTAGGAATTAATGCTTCTTATCTCAGCATGGCTAATGCCATTGGTCCAGCTATTTCTGGTATCTTAGTTAGTATTGACTACAAAACACCTTTATGGATTACAGGTGCATTAACGATTCTTACCGCTTGGTTCGCTCTCAATCTCAAAACTCAATTTAAATGCGAACAAAAAGTTTAATGAAGTTTAATTTTGCCACAACTTAATCCCACCCAATAACCCTGAAATATTAGGAATAACTACCACACTTTCAGGTAATTGAAAATTAATATTTTTAGCTTCACCACCACCGAGATAAAGTGTATTGTAATTAAATAGATGTTCAAGATTCGCGATCGCTCTTTGAAGACGATTATTCCATTTTTGTACACCTATTTTATTTAAAGCTGCTCTACCCAGTTGTTCTTCATAGGTTTCTCCCTTGCGAAAAGGATGATGTCCCATTTCCAAATTAGGAACTAATTTACCATCAATAAATAATGCCGAACCAAATCCAGTTCCCAAGGTTAGAACTAATTCTACTCCTTGTCCTTTAATTGCGCCTAAACCTTGAATATCTGCATCATTAGCAACTTTGACAGGTTTAGCTAAAAGTTTTGATAAAGCATCACCTAGATTAAAATTTTCCCATTGCGGATCGAGATTTACCGCAGTTTTTGTAATTCCATACTGCACAACCCCAGGAAATCCTACTGCAACTCGCTCAAATTCTCCTTGTTCTGAGGCTAAACTAGCAATAGCATTAAGAACTGCTTCAGGAGTAGCTGGTTGAGGAGTTTTAACTCGACTGCGTTCAGTTATAGTCAATCCTTGCTCATCTAAAACTATAGCTTTAACGCCACTACCGCCAATATCTACTCCCAAAGTGCGGATACCTTGCTCTGTTTGATTGCTATTCATGTTTAGCTGTTTGTAGTGAGTAAAAACTGAAACTACAATCCTAAATTACCACAAATCGAGACTCAAAAAATAGATTGATTCTTAAGATACTGATTAAGCGTTAATGGTTGATTGTTAATTGATAAAAAATACTAGAGTTATCTAAAAACGCTAAACATCTCCGTGATTTAGTTCATTTCTGAGTTTCAAAACTTCTGTTCCATCTTCTTGTTTAATCAAATAAGCTGGATTTTTTCTTGAACCATCCCGAGTAACTTCGCTACCTTTAATAGTCTTGGTAATTTTTTCTCGAAAAATTTCCTGTACTTTTCCTTCTGCTGTACCTTTTCCCCATTGCCAAGTTACACTTGACCCTTTTCTAATTTGTTTTTCTCCCATGATTGCCAATTATTTTAATTAGTTTTTACTTCGTACTGTTGTTTGTGTTTTTGTAATAAAATTTGATATTTTTGATTGGCTTTAGCTTCCAGCCATTTAGATTTAAAAATTTCTGCTGATTGAGCTTTAATCGGGTCAAATTCGTAAGGTAAAATGTCTTGACGCGCTTGTTTTTCCTCTAACTCCGAGGAAGTTTTTTGAGGATTATTTCGATATTTTTTGCCATTTTTATGATTAGCATAGCGACGAGAGCGAGTATAGCCCATTTGCAAAAATTTTCTTGCCATATCTGCTCCGATGAAATCATCGTTTGCTAAATAATCAAGAAAGAGGTGATAAATTTTTTCACTCGATTCCTTCGCTATTTCTGGAGTTTTAAACCGCCAATAAGGCAAGATTTCTGATTTGTACGGTTCTACCAATAAAACTCCTTGCTCACCTTTACCAACTTTATATAAATCAGGGCGGAGACGGAAATTAATTTGCTCGAACTTAAGCGAGTAATCAAATTTAGACATTATTGCTCAAAATAACCCTGTCCAAAAATCATTTCTGAACAGGGATAAGACTTTTTTAAGTTAAATCTGGGAGGTTTTCTTTGACATTTTCGGCAGCATTTTTAGCGTTTTCAGAAGCTGTTTCTAAATTGCGTTGTAAAGCACGAGTTCTTTCTTTAGCTCCTTGAGTTAGATCTTCTTTGGTTTGTTCAAGATTTTTCGCTGCACTATCGGTAACGTTATTAACGTAGTCTCCTACATTATTGTATTTTTCATCTCTGAATTTTGATTGCTCTACTAAAGATTTAGATTGAGCTTGTACGTTAGGATTGTCATAGCGAGGATCATCATTAAAAAGATTCATTCCGCCCTGGGGAACTTGAGTAGTCTGAGCTTTGAATTGTACGTCACGTTCATCATCAGAAAAGACATCTTTTCTGTTTTGAGAAACTTGATTAGTGTCATAATTCTTAGATAATGATTTTTCTACACCACTAGGAGTACTAGCAACATTACCTTGTCCACAAGCGGTACTCAATACTAATAGTGAACCAGCTAGAAAAATAATAAATATTCGATTTAAATTCCAAGATTTGACTTTTTCAATTAATTTTTTCATGTTTTTACTCCTTAAGTTTGTGGTCTAGATTTAAATAATGATTGACATAATCATTAGCTAGTAATATTGATGACTCAATTATTTATAACCAAACCTTAGTTTCAATAAACAAAAATAAAGTGAAATAAAATAAATTTTAGACCACAAAATAACTTTTGTTTTTTGCTTATATCAACCAATTCTTTGATTATTTGTCATCACACAATCTTAAAGATATGAGAAAAATTTTATTTACGCCTCTATCACAAGTTGAATTTAAACTTATTTCAATCTCTGACTAAATATATATATAAAAAATCTTAAACTGATTCAATATTAATTAAATTTATAATTATATTTTAGAATCAATCTCCTAATGAAAGACCATTTTTAACTAATTTCAAGCAAAATATCCTTAATGACTTAGCTAGGGCTAGTGGAAAACTAATTGCGACCGCTTTAGATACAACACACATAAATTAAAGCAGAGTAGTCAATGTAGAGATAAAAAAATAACCTAATGATAAAACAGTAGCATCAACAAAATAACATAGAAAATGAGTAGACAAAATTATTAATAGATCAAGCGCACTGCCAAAGTTGCTTCAAAAAGAATACTATAAAATAAATTTTATAGCATACTAATGTACTATTATATTTTGTTTAAGTTGGTATTGAAATGACTGATATTGGACTTACTCACATCGCACTTCCTGTCTCAAATCTTGAGCGGAGTATCAAATTTTATTCAACCTATGCTAAAATGCGAGTTGTTCATCGCCGTATCGATGCAGAAACTGGCGTTGCCGTAGTTTGGCTGAGTGATCATACTCGACCTTTTGTAATTGTTTTAATTCAAACTGATTCTGTACATCCTATTCTTTCCCCCTTGGCACATTTGGGTGTTGGTTGTCCGAGTCGCGAAGATATAGATATTTTATGTGAAAAAGCGCGCATCGAAGGTGTATTGCTCGAACCACCAAAAGATTCTGGATATCCAATCGGTTATTGGGCTTTTCTGCAAGATCCAGATGGTCATACTCTTGAACTATCTTATGGGCAAGAAATTGGTCATACCGTAGAAAATGCTTATTAAAATAAATATGATAAATATTCTTTTAAAAAACCGCTATTTAATTCAACAGCAATTAGGGAAAAGAGGAGGAAGAGAAACTTTTCTAGCTCAAGATCAAATAACTCAACAATTAGTCGTAATTAAGTTCTTAAAATTTGGTCTAGATTTTGAATGGGAACATTTAAAACTTTTTGAAAGAGAAGCTCAAACTCTCCAAAATATTTCTCATCCTGCTATTGCTCAATATCTTGATTACTTTGAAATCGATCTACCTAATTGCCAAGGATTTGCTTTGGTACAAAGTTATATTCAAGCTCAATCTTTGACAGAACAAATTCAACAAGGAAGAAATTTTTCTGAATCAGAAGTTAAGCAGATAGCAGCAAAGATTTTAGAAATTTTGATTTATTTACATAATCGTAAACCACCGATTATTCATCGAGATATTAAGCCTAGTAATATTCTGTTAACTAAAAGTTTTGAAAATAATATTGGTGAGATTTATTTAATTGATTTTGGTTCGGTCCAGAATGTTGTAGCTAGAGAAGGAGGTACAATTACTATTGTGGGAACTTATGGCTATATGCCTCCCGAACAGTTTGGCGATCGCTGTGTTCCTGCTTCGGATTTATATAGTTTGGGCGCAACTTTAATTTATTTAATTACAGGAATTCAACCAGCAGATTTACCGCAACAAGAAGGAAAAATTCAATTTGAAACTGGAGTTAATTTAAGTATAGAATTAACAGCTTGGTTACGAAAAATGACTGAACCAAGTTTAGATAAAAGATTTAATTCTGCACAATTAGCTCTACAAGAATTAAACAATCCTTCTAAAAAATATCAAAATAATATAGTTATTTCTCAACCGATTGATAGTCAAATTAATTTATATAAGACACAAGAAAAAATTGAAATAACCGTTCCTCCTGCTGGATTTAATCCAGGTTTAATTGGTTTAACAACTTTTGCGATCGCTTGGAATTCTTTTATTGCTTTTTGGACATATAATGCAGTTTTTATTGCTCCTTTTCCGATTAATATAATTTTTGGTCTATTTTCTTTACCTTTTTGGACAGCAGGATTAGGTATGGTAGGAGGAATTTTATTTACTTTATTTGGCAAGAAAAAACTGATTATTAATCAACAGCGAATAGCTTTCATTTATCAATTATTTCAATTTAAATATCAAAATCCTAAACCATCACCTACAGCAGGAATTATAAAAATACAACGCCATAATTATTTGCATCTTCAAAATTCTGATAGTGAATCTACTAAATTTTCACCCACTCTTCAAATCTGGGTTGGCAAAAATAAATATCAACTTGATTCTTTAAGCGAACCAGAATTAGATTGGCTGGCACAAGAATTGAGTGATTGGTTAAATTTACCGATTGTACGAGATTAATTAGAAGTAGACCTTGCCGAATTCCGTAAAAGCAAAAATCGTTCCTTAACGTTTGGGATAGCAACTTTTTTAGTTCCTTTAACCTTTGGTACTGCGATCGGATTATTATTTGGTATGGGGGTTAATGCTTCCATTTTAATTGGTTCTTTATTAGCTTCTCATACTCTTTTGGGTTATCCAATTGTCAATCGTTTGGGAGTAGTTAATAATCAAGGTGTTACAGTTACCATTGGCGCAACAATTTTTACTGATATTGCTTCGTTATTAGTTTTAGCTATTTGTGTTTCTATTCATGCAGGAGAATTTACACCTACTAGTTTAGTAATTCAATTAGTTAGTTTGGGTGTTTATGCTGCAATAGTTTTATTTGGTTTTGATTGGGCAGGAAAACAATATTTTCGTCGTACAGGAGATGAAGAAAGTAATCAGTTTTTGTTTATTCTTTTAGCCGTATTTTTAGCTTCTGTTGGCGCACAACTTATTAATGTAGATAAAATTGTAGGTGCATTTTTGGCAGGTTTAGCTGTTAATGATGTAGTAGGTAGAAGTCCTGTTGAAGAAAAAGTTGAATTTGTTGGTAGTACTTTATTCATTCCTTGTTTCTTTGTAGGAATGGGACTGTTACTGGATATTCCTGGATTTATCAAAACTCTTACTTCAGATTTTTGGCTTACTTTTGCAATTGTTGCGGGTTTAATTACTAGTAAATTTTTAGCTGCATTTATAACTAAATTAATTTTTCGCTACAATTGGAATGAATGTTTAACAATGTGGTCTTTATCTTTACCACAAGTAGCTGCTACTTTAGCTGCTGCTTTAGTAGGATTAAATGCAGGCGTTATTAGTAATTCTGTTTTTAATACTGTCATTGTTTTAATGTTAGTAACTTCGATTTTAGGACCTGTTCTAACTAACAAATTTGCCCCAAAACTTAATTTAACAAATAATCATTTAAATACTGAATCTTTGTCCTGGAATTATAATTCTGATGCTCCCGAACATCTTATTAATTCAGGTTTTTTAACTCCTGATATTGCTGCTGAGTTCAACTCAGAAACCAAGCAACTTCAAGAGGTTTCATCAACATCTCATTCAGGAAAATCAAGTTTATCTAATGCTTCTTTATGTCGTGTTGTTGTACCTGTAGCTAATCCTACAACCGAAAAATATTTGATTGAGATGGGTGCATTAATTGCCCGTCACGAATCAGGAATTGTTGTTCCCGTCTCAATTGCCAAAGCTCATGTTCAAATGGACGATCCTCAATTGCAAGTAGCAATCAAACGTAGTCGAGGATTATTGCAAAACGCTTTAGCCTTAACTGAAGAATTTGCGGTAGAAGCTAAACCAGTACTTCGGATCGATGATGATATTGTTCATGGAATTAGTCGTACCGCTAAAGAATATCGCGCTAGTTTAATTGTAATGGGTTGGAGTGGCACAAATCGATTGCGATCTCGCCTTCGGCGAGGCACTGCGTGATCGCGTTTATTTGGGAGTGTAATTGATAGTGTATTTTGGTCTTCTCATTGTCCTGTTGCGGTAATGCGTTTGGTAGATCAACCAATCAATATTCATCAAATTTTAGTACCTGTCAAAAATCTTACTCCTCAAACTACTAGAATTATTCGTTTTGCTCAAATTTTTGCCGAAGCTAATTCCGCAGCAATCACTCTGATGCGGGTTTGCGATCGCAGAACTCCGAAAGATGACATCGAATCTTTTGAAACTCAATTACAACAAACTTTGACATATCTCCAACCCAAGATTGATGTTGCCGTGCAAACTATTCGTCATAATGATGTCAGCAAAGCAATTATTGAACAAGCCAATAAATATGACATGGTAATCCTGCGTTCTTTGCGCCGTCGTACAGTCGGAGGATTAGCAGTTAGCAGTGTCAGTGAAACAGTTATGCAAAAATTAAATCGCTCTTTTGTTTTGTTTGGAGAACCTGAATCTCATTAATGAACAATTAATATCAGGTTCGTTTCAATACTTGAATGTTATAGCTGATGGGGAGCGGTGGAAGCCCGCGTCGGCGGTAAGCGGTCGGAACCCGCGCCGACGACAGGCGCAAGGGAACGCCGACCGAGCAAGGGAACGTCCACCGAAGAGGAAATAAAGAGACTGGGAGAGATTGTATTTAAAGTCATCATCCGAACTTGATCTAACTCCAATATTTCAAAATATTTCAACTAAATCTTCATGTTCAAGCAATTTTAGTTATGAGAAAATTGTAGTAAAGAATACATTTGCTTGCAAAGGAGGTAAATCAGTTAACGCTTAAAAGGAGGCAGTTATGAAACTTGGAACTTTATTCACTTTTGGGGGTTTAACTCCCTTGCTGCTTGCTACTTCGGTTTATGCAGCTAATCCCAACCATGTTAAGCAATTACTCGCTACAGGAGAATGCTACGGGTGCGATCTTTCAGAAGCAGATTTGCAAGATGCTCATTTAATTGGTGCAGATTTACGAAAAGCTAATTTAGAAGGTGCAAACTTAACAGGTGCAAACTTAGAAGGTGCAGATTTAACAGGTGCAAACTTGGAAAATGCTAACCTTACTGCTGCTTTTGTAACCAATGCTAGTTTAAATCAGGCGAATTTAAATCAAGTAAACTTTACCGCAGCAACTATTAACGATGCGGATGTGTCGGGTGCATCAATGATTGGTTTAAATTTAACCAATGCCCAAATTTTTAACACAGGAATTTCAGTAGGTGGCAGTTACGAAGAATAATCCAAAGGTTTAACTTCAGCTAAATCGAGAATTTGAGGAATTAAATCTTCTCTTTTGACTGCCATTAAATGAACTCCGTGACAAGTTTGTTGAGCTAATTTAACTTGTTCGGCTGCAATTTTAACTCCTTCTTGCAGTGGTTCGCTAGCTTGTGCAAGGCGATCAATGATTGATTGAGGAATATTAACTCCTGGAACATAGCGATTAATAAACTCAGCATTTTTAGCTGATTTTAATAAAAATATCCCTGCCAGAATTGGTTTATCTGAAATTGAAGCAATCTGAGTCATAAACTTATCAAGTTTTTCAAAGTCGGTAATCATTTGACTCTGAAAAAACTGCGCTCCTGCAGCTAGTTTCCGTTCAAATCTACTTTGTAAACCAGACCAACTTTTTAATTGAGGATCGACCGCAGCACCAGCAAACAAATCTAACGGTTCATCAGGTAAAGGTTTATCATTAAAATCTAAGCCATTATTAAGTTGTCCAATAACTTTCAGTAATCTAACCGCTTCTAATTCAAACACAGATTTAGCTTTTTGATGATCGCCTGCTTTCACAGGATCTCCCGTCAAAGCCAAAACATTGCGAATACCCAAAGCATAAGCACCCATTAAATCTGCTTGTAAACCAATACAATTGCGATCGCGACAAGCAATCTGACAAATAGGTTCAATACCATGTTGTAATAAAATAACCGATGCTGCCAAAGAAGACATCCGCAGTACTGCGCGACTACCATCAGTAACATTAACCGCGTGAACTCTATCCTTCAGTTTTTCTGCCATTTCGAGCATCCGAGCGGGGTTTCCGCCTTTAGGAGGAGTTACTTCTGCCGTAATTAAAAATTCTTTAGCTGCTACAGCACTGCGAAAACGGTTAGTCATTACGATTGATTTGGTTGATTAACTATTAAGATTTTTCTTGGTTATAAAACAATTTACAATGAAGGTAAATACCCCAGTGCATCTTTTACTCTTGATAAAGTTTGATTAGCTACCTCTTTTGCTTTAGCTGCTCCCTCCCGCAACACCTGATTAAGATAATCTTGATTGTTCATAATCTCTTGATAGGTATCTTGAATTGGTTTGAGAGCTTCGATGGTTGTGTCGGTTAGTAAGGGTTTAAACTGTCCCCAACCCATCTCTTGACATTCGGCTGCCACTTCTGATTTAGTTTTGCCAGATAATAATTGATAGAGAGTAAGTAAATTATTACATTCAGGGCGTTCTAGATCGTCAAAAACCAAACCTTTAATTGGATCGGTTTTACACTTTTTAATTTTTTTCTCAATCAAATCAGGAGAGTCTAACAAACTGATTCTACTCATTTCTGAAGGATCGGATTTGGACATTTTTTTTGTTCCATCAGTCAAACTCATTACCCTTGCACCTTCTGTACGAATTAAAGGTTCAGGTATTTTTAAAATAGGATGATTTGCTTTACCAAATTTGTCATTAACTCTAGCTGCAATATCACGGGTTAACTCTAAATGTTGTTTTTGATCTTCTCCTACAGGTACTTTATCAGCATCATAAAGTAAGATATCTGCTGCCATTAACACAGGATAATCTAACAATCCTACGCTAACATTTTCCCCTTGTTTAACTGCCTTTTCCTTAAACTGAATCATTCTTTCTAGCCAATTGAGAGGAGTGATACAGTTGAGTAACCAAGTCAATTCACTATGCGCGCTTACATGAGATTGCACAAAAATTGTCGAAGCTGCTAAATCAATTCCGCAAGCAAGATAAAGAGCAGCAATAGTATAAGTATCTTGTGCTAACTTTTGAGGATCGTGAGGAACTGTAATCGCGTGTAAATCAACTACACAGAAAAAATTGTCGTATTGATGTTGGATTTCTACCCAGTTGCGAATAGCTCCTAAATAGTTGCCTAGATGTAAGTTGCCAGTAGGTTGTACGCCAGATAAAACTCTCTTCTTTTTCATTGCTGTAGATGTTACTTCAACAAAATCATTCCCTTTAATTTAAGTAGGGGGAGATTCGCTTCAATCAGTATTACACGAATAGGTCATTTCAGTTATCAGTTACCAGTTATTAGTGAGCAATTTTTGACTTTGAGACTACGCGGTGCTACGTCTGTACATCGATTAATACAGAAGTTGGAGTAGAATAGAACAAAGAAGAAAAAATAAACATAAAACCTAATAAAAATGCCCAGAAAAATCTGGACATCATGAGTAGTTTTTTGAGTTTTTTGGCTTTGTAAGTCTGTTTTTTTGAGCTAAATATTCTCAAAAATTAAACCAAAGCTTTTAAATTATGATTGCACCACTGAGACAAAAATTTTTCTGCCCATTCTTGTCCTAAGAAAGTTTCATTACTTTGATTTGAGGCTTTTGAGCTAATATATTGTTGACGAAGATGAGCCAAATGATCGAGATTATCTACGTGAACAAAACATTTAGGAATACGGTCATTATCAAACGCATATTGCCCCATATGATATTCATGAGGATTATTCCGATTTACCCACAGACCCCATCCTTTTTCGGCAGTATTGAGTTGACCTAAAAATTCTTCGATAGACATATCAAAACTCCTGATAAGCTCTATTGATACGATAAAATAAGACCTGTTAATTAGCAGCTTAATTCACAAGATTCTTAATAGTTTGATATTAATTTTTTTGCTTATTTTATTAACATATATATATTTTTTTTGTTTTTTTTGAATTAACCGAAAATTATTTAATTTAAAACCTTGGGAAAACTGAAAAACAACTTCAATTTGCTGAATGAGCGCGATCGCTTTTAAAATATTTCTACAAAGCTTGTTATTATCAATAAATTAAGTACAAATAAATTTACACTTTACTCCTTATGTTTAATTGGTTTCGCCGTCAGTTCAACGAAAAAGAATCTTCAGAACAACCACCACAAACTGTAGAAGAAACAACTCCAGTCGAAGTTGAAACTACAGAAACACCTCAGACTCCTCAAGATGATTATCTTTCTTGGGCAAAAACAGCTTATCAAAATATTCAACAACGCAAAGAAACAACGACAGAAGAATCTAACCAAACCAAGGAAGTTAGTATTGAATTAAAAGCTGCTGAAGTGGCAACCCAAACTGAGACAAAAGTTCCTGCTTGGATGCGTAAATCTGAAGCGTTAGATAAACTCAAAGCAACAGCAATTGAAACTCCTCAAGTTGAGGAAGACAAAATTAGTGAGGCAAAACCTCTTAGTTTAGATGAAGATTTTATTTGGTCAGCAAAAATTTTAGCAGACCAAGGTAGAAGTCCTGATGATATTTCCCAAGAAGAAATCGATTGGCTGAAAAAACTACGTCAAGGCTTAGGTAAAACCCGTCGCGGTTTAATTAATCAACTTAAAGCAGTTGTCGGTCAAGGCCCCTTGAATGAAGACGCAGTAATGACCATTGAATCATTATTGCTGCAAGCAGATGTAGGAATCGAAGCGACTGAAACCATCATTGAGACATTACAAGCCAAACTTAAAGAAGAAGCCTTGCCACCAGAAGAAGCGATCGCATATCTTAAAACTATTCTACAAGATATTCTAGATCAACCTCTGCAAAATCAAAACAATGATGATTTTGTCCCTGAAAAAGATACCTTTAATATTTGGTTGGTAACAGGGGTTAATGGGGCTGGTAAAACGACTACGATTGGTAAATTAGCCCATTTGACTCAAAAATCAGGCTATAACTGTATCATTGCAGCAGCAGATACTTTTCGGGCTGCTGCGGTAGAGCAAGTCAAAGTTTGGGGAGAAAGAACCAATACTCCAGTAATTGCTAATCCAGGTAAAAATACTGACCCGGCTGCGGTGGTTTATGATGCCATTAGTGCAGCTAAATCTCGTAATAGTGAACTGCTTTTAGTTGATACAGCAGGACGTTTACAAAACAAGAAAAACTTGATGGACGAGTTGGCAAAAATTCGTCGCATTATTAGTAAACAAGCTCCTGAAGCTAAAATAGAGTCCTTATTAGTTCTAGATGCTACTTTAGGACAAAATGGTCTACGTCAAGCACAAGTCTTTTCAGAAGCTGCTCAACTTAGTGGAGTAGTTTTGACTAAACTGGATGGTAGTGCTAAAGGAGGAGTTGCTTTAGCTGTAGCACAACAATTAAATCTACCAATTCGCTTTATTGGAGTAGGAGAAGGTATTGAGGATTTACGTCCATTTTCCAGCTACGAATTTGTGGAAGCTTTACTAAATGGATAAAAATTTGAGCTTACTGCTGAATTAATTAAAGTTGTTAATCAAAAATAATTATTTGCTGAAATTATTGGCAGGACAAGGAATTCAAGGTATTATTTACCAATCTTAAAATAAAAGTTTAGATAAAATTGCTGCGATTGAGCTATAACTGATACCAATTGTGATTTGCTTAACTTAATTTTTTTTTAAGTAAAGTTTTGAATCAATTACTCAATAACTCTTAAACTTAAATAGCCAGATGAAGTAACAAGTTGATGTTTTCCAAGCCTGAAGCGATGACTGTTACACCTATTCCTCGCAACTCTTCTCAAGAAACGAATGTTTCTAATCAAGTAGGTCAGAAAGATGACACACCTATTCTGGCACTGAAAAAGCTGGTTGCGAATCTCCAGAAAGAACAACATAAAATCCAGGATTTACTTAGTTCCCTAGGATTTGCTTTACGCAGTTTTAGTAATTTAAATCAATTTCTGGAACTAACTCCTTTGATGGCAGCACGGGTGACTGATGCTGAGGGCGGAGCATTGATTCTTTTTAAAGATGATTCTCAAGTGTATCTCGAACAGCTTCATTGTCATGATAGTCAAATTGGGTTGGAAGTACGTCAAGTTTTAGAAAAGGTTAATCATCGTCTTCATCGACAGAATTTACAGGGTGTTTCTACTAAAGACGTAGTTGCTGAAGTTAATCCTTTACTTAATCAATCATCTCAATTAGTTACTCATTTATTAGACGACAAAATTAAACAGTTATTAGAACCAAAAATCCAGATTTTTGGCACTCCTGTTTTAGTTAGAAATATTGAACAAGGTCGTCTTTATGTTTTTAGTAGTGATCCAGAATATATTTGGACACCAACACGTCGAAAATTAGCTCAATTAGTAGCCGATCAAACCGCAGTTGCGATCGCAAATCATGAATTAACCGTTGAACTTCGCTCTAAAGAAAGGCAGGATCGAGAGTTAGAAATCGCTTCAGAAATTCAGTTACGTCTGTTGCCTAGTAAATGTCCCCAAATTCAAGGCTTAGAATTATCAGCTAAGTGTCAGACGGCGAGTCGAGTTGGTGGAGATTATTACGATTTTATTCCCACTAATTACGATCAGATTCGTGAGGGGTTAACCCCCCGTCAGCATCGAGATTGCAAAGATGAGGATCCTTCCCAAGTTCCTTGGAGTATTGTGATTGGCGATGTGATGGGAAAAGGTGTACCAGCCGGTTTAATTATGACGATGACAAGGGGAATGCTACGAGCAGAAGTGTTGAATCGTCACTCACCAGCTAAAATTATGCAGCACTTAAATCGGGTGATGTACGCTGATTTAGAAAATTCCCATCGTTTTGTGAGTATGTTTTATTCGGAATACAATCCGAAAACTCAGACTCTTTCCTTTACTAATGCTGCCCATAATCCTCCTCTGTGGTGGCAAGCTGCGACGGGCAAAATTGACAAATTAGATACTTGGGGTATGTTAATTGGCTTGGATATCGACTCGGAATATGAAGACGATCGCGTTCAATTAGCTCCAGGAGATACTATTATTTATTACACTGATGGGTTTACAGATGCCGTGAATGGTAACGGCGATCGCTTTGAAGAAGAAAATCTTTATCGTGCTTTTCAATGGGCTTGTCAAAACTTTGATAGTAGTGAAGATATTCTCAACTATCTTTTTAATCGAGTTGAAGAGTTTGTTGGCAAAAATACTAAGAATACTGACGACATGACTCTCATTGTGATGCGGGTTCAACCTCACAAATAATAACTAACATAAAGAATTTTGAACTATCGCTCAAGAGTTTGGACAGAAATAAAATTCCAAGACTAGATTAGTCTCAGTTTATTTTGTCTTGGGAATTAACACGATGGAAACTTTAGATCATCAAATCTGGCAAACTATCCTTGTCAATTCTACCGATCACTTATTAGCTTGGGGAACAATCCTAGCTCAAAGAATTGATGATCCAGATATTTTGGGTAAAATACAAGACTCTTGGCATAATTTTATTGAATCTGGTCAAGTTTGGGCAATGTTAATTGGAGTTTTTTTTGGTTATACCTTTAAAGGATTTACCAGCTTTTAAAACTCAGGGAATTTTTATTTATGGTGTAGGTCAACTTTGACCTTAACCTTTAAAATATAAAGTCTGACCCTTAATTGCGCTCAATTGTCGTGACTAAACCCACTACCTGGAGCGATCGCTTTGAATCTGCTTTACATCCTGCGATCGCTGTTTTTAATGCTAGTATCGGTTTTGATATTCAACTAATTGAATATGATTTGACTGGTTCGATTGCCCATGCTAAGATGCTTGCCCACACAGGAATTATTACTAATGTAGAAGCACAGCAATTAGTTGCAGGGTTAGAACAAATTCGCCAAGAATATCGTGCTGGTAAGTTTCAGCCAGGCATCGAACAAGAAGATGTTCATTTTGCTGTCGAAAGACGATTAACAGAAATTGTGGGAGATGTAGGCAAAAAATTACATACAGCCCGTTCTCGTAACGATCAGGTAGGAACTGATATTCGTCTTTATCTAAGGGCGGAAATTGAACAAATCAGAAAGCAATTACAGTCATTTCAAAGCATTTTACTGCAAAAAGCCGAACATAACTTAGAAACATTGATTCCAGGTTATACTCATCTTCAAAGAGCGCAACCACTGAGTCTAGCTCATCATTTGATGGCTTATGTACAAATGGCACAACGAGATTGGGAAAGACTAGGAGATGTTCTCAAACGAACTAATATTTCTCCTCTCGGTTGTGGTGCTTTAGCAGGAACAACCTTTCCGATTGATCGACATTACAGTGCTTCTTTGTTAAATTTTGATGGAGTGTATGAAAATAGTTTAGATGGAGTAAGCGATCGCGATTTTGCCATTGAATTTCTCTGCGCTGCTAGTTTAATCATGGTGCATTTAAGCCGTTTGAGCGAAGAAATTATTCTTTGGGCATCAGAAGAGTTTGGTTTTATTACCCTCAAAGATAATTGTTCAACGGGTTCGAGTATTATGCCTCAGAAAAAAAATCCTGATGTACCTGAATTGATCAGGGGTAAAACAGGCAGAGTATTTGGTCACCTGCAAGGTTTGTTGGTAATAATGAAGGGGTTACCTTTAGCTTATAACAAAGATTTACAAGAGGATAAAGAAGCCATTTTTGATGGCGTTACTACTGTCAAAGCTTGTTTAGAAGCAATGACGATTTTATTAGCTGAAGGATTAGAATTTCGCACGCCAAGACTAGCAGCAGCAGTAGCTGAAGACTTTTCTAACGCTACCGATGTCGCTGATTATCTTGCAGCTAAAGGCGTTCCTTTCCGAGAAGCTTATAATTTAGTCGGCAAAGCAGTTAAAACTAGCCTCGCGGTGGGTAAACTACTTAAAGATTTAACCCTAGCAGAATGGCAACAACTGCATCCTGCTTTTGAAGCCGATATTTATGATGCGATCGCTCCTAAACAAGTGGTTGCAGCCCGTAATAGTTATGGTGGAACTGGTTTTCAACAAGTTAGTCAAGCCATTGTTACAGCAAAATCTCGACTTCAAAATAATTCTTAATATTATTATTACCTAGTTGATTATGCGTCGTTATTGGCGATTTATTACTACCGTACTTGGCATTGTTTTTCGTCATCCTATTACTGGAGTTACGATTATCCCTGTTTTATCTGATGGTCGAATTGTTTTAGTCAAACGTCAAGACACTGGGCAATGGGGTTTACCTGGTGGGATGGTAGATTGGGGCGAAGATATTCCTAACAGCGTCTACCGAGAATTAGAGGAAGAAACTGGGTTAAATTTAGTCAAAATGAAACGTTTAGTTGGAGTTTACTCTGCACCAGACCGTGACCCTAGAATTCATTCTATATCTATTTTGATTGAAGCTGAAGCAAAAGGTCAATTAGAGGTTAGAGATAAGTTAGAAATTTCAGAAGTTAAAGCTTTTTTACCAGAAGATTTACCTTTAGGAAACCTTAGTCACGATCATGACCGTCAATTAAAAGATTATCTTAATGGTGTAACAATGATCGCCTAGCTTAACTTTTTTACTTTATATAAATTCAAAAATAAAGTTTGATTTTAGTTGTTTTAATTTCTATTTTTCTTTAATCGTTTAAAATAGCAAAAGTAGAAATAAAACAAAATATATATTTATGCATAAATTCAATTTAGTTAACAAGTTTATATTGTTATATAGCCTTTCTCGCTCTTGGTGAGGTACACCATTACTAATTATGAGGGATGAATAATTAACATAAGCGAATCGCACTACCGTAAATCTCAACTATCAACTATCAACAAAAAACAGGGAAATGAACTGTACCTCATTAATCTGAGACTCGTTATAGTTGTTTCAAATAAGAATGAAACATTTTTTTTCTGCTGAAAGTTTTTCATAACAAAAATAGATTGTCTCACTCTAAATTGAAATGACTATAATTATGACAAACTGTAGATTAAATTAAGTTAGAAGTTTTGCGATTGATTAACAGACTGATACTTATTATTGTCGTATTTTTAATCATAAATTTTTGGCAATTTACTCTTCCTGTCGAAGCTGCTTTTTGTCGAAATCTCAATAACCATAATATTTGTATTTTACAAATTAAGCGTAGTGCTAAATATTATTGGGAATATCGAGCGACTATTAGTATTGATGGGAAAAAAAAACCAAGGGAAATTTATAATTGTCGTACTCATTATGTGATTAAAGCTAATCGTCAAATTATTCCTTTTGAATCTAATGGTATAGGTCAACTAATTTGTAGTAAATTTGCCAAAACTAATTAATCACTTTTGTTGATTGTTGATGATTCATCTCTTATAATTTATAGCTGATGTAAAGACGTGTCGGCGACACACCTTTAGTGGTAACTAGAATTAAATTAATTATTGACTTTTAATTTTTGTCCACTTCAAATTTTTCAATAAAAGATTGAGCAAATTCTAAAGCTTCTGCTTTATTAGCAATATTTCCTTCTATATACGCCACTTGAATTTCAGTTAGTAATTTACCAATTAAAGGGGAAGGTTGCAAAGATAAATTTTTAATTAGATCATTGCCATTCACTAAAGGTTGGGGATGAGCAATTGAGTCTTGAGGATTAAGATATCTGGCAATTAAAGGATTTAATCTTGTTCTAGAAACACCTTGCGCGATCGCGACTACTACTAAAATTGGAAAAATATCTTTAACTTCTAAAAAGAAAAAATATTGTTCTTTTAAACTCATAACAGAACTATTTTGTTGTAGTTTTGGTAGTTGTCTGAGTATAGTAATAATAACTTTAATTTGTTGACGAGAATATTTTAAATTGATTAATTCTGCTTCCGCTTGCTGAGGTTCTTGAGTTACTAAAAGTGCTAATTTTGCCAAACTTAACCAATTAATATAATTACTTTTCCAAGCTTGCCAAGTTTGATTAAATTCATCTATAACTGCATTAATGATTGAGAGTTTTTCTAATTGTTCTCGACTAATTTGTGGTAACCAAAAATCTAGTAAACCATCTTCCCAAGCAGCAATCAACCACTGATTAGATTCAGGAATAGCTAATAAATAATTTAGCTCGCTTTGTACTCTTTCGGCTGCAACCTTAGTTAATAAGTTAGCTAATTGTTTAATTGTTTTTCTTGTGGTTGGTTCAATTGTAAAATTTAATTGGGCTGCTTGACGATAAGCTCGAAGCAATCGTAAAGGATCATCAACCAAATTATGATAAGAAACCATTCTAATGGTACTTTGTTTTAAATCTTCAAAGCCGTGAAGAGGATCGATTAATTTTTGTTCATGAAAATTATATGCGATCGCATTAATTGTAAAATCTCTACGATTTAAATCTTTAACTAAATTTTGTCCTTCTTGTTGAGCAAAATCTAACGTACCTTCAGGAAAAACTACCCTGGCAATTTGTCTTGTTTCGTCTAAAATAACAAACCCAACGTGATAATAATTAGCAATTTGTTTCGCTATTTCTATCGCGTTTTCAGGAACAACAAAATCCAAATCAAAATAACTTTTTTCTCTCTTTAGTAAAGCATCTCTTACTGCACCACCTACCAAACAAGCAGACTTAGGTAACCAGTCTAAACTAAATGGTACTTTGGGCAGAGCAAGACTAACTTCTTTCACACTCATCGATGAATTAAAAAAATATTAAACAAAACTTTAAATATATCGTTGTCTGAGCTAAATTAACAAGAAAGCACGACAATCATTAAAGCCATGTGTATTTGTGTAAACTGCTATTTTGTCGACCGTTGTCAAACCTATCACGCAGTCGAAACCCAACACCAACAACCCCATCTGACTGAAAATCCCGATTTTGAAGCTCAAGAACCTACTATCAATGTCAATATTCGCACTAAAGGCGAAGTCATTGAAATGGAATGGGATGTAGTTGGTTGTCACAGTTTTCTACGAGAAACTGGGAAATGGGCAAGTTTACGTCCTGGTGAGGCAGTACCCACTTAATCGAGCAAAAATTGTTTACCCCCGACAAATTGACACTTTACCCTAATTCACGCCAAGATGTGAATGTAGGTAAACCTTTGTAAAGGTTCTCAATGTCTATAGAGCTTCTATCGTTAGATAACGTTCAAGAAATCGCCCGCCAATACGGTTACTGGGCGGTATTTATTGGAATTGCTTTGGAAAATACTGGTATTCCTCTCCCAGGAGAAACTATTACTATCGTGGGAGGCTTTTTGGCAGGTAGTGGTGAATTAAACTATTGGCTTGTTTTAGCCAGTTCAATTTCTGGGGCAGTCTTAGGTGATAATTTTGGGTATTGGATTGGTAAAGTTGGTGGCTGGAAGTTTCTGTTACGTGTCGGAAGTATTTTTCGGATTCCAGAACAACAGTTAGAACTAGCCAAAGACAAATTCAGCAAGAATGCTGCCCAAGCTGTATTTTTGGGTCGTTTTGTAACTTTGTTACGTATTTTCGCTGGACCTTTGGCAGGAATTGCCCAAATGCCTTATCAGCAATTTTTTATTTATAATTTGGCTGGCGCAGCGTTATGGTCATCTACTATCATCAGCTTATCTTTTTTCTTAGGAAAAATTGTTTCTCTACAACAAATAGTTGAGTGGATTGCTCAAGCTGGAATAATTGCTTTGTTAATCGTTGTCGTTTTGTTAGTGCTTTCTTTCTTGTGGGAATATAGACAAAAAACATTAATTCCTAAAGATTAATTTTAGAGTTTTAATTACTTCCTCATTTTCTGAAATAAGTTTGTTACTGATTAAAAATCATCAATTTGAGTGGTTAAAAAGTATTTTATTGATTGAGATTAAATCTATTTAATTAATATTAATAAATTGCACTACTTCTCTTTTTCATTTGTTGTGTCTTTTGCCTGAGTATAACTAAAGTGTAAATATTTAAGCAAAGTTCATTCGATTAACTAGTTGAATTGGATTTACATTTTATATACAATTTTGACTTGATTACTTAACCGTTACTTTATATTTTATTTAAGACTAATCACCGAAATAAAAAGTCTATATGTATCGTCATATACAGAAAAATTAATTAAAAAAGACAACTCTTGATCGTTGCGATTAATAGAGTAAAACTATTAGTCAGGACTTAAAAAAAATCTTGACTATATAGGGCTATTTTTTGTAAATTTTTCTCCTAAGACTAAAATCTAATTAACAAAAGGTTGGCTTAACGATAACTGTAAGGTAAACGAAACTGGCTTAATTTAAAACTAAACTTTTTGAGTAAGTCAGCCTAGTAAACAAATTTAGTCAAGTATACAAGTATAAATAGTCTGAGAATTTCTAGAAATTTGATCTAGGAAAGCTAATTAACCAACTGTTATCTATCAATAAACGCTAAATCGTAAACAGATTATGTTTCAAACAACTCTTAAAAAGAGAAAATCGCTCGACTTGAATCGGCGATCTAACACAAAATCATCTTCTTCATCTTATCTTGAACCTTTGCAAAGTGTCTTGAGGTTTTTTTCTCCTTACTGGCTTGCTTGTATTCCCTTAGCTGCGATTATCGTAGTTGTTTGGAATACAGCAGCAGTGGCTCAAGATGCTGAGGCTCTAACACCAGAACAGGTTCAAGGTGCTTTAAATGCTACTTGGGTTTTAATAGCTGCGATTCTAGTAATTTTCATGAATGCAGGATTCGCCATGTTAGAAACCGGATTCTGTCGTCAAAAAAATGCTGTTAATATTCTCGCCAAGAATTTAATTGTATTTGCTCTAGCTACTCTAGCTTACTGGGCAATTGGCTTTTCTTTAATGTTTGGGACTGGTAACGGTTTTCTTGGTGGTGGTGGCTGGTTTTTGGCTGGAGAGCCAGCAACCTATGGATTAGAACCATTTCCTACTGGTTTGCCTGTACCTTTATTTTTCCTATTCCAAGCAGCTTTCGCTGGTACGGCAGCTACGATTGTATCTGGGGCGGTAGCAGAACGAATTAAGTTTGTTGACTTTATTATCTTTAGCCTTTTATTAACTGCTATTTCCTATCCTATCACCGGACACTGGGTATGGAGTTCTAGTGGTTGGCTATTTAATCTTGGTTTTCATGACTTTGCTGGTTCAACTGTAGTTCACTCAGTTGGTGGTTGGGCTGCTTTAGTTGGTGCTGCATTCCTCGGTCCAAGAGAAGGTAAATACCAAAACGGTAGAATTAGTGCTATTCCTGGTCACAATATGAGTATTGCGACACTAGGTTGTTTAATTCTTTGGATTGGCTGGTTTGGTTTTAATCCTGGTTCGGCTTTAGCTGCCAATGAAACAGTACCTTTTATTGCGGTTACTACTAACTTAGCTGGTGCTGCAGGTGGCGTTACTGCTACCTTTACCTCGTGGATCAAAGACGGCAAACCTGACTTATCAATGGTGATCAATGGTATTTTGGCTGGTTTAGTTGGTATTACCGCAGGTTGTTATGTAGTTGACTACTGGGGCGCACTAATTATCGGTATAATTACTGGTGTTGTGGTTGTTTTCTCCGTTAGTTTCTTCGATTCAATTAAAATTGATGACCCTGTAGGTGCAACTTCAGTTCACTTAGTTTGTGGTATCTTGGGGACTTTAGCAGTAGGAATTTTTGCTAATCCTAATAATATTGCTCAAGGTGGTGCTGAAGGCGCGATCGCAGGATTACTTTATGGTGGTGGTGTAACCCAATTAATTAACCAAATTATTGGTATTTTAGCAGTTGGTGCTTTTACTATCATCTTTAGTGCGATCGCTTGGGGAATCATCAAAGCTGTCTTAGGTATGCGCGTCACTATCGAAGAAGAAATTAATGGTTTAGATATTGGCGAACATGGTATGGAAGCTTACAGTGGTTTTGTTAAAGAATCCGATGTAATTTCTGGTAGCACTAGTACTATTAGTGGTTCTAGCTCAATAGCTAGTAATACTGAATTCTAACCATCTCTACCAAAGTAGAAAAAAAGAATCGCCCGTATTTCAGCTTAGAATTATCTAAGATAGAAAGCGGGTTTTTTTAATCAAAATGGATACAAAAGCTTTTAAACGTTCACTACAACAATCAGAAAATTATCATCGTAAAGGTTTTGGACACGAAGCCGAAGTTACTGATGCTCTTAATAGCGAGTATCAAAGTAATTTGATTCAAACTATTCGCAATAATTCTTATCAATTAACCAAAGGAGATGTCACTATTCGTTTAGCAGAAGCTTTTGGTTTTTGTTGGGGAGTAGAAAGAGCAGTAGCAATGGCTTATGAAACCCGTCAACATTTTCCCACACAAAGAATCTGGATTACTAATGAGATTATTCATAATCCTTCAGTTAACCAGCGTTTGCGCGAGATGAAAGTCGGTTTTATTGATGTAATCGATGGCAATAAAGATTTTTCGGTGGTTCAATCTGGTGATGTAGTGATTTTACCTGCTTTTGGTGCTAGCGTTACCGAAATGCAATTGCTCAATGACCGAGGTTGTACCATTGTCGATACTACCTGTCCTTGGGTATCGAAAGTTTGGAATTCGGTAGAAAAACACAAAAAACGCGACTATACTTCTATTATTCATGGAAAATATAATCATGAAGAAACTATTGCTACTAGTTCTTTTGCCGATAAATATTTGGTAGTGCTTAATTTACAACAAGCTGAATATGTCGTTAACTATATTCTTTATGGTGGCGACCGCGAGGAGTTTTTAACTAAATTTAAAAATGCTTATTCTGAAGGATTTGATCCAGATTTAGATTTAGTCAGAATTGGGATTGCCAATCAAACTACTATGCTCAAAAGCGAAACCGAACAAATTGGTAAGTTGTTTGAACAGACAATGCTCAAAAAATACGGACCGATAGAATTAAATGAACATTTTATGAGCTTCAATACTATCTGTGATGCGACTCAAGAACGTCAGGATGCCATGTTAAATTTGGTTAAAGAAGATTTAGCTTTGATGGTAGTGATTGGCGGTTTCAATTCTTCTAATACTACTCATTTACAAGAAATTGCAATTGAACATGGAATACCCTCTTATCATATTGATAGCGTAGCTCGAATTGGTGAAGGAAATCGCATTGAGCATAAACCTTTGGGTAAAGATTTAGAAATTAAAGAAAATTGGTTACCAGAAGGTAAAATTACGATTGGAGTTACATCAGGTGCTTCTACTCCTGATAAAGTAGTTGCTGATGTGATTGAAAAGATTTTTGACCTTAAAGCTACCTTAGTAAGTATGTAGAAATTTCTGAAAGAAAATTGATTAAAATACTCCAAATGTGATTTAGATGGATTAGGGTACGGGTAGTTACAGCAGTTTTCGTTTTTGATAGAACACAGGTAATAAGTAAAAAGTGAGAAGCAGAAGGTAACTAACTAATAACTGATATGTGTTTTATTTAACCGAAAAACGCGGTAAGTCAGATTTCCAAATCTACTCATCTAATCCATTTATTTTGCTTTTGACTAA
The DNA here is from genome assembly GCF_000317575.1 of Stanieria cyanosphaera PCC 7437. Lineage (NCBI taxonomy): Bacteria > Bacillati > Cyanobacteriota > Cyanophyceae > Pleurocapsales > Dermocarpellaceae > Stanieria > Stanieria cyanosphaera. The sequence goes on along the minus strand of NC_019748.1, from coordinate 2,623,901 downwards.
CGTTCAGATTAATTTTTGGTTTTATTAGCAGTATTTGCTTGAATTTCTGCAATTTTTTCCTGAGTTTGACGCATTTCTCGACCCAAAGATTCGGTCACAAATTTAGGTAATTGGGCTGATTTAGAATTGGCGTGATTAAAATGATTCCAAGCGTCTTTTAAGACAGAAATGTCCTCTTTATTTTTGCCAATTTTTCTTAAAATTTGCCCTTTAAGGTAAAAAAGTTCGGGGTTTTCTGGAGCAAGACTTAATGCTTGATTGACAAATTTTAAAGCCTGGTCATATTGGTCTAAATCTCGATAAGCTACTGCCAATCCTCGGTCTACTAAATAATTAGGAGCAGCAAATTTTTCAAAGCGAGCAATTGCTTGTTCTGGACTAGAAAAAGGAAGATTAACTGCTAGTAATAAATCCATATATCCTTTAATTAAATTTAATTCTGGATCGTTAGGATCGTTTGCTTCGGCAGCATCAAGAAATTTAAATACTAACTGTAATTTATTAATTGCTCCAACAGGGCCTTCTTTTTCATAAATGTAAGCTCCATCCAAAAAATGTCCAACTGCTAGATAAAGATTGCCTCTAACTGGGTCTAGATTTTGTAATGCTTGAGCTTTTTCTAGAGTTTTGAGAGCGTATTTTTTAAGAGTTTCCCAATCTTCTTCTGTATAGGCTAAAGAAGCTTGCATAGCATAAACAAGAGGTTCATTAGCTTCTTTTGATTCTGCTAAAGTTAATTCTTGAGCAACTGTTTTATAATTACCTTGTAAAAAAATAATTTTGAATGCGGATTCAGTATGTTCGCCAATCTCACGAGCATTTTCAGTTCTAAAAGGATCTGCTGCTAAAATTGGATAATTTCCACTAATACAACCCATTCCAATTAGTAAAGCTGTAGCTAAATAAGCTTTTTTATAATTAATTAATCGAGTAAGTTTATTCATATTTTGGCGTTTCTAAATTAATTAAGATTGACGGAACTAGAATTTGTTAGTTCCATAAAACAAAAAAAAATCTTTTGCTTACTTTGAAAAAGTATTAATATATGTATTTTTTAGAGAAAATTAAATTGATAAAAGTTAAATTTTAAGTTGGTTTAAGAAAAAATATCAAATAGCAAAATATTAATATTAATAAGTAAAATAAAATAAGGATAAAATTATTTAAATTTGCTAGTTTTTTAATTAAAGCGATCGCTTTTCCAGACTAGGCAATTAATTTAATTGGCGACACATTATCTTTTCTATTATTAACTAATGCTTTCTCTCAAAAACCTGGTTTATCATCCTACAGCAACACCTATTCCCATCCTCAAAAAAATTAATTTGGAATTAGCTTCTCAAGAATTAGGTTTAATTATTGGACCTAGCGGTTCTGGGAAAACTACTCTACTAGAAATTTTAGCAGGGCTGGCAGAGAGAACAGGAGGGGATATTTACTGGCGTACTCAAGAACTTACTGCGCTTCATTTACAGCAACTAGCAGGGATTGTGTTTCAGTTTCCCGAAAGACATTTTTGCGGTAGTACCATTTTAGAGGAATTACGTTTAGGTCATCCCGAACTTGGTACAGAAAGAGTTAAAGAAGCTTTGAGTGAAGTAGGGTTAGATCATCTTTCTTTTCAAACTTCTCCTCACGATCTTAGTGGTGGACAACAACGTCGTTTAGCTTTAGCAGTTCAATTAATTCGTCAACCGAATATTTTGATGTTGGATGAACCAACGGCAGGTTTAGATTGGTCAATGCGGATACAGTTGACAAAGCTACTGGCAAAACTAAAAGAACATTGGACATTACTAGTTGTAACTCATGATGCTGGTGAATTAGCAAAAATTGCCGATCGCATTTGGAAAATTAACCACGGTGAATTAAAATCTATCGATCCAGGTAGCTTGAATAATCCACAAATATGAGGGAAATCAATCAAGAGAATTTGCCAGAAATGTCGGAAATTTGGCAAGAAACTCTACAATGGCAGCCGAATCATCGACAACAGCAATATTTTGTTCAAATTTATCAGGAAATTCTTCAAGGTAACCGCAAACTTAATCTGACTAGGATTACTTCGCCTGAAGAGTTTTGGGAAAAACATCTTTGGGATTCTTTGGCGAGTTTGTTAGATTTTCCTTTAGATACTCAGCTTAAACTCAATGTGATTGACATTGGCACAGGAGGAGGATTTCCAGGGTTACCGATGGCAGTAGTGTTTCCCCATTGGCAAGTTACTCTATTAGATTCGACTAGGAAAAAAATCGCTTTTTTAAGCAATTTAGCTACTAAAATCGGTCTTACTAATGTAAAAACTTTAGTAGCCAGAGCAGAAGTGATCGGACAACAAGCCCAACATCGAGAAACTTACGATTTAGCAACCATTAGAGCGGTGGGAACAGCTTCTGTTTGTGCTGAATATGCCCTACCTTTAGTAAAGTTGGGTGGTTTAGCCATACTTTATCGTGGACACTGGCAAGCACAAGATACTGAAGCCTTAGAATTGGTCGCTACTGAATTGGGTAGTAAAATTGAAGCGATCGCAGCCTTAACTACTCCGATTAGCCATAGCATTCGTCACTGTATTTATTTACGCAAACATTCTCCTACTCCTAAGCAATATCCCCGTGCCGTTGGTGTACCAAATCAGCAACCGCTTTGAATCAGTTACCAGTAGAGACGTTCCATGGAACGTCTGTACACCAGTTACCAGTTATCAGTTGAAGATTGATTGAGTTAATCCTAAATGATGAAAAAAATAATTAGTATTGCTTTAATTTTGCTATTATGTTCAGTTTTATTCTTTTCCAATTCGGTTTCTGCATCAGATTTAGATACAGGAGCCAAAATCTTTGAAGTCAATTGTGCTGGTTGCCATATCCACGGTGGCAATATCGTTCGTAGGGGAAAAAATTTAAAACAGAAAACATTGCAGAAAAATAAACTAGATTCAACAGAAGCGATCGCAACTTTAGTAACTCATGGTAAAAATAATATGCCAGCTTATCAAGACCGTCTTGAGTTAGCAGAAATAGAAGCAGTAGCAAATTATGTTCTTCAACAAGCCCAAGCAGATTGGAAATAAAAATAAGATCAAAATGATGGATAAGTGTGTATGCTGATATAGGATTTGGAGGCAAGATTGTCCTCCGTTATCTACTGTTCGCTCTATGATGATCTTTGGCTTTCAATTCCAATCTCCTGGTCCAATTTTAGTTGAATTTGGTCCGATCGCTATTCGTTGGTATGGTTTTTTAATTGCTTCAGCGGTTTTAATTGGCGTAACTCTTTGTCAATATTTAGCCAAACGTCGCGGTGTTAATCCTGATTTGTTAGGAGATTTAACCATCTGGTTAGTGCTTGCTGCGATTCCCTGTGCCAGACTTTATTATGTTTTGTTTGAGTGGGAAGAATACTCCCAAAGACCAGAAGATATTATTGCGATTTGGAAAGGTGGCATTGCTATTCATGGAGCAATCATTGGTGGTACGATCGCATCAATTATTTTTGCTCGTCTTAATAAAGTTTCTTTTTGGCAACTAATGGATTTAGTTGTTCCTGGTTTAAGTTTGGGTCAAGCGATTGGAAGATGGGGAAACTTTTTTAACTCTGAAGCTTTTGGTCGTCCTACTGATTTACCTTGGAAACTGTATATTCCTCCTAGTCGTCGTCCCTTAGACTATCTCAACTACGAATATTTTCATCCTACTTTTCTCTACGAATCTCTGTGGAATTTATTAGTTTTTGTCTTGCTGTTGTCGCTGTTTTTTTGGGGATTAAAAAATAAAGGCAAGTTACCTGTTGGGGCATTAGCTTGTATTTATCTTTTTAGCTATAGTCTCGGTCGAGTTTGGATTGAAGGGTTACGGACTGATAGTTTGATGCTTGGCCCGTTAAGAATTGCTCAAATTGTTAGTTTAAGCGCGATCGCTCTGAGTTTGTTAGGCTTAGTTTGGCTCTATTTGTGGAAACGTCCTCTTCCTGATGTAGTTTCTTCTTCGCGTAGGACTAATGGCTAATTTAAATTTTTCTTCTAATTCTCAAAGTTCTCTCAAACCTGGAGTTTATATTATTGGTGCGGGCCCTGGCGATCCTGAATTACTAACTATTAAAGCTTACAAAATTCTTCGACAAGCTGATGTAATTCTTTATGCTAATTCCTTAGTACCAAAGCAAATGTTACAGGATGTTCGTCCTGATGCTGAATTAATTCCGACAGGTAATAAAACTTTAGAGGAAATAGTTCCTCTGATGATCGAGCGAGTTAAGGCAAATTTAGTTGTAGTTAGACTCCATTCGGGTGATTTGAGTCTTTATAGTGCTATTAACGAACAAATACAAGCTCTAGCTGCTGCGGAAATTCCTTTTGAATTAATTCCAGGAATCAGTGCCTTTCAAGTTGCTGCTGCTAAACTTAGTACAGAATTAACTATACCTGAATTAGTTCAGACTATTATTTTAACGAGAGTCAGTGGTGCTGCCTCTGCCGTTCCTGAAACCGAAGAATTAGCTTCTTTAGCTGCTCATCAAGCTAGTTTATGTCTTTATTTAGCTGCTCGTCACGTTGAAATTGCCCAACAAAAATTATTACAACATTATCCTTCTGATACTTCTGTAGCAATTTGTTATCGTTTGGGATGGGAAGATGAACAAATGTGGGTTGTACCTTTAGAAAAAATGGTAATTGTATCCCAAGCTAATAATTTGATTCGTACAACTTTATATTTGATTAGTCCTGCTTTACAGAAAGCTGGTACAAGTCGTTCCCGTTTATATCATCCTCAGCATTCTCATTTATTTCGCCCGCGTTAATCAAAATTAGATATTACTAGGATTTAGGCAATCAGTTTAAGTCAGACAAATGCTGCTCAAATCATCCAAAATTTTTTTTATCAATCACTTTTGTAAAAGTAACTACGGAATATCTTTACTTCTTTTGCGTAATTTGTTTATTTAAGTATATAACTACAAAATCATTGTGAAGAAATACTAAGAAGATTGATTTTGTTATCTAAGATTAAAGTCATTGGGCTGATTAGGATTAGCTTTTTATCACAGACAGAGGAAATAAAAGCATGGAGTTTTTAGCTGACACAGTAATACTCTCACGCCTACAATTTGCCTTAACAGCTATTTTTCATATGCTCTGGCCAGTTTTAACTACTGGTATGGCAATTTATTTAATTGTGGTCGAGGGTTTATGGCTCAAAACTAGGAATAAAAACTATTACTATCATGCTCGTTTTTGGTCAAAACTCTACGTACTCAATTTTGGCATTGGGGTAGCATCGGGAATTCCCATGGAATTTCAATTTGGTACAAACTGGACTCCTTTTTCTCAGGCTGTAGGAGATTTTTTTGGCTCTGTTTTAGGCTTTGAAGCTTCGATGGCGTTTATGCTTGAAGCTGGTTTTTTAGGCATTATGCTGTTTGGTTGGGAACGAGTCCCGCCTGTGGTGCATTATTTTGCCACAATCATGGTGGCTTTGGGAGCAAATTTATCTATTTTCTGGATTTTAAGTGCAAATTCTTGGTTACAAACTCCTGCTGGAGGACAATTCATTGATGGTCACTTTGTAGTAAGCGATTACTTCCAGGCAATTTTTAATCCTTTTATGCTCAATAGTGTTCTTCATATGTTCTTTGCAACTTTGGAGACTTCGTTATTTGTCATTGGTGGAATTAGTGCTTGGTATATTCTGAATCAAAAGAATTCCGAATTTTTTGCTCTTTCTCTAAAAATTGTCTTGGCGATCGCGATCGCTGTTACTCCTCTACAAATTTACATTGGACATTTAAGTGGTGAACAAGTTTATCATCACCAACCAACTAAATTAGCAGCGATGGAAGCTCAATGGGAGACAATTCCTGCGGGAGAATCTCCTGCTTGGAGTGCGATCGCTATACCTAATGATCGAGCAGAAAAAAATGACTGGGAAATCTCTATTCCTGGTTTACTAAGCTACATCCTCGAAATCAAACCCCAACTCTCCGAACCCGTTTTAGGTTTAAAAGAATATGCTCCAGAAGATCGACCCCATCAAATTGGGTTGATTTATTATGCCTTTAGAATCATGATCGCGATCGGCTTTTTTTTAGCTGGTTTGATGGCACTAACAACTTTACAATGGTTACGAGGAAAGCTTTCACCAGACAAGATCACCCAACAACGCTGGTTACTTAGAATTTGGATGTTAGCTGCACCGTTAGGCTATATTGCCGTTGAATCTGGCTGGATTGTACGTTGTGTGGGTAGACAACCTTGGACGGTTTATGGAGAAATTCGCACGGTTGATGCTGCTTCTAATCTACCTGCTGCTAATGTACTTACCTCTCTGACTGCTTTTGCGATTGTCTACAGTATTTTGTTTGTTTTCGCGCTTTATTTTGGTAGTCGCATTATTCGGATTGGCCCTAACTTCAATTTACCCGTACCTGGAGAGGAAATTGCTGAAGAATTAGATACTACGCCAGCCGAACATCGTCCTGATAGTCGTCCTGTAGAAGCACAACAATAGTTATTTAGAATCATGGAATCTCTTCAATATTTTTTACCCCAGGTTTGGTTTTTCGTTTTGGCACTGTTTTTATTTCTTTATGTGATGTTGGATGGATTCGATTTGGGTGTAGGAATTCTCTCAATTACCGCATCTACAGAAGAACGTCGCGGAATGTTAATGACCAGTTTAGGCAATGTTTGGGATGCCAATGAAACTTGGTTGGTTTTGATGGGTGGTGCTTTATTTGGTGCGTTTCCTTTGGCTTATGGCACAATTCTTCAGGCTTTATACATTCCCGTAATGGTGATGATTTTTGGTTTAATTTTTCGCGCCGTCGCTTTTGAATTTCGTGAAAATGCTAGAACTAAGGTATTTTGGAATATTGCTTTTGGTGGTGGTAGTTTTTTAGCTGCACTGGGACAGGGTTTTGCTTTGGGAGCAATTTTACAAGGTATTGCGGTAGATGATGCTGGACACTTTATTGGTGGAACTTGGGATTGGTTAAGTTTGCGATCGCTCTTAACTGCTTTAACTTTGATTCAGGGTTATGTTTTGATTGGTTCGACTTATTTGATTACAAAAACAGAGGGAGATTTACAAGCTACTCATTATTGGACTGCTAGAATTTCGGCGGTAACCACGTTTATCGGTGCGGTTTATCTAACTATTACCACTCCGATCTTTTCTGAAAGCGCGCGAGCCAGATTGTTTGATCCTCCCCTTGTTTATATCTTTGCTTTAATTCCTTTATTGGGAGCTTTGTTAATCTTTTTGCTGCTCAGAAGTCTTTATTTACAGCAAGAAAAAAGACCTTTTGTGTGGACTTTATTGTTGTTTTTGGTGTCATTTATTGGTTTGGGGTTAGTTATTTTTCCCTATATCATTCCGACTCAAATTACAATTTATCAAGCTGCTGCCAGTCCTAGTTCTCTAGTGTTTATGATTATTTTTATCGGTTTTTTAATTCCTATTATGCTGGCTTACAACATTTATAACTATATTGTGTTTCGAGGCAAAGTTGTTAGTATTGAGCCAGAATAAACTGATAACTGATAACTGATAACTGATAACTGGTAACTGATAACTGGTAACTGATAACTGGTAACTGGTATTAACTAGTTTGGGTTTGTTGCTGACGGTAATTAGCAGCTTTATTGAGAAGAGAATCAGCAAAAGAAACAGCTTCATCGGCAGAATGTCCACCAGTTAATTGAGCTAATTCCTCTCGACGCATGAGATGATTTTCTAAAGTTTGAATTCTGATTACAGTACGCAGATCTGGCAAAGAAGAATCGCCATTTTGTAAAGAATAACTTGCCAGAGATTCTTCAATAATCTGTTTTTCTACTTTAAAATGAACATCTGCCATAGCAGCAATCAAAGGTTGATGGGTAACGCATAAAACCTGATGTTGTTGACTTAATTGGTGTAGTTTTTCGGCGATCGCTTGAGCTACTTTTCCTGATACTCCTGCATCGATTTCATCAAAAATTAGGGTACTAGAATGATTTTCTGCATCGGAGAAACAGGCTTTTAATGCCAAGAGAAAACGACTCATCTCTCCACCAGAAGCAATAATGGAAAGGGGTTGAACTTCTTCACCAGGATTGGGGCTAAAATAAAACACAACTTTGTCTATACCTTTAGCTGTAGCTGGGATTGGAATTAAACGACATTCAAAGACAACTTTAGCCATTGCCAAGGGTTTCAGTTCTTTAACTAACTGTTTTTCAAGTTTCTTGGCAGCCGTTTTGCGTAATTGAGTTAATTGAGTAGCAAGTTGATTATAATTAGCCTGGGCGGTTTGATATTCTGCTTCTAAAACTTCTATAGATTGACCGCTATCAGTCAGTTCAGCTAATTCTTGTTGAAGCTGTTGGTAATAAGCGATCGCATCGGCTAAATTGGGGCCATATTTACGGCAAATACGTTTTAATACTCTAATTCTTTCTTCTACCTCTGTCAGACGCTCTGGATCTGCTTCTAATCCTTCCCCATAACTATTAATTTGTTGTCCTGCCTCAACGATTTGATTGATGCCTGAGCGAACCATTTCTAAAATAGCGTCCAAATCGCGGTCATAATCGACCATTTCTAGTAAAGTAGATTCTGCTTGAGCTAATAAATCGGCTGCTGCTGGTTCTTCTGTATCGTTCTGATAAAGGATTTGATAAGTACGATAACTAAGCTGTTGTAAATCTACCACATGGGATAAGCGATCTCGTTCTTGTTCGAGTTGTTCTAATTCGTCTTCTTCGCTCAATTGAGCTTCTTGTAATTCTTTAATTTGATAGGATAAGATATCTTGCCTTTGTAATCGCTCTTGCTCCGATTGACGACGTTTTTCTAAAGCTTGCTTGGTTTGGAGACAAATTGCATAACTAGCAGTTACTTGTTCGCGCTGTTGCAATAAAGATTTACCACCATATAAATCCAACAATTCCCTTTGCATTTCAGGAATCAGGAGATTAACAGTTTGTCCTTGAGCGGTAATTTCCACCAAGCGATCGCGCAATTCGCTAATTACCTGACGATTAGCAACTACACCATTAACCCGACAACGAGAACGAAGATTACCATTATTATTGCTAATTTCTCGACTACAAACGACACTATCTTCATCCAGAGGCTCTAGTTCTTTTAGTTGTAGCCACTCGATCAGATGAGAGTCTACCTGGAAAGTTGCTTCAATAATTGCACGCTGACAACCAGCACGAATCATCCGATGATTAACCTTACCACCCAACGCCACATCAATAGCATCGAGAATAATTGATTTTCCTGCTCCAGTTTCCCCCGTCAGAACATTTAAACCTCGGTTAAAATCTAATTCTAAGCGGTCAATTAAAGCAAAATTACTAATTCTTAGACCTAATAGCATTTATAAAGAAATTATTTACTATACCCAGTTTGATTTTATTCAGAAGTTTAGTGTAGCGAAAGATAGCAAATAGAGCTTGTAGAGGCGTAACATGTTACGTCTCTACCCATGTCGCGTCTGTTGATAATTATCCTTGCATCATTCTGCTCAAGAAACTTTTAAGGCGATCGCTCTTGGGATTTCTAATCATCTCCGCAGCATTACCCTGTTCTTCAATTTTACCTCGATCTAAAAAAATCGCTCGATTAGCCACATCACGAGCAAACTGCATTTCATGAGTAACTACTACCATCGTCATTCCTTCTTCTGCCAGTTGCTGCATGGTACATAACACCTCTCCAACTAATTCAGGATCGAGAGCCGAAGTTGGTTCATCAAATAATAAAATTTCTGGTTGCATACAAAGACTACGAGCGATCGCAACTCTTTGTTTTTGTCCACCCGATAGTTGTTCTGGATACACATTAGCTTTACTCGCTAAACCCACTTTTTCCAGATAACGTAATGCTATTTCCTTACATTCAGATTCGGGTTTATTTAAAACTTGATGGGGAGCAAGCATCAAATTTTTCAATACTGTTAAATGAGGGAACAAATTAAACTGTTGAAATACCATTCCCACTTTAGTTCTTAAAAATCGTAGCGTTTTGGAGTTAATTTTGGCTGGAGATAAATCTACATCAAGAACTTGCAATTTTCCCTGATTAATTATCTCTAAACGATTAAAACAACGCAATAACGTACTTTTACCACAACCAGAAGGTCCAATAATCGAAACCACATCGCCTCGATAAAGACAGCCACTTACTCCTTTAAGAACTTCGAGATCGCCATAACTTTTATGCAGATTATCAAAAGCGATTGCAGGGGTTTCGCTTGTCATAGTCAGACCTCGAATTAGTAACGATACTGGTCGAAGGTACTCCGCCGTGAGAAGACGTAGCCTGCTTCAACTTCGTAAAATTTATGCTAATTTTTTTAAGCAAATTGTAAAACATAATACATTTTTCTGTCAATCTAAAAATCAATACTAATCGAAATGGAGAGCCAACAATTATTCCATTTCCGACAGCCATCAATTATTTACGAAGGAGCAAGGCAGCATAATGGCTAAACTCAAAAGATTAATTTGGCTCAGACAATTGTTCTTGTGGTTGCTAGGTTTTTTGTTGATTATTAGTTTGGGATGGTTACCCAATCAAGCACAAGAAGCAGCAACAACTTTAAGAGTAGCGACAGAACCAACTTTTCCTCCTTTTGAAATGAAAGCAGAATCGGGGGAAGGTTTAACAGGATTTGATGTTGATTTGATGCGAGCAATTGGTAAAGAAGCTGGTTTAAATATTCAATTTATCAGTTTGCCTTTTGATGGCATTATTCCAGCTTTACAGTCTCAAACCGTAGATGCAGCAATTAGTGGGATGACAATTACTGCCGAACGCGCACAGACAGTTGATTTTTCTCGTCCCTATTTTAAAGCTGGTCTAGCGATCGCTGTTAGAGAAAATGAAGAGGAGATTCAAAGTTTTGAAGATTTAGCCAATCAAAAAATTGCTGTTCAAATTGGCACAACGGGAGCTAGAGAAACAGCTAAAATCCCAGGAGTTGAGATTAGCACTTTTGATAGTGCGTCCTTAGCATTACAGGAATTAGTCAATGGCAAAGTCAATGCCGTTGTTAACGATGCACCTGTAACTCTCTATGCAATTAAACAAGCTAATCTTCGAGGCATCAAAATAGTAGGCGAATTAGTAACAGAAGAATATTATGGCATCGCTTTTCCCAAAAATTCCCCTAATGTAGCCAAAATCAATACTGCTCTAGCTACTTTACTAGAAAACGGTACTTACGACTCAATTTATCAAACTTGGTTTGCAGGAGAAGCACCCGAACTTCCTGCTGCGATCGCAGAAACTGAAGCAGAAACTAGTTCACCTCTGGAGCTAGGCAGATTGTTTTCTAACTTGCTTTTAGGTGCTGTTGTAACTTTGATGTTGACAGCAGTATCAGTTTTCTTTGGTTCAGTTGTCGGAATTTTAATCGCTATTGCTTTAATTTCTCCCTATTCTCCTTTACGCTGGCTTTGTCGGGCTTATGTCGAGTTTTTTCGCGGTACTCCTTTATTAGTCCAAATTTTTATGATTTATTTTGGTTTACCAGCGTTGCTGCAAGAGTTGGGAATTAACTTTAGCTTTGAACGTTTTCCCGCAGCAGTAACGGCGTTAAGTCTTAATTTGGGAGCTTATTTAGCAGAAATTATTCGTGGTGGCATTCAATCAATTGAACAAGGGCAATGGGAAGCTTCAGAATCTTTGGGGATGGGGTCGGTTCAAACGATGCGCTATGTCATTTTTCCCCAAGCTTTACGCAGGATTTTACCGCCTTTAAGTAATGAGTTTATTACCCTGCTGAAAGATACCAGTTTAGTAGCCATTATTGGTTTTGAAGAATTATTTCGTCAGGGACAGTTAATTGTTGCTACTACTTATCGAGCATTTGAAGTTTATGCTGCTGTAGCTTTAGTTTATTTGCTTTTGACTTCTCTTGCTGCTGCTAGTTTTCGATGGCTAGAAAATTATTTAAATCCTTTGTCGAAGAAAAATAAAGTCAAAGTTTAAAGAATCGAGCGTGAATGGTTTTTGTTCATGGTTGATGGTTAATTGTTAATTGAAAACTGGTAACTGGTAACTGATAACTGGTAACTGAAAAAGGGGTGTGAGGAAAATTATGTATAATCAATTTCGACTTTTAAAACCAAGTTGTTTTTTGATTTGGGTAACAGTTGGTTTGTGTTCAACTCAAGTAGTTGCCGAACCCATTCCTTCATCAGAACATTCTTTAAGTCAATTAACTAATGTCTCTCAATTAAGAGATGTTTCTCCTACCGATTGGGCATATCAAGCTTTACAAACTTTAGTAGAACGCTATGGGTGTATTGTAGGTTATCCTAATCAAACTTTTGGTGGTCAACAAGCTATTTCTCGTTATGAATTTGCTGCTGGTTTGAATGCTTGTCTCAATAGTATTGAAAGATTAATTCAGCAAAATACAACTATAGCTCAGGAAGATTTAGAGACATTAAAGCGCTTAAACGAAGAATTTGCCAAAGAATTAAATACTTTAGGCACAAGAGTCGATAATTTAGCAGAAAAAATTACTTTTTTAGAAGATCATCAATTTTCAACTACAACTAAATTCTTTGGGGAAGCGATCGCAACTGTTTCTCAAGTTTTTGGGGAAGAAAGAGCGGATGATGGTACAGAAAATGATACTCAAGCTACCCTTAATTATCGTTCTCGTTTAGTCTTTGATACTAGTTTTAGTGGCGAAGACAGACTAAGAGTTCGTTTGCAGGCAGCTAACTATGAGTTTGCCCGTGCTGGTAGTAATTTAACTGACTTTAACTTTAGTGCAGCTACCGATAATGATGTTTTTATCAATAAACTTCAATATCTCTTTCCTCTAGGGGATAATGCTACGGTTTGGTTTTCTCCAGTCAATATTACCTTAGACGATCTTGCCGATCCGCTCGCTCCTTTTACCAACTCCTTTACTACAGGTTCAATCTCTTTCTTTGGTGCGATCGCTCCTATTTATTTACTCAGCGATAATAGTGGTCCTGGTTTTGGTGCTAGTTATAACTTTACCGATGCTTTAAATTTAAGTGTTTATTATTCGGCTGGTAATGGTAATAGTCCTAATTCAGGCGAAGGTTTATTTAATGGGCAATACGTTACTGGCGCACAACTCAACTATTCACCCACACCAGAAACAGGTATTGGTTTGGCTTATTTGCATGGTTATTTTCCCCAAAACTTTACTGAAGATTTCTCTGTACTTGGTTTTACTGGTACGGCGAATTCCGACGCACCTTTTGGAGATAATGCTACTGCTACTGATAACCTCGCCTTACTTTGGACTTGGCGGATCAATCAAAAAATAAGTTTAGAAGGTTGGGGGATGTACACCAAAGCTTATGGAGAAGGAGGCAATCGCGATGGCGATACCGCAGACATTTGGAATTGGAAAGTTAGTCTGGCTTTTCCCGATTTATTCAAAGAAAATAATTTGGGAGTAATTACTGTCGGAAGTCCTCCTACTGCCTATAACATTGAAAATGAGAATAATCTTGCCAACGTACCTGTAGAAACTGAAGATACTCCTTGGTTAGTTGAACTATTTTATGTCCATAAACTGAACGAGAATATCTCAATAACTCCTGGTGCTTTTGTAATCATCAACCCCGAAAATGAACGAGATCCTCTTTGGGTTGGTACAATTCGTACAAGCTTTGAATTTTAATCCTCGATTAAATTTTTTTTCAAACTAAATTCAAAATTTTTTACAGTAGTTTTCAATTGGGTAGACTACATTAATTCTTTTAGGAAATAGGGAACAAAAAAAAGCCCTTTGCTTTTTGTACAAGCGATTCGCGAATCGCCCCTACTTTTGCCTTTTGCCTTCTTACCTGCTACCCTTATTGTTGCCTCGACTAATTCTCATTGTTTCAAATTAATGGCGACAACTACCTGGAAAAGACGGCATATCATTTCTTTAGTCGATTTTACTGCTGCTGAATACGAAACAGTCTTACAAACTGCTGCTAGTTTCCGAGAAGTGCTTTCGCGAGGAACTAAAAAAGTACCAGCCCTACAGGGACAGGTAGTAACTAATATGTTTTTTGAGGCTTCAACTAGAACTCGTAGTAGTTTTGAATTAGCAGCTAAACGACTCTCCGCAGATATTCTCAACTTTGCGCCTGGAATTTCTTCTCTCAGCAAAGGAGAAACTATTTTAGATACAGCGAAAACCTATTTAGCTATGGGAACAACCATCATGGTGATTCGCCACGAAGATGCAGGAGTTCCTACTATGATTGCTCAAGAAATGGATCGTCTCGAATCAGGAGTTTGTATTCTCAATGCTGGAGATGGACAACATCAACATCCTTCTCAAGCCTTATTAGATATTTATACGATTACTTCGGTTTTAGACCCAGAAAAACCACGTTTAGAACTTTTAGCAGGCAAAAAAGTGGCAATTGTAGGGGATATTCTTCATTCTCGCGTTGCTCGTTCCAATATTTATAGTCTAACAGCAGCAGGCGCAGAAGTTCATTTAGCAGGGCCACCAACCTTATTACCGCGATTATTTGAAAAGTTTCTTGAAAATGAACATCCAGGTAAATTATTTGTGCATTGGCATTTAGAACCAGCTTTAGAAAATGCAGATTTTGTCATGACTTTACGTTTGCAAAAAGAACGCATGACAGAAAATTTAATTCCTAGTTTAAGAGAATATCATCGATTATATGGAATTACTCGCGATCGCATAAAATTATGTAGACCAGAAGTTAAAGTTTTACATCCTGGCCCTACTAACCGCGGTGTAGAAATTACTTCTGATTTAATGGATGACCCTAAGTTAAGTTTGATTCCTCAACAAGTAACTAGTGGAGTCGCAGTCCGCATGGCACTACTTTATTTAATCGGTAGTAGTCATAGTCAAAATTAACTATTTTAATTGGTATTATTAACTCTACATTTTTGATAATCAAAACCTCGGCGAACTTTACCGAGGCTAATTAAATTAAATTTACTCAGTTAATTTAACCTTTAGATCACGCGAAAGATAAAGGGATAACGAAAAGCCTGATTTGAATTATTAATACAGTGAATAATTGCCCAAATCGAGAAACCCCAGTGATAGACAAACCAAATTGGTCCTAAAATAAAACCTAGCAAACCCAAGGTAATAAAAGATAAAAAGGCAATGATGCTACCATATAGCCAAACATTGAGGTGAAAATTAATTGCTTCTTTAGCGTTTTCTTTGACAATTGGATCTTCGGAAACCAAAAATATACCGATAGGAATTCCAATCGACACAAATAAAGCACTAATGAAAATCGAAGCATGAGAAATTGCAGAGAGTAATTTTTGTTTGTCTAAATTAGAGTCGGTTTGCATCTGCCCTCCTGAGGCACTTATTTGGGTGAACTATTGATACAGTTTCATCGTAGCGTCTACCTTAAATTTTGAAGAGTAAAGTTTACTACCAGAATTGGGAGGTTTGCCGAACTTAATTAATTTAGGTGGTTTCTTTTGCCATTCAATCTTAAATACTTCTGCTGAAACTTTTTTACGATTGATGTCACAGCTAATTTCGCCACAATCAAAGGCAAATAAAATTAAGTTAAAAAACTAATTTCAGAAAAAAAATTATGTATTCATTCCTAAATTGGTTACAGCAGAAAGTCTTTTTGAGCAAGTTATTAATATTAGTAGGAATTGGATGGTGTTTTTGTTTAATTATGACTCCAGTTGCTTTAGCTAATCAAACTCCAACAGAAATTAAGATTAGTTTAGGCAATAGCACAGGAGAGTTGAAGTTTTTTCCTGATCATCTTCAATTTAAGGCAGGAACACCCTACAAACTAGTTTTTGATAATCCTAGTCCAGAAAAACACTACTTTACAGGTAAAGACTTTGCTGACGCTAGTTGGACAAAAAAAGTTCAAGCAGGCAAAGTAGAAGTCAAAGGAGCAATTCACGAACTTGAATTAAAACCTGAAGCTGAAGCAGAATGGTTTCTAACTCCGATGAAAGCAGGAAAATATGAATTTCATTGTTCTATTCCTGGACACGCTGAAGCAGGAATGACAGGCGCGATCATAGTTGAATAAAAAATTTTTTGCCTCTGTCTCTAAATATACTTCGAGCCTAGAGATTGTTTTTTGAAAGATTGTTGAACAAGTCAATCAATATCGGTTGCCAGAAATATTAAGTTTTATCAAAATTACTGGCTTGAAAGAAAAATTGTAAAATAATATACAGAAGAAATTTGGTATTATTTGTAGAGAGACTCAAAATTTAGTGAATTGTTTTCACTGGGGTCACAATCACATTAAGCAATCATTATCCTGATGGATAAAAATTTAGGGTATTTAACTTAAAGTTAGAGAGACTACCGCATAAAACGAACGTTTCTCTTCTAGCTTAAGCAATCGGAGGTAATTAATGAAACTACATTTTCGTGGCTTAACATACGATAGTCCCCATACCGAATGGGAAATAGCAGAAGGCGAAGTTGGCGGCTCTTATCGCGGATCGCCTTGGCGACTTCATCGCTTAACTGAAAAACACCGTTGTCGTCGTCAGATTAACGAGATGGTTTACAGGGGTGTTCATTACACTAAAAATCCTGGTTAATTTTGCTGATTACTAACAAATTAACAACTTCCCCGCAGTTGTCAGAAGTAGCTATTAAGTAGTTTAATTTCATTCGTGGCAACTGTAAATTAATGACCATTTTCAATAAAAACCATTTTAATAATCAAACTTAGGCAAATGTTACATCATTCTTCTCTTCGTCGCGGGCTGAATTTTGGCAAAACCCAAAGAGATCGCCCTTTATCTTTAGAAATCACAGAAAGTGAGATTAATAATCAACTTCAAGCAAAAGCTTGGAAATATAGTTACCCTAGACATATTCCTCAGTTGCCCACTCGCTCTCATCAAAGTGCGATCGCTTACCAACGTCATTCTTTACCAACTAGTTGTCAACTAGCAATCTCTTCTCTCAAAACCAGTGAAGAATTGAATTCTGATTTTAATTTGTGGCAGGCTCGATCCGATCACGATGAAATTAGACAACTTCATTTAGAGAATCTGCGACAAAATCTTGAACGTCGTTTACAAGCTGCTAAAGCAAATCAAGATGATTATTTGCTTAACTTACTCAAGTTAGAATCTCAGCAGTTGGAAATGAATATTTAATTTAAAATTAGTTTGATTGATTATAAAACCGAGTCAGAAGTGTCAATTATTAAGATGGGGCTGTAAAACATCCGAATTTATTTCCGATCACAGCCCCTTAAACATTTCAATTTACCTTGGTTAGCTTATCTTAAATTAAAATCACTAATTGCTTAATTGTGCAAATTCATCTTGATCGCGTTTGAGTTAGAGTGGTAATTATTTTTCGACTCGAAAGAGCGAGCCATGATTAAAATAAGTGTAATTATTCCTGCTTATAATGGCGATCGCTATATTGGCAAGGCGATTGATAGTGTTTTGCAGCAAAGCTATCGTGATTATGAAATTATCGTGGTTGATGATGGTTCAAGCGATCGCACTAGTCAGATTGTGCAAAGCTATGGTTCAAAAGTTAGATATATATCTCAACAGAATCAAGGAGTAGCAGCAGCGCGTAATCAAGGATTAGAAGTAGCTCAGGGAGAATATATTGCTTTTTTAGACCAAGATGATTTTTTTTTACCTAATAAGCTCGCTTCACAAGTAGCTTTATTAGAACAAAAATCTTGTCTTGGTATAGTTAATAGCGGTTGGCAAATTGTTAATCAAGATGGTGAATTCTTAGCAGCAGTACAACCGTGGCAAACCCTACCGCAATTAGCTCTGATTGGTTTAATTGTTTGGAAACCTGTATTTCTCGGTGCAATGTTGTTTAGACATTCTTGGTTAAAAAAATCTGGTGGTTTTGATGTTGAATTAGAACAAACTCCTGATGTAGATTTAGTCTTACGTCTAGCTCAAATGGGTTGCCAAGCGGATTGGATTAAAGACACAACTGTTTGTTATCGTCAACACGAACTTAATGCTTCTAAAAAGACTCTTTTACAGGCGCAAGAATTAGATTTTATTCTCGAACGATTTTTCGCTCAAGCTAATTTATCAACAGAGATTAAAGATTTAGAAAATCAATCTCGTTATCAAAGTTTAGTTTGGAGTGCTTGGCGACTTTATGAAACTGAACATTTAGTAGAAATGGCTCAATACTTACTCAAATCTTTGTCATATACAAATAAACATCACACAGAAACAGTATTTGAATGGATTAAAGCTTTTAAAAGCTACGCTTCAGAATACGGAAATGTGATCGATGTTTATCAACTTACTAATACTAAAGAGTGGCAAGAATTGATTAACCAATCTGTTTTTTAAGTAAGTAAAGTTCGCTCCTAAAGTTCGCGATCGCAACCAAATTTATCTCGAATCTTACTATTAAAATACTGACCTACAGAGGGAGTTTCTTTTAATTCTTTGTAAATAGATTTTGGTACATCTAAATATTTATAAATACCACCGTGATTAAATTCAATTTTTAGGATTTTTTTTTCTGCATCATAGTCAAAAGATTTAATAGCTACACTTTGACTTTTTAATAGGGGAAAAGCAATTACATCACGAATGCTAGGAGAATCGGTTAATAGCATTACCAAGCGATCAATTCCAATTCCTAATCCACCTGTAGGAGGCATACCATATTCTAAAGCTGCCAAAAAGTCTTCATCAACATCATGAGCTTCTACGTCTCCTGCTGCTTTCCTTTCTGCTTGTGCTTCTAATCTTTCTCTTTGATCTAAGGGATCGGTTAATTCAGAAAAACTATTGGCAGTTTCTCTACCCACAATAAATAATTCAAATCTTTCTACTAATCCTGCTTTATTTCTATGAGGTTTAGCAAGAGGAGAAATTTCCACAGGATAATCAACTACAAAAGTTGGTTGAATTAAAGTTTCTTCTACTTTTTGTTCAAAGGCTTCATTGAGAAGTTTACCAATAGTTTGACAGTCATTTGGTACTTCTATTCCTGCTTTTTGTGCTGCAACTTTGGCTGATTCAAAATCATTAAATGAATTAAAATCTAAACCAGTTGCTTCTTGAACTAACTCATGCATAGTTACTCTTCGCCAAGGAGGAGTTAAGTCAATTTCTTCTCCTTGATAAGTAAGTTTAGTTGTACCCAAAACTTCTTGAGTAACGCTACTAATTAAGTCTTCTGTTAACGCCATCATATCGTTATAATCGGCGTATGCTTGATAAACTTCTATCGAAGTAAATTCAGGATTGTGACGAGTAGAAACTCCTTCGTTGCGAAAGATTCTACCTAATTCAAATACTTTTTCAAAACCACCAACAATTAATCTTTTGAGATGTAATTCAGTCGCGATGCGGAGATATAAATCCATCTCCAAAGTGTTGTGATAAGTAATAAAAGGACGAGCATCTGCACCACCTGCTTGACTTTGTAAAACAGGAGTTTCTATTTCTAAAAAATCGCGCTGTTCTAAATAACGACGAATTCCAGCCGTGATTTGAGCGCGACGACGGAAGGTTTGTCTAACTTGTGGATTAACTATTAAATCAACGTAACGCTGACGATAACGTTTTTCAGTATCAGTTAAACCATGCCATTTATCTGGTAGAGGTAATAAAGATTTGGTGAGAATGGCATACTCGCCTACATAAACAGAAAGTTCACCTTTTTCTGTTCTTTTGATTGTTCCTTTTACTCCTAAAATATCGCCTGTGTCAGTAAGCTTTTTGAGGTGATTAAAAGCTCCTTCCAAATCAGACATTTTCTGATTAATTTTTTTCTTATCTAAATATAATTGAATTTTGCCAGTTTCATCTTGAATTTCAAAAAAAGCTAGCTTACCAAAAACACGACGAGCAACAATTCTTCCTGCGATCGCTACTTCCTCTTCAATTTCTTCTCCGTCAGCTAAATCGCGATATTTTTCTTGTAACTCGGCTGCGTGATCAGTTATTTCCCATTTATAAGCATAAGGATTCAATCCCAATTGTTTAAGTTCTTCAACTTTTTCAATTCTATTAGCACGAATTTCTTCTAACGTAGAGCTTGGTTGCTGCTTATTGGGGGATTGATTGTCTGCCATGATTACTAATAATAATAAGGAATAAATTAAGTGGAAAGTCTGTGAAATTTATAGTTGATTAAACTTGTCGTCAAATTCTACCAACAATGAATTGCTTAATTTCTTGGCAAGGATTTAGCTATTTTGAGCGAAGACAATACTTAAATATCGACAGAGGTTTTAAGTCACAGACAAGCAAAATGAATTATAGCTTATCTGGCTTCTCAATTGATCGCTTGGGGAACATAACAGTGACCAGTTACCAGTTATCAGTGACCAGTTAACCATTAACAAAAAACACTCCCAATCGATAAATAAATTCATCTGCGTTCATCCGTGTGCATCTGTGGACAAACAATTAACAAAAAGTAAAACCTTAAATGTCATGTAAGACATCAAAATAATCGCCAATTGAGTTTGCTACACATTTTTTCATGAATATTTGTAAACTATGTAAGTAGCTAATACTTAATTACATCTCGATTTCCTCATGAAACAACTGCATAATGCCGAAAATTCTTTGTTAATCGGTCACATCTTATCGATGGTTTTTGGGTTAGCAGGAATTATTTTAGTTTTACCTAATTCCGAATTCCTAGCTAAATTAACTCAATTTGAATGGGGGCAAACTATTTTTGGTTGGTCGATGGCTAGTGGTGGTGTCATGTATATGCTACTCGGAACACTAGCAGTAGCATTTTATGCTTATCGAACGATAGGTAAATGGCATTGGCTGAGTTTTATGTTACCAGCGATCGCGTTATCTTTAGGTAGCGAATTATTAGGTACTAGCACGGGATTTCCTTTTGGTCATTATCGTTATCTGAGTGGTTTAGGCTACAAAATTGCGGGATTAGTTCCTTTTACGATTCCTTTGTCGTGGTTTTACCTTGGTTTTAGCGCTTATATTATTGCTCGTGCTGGTTTACAAGCTCTCAAGATGAAATCCTGGTTACGGCAAGTACTAGCGATCGCATTTGGTTCTTTGTGTCTGACTTCTTGGGATTTTGTCCTCGATCCAGCTATGAGTCAGGCTGCTATTCCGTTTTGGGTTTGGGATCAACCAGGTGCATTTTTTGGGATGCCTTATCAAAACTTTGCTGGTTGGCTAGGAACTGGGATTGTCTTTATGACTGTGGCAGCTTTATTGTGGCGAATTAAACCCTTGCTATTACCTTATCGAGATTTAGGATTACCTTTAGCAATTTATTTAAGTAATTTTGCTTTTGCTACAGTTTTGAGTTGGGCAGCAGGAATATATCCTCCAATCTTTTTAGGACTTGTGTTTGGCGTTTTGCCTGTCTTGGTTTTTTACCAAATAGCAAAAAATCAAGTTATTGTTCCTGTTAATCAAACCGAATTGACGATCACAAAAGTGCCAGTTACTTCTGTGGGAGTAATTGAGTAGTGAATTCAGAATTGATAAATGCTATTTCTCTGGTAGTTTTGAGCTTTCAGGGAGTAGCAACTTTAATTTTATTGTCTCGTTTGTTACCAGGGGCGATGCGTCGTTCACCTCTTCAACCTCAACCATTTCATTCTCACTACTCAGGAAAAGTCAGTGCGATTATTCCTACCCTAAACGAAGCGGAGAGAATTAAACCATGTTTACAGGGTTTGAGTAGTCAAGGTGATGAATTACGGGAAATTATTGTCGTAGATAGTTATTCTCAAGATGAAACACCAGCCATAGTTAAAGCTAAAACTGAAGAAGATCATCGTTTTCGTTTGATTAATGATCCTCCTTTACCTAAAGGTTGGGTTGGTCGTCCTTGGGCATTACATAATGGTTTTTTAAACAGTTCTCATCAAAGTGAATGGATTTTGGGTATCGATGCTGATACTTTGCCTCAGGCTGGATTAATTAATAGTTTAATTACTACTGCCGAAACAGAAGGATACGATCTAATTTCTTTAGCACCTCAATTTATTTTGCAATTTCCAGGCGAATGGTGGTTACAACCAGCTTTACTCGTAACTTTACTGTATCGCTTTAATTCAGCAGGAGTAGATACAAATAATTCTGAACGAGTCATGGCAAATGGACAATGTTTTTTTTGCCGTCGTGAAGTATTACAAACTATATCTGGTTATAGTAGTGCAGCCGATTCCTTTTGTGACGATGTAACTCTTGCCCGTAATATCGCAGCAGCAGGCTATCAAGTTGGTTTTATTGATGGCTCAAAGTTAATTAAAGTAAGGATGTACGAAGGGGCAAAAGAAACTTGGCAAGAATGGGGGCGATCGCTCGATCTCAAAGATGCTGCTTCGGTGTTGCAAGTTTGGAGTGATTGGTGGTTTTTGTTATTAGTTCAAGGATTGCCTTTACCTTTATCTCTTATTGCTTTGCTTTTACTTAATTTAGGTTACGGTTCAACTACTTTGATCGCACTGCTTGGTTTAAATCTTTTTTTGTTATTCTTGCGTCTGATTATTTTAGTTGCGATCGCGTCTTGCTATCAACGTCCGTCTAAATTTTCTCCAGCTTCTTGGTTGTTTTGGTTTTCTCCTCTTGCCGATCCTTTAGCTGTGGTCAGAATTTTCTTATCTTCTAGGCGTACTCCCACTCAATGGCGTGGCAGGATTTATGCCGATTAGTTGTGTTATTATTTTCCCTAGCTTGATGAGGTTCAAAATTGGGACGAGTTTAACAAATTTTTGAATTATATTTAAGTATTATCGCTATGATATTTGTCAGTTTAATTAAATATTTGGGAGTTTTTGCAATGGTTTCAGCCGAACTACTCAACACTCTACGAAATTTCAATCGCGCTGATAAACTTTATATTATGCAAGTTTTGGTGTCTGAGCTTGCACAAGCAAAGACAAACTTAATTCAACCCGATCAAGAATACCCTGTTTGGTCGCCTTATGATGCTTTTGAAGCAGCAGATACTATGTTGCAAGTTTTAGAAAAAGCTAAAACCAAAACTCATGAGTAACTCTGAGTAATATCCATACGAAGCAGGGTTCTAAACTGTTGACATAATACCTGAACAAATCTACACATTTTTATACTTATCTACCTTTTTAGAAAGAGAACGGATATAAGCTCTTATTACATCAGTCTGGGTTCTCTTTTCTTGCTCACAGAAGTTTTTTAATATCTCCGCCTCTTTCTCTGTAATGTCTACTGTTAAATGCTTAGACATGAATTGTTACACTGGGTAATACAGTGTTATCATAGCACTTATGAGACAAGTAGAAAAGCACGTAATTAAGAAATCAAATCAGTGGTGGCAAGAGATAGATGACTTAGCTTTTAAGTCTAAGAATCTATTTAATCTCGCTAATTATGAGTATCGCCAGTATTATTTTGCTGAAGGTAAAACTATGGGATTACCTAGCCTTTATCACAAAGTAAAGAATGCTGACGCTTACCGAGCTTTACCTACTAAAGTTTCTAAGCAAATCATTAAGAACCTTACAGAGGTTTGGACTGGATATGTAAATGCTCATAACGATTGGGAAAAGAACCCACATAAATATCTAGGCGAGCCAAGAATACCCAAATACAAAGATAAAACAAAAGGTAGAAATCTAGTTATCTATCCAGATGAGTCTATTTACAAAAAGACACTAAAGGATGGTATCTGCCATTTGTCTATGTCTAATATTAAAATCCAAACTCAAGTTAAAGTTATTGACCAAGTAAGAATTGTTCCGACTAACTCTGCTTATGTAGTAGAAATCATCTACGAGAAGCCAGAGTTAGAGCAATCCCAAAGTTCTGATCTAGCTGGAATTGATTTAGGTATATCAAATTTAATTGCTTTAACATCAAATCAACCTGGATTTACACCATTGTTGATTAACGGAAGGAAACTAAAGAGCATAAATCAGTTCTTTAATAAACGTAAAGCTCAACTTCAATCGCAATTAAAAGGGAACCAGAAGACAAGTAAAAGATTGAAAGGACTAACTGATAAGCGTAATAGAGTTGTAGATAACTTTATCCACGTTACTAGTAGATTAGTTGTAGATATTCTCAAGGCTTGTGAGATTGGAATCTTAGTAATTGGTAAGAATGATGGTTGGAAGCACAATGTAGCTATTGGTAAGAAGAATAACCAGCAATTTGTACAGATACCACACGCTAAATTGATTGAGAAGATTACATATAAAGCTCAGTTAGAGGGGATTAAAGTAATTACAATCAATGAATCTTATACGAGTAAAACAAGCGCGCTGGATTTAGAACAACCAGTTAAGCAAACAACTTATAAAGGTAAGCGTGTAAAACGTGGTTTGTTTAAAACTGCTAGCGGTATTGTTTGGAATGCTGATATAAATGGTTCATGCCAAATTGTAAGAAAGTATGCTCCAGATGCCTTTAAGCAAGAGGAGCTAGTGAGGTTAGCCGTTAACCCACTACTGGTTAATCCAGTATAAAGAGTTAACTAAGTATTTCTACTTTGGTAGATTTTTGTAGGTTTTCTCGAACGGTTCGGTCCATATTTGCCGATTAATCTAACATACCAGCAGCAGTCAGTCTCGGTTATTGGGTTGTTAGATACTGGAGCAACAGTAAACGTAATGCCATCTGAGGTTGGACTAGAATTAGGATACATTTGGGAAAATCACAACGGCTTTGATTAGGTAATCTTGCTCAATTTGAAGCACGTGCTGTGATCCTGGAATCGAGCGTCGGCAAATTTGAGCCTGTACAACATTGTTTTAGCATGGACAAAAGCAGAAAAAGTTCCTCTAATTTTGGGACAAGTCAATTTCTTTATGGAATTTGATGTCTGTTTCTATCGCTCACAACTGGTATTTGAAGTATGTCCAAAATCTTTAAACGTTAGTCAAACTTAGACTCAAAAAAAACTGACAAAGAAAAAAATATCTCCTTGCCAGTTTAATTAATTAAATCTAACTAATCAACTACACCGAAGTAAGAGACTGTTGTTCTAACTGAATCATTGCTTCAGGGTTCGCTTCAGGAGTATCAGATTCAGAGGGTGGGACAACTTGCCAGAATTTGTTCAGATAAATGTTCCAATTATCTAAAATCATCTTCGCTTTTTGACTACCAGTTTTAGCTGCATGAGTGGTAATCAAGTCTTTTAGTTGTTTTTCTCCTACTGAAGAAATTACTCGTTGAATTTTGACAATTTCGGGATTAACTTTTTCTGGAAAATTATCTTCTTCGTCTAAGAAATAACCAATTCCACCAGTCATTCCAGCCCCAACATTGCGACCTACCGAGCCTAAAACTACAACCACTCCACCAGTCATATATTCACAACAGTGGTCGCCTGTTCCTTCAACTACTGCTACAGCTTGAGAATTACGGACAGCAAATCTTTCTCCAGCCTTGCCATTGGCATAGAGAAAGCCACCAGTTGCACCATAAAGACAAGTGTTACCCACGATCGCGTTTTCGGCAGTATTATAAGTAGCATGATCAGGGGGAGTAATGACAATCTCTCCACCGTGCATTCCTTTGCCTACATAATCGTTAGCTTCTCCTACCAAAATCATGTTCATTCCTGGCAGGTTAAATGCACCAAAACTTTGACCAGCATAGCCTTTGAATTTGAAGGTAATTTCTCCTCCAAAACCACTATTGCCGTACTGAGAAGCGATTGCACCAGCTATTCTGGCACCAACGGAACGGTCGGTATTAATTATTTTGACTTCTTTGGTAATAGTACTTTGATTATGAATAGCAGCAGCAATTTCTTGATCAGCTAATAATTCGTCGTCTAAAACAGCACCATTACTGTGTACTTCTTCATGACTTAACCAACTGCGGTCTTCTTTAACATTGGGTAAGTTGAGTAAGCAGTCTAGGTTTAAACCTTCAGTTTTGGTTAACTGAACATCAGTTCTTTGGGTTAATAAATCTGTACGACCAATAATTTCATCAAGACTACGGTAACCCAATTTTGCTAACAGAGAACGCACTTCTTCGGCAATAAAGTAGAAGAAATTAACTACATTTTCAGGAACACCACTAAAACGCTCTCTGAGTTTTTCTTGTTGAGTTGCAACTCCGACTGGACAGGTATTGAGGTGACAAACTCTTGCCATAATACAGCCTTCGGCGATCATCGCGATCGAACCGAAGCCGTATTCCTCTGCTCCCATTAAGGCAGCCATGACTACATCCCAACCAGTTTTTAAGCCACCATCAGCCCTTAAAATTACGCGATCGCGTAATTGATTTTGTAGTAAAACTCGATGAACTTCGGTTAAACCCAATTCCCAAGAAATTCCTGCGTGTTTGATCGAACTCAAGGGTGATGCACCTGTACCACCGTCATGACCAGAGATTTGAATGATATCCGCGTTAGCTTTAGCTACTCCAGCAGCGATGGTCCCAATCCCAATTTCTGCGACTAATTTGACGGAAACTTGAGCTTTGGGATTAATTTGATGCAGATCGAAAATTAACTGAGCTAAATCTTCAATCGAATAAATATCGTGATGAGGTGGTGGAGATATTAAGGGTACACCAGGTTTAGAACGACGCAACATGGCAATATAAGGACTAACCTTTTTCCCTGGTAACTGTCCTCCCTCGCCTGGTTTTGCTCCTTGAGCAATTTTAATTTCTAATTGTTTGGCATTCATTAAATATTCTGGAGTTACGCCAAAACGTCCCGAAGCCACCTGTTTAATTGCCGAAGAAGCTGTATCTCCATTTCTTAAACCTTTTAGGTGAGGCAAAGTAGGGGATAAACCATTGACATCGACATCATTCAAAATCTTAAAGCGAACCACATCTTCGCCACCTTCGCCAGAATTAGACTTGCCACCAATGCGATTCATAGCGATCGCTAGAGTTTCATGGGCTTCTCTCGATAACGCACCCAAAGACATTCCTCCAGTACAGAAGCGTTTGAGGATGTTTTCTACTGGTTCAACTTCTTCTAAAGGAATCGAAGTACGGTCAGGTTGATAATCTAACAAGTCTCGTAAAGCTGTTGCAGGACGACCTGATAACTGTTTTTTATAAAGTTCATAATGGTCGTATTGCTTGGTTTCTACTGCTTTATGCAAGGCTTTTGCTACTTCGGGAGAGTTCATGTGATACTCTCCACCTTTTTTATATTTGACAAAGCCGAAATTTTCTAATTTTTTGCTGTGTAATTCAGGAAAAGCACGACTATGAAAAGTAACTACTTCTTGTGCCAATTCTTCTACAGTTAAACCACCAATGCGGGAGGTTGTACCAGTAAAACCTAAATTAATTAAGTCTGGTGCGAGTCCCAATGCTTCAAAGATTTGCGCTCCGTGGTAGGAAGAAAGTAGAGAAATACCCATTTTGGAAAGTATTTTTAACAATCCTGCTTCTACTGCTTTGCGATAATTTTTTTGCGCTGTTTCTACAGAAATTTGCGCAATTTTTTCGTTTTGCATCAAATTCTGAGTTTTGGGGTCATTCCACCACTGTCTTACGGTTTCTAAAGCTAAATAGGGACAAATAGCTGAAGCTCCATAACCAATCAAACAAGCAAAATGATGAGTACTCCAGCATTGAGCAGTATCTACCACCAAAGAAGCTTTTAAACGTAATCCTTGACGAATTAAGTGATGGTGAACCGCTCCAACTGCGAGTAGAGGAGGAATATAACTCGATTCAGCATTAATTCCCTGTTCCGCACGATCGCTCAAGATTAATATTTTTGCTCCTTGTTGAACTGCTGCCACTGCTTGCTGACAAAGGCGTTCAACTGCTGTTTTCAATCCTCCAGGACCAGTTGCTACCTCATATAAGGTTGATAATTCGACTGCCTTTAAATCAGATTGTTTAATAATGGCTAACTCTGCTTCGTTGAGAACAGGAGTTTTTAACTTTAACAAATGAGCATCTTCTGGTTTGATTTTTAACAGATTGCCTTTTGAACCAAGCTTCATCGACAAAGACATAACCAAACTTTCCCTTAAAGGATCGATCGCAGGGTTAGTCACTTGAGCAAATCTTTGTTTAAAGTAGTCATACAACACATGAGGTTTATCCGATAGCACAGCTAAAGGAATATCATCCCCCATACAGTAAGTTGGTTCTTTGCCATCAACTGCCATCGATTGAATCACCATTTCCACATCTTCGGCAGTGTAACCAAACGCAGTTTGCCAGCTTATTAAATCTTGAGCAGTTAATTGCAATTGGTTGTCAAATTCTTGAAGCTGAAGTTCCTGTCGATTGTGTCTAACCCAATCTCCATAAGGATTTTGTTTGGCAATGCGTTGTTTAACTTCCCAATTTTTTAAAATCTCTTGAGATTGTAAATCAACGACAATCATTTGTCCGGGACCTAATCTTCCCTTTTCCACAATCTCACTTTCGGGTAACTCTACGACTCCAGTTTCTGAAGCAACCACAATATAACCATCTTTAGTAATGGTGTAGCGAGCAGGACGTAAACCGTTACGATCCAAGGTAGCACCGATAGTTTTACCATCGCTAAATACTAATAGTGCAGGGCCATCCCAAGGCTCCTTTAAACCGCTATAGTATTCGTAAAAATCAGTAATTTCAGGATATTTTTGTAGTTCAGGTTGATTGTGATAAGCTTCTGGTACTAAAATCATGGCAGCTTCTGGTAAACTACGCCCAGTTCTGACCAACAACTCCATCACACTATCTAAATTATAAGAATCACTGTTATCCGTATTAACAATCGGAGTCAAACCTTCTAATTCTTCGCTCGTCCAACCAGGAACTTTTAAATTTTGCTCTCTAGTTGCCATCCAGTTGATATTACCCAAAAGGGTATTAATCTCACCGTTGTGTCCCAATAAACGCATCGGTTGAGCAAAGGGCCACTTAGGCATGGTATTAGTGCTAAAACGTCGGTGATAAACTGCAAAAGCACTTTCATAATTTGGGTTTTTCAAATCTTCGTAAAATTCACCCAATACCTCTGCCCGTACCATGCCTTTGTAAACAATCGTGCGACAAGAAAAAGAACAGATATAAAAATCATCTGATAATTTCTTACCAATTCGCGATCGCGCTACATACAATTTGCGGTCTAAATCATCTCCTGCTAATCCTTCAGGCGAAGTTACCAACACCTGTTCGATGCGGGGTTGGTTTTCTCTGGCTTGAGTTCCTAATACCTCGGGTTTGACTGGTACTACTCGCCAACCAAGCACAGTTAAATTTTCTGCTTTAATTGTCTCTTCAATAAATTGCTTACATTCAGTTGTTTTTGCTTCATTTTGAGGCAAAAAAACCATCCCAACGCCATATTTCTCTCTCTCAGGCCTTGAAATTTCATGCTGATCGAACCAAGATTTAATCACCGCATCTGGTAAAGCGGTCATAATTCCCGAACCATCACCAGAATCGCGATCGGCACTACAACCACCTCGATGTTCCATACATCCCAAAGCTCTTAGTGCCTGTTCAATCAATTTGTGAGTAGCACGACTATCACAATAAGCAATAAAACCCACACCACAAGCATCTCTTTCTTCAACTAACCATCTTTGTCCCCCAAAAGGAGTTAAAGTTTTAGATTTGAGTTGGTCATTGTTTGTTGCTACATCGAGCTTAGTCATTGTTTGTTTGTTGCTCATATTTTGCCTAGTTATACAAATGTATTAAACTATTGAAAGACTGACTCTATTAAGATTTATAAATCTTGAAGAGTAAAAGAGATTAATAGAGATGAGACAGGATATAAATAGGGGTTATAGAATAGTACCGTATTCATATATTATTTGTTTATCTTCGCAAACTTTTTGTTTTCTGAACTAAATTAGTTTAGTTCTCAAACTAGCTTGGATAAATTTTCAAGTTTGATAGTTTGTCTGAAGCTTGATTATTATTTTGTTAGTCTCAAATAAGTAAATAGTTTTTTTATCGCCAAGCTATCAGAATTTTGTTCGAGTAACAAATGATTGTTTTGGTTGGTTATGTGGTTGTAACTAAGCTCAGTTACATCTAGTTTGTCTATTTTTAACGCTGAACTCGCGAGCAGGCTTTAAAACATTTAGTAAACTAACGGTTTATCAACTTCTGACAATATTGTTACTATAGATTGTCTTAATTATTTATTTTAATTTTAAATCTTATATACTTAAAACCCATTTATCCCAAGTTTATTATCCTTTCATAACTTACCGTAAGTCTTTTTTAAACAAGCGAAAAAATTCTTTAGTACCAAAAAATTTCTATTCTGTCTATTATTGACTAGAATATTTTAAGTATTTATCACTAGATATTGTTTTTGGATTAATTCCGCTCCACTTGATCGTCACGTTCTGGAAATTGATAACTTAGTCTAAGCTAAAAACCGTAATTTAAATTTAAGTCTGCATCAAAATCTACAGACAAGTAATTATTTGTTGTTATTATTTTAACTAAGTAAATACACTTAAACAAAATTACTAAATCAAATTATATCAAAATTGTAAACTTGGTAAATAATTTGAGGAAATATCATGAAGATTTAATATAGCTGCTTCAATTTAGAATTGTAGCTCTTCTCGTTTCTAAAAATTATCTGTTATCTTTTGCATAGGTTCTAGATATCATTCATATAAATAAATTATCTTAGAGCCAACCAAATTCAATTCAATTTTTTTGACCTACAAACTTTGTAAAAAAATGCCTCAGTCTACCAAAGCTATCCAAGAAAAACCTCTTCTAGATTTACCCGAATCTTTTGTTCAATCAGGAATTGCTGCAACAGAAATTCGTCCTTGGGGTTCTTTTACAACTTTAGAAGAAGGAAAAGGATATAAAATAAAAAGAATTGAAGTAAATCCAGGTCATCGTCTTAGTTTACAGATGCATCATCATCGTAGTGAACACTGGATTGTTGTTTCTGGTACAGCTAAAGTAATTTGTGGCGATACTGAAATGATCCTCAGTAGCAATCAATCAACTTACGTGCCTCAATGTACTGCTCATCGTCTGGAAAATCCAGGAGTAATTAAATTAGTTTTAATAGAAGTTCAAAACGGAGAATATCTTGGAGAAGATGATATTGTTCGTTTCCAGGACGATTACTCTCGTCAATAATTGAAAATAGGTGAATTTGTTGTTTAAATAATTTAGTTTTCAATATATTTTTGTGTTGGAAGTAGTTTTGCTGTAGCATTGACTATAAAATTAAATCAATTTAAGTAGCAGTTAGTTTTGTGATGATTTCTATTAGTCAAACTGCAGCAAAAGAAATTAAAAGAATACAACTAAGTCGTCAACAACCAGATAGTCAACTGAGATTAACTATCAAATCGGGTGGCTGTTCTGGTTTATTCTATGTTTTGAACCTAGAACCAAATAACCAACACAATTTAGAGCAAACAAGTCAAACAGATCATCTTTACGAATCTAATGGAATTAAAATCATTGTCAATCAAGAAACTTTTTGCTATGTTGAAGGTCTACAATTAGACTACTCTGAAGATTTAATGGGCGGTGGTTTTCGTTTCCAAAATCCCAATGCAATCAGTAGCTGTGGTTGCGGTCTATCTTTTACTTGTAAGAGAGATGAAACAATTAAGTAATTCAGCTAGGTTTAGTTTTGCTCTTACTTGCTATTATATTTTATAATTGGTTGACACCATCAACCTTATTTGTATATTATTAGGATTTGTCGACTATTGTAATTTCGAAGACCAGCAATTTGTTCTTAATACATGACTCATGCCCACCATCCAGCAACTAATCCGTAGCGAACGCGCCAAAATTCAGAAAAAGACTAAATCCCCCGCTCTCAAAGAATGTCCTCAGCGTCGTGGAGTTTGCACAAGAGTATATACCACAACTCCCAAAAAACCTAACTCAGCTTTAAGAAAGGTTGCTCGGGTTCGACTGACCTCTGGATTTGAAGTTACAGCTTATATTCCAGGAATTGGACATAATTTGCAAGAACACTCTGTAGTTCTTATTCGTGGTGGAAGAGTTAAAGATTTGCCAGGAGTAAGATATCATATAGTTCGTGGAACTTTAGATGCTACTGGTGTTAAAGATAGAAGGCAGGGTCGATCCAAATACGGCACTAAACGCCCTAAAACAACTTGAGTTTGTCCTTAATCTCATCAAAATTAGGGCGACTCAAGGCATCCTCTAATTAAACAAGGAAGGGATGCCCTTTTTAGTGAATTGCTATATTGATTAAACGTGCGTTTTGTGATGTTTAATAATTTGTCTTGATGTTTAGGGACTTAAATTAGTCCTGGCAAGCTTTCAAGCTGAGACAATTTTAAGGATATTTTGCTATAAAGTATCCAATAATCTAGGGCAAATTGTATAGTATCAAAAATTACTAAATATATAGTTCCTTAAATATTGATTGTAAATAAAAACTATGTCTCGTCGTTCAATTAAAAGAAAACGCCCAGTTCCTCCAGATCCAGTTTACAACAGTCGTCTGGTGAATATGACTGTTAGACGTGTAATGAGTTCTGGCAAACAGTCACTTGCTACTCGTATAGTTTATGATGCCCTCACAACTATAGGTTCAAGAACTGGTAATGACCCTTTGGAAGTATTTGAACAAGCGATTAAAAATATTACACCTCTAGTTGAAGTTAAAGCGCGTCGAGTCGGTGGTGCAACCTATCAAGTTCCTATGGAAGTAAAATCTTCAAGAGGAACAACTCTAGCTTTACGTTGGCTAGTACATTTTGCTCGTGCGAGAGGAGGTCGCACTATGGCAAGTAAATTAGCGAATGAAATTATGGATGCTGCCAACGAAACTGGAGGCGCAATCAAAAAAAGAGAAGAAACTCATCGTATGGCAGAAGCAAATAAAGCTTTTGCTCATTATCGGTATTAAAAAGTTTTACATAATGATACTACAAAGTGGCAAAAAAAACCGCGACGGATTTCCCTCCACTGTCGCTGGGAGCTTATGCTACTAAAAGTATAGAATTGTAAATAGTGTAAAAAAATAACAAACATTTAATAACTTGCCTGGCAAGATTTAAGGAGGTATCTGTGGCACGTAGTATCCCACTAGAAAGGGTACGAAATATAGGCATCGCGGCTCATATAGACGCGGGCAAAACAACAACTACCGAACGTATCCTGTTTTACACTGGTATTGCTCACAAGTTGGGTGAAGTCCATGAAGGTACGGCAACTATGGATCATATGCAGCAAGAGCAGGAAAGGGGAATCACCATTACTGCTGCTGCGATTAGTACCAGTTGGAAAGATTGTAAAATTAATATCATTGATACACCAGGACACGTTGACTTTACCATTGAAGTAGAACGTTCAATGCGGGTCTTAGATGGTGTTATCGCTGTATTTTGTTCTGTAGGTGGGGTACAACCCCAATCTGAAACCGTTTGGAGACAAGCAGACCGATATCAAGTACCTCGAATTGCTTTTGTCAACAAAATGGATCGTACTGGCGCAAACTTTTTTAAAGTTTACGAACAGATTAAAGATCGTCTCAGAGCAAACGCTGTTCCGATTCAAATTCCGATTGGTAGCGAAAACGAATTCCAAGGAATTATTGATTTGGTAAGAATGCGTGCCAAAATTTACAAAGATGATCTCGGCGAACAGATTGAAGATGTTGAAATTCCTGAAGAACTACAAGAATTGGCAAATGAATATCGCGCCAAGATGATTGAAGCAGTTGCAGAAACTGATGAAGCACTTCTGGAAAAATTCATGATGGAAGAAGAGTTTTCTGAAGAAGAAATCAGAACTGCTTTACGTAAAGGAACGATTGATGGGTCAATCATGCCAATGCTTTGTGGCTCTGCTTTTAAAAATAAGGGCGTTCAGCTTTTATTAGATGCAGTGGTAGATTATTTACCCGCTCCTACAGAAGTACCTGCAATTAAAGGAACTTTACCTGATGGTACAGAAGCAGTCAGAAAATCTGATGATAATGAGCCATTTTCTGCTCTTGCTTTTAAAATTACCTCAGATAAATATGGTCGTCTAACTTTTATCAGAGTTTACTCAGGTGTTCTTACCAAAGGTAGCTATGTCTACAATGCAACTAAGGATAAAAAAGAGCGCATTGCTCGCTTAGTTGTTTTAAAATCCAATGAACGGATTGAAGTAGACGAGCTAAGAGCAGGAGATTTAGGTGCTGCTGTTGGTTTGAAACTAGCGACAACTGGGGATACTCTTTGTGATGAAGATAAACCAATCATTTTAGAGTCACTGTACATTCCCGAACCAGTTATTTCAGTGGCAGTAGAGCCTAAAACAAAAGGCGATATGGAAAAACTATCTAAAGCCTTACAAGCTCTATCAGATGAAGACCCAACTTTTCGGGTTAATACCGATGCAGAAACCAATCAAACTGTTATCGCTGGAATGGGTGAGTTGCACCTAGAAATTCTGGTTGACCGAATGCTACGAGAGTTTAACGTAGAAGCTACTGTGGGTAAACCTCAGGTTGCTTACCGTGAAACTATTCGGAAAAACAGCAGAGCGGAAGGCAAATGGATTAAGCAAAGTGGTGGTAAAGGTCAATACGGTCATGCTGTGATCGAAATTGAGCCTGGACAACCTGCAAGTGGTTTTGAGTTTGTCTCTAAAATTGTTGGTGGGGCTATTCCTAAAGAGTATATTCCAGCCGTAGAACAGGGAGTTAAAGAGTCCTGTGAATCAGGAATTTTGTCAGGTTATCCTTTGATTGATGTTAAGGTAACTCTGGTTGATGGTTCTTACCATGATGTAGACTCCAACGAAATGGCATTTAAGCTAGCTGGTTCTATGGCAGTTAGAGAAGCTGTAATGAAAGCATCTCCCGTATTGCTAGAGCCTGTGATGAAAGTTGAGGTGGAAGTTCCTGAAGATTTTCTTGGGGATGTCATGGGAGATTTGAACTCTCGTCGTGGCAACATTGAAGGCATGAACTCTGATGATGGTCAATCAAAAGTATCTGCTAAAGTACCATTAGCAGAAATGTTTGGTTATGCCACAGATATTCGTTCTAAAACGCAAGGACGTGGTATCTTCTCTATGGAGTTCAGTAACTACGAAGAAGTGCCTCGTAATGTAGCAGAGGCAATTATTGACAAAAACAAAGGGAACGCATAATTAGAAAAGGAATAAATTCATGGCACGCGCAAAGTTTGAAAGGACAAAAGACCACGCCAATATCGGTACTATTGGTCACGTTGACCACGGTAAAACTACTTTAACCGCAGCAATTACTCTAACTTTAGCTGCTTCTGGTAAAGCAAAAGCCAGAAAGTACGATGAGATTGACGCAGCACCTGAAGAAAGAGAGCGTGGTATTACAATTAATACCGCTCACGTAGAGTATGAAACCGATAATCGTCACTATGCTCACGTAGATTGTCCTGGACACGCTGACTACGTGAAAAATATGATCACTGGTGCAGCACAAATGGATGGAGCAATTCTAGTTGTATCTGCTGCCGACGGTCCAATGCCTCAAACTCGCGAGCATATTTTGTTAGCGAAACAGGTAGGGGTTCCTAGCTTGGTGGTGTTTATGAATAAACAAGACCAAGTAGATGATGAAGAACTACTTGAATTGGTAGAACTAGAGATTCGTGAGCTTTTAAGTGAATACGATTTCCCTGGTGACGATATTCCTATTGTTTCTGGTTCTGCATTACTTGCTTTAGAAGCTTTAACCGAAAATCCTAACATCAAACAAGGCGAGAATGAATGGGTAGATAAGATCTATGCACTTATGGAGAACGTAGACTCTTATATTCCTACTCCTGAGCGAGAAATTGATAAGCCTTTCTTGATGGCCGTAGAAGATGTGTTCTCAATCTCTGGTCGTGGTACGGTTGCTACTGGTCGGATTGAACGCGGTAAAGTAAAAGTTGGAGAAACTATCGAAATCGTCGGTATTGAAAACACTCGCAGCACTACCGTAACTGGAGTAGAAATGTTCCAGAAAACTTTAGATGAAGGTTTGGCTGGAGATAATGTCGGAGTATTACTTCGTGGGATCAAAAAAGAAGAGATTGAGCGGGGAATGGTATTAGCTAAACCAGGTTCAATCACTCCTCATACTCAATTTGAAGGCGAAGTTTACGTTTTAACCAAAGAAGAAGGTGGTCGTCATACTCCTTTCTTTAAAAACTATCGTCCTCAGTTCTACGTTCGTACTACTGATGTAACTGGCACAATTAAAGACTACACTGCTGACGATGGTAGTGCAGTAGAAATGGTTATGCCTGGCGATCGCATTAAAATGACTGTAGAATTAATCAATCCAATTGCGATCGAACAAGGAATGCGCTTCGCTATCCGAGAAGGTGGTCGCACCATCGGTGCTGGAGTTGTTTCTAAAATTCTTAAGTAGGACAACCAAATGAAGCAGGGCAGATAGGTGGTAAGCTATGGCTTCGCACTTATCTGCTTCTTTTAGTGTTTTGAAAAAAGAAAAACATTCTGATTATTTTCATTCTCAAACGCTAAAAAAATCTTTTATTTATTGCGTAAAGCTCAAATTTCCGAACCTTGACAATTAAAGATTATGGCAACTATTCAACAGCAAAAAATTCGCATTCGTTTAAAAGCTTTTGACCGACGTTTACTTGACACATCTTGTGAAAAGATTGTTGATACGGCCAATAGAACTAACGCTACAGCTATTGGACCAATTCCTTTACCAACTAAAAGAAAAATTTACTGTGTTTTGCGTTCTCCTCACGTAGATAAAGATTCTCGTGAACATTTTGAAACTCGTACTCATCGCCGAATTATTGATATTTATCAGCCTTCATCTAAAACTATTGATGCTTTAATGAAATTAGATTTACCTGCTGGAGTAGATATTGAAGTCAAACTTTAAAATACTTTAGCTAATCAATTGTATGAACCCCTTAAGCAGAAATATAAGGGGTTTTTGTCTATCTTATTTGGATAAAATTCGTTAAAGTAAAAAAGTAAGAATTTCGCAAGCAAGCAGTCAAATATGGCATCATTTTCTTCTTCTACTGCTGTTAGAGAACTTCCCCTATTTCCACTTCCTGAAGTTGTTTTATTTCCAGGTCGTCCTTTACCGTTACATATTTTTGAATTTCGGTACAGGATTATGATGAATACAATTTTGGAATATGATCGTCGTTTTGGAGTTTTGATGATCGATCCTGCCACAGGGGAAATCTCTTCAGTTGGTTGTTGTGCTGAGATAGTACATTTTCAGCGTTTACCCGATGATCGCATGAAAATATTGACTTTGGGACAACAAAGATTTCGAGTTTTAGAATATGTCCGAGAAAAGCCTTATCGAGTAGGTTTAGTAGAATGGATTGAGGATCAGCCACCGACCAAAAATTTGACTCCATTAGCTCAAGAAGTCGCTCAGTTACTGCAAGATGTGGTTCATTTATCAGCTAAGTTGACTGATCAAAAAATTGAGCTTCCAGAAGATTTACCTGATTTGCCTGTGGAATTGTCTTATTGGGTAGCTAGTAATCTTTATGGAGTAGCATCAGAACAACAAGCGCTACTAGAAATGCAAGATACTGCTGTTCGTCTAGAACGAGAAGCAGAAATTCTTACTTCGACTCGCAATCATTTAGCTGCGCGTACGGCTCTTAAAGATGTTTTAAATAAATAACCAAAACTTTAATTACAATTGCACAGTAAGAAGATCGTAGTTACCAAATATTTTTAAAACTTCAGTATATTCAGACAACTCTGATAAAACAGTTTGAAGTGAAGCATTACAAATATTTCTTTCAATATCAATAAAAAAGATATATTCACCTAAAGAACGTTTAGTAGGACGAGACTCAATTTTACTTAGGTTAATTCCTTGGCGAGCAAAAATTTGCAGCGGTTTGACTAATGCTCCAGGAGCATTTTCTGGCAAACTAAATGCTAGGGAAAGATAGCTGCCTTTAGTAGTAGGATTTAGACTTAAAACCCAAAAACGAGTACAGTTATCAGGATAATCATTAATATGGTCGGCAAGAATGGGAATATTATAAAGTTTAGCTGCTCGAGGAGAAGCGATCGCTGCTGCGGTAAGATCGTCTCTAAGGTATTGCAAAGCTTCAGTAGTTGAGTTGGTGGGAATAAGCTTCACCGAAGGAAGAAACTGCTCTAACCATTGTTGACATTGACCAAGAGCTTGAGGATGAGAATAAACAGTTTTAATCTCTTGCCAAGATAAGCTACAAGATAGAAGAGCATGAGAAATTGGTAAAACTAAACTTTGAATAATTTTTAACTGTTCTAATTGCCAAAGAGTATCTAAAGTAATCGCTACACTGCCTTCAATCGAATTTTCGACAGGAACAACGGCTAAATCTACTTCTTGATTTGCTACAGCTTTTGCTGCTAAAGCAATGGTTGGGTAGGGAGATAAAACAACTTCAGGCTGATCATTTTGACTTAACCAATTAGCATAAGCTAAAGCTACCGTTTCGGAGTTAGTTCCCGTAGGGCCTAAATAAGCAAGAGAAAGCTTCATAAGTTTCAATGAGCAGTTTTTTATTTGTTTTACAACAACAATGTCTCTAAAGACGAGAAATGTAAAGTTTCTCTGGAAAAGTTTTTTTTGAAGAAATGTAACTTAAAATTAATAAAAATACGATACTTAAGTTTTATTTAGATATGCAAGTTTGTTTTAAGGCTTCTGAAACAGTAGAAATACTTATAGAAGAACAAGAAGTTCCCGTTCAACATTATTTACGTCAGCCACAACGATTAGTTAAGGCGATCGCTAATCCTCAGTTAATGAAACAGTTAGCGGAAAATTTGTATGAATTAAAAATGCGTTCCCTTAATTTTATGGAGATTTATCATTTTCAACCTATTGTTATTCTTAAGGTTTGGTCGGATACTCAAGGTAACGTTTATTTAAAATCTCAAGCTTGTGAAATTAAAGGTATTGAATATATTAATCGACGTTTTTCGCTGCAATTAAAAGGAATTTTATATCCAGAAATAAATCAAAATAAAACCTGTTTAAAAGGTCAAGCTGATTTAGAAGTCAAAGTAGAACTACCACCACCTTTAATGTTAACTCCTAAGCCGTTATTAGAAATGGCTGGTCATCAATTATTGAAAAGTGTTTTAGTCAGAATTAAACAAAAATTGGTGACTCAACTGTTGAAAGATTATCATCAATGGGTTACTCAAGAAGTTCAACAAGAAGAAGTGACTCTTGGTAACAAAATTTCAACAGATTTTGGTTTAACTTAAACTTTGTTTTCCAATTGACAAGGACGAAAAGAAGTCCGATGAAGCGGAGAAAGTCCATACTGTTTAAGAGCCAAACGATGCTTGCTGGTAGGATAACCTTTATTATTAATCAGGTCATAC
Source organism: Stanieria cyanosphaera PCC 7437 (assembly GCF_000317575.1). Taxonomy (NCBI): domain Bacteria; kingdom Bacillati; phylum Cyanobacteriota; class Cyanophyceae; order Pleurocapsales; family Dermocarpellaceae; genus Stanieria; species Stanieria cyanosphaera. Next base: position 2,584,638 of record NC_019748.1, on the reverse strand, counting down.
TCTGGGTAATCAGAAGCTAAATTAACAATTAATTCATCTCGCCATACCTTAGCCAGAATACTAGCAGCAGCAATAAGAACCGAATTGCGATCGCCTTGGACAAGAGTTTTTTGTTCTATAGGTAGTTCGGGAATTGGAAATTTTCCGTCTACTAGACAAAGAACTGGCGTTACTTTTAATTCAATTACTGCTCGTTTCATCGCTAGTAGAGAAGCGTGGAAAACATTAAGTCGATCTATTTCTGCAACGCTAGCACTAGCAATTTGCCAATCAGTAGCGATCGCTCGAATTAATTGACTTAATTGTTGTCTTTTTTTTGCTGATAGTTGCTTACTGTCTTTAACTCCAATGTCACTCAATTTAAATAAAGATGAAGCTGGTAGGACGATTACTGCTGCAACGACAGAGCCAAATAAAGCACCTCGCCCTACCTCATCTACTCCAGCTATCAAAGCATTTTCCTCGATTAGCTTGGGTAAAAAAGAATTATCCAAAAATTGATTACAGTTCACTGTAACTAACTAATTTTATTTAAACTGATAACTCTGTTTGTGCCGATGAACGACGACGGCGACGACGGCGTGCATTATTATTGTCTTCTGCTTCCGTGTCTGCTTCTACTTCTGCTTCTGTTGTCACTTCTATTTTTAATTCAGGAGGAGTTATCGTTTCAGTTTCCTCGCTCACTACTGGTTCATCAACATCAGTAACAGACTCTATCCCAGAATCTGTTTCAATTGTTGCCGTTGCTTGATTGCCATCAGTAGGATTTTGAATCAAAACTAAAACTGATTTAGGATCTTTAAACTCTCGTTCTAAACGAACTAAAGGAGATATGCCCATCAAAGCATAAACTTCTTGTTCTAAATCACTCATTTCTACAGAAACTTTTTCTAAATTAGTTTCATCTCGCCGAGAAGGACGATTTGATTGCACCCTAGATTTACGTTCTTCAGGTACATAATTAGGAGTATCTCCCTCAAAATCGCGAGTTATAACGACAGGATTTAATTCAGTTTGCTCGTCTTTGAGCAAAATATCATTAAGACGGCGACGACGACGACGACGATTATTATTTCCTTGCTCTTGATAGTTGGGATGATTGAGTAATTCTGGAGGGGAAGGACTAGGATCGTAACCTAAATCGAGCGAATAATCGGAAATGTTATTTTCTTGAGTATAAGGCAGACTGGGAATCGCTGCTGGTGGTGTAACCGGTGGAGTTTCTAAAGACTCTCCTTCAGATTTTCCTGGTAAATGAACTAAATGTCCTAAACCACCACAAGTAGGACAAGTTTGACCAAATAATTCATAAATATTTTTTCCTTGGCGTTTACGAGTTAATTCTACTAAACCAAGTTCCGAGAGTTGGGCAATTTGGGGTCTAGCTTTATCTGCTTTGAGAGCTTTATTAAAATGTTCTAACAGTTTTAGTTGATCTCGTCGTGAGTCCATATCGATAAAATCGACAATGATCACACCACCAATATTACGTAGACGCAATTGACGAGCAATTTCGGTTGCAGCTTCACTGTTAGTCCATAAAACAGTTTCACGAGCAGTAGCAGAACGAGTAAAAGAGCCAGAGTTTACATCAATTACCGTTAAGGCTTCGGTGGGTTCAATGATAATATAACCACCTGATGGTAATTCTACTCTAGGTTTAAGTGCTTCACGAACTGCTGCATTGACTCGATAATACTCTAGGATTGGTTGACGTTCTCGATGATGATCGATAAAAACTCCTTGAGGAGAACGACCACCAGCCCAATTGGTTAAATGTTGTTTGACTCGTTTAACTCCTGCTGGTGAATCAACCACAATGCTATTAACATCAGCGGAGTACATATCTCGCAAAACACGCTGAATAAAATCATCATCTCGATTAAGCAGCGCTGGAGGTCTGGTAGAAGAGGCTTGATATTGAATTGATTCCCACTGTTTTTGGAGAAATTCTAAATCTTCCATAATTGCTTCTTCAGCCTTACCTTCAGCTTCGGTTCTCACAAGTAAACCCATGCCAGCAGGTTTAATGAGAATGGCTAAAGCGCGTAAACGGTTACGTTCATTGTCATCTCGAATTCTTCGTGAAAGTTTGACTCCTTTACCGTAAGGCATTAAGACTAAATATCGTCCAGGCAAGGTGATATTACCAGTGAGTCTTGGTCCTTTGTTACCAGTTGGTTCTTTCATTACCTGAACTAAAACTGTTTGTTGTGGAGTTAATAGTTCAGTAATTGCTCCGGCCGTTTTTTTTAAACGTAGAGGTCCTAAATCTGTAACATGGATAAAACCGTTGCGTTCTGCATCGCCTATATTAACAAAGGCAGCATCTATACCAGGAATAACGTTTTCAACTGCACCAAGATAAATATCGCTCACCTGTTGATTGCCTGTGGCAACAATCAATTCCTGAATTTGATCTTCCCAAAAAACGGCGGCGATATGATGCTGTTCCGCAATAATAATTTGTTTTGGCATTAATTTTCCTCAAAATTTTTTTAGCAGGTTGAGACACCTAAACGCTGTGTCCAGCAACATTGCTTAATGTAAAGAATTTATGCAATAAAAAACTAAACTTCATCTATGTTTGAAAATAAGCCAGATTGCACTTTTTAACTAAGTGCTTACGTTTGCCCTGACTACCTCGTTATGCGATTATATTTTCACTAGCGAGTTGCTCGCCTGTGGAAGAAGCGGGTTCTTCTCTTCTAGAAAAACCATTTGGCGCAAGAGCCTGAGGGTCGTAAGTAAATTGAGAAATAGCTGGAGCTATGATTCAATTATGGGTGTTAGACTTGATAAATCTGAGCTAAATTAAGCGCGATCGCTTTTGCAAGCAAATTGCTCTAGCATTAAGAATTGTACACTACCTAAATTATAGTGCTTCTAATAAATCAAATTTTAACCTGAATATAACCTCAAAGATCAACTTTTGACAAGGAATTTATTGTTTTTAGATCAAAAAAATCATAAGTATGTAATTCAACAAGAATTGTTTAAAAATATTGTTTACTACGACGCAGAGACTGACAAGTGGAAATGACAAGCTTGCCTACTTGTTCGATCTCTTCTAAGGTATTAAATCTACCAATCCCAAACCTCAGAGAAGCATAAGCTAATTGCTCTGAATGTCCTAGAGCCATTAAAACATGAGAAGGAGTAGTATTAATAGCAGAACAAGCTGAACCAGAAGATAAAGCAACCGTTTGCTGCAAAGCTAAGAGTAAAGCTGAACCATCTACTTCTTCAAAACTAACGTTGAGATTTCCTGGTAAACGTTGCAGAGGATGTCCATTTAAATAAATTTTATCAATTTTTTTTAAAATAGACCAAAGTTGTTCTCGCAGTTGAAACTGACGTTGTGATTCTGATGCCATTTCAGCTATTCCTAACTCCACTGCTTTAGCAAAGCCAACAATTTGGGGTGTTACAAGAGTACCCGAACGAATACCGCGCTCTTGTCCTCCTCCCTGAATTTGGGCAGCGATCTTGACTCTAGGATGACGACGACGTAGATATAATGCGCCGATACCTTTTGGTCCATATACTTTGTGAGCGGTTAACGACATCAGATCGATTTTCATCTGTTGAACATCAAGAGGAATTTTTGCGATCGCTTGTGCTGCATCGCTATGAAATAAAACTTGATGAGCGTGACAAATTTCGCCAATCTCAGCTAAAGGTTGTAAGACTCCAATTTCATTATTAGCTGCCATTACCGAAACTAAAATAGTATCGGGACGAATTGCTTGTTGCAATTGTTGTAGATCAATTAATCCGTCTGGTTGCACAGGCAGGTAAGTGACTTCAAAACCAAGATTTTCCAAATATTTACAAGGATCAAGTACCGCTCGATGTTCTGTTTGAACGGTAATAATGTGTTTGCCTTGATTAAAATACGCTTCTGCTACACCTTTAATTGCTAAATTATTAGCCTCAGTCGCACCACTAGTAAAAACAATTTCTTCAGGAGTGCCATTGATTGCTTCAGCGATCGCTGTACGAGCTAATTTGACTGCTGCTTCTGCTTCCCAACCATAAACATGAGTAATGCTACTAGGATTACCAAAACATTGGGTAAAGTAGGGCAACATTGCATCTAAAACTCTTTGATCTACTGGGGTAGTAGCGTGGCAATCAAAATAAATTGGACGTGACATAAACAATTTAGTAGAATAACTTGATTTTAAAAGTAGTAAATTTGGATGTCATAATTAAAGAAAACAAAAAATTCAAAAGCTTTTCAATCCATCTTTACTGCTAATTTTTATAACAGTAGGATTTTATGTTTTAAATTGATTTAGAAGCCAAATTTAGCTGCCTTCTGGTGCCAGAAAACGCTATGATCGAGCCATAGTTGCGTAAATTTATGGTTAATTGTCATTATGGGTGAAGCAAAACGCCGTAAAACTGCATTGGGTGAAAAATATGGACAAGAGCAAACCATTTTATCTTGGTTACCTATAACTAAAACACAAGCGGAACAGTTTATTCAATGGACTACTAGAGGAGCTTGGATTGGTATTGGTATGATGGTAGCGATTTGGATTACAGTGAGATTTATTGGACCTGCCTTTGGCTGGTGGGAAATTTACTAATATTATTAGCAAAAACCATAAGTCACTGTTTAACTATTGTTAAGTTCAATGAACTAAAAACTACGATGAGATGGGATTGATCAATTGGCTTTTGAGTTTTTCGTTTTTACCTTTGATGAAAAAAGTTTTTACATGACAGCTTTTTCAGAAAAAAATTTATTTAAATATTAAGAAAACAATTTAGATAAAAACCAAGTTAAAGAGGTAACCAATGAACGAACAAAATCCTTATGAGCAACTTAATGTCACAGAAAATGCGTCTTTTGAAGAAATTCAAAATGCCAAGAGAAAGCTCAAGGAACAATATAGCCAAGATACAAAAGTATTAGAAAGTATTGAAGCTGCTTATGATGCGATTATTATGGATCGTCTCAGATTACGTCAGGAAGGTAAAATTAAAGTTCCAGAAAGAATTCGTTTTCCTGAAAGACTAGTAGAAACTCCTTCTGATTTTACTCCTGTTACTCAGAAGAATTCACCTCAATGGCTCAAAAACTTGCTTGATAGACCTTCACAAGCTGAGATTCTTTGGCCAACGGGAATATATATAGTTTTAGCTGCGACCGCGGTTTTTGCTCAAAGCACGGAAGCTTCTTTACTTCCTTTACTAATGGCATTGGGTTTTATGGCTAATATCTATTTTCTCAATCGCAAAGAAAATAAGTTTCCTCGTTCTTTGTTAATTAGTTTAGTTGTATTATTAGTGGGTATTGGATTGGGTAATGGATTAGCTCAGTTATTATTGAGCCAAACTGGTGGAATAGGGTTAAATGTTGAGCAATTTGCTTCAGTTTTGACTTTTTGTTTGTTTTGGATAGCTAGTTGCTTTCTGCGCTGAGGAGTTGAATTTGATTAGTGTGTTGAAGCACTAAATTAATCGCTTCTGTTAAATCATTAGCAATAAAATTAGGTTGATATTGTTCTAAATGCTTGCGATCGCGAATGCCTGATAAAACTCCAATAATTTTAACTTGATGTTGTTTAGCTGCTACGATGTCTGCTTCTGTATCTCCGATCATCCACAGATCGGAAGCAGGAGGTAATTCGCTTACAGCTTTTTTCATCAGTAAAGGTTTATCTTCAATATCGGTTGTTTTAAGATAATCATTGCTTAGGCAATAACGACGGTTGGGGGGAAAAAAACGAGCTAAATTATAGCGTTCAAATGCTTCTGCTAACTCTTTTTCTCGTCGCATTGTCATGACAACCAGATCTACTCCTAAATACTGTAGTTTTTCTAAAACGGAGATGGCATTAGGAAGAACTTGATCGTAACTGAGGTAAGGTAGAGTATGAACCGTGTTTTTGCGGATGAGAGCAAATTTTTGGGCTTGAGTTTCGTCTAAACCTGATTTGATCCCAATTTTATATTCAGGTACACGCGCTCGTTTAAGCTGCCAGAATTCTTCTTTGCTTAGTTGGTGAATTGATTGTTGCTCGTATTTAGTTTGTTCTAAACAATATTGATAAACTTGGTAGTAGCGTTCCGAAACATCCATAATCGGACCGTCGAAATCGGTAATGACTCTTAGCATTTTTTAGTTTTTTTTAACTTTTATATACAAAAATATCTTAATCAATCCCATCTGACAATCAAATTTACTCTCTTATGAGGAAAGAGGGAATTAGGAAATAAGCTTAATTCTGGATCAAGATTAAGGCGATCTCGCCCAGGAGCGAGGCGCAGAAGCGGTCGCGCTTAGAAAGGTAAAGAAGCTATTTGATTGTAACCTCCTAATTGATACAGTGCAGTTGCTACCGCATCGTTATTTTTGCGTAAACCTTCGTAGTGAAAAAATACTTGCCCACTAAAACCACTAGCGCGATTTAATTGAACACATTGAAGGAGGTCGTGAATGCTTAGTTCTTGATTATTGGCAGTAAAAGCAATTCCAGGCACAAATTTAGAGTGTGAATTAGTCGGAAAAATTCGTTTAATTTGTTTAACTTCCTGGCGATAATTACCAAAACTAGAACGATAAATTTGGGGATGAATTAAATCTACTATGCCTCTGGTAAGCCAAGTTTTAGTATCTTGTAGCAGATTATTCAAACAAAAAGGATAAACGGCGGGAGACAAAGAAATAATTAATTGAGGGTTAACTGCTTTGACTTGTTGATAAACTTGAGCGAGAAAATCAGTTAGTAAATTAGCGCGCCATTGTAGCCACTGTTGGTTGTGGGGATTACGAGGTGGTGGAGTAGAAAATTCAGCTTGATAGAGTTTAATTGTTTCTTGATTGTATCCTCCGATAACAGGAAGAGCAGGCAAGCGATCGCATCCTTGAATACCTTCAATATTATATTTAGTTACTACTTCTAAAATTAAATTCAACATAAACTGTTGAACTTCTAAATTAAAAGCATTCATCCAAATTAAACCACCATGTTTAACTACTTCCCCATTAAAAGCGATCGCTTTCCAGTGCGGTTGCGATTGTAAAATGTGTCCTCCATTAGCTAGATGGGAAGCTGCAAAACCATATTCAAACCAAGGAATTACTTCAATGTTGCGCTGATGTGCCTCGGTAATAATTTCTGAGAGAGGATCTCTTGATTGAGATTCATAAAATGGTTCAATGATAGGAAAACCATAATCTGCCATTACTTGACTGGGAAACAAAGTATAACCTCGATTCCAGACAACAGGAAAAATCAGATTAAATCCCTGCTGTTGTAAAAAATCCATCGCTTCAGCAATATTTTGTCTTGATGCTAAAACTTGACTATGGGGACGATTTGCCAGCCAAATGCCACGAATTTCGCTCATTTTCCTAAAGTTAGTTCTTCTTTCTTACCAAGGATGCCTTGGGGTCGCCAAATCATTAGAACCATTAAAATTAAACCAATAATCATAATTCGTAATGCCCCTGCACTAGAATTATCGACTAAACCTAATTGAGGCAAATAAAAACGTGTCAACGCATCATACGCCCAGAAAATAATTACTCCGAGTAATGTTCCTGCATTACTTCCTGCACCACCCAAGACTACCATTGTCCAAGCATTAAAAGTAACAATTGGTTCAAAATTACTTGGATAAACCGTAGTCAACTGCCAAGCATAAAAAGCCCCAGCTACACCTGCGATCGCACCACCCAACATAAAAGCTTGTAATTTATACCAAAAAACGTTTTTACCTAATGCCCGAGCAATTTCTTCATCTTCTCTAATCGCTTTTAGTACTCTACCCCAAGGAGAATTTACTAATAATTGCAAACCCCAATAAATAATAGCTAAAGTTATTAACACTAATAACATCAAGCCTGCTTTGTAATTGTAATCAGAAAGAGCAAGAAAACTATTAATATAAACAGTTAAAATTAAACTAAAAGCGATCGCACCCCAAATAATGGCACCGATTTTTTTACGGGGTTGATAACTTTTTCCTTGAATTTCTCGACTTTCTCGCCATTGATTTTTTAAACCTTGCCACAATTGCCAAACTGCAAAAATAGCTAAAATAGTTAAAATCCCAATCGCGATCGTTTTGCCGATGCCATTAGGATCAAATCTTTCCAAGGGCAATTGATAACGTTGAATTCCAAATGCGCCTTTAGTCAACCATTCCTCATTAAGAGCAATTAACCTCAACAATTCTGAAACGCCAATTGTTACAATTGCTAAATAATCTTCTCGCAATCTCAAGGTAGACATTCCAATTAATAATCCCAATAATGCTGCTACTAATGCCCCGATTAAAACAGCAATGATTAAAGGTACACCCAAAGAGCTTAATAAAACTGTGGTATATGCCCCGACAGTCATAAAAGCCACATGACCAAAGTTAATTAAGCCTGTAAAACCCCATTGTAAGTTTAATCCAAGAGCAAAAATTGCAAATAAACCGATAGAGATTGTCAGGAAAACAAGATAACCAACCATTTACGTTTGCTTTAATTCGATAAATTCCAATCTTTTCGCCGATTTTACCTTAGTTGAAAGCTGATGAAAAAAAACCATCAACTTCCAATTAAAAAGTAGGGTTTTACAAGTTAGTAGTTAAAAGGGCGTTGCTGATTTGAGGGATGAATCCTTTCTTGTCATCCTTCGTTCCGCTCAGGATCAATGTAGGAAACCAAATGAAGTATCTATCGAGATTCTTGACCCGCTGTCACCTGAATTGGATTCAGGCGGGGAATCCGTCGCCAGGCAAGCACTCGAATTGAATTTGAGTGAACCTGGCGATGCTTGTAAGCCCCGTCGCTTCAATTCCTTCACTGCATTCAGGACTCGGGACTACGCTCAGAATAACGGAGCATACAATCAGCAATGCTGTTAAAAGAATAGTAATAATTTAGGCAGCTAAAACAAAATCAACTTCATTAGCACCCTTTGTTTCTCCATGCCCAGAAGTCAGTTGTTTTCCATTGACATCGACTGCAAAAGAAGTTCCATCTAAATTGATATTGTAATCAGTAGCGTTACCAGTATAGCCGACACTAGCAACCATCTTACGACCTTCATCGGTATATTTGAAAGCCATCATTTGATTTTTATTTTTTTGATTATCTTTTGCCCAAATTACCATGTACTGTTCGCCTTGATATTCAAAAATTTTAGGTGGACGAGAAGGAACATAACGACCAGGCGCACCAAAACTTTTATTTAGAAAATCTTGAACAGAACTAGCTTCTACGGTAGCGTAGGCTACTTCATCAGATGCAATAGCTTCTGCATCACCTTGATTTTCATCAACAACTTCTTCTTTACCTCGGTTACGAAAATAGTCTACTGCTTTTTTAGTGCCGATCGCACCAACAGTAGCAATACCAGCACCAATTAATAAGTTACGTAATCTAGTCATCTCTAACTCCATCAAAAGAAACTTCTTTTTGTTTACAGTATATTTGCTTACTCACTAGCTGAATTTGAGTATTTTTTAATAGTTCGAGGTTATTTATAACTTAAGTGAATTTGGTTAATTTATTTTTTTATCAGCTTAGTGACGTTTGCCTTCTACATTCTGCCCAAACAGTTTTTTTTCTCACCAAATTAATAATTGCTATAGCAGTTTGAAAATTCATCAAGTACACTTCAATCAATTGAAATCGCAGTATTTCTTCTAAGCGAATCAAAGTAACTGTAAATTCTCAACCTTTAAAAAAATTAAGAGAATGAAACAATACAAATTAACTCCTTATTTATTTTTATTACCAGCTTTATTGCTACTGGGATTAACTGTATTTTTTCCTGCTATTCAAGCTTTTTCTTTAAGTTTTACTCGTTACGAATTTGACCTAACCCAAGCCCCTCAATGGATTGGTTGGCAAAACTTTGAGCGTTTAAAAACCGATGTTGTTTTTTGGCAAACTATCAAAAATACCTTGCTATATTTAGTGGGAGTCGTTCCTATTTTAGTGATTGCTCCTTTATTTCTGGCGATTTTAGTTAATCAAAAACTGAAAGGAATTAATTGGTTTCGGACGGCTTTTTATACTCCTGTCGTGATTTCGATGATAGTAGCAGGAATTGCTTGGAAAGCTCTTTATACTCAAAATGGTTTACTTAACCAATTTCTTAAACAATTTGGTATTGCAGAAGGCATTCCTTGGTTAACTGATCCTAATTTAGCTCTATGGAGTGTGATGGTAGTTACAATTTGGAAAGGACTAGGTTACTACATGGTAATCTATTTAGCTGGCTTACAAGCGATCGCTCCAGAATTATATGAAGCTGCTGCGATTGATGGTTCAGATAATTGGCGCAAACATTGGGATATAACTTTGCCACTGATGCGTCCTTATTTATTATTGGTAGCAGTTATTTCTGCCATTTCTGCCACTAAAGTCTTTGAAGAAATTTATATCATGACTCAAGGTGGTCCGCGCAATAGTTCTAAAACTGTGGTTTATTATCTTTATGAGCGAGCGTTTCAAGATTTGGATATTAGCTACGCTTGTACGATTGGTTTAGTGTTATTTTTAGGAATTTTGGGTTTATCGATTTTAAATTTACGTTTTTCTAGTAAGAATTAACAATCGACAGTCTTTCTCAAAAAAACTTATTGGATTAACCGATTTTCCTCACAAGTTCTTCAACTTATTAACTTAATTTATGGGCAGAGTTGACCAGCGTTGGTAGCTCATGAGGAGGATTGTCATGATCCATCATAATCAAAACGGCAAAATTATTCCTACTACTGAAGAAAAACCTAAGATCGAAGGTAGAAAAATGATCAAGTTTAGCTGAGAAATGGCAAAGAGAATACAACTATCTAAAAAAACTATCTGTAATAATACTTGGGTATTCAATGAACGTAAATTTCTGTAGTTCCTAAGCAAAAATAATGATGACTAATACTTTACCTTTCTCTATCCAGCGCACATTTGATGTTGAAAAATTGGTTTGCTTTTCCGAAGAAAAAGCTATTGTTACAGAAATTTCTATCACAAAACATTCCAGCATTGCTGTCTGGGGCGTGCGCCCAGGTCAACAAGTGCCTGCACATACTCATCCCGATGGTCAAGACACCTGGATTGTTATTAGAGGAGAATTGACTTACTATCTTGGTGACGGACAAAAAAAAATTATCTCTGCTGGTCAAGTAGATGTTGCTGAACCGTTTCAGGTTCATGGAGCAATCAATGAAGGATTTGAAGACGCAGTGTTTCTCTCCGTATATTCTGCACCAAGTCTCAAAGTCATTAGTGCATCTCCCTAATTTTTATAGCAATCTGCAATCGAGAACAGATGAAATTAAAACTATGGGTAAAGCAATTGTTATCGATACTAGTCACTCGGATCGAAGGTCATGCCAAAATTTCAATTTACCTAGACGATCAAGGTAAAGTCGATAATGCCGGCTTTCATGTGGTTCAATATCGAGGTTTTCAAAAATTCTGTCAAGTAAAGTACACAATTAATTTTTTTCATCAACTTAACTTAACAGGAGTTTAAAATCAATCAAAAAATCTAAGATTTAATCCCAATGATCATAATTAGGATCGTGAGTATTAAGCAACTTATCCCACCAAGTAAAATACAGTCCATAATGCACCGTGTATTTGCGATGATGGATTGAATGATGGGTTGGACCTATTAACCACTTTCCTAACCAATGACGAGGAAACGATGCAGGAAATATTTCAAAACCAAGATGGGTAAACACTGCCCAAATAGTCATCGTGATTAAGGCAGCAATAACAGTAATGAAGTGAAGTGGCATAATAAAAACTATAACTAAAAAGAAAAATGTTTGTGCGATCGCTTCAGGTGGATCAAAAGCAAAAGATGTCCAAGGTGTAGGTTCTCTTGAACAATGATGACCTTGATGTAACCATTTAAAAAATAAGGAATTGTGAAATAGTCGATGAATAAAGTAAAAATAAGCATCTTGGAGAATCAAAACTCCTAAAAAGCTGACTCCTAAATACCACAACCCATACTTGTTGAAATCACTGTATAAAAGAGTTAATCCTAAATCATACTCAGACATGATCAATGCTGCACAGAGAGCAAACACTACAGTTGAAATAAGGGATAACTTAATATCTTTTTGAATTGATTCCCATTTGGGAGTTTGCCGACGTAATCGTTGATTAGCGAAAAATTTGCCTAAAACCGAGTAGAAAAGTAGATAGGTTCCCCCAGCAATGAGAAAATATCTGCCAAGAATAATAAGGATAAAGGCAACACAATAAAACCAAAGTTTGTCTAGTATCAAGATTAAGTTTTATCTTAAAAAAATTGATTAATCTATTGATTTATAACAAATTTATTGAGTGAAAACCTCTATCAAAAGAAGTGTTCGCTAAGTTTAAAAAGCCTTAAAATTTTGCCACTTCTGTTCACAATTATAATTAAAATACTTTAGTTATGGTCTGAGGAGGATATCGATGAGCAATTCAATTAATTTATTTTGTTATGGCTCTTTAATGTATCCTGAAGTATGGCATTTAATTGTTAAAGATAAATATCAACAACAACAGGCCAAGGTATTTGGCTACCGCAGAAAAAAAATAAAAAATGAAGAATATCCTGGTCTTATTGCTTCTAAGCAAGAAGATAGCATACAGGGAACTGTTTATTTTAATGTCTCAACTCAAGATTTAAAAAGATTAGATCTTTTTGAAGGAAATCAATATATTAGAGTTAAAGTAAATTGTATTTTATGTAATGAGTCTTATATTGAAAGCTACACTTATATTATTAACCCACATGACCAAACCATAGTAGAAAAAGAAGACTGGAATCAAGAAGAGTTTGAGCAAAATGGATTAAAACAATTTTTAAATAAATACAGGGGTTTTTCTGCCTTTTAATTATAATTAATATTTTACTCTTCTTCTGTTACATTTAAAAAAAATATAGCAATTCTCAAAGTTATAAGATACACCAGCTATCAGTTACTAATTACTAATGACCAGGGATGAATAATCAACAAAAACCAGGGAGCTAATGTACTCACGAGAATAAAAAACGCTATAAATTTTATCTAAAATAAAACACTTGATCAAGTTCATCAAAATTCTTGGTCAATAAAAATATTTTTATTGCTCAAATTTAATTAAAAATTTAGTTTAATTTTTTTAACATGATAAATAACACATAAAATTCACAATTTAGTATTGTTAAAGGCTATAAATTTTAATTAAAAATAAGTTTTTGATATTTTTTAGCAGTCGAAGCAAAAATTAAGACACTTACTGTTGACTATTCCCTGTTTGTTGTTCCCTTGGTTTAAGATTACAATGTCCGCGCACCACAGTTCGCTTGCTACAATTAAAAAGTCAGAAAAAAACCAGGACTTATTGCCTGGATTCAACTGAGTAAGTATAAATTATTTTAGTGATGAGAATTAACCTCTAGGCGTTTTTGTTTGACGCGCCATATCTTTAAACATATTTAAACTAGGACCGGGACGACGACGAGATCTATTAGAAAGAGGCATTAAATAATCGGTAGCAAAAGTTGTTTCTGACTCAGTTTTCTTGTTGCTATTATTGTTGTACATCGCTTTGACCCAAAATGGCTGTTCCGAAGATGATGTACTAGAAGTAGTTGGAGTAACTTGACCATTATTAGTTTCTTTAGATTGCTTTTCGTTACTCTTAACCGAAGTCTTTTTATCTGCTTTCTTTTTATTTTTGGTTTTGTTTTTCTTCTCTTCTACAACCTTTGTAGAAGTTGATTTAGTTTCAGCTATTTTGTCTTCTACAGTTTCTTTAACCGTAGATACTTTTTCATCTACAGTTTCCTTAACTGCAGATACTTTTTCATCTACAGTTTCTTTAACTGCAGATACTTTTTCTCCTACAGTTTCTTTAACTGCAGATACTTTTTCTCCTACAGTTTCTTTAACTGCTGGAACAATATTATTAACCGAATCAGTTAAATCTTCTTTTAATTCTAAATAAAATCCATTTTGCTTTTTCGATTTACCACCAAATAGCTTTTCTAACATTTTTATTTTCCTCCAGAAAGATAAAAAAAATCAACAATTACGCTATTACCTACAAACTATGTAGATACATTTACTATTCCTAACTTCAAATCTAAAATGCCTTGTCAGTTTTTACTCTCTTTAAATTGATGAGAATAAGATTTAACAAAATATTGTGATGATTTAATTTAGCTACAATCATAAATTATTTGCAATGATACTTTACAAAAATTAATGCCTAGAGGTTAAATTAAAATAATTTTCACTCCCTAAAATTAATTTAAGTTAAGCACTACTCATTTTGTTACATAAAGTACATTTGATTAGTTTTCAACTTTGATCGATGACCTCGATTTAATTAAAATAGACTTACCAATCATCTTCCAGTCTAGCTTCTAACTCTAATGTTTCTGGTTCTTGTTCTTCCCAATTACCAGTAAGAGGTTGAACCACTTTTGCGATCGCATCTTTGACAAAAGATTTAACAAATTCATCTCGACGACTCAACTGAAACTGTCGCTGCACTACTTCCGTAATTCCTCCATCACCCCAATCTTGATCATGACGAAAATATTCTATAAAACTTTTCCCAGCAATCCGAGTTAAATAAGCAGCAGAAACTGCCTGAATGACTTTTCCTACTATATAAGTAGCAACGTGAAATTGTAGAGCTTTGGCTAAAATTTCTACTGCACCTTTAACCACACCCAAGCTTACTAAAGTTTTACCTAAAGATAAAGCTAAATCTCTACCTCTATCCGAATTTAATTCACAACCATAAATACGACCAATTTCTACTACCATTTGAGCATTAACTGCTGCGGTTGCTAACAAATCGACTACAGGTAAAGGAGTCATTGCAATTACTCCTGCACCAATCCATTGATAGCGATCAATTACTCGTTCTGCTTGTCGTTTTCTTTGACGATCAATAATTTTTCTAGCTTGATCTCCTAATCTTTGGGATTGTAACAAAATATTGTCAGCAATTAAATCTTCACCTTCTGCTCTCAATACCGCTACTAATCTTTTAATTAAAGGAATTATTTCTGGTTCTGGTTCAATAATCTCTCCACTAGCTAACTGAACTGGTTGAGGATTAGCTGCGATCGCTATAACATCAGCAGCAGGAATTAATTTAGTCACTCTCTCTTTTAACTGTTTTAAAATTACCTCTTGATCTTCATCAGCGTAAAGATCAATTTTATTGAAAACCAATAAAGAACGTTTACCAATTTCAGCTAAAGTTTTTAACGGTTCGTATTCTGATTGTAGTAAATCGTTATCAACTACAAATAAAAGTAAATCTGCTTCTGTCGCTAGTTGTCTAGCTAATTCTCCTCGTTCTGTTCCAGCTATTCCTGCTTCTAAAATACCAGGAGTGTCGGTAATTAAAATTTCTCTTGCTATTCCCTTAAGTTTTAAGCTATAGGTTTCTCCTTCTTTGGTAGTTCCCATAGTCGGATTAACTTCCCCAACAATTTCTCCCATTAAAGAATTTACTAAAGAAGTTTTTCCTGCCGAACCTGTACCAAAAACTACTATTTTGATTTCTCCTCGTGCTAAATTAGCTTCTATTTCTTCAGAACGTTTTAAAAAAGCTTCTTGAGCAATACGATCTTGTATCTGTCCTACCTGTTTCTTTAATGCTTTAAGATTTTCTGCTGCTGCTTGAGTTTTTTCTTCAGGTATTTTTTTAACTAAACGATTTCTACGAACTTTGGTTCTCGATTTTTTATTATTGTAAAAATTAAAATAGTAAATAAATGCAAAAATTAATAGTCCAAGTAAAATAACCAGAAATAATAAAAGAAAATTAGCTAAAAATGGTGAGGTAAAAGAAATTTGCAAATACAATCGATAAAGTGATGTGATTAACCAAATTCCTAATCCTAAAATTAAACTAAGACCTACAAAAAGTGTAAGTAGACGCGCAAAAGACATTTTTATGTACCACTTAATTTTGAATAGTCAGTAATTAAATTTATATCCACTAATTTTTAAATTTGTTAATAGTAATTATTTACAATGTGACTTAAATTTTGAATTTACAATCGCTTGATATTTTTATTGATTTAAAAAATCTATAATTAATTTGATTCAAAAAAATGGTTTTAAAAAATAAATTGAATCTGTTTATTGAAACCTAAAGCTCAACCTTAAAAAAAACAACTATTTTTAATTTAAATAAATTGCTAAATCTAGATTTATTTTGCTTCTATCAAAAGATATATTTTTTATTTATTTTCACGAACTCCTATCAACAAAATATAACAAATCCTTTAGTCTTCCATCAGAACTTTTATGCTAAAAAAAATTATGTCGCTCAAATTAAAATGAATGTTTGACTCAAGAGCTAGCGGTATTTTACTTCATCCTACATCTTTACCTAGTCCTTATGGTATCGGGGATCTGGGTGTCAATGCTTATCAATTTGTAGATTTTTTGTCAGCAAGCTATCAACAAGTATGGCAGATTCTGCCAATTGGCCCGACTGGATATGGTAACTCTCCATATTTATCCTATTCAGCTTTAGCAGGAAATCCTCTTTTAATTAGTCCGAAACAATTACAAGAAGACGGATTATTAACTGAAGAAGACTTAAATAGATTGCCTGAATATCCAGTAGAGCGAGTCGATTATAATTTAGTAATTGCTACAAAAATGCCTTTATTAAAAAAGGCAAGTGCCAAGTTTCAATCTCTAGCATCAGCAAAACAGCAACAACAATTTCAGGAATTTTGCGATCGCCATGCAGATTGGCTAGATGATTATGCTTTATTTATGGCTTTAAAAGAAGCTAATCATGGTGCTAGTTGGAATCAATGGGAGTCAAATATTGCTTCTCGTCAACCAGAAGCCCTGATTGATTGGGCAACTTGCTTAAAAGATGATGTTTACTATCATAAATTTATTCAATATGAATTTTTCCGCCAGTGGCAACTCTTAAAAAAATACGCCAACCAGAAAAACATCAAAATTTTTGGTGATATTCCTATCTATGTTGCTCATGATAGCGTCGATGTCTGGGCGCATCCAGAAATTTTTTGTCTTGATGAAAAAACAGGCGAGCCAGCTTTAATGGCTGGTGTACCTCCAGATTACTTTAGTGCAACTGGACAGTTGTGGGGCAATCCTGTTTACAACTGGAAAGAGTTAGAAAAAACAGATTTTCAGTGGTGGATCAGAAGAGTAGAAGGAATTTTAGAATATGTCGATTTAATTCGGATCGATCATTTTCGTGGTTTTGAAGCATTTTGGGCTGTTAAACAAGGCGAACCTACAGCAATGAATGGCAAATGGCTCAAAGCACCTGGAGAAAAATTTTTTACTATTCTTAAAGAAAAATTAGGAGAACTACCAATCATCGCAGAAGATTTAGGCGTAATTACACCAGAAGTTGAAGAATTGAGGGATAAATTTAATTTTCCCGGCATGAAAATTCTCCAGTTTGCTTTTGACAGCGATCGGGATAATCAATTTCTTCCCTATAACTATGTTAATCGCAACTGCATTGTTTACACTGGCACTCACGATAACGATACTACAGTAGGTTGGTTTAACAAACGTTCTCCCGAAGAGCAAGCTAGAGTAATCGATTATTTAGGGTGTCTGTGTCCAGAAGGAATTCATTGGGCTTTAATTCGTCAAGCTTTAGCCTCAGTAGTAAATCTTGCCATTATTCCTCTACAAGATACTTTTGGATTAGGAGCAGAAGCCAAAATGAATACTCCTTCTCAAGCAGAAGGTAACTGGGAGTGGCGTTTTCCTGCCGACTATTTAAACCAAGATTTAATTGATTATCTAAAACATGTAGTTTATATCTATGGTCGCGCACCCGTCTCTTCAAATTTTTAAATCTTTGTAACCCTTGTCCAGATTAACTTAAGCATAATCAACCTAAAAAAGTTCAAAATTTCCGCAAAAAGGGGTTGACTTTTAAAGAGAAGGTGGATATATTGGTAAATGCGCGGTTGAGGGAAACGTCCCGAGACAACGCTCCGAACCTAGACAAATCAATAGTTTGAAGGCTAAATAATTAAACCAGCCCTAGTTTAAAATAAACACTTAAATTAAACAATGAGTCAGGTTAAGGAAGTTCAGTTGAACCAAATTAATCTGGAAAGAACATCAAAAACTCAGCGATGAGAAAAATGTTCACCATGGAGAGTTTGATCCTGGCTCAGGATGAACGCTGGCGGTATGCCTAACACATGCAAGTCGAACGGGAATCCTTCGGGATTCTAGTGGCGGACGGGTGAGTAACGCGTGAGAATCTGCCTTCAGGACGGGGATAACAGTTGGAAACGACTGCTAATACCCGATGTGCCGAAAGGTAAAAGTAATTCGCCTGAAGAGGAGCTCGCGTCCGATTAGCTAGTTGGTGTGGTAAGAGCGCACCAAGGCGACGATCGGTAGCTGGTCTGAGAGGATGAGCAGCCACACTGGGACTGAGACACGGCCCAGACTCCTACGGGAGGCAGCAGTGGGGAATTTTCCGCAATGGGCGAAAGCCTGACGGAGCAATACCGCGTGAGGGAGGAAGGCCTTTGGGTTGTAAACCTCTTTTCTCAAGGAAGAAGTTCTGACGGTACTTGAGGAATCAGCATCGGCTAACTCCGTGCCAGCAGCCGCGGTAATACGGAGGATGCAAGCGTTATCCGGAATTATTGGGCGTAAAGCGTCCGCAGGCGGTTTCACAAGTCTGCTGTCAAAGACTGGAGCTTAACTCCGGGCAGGCGGTGGAAACTGTGAAACTAGAGTACGGTAGGGGTAGAGGGAATTCCCAGTGTAGCGGTGAAATGCGTAGAGATTGGGAAGAACACCAGTGGCGAAGGCGCTCTACTGGGCCGTAACTGACGCTCAGGGACGAAAGCTAGGGGAGCGAAAGGGATTAGATACCCCTGTAGTCCTAGCTGTAAACGATGGATACTAGGCGTTGCTTGTATCGACCCGAGCAGTGCCGCAGCTAACGCGTTAAGTATCCCGCCTGGGGAGTACGCACGCAAGTGTGAAACTCAAAGGAATTGACGGGGGCCCGCACAAGCGGTGGAGTATGTGGTTTAATTCGATGCAACGCGAAGAACCTTACCAGGACTTGACATGTCGCGAATCACTAGGAAACTAGAGAGTGCCTTCGGGAGCGCGAACACAGGTGGTGCATGGCTGTCGTCAGCTCGTGTCGTGAGATGTTGGGTTAAGTCCCGCAACGAGCGCAACCCTCGTTCTTAGTTGCCAGCAGTTAGGCTGGGCACTCTAGGAAGACTGCCGGTGACAAACCGGAGGAAGGTGGGGATGACGTCAAGTCAGCATGCCCCTTACGTCCTGGGCTACACACGTACTACAATGGTAGGGACAAAGGGCAGCAAGCTCGCAAGAGTAAGCGAATCTCAGCAAACCCTGCCTCAGTTCAGATTGCAGGCTGCAACTCGCCTGCATGAAGGAGGAATCGCTAGTAATCGCAGGTCAGCATACTGCGGTGAATCCGTTCCCGGGCCTTGTACACACCGCCCGTCACACCATGGAAGCTGGCCACGCCCGAAGTCGTTACCCTAACCCGTAAGGGAGGGGGATGCCGAAGGCAGGGCTAGTGACTGGGGTGAAGTCGTAACAAGGTAGCCGTACCGGAAGGTGTGGCTGGATCACCTCCTTTTTAGGGAGACCTGTTGAAGTCTACTGAAAGATACACAAATAAGTAGAGATTCAAATAATCCCAAGGTCGGACTAGGGAAAAAAATTAAAGCCTTCAAACTAGTAACTGGTTCGGTTGAAAGAACATGGGCTATTAGCTCAGGTGGTTAGAGCGCACCCCTGATAAGGGTGAGGTCCCTGGTTCAAGTCCAGGATGGCCCACCTATCAGCCAACAAGAAACAGTAATCGGCAATTAAGTTAATTAAAAGCCAAAAATTGTGGAATGGTAAGCTGGTGAATCAAAAGAGGGGGTATAGCTCAGTTGGTAGAGCGCCTGCTTTGCAAGCAGGATGTCAGCGGTTCAAGTCCGCTTACCTCCACCAGAGTCAAACCGAATCAGGAATCAAAAAATCCAGCATCTGAAGCATCATAAGCTAGGAATGCTGGGCTTTGAGTCCAGTACAGCACCTTGAAAACTGCATAAAACATAGAGATTACCAGCAGGTAGAAATAGAAACAGAAAAACTATTTCGTGAAAAACAAGACAAGCTCCTAGCAGGTCAAGCTAGAAAGGGCTAACGGTGGATACCTAGGTACACAGAGGCGAAGAAGGACGTGGTGACCGACGATACGCTCCGGGGAGTTGGAAGCAAGCATTGAGCCGGAGGTTTCCGAATGGGGCAACCCCAAGTACGATCTACTGAACACATAGGTAGAAACGAGCCAACCCAGTGAACTGAAACATCTTAGTAGCTGGAGGAAAAGAAAGCAAAAGCGATTCCCTTAGTAGCGGCGAGCGAAGAGGGAGAAGCCTAAACCAGCGGACATGTCTGCTGGGGTAGTGGGACAGCCACAACGGGAAGGCAGAAGCTAGACGAAGCAGCTGAATACTGCACCAGAGAAGGTGAAAGTCCTGTAGTCGAAAGCTCAAGCAACCAGGCTGAATCCCGAGTAGCACGGAGCCCGTGGAATTCCGTGTGAATCAGCCGAGACCACTCGGTAAGGCTAAATACTACTGTGTAACCGATAGCGAAACAGTACCGCGAGGGAAAGGTGAAAAGAACCCCGGCGAGGGGAGTGAAATAGAACATGAAACCGTTAGCCTACAAGCAATGGGAGGACGATTGAACGTCTGACCGTGTGCCTGTTGAAGAATGAGCCGGCGACTTACAGGCTGTGGCTGGTTAAGGGGGAAAACCCGAAGCCAAAGTGAAAGCGAGTCTGACAAGGGCGTTTTTAGTCACAGTTTGTAGACCCGAACCCGGGTGATCTAACCATGTCCAGGATGAAGCTTGGGTAATACCAAGTGGAGGTCCGAACCGACCGACGTTGAAAAGTCGGCGGATGAGGTGTGGTTAGGGGTGAAATGCCAATCGAACTCGGAGCTAGCTGGTTCTCCCCGAAATGCGTTGAGGCGCAGCGGTTGAAAAATACTCCGAAGGGGTAAAGCACTGTTTCGCTGCGGGCTGCGAGAGCGGTACCAAAGTGAGGCAAACTCAGAATACTTCGGAGTCGACAACCAGTAAGACGGTGGGGGATAAGCTTCATCGTCAAGAGGGAAACAGCCCAGACCACCAGCTAAGGTCCCCAAATGGACGCTAAGTGAGAAAGGAGGTGGGAGTGCATAGACAACCAGGAGGTTTGCCTAGAAGCAGCAATCCTTAAAAGAGTGCGTAATAGCTCACTGGTCAAGCGCTCCTGCGCCGAAAATGAACGGGGCTAAGCGTTCTACCGAAGCTGTGGACTTGCAATGCAAGTGGTAGGGGAGCGTTCTGTGTAGGGTGAAGCACTAGCGGCAAGCAGGTGTGGACGGCACAGAAGTGAGAATGTCGGCTTAAGTAGCGAAAATTAGGGTGAGAATCCCTAACCCCGAAAGCCCAAGGGTTTCTCCGGAAGGCTCGTCCGCGGAGAGTTAGTCGGGACCTAAGGCGAGGCCGAAAGGCGTAGTCGATGGAAACAGGGTTAATAATCCCTGACTACTAGGTGGGAGCATCATTAGGGACGCATGAGGGATAGCCACACCCTGAATGGATTGGGAGTCCTCTACGGAGGGCGCGTGGTTAAGAGCAGTGCCAAGAAAAGCTGATGATGTGATGAAAACCAAGTACCCGTACCCGAAACCGACACAGGTGGGCAAGTTGAGTATACTAAGGGGCGCGAGATAACTCTCTCTAAGGAACTCGGCAAAATTACCCCGTAACTTTGGAAGAAGGGGTGCCAGCGAGAGCTGGTCGCAGTGAAGAGGCCCAGGCGACTGTTTACCAAAAACATAGGTCTCTGCCAACTCGAAAGAGGACGTATAGGGGCTGACGCCTGCCCAGTGCCGGAAGGTTAAGGAAGTTGGTCAGCTCGTAAGGGTGAAGCTAGCGACTGAAGCCCCGGTGAACGGCGCTTACAAGGGTAGGTTTTTTACAAAGGGAGGAGTAAAAGCTCAGAAATAAGGTAAAAGTATTAAGAGAAGTAAATAGTATAGTTATCATGAGATGAAATTAAATCAACATCTCAAAGATTGGAAACAGA